>NZ_QBUD01000004.1 GCF_003058085.1 Yoonia sediminilitoris | reverse complement strand
GAAGACGGCCTGCGCTTCGCGATCCGCGAAGGCGGCCGGACTGTGGGTGCAGGTGTCGTCTCGAAAATCGTCGAATAATCGACGATTAGCGAACGTCACCGGTGGGACGCGACAGGTGATTGGACCGATCACCGAAAGTGTCCCACACCAACGATCCTCTAGGTGCCCTTCACAACCGGGGCACCACAGACACCCAACCGTAAGATGGATCCCGATCCATCCCCCAAAGGCCGCAGCAACCGCTGCGGCCTTTGTGTGTTTGCATCCCAAAAATCTAAAGCCTGTGACTGACCAAGATGCGCAACGCGCCAGACCCGAGGGGCGTGCAAGGAGCGCGCCCGCCCCGTGCAAAACACAGGAAATGGCGTGGACATGAACGTCTGGCGTCTTGCGTAAATCACAGTCGAATGGGCCGGGCCAAATCTACCTTCAAAACCCCAACAAACCCCTTGCTTTCCCCACCGACTCGCCCTAAACGACCCAAGTCCTGACAGGGTGCGGCCAGCCGTGCCCTTTTTCAGTTCTTAAAAAAGACGCGATGAGGGCTCTGGATGAGCCACGGTCCTCCTCTCCGATCTCAACCCTAATCTAAAGGGTGATGCACATGGCCGCTCAGAGCCAAAACATCCGTATCCGCCTTAAGGCGTTTGATTACCGGGTGCTTGACGCAAGCACACAGGAAATCGTTAGCACAGCCAAGCGCACAGGCGCTTCTGTTCGTGGGCCCATCCCACTGCCGAACAAGATCGAAAAGTTCACCGTTCTGCGTGGCCCCCACATCGACAAGAAATCCCGCGATCAGTTCGAGATTCGTACGCACAAGCGTCTGCTCGACATCGTTGACCCGACACCACAAACCGTGGACGCGCTGATGAAGCTCGACCTGGCTGCCGGTGTTGACGTTCAGATTTCCGTATAAGGAGGGTCAAGCATGCTCCGTACAGGACTTATCGCAAAGAAAGTCGGCATGACCCGGCTTTTCATGGAAGACGGCAAGCAGATTCCTGTGACCGTTCTTTCGCTCGAAAATCTTCAGGTTGTCGCGCAGCGCACTGCTGAAACCAACGGCTACACCGCTGTTCAGCTGGGTGCAGGCAACGCCAAGGCAAAGCGCACCAGCAAAGCGATGCGCGGTCATTTCGCGGCGGCCAAGGTGGAACCAAAGCGCAAGGTCGCTGAATTCCGCGTCGCCCCTGAGAACATGATCAACGTCGGTGAAGAAATCACTGCAAACCACTACTTCGAAGGCCAGTACGTTGACGTATGCGGTACATCGATTGGTAAGGGTTTTGCCGGTGCGATGAAGCGCCATAACTTTGGCGGTTTGCGCGCGACACACGGTGTTTCGATTTCACACCGTTCACACGGCTCCACTGGTCAGTGTCAGGACCCGGGCAAAGTCTTCAAAGGCAAGAAGATGGCCGGTCACATGGGCGCTGCAAAGGTCACAACCCAGAACCTGCAGGTCGTCAAGACCGATGCAGACCGTGGTGTGATCATGGTCAAGGGCGCTGTTCCCGGTTCCAAGGGTGGCTGGGTCACGATCAAGGATGCGGTCAAAAAGCCGACACCCGAAAATGTGATCTACCCTGCCGGTCTGAAATCCATGAAGGAAGAAGCCGAGCGTCTGGCCGAAGAAGCCGCTGCCGCTGCTGCCGCTGAAGAGGAAGCCGCCGCAAAGGCCGCTGCCGAAGCAGAACAGGCCGCACTGGAAGCCGCAGAAGCCGAAGCCACAACTGATGGAGGCGAAAACAATGAAGGCTGATGCAATCAAACTGGACGGCGGCAAAGCCGGTTCTGTCGATCTGAACGACGACATCTTCGGTCTGGAGCCCCGCAAGGACATCCTGCACCGCGTCGTCCGCTGGCAGCGTAACAAGGCCATGGCAGGGACACACGACGTGCTTGGCCGGTCTGAAGTGTCCTATTCGACCAAAAAAATCTATCGCCAAAAGGGCACCGGTGGCGCACGTCACGGGTCACGCGGCGCGCCGATCTTCCGGTCGGGTGGTATCTATAAGGGTCCAACGCCCCGCAGCCACGCCCACGATCTGCCCAAGAAGTTCCGCAAGCTTGGCCTGCGTCACGCGCTCTCCGCGAAAGTGGCCGCTGGTGAGCTGGTGATTGTCGACAGCATCGAGATCAAGGACGCCAAGACCGGCGCGCTGGCCAAAATGGTCGGCAATCTGGGCTGGAAGCGTGCGCTGATCATCGACGGTGCCGAGGTCAACGCCGACTTCAAAAAGGCTGCTGCCAACATCTCAACCTTGGACGTACTGCCCAGCCAGGGCGCCAACGTCTACGACATCCTGAAGTCAGACACACTTGTCCTGACCAAAGCAGGCGTCGAAGCACTGGAGGCTCGTTTAGCATGAGCGTGAAAGCAGAATATTACGATGTGATCCGCAAGCCGATCATCACCGAAAAAGCGACAACAGCGTCTGAAAGCAACGCCGTCGTTTTCGAAGTGGCAATCGACAGCAACAAGCCGCAGATCAAGCAGGCCGTTGAGGCGCTGTTTGGTGTGAAGGTCAAAGCAGTCAACACATCCATCACCAAGGGTAAAGTGAAGCGCTTCCGCGGCTCACTTGGTACCCGGAAGGACGTGAAAAAGGCTTACGTGACACTCGAAGAAGGTAACACCATCGACGTGTCCACCGGTCTGTAATTTGCCGGAACAGAATTGAGAAAGCCCTCGGCAATTGCCGGGGGCTTTTTCGTTTTGGGTTAGCATTCAAGACCACAAAAGACCGACGCACGTCTGCCCGTGGGTTGGCGCGGCAACGGCACTGCGACAGAACTTTATGGCAGCCAAGTACATCTTCCATCAATGCGGAGCGCGCGACCACCCAAAGCGCCAGCCCGCGTTCGACAGGGAACGGTCCACTGGACCACTTCTGAACTATCTCACTGGGAATACGCTCGCCGGGCGCCTTCGGCTTGTTCCGGGCTAATAGAAGAGCTACGTAAAACAAAGGTCAGCTGAGAAAGACCGAGCTGAAGCAGATTTGGCATCTCTGGCCGAGAACTCAAATGACTAAGATGATGCGGGTGATTTGGAAAACGAAGAGTTGCTTTCGGCTGAAAATGCAGCAAACGAAGTGAATATTAGCCCTCAGACTGACTAGACACCCCACCCCCTCCCTGCTACATCCGCGCAATCACACGGCCTCGGATTCGTTCCGGGGCCGGTGTGTTTATTACTCGGGCACCTTCGGGGGCCTTTAACATCAGGGCCTGCAAGGGCCCGCCAAGCAAACGGAAGAAGCTAACATGGCACTCAAGTCGTACAAACCGACGACGCCGGGCCAGCGTGGGCTGGTGCTGATCGACCGTTCGGAGCTTTGGAAAGGACGTCCTGTCAAATCCCTTACTGAGGGTCTGACAAAATCGGGCGGCCGGAACAACACCGGACGGATCACCATGCGTCGCATTGGTGGGGGCGCAAAGCGTCTTTACCGCATCGTCGATTTCAAGCGCAGCAAACTGGACATGTCCGCCGTTGTCGCCCGCATCGAATATGACCCGAACCGCACCGCCTTTATCGCGCTGATCCAGTACGAAGACGGCACACAGAATTACATCCTCGCCCCGCAGCGTCTGGCCATCGGTGACAAGATCGTCGCCTCTGCCAAGGCTGACATCAAGCCGGGCAACGCCATGCCGTTCAGCGGCATGCCAATCGGGACAATCGTTCACAACATCGAACTCAAGCCAGGCAAAGGCGGCCAGATCGCCCGTGCAGCCGGGACTTACGCCCAATTCGTTGGTCGTGACGGTGGCTACGCGCAGGTGCGTCTGTCATCGGGCGAATTGCGCCTGATCCGTCAGGAATGCATGGCGACAGTCGGTGCTGTGTCCAACCCTGACAACTCAAACCAGAACTTCGGTAAAGCTGGCCGGACCCGTCACAAGGGCATTCGCCCCTCTGTCCGTGGTGTCGCCATGAACCCGATCGACCACCCGCACGGTGGTGGTGAAGGCCGGACATCTGGTGGTCGGACGCCTGTCACACCTTGGGGTAAAGACACCAAGGGCAAGCGTACCCGTAACAAAAACAAAGCATCGCAGCGCCTTATCGTGCGTTCGCGTCATGCCAAGAAGAAGGGTCGTTAATTATGGCTCGTTCCGTCTGGAAAGGCCCCTTTGTAGATGCCTACGTCTTGAAAAAGGCAGAAGCATCACGCGAAAGCGGCCGCAACGAAGTGATCAAGATCTGGTCACGCCGTTCAACCATCCTGCCTCAGTTCGTTGGCCTGACCTTTGGGGTCTACAACGGCAAGAAGCACATCCCTGTGAACGTCACAGAAGACATGATTGGTCAGAAGTTCGGTGAGTATTCGCCAACCCGCACCTATTATGGTCACGCTGCTGACAAAAAAGCGAAGCGGAAATAAGCCATGAGCCAGGATAAAAATCCCCGCCGCGTGGCCGACAATGAAGCCATGGCGAAACTGCGCATGCTGCGCACCTCGCCCCAGAAGCTGAACCTTGTTGCGGGCCTGATCCGTGGCAAAAAGGTCGAAGCTGCGTTGAACGATCTGACCTTCTCAAAGAAGCGGATCGCGATTGACGTGAAAAAATGTCTTCAGTCCGCCATCGCCAATGCAGAAAACAACCACAACCTTGACGTCGACGAACTTGTCGTAGCCGAGGCTTATGTGGGTAAAAACCTGACCATGAAGCGTGGACGTCCACGTGCCCGTGGCCGGTTCGGCAAGATCATCAAGCCGTTTGCGGAAATCACCATCAAGGTGCGTCAGGTTGAGGAGCAATCATAATGGGTAATAAAGTCAACCCAATCGGCATGCGTTTGCAGGTTAACCGCACTTGGGACAGCCGCTGGTATGCAGATACCAAGGACTATGGCGACCTTCTGCTCGAAGACCTCAAGATCAAGGACTTCATCCGCGAAGAGTGCAAGCAGTCCGGCATCAGCCGCGTAATCATCGAACGTCCGCACAAGAAGTGCCGCGTCACGATCCACGCTGCCCGCCCCGGTGTCATCATCGGTAAAAAGGGCGCTGACATCGAAGGTCTGCGCCGCAAGCTGGCCAACCTGACATCGTCAGAATTGCACCTGAACATTGTTGAAGTCCGCAAGCCGGAACTGGACGCAGCCTTGGTTGCAGAAAGCATCGGTCAGCAGTTGGAACGCCGGGTGTCTTTCCGTCGTGCCATGAAGCGGTCTGTTCAGAACGCAATGCGCATGGGCGCTCTGGGTATCCGGGTCAACCTTGCTGGTCGTCTCGGCGGTGCGGAAATCGCACGTACCGAATGGTACCGCGAAGGCCGCGTGCCGCTGCACACACTGCGTGCTGACATTGACTATGCGCTGTATGAGGCGATGACGCCTTATGGGATCATCGGCATCAAGGTCTTCATCTACAAAGGTGAGATCATGGAGCACGACCCATCCGCGCACGACCGTAAACATGCCGAGCTGCAAGAGGGTTCCATCCCTCGCGGCGCTGGCCGTCGCTAAGGAATAGGTAAATGCTACAACCAAAGCGCACAAAACACCGGAAACTGCACAAAGGCCGTATCCGTGGTGAAGCCAAAGGCGGCTCTGATCTGAACTTTGGTTCATATGGCCTGAAAGCCATTGAGCCTGAGCGGATCACAGCCCGTCAGATCGAAGCTGCACGTCGTGCCATGACGCGCCACATGAAGCGTCAGGGCCGTGTCTGGATCCGCATTTTCCCGGACACGCCAGTGACCTCCAAGCCCGTCGAAGTTCGTATGGGTAAGGGTAAAGGTTCTATCGACTTCTGGGCCTGCAAGGTAAAGCCGGGCCGCGTGATGTTCGAAATTGATGGCGTCAACGAAACCATCGCCCGCGAGGCCCTTCGCCTTGCTGCGATGAAGCTGCCGATCAAGACACGGACAGTGGTTCGCGAAGACTGGTAAGTCAGCGTTTGGTCCTGCTGTTCAGCCTGACCGACGTGAATAGAGAGCCCCCGCTGAGAGTTCAGCGGGGGCTTTTCCGTTAAGGACGTGGGGAATGTCTTGTCGGGGTCAAAGCGGCACCATTCCGATGCTTTCAGCCATGTTGCCGTAAAGCCGGTCAGCGAATAGGCTTTTCTAAGAGCAATCCAATGAAAGTTGGGTAAACTGTGATTTTTTCTATGGTGCGCTTGACGTATTGTGTGGTGTGACAATCCACACAGAGGTTGCTAACCTTGATGCATCGCAAGGCGTAAGTTCGTGCCATGAAATATGGTCTTGCTATCAACTATCCAGAAGGAGGGGACAATGTTCCGCACAATTGTAGTGGGCGTCGATGGCTCGGAATGCTCAGCAAGATCGCTCGACCTGGCCTGTGAATTGGCCAAGCTGCATGGCGGCGAGATTCACCTTGTCCATTCACCGGAACTGGTCACGGTGCGCATGGCTTTCGCCGGTGAAGGGGTTGTCGATGTGCCTTCGGACGACCAGAAACTGACTGCGGGCAAAAAGGTTATGGAGCAAGCCACCGCAGCCGCCAGCGCAAAGGGGATCACCCCAGCAACCACAACAATCGGCGAAGACGGCCCTGTTGATGATATCCTGACGATTGTCCAGCTTTATGGTGCCGATCTGATTGTTACCGGGCGGCGCGGACTAAGTAGCGTTGGTGGCCTCTTTCTGGGGAGCACATCGCAGAAACTGGCGCAGTCGGCTGACTGCCCCTGTCTGACGGTCAAATAGGGGCGATTACTCATGAACGAGGGTGTCGTGTCGCTGGCCAACTGACGTAACCGCCGTTAACAATGACGTAGTCGGCAGAACAGGATATCTTCGTGGATCGTAACAACCAACGCCCGCTGACCCTGCGGGATGTGTCTGAAGCATCGGGTGTCAGCGAAATGACCGTCAGCCGCGTGCTACGCAACAAGGGCGACGTCAGCGAAGCGACCCGGAAACGTGTACAGGAGGCTGCAAAGCGTCTTGGCTATGTCCCCAACAAGATCGCGGGTGCGCTGGCGTCCCAACGGGTCAACCTTGTGGCGGTCATCATCCCGTCGCTTGGTAACATGGTGTTTCCCGAAGTTTTGTCCGGCATCTCGGAAGTGTTGGAAGATACCGAATTGCAGCCCGTGATCGGCGTGACAGATTACATGCCCGAAAAGGAAGAAAAGGTTCTGTTTGAAATGCTGTCATGGCGCCCGTCCGGTGTCATTATTGCAGGGCTGGAACATTCAGAAGCATCGCGTGCCATGCTGGCGCAGGCTGGCATCCCCGTGGTCGAGATTATGGATGTAGATGGCGACCCGATTGATGCCTGCGTGGGCATTTCGCACCGCCGCGCCGGGCGCAAGATGGCCGAAGAAATCATCGCTGCTGGCTATAAGAAAATTGGCTTCATGGGGACCAAGATGCCGCTGGATCACCGGGCCCGCAAACGGTTTGAGGGTTTCACACGCACTCTGGCCGCTGCTGGCATCGAAATCGCAGATCGGGAGTTTTACTCAGGAGGGTCAGCTCTGGCCAAAGGCCGCGAAATGACCGCCAAGATGATCGAACGCACCCCTGATCTGGATTTCTTGTATTACTCAAATGACATGATCGGGGCCGGTGGCTTGCTCTACTTGCTGGAAAACGGCGTTGATGTGCCGGGGCAAATCGGGCTGGCTGGTTTCAATGGCGTTGAACTTCTGGACGGGCTGCCCCGCCAGTTGGCCACAATGGACGCATGTCGCAAAGAAATTGGAACCAAGGCTGCCCAAATCATTGCCGCCCGGCATGCAGGCAACCATCCGCCCGAGGGCGACTTAATCAATCTGGCGCCAAAACTTACCCTGGGCGACACCCTGCGGCGGTAGGGGCGGTGGCGTTAACCAGCCCTGCACGTTGTTAATCAACTCTTAATAAATCACGAGACATCACGCGTGATGCTGCTTATGAGCAACGCTGTATGGCGTACATGTACGGTAGTGGTGAGTAGCAAAATGAGTGAACGTGACTCCCCGATTGATCTGATGATCGAGTTTGTCATGGAAGAGTTGTTATCGGGAAGCCCGCAGCGCAAGCAGGCGATGGTGCGTACTCTGGCGCTCAAATGGTCAGCCCAGCCTGCACTTTCGCTTGTCTATGCGGTGACAACTGCGACGGCGATGATTGAGGACAGCTTTCCTGATGCAGTCAAGGAAGACCCGGTTATTCCTCTAGGGTATCGGCTGTCGGCGCTGATCTCGGCTGATATCCATACGGTACAGTCGATGGGTCAACCCCCGTCGCTGGCTGGGGATCTTTTGCACTTCTGGCGACGTGTGGACCCAAAGTTCTTGCGGTTGCAATGACGGGCTAAAGCATCCGGATGACGTCTTTGTCGATGGCAAGTACATAGCCTTTGCGGGCGATGTTCTTGACCAGCAGCTCGCTCATCATCTGGTTGCCCAGCGTGTCACGCAGGCGTTTGATTCGTGTGGCGCCTGCGGCTTCGTCACAATCGGCGGCATCGCGACCGGAGATCACGCCTTCGATCTCGGCCCCTGTCAATACTTCATCATCCATGCGTGCTTCGGCCAGAACCGATAGCGTTTCAATGGCGGCGTCGGTCAGTTTGAAGGCAAAATCGTTCAAATAGACGGCCTTTTCGTCGCGACTGATGGTGAGCGAGTTTACCTCGATTCCCTGTCGTTCAATCCGGCCCATCCGGCGGTTCATTCCGATCAGCATGACCAGAAAGGCGACCGCTGCAATCAGGAGCGCCGTGGCAAAGACCAACAACACAAAAATTACAAAGCGATAGGATGTCAGCGTATCCGAAAATGCGGTGCCTGACTGGGCGAGAATTTCCAGCAACTTGATTTCCGCATTGCTGGTCAGATTGTCATTCTCGATGAACAACTGTTCCACCCGCATGTTGAATGCGTTGGCATCGGGCAGGTTGATGAACAGCAGAATGGCGGCTATGGCCAAAATCGATACGATGGCCGCAATCCCGGCGACAACGATCTTGCTGCCGATTTCGCGTGCCTCAGTAGCGGAGGAAGTATTCACCCGCAGCATCCTTTCTTTCATTCAGCCCGGCATCTTCAAAGACACCCAGCACATTCAATAATTGCCAACCATCACGCGCAAGCCTGTTGCGCAACTGGTCTTGTGCATTGGCCGCAGAACAATCGCCGCGCACCTCTGCCACACCGTAGTGCAAACGCAGTGGGTCATCTTGCTTTGCTTTGTAGTCCGCGTAGCAGGCCGCTTGGCCCGCCCCAGTGAACAGCAACAAGAACATGAATGAGAAAGATAGATTTTTCATGGGCCCAACTGACACTTTAGCGTGATGATATTCAATAACGCGGGATGTTATCGCGATGGCAATCGCATAACCATCCCCCGTTATTGTTTGGCGCAAATCGTCTGGGCCAGTTTCGTCTTATCCGCCGCATACGACGAAAGGAACGCCTGATGTTAAAACCTTTAATCGCTGGCATTGCTGCCATTTCGCTGACCTTCGCTGCCCCCGGCCAAGCCGTTGCCATCGAGCGCAACGATGCGGCTGCACTTCTTTTGGGTGTTGCCGCGATTGCTGCCCTGAAGGGTGGCCAGCTTCAACTGAACCAGCGAGAGGCCGAACCGGCCCAGCAGATCAATGACTGGTCCCGCTTGAACCACAGCAGCCGCGCCAACCGCCAGAACCGTTGGTCAAACCAACACCGACGCCACAGTGCGCACGAGAATGGGCGCGTTGTTCCCTATCGCTGCATGCGCGCGGTCGAGACGCGTTTTGGCATCCATCGCATGTTTGGCCGCCGCTGTCTGGAACGCAACTATCGCCATGTCCAAAGCCTGCCTCAACGCTGCGCCGTGCGTGTTTATAGCAACAATGGCCCGCGGCGTGGCTTTGACCCGCTTTGCCTGCGCGAACAGGGCTATAGATCTGATCGACGTCGCAACTAACCACGGCGGTCCGGCTGCGGTGCAAACGCGCCCGTGGCCGGGCCAAAAAGAAACGTCGAGCAGTTGCGCGGTCCATGCCCCGGTTACCGCGCGCACCTCGGGGCAAAGGGATTGGACAAGATGATTGGCCCTTTGCCCCGTTTTTTCTTGCAGCCCTCGTAAATCTTTGCTGACTGGGGACATGGTACGATCATCCCCCAATTTCAGTTTCGAGATCGCCGCGCGCAAACGCGGTCTGACGGTGGTTGCCGGTGTCGATGAGGTTGGGCGCGGCCCACTTGCTGGCCCTGTCTGTGCCGCCGCCGTCGTGCTGGACCCTGACAACATCCCTGACGGGTTGAATGACAGCAAACAGCTGAGTGCCAAACGGCGCGAGGCCTTGTTCGATTTGCTGATGGAACAGGCCGATGTGTCATTGGCAGAGGCGACAGTAGAAGAAATCGACCAGCACAACATCCTGCGCGCCAGTCACATCGCGATGGTCCGGGCAATCGCGGGATTGTCGGTCAAGCCTGATCATGTGCTCATTGACGGCAATATGGTGCCGCGCGGCCTGAACCTGTCGTGTGAGACATTGGTCAAAGGAGACGCCCGTAGCCTGTCGATTTCTGCCGCCTCCATCGTGGCGAAGGTGTGGCGCGATCGCCACATGGTGGATTTGGCGCAACAGTTTCCGGGCTATGGTTGGGAAACAAACGCAGGATACCCCACAGCCCAACATAAAAAGGGACTTGGTGCCCTTGGTGTGACCCCGCACCATAGACGTTCCTTTAAGCCGGTACACAATATCTTGTATCAAGATAAAAACGTAAGCAATTGATTCAATAAAGTTTTTGACAGCGAATCGTCATTGAATCACATTGGGACCAACCAAATGAGCGGGATAACCCGCCGGGGCTATGAGGCAAGTAATGACGATTAAGACAAAGGCAAAAGGGGCTTCCACGCTCCCTTTGAACACCATCCTTGATGGCGATTGTATCGCCATGATGAACAGCCTGCCCGCAGGGTCGATTGATCTGATTTTTGCAGACCCACCCTATAACCTGCAATTGAAAGGCGATTTGCATCGCCCGGACAATTCCAAGGTTGATGCAGTGGATGATGCATGGGACCAGTTCGACAGCTTCAAGGTCTATGACAAATTTACCCGCGAATGGCTGGCTGCGGCCCGCCGTCTGCTGAAACCCAACGGGGCGATCTGGGTGATCGGCAGCTATCACAATGTGTTCCGCATGGGCGCTGAACTCCAGAACCAAGGTTTCTGGATCTTGAACGATGTGGTGTGGCGCAAGTCCAACCCGATGCCAAATTTCCGCGGCAAACGCCTGACCAATGCGCACGAGACGCTGATCTGGGCCTCCAAGGAAGAAGCCAGCAAATACACCTTCAACTACGAAGCGCTCAAGGCGCTGAACGAAGGGGTGCAGATGCGCTCTGACTGGGTGCTGCCGATTTGCACGGGCCATGAGCGGCTCAAGAATGATGAGGGCGAAAAAGCCCATCCAACCCAAAAACCCCAATCCCTGTTGCACAGGGTTCTTGTTGCCACCACCAACCCCGGTGATGTCGTGCTCGATCCATTTTTCGGGACCGGCACCACTGGGGCCGTGGCCAAGATGCTGGGCCGCGAATTTATCGGGATCGAACGCGAAGAAGCCTATCGCAAGGTGGCCGAAAAGCGGATCAAGAACACCCGCAAATTCGATAATGAGGCGCTTGAGGTCTCAACCTCCAAGCGGGCCGAACCCCGCGTGGCCTTCGGCGTGCTGGTCGAACGTGGTCTGCTGCGCCCCGGTGAGGAGTTGTGGAGTATGAACGGTCGTCACAAGGCCAAGGTCCGCGCAGACGGCACCTTGATCGGGGACGACATCAAAGGATCAATCCATCAGGTCGGCGCCCATCTGGAGGGCGCACCAAGCTGTAACGGCTGGACCTATTGGCAATTTAAACGCGACGGGCAAAAGGTGCCCATTGATCTGCTGCGTCAGCAGATCCGCTCAGAGATGGCGAAGCACTGACAACAGGTCAGATCGCACTTCACCAAAGTTGATACCGCCGGTGCCTGCGGCAAGCCTTTCCATGGTGGAGAGGTCCGTGAGCACTAACTTTCCCCCGCCGTCTTTGTACGGCGGGGTTTTTTTGTTTTGGCTGTCAGCTCTGACGCCGTGGTCTCTATATCAGAGGCCATTTCGATTGCGTGGCGTCTGGATTTGCCGTCAGGAGTGGGCAATTCTGGCGGCGGCAATTCCGTCTGAGGGGATTGCGCCGACGGCCTTGCCGATCGTCTTGTACTGCGCCAATAATGCGCCTGTGCATGTGGCAGGCCGTCTCATGGCCAGCCAATCGGATAATAACCTTTGATCGAAAAATATTCTGTACGCATTGTCGCGATGGTTGTGCTTGCGATGTTCTGCATTGTCGGCGGGGATGCTGCGGGCACCATCCTGACAAGCGCGGGTTTTCCTACTGTGACTGTCGCATGGTCGCGGTTTGCGATGGGGGCCCTGTTGTTGGTTGGCTTTGCCGGGCTGCAAAAAGGCGAGGTCCGCCAACTCATCGACTGGCGGCTGGCGCTGCGCGCCCTGCTGATTGTTTGCGGGATCACGGCCATTCTGACCGCTCTCAAGACAGAGCCGATGGCAAATGTCTTTGCGGGCTTCTTTATCGGGCCGGTTGTGTCCTACTTTCTATCGGCTCTTTTGTTGGGCGAGCGTATCACATTGTTGCGTACAGGGCTGTTGCTGGTCAGTTTTATCGGTGTCCTGCTGGTTGTCCGTCCGGGGTTTGGCATGACGGCCGGCATGGGGTTTGCGGTGCTGGCGGGCTGTTTTCATGGCAGCTATCTTGTCGCGACACGCTGGTTGGCGGGGTCTTACCGTCCGCGCTTTCTGCTCCTTTCGCAGCTTGTTATCGGGGCCGTCATCCTTGCGCCCTTTGCGATTGCCCCTTTGCCGCAGATCGACGGATTCTTTTTGCTAATGATCGTGCTGTCCGCGCTTGGCTCTGCCGTTGGCAATCTTTTGCTGGTGCTGGTCAACCGTACGACGCCGGCAGGGGTGGTCGCCCCCTTGATCTATAGCCAGCTTTTTGCCGCCACGATCATTGGCTTTTTCGTGTTTGGTCAGTGGCCCGACAGTTTGGCCTTGTTCAGTTTGTGCATCATCATGGTGGCAGGCGTGTCGTCAGTGATGCTGGCAGGTCGGGGACGTTAGGCTCCTGAACCTAGAGCGTCACGCCTGCAGCCTTCATGCCTGCGGTTGCCGCAGCCAGCGATCCGTCAAAATCAATCGCGCGGCACAGGTCCATGTTGACCTGCACGGCAAACCCGAGTTTGGCTGCATCAACGGCGGAATAGTTCACGCAAAAATCAGTGGCGAGGCCCACGAGCGTGAGCCGGTCGATTTTGCGTGTGCGCAGATACCCTTCCAGGCCGGTAGGCGTGCTGTGGTCATTTTCAAAGAACGCGGAATAGCTGTCGATCGCCGGGTTGTAGCCTTTGCGGATGATCAGATCGGCCTTGTCGGTCTGAAGGTCGGGGTGAAACTGCGCCCCGATGCTGCCCTGTATGCAATGATCGGGCCAAAGCACCTGTGGTCCATATGGCATGTCCATCATCGACATCGGGGCAGCCCCGTGGGTTGATGCAAACGACGAATGACCGGCCGGGTGCCAGTCCTGAGTCAGGATCACCGCCTCATAGTCCGACATGGCTGCGTTTATTCCGTCAACAATTTCATTCCCACCTGCAACGGCCAGCGCGCCGCCGGGGCAGAAATCATTCTGGACATCGATGACAATAAGGGCGTGGGTCATGGCGTTGCTCCTGCGTTTAGGGGGACTTTAACAATGATTGCGCCGGGCTGCGACTGCGATTTCAGAGCTGTTGCGTCCTAGCCCCGCCAACATGAACCACCAGCCAAGACCCGCCAGACCCGGTTTGCAGACCAAGCATCCCGTCAGCGACAGGGTAATCGCCACTATAGCCAAGTGCGGCCATTGATGTTTGAAAAGGTTTCCTGATTGAGGTCGATGGTCTGGTTGTGGCTGTGCGAGCCCAGATTGATCAGGTCAATCCCGCCGCTATCGACAAGGGCGACGGCATAGGCTGAGGGCAGGTCCATTCCAAACCGCGCTGAGGTCGCACCATCGCCATGACGCTGTCGCCGGTTTCGACATTTACGGGGGATCCGTAGAGCTTGTGGATGGCCGCGATATGACCCAGCTGGAGCGTGGCAAGGTAGGTCTGCGTGGCCTCCGTATAGATGTTCTGATCCGGCGAAAAGTAGGACATAACCTAGGTCTGCCTGCTGTCATTTTGGTGATAATAATCGGGATTATCGGCCCATGAGTTATGAATGTTGATCGTCGACTGGATAATGTGGCCGCCTGACACTGATGAACTGGCGGAAGCCCCGGAGTTGTTGTCGCCAAACATCATCTGCGTCTGTGCCTTGGATACTTCGGTAAACTGCAGGCTGCTGACCGCAGTCCATGCTTCAAACACCTTTCCGGCAGCGGCTGTCCCTGTGCTGTTCAGACCGTCCAGATTATGGGTGATCGTATCGCCCGACTGCGCGTCATAGTGGCGGGCGGTGGTGTTGAAATCGCTCCAGAACCCTTCGGTCAGATAGTTGGCGATCTGGTCGTAAGCATAGACGGGCTTGTTGTTCGATACCGAAATATCACCGCTGGAAAAACTTGAAACACCATGCGTATCGTAATGGTCAATGCTTGGGTCGAGTGTTTGGCAATTTGTGCACATCGGTCAGGCTCCTGAAAGGGGAAATCGTTACAAGGGAAGGTCGGACAAGCCGACAAGCTGCTCGGCAAATCCGTGCAGAAGTGCGGGACGCATCGGGCCATCCATGGCGCTCAGGTCGATGACAGGCCCCTCGGCGGACTGGCCGTGGACAGGTTAGCGGGATCAACCACCAAAACGGTCCGGTCAGGTGCGGCCGTCTGGACAGCCGTCGCCAGTGCCGCACAAAACGGAGCAAGTGCTTAGCCTGTGCAGGCTACATGAATGTCTGCAGGCACTGTCTCGGCCATCCCGGCCGTTTGCAATGAAAGGGACAGTGCAGCCGCCGTCTTTGTGAGAGAGGGCATCAGAGAATCCAGAAAAGCACGAAGCATCGGGTTGCATTTACGTGTGCCATTCTGGCGACAGGCCGATTCGTAGCCCCCGAACCAGATGAATGTGAGACCAATTATGGTCTAAAAAATGTAAATACTAACAATGTTTTAATGGAGAAATGGCTGAAATTTTTGCTAAAATTGGGGTGATAGATCAACGATCCCACGGTCAGGACCCGTTCATCCTGCAGTGAATTCGTCGTAAGCTTCCAGCGCCTTGGCCCCGAACGCGATGGATGGCCCACCGCCCATATAGCCGATCATCTCCAGCGCTTCGCACAGTTCGGCCCGCGTGGTCTTGAGCCGAACAAGCGATTTGACATGAAACCCGATACAACTGTCACAGCGGGTCGAGATGGCAATGCCAAGCGCAATCAGCTCTTTGGTCTTTTCATCCAGTGCGCCGGATTTCTTGGCAGCGGTGCCCATGGCGTTGAAACCCGCCATCATATCGGGCGCTTCTTTTTGCAATGCGCCGATCCGCCCCATCGTGTCATTCAGAAATTTCGTCCAGCTCATGAATTTTCGTTCCTTTTGGTATCCGTGCAGGCTAGCACAAGGCATGAAACTTGAAAGCATGACATGGGTTGAGGTCGAAACATACCTGAACGGCAACCGGGGCATCATCCTGCCGACAGGATCAACTGAACAACATGGCCCTTTGGGGCTGATCGGAACCGATGCGATTTGCGCACGCGAAATCGCGTGGGCTGCGGCGGATCGGTGCGGTGCGGTTGTGGCCCCCGAACTGGCTTACGCCCCTGCGCCTTTTAACATGGGGTTTCCGGGTACGGTGTCGCTGACCTCTGAACTTTTTACCGCATTGGCTGGACAGGTGATGGCGAGTTTGGCGCAGCATGGTTTCGCCAAGATTTATGTGCTCAATGGACATGGGGCGAATCTGGACTGTCTGCGCACTGCCCTTAAAGGCATTGATGCCGACGTGCGGGTGCGGAGTTGGTGGGATTTTGAAGGGGTCAACGCCTTGCGCGGTGCGTTCTATGGCGATTGGGAAGGCATGCACGCCACCCCGTCAGAGGTGGCGATCACCCAACACACGCACCGTGTCATCAAGAACGCGGACCTTGGCCCGCCTCGCAAGCTGACTGCGGACTACATCAAGGCACACGCAGGCGACAAACATGGGGCCCCTGATGCCCACAGGCGCGACTTTCCCGATGGCAGGGTGGGGTCCCATTCGGGGCTGGCACGCCCAGAGCATGGGACGCGGTTACTTGAAACAGCCGCCAAAGAAGTGGCTGCGGATTATCTGGCGTTCGTGGGTTAAATCTGCCTCCAGACAAAGGGCATCCCCCGACTCAGGGTGGGGGATGCCCGGCAAGCCGGGGTTGGACGTCAATTCTACCGGCTTTCGTCAGACCCCATCTTGCGTTCCAGCCAGCGCACGAAAAAGCTGATGATCAACACCAGCACCAGATATTCGAGGATCAGCAGCGAATAAATCTCGAGCGGGCGATATTCTGTGACGACCAGTTCGTTGGCGCGGCGGGTCAGTTCCTGCATCCCGATGACAGAGGCAAAGGCAGACATTTTCACGATATAAATGAACTGGTTGGCCAGCGGTGGCAGGATCCGCTTGATTGCCTGCGGCAGGATCACATAGCGCATGGTCTGGCTGTAATTCAGGCCGACGGTTTTGGCGGCCTCGGTCTGGCCCTTGTTGATCGACTGGATGCCAGAGCGATAGATTTCAGCCGTAAAGGCACTGTCGGAGATAGCCAAGGTGATGATGGCACCCCAAAAGGCATCAATGCTGACAGAAAATCCCATGGATTTCAGCACCACGGGCAGCCCGTAAAACACCCAGAACAGCATCGGCAAGAGCGGAATGGCGCGCACGAATTCGATGTAGATACGCGACGGCAACCTGATCCAGCGGTTGGACGACATGCCGGGCAGGGCCACCAGCAGGCCGATGATCATCGACAGGACGGCGGCAATGACAGACAGCAGGATCGTCGCGCCAAACCCGTTCAGCAGGAACTTGATATTGGACAGTCCGTTGGGCGTGGTCGGGTCGATCACATACCAACCCCAGTTGCCAGAGGCGCAACCCGTCAGGAAAAGGAAGGCACCGAGCAGTGCAAAGCGTTTCATCGTGTGACCCTCAATGGCTTAAAATCTGGTTCAGGAAGGTCTGGCAGCGCTTGGTCCGGGGCCGCTCGAAGAAATCCTCGGGGGTGCCGGTTTCAACCACTGCGCCTTGATCCATGAACACCATGCGGTCGGCGGCACGACGGGCAAAGCCCATTTCGTGGGTGACAACGATCATGGTCATCCCGTCCTCGGCCAGATCGACAATCACGTCGAGAACTTCTGAAATCATTTCGGGGTCAAGCGCCGAGGTCGGTTCATCAAACAGCATGATCTTGGGTTCCATGCAAAGCGACCGGGCAATGGCCACCCGCTGCTGTTGGCCGCCGGATAGGGCACGCGGCTTTTTATGCGCCTGGTCGGGAATACGCACCCGTTCAAGGTACTTCATTGCCCGGGCTTCTGCATCTGCCCGCGACATGCCGCGCGCCTTCATCGGCCCCAGCGTCAGATTCTGCATGATCGTCAGATGCGGAAACAGGTTGAACTGCTGAAACACCATGCCCACTTCCGACCGGATGCTATCGACCGAGGCCCGATCCTTCATCACGATACCGTCTACGACAATCTGCCCCGAATCGTGCGTCTCGAGCGAATTGACACAGCGGATCAGGGTCGATTTTCCAGAGCCAGACGGACCACAGACCACGATCCGTTCGCCGTGGGCAACGGTCAGGTCGATGTCTTTGAGCGCATGGAAATCATCATACCACTTGTTCAGTTGACGAATTTCAATCGCCGCATTTGTGTCGGACATGGACCTCTTCCTTTGCGCGTGGTTAAATCCTGATACTTGGTTTTGAAACCAAGTGACACTGCGTACCCGCACGGCCGGTCAAATTCTTTATCGGCGGTCTCAACCCAACGATCAGAGGATCACGATGCATTTCATGAAAAAACTGGGCCTTGCCTTGGCCTTTACCACCTCGATTATGGCAGCGCCTGCTGTCGCACAATCCGCCTTGAACGATATTCTGGGCAACGGCACCTTGAAGGTTGGAACAACCGGTGACTGGAATCCGATGTCGGTCCGCGATCCGGCCACGAATTCTTATGTGGGCTATGACATTGATGTCATGACCCAACTGGCCGCCGATTTGGGGGTCACGCTCGAAATGGTGCCAACCGACTGGAAAACGCTGGTGAACGGCGTTGTGGCAGGCAATTATCATATGACTGGCTCTGCCTCGATCAGCCCCGCGCGCCTGAAGGCGGCGGGCTATTCCGACAGCTATATCTCTGTCGAGATTTTTCCGTTCACGCTGGAAGAAAACGCATCCCGTTTCAGCGGCTGGGAGTCGATCAACAACGGCGATGTGAAGGTCGCAACAACGCTTGGCACCACATTTGAGAAAAACGTCAAGGAATGGTTCCCGGAGGCCGAGATTGTCGTCGTCGAAGCCCCGGCACGCGGTTTTCAAGAGGTTCTGTCCGGTCGTGCCGATGTCTTTGTGACCTCGAACATCGAAGGGGCGACCCTGTTGGAGAAGTTCCCCAATCTACGCCAGATCGACGTTGAAGCCGCGCGGGCACCGACCCCGATTGCGATGCTGCTGCCGCAGACCGATCAGGTCTGGATCAACTACGTCAATAGCTGGATTGAGTTGAAGAAGGCACAAGGCTTTTTTGACGCCACAGCGGCGAAATGGGGCCTGTAAGGGATCCAAATTTATGGTACTTTCTAGAACGGCGGCCTTATGGCCGCCGTTTTTTTTAACGCCTACACATGGGCTACGGCGATGTTAGAGTCAGCAATCGGGCCGACCCGAACATCACTTATCGTTAGTCGCTGCAAACGTCATAAACGTTGCTTGCGACGACCTCGTCGCCAACTTTCAACTCTGCAAGCACGTCGCCAAGTGGCGGCATGCCGATGTTCATCCGAACGTCGGAATTCGCGCCCTGTGAGACATCGACAGTGCCCAGCAGCTTGCCCTTTGCGCCCAAGTGGTAATCATAGATTTCGACCACGCCATCACCTTCAGAGGTGATTGTGCCGAGTTCAAGAAGGGCTTCTTTCGGCAGTGGGTTCATGCAGGTGAAATAACTTTCCGCTGCTGCCGCCGAACCAAAGCTCATTGCGGCCAGTAGACCGATTGCGAATGTGTGTTTGAACATGTCCAATCCTTCCTTGGTTATGTCGTCGTTCATGTATCCGTAAATGCGCGACAGCATCTGCCGCATCAGTACATTAGCGTTTACGCACAGCCGCCGAATTGATATTCGTCATTTGTGCTTTCAGGTTGTCCGCCGCGGGCGGGCCGCGCAAATGAAGGCAGGCGTCCCGAGCAGCGGAAAGTAAGGAAGCATGGCATGATTGACCAACATAGCCGTGTCGATATGCATGCCCATTTTTATGGTGGTGGTTTGGTCGATACGTTGCGCGCGCGGACCGTGCGCCCCTACCTGCGCACCCGCGATGATGGCGTGACGGTAATGGTGGCGATGAACGGTGAATTCCCCTTTACCGACCATTACCAAGACCACCGCGTCGGGTTGGCTGCGATGCGTGCCGCCGGGTTGACCCATCGGTTGCTGACCTTCCCCGGCGCGCTGGGCGTTGATTTGCTGCCAGCGGTTGAAATTGCCCCGGCGATTGGCCGCTACAATGATTACCTTGCGCAACTTGGTGCCGATACGGATGGCGCATTGATCGGGCTGGCGGGGGTGCCGCTGGATGATATGGATCTGGCCTGCGCAGAGGTCACGCGCATTCGCCGGGACCTTGGCCTGCCGGGGATTATTCTGCCATCCAACTACTTCAACTCGCTGGCCGAGGCGGCGGCAATGGCCCCCTTGTTGCGGGCCGCCAATGAATTTGGCTGCCACATCATGTTGCATCCGGGTCTGAAAGTGGGGCAGGAACCGCCGCCGTTACCCGCTGATTTTGTGCAATACCGATTGTCGGCTGTCGATCTGCAATCGAGTGCATCACAGGTGGCGCTCACCGTCATTCTGTCGGAAATGTTGGACGATTACCCCAACATCAGCTTTCAGATCGTCAATCTGGGCGGCACATTGCCGTTTATCTTCGAGCGGATCGAAAGCATCGCCCGACACCGCAACCCCGATGCGCCATTTCCCACCGATCGATTGCGCAGGCTCTGGTACGACTGTGCATCGCTGGGCCCACGCGCGCTGGAAGCGGCGGTCAAGCTGCTGGGCG
The DNA here is from genome assembly GCF_003058085.1 of Yoonia sediminilitoris. Taxonomy (GTDB): domain Bacteria; phylum Pseudomonadota; class Alphaproteobacteria; order Rhodobacterales; family Rhodobacteraceae; genus Yoonia; species Yoonia sediminilitoris. Next base: position 262,532 of record NZ_QBUD01000004.1, on the reverse strand, counting down.
CGGATCGTATCATGCTGGGGTCGGATTATCCGATTTTCAAGGATGATCCCTATGCCCATGCCGTTGAACCTGCTGACCTGACCCCGGATGAAAAGGCGCAGGTCACGTGGAGAACCGCGCATGATTTGTTTGCGCGGCTGGAGAAATTGCGGCAGCGCTAGACTTGCTCAGCGTCAATCAGGCGCTGCAATTGCTTGCGGAATGTCTTGGCACCAAGGTCCAGCCCCAGATCAATATTGGGGGTTTTCATATCGGCCATGCCCTTTTGCACCGCCTCCAGAATGACCTTGTCTTCGTTGAATGCCATGATCGCCCAGTCGTTCATTTTGTTGGAAATCGCGGCATTATCGGGGTCGGTATTGCGGTGCTGGAACCAGATATATTGGGTGTTTTCCTCATCAACCGGGGTGAGGAAGTTATAGGAAATATTGATGTAGGTCTGGTCCACCGCAGGCTTGCCCGGCCCACCGGTGCCTGCGGGGGTATAGACCGATTTGTTCAGCGCGATGGCGGGGAAGCACATCTCGTAATGCTGTTTGCGGTCGCAGGTGCCCTCAAAGCGCACGAGATTCTTGTAGTAGGGCGACGGCAGTTGGTCGTAGATCCAGCGCGACACGATAACACCGCGATCTATCTTTTCCATATCAAGCGGCTGGCTTTGCGTTCCAGCGCCGCCAAATGATGTGACATGCACCCATGCAACGTGGCTGGGGTCCAGCAGATTATCCACGACCCAAAGATAGTTGCAGGCAATCGGCAAGATCCCCCCGTCAGTCGCACCCCATGTCGGGTCATCGAAATTTTCGATCTCGAAAATCTTGTCAGGGTCGGCGAGGGCCGGATCACCCATCCAGATCCACAACAGGCGGTAACGGTCTACCACGGGGTAGGACCGGACAACAGCGCGGCGCGGCGTCATGCCACGCTGGGTCGGGCTGTCGATGCAGGTGCCGGTGCAGTCGAAGGTCAGCCCGTGATAGCCGCAAACCACATGGTCATTCTCTATCGCGCCCATAGACAGGGGCAGTTTGCGGTGCGGGCACGCGTCCTCGAGTGCAACGGGGCTGCCATCGGATTTGCGATAAAGAACGATATCATCGCCAAGCAGTTTTTGCGGTTTCAGGGCTTGTGTATAGTCACGGCTCCAGCCTGCGACGTACCAGCAATTGCGTAAGAACATGACCATTCCTTTCCGACCTGACCTACAGGGGAAAGGGTAACGCAAGGCGCAGCGGTTGCCCAGAAGCCGTGTTTGCCGCAGTATTAGGGTGCGCGCTGATACGGGGACGCTGCAATATGCTCAAGACATTGCCTTTTAGCGCCTTGCGTACGCTGGAAGCGGTTGTGCGCCTGCGCGGTTTCGGCCGCGCGGCAGATGAATTGAACGTGACGCAAAGCGCCGTCAGCCAGCAAATCAAACAGTTGGAAAGTTGGATCGGCACCCGGCTTTTGATCCGGCGCAGCAGGCAGACACTCCCCACGGAGGCCGGAGAGAGGCTCGCGCAGGCCACCCGCGAAGGCGTTGGGTTGATCACAGCGGTTTGCGACGATCTGCGCGGTGCAGCGCAAGAGGACAGCAAGCGCATTCTGGTCGGTTCGCCGCCCGGCTTTGCCTTTTTGTGGTTGCTGCCGCGTCTGCTGCATTTTGATGACCAGAACCCACAAACGCTTGTTTCACTGTCAACCGACCCGCAGGCGCGCGACCCCTATTCGGGTGATGCTGACCTGTTCATTTCCTACAGCGCAGGCGGATTTCCGGGGCTACACGCCGAATTGCTGATGACGGAAACCATGTCGCCGGTTTGCGCGCCGCAGGTCGCCCAGTCGCTGACATCTCTGGACGATTTGGCCAATCAGGTTATCCTGCAAGACCAGTTGGACTCGCCTGATTTTGTTTCGAACTGGGCATACTGGGCGAACGAAAGCGGGCTTGCTCTGCCACATTTTTCCCGCACGCGGCAATATGGGCAGGCAAACCTTGTGGTGCAGGCGGCGATCCAGGGGCTGGGGATCGCCATGGGCCGTGGCCCACTGGTTGCTGACGCCATTGCGAAGGGCAAATTGGTCCATCCGTTTCCCGAGTTCGTCCAATCGCAGTTCTCCTATTGGTTCGTCTGCGACCACGCTGCGCTGAAATCACAAAAGGTCGATGTATTCCGGTCGTGGCTGCATGAAACGGTTCAGACAAAGGATAGTTGACCGCACGCCGCCTGGCCCACCTGCCGGGCCGGATTGAGAAAAGCCGCTTCCATTTCGGGGTATGATGCCAAGAGCAGGCGACCACCCACAAGACGCTCTGGCATCAGAACACCATTTTCCCAAAGCGCAATGCCATCGACCCGGATTGTCGGAACAAGCACATTGAGCGATATTTCACCGGGCGGATTTTCGCCGCAGGTATGAAAATGCAGCAGGCGCGGGTTGCCGAATGCAGACCCGCTCCAACGCTCCAGATTTTGGCCGGCTGTCGCTTTGTAGGCGCATCCGGGATGAATACCCGCGTGCCATGAATGGACATAGTAAGGGTCCAGCCCGTATCGCTTGGCGACCCGTTCAAAATGTTCTGTGGCTGTGATCACGTCCTTTATTGAGCCGTCGAACCCGGTGATCTGTGTCCCCTCAAAATCCACAAACAGCGTCTTTTTGATCTCGCACGAGGATGGGGTGCAATAGTGTGACCCTGTGCCGGCCAGAAATCCTTTTTGGGCGATGCGACCGGAAAAGTTGACGGTCGGCACCGGCGCAAAGACCGACATTGGAAAACGCCTGCGCATGGTGTTGGTAAGGCGTGTCGACCTATCGGCTGCCCTGCCTGTGAAATCTGTCCCGGCAGGGCATGTAACCTGAATTTCGCGGGCCCGTTGCAATGCGTCATTGATCAGGCCGCTGAGCTCCACAAAGGCCCAATACTTAATTGTACCATATGGCGACGCCAGCATGTCCCGATCCAGCGCGTAATTGATGATTTGGTTCCGTTTGGCATCTCTGGTGCGAAATCTGATCTGATCCCCCAGACGGGCCAGAAAAATCGTCCAATCCGCATCGCGCATCAGTGCTGCAAGTTCTGGCTGCGGGTCATTCACATCGCGGTCAAACGGGGCTGCATAGCAATGAACACCCAATCCTAGCCCTTCCGCGACGCGGCGCACATCATGGATGAGTGTCGGGTCTGATACCCGTCGTCTGCAATTTCATGGACCAGCAACAGGTTCTGGCCGCGCTGATATGCTGCGCAGTTTATCAACAGATTATGGATGCCTTTTTCCAGCGCGTATTTCTGCACGTCGCATTTCCTTGGTCACAAGCCGAGAAGGGTCGTGAAACAAAGGTTAACAAACCAAAAACTGCGAACATACATCCCAGTCATTACGCCGGACATTTGTACGGCTAATAGTTTGGCGTTGCTGGATGCTGGGTGTGATCGCAACTGGCTGCGCATTTCCCTTCCTTTGGTTCGGAGGCGGCCTTGCCAGCAGCCTGTTTTCGTCCGACCCCGAAGTGATCAGAATTGGCGCGCTATTCCTGAAGGTAGAAGCTGTCGTATTGCCAATCTATGTCATGCTGTTTTCCGTCAATTCGCTATTGCAGGCCCTGAAAAAGGCAGTTTGGACGATGTGGATCGGGATCTACCGCCAAGGGATAGGTGTGGCCTTGTTCAACTGGCTTTTTGGAGTTGTGTTTGATTTTGGCCTGACCGGTGTGCGTGACGGAATCGCACTGGCGGTCATTACCGGGTTGATCCTTTCGCTCGCAGGTGTCACCCGCGTTGCCCATGCACGCATCGGCGGATTGGGCCTTGTTTGAAAAACGTCCCGCCTTCTGCTCAGAGTCAAGCGGATCGCGCAAAATATGAAAACGGGCAACGGTGCAGAGGTTTCGGCCAAAATCGCAGTCGTCATATGCCACAGCCTGTCGCCGCTAAAGACTGCGGGCTGCTGCAGCCTTGCGGTGATATGTCTGCTGGCACTTTATGAAGGCCGATAATGGGTCCCGACCCTAGCGATGTTTGCGGAAAAGGCGTTTGTTGAGCGCCACAAAACGGTCAATCGGCCATGTCCAGAATGACCGGTCCTTGGCGCGCAGATAGACATAGCCAAGCCAGACGGCAAAAGCCGCACCCAGCACATCGACAATCAGATCGCCCATCGTGTCATCAAGCCCGGATTTCTGCATGTTCAGGCCAAACCAGTTATCCATCGCAAACTCGAAGATTTCCCACGTTGTACCGACCGTGACCGCAATGCCAAACGCCAACAGGCACATTGCCCATTGGGGTGCGGCGAACCTGTCGCCTTCAAACATCATCAGCACAAAGACAAATCCGATCAGTCCGAACCCGATGGCAGACGATCCATGCAGTGCGATGTCCCACCACCAGACCCGTTCGTAGAAATCAAACGCCTCGCCCATAAAAATGGATGCGATCAGAAACAACGTGATCGCGGCGACAAAAGGCAAGGGCAGCGTGATATCATACCGCTTGGCAAGTATGACGGGTGCCATCGCCAGACCCAGCGTCGCGACTGCCACAAAGCTGAGCGACCAGCGCCCTTCGTAAGCCGCGCCTAGCCCTGTCAGAACAAGAAGCGCCCAAAGGCCCAGAACCACACGCCCCTGTTGTCTGATTTGGGAGAACAGCATGAACAGCCCTGTTACTTCGGTTGCTTTATCCTACATAATGAACATGACCCACAACATCCATAGCAGGCCCCTCCGCATCGCAAGCTACAATATCCGCAAGGCGCGCGGCCTTGACGGGCGGCGAGACCCCGGCCGGATCGTTGATGTGATCAATGCCCTCGATGCGGATATCATCGCCTTGCAGGAAGCAGACAGGCGACTGGGCGACAGACCCGCGGCCATCCCCAAGGAGATGATCACGCGCGCGACCGATTTTGATCTGGTCCCGTTGGCCCAGAATGACGTCAGCCTTGGCTGGCATGGCAATGCAATTCTGGTCCGCCGTGGTTGCCAAGTGGCCAGCACCAGCCGGATCGGCCTGCCAGGGGTAGAGCCGCGCGGCGCTGTTGCCGTGAAATTGACAACCGGTCTGACCGTCGTGGGTGTCCATCTGGGGCTGCTGCGCCAGTCGCGGCGCAAGCAGTTACACCGGATCGTCGGGCATCTGGGCAAGGCTGACAACGTGGTGGTGATTGGCGATATGAACGAATGGGCAAATGCGCGCGGTTTCGAGCCTTTGGCGGGGGCGTTCACATTGCATTCCCCCGGTCGCAGTTTCCACGCAGCCCGCCCTGTCGCAGCCCTTGACCGGGTTGCATTGTCCCGTGATTTGGTCCTTTCCGACGCAGGTGTGGCGCAAGGGGCCCAGGCCAGACAAGCATCAGACCATCTGCCGATCTGGGCGGATGTCTTATCTGCCTAGGACCTCAGATAATCCTGTTTGCGTTGCAGGGGCGGACGGGATGTTTTGAGTAATCGACAGCTACCCATTGGCCTGAGAGAATTGCACGGTCACTTTTTGTCGCGCGCGGACTTCTCTTCCTTGGTCAGCTTGTTGTTCCAGACGTTATTGCTAAGCCCCAATTCAGCCGGGGCGGGTTTGGTCTTGCCAATGCTGACCTTGCCGCCCTTGTTCAGGAATTCCTGAATAAGCGCATCGTCAGTGGTTTCCTTTGGAACATGCTTCATGGAGACAAGCATAGACTATGCGCGCAATCCGCGCAACAAAGCATAGGGTGGGTTTGAAAGGACGAACAATGCATCTTGGCTGTATCGGCGATGATTTTACCGGGTCCAGCGATCTGGCTAACACATTGGCCAAAGGCGGCATGCGGGTCACGCAATATACCGGCGTGCCAGACCGCCCGGCCGACCGGTCTGTGCAGGCGGGTGTGGTCGCGCTGAAGTCACGTTCGATTGAACCGGCCGAAGCGGTTGCCAAATCACTTGCGGCGCTGGAGTGGTTGCAGGCGCAAGGCTGCACGCAGATATTTTTCAAATATTGTTCGACATTTGACAGCACGCCGCAAGGCAATATCGGCCCTGTCGCAGATGCTTTGGCGGATGCGCTGGGCGCGCATAAGGTGATCATCTGCCCCGCGTTTCCCGGTACCGGTCGGTCAATCTATCAGGGCCATCTGTTCGTGAATGATATGCTTCTGTCGGAAAGCGGGATGCAGAACCACCCGCTGACACCGATGACTGACTCTGACATCCGGCGATGGCTGGCCCCGCAGACGAAATACACTGTAGGTCACGTCAGCGTGCAGCATGTCTTTGCCGATAATGTGGCGGCGGCACTTGAGGCGCAGCATCAGAAAGGCCACCGGCATATCGTTGTCGATGCAATCCGCGATGCCGATTTGCTGGCCATCGGAAAGGCTGCCGCTGGCTTGCCCTTGATTACGGGTGGATCAGGGGTGGCACTTGGGTTGCCTGCGAACTTTGGCTGTACCGCCGCTGCCGCCCCATGGACGGGGCAGGATGGCAAGGCGATTGCGCTGTCGGGGTCCTGTTCTGTTGCCACGCGCGCGCAGGTTGCTGCCCACAGGGCAGACAATCCGGCGCAAGAGATCATTGCCGACGATGTGATCGAAGGGCGCCTGACGGCACAGGACATGGCCGCGTGGCTGCTTGAGCAAGACGGGCTGCCGCTGGCCTATAGCTCTGCCGACCCCGAAGTGGTGAAAGAGGTGCAGGCGAAATACGGTCGCACCCGGTCTGCGGACATGTTGGAAGCATTCTTTGCCGAAGTCGCACGGCTTGCCGTGGTCGGTGGCGCAACCCGTGTCATCACCGCCGGTGGCGAAACATCCGGCGCGATCGTGGAAGGGCTTGGTTTGACAGAACTGCAAATCGGGCCAGAGATTGATCCCGGCGTGCCCGCCTTGCGCGCGCGGCCCAATCTGGTGGTCGCACTTAAATCAGGAAACTTCGGCGCCCCCGACTTCTTTACCAAGGCTGATCGCCTATTGTCCGGCGCATGACACAGGACAACGCACTGCGCGAACAGAATTGCCTGCTGGCCAAGTCCCTGTTTGACCGTGGATTGACCCACGGCAGCACTGGCAATATCTCGGCCCGGACCCTGGATGGGGGGCTGTTGGTGTCGCCAACGGGCACAAGTTTCGGGCGGCTTGATCCGGCTCGGCTCAGCCGGTTTGACGATCAGGGCAAGCTGATGGGTGGCGACAAGCCAACCAAGGAAATGCCCTTGCACACGGCCATTTACGACACGCGCGCCGTCACCGGGGCGGTCGTGCATCTGCATTCCTGCCACTCGGTCGCATGGTCGATGATGCCCGATGCAGATACCGATAATTTTTGCCCCAACTGACCCCCTTACGGGATTATGAAGCTGGGCAAGGTCAAGCTGTTGCCCTTCTTTTTGCCCGGTGATCCGGCGATGGGTGAAGCGGTCCGTGGTCTGGCGGGCAAACGCTCAGCGGTGATGCTGGCGAATCACGGCCCCGTCGTCGCGGGCAAGGATGTCGAAGCCGTCTGCAATGCCATTAAGGAGCTTGAAGACGCTGCCAGACTGGCGATGATAACGCGCGGGATGAACGCGCGCGGGCTGACCGACGATCAGGTGCAGGCAGTTGTCGCCCGGTTTGATATTGCGTGGGATGTTTAGGTTTGTGATCCCGTAACGGATGCGCACTTCGGTGTGGCACTCACATTCCGGTCGCTGTAGAGAGTCTTTCATCCGGATGCATCCACCGCAGTGTGGGTGCGGCATTCAAATTACTGGCCTTGCCCATGATTTACCGACTTGATGACAAGACACAAACGCTGCTGTTGGCGCCCACCGATGGCTTGCCTGCTGTGGTCTATTTTGGGCCGCGACTGCCAGCGGCCGAAGATCTGGATCAGGTGGCCGCTGCGCATGTCATGGACCTGACGGGGGGTATGCTGGATGCTCTGGCACCGCTGACGATCTGCCCGCTGGGCGATGGCGTCTATCAGGGCCAGCCCGCGCTGCTTCTGGCTGATATTGCTGGTGCAGAGATTATCCCCGCCTTCGCAAGCGCCCGCATCGAAATTGCAGACAAGACTGCGACCGTGATCGCGCGAGATGCAACTTTGGGTCTGACTTATAGGGCGCAAATCACGCTTGATGGTGTTCTGACGTTGCAAGCCATGCTGACATCAGACGACCCTGTCCGGCTGAACTGGCTCTCTGCCCCGGTGCTGCCGGTCCCGGGGGATCATAGTGACGTCATGGAGTTTGCAGGGAAATGGACCAGCGAATTCCATCTGCACCGCCAACCTTTCAGCCCCGGCGCCCGCCTGCGCGAAGGGCGCGCTGGCCGCTCGGGGCATGAGGTGCCGCCCTTTGCCTATACCTGCACGCACGGTGCCCGCTTTACCGATGGCAGCGCGCTGGCTTTTGCCTATGGCTGGCCCGGTGGCCATCGAATGATCGCCGAAGAATTGCCATGCGGCCGCCGCCTGATGCAATTTGGCAATGCAATGGGAGCAGAGCAGGGGCTGGCCACACAGTTTGAAACTGCGACTCTGACCATCGCCCGGTCAGATACCGGCCTGAACGGCTGTGCAGTGCAGTTGCAGGCGCATGTGCGCGACAGGCTGGTGCCGTGGCCAGACCCCGACCGCCCGCGTCCGGTCCATTACAACTGCTGGGAAGCCGTTTACTTTGATCACGATCTTGCCGTTCTGTCCGATATGGCCGAACGTGCCGCCCGCATCGGAGCTGAACGTTTTGTGCTGGACGATGGCTGGTTTGGCAAACGCGATGACGACACAACATCTCTGGGCGATTGGGATATCGACCGGCGCAAATGGCCCGACGGGCTGACCCCGCTGATCGACAAAGTCCATGCCGAGGGCATGAGTTTTGGGCTGTGGGTCGAACCTGAAATGGTGAACGCGGAATCTGACCTCTACCGCGCACATCCCGACTGGATTCTTGGCGCGCCCGATCAGGTGACAGGGCGCTATCAGTTGGTGCTTGATCTGGGGCGGGCAGAGGTCCGCGATTATCTTTTCGGCAAGCTTGACGCGATCCTGTCCGAAAACGCGATTGATTATCTCAAATGGGATCACAATCGGCTGTTGCCGGTGGTGGACGCGGCGCAAGGGGACGGCATCCTTGACCTTTTGGCCCGGCTGCGCGCGGCCCATCCAACCGTCGAGATTGAAAGCTGCGCCTCGGGCGGGGGGCGCATCGACTATGGCATATTGCAGCAAACCACTCGCGTCTGGTTGTCCGATTGCATCGACGCGCTGGAACGGTTGCGGATGCAGCAGGCAGCGGCGCTTGTGATCCCCTCGGCCATAACGGGCAGCCATGTCGGCGCATTCAAATCCCATACGACCGGCAGGCACATTCCGATGGCGTTTCGGTCATGGGTGGCTGCGATGCGGCATATGGGCTTTGAAAGTGACCTGCGGGACTTTTCGCCCGAGGACGAGGCGTTGCTGAGCCGCGTCACGGCATGGTACAAGGCCAACCGCGACTGGATGATGGCCGGTGCAATCCACCAACTGGATTGCGACGACCCCACCGTGACCGCTGAAATTCAGATTGCGGCGGACGGCGCGCGGTTCGTAACCTTTGTCGGGCAAGCCGCCTATACACAACAAATCCTGCCGCGACCGGTCCGACTGACGGGCCTTGACCCAGATGCAATCTACCGCGTGACGCTGGTCAATCCCCAAGACCGGGCCGCCCATTCGCGCGGTGCGCCCGGCCTGATGGCCGGACCACTCAGCCTGTCGGGCCGCGTTCTGATGACAACCGGCCTGAACCTGCCGATCGCATGGCCAGCCACGATGTTCGTGATCGAAGGCCAGCGCATCAGTTGATCTGCATCTGCGCAAAGGGCGCGCAGATGCTTTTTCGGCCAGCAAGATAGTCCCTTATCGCAGCTCACATTTGTCTGTCTTGCTTTGCGTATCGGCTCCGCTAGGATCAACCGGAAGCGGTGCTGTGTGCGGCAGTGCCGGATCAGACAGAAAGGTTTCATGCGTGCCAGAGACCGTTTTTCGCACTGAAGGCGTTACCAAGGTCTATCAAACCGGGGTGGTGAAGGTCTTTGCGCTGGACGGCGTCGATCTGGAACTTTTTGCGGGCGAACTGACGGTCTTGCTGGGCCCCTCTGGTAGCGGCAAGTCAACCCTGCTGAATATTCTTGGCGGTCTTGACCATGCGACTGAAGGCCGTGTCTGGTTTCGCGACACCGAACTGACCCATATGTCCGACCGTGGCCTGACCCAATATCGCCGCGACCACGTGGGTTTCGTTTTCCAGTTCTATAATCTGGTGCCCAGCCTGACTGCCCGCGAAAATGTGCAGCTTGTCACTGACGTGTCCCCTGATCCGATGCCCGCAGAGCAAGCTTTATCGCTGGTCGGTCTTGGCGAGCGTATGGACCACTTCCCGTCCGAGATGTCAGGCGGCGAACAACAGCGCGTGGCTATCGCCCGTGCCATCGCAAAACGGCCCGAGATTCTGCTATGCGACGAACCCACTGGAGCATTGGACAGCACAACAGGCGTGCAGGTTCTTGAGGTTCTCAAGGATATCAACGAAAGGTTTGGCACCACCACCGTCATCATCACCCATAACGCCGATATCCAGCGCATGGCGCATCGGGTGATCCAGTTCCAGGATGGCAAGATCAGCGACGTGAAGATCAATGAAACGCAGCTTGCCCCATCAGAGATTGTCTGGTGATGCCTGCACTTGATCGAAAATTTCTGCGCGATTTCATCCACTTGTGGAAGCAAGCCTTGGCGATTGCGCTCGTCTTGGCATGTGGCGTCGCAATCCTTCTTACCGGGATGGGCATGTATAAGGCGCTCAGCGACACCCGCAGCACATATTATGAACGCAACCGCTTTGCCGATGTGTTCAGCGCCGTGCGTCGCGCCCCTGACCGGCTGATCGCCGAACTGGCCGCGATTGAGGGCGTTTGGGCCGTGGAAACCCGCACTGTGGGTGAAACCGTGCTTGATTTGCCCGGCGTCGCCGTCAGCGTGACCGGGCGCATTCTGTCTTTGCCCAGTGACGGTCCGCCGCTCTTGAATGTGCCGATCCTGAAGAGCGGGCGCTATCCCGACCCTGAATCCACCAGCGAAGTGCTGGTGAATGCCAATTTCGCAATCGCCAATGGGTTTCGCCCCGGCGATAGCTTCTATGCCAATTTAAACGGTCAAAAGCGGGAACTGACCATCACAGGCACCGTCCAGTCTCCTGAATTCATCTATACCATCGGCCCCGGCGCGATCATGCCAAACAATGCCACCTTTGGCATCATCTGGATGCCAGAACGCGCGGTGGACGCAGCCTTTGATATGGCCGGAGCCTTCAACGATGTCACCTTGCAGGTCACCGCAGGTGCGCAGACCGCAAATGTCATTGATGCGGTTGACCGTCTGCTGGACCCCTACGGTGGTCTGGGCGCTTACGGTCGGGCGCTGCATCCTTCTGACGGTTTCATTGATGCCGAAATAAACCAATTGCGCATCATGGCGTCGATCCTGCCGCCAATTTTCTTTGGTATATCGGCCTTTCTGGTCAGCATGGTCATGGGACGGATCATTGCGTTGCAACGCAGCCAGATTGGTCTGCTCAAGGCCGTGGGATACTCCAACCTTGAGATCTGTTTACATTATCTGATGCTGGCGGCGATGATTGCAGTGCTTGGGGTCGCAATCGGATGGCTGGTTGGCAGCTGGCTGGCCCGTGAATTGGCACTGGAATATGCACTCTATTTCGACTTTCCTTTCCTGATTTTCACGATGTCGCCATGGGTCTATGCTGCATCGGGGCTGGCGGCACTTGTGACCACGTCGCTGGGTGCAACACAGGCGGTGATCAAATCGGCCCGTCTGGCCCCCGCTATCGCGATGCAGCCCCCTGCACCTGCCCAATTCAAACGGTCCGTGATTGACCGGGCAATGGTGGCGATGCGGTTAAGCCAACCAACCATCATGATCCTTCGCAGCCTGTTGCGCTGGCCAGTGCGCAGTGCGCTGACCATACTGGGGTTGGCACTTGCCGTTTCGACCGTGGTCGCGCCCTCGTTTTTCAATGACGCATTGGACAAGATCGTCGATAGCGCCTTTTACGATACCAACCGTCAGGACGCGATGCTGGTGCTTTCCCACGATATGCCGCTTGGCGTGGTTGATACGGCCGCCGATCTACCGGCTGTCCTGCAAGCAGAAGGGCAGCAGTTTCATTCCGTTATCCTACGCAACGGTTTTCATGAAAAGCGCACAATGATCGAGGCGCGCCAGCCTGATACAGACCTCAGCCGTGTCATCGGCATGGATGGCCAACAGATCAACGCACCCCCCGGCGGGGTTGTCCTGTCGCGCAGGCTGGCCGCGGACCTGCACGTGGGGGTCGGTGACAGTGTGACGGCCAAGTTCCTTGGTGGGCGGCAGGAAAGCCACGAATTGCGCGTCACAGGCATTATCGAGCAGTATTTCGGGCTTGGTGCCTTTATGGATCTGGATGATGTGAACGTGCTGCTGCGCCAGTCGACGCGCGTGTCGGTGGTGAATGTATCGCTGGACGACAGCCAGGTGCCCCAAATGCACGCGGCGCTGAAAGATATTCCCAATCTGGTCGGTGTTGTGATGATGACGGATTCGCGCAGGTCGTTTTCTGAAACAATCGAGCAAACCATTGGCTTGATGAACACCGTCTATCTCGTCATTGCGCTACTGATCACCATTGGTGTGACCTATAACGGGGCGCGCATCCTGTTGTCGGAACGCGCGCGGGAACTGGCAAGCCTGCGCATCCTTGGGTTCACCCGTGCCGAAGTATCGTATATTTTGATCGGTGAAACCATGTTGCTGGCCCTGTTGGCACAACCGCTTGGCTGGCTGATCGGGGCGCAGATTGCCACCGCGATGGCGACGGGCTTTTCCAGCGACCTGTACAATATGCCCGTGGTCCTGCGCCCGGCGATTTTTGCCAAGGCAAGTCTGGTGGTGCTGCTGGCTAGCTTCGGTTCTGTCATGCTGGTGCGGCGCAGGCTGGATAGGCAAGATCTCGTTTCAGTAATGAAGGTAAGGGAGTAGGCGATGACGTGGAAACCGCGCACAATTGGGCTGACAGCTATGGGTGCGGCCCTTGTGGTCGGGCTGGCCTATGTCACATTCCGGACCGATCCTGTCCCGGTGGACCTGCATACCGTCACCCGCAGCCCGCTTGTGGTGACGATCAATGCAGACGGCGTTACCCGGATCAAGGACATTTACGATGTGGCCAGCCCAATCACGGGCACCGCTCTGCGGTCGCCTGTGAAGGTGGGTGATCCGGTTGCGGCGGGCGAAACGCTGGTTGCTGCCGTCCGTCCGGTCACGCCGGGATTGCTGGACAGTCGCAGCCTGTTGCAAGCGCAAGCATCGGTACAAGAGGCCGAAGCGGCATTGCATGTCGCCCAAGCCGACCTTGCCCGCGCGATTGACGATCAGGATCTGGCCAAATCACAGTTTGAACGCACCCAAACCCTTGTGCGCCGCGAGGTTGCTTCGCTGACCCGTCTGGAAGACGCCGCACAGCGACTTGCCGTGGCCAACGCTACTGTTGAGGCCGCCAATGCCCGTGTCGATATGGCCGAAAGCACGCTGGCACGGACCAGAACCATGCTGCAAACCCCGGCAGATACCGAAGAGAGTACCGCAGTCTGCTGTCTTGAGATCAAGGCCCCTGCCGACGGTGTTGTTCTGTCAGTGGCAGACACCAGCGAACGGCCCGTGGTCACGGGTGCCCCGCTGCTGAAAATCGGCGATCCTGCAAATCTGGAAATTGTCGCTGACCTGCTTTCAACCGATGCGGTCCGTTTGCAAAAGGGGGCCACTGCGGTCGTGGATCGCTGGGGCGGTCCTGCGCCTCTGTCGGCAGTTCTGACCAGCATCGCGCCCGCCGCACAGACGAAAATCTCGGCGCTGGGGATCGAGGAACAGCGCCTTGATGCCATCTTTGACATCACCAGCCCGCCGCAGGATCGCGCCAGTCTGGGTGACGGTTTTGCGGTTTTCCTCCGGATCACGGAATGGCGAAAGGAAGATGTGTTGCAAGTTCCGCTGAGCGCCATTTTCAAACGTAACGACGCCTGGACGGTCTTTGTGGCCGAAGCGGGAACTGCGCGTGAGCAGACAATCAGCATCGGGCGCCAGAACAGACAGTTTGCAGAAGTCATTGATGGCCTGTCAGCAGGGGACAGGGTGGTCACCCACCCCAATGACCAACTTCAATCAGGTGCAACGATCATCGAAAGGACGGCTCTGAACTAACGCGCATTGTCTGATCTAGATCATGGCGGGGCCTCGTCAGCCAAACTAGGCTGATATCACTCAGGGCACGCGCCCCGCTGATCAACACAGGAAAGGACAGCCATGAAACGTCTGGCAATTACACTGAGCCTTCTGGTCTCTGCGACGACAGCCTTTGCACAGGATGCCGCAGTCGGGCGCGTACTTTATGAAACCCATTGCGCGACTTGCCACGGGCTTGACGCGCGTGGGCAGGGTCCGATGGCATCGGTGCTGCTGATCCAGCCCACGGACCTGACCCAACTGACAACCAAGGCGGGCGGAACCTTCCCCATATCAGGGATCATCGCCAAGGTGGATGGGCGCGACACGCTGTTGTCGCACGGGAGCCCGATGCCCGTGTTCGGCGGCTTTTTCGAAGGAAAAGGGGTGGCCATGCGTGGCGAAGAAGGGATTCTGATCATGACCAGTCAGCCGATCATTGATCTTGTCACCTTCCTTGAGTCCATTCAGGCACAGCCGCAATAGCATCGCCATCCCAAAGGGTCACGACCGCAGATAATCCCGCACAGCGCCATGAGCGCCCAAGCTGTCAAGCTTGTCATAGGCTTGGGCCACCGCCGCGCAGAAACCCACGTGTTTGGGAAGCGCCTTGCCAAAGACCTCTTCAATCCCCAAAAGCGCCGCAACCTTGTCGGACGCCGCGTCGCTGGTTTGTTTCAGCACGCCCGCCATCGGGTCGCGCACGTCAATCGCGGCACCATTCTCATCGACGCCGCCGACATATTTCATCCATCCCGCCACGGCCATGCACAGACCAGCAGGCACCCGCCCTGCGGCTAGGTTGTCTGCGATTGTCCCCAGTATGCGCTGCGGCAGCTTTTGGCTGCCATCCATCGCAATTTGCCATGTCCGATGACGGATCGCCGGATCGCGGTAGCGGTTCATCAGTGCCGCGCAATAGCTATTCAGGTCCTCCCCGTCGGGCTGCGGAACAACGGGCGTGATTTCATCCGCCCATAGCCGTTCGCAAAGTGCCGCAAAATCCGCATCGGCAACACAATCCGCAATCGTTTCAAACCCGGCAAGATACCCAAGATAAGCGAGCGTTGAATGGGTCCCGTTCAGGCAGCGCAGCTTCATCATCTCGAAAGGTTCCACTGACGCCACCAATTGTGCGCCCACCTGATCCCATGCCGGGCGGCCGCATGCAAAATCATCTTCGATCACCCACTGCCGAAACGCTTCATGCATCACGCAGCCCGGGTCGTAATAACCAGCGGTTTCGGCCAGTTGCGCAATGTCAGCGGCCGTTGTGGCAGGGGTAATGCGGTCGACCATCGTGGCGGGAAAAGTGACATGCGCCGCGATCCAGTCTGCCAGATCTGGGCTGTTCACTGCGCGCGCATAGTCCAGTACGACGGACCGAAGCACAGCCCCGTTCGCAGGCAGGTTATCACAGCTGAGCAAGGTGACAGGCCCGGCACCGGTCTTCTGCCGCACTTGCAGGGCAGCAACGATTAAGCCAACCGCTGACGCAGGCCGGTTCGGGTTTTCCAGATCTGCCGCAATGTCAGGATGCTGCCGGTCGATTCCGCCAGTCGCAGGATCATGCCCATAGCCTTTTTCGGTAATGGTCAGCGAAATGATCTTGATCGCAGGATCAGCCATGGCGTCGATAATCGCCGTGCGATCGGTGTCGGTTTGTGCTGCCATGACGTCCACGATCGACCCGATGATCGCGCTATCGGGTGCGGTCTCTGACGCGGTGACAGTGGTATAGACGCCGTCCTGCGGCAGCAGTTGGGCCCGCGCGGTCGGGCTGCGCAGGCTGACCGCGATAATCCCCCAATCGCCACCCGCCGCCGCCATCGCCTGATCGGTGTAAACCGCATTGAACGCCCGAAAAAAGGCACCTGGTCCCAGATGAACGATCCCTGCCCGGGGCTTTGGGCCCTTGCGTTGCAGCCTTGGACTATCGGGCAAGCCAGCCCCCGTCGACGTTCAGAACAGCCCCCGTCACATATCCTGACGCAGCGCCGCATAGAAACGTCACGGCACCCGCGATATCGGCCGGATCACCCCAGCGGCCCGCAGGAATCCGCGACAGGATTTCCGCGCTGCGCTTTGGGTCCTCGCGCAGGGCCGTGGTGTTGTTGGTAGCGATATAGCCGGGGGCTACCGCATTCACGTTGATCCCGTTACGCGCCCATTCGTTGGCCAGCGCCTTGGTCAGCCCCGCCACCCCATGTTTGGTCGCGGTATAGGCAGGCACGCGGATGCCCCCTTGAAAGCTGAGCAGCGAGGCGATGTTCACAATCCGCCCGCCCGCCCCGCGTGCCATCGCGGATTTGGCGAAACTCTGGGACAGCATAAAAACCGCCTTGAGGTTTACATCCATCACGTCATCCCAGTCAGCCTCGCTATAATCTACGCTGTCTTCACGGCGAATGATCCCAGCGTTGTTCACAAGGATATCGAGCGTCTTATGTTCTGCAACAACCGCCGCTGCCGCAGCAGGGTCGGCAAGCTCCAGCATCAGCGCCTCACCCCCGCCCATCATTGCGACGGTTTCATCACACGACGACCGACCGGCAGCGATCACATGGGCGCCCGCTTGGGCAAGACCGATAGCAATCGCCTGCCCAATGCCCGTATTGGCCCCCGTTACAAGAGCGCGTTTGCCGTCCAGCCGAAACGGATCTCTCATCGCAGGGTCTCCATCGACACCATGTCCATATCCGTGAAATCAATATTGTCGCCTGCCATTGCCCAGCAGAACGTATAGGACGCGGTGCCCGCCCCGCAGTGGATAGACCATGGCGGGGAAATCACCGCCTCTTCATTCGCCATGACGATATGACGGGTTTCATCGGGTTGGCCCATGAAGTGAAAGACACGCTGATCCTGTGGCACATCAAAGTAGAGATAAGCCTCCATCCGGCGGTCGTGCGTGTGCGCGGGCATGGTGTTCCAGATGGAGCCGGGGGCAAACTGGGTATAGCCCATCAAAAGCTGGCAGCTTTCGCAGACTTCGGGGTGCAGAAACTGGATAATGACGCGTTCGTTCGCAGTTTCACGCGCGCCCATTTCGACGCGGCGTGCATCAGACAGTCTGATCAGCGTTGTGGGGCAGGTGCGATGGGCCGGGGCGGAGAGCAGATAGAACCGCCCGCCTTCCATCGTCACCGGACCCGCCCCCATGCCGATGTACAAAACCTCGCCCCGTGCAATGCCGTAATCCTCGCCACCCACCGACACTTTGCCTGTCTCACCCAGGTTCAGGATCGCCATCTCGCGGCGCTCCAAAAAGGTTGCCGTTCCAGTTTCAGGCACATGGTCCAGCGTGAGAGGCCTGCTTTGGGGCACAGCAGAGCCAAGGATCAAGCGGTCATAATGCGAATAGACCAGCCGGATTTCATCCGGCTTGAATAGATCACCTACATGAAAATGTTCGCGCAGCTTGTCGGTATCAAAGCTCTTTGCTGCCTCGGGATCAATCGCATATCGGGTTTGGGTGTTTGTCATCAAGGCTCTCTCGTTTCAAAGGTTATAGGCTGTTTTGGCAAGCCCGTAGGCAAGGTCGGGGGCTATCTCAAAGGCCTCGGCCTCGCGGAGGCGGCCTGTGGTCACCAGCGTAGCAAGATAGGCGCTGTCCGCGCGGCGGGACACGTCATGGCGCGCCGGGATTGAGCAGAACGCCCGCGTGTCATCGTTGAACCCGGCGGTGTTATAGAAGCCGCAGGTTTCGGTCGTCGTTTCGCGGAACCGCTTGATCCCCTCGTAACTGTCGAAAAACCACCAGGGCGGGCCAAGCCTTAGCGCTGGATAGGCCCCGGCCAGTGGTGCCAGCTCGCGGCTATAGGCCGTTTCATCCAGCGTAAACAGGATGATCTTCAGATCGGGCTCCATCCCCACGGCATCCAGCAGCGGTTTGAGCGCAACAACGTAATCGGTGGGGCCGGGGATATCAAAGCCCATGTCCCGCCCGAACTTTGCAAAGACGGGTGCCGCGTGGTTGCGCCGTGACCCTGCATGTATTTGCATGGTCAACCCGTCATCAAGGCTCATTCTTGCCATTTCCAATAGCATCTGGCCGCGAAATGCCTCTGCCTCGATTGTTGTGAAATCGCCTGACAAAACCTTGGCAAACAGTGCTGCTGCATCGGCGTGCGACAGGTTTTCAGTATGCGCGCTGGGGTGGCCGTGATCGCTTGCCGTTGCACCGAAGGATTTGAAGAACGCGCGGCGCTTGCGATGGGCGGCAAGATAGCCGGTCCAACTTTGGGTATCTTCGTCCGTCAGGGCACCAAGGGCCGCGACGTTCGCGGCAAACCCTTCAAAGTCGGGGTCAACAACGGCATCGGGCCGGTAGGTCGTGACAACACGGCCAGACCATCCACTTTCACGGATTTGCCGGTGCCACGCCAGATCATCCAACGCCCCTTCGGTTGTGGCCAGCAATTCAATGCCAAACCGTTCAAACAAGGCGCGGGGGCGAAAGGCATCATCGGCCAGTTTTGCCTCTATCTGGTCATAGATTGCTGTGGCCGTGTCCGCCGACAGGACCTGATCAATCCCGAAAACATGTTCAAAGGAATGGTCCAGCCACAATGCGGACGGGGTGCCGCGAAACAGGTGGTAATTCTGCGCAAAGCGGGCCCAAACCTTGCGCGGGTCGGTTTCCGACGGCCCCTCGTCCAGACGCGGAATGCCAAGATCAGCCATGCGCACGCCCTGACTGACCAGCATCCGAAACACATAATGATCGGGCACGACGAACAAGTCAGAGGGGTTCGGAAACCTGCGATCTTCGGCAAACCAGCGTGGGTCACAATGCCCGTGCGGACTGATGATCGGAAGATCGGCAACCGACCGGTACAGCGCACGCGCGAGGTCTTTTTGTTTCTGTTCCGGCGGAAAAAGCCGATCTGGCGCGGTGAGCGGCATGGTTTGATATCCAAACTCAGGAAAACTGTACTGCTAATATGCTAGATGGTCAGTTGTGTCAAAATCATTTCTGCGCTAAAGGAGATCCCGTAATTTCAAGGGACACACCGATGGCAGCTTTGGACATTGCTCCGATTGAAACGCCCCAGGTTTCTGCAACAGACAGAGTCTTTGATACGCTTTATGATGCAGTCGTCTCGGTCGCGCTCCCGCCCGGTACCAAAGTGTCCGAAGGGGAAATCGCCAAACAACTCGGGGTGTCACGGCAACCGGTGCGTGACGCCTTCTTTCGGTTGGCTAATCTGGGTTTTATCGCGATACGGCCGCAGCGCGCCACGCTGATCACCCGGATATCGCTTGGCAAGGTGAACGACGCTGTCTTTACACGCACGGCGCTGGAAACCGAATGTCTGCGCACCGCGATGTCAAATTCTGGCAAGGCACTTCTCGCTGCGTTGCAAAGCACGCTGCAACAGCAGCAAGACGCCATTGGCGCAGAGACCGCCAGATTTCATACATTGGACGAAAGGTTTCATGAAATCATTTGCGACGTGGCTGGCCATGCGCACATCTGGACGCTGATCAAGGAACAAAAGGCCCATCTGGACCGCATCCGTTTTCTCAGCCTGTCCAAAGAGCGCCGCCAGATCGTATGTGACGAACACCAGTCCATCGTCTGCGCAATCAAACGGGACGATGCCGGAGCCGCTGAAGCGGCACTGCGCGACCATATCCAAGGCGTGCAGGCCATCGTAGAGCGTGTGCGTGCTGATTTTCCATCTTACTTCGAAAACGCCTGATGGGGGTGCGGGCATCACGCACCGGGTCCCAATGCTAACCATCTGGACTGCATTGCAAAAATTTCCCTTCACCTGACGCAATTGATGTTTGTCAAAATTTCCATCGTCGGCGAGAATTAACCTTGCTACTGTTGGCAAGACCCGTGCGCCCGGATGCGTGAACGGATAGTGTTGTCTGTGCAAGGGACAAACGGATGAATGCCCATTCACCAGATAGGTTGCAGCCTGCGCGGCTGACAGTCGTTGACCAAAGGATCGTGCTTTCTGGTGATTTGTTGATCGGGACGGTTGAACAACTCGATCTGGGACAAAAGGGGGCACAGGTGATTGACCTTGGGCAGGTCGGCCGCATCGACACGGCGGGCGCATGGGCCATCGTGACACTGGAGCGGCGTCTGCAACAGGCCGGGACTGCGCCGGAAATCACCGGTGCAAGCCAACTGCAAAGCGATCTCATTGGCACGGTTCGTCAGAACATGCCTGCAAAAGACGACCAAACCGAAAAGTCCATCACGCTGAATGACAGGCTGGAAATGGTTGGGCGCACAACCGTTGCATCCTTTCAAAAAATGATGGCTATCATCGGCTTTCTGGGTCAGACCGTTGCGACGTTTTTATCCCTTTTCGCGCATCCCTCGCGGATCAGGTGGACTGCACTCGTGCACCATATGCAGCAGGTCGGGCTCAGCGCCGTGCCCATCGTGGCGTTAATGTCGTTCCTGATTGGGGTCGTACTGGCCTTTCAGGGGGCGGCCCAGTTGCGCCAGTTCGGGGCAGAGGTGTTTGTCGTCGATCTGATCGCGATTTCGGTGCTGCGCGAATTGGGCATCTTGCTGACCGCCATCATCGTCGCCGGGCGGTCGGGGTCGGCCTTTACTGCTGCCATCGGGTCCATGAAGATGCGCGAAGAAATCGACGCAATGCGCACGCTTGGCCTGAACCCGATCGAGGTGCTGGTCCTGCCGCGTGTCATGGCCCTGATCCTGATGTTGCCGGTTCTGGGCGTGATCGCCAACTTTTCCGGGCTGCTCGGCGGCGCCCTGATGTCGTGGATCGAACTGGGTGTATCGCCGGGCGTTTTTCAGTCACGTCTGGCCAGCAATACCAGCGTTTGGCATCTGGGCGTTGGCTTGATCAAGGCACCGTTTTTTGCGCTTATTATCGGAATTGTCGGCTGTTTCGAAGGCATGCAGGTCAAAGGCGACGTTGAATCGCTGGGGCGGCTGACCTCGACCTCTGTTGTGTTAAGCATTTTCCTAGTGATTGCGGCAGATGCGCTGTTTTCCATATTTTTTGAATTGGTGGGCGTATGATCCCGGATGACCCGATCATCAGCGTGCGGGGGCTTGTGACCCGTTTCGGCAAACATACCGTACATGACGGGCTTGATCTTGACGTGCAACGCGGAGAGGTCATCGGCGTTGTGGGCGGGTCGGGCACCGGTAAATCGGTGCTGCTGCGGGCTGTCGTGGGGTTGCTGAAACCTGCTGGCGGGCAAATCACGGTCTTCGGCGAAAACGTGCGTGATACAGCACCCGAGGAATACCGCCGCCTGCGCCGCCGCTGGGGCGTCATGTTTCAAGGGGGCGCGCTGTTTTCATCGCTTGATGTACAGCAAAACGTCGAAGCGCCCATGCGCGAACAATTGGACCTGTCGCCGCAAACCCGCGCGGCACTGGCCGCGATCAAGGTCCGTATGGTGGGTCTGCCCGAAGACGCTTTGCACAAGTTTCCGGCCGAATTGTCTGGCGGTATGCGCAAACGGGCCGGATTTGCACGCGCCATCGCGCTGGACCCCGAAATCGTGTTTCTGGATGAACCGACCGCCGGGCTTGACCCGATCGGGGCTGCGGCCTTTGATACGCTGATCGGGCAGTTGCGCCGTGCGCTGGGGCTGACGGTGTTTCTTGTCACGCATGATCTGGACAGCCTGCACGCCATTTGTGACCGGGTTGCCGTGCTGGCCGAAGGGCGGGTGCTGGCCACCGGCACCATGGCCGAAATGCAAGAGATTGATCACCCTTGGGTTCAGGCCTACTTTAAGGGGCCGCGCGCCCGTGCGGCACTGGTCCAGAAAGCTGCAAGTTAATGGAAACACGCGCTAATTTTATCATTATCGGCTTGTTCGCGATTTTTGGCGTTCTGGGCGGGCTCGGCTTTTTTGTCTGGCTGTCCAGCGTGCAGATTGACCGGCAGTGGGCGCAGTATGGCATCCTGTTCGACAATGTGTCCGGTCTGGACCAGTCGGCTGATGTACTTTTCAACGGGGTTGGTGTCGGGCGTGTGGTCGGTATTCGGATCTGGGAAAAAGACCCCAGCAAAGTCTATGTGGCCATCGAGATCGACTCCAACACGCCCATCGCTGTGGATACGGTCGCACAGCTTGAATCCCAAGGGGTTACAGGCGTTGCCTATATCGCCCTATCGGGTGGGTCGCCAAACGCAGAACGGTTGACGCCTGAACTGGAAGGTCCGCCGATCATCCCCTCGCGGCAATCTTCTTTTCAGTCGCTGGTCAGTAGTGCGCCCGATCTTTTGGGGGATGCCACTGCGTTGCTGAAACAACTGGAAAAGCTGACTGGCCCCGAAAATCAGGAATATGTGCGCCGTATCCTGCAAAACATCGATGCGGCGACCGCCGGACTTGACACGGCACTGCAAGATTTTTCCGACATCTCGACCAGTCTGCGCAGAGCGGCTGACGAGATCACGCAATTCACAGACGGGTTGGATATTTTGCGCGACAGCGCCCAGACGACCCTTGGCAATGCTGATACGTCCCTAGCGACCATCACCGACACCTTCGAGACCGCAAATCAGACATTGGATGCGCTGCAACCCACCATCACACGGGCAAACGAGGTTCTGGCCGAGGTGCAAAGCCTGATGGAAAACGACCTGCCGCCACTTGCTGATGGGCTGCAAACAACATTGCAGAACGCCGACACCGCACTTGGCAGCGCCAATGATGCGTTTGCGCGGGCAGACGGGATCATGGCTTCTGACCTTGGGCCGGTTCTGTCGGACACGCAGCAGGCCATGGCAGCATTCCGCGAAACCATGACAACGCTGAACGCTGATATTCCGGGCATTCTGACCGATCTGCGCGCGGCAACCGCCGAGGGTCGCGGCGCCATTGGAGCGGCAGGACCGGGCATTCGCGATTTCAGCCGTTTGGCCAGCGAGGCGCGCACATTGGTCCGCACGCTGAATGATCTCGCCCGTAACATCAATCAGAACCCCACAGGTTTCCTGCTTGATAATCGCGTCCCTGAATACAGAAGGTAGACCCAGATGATGATACCCCGCCGTCTTGTGATACTTGGTCTGGCTTCGTTGCCGGGTTGTGCCGCAATCCAATCGCTGAATGAGGCCGCAACGCCGCGTGACACCTATGAATTGCAGCCTGTGCGCCGCGCGATGGCCGGCAGGCGGTCGGCAGGCACACTGCTGGTGCTGGACCCTACGGCACCGGCGGCAATTGCATCTGATCGTATCCTGATCCGGAAATCGCCCCTGTCTGTGACCTATCTGCCCGATGTGCGCTGGTCTGCTGCCGTGCCCGATATGCTGCAATCTGTTCTGATCCAGTCGCTTGCCGCGTCGGGGCGCATCGGGTTTGTAGGGGCGCAAGGGGCAGGGCCTGTCCCCGATACGGTACTTCTCTCGCGCATCGACCAGTTTGGTGTCGATGTGACGGGCGACGGCCAATTCCGCGTGCAGGTCGCTGTTGAACTGACAATGCTGCGCGACCGCGACCAGCGCGTCCTTGGGACGCGGCAATTCGCAGGCGATCTGCTGATTGGCAGCGACCAGCCCGAACCGATCACACGCGGTTTTCAACAACTGCTGGATAGCCTGCTGCCCGATGTGGTGGCATGGGTCACAACACGGTCCACCTGACGGATTTGCGAACGATGCATTGATCTTCGTCAATTGGGCCCGCGCCGATCCATCCAGAATAGCCAAGCCATTCATCGCAAGGAGACCTCCATTGGACATCAAACAGTATGAAACACTGATCAGTGACCGGATTGCCGAACTGACGAAGAACATACGACGGATCGAAAAGGATCTTGAGCAACCGCTGGACTCAGATCTGGAAGATCAGGCCATTGACCTTGAAGATGACGAGGTGCTGGAAGGGATCGCGCAGGCCAACCAGCAAGAAGTACGTTTATTGGGTCAGGCTCTGGACCGGATCAAAGACGGCACTTACGGCATCTGCCAGAAATGTGGCGATGATATTTCGCCCGAACGGCTGAATGCAGTGCTCTATGCGCAGGTTTGCCGGGTCTGTGCAGCGCAGGCCGAAGCGTCACGTTGATCCGGATCAATGTTGCCTTGGTCCGGGCGGCTATCTTGGCCCAATAATTGACCCAAGGCAGCGTGAGGAAACAACATGTCCTACCCCGTGAATATGTCCGTCAAACCCGATGTGTCGGCGTTTTTTGATGAGGCCACCAACACGATCAGCTACATCGTACATGACCCTGCCAGCGACCATTGCGCTGTTATCGACAGCGTGATGGATATCGACTATGCGGCGGGCCGCATTACCTTTGACAGCGCCGATGCGATCATCGCCGAAATCAAGCGCCGCGATCTGAAACTGGACTGGATCATCGAAACCCACGTTCATGCAGACCATCTGAGTGCCGCCCCCTATATCCAGCAAAAGCTGGGCGGTAAAATCGGCGTCGGTGATAAGATTACCGTGGTGCAGGACACATTCGGCAAGGTCTTTAACGAAGGCACCGAATTCCAGCGCGACGGGTCGCAGTTTGACGCGCTTTTCAAAGATGGCGACACCTACAGGATAGGCACCATGCAAGGGTTCGCGATATCAACCCCCGGCCACACGCCCGCCTGCATGGTTCACGTGATTGGCGACGCCTGCTTTGTCGGTGATACGCTTTTCATGCCTGATGGCGGGTCAGCGCGCGCCGACTTCCCCGGCGGCGACGCAGGAACACTTTACGACAGCATTCAAAAGGTACTGGCGCTGCCTGACGAGATGCGACTTTATATGTGCCACGATTACGGGCCAAACGGACGAGATTTCAAATGGGAAACGACAGTCGCCGAAGAAAAGGCCGACAACATCCATGTCGGTGGCGGCAAGACCCGTGAGGATTTCATCAAATTCCGGACCGAACGGGATGCAACACTTGGTATGCCACGGCTGATCATCCCGTCGTTGCAGGTCAACATGCGGGCGGGTGAAATTCCCACAGATGCAGACGGCAACGAGATGCTGAAAGTCCCGGTGAACAAGCTCTGACCATCGCAGCCAGAGCACACCCTAAAGGGGTGTGCTCTTGGCCCCGCCCGATGCGCGGGGCAGCAGTTCCATGCTCATCTTCAGCAATTTGCCGGTTTGGTCCGTATATTGCCGATAGGCTTTTTCAAAAAAGGCCAACTGCACCTTTTGAAAATCTGCGGGGCGCTTGCAGTGCAGCAATTGCTGCTGCACCTTCACATCTTCCTTGATCCTGTCCGCAACAAAGCCGATCATTTCCCTGTTCAGATCAGCCATGCTTTCGATCCACGCCGCACCCATGGCGGTCATTGGTCTGATGCCCACTTCTTGCAGATGTTCAATTGCCAATTCACCCGCCGACAGGGTGCTTTCAGTTGTCTTTTTTGCCATCGTCGCCTCCTGTGAACGAACAGATGGCGCGACGTTTAGCAGCAGTTATTAATCCCTGATTGATCTTGATCAACGCACAATGCACCCACATGACGGATTGCCATGTGATGAATGACGATCAGACAGTTGGGCTGACAAGCCAACAGGTTTCGGCTCTGCACAAGTCCCACGGGTGGAACGAATTACCGCAAACGGCGGGCCCTTCGGCGCTGCGTATCCTTTTGCGGCAGTTCACCAATGTTCTGGTGGTGATCCTTGTAATTGCAGCCGCCATCGCCTTTGTCGCGGGCGAGCGTATAGATACGATTGCAATCGGGGTCGTCATTTTTCTGAATGGGGCTTTGGGTTTTGTGCAGGAATGGCGGGCCGAGAATGCCCTGCATGCTTTGCGCAATATGCTGTCCCCGCAAGCGACCGTGCTGCGCAATGGCCGCCAGTTACAAATCCCGGCCCGTGATCTTGTGCCCGGCGATATCATCTTGGTTGCCACTGGTGACAGGGTGCCAGCAGACGCCGCGCTGATCGAACAGACCGCGCTTTCAGCTGATGAAAGCGCGCTGACCGGCGAATCCGTACCGGTCAGCAAAGACAGTGATGATGCCACCATCCTGATGGGAACAAACATCGTCGAAGGGCGCGGCATGGCGCGTGTTACAGATATTGGCACCCAGACCCAATTTGGCGAGATCGCGCTACTGACCGGCTCGGTCATCCCGCGCCAGACCCACATGCAACAGCAACTGGGCCAGCTCGCCCGGCAATTGGGTGCGGCGGCATTGATGATCGGGGCTGGCGTGATGCTGCTGGGCCTGCTTTACGGCCGCCCGGCGACCGAAATGTTCATGACTGCGATTTCACTGGCCGTCGCCATGGTACCAGAGGGGCTTCCCGCCGTTGTCACTATAACCATCGCACTTGGTGCGGCGGCATTGGTCCGGCAACACGCTTTAACGCGGCGCTTGCAAGCAATCGAGGCGCTTGGCGCGGCCTCTGTCATCTGCACGGACAAAACCGGCACCCTGACCGAAAACAAGATGACCGCCACGCGGATCTGGACTCCGCAAGAACAATACCAGATCACTGGCACTGGCTACGACCCCGCAGGGTATATTGCCGCCGGACAGGCCAAGCGCCGCGCGTCGAACGATCCGCTGCTAGCGCAGCTTTTGGCGGTCTGTGCCGGTTGCAACAATGCCACGCTCCAGCATGACCGGACCGGCTGGACCATGATCGGCAGTCCGACCGAAGGCGCACTGATCACCCTTGCCTACAAAGGTTGGGCGCCATTGCCTGACCCTGAAAACATTCTTGATGAACGCCCTTTTAACAGTGACCGCAAAAGGATGAGCGTGCTGCGCCAGACTGCAGATGGCCCGCAGGTCTTCACCAAGGGCGCGCCGGAAAAACTGCGCGATCTTTGCAGTGAAATTTTAGGGCCGGATGGGCCGGTGCCGCTGACGGACGCGGGGCGCGCGGAAATCGACGCCGCCTATACAGCACTTGCCGAAAACGGGCACCGGGTGATCGCTCTTGCGACCGCACCTGCCCCCGATGGCATCCTGCGCGAAGAAGGGCTGGTTTTTTTGGGATTGGTGGGCATCATCGACCCGCCGCGCCCGGAAATTCCCGATGCCGTGGCGCAGGCCCACTCTGCCGGGGCAAGGATCATCATGATCACCGGCGATAGTCCCGTCACTGCCAAGGCCATCGCGCAAAGCGTCGGCCTGCAACCCGACTGGGTCATCACCCACGACGCGCTGGCTGCCATGTCAGACGCCGACCTGGCGGACGGACTGGCGCAGGATATGCTGATTGCGCGTGCCCAACCTGCCGACAAGATGCGGATCGTGTCGCTGCTGCAAAAGCAAGGGCAGATCGTGGCCATGACCGGCGACGGGGTGAATGACGCACCAGCGCTCGAACAGGCCGACATCGGGATCGCCATGGGGATAAGGGGCACGGATGTTGCCAAGGATGCCGCTGATCTGGTGCTGCTCGACGATAATTTCGCCACGATAATCGCCGCCATGCGCGAAGGACGGCGGCAGTTCGATAACCTGCGCAAATTCGTGCGCTATCTGCTGTCGTCAAACGCGGGCGAGGTCGTGGCGATCCTTTGCAACATCCTGATCGGCGGGCCGCTGATCTTTCTGGCGACACAGATCCTTTGGATGAACCTGATCACCGACGGGCTGACCGCCGTGGCATTGGGGCTGGAAAAACCGGAACCGGGCCAGATGAAAGACCCGCCCCGCAAGATCAACGCCCCTGTCCTTGGCTGGTCCGGCTTTGCGATGATCGCGGTCTTTGGGGTCTATACGGGGCTTTGCAGCCTGTGGATTTTCTGGCAACTCCTGCCCGTTGACGAAACGCTGGCGCGAACGGCGGCGTTCACGGCCATGGTTGCGTTCGAGAAATTCAGCGTCTTTGCCTTTCGGTCGTTGCGGTCGCCCTGCTGGAAAATCGGGTTACTCAGCAATCCGTTTCTGCTGCTGGCGCTGGTAGTGACATTGGGCGCGCAGGTGGCGGCCGTCTATTGGCCACCCTTGCAGAGCTTGCTGCACACGACCGCGCTGGGCTGGGCAGAATGGCAGATGATCGGCCTGTTTTGCCTGCCGCTGATCCTTCTGCCAGAATTGATCAAAACGATCCGCATCACAGGAGATAGCAATGGCACTTGAACACGGGCATTCCATGGAAGAGATCGCAGCCCGGCTGGATCAGCAAAATAATGATAGCGGACGGCTGCGCGATGCGATTTTCGGCGGGATTGACGGGACTGTGACCACCTTTGCGATTGTCGCGGGTGTACAGGGGGCGGGACTGTCCACAGGCATTGTCGTGGCCCTTGGTCTGGCGAATGTGCTGGCCGACGGTTTTTCGATGGCTGCGGGCAACTTTTCGGGGACAAAGGCGCTTGCCGATGACAGGCGCAGGCTTTGGGCCGTCGAAGAGCGCCATATCGCCGTGAACAGGCAGGGCGAGTTGGACGAACTGGACCAGATCCTTGCGCGCAAGGGCCTGCGCGGTCAGGTCCGGCAGGATGCGGGCATCATGATCAGCGAGGACAAGGAACAGTGGATTTCCCTGATGCTGGCCGAAGAATACGGGTTGCCTATTACCGACCCGCGCCCGATTCAGGCCGCGTTTGTGATTTTCGGTGCCTTTGTGGCGGCAGGTATGTTGCCCCTTCTGCCCTATCTGATTGGATTGCCCGATGCTTTTTCATGGTCGGTTGTGACTTCGGCGGCCTGCTTTTTCGGCATCGGCGCTGCGAAATCACGCTGGTCGCTGGCGCCCTGGTGGAAGTCAGGCCTTGAAACCCTGCTGATCGGGGGGCTTGCTGCGGTTCTTGCATTTGCAGTGGGGCGCATGTTTCACCCCTAGAATCCCGCCCCTAAACGGGCAGAACATCCTCCAGATGCGCGGGCAGCTTGTCCAGCGGCAGATGCGTCAGATCCTTGGGAATGTCAGCGCGCAAAATGTCACGCAGGCGCGGGGTCAGACGGTCGCGCAGAAGGCCCAGCATCGCCGGAGGAGCCACCAGAACAAGCCGCTGAAAGCTGTCTTTGGCCTGCTCTGCATCCAGAAAATTGACGATATCTGTTGCGAAAGCTGCTGCGGCCTGTCCTTTCAGATCAGGGTCAGAGATATTGCCCCGGTCAGGGCCAAAGGGTGCTTTGGTCATCCCCGGTTCGTCCGATAGCTCTGTGACAGTGGGGGCTTGCAGTTCTTTCGTGCTGATCCCGTAGACGCCTTTGGCCGGCCCGTCGTTGACGGCAATACGGACGGCGGAAGTGTCCGCCAAAACGATCCAAGTCTTCGTTTTCTTCATCATCATTCTCCTGTCTTGCCTGCGCAAACTAGACTGGCAATCGAAGACAGATATGATCTATGTCATGGTGCGGGCGGAAGACTAGCTTATCTTGCGTCGATACCAGACAGTAGGCGCGTAATGAATGACCGAACCTCTGATACTCATCTCTTGGGCGCGTTGCTTGACGCAATACCAGACGCCGTTGTGATGAGTGACGCGGCGGGTACGATTACTCGCGCCAACAGTGCGGCGGGCAAACTGTTCGGCCACGACCCGGCCGACATGGTGGGCAATCGGGTAAATATGATCATGCCCCGCGCGCTGGCGAAACGGCATGATGATTTCATGCAGGGGCATCTGGAGACAGGGCAGGCCCGGATTATCGGTCGCGGTCGCACGGTCGAAGGGCTTCGGCGCAATGGTGACACCTTTCCATTGCATCTGTCGATCGGGCGGGCCGACCACGACGGGGGCCCACATTTTGTCGCCATCCTGCATGACCTCTCTCAGCGGCACGCCACCCAAGAGGCGCTGTCCCGCTCTGCCCGGCTTGATGCCATTGGGCAGATGACCGGTGGCATCAGCCATGATTTCAGCAACCTGCTGACGGTCGTGATCGGCAATCTTGAACTGTTGGAACCCCATCTGTCCGATGATACCGCGCAAGCGATGGTGCGCGATGCGCTTGAAGCTGCCGAACTGGGCGCAGACCTGACGGACGGACTGAACGCCTTTGCGCGCAAGGCACCGAGCCACAGTCAGCCCACGGACATAAATACATCGTGTAATGCCGCCCTTTCGCTGTTGCGGCGCACCTTTGATCCCCGTTATGTCATCACGGCGCATTTGAGTGAGGATCTACCGCCGGTTATTACCGACAGCACGCAACTGCAATCTGCCCTGATCAATATCGCACTGAACGCCCGCGAAGCTATGGGCGATGGGGGGACGCTGATCGTCAAGACCGAACTGGTAGATATCGACGACACCTATATTGCCCAGGAACTTGATGTGGCCCAAGGCGCCTATGTGCGCATCAGCGTTGCCGACACCGGGCGCGGCATGGGGCCTGATACGCAACAGCGGGTGTTTGAACCGTTTTTTACGACCAAGCCTGTCGGCAAAGGCAGCGGATTGGGGCTGGCGATGGTCTATGGGTTCGTGCGGCAATCGGGCGGGCATGTCACAGTCTATAGTGAGATCGGGCACGGCACGACGATTGGGCTGTATTTTCCAATTATTGATCCGCTGAATGCAAATACATCACAACAAAACAACGATATTCATCCGCCGCGCGGCAAGGACCAGACGGTGCTGATCGTCGAAGACAATGCGCAGGTTCGCAAGCTAAGCGTCGCGCGGGTGAATGACTTGGGCTACAACGTCCGCGAGGCTGATAGCGGGGACACGGCTGCCGGTATCCTGCGCGATGACCCTGACATTGACGCCGTCTTTACCGACCTTGTCATGCCCGGGGACCTGGACGGGTTGGCGCTGGCGCGACACGTCGTAGCCACCTACCCGCATATCCGCGTCTTGCTCACCTCCGGCTACGCCGAAGATATCCTGAGCCGACAAGGCGAAACACTGAACCACGAAATTCTGTGCAAACCTTATCGGCAATCTGATTTGGCCAAGGCACTTGCGGCGCTGTTTCAGGCCCGCTGATCCTCTTTCTTTTCGACTTCGCAGGTGAAGGAATAGCCGATCCCCCGGATGGTCGAAATCAGCTTTGGACGTGCAGGGTCCCGTTCGATTTTCTTACGTAGCCTTGCAATCTGGTTGTCGATGGTACGGTCCAGCGGGGCATAGCTGTGTCCGCCAACCAGATCCATCAACTGTTCGCGCGACAGGACGCGTTTAGGGCGCGTCAGAAAGACCTCAAGCAGTTTGAATTCGCCGCTGGTCAAATCGACCGATTTGCCATCGCGATCCCACAATGACATCTGGTCAAGGACAACATTCATCCCGTCAAAGCACAAACAGTCGCTTGGCACACCAGTAGCAGCAGGCGGCGCGATCCCGCGCGCACGCCGCAAGACTGACCTGATTCGTGCGACGACCTCGCGGGGGTGAAACGGTTTGGTGATATAGTCATCTGCACCAATCTCCAGCCCCACGACCCGGTCGATCACGTCTTGCTTGGCCGTGACCATGATGATCGGCACATCTGATTTAGTTCTTATCTGGCGCGCAATCTCGACCCCGTCGTCCGGACCAAGGTTAAGATCGAGGGTAATCAGATCAATGGGGGCATGGGCCACAGCATTCAGCGTACTGTGCCTGTCAAAAGCTTCGACGACGCTGTTTCCATCGCCTTCAAGGCAGCGACGCAGCAGCGTCCTAATCTTCGGGTCGTCGTCAACGACCAAGATTGTTGCATTGTTCACCATGCTCACCCACTCCGCTTGTCTGAAACAATAGTTGGGGAATTCACATTCCATTTCTAGCATATTTAGGTTGCGGTTACAAATTGATACAATCGGATACGCGGCCCAACTACCGCCGGATACAAGCACCGCGCAGTTTCTTTCCATCGTCAGGAAAGGAAGCTGCCATGTATGTGACTGACCCTACCCAATTCGTTGAGACTTATGATGATGACAAAATTGTGCCGGAAATTACGCACCGCCGGACGATGACGTTGAAACCCGGGAAACATCTGTTTCTCGAAGGTGATCCGGCCAACCGTATCTATGAAGTGACTTCCGGTGTTTTGCGTCTGACTCGTATGTTGGAAGACGGGCGCAGGCAGGTGATCGCTTTTGGTTATCCCGGCGACACTGTCGGATTTCCAAGCGACGGCTATTATCATACCGATTGCGACGCGATTGTGCCCACAACACTTGTGGTGCACCGCCGGTCCGATCTTGAAACGTCCAAAGGGGATGCGGCGCTGCACCAACGGCTGCTTAGGGCTGCGCTGCGCGAAATCAGCGCGATGCAGGATCACTTCATGATGTTGGGGCGCAAATCCTCGGTTGAGAAACTGGCGTCTTTCCTGATGGTCCTGACAGACCGCGTGGGCACCCCACTGGGCGACTTCACGCAGGTCAGCCTGCCAATGACCCGGTCCGATATCGCGGATTTTCTGGGGCTGACCACTGAAACAGTCAGTCGGACCTTTACGCAACTGCGCAAATCCAAGATCGTTGCGATTGACCATATCAATACGGTGATCATCCTCAAGCCGAAGGCCTTGCGCAGCATTGCAGAGGGTCAAGACGACTGAAGCGGACACAAAACGAAAGCGACATAGGGTCCTGACCCTAACAACCCTGTTTCTGCAAATCGCGCAAAAACAGGGTTTTTGCATGCTTTGACACTTTTTGCTCTTAGGGTCGAAACCCATTCATCCTGCGCCGTCAGCGTGGATTTCACGAAATATCAGTGGGTAAAGGGCGTCTTGGAAACGATCCAGAGAATCGTTTCAGCCCTGAACAGGCGGATCCCCGGCTTGCGCTGCAAGGCAGGGTATTGCGCAGCAATGCCCGAGAGGGGGCGTTACATCTGCTTGAAGGTAAATGACCATTCCTGCGCAGATGTGCCTTGTCAGAGAAAAAATCTGACAAACTGACGATGCAGGATGAATGGGGCCTGACCCTAGTCCGGTGCCTTGTCGCGCATGTTCAATTCCAAAGCCGGGTCAGGGTCAGGGATGAAAGAGGACAAGAGCCAAGCGGTGATTGCACCCACTCCAAGCAGTACCAGCGTATAGTTGATGACCCAGCCCACGAATGGAATGAAGTTCAAAATCGCCACAGCGACAAGCGCGCCAGCGACAGCCAGTAGCCTGACCCCGACAGACGGATCAGGCGCACCACCGAACGCCACCAGAATGCGCCGCGCCACAGCATAGGCAGCCAGCAGATAGCCCAGCGTCCAAGCAACAACGATCAGCAGCAACGCGAACGGAATGAAAGGTATCCCGATCAGCGTCAGTGCAGCCACAGGCACCACGCCAAACAAGGCCGACAGGCCGATGACCCCCAGCAAAAAAGTCTGCAACGGCTGGGCCGTGACCCGTACACGCAATCGCTCCACTCTCTTGGGAGCAAATGTCAGGAATACCGCCGCGACGAGCAGCAGGAAGATGGTCGTGATCAGGAATGCCGAAAACAGCGACATCCAGATCGGCAAGCCAGGCATCTCGACCCTGTCCCAATTGCGTTCCAACTCTGCAAAGACCTCATCGCGGTCCCAGTCCTCAAGAGTGATCCGTTCTGCCGGCAGTACACGTACCGGGACCGGCTTGCCGTCCTCAACCGACAGGATGAGATTGCCATCAATGCGCGCTTGCGGCCCGTAGGTCACGCTTTCAGCCACGATCCACGCTTCGCCCTGCACTGGCGCGTTCAGGTGGATGTTACCCCCCATGGCCGTCAGTGCGCCCGCAACAGGCCCTTCAATCGTCAGGTTTCGCCCAAAGAAACGCAAGTTGCCGTCTGTGATTGCATCAGCCGTGCTGCGCAGGCTAAAACCCGCTGCCGTCACATCCTGTGCGACGGGCGCGCCAATCGTGATGCTGCTGCCAGCCGCATACAGATTTCCACCCACCTGCGTTGAAATATCCAGATCAAATCCAGCAATATGAATATCGCCACTGGCACTGCCTGAGGTCGTAATGGCGCTGCCCGCCGCAAACACGTCGCCGGGGGCAGACAGGTTCTTGGTGACAGACTCGGCTGCGATAAATGTATCACCGCCATGGGTGCGGCTCATCTCTTGGGCGGAGGCCGGGCCAAGTGCGGTGGCCAGACCAACGATGACGCACATTAATAGCTGTCGCATGGCGCATTCTCCTGAAAATAGACGGTTGCCCCATATCTAGCCGCCCTGCCATGCCCGGTGATTGAGCAATATCAAACCGGTGCCACGCTTGCTGGCATAGAAACAGTAGGACACGACTGGGTGTCGGATCAGAAAATGGAGACGCGATATGGACACCAAAACCCCTTCTGTCCAACCGAAAACAACGCCGCCGCAACCGTTCTTTGAACAGCTTCAGCAGGAAATGGAACGCATGCTGGACCGGATTCGCGGCTATCCACGCATCAATGAAGGACTGTCGCAGCTTGGCATGGGAGCGGCCCTATCGCCCGCCATCGATATGGCCGAAACTGATGATACACTTGAAATTACCGCCGAAATACCCGGTGTTTCGTCAGACGATCTGGACGTCAGCCTGAACGGTGATGTCCTCGTCATCAAAGGCGAGAAATCGCAAGAACGCACCGAAGACGAAAAGGACTACCACCTGCATGAACGCAGCTTTGGCAGTTTCCGCCGCCAGATGCCTTTGGGCTTCACGCCTGCCGATGATGCCATCGATGTCACTTTCGCTGACGGGGTTCTCAAGCTGACCATCGCAAAGCCCGCAGAAGCCAAGACAACCCATCGCAAGATTCCGGTCAAGTCAGCCTGACAAAAGCCAGCACCCGGCCCATTGGCCGGGTGTCTTCAATATAGGGAGTATCCATCATGACCTTGCGTACCATCCTCGTTTGCCTGACCAACACTTCTTCTGCCGCCGACGTGATGAAATGTGCTGCAATCCTCGCGCGGCGCGACAATGCGCATGTCATCGGGTTGCATGTCACGGAGTCACTGATCGTTTATCCCAGTATTGCAATGCATATCCCCGACATAACCTACCAGACCTTTGCGACCAGCCAAAAAGGCCACACGCAGGATCTAAAGGACATATTCGATGCACAGACCCGGGCAGAGGGTTTTCCCAGCGAATGGCGTCATCTGGCCAGTGACACGGCGACCGTGGCCGACCGCATCGTCGAAAGCGCCCGCAGCGTTGATCTGGTGGTGATGGCGCAGGAAGACGACAGTCACGACCGCACGATGATGAACAACCTGCAAGAGCGCGTCATCCGCGAATCCGGCCGCCCGGTACTGGTCATCCCGCGCGGTTATCAGGCTGACACATTGGGCGACACCGTCGTTCTGGGGTGGAGCCCCACACGCGAAGCAACCCGCGCCGCGCATGACATGGAACAGGTGATCAGCCCGGACGCAAAAGTCAGCATATTGCGGATCGACAAGGCGACTGGCGACGAATTGTCGGACTTTGACACAAATGACCTTGCTGCTGCATTGGCGCGTTACGGACACGATGTGTCGGTTATCCACCGTGAACAGGCCGGCGAAAAGGTCGCTGACGTTCTAAGCCATGAGGCATTCGAAATCGGCGCAGACCTTCTTGTCACAGGCGCCTTTGGCCATTCGCGTACCTATGATTTCGTCATCGGTGCGGTGTCGCGTGCATTGTTGAGCGATGCAAAAATCCCGGTCCTTTACTCAAAATAGAAGGGGTGGGGGGCGGTGTAACGTGCCTGTTGCGCAATTCACCGCCCAAAAGGGACGCGTTGACCATCCACGTCAAAGACAAAGGCATTGGCGTCATCAAAATCCAGTCCGACAATGTCGCCCACGGCAGTCGGGTCCTGCCCGAACAGGCGCACCGTGACGGTTTCGTCCTGGTCCGTGACGACCAACAGGTTGGTGTCACCGCCCAGCCGTTCAACATGCGTGACCCGTCCATTGACGCGCCCGGTCTGTACCAGCCGCAGATGCTCTGGACGGACCCCGAGGGTGCCGCCGGGCGGTATATCCACTGGCGCTTTTGTGAGGAAATTCATCGCAGGTGAACCCAGAAAACCGGCTACAAACCTGTTGGTGGGATTATTGTATAATTCCATCGGAGTGCCCACCTGTTCAACGCGGCCATCCCGCAGAACGACGATCTTGTCCGCAAGCGTCATGGCCTCGGTCTGGTCGTGGGTCACATAAATCATGGACGCACTCAGCGTGCGATGCAGTTCCGCAATTTCAATGCGGGTATTCATGCGCAAAGCCGCGTCCAGATTTGACAGCGGTTCATCGAACAAGAACAGCTTTGGTTCGCGGACAATCGCGCGCCCGATGGCAACCCGCTGGCGCTGTCCCCCCGACAGATCGGACGGGCGGCGGTCAACATAGGCGCCCAGATCAAGCATCTGCACCGCCTTGTCGACCCGTGCCTCAATCACCGATTTTGGCTGCTTTTCCTGCTTTAATCCCAACGCCATATTGTCGCGCACGCTCAGATGAGGGTAGAGCGCATAGGACTGAAACACCATTGCGATCCCACGCTTGGCGGGCGGGATGTGGTTTACCACCTGACCGCCGATTTCAACGGTTCCCGCCGAGGCATCCTCAAGCCCTGCGATCACCCGCAGCAAAGTAGATTTGCCGCAGCCGGACGGACCGACAAAAACCACAAATTCACCGTCTTCAACGGTCAGGTTGATATCCGACAGGACTTCAACATCCCCGAAAGACTTGCAGACATTGGTCAGGGTCAGGGCGGTCATTGCGCGGCTCCTAGTTCTATGGGGTGACCCGTGCGGATGCTTTCATCCGCCGCCAGACAAATGGCCAAGGATTGCACCGCATCATTCATGTGTCGTGTCAGATCTATGTCCTGCAAGATTGCATTGATCATGAACGCCTGCTCAGCATCACAAAGTGCCTGATGGCCGGGTTCATCGGGCATCTCGATCAGTTGGTCGCAGCTTGGGCGATGCACCAGAATGCCACCGACCTTGGTATGGCCGTCAACATCGTCCGATGCGCCCTTGTTGCCATCCGTGATGGAAACCGCCCCGTTGGGCGATACCACATCTTTCACGAAAAAGGCTGTTTCAGACATCATCGGGCCCCAACCTGCCTCGTACCAGCCGACAGAGCCGTCAGAAAACCAAACCTGCAACTGGCCATAGTTATACATATCCGGCGCAAGTTCATCCGAAAGGCGCAGTCCCATGCCGCTCACCCTGACGGGTGGGGCGTCGGTGATCTGGCACATCACATCCACGTAATGCACGCCGCAATCAACAAGCGGGCTGGTGCTTTGCATCAATGCCTTGTGTGTTTCCCAAGTGGGTCCGGTCGACTGCTGGTTCAGGTTCATACGAAAAACGAAAGGGCCACCCAAACCACGCGCCTCGGCAATCAACCTTTGCCAACTGGGGTGATGACGCAGGATATAGCCAACAACCAGCTTGCGGTTCAGCCGTTTGGCAGTGGCGACAACACGCTGTGCGTCTGCAACCGCCGAAGCCAGCGGCTTTTCGACAAAAACGTCAGCCCCTGCCTCCATCGCCGCAATGGCATAGTCCGCGTGACTGTCGGAATAGGTCGCGATGCAAACCAGATCAGGTTTCAACGCAAGACCCTGTTCGAAAGTTCGAAAGCGCCGATAGCCCGCAAGTTCCGCGGGCAAATCCACATCAGAACGGTTCACCAAACCCACAATTTCGGCGTTTGGATGCGCGTGATAGGCAAGCGCATGGCTGCGCCCCATATTGCCAAGGCCTGCGACAAGTACCCTCATTTCACTGCCCCCGAAGTGATACCCCTGATCAGTTGGCGCGAAAAGATCACGTAAAGTACCATGACTGGCAGAATGGCAAGGGAAAGGGCGGATAGAACAGCGTTCCAGTCGGTCACAAACTGGCCAATGAAAACCTGACTGCCCAGCGTCAGCGTCTTGACCTCTTCTGCGGGCGCCAGGATCAGCGGAAACCACAGGTCGTTCCAGATGGGAATCATGTTAAAGACCGCAACCGTTGCCATCGCTGGCCGGACAAGCGGCAGGACGAGCCGGAAAAAGATGCGATATTCCGACAGACCGTCAATGCGGCCCGCGTTTTTCAGGTCATCGCTGACCTGCCGCATGAATTCGGAGAGGATAAAAACAGCCAGCGGAAGCCCTTGGGCCGTATAGACAAGGATCAGAGCCCAGAGCGTATTCACAAGGCCGGTCTGCACCATCATTTCAAGAATGGCGACAGTCCCGATCCGAATGGGGATCATGATCCCCAATGCCAGATACAGACCCATCAGAAGATTGCCCCTGAAACGATATTCAGCCAGCGCAAATGCCGCCATCGCACCGAACAACAAAATGAAGAACAACGACCCTACCGTGACGATCATCGAGTTCTGAAAGTACAGGAAAAAATCCCCTTGCTTCAGAACGGTCTCGTAACCGATCAGTGAAAAACTGTCGGCGTCAGGCAAGGCCAATGGTTCGCGAAAGATCGCTTTGCGGGTCTTGAAGCTGTTGATCACGATCACAAAAACCGGAAACAGCGCGATTAACGTATAGAGGATCAGGGCGCCATGTGCGGCGGCTGTATTCAGGCGGTTCTGGCGGGCAATAGTCATATCAATCTCCTCAGAACTGATAGCGGCGCATGCGCGACTGAATCCCGAACAGATACAGGCACACACCGATGAGGATGATGGCAAACATGGCCGACGCGATGGTGGACCCCATGTGCGGGTCGCCTAGTTGCAGCTGGAAGCCAAAGAACGTGCGGTACATGAACGTGCCCAGAATATCGGTCGAAAAGTCCGGCCCTGCCAGCGCGCCCTGTGCGGCATAGATCAGATCGAAAGCATTGAAGTTGGCAACAAATGTCAGGATCGAAATGATTCCGATCGACGGCAGGATCAGGGGCAGCTTGATTTTCCAGAATGCGGACAGGCCGGTGATTCCCTCGACTTCGGCCGCCTCAAGGATTTCGTCCGGAATCGACAGGAGTGCAGCGTAAATCAGCATCATCGGGATGCCCACAAATTGCCAGACAGACACCAATGACAACGTCGTCAGCGCGTATGCTTCCTTGCCGAGCCAAGGTGCGTAAAGCGATTTCAGGCCGACCGCGTCCAGCATCCCCGGCGCGATGCCCCAGATTGGCGACAGGATCAGCTTCCATGCGAAGCCGACGATTACAAAGCTAAGGATCGTGGGGATAAAGATCGCGGAGCGGTAGAAGGCAGCAAAGCGCAGCCTTGGGTGACTCAGGATTGCCGCGAGCGCGATGCCGATGGGATTTTGCACCAGCATATGGACCACGAAGAACCAGAAGTTGTTGCCAAGAGCATTCCAGAACTGGTTCGACCAGACCGTTTCACCAAACAGTGTCCGAAAGTTCTGCAAACCCACAAACACGCGGGTTTGGTCCACTTCTGTAAACAGCGATAGCCGCAGCGTGTTGAACAGCGGATAGATCATCACCGCCGTATAGACCAGCACCGCAGGCGCCAGAAAAACGACAATGTGCCATCTGAACTTTGGTTTTTGCGGCTCCACTGCCATGGGGAATCCTGACGTTTGCGACTGGTGTGATGGGGATGCGCGCCGGTAGGGCATGTGCCGCCCGGCGCGCAGGTTCAGGACTTACTTTTGCGGGTCGTACCAGCTTGCCAGGCCTTCCTGCAGGCGCTTGCCTGCGTCCTCGGGGCTCTCTTCGCCCTTGATCACAGCCACCGACGCGTTCCATGTATCATTTTCAAGGTTCGGCGTGCCGCGCGACAGGATCTGATATGTTGACCGGATCGAGCTTTCGCATTCACCGCGCCAAGAAATGAATTCCTGCGCCAGTGGATCTTCCAGCGTTACCGGCGTGGAAGACAGCGGGAAGAAGCCCGGCAGCGCATTGGCAAAGATCGTCGCAAACTCCGGCGAACCCACCCAGTTCAGAAAGGTCTTGGCGGCTTCCGGGTTTGCTGTTGCCGCGTTCATCCCGATCCCGATGTCGGTATGGTCAGAGATATAGCAGGTATCGCCTGCATTCTGCACCGGCGGATAGAATGCACCCATTTCAAAGTCGGCCAATCCATTGAAGCCCGAAATTTCCCAAGATCCGGTTGGATAGATCGCCGCGCGGCCAAGGGTAAAGATATTCTGGCTGTCAGGATATGTCTGGGCCTCGAACCCGTCCCCCAGATATGCGCCCCATTTAGCCAGTTGACGGTACGGCGCCACCCATGGCTCATCCGTCAGTTTCTGCTCACCCGACAGAAGCGCCAGGCGCCCCTCTTCGCCTTTCCAGTAGTTTGGCCCGATGTTGTTATAACCCATCGTGGCCGCTTCCCACTGGTCATTGGTGCCCATCGCCATCGGGATATAGCTGCCGTCCTCTTTGATCTTGTCCAACGCGGCAAAGAACTCGGCTTCGGTCGTTGGCTCTGCGATACCCAGTTCGTCAAACGCCTCCTTGTTGTAGATAAAGCCATGAATGACTGATGCCATGGGGACGCAGAATTGTACGGAGGCGTCATCCGTGCTCCAGCCTGACTTGGCGACAGGAGAGAAATTCGCCATGCCTTCAATGTCGGTGATATCGGCCAGATGTCCTGCCTCGAACAGCGCCAGCGACGCATCAAACGGACGGCAGGTGATGATATCGCCCGCCGACCCTGCATCCAGTTTGGAATTCAGAACAGCGTTGTATTCTGCGGGTGCAGAAGGGGTGAAGTTCAGCTTGATACCCGGGTGCGCAGCTTCAAATGCTGGAATGATTTCGTTTTGCCAGATCGCCAGGTCATCATTGCGCCAGCTTTCGATGGTCAGCGTGACATCCTGCGCGTTGGCAGTGCCTGCGATAAATGTTGTGGCAAGCATGGCCCCGATGAATTTGGACTTTGTCATGTTATTCTCCCTTATTATACGATTTGGTTTTGGTTGGACTTCAGTGATTGAAAGCAAGGGGCCAGATGGCCCTGATGTATGGCCAAAAGCTGTAGTGCCTCTTCAGGCGCACTGCCTGACGCGACAAGAATGGCCGGTTTGGTCGCACCTTTGGTACGCGCCAGCGCATCCTTGGCCACCTGCAACGGCACGCCGGCAATCTGTGCCACGATACCCTCAGCCCGCCCCACAAGTTTGGTGTTGTCAGCGACAAGATTGACCATCTGGCCCTGAAAGACATGGCCCAAGCCAATCCCCATCAATGAGGACATGACGTTCAATGCCACTTTCTGCGCGGTTCCGGCCCCAAGACGGGTTGATCCGGCAATCACCTCGGGCGGGGTGGCAAGACAGACCGGAAGATCAGCCATGTCCAGCAATGGTGTGCCGGGGTTATTTGCAAAACCAATGACAGTTGCCCCTGTCGCCTTGGCCCGGTGCGCGATATCGAGGGCATAGGGCGTCTTGCCGCTTGCCGTCAGGACAATGAGCACATCGCCCGGCGTCATTTGCTGTGCAACCTGTTCGCCTGCCGCGATGTCATCTTCTGTATCGCCGGGCATGATCCCATCGACGGGCACGCCGCCTGCCATGTGAATGTGGATCGCTTTTGCCGGAAGTCCGAATGTGCCCGACAGTTCGCACGCATCCGCAAGCGCCATCAAACCCGAACTGCCTGCGGCTGCATAATGAATGTGGCGCCCCGCGCGGACAGCCGATTCCATGAGTACTGCACCTTGTGCAATCTCGGCCGACACCGCGCGCACGGTGGCCAAAGCAGCCTGCTGGGCGTCGAGCATCATCGCTACGGCATCCAGCGGGGCACACGCATCAATAGCATGTCCGTCAGGCACTGTTTCTGTGGTCGGCAAGCGCATAGAGAATCCCCTTGGATCAATCTAATACCTTTATAAGACCTGTTGTCCACAAAATTATGTAAATGTTGTAATTCTGATAGTGGATAGGCAAAAGCTGCGATATATGAACGCAAAATGGCGCTATCTTTCCAAGAAGAGGTATTGTAAAGGTATCTAATGACGCATCCGACTCAAACATTGCTGGTGGCTGTCGATGGTGGCGGTACGGGATGTCGCGCGGCCATTGGCACAGCGGCCCAAGGTATCCTTGCGGGGGCAACCGGTGGGGCAGCAAACGTGACCTCTGACGCCCGCGCGGCAACTGCCAACATCATCAGCACAGTGAATGCCGCAGCGGCCAAAGCGGGCGTCGCGGTTGAAACATTGGAGCGGGCGCAGGCGCATTTGGGGCTTGCTGGCATTATGACACCGCAAGACAGTGCGCGCATCGCCGCCGCCTTGCCCTATGGACACACGACCGTAACGGATGATCGGCCCACGGCCCTGACCGGCGCACTTGGCGGCGAAGACGGCTTTGTTCTGGCTGTGGGTACCGGTGCCTTTGCTGCCGCAAAGACGGACGGTACTTTCCGCACCATCGGCGGCTGGGGGCTTCAACTGGGGGATCAGGCATCCGGCGCGTGGCTGGGGCGTGCGGGATTGCAGCAGGTCCTTTTGTGCCACGACGGTTTGGCCGAACACACCGATCTGACGCTTGCCTTGTTTGCGATGTTTGACAATGACCCAAGCCGTGTCGTGGCATTCGGCGTCACTGCGACACCGGGCGATTTCGGCACATTTGCCCCAAGGATCATAGCGGACGCGTCGACTGGCGATCCTTGGGGGCGCGCCATCATGAAAACCGGCGCGGATCATCTGGCACTTTGCCTGGATGCATTGGGCTTTGCGCCCGGCGACACCGTTTGCCTGACAGGTGGTGTCGGGCCGCATTATGCCGCCTATCTGCCGACGCGGGTGCTTGCAGGGCAGACCGCGTGCCGGGGCAGTGCGCTGGATGGCGCGTTTCAACTCGCAAAATCCGCTCTTTTGCAATCATCCGGGGACTGCCAATGAGCGTTGTGAATTTCCTCAGCCCTGAAAACTGGCTGCAACCGGACGCCGGCCCAAGATACGTTCAATTGCGAAAACGTCTGAGCGAAGGGGTTGATCAGGGGCTTTTGAAAGCAGGCAACCCTTTGCCCCCGGAGCGCGAAATTGCGAGCATCACGGGGCTTTCGCGTGTGACGGTCCGCAAGGCGATCCAGTCGCTTGCCCAAGATGGCATTGTCGTTCAGAAGCAGGGGTCAGGGTCATTTGTGGCATCTCACACCCCGAAAATCGAACAGTCCCTGTCACGGCTGACGTCGTTCAGCGAGGATATGGCGCGCCGGGGTATGATGTCATCAAGCGCTTGGCTCGAGCGTGGCATCTTCATGCCGTCACCTGATGAAGTTCTGGCTTTGGCACTGTCACCCGATGCGTCCGTATCACGGCTGGCGCGGCTTCGCGCCGCCGACGATAAACCGATGGCGATTGAACGTGCATCCCTGTCGACCGAGGTG
Source organism: Yoonia sediminilitoris (assembly GCF_003058085.1). Taxonomy (GTDB): domain Bacteria; phylum Pseudomonadota; class Alphaproteobacteria; order Rhodobacterales; family Rhodobacteraceae; genus Yoonia; species Yoonia sediminilitoris. The sequence goes on along the minus strand of NZ_QBUD01000004.1, from coordinate 219,137 downwards.
CTGCCAGACCCTTTGCTGGTCGAAAGCTCGCTTTACGAAGTGCTTGAAGCGTCCGGCCTGCGGCCCGTGCGCGCCTTGCAGAAAATTTCAGCCATCAACCTTGCCGACGACACTGCAAAGCTGTTGGACGTCGCACCCGGCATGGCGGGGCTGCGGATCGAGCGGACCTCATACCTGCCTGACGGCCGTGTTGTCGAATTCACCCAATCCATCTATCGCGGAGATGCTTACAATTTCGTGGCCGAACTTCGCCTTGCCAAAGAGTAGGAAGACCATATGACCACCACGCAAATGCGTCAGGAAGTGCTGGAAATCCCTATCGCAGCGGCGCGACTTCTCGCGCACGGGGGCGACGATATTCGCCGTGCGGCAGCTGCCATGCGTGCGCGCGACCCGCAATTTCTGGTGAGCGTCGCACGCGGATCGTCTGATCATGTCGCCACCTACCTGAAATATGCATCCGAGCTGCTGACCGGCACGCCAATTGCATCTATCGGGCCATCAATCGCCTCTGTTTACAAACGCAAGCTCAAGTTGGATGGCAGCGTCTGCCTGTCGGTTTCCCAATCCGGCAAAAGCCCCGACATTGTTGAAATGGCACGCATGGCGCGTGACTGCGGTGCCCTGTCGATTGCCATGACAAACCACCCCGACAGCCCATTGGCGCAAGTGGCCGATCATACTCTTGACCTGCATGCTGGTCCTGAAATCAGCGTTGCCGCGACAAAAACATTTGTGAATTCTACGATTGCCGGCATCTGGCTTCTGGCTGAATGGGCGCAGGATGACGCACTGCTGCGCGCTATCGCCGATCTGCCTGCGGTACTTGAAAAAGCGGTCCAGAATGACTGGCCGACGGCCCGCGCGGCCCTTGGCGCACGTCAGTCCGTCTTTTGCCTGGGCCGGGGCCCATCATATGCAATCGCGAATGAGGCAGCCCTGAAATTGAAGGAGACATGCCAAATCCACGCAGAGGCATATTCCTCCGCAGAGGTTCTTCATGGCCCGGTGTCAATTGTTGACAGCGGTTTTCCTGTTATCGCACTTGCCGCACAAGACGACGCAGAGCAGGTTCTTGCGCAGGTCGTAGACGAGATTGCATCCAAAGGGGCCGTCGTATCGGTTACAAGTGACAAGGCAAGCAAAGCAACGCAGTTGCAAGCCACGCGATCGGGCCATCCGCTAACTGATCCGATCGCGCTGATAGCCAGCTTTTACGCGATGGTCGAACAGGTGGCCGCATCGCGGGGGATCAACCCCGACGCCCCACGCCATCTTATGAAAGTAACCGAAACGGTATGACAGATGTCGTTAAAGCCATCGTCGGGGCGCAAATCCATGACGGGGAAAGCCTGTATGACAATCACGCTTTGGTGGTCACACAGGATGGACAGCGCAGCATCCGCCCACGCGATGCGGTCCTGCCTGACTGGCCGCTGGAAACACGCAATGGTGGTTTGATCGCTCCCGGCTTTGTTGACCTTCAGGTCAATGGTGGCGGCGGTATCATGTTCAATGATGACCAATCCGTTGGCGCTCTGCGGACAATCGCACGCGCCCATGCCACAATTGGAACGTCGGCCCTGTTACCAACGCTCATCACTGACACGCCGGAGCGCACTGCCGCTGCAATTGACGCCGTTGAAATGGCGATTGCGGAAAAGGTCGCGGGGATTGTTGGCATTCACCTTGAGGGGCCACATTTGTCGGTTGCCCGCAAGGGCGCGCATGACCCGGGCCTGATCCGTCCCATGACGGACGATGATCTTGGGCTGATCATCCGCGCGGCGGAACGGCTACCAAATGTCATGGTCACTGTGGCCCCCGAAAACACCACAAATACCCAGATCAGCAAGCTGTCAGACGCGGGCGTTGTCGTCTCGCTTGGTCACACCGATGCGGATATGGCAACCTGTTTGGCCGCATTTGACGCGGGCGCACGATGTGTCACCCATCTTTTCAACGCAATGAGCCAGTTGCAGGGCCGTGAGCCCGGTCTGGTCGGCGCGGCGATGCTGCGCGACGATATTTATGCCGGGATGATTGCCGATGGAATCCATGTACACCCTGCGTCACTGCGCACTGCCCTCGCTGCAAGGTCCAACAATGACAGGCTTTTCCTTGTGACTGATGCGATGGCAACGGCTGGTTCCACGATCAAGCAGTTTCAGCTCAATGGCCGCGATGTCTTGCGAAAAGACGACCGTCTTACGCTTTGCGATGGCACCCTTGCCGGGGCCGATCTTGAGATGGCGCAAGCGGTGTCTGTCATGGTCAACGCGGTCGGCGATGACATGGCCAGTGCGGTCAGGCGGGCGACCACAACACCGGCTGGGATTTTGCGGCATACAGATGATCTCGGGCGTCTGACCAACCCGTCAAACCCTGTTGTTTACATGCGCGGTGGGCGAGCAGCCCCTGAATTTATTCTGTTCGATCAAGCTCGCTCTGAAATTGCAGGTAGGTAAAAGCTTCATGAAATATCCAACGGTGAAGGCGGCCAATAAAGCGTCATCAAGCCTGTTTGGATAGCAAAGGCCATTATGTCCTGTTTGGAAGAAGCCTGTGACCACGAGACCTGCTTTTACCCGCTGATTGCCAACGACCGGAAATGGCGTCTTCGATGCATTCGGGGCCAGTCTGGTACTGCGCGATTACCACAGGATGATTGCGTGGCAATCAGGTTTTTGCGGACATGCTTGCGGCGCCCAAGTCACAGATCATCGGGGAACTGCTCAAAAACTTTGTGCCGGTCGTGGACCGCATTGCGCTGAATGATTTGAAATATGGTCAGTCGGAAACGCGCGGGCAGTTTCCGGGGCGACGGACTTTTTTTGCTCAAACCCGGTTCAGGCTTGGTCAGGGATGTCGATCTATACATCGTGGAGCCACCGGCCAGCGCGGGGTTTGACCCCAGCGCCACCGCGCTTGTCGTATTTTTGCGTGACAGGTTGCGACGAAAGCCAGTCATTGACGCAAAGACGCAGGCCATTATTTGATCAGCTAACCCGTACCCCGATACCCGCGCAACATGGTATTCTGATAGCTGGTTTCAGGCGCTCGGTTTCGTAAAAGGCGAACCGGAAGACTCTCTTGATACATTTGTGTCGCTCTTGCATCGGGATGATATCGCACAGGTGTTCGAAGTTTTTGAAAGCGGCCCGCAAAGCGAAAACCGGCGCTATAGCGGTCATTTTCGACTGCGGCGCAAAGACGGATCTTATGCCAGGATCGGGCCCGCCGGGCGGGTTCTTGGCCCAGAAATCATTTGCTCTGTCAAAGAGCTTGGAAAACTCGGCAGTACAGTGACTTTCGAGCTTCTGGAATCTATTTTTCTTGAGGAAGAAGGGCCGACCTTCAGCCAACACATCGATACCCTTGAAGAGAACAACATCGACATTGATGTCGATGACTTCGGATCAGGTCATGACTCTATCATTTGTGTGATGAATGTTGCGCCGGTTACGCTCAAGATTGACAAGCGTCTGATCATGCCAATTCGCGACGACCCCGCATTTGAGGCGCTGGTCGGGGCTATCGTCGGGATCGGTCAGACCCTGAAAATTGATTTGACGGCCGAAGGTGTGGAGTCTTTGGAACATGCCCGAATGCTGCGGGATTTGAGGTGTAGGACCTTGCAGGGTTTTGTCTTCGCGCGCCCGATGCCCGAGGACGAGCTTATTGGGTTCATGCGTGCCGACAGGAACACCGATCGGTAGTGTCTGGGCTGTCGTGTTCAGGCATGATCGTAGGTATCAAACATCGCCAGCTTGCGGGCCAGTGCGTCGCGTTCTTCGATCAGGTCCAGCACAAGGCCGACACCGGCAAAATTCAGGCCCAGATCACGCATTAGCCGGCTGGCTTTGCGGGCCCGGGCAATGTGTGCCGGTTCAAATTGCAGCTCTGTCGACGGTTTGGCAATCGGGGTGACGATCCCATGCTCGACCAGCCCCAAAACCCAATCAGCGTTGGTGTCACAGAAAATGGTGAGCTCTGATAGCGTCAGGGTCTCGATCATATCGACGGATGGATTGCGTTTGACGGCCTTTTTCATGATCTCATGCTCCTAAGTTTGATCGCGGATCATAGCTGGATTCGCTTGCCAACTGGCGGTACAGGTCGCGGGCCTTTTGCGACAGGTTTGGCGGGTTCACGATATGCAGCACAGCGTACAGATCGCCCTTTTGTGCGCCGGGCAATCCACGACCGCGCAGGCGCAATTTCTGGCCATGCCGCGCATTTGGGGGGATTTTAAGGTCCACCTTGCCTGTCGGTGTCGGCATTTTAACCTTGCCGCCCAAGGCAGCTTCCCAAGGGGTGACGGGCAGGGCTACAAAAAGATCGCGCCCCTCTATCCTGTAAACAGGATGGGGCTGAAACGCGATTTCGACGAACAGGTCGCCACCAGCGGTCCCCAGCCCTCGTAAACGCAGTTGTTGACCCGGCATGACACCTTTGGGAATGGTCAGATCAATCGTGCGTTGCTCCATCGTGACGTGACCTGTCTGGTCAAGCTGCGGCATTTGCAGCGTCACCGCCCGCTTGGCGCCAGCGACGGCATCCTCCAGCGGTATTTCGATGCGGGCGTGTTGATCGCGTTGCATTGCTGACCTGTCAAATCCACCACCAAATCCACCGCCAAACCGGCCACCAAAAAAGTCGCGGAAACTGTCGGCATTGATGTCGCGGTCATCAAAGGCAAAGCCGCCACCCCACCGCGACCCCGCACCGGCTCTTTGTTGGTCGGGCTCAGGGCGCGGCTGATCCCAATCAGCGCCGTAGCGGTCATAGGCGGCCCGGGATTCCGGGTCGCTCAGGACCGAATAGGCCTCTCCTGCGGCTTTGAACTTTGCATCCGCATCGGGATCAGTGGCGACATCCGGGTGATATTTGCGCGCCATCTTGCGATAGGCCCGCTTGATGTCGTCAGCGCTGGCGTCACGCGGCACGCCAAGCGCTTCGTAATGTGTATTGTCAACCATAGTTCTGTCCCGCTTGGTCTAGTCATGTCTAGCCAATCTGCACAGCGAATAGTTTGACCTATCTCAATGTTAAATGCTTTGGTGGCCTTAAGGTGACGATGTTTTAATCAAAGAGGTCCACCATGCAAAATGCAACCATTCTTGCCCTTCAGGGCCCTAACGGCAGGGATGCCGACCTTGCGCCCCTGATTGATGCGGCAATAGCAAACAACGGGCGTTTGTCCGTTTTGCATGTCGGGCCTGTCCCGCTTTTGCCTGCTTATTCGGTTGGCGCGGCGCCCTATGCGGTGCCCTACATGCCAGATGACTGGGTCACAAAACGCAATGCCATGATCGAAAAGATGGCAGAAAAGCAGACCCAGACGCGCGAATTGCTGAAAAAGCAGGGACTGACAGGTGAGGTAGCCACTTTATGTGTCGAACCCACGGGATTGCATACACAAATCGGTGTCCGCGCGATTTTTGCGGATTTATCTGTGGTGCTGAATAGTCTGCGCGAAGAAACGACCGCCTTTGAAAACACCGTCTACGGGCTTCTTTTTGAAGCGCCGGGACCTGTCATTTTGAACTCTGAAAAGAAAGCCAAGGCGCTCGCCCCCGAGAACGTGCTGATTGCGTGGAACAGCAGCCTGCCAGCCGCGCGCGCTGTGCGCGGTGCCCTGCCTTTGCTGCGGTCTGCCAAAGAAGTGACCGTTGCCTGCATTGATCCGGACCCCAAGAAATGGGCCGACGGTGAAAGCCCCGGTGCTGATCTGGCCAGTTGGCTCAGCCATCATGGTTGCCGGGTGACGGTGCAGGAATATGCGAGCGGTGGCAAAAAGACATCGGCTGCAATCATGGACAGAGCCGCAGAAACCGGCGCCGACTTGGTGGTCATGGGGGCCTATGGGCGTAGCCGTCTGAACGAACGCATCTTCGGCGGCACCACCCGCTCCATGATGGAGCAGGAAAAAATGCCTGTATTGATGGCCCATTAGGGTCAGGGCCCATTCATCCTGCGCCGTCAGCGATGATTTCACGAAATATCAGTGGGTAAGGGGCGTATTGGAAACGATCCAGAGGATCGTTTCAGCCCTGAACGGGCGGAGCCTCGGCTTGCGCTGCGACGGGCATGGTTATTCTGTGGACAAGCGGCGTACTCCGCTGAGATGATGTGAAATCAACACTCTGCGGGCTTGCCCACAGCGTTTCGCCTTGGACCTGATCCACAGCTTTCCGGGAAACACCGCGCAACGTTCATATGTTGTGGGCGTTTCGCTTTTATCTGATGCCTCAGGTCAAAGGCGAAACGCTTCAGGGCTCCGCCCGTTCGCGCCTGAAAAGGTCCCCCGGACATCTTGTTGTTCCTGCGCAAACTCCCGCTGATCCGCTGCCCTGCAGGGTATTGCGCAGCCATGCCCGAGAGGGAGCGTTAAGTCTGCTTGAAGGTGAGCGACCATTCCTGCGCAGATGTGCCTTGTCGGAGAAAAAATCTGACAGACTGATGATGCAGGATGAATGGACCCTAACCCTAGCGGGCCAGCTCTTAGCCTTTCGCAAAGATAATCTGTGTTTTCATCGCCTGACTGCGATCATTGGCCAGGACAAATCCTTTTTCCGCGTCTTCCAACGTAACACTATGCGAAATCAAGGGTTTCAAGTCGATCTTGCCGCTGCGCATCAGCGCAACGGCGTCGGCGAATTCTTCGTGAAAGCGGAACGATCCGCGCAGATCAAGCTCTTTGGCGGTCAGGGACTGCATCGGGATGGTCATATCACCCCCCAATCCCAATTGCATGACAACACCGCGCGGGCGCATCGCCGCAATCCCTGCGGCCAGTGCGGGTGCGGCCCCTGAACATTCGTAAAGCACGTCAAAATAGCCTTTGCCCGTCTGATACTCTGTCAGATCGCTGGCATCCGTGGCCATGTTGATGGTCCGGTCGGCCCCCACGGCTGTCGCGAAATCCAGTGCGCTATCCATCAGGTCGGTGACGACAACCTGTGCTGCACCTGCGGCGCGGGCGGCGAGCACAGACAGCGTGCCAATCGGCCCCGATCCGGTAATCAGAACCCGCTTGCCAAACAGGTCGCCCGCCCGGCGCGTCGCGTGCAGGCAAACAGCCAAAGGTTCGGCCATTGCCGCCTCTGCTGCGGTCAGCCCATCCGCCTTGACGCATTGGGTGGCGTCGGCGACCAGCACCTCGCGGAAGGCGCCCTGAATATGGGGAAACGGCATCGCGGAGCCATAGAACCGCATGTTTTCGCAGTGGTTGCGCAAGCCAATCCCGCAATAGTGGCAGGTGCCGCAGGGCCGCGACGGGGACACAGCGACAAGATCGCCAACCGCAAGCCCGTCAACCCCGGCCCCCAGTTCGGCCACATGGCCCGCCACTTCATGGCCTAGGATCATCGGCTCTTTGATCCTGATCGCGCCAAAACCACCGTGGTTGTAGTAATGCAGGTCCGACCCGCAGATACCACCCACAGCCATCCGGATCAGCACCTCGCCCGCACCGGGGCCGGGCATGTCAATTTCTTCGAGCCGCAGGTCTTTTGGGGCGTGGATTACGAGTGCGCGCATGGGTCTAAAGGCTGGCGGTGATGCCGCCATCCACATAAATCGTCTGGCCATTCACAAACCCTGACGCGGCAGAACTCAGGAACACGCAAGCGCCCACCAGTTCTTCGACCCGCCCCCAGCGTCCTGCGGGCGTGCGCTTTTCCAGCCACGCGCTGAATTCGGGGTCAGCGACCAAAGCGGCGTTTAACGGCGTGTCGAAATAGCCCGGCGCGATGGCGTTGCATTGCAGGCCGTATTTGGCCCAATCGGTCGCCATGCCCTTGGTCAGATTGCCAACCGCGCCCTTGGTGGCCGTATAGGGGGCAATGCCGGGCCGGGCCAGCGACGTTTGCACTGATGCGATATTGATGATCTTGCCTGCGCCACGCTTGATCATATGCCGCGCCGCCGCCTGACCCACATTGAAAACAGAGGTGACATTTGTGGTCATGAGCTTGGCGAACATATCTGCGGGATAGTCTTCCAACGGGGTGCGAAACTGCATGCCCGCGTTGTTGACCAGAATGTCTATCGGGCCTGTGTCCGACTCAAATCCGTCCACCGCTGCCTGAACGGCGGCGTGGTCTGTGGCGTCAAATGCCAACTGATGCACTGTAGCACCCGCCGCCTGCAAAGCGGTCGCCGCCTGGCCGAGTTTTTCCGCGTCACGCCCATTCAACACCACAGCGGCCCCGGCCTCGGCCAGCCCCTTTGCCAAGGCAAAACCTATCCCTTGCGAGGACCCGGTAATCAGTGCGGTTTTTTTGTTCAGATCAAAGAGGGTCAGTGACATATCAGGCTTTCTATTCGCTTTGCACCCCGACAGATACCAAGAAAAAGCGAAGATCGCCATGTGGAAACGCGCCACCGCCACGACAAGATTGCACGGTTCATCTGACAGGCGGGATGTGGTCCAGTCCCTTTGCGGGGCGCTGGATCGAGGTCACTTTGCTGTCGGGGTCAAGGCATTGCGCAATCTCGGCCAGTTCAAGCGTTTCCTTGGCCTCTAGCCTTTCAACCAGTTGCTGAATGCGGTCCTTGTGATTGGTCAGCACTTTGATGGCTTGGTCCTCGGCAGTTTTGAGTATCGCGATGACTGCGGCGTCCACCTGTGCGGCGGTGGCGTCTGCATGGTCGCGCGGTTGCGCGATGGACTGGCCAAGGAACGGGTGATCCTCGCTTTGTCGCAGGTCAACGGGGCCGATATCGTCGGTCATCCCCCAACGCGCTACCATCGAACGCGCAATCTCGGTGGCCCGGTGGATGTCATCGTCAGCACCGGAACTGACTGTTTTCAGGAACACCCGTTCGGCGGCACGTCCGGCCAGAAGGGTAACAAGCTGGATTTTCAGGTATTCCTCATCAAGGGTATGCCGTTCGGTCTCGGGCAGCATATGGGTCCCGCCAAGCGCATGCCCGCGCGGGATGATCGTGACCTTGTATATTGGGTCGGCGCCGGGCGTATAGAATGCCGCAGCCGTGTGCCCGGATTCGTGGACCGCAAGCCGATGCTTTTCCTCGGGACGGATCGCCAGCGACCGCACGGTACCCATCATCACCTTGTCGCGCGCTTCGCCCAGATCATCGCGGGTGATCAGGCGGCCATCACGGCGCGCGGCGGTGATTGCCGCTTCGTTCAGCAGGTTTTTCAGATCGGCCCCGGAAAAACCCGGCGTGCCTGCCGCAATCATATCCAGATCGGCAGGGTCTTCGATCGGCAGGCCCTTGGCATGGATATCAAGGATCGCGCGGCGCGCTGGTTTGTCGGGCAGGTTCAGGGTGACATGCCTGTCAAACCGTCCGGGCCGCAGCAGTGCGGGGTCAAGCACATCGGGCCGGTTCGTCGCCGCCAAGACGACCACGGCCTCGCGCCCGCCAAAGCCATCAAGCTCTGCCAATATCTGGTTCAGCGTCTGTTCCCGTTCGTCATGGCCGCCGCCCAGCCCGGTCCCGCGGGTGCGCCCGATACTGTCGAGTTCGTCGATGAAAATGATGGAAGGTGCTGCTTTGCGCGCGGCTTCGAACATCTTGCGCACCCGGCCCGCACCAACGCCTACGAAAATTTCGATGAATTCAGAGCCGGACGTCGAAAAGAAAGGCACATTTGCTTCGCCAGCCAGTGCCTTTGCCAAAAGCGTCTTGCCGGTTCCGGGAGGGCCCACCAGCAAGACCCCGTGCGGAACCTCGGCACCGACACGCTGGAACCGATCGGGCTCGCGCAGGAAATCCACAAGTTCGGACACCTCGCGCTTTGCCTGATCTTGACCGGCGACATCGGCAAAGGTCACGGTCTGCTTGCTGATTGATGGCTTGCCAAACCGCCCACCCAGCAGTGTGCCCATCGTGCCACCCGGCCCACCGACGACATTGCCCATCATCCGCCGCTGAAGCCACAGATAGACGGCAAGGATCAGCACCCATGGCAGGAAATAGACCAGCAGCGAGTCACCCGTCGGTTCGCGTGCGCTGACCTCGACGTTGTGTTCTTCGAGTAGGGGCAAAAGGTCAGGATCACCCTGCTGCGGGACCACGGCACGGAATGTTGTCACACCATCTGGGTCGGATTGGTTTGCGGTCACGACGATGGCATAATCGCGAAATTCCGCAGTCCCGATTTCACCGTCACGCACCATCTGTTTGACTGTGCTATAGGGCAAGATGGGTGTTGCGACCTCGGGATCGTTTAGCAGACTGAGCAGAAGCAGCACGGATGCAAACGCGGCAAGCAACGCCCAAGCCAGCCGGCCAGGCTGATTTGGAGGGTCCGGTTCATCGGTCTGTCCAGTATCCTGCGGCATCGCAAAAGCTTTCGCTGGGGTCCCAAAGTCAGCTGATCGTCGGCGATTTGCGAGGTCTGCACTTTGACGTAGGTCAATTCATCGTCGCAAATCGAATGTATCAGGAAACGCAGACTTCATCGCCGCGCCTGCGTCTGTTGCAGACAGATGCCCGTGACCTGCACCAACGGTACATTCATGCAAGCCTATCTCAACCTGCCCTTGCCTGTGGCAATTTGGTTTGCGGTTGTCCTGTTTGGTGCTTCCTACGTGCGTGGATTCTCTGGATTTGGATTCACAGCGGTGCTGATGATCGGGTTATCGACGGGCTTGCCCATCGCCGAAATCGTACCTTTGTCCATTGCACTGGAATTGGCAGCGTCTGCGGCGCAAGCGCGCGGCATCTTGCGCAATGTCGACTGGAAAAAACTGGCGATCCTGGCGGTTACGGGGGCTTTAAGTACCCCCATCGGGATTTATTCGCTGGCCTTTATGCACGATCTTGCGTTGCGGATTCTGGTGCTTGCATTCATTCTTGGCGCCAGCTGCTACCTCGTGCTGTCGCGCAGACATCCGCGTCGATTTTCGGGTTGGACCTATGCGCTAGCTGGAGCGTCAGTTGGTATCATTAACGGTGCTACGGCCCTAAGCGGGCTGGTCCTCGCCCTGTTTCTGGCCCTCACCGACAACAGTCCGGCAAAGATTCGTGCGACCATGATCGCCTATCTGTTTCTGGCGGATTTCTGGGCCGGTGGCATCCTGCTGGCTGCGGGGTTTTACGACAGTATCATCTTTGCGCGCATCGCAGTGTCGCTGCCGGTTCTGGCGCTTGGGGTCTGGCTGGGGTCACGGCATTTCGCAGCCGCACGGCCAGAGACATTCAGGCACGTTGTCTTGTGGCTGCTGCTGGTGCTGAGCGGTCTGGGACTGTTGCTGACAGTCGCGTCAGAACTTGGATGATCAGGAGATTATGTCATTCGATAATGTGCCGACACGTTTGAATAGTGAATGTCTTCCACTCTTTCATCGTTCGTAGATAGCGCGCCGAAACGGTCCGACAGAAGGCTCTGTGACATATTCAAGCACAGACATGTTCCCTCTCGGGATCGTCGCGGTGACTTCCATGCCTGAGCGAATGCTACGCTCTTGGAGTGCTTCGCCGATGCATTCGCGATCAAGTTCAACGACTACTTCGAATTACTGTCCTTCGGGGGTATTTGTGGCCGCTGTCGGATAACTCTGGACGACTTGACCATCCATGGTGCCGCAGCGTTTCGTCTGAAATCTGGTGAATTGGATTTTGACAGGGTTATTGATTTCGACATGTTCAATGGGCTTTGCCGTTCAAATCGTGTGAAGGTTTCACCGTTTGAAACCCGCATTCTGTCCCTGGCCGCGCAGCCCGTTGCTCGCGCAACCGCGAAAAAAATAACCGGAACGCAGACCCAACGTTGCGAAAAAACGCTCATTGTACGAGCAGATACCGCCGCAATGTGTGAATGAGAGAAAGTCACGGACAGGTTTTCAGTGCAGGTCACCCTGTTTGACCAAGACGTGCCCTACATTGATTGCCCCGCTGCCGGAACAGCCGGGCACGCCACAACGCACAGGGTGATGGGTGGCCAATGGCTCCGTCGCCGTCAGGCCCACTCACCGCTGCGCATTACGGGCACCCGTTCACCTGTCTTTGTGATCCCGTCGATATCCACCGCGTCCGACCCCATCATCCAGTCAACATGAATAATGCTCTGGTTGCCGCCCTTTTGCTTTATCTCTTCGGGAGACAGGTCTGACCCACCCTCGATTGTGTCGGCATAGCATTGGCCCAGCGCGATGTGGCATGACGCGTTTTCATCAAACAACGTGTTGAAGAACAGTGTGCCGGACTGGCTGATCGGGCTTGAGTGCGGGACCAGCGCCACCTCACCGATCCGGCTGGCCCCGTCGTCGGTTTTCAGCAGTGCGTTCAGCACGTCCGCGCCTTTCGTGGCGGTCGCTTCGACAATGCGTCCGGCCTCGAACCGTACGGCAATGTTTTCGATCACGCTGCCCTGATGGGCGAGCGGTTTCGTTGCGGCCACAGTCCCATCGACCTTGTAGGCATGGGGGCAGGTAAAGACCTCTTCTGTGGGAATATTCGGCTGGCAGACAACGCCGTTCAGGGCCGGTGATGCACCCCCTTTCCAGATGTGCCCGTCCGCAAGCCCCAGATGCAAATCGGTTCCGGGGCCAGTGTAATGCAGCGCGCTGAAGTTATGATCGTTCAGCCAGTTCACCCGCTCTTTCAGCGTGGCGGTATGTTCCGCCCAGTTTGCGACCGGATCATCGCCATCCAGTCGTGATGCGGCATAGATTGCATCCATCAACTTGCCTTGCGCTTCCTCCACCGGCAGATCGGGGTAAACCCGCGATGCCCATGCCGCACCGGGGTAGGCGACGATGTTCCAGTTCACCTCGAACCCCACGATAGGGTCCATGGCCGGTTTGGCAGCAATGGACGTGGCTTTGCTAAGGCGGGCCACCTTTTCGGGGTCCTGATCGGCCAGCAGCATAGGATCATCCCCGGTGATCGCCATGCGGGCGGCACCCCCTTTGAAGGCTGCCGCCATCCCCTCAAACAACCAGTTTGGCGCGCGGTCAAAGCTTTCGTCCGGGGCGTTCTCGTAGCGTGCCAACGTGATTGCATCGTCATTGAAAAACGGCGTCACGATCCCGCCACCTGCCTTGTAGGCGTGAACGGCGATCCGGCGCACCAGCGGCAGTGCGGCCATGGGGGCAGTGATCACAAGGTCTTGGCCCGGTTGCAGGTTGACCCCTGTGCGCACGGCAACTTCGGCAAGACGGTCAAGTTTGGCGGGGTCAATATGGTCGGACATGGTGCACCTTTTTCATGATTTGGAGTGAACCTATGCTTTCACAGGGGCGGGTCAACCGATGTTCGTCGCACGCCTGCGCCGAAGCAGGCGCACATCAACCAGTGCCGTGCAGGTTGCGGCCAACACGGCGACACACAAGACCCATTTCGACACAGTGCCCATCGTACCGTCGATTTGGACTGCGTGGATCACGGTCGAGGTGACGACAATCAGCGCCAGCAGGTTATGCACCACGTGCCAAGCGGGGTAACGCAACCCAAGCCGCCGCCGCCCTGCCACGAGCATCAGGGTCAATATAATGCCCCACATGGCCGTCACGCCAAACACAGAAAATGGCGTGGGCGAGGCAAGGACCAATGCGTCCATCGTGTCTGGTGGGCTGGTAAGATAGAGGCCCCCGACATGCAGTGCAACGCACAGGGCGATTCCGGTCCCAAGGAAACGGTGCCATTTGCGGGCTTGCCAAGGCTGCACACCCGGCAGATAGCCCGCTCCCAAAAGCGGTTGGAGCAGAAACAGGCCCAAGCATACAATACCCGCGAAGCCAGCGACCACATAGGCCGCATTGCGGCTGGGCAGATAGGGGCTGCTGGCTGCAATCGCCACTGGCACGACGATCAGACTGGCCACCACACCCCAAACGCCCGCTTTTATCAGGCGGCCCTTAAACAATATTCAAGCTGGCACGAGGTTGAAATCGGCTTGCAGGGCCGTGTCATTGGCGCTTGGCATGACTGGACGCAGGAACACTGTCTGGAACTGCGGGTCATCATAAGCCAGATGCGCGTGCGGTTGGCCGAAATTCGGCACGATCTGTTTCATCTCAAGTGCAAATGATCCATCCGCCTGCGTCAGCACGCTGCCGTGGTTGCGCGGTTCGCGTTCACCACCAAGCGTTGTCGCAGCCCAGATCTGGATACGTACACCTTCCAGCGGCACGCCAGTGCCCGCAGCGCGCACAATGCCCGACATCATGAAACCTGTGCCAAGGCTTTTGACCAGTGGCGCGTTGGGCCGGTAATTATTGCTCCCTCCGCGCATCGTCTGCGTGGGTGCGAACGTCTGGGCAAAGGCGGGTGTCGCGGGGGCAACACCCATGGCGGCGGCACTTGCACCTGCCGCAACAAGGAAAGACCGGCGATTGTAAAAGGGTAACTTCATCAGAATTAATCCTTTCATGGCAAATCATGGTGAAAAATGGTGCGTTTGACGGATTTGTCCACATTCTACGCTGACAAGCGACACTGGAAAATCAGCTTTGCTGTCCTCGCGTCTTTAGAGATCCATACCGCAATCGGGCCCTTTTTGCCTCCCTGATCAGATCAATTGATCGTGACTTTTTATGGCCTTGGATGGGGGTCGGAACTGCACCCTTGCTTGATTTGACAGGGGTTTCTGTTAACGATCAGGAAGGACCTGCAAAAGAATTGGACGACACTTCGTGGAATCTCTGCTTGTCTTCGTCGCACTTGTTATCCTCGCCATTCCGGTGGCTGTGATCTACTTACTGATCTCCAATGCCGGACTCAGGGGGCGTGTTGCAGCGCTTGAGGCGCAACTTGCAGGCGCGCCGGACGCACCCCGAAAAGCGCCTGAACCTCCCCCGGAAATTGCAGAACAACCCGCCAAGCCGTCCCCTCCTGTTGCTATTGCCGCCAAGGCACCTGCGCCCGCGCAACCCACCGAAGGCCCGCCCAAAGCCGTCGTCGTGCACCGTGCCAATCTGCAAAAGCTGATGCACTGGATCGTGCAGAACTGGTTTTATGTGGTGTCCGCAATGTCGCTGGCGCTCGCCGGAATCTTCCTTGTGCTTTACGGGATCGAGCAGGGTTATCTGCCGCCCGTCGTGCGGGTTCTGGCCGCCTTTGCCTTTGGCGCGGTGCTGATCGCGGCAGGCGAATATATTCGCAGGCGCTTTGGCGACACAGAGGACAGCAGCACCGCCTACCTGCCCTCCACCTTTTCAGGTGCGGGGGTTGTCACGCTCTTTGGGGCCGTGCTCGCGGCGCGGTTGCTTTACGATTTTATCGGGCCAGAGGTTGCGCTTGTCGGCATGGCGCTTGTGGGCGCTGTGGCGCTGGTGCTGGGGTGGTTTTATGGCCCGCTTCTGGCCTCTGTCGGGGTCATTGGCGCGATGGGGGCACCCTTTGTCATTGGCGGTTCATCGGATAGCCCGGCAGGGCTATTCGCTTATTTCGCCATCGTCACCATTGTCGGGCTGGCGATTGATACCCTGCGTCGCTGGGCATGGGTGTCGGTGATCGCCCTGACCCTTGGGTTCGGGGCCGGGGTTATGTTGATGCTGGGGTCAGCCATGATCGCAGAAACCTATTTTGTGATGTACTGCGCGGTGCTGGTATTGGCCGCCATCGCGATTCCGGTGCGGCGTTTGGTGCCTGATCATGCGGGCACATTGCTTAGCCTTTCATTGTTCGCCCGCAAAAAGGGTGAACCATGGCCGGAGTTCCCGACCCGCCTTGCCGGTGGGGCGGTTCTGGCCGCCAGTGTTCTGATCCTTTTGACTGCGTTCGACGTCGGGCGGGCCGATGTGTTCTGGACCAGCGTAGCCGTATTGTCCGGTATGGTGCTGGCCCTGCTGATCTGGGCACGCAATGCGCCTGCGCTGATTGACCTGGCGATCCTGCCTGCGGCGGCGCTGGTGGCAATCATTGCAGGGGCTGACTGGGTCTGGACGGTGCAGGCGACTGCGGCAGAGGTCCCCGAAGCCGATATGCCCTTGTTGCCCACCAGCATGATTGTCATCGGCATGGCTCTGTCGGTTGCGGCCGCATGGCGGTCGTTGCAGGGCGGGTCGGCAAGGCTGTTCGTCGCGGCGGGGGCTGCGATCTGTGCGCCAGCAATCGCCATCGTGGTCGAAGCGTTCTGGCATCCCGCCGATACCCTTGGACCCTATGTCTGGGCGCTGCATGCCATGGTCATCGCCGCGTTGATGGTCGGCATGGCCGAACGGTTCGCCCGCGCTGATGGCCCAGGCGACAGGCAACGCATGTCGTTCGCTGTCTTGTCGGCCTTGGCCAGCATCGCCTTTGGCGTCATTATCCTGTTCAGTTCTGCGGCCCTGACGGTTGCATTTGCAGTGACTGTTGTTGCGGCGGCATGGCTGGACCGGCAGTTCAACCTCCCCCTGATGGGTATCTACATTCTGGCCGGGATCACGACCATCGGCTACCGGCTTATTATTAATCCCGGCCTTGACTGGGCGTTCGCAGCGCCTGTGGCGGAAATGCTCCTGGCGCATGGCGGTGCTGCTGTCGCCTTTGTGGTGTCATGGGGATTTGCGCGGGCGGCCAAACGGCCAAGAACGCTGGTCTTGCTGGAAAGTGCCGTCTTTACATCCATCGCGATACTGCTGTCACTTCTGCTGTTTCGAGCGATCGAATATTGGGGCACAGAGGTTGATAGCTTTAGCCATTGGGCCCTCGGACTTGGGGCGACGATATGGATCATGCTTGGCATGGGCCAGTGGCGCAGGTTGCAGATCGGTGGTCCGCTGTTTGTTGTGCGCGCGGCTTTTGGCACGATCTTTCTCTTGATCGGGATGGTTCAGCTTGGGCTGGCGGTGTCCGTCATGAACCCGCTATTTGCTCTGGTGGGCGACAGTGTTTTGGGGCCACCTGTGCTGAATACGTTGATCCCGGCCTATCTGCTGCCTGGTGTGGTCTTTGCGGTGGGCGCGCGGTGGCTGCACGCGCTGCCCCGCCTGATCACGCTGGGGTTCAATGCGGTTGCCGTCGCGCTTGCCACCTTGTGGCTGGGGTTGACGATCCGGCATTATTGGCGCGGGTCTGCGGGTATGGAACTGCCGGATATCGGCCAGCCAGAGCTTTACAGCTATACTGTCGCCCTGTTGGTGATAGGTGCCGGCCTTTTCTACCAGTCGCTGGCCCGGCAAAGTGCGGTGCTGCGCAAGGCGGGACTGCTGGTGATCGGGCTGGCTGTGGCCAAGGTATTCGTCGTGGATATCAGCGGGCTGGGCGGCCTGATCCGGGTCTTTTCGCTGCTGGGGCTTGGCTTGGCGTTGGCGGGGTTGGCGTGGCTTAATCGCTGGGCGGTCCTGCGCGGCGACCAAAGCCCCACGTCATAAAAGTCTGTAGCGAAGTGGCAATGCGTGCACGTTTTCGGTGACTTTCGCGTGGGCTATGGCGTCCGCTTGATTGACAGGTTACCAGTGGCCTTATGCAGATGAATGTGCCCAATATCCTGACCATTCTTCGTCTCGCGGCTGCGCCGGGGGTGGTTGTTATGTTTCTTTACTTCACCCGGCCCTTGGCGGACTGGTTTGCGTTGGTCCTGTTTGTGACTGCGGCGTTGACCGATTTTCTTGATGGCTATCTGGCCCGGAAATGGAAACAGGAAAGCAAGCTGGGCGCGATGCTGGACCCGATTGCCGACAAGGCGATGGTGATTATAGCGTTGGTCGTCATTACCGGTTTTTCCGGCATGAACCCATGGATTTTGCTGCCCGCGACCGTGATCATCTTTCGGGAAGTGTTTGTGTCGGGCTTGCGCGAATTTCTGGGTGACACTGCGGGCACGCTCAAGGTGACGGTGCTGGCGAAATGGAAAACAACGGCGCAGATGGTGGGAATCGCACTGCTGTTCGCGACCGGCGCGTTCGAGCATTATTTCGGCATGCAGTCGCTTGCCATGACCGATGAAATGGTCAGCGCCGCAATTGACGGCACAGGCCCTGATGAATTGGGCCTTTGGTGGAAATATCAGGGAATGGTGCTTAGTTGGTGGGCGGGTATTACGGTGCTTTGGGCCGCAGGGGTTTTGACACTAATGACCGGCTGGGATTATTTTCGCAAAGCACTTCCACATCTCAGGGACGTAGGCTGATGAACGTGATATATTTCGCATGGGTCCGTGAACGGATCGGCATTCCGCAGGAAAAGGTGGAAACGCAGGCCACTACGGTGAACGACCTGATCGCCGAGTTGCGCGCGCGCGAAGAGCGCTACGAGGCCGCCTTTGCCGACATCACGGCGCTGCGCGTCGCACTGGACCAAGAGCTTGCGGATTTCGACGCACCCTTGGAGGGTGTCCGCGAAGTGGCGTTTTTCCCGCCCATGACAGGTGGCTGAATGCTGGTGAGGGTACAGGCGGACCTGTTCGATGCAGGGGCGGAGCTGAACAGCTTTTCGCAAGGCCGCACCGATGTGGGCGCGATTGTCAGCTTTACCGGGGTGGTGCGGGACACCGACGGAAACCTGCAGGAAATGCTGATCGAACATTACCCCGGCATGACCAGCAAGGCGATCACCAAAATCACCGAGGAAGCCATTGCACGCTGGTCCCTGACTGACGCACTTGTAATACATCGCTATGGCCCGTTGAAACCCGGCGCGCCGATCATGATGGTGGCAACCGCTGCGGCCCATCGGGCAGCGGCGTTCGAAGCCGCCGATTTCCTGATGGACTATCTCAAATCACGCGCCCCTTTCTGGAAAAAGGAAGTCACGGATCAGGGGGCCGATTGGGTTGCCGCAAAAGACGCAGACGAAGATGCTTTGAAGCGCTGGTAGTCTGATTCAAGAATGAAACAGGACAACGGGACGTACCCCACATGACAGCCAATAAACGCATCGTTCTTTCCAGCGATCACGCCGCAATCGCGCTGCGCCAGACCATCGCAGCACATATTGCTGCGCAAGGTTGGGAGGCCGTCGATATCGGCCCGACAACACCAGAAAGTACATATTATCCCGACCACGGGCATGCGGCAGCGCGGCGCGTGGCCTCTGGCGATTGCCAGTTGGGGATCATTCTTTGCGGTACCGGACAGGGCATTATGATGGCCGCGAACAAGGTCAAGGGCATCCGTTGCGGCGTATGTAGCGATCCGTTTTCAGCCCGGATGATCCGCCAGCACAACGATGCCAACATATTGTCGCTCGGGGCACGTGTGGTCGGCGAAGGTCTGGCGCTTGATATTGTCGATGCGTTTCTGTCCGCGCAATTTGAGGGCGGACGGCATGCCACCCGTGTCGCAATGATCGAGACAGCGCAGGATTAATGGGTCCTGAGCTAGCGCGCTGAGCGGCCCGTTGCGGGGTCGCGTGCCAAGCGGGCGCAGGGTTCATGCCGAAAACATGTTGTCAGATGGTTATTGATCAAGCCTGTCGCTTCCATAAAGGCGTACACGATCGTCGGGCCGCAAAAGCGGAACCCTGCTTTCTTGAGGTCTTTTGATATCTGCTGTGAAAGACCAGATTGGGTCGGCATCAGTGCCCGGTCCGCCAGTTTGGTGCGCAAAGGCACCCCGTCGACATAATTCCATAGAAAACGGTCAAACCCTGCCTTGGCCTCAATTTCCTGCCACGCGCGGGCGTTGCCGATGGTGGCTTCGATCTTGCCGCGATGGCGGATGATACCGGGATCAGCCAGCAGCCGGGCCACGTCTGCCTCGCCCCATTCGGCGATGATATGGGGGTCAAACCCGGCAAAGGCCGCGCGAAAGTTGTCGCGCTTCCTGAGGATTGTGATCCACGACAGGCCTGCCTGAAACCCATCCAGAATCAGCTTTTCCCAAAGGGCGCGGCTGTCATATTCCGGCACACCCCATTCGGTGTCGTGGTATGCCACGTAAATTGGATCATTTCCGGCCCAGCCGCAGCGGTCTGTCATTGGCGGTCTTTCATAATTTGTTAGGCAGCATCAGGCATCTTGCGCAGGTCACTATGGAACTGCCCCATGCAATACGCCACACCCCAGTTTTCCGAAATGGATGAAACAGCGCTTTTGGACCCGTTGCACTATGCGATGGCCAGCCGGGATGGGGATGTGATGACGCTGGTTGGCGACGCGCTTAGCGCTGAACGGGCGCGGCTGGCGTTCCATCCGATTGTGACTGCGGGGGCAGAACCGCGCGTCGCCTTCTACGAAGGGCTGGTGCGGCTTATGGATGATGCGGGGCGGATCATTCCGGCGGCACATTTCATGCCTCTCGTCGAACAAACCGGGTTCGGGCGGCAGATCGACTGCATCACACTGTCTTTGGCGCTGAAAATGCTACAGCAAAATCCGGAGATACGGCTTTCTGTCAACCTGTCGGCGCGCTCTATCGGGGACGGGGCTTGGCGGCGCACCCTTGACCGGGGTTTGCGCGATAATGATGGGCTGGGCGATCGGCTGATTTTTGAAATCAGCGAAACCTCTGCCATGATGCTCCATGAAAATGTCATTCGGTTCATGGCGGAAATGCAGCCCAAGGGGGTTGCTTTTGCACTTGATGGGTTTGGGGCGGGGATGACGGCTTTTCGCTATCTCAAGGAATTCTTTTTTGACCTGGTGAAGATCGACAAAAGCTTCATCAAAGGCATTCAAAGCGACCCTGACAACCAAGTCCTGACAGAGGCGCTGGTGACAGTCGCGCATCAGTTTGAAATGTTTGCCATTGCCGACGGTGTCGAAACCGAGGAAGAGGCGACTTATTTGCGCGAGATTGGCGTTGATTGCCTGCAAGGCTATCTTTACGGCGTACCGAAATTCACGCTCTGACAGCGTTGCGCGTACTGCATAGGGGAATTGATTTGCCCTAGGTCAACCTAAGACATAAACAAGTGGTCGAGTGGTAGGGGGGACTGACTCGCATCCCAGCGTGTGCATTGGCCTCGTCCTGCCAAGAAATCACTTGAAGGGACTATCATATGACAAATGTTGTTATCGCATCTGCCGCACGGACTGCCGTTGGCAGCTTTATGGGCGCTTTCGCCAACACACCTGCGCATGATCTCGGCGCCGCAATTTTGGAAGAAGTTGTCGCACGCGCGGGCATCGACAAGTCGGAAGTGAGCGAAACAATTCTGGGTCAGGTTCTCACCGCTGCACAGGGCCAGAACCCCGCCCGTCAGGCGCATATCAACGCAGGTCTTCCGATTGAAAGCGCCGCTTGGGGGATCAATCAGGTTTGTGGGTCCGGTTTGCGCGCAGTTGCACTTGGCGCACAGCACATCCAGTTGGGCGATGCGGCCATTGTTGCCGCTGGCGGTCAGGAAAACATGACACTGTCGCCCCACGCCGCTGCCCTGCGCGCTGGCCAGAAAATGGGCGACATGAAATATATTGACACGATGATCCGCGATGGCCTGTGGGATGCATTCAACAACTACCACATGGGCCAAACCGCTGAAAACGTGGCGGACCAGTGGCAGATTACCCGCGATATGCAGGACGAATTTGCCGTCGCATCGCAGAACAAGGCAGAAGCCGCCCAGAAGGCGGGCAAATTCGCGGATGAGATTGCCGCCTTTACCATCAAGACCCGCAAGGGCGACATCACAGTCGATCAGGATGAATACATCCGCCACGGTGCCACGATGGAAGCGATGCAAAAATTGCGGCCGGCCTTTACGAAAGAGGGATCAGTCACCGCTGCAAACGCATCGGGTTTGAACGACGGGGCCGCTGCCACATTGCTGATGACTGCCGATGATGCGGAAAAACGTGGGATTGAGCCGCTTGCCCGTATTGCATCCTATGCCACCGCTGGTCTTGACCCTTCGATCATGGGTGTGGGTCCGGTGATGGCCTCACGCAAAGCCCTTGAAAAAGCAGGTTGGAGCGTGGCTGATCTTGATCTTGTCGAAGCCAACGAAGCCTTTGCCGCACAAGCCTGTGCCGTCAACAAAGACATGGGTTGGGACCCGTCTATCGTGAACGTCAACGGCGGCGCGATTGCGATTGGCCACCCCATTGGTGCATCTGGCTGCCGGGTTCTGAATACGCTGCTGTTTGAAATGAAGCGGCGTGGTGCGAAAAAGGGACTTGCGACCCTGTGTATTGGTGGCGGCATGGGCGTTGCCATGTGCGTTGAACGCCCATAATTGGCATTGAAATAAAGTTGCGCCCAGTGTGGCGCAACTATAATAAGATTACACAATGAATTCCTGGAGGAAATAAATATGTCTCGTGTTGCACTTGTAACAGGCGGCTCGCGCGGTATTGGCGCGGCAATTTCAACGGCTCTCAAAGACGCAGGCTACACCGTTGCGGCGACTTACGCTGGCAATGACGAAAAAGCCGCAGCGTTTACCGCCGAAACCGGCATCAAGACCTACAAGTGGGACGTTGGCAACTACGAAGCCTGTGCCGCTGGCATCAAGCAGATCGAAGAAGACCTTGGACCGGTTGAAGTGTTGGTCAACAACGCGGGCATCACCCGTGACGCGCCTTTCCACAAGATGACGCCGCAGCAATGGCACGAATGCATCGACACCAACCTCAACGGTGTGTTCAACATGACCCACAATGTCTGGGGCGGGATGCGCGAACGCAAGTTTGGGCGGATCGTCACGATCAGTTCGATCAACGGCCAGAAGGGGCAGTTTGCCCAAGCCAACTATGCCGCGACCAAGGCCGGTGATATCGGCTTTACCAAGTCGCTGGCACAAGAAGGTGCACGCGCTGGTATCACCGTAAACATCGTCGCCCCCGGTTACATCAACACGGAGATGATGAGCACCATCCCCGAAAAGGTCATGAATGAAGTGATCCTGCCGCAAATTCCGGTCGGTCGTCTGGGTGAGCCCGAAGAGATTGCGCGCGCTGTTGTATTCCTGGCCGCTGATGAGGCAGGCTTTGTCACAGGCTCGACGATTTCCGCCAACGGTGGTCAGTATATGACCTAAAAGCCGCGCAAGCGACTTGTAAAAAAGGCCATGCGGTAACGCGTGGCCTTTTTCATTGAAGAGTGTTTGTGTCGCACACTGCATTCCACATTCGGGATGCCGCTATCAGTCCGGCGTGGTGTCGACGTAAAGATTCTCGTCAAGCAAACAGTGGTTGGCTGACCGCCAACTTGCGCACTATTGGGTCGGTGTCATCATGCGACCACCGACCATCGGAATGGTGCCTAGTGGCTAAGTCGCGTGATCTCTTCCTTGATCTGCAACTTCTTTTTCTTCAGTTTCGCGATTTCCAGATCATCTGTCGCCGGGCTGCGTTGCAGCACTTCAACGGACTCTGAGAGGTTTTGGTGTTTCTTCTTCAGTTCCTGCAAATGCGAACTCAAGCTCATAGTCGTCCTCCTCTGGATAGGGTTGGTGCTACCAGTGCACCACATCTTGCCGGCCAAGTCACGCTGCAAGGCAGCATTGGCGGCACAAACCAAAGATCAACTAAACGTGTTGCCAAAAGATTAAGGAGCGATGGGCAATCCCGCGCCATTTCTGAGAATATCGTTAATTTCCGGCAAATAATTGTCTTTGTCACCTGTATGACGTTCGCCCGCGTGCATAGTGAGCGGCGAAAGCAGGGAAAATGCTGCCCGTCCTTCCTGCCGCGCACGCAGCAAAAATAATTCAGGCGCACGCCTTTCGCGGCCAGAAATCGGCAAAACAACAATCGACCCGAGTCGTCCCTCAAGTGCGGATAGCACCTCAGGCAGCCGCGCGATCCGCTGGATGATGGTCAGGTATCCTTTTGGGCCGACACGCCGCGCACCGATATCCAGCCAGTCCGTCAGCGGCGTGCCCCCACCCAAGGCGATATCGCGCCCGCCATCGTCAGAGGCCGTGCCTGCAAGCCGGTCAAAATACGGCGGATTCATGATAACGTGATCGAACCGTTGTTGCCGTACCTCATGGGGAAGTGCGCGCAGGTCTGCCGTAATCACATGAAAGGCGGCGCTATTTTCCCGCGCATTTCGGCGGGCAAGGTCAGCATAGTGAGGCTGCACCTCAACGCCTGTGACCGACACGCCGGGCACACGCGCCGCCAAACAAAGCGACGCGACACCCACGCCACAGCCAAGTTCCAGCACGGATTGCCCCGGTTTGGCTGCGATAGACGCCCCAAGCAGCACAGGATCAACCCCGGCACGATAGCCTTTACGCGGCTGCCAGATGCGCAGACGCCCGCCCAGAAAATCATCACATGTCAGGTCGTCAGTCCCGTCCAAGATCAATCTCTCCGTCGCGCATCACGGCCTCTGCCATGAATAAATCCCGATCCATCACCATCAGGCGGCGCGGCATTATGCCTATGCTGCCTTCGAGCACGCTCATATTTACGTCGAAGGTGAACCAGTCTATACCCTCGGCGTCCAGCAGGGCGGTTGCAAAGGCGATGACAGTGGGGTCGTTGGTGCGCAAAAGCTCTTTCATATCCCTGACCTAAGATGACGACGCGCTGTTGTCTATTCACAAGACGGAACCGTTGATGAGCCTTGATACCGCCGCCACCAAACCACACGAACAGCTCGCCGCGGCGCTTGCTGATGATCTGCATGCAGTCAACGACATGATCCGCGCGCGCATGGCGTCCGAACATGCCCCGCGTATCCCCGAAGTCACCGCCCATCTGGTCGAGGCGGGGGGCAAGCGGTTGCGCCCGATGCTGACATTGGCGGCAGCCCGCATGTGTGGCTATGACGGCCCTTATCACATTCATCTGGCCGCCACGGTCGAGTTCATTCACACTGCCACATTGCTGCATGATGATGTTGTTGACGAAAGCAGCCAGCGCCGGGGCCGCCCAACTGCGAACCTGCTGTGGGACAATACCTCAAGCGTGCTTGTGGGGGACTACCTGTTCGCGCGCTCGTTCCAGTTGATGGTGGAAACCGGGTCGCTCAGGGTGCTGGATATTCTGGCCAATGCGTCGGCCACCATTGCCGAGGGCGAAGTGCTGCAACTGACTGCGGCCAGCGACCTTGCCACCACTGAAGGTATTTATATTCAGGTCGTGCGTGGCAAGACCGCAGCGCTTTTCTCTGCCGCAATGGAAGTGGGCGGAGAGATAGCCGGACAGGATGCCGCGACCAAACAAGCCCTATTTGATTATGGCGATGCACTGGGCATTGCGTTCCAGATCGTGGACGATCTTTTGGATTATGGCGGGACCAAAGCCACGGGCAAGAACGTCGGCGATGATTTTCGTGAGCGCAAACTGACCTTGCCAGTGATCCGCGCGGTGGCTGCCGCTGACACGACAGAGCGGGAATTCTGGGTCCGGACGATCCAGAAGGGCAAGCAGGCCGAGGGCGACCTTGACCATGCGATTGCCTTGCTGGGGAAACATGGCACGATGGAAAGCACGCGCCTTGATGCAATCGCTTGGGCCGAGAAAGCAAAACAGTCCTTGTCCGTTGTCCCTGATCACCCTCTCAAGACAATGCTTGTTGAACTGGCCGACTATGTGGTCGCGCGGATTACTTAGGGTCAGTGCCTTAAGCCGCGCCCGGCTTCAGTACCTCGGCGGGGGCGACCCACCAGCCCATGTGCGACAATTGCATTGTGCGGGCCACTTGCCGCGCGGTACCCATGTCTTTGACGATCCCGAAGCATGTCGCGCCGGACCCCGACATTCCTGCATAGCGCACGGCGGGCATCGCGTTGAGCTTTGCAATCGCCTTGCCGATGTCTGGCGCAATCTTGATCGCAGGGGCCGCGAGGTCATTGCGCTGCGCCTGCAGCCAGTCGATCATCGCGTCTAAATTCAAATCCGACGGCAATGGGTCCATCGCAGTGCCTGTGCGGTTGGTCAGTGCCTTGAAAATTGCGCCTGTCGGAACATCGACCGGAGGGCGCACCAGGACCAGTGCGCAACTGGGTAGAGCGGGCAGGGGACCGAGAAGATCACCAATGCCGGACATGCGTGCGGGGGCGGGGCTGCGCATGCAAACAGGTACATCTGCGCCCAAGGCAACAATTTCTGGCGTACTCGGGGCGAGCGTGGGCACCCCCCACAGGTCGGCCAACAATTTCACTGTCGCAGCGGCGTCCGCTGATCCGCTGCCGATACCCGCTGCATGCGGCAGATTCTTTTCAAGTGTGATGGCAGCACCGTCACGGACGTTGCGCACCTGCGCAAGCATGCGTGCGGCGCGCATTATCAGGTTGCTGTCGTCTGTCGGCACACCCTGTGCAAAGGGGCCAGATACGGTCAGGTCAAAGGCAGGTCCTCTGCGCGCCGTCAGTTGGTCGGCGACATTGGCAAAGACGACCAGACTGTCCAGTAAGTGGTAGCCGTCATCACGTTGCCCGGTGATGTGCAGCGTCAGATTGATCTTGGCAGGTGCGGCGCGCTTGAAGATCTTCACGTGTGCCGCTTAGTCGTTGCCACTGGCCATGCGGATTGGGTCAAGACCTTCATCGCGCAAGACCAGATCCAGCCCACGGGACAGCTTGTCGCGGATACGGTCGGCGTCGGCCTCGACGGGATCAAATGACAGGGCGCGTTGCCATTGAAACTGCGCCTCTGTTTCGCGGCCAACGGCCCAATAGACATCGCCCAGATGGTCATTGATGACAGGATCAACCGGCAGCAGAGCGGCAGCACTTTCCATATAACCGACGGCTTCTTCGTAGCGGCCAAGTTGAAACAGGACCCAGCCAAGGCTGTCGATGATCGCCCCGTTTTCGGGCTGTGCTGCGGCGGCCTTTTCGATCATGTCCAATGCTTCATCCAGTTTCTCGCCGCGTTCTACCAGCGAGTAGCCCAGATAATTCAACACTTGTGGCTGGTCGGGGCGCATGTCCAACGCCGCGCGAAAGTCAGCCTCAGCAGCGGTCCAGTTGTCGGTCTTGTGGTAGGTGATCCCGCGTGTGTAATGCACAAACCATGTGACAGGACTGCTACTGTCATAAAGCTCAAGCGCTCGCGAATAGGCAGGCGTTGCATCCGCGTAGCGACCCGCGCGGCGCAAAGTGTCACCTTTGGTGGCGTAAACCTGCGGAACGTCGGGGTGGCTGCGGGTCAGTGCATCAAGCACCTCGATCGCAGCATCCTTGCGGCCTGCTGCAAAAAGGACCTGCGCGCGCCCCAGTTCGGCGGCATGAAAGGCAGGGTCATCTCGGGATACGCTCGCATAGGCTTCGTTAGCCAGATCGAACTGTTTCATATTGTCCAGCAGTTCCGCCGTCAGAATAACAGAGTTGCTGTTATCGGGGTCCAGATAGGACGCGGCCTGCGTGTAGAGCAGCGTATAGTTATCCGGGGCTTCGCCTTTGACCGCGTTCGCCACCGAGAAAAAGATATCGGCCAACCCTTCAGTCGCTGACGACACCGTATCGAACGGCAGATTGCGGCCCGCGCGCAGGGCTTGGTACATCGCTTCGACCTTGGGGCCACGTTGGGTACCGAATACACTGTCCAGAACAGCGACCGCATCATCATTGCGGTCAAGCTGGCTCAGGATCTGTGCATGAGCCATGGCGCTGTTGGCGCTATAGCGCAGTTGACCCTTTGCAGCGGCCTCCAGATAGACCGCCTCGGCCCCCTCGAAGTCGCCGACAAGGCCAAGCGCATAGGCTTTGTGGGTCATGCCATAGACAGCCATGCCTTCGGTTTCGATCAACTGGTCAAAGCTGTTCAGCGCCTTTTTCATGTCGCCTTCGCCCAGATGGGCCCACGCTTGCGACAGGCCATCGACTAACGGGGCCACGCCGCGCCCCTGCTCAAGGGCTGTGAAAATGTCGCTCCAATCGCCATCTTTGGCGGCTTTTGCACTTAGCGCCAGATTGGCCATCTGGCTTTGATAGCCCTTTTCCACCATGGCCTGTGCCACAGGGATCGCGCGGTCAAGCTGACCCAGCGCCATAAAGGACGTCATCGCCTTTTCCAGCAACGCAGCGTTGGTCGGATCTGACAGCAGGCTTTTGGTGTAATAGTGCGCACTGCTGCCGAAATCATTGGCGACATTCGCCTGTCTGGCGGCCAGATAGGCCCCCGGGTTGGGGTCCGCCATGATTGAATTTGCAGGAAATACGACGCACGCCAGCAAGACTGCGGAAAAACAACGGTGAAGCACTGTCTCGATTACCCTTTTTTATTGGTTACTGAGAGCCTAATCACACAAAGCCTGTCATGCAATTGCGACATCGCGGGGGCGTCAAAATGTTGCGGTTTACTTGTTTTTAGGCATGTTTTGGCTCGTCATTGGCGCGACTTCTCCGCTATGAAGAGGCGATGCTGCAAACGGGCCGGGTGCGTGAAAATAGTTGAACAATCCGACAAGCGACTGAAATTGCACGCAATGCCGTGGGTCAGCGCGATCTTGCACGGTTTTCTTGGTTGTGGGTTTTTGGTTGGCTTCCTGATCAGCGCGTGGGATGGCAAAAGCCTATTGCTGACATTGGGCATGGCGGCCTGTCTGGCGATCATTTTGCGGATATTCATGAACAGTATCGAATCAGTTCACGCTGATTTCGACAAAGAGGCTGATGAGATCACCGTGAAACGCAGGTCACTGCGGGGTCGCAGGGCCGCGTCCTACCAGCTGTCGGCCCTATCCGATATCCAGATCGGTCATGATCGTGACGGTGATGCAGATCACGTCATGTTGCTATTCGGGCCAGAACAGACTGATCTGAAACTTCCCGCCGATGGAAATGGGTTTTTCGCCCGGACAGGGCAGGCAGAGGCGTTGAAAGAAACGCTTGAGAACTGGCGCGGTTTGGCCTGACACCGCCCGGCACAACGCGCCGGACGGTACAATCTGTTTTTACATGTTGGGATAGTTTGGCCCGTCGCCGCCTTGCGGTACGGTCCATGTGATGTTCTGGCTGGGGTCTTTGATGTCGCAGGTCTTGCAGTGCACACAGTTCTGGAAGTTGATGACAAAGCGCGGGTCTTTGCCTTCTTCCTCGACGAATTCATAGACGCCTGCGGGGCAATAGCGGGCCGAGGGGCCAGCGTATTTCGCCAAATTCACGCTGACTGGGACATCCGCGTCGGTCAGATGCAGGTGTGCGGGCTGGCTTTCCTCGTGATTGGTAAAGCTGAAGGCCACATTGGTCAGGCGGTCAAATGACAGCACGCCATCGGGTTTTGGATAGTCGATCTTTTCGTGTTTGCTGGCCTCTTCGGTGGCATCTGCATCGGATTTGCCATGGTGCATCGTGCCAAGGACATTCATTCCAAAGGTGTTCATCCACATGTCCATGCCGCCAACGGTCAACGACCCAAGCAGCCCGTATTTCGACCACAAGGGTTTTACGTTGCGCACTTTGGACAGGTCGCTGCCGATTTCGCCTTTGCGCACGGCAACTTCGTAGTCGTCCAACCGATCGCCGGACCGGTCCGCCTTGATCGCATCCGCCGCCGCATCAGCTGCCGCAATACCAGACAGCATCGCGTTATGATTTCCCTTGATGCGCGGCAGGTTGACCATCCCCGCCGAACAGCCCAGCAGCGCGCCGCCGGGAAAGGCCAGTTTCGGCATCGATTGCAAACCGCCTTCGGAAATGGCGCGTGCACCATAGGCGACCCGTTTGCCACCCTTCAGCAAATCAGCCACCATCGGGTGATGCTTGAACCGCTGGAATTCCATGTAGGGAAACAGATGCGGGTTGCGATAATTCAGATGGGTGACGAAGCCGACGTAAACCTGATTGTTATCAAGATGGTAGATGAATGATCCGCCACCGGCATTGCTGCCAAGGGGCCAGCCCATGGTATGGGTCACGGTGCCTTCGCGGTGCTTTTCGGGGTCAATTTCCCAGATTTCCTTCATGCCAAGGCCGTATTTCTGCACGTCCGAATTGGCGGAAAGGTCATATTTCGCGATCACCTGTTTGGACAGGGACCCGCGTACGCCCTCGGACAGGAACACATACTTGCCGTGCAGTTCCATGCCCGGTTCATAAGATGGACCGGGGGTGCCGTCGGCGCCTTTGCCGAACTCACCGGCAACCACGCCTTTGACTTCGCCATTTTCGCCATAGACCAATTCGGAACAAGACATGCCCGGGAAAATCTCGACCCCCATTTCTTCAGCTTGTTCAGCCATCCAACGGCAGACGTTGCCCATGGACACGATGTAGTTGCCGTGGTTGTTCATCAGCGGTGGCATCACGAAATTTGGAATCCGCAACTGGCCAGCCTCGCCCAGCATATAGAAATTGTCCTCTTTCACTGGGACATTCAGCGGCGCGCCTTTTTCCTTCCAGTCCGGGATCAGTTTGTTCAGGCCAATCGGGTCAAGCACGGCGCCAGACAGGATGTGCGCACCCACTTCGGAGCCTTTTTCAAGCACCACGACGTTCATGTCGGGATCACGCTGTTTCAATCTGATGGCCGCTGACAGGCCGGCGGGGCCGGCGCCCACGATCACCACGTCATATTCCATTGCTTCGCGTTCAATCTCGGCCATCAAAAATTCCTCTCGTCAGCAAGGGCTTGCTCTTTCATTTAGCATCGGCAACGGTTACCTCAAGGAAGAATAAGGGGCAATCAAGACGCGGCGTGAAATGTCCACGTCGCGACATGTTAACGCTCACGGGCTTGACTTGTATGACCCTTATGAGGCTATGAACGTCCGATTGATAGATTTTGCCTTGGGGGCAATATGGAAAAGATACCACTTACCCGCGCGGGTTTTAACAAGTTGGATGCGGAATTGAAGCATCTCAAGACAGTTGAACGTCCGGCCATTATCCGTGCCATTTCCGAAGCGCGCGAACACGGCGATCTGTCTGAAAATGCCGAGTATCATTCCGCCAAGGAAAAGCAGTCCTTTATCGAAGGCCGCGTGAAAGAGCTTGAAGGCGTCATTTCGCTGGCTGATGTGATTGATGTGGCCAAGCTGAGTGGCACGATCAAGTTCGGTGCTACGGTTGAACTGGTCGACGAAGATACTGACGAAGAAAAAACCTATCAGATCGTGGGCGAATACGAGGCCGACATCGAAAACGGCAAGCTCAACATGCAATCGCCCCTGTCGCGCGCCCTTATTGGCAAGGAAGAAGGCGACAGTGTCGATGTTCGGACGCCCGGCGGCACACGCAGCTACGAGATTCTCAAGATTACATTCGCCTAAGGGACGGGCCTTGCGCATGGCGTATCATGTTTCACCCGATGATCCGGACTTTGGGTCCGGACCGGGAGCGCTTGCCATTGGTGTTGCGGTGCTTTGGCTGATTGCGGTGCCGGTCGTGTCATGGCTGTTTCCGCCTGCTGATGCGTTCAATGGGCCGACGGTGGTGTTTCTGGCATTGGCAGCGATTTTGCCGCTTTTGCTGGTCATGGCGCTGGCCAGTGTGGGGCAGATGATCCGGTCGCAAGCTATCGCCTCGGACCGCGCGATCGAGGGCTTGCGCCAAAGCATTCTCGCCAATCAAGCAAAACAAACGGCCACTGAACCATCCGTGGAAAAAAGACTGGATGAAATCGCGCAAGCGACCAAAAAGACCGAAGACGCGGTGGCCAGTTTCACCTCAAGCCGACAGACATCGCGCCTGATTGTGCCAATGCCCGCGCCGCACCCATCGCAAGAACAGCGTGACTTGCCGCTTGGCACCCCGTCCGAGGATCTGGACCCGGCGCTTGAAATCGCAGATCTGATTCGCGGCCTGAATTTCCCCGACAATGAGGCGGACACCGATGGGTTTGCCGCACTGCGCCGAACCCTGCGCGATCGAAATGCTCGCAAATTGGTGCAGGCATCGCAGGATGTGCTGACTCTGCTGTCGCAGGATGGCATCTATATGGATGATCTGAAGCCGGGAAAGCCTGATGTCGCGCTGTGGCGCCGCTTTGCCAAGGGTGAGCGCGGTGATGCAATGGCGGAGGTGGGTGGCATCCGTGACCGCGCGTCTCTTGCGCTGGCGGCCGGGCGGATGCGCGAAGACGCGATTTTTCGCGATACGGTGCATCATTTCCTGCGCAAGTTTGACCAGATGCTTGCCAAGTTCGAAGAGCAGGCAACCGACGGCGAGGTCGCGGCCCTTGTCGATACCCGCACTGCGCGCGCCTTTGTTCTTTTGGCCCGTACGACGGGCACTTTTGACTGAATGTGGGAAATCTTTCTTAAGACCTTGCCGTTCTTCATGCTGATCGGCGTCGGCTATGGGGCCGGGCGAACCCGTTTTTTCAGCCCCGAAGCCACCGCACATCTGACCAAGTTCATCTTTTATTTTGCCCTGTCAGCGATGCTGTTTCGCTTTTCGGCCAATCTGGCGCTGGCTGATATACTGAACTGGCCATTTGTTCTGGCCTATCTGTCGGCCTGTGCGGTTGTCTATGTCATTGCGACTGTTGTGGCGATCTGGCGCGGGGTCAGCGTGGCAGAGGCCGCGATCGAGGCGCAATGCAGTGTCATCGGCAACGCGGGCTTTCTGGGAATTCCGATGCTGGCCCTCTTGCTGGGCGAGGCGGCGGTGGGCCCGATCTTGTTGGTACTGGCGGTTGATCTGATTGTGTTCGGCAGTCTGGTCGTGATCTTGATCACAGGCTCGCGCGACGGACGCATGTCGCCGCGCATTTTGGCGACCATCGGGCTAGGGTTGGTTACGAACCCCATGATCGTGGCGATCACGCTGGGGCTGGTGGCGTCGGCCTACGCGGTTCCCATCCCCGCGCCCATCAACGAATTTCTGACCCTTCTCGGGGCTGCTGCCACGCCCGGTGCCTTGTTCGCCATTGGCGCATCGCTGGCCACCAAATCGGCAGAGCGTATGGCCGTGGCGGGCTGGCTTTCCTTCTGCAAGCTGATCCTGCATCCGGCGGCGGCGGCATTCATGTCGCTTTATGTGTTCGACATTGATCCTTATGCAGCGGGCGTTATGATTGCTGCGGCTTCCCTGCCTGTTGCGGGCAACGTCTATATGATCGCGCAGCACTACGGGGTGGCCCCTGCGCGGGTTTCAGCTTCAATTCTGATTTCGACAGCAATCAGCGTACTGACCATTTCGCTCGTGATTGCGTGGGTGACAAGTTTCTGAGGCTGCTGTAGGCCTATATCAGATTGCGAGGAGTTATTGGCATGGAAACAATTTCAGAAAATCGGTGTTTTGGCGGCGTTCAGGGCGTTTATAAACATGCGTCTGACGTGTGTCAGTGCGACATGACATTTGCTGTTTTCCTGCCCGCAGAGGCAGAACATGGCCCGGTTCCCGTCCTTTGGTTCCTGTCAGGACTGACCTGCACCCACGAAAACGCGATGACCAAAGCCGGGGCGCAGGCATGGGCCGCACAACATGGCATTGCGCTGGTTTACCCCGACACATCCCCGCGGGGCGAAGGCGTGGCTGACGATGACGCCTATGACTTGGGGCAAGGTGCAGGGTTTTATGTGAACGCCACCCAAGACCCGTGGAAGCCGCATTTTCAGATGTGGGACTATATCACCGATGAATTGCCAGCGCTTCTGGGTGCCAATTTCGCGCTGGATATGGGAAGCCAGTCGATTTGCGGGCACTCCATGGGCGGTCACGGCGCGCTGACTATGGCGATGTCATTGCCGGGCCGGTTTCAGTCGGTGTCGGCCTTTGCACCGATCTGCCATCCGACCGCCAGCGATTGGGGACGAAAGCAATTCACAGCTTATCTGGGGGCTGATGAAACCAAATGGGCGCCCCATGATGCCACACTGCTGATGCGCGAAAAGGGTTTTCAGGGGCCGGTGCTGATTGATACCGGCACTGACGACCAGTTTGGCGATTTGTTGGGCACCCAGCATCTGGCCGAGGCGTTAGCCGCGCGGCGTCAATATGCCCATCTGCGGTTCCAGAAAGGCTATGACCATTCCTATTTCTTCATCGCCAGCTTCATGGAAGATCACGTCGCTTTCCATGCCGAGGCCCTTTATCAGTGATCTACGTCGATGCTGATGCCTGTCCGGTCAAGGCAGAGGTCGAACGGGTGGGCACACGCCACAAACTGAAAATGTTTGTGGTGTCCAACGGCGGCATCCGGCCGTCGCAGAACCCTTTGGTCGAAACGGTAGTCGTGCCTGACGGGCCGGACGTGGCCGATAAGTGGATCGCAGACCGCGCCACCAAGGGCGATGTGGTCATCACCGGTGATATTCCCCTCGCGGCCTGCTGTATCGAAGGCGGTGCGCTGGTACTGAAACATAATGGCGAGCCGCTGACACAAGCCAACATCGGCAACGTGCTGGCCACCCGTGATCTGATGGCAGACATGCGCGCTGCTGACCCGTTTCGACAAGGCGGCGGCAAGCCCTTCGGCAAGGCCGACCGTGCCCGGTTTCTGGACGCGCTGGAACGGATGGTCAGGCAGGCCGCGCAGGGGGTCTGAGCGAGCAACGCAGAACAGGGATAGACTCCCCCGCGATACCCTGCGACGACTTGGCCATGAACCGGCTTTCCAACCTCACCGCGACCCAACTGGGTGCGCTTTGCGCTGCCGTCGCGGTGACGTTCTTTTCGTTCAACGACGTGCTGATGAAGTTTCTCAGCGGAAGTTATGCCCTGCATCAGGTTGTGATGTTCCGCTCTGCAATCGGGCTGGCGATCGTGATTTTTTTCATCGCGCCGCTGACGGACGGCTGGGCGGTCGCACGCACCAAACGGCTTAAGGTGCATATGCTGCGCGGGCTTTGTGTTGTCGCATCGAATATGGCGTTCTTTTTGGGATTGGCTGCCATGCCATTGGCCGACGCGGTCGCGATCTTTTTTGTCAGCCCGCTGCTGATTACGGTCTTTTCGGTGATTTTCCTTGGCGAACTGGTTGGCGTGCGGCGCTGGTCGGCGATCGCAGTTGGCTTTGCGGGTGTGTTAATCATGTTGCGGCCGGGCACAG
The DNA here is from genome assembly GCF_003058085.1 of Yoonia sediminilitoris. GTDB lineage: Bacteria > Pseudomonadota > Alphaproteobacteria > Rhodobacterales > Rhodobacteraceae > Yoonia > Yoonia sediminilitoris. Next base: position 184,450 of record NZ_QBUD01000004.1, on the reverse strand, counting down.
AGGCGTTTCAGTTTGCATCTTTGCTGCCGCTTGTGGCTGCGGTGTTCTACGCCACAATCCACATCCTCACACGCAAGATCGGGGGCACGGAATCAGCCGCGACCATGGCCTTTTATATCCAGTTCATGTTCTTGCTGGTGTGCATCGCGATGGGGCTTGCCGTGGGCGACGGACGGTTTGGCGATCAGACGGACCCGTCGCTGGCGTTCTTGCTGCGGGAATGGAGCTGGCCGTTGGTGAGCGATTACCTGTTTCTTGGGTTTATTGGCATTTGCACCGGATTTGGGGGCTATCTGATCAGTCAGGCCTACCGCGTTGGTGAAGCATCATTCGTGGCCCCGTTTGAATATCTGGCGCTGCCGATGTCCGTCGTCTGGGGCATGATTGTCTTTGCCGAGTTCCCGGACGCGCTGGATTATCTTGGCATGGCGCTGATATTGGGCGCGGGGCTGTTCACCGTCTGGCGCGAGGCGCAGGTGAAGGATTTGACTTAGGGCCAGGGCTTTGTACTGTCCCGATAAGGAAGGACCCACATGAGCGACATCAATGCCGTTATCTTTGACATCGGGAATGTGCTGATCGAATGGCAGCCAGAGCGGTTTTATGACCGGGTGATCGGTGCAGACCGGCGCAAGGCCATGTTTGCAGCGATTGATTTGCACGGGATCAACGATCAGGTGGATCGGGGCCACGGTTTTCGCGAAACGATCCATGCCGCCGCGGACGCCCATCCTGACTGGCGCGATGAGGTGCTGATGTGGCATGACAATTGGCTTGATATGGCAACGCCGACGATTGACCATTCTGTCAGGTTGCTGCGCGGATTGCGCGCGGCGGACATGCCTGTCTTTGCGCTCAGCAACTTTGGCATCCAGCCCTTTGCTATCGCAGAACCGGTCTATCCGTTTCTGGGCGAATTCGACCGGCGCTACATCTCTGGCCATATGGGCGAGGTAAAGCCAGAGCCGCGCATCTATGAGATGGTCGAACAAGACTGCGGACTGGCCCCCGAAACGCTTTTGTTTGTTGATGACCGGCGCGAAAATCTGGACACTGCGGCGACACGTGGCTGGCAGACGCATCTGTTTGATGGTCCCCAAGGTTGGGCCGACCGGCTTGTTCGTGAAGGATTACTCAGCCCGGAGGCCGCCCAATGACGATCAACATTCCCTTTACTGAAGGCGAGGCCAATCTGGACTGGCTCGGTCTGACCGACGCACTGGTGGCAGGTCACAAGCTGCCCAAAGCCGAACTGTCGGACACGTTTCTTTATCAGGGTGAAAACACGTTGCTGAACCGGTCTGCATGGATTTCAGGCATGGGGCTGGCTGTGAAATGCGCGACGATCTTTCCCGGAAACAAGGCGCAGGGCAAGCCCACGGTCGGCGGGGCAGTCAATCTGTTTTCTGATGATGATGGCAGGCTTGAGGCGATTGTGGATTTCCATCTTGTGACCAAATGGAAAACCGCCGGTGACAGCCTGCTTGCTGCGCGCAGGCTGGCCCGGCCTGACAGCCGGAACATCCTGATCGTCGGCGCGGGCACGGTGGGTGCATCCCTGCGGCAGGCTTACGGTGCCGCCTTTCCACACGCGCAATTCACGGTTTGGAACCGCTCGCCCGCCGGGGCCGAATCGTTCCGACAGGCCTATCCCGACGTCACGGTTGCGGCTGATCTGGCCACGGCGGTGCAGGCCGCCGACATCATCACCTGCGCTACCATGTCTACAGAACCCGTCATCAAGGGGGATTGGCTGCGCCCCGGTCAGCATGTGGACCTGATTGGCGCCTACCGCCCTGACATGCGCGAAGTGGACGACACGGCGCTGCAAAAAGCGCGCATCTTTGTGGATAGTCGGGACACGACGATGGACCATATCGGCGAGTTGAAAATCCCGCTGGCAGAGGGTGCAATTCAGCGCGCGGATGTCATGGCCGATTTTTACCAGATGGATTTGATGCGCAGGCAGGATGACAAGGATATCACACTTTTCAAAAATGGTGGTGGGGCGCATCTTGATCTCATGACCAGCCGATACATACTCGACGCTTGGCACGCGTTTTTGGCCACAAGTTAAGAGGTAGAATGCGATGCTGTGGTGGATTGGTATTCTCACAGGCATGGTGCTGCTTGCGGCGCTGCCCTTTTTGATCGAGCGGTTGCGGCCAGAAGTGGGGCCGACGGCGCGCCATGGGGCCGATGGTGATTTTGCGCAATTGTCACAAGGGGTGACACACTACCGCTGGGTCGGACCGACGCGCGGGCCTGTGGCCGTGTGTGTGCATGGGCTGTCGTCGCCCTCGGTGGCAATCGAAGGGGTCGCGGAAGGGTTGGGCCAGATGGGCTATCGGGTCCTGATGTATGATCTTTACGGGCGCGGCTTGTCGGATGCGGTCAAGGGCAAGCAGGACAGGGCTTTCTTCCTGCGCCAATTGGCCGACCTCTTGGCCCACCAGAACGCACAAGAGGAACTGACGCTTGTGGGCTACTCCATGGGCGGGCAAATCGCGACGGCTTATGCCGCGGAAAACACCCACCAGATCAAGCGGGTCATTTTGCTGGCAGCTGCGGGTATCCAGGTCAAAGAAAGCAGTTTTGCGGCCTTTTGCAGAAGCACACCGCTGTTGGGGGATTGGGTGCATGGGATGTTCGCAAGGCGTCGTATTCTGGCCAGCATTCCCAAGAGTTCCCGCCAGCCGTCGGTGCAAAAGGTGCTGATGGCACAACGGCAGGAGTTGCACAGGCGCGGCTACCTGCCGTCTATCCTGTCAAGCAGGCGTGGCATGTTATCCGAAGTGCACGAAGCGGAACACCGTATGCTGGGGCGCGAGGATGTGCCGGTGATTGCGGTTTGGGGAGATCAGGATCAGGTGATCCCGATTTCAGCGCTTGGCGTGCTTGCACAATGGAACAGAAGCGCACGGCAGGAAGTTGTAGAGGGTGCGGATCACGCTTTGCCGTACACCCATGTGAACAAGTTGATCGAAGCCATTCGGTCTGCCCTGCGCGACTGAAATTGCCCCACTTTTGGCGAGCCCGATCAATGATATGGCGACGGTCAGACTGAAATCGCACTGCAACCAGCCAAAATCATCTGCGATGGGATTTGAAAAGCCGCCAAGAATTGCGCGTATGGCCAATCCTGTCATGATAACGGAGCAAACCGCAATCTCGACAGGCGATATCAACCGTGTATGCGTGTGTGTCGCCAGTGGCCCATCAAATCTTGTCGGCTTTTCAACCATTGCCGGTCAGGGTATCCCACGAACATGACTGTTCAAGATGCATATCACGACGCCGTCAAGGCAGGCGCATTGACCCAAGACCCGGCTCAATTGGCGGTTTTGCCGGAATTGGAACGGGTGCGCGCGGGGCTGGCGGCACCGGTCAAGTCCGGGTTCTTCCGCAAGGCCCCGCCACCTGTGCCGGGGCTTTACATGTGGGGCGGCGTGGGCCGGGGCAAATCCATGCTGATGGACCTGCTTTATGATCACGTCGACGTGCCCAAACAGCGCCGGCATTTTCATGCGTTCATGCAGTGGGTCCATGCCGAGATGACAGAGGCCCGTAAAAAGGGGGTTGATGACGCCATTGCCCCTGTCGCGGCCAAACTGGCGGGCGATGTCAGGTTTCTGGCATTTGATGAAATGCAAATCACTGATATCACGGATGCGATGCTGGTCGGCCGCCTGTTCGAGGCGCTGTTTGCCGCCGGTGTCACCATTGTCACCACGTCCAACCGCCCCCCCGATGATCTTTATAAGAACGGGTTGAACCGACAGTTATTTCTGCCGTTTATCGCTCTGCTCAAAGAGCGGATGGTCATCCATGAGTTGACCAGCGAAACAGATTACAGGCAGGACCGGCTGGCTGGCACGAAAAGCTATTTCACGCCGATCAACGAGGAATCGCGGCAAGCGATCCGCCAGATCTGGGAGAGCCTGTCAAAGGGCGAAAGCGAAGGGCTGACGCTGCATGTGAAGGGCAGGCAGGTGGAATTGCCGCGGTTTCACAACGGGGTGGCGCGGGTGAAATTCTATGACCTTTGCGGCAAGCCCTTGGGTGCTGCCGACTATTTGGCGCTGGCCGACGCGGTGCGGGTGCTGATCCTTGAGGATATTCCCACCCTGTCGCGCAACAACTTCAACGAAGCCAAGCGTTTCGTCACCTTGGTCGATGCGCTGTACGAGGGAAAAGTTCAACTGATCTGTTCTGCGGCGGCGCAGCCCGAGATGCTCTATGTCGAAGGCGAAGGGACATTTGAATTTGAACGGACAGCCAGCCGATTGCGCGAAATGCAGTCCGAGGGCTGGGGACGCAAGGTCGGGGAACGCCGCAAACCCTAGACGCGAGAACAGGGGCCTCCGAACGCAGGCCAAGACGTCCAACCACACGCGGTATTCGCCCCTCAATGGTGCCCATGCGGCACCACTGTTTGGGTTCCAGGTATTTAACCCGTGCTTATTAGACTGGTTCTGACGGTATGGAACGACCGATGATAATCATCGCTGTTCCGGTACTTGCCAAATCAATGCCCAACATCAGGCCCAGAACGACGGTAGAGGCCTTAGGCAAGGCGATCAGGATCACGCAACCCAGTGCAAAGCTGATGACCGCCGAACCCAGCGCCCAACCCCATCCCGGAGCCGGGTGTATCCAAAGCGCAAACCGCGCCTGCGCAACACCCGTAACCAAAAGGAGAATTCCCAAAAGCGCGGAAAGCGCCAGAAGCCCTTCCAATGGAAAGAAAAGCAGAAGGAGCCCCGCCGCAAGCGTGAGCAAACCCACGAGGAGTTGCCACAGAAACGGACTTGTTCCACGAATTGAAAACGCTCCAAACAGGATGACGCAACCGCTGACGGTCAACAGCCATCCGATCAGTATTTCGACCAGAAGAGAACTGAACATCGGCACGAACAGCGCGGCCACCCCCAGAACTATCATGACGCCGCCCGCCCAGAAAAACCCTTTGCGCAGCTTTGCCATGACAGCGTTTTGATCGAAGTCCATATATGGTTCGCTGTTGAAAGTCATAATAAATCTCCTTCTGCTTGGCACTGTCACACAGACATTGTCAGTGCCCGACGTTCATTTGCCCGAATTGATTGAGCCGATCTGCAACGCGAAACCGTGGGGGGAGGCGGTTTACAGAATTCGAATGTCTCATTTTGCGTTCGCACAGCTTTTTCCTGCATCAGGTCAATGTCATACGCCCTGCCTTGCGACGCGCACCCTCAGGCTTCGCTCCAGGGATGAACATGAACGTCCCGGCCTGAATGACCCTTCAGGATCTTGACAGCCAGCTCTTCTTTCGTCTTGTCGACGGTACGAACCCACAAAAGAATACCGCCGTTTTCTATCTGATTGGCGTAATAGTCCTTGTGGTGTTGACCTACCCGCCGCGCCAGTAACGCGCCGATGACGGCAGCGGGGCCACCCCCAATCGCGATAGCGGCGATTGAGGCGGCCAGCGTGCTGATGGGAGTCAGCATGGCAGCCATGGCGATATAGGATCCAAGAAAGAAAAAACCTCCGATTATGGCACCCTCCAATTCGCCGATCGCCTCTTCGGACACGAACGCCGCGCGGGGTGCATCCGGATTGTCTTCCAAATCAGCTGACCGCCAAAAGGCAGAACCAAGCTTTTCTTTCATCGCCGTCTCGTCCCCCAGCAAGCTTAGGTCAGCACGACTGAACCCCGACATCCGGAGATCGTAGATAGCGGCCTGCAACGAGTCGAAACTGTCAAACACACCGACAGCCTCAGGAACATTGATGTAGGTAGTGTGATGGGTTTTGGTGTCTGTGGTCACAACCGTTCTCCGTTATATCCCGGCCAATTTACTGGCAATTCCACAGGCAGAATTGACGTAGGTCATTCAGCACAACCAAATACGATTTGATCGTGGGGCTTTTGTGACGGCATAAAAGCGTTTCGCCTTTAACCTGCGACATCAGATAAAGGCGAAACGCCCACAACATATGAATGTTGCACGGCGTTTCCCAAAAAGCTGTGAGAAAGGTTTTTCGTGAAACGCTGTGGAAAGAACAGGCGCGAGGCGGCAACGGGATGAAGGCAAAAACCGCGCTACGGTTGATTGCTGCTTAATGCGACGTCAGTTCTGATTCTTGGAGAAATCCGTTGGGCGCGCACCACGACATGCGCGCCCTAGGGAATGCCTGTAGAAGAAAACAAGAAGACAGGCCGTTTGCCTGCCCACTCGCCCTGCCAAGACTGCTTCGATACACCTCTTTCATGGGGCGCTTCGATTGACAACGAATCTAGTCGAAGAAGTGATTCGCAGTCAATCCTCTGATTCGCGAATCAATCATCAATCGGCGGAAAACTTCAGCTATTGACCTGAACGTTTGTTGACACGGCTGAAATCAGGCAAGGCCCTGCGCACGGCTAAGTGCCTGTTCTAGATCATAGATCAGGTCGTCGGCATCTTCGATCCCGATGGACAGGCGCAGCAGGCGCGGATGCACGGGGAAGCCTTCACCGGAAACCGTCTTGCGATGTTCGATTAGACTTTCGACACCGCCCAAAGAAGTTGCAGGGTAAAAGACCTCGCAAAAGCGGGCGACGTCGATGGCGGTCTGCTCTGTGCCCCTGGTGATGATCGACATCATGCCGCCGAACTGGCCGTCAGTCTGACGTTTGGCAACCGCATGGCCGGGATCATGGGGCAGGCCGGGGTACAAGACGGTTTCGACCAGTGGATGCCCGTCGAAATGCTGGGCCACGGCCATCGCATTCTTGCAGGCCTTTTCGACCCGCAAAAACAGGGTCCGCATTCCCCGGATCAAAAGCCACGCATCAAAGGATTGCAGGACGGTGCCCTGCAATTTGCGGATCAATGCGATTTCATCCCAGAAATCACCGGTCTCGCGCACCGACAATACGCCAGCCGTCACATCAGAATGGCCGCCCAGATATTTGGTGGCAGAATGAAAAGAAAAATCAGCGCCAAAATCCAGCGCGCGGGTCATGCTGGGCGGGGTGCCGGTGCAGTCGGTCATCAGTTTTGCGCCCGCAGCATGGGCAATCTCGGCGGCGGCGGCGATGTCGGTCACTTCCCAATTCGGGTTGTTGGGGGTTTCAACCCAGACCAGCGCAGTTTCACCGGGGCGGACTGCGGCGGCCAGTTCATCCAGATTGCCCGCAGTGTAGTCGGACAGGACCAACCGCCCCTTTGCCGCATAGTTTTGCAGTTGTGCACGCACCCCGTGATACATGACCTTTGGCGCAACCACGTGCGCGCCGGTTGGCAAATGTTCGATAATGGCGGTGCAGGCGGACATACCGGACGAAAAAAGCAGCGCGTCTTTCGCGCCCTCAAGTTCGGCGATCACTGCCTCGGCCTGCGCGGTCGTCTGGCTGCCATCGCGACGATACCAATAGGGTTGGCGCACCGCATAGTTTTCATCCCGGGCATAGGTCGCCGCAGGCTGGATCGCCGGTGTCACCGCACCTGTTTCCGCCTCAACGAAATGCAGCGCTTGCGCGACGCGCGTCACAAGGGATGGTTTGCGGTTGCTGTCAGCCATTTGTTGTCTTTCGTTAGCTTGTCGGAGGATAGAAATTGCAGGATGCGTCCAGTGGGCTTTGGCCGACAACAAAGACCGTTTCCGGCGCGATGCCGCTTTCTTCGATCCATTTGCCGTTCAGACAGAAATCCTGCGCGTAATTGCCCGAGTTAAAGCCAAATCCGCCGGGGCCGCAGTCGGTCGCCGTCCCATCGGCGTTCCAGCCCTGCGTATACCCCAGTGGTGATGCATCGCCGGGCAGAAAACTATTCGTTGCGGGATCAAAATTCAGCACCCATGTGTCGGTCGGTGCGCGATTGGCGAGCGACCACGACCCGATGGGAAATCCTTGGTGGAACCCGGTGATCTGGAAATTTGTCACATCGGGCGCGGTTATGATCGGTTTGTTGATCGCAGAGTGCACCACGCTCATCGCGCCGGTCATGGTGTAATCGTTGGCCCCGATCCAACAGAAATAATAGTCAGCGGCTTGCGCCGGCCCGGCAAGCACGGCCATAGCGACAGCACCGGCGCGCATCATGTCATATTCTCGCGGATGACATGCCCGGCAAGATACAGCGAGCCGCAAATCAGGATGCGCGCATGCGGAGTTGCCCGCGTGATTGTCGAGATGGCACTGCGTACGTCGGGGGCGACCGTGGCATCAAGACCCACGCGCGCGGCGGCGGCGGCTGTGTCCTCCGCCGGGACGGTGTTGGCTTCACCCGGAATGGACACTGCAAAAAGGCTATCGGCGGTCGTTGCGAGATGGCGCAAATAGCCATCTATATCCTTGGTATTCAGCATACCGCAGATCAAATGTGTTGGCTTTTGGGGTTGTTGGCGCAAGGTATCTGCCAGCGCCTTGCCTGCCGCAGGATTGTGCCCGCCATCAAGCCATAGCTCTGCCGGTGCAGCCAGATCAACCAATGACCCATTCGTCAGACGTTCCATTCTGGCGGGCCAGTAGGCTGACGTGACCGCCGCCTCGCAGGCGGCTTCGTCTTTGCCAAGCAGGCGCAGGGCGGCGATAGCGGCCCCCGCATTCATGATCTGATGCGGACCGCGCAAATTGGGTAATGGCAGGTCCAGCAAGCCGGTTTCGTCCTGAAAAACAAGCCGACCGCGTTCCTGCGTCACATGCCACTGCTGACCGTAGGCATGCAGTGGCGCGCCATGGCGGGCGGCGACAGCTTCGATCGCGTCCATGCTTTCGGTGTGCTGTGGGCCGACAACACAGGGCACGCCACGCTTGATAATACCTGCTTTTTCAGTCGCGATTTTGGACAGGGTGTTGCCAAGATATTGTTGGTGGTCCAGATCCACAGGCGTGATCACGGTCAGCGCTGGTTTGGATACAACGTTTGTGGCATCCAGACGACCGCCCAGGCCGACCTCAAGCAACGTGTAATCCGCAGGCGTACGGGCAAATGCAACCAGAGCAGCGACAGTCGTAATTTCAAAATAGGTGATGGGTGTGCTGCCGTTGGCCTTGTAACATTCGTCAAGCACCTCGGTCAGGGCCTCTTCCCTGATCAGGTCGCCGGCAAGTCGGATCCGCTCATGAAATCGGGCCAGATGCGGCGAGGTATAAGCATGCACATCCGCGCCGCTTGCTTCCAATCCGGCGCGGATCATGGCCTGAGTTGACCCTTTTCCATTGGTGCCCGCGATATGCACAACGGGTGGCAACCGGTCTTGCGGGTTGCCGACCGCATCCAGCAAGCGCCATACGCGGTCAAGAACAAGGTCCATGACCTTGGGGTGCAAGGCCATCATGCGTTGCAGGATCAAGTCCGACTGTTGGGTCACTTCGCCTCTTCTGGGCTGAGCGGATCGTTGCGCTTGAGCGGATTTTCTGGCTTGCCTTTTTCTGTTTCATTCGGCGGCGGCAGATCGCCTTTTACGGGCGGATCGAGCCGCATCAACAAACGGACAATTGTCACAAGTTCATCCTTGAGGTCGGTGCGTCGGGTTACCCGATCCAACATCCCGTGGTCGAGTAGATATTCGGCCCGCTGAAAACCTTCCGGCAATTGCTCACCAATGGTCTGTTCGATGACCCGTGCGCCGGCAAAACCGATGAGCGCGTTGGGTTCTGCGATCTGGACATCGCCCAACATCGCATAAGACGCCGTGACCCCGCCCGTTGTAGGATGGGTCAGTACGACAATATAAGGCAACCCCGCTTCCTTGAGCATTTGCACCGCAATGGTCGTGCGGGGCATTTGCATCAGGCCAAGGATACCTTCTTGCATCCTCGCACCACCGGCCGCAGAGAATAATATCAAGGGGCGACCTAATTCGATAGCGCGCTCGGCTGCGGCAACGATCGCGTTGCCCACATACATGGACATAGACCCGCCCATGAATGAAAAATCCTGCACCGCGACGACCACAGGTGTGCGACCCATCTCGCCTTCCGCGACGAGCATTGCATCTCGTTCGCCGGTTTTTTTACGGGCCTCTTTGATGCGATCGACATATTTCTTCTGATCACGAAAACTAAGCGGGTCGTCAACAGGGTCAGGCACAGCGACGTCGACAAAAGCACCGCCGTCAAACACTGATCTCAGCCGGTCACGCGCCCCGATTGCCATATGATGATCGCAGTTGGTACAGACATTCAGGTTGTCAGCCAATTCCCTGTGAAACAACATTGTCCCGCACTCGGCGCATTTGGTCCACAGGTTTTCCGGGACCTCACGGCGAGAGAAAAGCGAGTTGATCGTGGGGCGGACGTAGTTGGTGATCCAGTTCATCGTGCAACCTTTTGCGTTATCGCGCCTCAGATATGCCGCTGTAAGGTAAAATGCAATCAGTGCGCTGAAGGCAAAGGGTGGAACTGGACCGTCGTTGAGCAGTCATACTTAAATACGTACCACGGACAGGACCCGTTCATCCTGTGCCGTCAGCGTGGATTTCACGAAAAATCAGCGGTTTGCGCGGCGTAGGCGATCGTTATTCTTTGCACAGGCGATGCGCGCCGCTGATCTGCGCTACCTCTGCTCGAAATCGAAAAAGGTCGCAATGACAAATGCGACATGCCTGTGCCAGCTATCTGCGCAGCGCGATGCGTGCGGCCAGCCAGACGCTCAGGACAGACAAGCCAAGCATAAGCAGTTGCTGTATGCTCCAGATCATGGGGAACTGGGCGATGAGCGCGCTGTATCTATCAGGGTCTTCGTAGGGATAAAGAAACAGAGCGAGGCCGGAGTTGGGCCAGCCTTCGACGCCAATCACCATCAACGAGAAAATGTTCACAATCTGATGCAGCCCAATCGCTGCCCCCAGATTGCCGGTGCGTGCCGTCAGATCCGCACAGGCAATCCCAAGGATGGTGGCAAAAAAGACATACACGACACCTTCGGGCGCGCTGTTGCCGTTCCAGTAGTGAACGACCCCAAACAGAAGTGACGGTCCGACCATCCAGACCCAACGGCTGTTTGAAAGGCAGGCCAGTTGCTGTTGCAGATAACCGCGAAAAAGTATCTCTTCGGTTGTGACCTGAACAAGGACTGCAAGAAAGGCAAACGGCCACAACATCACCCAGATGCCGATGGGGCGTATGTCGGCCAGTTCGCTGAACACGACCCAAGGCGGGAGGACCTCAAGGGCCAGAAAAACCCCGCCCACGCCAATGGCAACTTTCCGAAAATCGGTAAAAGCCATTTGATAGGGCCCGATCAGCGACCAGAATCCGCGCTGGTGCACGCGCTGCAATGTCCAGACAAACGCTGCGGCGGGCAGACCGAAGCTCGCAAATTGCAGCAGCGTCCCCAAAGCTGTGGTGCCTTCCTGATACGCAATGCGCAAATTGGCTGGCAGCAGAATGCTGATCAGGACGGGCGTCAGCAGGAAGAAGAGCGCAAATGATGCCACCATGAACACCACCCGAGAGGGGGAAGTGACGGGCCGGGCGGCCTGTGCAAAGTCAGCGAGTGGCGTGTAATGGTCTTTCATGGCCGACATTAGGCAGCTTGCGGACGTGGCTGCAACTGCGCATTCCGCCTTGCGTTGGGACGGTCCGGCTTTTAGACCCTTTCTGGACTGAATTCCGGGAGTGAGAGACAATGCTCAAAGGCAAGACCGACAAAACCAACCTGCCCAGCCGCCATGTGACCGAAGGGCCAAGCCGCGCGCCGCACAGGTCCTATTTCTACGCCATGGGTCTGGATGAAGAAGCAATTGCCCAGCCGTGGGTGGGTGTTGCGACCTGCTGGAACGAGGCGGCACCCTGTAACATTGCGCTGAACCGGCAGGCGCAGGCTGTCAAGCTTGGCGTCAAGAAGGGGATGGGCACCCCCCGCGAATTCACAACCATCACCGTGACCGACGGTATTGCGATGGGCCACGAGGGCATGCGGTCGTCGCTGGCGTCGCGTGAAGCGATCGCAGACACGGTTGAACTGACGATGCGCGGCCATTGCTATGATGCCATTGTGGGACTTGCAGGCTGTGACAAATCCCTGCCGGGCATGATGATGGCGATGGTACGTCTGAATACCCCGTCGGTCTTTATCTACGGCGGGTCGATCCTGCCGGGCCGCCTGAATGGTCAGGATGTCACGGTGCAGGACGTCTTCGAGGCTGTGGGCAAACATCAGGCGGGCAACATGTCCGATGCCGAACTGGAAGTGCTTGAACGGGTGGCTTGCCCCTCTGCCGGGGCCTGTGGCGGGCAATTCACTGCCAATACGATGGCCTGCGTGAGCGAGGCTGTGGGCCTTGCGTTGCTGAATTCGTCTGGCGCGCCTGCACCTTACGAAAGCCGCGATCATTACGGTGTTGCTTCTGGTGAGGCGGTCATGAACCTGATCGAAAAGAACATACGTGCCCGCGATATCGTGACGCGCAAGTCGCTTGAAAATGCGGCGCGGGTAGTGGCCTGCACCGGCGGATCAACAAATGCCGGACTGCACCTGCCTGCAATCGCGGCAGAGGCCGGGATTGACTTTGACCTGTTCGACGTCTGCGACATTTTCCGCGACACACCATATTTTGTCGACCTCAAGCCCGGCGGTCAGTATGTGGCCAAGGACCTGTACGAGGCAGGCGGCGTGCCCGTCGTGATGAAAGAGCTGCGCAAGGCAGGCCTGATGCACGAAGACTGCATGACAGCCTCTGGCCGCGAGATTGGCGAAGAACTCGACATGATTAAGGGCGAAGCCGACGGCAAGGTCATCTACCCAGTCGAAACGCCGATCACAGCCACGGGTGGCGTTGTGGGGCTCAAGGGGAACTTGGCACCCGAAGGGGCAATTGTAAAAGTGGCCGGTATGTCCACACAAGAACAGACATTCACGGGTCCTGCCCGCGTGTTCGAATGCGAAGAGGACGCATTTGAAGCTGTCAAAGCCCGTCAATATGAAGAAGGCGAAGTCATCGTGATCCGCAACGAAGGCCCCTCTGGCGGTCCAGGAATGCGCGAAATGCTGGCAACCACGGCGGCCCTGTCCGGTCAGGGCATGGGCAAAAAGGTTGCCCTGATCACCGATGGCCGTTTTTCGGGCGCGACGCGCGGGTTCTGCGTGGGCCATGTCGGGCCAGAGGCGGCCCATGGCGGCCCCATCGCGCTGGTGGAAAATGGCGACATGATCACGCTGAACGCGATCACCGGTGAACTCAGCGTTGACCTGAGCGATGAGGAACTGGCGGAGCGCAAGGCCAACTGGAAAGGGCCGCGCGAAACCATTTATGCGTCCGGTGCGCTATGGAAATATGCGCAGCTTGTGGGCTCGACCCGGCTTGGGGCGCTGACCCATCCCGGTGCCAAAGGTGAAAAGCACATCTATATGGACCTCTAGACGTTGCGGCATGTCTTGTCCGGACTGGCGGTGGTCTGTGCCGCCGCAGGTTGTTCGTCCGCTACTGTTGCGCCACAGAAATCGCTCAGGCTGGCAGATGCAGGCATCGTCGCCACTGCGCCTGCCGGCTACTGCGTTGACCCCGCAGCCAGTGATGCGGGGGCCGGATTTGTGATCATGGCCCCTTGCGCCACGTTGGGGGTTGGTGATGCCGCGCCCGATGTGCTGGGTGTAGCGACATTGCAGGTCGGGGCCGCCGACAGCGGGGCAGTCATCGGATCAGAGGATGATTTGGCCAGTTTTCTGGCTTCGGACGCGGGTGCTGCCCTATTGAGTGCAGACGGGGATGCGCAGGTGATCACCGTCAACGAGACTGTCAAAGAGGAAAACACTGTTACCGTGCAATTTACCGACAACGGGGCACCACCGCTTGCCGGGCTCGGGGCAGAGGAATGGCGGGCGTTTACAGACATCAACGGACGGCTTGTGACCGTGGCCGTGCGGGGGCTGGCTGTGTCGCCCTTGTCTGACGAGTCGGGGGCATGGTTGCTTGATCTGATCATCACTGGTCTGGTCGGTACAGGCGACGGACAGCCGCGTGCGTAGCCAGAAGCGTAAATTATGTAAATATTGACGTCTGTTTGACAAAATCGAACAGACGGTCAACCAACCCGAGGGGCGCAGAGGGTGGTGAAGCCACACAACATTATCAGCAAGCTTCGCCATCGTCTGATGTTGACTGGTTGGACCCAGGCCGCACGTGAAGCGGAGACTGCGGAACTTGCGACGTTGCGGGCCCAGCGCCAGATGGCGCGTCAGTTGTGCGTGCCCTTGCAGGAATTGTCGCATATTGCCGACGGTCGCCTGGGCTTGCCGCGGATCGGGTCAAGCACCTTTGCCCGGCCTGCGGGCACAGACTGGTCATGGCGGCCGCGACTGTGGCGCGGTGCCTTGCCACATAGGGGCATCGCACCCGCCGGCAGCAAAGCAAGGCTTGGGACAGAATTGAGGGTCTTTCATGACTGTCCCCTGTCAGAGATTTCGCTGCAACAAGTCCGCAACAGCCGCGACCATGACCTTGCCCCTTTCGGGGTCGCGATGGAGATCTTTGGCTTTCAGGGCAGTTTCCTGTCGCTGGTCATCGACTTGCCTGACAAGGTTTGTGAAGCGTTTCGCAAGCAGTATCTGATCCAGCTTGCAGCGACGGTTGAACGCGAACATCCCATGAAAATTTACGCCCGTTTGAACGTCAAACACGGCCCGAACGTACAGGAATACCTGTTGACCGTTCCGGATGATGAAACCGAAGCAACCCTCGCTTTCGACCTTGCTTACGGCGAATTGAATGTCAAACGGGTCGAAAAAATGTGGTTGGACCTGATCTTTGAAAATCCGGGGATGAACAAGGTCACATTGCGCGACCTCAATTTTTGCCGCTATCCCCGGGCGGAGATCTGACGGAATGGCAGGGGACCAATGGCTGATTTGACACTCACGAAAACACGGCTGATTGCGGGCGTTTGGGAAGGCGAGTTGCGTGGTGCTGGCTCTGAAATGCCTGTGTTGCGCGCGGCCCATCTGGATAAGGACCTTGAAGGGCTGGCGTTGGTGCAGGGGGAGGCGCCTGATGTCTGGCTGGTGCGCCTTTCGCTGCCCGCCCAGATAATCAGTGACGGGGTCCAGACGGTCATTTTCTATGATGAAAACGATGCCGTACTCGACAGCTTCACGCTATTGTCGGGCGAGGCAATGGCCGCAGATATCCGGTCCGAAATCAGCCTTCTGCGTAGTGAACTGGATATGCTCAAAAAATCGTTTCGGCGGCACTGTAACGAAAGCTAGGCGCCCCACGCTACAAATCGTCTGCTGGATCAATTTAATACATCACATCAACAAATTGTCAGAAAAAGAACCAACTCAAGGGGCGGGGCGTAACAACTTTGTTAACAGGGACTTGAAAGGAACCTACAATGAACCGTCGCTTCGCATTTAAGACAACATTCGCCGCCGCTGCATTCGCCGCAATTGCAGCATGTAGCCCGACCATGGAAAAAGAGCCTGATATCGTCGATATCGCCGTGTCCAACGGTAGCTTTACAACGCTGGTGGCGGCTGTTCAGGCGGCTGGCCTTGTCGAGACCCTGAAAGGTGACGGACCGTTCACCGTGTTCGCGCCAACAGACGAAGCTTTTGCGGCCCTGCCCGCAGGCACAGTCGAAAGCCTGCTGCTGCCGGAAAACAAGGATCAGCTGACCGCCATCCTGACATACCATGTCGTACCCGGTGCTGTGACATCTGACCAGTTGGCTGGCCAGCGGTTGAGCGTAGCAACAGTCAACGGCGCCGATGTGCACATTGATGGACGCGATGGCGTGAAGGTCGAGGATTCAAACGTCATCACAGCAGACATTATCGCATCAAACGGTGTGATCCACGTCATCAACGCAGTGCTGCTGCCGTAACTGCTACCCGAAAATGCGTTTTGAAAGGGGTGGCCACAGGGCCGCCCCTTTTTTGTTGCCCGCCCTGTCCTTTGTGAAACGGCACATAACTTTGATCATTGTGTCATAAGACGACACGAAGCGAACTCTGCTCTTGGTGCGATGGATGACCGATTTGAGCCCGAAATAAATTTTTCCAGTGGACTTGTGAAGGTCTACTGCTAACCTCGACGCACCTACACCCAAAAGGGCCAAGATCATGCACCCTACTGAAAAGGTTGTCCGACAATTTCACGAGTCGTGGGATATGCGCGATCCCGATCGCGGCATGGAGGTGATCGCTGATGACTGTGCTTTCGAAGATATTGCCCGCGGCGAGAAGCTTCCTGGCAAGGAAGCCTACCAGTCCGACTACTATCGCTGGCGAGAGGCCTTCCCGGATGGACTTTGCAAAGTCGAAAACGTCATGGTCAGCCAAGACGGGCAGTGGGCGACGGTCGAGTTTCGGAACACCGGAACACATACCGGAGTTCTGCGCTCAAGTCTTGGAGATTTCCAGCCGACCGGCAAGAGAGCTGAAGTCCGGTATTGCTCAGTGATGCGCGTCAAAGACGGCATGGTGGTCGAGGGCCGAGATTATTACGACAGCGCAACCATTGCTCGGCAGCTCGGACTAATAAGCTGATCGAACAAATTTCCTTGTCTCAGTTTGAGTTTCAAGCGTAGCAAACCAATCATGGCGCGGGGTCCGTTACGTCCCGCATTGCGGACCTTGACGGGCTGCTACTCGAAATGATGGTTAGATCAGAAAGGCGTGGTGTCTGTTTCCGGATCGTCGCCGCCCAAGTCATCCCAAATGTCGCGGACCCAGCGCATGATTATCTGCGCCTCTTCCCAGCGGTTTGACATCTCGACCCCGTCCGGCCCTGTCATGGCATATTCAGGTGGGCCCAGTTCGCACGCAAAGATGCAATCGCCTGTCCGGTTGCGTGCCCGCCAATCGGCCAAGCCTTCGCGCCACCAGTCCCTGAAAAGCGCCACCCATTTTTGATTTTGCGGAAAATCCAGCTGTAGCTGGATTTGCTGACGCGAGGCAACGCGCCCTTGAAAACTGTCCGAGCGCTGCAAGACCCGACTGATCAGGCCCTTGTCGTGGTCGGAAAGGGGGTACCAGAATTCGCGGTCCACGACATAATGTGACAGGTCGGCACAGATCCGCATGTCGGGGATGCGGTCCAACAGTTGCAGGGTCGTGTAAAGGTCGTTCGTGATGCAGTTCCGGTGGGTTTCAAACTGGACCGGCACGCCGATGCGGTCGGCCATTGCAATCCAGGCTTCGATCACAGGCACCATTTCATCAAGTACAATTGGCATTACCTGTCCGATCACGTCAACAAAGGGCGCGCCAAAGTCGGCGGCCATATGCAGCGTGTCTTCAAGACTTTCGATGGTTTTGGGAAAGGCCACGATCAAGGGGGTCAGGTTATTTGCCTCCATATGAGGGCGCACCGCATGGGCCACAGCAACGTCGGAGGCCCCTAGATCAATCGCCATCCCATCGAAACCAGCCTTTGCCACCATTTCGCAAACCTGATCATATGGCAGATTGATCCCCGTGGGGTCATGCGGCTGCATGGCCCACAGCGACGTATAGACCTGAAGCCGTCTCATTCAGCGGGCATACGGGTCACGCGGCCACCTGTGCGCGGAATGATCCAGACCTCGTCCATCGGATATTGGCTTTCGTCCTTGGTCATGAGCTTGCCAATGACCTCGATCTGGAACTCCAGCCAGCCCATTCGGTGCACGGGCCCTGTCTTTTCCTCGATCTTGGCGTTCAGATTGCGCAGTTTCCAGAATGGAACGGCTGGAAATGTATGGTGTGCCGTGTGATAGGGCATTTGCCAGCAAAGCCAGCGCTGCAGGGCGTTCGCGCGGGTTGAGCGGGTATTTTCAAGGATATCGTCATTATGCGACAGGCCGAGATGCTCAATCGTGTTCTGCAACTGGTGGATCGGCTTGGTCAGGATCATGGGCAGCAGCCAAAAGGTCAGCGCGGCCCAGGACTGGGTCAGCACCGACAGGACCGCAATCAGACCGTAGCCCAACAGATGCAGACGACTCTCGCGGATCACGCGGGCTTCTTCTTCTGCCCTGATGTATGGCTCAATGATGATCCCGCGTGCGCGCCGGATTGTACCTGCGATGCGATTGCGCCAATAGGTGATCCCGCTGAGCCATAGCAGGTAGCTGGTCAGCGTGTAGGGTTCACGCACCAGTTCGCCATCACGTTCCCAGTCCTGGGTATATTGGTGATGGGCGAAATGCATGATCTGGTCGAAGTCGCGGGGGAATATCTGGACAAAGCCGATGATGCGGCCAAAGGCTTCGTTCAGCTTGCGAGTCTTGAAGACGGTCGCATGGGACAATTCATGCTGTGCCGCGTAGAGGAAATTCAGCAACACGCCCAACGCCAGCCCTGTCAGCCAGACCCATGCGGTGCCAATGGCGAGCCAGTGCAACCAGCCGACCATTACGATGGCACCAAGATGGCTGGCCATTTGCATGCCGCCACGCATATCCGACCGCTCTGACAGTGTCCGCAATTCTGCGGGGGTCAGCAGCTTGCGCCGTGAAAAACTTGCTTCCATGGTCTTGCCTCCGTTTGGCGCAGGGTGGGTGCAAACCCGATTTACGTCAATGCGCAACCCAAGTCAGTTTTTGCAAAATCATGACGCCGCGTTTTGGGGTGACGTTTCTGTCAGGATTGGGCACTGTTGCCCAAACGGGAGGCGTATCATGACCCACTATCCACATTTACTGGCACCACTTGACCTTGGCTTTACGACACTCAAGAACCGGGTGTTGATGGGGTCGATGCATACGGGCCTTGAGGAAACCAAGGATTGGAATCGGGTTGCCGAATTCTACGCGACCCGCGCACGCGGCGGTGTCGCCCTGATGGTGACGGGCGGCATGGCCCCCAATGCAGAAGGCGGTGTTTTTCCCGGCGCAGCAGGCCTTTTTACGGATGAAGACATCACCAACCACAAGGTTGTCACCGACCGGGTGCATGAGGCAGACGGCAAGATCGCCATGCAGATTCTACATGCCGGCCGCTATGCATATGGTCCCAATTGCGTCGCACCCTCTGCCATCAAATCCCCGATTTCGCCGTTTCCGCCGAAGGAACTGGATGCCGAAGGCATTGAAAAGCAGATCGCCGATATCGTCACTGCCGCCACCCGCGCCCAGCAGGCAGGGTACGACGGGGTCGAGGTCATGGGCTCCGAGGGGTATTTTATCAACCAGTTCCTTGTCACCCATACCAACAAACGCACCGATGAATGGGGCGGGTCATACGAGAACCGGATGCGCCTGCCGGTCGAGATTATCCGCCGCGTACGGGAAGCCGTGGGACCGGATTTCATTGTCATCTACCGGCTGTCGATGATTGATCTGGTGCCTAACGGATCCACTTGGGCAGAGGTCGTGCAACTGGCCAAGGCGATCGAGGCCGCAGGTGCAACTATCCTGAACACAGGCATCGGCTGGCACGAGGCACGGATACCGACGATTGCGACCTCTGTGCCCCGCCGCGCCTTTACCTGGGTGACAAAGAAGCTGATGGGCGCGGTGCAAATCCCGATTATTACCTCGAACCGGATCAACATGCCCGACGTGGGCGAGGCTGTCTTGGCCGATGGTTGCGCCGATATGGTCAGCATGGCACGCCCGTTCCTTGCAGACGCGGATTTTGTGGCCAAAGCGGCAGCGGGCAAGCCGGATGAAATTGCGCCTTGTATTGCCTGCAATCAGGCCTGTCTTGACCATACGTTCGGGGGCAAACTGTCGTCATGTCTTGTGAACCCGCGTGCCTGCAATGAAACCGAACTGACGATTGAACCGGCTGCGGATGCAAAAGCGGTTGCCGTTATCGGCGCTGGTCCTGCGGGTCTGTCTGCGGCGCTGACGGCGGCAGCACGCGGGCACGCCGTGACCCTGTTTGACAAGGCGACAGAGCTTGGCGGGCAGCTTAACATGGCCAAACAGGTCCCGGGCAAGGAAGAATTCTGGGGGCTGGTCGATTACTACAAGACGATGGTGGACCGGGCCGGAATCACCCTGAAGCTGGGCGCAACAGCAACGTCAGACACGCTGGATGATTTCGACGAAATCGTCATCGCGACGGGAGTCATCCCCCGCGACCCCGCGATCCCGGGGCAGGATGGCCCGAACGTGCTGTCCTATATCGACGTGCTGCGTGGCAAAGCCAAGGTTGGCGACAGGGTCGCCGTGGTCGGGGCAGGCGGCATCGGATTTGATGTGGCCGAATATTTGGTGACAAATGATAGCCCGACCGAAGATCTGGACGAATGGCTGGCGGAATGGGGCGTCGGCGACCCGGCAGAGGTGCGTGGCGGATTGCGGCCCGAGGGACCAAAGCCGGACGCGCCTGTGCGGCAGGTTGTGTTGTTGCAGCGCAAGGCCGAAAAGCTGGGCAAGCGCTTGGGCAAGACGACCGGCTGGATTCACCGGGCCGGTCTTCAGATGAAGAACGTGCAGATGATCGGCGGCGTCAATTACGAAAAGATTGACGCAGACGGGCTACACATCAGCAAGGGCGAGGACCGCAAGAACCCGGAGCTTATCGCGGTCGACACAATCGTGCTGTGTGCCGGGCAACTGCCCGAACGGTCGCTGGCCGATGCGTTGATTGCGGCGGGGCGAAAGGTGCATATCATCGGGGGTGCCGATGTTGCAGCGGAACTGGACGCAAAACGCGCGATTGACCAAGGTACGCGGATTGCTGCTCATATATGAATCCCGCTACTTCGCATAGCTAAATGAAATCAATTTCCAAGGGCGCTGTTCTGGTCGGCGGGAAAGTTGTTCTTGCTGTTTCCGCTGTTGAACCAAACGCACTTATACCCCCTTATTGTCAGGCATTGGTCCCATTCCTGCCTGATTTGACAGGCATCCATACCGCTAAATAAATCGCGTTTAGGAATTGGGTATGGATCGTCTGACAGAAATGGAAGCTTTCGCCACGGTCGTCGACCAAGGTGGATTTACGGATGCTGCCAAAAAAATGGGCATATCCAAATCGGCCGTTTCCAAACACGTCTCTTCCCTCGAAGCGCGCCTTGGTGCGCGCCTTTTGAACCGGACAACCCGCAGGGTCAGCCCAACCGAAATCGGACTGGCCTATTACGACCGTGCCCGTCGTGTCCTGAACGACGCCGGCGAGGCGGACGCGCTTGTTACGTCGATGCAATCGGCGCCTTCTGGTCTGCTCCGGATCAGCGTGGCAACCGATTTTGGCGTTAACCACATGTCACCGGTGCTGGGTGAATTCCTGTCGGAGTTCCCCGATATCACCGTGAACATGGTCCTCAATAACCGCTATGTCGAACTGATCTCTGAAGGGTTCGACATGGCTGTGCGCATCGGAGAACTGGAAGACAGCACTCTGCGCGCGCGCAAACTGACAGACACCACCAAACGTATGATCGCTAGCCCAGCCTACTTTGAGCAGTACGGACGCCCCGAGAAAATCGACGATCTGAACGAACATAAGCTGCTGCATTATTCCAATCAGGCCAATTCAGCCGTGTGGAAACTGACAGCACCCTCGGGCGAAAAGCGACAAGTGCGGACAGCAGGATGGTTGACCGTCAATGACGGGCAATCCCTGCTGAATGCATGCATTGGGGGTCTTGGTATCGCCTATTTGCCCAGCTTTCTTTACGCGGATGCGATGCGCGACGGGCTGGTGCAAGAGGCAATTCCTGATCTGCCCAAAGAAACCCAAGGCATCTATGCCGTCTACCCGCCGGGTCGATTCACACAACCCAAGGTGCGCGCGTTTATAGACTTTCTTGTCCATACCTTTGCTGAAAAAGGCCCAGACGTTTGGTAATTTGATTTTCCCAAGTGTAGTACTGAACTGGCGCGGCTGTGTTTTTGGCCGCGCTTTTCTTTTTACCGGGTCGAAACGATGATGACCTCGACACGCCTGTTGGCCTCGCGCCCCTCTTCTGTGAGGTTTGTTGCCAACGGGGCAAGATAGCCCATCCCTTCCGCTTCCATCTGTTGCCTGTCGACTCCGTAATCGGCGACAAGGCGTTCCAGAACAGACGCTGCCCGCTGCTTTGACAGCGCGATATTTGCCTCGAGCGACCCTGCGGAATCGGTATGACCAACAAGGGCAACCTTTTGATCGGGCTGCGCGGCCAGGTAATCGGCAAGCGCCTGCAATGACCCAAACGGACCCGCGCCCAGTTGCGATGAACCGATTTCAAAAGTGAGGTCATTCAGGACTGCGCGGCCGACGTTTTCCATCTGCAAAGACAATGCACCATCGACAGTGCCGATGCCGCGCGCAATCGGGGCCGAGGATGTGGCAAGCGTGTCCAGATCATCACTGGGCGGCGCGACGCGGGTGATCTGCACAAACCCGGCGACATCAGTGCGGCTGACAAAAAGGCTGATATATTCGGCACCATCATCGCCAAACCGCCATGCGGCCAGATAACGAAAGTCGCCCAGATTGATCTGCATCTCGGGGGGCGGCAATGTCGGGCTGCCAAAGCGGAAATCGAACCCGCCGCATTGCTCAGTCTGGCACTCGAACATGATCTGATAGCGTGCATTGCGGAGTTGTTCACGAAACGGACGCAATAGCTGCAAAGTCGTCAAGGACTGTGCATCTATCCGCCATGCCTGTTGGGTCATTTCGCCCTCGACCAGTTCGGTTGGCATGATCCCGTTCTTCCACACGTTGATCGGCATGGCGTAACTGTCGAGCGCGCTGACCTCTTCCATTTGCAGGGTTGCGTTGCTTGGAAAGTCAAGAATCTGCGCGGGCAGGGCAAAGCCCCACATTGTCAGTAAAATCGAGAGTAGAAACCGTGTCATCTGGCCTGTGTATGGTATTCTTCATTCGGGCGCATATCGGTGGCGGATGCGATCCTGTTGCTCATGTTATAAAAGCCCGTCACAGATGCGATATCCCAGATATCACGGTCGCTAAAGCCCACCTGACGCAGTGCGTCGCGGTCGGTTTCGCCGACTTTGGCGCTGGACATAGTGACAAGCTCTGCAAATTCCAACATGGCCGTCTGCCGTGCATCCAAGGGGGCGACACGCCAGTTCATGACCAGCATTTCCCCCAGTTGGGGATTGCTGGACAGGGCGCGCACGGCGGCACCGTGGGCGGTGAGGCAATAGAAGCATTTGTTGATCGAGGACACAACGACAGCAATCATTTCGCGTTCCAGCTTTGACAGCCCGGAAGCGGCGAGCATCGTATCGTTATATAGCGCCGTGAATGCGTTCAGTTTGTCGATGTCAAAGGCGTAGGCTTGCAACACATTGGGCACCATGCCCAGCTTGTCCTGACAGACATCAAAGTATTTCCGGGTGTTTTCGGGCAGCGGGTCGACCATTGGCAGGTCAAGGGCAGTTGGTTGCTTGGTCAAGGGGTCTACTCCGGTAGGCTGCGATAGTGGTATTGTCCCACAACCTCCATCCCGAGGGAAGTATAGAGCGCGTTAGCAGGACCATTGTTCTGTGTCGTAACAAGGGTGATGAATTTGGCACCCTGCGATATGCCCCAATAGGCAGCCGCGCGCGTCATATGGGCAGCCAGCCCCTTCCTGCGATGTTCTTTTGCAATTTCAAGAGCATGGATCATCACACAGTCTGCTGCCATACCCACGTAGGCGGTGCCGGCAGGCTGATCATCAAGACGCCCAAGCAGGCTGATTTTCGGCGGACGGGCCCTGTCCATAATGGCTTGGCGGCCAAAGCCGATGCCGCCTGCCTCCCAAATCTCGTTCTGTACGGTCAGCGGCGGCCAGACCTCGAACGATGTGATCGGTGGCGGGCGTTCGGTGGCGATGTCTTCAATCCGGGCGGCGTACATGTTGACTGGGTCCTTGATGACGTAGCCTTGCGCCTCAAGCGCGCGGTCCAGCCATTCCTCGCCCTCGCGGATCATGAACAGGGGGTTCTGGCCCGCCTCCAGCATGGATGCTGCGGCGTGGTCCATATCTTCGGCGGTGGCGGGTGCTTCTGCCGTGGCGGCGCTGACCCGACTGCTGCCGCTGTCATCCAGACGCACAGTCCATGGACCCAGCGCCTGCTTGGCAGACGCGGGCCAGGTGCCATCAATAATGGCATAAAGCTTCTGGGCCGAAGGTAAGGTCACGCCGCAAATATGCTTTCCAAGGTTGCCATGGCGCTATCCAGTCTGGCGGCATCCGTCCCGCGCACAACGATATTCGCGCCATAAATCCCGTCTTTCTGAAAGGGGTATGACCCCACCGAAAGATCAGAGAACTGCGTGGCAAATACACCAAGCGGTTCTGCGATATCTCCTTCACCCCGCACCACTCGCAGACTGCGCGATATCAGTGGGGCGCCACCCGTGAGCGTTGGCAGAACGCTTGCTACCATTGCCTGAAACACTGATGGCACGCCTGCCATCACATATACATTGCCGATCTTGAAGCCGGGGGCCACGCTGACGGGATTGTCGATCAGAGTTGCTCCGTCCGGTATGCGGGCCATGCGCAATCTTGCTGTGTTCAACTCTGAGCCGGTTTTGGCATAATGTGCCGCCAGCAGGGCGCGGGCATCATCGCGTACGTCGATATGCACCCCAAAGGCCTCGGCGATACAGTCGGCGGTGATATCATCATGGGTTGGCCCGATGCCGCCACTTGTGAAAACAGTATCATAGCTGGCAGACAGCGCTTTGACGGCGGCCACGATCGCCGACGAATCGTCACTGACGACGCGGACCTCCCTAAGGTCGATACCGGCCTCGGTGAGTTGGCCCGCCAGATAGTGCATGTTCGCGTCACGCGTGCGCCCTGATAGAATCTCATCCCCGATGACAAGCATGGCGGCGGTGGGATTGGGCATTGTGGTATTCCTTCGTCAGATTGGAATCGTTATAGGGTGCGGCAATGGTTTTTTCCACGCCTCTTATGCCTGCCCGTCTGATCCGGCGCTATAAACGGTTTTTGGCCGATATCCGGCTTGAAGATGGCCGCGAGGTTACGGCCCATTGCGCCAATCCCGGATCAATGATGGGTCTGGCCGAACCGGGTACGAAACTCTGGGCGGAACCCAATGACGACCCCAGGAAAAAGCTGAAGTACGGCTGGCGTCTGGTGGATCATGAAAACGGGCATTTCACCGGAGTCGATACATCATTGCCCAACAGGCTGCTCAAAACCGCATTGATCGCCCATAAGGTGCCCGGTTTGCCCGACTACGATCTGGTCCGGCCGGAAGTCAGATACGGCGAGAATAGCCGGATTGATTTTTTATTGAGCGGGCAGGGCCCCGATACATATGTGGAGGTCAAGAGCGTAACCTTGTCCCGGACGCCGGGGCTGGCAGAATTCCCCGACAGCGTCACGGCGCGGGGGGCAAAACATCTGGATGAGTTGGGCAATATGGTGGCGCAGGGGCACCGCGCGGTCATGTTCTATCTGGTGCAGCGCACCGATTGCGACGTTGTCGGGTTTGCGCGTGATATCGACCCGACCTATGCAGAAGCCGTCGCTAAAGCAACGGCCACGGGCGTGCAATGTCTCGCCATGTCTTGTGCCATATCTCCGGTTGCGATCACACTGGACAAGATCATCCCTGTCCGGCTCTAGAACTCAACTCAGATTTCCCATATGTGCAGAATTGACAGCGACAAAGGACGACACCTGTGCAGACGAGCAATGGCCGCATCACCAAAGACGGTATCCGCATCCACGAACCCGCAGACTTCGCGGGCATGCATGTGGCGGGCAGACTGGCCGCGCAAATTCTGGATGATATCGCGGAACATGTCTTTCCCGGTCAGACCACCGGCGAACTTGACCGCCTGATTGAACAGTGGGTGGGTGACGCCGGTGCGACCTCGGCCACGATCGGCTACAAGGGTTACAAGCACGCCAGTTGCATATCGGTCAATCATGTCGTCTGCCATGGCATCCCCGGCGACAAGAAACTGAAAGACGGGGATATCCTGAATATCGACGTAACCGTCATCGTCGATGGCTGGTTTGGCGACACCAGCCGCATGTATGTCGCGGGCAATCTGGCCCGCAAGCCTGAGCGCCTGATTCAGGTCACACATGACGCCCTGATGAAGGGAATCGAGGCCGCAAAGCCGGGCAATACGTTTGGCGATATCGGCCACGCGATCCAGACTTATGTGGAAAGCAATCGCATGTCTGTGGTCCGCGACTTTTGCGGGCATGGTCTGGGGCGCGTTTTTCACGCGCCGCCGAACGTGGTCCATTATGGCCGCCCCGGCACCGGCCCTATGCTGGAGGAAGGCATGTTCTTTACCATCGAGCCGATGGTCAATCTGGGCCGCCCGGATACCAAAGTGCTTGCCGACGATTGGACCGCAGTGACCCGTGACAAGTCCTTGTCGGCGCAGTTTGAACATTCCATCGGGATCACGGCGGATGGCGCAGATATCTTTACGCTGTCCCCCGGTGGCAGGTTTCATCCGACCTACAACGTTTGATTTGCGTCAATGGCATGGGGCAAATCAATGCTACGTGCCGCGGTAAAGGGACAAAACAGGCGCAATATTCACCTATAGCCCGGACTTGTCGGATTTAGTGTCGGCGCCTATTTATACAGCGTCGCTAGCGGTGACGCCCTTCCAGACATGATTGAAAAGAAAGGATGCAAAAGATGCACCTGATCAAACAAGCCGCTATTGCGGCAGCCTTCAGCCTGACTGCAACCTCTGCCCTGGCGCAAGAGGTCACATTGCGGTTCCAGCATTTTGTGTCACCGGCCAGTGCGAACCCGACTTACTTTATGCAGCCATGGGCCGACGCGATTGAGGAACAGTCGAATGGCCGCATCAAGGTGGAGCTTTATCCCTTTATGCAGTTGGGTGGAGCCGCCCCAAGCCAATATGATCTGATCCGTGATGGTGCCATCGATGGCGGCTGGGTTATTCCCGGCTATCAGCCCAACCGTTTCCCCGAAGCCGAGGCAATGGAACTGCCCTTCATGACGACAAAGTCCGGGGAAGAGGCCAGTGCTGCCGCATGGGATTTCACCCAGCAGTTTCTGATGGATGATTTCGCCGATGTGCATCTGATTGCCGCCCATATGCATGGCCCCGGTATCGTGCATAAACGCGGGGAACCGGTGCAAACGGTCGAGGATTTCGCAGGCCTCAAGCTGCGCGGCCCGTCCCGCCCTGCGACCTTGTTGCTACAGGAATTGGGCGCGACACCGATTGGCATGCCAGTGCCGCAATTCCCTGAAGCCCTGTCCAAGGGGGTCGTTGATGGCGGTGTCATCACTTGGGAAATGTCACCATCGCTCAAACTGAACGAACTGACGGACAGTCACACCGATGTCGCGGGGGACCGTGCGCTTTATAACCTTTATTTCATCTGGGCGATGAACAAGGATGTGTATGAAAGCCTGCCAGCGGACCTGAAAGCCGTGATTGACGCCAATTCCGGCATGATGGCCAGTCGCTGGGCAGGGCATGCCCATGATACTGGCGATGTTGGTGGGCGCGCGTTGATGGCCGCCGACGGCAATGAAATCGCACAGTTGTCAGAGGCAGAAACCGCCCGCATCAAAGCTTTGGGCGAGACTGTCACCGCAAATTGGATCGCAGAGATGGATGCCAAGGGCTTTGATGGCGCGGCACTTGTGGCAGCAGCCCGAAAAGCTGTGGAAGCACATGCCGGGCAGGTAAACTGACCACCAGCAATAGGTTAACGCGTAGGACGTCCGAGCCGCTGGTTCGGACGACTTCCTATGCTTGTCCATAGCGCTTGAAGCGGGATACAAGCGCGGCATCAATCCGCTGCACTGATCGAAAACTGCCCGCTTTGTGATGGGTTTGCCGACCCTCTCTCCAAGGCCGCAGCCCTGAGTTCGGGAAAAATTCCCACTCGCCACTGAAAATCACACATACTGGTGACCGAGGGGTGCGGGAATCAGATGTGGCGGAGCGTGTTTTTTCCGCCCTGCCGTCCCCTTCAACAAAAACGAATAGCTATAATAAGGAGGACGTAATGACGGTGAAAATTGCAATCGGTCTTGATGGCACGGATACGGGCCAACATGCCCTGACATTTGCCAAAAACCTCGCAACCATGATCGACGGGTGTGAATTGTTGGTCATTTATGTGATCGAATGGTCGCCCTTTACATTCAACACACCGGAAGAAAATGAACAGCGCCACAAGCGGCGCGAAGAGGAAATCACGCTGGCGACGTCGCGCATCGTGGAGCCTGCCGTCACCGGACTGCAGGACGCGGGTTTCAAGGCCAGCGGTCTGGTCAGGCACGGTGATGTGGCGGAAACCTTGAACAGGCTGGCCGTCGAAAATGGCGCGTCACAAATCATTGTCGGGCGTTCATCGGCTGACGGTTTCACCCGCCGTATTTTCGGCAGTTCAACCCAGAACCTCGTCATGGCCGCAGATGTGCCTGTCACGGTCGTCGGATAGGAGACGGAATCATGCATTCATACAAATTCTGGCTGGCCTCAGCCGTTGCAGCCCTGACGTCCAGCCCGCTTGCTGCCCAAGAGGCAATGGGAATAGATGCCAAGGTCAACGAAGTCTTTGCAAATATCACAGGCCCCTTTGTCAGCCTTATTTTCGCGCCGATTCCAGGCACGGCTTTTCCTTGGATCGTGATGTGGCTGGTCATCGCCGCAACGATCTTCACATTCTATTTCGGTTTTGTGCAGCTGCGGTTTTTCAAACATGCCATTCAATTGGTCAAAGGTGATTATACTGATCCCAACGATGCAGGCGAGGTAAGCCACTTTCAGGCCTTGGCGACCGCGCTTTCGGGTACTGTTGGTCTAGGGAATATCGCGGGCGTTGCTGTTGCCGTTGGTATCGGTGGGCCAGGTGCTACCTTCTGGATGATCTTGGCGGGCCTTCTGGGTATGGCATCGAAATTCACCGAATGTACGCTGGGCGTGAAATACCGGAACGAATATCCCGACGGCACCGTGTCGGGTGGCCCGATGTATTACATCTCAAAGGGGTTTTCGGAACTTGGCTTGCCGGGTGGCAAGATTCTTGCAATCCTGTTTTCCGTCTTTTGTATCCTGGGCGCTTTGGGCGGGGGCAATATGTTCCAGGCCAATCAGGCGCATGTGCAAATATCCGGTATCGTGGGCGACTATCCGGGCTGGATTACAGGGATCATTTTTGCGGGTGTCGTCTTTGCCGTGATTGTTGGCGGGATCAAATCGATCGCGAATGTGACCGAAAAGGTCGTGCCATTGATGGGTATTCTGTATGTGGGCGCGGCCTTGGTCATTCTCATTGTGAATTATGACATGATCGGATGGGCGTTTGGCCAGATCTTTGCCGGTGCCTTTACTGGATTGGGTGTTGCCGGTGGCATGGTCGGGGCGTTGATCCAGGGCTTCAAACGGGCGGCTTTCTCGAACGAGGCGGGCGTTGGCTCTGCCGCGATCGCGCACTCTGCCGTGAAAACCAGTGAGCCTATTACCGAAGGGTTTGTGTCCTTGCTTGAACCGCTGATCGACACGGTGGTTATCTGCACAATGACAGCCTTGGTAATTGTGATCTCGCAACAGCTGATCATTGATCCGGCAACAGGCAACTACGTCCTGAACGAAGCGGGGAGTGCCATCGCAACTGTCGACGGGAACTCAGGTGTTGCCCTGACCTCTGCGGCATTCGCATCAGGTATTAGCTGGTTCCCTTATGTTCTGGCAATTGCGGTTGTGTTGTTCGCCTTCTCGACCATGATTTCATGGAGCTATTACGGCCTGAAAGCGTGGACCTATCTGTTTGGCGAAGGCAAGACGACAGAGTTGGTGTTCAAGATCATCTTTTGCATCTTCATCGTCATCGGGGCTGCTGCGTCGCTTGGTCCTGTGATCGACTTCTCTGATGCGGCGATCTTTGCGATGGCAGTCGTGAACATCTTCTGCCTGTATTTCCTGATGAAACTGGTGCGGGCAGAGTTGGCGTCTTATGCGTCACGCCTGCAATCCGGCGAGATCAAGAAGTACGGCCACTAAACCCAACGCTCTGGCGCAATATCTTGCGCCAGAGCAGACCACTGAAAGGTGTCAATTAAACCGATCGCACCGCCTGACCCTAGCTGCGCGCTTTTTCAAACAGCGCCCCGTATTCGTCGCGCAGCGCTTTCTTTTGTACCTTGCCCATTGTGTTCCGCGGCAATTCCGCCCGGACGATCAGCTTTTGGGGTTGCTTGAAACGCGCGAGTGATGTGCCGATGTTAGCGGCAATCGCATCAAGATCGGGGTCAGAGTCGCCATCGGGCACGATAATACCGACGACCGTTTCACCAAAGTCGGGGTGTGGTACACCAATGACAGCGCTTTCCAGCACGCCGTTCTGTTCATCCAGCAAAAGCTCAACTTCCTTGGGATAGATATTATACCCCCCCGAGATGATCAGGTCCTTGTTGCGACCGACGATTTGGACATAGCCGTCTTTGTCGATCTGCCCCAAATCGCCGGTGATAAAGAATCCATCCGGGCGCAGTTCTTCGGCGGTCTTCTCGGGCATTTGCCAGTAGCCTTTGAAGACATTCGGACCGCGGACTTCGATCTCGCCAATCTCGCCTTGCGGCAGCGTGGCGCCGGTTTTGCTGTCGGTGATTTTCAACTCCACCCCCGGCAAGGGAAAGCCGACAGTGCCCGCCCTGCGTTCGCCGTCGTAAGGGTTGGAGGTGTTCATGTTGGTTTCCGTCATGCCGTAGCGTTCAAGGATACGGTGGCCGGTGCGCTCTTCGAACTGGATATGGGTTTCGGCAAGCAGGGGCGCGCTGCCCGACACGAACAGGCGCATATGCTGTACAAGGTCCTTGGTAAAACGCGCATCGCCCAAAAGACGGGTGTAGAATGTTGGAACGCCCATCATGGCGGTTGCCAATGGCAGCTTTTCGATCATCACGTCCAGATTGAACTTGGGCAAAAAGATCATCTGCCCCCCTGCGAGCAAGGTGATGTTGGAAGCCACGAATAGCCCATGCGTATGAAAGATCGGCAACGCATGTAGCAATATATCATCTGCGGTAAAGCGCCATTCCGTCACAAGCGTCTGCGCATTTGACAAAAGATTGCCCTGTGTCAGCATCGCCCCTTTTGACCGCCCGGTTGTCCCGGATGTGTAAAGAAACGCGGCCAGATCATCAGTGCTGCGTGCCACCGTATCAAAGTTGTCGGGAAGCGCTGTGGCCTTGTCGGCAAAGCTGCCGGTTCCATCGCCATTCAGCGTTTCCAGCGCTGCATCGCAGCCCTCTGCGACGGGTCGCAGGCTGTCAGCCTTGGCCTGATCGCACAGCAAAACCCGCGCCCCGCTGTTTTCGACGAAATACTGCACCTCGTCCGCCGTATAGGCCGTATTCAAAGGCAGGAAAACGATGCCAGCCTGCACACAGGCCGCATAAAAGGCCAACGCCTGCGGTGACTTTTGGACCTGAACGGCGGCGCGATCACCGGGGTTCAGGCCAAGCTGGACCAGCAAGTTGGCATATTGTGCGGCCAGACCCAGAAAACCGGCATAGGACATAGTCGTGCCATCCTGCATGTGCAGAAAGGTGCCGGACTTGCCGTGATGCTGGCCAAAGAGGGTATCATAAAGAGGGTTTGCCATTCTCACGCTCCTACTTTTCGCGGTGAACCGTGGCAGCAAGTGTACGGACCTCGGTTGAGGCGATGACGCTGCCGTCAGATACGAACTGTTCGTGGTTCTTGGCGATTTGCGACAGGTCGTAAAGGTAATTCACCATCGTGCCATTTGATTGCTTCATGCCGTTTTCGGATAAGTCAGCATGCGCATGCACGGCATGGATCATCGCACCGTTGCCAAGGTGAAACCGTGCCACGGGATCGACAGGCAGGCCGTCTGCGCGCTTGGCCTCTAACAGGTAAAACGCAGCAATGGCCTGATCCTGATCGGTTGCGGTCGTTTCCGGCCCCGTCGCTTCGCGCCATTTGTTTAATCCCGGGATGGGCGACAAGGTCACGAAATTTTTCAATTGGGGCAAGTCACGCGACAGGTCTGACACGACCTGTTTTATAAGTGAATTACCAAAGGATATGCCAGCAAGGCCGGCCTGACAGTTTGAAATAGAGTAGAATACGGCGGTGTCGGCGTCTTCGGGCTCAATCTCTGTGCGTGCGTCGGCCAGCAAATCCTGAACTGAGTTGGGGATGCCGCGCGTGAGCGCGACTTCAACAAAGATCAGTGGTTCGTCCGCCATGGCGGGGTGGAAAAAACCAAAACAGCGCCTGTCTGCGGGTTGCAGGCGGCGGCGCAGATCATCCCAGCTGTCGATGGCGTGCACGGCTTCATAGGCGATGATCTTTTCAAGGATTTCCGCAGGGCTGGACCAGTTGATGGGGCGCAGGACCAGAAAGCCGCGATTGAACCATGATGAAAACAAATGTTTGAAATCGACATCCACCGGCGCAAATGCAGGGTGATCTGCCAGCATGCGCAACAGGTCCCTGCGCATCGCGACCAGTTGCGCCGTGCCGCCCGGCACCTGATTCAGGCGCCGCGCAAGTTCCTGTCGCCGCGGTTCGCTTGCGGCGGCAAAAGCGCGGTAGCTGTCTTTGGACGGGACGTTCTGATAGGCGTGCAGGGTCATTTGCACATCTTCGGCCACGATCCCAAGGTCGTGGGTCAGGAAGTCAAAGAATGCGATTTTGTCATCGGTTGACATCGCCGCATAACGGTCAAGGATCATATGGGCCAGCGCACTGCCCGACACCTCACCACGGGTGCCCAGCAGGTCCATCGCCAGTTCGCGCAGGGATCGTCCGTCTGCCTGATCAGACAGCGCGCGGCGGTAGCGACGCTCGAAAACTGTCGAGATGAGATCGCTGAAAAAGCTCACATGCGTGTTCCCATGACGGCATTCGGCAACCATGTGGCAATTTGCGGAAAGACGCACAGCAGCACAATCGCAATGACCATGCAGGCGACGAAGGGCAGGGAGCCCATCAGGATTGTCTTGAGCGAGATATCCGGCGCGATGCCGTTTATGACGTAAAGGTTCAGTCCCACAGGCGGCGAGATCAGCCCGATTTCCATGTTTATGGTCAGAATGACCGCAAACCAGATCGGATCAAACCCGGCGGTGGTGATGATTGGCAGCAAGATCGGCGCCGCCATCAGGATCACCGCGACAGGCGGCAAAAAGAAGCCTGCAACCAGCAGGAACAGGTTGACCGCAAGCATCAGCACCCATGGGTTTACATCCAATGTGCCGATCCATGCAGCGATGGATTGGGTGATAAAGAGGCTCGACAGCATGTAGGAAAACACGCCTGCCGCCGCGATGATGAACAGGATCATCACGCTTTCCTTGGTGCTGTCACGCAAGACAATCCAAAGGTCGCGCGGGTTCCACAGCTTATAGATCACCATCGCGATCAGCAGGCAAAGCAATGCCCCGACAGCGGCAGTTTCAGAGGGAGTCGCGACGCCGCCATACATCGCATAAAGCACGCCAAGAATAATCAGCAGAAACGGCACAACGCGCGGCAGGATTTCGAACTTTTCAGCCCATGAATAGGTTGTTGTCGTCAACAGTTTGCGGTCTCCGTACCGCCATGTGTAGAATAGTGACCACGCCATGAAGAGTGCGACAAGCAGAAGGCCGGGAAAGACTCCCGCGAGGAAAAGCCGCCCGATCGAGGTTTCTGTGGCGATGCCATAAACGATCATCGTCACCGATGGTGGGATCAATATGCCCAGTGTGCCCCCGGCTGCGATTGAACCTGCCGCCACACCGTCAGGATAGCCCCGCTTGCGCATCTCGGGGATACCCATTTTGCCGATGGCTGCACAGGTCGCGGGGCTTGAGCCGGACATGGCGGCAAACAGCGCACAGGCCCCAAGGTTGGAAATCACCAGGCCACCGGGAACACGCGTCAGCCAGCGCTCAAGCGCCTCATAAAGGTCAGCGCCCGCGCGCGTCGATGCGATCGACGCCCCCATGATGATGAACATCGGGATTGATAAAAGGGCGAAATTATCAAGCTTGCCGAACAGGATTTCGGGGATCAGTTCAAGCGACCGCATCCCGTCAAAGATCATCAGAAAGCCAGCGGAAACGATCAGTAGTCCAAGTGCGACGGACACACCGGAAAACAGCACGACGATGGTGCATAGAGCTACCAAAAGCCCAAGCGTCAACGGGTCCATTACGCGTCCTCCAGCCCGAAGGGCTTGTCAATTTTCAACATCAAGGCCACCAGATCAGCGATCAGTTGGAGCAAAAATAAGGCAAATCCAATCGGCAGGGCAGCATAGGGTATCCATAGGCGCACCCCCCAGACGGTGTCTGACTTCCAGTTTCGTTCATAGGCGAAATGCCAGAATTCATAACCATACCACAGAATGATCGCGACCATGATGATGGACAGCGACAAGGTGAACAGCGCCATAAAATAGCGCGTGCGCGGCCCCATGGTGAGCGGAATCAGGTCCACGTTCACATGCCCGCGCAGCCGCTGCACATACGGAAGCCCGATCAGGGTAGAGCCGATGGCCAGATAGATCACGGCCTCGGTTTGCCAGATGGTTGAGCCATTCAGCACGAACCGGACGAAAATCATCTGACAGGTGATCAAAACCGCCGAAACGATCATCGCTGCCGAACACCAACCCGCGACGGTCGAAAGTGCGGCCACGAATTTCAAAAAGGGATTTGTGCCCGTGTGCGATGCAACGGCAGAGCTTTGGCCAGCCATAAGCTTTCCTTCATTGTCCGAAAAAAGAAGCAGAGAGAGAGGCACCGTTTGGCGCCTCTCTCGTCGCGATTATTCGACGGCGAGCGCCATATCCAGAAGCGCCTGCCCGTCAGGGACCTCTTCGATAAAGGCTTTGTACGAGGTTTCCTGCGCCAATGCGCGCCATGCGTTGAAATCATCCTGTGACATCTCGGCGATTTCGACGCCCGCATCGCGGAACACCTGTTCAGATGCGGCGTCCTCTTTCTTGGCTTCCTCAAGGTAGTAGGCTTGCGCCTTTTCTGCTGCGGCCAAAAGGGCGGCTTGCTGGTCCGCGTTGAGTGCGTCAAACGTGGATTTGTTCATCAGCATTGGCTGGTACATGAACCAAAGGGCGACGTCGCCTGCTGGCGTGTAGCAGCTGACCTGTTCATAGATCCGGTAGGATACGAAGGACGATGATGACGTGTTCGCGGCCGTCAAAACGCCGGTCTGAATACCGTTATAGATTTCGGACGATGCCATGGACGCGATGGATGCATTTGCCCCGGCAAGCATTTGTTCAAACGACTTGCCAGCTGCGCGGATCTGCAAGCCCGCGACATCTTCGGGCGCTGTGATGCATTTGTCTTTCCCGACAAAACCACCTGCCAGATAGCCATGGACAAGCACCATGACGTCATCATCGGCCATCTTTTCTTCAAGTGCGGCCATGAAAGGCGATGCGCTGAGCCGTGCAGCGTGGTCGTGGTTTTTCACGAGGCCGGGCATCAGAGTCAGGTTGTAGGCCGGTTGTTGTCCGCCTGCATAGCTGAGCGGCAAGACGGTCATATCCAACTGCCCCCGGCTAAGTGGCCGATATTGTTCGCGCGCTTTGAACAGTGACTGCGAGCCAAAAATCTGGATTTCCAGATCAACGCCGGCTTCGGCGACCCCGTCTGCAACGATTTGCGCGACTTGATGGCGGATATCGGTGTTGGACCATTGATGTGACAGGCGCAATGTCTCTGCATTTGCAGCCGCGCCAAAACCAAGACATGCGACAGCGACGGCTGTCATCAAGAAATTCGATTTCATTGTTTCCTCCCTAGGTGTGATCAGGGACAACGCCCAAATCTACCGCCCATAGGTTTCACATTTCGCATTCAAGGTCAAATATCTTGTATACAAAAATGCAGATATTGCATTCTCGGCGGCTGGCGTGTTAAGCAGTGTCATGGAAGTAAGACGCGCAGACAAGATTGCCGAAACGCTGGAACAACTTGTGTTTTCAGGTGAATTCAAGGATGGAGAGCGTCTTGACGAACTCAAACTTGCAGAACAGTTTTGCGTCTCGCGTACGCCTATTCGCGAAGCGCTGCATGCGCTTGTGGCCTCTGGCATGGCCGAGCAGATTCCCCGTCGCGGTGTATTTGTGCGGCAACCCGGCCCTGTTGAACTGATGGAAATGTTCGAAACCATGGCCGAGCTTGAGGCCGCTTGCGGCAGGTATGCCGCACTGCGCATCACGGATAGCGCCCTGGACCGATTGGTCGCCGCAAATGAAAATTGCCAGCGTGCGCTCGCTCAGCAGGATCACGCAGGCTATTACGCGCAGAACGAGATTTTCCATCAGGTGATCTATGAAAGTGCGGCCAACAGCTATCTGGAGAAACAGGCGCTACGGCTGCAAAATCGGCTGAAACCCTATCGCAAGGTCCAATTGCGGTTTCGTGGCAGGTTGGACCAGTCGATGGCCGAGCATGTGGCGATTGTCGCCGCCCTACAGGAAGGCGACCCCGAACAGGCTGCCGCCGCCTTGCGCGGGCATGTCGCCGTGCAGGGCGAGAAGTTTTATCAACTGATGGCCAGCCTCAACAGCTAGAAAGTGCTGGCGATTTGGGTTGCAGCACGCACACCGTCGATCAACCTGATCGGGTAGGTTTCGGCGTATGCGTCGATGATATGCACCATACCCGCACAGCCCAGTACCACGGCGCCGATATCATCCTCCTGCCGGGCCTTGTCGATTTCGGCCATGACTTGGGCGGTTGCATTGGTGCGGTCGGTTTCGAGCGCCAGAACCGGCACCCCACTGGCACGCACCTTTGCCATCTGCTGTCCCAAACCATAGCTTTCGATGTTTCCGGCCAGAATTGGGACGGAGACGGCCAGCGTTGTGACCACTGAAAACCGCGGACTGGCCAGACAGGCCATGTGATAACCTGCCTGCCCGATCCCGATCACAGGGCAGGGGGACATGGCGCGGGCTTCGTCAAGACCAGTGTCGTCCGAGCAGCCAATGATGATGGCTGTAGCGCCATCGGCGTTGGCCTTTTTCACTAGCTCCAGTAGGGGCGGCACGGCGGCCTCTCCGTCTTGGGGCCCTTGAATTGCGGGCGGCCCGGCATGCGATGTCCATCCGACAATCTTGCTGTCCGGCCGTGTTTTTCGGGCAGTGTCCACCATGGCCTCTGTCATGGACACCGTGCTGTTGGGGTTGATGAGAATGATCATCACACACCCTTGCCCGCGTCGGACCCTGCACGCGCACGGCGGCGGTTTGCCAGCAATGCCAATGCAAGGAAAACGCCAATGATCAAGAGCGAGAACAGGGTCGTCAGTGTTCCCAAGGCGTAAAGCACTGGCGATGTCACATTGGTCGTCATACCGTAAATCTCAAGAGGGAGAGTGTTGTAACTGCCCGCGGTCAGCAACGTGCGTGCAAACTCGTCATAGCTGAGGGTAAAGCCGAACAGTGCGACCCCGATCAGCGATGGGGCGATGATCGGCAAGACAACGTGCCTGATCGTCTGCCAAGGGGTGGCACCAAGGTCGCGGGCGGCCTCTTCGTAACTTTTATCGAACCGGTTGAAGACCGCAAACATGATCAGCAGCCCGAATGGCAGCGTCCATGTCAGTTGCGAGCCAAAGCCGGAGGTGGACCAATGTACGTCCAACCCCGATTGCGAAAACAGCAGGCCAACGCCGAGCGATATCAGGATCGAGGGGATCACCAGCGATGTGATGATCAGATAGAACAGAATGCTGGAGCCGGGGAATTTCTTGCGAAAGGCCAACCCGCCCATGACTGACACGACAACTGTCGTGACCATGACCATCAGGCCAAGCACAAGGCTGCGCCGGAAGCTGCCCCATATATCGCCCACGGCCTGTTGTTCGAACAGATCAAAGAACCAATAGAGCGACACGCCCCGCATCGGGAATGTCAGCCCGCCGCCTTCGCCCTGAAAGGACAGGATACCGATTGTGATGGTCGGCCCGTAAAGAAACAGGATGAAAAGCACGAAGAACGCGGTGAGGACATAGAACGAACGGGGGCGCGGCTCCATCCTACAGCTCCTTTCGGATGTTGACGAAGCGCAGCAGAATACCAATCACCATCAATACCGTAATCAGCAGGATGATCGCCGTGGCCGAGGCGCTTGGGTATTGCAGCAGCGCGATGTCATTGGAAATCAACCGCCCGACATTGGCGGATTGTGAGCCGGACATGAAACGCACGGTGATAAAGTCGCCCATCACAAGGGTCACGACAAAAATCGTGCCAATCATGATGCCGGGTTTGGTCAGTGGGATGATGATATTCCATAGAATTTGCACGCCGTTTGCGCCTGCGTCCCGTGCTGCTTCGATCAGAGATTTGTCGATCCGCATCATCGTGTTGAAGATCGGGACCACCATGAAAAGCGTGTAAAGATGCACAAAGGCCAGGATGACTGCAAAGTCGCTGAACAGCAGCCATTCGACCGGTTCGTCAATCACGCCCCATGAAATGAGCGCCGAATTGGCAATGCCATTCCGCCCCAGAAACGGAATCCACGAAATCATGCGGATGATGTTCGAGGTCCAGAAGGGAATCGTGCACAACAGGAAAAGTGCGATCTGCCAAGTCAGGCTGCGGACATGGAAGGCAAGATAATAGGCGACTGTAAATCCGATCAACACGGTGAAAATCCATGTGATCAGTGCATATTTGAAAGTGTTCAGAAAGACTGTGTAGGTCACGGGCGACCCGAACAGAAACTCATAGTTTTCCCAGACAAACGCGGGAATGATCGAAAATTCTGTCGCCCGCCAGAAGCTGACAATGACGATCATGATGATCGGGGCGACCAGAAACACCAGCAGCACAGATGCCAGCGGCGATACCATCAACCAGCCCATCAGGGCATTGTTTTCGCGAAGCTTTTGCATGGGGTGTCCGAACGTCAGGAGAGGTGGTGCGCTGCCAAAGGCAGCGCACCAGGTCGTATTTTAGGCCGCGATGAATTCATTCCACTTGCGGACCATATACTGGTTTTCGTCCATGACAGAGTTCCAGCAAGCGACAGCACCCATCCGTTCTTCGAACGAACCACCGTCGCGCACGTCGCCGGCGCCTGCCAGTGCATCACCAAATGGCGATGTGATCGCGTCGGTGGCTTCTTTGCCTTCGAACCAGTAGCCCCATTCGTTTTCAGACATGAACGCCTTGGAGGTTTCAGGCACGGCAGAATAATAGCCCTGACGCATCAGGAAGCCGCCGACCCAGCCGGACAGATACCAGTTGATGTATTCATAAGCGGCTTCAAGTTCCAATCCCGACAGCGCGGCAGAGATGCCCAGACCGCCACCCCAAGACCGGTAGCCTTCTTCCAGCGGCTGATAGACGCACGGAATGCCTTGGGATTTGACAGCGGTGATCGCGGGCGACCACATCGACTGGATCACGACCTCGCCCGATGCCATCAGGTTGACGCTTTCGTCGAATGACTTCCAGAAGGCGCGGAACTGGCCGTTCTTCTTGGCTTCGGTAAAGATGCCGATTGTCAGGTCGATCTCTTCCTTCGTCATGTTGCCTTTGTCGGGGTAGGTGTATTCGCCCATGGATTCCACGACCATCGCCATGTCCATGATCCCGATGGAAGAAATATCAAGGATTGAGGCCTTGCCCGCGAACTCGGGGTTCAGCAACTCGGACCAGTTGTTGATGGGTCTGTTGATCAGGTCAGGGCGAATGCCCAGCGTGTCGGCGTTGTAGATCGTGGGGATCAGGGTCATCCAGCCGGATTCTTCCTGCACAAACTCTGTGCCGTTCTGGCCAGTGGTAAAGCCCACGGTGTGCGGTGCAGTCCCTTGTGCAATTTCACTGTCTGGCGTCAATTTACCGTTGCGGAAGATGCCGACGATCTTGTCGTAATTGTCCAGCTTGGTGGTGTCCATGGCTTGCAGGTTGCCTGCGGCCCAGACCTTTTTACAGATGAAATATTCGATATCGGCGATGTCAAAGCTGTTGGGCTGTGTCGCGGCACGCTGGGTCACGCTGTCGGTGTCCAGTGCGGTCATTTCCAGAGTAAAGCCCAGATCTTCCTTCACCTTTTGCGCAACTTCATTGAGGTTGGAAACCCCTGTGCCGAACTGGCGGATGGTCACATCCTTGATGTTCTGCGCCCAGATCATCGGTGCGCCCAATGTTGACCCGGCGGTGAAGGCGGCGGTTGCGGTGGCACCTTTCAGCACGCTCCGGCGGGATAGTTTCTTGGTCGTCTCGGTCATTTATTTCTCCTTGTGGGTGAGGTCGCGGCGTTCAGGCCGTCAGTTGGTGTAGGTTCTTGGCATCCCAATGCAGTCCGATACGGTCGCCGGGGTGATGCGGGTTGGCAAAGAATGTGTCGTCGGGCACCAGAGCCGTTACTTCCTGATCGCCAGTAATGCGTGATGACAGCGATACATGGGTGCCTTGATATTCTACGGCGGTCACTTGCGCCTCGATAAGGCCTGCATCGGCAGAGGTGACGCCAACGGCGTCGGTGCGAATCGCAAAATGTCCGTCAGGCAGGGCAATCACATTATGACCACCCATGAATTGCGCCACGAACCTTGTCTTGGGCGCATTGAACACGTCGCGCGCCGGACCTGCCTGTTCGATTACGGCGTTGTTCATCACGATGATATCGTCGGCCAGCGCCAGCGCCTCGTCCTGACCATGGGTGACATGCACAAAGCCTATTCCCAGTTCCTTTTGCAACTTGCGCAACTCGCTGCGCATTCTGATCCGCAGGAAAGGGTCGAGTGCCGAAAGGGGTTCGTCCAACAGCAACACCTGCGGGCGTGTGATCAGCGCGCGGGCAAGGGCGACGCGTTGTTGCTGCCCCCCCGAAAGCTGGTCAGGCATGCGGTCTGCAAGAGCTGTCAGATCGACCAGTTCCAGCATTTCGTGCGCCTGGCTTTTGCGGGCCGCAGAATCGACCCCCTTCATCTTGAGGCTGAAAGCGACGTTATCCAGCACGCTCAGATGCGGGAACAGCGCGTAATTCTGGAACATCATCGCGGTGCCACGTTTGGCTGGCGGAAGATCGGAAATATCGCGACCTGCCAGGAGGATTGACCCGTCGCTGACGCTTTCGTGGCCTGCGATCATCCGCAGGGTAGATGATTTGCCACAGCCTGACGGCCCAAGCAGACAGGTATAGCTGTCAGGCTTGAAGTGGTAATTGATGGCGTCCACGGCGACTGTCGCACCGTACCGCTTTGTTACAGACACAAGTTCGAGGTCTTGAGCCACAGCATTCATATTTTGTCCCTATCTGTTGGAAGAATGAAACCCATGCGACCCCGCTTCATGCAATGCATACAGCGCGGTGCTGCGTCTGAAAGTATGCTTCCGCCTCAAATTCATGCGCCCTGCCCATGTGATGCCTGATTATTGTGCGCATTGTTGTATACAATCAATAAGTAAATCGGCGAAGATCCGTTCCGGCTTGTTCCGGATGCACCTGTCTGGCATTCCCGCTCCAAGGAGCACCGCATGGCCGCAACAAATACCGCTAGTGATTCCCCGGTTTCGAGCGCAGGCATCGCCGCTGCCTTGTCACGTGCGATCCACGAACATCGACTGGCCCCCGGTACCAAGCTGGGTGAGGATGACCTGTCAGATATCTACGGCGTCTCCCGCACGATTGTGCGCGCGGCATTGCAGTCTTTGGCCCATCAACAAGTGGTCGAAATCAAGCGTAATCGCGGTGCTTTTGTAGCCCAGCCCAGTCTGACCGAAGCACATGAGGTGTTCGAGGCGCGCGAACTGCTGGAGCCACGTACCGCACGCAGTGCGGCACTACGGGCGAAACCCGCTGATATCGACGTATTGCAGGCGCATATTTTGCAGGAACATTCTGCCCTGGACGCAGGTGATCGCGGGCGGGCGCTTTTTCTGTCCGGCCAGTTCCACCTTGAGATTGCGCGCATTGCGGGTCAGCAGACGATCACAGATATGGTGAATGTGTTGATTGCCCGGTCTTCACTGATTATTGCCCTCTATTGGCGGCGCGAAAGTGCGCTATGCGAAAGTCAGGCACATCACGCGTTGATCAAGGCGATTGCGGACAAGGATGGCGACCGCGCCGAAGAATTGATGCAAAGTCATCTGGTGGATCTGCATTCAGCGCTGAACCTGCACGAAATGCCGGCCGTGGTGCAGGACCTCAAACAAATGCTGCTTTCAGGCGACAGTGGCTAACGGCTGGCGTCTCAACGTGCCTTCAGCCCCAATGCGGCGGCAATTTCGCTCATGTGGCTGACCGGGCGCGCACGGCTGTCCCCGATCCTTGCAGGATCACCATCCGCAACGTAGCCGAAACAGCGGACGCCTGCGGCCTTGGCGGCGTTGAATCCCGCAGGCATATCGTC
The DNA here is from genome assembly GCF_003058085.1 of Yoonia sediminilitoris. GTDB lineage: Bacteria > Pseudomonadota > Alphaproteobacteria > Rhodobacterales > Rhodobacteraceae > Yoonia > Yoonia sediminilitoris. The sequence continues at coordinate 142,235 of NZ_QBUD01000004.1, read as the reverse complement.
GATCATCACTGTGTTTTGGGCTGCAACGTTCGCATCTGCCATGATCCGTTGCAACATGTCAGGCTTGGGTTTTGGGCCATGGTCATGCCCGCTGTAAATGCGTCCCTCAAAAAGGTCCCAAAGCCCGCTTGGTGTCAGTGAAATCTCCATCTTTTTGATGGGCCCGTTGGAGGCGATGGCCCGCCGCACGCCTGCCGCGTCGCATTGGGCAATCAAATCTATCACGCCCGCAATGACCGGCACGCCTTTGCGCAGTTCCGCAAAGACCGCATCATAGATGTCGTCCAGCCACCCGTTGGGCAGGTTTGCGCCGCGCTTTCGTGCCGCGACCTCAACGCCAGCCATGGTGCAGCCAGCGAACAATTGGTGGACCTCGTGTGGCGCAATCGGGAGACCGTGACGGGTCAGGTTTTCTGAAAGTATCGCATCGGTCGCAGGTTCGGTATCGACCAGCACGCCGTCGCAGTCAAAGATTACCAACTCAGGGGGCATGACGCATCACCGTGATCCATGTGTCGCCATAGCGGCGCTGATCCAGTTTCTGAAATCCGGCAGGCGCGATCTGTGGTTGGTTTTCTTCCCACACAATCAGCGCGTCCGGCGCGATCCAACCCTTGGCCTGTGCAGCTTGCAGAGCTGGCAGGCCAAGGTTTTGTCCATAGGGTGGATCAAGAAATATCAGATCGCACAGCGCGCCCGCCGGAAGTTTGCGCGCATCGGTGGCGACGACAGTACTGTCGGTCTGCCTGCCCAGCTTGGCGATATTGTCCTTGATCAGCTTTTGCGCCACGCGTCCGCTGTCAACAAAGGTCACATGTGCCGCACCGCGCGACAGGGCCTCCAGTCCCAGTGCGCCTGTCCCCGCAAAAAGGTCAAGCACGCGGGCACCGGAGATCGGGTCGCCTAAGCGCCCGCCTTGCAGCACATTGAACAGACTTTCGCGGACCCGGTCAGATGTGGGGCGCAAATGCGCGCTCGCGTCTCCCTTACCTACATCGGCAAGCGTTGTGCCCCGATGGGTGCCTGCAATGATCCTCACGACTTCAGCAGGGCTTTCATGTCCGTTGCCGGGTCCGTGATGACGGCAGGCGCAGGGCTGCGCCCCGACTCAATCAGGCGTTTGCCGATCATGTAGTTGCGTGCATCATTCATGGCATCCACCGCGATCAGTTCATCCCCCTTGTAATACCAATGCGACTGGACCCCCGGCGCATCCCCCTTGCGAATGTAAACATCGGTGTAGCCCATATTCAGGCCGGCGATTTGCAGTTTGCAGTCGTATTGATCTGACCAGAACCAGGGCTTCGGCACATAGGGCTGGTCTTGGCCCAGCATGTTCTTGGCCACCGCTTCTGCCTGATCAATGGCGTTGCCCACGCTTTCCAGCCGGATCGGCGCGCCTGCAAACAGGCATGTCGCGCAATCACCGGCGGCCCAGATATGCGGGTCAGAGGTACGACCGTGACTGTCCGTGGCAATCCCGTTTTCAACGACCAGCCCCGCGCTATCGGCAAGGATAGTCGCCGGGTTGATACCGACACCGACCACGGCAAAATCAATGTCTAGCTCGGTTCCGTCCGTCAGGCGCGCACCGGTGACACAATCGTCGCCCAACAAACGATCAAGGCCGACACCTTCGCGGATATCAACGCCATGGGCGCGGTGGAGTGCGCGAAAATAGTCGGATGTTTCAGGCGCTGCCACCCGCTGCAAAATACGGTCGGCCATTTCCACCAGCGTGACCTTCAGGCCCAGTTTTGCGGCGACGGCCGCTGCCTCAAGACCGATATAACCACCGCCGATGATCAGCACATGTTTGCCCGCCACAAAGGCAGGAGACATTGCATCGGCATCAGCCAGATTGCGCACTGCAAAGACGCCATCCAGATTCCCGCCGATTGCAGCAGGCAAGGTGCGCGGATGCGCGCCGACCGTCAGGGCAAGCTGGTCGTATGAGATGACCTCGTCATCATCACAGGTGATGGTCTTGGCGGCCGGATCGATGGCAACTACGCGGCGGTCCAACTGCAAATCAATCCGTTGGTCTTCGTAGAATGCAGCAGGGCGCAGGTACAGCCGTTCTTCGGGCATTTCCCCCAGCAAATAGGCTTTTGAAAGTGGCGGGCGTTGGTAAGGCGGCACCTTTTCGGCGCCGATCAGGCTGATGTCCCCTTCAAACCCTTCGCTGCGCAATTTGGCCACCAAAGAGGCACCCGCCTGTCCCGCGCCGACAACAACGATGTGTTCCATATTCTTGATACCTTTGATAGCTGGCCCTTGCTGTAAAGAACTCTATATGAGAGTGGTCAAGACACTTAAATGGATTTTGGGGGATCAATTGAATGACAATCAAGGTTGGTGACACGGTACCGGACGCGAAATTGCTCGTGATGGGCGAAGATGGACCAAGGCAGGTGTCCCTGGGCGACAAACTGAAAGACCGTAAGGTGGTCATATTTGGATTGCCGGGCGCTTTCACAGGGACATGTTCGACCGCGCATGTGCCCAGCTTTATGATTACCTACGATGATTTCATGGAAAAAGGCGTGGACGAGATTATCTGCGTCGCAGTGAATGATCCCTTTGTTATGAAAGCATGGGGCGACAGCACGCGCGCAAATGACACCGGCATTACGATGCTGGCAGACGCGGAAAGCGAATTTACAACCGCCATCGGCATGAATTTCAGTGCCGCGCCTGTGGGCTTTGTCGACCGGTCAAAGCGCTATTCGATGCTGGTCGAAAACGGTGAGATAAAAATTCTGAACGCCGAAACAAATCCGGGCGAATGTGAGATTTCTGCAGGCGAGACATTGCTGGAAGCCATGGGCTGACGCCGAAACAGACACGAATTGACGATGCGCGGCCCGATCAATTGATCGGGCCGCATCTCTTTCAGGCTCAGCCTTTCACCTGCACCACTGTCTGTGTCGGGAAAGGGATATCGATGCCCGCCTCGTCAAAAGCCTCTTTCACCTGGCGTTTCATGTCAGCCTGAAACTGGAACAGGTCCGCCCTGTCGCACCAGACCCGCACCAGAAAATCGACCGAACTGTCGCCCAGATTATTCACTTGAATGAAAGGCGCTGGTTCTTGCTTGGCGCGCGGGTCATTCAAAATGACTTTTCTGATTACCTCTTCGGCAAGCTTCAGGTTCGCGCCATAGCCGACGCCAAAGGTCCATTCGGCGCGGCGGGTGTCGTAGGTAGAGTAGTTGATGATCGTATTGCCCCAGACCTGCGCGTTCGGAATAATGATTTGCACATTGGCGGACGAGGCCAGTTCAATAAAGTTCAGGGTGACATCTTTGACGGTACCCATCTGGCCGTTGACCTCGACAAAATCACCGATTTTGACGGGCCGGAAAAAGACGATCATCACACCGGCGGCGACGTTGGACAGGGTGCCTTGGAGTGCCAGACCAATCGCCAGACCCGCCGCACCGATCAGGGCCACAAATGAGGTTGTCTGAATCCCGAAGGTATTAAGGACAAAAATAACTGCAAAGCCAATGATCACATAGCGTGCGACATTGCCGAAAAAGTTGAACAGGGTCTCGTCAAGGTGCTTTTGACTGATGCCCAGATTGACAAGCCGCCTGCGCGCCCATCCCCCGACAATGAACCCCAGAAATAGAATGAGGATCGCAGCAATGACGCTACCGAACATTGTGGCGAGAAATTCAGCCGACAGCAGATCGGCAATGGTCTTGCCGTTCCAGATCACGGTATTCAACAGGTCTTCCAAATTATCCTCCAGCAAGCGCATCCATTCGCTTGGCCAATTTTGCATCGAGTGCGCTTAGGCCATCTGCGTCATGCGTCGTCAACGTTACTTCGACGGTTTTGTAGACATTTGACCATTCGGGATGGTGGTTCAGCTTTTCGGCCCACATGGCTGCACGAGTCATAAAGCCAAAAGCCTCTACAAAGTTCCGAAAGATGAACGTCTTATGGATCGCATCGCGGCCATCGACCATTTGCCAGTCGTTTTCCAACAGCGGGTCGATGTGATCACTGCGTTCCGCATCGGTCAGTTTATCGGTCATTGCTGTTCCTCTTGATGTGTTTTGCGGAAAGGCCCGTAACTGGTGAGCACTTCGATTTCATGGTCAACGGCGTCGCGTTCTGCCTCAAGGTAGTTGGCTACGGCGTCCCGAAAGCCCGGATCGCCAAACCAGTGCAGGCTGTGGGTGGCAACTGGCAGATAGCCGCGGGCCAGCTTGTGTTCGCCTTGCGCGCCCGCCTCGACCCGTTTCATCCCATACCGGATTGCATAGTCAATGGCTCGGTAATAACACAATTCGAAATGCAGGCAGGGGTGATGTTCTGTGCAGCCCCAATAACGCCCAAAAAGCGTTTCGCGCCCGATGAAATTGAGCGCACCCGCGACGGCGCGTCCGTCCCGCATGGCCAGCACCAGTAGCATATCATTGCGCAGGCTTTCCTGCGCGCAGTCAAAGAACTGGCGGGTCAGATAAGGCGTGCCCCATTTGCGGTTCCCGGTGTCCTGATAGAACCGCCAGAAGGCATCCCAATGTTCCGGCTGGATCTGGTCGCCGGTCAATTCGATGATTTCACCCCCAAAGCTGTTGGCGGTTGCACGTTCCTTGCGGATGTTCTTGCGCTTGCGGCTCGAGAGCGACGCAAGGAAGGCATCGAAATCGGCATAGCTGTCATTTTCCCAATGAAATTGCTGACCAATGCGGTGCAGCAGGCCCATCTTGGCCCCTGCAATCGCCTCTGCCTCTGTGCAGAAGGTCGCGTGGACGGACGACAGTTCATTGTCGGCCGCAATCTGGATTGCGCCTTGGATAATGGCCGACATCCCCACGGCCTCGAACCCCGGTCGGGTCAGAAACCTGCGGCCTGTGGCGGGGGTGAAGGGCACGGCGATTTGTAATTTGGGGTAATAACGCCCGCCTGCGTTTTCGTATGCGTGCGCCCAGTTATGATCAAAGATATATTCGCCCTGACTGTGCCCTTTGGCATAAAGCGGGGCAACGGCAATTAGCTGACCTTTGGTCTGCGCCGTCAGATAGCGCGGCTGCCAGCCTGAACCCGGTCCGACAGAACCGCTGTCCTCAAGTGCCTTTAGGAAGCGATAGGTCGTGAACGGATCGATGGGGCGGCCTTCGGCACCCTCTGGGCATGCGCAGGCATCCCAGTCGTCAGCGGTAATGCCTGTCAGGTCCGGGTGCGCGGTAATCTCGATTGGGGCTTCAGTCATAGTCTGCAAATTGGTCGGGCGCGTGCGCACGTCAAGCGAGATACCCTTCAAAGGTGACGTTATCAGCGATTTTGCGGGCCTTTGCCTCTGCTTGCGGCGATCTGATTGTCCAGCAGAGGATATGCGCCCCCTGCGCCTTGAGTTCGGCCACACGCGGTCGGTCCAGATCGGAAGCCTCGTGGCTGATGAAGCAGGCACCGACAGGTCCGAAATCGGGAATGTCACGTAGTTCGTCTTGCCTTTCGGGTGGCACCTCTGGCCAGACCTTTGGCGCATAAGATGATGTGACGATGCCGCGCGGGATATGGGGCGCGAGGGTGGCAACGGCTGCGACCGCGTGCGGGTTGAACGACATCAATGCGACATCTCCCGAATATCCATCCAGCGCGGCGACGGTTGCCGCTTCAAGCGTGCCAACATCGGCACCCATCGCGCCATCCTGATCCTTGATTTCAATCAGCAATGGCACGCGGCCTGATACCAGTGTCAGCACATCGTCCAGCGCAGTGATCAGGCTGCCATCGTCAGTCAGTGCTACCTGTTCAAGTTCTGCACGTGTGCGGTCGCACACCGGGCCGGTTTCACTCGTCAGCCGATCAAGCAGGTCATCGTGGAATACCATCGCATGGCCATCGCTTGACAGCTGCAGGTCCAGTTCGATGCCGTAGCCTGCATCAATGGCTGCCTGAAAGGATTTCACGCTGTTCTCGACCCGCCCTGCCTTGCGGTCGTGCAGCCCCCGATGGGTGATAGGACGGGCAAAAAAGCTGGTGGGCAGGGTCATTTGATCTGAAAGATCGCTTCGATTTCGACAGCCACGCCAAACGGCAGGCTGGCGGCACTGACAGCAGAGCGAGCATGGCGTCCCTTGTCGCCCAAGGCCGCCACCATGAAGTCTGATGCGCCATTGATCACTTTTGGCTGGTCGCCAAAATCAGGCGTGGAGTTCACAAAGCCAACCAGTTTGACGACCCTGACAAGCCGGTCAATATCGCCGCCGCAGGCAGCTTTGAGTTGGGCCAGCAGGCTGATTGCGCATGATTTCGCGGCGATCGCACCGGCGTCAGCATCCATATCTGCGCCAAGCTTGCCCTTGATCATACCGTCGGCATTGGCCGCGATCTGGCCCGACACATGCACCAGATCACCAACAACAACAAAGGGCACATAATTGGCTGCGGGGGCAGGTGCCTCGGGCAGGGTCACCCCCAGTTCGGCAAGTTTGGATTCGATGGTGCTCATGATGTCCTCCTGTTTTGTCCGGACGCTAGCGGGCAAATCAGGAAGGTGCAATTCACGACTCGCGGAATGCCTTGGCGAAATAGTCTGACAGCGGTTTGAGCAGGTAGCCCATCGGGGTCCGGTCAGCCGTACGTACAAAGGCCTCAACCGGCATACCGGGGATCAAGGTCATATCCTCGGGCAGTCTGCCGATTTCGCCGTCATTCAACTGCACTTCGGCCCGGTAATAGGACAAGCCAGAGCTTTCGTTCTGGAACGCATCGGCCGACACCAGCGTAACAGCCCCCTTCAATTCCGGGGTGCGCCGCTGATCGAACGCAGAAAAACGCAATGTCACTTCCTGGCCCACATAAATCTGGTCAATATCGACAACCTGCACCTGTGTCGCGATGACCAACGGGCGATCCTGCGGGATCAGATAAAGCACAGGGTCGGCAGGCCGGATGACGGATTGTTCCGCAAAAACGGCCAAGCCATAGACGACACCTGAGACAGGGGCGCGAATATCAAGCCGGTCCAGCTGGCGGGTCAGGGTGCGGCGCCGCTCGGACAGTTCCAGTTCGTTATACTGCAAATCGCGCAGGCGGGTGATTGCCTCTTCCCTGCGGGTCGAGGACAAGCCCAAAATCTGGATGTCGATCTCGGTCATGCGTTCGCCAGCCTGTGCAGCCTGCGCGGTCAACTCGCCGACGCGGCCCAGCAGGCTGGCTTCTTCGCGTTGCAGGGTCAGCACGCGACTAGCTTGTGCCAGGCCGCGATCCAGCAGGCTTTGCTGGTCCGCCAGTTCGCGTGTGATGAGTTCCTGTTGGGTTTCCAACGCGGCCTGTTGTGCGCCAATGCCTGCCAACTGGCTTGCAATCTGCGCGCGCTGCTGGGTCAACTGTTCCTTGGCGCTTTTGCTGGATTCCAGCCGCGCCTCGAACAGTCTGATCTGGCCGGTGATCAATTCGTGCACTTCCGGGTTATCGGACCCGGTCAACAGCGGATCGAACACTGGGGCCGCGGCATTGTCGCGTTCCGCCTCCAGTCGGCCACGACGGGCGAGGATTTCAAAAAGCTGCCCTTCGACGATGGCCAATTCGGATTTCAGGGTATTGGCGTCTAGCCGGATCAAGAGGTCACCCGCTTCGACGACATCGCCTTCATCGACTAGAATTTCTTCGACGACGCCGCCGTCAGGGTGCTGGACCACCTGCCTGTTGCGATCAACTTCGATCTGGCCGCTGGTGATGACAGCGCCGGTGATCTGGGCCAGAACCGACCATGCGCCAAAGCCGCCCACAAGAATGAACAGGGCAATTAACCCCGAAACCAGATGCCGTTTGGCCGACCAGCGTTGGTCGGACGCATTTGACTTGCCGGGCATCATCATGACACACCGCCTGTCTTGCCTGCACTACGCTTGATCTCGTTATGGTTCTTGACCATTTCAGACAGGACCTCATCCTTGGGGCCAAAGGCGCGGCGTGCGCCTGCTTCGATCACCAGCAACATGTCGCATTCCTGAATAGCCGCTGGCCGGTGGGCCATGATAAACACGATTTTCCCCTCGGACTTAAGTGTCTTGATGGCCTGGTTCAATGCAGAGGACCCATCATTGTCGAGGTTGGAGTTCGGTTCATCGAGTACCAGAACAACAGGGTCGCCATACATAGCCCGCGCCAGACCGATACGTTGGATCTGGCCTCCCGACAGTCGGCCCGTGTTGGCCGATACTCTGGTGTCATAGCCATCGGGCAATTTCAGGATCATTTCATGCGCGGCGGCCTTGCGCGCAGCTTTGACAACTTCGGCATCGTCCGGCTGCATTGACATGCGGGCGATATTTTCCTTGATCGTGCCATCAAACAGCTGCACCCGCTGGGGCAGATAGCCGATGTGCTGGCCCAGAACATCGGGGTCATATTGGTCCAAAGCAGCCCCATCCAGACGGATCTTGCCGCCAGCCGGTTGCCACACGCCCGTAAGCACCCGCGCAAGAGTCGATTTGCCTGCGCCTGACGTGCCAATGACACCGACAGCCTGACCGGGTTTCACTTCAAAACTGATCAGACGCAGCGACGCCTGCTTTTCGCCCGGCGGCACAACGGTCACCTGATCGGCCAGCAGGCGCGCCTTTGGCTTGGGCAGTTGCATCCGCTGTTCGTCTTCGGGGATGGTGCCCAGCAAAACGGCCAGTCGCCGCCAGCCTTCGCGTCCCTTCTGAAACACGGCCCATTGGCCGACAAGAAGCTCGATTGGCGCAAGCCCGCGACCCAACAGAATCGAACCGGCAATCATCGCGCCGGGCGACAGTTCATTCATCAGTACCAGATAGGCACCCAGACCCAACATCGCCGATTGCAGGAACAAGCGGAATGACTTGGTCATCGCAGTGAATGTGCCCGACGCATCCGCAGCCCCGATGGTGGCATCCAGCGACTTGCCGCGCGCGATCTGCCAGCGGTCAAACGCGGCCCCGCGCATCCCCAGTGAATGCACCATTTCGCTTTCGCCGCGTATCTGGCTGCCCATCTGTTCCGATGCAAAGCTGGCGGCGTTGGCTTCTTCCAGCGGCTTTTTGGTCGTCAACTGGTTGAAAAGCGCCACGCCAATCAGGATGACTGCGCCAACGATGGCCAGCAAACCCATCAGCGGGTGGAAAATGAAAATGCCCCAGAAAAACAGCGGTGCCCACGGCAGATCAAACAGCGCCATCAGCGCCGGTGACGTGATCAGCCGCTGCACGGCTTCCAGATCGCGCAGACCGGTGGCGGCTTCGCGCGGGGCACGGTTGAGCGTTGTGGCGCGCAAAACGGCGCCAAAGACACGGCGGTCAAGGCGCGCCTGAAAGCGGGCACCCACGCGGCCCATGACCCGGCCACGCACATAGTCCAGAATACCCATGATCGAATAGAGAAAGGCCACCAACACCGAAAGCGCGATCAAAGTTTCGAACGACCGCGAGCTGAGGACCCGGTCGTAGACGTTCAGCATGTAGAGCGGTCCGGTCAACATCAGCAGGTTCACGAAAAAACTGAAGATGCCGACCATCCAATAAAGCTGGCGGCTTTCTTTGCGGGCGTCGACCAGTTCGGCTTCGCCCTTTTGTTTCATCTCGTCCAAAGTGTGCCCCGTTAGGTAACGTCTTGTTCAGGTCGTAGTGCGGCGCAATTTACAGCTTTTCAAGGCAGAGTTAACGCGAAAACCGCCAAGGGGCCGATTGTTGCCCATGCGGACCTTTCCAGCGTTGATTTGAATCATAGAATCGCTCAGAACGTTTAGTAATGAAACTCAACTTGATCTCTTCAAGCCTTTTAATTGGTGCTGTTTTGGCTGGAATAGCCCACGCAGGACCTTATGATGGTGTTTATAAACAGACTGTTAACGCTGAATGTGCGCTTGTTGGTGTTGACGGTGGATCGTTGAAGATAGAAGACAGTATTTTCTACGGTGTCGAAGTCGAATGCCGTATGACCAAGCCTGTCGATATCAACGATATGGACGCAACGATTTACACGATGGAGTGTTCAGGCGAAGGATCGACATGGGACGAACGCGCCATCTTGATGAATGATTCGTCTGGCGAAGGCATCTACATGATCTGGGATGGCTACGCCTTCCGCTATGAGCGCTGTGAAGAGGGCGAGCTCTAGCGCCTACTCTCGTGCTACTTACAGCGTTTCACGAAGAACCTGAATCAAAGCTCTTAGGGCCCTGACCCTGCGGAAACGCATTGCAAGTTTCGTATGTCGTGGGCGTTTTGCCTTTATCTGATACCTCAGGTTAAAGCCGAAACGCTTTAGTTCCCGAACAAACTGTTCAGCACGTTCTGCACGTCGGCATCAAGCTGTTTGCCGCCTTCACCGGTCAGAATACCTGTCGATGCGGGTGGCGCAGGGGCCAGCATGGGGAGCGGGGTTGGTGTTTTGTCGGCCAGCACGCGGACCATGGTTTCGTGCCAGATTTCGGCGGGCAATGTGCCCCCTGTGACCCCTTTGAGTGGTGTGTTGTCGTCATTCCCCATCCAGACGCCTGTGACATAGTCGCCGGTAAAGCCGATGAACCATGCATCGCGAGCGCCTTGGGTCGTGCCGGTTTTGCCGGCGATCTGCCAGCCGTCAATCCGTGCCCGCCCGCCAGAACCTTCTTCGACGACTTTTGTCATCATCCATGTCAGGGTCCGGGCCGCATCCTGCCGAATGACCCGTTCGCCGATACCGGCATTGCGCGAATCCATCATGGAATCGTTGTCGCCCTGAATGCGCAGATCAACCAAACCGTAAGGAACAACAGCAGAGCCGCCATTGAGGATACCCGCATAGGCTCCGGTCATTTCCAGCAGGGAACTTTCCGACACACCCAATGCCAGCGCAGGGCCAGCGGCCAGATCGCCGCTAAAGCCAAACCCCTGTGCGACATTGCTGACCAGTTCGCGCCCGACGTCCTCTGACAGGACAATCGCGGGGATGTTGCGGCTGTTGGCAAGCGCGTCAATCAGGGTCACGGGACCCACAAACTTGCGGTCATAGTTTTCCGGGCACCAGTCGGCAGCGCCGCGCCGTTTCCAGCATAATTGGCGGTCATCGACCATGTCATAAGGGGACATGCCCAAATCAAGCGCAGTTGCATAAATAAACGGCTTAAAGGCCGAACCTGTTTGCCGCTTGGCCTGTGTTGCCCGGTTGAAGTCGCCGGGGTTGGCGGCGGTGCGCCCACCGACCATCGCGCGCACGGCGCCGTCCGCAGACATGACCACAATGGCAGCCTCGGCCACCGACGAGGGGCTGACTTTTTCCTCAAAGACCGCCTCCAACGCCTCTTCGGCCTTCTGCTGGATTTCAGGGTCCAGCGTTGTGCGGATGATCACATCTTCTGTGGTATCGCGGGTAAAGAACTCTGGCCCGCTGCGCATTACCCAATCGGCAAAGAATGTGGCTGTGTTCGCCTTAGCTGTGGCGGACAGGGTGGCCGGGTTCGCGCGTGCGTCATTTGCTTCGGCAACGGTCAGATAGCCCTGTTCTTCCATCAGGCGGATCACAGTCGCGGCACGGTCTTGCGCGCGTTGCAGGTTGCTTGTTGGCGCGTATGACGACGGGGCCTTCAAAAGGCCCGCCAGCATGGCCGACTGTGCCGGGGTCAGTGTTGCGGCATCATTGCTGAAATAGCGTTCGGCAGCAGCTTGAAAGCCGCGCGCGCCCGCGCCCAGGTATGCGCGGTTCAGGTAGATCGACAGGATTTCTTCCTTGCTGTAGGCGATTTCCATGCCGATCGCAAAAACCGCCTCGCGGGCCTTGCGCCAGAGCGACCCCCTGCGGCAATCGGCTTCGTAGTCAGCTTCGCTTTCCCATTTGTCGGCGTCGAACGGGACACCGAGGCACAGCAGCTTGGCTGTCTGTTGGGTAATGGTCGAACCGCCATTGCCTGACAAGGGGCTGCGACCTGCGTTCATGTTGATGCGGATCGCAGAGGCGATCCCGCGCGGAGAAATGCCAAAATGCCGGTAGAAACGCTTGTCCTCGGTGGCGACGACAGCATTGCGCAGATGGCGCGACACCGTGCCCGCGCGGATCAGGCCGCCGAACTGATCGCCGCGCCATGCAAATATGTCGCCTTTGAAGTCGGTCATTGTGACCGATCCGCGGGTGCGCCCGTCTGTGAAGTCTTCCATCGGGGGCATCTGGCTGGCGAAGTACAAAGAAAAGCCGCCAATGATCAGCGCCGTGATCAGGCCGATGCGCCATGTGAAGGCCCAGATCAGGCGCGCAACCCAGCGGAATGGAAACATCAGCCAGCCGATGATCCCGCGGGGACCTTGCCGTTTTGGAGTTGCCTTGCGCCGGGTCGCCGGTTTGCGCTTTTTGGGCGCGGCAGCCTTTTTCCTGGCTGCCGGTTTTCCCGCATAGCGCTTTTCGGCCACCAACGGTGCCCGCTTTTTGCCGTTTCCACTCATGTACCGCTCGTCCGACTGCTTTGTCTGTTTTGATCACCTATAACGCGGCCGCCCGCAAATGTAGAGAGTGTTCCCGCCATGCCGCCATCCTTTCTTGACTGACCAAAAAATAGGCATTGGCGGTAATTTGTGCAAAAATTGTGCAAATGTGACGCAATCCAGGCCGGTTTAACCGGTGCTTTACCTTGTTACCGCCTACAAGTCGCGCTTTGTGTCCTCACTGAGCGGGCTGCCAGTAGCTCGCCTTGCACATTTGCTAGGGGAAGACAGTGAAACTCATCATTGCAACAATCAAACCGTTCAAGTTGGAGGAAGTGCGTGAAGCGCTGACCAACGTGGGCGTGCGCGGAATGATGGTGTCCGAGATCAAGGGCTTCGGGTCCCAGTCCGGTCACACCGAAATTTATCGCGGGGCTGAATACGCCGTGAACTTCGTGCCAAAGGTCAAGCTTGAAATCGTCGTGCAGGCCAGCATGGCCGATCAGGTCGTTTCAACCATCGCCGAAACCGCCAGAACCGAGAAGATCGGCGACGGCAAAATCTTTGTGCTCGACGTTGAATCCGCATTGCGGGTGCGTACCGGCGAAACCAATGACGACGCGCTGTAATCGCGTAACAAGGGACAAGTCTATGAAACTTTCAAAATCACTTCTTGTCGGGACGGCTGCACTGCTGTCACCGACGTTCGCACTGGCGCAGGAGGCCGGGGTAAACCCGTCCACTGACACAGTCTTTATCCTCAATTCACTGCTGTTCCTGGTTGGCGGTTTTCTGGTGTTCTTCATGGCGGCCGGTTTTGCCATGCTGGAAGGCGGTCTGGTACGTTCCAAAAACGTCACCATGCAGATGACAAAGAACGTTGGCCTGTTTTCCTTGGCGACGATCTTTTACTATCTGATCGGTTACAACCTGATGTACCCACTGGGCACATGGGCCATGGGGTCTGACGAAACCGGCGGCTATCTGTCGGGTGTCTGGGGTCCTGGTATCCTTGAGGCTGTGGGTATCACAGCGGAGGGTGCGGATGACTATTCCTATGCCACGACAGGCTCTGACTTCTTCTTCCAGTTGATGTTCTGTGCGGCGACTGCCTCGATCGTATCGGGTGCGTTGGCTGAGCGGATCAAACTGTGGCCCTTCCTGATCTTCACGATCATCCTGACCTCGATCATCTATCCGATTCAGGCGTCATGGAAGTGGGGCGGCGGTTTCCTTGATTCGCAGTTCGGTTTCCTCGATTTTGCCGGTTCAACTGTCGTGCACTCCGTCGGTGGCTGGGCTGCCTTGGTTGGCGCAATCATCCTTGGGCCGCGTCTGGGCAAGTACAAAGATGGCAAGGTTGTGCCGATCATGGGTTCAAACCTGCAAATGGCCACATTGGGGACATTCATTCTGTGGTTGGGCTGGTTCGGATTCAACGGCGGGTCACAATTGGCCATGGGCTCAATCGGTGACGTGGCTGATGTTTCACGCATCTTTGCCAACACTAACGCCGCTGCTGCCGGTGGTGCGATTGTCGCGCTGATCCTGACACAGGTTCTGTACAAAAAGCCTGATCTGACAATGGTCCTGAACGGTGCCCTTGCCGGTCTGGTATCGATCACGGCAGAACCTTTGACCCCGGGTCTGGGTATGGCGACGATTATCGGTGGTGTCGGCGGCGTCATCGTTGTCTTTGCTGTGCCATTCCTCGACAAATTGAAGATTGACGATGTTGTCGGCGCCATCCCGGTGCACCTGTTCGCAGGTATCTGGGGGACGATGGCTGTTCTGCTGACCAACCCGGACGCGACCTTCATGGGTCAGTTGATGTCGATCATCATCGTCGGTGTTTTCGTTGTGGTCACGTCCGCTGTGGTCTGGCTTATCCTGAAGGGTGTCATGGGCATCCGCGTCAGCGAAGAAGCTGAAATCACGGGTCTTGATGGTGCCGAACTTGGGATGGAAGCATACCCGGAATTCACCAAGAGCTAAGGCGCCGCCTTGATGCGCTGAGATTTGGCCCGGGCGTAAGCGCCCGGGCTTTTTTGTTGGGGATGGATCAAGATCCATCTTACGGTAATATAACGCTGATTTATTCGACTATTACTGAATTTCCTGCAAACTTCTGTCGCAAAGCTCGCCGTTCAGCGTGTAATCCGCGATGACTTTGCAGCTATTTCGCGCAATCTTCCCGCCAATGCCACAATTTCTGAATGGAGCCCTGTCATGATCCAAACCCCTTATTTGCTTTTTCTTGGGGATGCCCCTGATCAGCTGGCCGCCAAGGTGGCGCAGGGCATCAAAGACTGGCGACCGGAAAATGCCGTCGGCCAGTTGCGTATGGAGGGCTGCGGTGCTGACCTTGGCATCCGTGATATGTCGTTGGAAGACGCGCAGGCAGCAGGTGCCAAGACCCTTGTTATCGGTGTTGCCAATCGCGGCGGTTATATTTCCAAGGCGTGGAAAGAGGTATTGGTCAAGGCGCTGCAGATGGGTTTCGACATTGCATCGGGCCTGCATAATCTGCTGCGTGACGAAGATGAACTGGTCGCCGCCGCGCGCGTGAATGGCCGCACCCTGTTTGATGTGCGCATCCCGTCTGTCGCCTATCCGATTGCCAATGGTGTCAAGCGCACTGGCAAAAGGTGCCTTGCGATCGGCACCGATTGTTCGGTCGGCAAGATGTATACGGGCCTGGCCATGGATGCCGAGATGCAAAGGCGCGGCATGAAATCCACTTTTCGTCCTACAGGACAGACTGGTATTTTGATTACAGGTGGTGGCGTGCCGCTGGATGCGGTCATCGCTGATTTCATGGCAGGCGCGGTCGAATATCTGACCCCAGACAATGACCCGGATCATTGGGATCACCTCGAAGGGCAGGGCAGTCTGTTTCATGTGTCCTATTCCGGTGTCACCATGGCGTTGATCCATGGTGGCCAGCCGGATGCCCTGGTTCTGGCCCATGAGCCGACCCGTACCCACATGCGTGGCCTGCCGGATTATGCCTTGCCCAGTCTCGAAGATCTGCGCGATACCGCCTTGCCCATGGCCCGCATCGCCAATCCGGCCTGTCAGGTCGTCGGCATCTCTGTCAATACACAGAAACTGTCGGATGCCGAGGCCGCCGATTGTCTGGCCCGGATTGAGGACCGGATGGGATTGCCCACGGTTGATACCTTCCGTTATGGCGCTGGCCGTCTGGTCGATGCTTTGCAGGCGATCTAGTTTCCGCCTCCGGCGGGGATATTTTTGGCCATAAGAAGGGGCAATCATGCAGATAGAAGTCAGCCGTGACGTGTTTCAACTGGCGCAGGTCTTTACCATAAGTCGCGGGTCGCGGACCGCAGCGCAGGTGCTGACTGTCCATGTCAGTCAGGACGGTGTGTCGGGCTACGGCGAATGCGTGCCTTATGCCCGTTATGGTGAGACGCTTGAGAGCGTCACGGATCAAATCGATGGATTTTCAGGGCGCTGGGCGGACCTGGCTGATGCCTTGCCCGCAGGGGCGGCCCGCAATGCGCTGGACTGTGCGCTTTGGGATTATGCTGCCAAGGTGGCAGGGCGCCGGGTCTGGGACCTGCTGCATCTGCCTGCCCCGAAGCCCGTCGTAACGGCATATACACTGTCTTTGGACACCCCGGCGGTGATGGAGGCGCAGGCGGCAAAAAATGCCTTTCGCCCGCTTCTCAAGATCAAGTTGGGCACGGGAGATGACATGGCCCGATTGGAGGCGGTGCGCCGCGGTGCCCCGGATGCCCGCATCATTGTTGACGCTAATGAAGGTTGGACAGCAGAGATTTATACCGACCTTGCCCCGCATCTTTTGCGCCTTGGCGTGCAGATGGTGGAACAGCCCCTGCCTGCGGACGCCGATGACATGCTGGCCGAAATCGCGCGCCCGCTGCCGGTCTGTGCCGATGAAAGCTGTCATGACCGCGCCAGCCTGCCTGCGTTGAAAGGCAAATATGACATGGTCAATATCAAGCTCGACAAGACTGGTGGCCTGACCGAAGCGCTGGCCCTGAAAGAACAGGCGCTGGCGGACGGGTTTGGCGTGATGGTGGGCTGCATGGTTGGCTCATCACTTGCGATGGCACCTGCAACCATTCTGGCCCAAGGGGTCGCCTTTACCGATCTGGATGCGCCCCTGTTGCTGGCCGAGGACCGCAAGACCCCGTTGCACTATGATGATGCCGGAGTGCATCCACCTGATGCTGCTTTGTGGGGATAGCGAAGCAGGCTTTGTCCTCATAGCATTTGTTCATCTTGACCCCGGCCCAAAAACAATGGACCACGTTGCAAACGCAAAAGGAGCCTTTTCATGACCCGTACTGTCTATGTCAACGGAGAGTATCTGCCCGAGACCGAAGCCAAAGTATCCATTTTCGACCGCGGCTTTCTGATGGCGGACGGGGTTTATGAGGTCACGTCGGTTCTGGATGGAAAGCTTATCGATTTTGATGGCCATGCAAAGCGACTGGAGCGGTCACTGCGCGAGCTCGACATGCCGCATCCCGACGTGCTGCCAGACCTTCTGGACGTGCATCGCGAACTGGTGCGGCTGAACGGCATTGAAGAGGGGATGATTTATCTACAGATCACCCGTGGTGCGCCCGATGACCGGGATTTCGTCTTTCCTGACCCTGAGACGACCAAACCTACCGTTGTCCTGTTCACCCAGAACAAACCGGGGCTGGCCAATAGCCCTGCCGCCAAAAAAGGTATCAAGATCATTTCGATCGAAGATCAGCGCTGGGCGCGCCGCGATATCAAGACGGTGCAACTGCTGTTCCCCTCCATGGGCAAGATGATGGCAAAGGCGGCAGGCAAGGATGATGCGTGGATGGTTGAGGATGGGGCCGTGACCGAAGGCACGTCAAACAACGCCTATATCATCAAGGATAACACGATCATCACCCGCCACTTGGGCAATGAAATCCTGCATGGGATCACCCGCGCCGCCGTCCTGCGCTTTGCCAAAGAGGCGCAGATGAAAGTGGAAGAACGCAGCTTTACCATTGCAGAGGCGCAAGAGGCGGATGAGGCATTTATCACCTCTGCCAGCACCTTTGTCATGCCGGTGGTCGAGATCGACGATGTCACCATCGGCACAGGCACACCCGGCCCCATAGCGGCCCGCTTGCGCGAGATTTATCTGGACGAAAGCCGCAAGGTAGCGGTGTAGGCGCTTCTAGCAATCCGACGGCTGCAGATGTACCCCTCAAGGCGATCTGGGCGTCCATGTCGGAAGAGGTTGACGCGAAAATCCGCGATCAGATCAAGGGCGGGGTTTTTCCCGTGCGGCTGAGGGCCGAGGATCGGCAGTCGGGAGAGATCAACTAGCTGCTGGATGAGATCGCACCTGAACAGAAAACAACCGTGTCGGTGATCGCGAACTTCAAGCCGGTCGTTGGGGATGGCGAGTTGCGGGTGCAGCTGTTTGCAGCGCAACTGGCGGATGCCGAGACGCAGGAGAAGATGGGTGCCAGTCATATGAGTGACGGAAACACATAACGCCTTGGAAACTGGACCAATTCGGTATGCGGCCGGAAAATATGCATTTTGGCAACTATCAGGGCGATGGTGTCGACTATCACGGAGTATATCGCAGATATGATTGGGCACACCGGATGTCGGCCAGAAGAGGGGCCAAGGCTCCCGAATTGGCCGAACCAATCAGGATTACGCGGCATTCAGGCCCCAAGAAGCTCCCTGATTATTTCTAATGTGCGACATCTGATGCTATCGCTGCAAATCCGATATCGTGTAACGATGCGCCACATCCAACTTGGAAAATGCGGCTACAAGTTACGTGCCCCTAACCGTGCGACGTCTTGAACGCTTCTTGTGCCTCGGGCGATGCTTCGGTCTGGTACTTGGCCTTCCATTCGGCAAAGGGCATGCCATAGAAGGCCTCGCGCCCTTCGTCCTTGGTCATTTCGATCCCGCGCGCGTTCGCCGCTTCCTGATACCAGCGTGACAGGCAGTTCCGGCAAAAACCGGCCAGATTCATCATGTCGATGTTCTGGGCATCCGGGCGGTCTTCCATCAGGTGCTTTTGCAAGCGTCGGAATGCGGCAGCTTCAAGCTCGATCCGTGTCTGGTCGTCCATTGTTCACCTCTTGGTCGTCATTTTCGTCTATCCAGCGCTAGGCTAAACTGTTTCGCGGGAAAGCGGAATTGCAGATTTGCGTCAAGCCCGGCGCATTGATCTTAGGTTGCGAGTCTGCCGCGAAAATCTGTGTTTCAGGTTCTTCGCAAAAGGCTGTAGTTGTTCTGTGATTGGAATTGCGCAATAAGGTGCCAAAGGGTGCTGTTACCGCTAACGGCGACAGCAAGTGAACGACCCCACGCAAAGCAAGGACCGAACCCATGAAACGCCATCGTAACGTAAAGATTGTCGCAACTCTTGGCCCCGCTTCGAATGACTATGAAATGATCCGCGCTTTGCACGAGGCCGGTGCCGATGTGTTTCGTCTGAACATGTCACATGGTGATCACGCTGAAATTAAGGTGCGGCATGATATCATTCGTCAGGTCGAAAAGGACCTGAACAGCCCGATTGGTATTCTCGCTGACCTGCAGGGGCCCAAGTTGCGGGTTGGTACTTTCGCCAATGGCGAAGAAGAGCTCGTCGAGGGTGCGTCGTTCCGGCTGGACCTTCATGATGGCGAAGGCGACGTGAACAGGGTCAAACTGCCCCACAAGGAAATCTTTGATGCGTTGCGTCCCGGTGCCCGCCTGCTTGTCAATGACGGCAAGATCGCTTTGCGCGTCAAGGATTGCGGCGCAGACTTTGCCGATTGTGAGGTCATCGTGGGTGGTACCATTTCCAACCGTAAGGGTGTCAACGTGCCGGACGTGACCCTGCCGCTGGCCGCGCTGTCCGAAAAGGATCGCAAGGATCTGGAATTTGTCTGCGAGTTGGGCGTCGACTGGCTGGCCTTGTCATTCGTGCAACGTCCCGAGGATGTGGCCGAGGCGCGCGCGCTGGCCAAAGGGCGTGCGGCAATCCTGTCAAAGATCGAAAAGCCCAATGCCATTAAGTCCTTTGATGCCATTCTGGAAGCAAGTGATGGCGTCATGGTTGCACGCGGCGATCTGGGGGTTGAACTGCCGGTACAGAACGTGCCGCCGATCCAGAAACAACTGGTGCGCAAGTGCCGGGCGGCAGCAAAGCCGGTGATTGTGGCGACGCAGATGCTTGAGTCCATGATTGATTCGCCGATGCCGACCCGCGCCGAAGTGTCCGACGTGGCAACGGCCATTTATGAAGGCGCAGACGCCATTATGCTGTCGGCGGAATCTGCCGCCGGGTCTTACCCGATTGAGGCGGTCAGCACGATGAACAACGTCGCGGGCGAAGTTGAATCCGACCCCACCTATACCGACATCATGGCGGCATCGCGCAACGCCGAAGGCAAGACCGTCGCAGACGGGATCGTCTCTGCCGCGCGCGAGATTGCAGAGACAACGGACATCAAGGCGATCTGCTGTTTTTCCCAATCCGGTACGACGGCTTTGCTGGTGTCGCGTGAACGGCCAAGAGTGCCGATCATCGCGATGACCAGTGTAGAAGGCACAGCACGCAGGTTGTGCCTGTCATGGGGCACGAACTGTGTCATTACCGGTGAAGTCAATCGATTTAAGGATGCTGTGATCGCGGCTGTGCGTGCAGCGATTGCCGAAGGTCTGGCCACAAATAAGGACATGGTTGTTGTGACTGCGGGCGTGCCTTTCAATACTGCCGGCACCACAAACATCCTGCGGGTCGCCCCTTGTGAAGAGCGTTTGATTTTTGCCTCTGACCACGATTAGAATCGGCCGGGGTGGGGGGAAACAGCACATGGATTTTGATCTGCTTTTCGTGATTGGCGTGACAATGGCGGCTTTCTCGATTCCGGCTTTCATGAGCGCGTTTTCCGACCGGCGCGGGCCGAAGATGGCGCTGTTCATGCTGATTGCCGGTGCCGGGGCGGCATATTACGCCATGTCTCAGAATCCCGCTGCCTACAGCGTGGCGACCTTTGATGATGTGTTTGTCAGTGTGGTGGCGAAGTATCTGAACTGAACAGTATCGCTGACGGCTGCTATGCGGGCAATAAGGCTTGCAAACAGGCGGGGGAGCTTCTATAGCACCGCTTCAACCCGCGCGTCCGGCTTAAGTGGCATGCCGAGTCGTGCGATCCGACCGACCAATAGATGGAGACGGAAATGCCGAAGATGAAGACAAAATCGAGCTGCAAAAAGCGGTTCAAAGTGACGGCCTCTGGCCGTGTTGTGGCTGCCCAGGCGGGCAAGCGCCATGGCATGATCAAGCGCACGAACAAGTTCCTTCGCAACGCGCGTGGCACAACCACGCTTTGTAAAGCTGACGAAGGTATCATCAAGCCAATGATGCCATACGCACGCTAATTAGAGGGAATTGAGATATGCGCGTTAAAGGTGGAACCGTCACGCACCGTCGTCACAAAAAAGTACTCGACGCTGCCAAAGGATATTACGATCGCCGCTCCAAGACCTTCAAGGTCGCCAAGCAGGCTGTCGACAAAGCCAACCAATATGCAACCCGTGACCGTCACAATCGCAAGCGCAACTTCCGCGCCTTGTGGATTCAGCGAATCAACGCTGGCGTACGGACGGTTGACGAAAACCTGAACTATTCCAAGTTCATCAATGGTTTGAACCTCGCCGGGATCGAAGTTGACCGCAAGGTTCTTGCCGATCTGGCCGTGAACGAGCCCGACGCATTTGCCGCAATCGTGGGCAAGGCAAAGGCTGCGCTGGCTTAAGCGCTAAGCTGGTCAGATGAGAATGGATAGCGGGTCGCCATTGGCGGCCCCTTTTTCATTTCATGTGTCTGACAAGCTGAGAATTTTCGAACTCCCGTCAACATCGAAACCAAAACGCAATGAATTTGGGTCAAAATACCCCAGATTTTATCGGACAGGATGTCGATGCGTTGGATCTTTGCACTTTTGGTTTCTGTCTGGCCCGTTATTGGCTGGGCTGAGTCAGGATCTTTGATGGGAAGCAACGCCGCAGCACAAAGCCGCGGATCATTGTTTCAGCAGCCCGGGGCGAATCTTGCGCCGCGGCTGGATGCCAGCCTATTCTCCGGTCAATCAACGGGCAGTTTCTTTGCACCCGTATTGACGCGCGCATTGCCGACAGCGCAACGGTTTCGCCTGGGGGTGGATGGCAGTGCTGTTCAACGATTGCGCGCTGTCATCGGGCGTGCGGAATCACCGCGTGCCGGTTATGATGCAGTGCAACATGGTGCTCGGATCAAACCGGGGAAACGCCCCACGCAAATGACTATTGGCGAGATTTTTGACTGGATCGCCGGTACCCCCGGCCAGCCTCATGCCATTGGCCGCTACCAGTTCATCCCCGATACGTTACGACGGGTCGTCAGCCAGACCGGAACACAGCGCAACGCGCGCTTCACCCCCGCCTTGCAGGACAGGCTGGCAGACGTGCTGCTGGTCGATGCAGGCTTCCCCGCTTTCATGGCAGGGCAGTTGAGCCAAAGGCAATTCATGAATAACCTCGCTGCAATCTGGGCGGGATTGCCTGCCTCGGACGGGCGATCGAAATACCATGGGATTGCAGGTAACCGTGCCACTGTCACACTGGCTTACTTCAAATCTGAAATTGCCAAACTTGGGCCCTGATAATGCCCTGTCCGTCGGGCAGTTATCCGGCAAAAAGTTGGGTGATATGTGCGACCCCCTGCTTAAACCACCATAAACACGTCATTTCCGCAGGTTACAATTCTGTCGCGGCCCAATGCTTTGGCCTGGTAAAGCGCCTGGTCCGCGCGCAGCAGCACATCTTCATAGCAGGTATCGTCAGAGACCACGCACGACAGACCCACGCTGATTGTCAGGGGAAGTGCGAGCGCCCCAATTTGAAACGGATTCTGCCTGATGGCGGTATGCAGACGCCGTGCGCGGGCGATACCGTCTTTCAAATCCGATTTGCCGGACAGCGTGCAGAATTCTTCACCACCCAGGCGGATGATATGATCATCCACTCTGGAATTCGACATGAGACGTTTGACCATTGTGCGAAGGACGGTGTCACCGGCATCGTGTCCGTGGGTGTCATTGACCCTTTTGAACTTGTCCACGTCAATCGTCACCACGCAAAAAGGGGATCGGTGGTCTGTCCATGCTTCCCATAGTTTTTGTGCCTGTGCATCGAGGAAGCGGCGATTGTGGGCACCGGTAAGCGCGTCAGTCAGGACAAGGTCGTTCAGGTCGTCCATCTGGGAGATGATCCGCATGCGCGCGGCCAGACTTTGCGCCATTACCTGTATCAGTGCCAGTTGTGCAGGCGCGTCTTTGATCTGGCTTTTGAAGTTGGCGTTTAACGTGCCGAAACAGATATCGCCGCTGACAATGGGCGCAAGAATGGCCGCATGATAACCCATTTTCATGACCGCTTTTGCTTCAGCGATGTCGAGCTGTGTAATATCCGGGATGTGAAGCATCTCCTCGCGTTGACTGACGGCGCCGATGATTGTGTCATGAAGTGCATATCGCGCGCCCATTGGCATGCCTGCCTCACCATTCATGACAGTTACAACAAGCGAATTCGCGTCCTCTTTCAACGCAATCGAACAGCGATCCGCGCCCAGCAGCTTTTGCGCCCAGACTGAATAAACGCTGAGAAGACCATCCGTTGTGTCTGCATTGTTCAGGTCATTGAGAAAGGCGATGGGGACGCAAATATCCCCTGACTCCACCTCGCTTTGTGGGACTGTTGAAGTGGCAAAGACTTCATCAATTGACCTAATCACGCGCATAAAAAGAGCCTTCACATGAAAATGATAAGAACCGCTTAAGCTGTCCCGGTGCTGGCTGCGGTGAATTCTATAAAACAGGGGGACACATGGCGCAGCATGGCCCACCTTGCATGGGCCTTGCTGTCAGGGTAGCAGAGCACCAAAGTAAGGAGAGGCCCTGCCATGGATGATCTGAAGCAAAAATATCTGGACCTGATCGCCAATGCCGCCGACGAGGCTGCGATTGAGGACTTGCGCGTGCAGGCCGTGGGCAAAAAGGGCGAAATCAGCCTGAGAATGCGCGAACTGGGCAAAATGACGCCAGAAGAGCGCCAGATCGCCGGGCCTGCGCTGAATGCGCTCAAGGATGAGATCAACAGCGCCCTGGCAGCCAAGAAAATGGCTTTGGCGGATGCGGCATTGGATGAACGGTTGCGCACAGAGTGGCTTGACGTGACATTGCCCGCCCGTGCGCGCCCCCACGGGACCATTCACCCCATCAGCCAAGTGACCGAAGAAGTCACTGCGATCTTTGCCGATATGGGCTTTCGGGTTGCCGAGGGTCCACAGATTGAAAGTGACTGGTACAACTTTGATGCGCTCAACATTCCCGGTCATCATCCGGCCCGCGCCGAGATGGATACGTTCTATATCCACCGAGGCGAAGGTGATAACCGCCCGCCGCATGTCTTGCGTACCCACACCAGCCCGGTCCAGATTCGCAGCATGGAGACAACCGGTGCCCCGACCCGCATCATCTGTCCCGGTCGTGTCTATCGTGCGGACTATGACCAGACCCATACGCCAATGTTCCATCAGGTCGAAGGGCTGGCCATCGACAAGGATATCTCGATGGCGAATCTCAAGTGGGTATTGGAAGAATTCGTGAAGTCCTATTTCGAAGTCGACAATGTGGACATCCGCTTCCGCGCCTCTCATTTCCCGTTTACCGAACCATCAGCCGAGGTGGACATCCGCTGTTCGTGGGAAGGCGGTACCCTGAAGGTCGGTGAAGGCGATGACTGGCTCGAAATTTTGGGCAGTGGTATGGTCCACCCCAAGGTCTTGCAGGCGGCGGGCGTTGATCCGGACCAGTGGCAGGGATTTGCCTTCGGCATGGGAATCGACCGGATTGCGATGCTGAAATATGGCATTCCCGATCTGCGGGCATTCTTTGATTCCGATTTGCGGTGGCTGCGCCACTTCGGCTTTGGCGCTCTTGATCAACCGACCCTGCACGGTGGGCTAAGCAGATAGTGGCGCACGGCCGCCAGCGACCAAAACCAGCAGTGTAGAGCCGCAATCTGACCTGAAAGACTGCTGGTTTCCACGTCGTGATGCGCACTGCGGAGTGGCGCCACATGGCCATTGAGTGATACCTATGTCACGCAGCGTCGATTGTATGGTCCGACAGCTCCTCAAATTTGCCATTTGCGCACTCTACCCACCGGATTCATTGAACCGGAGGGTATTTCGGCAAGTTGTTTCGATTGCTGTGCGCGATAGCTTCTTATGAGTAATTTGATTGACGAGGCTTTGTTTTGGCCGCAATTCGATCATTCCTTTCTGCAATGCTGATGTCGGCCCTTTCCGGCGCCGCCGCATTTTCATGTGGCGCGACCCATACCGTCGTGTCCGGCGATAACCCGGACTTTATCCAGATTGGTCTGACCTTGGAAATACCGTGCAAAGAGACGTCAGCCAGCAACCCGATTGACTGGTCGGTCATGCCTGGTGCGAACTCACTGGATCTGATCAAGAGAACCGCGTCAGTGCAAATCCTTGATATCCTGAGCAAAAAGGCTGTCGCCAAAGGTGTGATCCCTGGCGCAATGTCGGTTCCCTATTCGGAATGGCGCGG
The DNA here is from genome assembly GCF_003058085.1 of Yoonia sediminilitoris. Taxonomy (GTDB): domain Bacteria; phylum Pseudomonadota; class Alphaproteobacteria; order Rhodobacterales; family Rhodobacteraceae; genus Yoonia; species Yoonia sediminilitoris. Next base: position 117,194 of record NZ_QBUD01000004.1, on the reverse strand, counting down.
CCGCAAGGCAAACCCCGGCCCGCCGCCGCCGCCCAACGTGCGTTCAGATATCATTGGGCAGGCCGGATTGCGGCTTGATGAACCTGTTATCATTGTCCATTCGCGGTCCAACATGATGGACAGTGGCCGTGCCGCGGTCATCTATTGCTCGCTGAAGTCGTCTGGTGCCGAAAAGCTGGCGATCTTGAATGGTGGTCACAAGGCATGGGTGGATGCGGGGCTGCCGGTCGCTGACACGCCTGCCGAGCAGCAGCCATATCTTGCGAATATCACTTTTTCCGATGAATGGCGCGCCGATGAACTTGATGTGTATGGCATCGCGACCGGGCAAATCGAATACCATCTTCTTGATGCTCGCCGCTACAGTTTCTTTCGGCGTCTCAATGATGCGGGCGCCGCACTTGCAACGACCTTGCTTGGGGCCACGAATGCACCGGTACAGCCGCTGCTTGCCACCCTGTCTGTTGATATCAACGTCGAAGCTGGCGTCAAAAGCGTGATTGTTCATTTGGGCCGCTATGAACCCGACTGGAAGTAGGGCACGACAGTCAGATTTTGTCGCACTGGCGAACTGTCCGCTTTGAACTGGTTTTATGCGTCCGAACTGGCGGGTCTTGAAGACTTGCGCGTTTACCCGGCATCAGTCAAAGAATGGAAAAGTCAGGGCGGGGTACTGGTTGAGGGTGCAGAGCAGCCGGACGCAGAATAAATCCTTTTGCCTCTGACCTGAGCCATGTCAACAATGCGAGGTCCGATGCCATCTGGGCGTTGCAATGCGTTTCCCGAAGAGCCGTGATTAAGGTTCTTTGCGAAACGCTTTAGGGAATGCCTTTGCCATGCTGTTTCGCTTTGTTCTGTTCTTGTTGCTTTCGATCGCCGGCAGCGTTAAATCACAAGCCACGAGCCCTGACTCTGTTCTGCCGGGCAACCCCTGTCATGGGCAGGTGCCCTGCACGCTTGACGGGCGCAGCTATCATGTGAAGGAACCGGATGGATGGGATGGCGTGTCGGCCTTGCCTGTCATGTTGCATTTTCACGGCTGGGGCAGAACTGGTGCGGTCCCTGTCTATCATGGCCGCATATCGGGTGCGACCCGCAGGCGCGGGGTGCTCTTGATTGCGCCAACCGGGGTCAATCGGACGTGGGATTTCTGGTCAGACCGCCATAGGGACGTGGCCTTTGCCACGAAAGCGCTAGAGGATGCAGCCCGGCGATACCCTATCGACACCAGCCGCATTTTTGTGTCCGGCTACTCTTTCGGGGCGGCCATGGCATGGCGCTACGCTTGTCAGAACGGCAATGATGTCGCTGCATTGCTGGCCGTGTCGGGAACGCTCAATCAACGCACGGATTGTCCGCAAGGCCCCAAAGAGGTGCGCCATGTGCATGGGCTATCCGACAACGTGATGGATTATCCGTTTGGGCCAGACGGTGACAGGCTCAATCCAGTGGCCCTATGGCGCGCACAGTTCGGATGCGGGGCGGAACATACACGCGATGTATGGTCGGTGACCCGCCGGGATACTTTCACCCGGCATGTCTGGACGCGCTGCGCAGCAGGCAAACGTGTGATCCTTGATGTGCATCCGCGCGGGCACTTCATCCCAAGGGGTTGGATCGGGCGGCAGTTGGACGAACTGCTGGGGCGGGCACCCGGCTATCCCTGATGGGCTTTGGCGCCGCGCCCTCTTTCCCCTCCGGCCCTTATCCGGTAAGCCCTCTGCAAACGTATTTACCGCAGGACGCACCCTATGAAATTCACGCTTTCATGGCTGAAACACCACTTGGAAACTGATGCAACTGTCGATCAGATCGCAGAGGCGTTGACCGATCTGGGACTTGAAGTGGAAGGGGTCGAAAATCCGGCTGCGAAGCTTGCTGAGTTTACCATCGGCAAGGTGATCAGCGCGCAAAAGCACCCCGATGCGGACAAGCTGAAGGTCTGTCAGGTTGAAACTGCTGACGGGCCGACGCAAATCATTTGCGGTGCGCCCAATGCGCGTGAAGGCATCACCGTGGTGATCGCTTCCCCCGGCACCTATGTCCCCGGCATCGACACGACGATTGGCGTGGGCAAGATCCGGGGTATCGAATCTTACGGCATGATGTGTTCCGAACGCGAAATGGAAATGTCAGACGAACATGACGGCATCATCGAACTGCCGTCGGGCGAAGTCGGAGAAAGCTTTACCGACTGGCTGGCCGCCAACAAACCCGACATGGTTGATCCGGTCATCGAAATCGCCATCACGCCGAACCGGCCGGATGCGCTTGGTGTGCGCGGTGTGGCGCGCGACCTTGCAGCCCGTGGCCTTGGCACACTGAAAGAGGTCAAGGTCACGCCGGTGCCCGCAAGCTTTGCGGCTGATATTGCAGTCACGATTGATGACGACACGCTGGACGGCTGCCCGGTCTTTTGCGGGCGTGTGATCCGTGGTGTCAAGAACGGCCCCAGCCCGGCGTGGCTGCAAGCCCAGTTGCGCGCCATCGGTCTGCGCCCGATCAGCTTTCTCGTCGATGTGACCAACTGGTTTACATACGATCTGAATCGGCCTTTGCATGTCTTTGACATGGACAAGGTCAAAGGCAACCTGCGCGTGCATCGCGCTGCGGGTGGTGAAACGCTCGTTGCGCTGGATGACAAGGAATACACCCTGCAACAGGGCCAGATGGTCATTTCTGACGACACAGGCCCCGAAAGCATTGCGGGCATTATGGGTGGCAGCACAACCGGCTGTTCAGATGAGACCGTGAATGTCTTTGTGGAAAGCGCCTATTGGGACCCGGTCCAGATTGCCTATACGGGCCGCGCGCTGAAGATCAATTCCGATGCCCGCTATCGGTTTGAGCGCGGTGTTGACCCGGCCTTCACGCCCGAAGGTCTGGAACATGCAGTGCGCATGATCGTCGATCATGCTGGCGGCGAAGCGTCCGCGCCTATTCAGGCCGGTTCCGTGCCCGATACTTCGCGCGCTTACAAGCTGGATACGGACCGTGTTGTCAGCCTTGTCGGTATGGAGATTGCCGCTGACACGCAGCAGGCCACGCTGAAGGCACTCGGCTTCACGCTGGATGGTGACATGGCGCACGTACCCTCTTGGCGGCCTGACGTACAGGGTCCCGCTGATCTGGTGGAAGAGGTCGCGCGGATTGCATCGCTGACCAAATTGCAGGGCAAGCCATTGCCGCGCATGGATCCGGGGGTGCCAAAGCCGATCCTGACTCCTGCACAGCGTCGTCAACAGGCCGCCCGCCGGACAGCAGCAGCGTTGGGCTACAATGAATGTGTGACCTACAGTTTCGTTGATGAAGCAGCAGCAAAGCTGTTTGGCGGTGGCGATGACGCGACCATGCTGGAAAATCCGATCAGTTCTGAAATGTCGCACATGCGTCCCAACCTGTTGCCCGGTCTTTTGCGGGCAGCGGCCCGTAATCAGGCGCGTGGTTTCATGGATATGGCCCTGTTTGAAGTCGGCGCAGGCTTTGATGGCGGCGAACCCGGTGAACAGCAAAATCTGGTCACAGGCATTTTGATCGGCCGTACCGGCCCAAAAGACGTGCACGGCACATCGCGCCCGGTCGATGTCTATGACGCAAAAGCCGATGCAGAGGCGATATTGGCCGCGATCAACGCGCCAGCGAAGGTGCAAATCCTGCGTGGTGCCGACGCATGGTGGCACCCCGGACGGCACGGCAAAATCTGTCTAGGCCCCAAGAAAGTGCTGGGTATCTTTGGAGAATTGCACCCCAAGGTTCTGCGCGAAATGGACATCAAAGGTCCCGCCGTCGGGTTCATGATCTGGCCGGACGAAGTGCCGGTGCCCAAGAACAAGACAGCAACCCGCGCAGCCCTTGCCGCAAATGATTTGCAAGCAGTTGAACGAGACTTTGCCTTTGTCGTCGATGCGCAGGTTGATGCGCTCACGCTCGTGAACGCCGCCGCCGCCGCCGACAAGGCGTTGATCACTGACGTGCGTGTCTTTGATGAATTCATCGGCGGCAATCTGGGCGAGGGCAAAAAGTCGCTCGCCGTGACTGTCAGCCTGCAACCGACTGAAAAGACGTTGAAAGATGCTGATATTGAAGCCGTAAGCGCCAAGATCGTAGAGAAAGTGACCAAGGCCACTGGCGCGGTATTGCGCGGCTAGGGCTTGAAAACAGGCCCAGAGCAACCTCTGGGCCTGCGGATCAAACTTGTCAGATCAGGGCAGGGTGCCGCGCTGCACATATGTCAGGATATCGACCACCTGCGCGGGCGTCTTGGTCACGGCCAGCGCTGCGGCGTCTACCTCTTTGAGTGGGTGCTGGTGTTCGTCTTGATGCATCACGATCAGCGATTTACCCAAAGCGGCGGCCATACCCGCATCAAAGGCAGCATTCCACTGTTTGTATTTCTCACCAAAGCGCACAACGACAATATCGGCCATTTCAATCCCGTGGCGAGTGCGGATCGCGTTCAGCCTTGCGCCCTTGTTGTCATGCCAGAACTTGTCCGGTTCTGCCCCCATGATGGCGACGCCGCAATCGTCGGATGCAGCGTGGTCAGTCACAGGCGATGAAAACACGACATCCAGACCTGCGGCCTGACTGCCTTTGATGATTTCGTCGCGCCAGTCCGTATGGATTTCACCCGACAGGTATACACTCAGGGTCATGATTATTTCCTCATTCTATATTCGCGGCCCACTATCTCAGAGAGATCAAGCCAATGCAAAATCTCTATCACCAGATTCCTGACCCTAGACCGGACGCGGCGGGATGTTCTTGGCCTTGTCGACGGCGGGGCGGGCAAAAAACCGTTCAACATATGCGGGGACGTTTTTCAGGTCATGATAGCCCACAACATCTTTGGTGCCGTAGAATTCCAGCGCATTGATCCATGGGGCAATGGCCATGTCGGCGATGGAATAGTCATCAGTAATCCAGTCGCGCCCTTCCAGTTGCTTGTCGACAACAGCCAGCAAACGGATGGCTTCGTCGCGGTATTTTTCGCGGGGGCGCGCGTCTTTGATCTGTGATCCGGCGAATTTATAGAAGAAACCCATCTGTCCGAACATCGGGCCAATACCGCCCATCTGGAACATCAGCCACTGGGAAATCCGGGCCTTGTCAGCGGCACTGCTGCCGATGAACTTCCCCGTTTTTTCCGCCAGATACAGTAGGATTGCCCCGCTTTCAAAAATCCCGATTGGCCCATCAGGCCCATTGGGGTCGATAATGGCGGGGATCTTGTTGTTGGGGTTCAGCGACAGAAAGGCGTCACTTTTCACATCGCTGTCTGACAAAGTCACCAGATGCGGTTCATATGGCAGGCCCATTTCCTCAAGGGCGATTGACGCCTTCACGCCATTGGGGGTCGGAAAGGAATAAAGCTGAATGACCGACGGGTCTTTGGCGGGCCATCGTTGAGTGATCGGGTAGGCGGACAGATCAAGCATTTGGTCGGCTTCCTTGGGTTAGGACAGATGACCTCAAGGTAGGGGGAAAATTGGTTAATGAAACCCGTGTTACTGTGTGGTTTTTGCAGGTAACCCTGTGCGCAGCTGCGGATATGGGCCAGAAAGCCCGCTGACGCGCGGGCTTTTTGGCCTTTTTAAGTAATGCCTATGATCTGAGCGCCAGCGTGGGCGACAGCACATCAATGCCAAGCGCTTTGCCCACTGCATAATAGGTCAGTTGCCCCGCATGTACGTTGAGCCCAGCCAGCAGATGCGGGTCGTCTTCGCAGGCCTGCCGCCAGCCTTTGTCGGCAAGCGACAGCATAAACGGCATTGTCGCATTGCCCAAAGCAATTGTGGAGGTCCGTGCAACGGCCCCCGGCATATTGGCAACGCAATAGTGCATGATCCCGTCCACGTCATAGATCGGATCCTGATGGGTCGTCGCTTTTGAGGTTTCAAAACAACCACCCTGATCAATGGCCACATCAACAAGAGCGGCCCCCGGTTTCAGCTCCGCCAGCTGCGCCCGAGAGATCAGCTTGGGCGCCGCAGCACCGGGAATGAGCACCGCACCGACGATCAAATCCGCCTCTCGGGCAAGGTCCATCGTGTTGCCCGCACTGGCATAGGAAGTCTTGAATTGCCTGCCGAATACATCGTCCAGATAGCGCAGGCGCGGCAGTGAACGGTCCAGCACGGTGACATCTGCACCCATGCCCGCTGCGATCCGGGCGGCATGGGTCCCGACAACCCCGCCGCCGATAACAACCACGCGGGCCGGGCCGACACCGGGAACGCCACCCATCAGCACACCCCGCCCGCCGTTTGCCTTTTGCAGCGTCCAAGCACCGACCTGCGGCGCAAGTTTGCCCGCCACTTCAGACATGGGCGCCAGCAGCGGCAGCCCGCCGCGGTCGTCTGTGACCGTCTCATAGGCGATGCAGGTGGCACCCGATTCCATCAGGTCCCTGGTTTGGGCCGGATCCGGCGCAAGATGCAGATAAGTGAACAGAATCTGTCCTTCACGCAGCATTTTGCGTTCGACGGGCTGCGGTTCCTTTACCTTGACGATCATGTCTGCTGCGTCAAAGACGTCAGCAGCGGTGCCGGCAATTTCGGCCCCAGCGTCCTTGTAGTCTGCGTCGGGAAAACCCGCGCCCGCACCCGCGTTCGTTTCCACTGTCACTTTGTGACCATGTGCGACCGCCTCGCGTGCGGCGTTGGGTGTCAGGCCCACGCGAAACTCTTGCGGTTTGATTTCTTTCGGGCAACCGATGTGCATAGTGTCTTCCTCCCTCATGCAGGGCAATGATGCTTGAGAACGCATGCAAATTCTCGGGATGATTGATTGTCTGTTAGCGTTATCTGCGGTAGAAATACGTGCTTGTTATTCGTTTCTTCGAAGGATTACGCGCCAATTGGAACTTGATAGCATTGATCGCCGAATCCTTGCGGTTCTGCAAAAGACCGGACGTATATCGAACGCGGAACTGTCCGAGGTCGCAAACCTGTCCGCCTCTGCCTGCCACCGACGTGTGCAACGGCTTGAGAAAGACGGCTATATCCGGGACTATGTCGCCTTGTTGGACATCCGCAAGATGGGATTGCCGACGACCGTCTTTGTCGAAATCACGCTGAGTGGCCAGGCGAACGAGGTGCTTGATGCGTTTGAAAGGGCTGTGGCCCGTATCCCCGACGTGCTTGAATGTCATTTGATGGCCGGGACGGCGGATTATCTGCTAAAGGTTGTTGCCCGCGATACCGATGATTTCGCGCGCATCCATCGCCGTTACCTTGCGACCTTGCCGGGGGTTGCCCAAATGCAGTCATCGTTTGCATTGCGCACCGTGCGGCAGACGACCGCTTTGCCCGTATCCTAACGCTTAACCAGCGGATAAGCCCGCATTTGAGCGTTATTCTGCCGACTTTTGGCCCGCTCGGCATCAACGTGCCGAAATCCCTCTGTGGTTCTGGTTCTTGCCTTATTTTCGTCAGTGTCTCTGGTGAAAGGTTAATCAAGTGTTAACGAATGGCATGGGCGTCGTGTGACCGCGCCCAAGCGGAGCGACTGCATGACCTACGAACTGTCCACAGGGACCTTTGAAGACGACCCGAACCTCTATTTCCTGAAATGGGGCGAGGACGTACTGGAGCGCCCCAGTGGTGAAATCACATGGTCAATGAACCTTGATGATCTGAGACATGATTCCCGCTTTAGCCGGACGAATTTCGAATTCGCTGTGCAAGCGGCGTTCAGCGCGTGGCAATCGGTGACGAACCTGTCGTTCCGTATGGTGGAGTATGACCCCAACAGCAGCGCCGACATTGATATCGAGACAGATAATGCATCGCAGGTTCCAAACCTGTCGGGGTCCACGGTTGGCTTGGCCAGCTATCGTTACAGGTCTGGCGCTGATCGCGACAATGATGTGGCCGAGATTTTTAGCGCGACGATCTATATGGACTCTGACAACACATGGGTGCCGGACGATGAAGGCGGGCTGAGCTTTTTTGCAGTTGTCTTGCATGAAATCGGGCATGCGCTGGGGCTCGACCATGTGACCGACAATACCGAGATCATGAATGCTACAGTCTATGCGACCGAACTGGGCGATGGCGACATCGCAGGGATCCAAGCGCTTTACGGCGTAAGGGAATCGACCGTTCCTGATGCGCCCACAGATGGCGATGACATGATCGATTACAGCAGCTATTTGACCGGGCAGACGATTGATGCAGCCGCAGGCAACGACGTAGTACAGGGCAGCCAGGCGGCAGACCGGATCAACGGTGGCGGCGGCAATGACATCATATCGGGCAACAGCGGGGCGGATTACATCGTAGATACCTTGGGGGTGAATGCCCTTTATGGGAACGTCGGCAATGACGTCATCGTTGGCGGCGCTGGCCCTTTGACCGCCAACGGCGGCGGGAGCAATGACATCCTGTTGGGTGGCATCGGCAATGACCGGCTGGATGGTGGTTCAGGAAACGACACGCTGCGCGGCGACCCCGCCAACAGTTTCTTTGCCGGGCGCGATGTGCTGATTGCAGGCGCAGGCACTGATTATCTGGAAGGCGGCGGCGGCGCTGATATTTTCCTGTTCCGCACCGATGATGGGACCAACGTGATCGGGGAACTCGCGATTGATGCCGGCAATCCGGCCAGCACACGCGCCGTGGGCGTCGATTTCCAAAGCGGGATTGACCAGATCGACCTCATTGATTTTGGCTACAGCCGCGCAAGCGACGTTTTTGCCAATATCAATGACACAGGCGGTCGCGCGGTTTTTGCCGACCAAGGCACGACAATTGTATTTCACGGCCTGCTGGAAAGCGGCCTGACGACGGATGACTTTCTGATATGACCAAAACGGACAGAACGGGCCCTTGGCCGCTTGCGATATGCGCTGCCATTTTGCTGAGCGCCTGTGGCGGTGGCGGCGGTAGCGGCGAAGTGCAGGCCCCTGCGGCTGACATTTCTGGCGAAAGCGCGTCAATCCCGCCAGAGGCGGTGGACGGCGTGCAGGGCAGTGCGGTGGTATTTGCCAATACGACAAGCGGACAACTGTCGTCTTTGCGCTATGTGTCCGTGTCGACCGAACTAACCGGATTGGACCAGAACACTGGCGCGCTTGACCACGATGCAGGCCGTATCACCGGCGGGCTTTTCGCCGGGGCGATCAATCAGGGCCGGACCTTGGTTGATCTTGATGAAGGTGGCACCGCGACACTGCAAAACCTGTCAAACACGGATTATGTCCGGGTGTTCCAATTGCAGGGGTCTGACTTTGACCAGTTCGGCACAGGGGTTGTGGGTGTCCAGACGGCCCCCACATCATCGGCACTTGCAACGGGAATTGGGACAGGCTCGTCCATTTACAATGGCGACGTGCGGCTACAGGCGACCGATACGACAGACACCTATGCCGTCAGCGGAGCGGCCGAGGTGAACGTCTCTTTTGAGAACAGCAACGCGAACATCAGCTTTACCGGTCTGACAGGTCGGGGAAATGCGGACCCCGCAACAATTGACGCGGGCACGCTCACCATATCTGGCGCCAATTTGAACGGGGCGGCCTTTGTCGGCGGGCGTGCGACGGGAACAGGCAGCCTGTTCTCGGGCTTGAATGACGACACGGAATCATCTGGCACAAGGGGCGAGTTTTTTGGCCCCGATGCGGATGAGGTCGGCGGGACCGTCGCCATTGATACCAACAGTCTTGAGGTTGTTGGTGTCTATACTGCGAAAAGCCCCTAGCGTTTTTCACCCTCGTCCGGGGTCAGCCCATAGGGTTCGGCAAGGTTCCAGACATGGGCGGGGATCATGTTTTTCATCTTGGCGGGTTCTTCGCGGCGCAGATGCAGGACCGTCTCGGCCGCTTTCATTTCCACCCGTGCGCGAGCGAATTCCAACCCGCGTGGCCCGATCCGCGGCATCAGCCAGCCCATGATGCCGCGCAGCCAGTCAGGCATCCGGCGCAGTGGCAGCCCCCCTGCCGCAAGGCGCGTGTTTTCGACGAACCCTTTGACAGACCCCGCCCGTTTGCCACGTGATCCGGGGGCGGTCAGCATCACTTCGTCCCCCAGCGCATCAAGCATCGCCTGCCCGCGTGCGTTACGAACGATCAGCCATTGGTCGCCCTCACCGGCCATATACCCCACGGTGATATCGGCCAGCCGGTTGGTGTAATCCACGCAGGTCTTGCAAGTCAGCGGAAAGAAGTCGGGCGGCAGATCACTGATAGGCAGCTTGAGAAACGGGATCAGCCGCTGGCTACCGTCTTCAAAGCGCAACTCCACATGATAATCCGCCCGGAATTCCATGTAGATCACCGTTTCTGGCCTATCGGTCAGGCGGGCCAGAAAGCCGTGAAAATTCTCGGTCGTGGTGTTGTCGGAACATGGGGTACCGATCACATAAATGCGCTCAAAACCCAATTTGGCCTCAAGCGCGCGCAAGGCGTAAATCTGACAGGGGATGCCGATCACGGCGATACGTTTGTGCCCTGCATCACGCGCGGGCTCCAACAGGGCAAGCAGCGGGGCATAGCCCATGCGCATGCCCCGCGCCTCTGCCATGTCAGTGGGGTCGGTGATGATTGCAGGGCGGGGTCGCCACTTGTCGTCTGCATCAGGGACCATCGTCAGCACCGCATCAACCGTGCCCGATTGCAGCAATTGTTCGGCCAGCCTTGTTGTCAGGCCTGTCCATTGCGCGCCGGGGCGGGCCGGGGTCAGGGCGGCACGGTACATCGCGGCGTTGACACCAAAGAAGGCTTCGTCGCCCGACGTGGCAGCGGCGCGGCCATGCGCCTTTTGCTCAAGGCGGGGGTAGTCTGGTTTGATGAACTGGCAGGCCTGACCGCAGGCACTTGGGTCAGACATCCGCGACACCCCGCAATCGGTGCAAAGGGCGCGTGGGGCGGGTTCTGCGAAATGCGGTGTGGCTGTCATGCGGCCAGCGTAGCGCCGCAAGCGCCAGTGTCCAGCAAACTGCGCGGACGGGGGCTTTGGGCCCTAACCATCTTTGTCACAGATCGTGACGTGGCGTTTTGGTTGAAGGGGCGGAAGGCAAGTTTATCGTAGCGTCAAGTGGCTGTGTCGGCGGAACGCCCTTTGGCACGGAACAAAGCGGAGGTAATACCATGGCATATCGTGCACCAGTCAATGAATTCCGGTTCCTGATGGAGCATGTCGTCGGTTTCGATAAGGTCGCGGCAACGGACCGCTTTACCGATGCAACGGCCGATATGGTTGATGCCATCCTGACCGAAGCGGCCAAGATGTGTGACGAAGTGATCGCGCCAATCAACCGCGACGGCGACTTGCATCCTGCGCGTCTGGAAAATGGTGTTGTTCGTACCCCGCCTGGATTTGGTGCCGCCTATCAAGCCATCGCAGAGGGCGGCTGGATCGGCATGTCAGCATCGGTCGAAAATGGTGGGATGGGGCTGCCCATGACCATGACCACCGCCGTGAATGACATGATGTCCGGCGCCTGTCTTGCTTTGCAACTCAACCCGTTGATGAGTCAGGGCCAGATCGAGGCACTGGAGCATCACGGGTCCGATTTCATCAAAGAGACCTATCTACCCAAGCTGATTTCGGGCGAATGGAACGGCACAATGAACCTGACCGAACCGCAGGCCGGGTCGGATGTAGGGGCCTTGCGCACCAAAGCCGAACCAAACGGTGACGGTAGCTATGCGATTTCGGGTCAAAAGATATATATCACCTGGGCTGATAATGATTTCACAGCGAACACGTGCCATCTGGTGCTGGCGCGGTTGCCCGACGGGGTGCCCGGCACCAAGGGCATCAGCCTGTTTATGGTGCCCAAGCTGATTCCCGATGCCGATGGCAAACCCGCAGAGCGCAACAGCCTGCGCATCGTCAGTCTGGAGCATAAAATGGGCCTGCACGGGTCGCCCACAGCCGTCATGGAATATGATTGTGCAAAGGGCTGGCTCGTTGGTGCCGAACACGGCGGCATGGCGGCCATGTTCACCATGATGAACAACGCCCGACTGGGTGTGGGCACGCAGGGCATCGGCATTGCCGAAGGTGCGCTGCAACATGCGCTGGCCTATGCCATGGACCGCAAGCAGGGCCGTGCACCGGGCACGGGCACCATCGTAGAACATGCCGATGTGCGCCGGATGCTGGCAACGATGAAGTCCGAAGTCTTTGCCGCACGCGCCATCGCTTTGATGAACGCAGTTGCGATTGATATGTCAACGGCGACAGGTGACAAAGCGTGGACGGCGCGTGCAGCATTCCTGACGCCGATCTGCAAGGCATTCGGTACAGACATTGGCGTTGAACTGGCTGCCACAGGCATACAGGTTTTTGGCGGCATGGGCTTTATCGAGGAAACCGGTGCCGCTCAGTATGCCCGTGATGTGCGCGTGTCGACGATCTACGAAGGCACCAACGGCATTCAGGCGATGGACCTTGTTGCGCGCAAACTGATGGATGGGGGCGAAGCCGCCTTTGCCTTGCTTGATGAAATCGAGCAGGGGGCCGAAAACGCAAAAGCCACCCATCCCGAATTGGCCGAAGCCGTCTGGCAAGCGGCAGAGACGTTGCGCGAAACTACCGAATGGCTGGTCAGTCAGGATGATCTGACCAACCGTTTTGCAGGGGCTGTGCCCTTTCTGCGCGCCTTTGCACGGGTGTTGGGTGGCCACGCCCACCTGTCGGCCGCGATCAATGGCGATGTCGCGCGGCTGAAGCTTGCGACCTTCTACATCATGCGGGTGCTGCCCGAACATGTAGGCCTGCTTGCCCACGCCCGCGAAGGGGGCGATGATCTGATGGCCATCACAGCGGAAGAACTTGCGGGATAGCGAAACGCTGTACCTTCGGGTCGCAAACGGGCACGCGGCAATGCTGCGGGCATTGCCCCCGCCGGTGCGGCCACGTAAGGAACGCGGATGATCAAATACCCTTGGGAAACCCCGCCCGCCGCAGGCGACGCGATCGAAGTTGCACCGGGTGTGCTGTGGATGCGCCTGCCACTGCCGATGGCACTGGACCATGTGAACGTCTATGCGCTGGACGACGGCGACAGCTGGACTGTGATTGACACCGGCTTTGCGTCAAAGCGTGGCCGCGAGCTATGGCAGACGTTGCTGGATGGGCCGCTGGCGGGAAAACCCGTGTCGCGCGTTGTCGTGACCCATCACCATCCTGATCACGTCGGCCTTGCTGGCTGGTTCATGGCGCAAGGGGCAACACTGGCCATGTCCCAGACAAGCTGGCTGATGTCGCGGATGCTGACATTGGATGTGCAGGAAAGCTACCCGCCTGAGACGTTGACCTTCTATCAGCGGGCCGGGATGTCGCCCGATGTTTTCGCGAAACGGCAAAGTGACAGACCCTTCAACTTTTCCGACTGTGTCGATCCATTGCCGCTGGGATACCTGCGGCTGGTCGAGGGGCAGACAATCGCGATGGGCGGCCGCACGTGGGATATTCGCATGGGCAACGGCCACGCCCCTGAACATGCCACATTCTGGAGCCGTGATGACAATCTGGTCATTGGCGGCGATCAGCTGTTGCCGTCGATCAGCCCGAATCTGGGCGTTTACCCGACAGAACCAGAGGCCGATCCGGTCACTGGGTGGATCGAGGCCTGCGAACGGTTCCAGCCCTTTGCGGATGAAAATCAATTGGTTCTTGGCGGTCACAAACTGCCCTTCACCGGTCTGCCGGACCGGCTGCGCCAGATGATCGAAAACCACCACAGTGCGCTGGACCGCCTCTTGGTGTTCCTGTCAAAGCCAAAAACCGCCGGCGACTGCTTTCCGGCGCTGTTCAAACGCCAGATTGGCGAGGGCGAATATGGTCTGGCGCTGGTCGAATCCGTGGCCCATGTCAACCATTTGCATCAGGCGGGCAAGGTCAGCCGGACCCTGAACACAGATGGCGCGTGGGAGTATCAATCGCTTTCGTGACGGGCGGCGATCCTGCCGTGCAGGCGCGTTAGAATACGGCTCGCGGTGGTTTCACATGCTGCCGGGATCAGTGCGTGTATCAGTGCTGCCAAGGCAGCGAGGCCCAGCCAAAAGGCAAAGCTGAAGGCAAAGCGCATGTGTTCGAAATAGGTCTCATCAACTGACGCGGGGTGCGCCAGAAACAGGGCTGCGAACGGGTTTGGGATGGTTGAACGGCTGTTGGACATTTGTGAACTCTTTCATTTGGTTTGATGCAGTCTAACCAGTGCAGGGTTAGAAATGATCCCAAAGATGATTGCGGAATAATGCAATATTGGGATAAAATCCTGCACATGGACCATATCATAGACGAAAAAGACCGCGCTATATTGGCGCTTCTGCAAAATGATGCCGCGCAATCGGTGGATGACATCAGTGATCAGGTTGCCCTGTCGCGCAATGCCTGTTGGCGGCGGATCAAGATGCTTGAGCAGGCGGGTGTCATCAAAGGGCGGGTCGCCCTGCTGGACCCCAAAAAGGTCGGTGCCCCGCTGACAGCGATCGTTCTCATCCGCACAAATGCACACGATGATGCGTGGCGGGCGGCTTTTCAGTCTACGCTCGGGACCATGCCGGAAGTGGTCGGGGCCTACCGCATGACCGGCGATCTGGATTATGTGCTGCGTGTCCGATTGGCCGATGTGCCCGCCTATGATGCTTTTTACAAACGGCTGACTGCGCGGATTTCGGTCTCGGATATCTCGGCCAGTTTCGTTATGGAGGAGATCAAGGAAACAACGGCGGTGCCCCTATGACCAAAGATCAGATGACGATTGATACCTCGGCGGAGCATTGGGAAAATGACGCCCTGCCCAAAATGCGGGAAATCCACACCGACCCCGACGTGCCCGGCGTGTCAGCGGATGACCTTCCCAAGGCGCTGGGCGAACCGGTCAAACAGAAAAGCCCGGCGCAATGGGCCTACGAGCGAATCATCATGTATATCCAGAACTTCGAAAAGCAGCTGGATAATGATCACGAGGTCGGGATGGGGCTGGCCGGGGGCAATGCCGGTGTGATCCGTATCGAAGGATTGGGCTACTACGACCCTGATATAGTGACATATTATGGCGTCAATGAAGCAGGGGCGAAGACCCAGCTGATCCAGCATGTCAGCCAACTTAATGTGACCTTGATCGCGAGCCCCAAACATATCGACCAGCCAGAGCCCAAGCGGATCGGGTTTCGGCTGGCCGAAGGGCTGGAGCGCGATGAAAATGTGACCAACTGACCGGGTGACAGGCTGGTTTTTATCGGTTATGCGATGCGTAACACGTTTTGAGAAGGATCTGACATGGCTGAACACAAGCACGGTGAAATGGACATAAGCGTTCAGGAAAAGACGTTTGCTACCTTTATGTCCATGGTCACGAAAGGCACGATTTTCTGCATCGTCCTTTTGATCTTTATTGCATTGGTCAACGGCTAGGTCCTTGCTGCGACGGCAATTTCTGATCGGCGCGCCGCTGGCCCTGTCAGCCTGCGCAACACAGGAAGTGTGGGCACCTGACAATGTGGTGTCAAAGGCGGTCTATCGCGGGACAGGGCCGAAGTCTCTGACGCTTTATACCATGTTGAATGTCGGCTCTGACAACGGGGCCCATTCCGCGCTGTTGATCGATGCCAGCCAGCGGGTCATGTTCGATCCCGCCGGTTCTTGGGAACAATCCCGTATGCCCGAACGCAACGATGTGCTGTTTGGCGTGACGCCTGAGCTTGAGCAATATTACGTCAGCTTTCATGCCCGCGTGACCTACTATGTGGTCGGCCACAAAATTGAAGTCAGCCCCGATGTGGCCGAACAGGCGTTCAAGAAGGCGTTGCAAGTCGGTCCGGTGGCACAGGCCAACTGCACCCGCTTCACCTCGCGGCTTTTGCGGTCGTTGCCGGGGTTCGCGGATCTGCCCCAAACATGGTTCCCTGACAAGCTGAACACGGCCTTTGGGCAATTGCCCGGCGTCGAAACCCGCGTCTATCGCGAAAATGACGCTGACGACAAAAGCATCGCAGCGCGTGAAATTGCGGCGGCGCTCAGAACAGAGCCGTAAGCGCCAAACCGGCGTACAGCGTCGCGGCACCGCCAATCATGCTCCATAGGACGTTCTTGCTCCAAATCCCGATGGCAAGTGTTGCCGCTGCGGCAACCAGCCGGACGGGGTCGGGGTCGCCATCGGTGGCGGCGGGCCAAAGCACCAGCGGGGCGACCATGCCCGGCAGCACAGCCACAGGCGTAAAGCGCAACAGCCGCAAGACAATCGGCGGCATCGGGCGATCGCCAATCAGTCCCAGAAACGAAAAGCGGATCAGGAATGTTCCGACCGCAAGGGCTGCGATGATCCCCCAGATTTGGACTGTGCTGTAGGTCATTTGCGTTGCTCCAGCCATGTCTCAACCAGCGTGCCTGTGACCATCGCCGCCCCCGCTGCAATCAGCAGACCCATGCCAGATGGCAGGTTGATCAGCAATAAGGCGACAACAACCGAAACGGCGGCAGCGGCCAAGTGGGCAAGGGACTTCAGCATCGGGGCAACCATCGCCAGAAAAGTGATCGGCAAGATGAAATCCAGCGCCCATGCATCAGGGATAGACGCCCCCGCAAAAATGCCCACCAGCGTCATACTGTACCAAAGCGGCACGATGGGTGTGGCGACCCCCATAAAATACATCACCCGCTCGGGCACTGTCATCTCGGGGCTGTTTTCGTAACGGGTGATACTGGTCAGATAGGTCTGGTCGAAGTTCAGGTAAGACACCAAAGCCCGCTGCCACATTGGTGCGGCCCCCAGATAGGGCACCAACGACGCCGAATACATCGCCATGCGCAGGTTCACGGCCAATGCAGCCAGCAGGACCAAGGGCAAGGCCGCATTCTCCACCATCATTTGCAACGCAGCAAACTGCGCCGCACCTGCGATGACCAGAACGGTAAAGCTCATGGCCTGTGCCAGCGACAGACCCGCGTCAGTGGCGACCACCCCGAACAGCACGGAAAAAGGCACGACTACAAACATAAAGGGTGTGCCGTCACGCACCCCGGCAAGATATGCGTTCCGGGCTTTCGTTTTCGTGGTGGAAGTCGTCATGACATTGGCCTAGTTTGGCTGCGTTGCGCTAGGCTTAACTGCGCGATTGAGGAATGACAATTGGCGCGGCTTGACGATCTATCCGACTATTTGATTGCACCTGATCCGGGAGCCTCCCGGCTGACACGCGGGGTCACGGGCACTGACCAGAACGGGCAGCCTGTTGACCTGAATGTGGTTGAGGAACGTCCCCTGACGATTTTCCTCAATCGGCAGGAAATCGTGACAGCGATGACCATCGGGGACTATCCTGAATATCTGGCGCTGGGGTTCCTGCGCAATCAGGGCATGTTGCGTGATGGTGAACCGATCACCGGCGTCGACTATGACGAAGAGCTTGAAACTGTGGTCGTTCGCACAGAAGCGACCACGACGTTCGAGGATAAGCTGAAGAAAAAGACCCGCACCAGCGGTTGCGCCGTGGGAACGGTTTTTGGCGATATGATGGAAGGACTCGAGGGGCTGACGCTGCCGGACAATCAGGTACGCACCTCTGACCTTTATGCGCTGGCTGCCCACATCAACCGGACCCCGTCTCTCTATCTTGAGGCCGGTGCAATCCATGGCACAGTCCTGTGCCAAGGGCCGCGCCCGCTGGTCTATATGGAGGATGTCGGCCGCCATAACGCGGTTGACAAGATTGCAGGCTGGATGCTGTCCGAAGGGGTCAGCGCGGCGGACAAGACCCTTTATACGACGGGCCGGCTGACGTCTGAAATGGTCATCAAGACCGCCCTGATGGGCATTCCTGTGTTGGCGTCGCGTTCCGGTTTCACCGCATGGGGTGTGGAAATTGCGCAGCAGGTCGGTCTGACGCTGATCGGGCGCATGAAGGGGCAACGTTTTGTCTGCCTTGCTGGTGAACACCGCCTGATTCGTGACGCGGACCCTGCGAAAGTCGCAGATGAACCGCGTAGGATGGGGCGGAAATGATGGACCTGTCGCAAGCGCCGCTGGGTGTCATCCTTGCGGGCGGGCAAGCCACGCGCATGGGTGGCGGCGACAAGGGGCTTTTGCCCTTGGGTGCGGGTACGATCCTGTCGCATGTGATCGCCCGGCTTGAACCACAAGTCGAAGGGCTTGCGCTGAATGCCAATGGCGACCCTTCCCGATTTGCCGATCTGGACATGCCTGTGGTGCCCGACAGCATCGATGGTTTTGCCGGGCCATTGTCCGGCGTGTTGGCGGGCCTTGACTGGGCCGCGACTCAAGGGGCGAGCCACATTGTGACCGCTGCGGCCGACACACCGTTTTTCCCCTGTGATCTGGTGCCGCAACTGGTGCGGGCCGCCGACAAGAAAGGCGCGCAGATGGCGTTGGCCGCAACACCCGGCGGGCGGCATCCGACCTTTGGGCTGTGGCCCGTGGCCCTGCGCGATGACTTGCGTGCGGCCTTGCAGGATGGCTTGCGTAAGGTGGTGCTTTGGACCGACAAGCACGGGGCTGCCACGGCGGAATTTCCCGATGATGCGGCCTTTTTCAACGTCAACACACCGGATGACCTGACCAAGGCAAAGGCGATGTTATGAAGATCTATGGCGTCGTCGGTTACAAGAATGCAGGCAAAACTGGCCTGATGGAACGGCTGGTCGCCGAAATTACAGGGCGGGGTTTCACGGTATCCACGCTCAAACATGCACACCACCGGGTCGATGTGGACCAGCCGGGTAAGGACAGCTTTCGCCACCGACAGGCGGGGGCCAGTCAGGTGATCCTGTCGTCTGGTACGCGCTGGGCGATGATGACCGAATTGCGCGACGCGACCGAGCCGACGCTGGCGGAACTGATAGACCGTCTTGACCCGGTCGATCTGGTGCTGATCGAAGGGTACAAGCGCGACAGTCACGCCAAGGTCGAGGCGCACCGCGCTGTGACCGGCAATCCGCTTATTGCAGAAAACGACCCAACCATCCGCGCTGTCGCAAGCGACACGGCCCTCGACCTTGATCGCCCGGTTTTCGATCTTGATGATACTGCTGCTGTGGCAGACTTTATCCTTGCAGAGGTTGGCCTATGAAATTCGACACGGTCCTGATGGTGGATTGGTCGGGCGGCAATGACCGTGGCCCAACCCCCAAAAAGGATTCGATCTTTGCTGGCGTTGCCCGCAATGGCATCGCTCAGGAACCTGTCTATCTGCGCAACCGTCAGGTGGCGGAAGGCTGGATCACAGAGTTCCTGCGCACCGAACAGGCCGCCGGGCGCAAGGTTCTGGCAGGGTTTGACTTTGCCTTTGGCTACCCAATGGGATTTGGCGAGGTTCTGACCGGTTCTGATGACCCTTTTGCTGTTTGGGACTGGTTTGAGGCCAAGATCGAGGACAGCCCGAAATCAAACAATCGCTTTGATGTGGCAGGCGAAATCAACGCGCTGTTTCCCGGCGTGGGGCCGTTCTGGGGCAATGCGCTCAAGCGTGATGTCAAGCGTTTGCCGCGTAAGGGGAGCACGCGCGAAGGCCACGGCCTGCCGGAAAAACGCGCCGCAGAAGAGGCCGCCAAAGGGGCCTTTCCAGTCTGGCAGTTGTCCGGCGCGGGGGCGGTCGGGTCGCAGACCATCATGGGCCTGCCTGTCTTGTCGCGCTTGCGAAAGACATGCGGGGCATCCGTCTGGCCGTTCGAGCCGTTGACGGCGGATGTGGCGCTGGTCGAAGTCTGGCCGTCGCTAATCGGCAAGGTCGTGGCCGCCACCCAACCTGATGACCGGGTCAGGGATGCCCATCAGGTGTATACGCTGGCGCGCGCGGTGTCGGCGATGCCACCGGACGAGCTTGAAACTTTGCTGGATGTGCCCGCCACGCCGGAAGGGTCTATTCTGGGGCTTGGTCACGAAAAGCTGCTGATGAAGGCGGCTGTTGCCCCTGTTCAGGCACCGCCGCTGCGCAACGATTGTTTCGCCCTGCCGCCCGGTGTCACTTGGACACCGGTGCCAAAGGCGCTGGCCCATCTGCGCGATAACCTGTCGCCTGTCACCGGGTCAGAAACGGTGCCCCTGCACGATGGCGCGGGACGGATCCTGTCGCAGGATGTCACCGCCTTGCGTGCGCATCCGCCTGCACCCAATTCGGCTGTCGATGGCTATGGTTTTGCGGGGCCCGCCGAAGCGGGTGAACATGTCATGACCCTGCTTGAAGGACGCTCTGCCGCAGGCCATCCCTATGACGGGACCGTGCCCGCGGGACATGCGCTGCGGGTGTTGACCGGGGCGGTATTGCCGCAGGGCGTTGATACGGTCGTCCTGCAAGAGGACGTGAATGTTACGGACAAATGCATCGCTTTTCGGGGACCGATCCGGCTTGGGGCCAACGCCCGGAAGGCCGGAGAGGACATGGCGGCAGATCAGGTTATCCTGCGTGCAGGCCGCCTGTTGACACCCGCCGATCTTGCCACTGCAGCGGCGGCAGGGGTGGGTGAACTGCCCGTGCGGACAAGGTTGCGTGTCGGTATTCTGTCGACGGGTGATGAACTGCTGGCCCCCGGTAGCAAAGCAACCGAAGGCCAGATTTTTGATGCAAACCGCCCGATGTTGTGCGCTATCGCGGCGGCGTGGGGGTACAAGGTTGTCGATCTGGGCCGCGCGCCGGATGACCGTGGGCAATTACGCGGCATTCTGGACCGCGCGTCAGCATCGTGTGACGTGATCATCAGTTCCGGGGGCGCCTCTGCCGGGGACGAAGACCACATGTCGTCACTGCTAAAAAACGCAGGTTCGTTGGCCATGTGGCGCGTTGCGATGAAACCGGGGCGTCCCTTGGCAATGGGGCTTTGGGGCAAGACCCCGGTTTTGGGATTGCCGGGCAACCCGGTTGCGGCGATGATATGCGCCTTGATCTTTGCGCGTCCTGCATTGCAGGTGCTTGCTGGCGGGACCTGGAGCGAACCTGAAGGCTACATGGGCAGGGCCACCTTTCGCAAATCCAAGAAAGCAGGCAGGCGCGAGTATTTGCGCGCCCGGATCAGCAATGGCCGCGTTGCCATCTTTCCATCAGAAGGATCCGGACGGGTGTCGGGGCTCAGCTGGGCCACTGGTCTGGTTGAACTTGACGACTCTGCCCGCGAAATCCGCCCCGGCGACAGCGTGCGTTTTGTGCCATTTGGCAGCTTTGGGTTATGAAAGTCAGTACCGGTATTCCCGATGCCAGCCGGGCGGAAGCCGTCGCGCTTTATTGGCAGGCCTTTGGTGAAAAGCTGGGGTTTGTCCTGGGCCCAAAATACAAGGCGGTGCAATTCATCGGGGTTGTTATGCGCAGCGACCACGGTATTTGCGCCCATGACGCGCAGGGCCGATTGCTTGGGGTTGCCGGGTTCAAGACCGAGAACGGCGCACTGGTGGGCGGCACATTCCCCGACATGCGAAGGGTCTATGGATGGACCAGCGCAGCATTGCGGGGCTTGCTGATCGCAGCGCTCGAAAGGGATGTGGAAAACAAGCGTTTCCTGATGGACGGGCTTTTCGTTGCCGCTGATGCGCGAGGCAAGGGGGTTGGCACTGCCTTGCTGCAAGAGCTTTATGCAGAGGCCCGTCGGCGCGGTTACACGCAAGTGCGGTTGGATGTGGTCGACACAAACAAGCGCGCCCGCGCGCTTTATGAGCAGGAAGGTTTCGAAGCTATCGGAACCCGGAAACTAGGCATTTTGCGCTATATTTTCCGCTTTAACGCAGCGACAACCATGGTCCGCGACGTCTGAAACCGCTTGATGCAGGCAGTCTTGGTGCCGCAGCAGATTCCCGTCTGGTACCGCCGTCAGTTTTGTTTCGACTTGCGATGCAAGCCGACAGGCCGGGGGCTTTGCCCCCGGACCCCCGGGATATTTTTGGCCATAAGAAAGAGAACCTGTTTGATATGGAGCGGGTCAGTTTTCCAAAAACCTGCAGTTTTGCTGACCTAGCCCGACCCGATCAAGGCCCCGGCCGCAAATACAAGTGCGCCCCCCAACACCACCTGAAACGCGGCCCGCAGGAATGGGGTTTGCATGTATTTGTTCTGAATCCAGGCGATTGCCCAGAGTTCGACAAAAACAACGATAAAGGCAATGATTGTTGCGGTCCAGAAATCGGTGATCAGATAGGGCAGGGCATGACCCAATCCACCAATGGTCGTCATCACACCCGCAGCCAGCCCGCGCTTGACAGGTGATCCCCGACCGGAAATCTGGCCGTCGTCTGATGCGGCCTCGGTAAAGCCCATGGAAATCCCGGCACCGACTGACGCGGCCAACCCGACAAGGAACGTGGTCCATGTATTCTGGGTCGCAAAGGCAACCGCAAAGATCGGAGCGAGCGTCGACACGGAGCCATCCATCAGGCCCGCAAGTCCGGGCTGCACCCACGTCAGGATGAACTGCCGGTGGGCTGCACTTTCTTCGGCTGTTTTTGTGTCCTCATCCAGCGCATCGGCCGTCAGCGTATCCGCTTTGTCGGAATGACCGGCCTCTGCGGCGGCCAGGTCACCCAGCAGCTTGCGCGTCGCTGCATCGGTCGTGCTGGCAGCGGCGGTTTCGTAGAAGCGCTGCGCGTCGCGTTCCATCTGCTTGGCTTCGTCGCGGATACGCGCAAGCCCAAGGTTTTCCACAAGCCAGACAGGGCGGCGGGCGTAGAAGCCGGAGACATGCTCGCGCCGGATCAGAGGGATCACATCGCCAAATCGGGCCTTGAAAAGATCGATCAGCCGGCGCCGGTGCTCGTCCTCTTCTGCTGCCATCTTTTCAAAGATCGTGGCCGAGGCTGCAAAGTCCGCGCGCAGCATGTCCGCGTAGCTGCGGTAGATGCGGGCATCGTCTTCCTCTGACGAGATCGCGAGAGCAAGGATTTCCTTTTCAGACAGGTCTTTGAAGCGACGTCGGTTGGCAACTCCAGGAATCATCGGTATGTCCCTTTCTTTAGAATAGTTCTAAGTTAGTTTATTGCCCTACATAAGCAAGTTGCAACAACTAAACTGATCAGTTTATAAGTGAAAGAAGGAGGGCGGAGGAAAATATGCCGGACGGTGTGATTGAGCCCAAGCGGGGCCGCAAATTTGATCAGGTTCTGGCAGGAGCCCGACAGGTTTTTCTGGACGACGGTTTCGAAGGGGCGTCGGTAGATGAGATCGCGCGCGCGGCGGGTGTCTCCAAGGCGACGCTTTACAGTTACTTTCCCGATAAGCGGATGCTGTTCATGGAAGTTGCAAGAACAGAATGTGCCCGGCAGGCGGAAAACGCGATGGACACCATCGATATGGATGCCGACGTCGCACAGGTGCTGCACCGGATCGGTCACGAGATCGTCGCTTTCATTACCTCACGTTTCGGCAAGCGCATTTTTCGGACCTGCGTGGGCGAAAGCGACCGTTTCCCTGAATTGGGCCGCGAATTCTACGACAGCGGGCCGAAATTAGTGCGTGACAAGATTGTCGGATTTTTCCAGATCGCCATTGGCCGGGGTGAATTGCAGATTGATGATCTGACCCTCGCAGCGGACCAGTTTCACGAACTGTGCAAGGCGGATATTTTTCCGCGGGTTGTCTTTAACATGACCGAAGAATTCACCGACGCCGAGCGTAAGCGCGTTGTTGACGGGGCGGTCGCGATGTTTCTGGCGCGCTACGGAACGTAGAAGACCTGCTTTTGGTGCAACAGTCGTGTGATGAAGGCAGACCTTATTTCCTCAAGATAGTGAAGCGGCGAAAAGGCCGGATGGTCCAGTGACGTGAAGCTCCGACATCGACTGATCGCGCATTGCATGGGCAAGATGCGCTGACGCCAAGTGAAATTGATGCGTTACCCTTAAGGGACACAGGTTCAGCGAGAATTCACGGCAAGCCATTTCATCCTGTTTCGCCCCCTTTCCCTGCCCGCCGCATCGCGGTAAGAGGCCCCACTTGCAACCAAGGAGCCAGCCAAATGGGCTATCGAATCGTCGTCGTCGGCGCCACAGGGAACGTGGGCCGCGAAATGCTGAACATTCTTCACGAACGGGCCTTCCCCGTGGATGAAATCACCGCACTTGCCAGCCGTAAATCGCTGGGCAGCGAAGTCAGCTTTGGCGATAAAACCCTGACGACCAAGGACCTTGATACGTTTGATTTTACCGGCTGGGATATGGCCCTGTTTGCCGTCGGGTCGGACGCTACGAAGATTTACGCGCCCAAGGCCGCGAAAGCAGGCTGTGTGGTCATCGATAACTCATCGCTTTATCGCTACGACCCCGACGTGCCGTTGATTGTCCCCGAAGTGAATGCAGAAGCGATTCACGGCTACACCAAGAAAAACATCATCGCGAACCCCAACTGCTCGACCGCGCAAATGGTTGTCGCACTCAAGCCATTGCATGACCGTGCCACGATCAAGCGCGTTGTTGTCAGCACCTACCAATCCGTCTCCGGCGCAGGCAAGGGCGGCATTGATGAACTGTGGGACCAGACAAAGTCGATCTACAACCCGACCGACGACAAGCCCGCCAAGCAGTTCACCAAGCAGATCGCATTCAACGTCATTCCGCACATTGATGTGTTTATGGACAGTGGCGAGACCAAGGAAGAATGGAAGATGGTCGCGGAGACGAAGAAGATCGTCGACCCGAAGATCAAGGTCACGGCCACTTGCGTGCGCGTGCCCGTCTTTGTTGGCCACTCAGAGGCGGTGAATATCGAATTCGAAGAACACCTTGATGAGGATGAAGCCCGCGACATCCTGCGGCAGGCCCCCGGTGTCATGGTCATCGATAAGCGCGAAGACGGTGGCTATGTCACGCCTGTTGAATGTGTAGGCGATTTTGCGACTTTCATCAGCCGCATCCGGCAGGATAGCACGATTGATAACGGGCTGAACCTGTGGTGCGTGTCTGACAACCTGCGCAAGGGCGCTGCGTTGAACGCGGTGCAGATTGCCGAAACGCTCGGGCGCGAGTGCCTGAAAAAGGGCTAAAATAAGTGGGTGGCGCAGCCCTGCGCCACCCCTGCTATTCTTCAGCCCAGAAAAGCCCCCATTCTATCGTCGGCTCTTCGTCACCATTGGCATGGACGATGCGGACCGCACCAATAGCGCCATCCGCATCCCCGCCCACAAGCAGCCCTTCGTAGCTGCCTGTCGGCTCTTCGGTCAGGAAAAGATCGCGACCCCCCGAAGTTTCCCCCGAAAAGGCGCCATCGATGATTGTGGCTTCTGTCAGAAGCACATCTTCGGCAGGACGGCCCCCGATGTTTGCACCCTCCAGCTGACGGTTGGTGATGGTGCCAGAGATACTGGATCGCCCGAAATCCGCGGTCAGGCGCACATCGCCGGAGGCATTAAAGCCGGCGCTATAGCTGCCCACATATTCGCCCAAATATATGGCGCTGCCACCCTCCGGAACGGACGTATCGGTCAGGCGCACCAGCCGTGTCCCAGACGCACCAATGCCGTTGCTGCCAGAACTGAATAACAGGAATGCTTGCGCCGTTTGCGACGGGGTTTCGCCGATCAACAGGCGGCTGCCGCCGCGGCCGCCGGAATATGCCCGAAACTGTGCGCTTGGCGGATTGGGCTGGAGATCGAGGTTTGTGGTAAGTCCCTCGAACGCCACCCATACCTCGTCACTGCGAATGTCAAAGGTAACATCCTCCGGCATCCGCAAAAGCGCGACCTCTTCTGCTGAGAGTGCAAGAGGGTCATCAGGGCCGGTCTCCTGATCGGAAGAGCCGCCACCTCCGCCGCAGCCACTCAGAATTGCGAGCGAGGCGATCGAAAAAAAATGTTTCATCTTCATATACTTTGCGTTTTGTCATTGAACTTTTTATCACATCACCTTTGCTTGGATCGACAAATCCACCAATGGCCCCGTCAAAACGCATTGTCAGACGTTGCAGATTGGGAACAATCGCCAATAGAGGGAATGTTTGCACAGTTCCTGCCCGGAGGCGCCAAGGATCAGAATGCCGCGCGCGTCAAACATGCAGAGAACCAAAAACCGCAAGGAGAATCATATGTTCCGCCCTTTTCTGACCGCCAGCTTTATCGCGCTTTGCGCGCCCGGCTGGGCCGATACATTCACCGCAGAGGCCCGCGTCGATACGGTCACGATCTATCCTGGCGTGGCCACCGTGACGCGCCAGATCACGCTTGATCTGCCAGCCGGACGCCACGATATTATCGTACCGGGATTGCCGCAAAACCTGCCGTCAGAGGGGCTGCGGCTGGCGGCCCCCGACGGGGTGCAGATTGGTGCGGTCAATCTGGCCTATGATCGCCTGCCCGTGACGCCTGACCAGACATCGCCCGAGGTAAAAGCAGCCAAGGCGCGGGTTGAAGAACTGGAAGATGTGCTGCGGCAGCGCAATGATGCCATTGCAGAAATACGTCTGCATGTCGCGGCGGCGAATGAACAAATCGCATTCCTGCAAAGCCTGAGTAAAGGCAATGCGAGCGAGGCAATCACTGCATCCTCTGTCGCTGATATTCAGGCGCTGGCACAGATGGTCGGGTCCGAAATCCTGCGCCTGCGTCAGGATGCCTTTGCTGCCGAACAGCAAGCCACCGCAGCAGAGCGCGCCCGCGAAGATGATATCATTGCTCTGGAAGAGGCGCGCCAACATCTTGAAGCGCTCATGGCACCCGAAACCGAGGGCGCCGTCCTGACATTCACATTGCAGGCCGCAGAGTCTGGCGAAGTAACCGTCGATATCAGCGCATTGGAAGGGTTTGCTAATTGGTCCCCTGTTTATGACATGCGCCTGACAACCGGCGTTGCGCCACGCATTGATCTGGAGCGGTCGGTGGTGGTCAGCCAGAGCACCGGTCAGGATTGGCTCGATGTGAAACTGATCCTGTCGACGGCCCGCCCCGGTGAACAGACGGCCCCAAGCGGTGTTTGGGCCCCGTTACGCCGTATTGTCTCTGAAGACGAGCTGGAGGGCGACCGCAATTCCGACTTTGCGTTGCAGGGTATAATGGAGCCGCGCACGATGGCAGCCCCCGCTGCACCTCCGATCGTCATGGAGGACGCCGCCTTTGGGGCAACTGCCGACTTTAGCGGGGCAACAGTCACATACAGCTACCCGGGCACTGTGGATATTCGCAACGGGGTTGAGGATTTGCGCCTGCCACTGGATACGCTGGAACTGGATGCGGACGTATGGGCGGAAGCGGCCCCAAGCCGTGACAGCATCGCCTACCGAATGGCGGAAATGACCAACACCACCCAAGAAGTGCTGTTGCCGGGGCGTGCATTGATCTTTGCCGATGGCACCATGATCGGGTTTAGCCAGATGCCGTTGCTGGCTGCCGGCGCTGACACCAAAATGGGCTTTGGCCCGCTTGACGGGCTACTGCTGACAAGGGCGACGCCCAGCAAATCCGAGGGTGATGTCGGCGTCTTTACCAGTGCGAATCAACTGGTCGAAGAGGCAGTGATGACGGTGCGCAACGTCACCGGTCAGGATTGGAAAGTCCTGTTGCGAGACGCGATCCCCTATTCGGAACAGGACGATCTGGAGGTCAGCTTTGACGCCAGCCCGCGTGTCACCCGTGTCGCCCCCGATGGTCAGCGCGGTATTCTGGAATGGGATCTGGAGGTGCCTGCCGGTGCAGCGCAAGAGATCAATCTGAGCTACACACTGACATGGCCGAGTGGCTATGTGCTGCAATAGGGGGATGGGTTGAAACCCATCTTACGGTCTGGCCGCGGTTCTGACCCTAGAAACGTTCGGCGCGCAACACTTGCGCGTCGGTAATGCTGACCACGCCGATATGTTTCTCGACAACCGTGAACGCCGCTTCAAGCAACCCGTCCAACCGTTCGGGTTTGATCAGGCAAACCACAGCCACCATCCCCGCCCGACCGATTTGCCCTTCTCTGGTCCATTGCCCCGACCGCCCTGATCCGCCGCGCACCGGCAGAATGGTGTAGCCTGTTACCCCGGCCTGTGTCAGCGCGTCGGTCAATCGCCGCTCCAGCGGGGCTTCGATCACGATTTCAACACGCTTTGCTGTATGCGTTTCCATGTCAGCCTCCGGTCACGATTTGCGCTGTAGCGAGGTAAAGCGGGATACCAAGCGTCAGGTTGAAGGGGAATGTCACGCCCAGTGACAAGGTCAGGTAAACCGACGGGTTCGCCTCGGGTAGGGCCACCCGCATGGCTGCGGGCACGGCGATGTAGCTGGCCGAGGCCGATAGCACCATCAGCAGCACTATTCCGCCCAGCGACAGGCCCACCATCATGCCCAGTGCCATACCGATTGTGGACCCGATCAGTGGCATCACAACGGCAAACGCCACTGCTCCCGCCCCAAGCACGCCTTTGGATTGCCGCAGTCCCCGTCCCGCTATCAGCCCCATGTCGAGCAGGAACAGACACAGCACTCCTTTGAATGGGGTCACGATGAAGGCGCTGATTTCTTCCAGCCCCTTTTCGCCGGTGATTGCGCCGATGAAGAACGATCCCACAAGCAACACGATCGAGCCGTTAAGCATAATTTCCCGCATCAGCCCCGGCGCCATCGCGCCTCCGCCACCGCCACGGGCCACAAGCCAAAGTGCCGATAGAATAGCGGGCGCTTCCATCACGGCAGCCACAGCGACCATGTAACCTTCCGCGTCGATCATCCGCCCTTCCAACACCGATGTGGCGGCCACAAAGGTCACGATGCTGATCGAGCCGTAGTGCGCTGCCACTGCCGCTGCATCGGTGCGCGACAGGCCGGTCATGATTTTTAATAGGGCAAAAGCAATAAGGGGCAGGCCAAACGAAAGGACCAGCCCGGCCAGCACTGTAAGTATGAGCGTCTGATCGACCCCGTGCGCGCTGACTGCGACCCCCCCTTTAAAGCCGATGGCAAAGAGCAGATAGACCGACATACCTTTTGCTACGGCCTCTGGAATGGTCAAATCGGATCGGGCCAAAGCCGCTGCCAGCCCCAAAGCAAAGCTCAGGATAATGGGCGAAATCAGGTTCGCCCCGGCGAGGGAGAGTATTTCAGACATAATGCGCCCTATCTGCTTTTTGATCGATTAATTGAACGTACGTTCAATTACAAGTCGGATTGTTCCAAAGTTCGAGAAATTACGCATAGCGCAGGAAGGAGGATTGGCAACAAGGTGAAGCTGGCATGCGCCCTTGCCCTGTATGCCACCAATGTGTGGGACTGTTGCATGAATTGGGGCCTGTTGTCACTTTCAGGTTTTAGAAGGGTCCGCATGCAGCGCAGATCTCGGATCACAGATCTCTGGTTTCCGTTTGGTATCATCCATTGTGCTGTGCGCTGGTATCTGCGCTACCCATTGGACGTATCAGGATGTCGTTGATCTTTTGGCCGAGCGTGGCATTCCAGCGGATCGATCAGCAGTATATCGCCGGGCACAGAAGTCTGGCCCCGAATTGGCGAAACGAGCAGGGAAACACTTGCGCCGCGCAAGTGTAGACTGGCGTCCCCTCTCGGCAGATCACTGCGTGATCGCCTCCCGGGCAATGTATGAAACCGAAATTCGCGTTGGTGGTAAATGGCGCTATTTAGGCGGGCCTCCGACTCAAATGGCCGGATGGTCGAGTTCTGCCTGATCGCGCGGCGGGACGCAAAAGCGACCCGTGCCTTTCTGCGTAGGGCAATTGACCGGGTTCGACTGCATCACCCTGTGTGATTTGCACCGACAAGGCACAAAGTTATCGGCGCGTTATCCGAGAGAGAATTCACCCAACGCCCGATGCTAGACCGCGACAAACCCCTGTGTATCGGGACTATACGCTTCCAGTCCGCCCTCTCCGATATCGTTCCACAGGCCGTGCAGCGAAAGAACGCCGTCTTCCACCGCCTGCTTGACGAAAGGGAAGCTCATCAGGTTTTCCAGTGAAATCACGACGGACGCCTTTTCCAGTGCGCGTTTGCGCATCGCCTCGTCGCCCTTGGGAAGCAGTTCAAACCCCGGACGCAGAATGTCCATCCAGCGGCCCACGAAACTACTGCTGTCTTCCAGTTCGGGCGCATTGCCGGAGCACATGTGATAGCACCCTTCCACCCCGCCGCAGCCCGAATGGCCAAGCACGATCAGATGCGCCACTTTCAATGTGCCAACCGCATATTCGATGGTGGCCGAGGTGCCGTGATTCTTGCCGTCGGGGCTGTAGGGCGGGACCAGATTGGCGATGTTGCGGTGGATAAAGAATTCCCCCTGATCGGCGCCAAAGATCGACGTGACATGGACGCGACTGTCGCAGCAGGAAATCACCATGGCGC
The DNA here is from genome assembly GCF_003058085.1 of Yoonia sediminilitoris. GTDB lineage: Bacteria > Pseudomonadota > Alphaproteobacteria > Rhodobacterales > Rhodobacteraceae > Yoonia > Yoonia sediminilitoris. The sequence continues at coordinate 86,988 of NZ_QBUD01000004.1, read as the reverse complement.
GCGGATGCTGGCCATCTTCGGCCAGCCTGCGATACCAGGCCTTGTCTTCGGCATATGTCGTTGCCTTCCAGCCCCGGTAGCGCGTGGTCAGGTATGCTGGCAATGGGCGTGCGTATTTCATGGTCAGGTCCCTTACAACTGCCCCCTAGATACGTTGCATTTTCATGGATTTCGAGCGATTTTCTTTTTGGTCTCAACCTTATGGGAACCTTGGTCGATTATCCCGAAACACATGACAGATATTACACATCTCCAGCCCAATGTGGCCCCTCAGGAGCAAGATGTCGTTATCTTGCGTTGTCCGGATCAAATGCATTTTGACCCGGCTCCCTTGAATCGTCTGTTTGCGTTGAAGGACGCAGCCGAAGCGGAAGAGGTGATTTGCCGCGTTCTGGAAGATATCGCCTTGCGTCTGGATATGATGCAGACAGACATGGCGAAAAGTGCGTTTTCCAAGCTGGTCAAACCGGCCGCGCGCATAGCCGCGGTGGCCGACCAGATCGGGCTGACCGAGGTGGCGATTGCCGCAGGTCATGTCTCGCAATGCCTTGAACAGCGCGACGGCGTCGCACTTGAGGCGACAATGGCCCGGCTCGAACGTGGTTTTGACGTGGCCGTGTCAGAGGTCTGGAATTTTCGCGACCACTAGTTTCGCCACAATTGCGTTCTGAACACACGCCAAAAACCCGTGGCCCCTTGCGGGCGCGGGGATGGCGGTTAGTCTGTCGGCGACGTAAACCGACAGGATAGAAAAGTATGCCCTTTGTTAAAGCCACCGACGCCGCGATTCCACTTCACGTGGTAGAGGCGGAGGCCTGTGAGGCGTTCCTCACGACCCTACCTGACGCGGCCCGGAATTGGGCGGCGCAGCAAGGTTTCACCGGGGCGTTGGGGCAGGTGCTCACGGTGCCTGATGCTGCGGGGCAACCGCTGATGGCGCTTTTCGGGTTTGGGACATCTGCAAAGCGGGCCCGCAGTCGTTTCCACATGGGCACCGCCGCCGCAAAGCTGCCCAAGGGCACCTATGATATCGCCAGCGGCCTGTCTGGGCGCGATCTGGAGGAAGCCGCCCTTGCGTGGTTGCTGGCCAGCTACAAATTTGATCGCTATCGCAAGCCTGCGGTTATGGGCGCGTCACTTGTTGCACCAAAGGGAATTGATGCGGCCCGGATCGAGACAATCGCACAAGGCGAAATACTGACCCGGAACCTGATCAACACCCCGGCGTCGGACATGGGCCCACAAGAGCTGGAGGAAGCCGCGCGCGCGCTGGCGTCGGAATTTGATGCCGATATCAATGTCATAACCGGCGATGACTTGATTCCGGCCAATTTCCCGATGATCCACACAGTCGGGCGTGCCTCGACCCGTGCGCCGCGTTTGCTGGACATCCGCTGGGGGACCGCGGGGCCGCAACTGACGTTGGTTGGCAAGGGCGTGTGTTTCGACACCGGCGGTCTGAACATCAAACCGGGCGGGTCCATGGGACTGATGAAAAAGGACATGGGCGGGGCGGCAACTGTGCTGGGGTTGGCGCATATGATTATGGGGGTGGGGCTGCCGCTGCGGCTGCGCGTGCTTATTCCTGCGGTTGAAAATGCTATTGATGGCAATGCCTTCCGCCCGCAGGATATTTTGACTTCGCGCAAGGGTCTCACGGTCGAAATCAACAATACGGACGCCGAAGGGCGGCTGGTGCTGGCAGACGCACTGACCCTGTCAGACGAAGATGATCCTGAACTTGTCATCTCGATGGCGACCCTGACAGGCGCGGCACGGGTCGCTGTGGGCCCGGACCTGTCGCCGTTTTTCACCGACAGTGATACCCATGCCTCGGCCTTGTCAAAGGCTGCGGCACAGGTTGCAGATCCTGTCTGGCGGATGCCGTTTCACGCGCCTTACGAAGAAATGATAGAGCCGGGCATTGCAGACTTGGACAATGCACCCAAGGGGGGATTTGCCGGCAGCATCACCGCGGCTTTGTTCCTGCGCCGGTTTGTTGAAAGCCCCTATATCCACTTCGACATCTATGGCTGGCAGCCAACCGCAGCACCGGCGCGACCAGCCGGGGGTGTCGGCATGGGTGCGCGTGCCGTGCTTGAGGCGCTGCCAGAAATGCTGGGCCTGTGACCGACGGGAGGCGCACAGCATCAAATGGGCGGGTCGCGGCACTGCATCTCGCCGGGGTGGTCCCAGCTGAAAAATATCTGGAAGGCTGGCCAAAGACGCTGATTGCGCCGGTCAGTGATCTTTGCCGCAGCCCGGACGGCCCGCGGGACCGGCAGTTGCTTTTGGGCGCGCAGGTGACAGTCTTTGAAGAGCGCGATGGATGGTGCTTTGTACAGGCCGCAGATGGCTATGTGGGATACCTTCGCGCGGAAGCGCTGGGCGCGCCTGCGCCTGTGACGCATTTTGTGACGACATTGGCCACACATGCCTATGCAGCAGAAGATTTCAAATCTGGGAACATTGCCAGCCTGCCCTTTGGTGCGCGGCTGCAGGTGCTGGACGAGCGGCACAAGTTTTTCGAAACAATGCAGGGGTTTGTGCCAAAGAAACATTTGCGCCCGCTGGATCAGCCCCTCACCGACCCTGTGGCTGTGGCGCAAATCCACTTTGGTGTGCCCTATCTTTGGGGGGGCAATTCAACCCGGGGGATTGATTGTTCGGGGCTTGTCACCGCAAGCCTGACCGCCTGTGGCATTCCCTGTCCGGGCGACAGCGACATGCAGCAGGCAGAATTGGGCAAGGAAATTGACGGTCCTGTTCAGCGCGGCGACCTGATTTTCTGGGCCGGTCACGTGGGGATGATGGTGGATGATGACACGATGATTCACGCAAATGCCCATCACATGGCAACACGCTACGAGCCACTGGAACAGGCGATACTGCGTATCGCGGCGCAGGGGGGCGGGGACGTCCTGGCGCGGAAACGACTTTAGGGTCCTGACCCTAGTCAATCGCGCGAATCAACTTGCGCTCCAGAACCCGCAACACCTGCCGCAATTCATTGCCACGCTTGAGAATCTGACCATCCATCCCGATCACCGCAAACTGCGCCTGCTTCATGCGCAGCTTCGGGCGTTTTTCAATCCGGTAAAGCGGGTTTTCCGAAGTCCGCCGAAAGACCGAGAAAACAGCCACTTCGCGCAGTGACGAAATACCGTAGTCGCGCCATTCGCCGGCCGCAACCATCCGGCCATAAAGCCCGAGAATTGCGTTTAACTCGGTCCGGTGAAAATGGATCTGCTGCGGAGCCTGAAATGGGGGATGCAGTTGCATGTTCATACGTCAGACTTGCGCCGTTTGAAGTGAAAATCAAGCCAGCCCATAACCGTGCCTTTGTTCCGCCTTAAAATGGCCACCAGTCCGCCGCACCTGCTGCGCACTGGGGCCACATGTCGTGGTTAGTTTGAATTCATAGCGAAATGCTACTCCGGTGTCGCGGCCAATAGCCCCCACCCAGTTCGCGGCACCGGAGAAATCGCAAAAATTCCCCTAACCGCAAGAGATGCCCGCGATACGGTTCGTCCGGTCAATTTCAAAGTTGATCCGTTGTGGCCGGTAGTCCTGTGTAACCAGATCGCCGGGGCGGATGACGCGCACCATCCGCATGATCAACACTGTCTCAAGTGCAGTGGCATCCTGACCCACAAGATATCCGTAGGATTCCGCGTCGCAGGTGTCAGGCAATCGCGGCGTTATCGGCGCTGGCGTTGGCGCAGCGGCGCACCCTGCCAGAAGGATCAAAAGGCCCAGGCGTTTCATACCAATCGGATCAACCGCAACCAAAGCTCAGGATATTGCGATCACGGTCAAGAAACACAATCGTTTCCCCGCCGGTGCCGCCTGTCCAGACTTCGCCGCTTCTGATAATCACGAAGTCTCCGGTGCTTTGATCAAGGGCCGATAGATTCTGCCCCACAAGCCCGTCATATCGCGACACATCACACCCGGGCGTCAATCCTGCATTACCGCATGCGCCGAGTAACAAAAATACTGCCAGTTTTTTCATGCCGCTATTTTTGGCGATGTCGCGGGACTTCGCAAGGGGGGTCGTGCATCTTGCAACGAAACATGGCAGGGGTTTGACTGACCAACAATGCCGACACTTCAAGTCGTCGCCAAACAGGAGAATGAGCCCATGCCACGCGATCAAAAGTTGCTAGCTGTCCTCATCGACGCCGACAACATCCCCGCGAAATATGCTGATGATATCTTGCGCGAAATCACGACATATGGCGAACCTGCGCTGCGGCGGGTCTATGGCGACTGGTCGAGCGACGCGCTTGGCAACTGGAAAAAGAAGGTGGTCGAGCTTGGTATGGTCGCCAATCAGGAAACGGCGAATACCAAAGGCAAGAACGCGAGCGATATCGGCCTTGTCATTGATGCCATGGATATCTTGCACACGGGTCGGTTTGACGGGTTTGTGTTGGTCAGTTCTGATAGCGATTTCACAGCCCTTGCGAACCGTTTGCGCGAAGACGGTGTTGAGGTCATTGGCATCGGCGAAGGCAAAGCCCCCGTGAGTCTGCGCAATGTCTGCAACCGCTTTATCCTGATCGAAAACATCGTTGAACCAGACAAAACCACCGCAGCCACGCCGCCCAAAAAGGCCAGCAAGTCAAGTGGCGAGACCCCAAACCGGTTGCCTCCCACAAAGGCTGTGCCCCTTATCATCAACGCAATGAACAGTATTGATCCCGAAGGGGAGTGGTACGCGCTTGGCCAGTTGGGCCAGTACATAACCCGCGCTACCCCGGACTTTGACCCGCGCACCTATGGCAGTGCAAAGCTGAGTGATTTGCTGGCAAAAATCGGGCGGTTCGACATTCGCAAAGGTCAGGGCAACCATCTGGAAGTCAGCCGCAAAGACTGAAGCGGCACGCCGATAGCAGTTGTCGTTGCCGCAAATCAGCAGAGGATTTGCATTTGCGATAGCGTTCCCCGAAAAACCTGCATGATGCGCACTGCGAATCTGAGGGCGGCCCCCGGCCCTGGGTAAGGGGGAAGCCCCCTCCCGTGGGGAGGGTCGGATGCTGCCCGGCCTGACAGCCGGTCGGGCTCTCAGTTACGATAGTGTGGGGGTGATCTCATCCAGCCTGGTTCTGTTCGATCCAGTTGCGCAACTCTTCGGTTTCGTGGCGCGCCTCGCGCAGGCCGTCCATGGCAGCGCGCAATTCGGCCTCTGTCTGGGACAGTTGGTTGGTCATTTCCGCTTCGCGTTGTTGCAGGTACGTGATTGCCTGATCGCGGGTCTCTTCTGCTTCGTGCAGCGCCTGCGCCATTTTGTCCAACTCGCCCACTTCGGATTTTGTGACCCGTGTGAAACGGTTGACCAGCCAGCTTGCAAACCAGCCCAGCATGAACGCGACAAACAGGATGACGGCTGTTGCGATGATGAATTCGGTTCTGTTCAACGTCTTTGCCTTATCTATTCGCTTGTAGTGTCTTCGGCGGGGGCATCTTCGACAGGTGCCTCACCGGCCAGTTCGTCCAGAGTTGTCGTTTCTTCAACCGTCGGTTCCGGCACGATCAGGCTGAATTCAATCCGCCGGTTCGCTTCACGCCCTTCCTCGGTGCCATTATCGGCAATCGGGTCGGCTTCGCCATAGCCTTTTGCCTCGAACGTACTCACCGGCACGCGGCGCTGTCGCAGGGCGTCCAGAACCGACTGCGCGCGCTGCTGCGACAGGTTCAGGTTCATTTCCTCGCGGCCTTGACTGTCGGTATAGCCTGCGACCCTGATCCGCAAATCGCCACAGATTTTCAGGATTTCGGCAATGTCGTCCAGCACCGCCAACGCCGAGGCCGAGATTTGCGCAGAGCTTGGGTCAAAGGTGATTTTGCGGTTCTCGGTCACGACCTTGATCTGTTCGACACATTCTTCGGGCGTTGGCAGGCCCGCGATGGGATCAAGCTGTTCGACATATTCGACAGAGATTTCAAAGACCGCCCCTTGCCCCAGCTTGTCGATCATCAGGCGCGAAATTTTCGCCGATGCGTCCTGACTTCCGGTTTTGCCTTTGATCTGGATACGGTCTGGTTCGACAATGACCGCGCCGTTCGACAGCTCTGACAGGGCCTCGATCGCGGCAAGCACGCGGACCGACCAGCCTGCTGGCAGCCCTTCGGCAATGCGGGTTCGCATGGTGATGCTATTCTGCCCGAATTTGGCGAGTGCGAAGTTCTCGGCGACGGTGTTGGAAACTTCGTCGGGCACGCGGCCACGCAACTGGATTTCGCCTTCGGGACTGCGGGTTGCAGTGAACTGAGGCGGGCCTTCGGCGCTGACTTCCTGCACAACGGGCAATTCTGCGGTCAGAGCAAAGACATCCGGCAAGTTGTTTGCAAGCGCGCCGACAATATCGTCGAAAGTGCCTTGCCCGGTGCCAAGTGGCGCGATCAGCGTCACGTCGGTGTCAGAGACGGTGACAGTGCCGCCACCCAGTTGGCCAACAGCGCCGATGGCCATTGCGACAGCCTGACCCCAAGAGCGTGACGGTGCGCCCAGTGCTAACGTACAACTGGCCTTCTCGGCCAGTCCTGCTGCTGTTGCGGCCTTCACGATCTGGGCCGCCGCCTCCTCTGTGTCGGCCGCACAGGCATCAAAATGCGGACCGGCCGCATCAATCGTGAAACGGGTGGTGAAAGGAGAGATGACAGGCCGCGGTGCACTGATGCTGACCGCCAGCCGAACGCCTTCGGGGGGTTGCCGCGCAAGTGCCGTCTCAAGGCGCCGCTTTTCTTCGACGCTGTCGGAGATCGCGCTGACGTCCACGCGCCCTGCCTTGACCGATATTTTGGAGCGCGGCAAAAGTGCCAAGGCACGCAACGCATATGTCATGGCCGGGCGCCATGTGTCCGCTGCCGGATAATCCCCGACCTCGAGCAGGTCAGTCACATTTTGCCCATCTGCGATTTCGGTGATCCGGGCTGCGAGTGCTTCTCTGTCGGTATCGGCGGGCATCAGTCCGATCAGTGATACGCCGCTGTCATTGCGCAAAATCTCGATCGCGAATTCCGGTGGGGCCAGCTGTGCCGAATCAACCACCGACAGATTATCAATCACCCGGCTGGCATCCACCATTTCGCCTGCCGCCGAAATCGCCCGGAATCGCGTGGCTTCGGTTGGGGCCTGTCCTTCAAGGATCACCTGCAACCCGTCGCCGAGCACAGAGGCCCATTCATACCCCTGATCTACAAGGCTTTCTTGCACGGCGATGACCGAACGGGTTTCAACTGTACTGACCGCGACACGCGCTGCGGCAACCGCACCGAATCCCGCAATCGCAAATACGATCAGTCGAATGAAAAGGGCGGAAAGGCGCATGTGAGTCCGTAGTTTATTTCTTCAACTGCATAGGCCGGGGCAGGACGATATTCAATCACACCAAAAGCGCTATGGCAAAAAACGGCAGCGGGATCAGGCCTGCATCCCGGTTCGACCGAAAGAGTTTGAGCAACAAGCCGTTATCGTCAGGGTCAAAGCGCCCCAACTGCCATGTCAGATGCCAGCCCATCGCCCATGGCCCACCCAAGGCGATCACCAGCGAAAGAATCGACCGGTCATAGCAGGCCATCACAACCGCGCCCCCGAACAAAAGGATGGTCAGCGTCAGAAAGAGACGCAGCCACTTGCGACTGTTGTCACCGAACAGCCGTGCCGTTGACTTCACCCCGATCAGCGCGTCATCTTCGGTATCCTGATGCGCATAGATCGTGTCGTAAAACAGTGTCCAGGCGATGCCGGCAAAGTACAGCAGCATGGCGGCAGGGTGCAGCGCGTTGCTATGCGCCGCCCATGCGAGAAGTGCCCCCCAGTTAAAGGCGATCCCAAGGAAAACCTGCGGCCACCAAGTGAACCGCTTGGCAAAGGGATAAATGGCCACAGGCGCAAGTGACAGAATGCCAAGGATAATGGCCGCCGGCTGGAACGACAGCAAAATCCCGAATGCCACGAGGGATTGCACGATCATCCAGATCAATGCCCCTTTGACAGTCACCTGTCCTGACGGGATCGGCCGCGACCGCGTGCGCGCGACTTGCCCGTCAATATCCCGGTCGGTGATGTCGTTCCAAGTACAGCCCGCCCCCCGCATCAGGAACGCGCCAATGCCGCAGCCTGCGATGATCCAGATATCCATCGGCCCGTAGGTGCCAGTGTTCAACGTCGCAAGAGCAACCGCCCAGACGCACGGCAGGTAAAGCAACCAAGTGCCAATTGGCCTGTCCGCCCGGCTTAGTCGCAAATAGGGGCGCGTTGGGCCAGGTGCTATCTGGTCAACCCAATTCCCTTTCACGGCGTCCGCAACGCGACCCAATTCGGGGTCATCGGGGTCTGGCGTCTTGGTATTGTCGGTCATATGGTCCGCCTCATGGCATCCAAGGTTCGACTTTATGTAGATCACCCGCTGGGGGAAGGGCAATCGGTTCCGCTGTCGCGGGAGGAGGCCCATTATCTGTTTGGGGTGATGCGATTGCCCGTTGGCGCGGTCCTGTCATTGATCAACAGCGCCGATGGCGAATGGGACGCCGAAGTGGTTGAGGCCAGCAAGAAAGGCGGGGTCCTTGTTTGCCGTGCGCAGACCAGACCGCTGCAAATGCCGCCAGACCTGTGGCTCTTGTTCGCGCCGATCCGCAAGGAACGGACAGCCTTTATTGTCGAAAAAGCGGTCGAGATGGGGGTGTCGCGGATTTGTCCGGTACAGACGGACTTTACGCAGAATGCAGACAGGCTGCGTCCTGAAAAACTGCAAGCCCATGCGATCGAGGCTGCAGAGCAATGCGGTGGCACTTTTGTCCCCAAGGTGGATCAATTGGTCAAACTAAAGCCGTTTCTTGCGAATATGCCTGACGACCGCCAGTTGATGTTCTGCGACGAGGGGCTGGTCGGCGATGCTGCCAAACTGCCACAGATCGTGGGGCCTTGGGCGATATTGATTGGCCCAGAAGGTGGATTTTCCGAAGCCGAGCGCGCGCAACTGCATGCGATGCAGAACGCGCATTCCGTCAGTCTTGGCCCCCGCATCCTGCGCGCTGACACAGCGGCGGTCGCGGCCCTGACCGTCTGGCAGCAGGCTTTGGGTGACTGGCGGTGATCCGTGCGACCCTTGCCGACCGCCCGCAGATAGAAACGTTTCTGCGGGCGCATATCGCCACGTCCATGTTTCCGCTGACCAACCTGATCAACCACGGCATGTCCGGCGGACACCCAAGGGCGGTCAGTTTCTGGATGAATTGGCAGGCCGGGCAGATTGCAGATGTACTCGGTCTGACGGATGAGGGCTTGATTTTTCCGCAATGCCCCACCGCCGCGTGGGGGGACATCGCTGCTGTCATGCATCAGACCAAGGTCAAGGGCTTGTTGGGCGAAGCGTCTCAAGTTCAAGGGTTGCGGAACGCGCTGGGGATCACCACCTTGGCCGCGTTGGACACGGTGGAGCCGCTATACCAGATGACCTTGTCACAGATGACCATGCCCGATTGCGATGAGTGCGATTTGCGCCCCTTGTCCGATGCGCACCTGCAGATGATCGAAAACTGGCGGGCGCGCTATTGCATGGAGTCCCTCGCCGTCCCGGCAGCAACGGCCAAGGCGCAAGCGCGGCGCGATGTTGCAGGCTATCTGACGCGGGACAGTCACCGCGTTCTGTTCAGCGATGGTGTCCCCGTTTGTATGACAGGGTTCAATGCAGAACTGCCCGACACCGTGCAAATCGGCGGGGTCTACACACCGCCTGCGCTACGCTGCCGTGGCTACGCCCGCAAAGCTGTGGCGCTGCATCTGGCCCAGGCCCGCGGGCAGGGGGCGGAAACAGCGGTGTTGTTTGCTGCCAATGCGGCGGCAGAAAAGGCTTATCGCGCGATCGGATTTCACCAGACAGGCCAATATGCAATGGCGATCTATGGCAGCCATCAGGTGGCACATGGGTGATTTCCTGCGCCCAGAAGTGCGTGCTTTTTTGATTCGCTGGCGCGAGGTACTGATCGCCGGTGCGGCGGCCTTGTTCGGGCTGTGGTGGGCACTGTCTGGCGTCGGGATCACCTTCTGGATGGGTCTTGTCATATTGGCAATTAGTACCGCTTGGGGGTTCGCCGCCGTGCAACGCGTGCGCTTTGCGCAGGACGGTGAAGGGCCGGGCGTGGTCCAGATCAAGGAACGCAGACTGGGCTATTTCGGCCCGCTGGACGGCGGCATGATGGATCTGGACGAGATGAACATGCTTGAGCTTGATCCCGGCACTTATCCCAACCCCAGTTGGATTCTGACCGGCATGGGCGGGCAGCGCATTGCAATTCCCGTCAATGCAAAAGGGGCGGATGCGCTGTTCGACATCTTTGCCGCATTGCCCGGCATCAACACGTCTGCGGTGCTTGATGTGCTGTCGCGCACGCCTGATGTGCGCGTGACGGTGTGGAGCAGGGTACGACCTCTCTTGCATTGACACTCCCGTTGGTTCACGGCACCGATGGAGTCTTGTTAAGCGCAACGGAGCCTTGCCCATGTCTGTCCCTCAATCTGGCGGTGGCCTGATCGAACATCACGAGCAGCTGGTCGAATATCTGGCCAAAGGCTGCAAGCCCCGCAAAGACTGGCGCATCGGCACTGAGCACGAGAAGTTCGGCTATTGCAGCGAAAACCTTTTGCCCCTGCCTTACGAGGGTAAGCGGTCCATTCGGGCGGTCCTTGAAGGATTGCAGCATCGCTTTGCGTGGGACCCGGTGTTTGAAGATGGCAACATCATTGGCCTGACCAAGGAGGGCGCAAATGTAAGCCTCGAACCCGGTGGTGCGCTGGAACTGTCCGGTGCCCCGTTGGAAAGCATTCACCAGACCTGTGACGAGGTGAATGTGCATCTGGCCGAGGTCAAATCGGTGTCTGACGAAATCGGTGTGAAATTCATCGGTCTGGGGGCCGCGCCCGAATGGACGCACGAGCAGATGCCACTGATGCCCAAGGGCCGCTACAAGCTGATGAACGACTATATGGGCAAGGTCGGCACTCACGGCACCCAGATGATGCGCCGCACCTGTACCGTGCAGGTAAACCTCGATTTCGGATCAGAGGCTGACATGGTCCAGAAAATGCGCGTCGCCTTGGCTTTGCAGCCCGTTGCAACGGCGCTGTTTGCCAATTCGCCCTTCTTTGAAGGCAAGCCAAACGGCCATAAATCATGGCGCAGTCGGATCTGGCGCAGTCTGGATGACGCGCGCACCGGTATGCTGCCCTTTGTCTTTGAAGAAGGTTTCGGGTTTGAACGCTGGACGGAATGGGTGCTCGATGTGCCGATGTATTTTGTCTATCGCGATGGCAAATATATCGACGCGCTTGGCATGTCGTTCCGGGACTTTCTGAAAGGCGAATTGCCCGCACTACCGGGTGAAAAGCCAACCCTGTCCGACTGGGCTGACCACCTGACCACGGTATTCCCCGAAGCGCGGGTGAAACAGTACATCGAAATGCGCGGCGCCGATGGTGGCCCATGGCGGCGGTTGTGTGCCTTGCCAGCCTTCTGGGTGGGCCTGATGTACGACCAGAGCGCTTTGGACGCAGCATGGGACCTGTGTAAGGGGTGGACCGCCGAGCAGCGCGAGGCCCTGCGCGTCGCAGCATCCGTCGATGGCTTGCAGGCGCAGGTTGACGGGATCAATATGCACGATCTGGCGCGCGAAGCTGTGGCAATTTCCGAATCCGGCCTCAAGGCACGCGGCATGCCGGGTGCGGGTGGCATGGTGCCCGATGAAACCCATTTCCTCAATGCGCTCAAGGACAGCATCGAAACCGGCAAAACCCCGGCGGACGAGCTTTTGGATCACTACCACGGTGATTGGCATGGCGACCTGAAACGGATCTACGCGGAATATAGTTACTAGGAAGGTGGTCCAAGTTCCACCTTACGGTCTGGCATCTGGCATCTGGCATCTGGCGTGCGGCTGGGTTCATTGCTTGTGCTGAACGGGATTCGTTGACGCAAAATCGATAAGGCGTATAACCGTTAAGGAACATAACGAAAGGACTCTCCCATGCAGGTATCAAACCAGATTGCTTTGGTCAGCGGGGGTGGCAGCGGCCTTGGGGCTGCCACGGCGCGGGTTCTGGCAGCACAAGGCGCGCGCGTCGCTGTGCTTGACTATGATGGTGACAAGGCCAAGACGGTCGCCGCGGAAATTGACGGGATTGCCGTGCGTGCCGATGTGGGGGACGAGGCGCAGGTGGCGGCTGCTTTTGAAGAGGTTGCAGAAAATCTTGGCGTGCCGCGCATCGCTGTCAGTTGTGCAGGCATCGGGCTTGCCGCAAGAGTTGTCGGTCGCGAGGGGAAGCTGTCGACTGATTTGTTTGAGCGGGTCATTCGGGTAAACCTGATCGGATCATACTTTGTGATGTCGCACGCGGCAAAGGGCATGCAAGGCCTCGATCCGCTGGAGGATGGCGAACGTGGCGTTATCATCAATACCTCGTCTGCCGCCTATGAGGACGGACAATTGGGGCAAACCGCCTATGCGGCGTCCAAGGGAGGGATTGCGTCGATGTGCCTTCCTGCGGCGCGCGAGTTTGCCAAAACCGGCATCCGTGTCATGGCGATAGCGCCGGGCTTGTTCTATACTCCGATGATGGAGGGGCTGCCGACCGAAACCGTTGACGCAATCACGGCTAACATTCCGTTTCCGGCGCGGCTTGGCAAGGCCGAGGAATTTGGCCAACTGGTCAGCCAGATTGTCGCTAATCCTTACCTGAACGGCACTGTGATCCGGCTGGATGGTGCGGTGCGTTTGCCGCCGCGTTAGGTTGGTCCTGCAAAGTGATCTATAGTTGCGTTTCGTGAAAAAACTGAGCCTCGGCTTTTCGGGAAACGCCGTGCGCCGTTCACATGTTATGGGTTTTTCCGCTTTCGCTGATGGCTCAGGTCAAAGCCGAAATGCTGTAGGTCGGATCTACGGCGTTGTTTCGACTGTACCTTGCTGTAGAGCAACTTCTTAACAATTCGGCTGTACGGTTCTGGAAGCGAAAAGGAGCCGGACCATAAATGTCAGAGTTGCGCGCCATATCAATTGAGAATGCAGGTGGCATTTGTGCTGAGCATCTCTGAAGGCAGTGAACTCATCTACGATGAATATGAAACCACCGAGCCGATGTTTGACCCTGACCCGATGTTTTCCGATCAGATTCTGATTGATCTCTATGGTCGCAATCGGGGCTTCGATATCCGGACGAACCTCACGTTTCGTCAGGAAAACAGTTATTCCCAGCTTACTTTTATTCTGTTTGCGGGGCTGCTGACTGAAGCGTTGATTGTTTTTTGTCTTGTCGTCATGGCCCGCGCGCGCACGCGTGCGGTCCGTTATGCCAAGCATGTCACTGCCGCACTGCGACAAGAGTCGGCCAAGCTGGCAGAGACTAATCGGTATCTCTCGAGCACGAATGACGAACTCGAACAGTTCTCTTACGCGGTTTCGCATAACCTCAAGACACCAATTCGCGGCATTGGCGGCCTGACCGAGATGATAGAGGAGGATCTCGAAGATTATTTTGCGTCTGTCGATGCAAACCCCGGGGTGCGCAGCAATCTGGCGCGCATACATGAACGCATTGACCGGATGTCCCGCCTGACAAGCAGCATCATGGAATATTCGCGCATCGGTAACCAAGGGGACACGGGCGATCCGTTGGACATCAAAGAGGCAATTGATAGCATGAGGGTGGACTTTGATCTGGCACCAGAGCAGTTGCAGCTGACCGATGATGTCGGCACCATTCATGTTGATACGACAAACTTGCGCCGCGTGCTTGAAAACATTGTCGGGAATGCGGTCAAGTATCACGTCGGCACGGCAGCGCTTCGGATCAATGTGCGTGCACTGCGCGTCGGTGATCGGGCACGTCTCGTTGTCTCGGACAACGGACCTGGTATTGATCCCAAATTCCATGATCGGATCTTCGATGTATTTCAGACCTTGCGCACAGGCGACACGCCTAAAAGCAGAGGGATCGGCCTGTCAATTGTCAAGAAGGTGGTCGAATTTGATGGCGGGAAGGTAGAGCTCGTATCGTCAATTGGGACTGGTGCGGCGTTTGGTTTTGATTGGCCGATCAGGAAACAGTTGCAGTCGCATGCGCAGCCAAGCGAGGCTGCATGAGATGAAAGAGGAAATGAACATTCTATTGGTCGAGGACAATGACTTAGACGTGGAAATCTTGCGGCGCGGGTTGAAGCGACTTGGTGCATCCAATTCCTTGGTACGGGCAAGAGACGGTGTTGAGGCGTTGGAAATACTCAAAGAGAACCAAACGAGGGGAATTCTTCCTGATCCATTTGTCATTCTGCTTGATATCAACATGCCTCGTATGAATGGCCATGAATTTCTGGTCGCGTTGAGAGAATGCAGTGACCTGAAATCCGCAAGGGTTTTTGTCTTTAAGACGTCTGACAGCAAGGAGGATGTTAACAAAGCCTATGATAATAACGCCAACGGCTATATCGTTAAGCCGAACAGTTCTTCGGAATTGAATGATGTCATTCAATCGCTCCGGAGTTCTTGGCGTATATGCGAAACCCCGCGTTGCACAGCGGGCCGCGCACCTGTGACATGAGACGCCCGACGCAACCAAGGGCGCGGCCCTCGCAGCAGTGACTGGCTTTGTCGAAAAGCATCTGCTGCGGTGTCTGCGAGGGTAAGCCATAAACAATGCACTCGTCTGGCTCCGGCTCGAATGCGGTTAGGCGAATTTTGAAAATTGGCTTTTTGGCCAAGTGCCAAAGCGGCGCGCAATTCATGCCTGCATTTGCGGCTTCATTTCTTCGCGTTGAATTGCTGTAAACCTCAGTCAGGCCTTGGCCCCGATTTTTGTTTCGGTTCCGGCCTTCATGCGTTGGATATTTCCCCAGTGCCGCGCGTAAATCAGGAGGGCCAGGATGACGCCAAGGAGGAACAAGGTGCCATAACCCGTCATCGCCATCACGATCGGTAGCCACCCCGCCGCCACCAACGCCGCCAGCGACGAATAGCGTGAGATCAGGGCGACGACCAACCAGATACCGCAGGCCACCAGCCCTAGAAACGGGGCCAGCCCGCCAATCACCCCAAGGTAGGTGGCCACGCCCTTGCCGCCTTTGAACTTTAGCCAGACTGGAAAGCAATGGCCCAGAAATGCCATCAGCCCAGCAAGTTGTGCTGCGTCCTCGGCGGCAAAAATACTGGCCAGAACCACGGCGGCAATGCCCTTGGCTGCGTCGAACAGCAGGGTCATGGCGGCAGCCTTTTTGTTGCCCGTCCGCAAGACATTGGTGGCACCAATGTTGCCTGAGCCGATATCGCGCAGATTGCCAAGGTTCATGAGGCGCGCGATAATCACGCCGCTGGGGATCGACCCGAGCAAATATCCCAGGCAGGCCCAAAGGATCATGACCGCTATTGTGCTTTCCAGAAATGGCATCAGTTATCTCCCCAAATGCGCAGCCCATTCACCCATGTGCCAAGTACCTTGCCCTGAAGCCGCGCGCCATCAAAGGGGGTGTTCTTGGATTTCGACAGTAGTTTGCTGCGATCCAGCAGAAATGGCGCGTCAGGATCAAACAGGACCAGATCGGCAGGGGCGTCAGCCTGCAACCGCCCCGATCTTCGGCCCAGTAATTTTGACGGGTTCAGCGACAGTGCCCTGAACAGGCGCGGCAGGTCGATCATCTCCGCATGCACCAGTCGCATCGCAGCGGGCAGCAGTGTTTCAAGCCCGACCGCCCCGCTGGCGGCTTCCTCGAACGGCAGGCGCTTGCTTTCCTCATCCTGGGGCGTGTGCATGGAACTGATGATATCAATCAGCCCTTCTGCAACCGCCTGAACGACGGCCAGCCTGTCATTTTCGCTGCGCAGCGGTGGTTTGAGCTTAAAGAACGTCCGGTAGTCAGCCACATCCAGCTCATTCAGCGTCAGATGGTGGATGCCGACGCCTGCGGTGATACGCAGCCCGTTGCGCTTGGCCCGTTCGAGTGCGGGTAGGGCGCGTGCCGTGGTGACCTGGTCCACATGATAGCGGGCGTCGGTCATTTCGAGCAGCGCGATGTCCCGGTCCAGCGCCATCCGTTCGGCCATGGCAGAGACGCCGGGCAAGCCGCGCAACGATGCAAATTTGCCAGAGGTCACAGTCGCCCCGTCCGACAGGCCGGGGTCTTGCACATGAGCAATGACAAGCGCGTCAAGGCTGCGCGCATAGGTCAGGGCGCGGCTGAATACCTTGGTGTTGCCCACCACACGGTCGCAATCGGTAAAGGCAACGGCACCTGCATCTTGCAGCAACCCGATTTCGGTCATTTCGCGCCCGTCGCGCCCTTTGGTCAGGGCCGCCATGGGCAGCACATGGACCGGCGCATCCAGCTGCGCGCGGCGTTCGACGAATTCAAGCGTTTCGGGCGTATCGATCGCGGGGGACGTATCGGGGCGGGTGACGATGGTGGTAATCCCGCCCGCCGCTGCGGCCCGCCCGGCTGAGCGGAAGGATTCCTTGTGCCGTTCGCCGGGCTCGGACACTTTGACGCCGACATCAACGATCCCCGGTGCAAGGCACATGCCGCCGCAGTCGATGACGTTGGCCGATTTTGGCGGCGCTGGATGGCCCTCGTGGACCTCGGCGATTTTGGCGTCGCGCACCAGCAAAGCGCCCGGCTGGTCCGTCAAGGCGGCAGGGTCGATCAGGCGCGCGTTGGCAAAGAAAATATCAGTCATGCAGTGTCTTTCCGAGGTGCGCAATTCATGTCAGGCCACCCAAACCATGACCGCCACCAGCAAAAACATGACGATCAGCGCAAAGGTTGCGACCATGCCGCCGATGCGGGCATCTGATTTTGGTTCCTTGACGGGGGCGTCGCCGATGACTCCTTGGGCCGATGTGCTGCTGAGTGGTGTGATGACCTCCAGCTGGGCCTTGGGGACAAGCGTGGTCACATGCCGTAGCCATGGTGCAGGCGTCAACGTGACAGCCTGACCGCGTGATGCAGCCGACATCACCAGCACGGCGTACCCTTCGATCCCGTTCAGGGCGGGCACATCGTAGGGCGCGGCCTGCATGTCATAGCCTTGCTGAATATAGTCGACCAACTGCATTGAACTCAGGTCCTTGATGCGCACGGTATCAATGTAATTGGGATCTAGCGCATCAGTGCCCAAAAGAAGTCGCAGCCCTTCGGGCGTCTTATCAAGAACCTCTTGGGGCAAATCGGTCCTGGCTTCGAAAATGCGGATCTGGCCAAAGTCATTGGCGGGAATATTGATGCTCACACCATGACCTCTTTGGGTTTTGCGCGCAGGTTTTGCGCAAGCAGGTCCATTGCGGCCATGCGGACGGCGACGCCCATTTCAACCTGTTCCTGAATGACTGACCGGTTGATATCGTCAGCGATATTGCCGTCAATTTCGACGCCGCGGTTCATCGGTCCGGGGTGCATCACGATGGCGTCGGATTTGGCGTAACCCAGCTTTTCGGCATCCAGCCCGTAGCGGTGGAAATATTCACGCTCGGACGGGATAAAACCGCCATCCATCCGTTCTTTCTGTAGTCGCAGCATCATGACAACATCCACATCGCGAAGCCCTTCGCGCATGTCCTCAAATACTTCGACGCCAAATTCACCAATGCCCGATGGCATCAGGGTCGGCGGCCCGATCAACCGCACCCTGTTTTCCATCTTGCCCAGCAGCATAATGTTGGATCGCGCGACGCGGCTATGGGCGATATCGCCGCAAATCGCGATGGACAGGCGGTGCAGCCGCCCCTTGGCGCGCCGGATTGTCAGCGCATCAAGCAGCGCCTGCGTGGGGTGTTCGTGCTTGCCATCGCCCGCGTTCAGGACCGCGCAGTTCACCTTTTGCGCCAGTAGATCAACCGCGCCCGAGTGTGGATGCCGCACCACCAACAAATCAGGATGCATGGCATTGAGCGTCAGCGCCGTGTCGATCAGCGTTTCGCCCTTTTTGATCGAGCTGGCCTGCATCCCCATATTCATCACATCCGCCCCCAGCCGTTTGCCAGCCAATTCAAAACTGGCCTGCGTGCGGGTGGAGTTTTCAAAGAACATGTTGATCTGGGTCAGCCCTGCAAGCACGTTCTTATGCTGGACACGGCGGCGGTTTTGTTCGGCGTAACTGTCGGCCAGATCAAGGATTGTTGTGATCTCGGTTGGATGAAGCGGCTCGATCCCCAAGAGATGCTGCTGTCGGAATGTCATCGCGGGCCACCCTTGCTGTTCCGGGTGGTTATAGAAAGCACAAAGCATGGGGGCAAGCGGATCGCGCTACCACCCGGATCGAAAGGCCGCTAACATATGCGCTATGGATTCTGTGTCAGACTATTGGAACGATCGCGCCCTGCTGGAATGGCAGGTGGAACTTGGCGCGACCGACGCCATTCAGGACACGCCGATAGACCGCTACGCATTGGAAGCGGTCAAACCCACGCCAAAACCCGCAGTCCCAAAGGACGGCCCGCCGCCTATTCCTGAAAAGGTGCAGGTTGACCCTGTTGCCATTGCGCAGGCTGCGGCCACTGCGGCGGTTGATCTGGACGGTCTGGCGGCCGCGATGCAGGCCTTTGAACACTGCGAACTCAAACGGGGCGCGCGCAACTTTGTCTTTTGTGATGGTCAGTGCGGCGCGCGCGTGATGATCGTGGGCGAAGCACCTGGCCGCGAAGAGGATCGGGCGGGAAAGCCGTTTGTCGGCCGCGCCGGGCAATTACTGGACCGTATGCTGGCCGCCATTGATCTGGCGCGCGACCACGCGAAGTTGAGCCGCGCGGTCTATATCACCAATGTGATGCCATGGCGTCCGCCCTCCAACCGTGCGCCAGAGCCTGCCGAAATTGCGATGATGCTGCCCTTTCTTGAGCGGCATATCACGCTGGCCGACCCCGATATTGTCGTCTTGATGGGCAACACCCCATGTCAGGCATTGCTGGGCCGCACGGGCATTACGCGTTTGCGTGGCCACTGGACCGAAGTGCTTGGCAAGCCCTGCCTGCCGATGTTCCATCCGGCCTATTTGCTGCGCAACCCCGCCGCCAAGCGCGAAGCATGGGCAGATCTGCTCGCGCTGAACGCGCGGCTGCGCGACTAAAAGGTATCCAGATTTCAAGAGGATCATATGAGTCGAATTGACGAAACAATGGATTTTCAGCCCGTGCGCATTGCCGTGCTCACCGTGAGTGACACCCGCGCGCTGGTGGATGATAAATCAGGTCAGACGCTGGTCGACCGGATCACAGCCGCAGGGCATACGGTGGCTGATCGTCAAATTATCGCGGATGAGCGGGATCAGATTGCTGCCCAACTGCGTGTCTGGTGCAATGATGACGGGGTCGATGTGGTCATTTCCACAGGCGGCACTGGCCTGACTGGGCGCGATGTTACGGTCGAGGCGCACCGCGATGTCTACGAAAAGGAAATTGATGCTTTTGGCACTGTTTTCACCATTGTGAGCATGCAGAAAATCGGTACATCTGCCGTACAAAGCCGGGCAACTGCGGGGGTCGCACTGGGGACATATCTGTTTGCGTTGCCCGGAAGTCCGGGTGCCTGCAAGGATGCGTGGGACGAAATCCTTTCCAAACAGCTTGATTATCGGCATCGCCCCTGCAACTTCGTTGAAATAATGCCCCGTCTTGATGAACATTTGCGCCGGAAATAAATGCAGCGTGCGTTCAACTGGACATAGAAGCGCCCGCACCTAAATCTAAGGCGTATATCTAGGAAAACTAACATGCGGTTTCTTCGTCGTAGCCTGATCGGCATTTTTCTGTTGGCGGTGACGCTGGCGCTGCTCGCGTGGGCGGGCAGTCTGGTCCGTGGCTCCGTGGTCGCCCGGATGAACGAAGAACCACGCAGTTTTCCCCAGCGCGAACGCGTACTGGCGGTCAATGTGGTCACGCTTGAGGCGCAGACCTTAACCCCGGAGCTGACGGCATTTGGCGAATTGCGCAGCCAGCGGACGCTGGATTTGCGCAGTGTAACAGGCGGCACTGTGCTTGAGGCAAGCGAAGCCTTGCAGGAGGGCGGCACCGTTACCGAAGGCCAGCTTTTGCTGCGGATTGACCCGGTAGAGGCCGAAGCGGCCCGGGATCGTGTCCGCGCCGACCTTCAGGATGCTCAGGCAGAACTGCGCGATGCCCAACGCTCTGTTCTGCTTGATCAAGATGAGCTTCGGGCCGCCGAAGCGCAGGCCGCTCTGCGTGATCAGGCCCTGGCCCGTGCCCGTGATCTGGCCGCGCGCGGCGTTGGCACAGCAGCCGCAATTGAAACCGCCGAGCTGGCTGCGTCATCCGCGCAGGCGGCGGTTTTGACACGCAGACAGGCCGTTGCATCCGCACAGGCCCGCATTGATCAGGCGACGACCCGTCTGGCACGGGCGCAAATCAGTATGGCAGAGGCGGAACGCGATCTTGCCGATACACAAGTGTTTGCTGCGTTCGACGGCACATTGGCCGATGTCACCATCAGCCCCGGTGGGCGGGTCACGCCGAACGAGCGGTTTGCGCAGTTGGTTGACCCGACACGACTGGAGGTCGCTTTCCGAGTCTCAACTTCGCAATATGCCCGGCTTTTGGATGGAAATGGCACGTTGATCAACGCGCCCGTGTCGGTGGCATTGGATGTGGCGGGGGTGAACCTTGCAGCCACGGGCCAGATTACACGCGAAGGCGCGCGCGTCGGTGATGGGCAAACGGGTCGCCTGTTGTTTGCGCAATTGGAGGCGGCACCGGGCTTTCGCCCCGGCGATTTTGTGACGGTCAGCATTAAAGAACCTGCGCTGACCCAAGTCGTGCGCTTGCCCGCAACTGCCGTGGGGCCGGATGAAACCGTCTTGGTTGTCGGCGCAGAGGACCGGCTTGAAGTCGGTCAGGTGCGCTTGCTGCGCAGGCAGGGTGACGATGTGATCATTAGCGTAGGCGAATTAAACGGTGCGACAATCGTTGCAGAACGGTCGCCCCTATTGGGAGCGGGGATCAAAGTGCGCCCCATCCGCCCCGGCGTCGTCGAACAACCGGAACAGCCCGAAATGATCGCGCTTGATCCTGACAGGCGCGCAAAACTGGTCAGCTTTGTCACCGACAGCCGGATGCCTGATGAAGTAAAGGCGCGGATCATCGGCCAGCTTGAAAAAGACGAAGTGTCATCCGAAACGGTCGCACGGCTGGAAAGCAGGATGGGCAGCTGATGGCAACCGGAGGCGACAGGCTGACGGCAGGCGCAGGCGGTATCCTGTCCTATTTCACGCGGCACCGGACGGCGGCAAACCTGCTGCTGGTGCTGATGATCTCGGCCGGGCTATTGGCCTTTCCCAACATGCGGGCGCAGTTTTTCCCCGATGTGGTTGTTGATGACCTGAGCGTGTCGGTCAACTGGGACGGGGCAGGCGCCGAAGATGTCGACGCTGCCATTGTGCAGGTGCTGGAACCTGTTTTGCTTGGTGTCGAGGGGGTGACGTCCTCTTCGTCGCGGTCCACCGAAGGGCGCGCGACGATCCGGCTGGAATTTGACCCCGGTTACGACATCGACCGCGCGGCCGAGGATGTGCAGCTGGCCGTCGATAGCACCAACAATCTGCCCGATGATGCCGACGACCCCAACATCCGGCGTGGTGGCTGGTCCGACCGCGTGACCGACGTGGTGCTGACGGGGCCTGTTGGCGTTGACCAGCTTGCGCGCTTTGCTGATGAATTTTCGATCAGGCTATTCGCCGAAGGTGTGACGCAGGTTGTCATTCAAGGTGTGGCCGCCCCGTCGACAATCGTGCAGGTACCATCTTTGGCCCTGATCGAACATGATATCGGGATGGCCGACATCGCCGCCCGCATCGCCGAGGAGGCAGACGCGGACCCCGCAGGCGACGTTTCATCCAGCGCGCGCGTGCGCACCGGTGTCGCCAAACGCACGGCAGAGGACATCGGCGGAATCGTCCTGCGCTCCAACGCCGACGGTTCAAAGCTGACGATTGCGGATGTCGCCCAGATCAAGGTCGAAGGCACCGACCGAGAGCGCGCTTATTTTGTGGGCGATGATCCGGCGATCAAAATCAGGGTGCAGCGCTCTGCGCAAGGTGATGCCATCGGCATGCAGCGCACAGTCGAACAAGTCCGCGACGAACTGACCGCGTCTTTGCCTGTGGGCGTGTCGATTGCGCTGACAAATGGTCGGGCGGAATTCATCGAAGGCCGCCTGAATATCCTGTTGGATAATGGTCTGACCGGGCTAATGCTGGTTGTGGCGCTGCTGTTTTTGTTTCTGAACGCGCGCACGGCGTTCTGGGTGGCGGCGGGCATTCCCGTTGCCATGTTGGCCGCGATTGCGCTGATGTACGCGGTGGGTATCACGATCAACATGATCTCGCTTTTTGCGTTGATTATTACCCTTGGCATTGTTGTGGACGATGCGATTGTCGTGGGGGAACATGCCGATTACAGGGTGCGCCAGTTGGGCGAACACCCGACCGTTGCTGCCGAAAATGCAGCCAAAAGGATGTTCAGCCCGGTGTTTTCCGCGACGACCACGACGATCATCGCCTTCTTCGGGCTGGTCGTGATCGGGGGCCGTTTCGGCAGTTTGATCGCTGATATCCCCTACACCGTGATCGTCGTGCTGGCTGCCAGTCTGATCGAATGCTTTCTGATCCTGCCCAATCACCTGTCGCATGCGATTGCCCATACCGCCAAGGATCATTGGTACGATCTGCCGTCCAAATTCGTCAACAAAGGCTTTGACTGGTGCCGTGACAGGCTGTTCCGCCCGTTCATGCGGTTTGTGATCTGGGCGCGTTATCCGGTATTTGCCCTGGCGCTGGTCGCCTTGGCCAGCCAGCTTGCACTTTTTATCAAGGGCGACGTGAACTGGCGGTTTTTCAATGCGCCCGAACAGTCACAGGTGACCGGCAACTTCTCCATGCTGCCCGGTGCCACGCGCGAAGACACGCTTGAAATGATGCGCGAAATGCAGCGCGCCACCGAAGCGCTGGGCGCGGAATACGCGGAACGCCACGGGTTAAGCCCGCTCAAATACGTGGTGGCAGAGGTCGGCGGCAATTCGGGGCGCGCTGTGGCCGGGTCTGAGACCAAGGATGCCGATCAGCTTGGGTCGATCACGATTGAACTCATTGATGCCGACAGCCGCCCCTATTCCAGCTTTTCCTTTGTCAGTGAACTGCAAGACAGCATCGTCCAGCACCCCATGGCCGAAACCGTCAGCTTCCGCAGTTGGGGGCGTGGGCCGGGTGGCGACAGTCTTGATATTCAGATGTTCGGTGCAGACAGTGAAACCCTCAAAGCCGCCGCCGAGGCTCTGAAGGCCGAGCTTCTGCAATTCTCTGAGATTTCGGGGCTGGAGGACTCGCAGTCCTATGACAAGGAAGAACTCATCCTTGAATTGACCCCGCAAGGGCAGGCGCTTGGCCTCAATATCGATGGTCTGGGGCGCGTGCTGCGCAACCGGCTTGGCGGGATCGAAGCCGCGAGCTATCCAGATGGGGCACGTTCCGCGACGATCAGGGTTGAACTGCCGCCCGAGGAATTGTCAGCCGATTTTCTTGATCGCACACAGATTCGCACGGGCGACGGGTTCTATGTGCCCCTTGCTGATGTTGTGACCAGCCAAAGCCGGACAGGTTTTTCTACCGTGGTGCGCGAAAATGGCATCCAGTTGATATCGGTGCAGGGCGATCTGGATGATGACAATGCCGACCGGGCGACCGAAATTCAGAAAATCATCAACGATGACATTCTGCCCCGGATCGAAAGTAATTTTGGGGTTCAAAGCCAGTTGTCCGGCCAAAGCGAACAGGAACGTAACTTCCTTGCTGATGCGCAGACAGGCTTGGTCTTGGTTCTGTTGGGGATTTACCTGACGCTTTCATGGATTTTCAGCAGCTGGACCCGGCCCGTGGTGGTTATGGCGATCATTCCTTTCGGCCTCGTCGGGACGATCTGGGGTCACTATGTCTGGGATGTGCCGCTCAGCATGTTTTCGGTTGTTGGCATGATTGGGATGGTGGGGATCATCATCAACGACAGCATTGTACTGGTGACGACCGTTGACGAATACGCACAGGATCGCGGGCTTGTCCCTGCAATCATTGACGGGGCCGCAGACAGGTTGCGCCCTGTGATGCTGACGACGATGACCACGGTGTTGGGATTGATGCCGCTGCTTTATGAACGGTCCAATCAGGCTGAGTTCCTCAAACCCACGGTGATTACGCTGGTCTTTGGCCTAGGGGTGGGCATGTTTCTGGTGCTGCTTGTGGTGCCTTCGCTGATGGCGATGCAGGCGGATGTGGGCAAACAGGTGCAATCCGCCAAGCGCGCGCTGGGCGGCCGCCGCGCCGCGATCATACTGCCCGCAGGTCTTGGGGCGGTTGGTGCCGCATTGCTGTTCGCTGCAACGTTGGGGCCGGTTATTGTCACTGGCGCCGCCTGGGCCCCTGTGGCTGCGATCATGCCAATCCTGAACAGCGGGATCGCTGCGGCCTTTGGCGTGTTTGCGGCGGGCTTGGCCCTGCTCTTGCTTGCGATCTATGTGCTGGCAAGTGCCACCATTGGTGCGGCACGTTTACGCAACTAGCCTGCGCTGCAACCACGAATATCAATCGCACGGTCACTGCCCAGCACGGTGATGCGCACCTTGGATCTGTCCAATGCAAAGGCCGACCCGCTTTGAGGCACCATATCGACACTTGCGTGCAGCTTGCTTCCGGTGCGGCTGATATCAGCCTCTGACACCCAGACAGTCGATGTGCCAGCTTCGACGATGACATGCTCCGGTTGTCCGGCCGAGGCGACATCAATAATCGTCGTGACACGCAGACCGTCCTTGATCGGCATAAGTGCGCAGGTGACATCGCCAACACCCGCTTCGGACGCAGTCAGCGGCTGGTTGATCAAAGCGGCCGTAATCGATGCGTCACGGGCACCCTCGGATGGCAGCAGCCCCTGAAAGTCCAGTGTCACGGGGATGCAGATTTCTTCGCAGACGCCAATGCTCAAGGTGCCGCTGATTTCAAGCGGTACATCCGTGGCCCGGCTTGTGACGGTCAGGGGAAATACGACGCCGTCGTAATAGCCGATCGACATCATGCCGTTTTGGTCAATGACTTCGGGCACGGGCCAATGCGGCGTGATGCCTGTAATCTGATCCGATCCTGCAAACTGGAACGACGGCGGAATTCCCGCATCGCCGGGCGCGCGCCAATAGGTTTTCCAGCCCGGTTCCAGCGTAATCCGCAAGCCTGCCATATGTTCACCCGATTCCATCCGCCAGCCGGGCAAGACCTCGACTCGCGCCAGATCGTCATAGGGCCCCGCCGCCGCCAGAACGGGCAGAAGCAGGGCAAAGGCTGTTGTGGGCATGAAATAACGCATGTTTCTTATTTAGTTACCCGGCCTGAAATGGGAAGTCACATTCGGGCGATTAGAATGTCACGTTGTTACTTGCGTCGCTGTGCCCAGGCGCAAATAATAAGGACATGACTTCTGATCGTTTAGATTTAACAGGTAAACTTCTGATTGCCATGCCCGAGATGGGCGATCCGCGTTTTGCGCAGAGCGTCGTTTACATGTGTGCTCACTCAAATGATGGCGGCATGGGGCTGATTGTGAACAAGCCACAGACGGACGTGCGCTTTTCGGATCTACTTGAGCAATTGGGAATCGACCGATCACCCGGCGTCCGTGATATTCGTGTCCATTTTGGTGGTCCGGTGGATCATGCGCGCGGGTTTGTCCTGCACTCGACCGACTACCGGTCCGAACATGGGACCTTGCGGGTTGATGACAATATCAGCATGACCGCAACGCTGGATGTGCTGGAACATATCGCACAAGGCAAGGGACCGGATACATCCATGTTGGCGCTGGGCTACGCAGGTTGGGGGCCGGGGCAATTAGAAGCCGAGATTGCCCAGAATGGCTGGCTGACCTGCGATGCTCGCGATGACATCGTGTTTGGGCGGGCCAACGAACATAAATGGTCAGCCGCGCTCAAGCATATTGGCATTGACCCTTTGCTGCTGTCAGGAACCGCCGGGCGCGCCTAGGGGCCTGACCCTAGGAGGGCGCGGCAATCAGCGCATGCAAGATTGATTTGGCGCTGTCGCTTGACCAATCCGCTTCGCCTTGCAGACGGGCGATTTCGTCACCGTTGCGGTCAAGGATAACAGTCACGGGCAGGCCCAGAATACCCATGCTGCGCGCCAGTGATTGCCGCTTGTCGGTGTGCAGGGGCAGATTATCAACGCCGATTTCATCAAAGAAACGCTGCATCGCGGGCATTGGATTGCGCCCGGTCGCGATTGTCACCACCTGCATATCAGCGCCACCCAATTCGGCTTGAAGCGCGGAAAGTTGCGGCATTTCCTTGCGGCAGGGTGCGCACCATGTGGCCCAGAAATTCAGGACGACAATCTGCCCTTCAAAGGCAGCCAGCGTCATTTCTGAACCGTCGGCCCCGGTGAATGGGGTATCCGTGCTTGCGACGGGCGTGCTATGCACGGCCAGTTTGCGCATGTCACCTTCGCGTAGATCCGCGATGTTGGCAGTCTGTGCCTGCGCGATGTTTGCAACAGCAGCAAGTGCCGTATAAAGCAGGACCGATGTTAATTTTCGCATAGGCGTTTCCTTCATGACCAAATCCGCAAACTCAATGTGGGGCGGACGTTTTGCCGCCGGACCAGACGCGATCATGGAGGCGATCAACGCCTCGATCGGGTATGACCGCCGCCTCGCGCCGCAAGACATTGCAGGTTCACGGGCCCATGCCGCCATGTTGGCCGCAACAGGCATCATCAGCGATAACGATGCAGAGGTCATCAGGGAAGGCCTGCTCACCGTTTTGTCAGAGATTGAAACCGGCGATTTCCCCTTTTCGACCGCTTTGGAAGATATCCACATGAATGTGGAAGCGCGCCTGCGCGATCTGATCGGCGAACCAGCGGGGCGCTTGCACACAGCCCGGTCGCGCAACGATCAGGTTGCTGTCGATTTCCGCCTGTGGGTGCGTGATCAGTGCGATCAGGCGGATGAAGCATTGGGCGCCTTGCAAAAGGCGCTGCTGGGCCAGGCAGAGGCGGGGGCCGACTGGGTGATGCCCGGATTTACCCATTTGCAGGTGGCCCAGCCGGTGACATGGGGCCATCATATGCTGGCCTATGTCGAAATGTTCGCGCGTGACCGGTCACGTTTTGCCGATGCGCGTGCGCGGATGAATACATCGCCCCTTGGCGCTGCCGCATTGGCTGGTACGTCGTTCCCGATTGATCGTGACATGACAGCGCAAGCACTGGGCTTTGATCGCCCGATGTCCAATTCGCTGGATGGTGTGGCGGACCGCGATTTCGCGCTGGAGTTTCTGGCAAGTGCAAGCATCTGCGCGATGCACCTCAGCAGGTTGGCCGAAGAATTGGTGATCTGGTCCTCGGCCCAGTTCCGTTTCGTCAAGATGTCCGACAAATGGTCTACCGGGTCTTCCATCATGCCGCAAAAGCGCAATCCGGACGCGGCAGAGTTGATCCGCGCCAAGATTGGCCGCATCTTCGGGGCAAATGTGGCCCTGATGACTGTGATGAAGGGGCTGCCGTTAACCTATTCTAAGGACATGCAGGAAGATAAAGAACAGACATTCGATGCTGCTGACAACCTGATGCTGGCGCTGGCAGCCATGACGGGCATGGTGGCGGATATGACGGCCAACCGCGAAAGCCTGAAGGCGGCTGCAGCGACAGGCTTTTCCACCGCGACCGATCTGGCCGATTGGCTGGTGCGCGAACTTGGGCTACCGTTCCGCGAGGCGCATCATGTAACAGGTTCGCTGGTGGCATTGGCCGAAGAAAAAACGTGCGATCTGCCTGATCTTTCGCTTGCGCAGATGCAGTCAGTGCATGCTGACATTCGCGCGGATGTGTTTGACGTGCTGGGGGTTGAAAACTCTGTTGCGTCACGAACGAGTTTCGGCGGTACTGCACCCTCACAGGTGAGGGCACAAATCGCGACTTGGAAGGAAAAGTTGGAATGAAACGGGCAGTTTTGTTGATTGGCATCATGGGGCTGGCATCTTGCGGTGCTGATGGCCCACCGATGCGCCCGAGCGCGAATGTCGGGTTGAGCGTCGGGTCCGGCGGGGTCAGTACAAATGCAAGCGTCGGGGCCAGCAATGGCACTGTATCAATCGGGGTGGGCCTGTGATGCGTCCTGTTTTCCTGCTGATTGCGATCTGGGGCGCAATTCATCCGATGTACTATTTCCTGCAATGGTTTCAGGCCGAAGGCTTCGACATCATGAAAATGGTGGACGCGTGGCACGCCAATGCGGCCAGCAGCGGCCTTGTCTGGGATCTGACGATTGCTGCGGTGGCGCTGACGCTGTGGATTGTTACCGAGGTCGCCAAGACAAAGAACTGGATGGGCTTGCTGGCAATCCCCGCGACCTTCCTGATCGGGGTCAGCTGCGGATTGCCGCTGTATTTGTACCTGCGGATGCGGATCGTCTACACGCCCGACAAATACACCGTCCGCGACCTTTAATCCGGGGTTGGTCTTTACCCTTTATCTGATATGTCCGGGGTCGGTTTTGCAAAAGGATCACCCGCATTGGATCATTTCCTGTATCGCGATGGCGCGCTTTACGCCGAAGACGTCCCTGTCGCCGAAATCGCGGCGGCGGTTGGAACGCCGTTCTATGTCTACTCGACGGCTACGCTGATCCGTCATTTCGCGCTCTTTGACGAGGCGCTGGGTTTCGCTGACCACCTTGTTTGCTTTGCAATGAAATCTCTTTCTAATCAAGCGGTTATAAAGGTTTTGGGTGATGCGGGCGCCGGCATGGATGTTGTGTCTGCGGGCGAATATCTGCGTGCGAGGGCCGCAGGCATCCCCGGTGAGCGCATCGTGTTTTCGGGCGTCGGCAAGACCGCCGACGAAATGCGTACGGCGCTGCAAGGGGGCATCCGCCAATTCAACGTCGAATCCGAGCCTGAAATGGTCGTTCTGGATCAGGTCGCGCGGTCGCTGGGCAAGGTTGCGCCCATAACCGTGCGGGTAAACCCGGATGTGGATGCAAAAACCCACGCAAAAATCGCCACCGGCAAATCCGAGAATAAATTCGGCATCCCCATCAGCCGCGCCCGCGATGTCTATGCGATGGCGGCTAAAATGCCCGGCTTGAAGGTCATTGGAATCGATGTGCACATCGGATCGCAACTGACCGAGCTTGCCCCGTTCGAGGCCGCCTACAAGAAAGTCGCCGAATTGACCGAACAGTTGCGCGCTGACGGGCACGAGATCAGCCGCCTTGATCTGGGCGGCGGGTTGGGTATTCCCTACGCGCGCTCGAACGAGGCGCCGCCGCTGCCGACAGACTATGGCAAGCTGATCGAACGCACGGTCGGTCATTTGGGCTGCGAGATAGAGATCGAACCGGGCCGCCTGATATCAGGCAACGCAGGGCTGATGGTGTCAAAAGTGATCTATGTGAAATCCGGTGAAGACCGCGATTTCCTGATTCTCGACGGTGCGATGAATGACCTGATCCGTCCGGCCATGTACGAGGCATGGCACGATATCGTGCCAGTGGTCGAACCTGAACCGGGGGACGCGCCCGCAAAATATGATATCGTTGGTCCGATTTGCGAAAGCGGCGATACCTTCGCCAAAGCGCGCGAAATGCCGCGGGTGGAGCCGGATGATCTTGTGGCTTTCCGCTCAGCGGGGGCTTACGGTGCGGTCATGTCGTCTGAATATAATTCGCGACCGCTAATCCCGGAGGTGCTTGTTGATGGCAATCAATTTGCAGTTATCCGCGCGCGCCCTACCTATGAAGAGATGATAGGCCGCGATACACTGCCGGAGTGGCTGAGCTAAAGGAGAAGCCCACTGACCCAACCGACTGACCAGATGCGCCATTTGCGTTGGCCCGTGTCTTTGACACGCGCAGGCATGGTGGCCGAGCAGGTCGTCAGGGCGTTCTGGCCGCTGTGGACTGTCATGTTCGTTGTACTTGCCCCGCTGATGATGGGCTGGCATGATATCATGCCGCTTGAGCTCTTCTGGGGCCTGTCGGTTTTATCCGTCCTCGGACTTGGGGCGGCAATTTACTGGGGCGTGCGCCGATTCCATTTGCCAACAAGGGCAGAGGCACTGGACCGCGTCGATGCAGCCATGCCCGGACGGCCCATTGCGGCGGTCGCAGACACGCAAGCCGTCGGTAGTGGTGATCCTGCGTCAGAGGCAGTCTGGCGTGCCCATGTCGCGCGCATGCAGGAACGAACCAAATCCGCCAGTGTGGTTGAACCTGATTTGCGGGTATCGGACAAAGATCCGTTCGGGCTGCGTTTTATCGCGCTGCTTTTCTTTGTCACGGCGCTTCTGTTCGGCTCGCTGTTTCGGATCGGATCGGTCGGCGATGTGGCGACTGGAAATGAACCCAGCCTGATCGCGGGCCCGGTCTGGGAAGGGTGGGTTGAACCACCTGCCTATACCGGCAAGCCATCGCTGTACCTCAATGATATTCCCGCAGGCCCCCTGCGCGTGCCGGAGGGCAGCAAAGTCACCTTGCGTCTCTACGGCGAAGTGGGTGCATTGACAGTGGCCGAAACGGTGTCAGCGCGGACCGATGACCTGCCTGCCGCGTCTGACGCGCAGCAGAGCTTCGAGATTGTGCAATCCGGTGCGCTGTCGATTGATGGCGAAAACGGGATCAGTTGGAACGTGACCGCGATTGCGGATGAAGCTCCCTTTGTCGAGCTCACCGGCCCGGTCGAGGCGGATGCACAAGGCGAAATGTCGCAGCCTTTCGCGGCGATGGATGATTACGGGGTCGAGGCGGGGACAGCGACCATCACGCTTGATCTAGCCGCCGTTGACCGCGCACATGGGCTGATCATTGACCCGGACCCGATTGAACCATTGGTGCTGGACCTGCCAATGCCCTTTAACGGGGACAGGTCCGATTTTGA
This sequence comes from Yoonia sediminilitoris, assembly GCF_003058085.1. Classification (GTDB taxonomy): domain Bacteria; phylum Pseudomonadota; class Alphaproteobacteria; order Rhodobacterales; family Rhodobacteraceae; genus Yoonia; species Yoonia sediminilitoris. Next base: position 56,008 of record NZ_QBUD01000004.1, on the reverse strand, counting down.
TGAGTTCCTGATCGAAAACCTAAGCCAGCATCCTCTCGCCAACCTGCCCGTTACCCTGCAATTGCAGGTCACGGATGCGGCGGGCCAATCGGCACAATCCGCTGCCGAGCCGCTGATCTTGCCGGGCCGCCGGTTTTTCCAGCCGTTCGCCAAGGCGGTGATCGAACAAAGGCGCGATCTGATGTGGTCGAAGGCCAATTTGCGCCGTGTGAACCAGATTTTGCGCGCAGTATCGCACTTGCCCGAGGGGCTGTTTTCGAACGAAACTACCTATCTGCGACTATCGACGATCATCCGTCGCCTTGATGGCTTTCTTGATATCGGAATGAACGACGATGAGCAGGCCGAAGTGGTACAGGCCCTATGGGATTTGGCCATCCAACTGGAAGATGGCCGTCTTGCCGACGCCCGCGCCCGGCTGGAACGTGCGCAGGAACGTCTGGCAGAGGCGATGCGCAATGGCGCCTCTGACGAGGAAATCGCCGAGCTGATGCAGGAGTTGCGCGAGGCCACCAACGACTACATGCGTATGCTGGCCGAAGAATCCGAACCTTCTGACGGTACAGATCAGGCCGATGGCGGTGGCGAAAGCATGGAGTTCACCCAAGACGAGCTTCAGGCGCTGATGGATCGGATCGAAGAGTTGATGCAGGAAGGCCGCATGGCCGAAGCGCAGGAACTGATGGAACAGCTCAACGAGTTGATGGAAAACATGCGCGTGACCCAAGGTGAAGGTGGCGAAGGCCAGCAATCGCCGGGCCAGCAATCCATGCAGGACCTGGCCGAAACGCTGCGCGATCAGGAAGAGCTTTCTGACGATGCGTTCCGCGACCTGCAAGAACAGTTCAACCAAGGGCAACAGGGCCAACAAGGACAACAGGGTCAGCAACCCGGTCAACAGGGCCAGCAAGGTCAGGGACAACAGGGGCAGCAGCCCGGCCAGCAGGGCCAGAACGGTGATCAACCCGGTCAAGGTGGACAGCAGGGCCAGGGACAGGGCGTTGGCCGCGACGGCCAGACCGGTGAAGAACGCGGCAATGGTGCCGGCGGTGAAGGCGACCAACAAAGCCTTGCTGAACGACAGCAGGCATTGCGTGACGAACTAGAACGCCAGCGCAACGGACTGCCCAACCTTGAAGGCGAAGCGGGCGATATCGCCAGGCAATCGCTGGAACGTGCCGAGGGTGCCATGGAAGGCGCCGAAGATGCACTACGTGATGGCGATCTGGCCGAAGCCATTGACCGGCAGGCCGAAGCAATGGACGCGCTGCGCAACGGCATGCGGCAATTGGGTGAAGCGATGGCCGAAAACCAGCAGCAACAGCCCGGCCAAGGGTCCGAACAGGGCGACACAGCAGCACGCCCAACCCCGTCACAGCGCGACCCGCTGGGTCGTGAAATGGGCAATATCGGCCAGCTTGGTACAGATCAGGATATGCTGGGCCGCGAAGAGATCAACCGTCGCGCCGAAGAATTGCTGGACGAAATCCGCCGCAGATCGGCAGAACAGGAACGACCAGAGATTGAACGCGACTACCTGCGCAGGTTGCTTGACCAGTTCTAGCGCGGTGTCTTATTCGCTTGCTGGCGTCTCGGGCAGCGCAGCTGGCTCTGTATCAATAACCGCGTCGGACGAGGGGGCGCTGAGCGTGTCAATGAAAGCCATCCCTTTCAATATCTGATCATCCAGCCAAAGCCGAAACTGGTCCACATAGCCCACATAGGTTGTCATGGCGTCGCGGGTCTGCGGCAGCTTTTCGATGATCTGCTCGGCGAAATAATAGGGGGCCAGTCCTATCAACATCACAAACAGAACAAGGAAAAAGCCACGCCGGAACCCGCGGCGGCGTGTGACTTCTTCCTGCTCGGTTGCGGTCAGGCCCGAGGTGTCGCTGGCAAGCGCGCGGCTGCGCAATGTTTCGTTGATTTCGTCGATGCTGGGCATCGCGTGAATGTTGGTCCCGCCAACCGCACCGGTGGAAGAAGCTGCAATCGACGCCCGTGTTGGGTTGCTTTGGCCGGTCATTTGCGAAATGCGGCGGCGCGTTTCTGCGGCCCGCTCGCTGGCGGTCTGATTTTGGATCTCGGACGGATGCGGGGCGGCTTCTTGCGTGGCGCGCACCTGCTTTTCGCGGGCTGCCTCTTCGCGCAGGATATCGGCGATCGACGAATCAAGCGGCTTGCGCTCGGGCGATTCTATGGGCTTGTGGCGCGGGCCATCTTCGCTGGCCGGGCCATCGTCGCTGGTCGGGCCAGCTGTCGACTGCGCGGGTCTGGCCGGTGGGGGCTGCATCAGCGGACGGCCTGCGACCTTGGGCTTGTCCATCTGAAACCATGTGTGCGAGCAGCTTGAACACTGCACATCCCGCCCACCTTCGGGGATCACATCGTCCGCAATATCGTATTGCGCATCACATTTGGGGCAAATAAGCCGCATCCTGTTGTCCTTCCGCCCGCCAGCCACTCGTTATTATTGGCTTTGTTACGGTTAATCTAGCGATGGCGCACTGCCCAAGCAAAGGAAATACGAGCCGTGTCCCCGACGCATCATTGTATCCCCGTACAGATTTGGGCAAAAGGGCGACGATGCAAGGGGTGAATTGCCGTGATCGAGCTTGATAATGTATCATATGGCTATCGGGGCCAGCCGCTTTTTTCCCAACTATCACTTGAGCTTGCGCCAGGATCGTTCCATTTTTTGACTGGCCCTTCGGGAGCGGGAAAAACAACGCTTTTGCGCCTGTGCTATGCGGATTTGCAGGCACAACAGGGGCAGGTCAGGTTGTTCGGCAAGGATGCGACCCGGCTTGACCGCGACGCGGTGGCATTGACCCGCCGACGGATCGGCGTCGTGCATCAGGATTGTCAGTTTCTCGATCATTTGTCGGTTGCCGAGAACATCGCGTTGCCGCTGACCGTCTCGGGGCGCGTGGCCGAGGCGGCGGCGAATCTTTCTGAGTTGTTGAATTGGGTCGGGTTAGCCGAACAGGCACACCAACTGCCGCAAGAACTGTCGGGCGGAGAGCGCCAGCGCGCCGCGCTGGCCCGCGCCGTGATCATGTCTCCTGATTTCATTATTGCGGACGAGCCCACAGGCAATGTGGATTGGGAAATGTCCCAACGACTGATGACCTTGCTGACCGAGCTGAACAGAATGGGCAAAACGATCCTGATTGCGACCCATGATCTGAACTTGATCCGTACGATCAAGTCAGGGGTCAGCGCGCGGGTTCTGCGTCTGCGCGGAGGCCTGCTGGATCAGGCAGGGGCGGAGTTATGAAGCTTGTGCTTGACCTGCTGATTGGTGATGCGCAGTCGGATCGTGTTGTCCCGCCGACCGGGATCGCCGCGCGCCTGACAGTTTTCGTCGCAGGGGCAATGGCATTTTTGGCCGTGTTGGCCGTGGCGCTGACCTTGACTGCTGCCCGCGTCGCTGACGCGTGGGCCAATGAACTGGCACAGGCCGCAACGCTGCGGTTGCCTGTCGGGGCGGACGATGCGCTTGTCATTGCGGCGCTGAATTTGCTTGAAACAACGCCGGGCATTGCGTCTGCCCGGGTGCTATCGGACGCCGAGCAGGCGGCCCTGCTTGCCCCGTGGCTCGGCGCGGATATCGGGTTGGATGAACTTCCGGTGCCAAGACTGATCGCTATCGTTGCGGAAGACCAAGGGTACGACGCAGCTGGACTGCGGGCGCGCCTGACCGGAGAGATGCCAACCGCCGTACTGGACGATCACGGTCGCTGGCGCGCGCCACTTGTTCAGGCGGCCAGCCGTGTGCGCCTGGTCGGTTGGTTCAGCTTTTTGCTGATCGTGGCCGCGATGGCCGCGATGATCGTTTTGGCGGCGCATGCGTCACTTGCCGCGCACGCGCAAGTGATCCGGGTCTTGCGGCTGGTGGGCGCTCGGGACGTGTATATCGCGCGCGCGTTTGTGCGCAGGTTTACCTTGCGCACTGGCCTGGGGGCCATTGGTGGCGTCATTATCGGCCTATTGGCGCTTGAACTGTTGCCTGATGCGGATACTGCAGGGGGCTTTCTGGCGAACGTTGGATTTGAAGGGGCAGGGTGGCTATGGCCTCTGGTCATTCCGCTTTTGGCAGCTATCGTGGGCTTCGTCGCGACCCGTGCGGCGGCAATGGCAAGGCTAAGGGATCAAACATGAAATATGCAATCCAATGGCTGCGCTGTCTGGTTTTCAATGCGCAGATGTATATCGCCATGCTGGTCGTCGGCGTGCTGTACATGCCAGCCGCGATCATTTCGCGCAACGGCGCGATTGCCGCCTGTCACGCATATTGCAGATGGATCGGCTGGACAGCATCATGGATGATCGGCCTGAAATGTGAGATCAGAGGAGAGCCGCCCACAGACGAAGTCATGGTGGCCGCCAAACACCAGTCTTTCTTGGATGTGCTGATGATCTATGGTGCGATCCCGCGTGGCAAGTTCATCATGAAGTCAATTCTGAAATACGCTCCGATCATCGGCCAATTTGGCCTGCGGATCGGCTGCATCCCGGTCAATCGGGGCAAACGCGGTGTGGCGGTCAAGCAAATGCTGGCAGACGTCAAGGCAGGTCGGGCGCTGCCGGGCCAGTTGATCATCTATCCGCAGGGCACGCGGATTCCGCCTGGCGAAAAGCGGCCCTACAAGATTGGCACAGGTGCGCTTTATCGCGAGTTGGGACAGCCGGTCGTGCCCGTGGCAACGAACGTCGGGGTATTCTGGCCAAAGCGCGGAGTCTATCGCAAGCCGGGTACAGCGGTTTTCGAATTCCTGCCAAGGATTGCGCCGGGGCTGGATGTGAATGAGTTCATGAAACGGTTGGAAACGGACATCGAATCCGCCTCTGACCGGTTGAACAAGGAAGCTGGCTTTGAAAGACCGTGATCTGATCGAGGATATCGCTGCACTCGAGGCGCTGTACGGCGAACCGGGAGAGGCATCACTCATCAAGGTCGCTCACAGGGTGACCCCGCTTTATGCCAAGTGGATCATGCGTTCCCGGTTTTGCATTGTGTCAACGGTCGGGCGGGAAGGTACTGACGGCAGCCCCCGCGGGGATGATGAACCGGTTGTGCAACTTTTTGATGACACTACAGTGTTGCTGCCTGACTGGCGGGGCAATAACCGACTGGATACATTGCGCAATATCGTGTCAGACGGGCGCATCAGCCTTTTGTTTATGGTGCCGGGATCAGATAATGTGGTCCGGCTGAATGGCACTGCAAAACTGTCGGTCGCGCCTGACCTGCTGGATCGTTTCGACCGGTCAGGCAAGACGCCGCGTAGTGTGATTGTTGTGCGCGTCGCCGAAATCTATAGCCAATGTGCCCGTGCGCTGATGCGGGCTGATCTATGGGCGGTGAGTGATGAGAGCGTCGATTTGCCGACCGTGGGTGCGCTGTTGCAGGAACAGAAATCATCATTTGACGGCAAAGCCTATGATCACGCATGGGCACCGCGCGCGAAAGATACCATGTGGTAGCCTCGTGCCACCACCCAAGGTGTCTGCACATGGTTCCAGGCTAACGACGATGCGGTACAGGTTGGCCCGGGGCAAGAGCGAAGCCTTCCACAATGATAAGGCGATCACAGTCAGCAAGAGCAATTGCCAATGGCCTCTTTGGGTCTGCTTTGGATGTGTCCCTGTGATATTCTGGATGTGACAGGCTGATAAGCTCGATGGACGAAAGCGCACTAGGCCAGCTTGCCGGTCAGGATGGTGTCGGAGCTTTGACAATATGCGCGGAAATCATCTTCGCACAATGGCTTGGCAAATGCGTAGCCTTGCAGACGATCACAGCCCAAATCGCGCGCTATCGCGGCATGCTCCATTGTTTCGATCCCCTCGGCAGTGACTTTGATCTTCATTGACCGCGCGATACCGACAATGCCCCGCATCAACTGCCTGTTACTTTCCTTTTCGACAATCGGCATGATCAGATGCCGGTCAATCTTGAGCCGTTCAGGTGTGATACTGAGCAAGGCCGAAATAGAGGCGCGCCCGCTGCCGAAGTCATCGATCTGGATTCCCACGCCACGTTCTTTACGTGCGTCAAGCATCCATTCGAAACGGTTGTTTTCTTCATCAAAGGCAATGGATTCGAGTAGCTCGAAGGAAAGTGCGAACGGACCCGTTACATTTGAAACACTGGCGAGCAGCGCAGGGTCGCACAGCCGTTCCTGACTGACATTGACGGATAGTTCAGGGACAAAAATGCCACCTTTATCACATAGATCATTTAGAAACCTGGCGGACTTACCGAGAATGATATCGTCGATTTTGTTAACAATCCCCATGGCATAGGCCCCATGGATAACAACCGTGTATAAGCGGCAATTCTATCTTCGAAAAAGCGTCGGTTCGGCAGATCGGTCAGAGCATCATGCAGGGCGATATGGCTGAGCTGATTTGACTGTTCGCCAATTTTGCGCCCCGTGTCCTGCACCAGCGTCATGAAATCGGCAAATGCGCCGCTGAACTCATGCTCAAGCGAAACATCCAGCGTGCCATCGGCCAGATCATGCATGGTCTGGCCGATGGCGGAAACACTTTGGTCAACCTGAATGACAAATTGATTGATGTCGCTTGCGAGCGATTGAAGGTTTTCGTCGGCGTAGGCAACATCAACCCGCTGGGTAAAGTCGCCTGCGCTGGCCGCCCTGATGACATCACCGAATTCGGCGCGCAGTTGTGCTGTCATTTCGTGTCGTTTGCGGGCTGCATCCGCCTGCGCCCGCGCCAGCCTTTCACGTTCGATCGCCAACTCGGATGTGCGTTCTTCAACTTTGCGTTCCAGATTACGATTGAGATCGTCGCGCTCGTGCATAAGGACCTGATTATGTTTCAGGCTGGCTTTGAAACGCTCGATGGCATGCGCGACTTTGCCGATCTCGTCGGTGCGGTTCCTGACCGGGACGGTCATTCCAAATTTCCCTGGTCAAGCGCCGCAACCGTGTGGGCAAGTGACAGGATCGGCCGAGAGATCAATTGCGCAACTGCATAGGAAACCGCGCAAAGGACCACGCCAAGGCCAAGCAGCATGCGAAAAAGCTGCCATATCAGAGCGACGGTTTCGTCTTTCAACGCGTTAAGGTCCTGTTGGACCAGCACGCGCGTCTGGCCCGCAATTTTGTTAAAGAGTGTGCTGATTTCACGAAATTCCGCCTGATGATGTGGAAGGGGTTCGTCGCGGCTGGCGTTCTCAGCGTCTGCAATAACCCCTTTGAGCCAAGTCAGCCTTTGTTCAAGATCGTATTTCTCGACTCTGGGATCCAATGCCCCGCTCAGGCCGGAGAGCCGGCGTTGGGATTGCTGCAAGAGCTGTAACTGAAGCGCAATGCTGCGATTTGTATCATCATTCTGAAAGAGTTGTGACAGTTGAATCATATACGAGTGAGTGCGTTCAAACAGAATGGACTGCGTCATCGCTGTATATTGATAGGCAAGCGATCGCTGCACACGGTCTTCGATGTAGTCGAATTGCCGTTCAGCCAGTTTTATTCCAAACAGGACACCGGTAATGACAACGGCCAATCCCAGAAGCGGGCCAAGCAAAACAACGCGTCGGAGAGTCATGAGGCGATCAAAACGGCGCTTGAAGCTGGCAAGAGGCATAGCGCGACCAGCCTAGCAAGCGGGGCGCAGTGAAAGGATAATTGCAAGGTTAGGCTGGCCTCAGCACGACCCGGAATACACCGGTGCGGCGGGTTGATGTTTGCAACTATGTCGGACTATTTTCATCGACCACACCTAATAATGCCCAAGACACCGGAATGCCTGACGATAGTCGATGTGGGTTAAGATTTTATGTGTCGTGAATTGCTTGGCGGCTCTACGCGGCAAGCCCCTTTTGACCCAATTGCAGGTATTTCTTGCGGCGCTGGCTGCGCACCTCGTCAGCAGAGAGCTTTTCAAGGTCTGCCAGCATATCTGTGATGGCACGACCGACCTTTTTGATCGTGTCGGCTGCGTTACGGTGCGCCCCGCCAAGCGGTTCGCTGATCACGCGGTCACAGACCCCCAACGCACTCAGGTCCTGTGACGTCAGCCGCAGGGCCTCTGCTGCCTCGCGCATTTTTTCGGCGTCTTTCCACAGGATGGATGCACAGCCTTCAGGGCTGATCACTGAATAGATCGAATGTTCCAGCATAGCGACGCGGTTGGCGGTGGCAAAAGCGACCGCCCCGCCTGATCCGCCTTCACCGATCACAACGCTGATAAGGGGCACCCGCAGGTTCAGGCATTTTTCAGTGGACCTTGCGATGGCTTCGGATTGGCCGCGTTCTTCGGCCCCTTTGCCGGGATAGGCGCCGGGCGTGTCGACAAGCGTGACGACGGGCAGGCCAAAGCGGTCGGCAAGGTCCATCAGCCGGATTGCCTTGCGATAGCCTTCGGGGCGGGCCATGCCAAAATTCCGCTCGATCCGGGACTTTGTATCATTGCCTTTTTCGTGGCCAATGACCATCACCGCTTTGCCATCAAGCCGCGCAATGCCACCCATGACGGCATGGTCGTCGGCAAAGTTCCGGTCGCCTGCAAGCGGGGTGTATTCGGTGAACAACGCCTCGATATAGTCTTTGCAATGGGGCCGCTGGGGGTGCCGCGCGACCAGACATTTGCGCCATGGCGACAGGTCCGCATAAAGATTGCGCAACATGTCACCGGCCTTCTTGTCAAGCGCGGCGGCCTCTTTTTCGATATCCATTTCCTCGTTTTCACGCGCCATTGCACGCAACTCTTCGGCCTTGCCTTCAATTTCAGCCAGCGGTTTTTCGAACTCGAGGTATTGGGTCATGGTCGCACGCGCCTTTTGGGTAATGTCTGCTGCTATATGGCGCAAGGCGCGGGCGATATCAACGGGCGCTAGCCTGCGATCATCTCGGCCTGTCGCACAATGACTTCCGCCTGTTTGATCGAGGCAATATCAACAAGCCGCCCTTTGTACACGGTGGCACCTTCGCCCCGTGCCGTGGCCTCTTGCATGGCGGCCAGAATTTCGCGGGCTTCTGTCACGGCAGCATCCGTTGGCGTGAAGACTTCGTTGGCAAGCGCGATCTGTTTGGGGTGGATCGCCCACTTGCCGACCATCCCCAACGTCGCAGAACGGCGTGCCTGCGCGCGGTATCCTTCATCGTCGCTGAAATCACCAAACGGTCCATCAACGGGTAAAACCCCATGGGTGCGGCAGGCGGCGACGATAGCGGTTTGTGCCCAGTGCCAGGGGTCGGAATAGTGGCGGTCTTCGCCGTGCTGCATATAGTAGTTTTCCTGCGTGCCACCGATGCCGGTCGTCTGCATCCCCATGGACGCGGCAAAATCAGCCGCACCAAGGCTCATCGCTTCCAGACGCGGTGATGCGGCGGCGATTTCTTCGACGTGGGCAAGACCGGCCGCGGACTCGATGATGACTTCAAGGCCGATCCGCTTCGTGCGGCCCTTTGCGGCCTCGATCGCGGTAACAAGCGCATCAACGGCATAGATGTCGCCCTCGCAGCCAACCTTGGGGATCATGATCTGGTCGAGCCGTTCACCTGCCTGTTCGAGCAGATCCACAACATCCCGGTACCAATAGGGCGTGTCCAGACTGTTGATCCGGACGCTCAGCCGCTTGGTGTTCCAGTCAACATCGTTAATCGCCGCAATGACGTTCTTGCGGGCGGTGTCCTTGTCAGTTGGCGAAACTGAGTCTTCAAGGTCAAGATTGATGACATCCGCAGCACTTGCGGCCATTTTCTCAAACAGTTTGACGTTTGAGCCCGGGCCAAACAGCTGACAGCGGTTCGGACGGGCGGGCGGCGTGGGTTGCAGGCGAAAAGACATGGGTACGATCCTTGGAGTTCTTTAGTTGCGCGACTTGCTGGTATTCTGGTTATAATGTTGCGCCGAAATCCACAAGGATCATTTCGCACCCGCAGCATTTGTGATGCGGGTGCAATTCAAGGTTAGATGCCAGCCGCGACAATCGCCTTGGCAAGGATCGGCACGGTATCCGCATTCAGACCGGCGATATTCATCCGGCTGTCGCCCACCATGTAGATGCCATGGTCCGCCCGCAGCTTTTCCACCTTGTCAGGGGAAGTGCCCAACAGGCTGAACATGCCCCGGTGATGGGCCAGAAAGTCAAACCGGTCAGAGTTGGTCAGGCGGCGTAATTCGTCTGCCAATTGTTGCCGCAAAACCAGCATCCCGTTGCGGGTTTCTTCCAGTTCCGCTTCCCAGTCCTTGCGCAAGGCGGGGTCATTGAGAATGGTGGTCACAACCCGTGCACCGTGATCGGGCGGAAAAGAGTAATTCTGGCGGTTGAGGAATTGCAGCGTCTGTTGGGTCAGCTTTTGCTGGTCGGCATCCTTCGCGATGCCCATCAGAATGCCGGTCCGCTCGCGGTAGATGCCAAAATTCTTGGAACAGCTTGCCGCGATCAGGCAATTGTCGAAGGCGCTTGCGATCTGGCGGGTGATCTGCGCGTCCTCTTGCAGCCCGTCACCAAAGCCCTGATAGGCGATGTCGATAAAGGGAATGGCCCCTTTGGTCTGCATCAGCGTGATGATTTCGGCGATCTGTTCCGCGCGCAGGTTTGCACCTGTGGGGTTATGACAACAGCCGTGGATCAGGACGACATCACCAGACTTGATCTGGCCAAGGTCCTCGATCAGCCCTGCAAAATCGACGCCACGGGTCGCGCTGTCGAAATAGCGATACTCGGCCATGTTCATGCCAAGATACCTGATAATGGATGGATGGTTGGGCCACGTGGGGTTGGACAGCCAGACGGTGGCATCGGGGGACGCCATCTTGATCAGTTCCAGCGCCTGCCGGATCGCCCCGGTGCCGCCCGGTGTGGCCACGGCGGCGACACGCTCTGCCGCGACGCTGTCACCCAGCACCAGATCGCGCATGGCTGCGCCAAAGGCCGGGTCACCTGCAAGCCCAGTATAGGCTTTGGTGGTCTGGTCGGCAACGATGCGCCGCTCGGCTTCTTTGACGGCGCGCATCACGGGGGTGTTGCCGGTTGCGTCCTTGTAGACGCCGACGCCAAGGTCAACTTTGGTGTCGCGGGGGTCCGCCTTGAATGCAGCCATCAGGGCCAAAATCTTGTCTGCGGGTTGGGCGATTAGGTTTTCCAGCATCAGGCTGCTCCGGTTTCTATTGGCAGGTCGGCGTACATGCCCCATTCGGACCATGAGCCATCATAGAGTGAATGATCGGTCTTGCCTATCCGCTCAAGCGCCAGCGACAGGACGGCAGCAGTCACGCCAGAGCCACATGTCGTGATGGCAGGCTTGTCCAGATCGACGCCCGCATCGGTAAAGACTGCCCGCAATGCGGCGGGCGGTTTCATGGTGCCGTCGTCATTCAGCAAGTCTTGAAAAAAGACATTACGCGATCCCGGAATATGACCGGAACGCAGCCCTTCGCGCGGTTCAGGCGCATCGCCGCGAAAACGGGCCGGGGCGCGGGCGTCGATGATGGTGTAATCCCCCAGCTTGGCGGCACGGGCCACTTGGGTCACATCGCGGACCATGTCTTTTTGATAGTCTACCGTCATGTGGCGGTCGCGGATCACTGGCGGTGCAGTTGTTGTTGCGTTTCCTTCGGCAATCCATTTCGGCAGACCGCCATCCAGAACGGCCACGTTGGGCTGTCCCATCAACCGAAAAAGCCACCAGACGCGCGCGGCGGAAAACATGCCCATCCCGTCATATACAACCACCTGATGCCCGTCGCCGACACCCATTGTGCGCATCCGCGACATGAACTTTTCGATCGGCGGTGCCATATGCGGCAATTCGGACCGGTGGTCCGAGATTTCATCAATATCGAAGTAGCGGGCACCGGGGATATGCGCCTTTTCGTACTCGGCCCGCCCGTCTCTGCCCGCGTCCGGCAAATACCAAGAGGCATCAAATATGCGCATATTCGGATCGTTCAAATGGGTTGCAAGCCACGCTGCGCTGACGAGTGTTTTGGGGTCGTCTGATGTTGGTGCGGTCATCGCCTGAAACTCCACATTCATTGCCGCATGGGTAGCCCGCGTGCTGCCACAAAAGCAAGGTCGTAGCGTGCGGGTCCCGCCAATTTCTGCTGCAAAAAGGGCAATTTCCTTGGCCATCGGCAGGTTTGCAGGGGATCTGTTCGGGGACTTTGGCGCAGGCAGACCTTTTCATTGCCAAACAATCAGGGCACAAAGTTTGACAGCAAAGACAAAATCCCCACGTCCCGACAGACGGAGCATAACGTGACCAAAATTCGCCCCGAAGACCTGCGTTCACGCAAATGGTTCAACAACCCCGAAAATCTGGAGATGACCGCGCTTTATCTTGAGCGTTACCTCAACTACGGGCTAACCCGCGAGGAACTGCAGTCGGGCAAGCCGATCATCGCGATTGCGCAGACTGGCAGCGACCTGAGCCCCTGCAATCGCCACCATATCGAACTGGCCAAGCGGGTACGCGACGGGATTATCGCCGCTGGTGGCGTTCCGCTCGAGGTCCCCGTGCACCCGATCCAGGAAACTGGCAAGCGCCCGACGGCCAGCCTTGACCGCAATCTGGCCTATCTCGGTCTGGTCGAAAGCCTGTTTGGGTACCCGCTTGACGGTGTTGTCCTGACCATCGGTTGCGACAAGACCACGCCTGCACTGCTGATGGCGGCAGCGACCGTCAATATCCCTGCCATCGCCCTGTCTGTCGGGCCGATGCTGAACGGCTGGTTCGAAGGCGAACGCGCGGGCTCCGGCACGGTGATCTGGAAAGCGCGCGAGCGGCTGGCTGCGGGCGAGATCGACAATGAACAGTTCCTTGAAATCGCCGCCGCCTCAGCCCCTTCTGTCGGATACTGCAACACGATGGGCACGGCGACCACGATGAATTCGCTGGCTGAGGCGCTGGGGATGCAACTGCCCGGCTCTGCTGCGATCCCCGCACCCTACCGCGAGCGCGGCCAGATCAGTTACGAGACCGGCAAACGCATTGTGGATATGGTGTGGGGGGATGTACGCCCGTCCGATATCATGACCCGCGAAGCCTTTGAGAATGCGATTGTGATCAATTCTGCCATTGGCGGTTCGACCAATGCGCCGATCCACCTGAATGGGGTGGCCAGTCATTTGGGCGTGCCGCTGGACAATGATGACTGGCAGGCGCTGGGCCATGATATCCCGCTGCTGGTCAACTTGCAGCCTGCGGGCAAATATCTGGGCGAGGATTACCACCGTGCGGGCGGCGTGCCCGCCGTGGTGGCCGAACTGTTGCAAGCGGGGCTTCTGCCGCATCCTGGTGCGCTGACCGTCAATGGTCAGACAATGGCCGACAATTGCGCGCTACGCCGCACGTCGAACGATGATGTGATCAAGCCGGTGTCTGATCCGCTGATGCAATCGGCAGGTTTTGTGAACCTCAAGGGGAACCTGTTTGATAGTGCGATCATGAAAACCAGCGTGATCAGCGAAGCGTTCCGCAAAACCTATCTGTCAAACCCCGATGACCCGAACGCCTTTGAAGGGCGCGCTGTCGTCTTTGACGGGCCAGAGGACTATCATCACCGGATTGATGATCCCGCCGAAGAGATCGACGAAAATTGCATTCTGGTGATGCGCGGTGCTGGGCCCAAGGGTTATCCCGGTGGTGCAGAGGTTGTGAATATGCGCCCGCCTTCTTACCTGCTTAAGCAAGGGGTTGGGGCACTGCCCTGCATTGGTGACGGGCGGCAGTCTGGAACTTCGGGGTCACCTTCGATCCTGAATGCAGCACCTGAAGCACCCGACAATGGTGGACTGGCATTGCTGCGCACCGGTGACCGCGTCCGGATCGACCTCAATGATTTCTCGGCCAACATTCTGGTGTCAGAGGAAGAGCTGGCCAGCAGGTTGGAAGGGCTTGTCGCGGCAGGCGGGTTCCCGATCCCGGTTAGCCAGACCCCGTGGCAGCAATATTTCCGCGAGCTTGTGCAGCCCTTTGACAAGGGCATGACCCTACGCGATGCCACAAAATACCAAGATGTGGCGCGCAAGCACATGCCACGTGACAACCACTAGGGTATCAAATGGCATCTGACGCGATCCGGTTGGGCGTTGATATCGGGGGCACCTTTACCGATGTCGTGCTCGAAGCGCAGGGTGCGACCTATTCCACCAAGGTCCTGACGACCTATGCCGCCCCTGAAAATGCCATCATCAATGGCATGCATCAGGTGTGCGCGCAGGCGTGCATTACGCCGGATCAGATCGGACAGATCATCCATGGCACGACGCTGGCCACCAATGCGCTGATCGAACGGCGCGGTGCCAAGACCGCGCTGATCACCACCAAGGGCTTTCGCGATGTGATCGAGATGCGCACAGAAAGCAGGTTTGAGCAATACGACCTAAACCTTGTGCTGCCCGAACCACTGTTGCCGCGCCAGATGCGGTTTGTCGTGGATGAACGGATCAACGCCAAGGGCGAGGTCATGATTGACCTCGACCGGGGTGAGGTCACAGCCCTTGTTGACCAGATTGCCGCCGCAGGCTTTGAATCGGTTGCTGTCGGGCTGATCCATTCCTATCTGAACCCGGCCCATGAACGGATGATCCGCGATGTGCTGGCCGATCGGATGCCGGGTGCAATGGTATCGTTGTCGTCGGACGTCAGCCCGCAGATGCGCGAATACGAGCGTTTCAACACGGTCGTTGCCAACGCCTATATCAAGCCGCTTATGAAATCCTACCTTGGCAGGCTTGCGGGGCAACTGCGTGCGCAAGGCGTGCAATGCGATATCTTTCTGATGCATTCGGGCGGTGGGATCATCGCGCTGGAAAGTGCGGCTGAGTTTCCGGTGCGGCTGGTCGAATCCGGCCCGGCGGGCGGCGCCGTCTTTGCCGCGAACATTGCTGCCCGCTACGGTCTGGGCAAGGTGCTGTCGTTTGACATGGGCGGCACCACGGCCAAGATTTGTCTGATCAAGGACCAGACTCCGAAAACGTCGCGCGTTTTCGAAGTGGCCCGCACGTACCGCTTCAAAAAAGGGTCCGGGATGCCGATTTCGATCCCGGTGATCGATATGGTCGAAATTGGCGCAGGCGGGGGGTCATTGGCGCAGGTGGACGGGATGCGCCAGATCAGGGTAGGGCCGGAAAGTGCGGGCTCTGAGCCCGGTCCGGCTTGCTACGGGCGCGGCGGTGCGCGCCCAGCCGTGACAGATGCAGACCTGATCCTTGGCAAGCTTGACCCTGATAATTTTGCGGGTGGGTCAATCCCGCTGGACCGCGACCGGTCGCAGTCTGCGCTGCAACGCCATCTGGGTGATCCGCTTGAAATGGATGCGGTTGCCGCCGCCTTTGGATTGGCCGAAGTGGTTGATGAAAACATGGCCAACGCCGCCCGCGTGCATGCGGTCGAAAATGGCGAGGACCTTTCAGATTACACCATGATCGCCTTTGGCGGGGCTGCTCCATTACACGCGGGGCGTTTGTGCGAAAAGCTTGGGATCAGGCGGCTGCTGGTACCGCCGGGGGCCGGTGTCGGCTCTGCCATCGGGTTTTTGCGGGCGCCCTTCAGTTTTGAAGCGAACAGATCACTCTATATGACGCTTTCGGATTTCGCGCCTGACATCATCACCGACGTTCTGTCAGCGCTCCAGTCGGAGGCGACGGGGTTTGTACGCACGTGTGACGCGCAGGCGGAAATTCAGGCAGAATTCAAGGTCTACATGCGCTATGCGGGTCAAGGCTGGGAAATTCCGGTGCCGCTGACGCAATCACAAGCGATGAGCCCGAACGCAGCCGTTTTCTGTACCCGTTTCGAAGAAGAATATACCAAGCTATTCGGACGACCTGTCGCGGGGATGGATATTGAAATCACCGTCTGGTCCGTGAACGCCACGACCCGCCCCGATCCGGTAGCCCGCGTGTCACAGACCAGCGCAGGAGAGGCCGCCGCAACCACAGGAACCCGCCCGATCTTTGATCCCATTGCGGGTCATTATCACGATGCCAACATCGTCTTGCGCGCAGGAACCAAGGCAGGCGGTTATGTGCAAGGCCCTGCCGCAATCACCGAGGATGAAACCACCATCATTGTCCCCGCAAGCCGGATTGCTGTCTGTCAGCCAGACGGCTGCATTGATATCGTGACAAAAGGGGCTGAGTGATGACGAAAGGTGCTGGCAATGTGGCCTTCCAGGTTATGTGGAACCGCCTGATTTCAGTGGTTGAGGAACAGGCGCAGGCGCTTGTCCGCACGGCCTTTTCGACCTCTGTCCGCGAGGCAGGTGATCTGTCTGCGGGTGTCTATGACACACACGGACGGATGTTGGCGCAAGCTGTCACCGGCACGCCGGGCCATGTGAACGCCATGGCCGATGCAGTTGCCCATTTCATTCGGCGTATCGGGCGGGAAAACATCGCGCAGGGTGACGTCTATATTACCAATGATCCCTGGGAAGGTACCGGGCACCTGCATGACATCACTATGGTCACACCTTCATTTCACAAGGACGCGCTGGTTGGTTTTTTTGCCTGCACTGCCCATGTCGTAGATATCGGCGGGCGCGGTTTTGGGGCCGATGCTCAAAGCGTGTATGAAGAGGGGCTTTATATCCCCATCATGCATTTCGCGCGCGCCGGTGTCGTTGATGAAACGCTGGTCCGATTGATCCGGGGCAATGTCCGCGAACCTGATCAGGTCGTTGGCGATGTCTATGCGCTGGCCAGTTGCAACGAAATCGGACACCGCCGATTGCAGGATATGATGGTGGAGTTCGGTCTGGACGATCTGGAAGACATCGCCGGCTTCATCCTTGAGCATTCCCGCCGCGCGACGATTGACCGGATCGCCGCACTTCCGCGCGAAACAGCATCGGGTCGGATGACGATTGACGGGTTCGACAGCCCGATCACGCTCAAGGTCAAAGTGACAGTGGGTGAGGACAGGATCATCACGGATTTTGCAGGCACCTCTGGCGTGGACAAAAAAGGGATCAATTGCCCGTTTGTCTATGCCAAAGCTTATGCCTGCTATGCGCTGAAGTGTGCGATTGCGCCGGAAATACCCAATAATGCGGCGTCACTTGCCCCATTCGAGGTGACTGCTCCCGAAAACACCATCGTCAATGCACTGCATCCGGCACCTGTGGCCTTGCGTCACATCATCGGGCATTTCGTGCCTGACGCGGTTTATGATGCCTTTGACAAAATCGTGCCGGGGGTGGTTCCGGCAGAGGGTGCGGGATGTTTGTGCAATTTTCAGGTCTCGCTACGCCCTGTGGCGGATGCGGGCGGCAAGCGTGCCGAGGTGTTGACCTTTAATTCCGGCGGTTCCGGTGCGCGCCCCCGCTTTGACGGGCTGAATGCCACGGCGTTTCCTTCGGGGGTCATGACCATGCCGGTCGAGGCCACGGAACATGCAGGCCCCGTCATTATCTGGCGCAAGGAATTGCGCCCCGACAGCGGCGGTGCGGGCCAGACGCGCGGCGGCTTGGGCCAGTTCATGGAGGTCAGCGCGCGGGACGGCTATGAATTTGACATGCAGGCTATGCTGGACCGGGTTGATCATCCGGCGCGCGGGCGCAGGGATGGCGCGGCGGGCGCCCCCACGACAATCGCCCGCGACGATGGTGTCGCGATGCGCGGCAAGGGTAAGCAATTTGTGCCGCATGGCCACCGCGTGATGATGGCCTTTCCCGGTGGTGGCGGCTACGGCGACCCGGCAGCGCGCGACCCTGCGGCTGTGAAACGGGACCTTGCACGCGGCTATATCTCGGCGGAAACTGCCGCGCGCGATTATGGGCTTTCGGCTGATGAAATTGCTGCTGTACTGGCCGCCATCGCTAAAGGAGAGGACCTTTGATGCCGCTGCCGTCCAGCTTTGACGTCGTCATCGTGGGTGGCGGAATCATGGGGGCGTCTGCCGCGTGGTTTCTGGCGGACAATCCTGATTTTGACGGGCGCGTGCTGGTGGTGGAACGGGACGCAAGCTATGCATTTGCATCGACCACCCACACCAATTCCTGCATCCGGCAGCAGTTTTCAGAGCGGCTAAATGTGCAGATTTCGCAATTCGGGGCGGAGTTTGTGAAAAACCTGCGCCGTTACATGGGCGGCGATGACAGGGTGCCTGAGCTCGCGATCAAATCGTTCGGCTACATGTATCTGGCTGATAGCTCGGATTTTGCGGACATTTTACGCGCCAATATCAAGGTGCAACATGCAGCAGGGGCCGCCACCCAGTTGATGACGGCTGCGCGAATCAAGGCGGCTTACCCGTTCTACAATGTCGATGATATTTTGCTTGGGTCGATCAATCTGGTGGACGAAGGATATTTCGACGGCTCTACCGTCTTTGACTGGTTCCGCCGAAGCGCGCGCGAACGGGGCGTCACGTTCATCGAAAATGAAGTGGTGGCAATGACCCTGAACGCGGCAGGCACAAAGGTCGAAAGCGTGACGCTGGCGGATGGTCAAATGATCGGCTGCGGTCATGTCATCAACGCGTCCGGCCCGCGGGCCGTTGAAACCAGCCGCATGGCCGGCATTGACCTGCCGGTTGCACCTCGCAAACGCCATTCATGGATATTCAAGGCCGAAAGGCCGCTGGATCAGCAATTACCACTTACGATTGACCCGTCTGGCGTGCATATGCGCGAGGTCGGCAACGGGACCTATCTGGCTGGCGGTCACGCGGATATTGACCCCGACGTGGCCTATGACGATTTTGCGATGGATCACGCGCTTTGGCAGGACAAGATATGGCCCGCGATTGCCGCCCGTATTCCGCAGTTCGAGGCGATCAGGGTGATGTCGGAATGGGTGGGCCACTATGCCTACAACCGCTTTGACCAGAACGCGATTGTCGGCCCGCACGATCAGGTGGGTAATTTCATATTTCTCAATGGATTCTCCGGCCATGGGCTGCAACAATCGCCCGCGATGGGCCGGGGCGTGGCAGAGCTTTTGACCTATGGCGGTTACCGCAGCCTTGATCTGACTCCATTTCATTTTGACCGGATCAGCGCCAAGATACCAATCACTGAAAGGGCCGTGATCTGATGCAGATGGAAACCAACGAATTCGAAAAGGCGCTGAAGGCGCAGCAGAAGCAAATCGGCCTTTGGGTCAGCCTGTGCAGCCCGATAGCGGCCGGTGTCGTGGCGCACGCTGGTTATGATTGGGCGGTTGTCGATATGGAACATACGGCCAATGATTACATGTCTGTGCTGCACCAGTTGCAGGTCTTTGCCGCATCCAACACAACGGCGATTGTGCGCCCCGAATGGAATGACCCGGTTGTTGTCAAAAGGCTGATGGATATCGGTGTGCAAGGGCTGCTGTTCCCGATGATCGGATCGGTGGAAGAAGCCAAAAAAGCGGTCGCCGCCACGCGCTATCCACCCAAGGGCATGCGCGGTGTTGCGGGGGTCACACGGGCCAATAAATTTGGTCGGGTCACTGACTATGTGGACCGGGTGGAAGCGGAAACAACGATCATTCTGCAACTGGAAAGTGCGGATGCCATCGCGCAGGCCGAACAGATCGCCGCAGTCGATGGTGTCAGCGGCATTTTCTTTGGCCCTGCTGATATTGCCGCTGATATTGGTGCTGCGGGCGGTGCGCTTGACCCGGCCGTATGGGAACTTGTGTTGCCTGCCGCCGAAAAACTGATCGCCATGGGCATGCCTGTCGGCACATTGGTGACGGACCCGAAATTTGCGACCGAGTTGCTGCACAAAGGGTTCACCTTTGTGGCCTGCGGATTGGATACGCTCATGCTTGCGCGGGCTGCTGATGCGGTTCTGGCCCAGGTCAAAGGAGAATTATGATGATGAAAAAACTTGTTCTGACAGGGGCTGCGGGCCGCCTGGGATCCTATCTGCGCGAACCGCTGACGCAGATGTGCGAAGAGCTTGTCTCGACCGATATCGCGGAGGATATCGGCACGCTTTATCCCGGTGAGCGTTATGAAAAGGGCGATCTGGCAAGCCTTGATGACATGATGCGCATTCTGGAGGGCGCGGATATGGTTGTTCATTTCGGGGCCTTCGTTGATGAAGGCCCGTTTGAACAGCTGCTGGGTCCGAATTTTATCGGCGCTTATAATGTCTGGGAAGCAGCCCATCAGCGCGGCTTGCGCCGGGTTGTCTATGCATCGTCCATCCATGCGGTGGGCATGTATCCCAAGAACGAATGTATCGACACTGAAGTGCGGCACAGACCTGATACATTCTACGGGCTTGCCAAGTGCTTTGCAGAGGATCTGGGGTCCATGTATTGGGACAAGCGCGGGCTTGAGAGTGTTCATCTGCGCATCCTGTCCTGCGCGCAGGTCAATAACGCGCGCGCACTTGGGTCATGGTTGTCCTATGATGATCTGATCCAGCTTGTGCAGCGCAGTATCGACACGCCAGTGTCAGGCTTTTCCATCGTCTATGGTGTGTCCAACAATGACCGCGCACCTGTGGATAATGCCAAGGCCAGCTTTCTGGGCTATCGCCCCAAGGACAATGCAGAACAGTTTGCGGAGCAGGTGTTGGCCGAAACCGGGCCGCTCGACAATCAGGACCCCGGCCATATGTGCCACGGTGGACCCTTCGCTTCGGTCGATCTGGGACAAAGCGGACTGGCGGGCATGAACGTGATCGACGACGCCAAAAAGACCTGACTTTAGAACGATAAAAGATGGGCGCGCCCTAGATGGGCCAGCCGCGCGTTCAAAGCGGCGGCCTCTGGGGCGCCTGACTCAAGTGCAAAGATAAAAGCGTGGGTGAGGAAAAAGCAGCTGGCGTCGGTTTGCCCTTCTTGTGCGGCCTGATTGGCGGCCTGCGTGTATAGCTGCACAAGTGCGGCGTTGTCGCCACTTGCATGGGCATCAAGCAAGGCGGTTTCCAGATCGTGGGTCATTAGCTGCTGACGGTCCGGCCCTTCATGACCTGCGTCGCCACCCAATGATGGAAATTATGGGTCGGGCCATCCATTTCGGGCGAAAAGCGGCCACCATCGAACAGGACACCGTGGCGGCCCTTTTGCATCCCTTCAACGACGAAAATATCCTCTTCGAACACGCCTTTCCACTGGGCGGCATTCGCGGCGCGTAGCGGGTCAAGTTCGGGCGACGCCTCTTCGCTGACGGCATAGTAGATCGCCACATGCTCAACCGTTTGTTCAAGGCTGACGGGCTCAAGCACGATGGCAAAGGTGTGATCGCGCTGCACGCCGAGCAGCACATTGGGATAGACGGCGACATATTCGCCCGCAGTGTCCCACTTGTCGCTAAGGCCTGCGAAATCCGGCATCATGCGCCCGTCATCCGACTTAAGCTGGCGATACACATGGGTACCCTGACCCGAATAGAGGCCGGGCTGGATGATGTTGTAGTGATCCTCTAGTCGGGAATAGCTGTTCAGGCCCGGATGAACCCAAGGCAGGTGATAGCTTTCGCAGTAGTTTTCAACGGCAAGCTTCCAGTTAGTCGCCACATCGAGCGCAAAGCCGGACACAGTGCCACCGTGATGCATCGGCTGGTCAAATTCCTTCCAGCGTTCCAGCAGTTCGCTGTGTAGCTCCTCGAATGGCGGGGCGGTGCCGTCGACATTCACAAAAACCACGTCGTTCCAGACATATGAATTGACGCGGATCAGCCCCAGATCCTTTTGGTTGACGTCTGCATGGGTGTTTTGCCCCGGACCGCCCACATGCGGGGTCGCGCGCAGGTCGCCGTTCAGGGCATAGCACCAACTGTGATAGGGACAGCGGATTGCACCGGCGATGTTCCTTTGTTCGGCAACAAGGATCATACCGCGATGACGGCATGTATTTTGAAAGACACCAAGGCTGCCGTCACGGTCGCGGACCAGCAACAGCGGCATACCTAGAAAGCTGATGGGTTTTACATCGCCGACCTGCGGCACATCCTTGGCAAAGCCAACGCCGGCCCAGTTCGCAAACAGGACAGCGTGTTTTTCTTCCTCAAAGACAGCAGGGTCCGTGTAATGCGCATTCGGCAAGCCACTGGCGATGTTGACGGGGGCTGTGACTGAGTCCAGATCGAATGTTTTGTTCATGACGGTGCCTTGGTCAGAGGTATTTCGGCGAATCATGGGGGACCATGTAACAAAGAAAATAGGAAAGATTTGCGGCCCTGTGCCGGAAAGAAACGACCTACCTTGTACCACAGCGTCAATATGGCGCTCTGCAGTGCGGGCTCAGACGGTCATAAAATCAAGAACACATGTGCCAAATTGCGGCACATGCGTTCTGAATTATTCCGAATAATTACTCCAATCGGAACACAAATGGGCGTTCTTGCTGGTTGTCCGGAACAATCTGACTGGTTCGCCGGATTGACGGCACAGCGCAGAGGGCATAGGCGGCTTTGGTGTTTTTGAATGGAAGGTGGCCCCTATGCTCCTCGAACTGCTTTACGACTTGGGACTTGAGACACGGACAGTTCATGTTCTGTTGGGTGTTACCGTTGGTCTGATCTTTGGCGTGGCGGCACAGGTGTCCCGCTTTTGTCTCAGGCGCGCCGTGGCGGGCAACCCTGACGAGCGCAAGAGCGCGGCTGGCGTCTGGATGACAGCCTTGGCGATCGCAATTCTGACAGTTCAGGGGTTGTCGGTCGCTGGTTTCGCGGACCTGTCCGAACACCGTTGGCTGTCTGCCGATTTGCCTTTGGCAGCGCTGATCGTTGGCGGCCTCTTGTTCGGGGCCGGGATGGTGCTGGCGCGCGGCTGTGCGTCGCGGCTGACCGTACTGTGGGCTTCGGGCAACCTGCGGGCTTTGTCGGTACTAATCATATTTGCAATCACGGCCCACGCAATGCTCAAGGGGGTTCTCGCCCCGGTGCGTGAATTCATCGGATCGCCCAATGTGACGGCACCCGTTGCGTCGCTGGCCGATCTGCCGGGCGGGGCGGCGGTTTGGGCCGCGCTGACGGGTCTGATCCTGCTCGCGTTTGCGGCACGGTCGGGCGCACGTTGGCTGCATCTTGCTTTGGGTGCCGTGATCGGGCTTGTCGTCGCTGTGGGCTGGGCGGCCACAACTGTTTTGTTGATGGATGAATTTGACCCGCTGCCGACACAAAGCATCGCATTTACCCTGCCATGGACCGAGACATTGTTCTGGACCGTCGCATCGACAGCCATTCCTGCATCCTTTGGCACAGGCTTTATCGGTGGGGTACTGGGCGGGGCGTTCACATCTGCATTGTTGCGCGGCGAACTCCGGCTTGAGTCCTTTGAAAGCCCGGGCCAGACGCTTCGCTACAGCGCAGGCGGGCTGCTGATGGGCGCTGGCGGTGTGCTGGCGGGTGGCTGCACGGTCGGGGCCGGTCTTGCTGGTGGCGCAACACTGTCAGTTGCCGCACTTGTCGCACTGATCGCGATCGTGGCAGGTGCATCTGGAACGGCGGCGGCACTTGCGCAAACAGGCTTTCAGGGTGCGCGGGCATCCGCTTGAGGGCCGACTAACATGGAATAAAGCGTTTCACCGAACGCTTTATTCCCATTTGTAGTTGAAGCTGATCGAAATGCGCTCATCCTCTTCGGCCATGTTCATCGGCACTTCGTGGCGCAGCCAGCTTTCCCACAACAGCACATCGCCGACCTTTGGGGCGACATAGATGAATTGGCGCAAGGACGCGTCCGCATCCTTGAGACGCGGCGGGGCGGCCATCATCATCGCCAGCCTCGGGTCCTCGAATTTGATCGCGCTGGCACCTTCGGGAACGGCGACATAGGTGGTGCCGCTGATCACGCTGTGGGGGTGAATGTGCCCTGTGTGGATGCCACCGGGGGGTAGGATATTGATCCAGATATCTTCGAGCTTCAGCGCCTTGTCGCCCAGATCAAACTGCGCATCCTTGGCAAAAGTGGCGACGTGGGCATCCAGCACTTTGACCAGATCGGCAAAGATTGGAAAGCGCCATGGCAAGTCGGACAAGGACGCATAAGAGGTATAGCCGGGAAAGGCATTTGCCTCGCACCACTCTTGCCCTGCCTCGTCATCATCGGCGATGACAAGGCAGGAGTTTTCAAGCTCTGCCTGATCAATGGGCGCGCCATGCTCGGACAGTTGTGCGTGATAAAGGCGGGTCGCGAAAAGAGAACTGATATGTGTCATGGCGCCCTCTTACCGCAGCCCGCTGGTTAGTGCGAGCCGTGATTATTGGGCGGCTGCCTTGGAAAGCTGCGCATAAATCTGATCCTTGAGCGCCATACGTTCCTTGCGCAGCGTGACAAGATGTTCGTCTGATGTGGGTTCTACGTCCGTTTCGGCCCGATGCACCGCGCGGTTTGTGGTGTGGTATGCGTCAAAGAGTTTCGCGAAATGGGCATCACTTGCGCGCAATTCATGCATGCGTTCCACATGCTCTGGGAATTCATCTGCAAGTTCGTGTGGGGTATTGGACATTTTGTTATTTTCCTTTGGGTAAAGTTTTACGCGTTTGCGGGTGCACGGATGCAGCAAGGATATGATCGGATTTCTGCACGATATGATTGGCATGCAGGACGATCTTTGGATCAGGCGGTTGCGCGACCTCCGGATCTTTGTCGGGATAGTCGAGTTGTGACAAAAAATGCTTCATGCAGTTCAGCCGCGCGCGCTTTTTGTCGTTGGACCGGATGACTGTCCATGGGGCGTCTGCCGTGTCGGTGTAGAAGAACATGGCTTCCTTGGCTTCGGTGTAATCGTCCCACCGATCCATGCTGGCGCGGTCGACCGGCGACAGTTTCCAGCGCTTCAACGGGTCGGTTTCGCGGGATTTGAACCGGGCCATCTGTTCAGCTTGCGTGACAGAGAACCAATATTTGAACAGCTTGATGCCGCTGCGCACCAGCATCCGCTCAAGCTCGGGCGTTTGGCGCATGAATTCCAGATAATCGGCGGGTTCACAAAAGCCCATGACCCGTTCCACCCCGGCCCGATTGTACCATGACCGGTCATAAAGCACGATTTCGCCAGCTGTTGGCAGGTGCTTGATGTAGCGTTGAAAAAACCATTGCCCTTTCTCTTCGTCACTTGGCTTGTTCAGCGCGATCACCCGCGCGAAACGGGGGTTGAGGTGTTCGGTAAACCTCTTGATCGTGCCCCCCTTGCCCGCGGCGTCGCGTCCTTCAAAAAGCAGGATAAACTTCTGCTGGGTTTCCTGTACCCAATGCTGCACCTTGAGCAACTCAACCTGCAACGCGGCTTTCTCGGCTTCGTATTTCTGGCGGCCAAGCTTTTGGGCATAAGGATATTCACCCTTTTCAAATCCGATGATCTTGGCCGTGCGAGTTTCTTTTTCGGGGGATGCTGCTGTATTTGCAGGCATGAGGGCTCCTTCGCTTGTCAAAACGAGTCTAGGCCCATCGTGGCGGCGGCGCTTTGATGCAAGTCAACTTTCGGGGATGTTGCTAGGCCGCAGTCGCAATCATGCATTGGCGCCCCTGCGGACCCCGCACCCATGCCTGCCCATCCCGCCAGCATAGGGTTGCCGTTTCATGATGCATCAGGGGTGCCGTCGCGCGGTAGCTGAATTGCGACAATGCGCCCAGTTTTGCTGCGGCAAAGCCCATCAACAGATGCGCCAGCAGTGGCCCATGTACCACCAGCCCGTCATAGCCTTCGACCTCGCGGGCGTAGCGTTCATCATAGTGAATGCGGTGGCCGTTGAAGGTCAGCGCAGAGTAGCGAAAGAGCAGGGTCGAATCGAAAGTGACTGTTTGCGCATCGGTTTCATTCGTGGGGGCTTGGGGCGCGGTGGCGCGCGCCCCGTCCTCGCGGTAGACCAGTTCTTGTATTTCAGTCAGGGCTAACGTGCCGCGCTGTTTGATGTCGTGCCGGACTGTGACAAACGCCAATGGACCCGAGCGGCCCTGTTTGCGGGTGACGCTGTCGATGACGCTTGACCGGTCAGCTTTGACCCCGGCCAGCAGTTGGCAGTGAAAAACCAGCTTGCCCGCCGCCCACATCCGCCGGGGCAGGCCAAGGTCAGGGATGAAGTCGCCTTTGGCAGGGTGCCCGTCACGGCCCAGTGCTGCGGGCGGCTGTGGTTGCCAGAAATAGATGTGGTGAAAGAATGGGGGCATAGGGTCGCCTGTCCGCAGGTCAGCAGGATGCCCCAATGTCGCCTGCAACGCATGGGCACGAGCGATATCAAAATTGTCGGTTTGGGTATGGGAACGGCTGTGATTGTCCTGCATGATCAGACACTAGGACCAAAACAAAGGCTGTGCAAATGCCGCAATTGACGCGACTGGATCATCTTGTGCTGACGGTGTCGGACATTGAAACGACGGTTGCTTTCTACCGCGATGTACTTGGCATGACACTGGTGGCGTTTCGCCCCGGTGACGGGTCGGTGCGCTGGGCCATGACGTTTGGTGACCAGAAAATAAATTTGCATCCCGCAGCCAGTCCGTTTGAACCAAAGGCGGAATGCGCCCGCCCGGGCACGGCTGACCTATGCTTTTTGTCACCCGCACCGCTGGGCGAATGGCAAACGCATCTGGCGGCCTGTCACGTGGAAATAAAGGGTGGCCCTGTGCCCCGAACAGGTGCCACGGGGCCAATTCTTTCCATCTATATTCGTGACCCGGACGGCAATCTGATCGAAATATCCAACAGCGCCTAGGTCAGGGCGCGCAAGTCGCTCATCAGTTCGCCCAACAGGTCGACATACATCTCACCGGTCAACTTGCCGTTGTTGTCAAAGGCGCTGTAACTCGCCGCGACCAGCACCTCTGGCCCCTGTAATATGCGGGGGCGGAATGGCATCATGGCCAAACGGAGCGAAAACTGCGAGCGTTCACCGCCCGCGCGACCCGCAGCAGCGGACATGATGGCCAGCGGTTTGTCTTTCCACGGATTGCCCTCTGTGCGGCTGACCCAATCAAGCGCGTTCTTAAGCGCGCCGGAAATGGCTTTGTTATATTCCGGCGTGGCAATGATAACTGCGTCAGCCGCGGCAATCTGGTCCGACAGTGTCTGCACAGCCGCAGGGATTCCTGACGCTTCTTCGACGTCGCCGTTGAACAGCGGGAAATTGATGTCGCCTTCGATGAATTCATCGGCTGCGAAAATCTCTGCTGCGTTGCGCATCAGCATTGTGTTGGTCGAGGCTTTGCGCAGCGACCCGGAAATACCCAGTAACTTTGTCATTGAACTTCCTTTCTTGACTGGACTTATAGCTAACCCGTTTGACCAATTGCGTAACCCGACACGATAGCACATTGTCTGTGCAAATATCAAAGAGGTGGTGATGATCAGGCATGGCGGAAAAATTCTGAGCGATCAATTGGTCAAACTTGGGGTGCGTCGGGTATACTCGGTGCCCGGCGAAAGCTTTCTGGCGGCGTTGGACGGGCTTTATGACAGCGGCATCCAGAATGTTGTTTGCAGGCAAGAGGGCGGCGCAGCGATGATGGCCGAAGCCCATGGCAAGATGACGGGGACGCCTGGCGTGTGTTTTGTCACACGAGGGCCGGGGGCATGTAATGCGAGCGCGGGTGTCCATGTGGCGATGCAGGACAGCACGCCGATGGTCCTGTTCGTAGGCCAGATTGATAATCGCCAGACCGACCGGGAAACATTTCAGGAAGTGGACTATCGGGCAATGTTCGGTGGTCTGGCCAAATGGGTCGCCCAGGTCGATCATACGGATCGTTTGCCTGAATATATCGCCCGCGCCTTTCGGGTAGCCATGTCGGGCAGGCCCGGGCCTGTGGTGCTGGCGCTGCCGGAAAACATGCTTAGCGCCACAGCTGATGTGCCCGATTTTGCGTGCGGGACCACACTGGCCCCGGCCACCCTTCCCGCTGCGTTTTCAAAGGTATTCGGCCGCCTGATGGCTTCTGAGAAGCCCCTGTTGGTGGTGGGTGGGCCGCACTGGACCGATAAGGCGGCCCGCAGCTTGGCGCAGTTTGCAGAAATGACGGGCGTTCCCGTGGTCAGCAGCTTTCGCAGGCAGGATTACATTGACAACCGACAGGTTCATTTTGCGGGCGATTTGAATGTTGGCGTCAACCCAAAGCTGGCGCAACGGGTCCGTGAGGCGGACTGTCTTTTGCTGCTTGGAACGCGGTTTGGCGATATCGCGACCCAAGGCTATAGCCTTGTTGATCCCGCAAACCCAGGGAAAACCATTCTGCACATTCACGCGGACGCAAATGAAATCGGGCGGGTCTACGGGGCAGATGAAGCGGTCACTTGCGACGGTGCCAGCGCGATCCATATGATGTGTGATCTGGCCGGAGCGTCCGACGTGACCCCGCAGTGGGAACGCTGGCGGACGCAAGCGCGGGCTGATTACGAGGGGTGGATCATACCGCAGGAAAGTCCCGGAGCTTGCAAGCAGGAACAGGTCATTAAATGGCTGTCGGATAACCTGCCTGAGGATGCGATTGTCACAAATGGGGCGGGGAACTATGCGGCGTGGCTGCATCGCTATTTTGTCTATCAGCAGTATGGCACGCAGCTCGCTCCAACGTCGGGGTCGATGGGCTACGGCATTCCGGCGGCGATTTCGGCATCATTGGAACACCCTGACAGGCAGGTCGTCTGTCTGGCCGGTGACGGCTGTTTTCAGATGACCTGCAACGAACTGTCGACGGCTGCGCAGCACGGGGCGACGCCCATTATCGTCGTCATGAATAACGGCCGATACGGGACAATCCGGATGCATCAGGAAAAAACCTATCCCGCGCGGGTGTCGGGAACGGCATTGGCGAACCCCGATTTCGCAGCGCTGGCCCGCGCCTATGGCGGACATGGGGAAGTAGTTACGGAGACAGGGCAATTTGCCAAAGCTTTTGGGCGCGCGCAGGCGTCCGGCACATTTGCCATCATCGAATGCAAGATTGATGAGGAGGCATTGGCGACCGGTGCCACTTTGACAGCCGTGCGAGAGGCTGCATTGGCCAAATAATAATCTGGATGATCTGCTTTGACTTGTAGCGTTTCGCCTTAAGTTGACGCCTCAGGTCAAAGTCGAAACGCTTTAGCGCGCACCACATGTTTTTCCTGCCGTCCGTCCTAGACCTCTTGCCAGTGGCTTTCCGTATGGTCCTGCCAATGTTTGCGTTCAAGCAGCGGGGTATCGTCGCTTGATTGCGGATATCCAACGCACAGATAGGCAGTCAGAGACCAGGTCTCTGGCACATTTAGCGTCCGGGCTATGGCGGACGGGTCGAGGATAGATACCCAGCCGACCCCGATGTTCTGTGCCCGTGCGGCAAGCCAGAGCGTGTGGATGGCCGCAACGGTCGAATAATCGAGCATCTCGGGCATCGTCTGGCGCCCAAGCCCGTGACCTTCGGCAGGCTGATGGTCGGTAAAGATCGCCAGATGCACTGGCGCATCCCGCAAACCTGCAAGTTTCAGCTTGTCATACGCGGCACGTTTTTCCGTGTCGTAAATACGCGCAGCCTCTCTATTGGCGGCTTCGAAATTGTCTATGACCGCCTTACGCAAGGAATCTGTCGTAACCTGAAGCACCCGCCAAGGTCGCGCATTTCCAACTGAGGGTGCAAGGTCCATTGCAGCGCGCAGTTTCTCAAGCGCTGCCCGGGGCAACGGGTCAGGCTTGAAATGCCGCACGTCGCGGCGCCACCGCAGAATATCGTGAAGCACGTCTTGATGGGCGGTGCCGAATTCCACCTAACTCTGGGTCCAGCGCCCGGCTTGCGACGGCAAAAAAGCCTCGACTGCGGCGGTGGCGACAACGGCCGTGTCGCCGGTTTCGTGGTTAGGGATGTTCAGGCCGCCTTTGACCGCCTGCACGGTCGCGCGCCCGCGCGGCAGTCCGGCGGTCAGCGCCGCTGCATCCAGTTTGTCCGGCTCTTGCACACCCACTGTGACCTGAACCCGCATTTCCGTATGGTCAAGATTGATGCTTTGAAAGATGGGCAGGGTCGAATGCCTGATCGCGTCTTCGATGGCGCGGCGCGCTGCTTTTTGATAATCCATCCCGTGCAGGTCATTGCCCATGCCCATTTCGATGATGATGCGCTGTTCCATCAGACCTGCTCCATCTCGAATGATACGTTGATGGCAACGTTTGCAATGACGGTGGGTTTGCCATCAGGGCGGGGCACGTCCAGCCCGCCATGGACCACATTGATCCTTGGTTGGCCGTAGGGAAAGATATCCAGCAAGGTGGTCGTGTCGACCTGATCAGGTTGCTGCACGCCGATTTCGACATCAATCAGCATCGCCTCTTTGGAGAAGCCGAACAGCTCTGCCATATTGATTGAATTGTGCCAAAGCGCATCCTGCAAGCCGCGTCTGGCTGCTTGGGTGTAGTCTTGGCGGCGCAGGCTGGTACCCATGCCAAATTCGGTGAGAACGCGGTGTTTTGGCATTTTGGGGCCCTTTCAAAAAATATGCTGACACATTTCGGTGGGTTTGTGCGCAACGCTGGTCAGTCAGTCCGTTCTAGCCGGAGTTTTGGACGTGCGCGAGAACAGCTTTGTGTGTTTGTCCCATGCCAAACCAGTCTTGGCTGAAATGCGCTTGCAGCCATCGTCCAGTCCGATCCGGTTGGACCATTTCGCCATGGACCTGACCGGCAATGCATGTATGTCGCCGAAACCATCCACCATCACGCATTCCTTCGGGCCCAAGCCGGTGCCATTGTCGCGTTGCCCGAAAACGAAATTCTTTGGATTGAAGTCACTTGCACGGATATGATGATTGTAAATCCGCTGGATCATATCGTTCAGTAATTCCAGATCCGCGTCCGACAGGCTGTCGGAACGGACCTTGTCCAGCAGGGTGTCACCAAGTGCGCCGTCCGGCTTCATTACACGTTCTGTAAGGCAACCCAGCCCAATGGTCGTTTGTATAAAGCCATACATATGCGCGATCGGAAGGTGAAAACTAGGGGCGGGATTGCTGAGCATGATACGCAGATATTCGGTATATTCCTTGCTCACCAGCCGTAACCGAGTGCTTGGTACCAGCTTTTCGAGTATGCCACCAAAGTTGCGCCGCATCGGCATTGTGTCAGTGGCTTTGAGAATCTTGATGAGCCTCGTTTTGTCTTTCGGATGATAGTAGATGACGCGCTGTACGCCGCTTGCCACAAAATCATCGGGATCAAGAAAGAGGGGATTCGACATAGAGCCATCGTATAGGCAGTGATGACCTATAGTTCAAACGCATCAGATATTCGGCATTTCAAATCAAACCCGATCCGCCAGCCACCTGGCAATCTAGTCAGTCGTCCAGAAGAATCCGCGCGGCGTTCCCTTGATCATCGTCATATTGATCGGTGCGGACGGTCCAAAGGAATGCCGCAAGCCCCAGTCCACCAAGGATCAGGGAAATCGGGATTAGCACGACAAGCACATTCATCTAAAGGTACCTCATCCGTTGCGAATTCAACAAAACCGTAATCGAGGATATTGACATTGCCAAGGCCGCCGCAAGCGGCGTAGCGAAACCTGCCAGCGCAATTGGCACCGCGATGCAGTTATAAAGCGTCGCGATGGCGAAGTTCTGTTTCGATAGCCGCTGGGTTGCTTTCGCAACCCGCAAAATCAGCGGCAGGTCCGCAAAGCTGTCGGTCAGCACGATCACATCTGCGGCTGTACGCGCGGCATCAAGCGCCTTGCCCGGTGCAATGGATGCATGGGCGCTGGCCAGTGCTGCGGTGTCATTCAGCCCGTCGCCGATCATCAGCACGTGATGCCCGCGATCTGCGAGATCCTTGAGGTGGCGCAGCTTATCATCGGGGCGCGCATTGGCGGTGACGGGAAGCCCCAGTGCCTTGGCAAGGCGCTGGGCTGGTGTATCGTTGTCGCCGGTAAGGATTTCGGCGGGCAGGTTCAGGGCTTGCAGGGCTTCGGCCACGCCGGGGCGCACCGCTTCGGGAGCTTCGATTGGTTTGGCGGGGGTATTATCCATGCGCAAACCCAGCCCGTCAAAATCGGCCCCCAGCCATGCACCGCGCCCCAGTTTGACCGTGCTCCCGCGCCAGTTGGCGCAGACACCCTGACCTGCAATTTCCTGCACTTCGGTCAGTGCTGCGGGAGTCACATCGCGCAGCGCCACCGCAAAAGCGCGCGACAGCGGGTGATGCGATGCCTGGGCCAGTGCAAGGCCAACGGCCTTTTCGTCTGCGGTGAATGCGTCGGGCGCGATGACCGTCGGTTGGGTCAACGTCCCTGTTTTGTCGAAAACGATTTGGTCAGTTTCTGCCAGCCGTTCCAATGCGGTCGCATGCTTGACCAGAAATCCTGCCGAAAATAGCCTGCTGACAGCGGCTGTTGTCACCGCTGGTACGGCCAGCCCCAGTGCGCAGGGGCAGGTGATGATCAGCACCGCAATTGCGATATTCAGGGCATGGCGGATATCGCCTGTTGCCGCAACCCAGACGAGAAACGCGGCAAACGCCAGCAAATGCACCGCAGGCGCGTAGACCTGTGCCGCGCGATCGGCAAGGGCGGTATAGCTGTTGCGCCCGTTCTCGGCGGTTTCCACCATTGCGGCCATGCGGCGCAATGTTGTGTCTTGGCCGACTGCTGTGGCGCGCACCTGAATGGGACCTGCAAGATTGATTTCGCCCGCCTGCAAATCGGCGCCCGCCTCTGCCGCTATTGCCGCACTTTCGCCGGTCAGGAAAGACCGGTCCAGCAGCGCGCTTTGCGTCATAAGCACGCCGTCAACGGGTACCCGCGCGCCCGATGGCACGGACAGAATATCGCCAAGGGCGATATCTGAAACAGCGACGGTTTCGGTGCCGTCAGCCAAGACACGTTCGGCTGTGTGCACTTCAAGTGCCGCTAGTTCCTTGGCGGCAGACCGCGCGGCGCTGCGCGTCTGGTGATCCATGTAGCGACCGATGAGAAGAAAGAAGGTCAGCGAAATGGCTGCATCGAAATAAGCGTGTTCGCCACCATTGAGCGTTTCAAACAGCGACATGCCGGTGGCCAGCAGGATTGCCAGCGAAATCGGCACATCCATATTGAGCCGTCGGACCCGCAAGGCCGCCCATGCATTGGCAAAAAACGGCTGGCCCGAATAGGCGACCACGGGCAAGGCGATACAGGCCGAAATCAGGTGAAACAAGTCGCGGGTCGCATCTGTGGCCCCGGACCAGACCGCCACGGACAACAGCATCACATTCATCATCGCAAAACCCGCAACAGCCATGCGGATCAGCAAGGCCCGGCCCACGTTGTCGCGGGCCTTGTTCAGGGTCTCAAGGTCAAGCGGGTAGGCTTCAAAGCCAAGGTCGGACAGGGTCTGTTGCACGCGGTCGGGGTTTACCGGGCCTGTCACTGACAGACGTTTCAACGACAGATTGACCCGCACGTCCTGCACGCCAGTGATCTGTCGCAAGCCGCGTTCGATCTTGCCGATACAGGCCGCGCAATGAATCGTTGGCAGCGAAAACTGAAGCGCAGGTCCAGACGCGACCTCTTGTGCCAGTGGGGCAGCGGCGCAGGCAGGGCAGGCGGATGTCATCTTGCCACCCTGACGATGATGCGTTGCTGAAACAGGGTGCCGTCTTCTGCGCGGGCTTTCAGGCGCAGGTTCCAGTTGCCCCCGTTGGCCACTACAGGCGCGCGCAGCAGATTGCCGTCAAACACAAAGTCGGGGGTTTGATCCTGCGCGACGGACGTGGCGCGCCCGAAGGTGGCGCTTTCAATTTCCGGGGCAATAGGTTTTCCGTCTTGCAGGATTTCAAGGCGTAACTCCCCCCCGGCCAGATCAGCCGAAACCTGCCAGTTCAGTGCCATTTGCGCCGCGCGGTCGGCGTCAAACGACTGGCTGGCCACGTAGCTATTCTTGACCTCAAGCCCGGGAAAGGTGCGCACGGCATTGAACGCCAGCGTCAGGTTGACGGCGATGATTATGCCGAATGCGAATGCAAATCCCGAAAAGACATGCCATCCCTTGATCTCTGTCATCACTGTACCCTTCCGTTGAATGTTGTTGCTTGGCTGGCGCGTTCGCCGCTGCCGATATCTTCGACCCAAAACCGCAAGTCAGTACGGTCCCTACTTGCCGCCGGGTCTTGAGGGCGGGCTGTCACATAGACACGCTGCAAGATCGTCTGGTTGGCAGGTACGGGAAAGCGCAGTTGCCCGTCGCGACCCTCCAGCTCAATCCGCAGGATTTCATCACTTGTGAGGCTGAGATGGAATTCGCGGTCTTCGCCCAGTTTGTTGCGCAGGCGCACGTCATAGATATTGCGGATGGCCCCGTCCGATTGGACAACAAAGGTCGGGTTGCGCACAGGGCTGACAGTTAATTCAATATCCGACCGGATGAACAGGGCATAAAGCAGTCCCGCACCAATCGCAGCCCAAAGGGCCGTGTAGATCAAGGTGCGCAGGCGCAGGACATGTTGCCAGATCGGGCGCGGTTTTGCTCCGGCGCGCTCGGCAGGTTCGTCCGACAGGGCCAGATAGTCGATCAGGCCGCGCGGTTTGCCGATCCGCTCCATAACGTCATCGCAGGCGTCAATGCACAACGCACAGGTGATGCATTCGAGCTGTTGACCGTCGCGGATATCAATCCCCATTGGGCAGACGTTGACGCAGGCCATGCAATCGATGCAGTCGCCAGCACCTTCGACCCGCTGTTTGCCGCGTGGTTCGCCCCGCCATTCGCGATAGGCGACGGTGAGTGTATCAGGGTCCATCATGGCGGCCTGAATCCGTGGCCATGGGCACATATAGATACAGACCTGTTCACGCATGAAGCCGCCAAACACAAAGGTTGTCAGCGTCAGAACGGCAATTGTGATGTAGGCCACCGGATGCGCCGAGAAATTCAGCAGGTCGCGGAAAAGGGTTGGCGCGTCGGTGAAGTAAAACACCCATGCTCCGCCGGTGGCGACCCCGATCAGCAGCCAAACCAGCCATTTTGTGAGCCGGAGCCGCCATTTATGAAAGTCCCATTTGGCGCGGTGCAGGCGGACACGTGCGTTACGGTCGCCTTCGATCCAGCGTTCGACAAGGATGTAAAGATCGGTCCAGACCGTTTGGGGGCAGGTGTAGCCGCACCAGACACGACCAAGCGCCGACGTGAACAAAAACAGACCGAGGCCCGCCATGATCAGCAGGCCTGCCACGAAATAGAATTCGTGCGGCCAAATCTCGATCCAGAAGAAATAAAAACGACGGTTTGCCATGTCGATCAGAACGGCCTGATCTGGCAGGTTGGGGCCGCGGTCCCATCTGATCCAGGGGGTCAGATAGTAAATGCCCAGCGTGACGATCATGATCCACCATTTGAAACGGCGGAAGGTTCCGGACACGCGGCGCGGAAAAATGGGCTCTCTGGCCGCATAGAGCTTGGGGGTGTTCATATGTAAAAATCCTGTTCGCAAGCCTGTGATAGCGGATGCCAGCAAAGGCGACCTTGATCTGGGTCAAAAGATGGGCCCCGAAGCGGCGGAGTTTTGCGAACAGGGCCGCTTCGGGGGGGTGGCCGCGCCTCAGGGGGCGGTCACGTCTGTCTTATTCACCTCCTCCAAGACTGTGAACATAGACAGAAACTGCACGAACATCTTCGTCGCTCAGGCGTTGGCCCCACGCGGGCATGACACCGTAGCGCGCATTGCGGACGGTATATTCCAGCGCTGCACGGTCGCCGCCGTAAAGCCAGATCGCATCGCCCAGGTTGGGCGCGCCAAGGTCGCGGTTGCCTTCAGCATTGTCGCCATGACAGGCCGCGCAATTGTCCAAGAAAAGCTCGGACCCGGCAGCGGCCAAAGTTGCATCGGCCTCGGAACGAGACAGGCTGTAGACATATTCGACGACAGCGTCGATTTCATCGTCCTCAAACACCTCATCATATGCGGGCATTTCCGAATAGCGCGCATCAAGATCGGTTTCATTGCGAATGCCATGCCGGATTGTCAGCGCGATATTTTCGATGTCACCGCCCCAAAGCCAGTCATTGTCCAAAAGGTTGGAATAGCCGGTGGCACCCGCTGCACCAGACCCATGGCACTGGCTGCATTGCGCCTTGAAGACGGCACCACCGCGTGACACGGCGTAGCGATGCAAGTCGTCACCGGGGGCCAGTGTCGCCAGATCGGCCTCGTTCAATTGTGCCACAAGCTGCGCGTTTTCAGCTTCGTGTTCGGCGATTTGGGCCGCAACTTCACCGCGTGTCGAATAGCCCAACACACCGGACGTTGCGCTGCTGATCATGGGCCATGCGGGATAGGCAATGACATAGCCAATCCCCCAGATGATCGTGGCGTAAAGGGTCCACAGCCACCAGCGCGGCAGCGGATTGTTCAGCTCTTCGATGCCGTCCCAGCTATGACCTGTAGTCTCAACGCCGGTGGTCTCGTCAACTTTTTTCTCAGACATTGAGTTCACCTTTCAATTTGGCGGCGCTGCAATCAGCACAGGTGCCCGTGCAGGATTTTCTGGGTTTTTCATCCCGAAAGGGGATCATGCTGGCGTCTTCACGGGCCTGCCGCTGGCTGGGCAGGAATGCCCAGATTGCGGCACCCAGAAAGAAGCCGAACATGCCCAGAAGAACCCAGCTATCGGCGATTTCACGCAAGAGGGAATAGGTATCCATCGTCTTTCTCCCTATCGGCTGGCGTCTGGGGTAAAGGTCGAAAAGTCGACCAGCGTGCCCAGCATTTGCAGATATGCGATCAGCGCGTCCATTTCTGTCAGCTCCGGTTGCCCGTCAAAGTTCGACACCACCGCACCGGGGTAACGTTCAACCAGCGCATCCCAATCGCCAAACGGGTCGGCCTGCACGCGGAAGTCAGCCTGCGCTGAGGCAATCTGTTCATCCGTGTAGGGCACACCGACAAAACGGTGGGTTTCCATCAGGTCCTGAACATAAGTCGCCTCGATCGGGGTATCGGCCAGAAATGCGTATTTCGGCATGATGCTTTCAGGGACAACAGACTGCGGGTCCATCAGGTGATCGACGTGCCATGCATCCGAATAGCGGCCACCGACGCGGGCCAGATCGGGACCGGTGCGTTTTGACCCCCATTGAAACGGGTGGTCATACTGGCTTTCGGCGGCAAGGCTGTAGTGGCCGTAACGCTCGACCTCATCGCGCATCGGGCGGATCATCTGGCTATGACAGACATAGCAGCCCTCGCGGATGTAGATATCGCGCCCCGTCAGCTCCAGCGGGGAGTAGGGGCGCACGCCCTCTACATCCTCGATGGTGTTTTCCAGCCAGAACAATGGTGCGATCTCGACGATCCCGCCCACGGTCACGACCAGCAATGAAAAGGTCAGCAGCAGGGTCGGGCTGCGTTCCAGAATGGCGTGTTTATCAAGAAATGCCATGAGTCCTGCTCCTTATTCGGCTGGGGTTGCGTAGGGGGTGGTGACGGTCGCGGGTTTGGCCCCGCGGATCGTCATCCACATGTTCCAGCACATCAGCAGGGCACCCGACAGGAACAGAACCCCGCCCAGACCGCGCACAACATACATCGGGAACTTGGCACTCACGGTGTCGGCGAAAGAGTTCACAAGGAAGCCCTGGTCGTTGACCTCGCGCCACATCAGACCTTCCATGATGCCCGTGACCCACATAGAGGCGGCGTAAAGAACGATGCCCAGTGTGGCCAACCAGAAGTGCCAGTTGATCGCGGACTCGGAATACATTTTGGTGCGCCCCCAAAGTTTGGGTGTCAGGTAATAGATACAGGCGAATGTGATCATGCCGTTCCAGCCCAGAGCGCCGGAATGCACGTGTCCGATGGTCCAGTCTGTGTAGTGTGACAGGCTGTTGACGGCGCGAATCGACATCATCGGTCCCTCAAAGGTGGACATGCCGTAAAAGCCAAGCGACAGAACGAACATCCGCATGATCGGATCGGTGCGCAGCTTGTCCCAAGCCCCTTGCAGGGTCATCAGGCCGTTGATCATCCCGCCCCAGCTGGGCATCCACAGAATGATCGAGAACACCATGCCAAGCGTGGCCGCCCAATCAGGCAGGGCGGTGTAGTGCAGGTGGTGCGGACCGGCCCAGATATACAGAAAGATCAGCGCCCAGAAGTGGATGATCGACAGCTTGTAGCTATAGACCGGGCGACCGGCCTGCTTGGGCACAAAATAGTACATCATGCCGAGAAAGCCCGCCGTCAGAAAGAACCCGACCGCGTTATGGCCGTACCACCACTGGGTCATCGCATCCTGCACGCCGGAAAAGACCTGTACCGATTTGCTGCCCCAGAAACTGACAGGGATCGACAGGTTGTTGACCACATGCAGCATGGCAACGGTGATGATAAAGCTCAGAAAGAACCAGTTGGCCACATAGATATGCTTTTCCTTACGCTTGACGATGGTGCCCATATAGACGGCCAGATAGGACAGCCAGACGATGGTGAGCCACAGGTCAACGTACCATTCAGGCTCCGCATATTCCTTGGATTGGGTTGCCCCCAACAGATAGCCGGTCGCGGCCAGCACGATGAACAGCTGATAGCCCCAAAAGACGAACCAGCCCAGATTGCCGCCCCAAAGGCGGACAGCGCTGGTACGCTGCACGACATAGAACGATGTGGCGATCAGGGCGTTGCCCCCGAATGCAAAAATCACCGCACTTGTATGCAGCGGGCGCAGCCGTCCGAAGTTGGTAAAGGGTTGCCCCCAGTCAAAGTTCAGTTGCGGAAACGCAAGTTGGAACGCAATGAAGGTGCCGACCAGAAATCCCGCGATGCCCCAAAAGGCTGTCGCAATGACGCCTGCCCGGATCACCCCGTCGAAATATTCATGTTCGTTTGATTGCAGCACCTTCGGCGTATCAGTGCCGCGCAGTACCCAGATAAACATGGAAAAGGCCACAACCATGATCAGAATCGCATGAATCTGATACGCAAGGTCGTGGGCCCAGTTCGCCGCAAGTGCTGCGACGAAAGTAATTACTCCCAGAAGGAGTAGTTTGATATAATTCATAACAATGCCCTCGAAATCGTAGAGCATCGTTAAGACGCTCCTGTTCGCAGGGCTTGTTTAGGGATGTATTTTGGCCGCCACCTTGATCTGAATCAACTCGTACCTAAAGGTGCCGCGGAATCAGATCGCATTCTGCGTCGTCGCCAGTCGCATCGTGCAACGCAACAACGTCAAAAACCTCGACTTGCCGGCGGTCAGTGAACCCGATAATTTTTTCTTTTTTCAAGGCATTCAGCTGTCTGCTGACGGTTTCAAGTGTCAGGCCAAGGTAATTGGCGATCTGGTCGCGCGTCATCGGCAAGCTGAGGGTCTTCAGGCGGCCATCGTGGTCTGGTCGCTGGGATCGGCGGACAAACATCTCGAGGAATGTTGCGATTTTCTCGCGGGCGGTCTTGCGCCCGAGCAAAAGCATCCAGTCGCGGGCCGCATCCAGTTCATCAAGTGCAAGTTCCATCATGCGCTGGGCGATATGCGGGGTGTCGCGGACCAACTCTTCAAAGGCCTTGCGTTCAAAACAGCACAGCGTGACGTCCGTTGTTGCAGTGACGTCAAAGGCAATCTGCGGGCGGCCCGGGCGACCAATAAAGTCTGATGGCAACAAAAGGCCAACCATCTGTGTCCGCCCGTCTTCCATGGTTTTGGTGAGCGATGCGACACCGTTGACCACCGATCCCACAAAACTGAGTTCGTCTTCGCGCCAGAGGATTGTTTCGCCCGCCTTGAAACTGCGATAGGATTTGATCTTTTCCAGACGCGACAGTTCATCTTCGTCACAACGCGCACAAACGGCGCGATGACGGATCGGGCATTCGCTGCATTTCACATCAGCATTCATGAAAGTCATAATGTGTTCTAACCTTGGAGAGAAAGACACTTCGACCGTATAGATATTTGTGGTGCGTGGGAAGGGGTTGCACGTCGCGTCAAATTGGCGCTTTCGCAGGCCTCCCAAGCACATAGACGCAATCCGGTCAGGGGCGTTTTGCAGAACATCCCTCAATCGTATCCTGAGTGGTGCGTCAGTGAATTGGCGGGTCGCTTTCGTCGCGGTCCGCGTCAGGCTCGACAGGTTCAGCTGACGGGATAGCATAGCTGCCACTGAACCATTTTGCCAAATCGATATCGGCGCAGCGCTTTGAACAGAACGGTCGGTAGTCTTGTTTCGTGTGGCGTTTGCAGATGGGGCAACTCATCATAGTTCCTCCAGCAAGGCGGTCGGAAAGGGCGGGCGTTCCCGTTTGCGCTGCATCTCGAACAGGCCCATCGGCGTCCAGCCCACCAGTGATGTCTCGATCGGGTCAGATTTGAAGGCTGCACGCAAAGACTGTTCGACCTGTTTGCGGTGGGCTTTGGACATGGACACGAAATCAACAGTGATCTGGCCCGCGAGGCCGCGCATGCGCAAGGCTCGCGGCAAGGCGCGGCAGGCGGCCAGATTTGCCTTGAGTGCGGCAGCAGGCGATGTGTCGTTTCCGGTGTTCACATCCACCGCGACCAGCGCGCGGGTGGGCTCCACATACATGCTGCCTTCGCCCAACGGGACATGGGCGGCGCCCAAACGGGCAATCTGGTCAGTCACACCATGGGTTTCAAAGCTGCCCGCATCCGTCACCACGGTGGCGGGGGCGGTCCATTCGCGCCACGCCACTGTGTGCGGGCCGTCGCCTTCGGTCAGGGCCTCCGGCGTCGTGCCCTCTGCATCAGACAAGACCGTGTCGGCCATCCCCAACATGGCGATGATATCGTCGGCAATGTCGGCTTCGTCCGCACCAATGCAGGACGAGCGCAGGATCAAACCATGCTGGCTATCGAATACTTCGTGGGCCACAGCCATCAGGTTGTCGCGGATCTCTTCGTCGGTGATCTGTCGCGAGATATTCAGCCCAGGCTTGCCCGGTGTTACAATGGCATAGCGACTTTTGAACAGGACCCTGTCGGTGACAGGGACGGCTTTGCCCTGTTCGGAATAGCCCGTGACCTGCACCAGCAGCGCCTGACCGGGGCGCAAGTTCTTGCCTTGGCGCAAAAATGCTGTCTCGCCCTCTGGCAGACGCATCATCATCCCACCTTGCCCTTTGATGGGGCGATCGCAGATGGCGCGATAGATCGCACCGGGGCGGGGGGCGTCGCTGTTGTCGATCAGCAGATCATCTAGTTTGCCGTCAACCAGCAGGGCAGCGGCCTCAAAACCCGCGATATGGTCCAGAACAATCATGCGACCCTTCATTGTGAAGCCCCCAATACCGGATAGCCAGCGGCAATGAGCAAACCCACAGTTTCAGGCAGGGGCAGCCCCATGACGGCGTGAAACGATCCGTTGATCCACGGGATAAAGGCGCTTGCCGGGCCCTGGATGGCATAGCCGCCTGCCTTGCCTTGCCAATCACCTGTTCCAACGTACCATTGCACATCTTGCTCTGACAGACGTTTGACGGCGACAGTGGTTTGCACGTCCTTCTGCCAGACCCGATCGCCGCGTTTGACGGCAATCGCAGTAATCACCTTGTGGCGACGGCCCGACAGGGCGCGCAGGAATGCGGCGGCCTCATCCCTGTCTTGCGGTTTGCCCAGTATCCGGCGCCCAAGGGCCACGGTGGTATCGGCGCACAAGGCGACCTCGTCACTGGCAATCGTTACAGCAGCGGCCTTTTCCCCCGCGATCCTGTTGACGTAATCGCGCGGGACTTCGGCTTTGCCCACGTCCTCATTTATGTCCGGCGGACGGACATCATCGGGCGCAAGCCCAATCTGCGCCAAAAGCTCCAACCGTCGTGGCGAGCCGGAACCAAGAATAAGCTTGAGTGTATGATCGGGCTGAAGCGTCGTCATGGCGTCCCGTGCAGCGCGCTAACGCAATGAGGTCAGCACGCGCGTCTCGCGGCGAAACGCAAACGCATGCTGCGCGATTCGCCGCTTCACATTATTTGAAACGGTAATTGATCCGACCCTTTGTCAGATCATAGGGGGTCATTTCGACTTGCACCTTGTCGCCAGCCAGAACACGGATACGGTTCTTGCGCATCTTGCCTGCCGTATGAGCGATGATTTCATGGCCGTTTTCCAACTCGACCCGAAATGTCGCATTTGGCAGCAGTTCCTTCACGACACCGGGGAATTCGAGCAGTTCTTCCTTGGCCATGTGGTCTCCTACGTTTTTCCGCGCAATTGTTTGCGCGTCGCCTAAATGCGCGTGCGCGCACAGAATATCAAGGGGTAAGACCGTATTCGGCCATCAAATGCGCCATCTTGTCACCTAAATGGGGGGCAGGCGCCTTTGGATAGGGGCAGAGGGCGCAATGGCGCAAACCGCCGCGCTACACGTCTTTCGCGCGCGCAGGTCCGAAACGATCTATCAGGCGCTGCATGATCTGGTCGCGCGCCTGCCGATAGGCGGTCAGACGCGCCTCGCGGGCATCGCCCAATCCGGTGGGGTCCAGAATGGGCCAATATTCGACCGTCAGATGATAAAACCGGGTCAGATCAAGCGCACGGCGCTGGCTGGCGGGTGAGAGAGCCAAAACCAGATCAAAGGACGACAGGTCATCGCCCCAATCCTCCATTTCATCAAAGGACCGCGACCGGTGGCGCGACAATTCAACGCCGATCTCGGCGCAGACAGCAATCGAAAACCCGTCGATTTCAAGGTCGTTCTTGACGCCGACAGACTGGATATAACATTCTGTGCCATAAAGCTTTTTCATGATCCCTTCGGCCATGGGCGACCGCACAGCATTATGGTCGCAGCAAAACAGGACCGATTGTGGAAGTGGCTCGTATTTGCTGCCGTCCGCCACGCTCAACCTCCGAAATGCAAAACGCAGATGAGGGTAAATAATCGGCGGGCGGTGTCGATATCAATATCCGCTTTCCCCTCAAGCCTTTCTTGCAGGATGCGCGCGCCTTCGTTGTGGATGCCGCGTCTGGCCATGTCGATGGTTTCGATCTGACTGGGGGGCAGCGTCTTGACCGCGTCAAAATAGCTTTCGCAGATCTGGAAATAATCTTTTACCACCTGCCGGAACGGACCCAAAGACAGGTGAAATTCGCCCGCAGGGCTTGAATCTTCCTGTCTGACATCAAAGACCAGCCGCTTTTCGCGAATGGACAAATGGAGTTCGAATGGGCCTGTCGGCACGTCTTTGTCGGCGCGGGCAGGCATGGCAAAGCTGTTGTCTTCCAGCAAATCAAACATCGCGACCTTGCGCTCTTGTTCGATTTCGGGCGTTGGCGGTGGCAGATTGCGGTCGTCAATCTCGATATGGACGATTCTGGTCATATATCCCCCATGTTCAGGCGATCCAATCTGGCACGGACCGACAGGCCATGCGCCTGCAGGCTTTCTGACTGTGCCAGACGTTCGGCCGCAGGGCCGATGGTGGCAAGGGCTGCGGGCGTCATGCGTGACAAGGTAGTGCGCTTGATGAAATCCATGACAGACAGGCCACTTGAAAAACGTGCCGACCGGGCGGTGGGCAACACATGGTTGGGGCCTCCAATGTAATCACCGATTGCCTCTGGTGTCCAACCGCCAATAAAGATGGCGCCAGCGTGGTGGATTTGCTGTGCGAGTGTTTCGGCGTCTGCGGTGCAAATCTCAAGATGTTCAGGTGCGATCCGGTCTGACAAGGCAACCGCCTGCGCCATATTTTCGACGGTGATGACAGCGCCAAAATCACGCCAGCTTGGGCCCGCGATATGGCGGCGCTCAAGCGTTTCAAGGCGCTCGTCAACGGCAGCGGTGACGGCCCGACCAAAATCCGCATCATCGGTGATCAAAAGCGACTGTGCGCTTTCATCATGTTCGGCCTGACTGAGCAGATCAAGCGCGATCCAGTCGGGGTCATTGTCCTTGTCCGCAATCACCAAAATCTCGGACGGACCCGCAATCATGTCGATGCCGACCTTGCCGAAAACACGGCGCTTGGCCGCTGCGACAAATGCATTCCCCGGTCCGGTAATCTTATCGACAGGCGCGATGGTCTGGGTGCCGTAAGCCAAGGCAGCAATCGCCTGGGCGCCACCTATACGGTAAATCTCATCCACGCCGGCAATTTGCGCGGCCAGAAGAACCAGCGGATTGGTCACGCCTTCGGGGGTGGGCACCACAATCGCCAGACGGGACACGCCTGCCACCTTCGCAGG
This sequence comes from Yoonia sediminilitoris, assembly GCF_003058085.1. Taxonomy (GTDB): domain Bacteria; phylum Pseudomonadota; class Alphaproteobacteria; order Rhodobacterales; family Rhodobacteraceae; genus Yoonia; species Yoonia sediminilitoris. Next base: position 11,998 of record NZ_QBUD01000004.1, on the reverse strand, counting down.
AATGGCGTTCATCAACACCGACGATGGATAAGAGGCAAGACCACCGGGCACGTAAAGACCAGCGGCCGAAACCGGCGTCCAGCGCCAGCCAAGTTCCGCCCCGGTCTCATCGGTCCACATGGCATCATCAGGCAACTGGCGCGCGTGATAGGCACGAATGCGCGCAGCGGCCATTTCCAACGCGGCGCGGTCTTCATTACTGACCTTTGCACATTCCGCCGCAATCTCGGCCTGCGAAAAACGCAGCCTGTCCGGTTTCAGGTCCAGCTTGTCGAATTTGGCTGTCAATTCAATGACCGCTGCATCACCGCGCGCACGCACATCCGCAATAATATCCGCGACGACGTCATCAACATCGGGACTATCTTCGCGTTTTGCTCGCAGTAAAGCCGCAAAACGGGATTCGAAATCAACATCATCGGTCGCGAGGAATTGTGGCATCGGGTGACTCCTTATGTGCGGTGACATAGCGGGCGCACCATTTTTCATCAATGCCGGTGATCCGTCTTCTTATGGCCAAAAATATCCGCCGCGCGCAGCGCACCAAATATCAAGTGCGGCGCAGCCGCTCATTTTGATTAATCCGGGTGTGACGGGGCTTTCCCGGACGGCGCGACATAGGGCCGGGTGACGTCCTGCAAGATCACCTCCAGCGCTTCCACCTCTACGGCGACAACACCGTCGCCGGCCAAGGTCAGTTCCAGCCGACCCGCACCGTCCTGATCCGGGGCAAAGGCGATCGAAAGCAGCGAAAACACCATGTCCGGATCAGACTTGTCGACGCCTTGCGACTTCACCCCAACCACATCCTCAATGGCCAGAACAGCCTGCACCCGTTCAAAGGGGCGCTTGCGGGTCGCGGCTTTCGGGGCGTCCTCCCAGCGAAAGCGGTTCAGCAACAGGGCAAAGCGGCGCGCCTTTTGGTCCCAGCGCATTTCAGCAGCCGGAAAGACTGCATCCTGCACCAAGGCGGCAATGACCGTCAAATCCTCGGCGTCCAGCGCCTTCAGGCGCAGAGGTTTTTCAGCGCCCTCTTCAAATGTTGCATCCTGCGTCATCCGCTCACCCGCTCGATCTTGGCCCCGACGGCCCCCAGTTTTTCCTCGACATGCTCATAGCCGCGATCAAGGTGATAGACACGGTTCACAATGGTTTCACCTTCGGCTGCCAGTCCGGCAAGGATCAAAGACACCGACGCGCGCAGATCCGTGGCCATAACCGGGGCCCCTTTCAGGCGATCAACACCATGCACCGTGGCTGTGCCGCCCTGCACGTCAATATTGGCCCCCATCCGCACCAGTTCCGGCGCGTGCATGAAGCGATTCTCGAAGATTTTTTCTTCCAGAACTGATGTGCCCTCTGCGGTGCACAACATCGCCATCATCTGGGCCTGCAGATCTGTGGGGAACCCCGGAAAAACTTCGGTTGTGACATCAACGGCCTGCGCGCGGCCATTGCGGCGGCTGACTTTCAGGCCATCCGGTGTTTCGGACAGGTCGACACCGGCGTCATGTAGCTTGTCCGCAAAAGCGCCTACCAGATCGAGACGACCCCCCAGGCACTCGACTTCTCCGCCAGCGAAAACCGGGGCGAGCATATAGGTGCCCAATTCGATCCGGTCAGTCACAACGGCATGCGAGGCAGACCCCAGACGATCAACGCCGTCAATTGTGATTGTGCTTGTCCCTTCGCCATCAATCTGCGCGCCCATGCTGCGTAAACATTTGGCAAGGTCCACAATCTCGGGTTCGCGGGCGGCGTTTTCTATAACGGTCGTGCCTTTGGCCAATGTGGCGGCCATCATCACATTTTCGGTGGCGCCGACAGAGGCAATCGAAAAATGCACCTTCGCGCCCTTCAGGCCACCTTTTGCCGCGGCGTGCAGATAGCCATCCTTCAATTCGATCGTCGCACCCATTGCTTCAAGCGCGGACACATGCAAATCCATCGGGCGCGCCCCGATCGCGCACCCACCCGGTAGCGATACAACAGCCTTGTGGTGCCGGGCCAGCAGGGGCCCAAGCACAAGGTTCGACGCACGCATCTTGCGCACGATTTCATAGTCAGCAGTTGTTTCCTCTGCGGCATGGGCAGACAGAACCTGTACATTACCGCCTTTCAGGGCTGACACCTCAACTCCCAGCGACTGCAAAAGCTCTGTCATTGTCCTGATGTCGGACAGGCGGGGCACATTGGTCAGTGTGACAGGTTCTTCTGACAGCAATGTTGCGGGCATCAGCGTCAGGGCCGCGTTCTTGGCGCCCGCGATCTGAATTTTGCCACCAAGCGGGGTGCCACCTTTGACGATAATCGAATCCATGCGGGCCTACTCTTTCTCATTTTTGTTGGGCACAGTTTTGTCATTGTCAGTCGCACGGGCGCGCGCCTGCGCCTTGCGCTTGCCCATATTCGCCTTCAACGCCGCCTTCAGTCGCTCTTCGCGGGTCTTGGCCGTATTCTTGTTCTTGTGTGCTTGTCGCTCAGTCATGGGGCCTGTGTTAACGTGGAAGGCAAAAACCGTCCAGAGAGGGCTTGCACCAAACAGCAATTGCGTCTAATCCCCCGATCCACGGATGCTGTGGTAGCTCAGTGGCAGAGCACACCCTTGGTAAGGGTGAGGTCGAGAGTTCAATCCTCTCTCACAGCACCATCTTTTTCTGTTTGATTTCAAAAAGATGAGTGATACCAGTTAGTTGAGTGATGCTCGGTTCTACACCGAGGTCCTACACCGTCATGGTTTTGCAAATGTCCCGACCCCATAAGAATTCAAAGAGTGGCGTCTACTATTTCCGCCAGAAAACTCCAGCAGATGTCCGAAGAACATTCGGAAAGGCTGAGGTCATCCGATCTCTGCGGACAAAAAACGCTGAAGTAGCTAAAGAACGGCACGCCGAAGAGAGCCGCAAACAGGCTTTGGTCTGGCAGTCCCTGCGTGCCGCGCCTGCTACAATCCCTCATAAGCAACTGGTCGCTATCACGGGCGACTACTACCGCTCCTTGAACGAAATGGTAGAGGATGAACCCGGCGAGTCCTCACTATGGAAGTTGATGGCTGAAAAATTTGATGGCATCGAAGATCACCCCGAAAGCCTGTTAAAGTGGTTTGGTGAGGATGCTGATCGTTTGTTGTCTGAGCGGGGGCTGGCTGCAGATGCGAGGACTCGGCAGAGGCTTTGCGAAGAGCTGAGCAAGACTTGGCGGCAGTGGTATGACTTCCAGCTCGCTCGGTCAGAAGGCGACTACAGCCCCGACCCAAAGGCAGGCAGGTTTCCCGCAATGAAAGAGCCTAAGGGGCAACCTAAGGACGCTGTACAGGCCGTGAGCATGACCTCTCTGTTTGAGCTTTGGGAGCGTGACCACATCGCCAATGGTAAGCCGAAGAAAACGGCGGAAGACTTCCGACAGAAGATCAGCAACTTGAAGGCATTCTTGGGTCACGATGACGCTAAACGGGTGACAGGCGAAGATATTGTCAATTGGTGTGAACATCTACAACATGAAAAGAAGCTTTCAGCGAAGACTGTTCGAGACAAATATCTCGTTGCAGCGAAAGCGGTCTTCAACACTGGCACTGGCAAGAAGAGGCTACATGAAAACCCAGCAGACGGCGTAAAGGTAACTGTCCCAAAGAGACAAAAGTTACGGCCTTCGGGGTTTACCGACGCTGAGGCGAAGGCAATCTTAACAGCCACCCTGAGGGACCCAAAGACCCTCGGTGGGATGCGAGAGCATAACAAGTTAGCCATTCGGTGGGTGCCGTGGATATGCGCTTACAGTGGCGCGAGAGTTACTGAGATCACCCAGTTACGGCAAGAAGACCTTATTTCTATGGGTGAAATTCCTTGCATGCGTATCACGCCAGAAGCTGGTTCCGTCAAAAGTGGCAATTACCGCGTTGTTCCCCTTCACCCTCACTTGATTGAAATGGGCCTTCCCCAAGTTTTCTCTGAGTATCCGACGGGGCCACTCTTTTATTCACCAAAAACGCCCGGTGAAGTGGACGTTAAGCGCGCACAAAGCGTGGGTAAGAAAGTCGGTCAATGGGTGCGAGAGATCGCGGGCATAAAGGACGCTTTGGTACAGCCAAACCACGCTTGGCGGCACCGGTTCAAAACAATTGCACGCGATGCTGACATTTTGCCTGAATACGCGGATGCAATACAGGGTCACGAAGACGGGCGGGCATCCACCGACTACGGTGAAACGACGGTCAAAGCCCTGTGGCGGGAAATCCAGAAGTTACCCAGATACGAAATCGAATAGCTTGTCAGCTGACTGCTGGAAGTTCGCACGCCTCTCACGGGCAGCAAAAAGGCCTTGACGGGATGAAACCGATTTGGTGCTGAACCACTAATGGTTGCATGCGGCTGTACAAGAATTGGGCATCGACCTAGGATGACCCAAACAAGAAAATGTATTTATATATGGGCAGCAAACGTGTCTCAGTCGACGAACAATCTCGCATCTTATATCTGGTCACTGGCCGACCTGTTACGTGGCGACTTTAAGCAAAGTCAGTACGGTCGGATAATTCTGCCATTCACGCTACTTCGCCGCCTCGAATGCGTGCTGGAAGCGCACAAGGAAGACGTCCTTGCTGAAGCCGCCCGAATTGAAAACCTAGGGCTACCCGAAGAGGCAAAAGAAAAACTATTATTGCGGGCCTCGACGCTGTCATTCTTCAACACGTCAAAGATGGACCTGTCGTCACTCGGGGCCAGCGGCATCAAGGACAATCTTGAAAGCTACATCCAGAGCTTTTCTAGGGACGCCCGTGAAATCTTTGAGCATTTCAAGTTTGGCGAGTTCATTGCCCAGTTGAGTGACGCAAACTTGCTCTACAAGGCCGTACAGCAGGTCAAAGGGGCCGACCTGAGGCCTGAGGTGATTTCAAACCATGATATGGGGCTGGTGTTTGAGGAGCTCATCCGCCGCTTTGCAGAAGGCTCCAACGAGACTGCCGGTGAACACTTCACCCCACGCGACATCGTGGATTTGACCACCTCGCTTGTCTTCATGGAAGACGATGACGGGCTGACAAAAGACGGCATCATTCGGACCATCTACGACCCCACAGCGGGCACTGGGGGCTTTCTATCGGCTGGCATGGAATACGTGCTGCAACTGAACCCTGACGCCGTGATGCGTGCATATGGGCAGGAACTGAACCCAGAAAGCTACGCGATCTGCAAAGCTGACATGCTGATCAAGGGGCAGGACGTCACCAACATCAAACTCGGCAACACCCTGTCTCAGGACCAACTGGTCTCTGATCAGTTTGACTACATGCTGTCCAATCCGCCCTTTGGGGTAGACTGGAAGAAGATCGAAAAGGATATCAAGGACGAAAACACGATCAAGGGCTTCGACGGTCGCTTCGGTCCCGGCTTGCCCCGCGTCTCTGACGGGTCGTTGCTGTTTCTTATGCACCTGATCTCAAAGCTGCGGGATACCGACAAGGGCGGCGGGCGCATTGGGATTATCCTGAACGGGTCTCCTTTGTTCACCGGTGGGGCAGGGTCGGGCGAAAGCGAAATCCGACGTCATATCCTCGAAAGCGACCTGCTTGAGGCCATCGTCGCGCTACCCACAGACATGTTCTACAACACCGGCATTTCGACCTATGTCTGGGTGCTGACGAACAAGAAAGACCCGTCACGCAAGGGCAAGGTCCAACTGATTAACGGCACCGACCTTTATAGCAAGATGCGCAAATCGCTGGGGTCCAAACGCAAATGGATGGATGAAGGCGACATCGCAACAATAACGCGCTGCTTTGGTGCGTTCGAACCGGTCGAGGCCAAGACACTGGACAAACCCGTCGATGCCAAGAGCAATCGGGGCAGGCAGGCGGACACGCCAAAGGCCGAAACGCCCAAAACCTTTGCGGCGAAAATCTTTGCCACCCATGAATTTGGCTATCGTCGCCTGACGATTGAGCGACCTTTGCGCGAGAGCTATCAGTTCAGTGATGACCGTATCGCCAACCTGCGCTTTGCGCCCAGACCGCTGACCGCGCTGAGCGAATGGATTTACGACAGCTACGGCAAAGACTGGGATGAGGATGGCAGCGACTACGGTGTGTTGACCGCGCAAGAGGTTGAAATCCGCACCCATATCAAGGCAGAGTTCCCCGAGCTGAAAGAAAAACAGATCAAGGATGTGCTGGACCCGAAGACTTGGCGCGATCAATTGGCCATCTTGCAAACAGCGCGGGTACTACAGACTGAGATTGGGACTGACCAGCACGATGACATGAACGGCTTTGACAAGGTACTGAAGGCCACTGGTGTTGCGCTGGATGCCACGGCCAAGAAACAGATCACTGCTGCGGTCAGTTGGAAAAACCCCAAGGCTGAAAAGGTCATCAAGAAGGTCCATAAGAACACCGCCGCCAATCCCCTCTACGGGCTGTTTGCGGTGGATGGGCAGGTGATGGAATACAAACCGGATGGCGATCTGCGGGACAATGAGAACGTGCCGTTGGAACCGTCGCAGCCTGTCAATGCGCTGAATGAGACGTATTTCTTGGCAGAGGTCGCGCCCCATGTGCCGGACGCGTGGATTGACGCGGGCAAGGTCGATGCGATTGACGGCGGCATTGGCATCGTTGGCTATGAAATCCCGTTCAACCGGCATTTCTATACCTACACCCCGCCGCGCGATCTGGCCGAGATCGACGCCGAACTGGACGCCGTCAGCGCCGAGATCATGGCGCTGCTGCAAGAGGTGCATGTGTGATGGCAGGCGCAGGACAAGCGAAGTATCGGCCCTATCCTGCCTATAAACCCTCTGGCGTGGCGTGGTTGGGGGACATTCCTGAGGGGTGGGAAAGCAAACGTTTGAAGCACACCGTTCAGCAGTCACGCCAGATCACCTATGGTATCGTACAAGCAGGTCCAAATCTTGAAGTTGGCATTCCGTATATCCGCCCTGCTGACATGACAGACGAGAAGGGAATAAGAGATTTCTCAAGTCTGATGCATACTTCGCCTCAAATTGCCGCTGATTATGAGCGAAGCAAGATTCAAGGTGGTGACCTTGTATGCTCCATTGGTCCGAGTTTCGGAAAAGTAATGGTGGTTCCCGATACTCTAGGCGGTGCAAATTTAACTCAGGGCACTGCCCGTATTGCGATAGATACAGAAACTTCGGCCAGATTCATGTTTTGGGCACTTCGCTCACCGATCACATTTCAACAGTGGGAGAGCAGTGTTGGTGGCGCAACCTTTCGTGCATTGAACCTAGGACCACTTGCAGAAACACACCTTTCACTCCCCCCCCTCCCCGAACAAACCAAAATCGCGGCGTTTTTGGATTATGAGACGGCCAAGATTGATGGGTTGATTGCCAAGCAGCAGCGGTTGATTGCGCTTTTGGAGGAAAAGCGTCAAGCGGTGATCAGCCATGCGGTGACAAAGGGCCTCGACCCCACCGCCCCCTTGCGCCCCTCCGGCATCGAATGGCTCGGCGATGTACCTGCGCATTGGGAGGTGAAGCGCGTAAAGCAGGTTGCGGCCCTGAATCCGTCTAAAAGCGAACTCCAAAATTGGAGTGGCCAAACCAAGGTCACGTTCCTGCCGATGGAAGCGATTGGAGATCGTGGTGAGCTGAATACGAGTGCTGAACGGGAACTGAGAGAAGTTCGCAGCGGATACACCTATGTTCGGGAAAACGATGTTTGCATCGCAAAGATAACGCCTTGCTTTGAGAATGGTAAGGGTGCGGTCATGACTGGCCTGAAAAACTCGATTGCATTTGGAACAACAGAGCTTATTCCAATGCGTTGCTCAAGCAAGATTTTGCCCCATTTCCTATACTTTTTATTGGTATCAGCACCGTTCAATAAGACAGCAGAAGGTTCAATGTATGGAGCAGGGGGGCAAAAAAGGGTCGCTGACTTCTTTGTTGCGAACTATTATTTCTCCTTGCCATCGCGGAATGAGCAAACAGAAATTGTCGTGTTTATCAAAAAACAACTTGAACAGTTCTACCTGCTGGATACCAAAGCGCAATCCGCCATCGTCCTCCTCAAAGAACGCCGCACCGCCCTGATCTCTGCCGCTGTCACAGGCAAGATTGATCTGCGCGATTGGCATCCTCCCGAGGGGACCTCTGAAAGTTACCCCCAAGATATTGACCAGCCCGAGGAGGCCCTCGCGTGAGCATTTCCCACGGCGTGACCCAAGAAGTTATTTTTCAAAATGAGATGATTGCCCAGATGGTGGCCAGCGGTTGGCAGCTTGGCACGCCAGCAGGATATGACCGCAAACTGGCGCTTTATTCCGAAGACCTGATCGGCTTTGTCAAAGAGACCCAAGATGCTGCGTGGCAAAAGCACCGCAAGAATTATCCCAGCGACGCTGAGGCCAAGCTGTTGGCCCGTGTTGCCAGCCAGCTTGACAAGGCCGACCCCAATGCCACGGGCAAACAGTTGCGCACCTTTGGCACGCTGGGTGTGCTGCGCCACGGTGTCAAAGACCGCAACGCCAAGTTCAAACTGTGCCAGTTCAAGCCCGAACACGACCTGAACCCCGACACGCTGGCGCGCTATGAACAAAACCGCCTGCGCATCGTGCCAGAGCTGGTCTATAGCCCCTATGCCACTGACGCCCATATGGCCGAGACGGGCACGCAGGCCAAGAAATGGCGCATTGATCTGGTGTTGTTCGTGAACGGCCTGCCGGTGGTTACACTCGAGCTGAAATCAGAGTTTAAGCAATCCGTGCAAAACGCGATCAAACAATACAAGCGCACGCGCCTGCCCATCGACCCGGCAACCAAAAAGCCAGAGCCGCTGTTGACCTTCAAGCGCGGTGCCTTGGTGCATTTCGCAGCCAGCCAGTTCGAGGTCCACATGGCCACCCGTCTGGCAGGCAATGAGACGCTCTTTCTGCCCTTCAACAAAGGCACCAAGGAGGGCGGGGCAGGTAACGACGTGCCCGAGGATGAGAACAGCTACGCCACCAGCTATCTGTGGCAAGAGGTGCTTCAGCCTGATGCGCTGCTGAATATCTTGGCCCGGTTCATGCATTTGCAGATCGAGGAAAAGGAAGACTTTGAGGGCCGGAAGTCCAAGAAAGAAACGATGATCTTTCCCCGCTATCATCAATGGGATGTGGTCGGGAAACTGGTCGCGGCGGGCAGAGCCGAAGGACCGGGCAACAAGTATTTAATCCAGCACAGCGCCGGGTCAGGCAAGTCGAACTCAATCGCGTGGACGGCGCATCAACTCTCGTCGCTTTATGATGGCCCCAAGAAGGTATTCGATAGCGTCATCATCGTCACAGACCGCACCGTTCTCGATGATCAGCTGCAGGAAACGATTTACCAGTTCGAGCATGTGGACGGGGTCGTCGGGCGCATCAACCGTGAAGAGGGCGACGGGTCCAAATCTGAAAAGCTGGCCGCTGCTTTGGAGAGTTCGCAGCCTATCATCATTGTCACCATTCAGACCTTTCCCCACGTCCTCAAGGCCATTGAGAACAGCACCAGTCTGAAAGAGCGCAGTTATGCGATCATCGCGGATGAGGCGCACTCTTCCCAGACCGGTTCCACCGCTCGGCAGCTCAAAGAAGTGCTGATGATGGAAGGGCGCGACGATGACGCGGAGCTGAGTTCTGAGGATATTCTGGATGCTGCTGTGGCGGCAAGACGGGTGGCCACTAACCTGAGCTACTTTGCCTTCACTGCGACCCCAAAGACCAAGACGCTTGAGCTATTTGGCCGCGTTCTGAACCCTGATGAGCCACCTTCAACAACCAACCTGCCAGTGGCCTATCACGTTTATTCGATGCGGCAAGCGATTGAAGAGGGCTTCATCCTAGACGTGTTGCGCAACTACACGAGCTATAAGGTGGCCTATAATCTTGCCCTGAAGGCGAAGGAAGCGGACGCCGAGGTCGATAGCAAAAAGGCCAAGGTCAAGCTGAACCAATGGGTGCGGCTGCACGACTACAACATTTCCCAAAAGGTGCGCGTGATCGTTGAACACTTCAAGGACAACATAGCGGGCTTGTTAGGGGGGCAGGCGAAGGCGATGGTTGTCACCAGTTCCCGCAAAGAGGCTGTTCGCTACAAGCTGTCGTTTGATAAATACATCACCGAAATGGGCTATGATAAGGTGCATGCGATGGTGGCCTTTTCGGGTGAGGTCGAGTTTGGCACGGGCGACCCGAATACAGAGGGACTGCTTGAGGAGAAGTTCACAGAAGCCAGCATGAACCCGCGCCTTAAAGGTCGCGACATGCGCAAGGCATTTGATAGCGATGACTATCAGGTGATGATTGTTGCCAATAAGTTCCAGACAGGCTTCGACCAGCCCAAGCTTTGCGCGATGTACGTCGATAAGAAGCTGGCCGGTGTCGAATGCGTTCAGACCTTGTCTCGATTGAACCGGACCTATCCCGGCAAAGAAGTCAGCGGAACTTATGTGTTGGACTTCTTCAACGAGCCAGAGGAGGTGCTGGCCGCGTTTCAGGAATACTACCAGACTGCCGAGTTGATCGACGTGTCAAACCCTGACCTCGTTTTTGACTTGTCTGAAAAGCTTCGTGCGTTTGGTATCTTCACATGGTCAGAGGTGGAAAGGTTCTGCGAGGCCTTCTTGAAGCAGACAATGAGCAACGCTGCCGTTGCCAATATCTGCAAGCCAGCAGTTGATCGCTGGACGTCGCGCTACCGGTCAGCAATTGAAGCCTACAAGTCCGCCATCGACATGTTTGAGAGAGCCAAGAAGAGCGGTGATGCTGTCCTGATAGCAAATACGGATGACACCCTGAAGGAATGCAAAACGGAGAAAGACGCGCTTGAACTTTTCAAGAAGGACCTCGGGACATTTGTTCGGTTCTACGAGTTCATTTCTCAAATCGTTGACTACGACGATAAGGAACTCGAGAAACTGAGCCTCTACGCGCGGCAATTGGGTCCACTTCTGCGAGAAGCAAACATTGATGAAGATGAACTGGACCTAGGTGATGTAGCGCTGAGCCATTATCGCCTGTCAAAGATCAAGCAGCAAAACCTTAGGCTTGCCTCTGACGCTGCCGAGGGTCTTCAGCCGGGGAGCGGCTTGGGGAGTGGTAAAGCAAGGGACAAGCAGGAAGAGTTCCTCTCCCAGATCATCGAACGCCTCAACGAGATATTCGCGGGCGATGGCCTGACCGAAGATGACATGATCAACTATGCACGGACGATCAAAGACAAAGTTCAGGAGAATCAAAAGGTGGTCACTCAGATCGCAAACAATACGCGTGAACAAGCCCTTTTGGGGGACTTTCCAAAGGCGGTTGAGGATGCGATCTTAAATAGCAACGAAGCTCAACAAAAACAGATGCTGAAGCTTCTTTCAATGTCGGACAAGTTCACTGATTTCATCAATACGATCTACGACATGATGCAAAACGATGCCGAGCACTGAATCTGCAAAGAAAAAACAGATATACATCCTAGGACAAACGCCTGAGCTTGTTATATCGCCCAGATTGGACAGCACGTGTCCCCGCTTCTGCGCGGGTCCGGTAGGCTTGACCGCCGACACCCTTGGATATGGCTGCAAGGGATTGGCCTGAGACCCTACGAAGGCCGGACTTCATTGAGAATGCGATAGACCGATGCTCTGCCAATGTTGAGTTGTTTGGCTATCTCAGTAGCTCCAGCTCCTCCGCCATGCATCTTCAAGACGTCCTCAGCTTTGGCCTTCGCAGTCGGTTTGCGGCCCTTGTACTTCCCTTCAGCTTTGGCTTTAGCAATCCCTTCACGCTGCCGCTCAAGCATTATTTCCCGCTCGAACTGCGCAACGCTGCCAAGGATATTCAGCATCAAGCGACCATTCGGAGTGCTGGTATCTATAGCCATATCGAGAATGCGAAGGGATGCGCCCTTGGCCTCTATGGTCTTAAGTATGTCTGACGTCAGCGCCTATGGGTCCAAATAGCTGTATTTGCTAAGGGAGGGTTTGTTGCTCATCGTAGCCACTGAGGAGTGGACGATGAGAAAG
>NZ_QBUD01000003.1 GCF_003058085.1 Yoonia sediminilitoris | reverse complement strand
CCGATGATTACCCACAAACTGACATTGGACGAAATCAACCACGGGTTCGACCTGATGCACGAAGGCAAATCAATCCGCGCCGTGGTGGAGTTTTAGGCGCGGCGCATTTGCAGTGGGGATGGATCAAGATCCATCTTACGGCGGTGGTCGGGTGTGCAACGCGCCGACAACCGCCCTTTTTGTGCTGGCGGGCCGCCGTGACATGGGACCATTTTGTGGCTGCTTTTTTCGCGCCGGCATAAGCGATCACAAAAGCAGTGATGTCTGGAAAGGTCCTGCCGTTCTTTCGGATAGCTGAATCAGAGAATTAATTGAATTCAATTAATGGGTGCTGAGCCTATGTCATTTGACCGTTGTTATGCGTTTCCCGAAAAGCTGTGAGAATGGTTTTTCGCGAAACGCTGCAGGCTGCACCACGTGTAAATGTTGTCAAATGCGTCAAACCCGTCTCAAAGCAAGAGTTGTGTTGTAACCAACACACCTCTTTGCATCGAAAATCAAAGAGGAATTCAATTGTTGCGTGCGCGGTGTCAGTTTGTACTTACCTTGATATACATCCCATTTCTGCCCGTATTAGGTGGTTTGATCTAGCGGAAACATATATGGCCTTTGTCCACCTATGGATCTTAAGCTCATCACTGGAGTTCTGAAAGTTAATGCTGAAGAAAATCGCCACTGCGCTTTTGTGCACTGTTGCTCCCTCGGTTCTGACCGCCCAGAAGGTAGAGTTGAGATCATCTGACGGGCTTATCTCTGTTAAGGGGGAGGTCATCGCGTTTGACGGGGTACTGTTGACGGTCGCTACTTCTGTGGGTGAGGTGAATGTGCCGGCAAGCGATGTTGGTTGCTACGGGTTCGGCTGTTTGACCATTTTGTCTGATGCCGCGCTCAATATTCCACCAAACACATTTGCCGCAGTGGTTATTGATGATGTGCCCGCCGCCTCGTCTGGGGCGCAGCCTACAGCGGCGGCGGCTGATCCTGCGCCCGCTGCTGTGCCTGTGAGCGAAACGCTCTCGATCGGTTTTTCTGACCCGCGCTATGCCGATATGTTTCGCACGTCGACGGGTGCGTTTGTCCTGTCTGGCCAGCGCGATACACGCATCGGCTTGACATTGCCCGGCCAGATTGAACTGACAAACGCCGACCGTCAGGAAGATGTTTCCGTGATCTTTGCTAACACTACAGAAAACGCGGATATTGCCGTTGCCGTCACACCATTGACCGGAGCGGCGGAGTTTGTGCATCAAAGCCCCGCCGACTGGTCCCTGACCGGTCCTTTATCACATCAGCTTTTGGGTCTGGACGCCTTTGAGGTGGTCGTCGCAGAGGGGATTGGGCTGGAGGCCATCACTCTCGCGCAGCTTGCCGGGATTTACGCCGGTGACGTGACAAACTGGTCCGAGCTTGGCGGCGCCGACTTGCGTATCCTGCCTCTGCAATTGCCTGCATCGTCCGGACTGCACAGCGAGTTTTCCGAACTTGTCGTGGCACCTTCGGGCAAGACTGTGGCAAAGAGTGTTCTGACAATACCCGATGAAGTCGGCATTGTGAATTCCGTGACCCGCTTTCCCGGAAGTATCGCGGTTGTCAGCTTTGGTCAGGCCGATGACAGTATGGTTATACCGGTTGCGGGCGGCTGCGACGTTGCCGTGGCTGCGACTCCCTTTTCGATTACATCCGGTGACTATCCGTTGATACGCCCTATCACGGCGACCTATGCAGGCCCGCCGCGCGCAACATTGATGCCTGAGCTTCTGGATCATGCCGCGACCCGTGCAGCACAGGCCGCTGTTGCCGGCCAAGGATTTCTTGACGCATCGCCCATGCTGCAAGAGGCCGCAGCGAACAACAACCGTGTCGTCAGCGTGCTGGATTCCGCACTAAGTGACATCGACAAGCCCGCCGCGGCAAAGATGTTCGAGTTGCTTTTTGATGCAGACCGCCTGAGCCCGACATTGATCGGTGGTGCTGTCAGCGGACCGGAAGGGGCGTGGAACCGCGCTGCCTTTGTCGCGCTTGCAGATGCGCTGGGCGATGCCAGCTATGCAGGTAAAGAGATACTGTTCATCGGCTTCGCAGAGAGTGCCAACGGAGATCAGGCGGCGATTGATGTTTCCGAACGCGTGGCAAACGAAATGCAGGCGGCGTTTGGTTTATTTGCGCCTGATGTGATCGCGGAAAACGTGCTTTCTGTATCAGCCTATGGATTTGGTGGCGTTGCACCGGCTGCCTGTTATCAGGGTCAGGTGGACAGCGAGACAAACAGCCGCGTCGAAATCTGGGTGCGCTAGGGTCGTCGCGCGCCCTTGGCAGGCTGTCGCGCGACTGGTGCAGGGGCTGACAAAGCTCCGCTATACGGACTGGTTCTGCTGCGCTATCTATAATCAAAGGGCATGATATCGCCTAGCGCGGGGTCGCATGCTGTTGTTTGGCGCATCAAACAGGTGCAAACAGGCGCCCGAACATTTAGGTAAAGCACATGACCAAACGTATCGTATCTTTCGCGCTCGCGATCTTTTTCATCCTTCAGTCCGGTGCGGCAACGGCCCAGCAGCTCAGCCTTGGACAAATCTCTGGGTATCTTAACCAGTTGAGAACGGCCGAGGCCGGTTTTACCCAGATCAATAGCGACGGAACCCTGTCAACGGGAACGGTCTATATCAAACGGCCCGGCCGGATCAGGTTTGAATATAACCCGCCAGACAAATCTCTCGTGATCGGGCAGGGCGGGGTGCTGGCCATCTTTGATCCGCGCTCAAACACTGGCCCTGAAAAGATGCAGCTGAACCTGACGCCACTGGGGTTGATCCTGCGCGAGAATGTCGATCTGACCCGCGAACGCATGGTCACGAACCAGACCTCGGACGGGACAACGACGACGATCACGGCACAAGACCCGGACCATCCCGAATACGGGAATATTCAGCTTGTATTTACAGCCAACCCGGTCGAGTTGCGCCAGTGGATTGTCACCGACGATCTGGGTCAGCAGACGACAGTTATCATGAATGACCTGCGGGCAGGGGGCAGCATCAGCGACCTGCTCTTCAACCTGACCCGTGCAGAGCGGGAGTGGAATCCCTAGTCACATATCTGGAACAGGAAAGGTGGCCTTCCAGCGCCGCCTTTTGCCGTTCATGATCCGCGCGCTGTGGTAAACGCGCGGACGTCAAAGTCAGATCTGCCCCCGTACGGCAATGGGTGAAAAGGTTGTCGCCAAAGCGGGAAGGGGCGGATGTTCCCCGGGTGTCAAGGACTGGCGTGGGGCGGTCATGCAGAATCAGGCACCCAAGAGAAATGCCTTGCTATGCAGGAGCCATCCACGCAACCCATTCGGTCATTTTTCCCAGAGAGTAGCTGAAGAGATTATTCTTATCTGATCGCGCGCGCTCTCTTGGGTTTGCTCAGATGATCTCAGACGTCAGGCCTCTTCCAGGACGCGTCGCGCCACGCGGAAACATTCCAGCGCTTGCGGCACGCCGCAATAGATGCCGAGCACGTGGATGACGGCTCGGATTTCATCCTGAGTAACGCCGTTGCTAAGCGCCTCGCGGCGATAGCCGCCGAACGGGGTTCCACGCCGCCTGTACCCAAGGCACCATCAACGTAGTCTTGCCAGTACGGTGCCATCTCAACCATCAATCGCCTCCCGCATCCAGCTTTGCAGATGCATGACGGAATGTTCCGAATTGACCCCGCACCCCGGATCGACCACCAGCGGCCCCGGCACGTAGCCACGAGACTTGAGCCCGCGCTGGACCGACTCTACCAGATGTATATCCTCTTCGACCGTGGTGGCGCGGTCCTGCTGCGCCATTCGGCGCACCGTTTCGTCGTCAAAGCCGCCAACGGAATACCAGCCGCGCCAGACCACAACGTGATTGGCATCGATCGCGCGCCAGTGATACGTGTTCAATAAATTGCCCGGATAGACCTGAAACGAGAACATCGGCCACAGGAACCACGATGAATATTTGTCATGGTTGTCGAACCCGCTTTCGATGTCATAGGCCATCTGGCTGAGATCATTGCATTCGGTCGTATGACGCAGGCAATAGCCCTGCGGTTGGATATCATAGGTTTCGGACCGGATCACGCCGGTGGCAAAGGTAGGGTGGTTCAGGGTGCAGTGGTAGCATTCGGAATAGTTCTCGACCGAGACCTTCCAATTGCAATTCTCGGTGATTTCCACCCATTCAAGCGGCTTTAGCTCGGCCCAGTTCGGCACGAAGGCTTCCAATTCGGTGTGGGCATTTGGGAACCAGTCTTCCATCGGTTTTGCGTCGTCGTCCAGATTCACGAACACAAAGCCGAGGAAGACATCTGTGCGCACTTCTGTCAGACAGATTTTGGATTTGTCAAAGCCCGGGACGGATTTTGCATTTGGCGCTGCACGCAACGCGCCGGTCAATTCATAGGTCCAGGCGTGATAGGGGCAGACCACAACACGGGTGGACCCTTCGCCCGATACAAGCTGATGCGCCCGGTGCTGGCAGACGTTGTAGAACGTGCGGATTTCACCATCCCGCCCTTTGATCGAGAACAGGCTTTCGTCGCCCATCGCGAACGCGACGTAATCGCCGGGGTTTTCCAACTGGCTGGTGTGGCAGGCAAATTGCCATGTCCGCGCAAGCAAACCTGCCTGTTCCGCCTTGAATATCTGTGGGTCGGTATAGTAGCGCGCGGCGAGCGACCGCACTGGCTGAGGCATCTCGTTCAATCTGAATCCTCCGCATAGATGCCCAGTTGACGGCGACGGTGGTGGAATTTCTTGACACGTTCGACGATTTCGTCGCTGGCCGCAGCGATCACGAAGCTAAGCAAAGTTTCCAGCAGGGCGATGGTCGAGACCGATGACGGGAAGAACTGTGGCGTATCGACCGCGGCGACGAACCCGTAGTCGGCGGCACGAATAATCGGGCTGGCGGGGCTGTCGCTCAGGCTGATGATCGTCAGCCCTTGTTCCCGGGCAATGCGCACCGCCTCGATCACCTCTGACCGATAGGGGCGGTAGGTCATCGCGATCAGCACGTCACGCTCATCCGCCCAGGCCAGATCGTCAACCGGGGTGGAGCCCGGGCGGGGAATGGCATGGAACTGCGTCATGCCGGTGGACGCCAGATAGGTGAAGTTGCGGGCGTTTGCATTGTTCACGCCCACGCCCAAGGTGAAAACCTGACGCGACGCCCAAATGGCCTCTGCCGCGGCATTCAGCGCCTGCGAGTCGATGCCTGCAAAGGTGTCCTCGACGTTGCGTATCGCACCTTCGACCATTTCTGCATAGAGACCGCCGAGATCACCGGATTTGCGGATGTCCTGAAGCCAGCGCGCGCGGTCAGGGAAGCTTGCCGCACCACTTCGGATCGCCTCGCGGAACGGCGCGCGGAAATCCTCGTAGCCTTCGAACCCCACCTGCCGCGCCATCCGCACGAAAGTGTTGGGTTTGACATTCGCTGCCTCGGCAATCTCGCGCACGGTCGAAACCCCCACGTCATTGGGGTTTTCGAGCACATAGCGCGCAGCTTTCTGTGCTTCGGGGGTCAGTGCGTCCCACTCTTCGGTGAGGCGTTCGAGAACACTGATTGATACATTTGTGTCATTCATAATTGACATTGGTACATACGTCCCCATAGCTTGTCCACATATTTTGCGACTCCCGGACAAAGGAAGCGACCATGTCGGAGAAGAGTTTTCCCAGCCACGCCCGCGTGGTCATAGTCGGCGGAGGCGTGATGGGGGTTGGGCTTGCCTACCACCTCGCGCATGAGGGATGGGGACCAGACGTTGTTCTGCTTGAAAAGGCCGAACTGACCAGCGGTAGCACTTGGCATGCGGCGGGGCAGATCACGCATTCCACCTCGAGCTTCAGCCTTGGCAAATGTGTGGATTACAATATCGGGCTCTATTCCGGCGGGTTGGAGGCCGAAACAGGACAGGCGGTCACTTGGCACGGTTGTGGGTCTTTCAGGCTGGCCTATACGACGGATGAAATGGACTGGCTGCGCCATACCCTCTCGGTTGGGCGCGCGCTGGGATTCAACATCGAGTTGGTTGGGCCGGAACAGGTGGCCAAATTGCACCCGTTCTACAATCTCAACGGCGTTCTTGGTGCGCTGCACACGCCCGATGACGGGCATGTTGACCCTACCAACGTGACTATGGCTATGGCGGCGGGCGCACGGGCCAAGGGCGCGCGGATCATCCGCCGTTGCCGCGCGACCAACATCACGCAAGCACAAAGCGGCGAGTGGGTGGTCGAGACCGAGCAGGGCACAATCACCTGCGAACATGTGGTCAACGCGGGCGGCACCTATGCCCGCCAGATGGGCGAATGGTCCGGTCTGCAACTGCCAATGACCTCGATGACGCACCATTATTTCGTCACCGACGAGGTGCCGGAATTCCAGGATCTGGAGCGCGAATTGCCGGTGATCCGCGATGACCGCAAGGTATCCGGCTATATCCGCATGGAGCAGAAAAAGGGCCTGATCGGCATCTACGAAAAGGCCAATCCCAATACCGTCTGGGAGGACCATTGTCCATGGGAGGCCGAGAACGAGTTGTTCGAGGCAGATTTTGATCGCGTCATGCCGTGGCTCGAAGAGTCCCTGAACCGCATGCCGATTTTCGCAGAGCTTGGCATCACGCGCGTCGTGCATGGCGCGATCAGTCATCCGCCGGACGGAAACCCGCTGATTGGACCTGCGCCGGGCGTGCGCAACTACTGGTGCTGCTGCGGCACGCAGATCGGCATTGGCTGGGGGCCTGGGCTGACCCGTGAACTTGCCCGCTGGATGGCGCATGGGGCCGCCGATATCTCTATGCGGGACTATGATCCGCGCCGGTTCGGCGGCTATGCGAACAAGCAGTGGCAGGTGGTGAAAGCCAAGGAAGACTACTGCCTGCGCCACGAAATCCCCTTCCCGCATTTCAACCGTCTGGCGGGACGTCCGATCAAGCCTTCTCCCCTGTATGAAATGCTAAAATCCAAGGGTGCCGTGTTCGAAGAGGTCTATGGCTTCGAGCGACCACGCTGGTTCGCCAAAGATGGCGTGGCGCAGCAAGATCACTATTCCTTCCGCCGCACAATCGTCGACGACATGGTCAGGGCCGAGGTCAAGGCCGTGCGCGAACGTGTCGGGATCATGGATGTCACTGCCTTCACCAAAGTGCTTGTCGAGGGGCCGGATGCCTATGCGCTGCTGGATCGGTTGACCGCTAACCGGATGCCGCAGAAATTCCCCTCAAGCAGCGCAGCAGTAGAGATCAAAGACAACTCGGGGTCCATTACACTGACCCACATGTTGAACCGTCGTGGGCGGATCGAGTTGGAAACGACGATCGTGCGCATGGCCGAGGACAAATTCTACCTTGTCTGCGCCGCCTTCTTCGAACAGCGCTTGCTGGATCATCTGAAGCACCAACGCGACAAAGAGGACGTTACCGTTACCGCCCTGTCAGACAGTTGGGGCGCTCTGTCGCTCAACGGGCCACATGCGCGAGACGTCTTGGGAACCTGCACCGATGCCCGGCTCGACAATGGTTCATTTCGCTGGCTCTCGGCGCAACTGATCGACGTTGCAGGGCACGGGGTCTGGGCGTTGCGGATGTCCTATGCTGGAGAATTGGGCTGGGAACTGCACATGCCCTTCGCGGCCATGGCGGATGTCTATGACGCCCTGCGCACGGCCGGAGAGCCATATGGCATCGCCGATTATGGCAGCTTTGCGATGAATGTGTTGCGCATGGAAAAAGGCTTCAAAGGCGCGGGCGAGTTGACAAACGAGGTCACTCTGGCCGAAGCCGATGTGCTGCGCTTTGCCCGGGCGGACAAAGAATATCTTGGCAAGGACAAGACGTTGAACACCAATCGGCCTTGGGTTTGCGCCTATCTGGAGATCGGGCCGGATGTCGTGGCCTCAAAAAGCGAAGCGGTAGGTCAAACCAGTGCGATCGACGGGCATGGCGGGGAGGCGGTGACGCTGGATGGCGCGGTCGTCGGGTCCATTGCCTCCGTGGTATATGGCCATACAGTCGGCAAAATCCTTGCCTTCGCCTATATCAAACCGCATGCCGCGGACCCCGGAACCGCGCTGGAGGTGATCATCCACGGCAAACCCCGTGCGGCCCGCGTGCTTGGTGAACCAGGCTACGACCCGCAAAGTCTGGCTCCGCGTGCGGATGTTGTTCAGGAGCCTGCGGAGTGAGCCGGATCATCGCCCCTGCCCTGATGACCGTCGGTGTCGGGCAGCACATTACGCGGCTGCGCCTCTGGCACCTGCCGCTTACCAGCCACACGGCCTATCATATGGCCGATGGCAAGACGTGCGACACGGTGGAAACGGTCGTTATCGCAATCGACACCGATGCTGGGCTGACGGGGTGGGGCGAGGTCTGTCCGATCCCGCATTACCTTCCCGCCTATGCCCGTGGCGTGGCGCCGGCCCTGCAGGAACTGGCGCCGGTGATCCTTGGGGGCGATCCTGTCGGCGTCGGGGCACTGATGGCCAAGGCCGATGCCTTTCTGCACGGACATGTCTACGCGAAATCCGCGTTGGACATCGCGCTTTGGGATATCACCGGACAGGCTGCGGGGCTGCCGATCCATGCCCTGATGGGGGGACGTCGCCAGGACACGCTGCCGCTGTACCATTCCATTACCTGTGTTGAACCGGATGAAATGGCCCGCATCGCAGGCGAGGCGAAGGCGACGGGGATTACCCAATTCCAGGCCAAGCTCGGCGCATCCGGTGATTGGCAAACGGACGTCGAACGGTTGGCCAAGGTACGCGAGGCGGTAGGCCGCGGCCCGCTGGTTTACGGTGATGGGAACTGTGGTGCGACCACTCTTGACGCGATCCGCGTCGGCCGCGGCGCGGCGCAACTGGACGTGATGCTGGAACAGCCCTGCGCCACGCTGGAGGATTGCGCGCGGGTGCAATCGGCCACGGGTTTGCCGATGAAGCTGGATGAATTGGCACATGATACGGCCACGCTTCTTGAGGGGCACCGGCTTGGAATCATGGACGCGGTCGCGCTGAAACTGTCAAAGTTCGGCGGGCTTTCGGCCACGCGCCGCGCGCGTGACCTGTGCCTGCATCTTGGGGCGAAGATGTGCATCGAATGCACCTGGGGCGGCGATATCGTCACTGCAGCAGCACTGCACCTCGGGGCCGCAACTCCGCCGAACCGTGTTCTGAACGTTTGCGATCTGTCGGGCTATGTCAGCCCGCGCCTCGCACCTGACGCGCCAACGCGCGCCGATGGCCGCATCACCCCGCCCGATGGCCCCGGTCTGGGCATTGCCATCGACCAGGACTGCCTCGGCACACCCGACCTGATATTGGATTAATCACATGCATCGCATTCACTCCCAAGCCGATTGGATCACCCGCGCTCGCGCGGTTCTTCCCGCCGCCGGTTTCGGCAATTTCGACGCCTCTATCGTGATTGCGCGGGGCGAGGGGAGCCGCGTCTGGGACGAGGACGGCAACGAATTCGTGGACTACCTGATCGGTTCTGGCCCGATGCTTTTGGGGCATGGCCACCCCGAAGTGATGGAGGCGGTGCTGGAACAACTGCCCAAAGGCATGACCTTTTTCGCCAATAATGTGAAGGGCATCGGACTGGCCGAGGCCATCGTCGATGCCGTGCCCTGCTGTGAACAGGTGCGTTTTGTTACTTCGGGCGGCGAGGCGGATATGTATGCCATCCGACTTGCACGCGCCTATACCGGCAAGCCGAAGATTCTGAAATTCGAGGGCGGCTATCACGGTATGTCCGCCGAGGCGCAGATGAGCCTCGCGCCTTCGAAACACGTCAATTTCCCCACTGCCGTGCCCGACAGTGCAGGCATCCCCGAGTGTGTGGCAGACGAGATGCTGATCGCGCCGTTCAACGATCTAGAGGCGGTCGCCTCCCTTCTGGCTGAACACAGCGACATTGCTGCAATCATCGCAGAGCCGTTGCAACGCATCATCCCCGCACAACCCGGTTTCCTGCAAGGCTTGCGTGATTTATGCGATAAACACGGCGTTTTGCTGATCTTCGACGAGATCGTCACCGGCTTTCGCCTTGCCTATGGCGGTGCACAAGAACGTTATGGCGTGACGCCGGATATCTGCACGCTGGGCAAGATTATCGGAGGCGGCTTTCCTTTGGCGGCGCTTGGTGCGTGCACCGAAATCATGTCGCATTTCGACAAGGCCGCCGTGGGGGTGGAAAAATGGCTTATGCAGCTTGGCACGCTGTCGGGCAACCCGGTGGCCTCGGCTGCGGGCCTCAAAACGATGGAAATCCTCCGGCGTCCGGGACAGTATGAACGGCTGCGCGAACTGGGCCAGACTCTGATGGATATGCAATCCGCCGCGCTCTCCAAGCAGGGTATCGCCCATCGGATCTGTGGCGACCCGACAGTGTTTGACGTCTACTTCACCGAAACCGACCCGATCGATTATCGCAGTGCAAAACACAGCGACCCCAAGCTGAACGAGATCTGGAACAGCACCCTGCGCGCCAATGGTGTCTTCAAGTCGCCCGGGAAACTATATTCGTCTCTGGTCCTCAGGACCGACGACCTGGAATTGACGCGTTCGGCTTTCCAGCATGCGGCAAACGCTGTGTCGGAATATAGGATCAGGGCGATGTCGTCTTTCCACGCATGATCGTCTTGCGCGGATAAATGGTCAGGTCAGTCCGGCATCTCTTCCAATGCGTGTCGCAAGGCGGATGTCTTTGACGACCTTCTCACCTTGGCTCTGACGTGTTCCGGATTTCTGTCTCATCCCCACTCCTTGGTGGTTACGATGTGCCGGAAACTCTCTCTTGTGAAATAACCCTCAACTGTGAGGTGCCCCTAGTTTCCTGGATGCCTGGCCCGTTCACTTTTTTCATGCGATACACCCTGACAATTGGTCCGAATTTCCGCGACGACCTCTTAGCTAACGAGCGAAATTACTTGTCAGCTCTTTCGGATGACGATTGTCTTACCTCGCGTCCTGCTCGGATACTGAAAAGGCCATTTTCCACCGCTTTGCAGTCATATCTTTAGATCAAGACGCGGCTTCCAGAACGGGCGGAAGAGTTCAATCTTCGGACACCTATTCATGACAACCTTGAGACCAGCATCTTCGGCGAGTTTTGCTGCCTCGTCATCGTATACGCCGATCTGTCC
The DNA here is from genome assembly GCF_003058085.1 of Yoonia sediminilitoris. Classification (GTDB taxonomy): domain Bacteria; phylum Pseudomonadota; class Alphaproteobacteria; order Rhodobacterales; family Rhodobacteraceae; genus Yoonia; species Yoonia sediminilitoris. The sequence continues at coordinate 300,830 of NZ_QBUD01000003.1, read as the reverse complement.
CCAAAGAACCTTGGCCCCGATCGCGATGGCCTTCTCGGCAAGACTATAGAATTCCTCCTTGGGACGGAAGATATCCACCATATCAACGGGTTTGTTGATCTCCTCCAGCGTGCGGTAGACCTTGAGGCCCCTGATCTCTGTGACATTTGGGTTGGGATTTACCGGCAGTATATCATAGCCGATTTCGCTGAGTTGTCGCAGCACGCCGTAGCTGAATTTCGTCTTGTCGGCACTCGCCCCAACCATAGCAATGGTGTTCACCGATTTCAGGATGTCAGCGATGTATGTTGGGTCGTAATCGTAGATGTGGTCGATATCTGCTTCGGGCATCGGTTAACCTTCCTTCGGCGTCGCAATGTCCGCCTTGAGTTCGTGGGGTTCAAGCGGGTCGAGAAACGGATTGCGATAAAGCTTGTCATGGCTCTCGACCCCGATCTGCAAGGTGATGTCGGATGTCGCGCGCGCCACGCAAAGGAGCACATATCCGTTGCTGATTTGCCGATTGTTGAGCGCGACCTGTCGGCGCTGGTCCACTGTACCTGCCTTCAATTTCGCCGCGCAGGTGATGCAGCCGCCATATTTGCAGCCATAGGGCAGATCGACACCCTGTTCGCGCAGCGTGTCCAAAAGAGGCCGCCGCGCGTCCACATCATATCTCGCGCTGTCCATATTGGCGATTGTCACGGTATGCGTCGTCATAGCCAGATGTCGCTTGTACAATCGCCGCCGGGATATCGGCTTTCATGGCATCGCGAGGGGCCATTTGGCTCTTTGCCGAAGTCCACGACAAAATCCTCGTTGATCTTCATGCCGCCGTTTTCGGGATCGCAGTCTATCATCACCATCACTCCGCCTTTTTCGCGGATCTCGGGATAGAACTGGTTGTCCCATGTCGAGAAGAGCGACGTCGTGACATAGAGCCTGCGTCCGTCAAGAGAGAGTTGGAACATCTGAGGCCCGCCTGCCATCTCGACCCCATTCACGACCGGCGCCTTGCCCAATAGCCCCCCCATGAAAACCTGGCCGGTCAACTTGGGGTTATGTGGATCGGTAATGTCGTACTGGCGCATATCGCCATGCAGCCAGTTGTTCAGATAAAGATATTTGTCATCCATCGATATCAGGATCGCTGACATCACCCCCGGCAAAGGGATCGGCCATTCGGGGTGCATCTCATTTTCGACGTCGATGATCTTTTCCCACTTCCAGGCGCCGTCATTGTCCTTCCACCAGTGGATGACGTTGGTCGACAACGCCGCCCCGCAGAAACCGTGCGTGCTGTCGGGGTCGTGGTGGAACTTGACCTCCAGCGGCAACAGCCCGTCCTCGCCCAGATAAAAGCTTTCGACCGGCTCGCGCTTTTCGAAATCCCAGAAGTGCAGTTCACGTCCGTATTTCAGATGTCCCACTTCTTCCAGATCGAAGCCCGGCATGAAGGTATTGGGCGCAGCCCATTCCGAACTCACCATCACGTTGTGGCGGGGTTGGTACCAGAAATCATAGCCGAACTTGATGTCGCCCATGGAGTTTTCCCACCGACCAACGATGTTGAACTCCTTGTCGAGATGCAAATAGCCCCCCGGAGCCTCTCCCTTGGCGTTTCCGAGAAAGGAAATGATGATCTCCGAACCCAGACAATGCACCGTATGCGGGCCGGAAAGATCGGCCTTGGCCTTGATCTCGGCCCCATCGATCACCTTGTGCAACCGCGGCGCGCGCGGGTCCGTGGCGGTATCGACGATGTGGAGCTTGTTGGAACGCACGCCGGGAAGTATCAGATATTTGCGTGACATCGAATTGTCGTCGTGACAGGACGAACAGGCATTCCAGCCCATGTGATGAAGCTCATCCCCTATCCCCGGCATCTCCAGCCGGTGGATCACTTGCGAATATGTCGGGCTTTCGGGGTCTACATCCACAGTCGCAAGGTAATCGGGCTTCTGGATGCCGGTCCCGGTGTAGATGGCAATTGAGTAAAGCAGTTTTTCCCGGGGGGCTTTGATAGCTTCTTGCGGGCTCCCATAGCCCGGTCCGCAGCATGCTCCATCCATCATATTCTCCCTCCCTTGATTCTGTTTGGTGTATCGTATATCGAAAAAGCAGTTATCGTATAGTGAGAATAATGCACCTCGAACGTTTAGTTTTTATTTTGGAAGTGGTCGGTCAAAAAGGGCGCGCGACCGTGGCGGATATCTGCGCGCAGTCTGATCTCCCCAAACCCACCGCTTATAGGCTGGTGCAGGATCTTGTTTCCTCCGGTCTGCTCGAGTCTCCTGCGCGAGGCTCGTTTGCGATCGGGAAAAGATTGAGACGCATCACGCTGAGCGATTATTCGGACCCTGCATTGCTGGAAGTGATTGCCCCTGTACTCGCCAATGCCGCAAGCGCCTATGGTGCCGCGTTTTTCTTGTCCCGACTGCGGGGGCATTGGGTCGAGATCCTTCACGTAGCCACACCGGAAACGGGCGTGTCTTACCTTCACCCCGGCATTGGGAAGCGGCCATTGCACGCATGCTCTTGCGCAAAGGCAATTGCCGCCGTGTCGCCAGAGCTTTTGTCTCGTGACGAACTGAAGGGGCAACTCAGGCAATACACTGAGCATACGATCACCAACCGGGAGGATTTGGCCGCAGAACTGGAAGCCATTCGCGCCAAAGGGTACGCCGAATGTGTTGAGGAGCTGGAACGTGGTATAAGTTCGGTTGCGACGACACTGACAAAAACAGGTGCCGGATCGACGGTATCCATTGGCGCGACCGCGTCCGTGCGGGTGTTTACGCCCGCTACCCGAAATAAGATCGGCAAAGCACTGTCGGAAATGTCGCAAGAGCTTTCATGTGCGCTGGGGTGGAACGATGCGGACGCAGAGCGGATCTGTGCATAGGGTCATGGCCACAGCAGCGCTGAACGTCACGGCCCCGACAGGCTCCGATTCCAACGACCGCGACCGCCAACCGGGAGGACCTTCATGCAGTCTCCATGTAGAAAATTCTTTCCAGCGATCATCATGATCCAATGACCCCATCAGAATGACAGATGGAAGGTGGGGGCGGAAAACACTTGCCAATTTTTGTGGATATCCCCTGGCCTACGCTTAGGGTCCTGATCCTAGAACAAGAGCCCCTCCAAGGGGTCGTCGCTTTCCTGATTCCCGTTGTATTCTTGAGATTTGGTTTCGTTTTCCGCTTTCGGAGGTAGAACCCGGTAATGAACTTTCCGTTCGGTTTCGATACTATAAGTGTCAAATACGCGGGACATTACCCCGCCATCAACTTTTTCAGGGTCTAGGGTCAGGTGCTCAACCGCGCTCCCAAGATCATTGGCGATTTGCAGTAGCTGCTTTGCTGCCATGACGTTTGAAGCGATCCGCGCATGCGCGGAGTTGCCAAGGTCAACGAGTTCCGTGAGCGCTTTGGAGCAATCTGCAGTAGCGCTGTGTATCGTCTCCAATTGGCCCGAGAGCGCATCGAGTGATGCGTGCGATGCAGCCAGTACATTTTCGACAACATCAATTGCTGCATCAATTGCGGTTTCGTCGATTTGTTCAAACACGTGATGGATTTCTTTGTAGAGATCGCCAAGATGTCTGATTGCGGTGCCGCAGGCCGTGGCACAGTCGCCCACGGCTTCTGTGACGGACCTCAATTCTGGCATGTTGATCTCTGCTCGCCTTTCTGAAAGATCGGCATTGAGGGCGGATATTCTAACGCCTTCCCGCATTGCATCAAGCTCATTGAATATGCTCTCTACGCCATAAAACCGTTTCACACATTCAGAGAGATCAGCAAGTGCGGCTTGAGAGCGATTCTTGATTTGGGTGAGTCTCCCACTTGTATCCGTAAGCTTTTGTTTCTCGGCGTCGATCTCGTTCAGCCGGGTGTCATTCTTCAAATGATGGTGGAAGAGTTCGAGTGTGCCAGTGCCCTTTTCTGCGATGTCACGGAGGGTGCGAAGCGCATCAGCCTGGATGAGGTCCAGTTCCTCGCAAATATCATCAAGCTGCGCGATGACCAGTGTTCGCAAGGCAAGATCGGTGTCTTCGTTTAAGTCCTCGTCCAGCAGACGAATGGCTTCGGCGATATGGGCACAACGCTGTGCAAAAGCATCAGGATGCTGCATGCAGGCCACAAGGCCCGGTAGCAGACGCCCGAGATCGGCCGAAAGCCGCTCTGCCATGTGCTCAGGTGTTTCGCCCTTTACGCGCTCAACCCTTTGCGAAGGACCTGTGGCAGCAGGCGCATCAAGATCTTCAAGTGTAACGTCTATGACTTTATAGGTGTCAAAGAGCACTTTAGCCGTATCTTGCCGGACAGCGTCGACAACAGACAGCGTGCTACTGATGTCCGATGAGGTGGTATTCAATTGTTTTGCCATCTCGCGCAAATCAGTAACGAGGTGCTCTATGGTGAACCCGGACTCTGCGGCGCTGGCGGTTGTGACCAGCATAAGAAATGAGAGCGAGTTGAGTTCTTTGCTGCATCGTAACAGGTGGTCGCAGTGAGATTGCATAAGGTTGAAAATGTTCTGTAGACGGGGATCGGAGACAGTATCCCGCGCCTTGCCTATAACGTCGCGGAGACAGGTGGCCGCATGCAATATTGTACTTGCGTCCTGCACATCACGTGGCAGTCCTGACGACAGCGATGCCACCTTCAGGCTCTCGGTCAGCTTCTCAAAGTGGCGCGCCTGCATGCGGACCTGGTGCATATCGGCGACAACCGGTTCGTAGAATGTGGCGACGTTGCGCCCGATCGTATCAATTTGATCGGCCATCTGCATGAATCTGAGTTCCATAAACTTTCCACTTCGACCCTTTTCCCCAGGGGCATTCTAGTCGTGAAGAGTGGGCAAAGACTTAAGCATTAGAATTGCAACTAATTAATCTTTGGTATCGCAATTGTCCTATTTGCAAGAACACCGTGCATGTTCGAGGTATCGACGAACAAAAATCGCCAGTCATCTTGCATGGTCGTTTACAAACAACCCCTCGTTGGTATGATTTCACGATGAGATGCTTTTGGAAGTATGCGTATTTCTCGGATGTCGCTGATCATTCCGACGATGTCTTCCGGGAAATTTTGCGTTCAAGCCGGAAAAATAATCAGCGAAGCGGTGTCTCCGGGATTCTGGTTCGGGATAAAAATACCTACTTTCAGTACCTTGAGGGTGATAAAGAAGCGTTGGCTGATTGCGTGTTGCGGATATCCGGTGACAGCCGCCATAATAACATGACAGTAATATTCTCTGCACAAACGGCCGCTTTGTTTTTCGATGGGTGGTCTCTGGCAGAAGCGAAACTTCCGCAACGGAAGCAAAATCTTTCTGCCTTCAAAAGGCTTCTTTTGGGCTTACCAATGGAAGATCGTATTGCGATGGTGGATGAGGTCTGCCTGGAGGCAAAACTCCTCCTCTGAAGACTTTATTTTCCACCCAGTCGCAAGATCATTCCAGAGATCCGATCCAACGGTACTTCCTCGTCAACACCGCCGCTTTTCATTGCTTCTTTGGGCATGCCATACACAACGCAGGTTTCTTCATTCTGGCCAACAGTATCTGCGCCGGCGTCGCGCATTTCTTTCAGGCCTCTGGCGCCATCATCGCCCATGCCCGTCATGATGACGCCGACAGCGTTTTTGCCTGCGTTTCTTGCGACTGATCGAAACAGCACATCGACGGATGGCCTATGGCGTGCCACAAGTGGTCCATCTTTCACCTCGACAGAATAGGTCGCGCCGCTTCGCTGCAAGAGCGTGTGTTTGTTCCCTGGTGCAATCAGGGCTTGGCCGCGCAACAGGCGGTCCCCGTTATTGGCTTGTTTGACATCTATAGCGCAAATGCCGTTGAGTCTTTTGGCAAAGGCTTCCGTGAACGTCTCTGGCATGTGCTGAACGATCACGATAGGCGGGCAATCGTGCGGCATTGCCTCCAAAACGACCTTTAGCGCTTCCGTGCCACCGGTTGAGGCCCCAATCGCGATGATCTTTTCAGTGGTACGTGCCATCGCGCGTGAAGGCGGGGGCAAAACGGCATCAGCGCTTAGCTTCTTTTCGATCTTCACCGCGCGCTTGGGCTGGATGCGCGCCTGTGCTGCAGCCTTTACCGTATCGCGCAAGGTCAGACAGGCGTCTTCAAAAAACTCTTTCACACCAAGTTCAGGTTTCAGAACGATATCAACGGCACCCGCCTCGAGCGCCTGAGATAATGTCTCGGAATTGTCCGAGACAAGGGTCGAACACATTACGACGGGGATCGGTTTTTGCGCCATCAATCGCCGCAAAAACGTAATGCCGTCCATCCGTGGCATTTCCACATCCAGCGTGATGACATCAGGAACTTGTTTCTTGATGCGTTCAGCGGCCACAAAAGGATCGGACGCAACGGCAACGACTTGGAGTTCCGGATCGCCGTCAAGGATCGCTTGGATCGACTGGCGCACAACAGCGCTGTCATCAACGACGAGTACTTTGTAGGGAGGGCCAGAGCGATTAAGAGGCATGGTCAAACCTTTTCATAGATTGAGGGGCCAAGAGTATCGAGGTCATCGCGCTTGGGGACGGCCTCCGAATGACCGGTAAAGAGGATACCGCCGGGACGCAGACGCGAGATTACGCCATCAAGGACCTGTTTTTGCATTTCTTCTCCGAAATAGATCAAGACGTTCCGCAGGAAGGCCACGTCCACTGTGAACGGCCGCGCGCTGCCAAGTGCACTGAGGTTGATCTGTTCAAAACGGGCTTTCTGGCGCAGTTCGGGGATCACGCGATGGTAGTGCTGATCAGACGCGCCAAAGGTACGCTTGGATTGCATGAGATAGCGTTGCTTGCGCAGTGGCGAGACACCGGTGATTTCATTGGTACTGTAAGTGGCAGAATGCGCCGTCTTTAGGATTTTTTGCGAGATATCCGTTCCAATCAACGCGAAGTCACGCAAATCAAAGGCCTGACGCTGACGATCCATCAACACCATGCCAGCAGACCAAAGCTCGACGCCCGTTGAACAGGCGGCACTCCAGACGGTGAGCTTGCCCGCACTTTCGGGTTGGCTGGTCAGAAGGCGCTTGATACCCTCCTGTTCAAACCATTCGTACTGATGGCCCTCACGAAAAAAACTGGTCGTGTGCGTGGTGAGCGCCTCGACCAAGTGACGGGTTTCAGGTCCTCCCGGCTCCCGTTTCAGGATTCCGATGTAATCATCAAAACTGTCGAGGCCAAGCGCCTTCAGCCGACGTGAAATCCGCAGATGCAGAAAGTCTCTTTTGTCTGGGTCGACATTCACGCCTGACGCCTTCAAGGCGGTGTCGGTCAGAAATTGACACTGTGCAGCATTCAGGTCAGCAACCTGGTAAAAACCCATATTTCAGTCCCACTTTTTCACCAAATGCCCCCGGCATTCCTCGTATCTTGGCCTGTTCAGCCGTCTCCGAAATCAAACTCTCCCGGCAAGTCAGGGGCATTGAGATAATGTTCAATTCTTAGGACCAGCGATTGCATGTCGCCAGATCGTATAACACCCACTACGCCATCGCCTTGCCATCCTGAGATTGCATGGGTCAGAGTTTCGATATTGCCGGTCGCTATCTCGGAAACACTGATGACCCGGTCAGCAATGATGCCGAGGCATCTCAACGTATCTGGCGTGCCAAACTCAAACACGATGATGCGTGCGTCTGTCTCTGGCGTGGCCTCAACCTGCATCCGCGCTGCGAGATCAATGACCGGGATCGACTGGCTGCGAAGATCGATCATACCAAAAACATCATGCGGTGCGTTTGGAATCGGACGGATCTCGGCAAGATCGACAATCTCTCTGACATTTGAGACATCCGTCGCATAGTTGCGGGTGCCCATGCCGAACAACAAGTAGGTCGCGAGGCCATCGGTATTGGTTTCCTCGCCGGCGTCGGATTGCGTGCCAGCCAGAACCTCAGACCGCAAGAGTGCACTCTGCATGATCTGGTCCCTTATGCGGATTGCGCGCGGTTGAACTCGTCATCACTGAGTTCTTCCGGCCCCATGTCCAGCGCGAAACCTTCAGAGTCGGCTTCTGGCGTTGGTGGGGCTTTCTTCTGCGGTGCTGGCTTTCCCCTCGGTTTGGCTATGGCTTTAGGCGTGGAGGCAACTGCTTTCGAAACCTGAGGGCTGCCGGATCCAAGATCAAAATAAGCGATGAGGCCGCGCAGCTGGTCGGATTGGGCTGCCAGTGCCTGCGAGACCGAGGCGGCTTCGGTCGAAGACGCCGCATTCTGTTGAATAACGCTGTCGAGTTCCCGGATTGCCTGATTGATTTGCTCTGCGCCGACGTTTTGCTCACGGGTGGCAGCCGAAATCTCCTGAACGAGATCCGAGGTGCGTTGAATGCTGGGAAGCAGAGAGTTGAGTTTTTCTCCTGCGCGCTCGCTGACATCTACTGTGCTCGAGGAGAGGGCACCGATTTCAGCTGCTGCCTGCTGGCTACGCTCCGCCAGTTTCCGTACCTCAGAGGCGACAACCGCAAACCCTTTGCCATGTGCCCCTGCGCGCGCCGCTTCCACGGCGGCATTGAGCGCAAGTAGGTCGGTTTGGCGGGCGATTTCCTGAATGATGTTGATTTTTTCCGCGATGGTCTTCATCGCACCAACGGCTTCCGTGACTGCCTCACCAGACTCAGCGGCCTCTTTGGACGCCTGTACCGCGATCTTTTCTGTTTGCGCTGCGTTATCCGCTGACTGTCGGATATTTGCAGACATCTCTTCCATTGCTGCGCTGGCTTCCTCGGCCGCTGCGGCTTGTTCTGTGGAGCCCTGGCTCAACTGTTCGGCCGTCGCGCTCATCGCCTGGCTGCCGTCTGCCACGCCCGACGCACTGATAGAGGCGCCGGTCATTACCTCACGGAGTTTTTCGACCATTTTTTCAAGGGCAAGACCCAGCTCATCGCTCTCCGAGCGGCGCTGTGCATTTGTGGTCAGATCGCCATCGGCAATACTGTCGGCGACTTTCGCCATTTTGCCAAGCTCCGCGTTCATCTCACCAAGAGCCGTCATCAGATCACCGATCTCGTCGCGGGATTTGACGGATATATCCACACTGCTATCGCCGACGGCGACTTTGCGCGCCACTTCAACAGCGCGAGAAAGACCGCGACTGATGGAAACAGAGAGGAATATTGCCGCACCGAGGCCGACAACTATGGCTATGACAGACATCCCGAAGACTTTCATTTGGGCGGCTTCGAACATGGCCGCGCCAGCAACCTTCTCTTCGACCATTATATCTTGGTTGTGCTTAAGGATTTTGTGCAAATGATCCTTTGCGACGTTGATGATTGCCGCACCTTCCCCGATGAACAAGGCTTTCGCTTTGGCATTGGTGTGCTCGAGGGCCAGCTCCATTGAGGCGGCCGCAGTCGATTGCAGCTGCCCGACCGTGTCGATGAAGACGGCGAGATCCTGCGCTGAAACCTCTCCGTAACGTTCAAAACCCTGAACCGCTGCGACCGCGGCGGCAAAGCCTGCTTCGGCAGATTTCAAGCTTTCTTCTCGCGCTGCATCGTCAGAGGCCAGCAAGCCTGACTGCTGAGCCAGAAAGGCTGAGTTTACGCGCCCATGTATATCGGAGAGGGCGTTTGCTGACGCGCTTGTCTGGACGCCTGTTAACGCCTTGTTAGTTTTTTCGAACTGAGTATTGAACGCGGCAAGGGCCGTTGATCCCTCCGTAAGGAAGACTTCAACAGAGCGTACATCTGTGTTTTCTTCGATATAGTGCGCGATACGCTCTCCGATCTCTGGATAGCCCGCAAAAGTGGCGTCAAAGGCTGCCAGTTCGTTTTGGGCATACTCATCGGCTGTCTCACCAATTCTTGCGCGATACGTGGCGAGTGTTTCAAGGTGCTTTTTGATCGAGTCGTGCAGCTCGGCAACCCGCTCGGGTTCGGTTGCGAGAAGCATTTCGGCCTGGGCTGCTTCCATGGCCAGAAACTCAATCTCCATGTCAGCGGCCAGTTGCACATTGTTTGCCGAGACAGTTACGACCCGTTCAAGCCCAGCGTTAATATTGGACAAACGAGTCACGGAGATATACGCGAGCCCCGATATCAAGAGCAGTACAACCGCGAACGCGCCTATCAGTTTCATTTTGATCGTGAGTTGCATCGACTTTCTCCTTAAGAAACAGCTGGCTCAGCGAGATCATGCGAAGGCTCGAAGAGCTCCTGCGCGTCCAGCAATACTATCAGTTCATCTTCATGCCGCAGCGACCCTTTCACGAAGCGTCGCGGCCAAACTGCGCCCAATTCAGGGAGTGGTATGATTTCACGTGGAGAGCTTTCCAAAACCTGCTCCACGCTGTCCGCCCGGAAGGCGAGCTTTTGTGGCCCGCCCGACAAATCCGCTTCAAAGACGATGATGCGGCTGGCTTCAGCGGGCTTCATCAGTAGTCGGTGGCGAATGTCGAGCAACGGCACCACGACACCCCGCACGTTGATCACCTCGGGCGCAAACGCACCGGCGTTTGGCACGGGTGTGACCGGGATGGGGTCAAGAATCTCGTGAACCCGTGTGACCGGAAAGGCAAAGGCCTCGCCATCCAACCGGAAGGTCAAGAGCATGGCGCCAGTGTCTGCTATAGCGTCGGTCATCTAAGCCACCATCAGCTTGCTTCGGGCGCCGTCACTTTCGGCCCAGCGGACCAAAGTGCTGACGTCGAGAATGAGAGCGACGCTGCCGTCACCGAGGATGGTGGCCCCCCCCAGCCCGGGAATATCGCGGTGATAAGCGCTCAGCGATTTGATGACGGTTTGGCTTTGTCCCAAGATGTCATCGACCACCAAGCCTATGCGCGCGCCGTCCACCCGAACAATGACGACACGCTGGCGTTCTTCCTTCGCGTGCATCATGCCAAAAAGCGTATCAAGGTTCAGGAATGGAACCGTCTCGCTGCGGATCTGGATGAAACGCCGACCGCTATCTTGCGCGGCCATGTCGCTTGTCATCTCGACGCATTCTTCCACGGCAGCGAGCGGGATCACAAATGTGCTTTGTCCCAAGCGCACGCGCAGACCATCAATGATGGCCATAGTGACAGGAAGCCTAAGCGTTATGCGGGAGCCAAGACCTGCTTTCGACAGAACCGTCACCTGACCGCCCAATTCATCGATTGTCGTTTTGACGGCATCCATGCCCACACCCCGACCCGAGACCGAGGAGACCACCTGCGCTGTCGAGAAACCGGGCTCAAAGATCAATTGATGCAAGGCGGCTTCGGAATACTCTTCTTCTTCGGAGATCAACCCTCGCTCAAGAGCCCGATAGCGTATGGCTTCGGCATCAAGTCCTTTGCCATCGTCCTCGATCGAGATTAGAATCTCACCGCCTTCCTGGCTCGCAGAAAGCCACACAGTGCCTTGTTCGGGCTTTCCGTTGCCACTGCGCACCTCGGGCGTCTCAATACCATGGTCGATCGAGTTGCGGATCATGTGAACCAACGGCTCGCCAATACGGTCGATGATGTTTTTGTCCACCTCGGTTTCTCCGCCTTCCAGTTCCAGGTGGATGTTCTTGCCAAGCTCGGCCGAGAGATCCCGGACAACGCGTTTGAATTTGCCAAAGACTGTATCAACGGGGACCATCCGGATCGATAAAGTCGCGTCCCGCAGTGAGGTTACAAGGCGCTGTACCTCTTCGACGACCGTGTCCAAAGTCTGGTTTTCAATTTCTGCGGCCACTGAATCAAGACGCGCTTGGGCAATCACCAATTCGCCCAGAGCATCCATCATTTCATCAAGCCGCGAAGACGTGACGCGAATGCTTTCCGATTTTTGTTCAGCTTTTTTAGACTGTGAGACGGTCGCATTTTTGGCGGATGTTGATGATTTGTTTGCTGTGGGTTTGCTTTGTTCTGATTTTGAGCCTTTCAGGCCGCTTTCGTCGGAGGTCACCGTTGAGGTGCAGCAGGCGGCGGTCCCGCCGTGCTGAGCGCGACGCGTGATCTTCAGGTCCGCATCGTCAGCAAAGATGAAAACGTCCTCTACCGCAGACAATCCCGCAGAAGTCGTCAATCGCAAACGCCATTCGACAAAACTCAAATCTGGCGCAAGATCAGAGAGTTTCGGGACATGCGATTGATAGGCTATTTCCAGCATGCCCAGCTCAGAAAGTTCCTTGATCAGCAGATCCGGGCGCATGCCGTTTTTTAGCGCGTTTGTGTCCGGGATAAACGTAATGTCAAAGCACTCTTCGACCTTACCTTCCTCTTCTTCAGCTTTCGTGGTTGTCGAGGTGGTAGAGCCACCAGCGGCCTCAACCCCGGTGAGGTTCGATAAAGCACAGATCAGCGCTTCTGCCCGGTCGCTCTTCAGAAGAGCCTCAGCCTCTGGACCATCCCCGCCCAGTTTGAGGAATTGCACCATGATGTCGCGGGACTTTAGTGACAGGTCAATCAATTCCTGGGAAACGGTCAGGTCCCCAGACCGAATGAGCTCAAAAGCGTTTTCAAAGTGATGCGTAAAGCGTGACAGGGCCGTATGCGCGAACATCGACCCCGAACCCTTGATGGTGTGCAGGGCGCGGAAAATCTCATCGACATTGGCTTTGGAAGCATCTTCTTCCAATCGAAGGACCATGTCCTCAAGGTCATTGAGGAGTTCTTCCGCTTCAAGAACGAAGGCCTGGATTGCCTGTTCAATCATCGCCTTACCCCAAAAGCTTTTTTGTCACAGCAACGAGCTTGTCGCTGTCGAAGGGCTTGTTGATCCAGCCGGTGGCGCCCGCAGACTTGCCCTTTTCCTTCATCTCCGGAGAGGATTCCGTCGTTAGCATGACAATTGGAATTCCGCTTCCAGCCGCGTCGGCGCGCGCATTTGAGATAAAGTCGATCCCGTCCATCACCGGCATGTTGAGATCGGTAATCACCATGTCCGGCTTTTCCGCGCGTAGTGTCTCAAGGCCCTCAGCGCCATTCTCTGCTGCAACGATGCGGTACCCTTCGGGCTCCAATGTGAACATGACCATGTCGCGGACGGATTTGCTGTCATCGATTGTAAGAACTGTTTTCATCGCTTCATCCCTCTGCTTGCGCCGAAACGTTTTGGTCGAGAATGGTTGCGAGGGCGAAACCGAATTGGGGCTCGATGCCACGTGTCTCCAATTCTTTAAGGCCGGCAAGGCTCAGTTGGAGCGCGACCTGCGACGGCGCGGTACCGCTCAAGTCAAACGCAAAACAGCCTGCTTCATGCGCATCGATCGCGGCTAACAGTGCTAGTCTTGTATTTTCTGCGTCTTTCAGTTCGACGCGCTCTTCGACGATAAACATGCGCGAATGCCCCTTGGCAAAATCAATTGCGCACCTCTGTACGTCGGAACCTGTAAAGCACGGGTTAATTTCGCAGAGCCTTGATAGATCGAATTTTGCAGAGCTATTTACGTTACATTAGTTATTTTCCGTCATGCCTTGTCGCCAAGCGGCTGCCAGCTCAGAACGACTAATGCGCGCTGATCTCATCAAGATCTCTATGCCGTTGTTATGATGTAAAAATCGTGAGGATGCTCATGTCGCTGTACCGTATTGTCTATTGCTCTGAATCCACTGGTCTGGATAAACATGATATCGACCAGATCCTTGAGACAAGTGATCGCAACAATTCTGGTGTTTCGGTAACCGGTATGCTGTTGTTCAACGCGGGTTTTTTCTTACAACTGCTCGAGGGGAAACGTGCAGAGATTAGCCGGACTTTCTCCCGGATTGCCGGGGATACGCGACATAAAAACGTGGAGCTGATTTCGGCGGCTCCAACAACGTACCGGCTTTTCGGCAGTTGGAGCATGAATTATGTCAGTATTACAGGAAATGCCGGTAGGCTCTTGAAAAAATATCAGGTCGACGCGAGCTTTAATCCTTATTCTTTGACGGACAAAGGCGCCGAGAGCCTTTGCCGAGAGTTTTCAGAGCTGTGTCTGACCGACCCGGGAGACTTGGGCTCCGGGGTCGTTTCAGGGCAGGGCGAGTTTTACCAGTAAACTGCCTGCAAATACTTTTCCCGTCGCACCATAGCAGTGGGTCAGCAGATTGAGACTTTGGATGCGGACGTGTTGTCCTTGCGTAGTGCGGTCTCGGATTTCACCCTGTCTGTCAATGCGAAGGGCTCATTTCAATGCGTGATGTGCCTCTGCCTTGTTCAAGACTATATTGGCGCGGCGCTGCATGTCTGCGTCCGGTAGCCATTCGCGGATGGACAATGTGCGTTCGAAGAACCCCAACACGACCTTCGAGTCTGTCGCTCCTCTTGCACCCTTCGCCATTCGCGACGGTCAGATCATCACCGGCCAACAGCAGCACAGCACGCGGTTGTTCTCTGATCTGTTGATCGAGGCTCTATCCGCGTAATCCGCCGGGGCCCTCAACTAAATCGCGCCAAGGTCATCAGTAGCTTGCGCAAAAACGCCAGGATCCCCGGCGGATCGAGCGATCAGCATCGCACCTTCCAACTGAGACAGGATGCGCAGGCCCTCGCCCGGGCGCGCTTCGTCCAGCGACGCGATGCCAAACTGCAGAAAGGCACGGGCCTCCCGCGCGACTTCTGCAGGAAGGCTCGCACCGTCTACGGCCAATATCCCGCACAAGCACATCAGCCCGTCCTGCTTGAGTGCCTCATGAAATAGCGCGCGCCAAGCATTGACGCGTCCGGTGCCCTGTTGTTCGGCCGCCTCAAGTACTTGTGCGCATCGCTCGCGGTACCTCTTGGCGACAGCAGCAGCGAGGTCCGGCTTTGTGGGAAAGTGATAGTGGACGCTCGCGGATTTTATGCCCACCTCGTCGGCTATATCCCGAAAGGAAAACCCGCTGTAGCCACGGGCCCGGATGAGCCTCTCGGCCACGTCCAGTATCTTATCGTGTCGGTGGGTCATCGCTTTGGCCTTTGCACTTTTCCTTTAGGTTCCGCCCGTAGGTCCGCCGATCTCTGGCTTTCCGATAGGCATGCTCTTTAGCCTCAAGCCGCTCCAGTGCTGTCTCTGCCGCCTCCAAAGCGCCTTCGATATAGCCACCAAAGCCCTTTGCCACTTCCGTTCCCGCGAGGATCAGCCGCCCCTCCCAAAGGTTTTCCAGCGCCAAGGGCAGGCCGTAAGCCGGGTGTGAGTACTGCGGTTCTGCGTCAGCAAGCGTGGCGGTCAGCGGATCGAAGGCCCAATCTTTGATGAAGAGCGCGCGCGGCGCGGCGGCATCTTTTCCAAAAAGACGCATCAGTTGCGCTTCAATGGCCTCGCGCAAGGCCTGCTCATCTGCACGGGCCTTGGGAGGCACGCCGATAAATCCAAAAAGCGCGTACGGCCCGCCCTCTGCAGGGGAGGCATCGTGTATTTCGATCATTGGTCCGCGACGGCTGATAGCGTCCCCCGACAGCCCCGCTTCGCGCCAAAAGGCTCTCTCATAGACCGCTACCGCTTTGGCTTGCCCGGCCATCCAGGTGGCCACGCTGGTCATCGCCTGCAGGGCAGCGGTGGGCAGGGCCGGGGAGAACACAAGGCCCGCAGCAAGACGCGGTGGCATGGCGAGGACCACGCGATCCGCCTTAACGGCGCTGCCATCGCTCAGCGTTGCGCGGATGCCATTGCCGGTCTGCTCCAGCCCCGTAACCTGCGCATTTACCTGCTTGCGGGCTTGCGGCAAACGGTCCTGTAGCGCGTCTGTCAGCCGGGAAAGCCCGCCCTCTAAGCGCCAAGAGCCCTCCATGGAGGCAAAGCCAAGACCTCGCTGCACGGGGCCCCTCGCATCCTCGTACGTCAGTTCGCCCGTGGCAAATTGGCTAAACCTCTTGAGACCAAGACGCGCGGTTAGCTTTTCTATTCGCGGCTGGCCGGGCCAGAACCAAGCTGGTCCCAAGTCAAAATAGCTGCCGTCGAGCTGCTCCGTCATGATGCGCCCGCCAAACCGGTCGCGGGCCTCCAGCACGTGATAGTCCTGCCCCTGCGCTTCCAAGCGCTCCGCCAGGGCGAGACCCGACAAGCCGCCTCCGATGATGAGCGTCTTCAAGAATCAGAACCCTTCTGTGGCTGGACACAGATCAAGCTCATGTGTCCAAGCGGATTGAGGTTGATGCGCGATGTGCCAATAGGCTTCACCAGTTCGGCGGCATTGTGAATGACCACCTTTGTTGCGCCTTACTCGGCAATGATCTGCGTAATCGTGGCGCGCATGGCTTCTTCATCCGAGAGGTCCAGAACATGGAACGCGCCAAGCGGCGTGTCAGGCGTGCTGCGGCCGAGGCCCACGGGGGCAAATCCCCCCGCAGCAAACCCCGCCAGAAGGGCCTGACCCAGTCCCGGCCCGGCGCCTGCTACAAGTGCTGGGGGTGCTTGGTCAGTCATCAAACAGCCGGTGCCTTTGCATGGGCCAAATGGCCGGTTTTGATCCAGAGTTTTGCGCCATCATCCCCGGCTTTCGCCGACAGCGGGTGACCATGTGGCAGACGCAGCCAGCCGCCGGTGTTGAGGGTGTCACCCCCCTCTGTCACGCTGCCCGCCAAGACGAGAGCTTCAGTGCCTCCTGGCTCCGCGATCTCCAGCGTCGCGCCGGGCGAGATCTCGTGATACGTCACCTTTTCCCAGGCGTCCCGATGCAGTTCCGCTGTTGCAACCCCGTTGATCGGCGGCGCGGTTTCATCGGCCATGGTCTTGTGAAATTGGGTGCGGTCGTCCTTGTCGAACTGCCAAAGCTTGACAAAGATCGTGCATCCCTCAACTGACCAAGGCGCATGCTTGGTCGTGGGCGGGTTGCGCACGTAGGACCCAACGGGAAAATCGTTATGCTCGTCCTGAAACACACCGTCCAAAACGATGAATTCTTCCCCGCCCGTGTGAGTGTGCTCTGAAAAATGGCTGCCGGGCGCGTAGCGCACGATCGTCGTTGCGCGCGCCACTTCGTCCCCGATCCGGTCGAGCATGCGCCGCTCCACGCCAGCCATGGGGGAGGCGATCCAGTCCAGTTTCTCCGAGTGCACCACCACGCGTGCGCCAAAGTCTGCATTCAATTCCATAGCTTTTTCTACCTTTTTCGAACTTGGAGTGATGGAGCGCACCCGCATTGAGGTCGAGTGCTAAACCGTCCTCACTCTGCAAACTATCTATCGATAGGTAAACAAGAGGGCAATCTGGAAAATCTCGGCGTGGCTTAAGCTAAAAATCTATCTCGATCGCCAACGTCTTTGGACCGAATGGTCCTGGCATCATGTAGATATGCCGTTATTCGCGAGACATTTCTTTTAACGTCCCAGATTTGGGAAGAAGGAGATGTTCATGAACAAGGATCAGCGCGAGATTGGGCGTAAATTATGCGGGCCGCATTCGCCATAAGACAAACGTGTATCCCGGCCAGCATCCCGAGCTCATTGAGCCAGAGATTTGGGATGCGCTGCAAGACCAGCTAACAGGACGTTCTGTCTGTGAGCGTTTGGCCAAAGAGAGAGGCAAGGCTAGGGGTGGTCGAAAGCAAGTCTCGCTTTTGATCGGCAAGCTGTTTGACGAAACCGGTGATCGGCTGACCCCGAGCCATGCAAAGTCCTCCAAAGGACACCGTCTCAGATACTATGTCTCAAACCGGCTAATCCGAAGTAAAGGCCCCAAAGACCCACCTGGCTGGCGACTGCCCGGGTCTGAGCTTGAAATACTGGTTGCCACACTGCTCCGCAAGCATCTGAGCGCCCCAGCCGTGACGGCAAATATCGTGAGCAACTCGACGACAAAAGAGACTGCGGCGGTTGTAGAAATGCTGGTAGAAATCACTGGTAGCGGATCCGTTGAGCAAACCGAAAAAAGCAGCCACCTCCTGCTGCTTTGTCATCGCATTCAGATCCAACCAGGACAGATCAAAATTTCGATGTGCGCGAACAGTCTGGCCGAACTTTTGGATGTTGCCCCTGAACGTGTGTCAGACGAGTGACTCGAGATTGACGCCGCGTTCCAACACCGCAAGCGGGGTGTCGAAACGAAACTTATCCTGGCCGACACAGCCAACCCGCGCGATGAAACCCGGTTCAAAAACATCGCAAAAGCACATCACTACTTTGACCTGATCCGTGCAGGGAAAACCTATGCTGAGATTGCTGCATCTGAAGGCGTATCAGAACACCGGATTTATAAGTTGGTCGATCTGGCCTTCCTGGCACCGGACCTTCTGCGTGATGTGTTTGCCGGTTCTCAACCAACTGGCCTGACGACCGAATGGTTGCTGCGACACACTATCCCGCGCTTTGGGATGAGCAGAGAGAAACGTTCCGCACGCTGTAAGAAAGTACGGGGCCTGATTGGACCAGCGCCGCACGATCCCAGCAGCATCTAACACACCCAACCGTCGACCGTGCAAATGCCGTTTCCAGACTTTTGGCAGAATCCTACTGATTTGCGGCAAGTTCCGAGTCTGGGGATGCCGGACAACCTGAAAGGCCAAGGAATAAACGGGCAAAAATGCGAAAACTCGTACTGTTAGAAAAATGTTATGAGTGCTGGCTGGGATGGTAGGATTCGAACCTACGGTACACTGTACCAAAAACAGTTGCCTTACCACTTGGCTACATCCCATCAGCGAGTGGCTGCATACTGTGAAGGTGCGTCCGGTTCAAGCCCCGTTTATCGAAAAAGCATCATTCATTTGCAGCGCTGTCGCTTAACAAGTCTTCGTTGGCTGTGACATCGCGTTCTGCATCGACGATACGCTGTAATGCCGCATCGTCCGAGGCCTCTACGGCTTCGACCTGCGTGCTTTCGTGCGCATCTGGCGGGCCCACATCAACATGCCGCGTCAGGGTGATCGCCTGCGTCGCGTCAGGCATGACGACGCCTGCGGAGCGGACCGCCAGCTTGACCTGACGCAGTGCTTCACCCTTTGCGCGCACGATAGAGGTTGCGTTCTGATCGACCCACCCCGTCACAACCAATTCGACGCCTGCCGGGTGCAATGCCTCGATCCAGGTTTGCGCTGCGGGTTCGGCAAGGACGAACGGCAACCCCTGCACCGTCTCTTCGACCAACTGGCGGGTAGCCTGCAAGTCCGATTCGCGATCAACCATGATCGTGAAGAGAAAGCGACGCTCTGCATGTTGACTGTAATTGATGATCCGGCTTTTGAAGACTGTCGCATTGGGTATGCGGATATGGTTGCCGTCAAATGACAAGAGAATCGTCGCCCGGCTGGTCAGGCGAATGACTTTCCCCCGGTCGCCGTTGATCTCGACCGTATCATTGGGCCGGAAGGGTTGCCTGAATGACAGCATCACAGATGCGATGAAATTCTCTACCGTGTCGCGCACGGCAAAACCAATCGCAAGCCCAATGATCCCCGCAGCCCCCAGGATCGTGCTGAGCAGCGCCGTTGCATTCAGGATATCCAGCGCCACGACTATGCCAAGAACGACAAACACCAGCCGGAAAAGTTGCCGGTAAATGTCTGCCATAAAGCTGTTTGGCGCCAAGCGTTCCCAAGGGCGTTGCCAGCGGGCAATGCTCATGCCGAAAAAGACAATAACGGCAAAGGCCAGCCCGGCAATGAGCGCCAGCGGCAGGAAAATGACGAACTGGTCCCATCTGGACTGGAACCGCGTCAGCGCGGGGTTCAGCCGATCGCCGATATCTGTCGTTTCGGTCACGTTGTTCCTGACGGTCACAACGCCTTCAACCCGTGCGGCCAAAGGCTCCAGTGCCAATGCCTCGATGGTTGATGTGGTGGTGCCCCGCAGGGTCACGACACCTTCGTTCACGATCACCGATACATCGTCATAGTTGCCCAGTTCACTCAGGATTTCGCGGATGCGATTGGCTATATCCGCATCCTGCTGGGCAGAGTTTTCGATGGTGATTATGCCAGTCGCCTCTTGGGCGCAGACCGGATTGGACAGGCCGAGGATGACAGCCAAAGCAAGAAGGAAGCGCATTCAGTTAACCCGACGTTTGTTGCGCCGATCCTAGGCCAAATGCGCTCCGCTGCCACCCCTTTTGTCAGACGTGCAAAGGGTCGGCTTTCGCAAGCTGATCAAACCCCATCAGGCTTTTGACCAACGCATCCATCTGGCCAAGCGGTATCATGTTCGGCCCGTCTGATGGCGCAGTGTCAGGGTCTTCGTGCGTTTCGATGAAAACGGCTGCGACCCCGAGCGATACGGCGGCCCGCGCCATGACGGGTGCAAATTCACGCTGACCGCCAGAGGAGCCCCCCTGACCACCCGGCTGTTGCACGGAATGGGTCGCATCCATAACCACCGGGTAGCCGGTGCGCGCCATTGTTGGGAGCGACCGCATATCGGCAACCAGCGTATTATAACCGAAAGACGCGCCGCGTTCGGTCAGCATGATATTTCTGTTACCGGTGCTTTCGATCTTGGAAACCACATTTGGCATGTCCCAGGGGGCCAGAAACTGACCCTTTTTGACGTTGATCACCGCGCCGGTTTCACCTGCGGCCAGCAACAGGTCAGTCTGACGACACAAATACGCGGGGATTTGCAGCACATCGCAGACGTCGGCCACCGTCTGACATTGTTCGGCGGTGTGTACATCGGTCAGGGTCGGGCAGCCGATCTGATCTTTGACCGCCTGCATGATCTGTAGCCCCGCATCAATCCCGGTGCCGCGCTTGCCCGTGACAGAGGTACGGTTCGCCTTGTCAAAGCTGCCTTTGAACACATATTGCGCGCCGTGTTTTGCACAAACCTCGGCCATGTGGGACGCGATCATCAGTGCGTGGTCGGTGGATTGCAGCGCGCAGGGCCCCGCGATCAACAGCAAAGGGCGCGTGTTGCTGACTGTGAGCCCGCCGATCGTCACATCATGCATCACGAACTGACCTGTTCGCGCAGCACGGACGCAGTGAGTGAGAACATCAGATAAATCCCCGAGAAAATGAAAAAGGCCAGCAGCGTGTTTTCGAATTTGCGTGGATAGGTCGCCTCATCCGGTGCAATCGGTCGCACACTTTGGGACAGGTATCGCACTTGGCGGTTCGCCTCAATACGTGCGGTTTCCATCTGGGTCAGGGCCTGCTGCACAAGGGCCACGCGGAAGCTGTAGTTTTCTTCGGCCGTGCGCAATTCGGTGTTGCGGGCCGCAAGCGAGATGTTCGCGTTGGTGCCAACCGTCAGACCGGCGCGCAATTCTTCGATGGCGCTGTCGATATTGGCGATCTGTGCGCGCAGGCTTTCGACTTGCAGCGCGCTGGGCCGGGCTACGTTCAGCCGTGACTGCAGGATCAGGTCCAACCGCTGGCGTTCGCTTTCCAGCGACGCAATCTGCGACATTCGGGCAGAGGTTTCACCGGCGACGTCGATCTGCTGAAAATCTTCCTGAATGCGCAAAAGCTGTGCCAAAGCATCGGCACGCTGGCGTTCCGCGACCTCGTAACTTTCGCGCGCCCCGGCCATCTGGTCATCGCGCAGACGGCTTGTCAATTGATCCACCTGTTCTTCTGCATAGCTGATCAGTGCTTCGGAGAATTCAGTGCTTTTCGCAGGATCGGCAGAGATCACCTCCATCCGGATGATCCCTTCGGTTGGATCATAGCTGATCTGGACGTGGTTCATGTAAAGCTTATAGGCCTCTTCATTGGTCGCCCCCTCGGGCAGGCGCTGGATTTCGTCGATCGCAGGATCGCTGAAATGTTCTTTAAATCCATGGTCGGCGTCCAGCCGCAACATCGCCTCGCGTGAGGCCAGATAAGACTGCACAGCGATGCTGTCTTGCTGCGTTGCCATGGAGGTGCCCTGAAACAGCCCCGCCAGCCCACCGGCGCTTGGGCCTTGGGCCTGCGCTTGCTGAATGACAATTTCGGATTTTGTCGCGTACATTGGTGTTGCGATGTTGAAATAATACCACCCGACAATGGCGGTGGGCAGAAAGACAAAGAAGCACAGCCGCGTGAATAGCAGCGCAAGCTTGCGGCGGCGGCGGCGGGCGATGTCACGCTGGATGGACGCAACTTCATTCATGTGCCGATTGTTTGGCGCAGCGGGCGCACTGGGTTTGGGCGCAGGCTTTGGCTGCGCTTTGGGTGCGGCGGTCGGCTCGCCTTTGACGAGTTCCAGCACTGAATTGCGTTGAAACGGATCAATGCCGGCCTGACGCAACTGGAACACCGCGTCATAATCCGATGTGACAGAGATGCCGTTCTTTTGCGCCACCCGGCGCGCCATGCGCAACTGGCGCCCTGTCAGCCCCTCACGTCCAATGGCGGCAATGGCATCGTCGGTCGGCTCAACAGGTGTAACAGGTTCCGGGGCGGCAGGCGGCGCCACTTTGCCAGCGGCAATGGCTTCCTGTTCCTGCGGCTTGATCAGGGTGCTGCGCCGCCGGATGCGGAACTTTTTAACCTTGGGTTTCGTAGTCATAAAGCACCTTCGCCTCTTCCAAGGTATCAAACATGTTCAGTTGGCCATTGCGCAAGACAGCAGCCGAACGGGCAAATCGTTCAAGCGTGGCGGGCTGGTGCGACACGATGATGATCGTCGTCTTTTCCAGCCGGTCACGCAAAATCTGGCCTGCCTTGCGGTTAAATTCGGCATCTGTGGCACCGGGCATGCCTTCGTCAATCAGGTAGATGTCAAAATCCAGCGCCAGCATCAAGGCAAACGAAAACCGCTGCGCCATGCCGCTGGAATAGACGCCAACAGGCTGGTCGAAATATTCTTCAAGCCCGCAAAGCCAGCGGCAAAACGCTTCGACATAGTCAGGGTCAAGACCGTAAAGCCTGGCGATATAGCGACTGTTTTCCATGGCGCTCAGCCGGGAAACCACCCCCCCCATGAACCCCAGCGGGAAAGAGATTTTGCTGGTGCGGGTGATCGTCCCCTCGTCAGGTTTTTCCAATCCCGCCATCATCTTGATCAGGGTCGTCTTGCCGGTACCATTGGGGGCCAGAATGCCCAGCGAATTGCCCAGCTCAACCCGAAAGGAAACGCGGTCAAGGATCACCTTGCGCTGCGTACCGGTCCAGAACGATTTGCTGACATTTGCAAACTCTAGCATCGTCTTCCCGAAGTATGGGCCCCTTGGTCATGGCGACAATAGGTTAATTCGCCGTCTCAATGTTCTCAATATACGGTTAATCGTGCAAAAATAGGGCAATTTTACAGCATCAAACAGGACAACGCGGTTTCAAGCGGAATTCAACACTGCGCCCACCGTGCGTTTGAGGTCCGGCAGAAGGTCACTTTCGAACCAGGGGTGTTTGCGCAGCCAGCCGTTGTTGCGCCACGACGGGTGCGGCAACACATAGGTGCCGGGCGCATGGGTACGCCACTGGGCCACAATTTCCGACATCGGCCCCTTTAGCCCCAAATGCCTGCGGATGGCGTAACTGCCAACGATCACCCGTACCTGTGGTGTCCCGATATGCTGCAATGCCTCTGCGTGCCATCGATCCCAGCAGCGGGGCGGCGGGGGCAGGTCGGCCCCCTTGGCGTCGTACCCCGGAAAGCAAAAGGCGGTCGGTAGCACAGAGACGAGGTCCCGGTCGTAAAACTGTGCGTGGCTGATGCCCATCCAGTCACGCAGTCGATCGCCCGAGCGGTCCCAGAAGGGTTTGCCTTCCTTATGTACCCGCATTCCGGGCGCTTGCCCCGCGACCATGATCGGTGTGCCTGCGCGAAACCAAGGCACTGGACGTGGTCGGTGCTGCGTGGCCGTCAGCGCGAAGTTTTCGGCGCACAGGTCGCATTTGCCGATTTTGCGGATCAGTTCATCTGTCATTGGGCTTGCTTACCATGGCCCGCCGCCCTAGGTCAGCCCGCATGACAGATCTTGATATTGCACATGCCGCGATGGACGCAGCGCCAGACGATGATGCCGCCCGGTTGCGGTTTTATGAACGGCTGGCGGATACGGAACTTTTCATGTTGCTTGGGGCGGAGGCCGCAGGCGATCAGGTCACGCCAGAGTTGTTCGAGATCGAGGACCAGCGCTTTACGCTTGTTTTCGACCGCGAAGAGCGGCTGGCGCAGTTTGTGGGCCGCGAGGCCCCCTATGCCGGGTTGGCAGGTCGCGATCTGGTGCAAATGCTGCAAGGGCAGGGCATTGGCCTTGCGCTGAACCTTGAGGTCGCCCCGTCGGCCATGCTGATCCCGGCAGAGGCTGTGGACTGGTTGGTGCAAACCCTGTCGCATGGCCCGCAAGAGGCAGAGGCACGATTGTCGGAACTTTCCGCGCCCGCTGGCCTGCCGGAATCTGTCGTGACCGGGCTGGATCGCAAGCTGGCCATTGCCGCAGGTCGCGCGCGCTTTGCCTATCTGGCCGCGGCAACTTACGAGGGCGGCATGCAAGGGCATGTGTTGGCCTTTGTGGACGCGGTGCCCGGTGCTGAGCAGGCGCTGGCATCAGCGGCAAGCGAGGCCCTGACATTTTCGGGGATCGAGGCAGGCATGATCGACGTGATGTTTGTGCGGGCCTCTGACCCTTTGGCGGGTCATCTGGCGAAAGTCGGCCTGCGGTTTGATTTGCCCGAGTTAGAGGTATCAACCGCGCCCGGCGCACCGGGCATGGACCCGGAAAACCCTCCCAAACTGCGGTAATTAGGGAATAGGGCCTTTTGCAGGGGGGATGGGTCAAGACCCATCTTACGCAGATTAGTATCCAACCGTCCGGTCGACCAGATGCAGGAACGGTTCACCCGCTTCGCCACGCTTGATGTTGTCTGCGATGATTCCGCTTGATGTCTCTGGTCTTGTTGTCGCGGCGATATGGGGCGTCACTGTGACCTGCGGCTGTGCCCAAAAAGGATGATCTGCGGGCAACGGTTCGGCCCGGAACACATCCAATGTCGCATGTCCGATCTGGCCACTGTCCAGAGCCGCCAGCAAAGCGTTATCATCAATCAAGGGGCCTCGACCGGGGTTGATCACGCAAGCGCCTGAGGCAAGCAAGGCCAGTCTTTCGGCGTTCAGGATGTTTTCTGTCCGCGGGGTGTGGGGCAAAAGCAGGATCACGATTTCAGCACCGGTGAGCGCTTTTTGCAGCCCCGCATCGCCCTGCAGACAACGGATGTTGGGGATGTCCATTGCAGATCGGCTCCACCCTGTGACGGGGAATCCAAGCTGGTGCAGGGCCTGCCCACAAGCCGCCCCAAGCTGCCCGATGCCCAGAATGGTAACCGGCCTGTCAGGTGCCACGGGCGGGAAAAATTCACTGCGCCAGACACCATCCTGCCCCAGAATATGCCTGTCCATGCCCAGATGATGGCGCAGCGTGTGCCCTACCACCCATTCGACCATGCCCCGTGACAGGCTGTCATCGACCATACGGCATAAAGGCTGGGTCAGGGTCTGGTTGCCGACGATACTGTCAACGCCTGCCCAGAGGTTCATCACGGCCTTGCAACGTGTGAACGGGGTAAAATCGCTGACCGTGCCTGCGGGGGAATAAATGATATAGTCCACCTCAGAAGGCGCGTGATCAACCGAAAGGTCCACCTGCAGGCCCGATTTTGCAAAAGCGTCATTCAGAGGCGCTTCATATTCCGCCCACATGTCGGGCTTGGCCCCGAAAAGTACGTTAATCATTATCTTGGCCTGTGCACATGCGCGCTTTGTACCAACCCGAAGCCGACAAGCAAGACCAACATGGCCGACCCGCCATAGCTGACCAGCGGCAAGGGCACACCGACAACAGGCGCAAGCCCTGTGACCATTGCCATATTGACTGCAAAGAACAAAAAGAATGTCATCGCAATCCCCAGCGTTAGCAGTGACGCAAACCGGTCACGGTTATTGAGCGCGGAAATCACGCAAAACGCCACAATCAGCAGATAGAGGAACAGCAAAGTGAAGGCGCCGACAAAGCCGAATTCTTCGGCCAGAGTCGTAAAGATAAAGTCGGTGTGTTTTTCGGGTAGGAAGTTCAGACGGCTTTGGGTGCCTTGCATGAAACCACGGCCGGTCCAGCCACCGGAACCCAGTGCAATCTTGGCCTGCGTGATGTGATAGCCCGCGCCAAGCGGGTCGTTTGATGGGTCCAGAAACGTATCAATCCGCCGGTATTGATAGTCCTTGAGCAGTTGCCAGGGCGTTCCCCTGCTTTCGAAAACGGCAACAACCGCGCCGACACCGGCGCCAATCACCGTGGCGAAATAGGCCCAGTGTACCCCTGCCAAAAACATGATGGTGGCCCCGCCCATGAGCAAGAGCAGCGCAGTACCAAGGTCAGGTTGGCTGAGCACCAGAAACACGGGTACCAGTATGAACAGTACAGGCAGTAGGACCCAGAAAGGATGCGACTTCTTGTTGTTTGGCAACCAATCATAGTAGGCCGCAAGAAACATCACGAGCGTGATCTTCGTCAACTCCGACGGTTGCAGCCTGATGAACCCAAGATTGATCCAGCGCTGTGCGCCCATGTTGACTTCGCCAAAGAATTCAACGCCCAGCAGCAATATGATCGAGCCGCCAAACCCGAGAAAAGCCATATTGCGCCAGAACCAGATTGGCACCATCGCGATGATGACCATCAGCACCATGCCGACGGCGAAACGCTTCATCTGCGGTTCCATCCACGGGTTGGTTGCACCACCAGCCACAGAATAAAGCATCAGAAACCCAAACGACGCAACGGCGATCAGCAGCATCACCACCGGCCAGTTGAGATAGAGAAGTTTGCGAAAGCCAGTGGGGACAAACTTGGTGTTATACTCAAGATAGCTCATACTTGACTGCGACTACGGGCACCGGGGGGTATCCGGGCCTCGATCCGTTTTTGCTGCTCTGCTATGCGGTCACGGTCAGCAGACGGGTAAGCCTCGAGAGGGGGCGGGCCGCCATAGAGCGCCTGCAACATGATATCGCGGGCGATTGGCGCCGCCGCGGACGACCCGCCGCCGCCATGCTCCACAACAACCGACAAAGCATAACGAGGATTGTCGTAGGGGGCGAAACTGACAAAAAGCGCGTGATCGCGGCGCTCCCATGGCAGATCTTCGTTCTTGGTCACACCTGCGGCACGCTCTTCGGGGGTGATCCGGCGCACCTGACTGGTACCGGTCTTGCCTGCCATCTCTTGGCCCTCGGCCAGAATCCGCGACCGATACGCAGTCCCGCGTCGATGGTTACAAACGTCATTCATTGAAGCACGCACACGGCGAAGGGTGTTTTCATTGATCCCAAGACTGTCGCCCATCCCGCTGGGCTGCTCTACGCCGTTAATCAGACGGATCAGGCGGGGCGTCACTTCGCGCCCGGTGGCAATGCGCGCCGACAGCACCGCAAGCTGAAGCGGCGATGCAAGCACATAGCCTTGCCCGATCGAGGCATTCACGGTGTCACCGATCCGCCATTCTTCGCCACGGACAGTGGATTTCCACGCTTTGTCTGGCGCCAACCCTTGGGCGACCGCCGACAGTGGCAGATCATGCTTTATCCCGAGTCCCAGTTTGCGGGCCATTTCCGCCATCTTGTCGATGCCTACGCGCTGGGCGATCTCGTAATAATAGCAATCGCACGATTGCTTGAGGCTTTCGTGCAGGTTGATATTCCCGTGCCCGCCCCGTTTCCAGCAGTGAAAACGAATACCGTAAACGTCTGTGTATCCCGGACAATAGACAGTCTCA
This sequence comes from Yoonia sediminilitoris, assembly GCF_003058085.1. Taxonomy (GTDB): domain Bacteria; phylum Pseudomonadota; class Alphaproteobacteria; order Rhodobacterales; family Rhodobacteraceae; genus Yoonia; species Yoonia sediminilitoris. The sequence continues at coordinate 273,291 of NZ_QBUD01000003.1, read as the reverse complement.
TCCGGGGCCACGACGCCCGCCTCGAACGCGGCAAGCGCTGTCACCATCTTGAAGGTCGAACCCGGCGGATAGGCACCCTGTACGGCCTTCGCTGCCAATGGCCGGTATTTATTATCGTTCAGGTCTGTCCAGTCCTTGACCGAAATACCACGGACGAATTTGTTGGGGTCAAAGGCCGGAGCCGATGCAACAGCGCGCAAATCGCCATTTTCAAGATCAATGACAACAGCGCCCGCGCTCTGGCCTTCAAGCCGGGCCTGCACATAGGTTTGCAGGCGGCTATCCAATGTCAGCTGGATGTCCTTGCCAGCCTCGCCTTCTTTGCGATCAAGTTCGCGCATGATGCGTCCGGCGGCGTTGACCTCGATCCGGCGGGTGCCGGCGCTGCCACGTAGCGTGCGTTCCAGTTTGTTTTCGGCACCGGATTTGCCAATCTGGAACTTCGGGATTTGAAGCAGTGGATCAGAATCGTCGATCCGGCTCAGGTCATAGTCGCTTACCGGTCCGACATAGCCGACAACATGCGCCAGATCAGCACCAGCGGGATAAACCCGGCTTAGCCCGACCTCGGCGGTAATGCCGGGCAACGTCGGCGTGTTAAGGTTGATTTGCGCCACATCTTCCCATGAAAGCCGGTCGGCAATTGTCACGGGCACAAATGGCGAGCGACGCTGCATTTCATCCATGGCCCGCGTCAGATCGTCGGGGTCGATGTCAACCAGTCGGGTCAGGCGGGCCAGGACTTCACCGATGTCGCCTGCATCTTCGCGGACCATCACAACACGGTAATTCTGTTCGTTGTCCGCAATCGGGATGCCATTGCGATCAAAGATCAGCCCGCGCGCAGGTGGCAACAGGCGAATGTTGATCCGGTTTTCCTCGGCCAGCAGGCGGAATTGATCGGCTTGTTCGACCTGCATTGACTGCAAGCGCCAGCCCAGCACACCAACGACACCCAGCTGCACGCCACCCATCACCAGGGCCCGGCGACTGATCGTCCGCGCGCTGTCCATCACATCCTTGGGAGAGCGTTTCATAGTTTGTGACCTCTGCCATCGACCTGCCCCGGTGCCGGGCGGCTCACGCGGAATATGGCATAGGCCACAAAGACCACCAACGGGTAAGACAGGATTGTCGCAATCATTTGAATAAGGGTCAGGCCCAAAGGCGGTTGCGGCGTCATCACTACAGCCAGAACCAACCGGTTGGCCAATGTGATCGCGACAATGCCAAAGGCAATCGTACCCCACTCCAGCAGCAGCGGCATATTACGAATGCCCCGCGCGCGCTTTCGGATTGCTTCGGTCAGCACCACGACAAGGGCCGCCCACAAACCGGGCGGGCGCTGAAACAACAGGTCCGTCAGAAGGAAAACAGCAGCAATGACAATGACGGGCAGATAATCCGGACGGCGGGCGACCCATGCCAGTGTCGCTGCCAGTAAAATATCGGGGGCAGCCCATATCATCGGGCGCATATCCAGCGGCACAAGCTGCACGACGATAAGAACAAAGGCCAGTCCCACAAAGACCAGCCGGTTGAACCAGACGCGTGTTGAAGGCGCCTCAGCCATCGACGGCACCGATTGTCGTGGGTGCCGCAGGTCCAAAAAACTCGGCCTCGGGCGCCAGAAGGTCGCCGGGATCGTTAATGACTTCGTGCGGTTGGGCGCGCAACACACGCAAGAATTCCAGACGCTGATAATCCGCCGCAAGCCGGACCCGCAGCCGTCCGTTGCCGTCCAATGCGGCCTGCCCCACCAAAAGATCGGCCGGAAAGACCCCGCCATCACCAGATGATACCACGCGATCACCAGGGCGGATCATGGCCGGGTCTTCCAGAAATTCCAGCGGCGGGTTCAGAGTGTTGTCACCGGCCAAAATCGCCTTTTGCCCCGAAGGCTGGATCGTCACCGGAATCCGGCTGGATGTGTCCGACAGCAGCATGACACGGCTGGTTTCCTGCCCAACACCGGCGATACGTCCCACAAGCCCGATACCGTCCATCGTAGGCCAACCGTCAATAATCCCGTCACGGGCACCGACATTGACAAGAACAGATTGGCGGAACGGCGACCCGCTGTCGGCAATCACCACGCCCGTTACATAGGTCAATTCAGGGTCAAGCTGCACATTGTTGAGCCCGAGAAGCTTGGCGTTCTCCTGCTCCAGCTGCAGAGCGGCCTCTTTCCAGGCCTTCATCTGCTGCAACTCGCGCCGCAAGTCCTGATTTTGGGCTGACAGTTGCTGGTAGCTTTGAAAATCCGTGACCAGATCAGCCATGCCCGTAATAGGCGCCATCGCCCAGTCAAATGACGGGACGACCTTGTCGATGGCCGCGGCGCGAAACCGCTCTACACGTGGGCTGTCGATGCGCCAGACAAGGAACAAAAGCATCAACGCGATCACAATGAGCCCGACCAGCAAACGGCGGATCGGGCCAATGAAATCGTCGCTATTCTTGTCTTTGGCCAAGACGCTTCCTAGCTGTCGTAATCAATCACGTGTCGCAGTTGCTTTTCATATTCTAGCGCACGGCCTGTTCCCAAAGCCACACAATTCAGGGATTCATCGGCAACCGAGATGGCCAACCCTGTCTGTTCACGCAGGGCCAGATCAAGCTGGCCCAGCAGCGCGCCGCCTCCGGTCAGCATGACGCCACGGTCAACGATGTCAGCGGCAAGGTCCGGCGGGGTGGCTTCCAGCGCGGTCATGACCGCCTCGCAAATCGACTGCACGGGTTCTGCCAGCGCTTCGGCCACCTGGGCCTGGCTGATCTCTGTTTCCTTGGGCACGCCGTTCAGCAGATCACGGCCACGGATATGCATGGACTGGCCACGCCCGTCGTCAGGCATCCGGGCGGTGCCGATAGATGTCTTGATCCGCTCGGCGGTGCTTTCGCCTATCAGCAGGTTATGCTGACGGCGCAAATAGTTGATGATCGCCTCGTCCATACGGTCGCCGCCAACGCGCACAGACCGGGCATAGACAATATCGCCAAGTGACAATACGGCCACTTCGGTCGTACCACCGCCGATGTCGACAACCATGCTACCTGTTGGGTCGGTAATCGGCATGCCTGCGCCAATCGCAGCTGCAATCGGCTCTGCAATCAATCCGGCGCGGCGCGCGCCTGCCGACAATACCGACTGGCGGATGGCGCGCTTTTCCACCGGAGTCGCACCATGCGGCACACAGACAATAATCTTGGGTTTTGAAAAGGTGGTCCTGCGATGCACCTTGCGAATGAAATGCTTGATCATCTCTTCGGCGGTATCAAAGTCCGCGATGACACCGTCACGCATCGGGCGGATCGCCTCGATACTGCCCGGGGTGCGCCCCAGCATCAGCTTGGCATCTTCGCCGACCGCCAGAACCTTCTTCACACCATCCTTGACGTGGTACGCGACCACCGAGGGTTCAGATAGGATGATCCCTTTGCCACGGACATAGACAAGCGTGTTTGCCGTGCCCAAATCAATCGCCATATCAGACGAAAATAACCCACCGAAGCCTGCCATAATCCGGCCTTCCTGCTGCTGACTGTCTCATTAGTGCAGCTGTACCCCCGCTGCGGTCTGGTTTGCTTATAAAGAAGGCCAAGGACGGATAGAACCCCTAGTTTCAAGCGAGAAGGCAGCATTTTGCTGCTTTCACTTTTTCAACTTATTTGCCGTCATTTGGAAATAATTTGTAAGATTGATGTACAAAATTCAATTTAAAATGTTGATCTGTCCCAGCTTGAGGCGAAATTCATTGACTGATTGCTGCCAGTCTCTCCCCAAAGCCAGTGCAGGGACTCAGTGCCAAGGCATAACAGCGCAGAAGCAGACTCCCGCCCGTCGGCGGCAAATCACACCCTTGCCCGGTCAAAAAATGTGGGGCACCACGGTGCGGCGGCAGGAAAGGAAAAGGTCAGTTCCAACCGCCGCACCATTTTCTATTCAATTGGCGTCTTTATAGCTGACGCCCTTCACATCATAGCCCGGTTCCGATTGCTCACGCCGGACCAGCAGCCGGTTGAGCGCGTTTATATAGGCCTTGGCGCTGGCGACGACAGTATCAGTGTCCGCAGATTGGCCCGTCGCGATACGGCCGTCTTCTTCCATCCGCACAGATACGGTTGCCTGCGCATCGGTGCCTTCCGTAACCGCGCTCACCTGATAAAGCTGCAGGCGCGCGTTATGCGAAAACAGGGATTTGACCGCGTTGAACGTCGCGTCCACGGGACCGTCGCCCGTGGCCGACGTTTTAACGTCGGCACCGTCAATTTCCATGGTCATGTCTGCGGTTTGCGGTCCTTCGGTGCCGCAGACAACACGCAGGGATTTCAGCTTCAGCCTATCTGCGCCACTGTCGTTTTGGTAGACCAAAGCCATCAGGTCGTCATCGAAAACCTCTTTCTTGCGGTCTGCCAAATCCTTGAAGCGCACAAACACATCATTCAACTGGTTGTCGGCCAGATCAAATCCCAATTCAGCCAGCTTCGCGCGCAGTGCCGCGCGACCCGAATGTTTGCCGAGCGGCAGAGAGGTCCCGGACAGGCCCACATCTTCGGGGCGCATAATCTCGAAGGTTTCGCTGTTCTTCAGCATCCCGTCCTGATGGATGCCGCTTTCGTGGGCAAAGGCATTCTTGCCAACAATGGCCTTGTTGAACTGCACGGCAAAGCCAGACACGGTTGCGACCCGGCGCGAGATATTCATGATCTTGCGGGTATCGATGCGCGTCTCATAGGGCATGATATCGCCGCGCACTTTCAGCGCCATGACCACCTCTTCCAGCGCCGTATTGCCCGCACGTTCGCCCAGACCGTTGATCGTGCATTCAATCTGACGGGCACCGCCCTCGACGGCTGCCAGCGAATTGGCGGTCGCCATGCCCAGATCGTTGTGGCAATGGGTGGCAAAAATCACCTCGTCCGCGCCGGGCACCTTGTTGATCAGCATGCGGATCAGATCAGCGCTTTCAACAGGTGCGGTATAGCCGACGGTATCTGGGATATTGATCGTGGTCGCGCCCGCCTTGATCGCGATTTCAACGGTACGGCACAGGTAGTCCTCTTCCGTCCGGGTCGCATCCATCGGTGACCATTGCACATTGTCGCACAGGTTGCGCGCGTGCGTGACAGTGTCGTGGATACGCTCGGCCATTTCATCCATCGTCAGGTTCGGAATCGCGCGATGCAGTGGCGAGGTCCCGATAAATGTATGAATGCGGGGGGATTTCGCGTGTTTCACCGCCTCCCAACAGCGGTCGATATCTTTGTAGTTGGCGCGCGCCAATCCGCAGATGGTAGCCGCTTTCGCACGCTCTGCGATTTCGCTGACAGCGCGAAAATCGCCTTCGGATGCAATCGGAAAGCCGGCCTCAATGATATCGACGCCCATTTCGTCCAGCAGTTCGGCGATCTCCAGCTTTTCATCATGTGTCATGGTGGCGCCGGGGCTTTGTTCGCCGTCGCGCAATGTCGTGTCGAAGATCAGGACTTTATCCTTGGTCATGAGCGTGATCCTTCAAATTTGATCGTGTGGGCGGCGGATGTTTCCGCAACGCTATTCATCGGGGTGCTGGCCGTGGCGCGACCTACGACATTTGGGGGTAGGGTGAAAAGCCCACCCGGACCGAAAGTTACAGGACCAATCCAGTCGATATGATTATTTTGCATGATATTTCCTTAGCTTGCGTGTGCTGGCGCTGTTCCCCTCTGAGCGGACGCGCCAAAAGGCACGCTCAGAGGCAGCTAAGGAGTAGGAGATCGCGTGAAAGCAGCCCGTTGGGGGCAATGCTGATGATATGGGCGCGCTTTTCCATGTCGGCGACTATACAAACCTTTTTAGCGTTGAAAAGTGATGAATGCCGCCAACAAGATAAATTTTTCCATTTTGAGTGACGCCGCACATTGTCACCATCCAATTTTGCCGGAGCCGTGCGAAGTTCCTGTTGCAACGTGGCCTTTGCGACTTAGGTACGGTTGCATGAAATCAGCTTTGATCATAGGCGCCTCTGGTGGCATCGGCGCAGCGGTCGCCGACCAGCTTGAAGCCGACAGGGTCGACGTTACCCGCCTGTCCCGGTCCGTGGATGGGTTCGACGTCAGCAACCCCGCAACAGTCGCCCGCTGTCTGGACAGGCTGGACGGGCCGTTTGATCTGATCTTTATTTCAATCGGTATTCTTGCACCGTTGACCGGACGCCCGGAAAAAAGCCTGAGTGCGCTAAAGCATGACGACATGGCGCGTGTCTTTCAGGTCAACACAATCGGGCCCGCATTGGTTCTGTCCCATGCTGCCCGGCTGATACCAAAAGACAGGCGCGCGGTTGTGGCGACGCTGTCGGCACGCGTGGGTTCAATCGGGGACAACCAGATTGGCGGTTGGTACAGCTACCGCGCATCCAAGGCCGCCCTGAACCAGATCGTCCACGGCGCGGCAATCGAATTGGGGCGTTCGCATAAGGAATCGCTTTGTGTCGCCCTCCATCCCGGCACCGTGGCAACGCCATTCACTGCCGAGTATGCCGGACGGCACAAAACCGTGCCGCCACAAGAAGCCGCTGAAAATCTGCTCCGCGTCATCAAAGCGCTAAAACCGGAACACACCGGGGGGTTCTACGACTACGCCGCGAAAGAGATTCCCTGGTGAGGCTGGTTCTTGTTCTGGGCGATCAGCTGTCGTCAAATCTGTCCGCCCTGCGCAAGACGGACAAGGCGAACGATGTGGTTGTGATGGCCGAAGTGATGGAAGAGGCCACATATGTCCCCCATCACCCCAAGAAAATCGCCTTTACCTTTGCAGCCATGCGCAAATTTGCCCGGAAACTGCGCGATGATGGCTGGAAGGTCGCCTACACCAAGTGGGATGAGCCCGACAACAGCGGGTCAATCACAGGTGAGTTGATCCGCCGCGCGTCAGAGCATGAGGCTGCGGGCGTTGTCTATACCGAACCCGGCGAATGGCGGCTGATCGAAGCGCTGGGGGATTTGCCGATCAAGGCGCATCAATTGCCCGATGACCGTTTTATCGCGAGCCATGATGAATTTGACGCGTGGGCCGAGGGCCGCAAACAGTTGCGGATGGAATATTTCTATCGCGACATGCGCCGCAAGACCGGTCTGTTGATGGATGGCGATCAGCCCGAAGGCGGTAAATGGAACTACGACCACGACAACCGCAAGCCCGCGCCTGATCAGGTTGACTATAGCGGGCCGATGCAGTTCACGCCGGATGACACCGTGCAAGAGGTGTTGGAACTGGTCGCGGACCGTTTTGCCGACAATTTTGGAAATGTTGAAAATTTCTGGTTCGCCACGGATCAAACCCAGGCCCGCAGGCACTTGACACACTGGATCAAAGGCGGATTGCCGAAATTCGGTGATTTTCAGGATGCGATGCTAAACGATAATCGCTTTCTTTATCATGCGATAATCGGGCTTTATATCAACGCTGGCCTGCTTGACCCGCTGGAGGTCTGTCAGCAGGTAGAGCAGGCCTATCTCGATGGCGACGCGCCGCTGAATGCGGTCGAAGGGTTCATTCGCCAGATCATTGGCTGGCGCGAATATGTGCGCGGCATCTATTTTCGCGAGGGGCCTGACTATAACTCGCGCAACGCGCTGGACCATACCCGCAATCTGCCTGCCGTCTATTGGGGCGGCGAGACCAAGATGAACTGCATGGCGAAATCCGTGGCGCAGACGCGGGACGAGGCCTATGCCCACCACATCCAGCGCCTGATGGTAACGGGCAACTTCGCGCTGCTCGCGGGCGTGGATCCTGTGCAGGTGCATGAGTGGTATCTCGCTGTTTACGCCGACGCCTATGAATGGGTCGAGGCGCCCAATGTGATTGGCATGTCGCAGTTTGCGGATGGGGGAATCATCGCGTCAAAACCTTACATTTCGTCCGGGAATTATATTCATAAAATGTCGGACTACTGCGGGTCCTGTGCCTATAAGGTGAAGGACAAGACCGGCCCCGACGCCTGCCCGTTCAACCTGTTGTACTGGCATTTCCTTGACCGGCATCGGGAACGTTTCAAGGGTAACCCGCGTATGGGCAATATGTACCGCGTCTGGGACAGGATGGACGAGAAACGGCGCGATAAGGTGCTGAAAGAAGCGCAGGATTGGCTGGATAGGTTGGACGCAGGCACGGCGGTTTAGGAAACGAGGATTGGCGCGCCTTTTTGGCAGACGTTTTGGTAGTCGTCCTGCGTGCTATTGGCGCAGACTGCAATTCCCCCGAGTCTTTGCCAGACCGAAACCCTTGCGTGCCATGCGTGTTTGCCGGATAAAGCCTCAGGATCAGGAGTATCAGATGCGTGCACGAATCTATCAGCCCGCTCGCACGGCCATGTCGTCGGGCACCGCAAAGACAAAACATTGGGTCTTGGAGTATGTGTCCGAGACCGCCCGCGAGGTTGATCCTTTGATGGGCTGGACTTCGTCCTCTGACACGCAGTCGCAGGTCAAACTGACGTTTGATACCAAGGAAGCCGCTTTGCATTACGCCCGCGACAAGGGGATTGATCCGGTCGTGCAGGAACCCAAACGCCGCAAGGCCAACATCCGCCCTGGCGGATATGGCGAGAATTTTGCAACCAACCGGCGTGGCGTCTGGACCCACTAGCACTTGTGTAATTTGGGGCAGAGTTGTCTCGGAACCGGGGTGAATATCCCGCGAACACTATGAGACGCAGTGAGCGTAACCAATTTTGGATGCCATGTTCACGCTGATCAGAATATTAAAGTCAGTCTGAGTTTGGGTGCAACAAGCGCTGATTTCCTGAATAAGACGACCGCATCTTCCTTTTTAAGGTATCTTTTCCCGCAGTATCACCAAGATCGCTGGACGATCTACCCGTTTGCAAGCCTATAATGAGGCATGGACAAGCTATCCGTCATGAAGGCCTTTTGCCGCATTGTCGAACGCGGCAGCTTTTCGAGAGCTGCGGATGATCTCGGTGTGTCAGCCGCATTACTGAGCCGCGAGGTCAAGCTGCTTGAAGAAAGCCTCGGTACGACCTTGCTGACACGCACCACCCGGTCAATGTCGCTGACCGACCACGGCAGACGCTTCTATGACGAGGCGCGCGACATCGTTGAAGCGGTCGCGCGTGTTGAGGACGGCATCCGTGAGAGCGCCAGCACGGTAAGCGGCCCGCTCAAGATTGGTTGCTCCAATTCCTTTGGTCAGGCGATCATTGGGCCGATGCTGCCCGGCTTTCTGTCAGAGTATCCCGACGTGCGTGTGACGTTGGCGCTCGAGGAGCGGGTTGTGGATGTTGTCGAAGAAGGTATTGACCTTACACTGAGGGTGGGCGCTGTATTGCAGGATAGTTCCCTGATTGCGCGCAAGATCGGAACCTTTCATCAGCGACTGTTCGCATCGCCTGCATATCTGGCAAAACATGGTACCCCGCAAAGCCCTGACGAAATCGCAGGACATCGTATCGCAGGCTTCCTGCTTGCCGACCATTTGTTGGAATGGGCTCTGACCGGACCGCAGAGCACCGAGACGATCAGCGTCGATCCGGACCTGAAGATATCCAACAGCATTGTCCTGTCAGAAATACTCGCCGCTGGCTACGGCATCGGCCCGCTGCCCAGTTTCGTGTCAAAAGGCCCAGAGGCGCGTGGCGAACTCATGCGGGTACTGCCAGACTACACGTTGCCCACGAGGGACATCTACGCGGTGACGGGCTCGCGACTTGGTATGGATGCGCGCGTATTGGCTTTCATTGATCACCTACGTGGCGCGTTGGCCGTCTGACCCATTCTTAACAACCGCTAAAGAGTGATTTTCCGCCGGGGCGGTTATTCCCGCGCGTCTGTTCTTTCATCCTTTGGGCAATGCATCGCCCGAAATGAAAGGACATACCATGAAACGCATCACGATCATCGGAATATCCGGCAAGCTTGGTCAGTATATGACCGAACACGCCCTGTCCCGCGGATACGAGGTGACTGGCGTCTGCCGACCGGAAAGTGTCGATAAGCTTGCGCGGTTCGGTCAGCGGATCAGCGTCATACCCGGCAGTACCACAGACCCGGAGATCATACGCAAGGCCGTGCAGGACGCGGACGGCGTATTGACCGTGCTCGTGCCCTGGGGGCGCGACCGGATGGCCACGCGAATGGCTGAGGCGGTTCTCAGATATGCCAAGCCCGACGCACGTTTGGTCTTTTCCTGCGGTTGGCATGTCAAATTGAAAGATACCGACCGCTATCCGCTGAAAGAGCGGATCAAGTCTTGGGTCTTCGGACGGATCGCAAAGCTCACGCAGATGGCCGACATCGACGATCAGGAAGCGGCAGCACAACTGGTATTCGGCGCGGACAGGGACTGGACCATCGTCCGGGCCTCTGATCTGGAAGAAGGCGAAACCGAAGGGTTGCCAGTCTGGGCCGCGAACGTCGGTGATCCGATCCTTGCGTCCAACCGGACGCGCCGCACCGATTTTGCACTGTTCATGGTCAATGCCCTCACCGATGCCAGCCTGTCTGGCAAGGCCCCGGCGATCGTCAGTCGCGCCGCGCAATCAGCCCGCGACCACCGCCAAGCATCCTTGCTCACATCCCACACCTGAAATCCATCAACCAAAAGGAATGTACCCATGCAACGCCAACTGAATCAAAGCGACCTATCGCTCGCCCTTATCTCTGGTCTTCTCTATCTCGTCATCATCATCTGCGGCATCGGCGCCGAAGTCGCCCTGCGCGGTCCGCTTGTTGATCTCTCGTCAGCTTCCGCAACAGCCGTTGCAGTCCGCGCTGCCGGGCTGACCCTGCCATTGGCGATCATCGCTGATGTCATCATGGCAGTGGCTGACGCGGCTCTGGCAATCACGCTTTTTGTGTTGTTCCGGTCCGTCGCACCGATTCTGGCTTTGGCAGCGATGGTCTTCCGATTGATTCAGTCCGTTCTGATCGCCGCCAATCTGCTCAATATGCAGGTCGCATGGCTTCTGATCACTGGCGGGCAGGACAGCGTAGGTCTGGGCGGCGCAGAGACCGAGGCCCTCGCCCTCGCATATCTTAATCTGCACGCGCATGGCTATGATCTGGGATTGATCTTCTTTGCGATCAACAGCTTTCTGACAGGCCTGCTGATCTGGAACTCCGGCATGTTTCCCAAAATCATCGGAGGGGGGATCATTGCTGCGGGTGCTGTCTATCTTGCAGGCAGTGGAATGCGCTTCCTCGCGCCGGATATGTTCGTAGTCTTTGCGCCGGCCTATGGGTTGCCTGTGCTTGCGGAACTCGCATTCTGTGTCAGCCTGCTCATGTCTGGTTCGATTTGGCGCCGCAGGCAGATTTTTGCAGCCATTTGATGCAGAGGCGATGTCAGGGCAACCATGGCAATGCGGCGATGAGCAGATTTTATCGCCGCATTTCAATGACCAACATCAAATAGGCGTGGAAGCTGCGGTCACGGCAAGCCTTTCGGCCAGCAATCCCTTGTTTTCTTGTAAGATGCCCATTATTCGAAGACCAATCAGTTTTGGAGACATCATCATGGATTGCGCACTCACCGTTTGATCACCACTCGGTTTCCTCATTGGGGCGCAAATTATGTCTACTATCTCTCTTGCCGGATTGAGCTGGCACACACCTGAAAACGAACCCATTCTTGCCAATTTGACCGTAACCTTTGGCGCGTTGAGGACCGGTCTTGTCGGTAGAAATGGAACAGGTAAATCGACGCTTCTTCGTATCATCACAGGCGAGCTGACCCCATCGGCGGGGACAGTCACAAAACCACCTTCGGTTGGCTTTCTGCGTCAAAACCCAGCGTGCGATCAAGACGCCACGATTGCTGACTTGTTTGGTGCCACGCAACAACTCATGATTCTGGCGCGGGCTGAACGCGGCGAAGCCAACCAAGATGATTTTGCCGATGCGGACTGGACCCTTGAGGCGAGATTGCAGGTGGCTCTGAGCAACATGGGGCTCGAGCACACGCCTCAAACGCCTCTGGCATCCTTGTCCGGTGGCCAGCGGACCCGGGCCAGTCTCGCTGCACTCATGTTCGCTCAGCATGATGCACTTTTGCTGGACGAGCCCACGAACCACCTTGATCGGGCAGGACGGCAATATGTTATTGATGCCTTGCGTGCTTGGCGCGGCTGCATTGTTGTTGCAAGTCACGACCGCAGCCTGCTTGATGAAATGGACGAAACCGTTGAGCTGACGACCCTTGGCGCACGCGTCTATGGCGGTAACTATCAGGTCTTTCGCGCGGAAAAGGATGCCGAAATGGCTTCTGCAGAACACGCGTTGGTGCAGGCGGAGCGTGCTGTTGCCGCAACCCGGGCACGTGCACAGGTTGCGGCGGAACGCAAAGCGCGCACAGACCGGCAGGGAAAACAGCTTCGTGCGTCGGGTAGTCAATCAAAACTTCTGTTAAACGCCGCAAAGGAGCGCAGTGAAGGCTCAGGCGCATCCGCTGCACGGCTTCGTAGCCGCCAGTCTGAAAAGGCTGAGGGCGCGCTTGAAACCGCCCGCGAAGAAATGGAGAGGCTGGAGCCGTTGGCTATGGATATCGCTCCATCTGGTCTGGCCTCAGGCGTGGATGTGTTGCGGGTTGAGGCAGTTCAATTTCGACACCAAACGCACATCCCCCTGCTTGAGGGGATTTCGTTCTCGATCCGAGGTCCCGAGCGTGTTGCCGTTTGCGGGGCGAACGGAACGGGAAAATCAACCCTGCTTGCCTGTATCGAGGGGCTACTCAAACCGCAGCAGGGGTCTGTTTCCGTTCAAGTGCCTGCCGCGATGATCGACCAGGACCTCAGCCTGCTAGACCCGAACGAGACTGTTCGCGAGGCGATCGCGCGGATAGATCCCAACGCCAGCGAGAACGCCCGCCGTGCGACTCTCGCCCGCTTTCTCTTTCGCGGTGATGACGCAAATCAACGCATCGGTTCACTAAGCGGGGGTCAAAGGATGCGTGCAGCCTTGGCCTGCACCCTTGGACACAGTCAACCGCGGAAACTTCTCCTGCTGGACGAACCAAGCAACCATCTTGACATTGAAGCCATCGAAGCAATGGAAACAGCGTTGAATGCGTATGACGGGGCAATCCTTGTGGTCAGCCACGACGAGAAATTCCTCGATAAAATCGGGATCGCTCGCCAGATATATCTTTGATCAACCGCCAACTAATCTACTCCTGCCTTGATTGCGCATGCGTAATGAAGAGCAGAAATGTTGATTGTCACCGAGATTTGACCCACCCTTGTTCATGTCTCAGTGGTCTTGTTGCGATCAACGCTGGCATGTCCTTTCTTGTCTTCTTTGTGCGCCATCATTTGTGCGGCCATGTGGCAGAACCCGGCCATTCATGCACACTGCTGTGATGCATGAAGGTCAAGTTCTCGGTAGCGGTGATTTTGATTTGCTGATCGGTTCATTTCAGCCCGACTTGATGGTCTCTCCTCGGGGTACGGTCACATGCCCCCTCTTCGCGATTTAGTCCCGATACTTCCCAAGGGGGGTTAGGTTTTTGCGCTGGGTCTGAGGGAGCAGGGGGGCAATGATTTCCGACACGTGGCGGCCTGCCATGTTTCGCTGTCCCATGCTGACCAACGAATCCTGACAAATAGCTGCCCCTGAAGGACCTGTAATTCACCATAAAGAGAAAGGGGGCGAATGGTGGAGCCTAGGGGAGTCGAACCCCTGACCTCTTGCATGCCATGCAAGCGCTCTCCCAACTGAGCTAAGGCCCCATCCGTGCGGCAATTGCCGCGGCGTGCTGCTGTCTAGGCAGCGAAGCGGGCGAGATCAAGTAGAAAACGCCCGGCTTGCAATCAAATTATTCGTCGTCGTTAGTGGCGACATCGGCCAGTTCGTCAAGCGACACCGTGTCGTCGTCGTCATCTTCCAGAACATCATCACCAAGGTCGACGTCATCGTCGTCGTCATCGTCGAGCACCAGATCCTCGTCCTCGGTCGATTCCTCCATCTTCTTGGTTTGTGCATCTTCGGCGTCTGCAACCATTGTCCGGGTCTTGGACGTATCAACGGTGACTTCCTTGCCCGTGTAGGGGCTTATAATCGGCGTGGCATTCAGGTCGTAGAAGCGTTTGCCGGTCTCGGGGCAAAGACGCTTTGTGCCCCACTCTTCCTTAGGCATTGGCTGTCCCTTCAAAATCTATCTTGGACCCTTGCGGGTTATCGGTGCCAACTGCCATAAGCAGCAGGGCGTGTCAAAGCCTTTGGCACATGAACAATACGAGTGTTGGATATGGGACGTCACAGGCTTGAAGGCAACCCTGCGATTGACGTAACGCTGCGCCGGTCGGCCCGGGCCAAACGGTTGTCGCTGCGGGTGTCGCGGCTGGATGGCCGTGTGACCCTGACTTTACCCATCCGCGCAGCCGAGCGTGAAGGGATCGCTTTTTTGCGTGACAGAGAAAGCTGGTTACGTGGGCATCTGGCAGATCTGGCCCCAGCTCAGCAGGTACGGGTCGGGGGGACGGTTTTGGTCGAAGGGCGCGCGCTTCCGATTGTCTTGGGTGCGGGCAAACGGTCGCGGATGGAGCCTGACCAGATTGCGGTTGCGTCCGGTGCTGCGGTGGGGGCAAGCGTGCAGGGCTTATTGAAATCCCATGCGCGCAACCGGTTGGCTGCCGCCTCTGACCATTATGCCGCCAAGCTGGGACAGACATACAGCCGTTTGTCGCTGCGCGATACCAGATCGCGCTGGGGGTCTTGTTCCAGTCAGGGCGTTTTGATGTATTCTTGGAGGCTGATCATGGCACCGCCCGAGGTTCTGCAATATGTGGCGGCTCATGAAGTCGCACACTTGCGGGAAATGAATCATAGCCCTGCTTTCTGGGCGGTGGTCGGGGATTTGTTTCCAGACTACGACAGCCCGCGAAAATGGTTGCGTCAACATGGAGACCAGCTGCATCGCGTGATCTTCGCGGATTGACGATTTTGCACTTTGTAATCACAACTTGCATATGATGTTATCCGCCCGCCCCGTTGACCCCACGACTGCTGCCCATGAACGGGTCTATCGTGCTTTGCGCACTAGGATCATGCACGGCGAGATCGAGCCCGGAGAGGCCCTGACCCTGCGCGGGATCGGCAAGACCTATGATGTTTCGATGACGCCCGCGCGCGAGGCGGTCAGGCGTCTGGTGGCCGAAGGCGCGCTTTTCCTGTCTTCGTCCGGCCGGGTATCCACACCTGCGCTGACAAATGAACGTATCGAAGAACTTGCGGCTTTGCGCGCCATGCTAGAGCCCGAATTGGCCTCTCGTGCCCTGCCGCGTGCGCATTTTGCCTTGCTGGACCGGTTGGAGGCCATCAACCAAGGGGTCAGCCAGATGATCGCCCGTCATGATGCGACGGGCTATATCCGGATGAATCTGGAATTTCACCGGACCCTTTATTTGCGGGCGCAGGCCCCAGCAATGCTCGCCATGACCGAAACGGTCTGGCTGCAATTGGGGCCGACGATGCGCGCGCTCTACGGGCGGCTGAACCGCAAAGAGCCACCATTCCATCACAAGCATATTCTCGCGGCGCTTAAGGCCGGGGATGAACCGGGACTACGGCTTGCCGTGCGCACCGATGCCATACAAGGTTTGCGGATGTTGAAGGGCTGACCTCGACAGGCGCAAGTTTTAGATGGGGTTTGCCTCTTTTTCGGCAAAAGCGTCGTACATGACCCTGCGGAAGTCCTCTGCGGGGATGCCAAGCCCATGCGCTAGTTCTGAAACAAACGTGTATTCCGCAGGCAGCATACGGTCGCCTGCCATAGTGACATAGAGCACGCCCTTAAGCATCAGATCCTTTTCCCGGTCCCGCAGCCCTTTGCCGAAATTGATATAATCCTCGGTCGAAAGATTGATATGCACCCGGTCAGAAATGCGCATGATCTCAGCCGTTGAGTAATTTCGCTGTGCAAGCCGTTTCATGGTCTTGCCGATCATGCTGATCTCCTTGGAGGCCACCAGACCATCGCATTTGGCGGCGTGGCAAAGCGCGAGAAGCAGAGCATGCGCAGCCTTCTTGCGCAGTGGCCCTTGGCGGCTAATCCCAAGCAACGACTTCAGACGTTTGATGATTATGGCAAGCATCAATAGCGCCACACCGGCCAGAAGTCCGTAGGTTTCGATGTTTCGCCTCATGTCGTTTTTTGCGACCGGAGGGATGTTCGCATCAATCAGGTTCAGCGTGGCGGACTGGGCCGCCATCATCTGGTCTGAGTCGAACGGGCGAATCTCGGCGTCTGCTGTGCCTGCGCAGCCATCACTGGCAAGCACATAGCTTTGCACGTCCTTTGTGACCGAGTAGCCAAAAATCTCGATCCCGCGCGTCAGATAGCAGAGCGACATCCTGCCGTTTTCGCCCAACGGGGCCCGCGTGGCTGCTTCGCTCGGAATACGTGTCGGGGCGATGAATTCGTACTTCTCGACCATCAGGTCATCGATTGAAAAGTTCCGGAGGTCATCCTTGGAGAGATTGCGCAGATCGTCGAACGACAAGGCATTTGCGGGTGCTGCGCATACCAGCAGGCACATAAATGCAAAGAATGCGTTCTTCATGAAACTATTCCTTCACTCGCCCGGCACGACCCTCTTTTAAGGGTGGAATTGTGGCGTAGTTGTGTTTTTTTCCGAAATTGTCTGGGGCGTTTGTCAGAGTTCTTCGCACGAGGAAGGCGAAACCTGTCAAAGGCGCGTGATTTCATCTTTTCATTGTTGGCAGGCAGGCTTTGGTCGCAATTATGCTCAAAAAAAGCCATATAGGCAGGTAAGATAAGCTAGGCTTTGCGATACATGGGGTGAGCATTGACGATGAACCAGTTTCTCGCTTTTTTTGAGAGTATCTTTGCTGTTCTTGCAGAGCAGTTCTGGTCACTTGTCCAGATGCCGTTTGACCCATCAGGTCGGCTGTATGTGATCTATATTGCGGGTGGCCTCGCCTTTGCTTTCTGGGTCTATCTGCGACGCAAGACAAAGACGGCGGACGATTCGTTTCTTGCGTTCCTGCTTCCGCGTTCAGTCTGGAGCCATCCCTCTGCATGGCTGGATTTCAAATTCTTCTTGGTGAACCAGTTCACGGGCAAGCTGCTGTATGTCGGTTTGACAGGTGCCACGATGGCCTTTGCCTTTGGGGTGACAACCGGTGGAGATAGCCTTGTCGATGCGATCCGGACGTCAGAGGTGCCGGGGCTTGCTGATATTCTTATCTCTCTGCTCTACATGGTTGTGATTATTGCAATCACCGATTTCACAGCCTTTTACCTGCACTACTTGCAGCACAAAATTCCGCTTCTGTGGGAGTTTCACAAGGTTCACCATAGCCCCGAAGTGATGCACCCGATCTCCAACTTTCGCGAACACCCGTTCGACAATGTCGCCTATGCACTGGGGATCGGGGCGGTTTACGGGGTTGTCATGGGTGGTGTCAGCGCGACCTTGGGGTATTTGCCCAATATGCCCGTTGTGCTGGGTGTCCCGCTGCTGGTGTTCCTGTTCAATCTGGGGGGATATCATCTGCGCCATTCGCACATCTGGCTTCGCTGGCCGGGTAAATGGTCGATGATTTTTCCGTCGCCGGCGCACCACCATGTGCATCATAGCTGCCATCCGGATCATCTGGACAAAAATTTCGCCTTCATGTTTCCGCTCTGGGATGTGTTGTTCAAGACATACCACATGCCCGAGGACGCCAGAGACGTGAAATTCGGAATCTATGGCATGGAAGAAAGCGAATATAACTCTGTTTGGAAGCTCTACAGCATCCCGTTCCGGAATATTGCGCGCAAATGGCGATCAGGGCAGTCTTTGACGGTCAGTCCAGACAAGCCGCAGGATGGCGCGCAAATAGCCCCGTTGACCGATGATCGGTGATATTGTGTGACGTAAGAAAGCCGCGTCAGGTTCATCCCCAACGCGGCCATTATCTTGCAGATTTGACCACATTGGTCAGGCGTGGATCGCCCCGTCACCGCAGGCAAGTGCGGCTTCCCTGACCGCTTCCGAATAGGTCGGATGCGCGTGGCAGGTGCGGGCGATATCCTCGGCGGCGGCGCCAAATTCCATTGCGACGCAGATTTCATGGATCAAGTCACCCGCCATTGGACCGATGATATGGGCGCCAAGAATGCGGTCGGTCGCGGCATCCACCAGAATTTTGACAAAGCCGTCACCTGCGAAATTCGCCTTGGCGCGGGCGTTGCCCATAAAGGGAAACTTGCCAACCTTGTAGGCGTGGCCTTTTTCCTTCAGCGTCTGTTCGGTTTCGCCGACGCTGCCGACTTCGGGGTGGGTGTAGATGACGCCCGGGATCACACCGTAATTGACGTGGGGATGTTGCCCGGCAAGGCCCTCGGCGCAGGCCATGCCTTCGTCTTCGGCCTTATGGGCCAGCATTGGCCCTTCGATCGCATCACCGATGGCATAGATGCCGGCAATGTTGGTGGCGTATTTGGCATCTGTCTTGATCTGGCCGCGATCAGTCATTTCCATACCAAGCGCGTCCAGCCCAAGCCCTTCGACATAGGGCTTGCGACCTGTCGCAACCAGCACCGTATCGGCGGCCAGCGTATGTTCGCTGTCGTCCTTGCGCAGTTTGTAGGTCACGGTCGCTTTGGCGCCCTTGACTGTGACGCCCTGCACAGCAGCGCCAAGCGTGAATTTCAATCCCTGCTTTGTCAGCATTTTCTGGAACTGTCGGGCGATTTCAGCGTCCATGCCGGGAGTGATGGCGTCAAGGAATTCGACCACCGTCACCTCTGACCCCAAACGCGCATAAACGGACCCAAGTTCAAGGCCAATGACGCCTGCGCCGATCACGACAAGCTTCTTGGGGATTTTGCCAAGCTCCAGCGCGCCGGTCGAGGTCACGACCGTCTTTTCGTCAACCTTAACACCGGGCAGGGAGGATGCCTCGGACCCTGAGGCAATCACGATATGCCTGGCCTCGTGGATATCGTCGCCCACCTTGACCTTGCCCGCCTCTGGGATTGATCCCCAGCCTTTCAGCCAGTCGATCTTGTTCTTTTTGAACAGGAATTCGATGCCGCCGGTATTCTGGCCAATTGTTTCGTCCTTATAGGCAAGCATCTGCTTCCAATCGACAGAAGGCGCTTTGCCCTTCAGGCCCATGGAGGCAAAATTATGCTCTGCCTCGTGCAGCATATGGCTGGCGTGCAGCATGGCTTTGGATGGGATACACCCGACGTTCAGGCAGGTGCCGCCCAGCGTTTCGCGGCCTTCGACCACAGCGACTTTCATCCCAAGTTGGGCACAGCGGATGGCGCAGACATAGCCGCCGGGACCGGCACCAATAATAATGACATCGTAGCTGGACATGGGGACTCCTTTGGGCGGTTTTCAATTCTATGCGTCGTACAGATGGCGTAAATACAGCGTAAATATACTATACATACAGTTGTAACTCAGATCAGGGCTGACAATATCATGAGTATGGTCGAGAGAAACCCCACAAACCAGATCACCGACCGCCATGGGACCCAGCCGAAATAGTAGGCGGGCACATAGAGGACGCGGGCAATCAGATAGGTCCATGCGCAAGTCGCGCTGAACCCGGTGCCTTTGTCGCCCAGACTGATGACCACGACGGCAATAGTGAACAGGATCAGCCCTTCAAAATGGTTCGTCAGCGCACGCTGCAAACGGCCCGCGCCACCGGTCAATTCAATCTTGTTGTCACGGGGGCCAGCGGCTTTCTCGGGGCCGACCTGCGCGATCGAGGTCGCTGAGTAGAGAGAGAATTGCAGCCCTTGCAGAAGTGCGGCGAGGGCCAAGACTGTGAGTTCAGGTGTCATAATTCCGATTCCCTAAATTTTCAAAGGCCCACGAGTCATATAGCGCATCCGCCTAGCATCGCCGGGCAGCGCGCGAACCTCCCCCATGGGGAGGGCGCTTTTGCGGCGTTGCGATTTGCGCTGTCTTTGCGACTCTTGGCGATGTTTTGCAAAACGGAGCCATCACAGCGCCCACCCCGAGGTCCGGGTGCGACCCTGTCTCGTGGATTGCAGCGAAGCGCGACAGCTTTTCGGAAGTGGACCATCACTTAGTTCTGCCGCTCCCGCTTCCCAGCATCCTGCCAACAGAAGAAATGCTGGTGCAGGCATCAGCAATTCGACTTTCACGGACATTATTGGGCCAACTCAGTCTGTTTACAGATCCATCAACAACCGCCGAGGGTCCTCAAGCGCTTCTTTCACCCGCACAAGGAATGTCACGGCCCCTTTGCCATCGACGATCCGGTGGTCATAGGACAGCGCCAAATACATCATCGGGCGGATCACCACTTCACCGTTGATGGCCATTGGACGATCCTGAATCTTGTGCATGCCAAGGATACCCGACTGCGGCGGGTTCAGGATGGGTGAGGACATGAGCGAGCCATAGACCCCGCCGTTGGAGATGGTGAAGGTGCCGCCCTGCATTTCGGCCATGGACAGCTTGCCGTCACGGGCCTTGGCACCCATTTCGGCAATCGCCTTTTCAATTGCGGCAAATGACATCTGGTCGGCGTCGTTGATGACAGGGACAACAAGGCCGGTCGGTGTGCCTGCGGCGATGCCCATGTTGACGTAGTTTTTGTAAACCACATCAGTGCCATCAATTTCGGCGTTCACTTCGGGCACTTCGTTCAGGGCATGCACGCAGGCCTTGGTAAAGAAGGACATGAAGCCAAGCTTTACGCCATGCTTTTTCAGGAACAGGTCTTTGTATTCGTTGCGCAGCGCCATGACCTCGGTCATGTCGACCTCATTATAGGTGGTCAGCATGGCAGCGGTGTTCTGGCTGTCTTTCAGGCGCTTTGCGATGGTCTGGCGCAGACGGGTCATTTTCACCCGCTCTTCGCGTTCCGACTGATTGGCGGCGACAGGTGCGCGCGGGGCGGCGGGCGCTGCCGGAGCGGCGGTTGGCTTGGCGAGGGCGTTCAACACGTCCTCTTTCATCACGCGGCCGTCCTTGCCGGTTCCCTGCACATCCGTCAGGTTGTTTTCGGCCATCAGTTTGTTGGCAGAGGGGGCGTTTTCCACGTCAGTCCGCGCGGCGGCAGATGGTGCAGCCGGTTCCGGGGTCGCGGGCGTTTCAGGCGCTTTTGGCGTTTCGGCCTTGGGGGCGGGGGCTGCGTCGCCTTCGGAAATCTGGGCCAGCAGGGCGTCAACACCTACGGTCTCGCCTTCTGCCGCCACGATCTCGGAAAGGGTTCCGGCGATCGGGCTTGGGACCTCTACGGTGACTTTGTCCGTTTCGAGTTCGCAAAGCATTTCATCAACGGCAACTGAATCGCCGGGCTGCTTGAACCATGTGGCGACGGTCGCTTCGGTGACGGATTCGCCAAGGGTTGGGACGCGGACTTCAGTGCTCATTTCTTTGATCCTTCGACTGTCAGCGCATCATTTACGAGGGCTGCTTGTTCTGCTTTATGTTTGCTGGCCAGACCGGTTGCGGGTGACGCGGCGGCGTTCCGGCCTGCATAAACGGGGCGGATGTGCTTGGCTTTAATGCGCGTCAGGACCCATTCCAGATTGGGTTCGATAAAGGTCCATGCACCCTGATTTTTCGGTTCTTCCTGACACCAGACCATTTCGGCGTCTTTGAACCGTTCAAGTTCCTTGACGGCGGATAGGGCGGGGAACGGATAGAATTGTTCGATCCGCAACAAGTAAACATCGTCGATGCCGCGCGCATCGCGTTCCTCCAACAGGTCGTAGTAGACCTTACCCGAACACATCACGACCCGCTTGATCTTGTCATCTGCGACAAGCTTGGTGTCAGAGTTGCCTTGTTGCGCATCGTCCCACAAAACCCTGTGGAAGCTGGAGCCTGTGGTGAATTCCTCGGCCCGCGATACGGCCAACTTGTGCCGCAGCAAAGATTTTGGCGTCATCAGGATAAGCGGCTTGCGGAATGACCGGTGCAATTGGCGGCGCAGCAGGTGGAAATAGTTCGCAGGCGTCGTGCAGTTCGCGACAATCCAGTTGTCGCCGCCACACATGGTCAGGAACCTCTCCAACCGCGCGCTGGAGTGTTCCGGCCCTTGCCCTTCGTAGCCGTGCGGCAACAGGCAAACCAGACCGGACATGCGCAGCCATTTGCTTTCGCCAGAGCTGATGAACTGGTCAAACATGATCTGGGCGCCATTGGCAAAGTCGCCAAATTGCGCCTCCCATAGGGTCAGCGCATTGGGTTCGGCCAGCGAATAGCCATATTCAAAGCCTAGAACTGCATATTCTGACAACATGGAGTCGATGACTTCATAATGCGCTTGGCCCTTGCGAATGTTGTTCAGCGGATAGTAGCGGTCTTCGGTTTCCTGATTAATCAGGCCGGAATGGCGGTGGCTGAATGTACCGCGGGTGCAATCCTGACCAGACAGGCGGACGGGGTAGCCTTCTAATTGCAGCGATCCGAACGCGAGCGCTTCGCCCGTGGCCCAGTCAAAACCGGTGCCGCTGTCGAACATGTCCTGCTTGGATTTGATCAACCGCCCGATCGTCTTATGGATCGGGAAACCTTCAGGCACGGTTGTCAGGGCCTTGCCGATGTCGGCCATCGTTTCTGGCGCAATCGCGGTCTGACCACGCTGGTACTTCTCGTCATCCTGACGGTCCAGATGCGACCATTTCCCGTCCAGCCAGTCGGCCTTGTTGGGTTTGTAGGTCTTGCCGGATTCGAACTCCTCGTTCAGGTGGGCCTGAAACGCGGCTTTCATATCCTCGATCTCGCCTTCCGGGATCAGTCCGTCATTGACAAGCCGTTCTGTATAAAGCGTCAGTGTTGTTTTCTGCTTCTTGATTTTCTTGTACATCACCGGATTGGTGAACATCGGCTCATCGCCTTCGTTATGTCCGAACCGGCGATAGCAGATAATATCCAGCACAACGTCCTTGTGGAATTTCTGGCGGAATTCAGTTGCGACACGAGCGGCGTGAACCACTGCCTCTGGATCGTCGCCATTGACGTGGAAAATCGGGGCTTCGACCATTAGCGCAATGTCGGTGGGGTAGGGGGAACTGCGCGAGAAATGGGGCGCGGTTGTAAACCCGATCTGGTTATTGACGACGATATGCATGGTGCCGCCGGTCTTGTGCCCTTTCAGGCCGGACAGCCCGAACCCTTCGGCCACGACACCCTGCCCGGCAAATGCAGCATCGCCATGCAGCAAGATCGCCATCACGCGGGTGCGGTCGGTGTCTTTTTTCTGGTCTTGTTTGGCGCGGACCTTGCCCAGAACAACCGGATTAACAGCCTCAAGGTGGGAGGGGTTCGCGGTCAGCGACAGGTGCACGGTGTTGTCGTCAAATGCGCGGTCGCTGGATGCGCCAAGGTGGTATTTCACATCACCGGAGCCGTCGACATCTTCGGGCTTGAAAGACCCGCCCTGAAATTCGTTGAAAATGGCGCGGTAGGGCTTTTCCATCACGTTGGCCAGGACCGACAGGCGCCCACGGTGGGGCATCCCGATCACGATTTCATCAAGCCCCAGCTGCCCGCCGCGCTTGATGATCTGTTCCATCGCGGGGATCAGGCTTTCGCCGCCATCAAGGCCGAACCGTTTGGTCCCCATATATTTGACGTGCAGAAATTTCTCGAATCCCTCAGCCTCGACCAGCGAGTTCAGGATCGCCTTGCGGCCTTCCTTGGTAAAGGCGATTTCCTTGCCGTAACCTTCGATCCGTTCTTTCAGCCAACCTGCCTCTGCCGGGTTGGAAATATGCATATATTGCAGGGCGAAAGTGCCGCAATAAGTCCGCTGCACAATCGCCAGAATTTCGTTCATCGTAGCGACTTCAAGACCCAGCACATTGTCGATGAAAATGGGCCGGTCCATGTCGGCGGCGGTAAAGCCATAGGACGCCGGGTCAAGCTCTGGATGGGGCGTGTTTGCGCGCATGCCCAGGGGGTCAAGGTCGGCAATCAGATGGCCCCTGATCCGGTAGGCACGAATGATCATCAGCGCGCGGATACTGTCCAGCACAGCGGCGCGCACTTGCGTTTCATCAAGGCTCACGCCTTTTTCGGCGGCCTTTTCCTTGATCTTCTTGCCTGCCGCTTCCGGTTCGGCTGGCCATTGCCCGTCAAGCGCTGCGGTCAGGTCATCATTGGGAACAGGCGGCCAGTCCATCCGGCTCCATGATGGGCCTAAGGCCTCTGCCTTGGCATCCGCAGGCGTGTCACCCAATGACCGGAAAAACGCCTGCCAGCTTTCATCTACCGCGCCGGGATTGTCGGCGTAACGGGCGTAAAGCTGTTCGACATATTCAGCATTGTGCCCCTGCAAGAATGAGGAGGCGTGGTAGACATCATTAGGAGATTGGTCGTTCATAAGGGACCTCTTCGGGCTGGGCGGATAATATCTGCTGTCGGCAGGTTGATGGTTTTAGGGGCAGAGGCGGGCAAGGCGCATGAACCTGCAAAGAACACGCACTGCAACATTTGTGGCGAAGGGACATGGATTGATCGGGTGAACAGGCCTGACATCTCGACGTTGTTGCGCATCGGATCAGACGGACCGCAAAATCGCAGCCCCCATGCGCGCAGTGATGCCAGACCCAACATGATGAGCGGCGCAAAGAGCCTGAATTGCCGGAGACTTGTCCGCTTGGGGCGTTGCCCCTTTGCGGAAAACGTCTCAAGTCCGGCATTTATGGCGGCTTTGCGTGTCACCTTTCTAGCCAATCGCTTCCAGTACAGCCTCGCCAAGCGTTGCGGGGCTGTCGGCAACAATGATCCCGGCGGCTTTCATCGCTTCGATCTTGCTTTCCGCGTCGCCTTTGCCGCCGGCAACAATCGCGCCGGCGTGGCCCATGCGACGACCCGGAGGGGCGGTGCGTCCGGCGATGAAACCGGCGACGGGTTTCCAGCGGCCCTTTTTCTTTTGGGCGGTCAGGAATTCAGCGGCCTCTTCTTCGGCGGAACCACCGATTTCCCCGATCATGATCATGGAATGGGTTTCGTCATCGTCCAAGAACATGTCGAGCACATCGATATGCTCCGTCCCTTTGATGGGGTCGCCGCCGATGCCCACAGCAGTAGACTGGCCAAGGCCGGAATCTGATGTCTGCTTGACCGCTTCATAAGTCAGCGTACCGGAACGGGACACAACGCCGACCGACCCGCGCTTGTGGATGTGGCCAGGCATGATGCCGATTTTGCATGCGTCGGGCGTGATGATACCGGGGCAGTTGGGGCCGATCAGGCGCGATTTGGACCCTTCCAGTGCGCGCTTGACCTTCATCATGTCCAGCACGGGGATGCCTTCGGTGATGCAGATGATCAGTTCCATTTCGGCGTCAATCGCCTCGAGGATTGAATCCGCTGCAAAGGGTGGAGGGACATAGATGACCGATGCGTTGGCTTCGGTTGCGTGCATCGCCTCGTGAACCGAGTTGAAGATCGGCAGGTCCAGATGGGTCTGCCCACCCTTGCCGGGGGTCACGCCACCGACCATTTTGGTGCCATAGGCAATGGCCTGTTCAGAGTGGAATGTCCCCTGTGAGCCGGTGAGGCCCTGACAGATGACTTTGGTGTTTTCGTTTACGAGAATGGCCATTTGGGCCTCCTTGGAAAATCTTATGTAGTGCGGGTGTGTGTCCGCGATCACGTACGTTGCGGGGTAACACCCGCAAGCCGTACTATCCTTTCACGGCCTTCACGATTTTCTGCGCGCCGTCTTTCAGGTCGTCGGCGGCAATAACATCGAGGCCGGAGTTGTTGATGATCTCTTTGCCTTTTTCGACGTTTGTGCCTTCCAGACGCACGACAAGCGGCACTTTCAAACCAACCTCTTTGACAGCCGACACAACGCCTTCTGCAATCACGTCGCAGCGCATGATGCCTCCGAAGATGTTGACCAGAATGCCTTTGACCTGCGGGTCAGAAGTGATGATCTTGAACGCCTCTGTCACTTTTTCCTTGGTCGCACCACCGCCCACATCAAGGAAGTTGGCAGGCTCGGCGCCGTAAAGCTTAATGATGTCCATCGTCGCCATGGCAAGGCCCGCACCGTTGACCATGCAGCCGATTTCACCATCCAGCGCGATGTAGTTCAGGTCATACTTGGAGGCCGCGAGTTCCTTGGGGTCTTCTTCGGTTTCGTCGCGCAGGGCGGCCACGTCGGCGTGGCGATAGACCGCGTTGCCGTCGAAGGACACTTTTGCATCCAGCACCTTCAAATCGCCCTTGTCGGTGATGATCAGCGGGTTGATTTCCAGCATCTCCATGTCTTTTTCGATGAAGGCTTTGTAAAGAAGCCCCATCAGATTGACGCATTGTTTGACCTGCCCGCCGGTCAACCCAAGGGCAAAGGCCACGCGACGGCCATGGAACGGCTGATAACCGGTCGCGGGATCGACGGTGAAGTTCAGGATTTTCTCGGGCGTGTTTGCCGCGACTTCTTCAATGTCCATGCCGCCTTCGGTCGAGCAGACAAAGCCCACGCGGCTGGTCTGGCGATCGACCAGCAGTGCAAGGTACATTTCAGTCTCAATGCCGGCCCCATCCTCGATATAAACACGGTTGACCTGCTTGCCAGCGGGGCCGGTCTGGTGCGTTACCAGCGTGCGGCCCAGCATTTTCTTGGCTTCTTCCGCCGCCTCTGACACGGATTTGGTCAGGCGCACACCGCCGGCCTCGCCTGCGTCGGCTTCTTTGAATTTGCCTTTGCCGCGACCGCCCGCGTGGATTTGCGCCTTGACCACCCAGAGAGGGCCATCAAGTTCGCCTGCGGCTGTTTTCGCGTCTTCCGCTTTCAAAACGGCGCGGCCGTCGGAAACAGGGGCACCAAAACTGGCAAGGAGCGCTTTGGCCTGATATTCGTGGATGTTCATGAGGATGATCCAATATGGCTTCGGTTGGTCATGTTTAGAACATAAGAAATTAGGGGTTTCTAACTGAAAAATGGGTGATCGGTGGATAATCCGACATTTGTGATCACAGTTTTTCAGGGTGTGATCACAAAAATGAAGCTCGGATGCTTTTTCATGGAATTGAACGGTTTGAAAAGATTCGTTTGACTGGTAGCTTTCCAAAAATGGGTATCAAAGCTGATAGTTGGGCCGTTGTCGCGACGGTTGATGAACCACCTGCGTTGGTACAGGCCTTTGTTGCGTGGCACCTGTCACTGGGCGCAACTGCCGTGAATCTCTTTTGTGACCGGCCAGATGACCCGGTGCAATCGTTGTTTTCCCATTTGCCACAGGTTCAAGTAACGGCTTGCGGTGCAGCATATTGGCGCAATCTGGGTTGTAAACGGCCACACCGGCACGAGGTGCGTCAGATGCGCAATGCGCGCCATGCCTACAGTCTGTGCCAAAGCGATTGGCTCTTGCATTGTGACGCGGACGAGTTCGTTTGGACGCAGGAGCAATTGGGAGACTATCTTTCTGAGGTGGATGATGAAACGGATTGTTGCGCCTTGTCCGTCGCTGAACGGATCAGTGCGCCGGATATGCAACCAACGTTTCTGACCGGGGCCTTTCGGCGTCCGTTTCCGGGCAAAAAGGCGCAAGGGCGGGCCACCTTCGGAAAAGACTACGACCTGACAAATCGCGGCCTGACCGGGCATACGCAGGGAAAATGTTTCGTTCGGACGGGCCGGGACCTACGGCTTTCGATCCATCGGCCAAAGGCAGCGTTGGCTGATGATGGGCCGACGGTGAAGCGAATTGCACCGGACACGGTCGAACTGCTGCATTTCGAGGGGCTTACGACTCGGCATTGGATCTTCAAAATGATGCGGATGGCGGATGCGTTCGCCAATCATGACGGAATGCCGCCCGCACCGCATCGAAAGCGACAGGTGGCGGCGCTTTTGGCTGATCCGGCAGAGGCGGATGCGTTGCACGACCGGCTCAAACAGCCTGATTACGCGGCGTTGGCTGAACTTGGTTTGCTGCAAAGACCGCCATTTGATGTGACGCAGGCGCTTGCCACATATTTTCCCGGTGAAGCAATTGATCTGACCAATGCGTCTGTTGATCTGTGGCTTTCGGAGCACAAGCAAGGCATCACCGCACTTATGCATGGTGGGCAGCGCCCGCAGCCTTAGGTCGTACTGCCAAAAAAAAAAGGCACCCAACCGGATGCCCTTTGGGATGTGATCGTTACGCAGGCTTCAGCTCAAGCTGTCATCGATGCCTTTACAGGCCTCGACCAATCCTTTGACCGCATCGACGGATTTGTCGAACATCGCTTGTTCGTCCTTGTTCATCTTGATCTCAACCACGCGTTCAATGCCGCCAGCGCCGATAATGGTTGGGACACCCACGTAAAATCCGTTCAGCCCATAGGCGCCGTCAACGTATGCCGCACATGGCAGAAGGCGTTTTTGATCCTTCAGATAGGCCTCGGCCATTTCGATACCGGACGTGGCAGGCGCATAGAATGCAGAGCCCGTCTTGAGCAGCCCCACGATTTCTGCCCCGCCATCACGTGTGCGCTGTACGATCGCGTCCAGTTTTTCCTGGCTGGTCCAGCCCATTTGCACCAGATCGGGCAAAGGAATACCGGCAACGGTCGAGTAGCGTGTCAGAGGAACCATCGTGTCGCCATGGCCGCCCAGCACAAAGGCTGTGACGTCACGCATCGAGACGTCGAACTCTTCTGCAAGGAAGTGCCGGAAGCGTGCCGAGTCAAGGACACCGGCCATGCCACAAACCATGTTATGCGGCAGGCCAGAGAATTCGCGCAGCGCCCAGACCATCGCATCCAGCGGGTTGGTGATGCAGATCACAAAGGCGTTCGGTGCGTGTGCTGCAATGCCTTCACCGACCGACTTCATGACTTTCAGGTTGATCCCCAGCAGATCATCGCGTGACATGCCCGGCTTGCGCGGCACACCGGCGGTGACGATGCATACGTCCGCGCCTGCGATATCGGCATAATCGTTCGTGCCCTTGAAAGAGCCGTCGAACTTGGCCGCAGGGCCGGACTCCGCGATGTCGAGCGACTTGCCTTGGGGCGTGCCCTCTGCAATGTCGAACATCACAACGTCGCCGAGTTCCTTGACGGCAGCGAGGTGAGCGAGCGTGCCGCCGATCTGTCCGGCACCGATAAGCGCAATTTTGGGTCTGGCCATGGGAGTGGGTCCTGTCCTAGTTGGTTTGGCGCAGTGCCTATTCCTTTGAAGGCGACGGCGCAAGTCTTGCGGGGCGCAGGTTTCAGGAAAAGGACAAGACGTGGACGGGATGATGTTTTGGGTTGCGGCGACCTTTGCCGCCATTTTTGTCGGCCTGGGCAAGGGTGGTGTGCCGGTTGTGACCGCGCTCGCGGTTCCGGTGCTGGCGCTGGTGATCTCGCCGATTGCGGCGGCGGGCCTGCTGCTGCCGGTCTACATTGTGGCTGATTTTTTTGGCTTGATGGCTTACCGCAAATATTTCAACGGCCGGGTCTTGCTGATCATGATGGTGGCCATGCCGCCGGGCGTTTTGTTGGGCTATCTGACTGTTGATCTGGTGTCAGAGGCATTGATTGTCGCGCTGCTTGGGCTGATTGGCGCCGTCTTTGCTCTGACGATGATGCTGCGCAGCAAGGTCGAAAAACCTGCCCGCAGACCAAAGTGGGGCGCTGGTTTGTTTTGGGGAGGGATCACTGGCTTTACCAGTTTTGTCAGCCATTCGGGCGGTGTGCCCTATCAGGTCTATACACTGCCGCTGAAGATGGAGAAACTTACCTTTACCGGTACGATGATTATCGCCTTTGCCTATATCAACCTGATCAAGCTGATCCCCTACTATGCGTTGGGCCAGTTGAACGTTTCAAATCTCAAGATCGCATTTGTCTTGATGGTTCCGGCGGGGCTGGCGGTGCTTTCGGGCGTGCGGCTTGTCCGCATCCTGCCCGAAAAGCTGTTCTTCAAATTCATTGTCTGGGCGCTGCTATTGCTATCCCTGAAACTGCTATGGGACGGCGTTAGCGCGCTATGACCCTAGGTGCCTTGGTCTGTGTCGGGCAACGCATCGGACACGGTCTGGAATGACTGACCAGCGGCAACGAGGCAAGTGGGGCCACCCGGTTTCGTTACGACGATGGTCCAACTGCCCGTCGTGTCAGAGGCAAATACCTCGACCACCGAGTTGTCGCTGCCAAGCCCGATTGATTTCCGGCTTTCGCCGTAACGATCAGCCAGCCGTTCAACAACAGCTTCATGGGCTGCGCAATTGCGCGATTGGGCATTTGCGTGATTGGCGGCCAGCATCATGGCCCCGATCCCGAAGGACATTAAGAATAGTTTCCGCTTCATGACGATTACCTTTCTGCGAATTGGGGACCGCGGCTGTTACTCCGTCGCAGTCGGTATGTCTTCAAAGTCTGAAACGAACTTGACTGGAATTAGTTAATACACCGTGACGGTGGGCTAATTTTCCATCATCTATATCAGTGCCTTAGAAGTTCTGAGGCGCTGAGTCATTGAAACATATCAGAAATTCCACACCAAAAATGTTCCCTCTTTGTCTCTTTTTGCTGCGCTGCGGCGCAATCACGCTTGAATAATCTGCCGAATTCTGACCATTTTCGCGCAACTTTATTGCGAGGAAGAATCAGTGTTGGCCCGTCCCTACCGCTCCGCCCTTTATATTCCCGGGTCGAAAGATCGCGCATTGGAGAAAGCGCGAGGCTTGCCCGTTGATGTTATCCTTTTTGATCTTGAAGACGCTGTTGCCCCCGATGCCAAGGTCTCGGCCCGCGACACGCTGACCGCAGCACTCGCAGACGACGGTTATGGCGTGCGCCTGCGCATTGTCCGGATCAACGGACTTGATACCGAATGGGGCGCGGCTGATGCTGCGGCGGTCGCGGCGATGGACTGCGACGCGATTTTGTTGCCCAAGGTCAACAGCACCAAGGATGTAGATGCCTTGGCCGCCCTTGTGCCCGAATTGCCGATCTGGGCCATGATGGAGACACCGCAAGGCATCCTGAATGCAGCCGAAATAGCGAATCATCCAAGGATCGCCGGTTTTGTTCTGGGGACCAATGATCTGGCAAAGGACTTGAACTCGCGCAGCCGTGCAGCCCTGATGACGTCCCTGCAATTATGCATCCTTGCTGCA
Source organism: Yoonia sediminilitoris (assembly GCF_003058085.1). GTDB lineage: Bacteria > Pseudomonadota > Alphaproteobacteria > Rhodobacterales > Rhodobacteraceae > Yoonia > Yoonia sediminilitoris. The sequence continues at coordinate 242,231 of NZ_QBUD01000003.1, read as the reverse complement.
AAAGCGGCGGGGATCGTGGCGCTTGACGGTGTTTACAACGCCTTCAAGGATGATGATGGTCTGCGTGCCGAATGCGCCGAAGGGCGCGATCTGGGTTTTGATGGCAAGACGCTGATACATCCGGCGCAAGTTGCCATCGCCAATGCCGCTTTTGCCCCCACAGAGGAGGAAATCGCGCTGGCCCAACGGCAAATCGAAGCCTTTGAAGCGGCAGAGGCCGCAGGGCAGGGGGTCGCTGTCGTTGACGGGCGGATCGTTGAAAACTTGCATATCGTGACCGCGCGGGCGACTTTGGCCAAAGCCGAAGCCATTTCTGAATTGGAGAGCGCATGACACTTTTGATCTCCGGGGTTGCCCTATGGTGGGCGGCGCATCTGTTTAAACGCCTTTTGCCCGGCGTGCGTGCCGGTCTGGGGACTGCAGGCTATCCGGTCATGGCAGTGTTGATTATCCTCAGTATCGTCTTGATGGTGCTTGGCTATCGGTCGGCTGACGGGGCGTTCTATTGGGGCCGGAGCCCGGCGATGGTCGGCATCAACAATCTGCTGATGATCGTTGCCTTCTATTTCTACGCCGCCAGTGCTGCCAAGGGCGCAAAGATCTGGCTGGGCACAAAAGTCCGGCACCCGCAGTTGACAGGCTTTTCGATCTGGGCCGTTTCGCATTTGTTGGTCAATGGGGACTCGCCGTCGTTCATCTTGTTCGGTGGCTTGCTGATATGGGCCATTGTCGAAATCCTGATCATCAACGCGCAGGAAGGCCCATGGCAGCGCCCCCCGCGCGCGCCGGTCAAGAAAGAGATCACGGCAGTCGTCGTTACCATTGTCGTTGTTGTTGTCGTGATGGGCATTCACTACGCGCTTGGCGTACCACCTTGGGGTTAAGATGACCAAAATATACCGACTTCTGACCGAAGACGACACATCGGCCTTTTGCCACAAAGTGTCCGAAGCCCTGTCAAAGGGCTGGGTTCTGTACGGTGATCCGACTTATGCGTTCGATCAGGCCAATGGTGTGATGCGCTGCGGGCAGGCCGTGACCAAGGACATTGAAAAACCATACGACAAAGACATGAAGCTGGGCCACCAATGACCAAGACCAACGCGGGCCGGTTCTTTGAAGATTATGCGGTGGGTGACGTCATCACGCATGCGGTGCCGCGTACCATGTCAGGGGGCGAGCGGGCGCTCTATCACGCGCTTTATCCGGCCCGCGGCGCGCTCTATTCGTCCGATGAATTCGCGCGCAATTGCGGACTACCCGCATCGCCGCTGGATGACCTGATCACCTTTCACACTGTCTTTGGCAAAACCGTTCCTGATGTTTCGCTGAATGCCATCGCAAATCTGGGCTATGCCGAAGGGCGCTGGCTCGCTCCCGTCTATCCGGGCGATACGCTGACGTCAGTGTCAGAGGTGATCGGAATTAAGCAAAACTCGAACGGGAAATCCGGCGTGGTCTGGGTGCGCACCACAGGGCGCAACCAGCATGGGGCTGACGTGCTGAGCTATGTCCGCTGGGTCATGGTGCGCAAACGGAGCGAGGGCGATGCCCCGGCGACTGTTGTGCCCACGCTTGCCCCGGCGATTGCGCCGTCTGACTTGCAGGTGCCGGATGGTCTGCACTTCAATGACTATGACGCGACATTGGCGGGCGAACCGCATCGCTTGCGTGACTATGCCGTGGGCGAGGTAATTGACCATGTGGACGGGGTCACGGTTGAAGAGTCCGAACATATGCTTGCTACCCGGCTGTGGCAAAACACGTCCAAGGTGCATTTTGATGCGACAAACCGGGCTGACGGTAAGCGCCTGATCTATGGAGGACATGTGATTTCACTGGCCCGCGCGCTGTCATTCAACGGGCTTGCAAATGCCCAGATGATTGTGGCGCTAAACGCAGGTGCACATGCAAACCCTTGTTTTGCCGGCGATACTGTACGCGCTTGGTCAGAGGTGCTGGAGCTGGCTGAAACTGCCGTCGCAGGTGTCGGCGCAATCAGGCTGCGGCTGGTGGCGACCAAAGGTGCGGCAGGTGTGCTGCGCACCGATGACGGCAAATATGCGCCTGACGTGCTGCTGGACCTCGACTATTGGGCTTTGATGCCGCTCTGAGGGCGGCAATCCATTTTGCTACCTCGGCGGCCATTTGGGCATTATGTGATCACAAGAAAATTTTCTGTGATCACAAGGTGGAAAAATTGTGACAAACGCGACCTTTTTTCACGCCTTAGTCACCTTCGTCTGCGTGACTCTGCTGTGTGAATGGTGCAAAAGTGGCGCAAGGCGTCGTTTTTCTAAAGACGGCAACAGCCAACGAAGGGAATAGACATGGCAGATGTAAACCGGGGCAATCGCCCGCTTTCGCCGCATCTTGAGATTTACCGCCCGCAACTGACGTCGATCACCTCGATCCTTGTTCGGATCAGCGGTAACGCGCTACTGATATCGGGATTGTTGATTGTCTGGTGGTTCGTCGCCGCCGCAACGGGGCCAGAGGCGTATGCGACCGCGAATGGTTTCTTGACCAGTTGGTTCGGCGATCTGGTCATGTTCTTTTCGGTACTGGGGCTGTGGTATCACATGTTCGGCGGTATCCGGCATTTGATCTGGGACAGCGGTCGCATGCTGGATGTCGACAAGTCGGAAATGGCCGGGCAGGTGATGATGATCGCCGCTGTGCTGATGACCATCTTCACTGTCATCGTGCTGTAAGGGGGAATTGATCAATGGCATTTCTGACAGACCGTAAACGCGCCGAGGGGCTGGGCTCCGCAAAAACAGGGACCGAACATCATTGGAAAATGATGGTGTCTTCGGCGGCATTGATCGTGCTGATGCCCCTTTTCGTCTTTACCTTTGGCATGATCCTCGGCGCGCCCTACGAAGAGGTCGTCGCCTATTACCAGCGTCCATTCCCGGCGGTGGTGGCGATCCTGACGATGCTGGTGGGCTGGTTCCATTTCCGGCTGGGTGTGCAAACCCTTATCGAAGACTACGTTCATGGCACGGCACGCAAGATCACCATCATTGCGATGATCTGCCTTTCTTACTCGGCTGCGGCATTTGCGGTTTTCGCAATCGTCCGGCTCGCACTTTAATTCCTCCGGAGCAACTGACAAATGGCTGCATACGAATATGAAACGCATACCTATGACGCGATTGTTGTAGGGGCTGGTGGCGCTGGGCTGCGGGCAACGCTGGGTCTGGCCGAACAGGGGTTGCGGACGGCCTGTATCACCAAGGTGTTCCCGACACGGTCGCACACGGTTGCGGCCCAAGGCGGCATCGCGGCGTCCTTGTCCAACATGGGCCCTGACCATTGGCAGTGGCATATGTATGACACGGTCAAAGGCTCTGACTGGCTGGGTGACACGGATGCGATGGAATATCTTGCCCGTGAAGCGCCCAAGGCGGTTTACGAGCTGGAACACTATGGCGTGCCGTTCAGCCGCACCGAAGAAGGCAAGATTTACCAGCGCCCCTTTGGTGGCCACACCACCGAATTTGGCGAAGGCCCCGCCGTGCAGCGCACCTGTGCTGCTGCAGACCGCACCGGCCACGCCATCTTGCACACTCTTTATGGCCAGTCGCTGAAACAGCAGGCTGAATTCTACATCGAGTACTTTGCGCTTGATCTGATCATGTCAGATGATGGTGTCTGTCAGGGCGTTATCGCCTGGAAGCTGGACGATGGCACCATGCATGTGTTCAACGCCAAGACTGTTGTTCTGGCAACGGGTGGTTATGGCCGCGCCTATTTCAGCGCCACGTCTGCGCACACCTGCACCGGTGACGGTGGCGGTATGGTTGCGCGGCAGGGGCTGCCGTTGCAGGACATGGAATTTGTCCAGTTTCACCCGACCGGTATTTATGGCGCGGGCTGCCTGATCACCGAAGGGGCCCGTGGCGAGGGTGGCTACCTGACCAACTCCGAAGGTGAGCGGTTCATGGAGCGTTACGCGCCCAACTACAAAGACCTTGCCCCCCGCGACTATGTCAGCCGCTGCATGACCATGGAAATTCGCGAAGGCCGCGGTGTAGGCACCAATGGCGACCATATTCACCTGAACCTGAACCACTTGCCCAAAGAAGCCTTGGCAGAGCGCTTGCCGGGGATTTCCGAAAGCGCGCGCATCTTTGCGGGCGTTGACGTGACCAAGGAAGCGATCCCTGTTTTGCCGACCGTGCACTACAATATGGGCGGTATTCCGACGAACTATCATGGCGAGGTTCTGAACCCGACCAAGAAGGACCCAAACGCCGTTGTGCCCGGCCTGATGGCTGTGGGCGAGGCGGGGTGTGCATCGGTGCATGGGGCCAACCGCCTTGGGTCCAACTCGCTGATCGACCTTGTGGTCTTTGGGCGGGCGGCGGCCATTCGTGCGGGCGAGGTCGTGGACCGGAATGCACCGAACCCAACGCTGAATCAGGCTTCCGTGGATGCATGCTTTGACCGCTTCGACGGTTTGCGCCATGCGAAAGGGACGGTTGGAACCGCTGAATTGCGTCTTGAGATGCAAAAGGCGATGCAGGCCGATGCTGCTGTGTTCCGTACTGACAAGACCCTTGCCGAAGGCGTTGAAAAGATGATGGCGATTGCGGGCAAGATGGACGATCTGTCTGTCACCGACCGCAGCCTTGTCTGGAACAGCGACCTGATGGAAACGCTGGAACTCACCAACCTGATGCCGAACGCGCTGGCCACGATCGTTGGCGCCGAGGCGCGCAAGGAAAGCCGTGGCGCGCACGCGCACGAGGATTACGCCACACGTGACGATGAAAACTGGCGGGTGCACACCATCAGCCACATCGACGGGGCCAAGGTAGACCTGAGCTACCGCCCGGTCATAACCGAAGCCCTGACCACAGAGTCCGAGGGTGGTATTTCAGAGGCGCGGATTGCGCCAAAAGAAAGGACTTTCTGATGCGCGCACTGATCGCCGCTGTTGGTCTGCTGGCCCTTGCAGCCTGTGCAGACGGGGCCGGACAAGCCGACCAGATTGCGCGGCAGACGGCCAAAGGCGTCGTGAATAATGTGTTGTCAGCCCAATATCCGGGTGTCGACGTCAGCCCGGTGACAGACTGCGTGATTGACAATGCAACGGGCGCGGAAGTGCTGCAAATCGCACAGGCCGCCGTTGTTGGGTCCACCACGCAAACCACCCAACTGGTGCTTGGCATTGCGCAGCGCCCCGAGTCGGTGCGCTGTATCGCAGAAAAGACGCTGACTGCGGGCAATATACTGGGGGCGCTGGGCACCCTATGATCTGGCGCGCCGCATTAGTGGTCAGCTTGGCCATGTCAGCATGTGCGCCGACGCCGCCAACGCCTGAACAGGCGGCCCAACGCTGCGAAGAACGTGCGCGCGCCGCGCAGGGACCCGAAGTCGGATTGACCATTGGCGCAAACAGTGAATCCGGCCCATTTGCCAGCGGAAGCATTGGCATCACAAGTGATTTTGTCCGCGGCGCTGATCCTTTGGCGATCTACGAAAGCTGCGTCATGAACCTGACCGGGCAGCCGCCAATTCGGCCCCCGCGTTTACGAGCAATTTAAGGATTTGGGGCAGCAATGCCTCTGACGGAAGGAATGATAGAATGGTACAACTGACACTTCCAAAGAACTCGCGCATGACGACGGGCAAGACCTGGCCAAAGCCGGAAGGGGCCACTAATCTGCGCAAGGTCCAGATCTACCGCTGGAACCCGGATGACGACAAGAACCCCGCACTGGATACCTATTTCGTTGATATGGATAACTGCGGCCCGATGGTTCTGGATGCGCTGATCAAGATCAAGAACGAAATTGACCCGACCCTGACCTTCCGCCGGTCCTGTCGCGAGGGGATTTGCGGGTCTTGTGCAATGAATATCGACGGGATCAATACGCTGGCCTGCATCTATGGAATGGATGAAATCAAGGGCGACGTGAAAATCTATCCGTTACCCCATATGCCGGTGATCAAGGATTTGATTCCCGATCTGACGCATTTCTATGCCCAGCATGCGTCAATCATGCCGTGGCTTGAGACCAAGACAAACCGCCCTGCCAAAGAGTGGAAGCAATCAATCGAAGATCGCAAAAAGCTGGATGGTCTCTATGAATGTGTGATGTGCGCATCCTGCTCGACTTCGTGCCCATCTTATTGGTGGAACGGCGACCGCTATCTTGGGCCAGCAGCCCTGTTGCACGCCTATCGCTGGATCATCGATAGCCGGGATGAGGCAACAGGCGAGCGTCTGGACGAATTGGAAGATCCGTTCAAACTGTATCGCTGTCATACTATCATGAACTGCGCCAAGACGTGCCCGAAGGGTCTGAACCCGGCAAAGGCGATTGCCCATATCAAAAAGATGATGGTCGAACGCGTTATCTGATCGAAAGGGCCCGGTGCTGCATTTGCATTATCGGGCCTTCCGCATTTAGTCCGTCCGTGCGGTCGCGTAGAAACCACCGGCATAAATGTCGTCTTCATCATTGCCGTGGAACGCGCCGACCGCTTTGTTTGCGCCGATGACACCGGTTAACTTACCCTCAACACCGTCATATTCAACATTCCCGGATAAGGCATTGCCTGAAATACGGCCATCAATCGACAAGCGGTCGGCTGATCCGCGCAACGTGCCATCATCGAAGTTCCCATTTAGCGAAATTGGGCCCGCGACCGGTACTGAGATGCCGACAACGTTGCCATCATCCAGAAAAAAGCCACCGACGGAGACCAACTGGTAGTTGCCCTCAAACCTGATAGTGCCCGATGTCGGCGCTTCAGTTGCGACGGTGCCGGGAATAACCCCGGCTACGGCGGCTATGCCATCGCCGTCGCTACCCGCTTTGAATGCATACCCTTGCCCGAACGAGTCCGTGAAGCCGCCTGTTGCGCCGCCTGGTGACAGAATTGCTCCGTTTGCTTCGGGAGTGACGAACCGCGAGGTTGTGTTGTCATCAATGATTTGATCTGTGCAGGCACTTGCGAAGACAAGACAGGCGGCTGACAGGCATTTCAGTTTGTTCATTTTCGAACACTCCTAAGAATCAAAACAATTTGAGCTGAATACGGACAAACAGTCTTTGTTTGTCAGAAAAAAGGCCGACCTGCGGAAGACGGACCAGTGTTGCTGACCTGCGGAATTGACGCCGATCATGGTGAAATTGGATTGCCACTGCAGTGCATATGCAGCGATAAGAAAGCATGACTGATCAAACTCTGCCAATTGACGCAGATGACAGACGCGCTGTGCCGCCTGTCATCTGCTATCCAACCGACCATTTGCCGCAGCCCGACATGGTGCTTTACAACCAAGCCCGTCAAAACCTGACAAAGGTTGACGCGGTTTCGGTGCCGCCGCGTGAAGCGGCCAGCATCGTCGTGCCCGCAGGCCATTTCATGCGGATCGTCAGTATCGAGGGGCCGCAGGTCGGGGATTTGAACCTATTTCACCAGCATAACCTGAACGAACGCTTCTATTCGGGCAAAACGCGGGCCTTGCATGGCACCCATGTCAGCAAAGGTGACCAGCTTTGGTCGTCTTTTCCTGCAATGCGTCCGATGGCCACCGTAACCCATGACACGCTGGGCTGGTACGGGATCGATGCGTTTGGTGGCAGTGTCCATGATGTGATTGGCACCCGTTGCGATCCCTACACAGGGCGCCTGCTGTCGGGGCAAAACTACCATCATTGCTGTCATTCCAACCTGACCCGCGCCTTGGCTGATCACACAGGGTTGCCCCTGACTGAGGCCGAAGCCTACGTGCATGACGTTTTGAATGTCTTCATGTGCACTGGTTTCACCCGCGATACAGGCCAGTATTTCATGAAGGCGAGTCCGGTCAGACCCGGTGACTATATCGAGTTTCTGGCCGAAATTGACCTGCTGGCAGTGCTTAGCGCCTGCCCCGGTGGAGATTGTAGCGCAGAACATTCAAGCGACACCGCCGCCTGCTATCCGTTGTTGATAGAAGTTTATGCCCCTGATGATTTGCCCGGATGGACCCCGGCCCGCATCAATTCATATGATCGCAGTCACGGGCGATAATGCTCTAGCAGTAGGCTTCGGGGGTGCGCGCCTGGCTGTCGGCGTAACGATCCCCCCAAGCCCAACCGACGGGCAGAATAGTTTCAATCTGCGCAACAAGAGCCGGCGTCATATCGATCTTGTCTGCGTCCGCCCAGTCCGACATGTGGTGGGCGGTCCGCGTGCCGGGAATCGGAATGATGTGATCCCCTTGTGCAAGCAGCCATGCCAGCGCCAGTGCCGGGGGCGTCGTTCCAATCTTTGCCGCCAGTTCGCCAAATTCTTCGGCGCGACATTTGTTCCGCGGCCAGAGATCGGGTTGAAAACGCGGCATGACAGCCCGAAAAGGCCCAAAGTCGGGATCGCTCGGGTCGATGATCGTCCGCCCGAACACGCCCCGTGCCAGTGGCGAGAACGCCACGAATGCGACACCAAGTTGCGCGCATTCCGCTATCAGTCCAAGCTCGGGCTGACGCGTCCACAATGAATACTCGTTCTGCACGGCGCGCACGGGCGTTTGTGCATGGGCCAGCCGCAGCGTTGTTGGTGACACTTCGGACAAGCCCCAGCCGCCTATTTTCCCTTTTTCAACCATCCGGCCCATAAAACCGGCCACATCGGCAATCGGGACGGCTTGTTCGCGTCGGTGGATATAAAACAGGTCGACGTGATCGACACCAAGGCGGGCAAGAGAACCATCAAGCTCGACCTCAAGATAGGCTGGGTCATTGTTGACAGGGTGATCGAGGTCGCGCTGGATGCCTGCCTTTGTCGCAATGCTGGGATGGTGGCCGCGATCTGCCATCCACTGCCCGACAATCTGTTCCGACGTGTGCGGCCCATATACATTGGCCGTATCAAAATGGGTCAGTCCCATGTCCCATGCCATATCCATGGCGGCGTAACTAGTTGCCTGATCGGTCGCACCGGACGCTGTTGCACCAAATGACATGCACCCTAGGCCAAGTGCCCCTACCATTGGCCCGTCGGCCCCGAGTTTGCGCTGTTTCATGCAAAGGCCGCCTGCAATGCGATTTCGACCATATCACCAAAGGATTTCTCGCGATCCTCCGATGGCAAGGCTTCGTGGGTGATCAGATGGTCGCTGACGGTCAGCACCGCCAAAGCGCGGCGACCATAGCGCGCGGCAAGGTTGTATAATTCGGCGGCCTCCATTTCGACGCCAAGGATGCCATGGCGCTGCATCTGTTCGTTCAGATCGGGCCGTTCATCATAAAAGACATCGGATGAATAAATGCCTCCGACATGCGTTGGCACGCCTTTGTCGCGGGCTGCTTTTTCGGCGGCCGCCAGCAAGCCGTAATCAGCACAAGGGGCGAAATTAAGTTCCTTGAACATACCAAGCGACGGTGTGGACAGGGACGATGCCGTCATTGCCAGAATGACGTCGCGGATGTTGACCCGTTCTTGCATCCCCCCGCAGGACCCGATGCGGATAAGCGTTTGCGCGTCATAATCCTTGATCAATTCGTTGGCGTAGATAGAAAGCGAAGGCATCCCCATGCCGGATCCGTGGATCGTGACCGGGTGCCCGTTCCATGTGCCTGTAAAGCCAAGCATGCCGCGCACTTCATTGATGCATCGTGCGTCTTGCAGAAATGTCTCGGCGGCCCATTTCGCGCGGTAGGGATCACCGGGCATAAGAACCGTGGGTGCAATATCACCCGTGGCGGCGCCAATATGAACTGTCATGGTCGTATCCTCTTTTCATTTGCGGCCATCTTATGCCGCGAAAGATGAAAAGAGGAACAGAGTTTTACGCCAATGCCGCGACAGGCGACACAGCCGTCTTGGTCGCTTATTTGATTTCCATCTGCTCGGGCGTATTGCCCGCGGCAATGGCTGCTTTGTACCACTCAGGCTGGCGGCCTTTGCCTGTCCATGTCTGATCAGGGTTTTCGGGGTTTTTAAAGCGTGGCGCAGAGGGCTTTTTGGGGCCGGTCTTGGATTTGCGTGTTTTCTTTTCAGCAGGCGCATCACCTGTGATTTCAGCAAGTGAAAAACCGTGCGCTGCGGCTGCCTTTTCGGCAGCGGCAAGTGCGGCTTTCATTTCTTTCGCCGCCACACGATCGAGCGCTTTTTCAACGTCCGCCTTAAGTTTTTCCAACTCTTTGCGGGTCATTGATTTGAGGTCTGGTTTCATTTTGATCTCCGATTAAGAACGAAATGTGCATAACAAACAGGTAGTTGCAAAGCAGCACCTAATCGAAATCTACTACACAAAAGGACATATAAATGGAAGTCTATCTGCGTTTACTCGGCGGCTAATTGGGTGGGATCAACCAAAGTGACAATATCGCGCATGATCTTGTTCAGCTCAAAATCCTTGGGGGTATAGACCTTTGCAACGCCCATTTCGCGCAGCGCGATTGCATCTTCGTCTGGGATAATTCCCCCCGCAATCACGGGGATATGGCCAAGACCAGCGGCATTCAATTTGGCAATAACATCGCGGACAAGTGGAATATGCGACCCCGACAGAATAGAAAGACCAATGACGTGCGCATCATCATTTTGGGCCGCAGCCACAATTTCGTCCGGCGTCAGGCGAATGCCTTCATAGGAAATATCCATGCCGCAGTCACGGGCGCGCGCGGCAATTTGTTCGGCCCCGTTTGAATGACCGTCCAATCCGGGTTTGCCGACCAGAAATTTCAACCTGCGCCCCAGTGCCGCGCTGACCATATCCACCTGTTCGCGCAAATCATCCAGCCCTTCCGTCCGGTTGGACGGGTTTCTGCTGACACCGGTGGGCGCACGGTATTGACCAAAGACCGCGCGGATCACGTCAGACCATTCGCCAGTCGTCACACCCGCCTGCGCGCAGGCTATGGAAGGGGGCATGATGTTGCTGCCGTCGATCGCGGCCTGCCGCAGGTCTGCCAATGCGGCGTTGACGGCATCGCGATTGCGCGCTTCCTTCCAAGCATCAAGCCGGGAGAGTTGATCGGCCTCGGCCTTTGGGTCTGACACCATGATTGCGTCGTCGCCTGCCGTCAGCGGTGAGGGCTCGCCCGCTTGCCATTTATTCACGCCCACAACTGTCGTTTCGCCACGCTCAATCCCGCCAATGCGGGCTGCATTACTTTCGACGAGCCGTGATTTCATATAGGAAATTGCGCCAACGGCCCCGCCCATTTCGTCAATTTGGGCCAATTCGGCGCGGGCGCCTTGCTTGAGTTCATTCACCTTGCGATCAATTGCCGGATTGCCGTCGAAAAGATCGTCAAACTCCAAAAGGTCGGTTTCATAGGCCAAGATTTGCTGCATCCGCAGCGACCATTGCTGGTCCCAAGGGCGTGGCAGGCCAAGCGCTTCGTTCCAGGCTGGCAATTGCACCGCGCGGGCGCGAGCGTTTTTGGACAGTGTGACAGCCAGCGTTTCCAGCAGAATGCGATAGACGTTATTTTCCGGCTGCTGTTCGGTGAGACCCAGCGAATTAACCTGTACGCCATAGCGGAAACGACGGTATTTGGCATCTTCGACGCCGTAGCGTGTGGCACAGATTTCATCCCATAACTCAACAAAGGCGCGCATTTTGCACAGCTCGGTGACAAAGCGAATACCGGCATTTACGAAAAACGAAATGCGCCCGACCATCGCGGGGAAATGTTCTGCGGGGACTTTTCCTTTAAGATCATCCAACACGGCGGTTGCCGTGGCCAATGCAAATGCGAGCTCTTCTTGTGGCGTCGCACCCGCTTCCTGCAAGTGATAGGAACAGACGTTCATAGGATTCCATTTCGGCAAGTGCGCGCGGGTATAGGCGGCCACATCCGTAATCATCCGCAGCGATGGTTCTGGCGGGCAAATATAGGTGCCCCGCGAAAGATATTCTTTGATAATGTCGTTCTGCACAGTGCCTTGCAGGGCACTGACATCAGCGCCCTGTTCCTGTGCCACCGCAATATAAAGCGACAGAAGCCAAGGGGCGGTCGCATTGATCGTCATGGATGTGTTCATCTGATCCAGCGGAATGTCCTTGAATAGCGCACGCATGTCGCCCAGATGGCTGACCGGTACGCCGACCTTGCCCACTTCGCCCTTGGCCAGAACGTGGTCACTGTCATAGCCGGTCTGCGTGGGAAGATCGAAGGCGACAGACAATCCCGTCTGTCCTTTGGCCAGGTTGCCACGGTAAAGCGCGTTTGACGCCGCAGCCGTCGAATGGCCAGCATATGTCCGGAACAGCCAAGGGCGGTCTTTTTGTGTTTCTGACATGCGGGCTCTCCTGAATCACTGGGCGCAACTTAATTGCGCGTTGATGCAGGTATAGGAAATTTTCTGCCACTGTCAATTCGCTGCGTTGCGGCATGACGGGATTTACCCCGGCGACAAACCCTGTCAGGTTAATCCGATGACGCAAACTGTTTCTATGCCGCTCTGGATATTTGTTCTGATTGTTCTTTTCGCGGCAGTCACCTTTGCGTCGCATTTCCTGTTCCCATCCGTCCGCTGGTTCTTTCGCAAACGGGCCGAGCGTGTGATCGCCCGTCTGAACGAACGCCTGCAACGCCCGATCGAGCCGTTCAAACTCGCGCGCCGCTACGATATGATCCAGCGTCTGATCTATGATCCTGACGTCACGCAGGCGATTGTCGATCACGCGCGCCAGTACAACATCCCTGAAAACGTGGCTTTTGAACAAGCCCGGAGGTACGCCCGCGAAATCGTCCCCTCTTTTTCAGCGACCGCCTATTTCAGCATCGGGATCAGGCTGGCGCGGTGGCTGTCCACATCTCTTTATAAGGTGAAGTTGGGTAATTTTGACCGCGAAACACTCGCGCATCTTGATGCGGACTCCACGGTTGTCTTTGTCATCAATCACCGCAGCAATATGGATTATGTGCTTGTAACCTATTTGGCGGCAAATGCGGGGGCATTGTCCTACGCTGTGGGGGAATGGGCACGGGTCTGGCCGTTGTCATTTCTGATCCGTGCGATGGGTGCCTATTTCATCCGGCGCAAATCGCGCGGGGCGCTTTATCGAAAAGTGCTGGCCCGCTACGTGCAAATGGCGACGCGCGGCGGGGTCAGTCAGGCTGTTTTCCCCGAAGGCGGGCTTAGTCTGGACGGCAAGATCGCATCGCCGAAATTGGGGATAATCAGTTATATGATCGAAGATTTTGATCCCGCACGGCGGGATTTGATCTTTGTGCCGGTTGCGCTGAACTATGACCGTGTGCTGGAAGACACTTACCTGATTGCTGCTGACAAATCAGGGAAACGGCGGTTTCGTCCGCCGCTGAAGAAAATCCTCAAACGGTTGGCCCGCCATCTTTGGCTGCGTGCAACCCGCAAGTTCGACGGGTTTGGCGCTGCATCGGTAAGTTTTGGTGAACCATTGGCGCTGTCCGAAATGCCCCGTGATCCGCAAATCGATTTGCCGCGCGCCGTGGCCGCAGAAGTCATGAGCCGGATTTCCGCGGTCGTGCCTGTTCTTGATGTCCCGCTTGTTGCGCGGCATGTGTTGCAGGGCATCACCGAAGTCGGCGCATTGGAAAGGGCGGTGGAACAATCACTTGTGCAACTGGGGCCAAAAACGCTCCCCGCGAAGCAGCCAGATTCCTCTGCAGTCGTCAAAGCCGCACTCGCACAGTTGGAAGACCGCGGTATCCTGTCGGTCGATGCTGAAACGGGCACGATCCGCTCCGAAAAACAGGAAGTGCTGGCCTATTACGCCAACTCGATCATACATCATTTCGAAGGTGCAGAGGCCGTGCCGTCGGAAGCCAAGGATTTGGCGCGCAATTAAATTACAAAAATGACCTAAAAATGATTGCATAGTTACTCTTTGGTCTTGTATTCAGAGCAAGAGCGCCGATTCTGCGGTGCAGCAAACCGATGGACCTGACCGATGGAGACCAAGATGGCACTGGACCAATCCGCGCCGAACGCAACATATGATGCCCCGAAAAAGGATCTGTATGAGGTGGCGGAAATGCCGCCGCTGGGGCATGTGCCCGCACAGATGTATGCTTGGACCATTCGCCGTGAACGGCACGGAGAGCCCGAGCAGGCGTTTCAGGTGGAAGTCGTTGATTGCCCCAAGCCCGACAGCCACGAGGTTCTTGTTCTCGTGATGGCGGCGGGCGTGAACTACAACGGCGTCTGGGCCGGTTTGGGCATTCCGATCAGCCCCTTTGATGTCCACAAGGCAGAATACCATATCGCCGGATCCGATGCGGCTGGTATCGTTTGGGCCGTGGGTGACAAGGTCAAGCGCTGGAAAGTCGGGGACGAAGTGGTGATCCACTGCAATCAGGATGACGGTGATGATGAACATTGCAACGGTGGCGATCCGATGTTTTCCGAGAGCCAGCGTATCTGGGGGTATGAAACACCGGACGGATCGTTTGCCCAGTTTACCTGCGTGCAATCACAGCAACTTATGCCGCGCCCGCAGCATCTGACCTGGGAAGAAAGCGCCTGCTACACGCTAACACTCGCCACAGCTTACCGGATGTTGTTTGGTCACGAGCCGCATGATCTGAAGCCTGGGCAGAATGTGCTGGTCTGGGGGGCGTCCGGCGGCCTTGGATCTTACGCGATTCAATTGATCAACACGGCGGGCGCAAATGCCATTGGTGTGATCAGTGACGAAAGCAAGCGCGATTTCGTGATGTCACTGGGCGCAAAGGGCGTCATTAACCGGAATGATTTTGCGTGTTGGGGCCAGCTGCCCACGGTGAACACGCCCGAATATAATGCATGGCTGAAAGAAGCCCGAAAGTTTGGCAAGGCGATCTGGGAAATTACCGGCAAAGGCGTCAATGTTGACATGGTCTTTGAACACCCGGGCGAGGCGACGTTTCCGGTGTCATCGCTGGTCTGTAAAAAGGGCGGCATGGTCGTGATTTGCGCGGGCACGACAGGGTTTAACTGCACATTTGACGTGCGTTACATGTGGATGCACCAAAAGCGCCTGCAGGGGAGCCATTTTGCCCACCTCAAGCAGGCGAGCGCGGCAAACCGTCTAATGATCGAACAGCGGCTTGACCCATGCATGTCAGAGTGCTTCGAGTGGGCACAGATACCGCAAGCCCATACGAAAATGCGCAAGAATGAACATAAGCCGGGGAACATGGCTGTCCTTGTCCAATCACCCCAAACCGGGTTGCGGACATTCGAGGACGCGCTCGAGGCCTCGCCCAAAGGTTGAGCCCGGAAATTGCAGCGTTTAAGGGCCCGACGCAGCTGTTGGGCCCTTTTATCGAGAATGCGCTTGTCCTTGGTAAAGCAGTCTACTCCCCATTTATGGGGGGACCGAAGATGCGAATAATAATCCTGTAACACCCATGCTACGATGACTTATTAACACTTCGTTAATGGTTATTAAGGAAAATAGTGCATGGGACAAGAGTGGATTATCGACGTACTTGCAGATTTGAAAACCTTCGCAAAGCAAAACGAGCTTCCTTTGCTCGCGGCGCAACTGGAAGAAACTGCGCTGGTTGCTTCGGTAGAGATTGCCGCAAAAGTTGACGACACGTCCCCGGTAGCACAAGGGGATTATGCTGGAACTCGATCAATTCTTACAAGCACTGGAAGCGGCAGACGCGCTTGAACAGATACAGGGTCTCATTGTTGCACTGCGCGACAGCTATGAGATCGATCATGTTGTCTATCACTGGATCAGTGCAGATGGTGAGCCTTACGGCTTTGGGACTTTCAGCGCGGCGTGGGCCAAACGCTATACTGAAATGGACTATCTGCGGATTGATCCAGTCATCGTAGGTTGTTTTCGGCGATTTGACCCGGTTGACTGGCGCAGGCTCGATTGGTCATCAAAGGCAGCGCGCGCATTCAGCGCAGATGCAATTGCACATGGGATTGGCAATCAGGGTTTTTCCATTCCTATTCGTGGCCCCAACGGGCAATTGGCTGTCCTGACGGCATCGCACACGACTGACGACGACAGTTGGAGTGCATTTATGGAAACGCATCGCCGCGATTTCATCTTGATTGCGCACTACCTGAACAACAAGGCGCTGCAACTGGAAAAAGGACGGGCACCTGAACCGATCCGGACTTTGTCGCCCAGAGAGACGGATGCACTGACGTATCTGGGCATGGGGTACAGCCGAGGACAGGTGGCGGATTTGCTGAGTATCTCGGAACATACCTTGCGGGCCTATATCGAAAGTGCCCGGTTCAAACTGTCGGCGCTGAATACGACACACGCGGTTGCGCGCGCCATCACCGAGGGGCTGATCATCGTCGGGGGCTCTGCACGGGCGGCGCAGGGGCAATGGCCCGGCCGCGACGAAGAAGAATCAGATAAACCAAAATCAATTGCCAACTAGCAGATGTTAAAAAGCTCTTACCCGCTTGGAACGGCAGTCTTATCCCTCGTTAGGGATTGAAACCATAATCTGTACCCATCGCAAATTCAGCAAAGGGCAGCAGATATGCTTCGTTACATTTACGCAGACGACCTCGCACAGTATCCGGCACTTCAGGCTTCTATGCACCTTGACCGTGCAGTCCAGTTTTCCGCACGGCTCAAATGGGCCGTCAGCGTTGATGAAAACGGATGGGAGCGGGATGAGTATGACGACATGAACCCGCTTTATGTCATTTGGGAAAATGCCGATGGCAGCCACGGTGGGTCCATGCGGTTTTTGCCCACGACAGAACGCACCATGGTCAATGACCATTTCGCCGAACTGTTGAACGGGACCGATATTTGCAGCCCGTTCATCTGGGAATGCACCCGCTTTTGCTTGGGGCAGAAATCGAATCCGCGGGTTGCGGCAGCGATGATGCTGGCCGGTGGTGAGTTGATGCGCGCCTTTTCACTGACGCACCTGCTAGGTGTATTTGACCCCCGCATGGTGCGCATCTATTCGATGATCGGGGCGTCACCCGAGGTGCTGGGCAGCGCGGGCGAAGGGCGCGACAAAATCAGCGTTGGCCTGTGGGCTTTCAAGCCCGAAGACCGCACAAAGGTGTTGCGCCGCGCGGGCCTGTCATCGGAAATCTCGGAACATTGGTTCGACCGCTCTTTTGGGCGCACGGTCCAGCAGGTGGCGGTGGCTGCGTAATTGGCTGGCAGCGCCGTGACGGTCCGGATACTGTCACGGCATGAACATGCCTGCCATAACATTCTCTGATGATCAGGCCGAAGCCTGGGACAACGTCGCTCTTGCATTGCGTCAGTCGGGCATTGATCTGGACGACAGTCTGCTCACACCGCCCAAGTCTGACAGCACCTCGGTAATGGCGGTGATTGGCAAGGCGGGGTCTGGTAAGACCATGCTGCTTGCCCGGCTCTACAAGGCATTGGAAGAGGCGGGCGTCGACGTGATCTCGGGCGACTGGGAAGGGCGCAAACGTAAGGACAGACGCACGCTTGCCATTCTTGCCCCCACAAACAAGGCCGCCAGCGTGCTACGTAATCGCGGCGTGCCGGCCACGACGATCCACCGTATTCTTTACACACCGGTTTATGACCCCGAATATGAAAAGGTCGCTGAGTGGCTGGCAGGGCAGGGTGAACGCCCCGAAATTGAAGGGCTGACCGATATTTCGCTGGACCGCGCATTCGAATCCTACCGCGTCAACAAATCAGTACCTGCCGCCCTTGCCGCAGCCGGATTGCGTGGCAGCGATTTCATCACGGGCTGGAAACGGCGCGAAGAGCCGCTGGACATCGGGTTTGTCGATGAAAGTTCGATGCTGGATGAAAAGCAATTCGAAGATCTGAAAGAGATTTTTCCCACCTTGCTGCTGTTCGGCGATCCGGCACAATTGCCGCCGGTGCAGTCGTCTGGCGGGATGGTCTTTGAAACCCTTCCGCCAAAGCATGTTTTGGCCCTGAACCGGATTCACCGGCAGGACGCGGGCAATCCCATTCTTGATCTGGCTCACGCGCTCGCCGACCCGCAGGTTGATTTCTACGCCTTCGAGCGCATGGTCGAAGATGCCGCCAAGACCGATGAGCGGGTCGTCGTGGCCCAAAGGGTAGAGGCTGACCTGATGGCGCGCTCACCCTGTCTGGTCTGGCGCAATGCCACGCGCATACGTCTGATCCATGCGTTCCGCGCTGCATTTGGGGCGCCGCCAGATGAACTGCTGGCGGGCGAGCCGTTGATTTGCGATGGGATCGAACTGCCGGTGAAACACCGCAAAAAGCGTCTTGATCTTGAGGCGCGCGGCCTGATCAAAGGCGCGCAGGTGGTCTATCTGGGGCCGGGCAAACGGCCAGGATTTTCCAAACTGTTCGTCATGGGCGCCGAAGATCCGCAGGTCGGAGTCGCAAGCATCGTGAAAATCGAACAGGAAGGCGATACAGAGCCTTTCATTCCCTTTGCGGCCCGCATGGGGGCCACGTTCCTGCATGGGGCTGCCGTGACGATCCACAAGGCGCAGGGGTCGCAATGGGACACGGTGCAGGTCTTTGCGCCGGACATCTTTGCAGCTTCTCGCATGGGCCGGGTCGAGGCGGGGCAGCCACTTTGGAAACGGCTGACCTATGTTGCGATTACGCGTGCCGAAAACCAGTTGCGTTGGGTTGTGCGCAACAGGTTGGCCAAACCCCACGGGGCGTTACGGATCGATGATCTGGCTGCGGCGCCAACGGCGCTGGAACTCACCGCAGAGGACCAGTAATTCCGGAAATCTAGCGGCGCAGCAACGAAAATGCAGCAGAGGCAAGCCAGCCCGCCGCAATCGCGATCGACAGGGACATGATCCCGTAAATGGGCGCTTGATCATGGGCAAGGTTATAAAGCCAGCGCTCCAGCCCGACTTTTTTCACCGGAATGACTGCTGAATAAAGGTCGATGATCCTGCCGTCCCTGGTCAGGTAAATCTCGGCCTTGTAATCACCCTCTGTCAGATTCGCAGGCAAGGTGATGATCGTGCGAAACAGCGTATCATCCTTGACCCAGACTCCGGTGGGGATGGTCTGGTACAGTTCTTGGGCCGCGCGAATACGGACCAGCGCATTGGTGAATTGATCGCTGCCAAGCTCTGACGGGCCGACAGAGCGAATTGCGCGGCGGGTGCTGATCCGCGTGTTCACATCTTCGCTGTCGGACAGGATTTCATCCAGTGGCCGGTTTGTTGAAACCGCGTAGAATGAAGGCGCGACGTCAATATCTACCGCTTCTGTGTTCACCCAAATGCCAAGCCTGCGTTCCTTGCGGCGAACGGTCACTGGCATATCAGGCCCTGCAACGGTCACAATGACACCCAAATCACCCTCGGTCGGTAGGGGTTCTTCGCGTTTGATCGCACCAAAGATGGCAATCTCAGAACCCTCGAAAGTGGCTGTGATTGCGACTTCGTCACGGCTGAGCCCCAGAACGATTTCTTCGGCGCTCGCTGGCATGGCTAGAAGCAGACAGAATGTGGCCAGACGCAGCATCAGTGGCCTCCTGCGCCGATTGAATATAATTCGGAAGGTTGGACCAGCAAATCAAACGCCAGCTTGCCACAGACCGCCAGCACCATGATGGCAAGCAGGATGCGCAATTGCTCTGCTTTCATCTTTACCCCGATCCGGGTGCCGATCTGCGCGCCAATCACGCCGCCGACCAGCAACAGAACTGCCAGAACAACATCAACGGTGTAGTTCGTCGTGGCGTGCAACATGGTTGTAAAGGCTGTCACAAAGATGATCTGGAAAAGCGACGTGCCCACGACCACCTTGGTTGGCATACCCAACAGATAAATCATCGCAGGCACCATGATAAAGCCGCCACCCACACCCATGATAGCGGCAAGGACCCCCACAAGGACCCCCACCAAAAGCGGCGGAATGACAGAGATATAAAGCCCGGACACTCGGAATTTCATCTTGAAGGGCAGGTTATGTACCCAATTGTGTTTGCGACGGGCTGGTGCGGCACCGGGTGACTTCTTGGTTTTTCGGATCGCGTTGAGGCTTTCGATAAACATCAGCGCCCCAATCATCCCCAAAAAGACGACGTAACACAGTTGGACCAGCAACTCGACCTGGCCCAACGCCTTGAGGTAATTGAACAGCAGGATACCCAGCGCCGACCCGACAAGCCCGCCAATCAAAAGGACAATGCCCATTTTCAGGTCGACGGTCTTGCGTTTCAGGTGGGCGAGCACGCCGGAGAATGAAGATGCCACGATCTGGTTGGCTTCTGTCGCAACCGCAACAGCCGGCGGAATGCCGATAAAGAACAGCAGAGGCGTCATCAGAAAGCCGCCGCCAACACCAAACATACCGGACAAAATGCCCACAATTCCGCCAAGTCCAAGTAAAAGGAAGGCATTCACCGAAACCTCGGCGATAGGAAGGTAAATCTGCATGAACTGATCCGGGCGCTTGTGCCCCTGCAAAGCAACAAAAACCTTTCGGGCGGTTCTGTCAAATGGTGCGGGCCATTTCATGCTGCAAATGCAGCAAATCAGCCACTTGGATATAGCAGACTTATTGAATTGGACTTAAGAAAAATGCGCGAGTGTGTGGCGCAGGACTTTTTCCAGCTTTGCCGCCCCGATGGGCGCCATGGCTTTGGTGTGCTCATGGCTTATGTTTTCGTCGCTCATCCCTGCGGCCATATTGGTAATAGTCGAAATCGCGGCGGCTTTGAGCCCCAGAAAACGCGCAAGGATCACTTCGGGCACCGTGGACATGCCGACAGCATCCGCGCCCAGCATGGCGATGGCCTTGATCTCGGCTGGCGTTTCGAACGACGGGCCGGAATACCAAGCATAGACGCCGTCGGCCATCTCTGTGTCAGTCGCCGTGGCCGCTGCGCGCAAGGCTTTGCGCAGGTCGGGGTCATAGGCGTCTTTCATGGGCACGAACCGCGCATCGGTGGGTTCTCCAATCAACGGGTTCAGGCCCGAAAAATTGATGTGGTCCGAAAGGCACATGATTGATCCGGTGGGCATATCCGCCTGCATGGAGCCCGCCGCATTGGTTGCAATCATCGTATCAGCACCCAGTTCCCTGAGTACTTCAAGGGGCAGGCGCATTGCGTCGGCTTTGCCGTGTTCGTAATAATGCGATCGCCCACCAAAGACCGCAACACGCACTCCTTCGAAATCACCGACCACAAGGTTTGGGTTGTGCCCGGACACGCCCGCATGGGGAAAGCCGGGCAGGTAGCCGTAAGGAATCGCCACGCCATCAACCGCATCGGCAATATGGCCCAGGCCGGACCCAAGGATCAGACCGACACGAACAGGTGCAGCACCTGCTGTGGCGCGGATCTGGTTGGCAAGCGCCTTAGCGTTCTTTGACATAGGGTGCGCCCCCTGCGCGTGGCGGGATTGCCTTGCCGACAAAACCGGCCAGAATGATGACGGTCAGGATATAGGGCAGTACGTCAAGCAACTGACCGTTGACTGCAAATCCGATGACGCCTTCGATTACGTCGGACCGCAGGGCCATGGCTTGGAGGAAACCGAACAGCAGACAGGCATAAAGCGCATACCACGGCCGCCATTTGGCAAAAATCAACGCAGCCAGCGCGATGTAGCCGCGACCGGCGCTCATGTCTTTGACAAAGCCCGCCTGCAATGCCGTGGCAAGATAGGCACCTGCAATGCCGCAAAGCACACCGCAAATCGCAACGGCAGAAAAACGCAGGAAAATCACTGACACGCCTGCTGTATCCACAGCAGCCGGGTTTTCACCGACCGCCCGCAGGCGCAGGCCAAAACGGGTCCGGAAGAGCACCCACCACGTGAGCGGGACCATCAGGATCGCGATATAGACAAGGGGGGTATGGCCGGAAATCAGTTCGTAATAGATCGGGCCAATGATGGGGACATCGCGCAAGGCTTCAGCAAAGGGCAGGGTGATGGGGTTAAAGCGCCCATCGCCGGACAGTTGCGGTGTGCGCCCGCCTTGCCGAAACCAGCTTTGGGCGATAACGACAGTCAGCCCTGCGGCCAGAAAATTGATCGCAACGCCCGAAATCAACTGGTTGCCCCGAAAGGTAATCGAGGCAAGCCCGTGGATCGCGGAAAGCACCATCGACGCGCCGATACCTGCCAATAGCCCCAGCCAGACGTTCCCCGTGACCGCAGCAATCGCTGCGGACAAGAACGCTGCTGCCAGCATTTTGCCTTCCAGTCCGATATCAAAGATACCGGCCCGCTCTGAAAAGAGTCCTGCCAGACAGGCCAGCAAAAGCGGGGTTGCCAGACGCACGGTGGCGTCCAGCATTTGCAGCAGCGTCCCAAAATCCATGGTTTAGTCTACTTTCTCCATCAGGAAGGGGAACAGATCGAAAAAGCGGTTCGCCACTTCGGGGTTCCGGCGCAGGGCCTCTTCGGCCTCGGATTGGGTGATATCGACCGCTTGTGTCCGGTCCCGGCGCAAGAAGAACTGCAACCCCAGCATCGCATCAAACCGCTCGTCGGTAATGAACGGATCATGCGGGATACGATGCATTACAGCTTCGTTCGGGCGGAAAACACTTGCAGGCTTTTTCAACGCCAGAAGTGCCACCAGATGCGGCGGTACATCGCCGCCAGGTGTTTGCGCGATCACATGATGGATCCACTGGTGCAGTTCGTCCATCGTGATAATGCCAAACGCCAAACAGCTGAGCACAAAGCCCAGATCGGCGCCGGTGTCATCTTCGACACCTATTTTGAATGGTCCTGCCATTGTCATTGTCTTGCTCTCCTCAATGATAGAAACAGCCGCTCAAGCGGCATCCGCACCATGTTATCCAGTGCGCCCGTGAACAGGATCACCAATGCCTGTATTACGATGATCAATTCACGGGGGATCGACGTCCATAGGGCGAGTTCTGCGCCGCCTTGATATAGAAAGCCGAAAAGAAGGGCCGCCAGCAATACCCCGAAAGGATGGCTGCGCCCCATAAGTGCGACGGCAATACCGATGAAACCGGCGCCCTCGACTGCGTTCAGGACCAGCCGTTCGGCCTCGCCCTGGACATTGTTGATGGCCATCATGCCGGCAAGTCCGCCTGAGATAAGCATGGAAACCATGATGATTTTGGTCGGGCTGATACCCGCATATTTGGCCGCTGACTCCGAATGGCCGAATGACCGGATTTCATAGCCCAACCGCGTCCGCCAGATCAGCGCCCAAAGGGCGATGCAGGCCGCGATACCCACAAAGAACGTGACATTCGCGGGTGCGCCACGAAATAGCGTTGCCTCGCCAAAGCTGAACATATCCTGAAACGATGGCAGGTGCGTGGGTTCGGGGAACTTGGCCGACGCAGGTTCCATCGAGCCAGGAACTTTCAGCGCACCAATCAGAAAGTAATTCAGCAACGCAGCGGCGATAAAGTTGAACATGATCGTAGTAATAACGATATGGCTGCCGCGTTTGGCCTGCAAAAAGGCGGGGATCGCCGCCCATGCGGCCCCAAACAATGCAGCCATCGCGGATGCGCCCAGCAGCGCGAGCGACCAATGCGGCCATGGGATGTACAGACAGGCGATTGCCACGCCCAAGCCGCCCAGCAACGCCTGACCTTCGCCGCCAATGTTGAACATGCGCGCGTGAAAGGCGATGGATACGGCCAGCCCGGTAAAGATGAAGTTGGTCGCATAATACAGCGTGTAACCCCAGCCATAGGTAGACCCCAGCGCGCCCTGCACCATTAGTTTCAGCGCCGCCCACGGGTTTTCCCCGATGGCAAGGATCACAAGCGCCGACAGGATGGCAGCCAGCAGGATCGAAATCAGCGGGATCAGGATCACATCGGCCCATTTTGGCATGACATCCATGACTTACGCGGCCTCCGTGCTCATCCCGGCCATGAGCAGGCCCAGTTCTTTTTCGTCCGTTTGTAGTGGCATCCGCTCGCCCATTATTTTTCCGTCGAACATAACGGCGATGCGATCTGACAGTGACAGAATTTCTTCCAACTCCACGGAAACCAACAAAATTGCTTTGCCCTGATCCCTTAATGCAACAATCTGCTGGTGGATGAATTCAATCGCCCCAATGTCCACCCCGCGTGTGGGCTGGCCGATCAGCAGCAGGTCGGGGTTGCGCTCGATCTCGCGGGCGAGCACGATTTTCTGCTGGTTGCCGCCGGAAAAGCTTTTCGCGGCAAGGTTCGGGTCTGGCGGGCGGACGTCGAAACGGGCCATCTTGCCGATGGTATCCTCTTTGATGGCCGCATTATCCATAAACAGCCGTGATCGCTGATAGCGGGCATCATGATGATAGCCAAATACGGTGTTTTCCCACGCATGGAAATCCATGATCAGCCCTTCGCGCTGCCGGTCTTCGGGCACATGGCCAATGCCTTTGGCACGTCTGCTCTGGCCATCCGACTTAGCACCTGTCAGGTCAAGTTCCTCTCCGTTGATGCGGATTGAACCGGTGGCCTTTTCATATCCGCCCAAAACCTCAAGTAATTCGGACTGCCCGTTACCGGCGACACCGGCGATGCCCAGAATCTCGCCGGCATGAACATCAAAGCTGACGTCTTTGACGCGGTGCACACCCTTGCTGTCAGTCACATTCAGGTTCGTGACTTCAAGAGTTTTCTCACCCACCTGCGCGGGCGCCTTGTCGACCCGCAAAAGCACCTTGCGCCCCACCATCAGTTCGGCCAGTTCCGCGGGGCTTGTGTCGACTGTCTTGACCGTCGCCGTCATCTCGCCGCGGCGCATGACGCTGACGGTATCGGTGATTTCCATGATTTCGCGCAGTTTGTGGGTGATCAGGATGATCGTCTTGCCCTCGCGCTTGAGGTTTTCAAGGATGCGAAAAAGGTGATCGGCCTCGGCGGGGGTCAGCACGCCGGTCGGTTCGTCAAGGATCAGAATATCGGCCTTGCGGTAAAGCGCCTTGAGGATTTCAACGCGCTGCTGCATGCCCACGCCGACCTCTTCAATCAGGGCGTCGGGGTCTACGTTCAGTTCATATTCGTCGGCAAGGCTTTTGAGTTCACGCCGCGCGCGGGCAAGTGACGGGCGCAACAGGCCGCTGTCCTCCGCCCCCAGAACCACATTTTCCAGAACAGTGAAGTTTTCGACGAGTTTGAAGTGCTGGAACACCATGCCGATACCGGCTGCAATCGCGGCTTGGCTATCCGGAATGGCCGTTTTCTGGCCAGAGATATAGATTTCGCCCGCATCCGCTTTGTAAAAACCATACAGGATCGACATCAGCGTGGACTTTCCAGCGCCGTTCTCTCCAATAATGCCGTGGATGGTGCCGGGCATGA
The DNA here is from genome assembly GCF_003058085.1 of Yoonia sediminilitoris. Taxonomy (GTDB): domain Bacteria; phylum Pseudomonadota; class Alphaproteobacteria; order Rhodobacterales; family Rhodobacteraceae; genus Yoonia; species Yoonia sediminilitoris. The sequence goes on along the minus strand of NZ_QBUD01000003.1, from coordinate 217,032 downwards.
CACGGATGGAAATATCCTTGTTGGCCTGCACCGGGCCAAACGCCTTTGATATACCTTTGAGTTCAATAGCGGGGGCGACTTCAGTCATGTGGGGGTTCCGGTTCCTACAAATCCAACCATCCGGCAGATCAGGCCAACAGCATCGTGTTCGATGAAATACTGGCCCATCTGTTCCATACCGTTTGGCATCTTGAATGCAATTGTTGCACGGGTCACGCCGTCGCGGGTGTCTGTGTGGACGACCTCGGCAACCGCGCCGGGGGCAGCTTGGCTGAACATGCCGACATACGCGGCGATAGCTTCAGGGCCGGATAAAGGGGCGTCTGTGCGCGGGTCAGCGTAGCTGGCATCCGAGGTCACTGCCGCTTGCAAGGCTGCAAGGCGATCGGCTGCGTCCGTCATGCCCCATGCTTCAAAGAATGCTTCCGTCTTATCGGTCATGATCTGCTCCCTCGTTATGCAAAAGGGCCGCGACTGTTTCCAGCGCGGCCCTTTTTTCTTTGGCCTGACTGGCAGCTTTAGAAATTAAGCGCCGGGCAGGATTCGTCGCTTGTGTAGTCATGCACGGCCAGTTCGCCAGCCGCGATCTTGGCGGCGGCATCATCCACTGCGGCCTTCATTTCATCACTGACCAGTGGCGCGTTGAATTCGTCCAGCGCGTAGCCCACGCCTGCGTTGCCCACACCCATGACGTTAAAGCCTGTTTCCAGCGCCTCGCCTTGGGTAAATGCATCGTAAACAGCATTGTCGACGCGCTTGAGCATCGATGTCAGAACCTTGCCGGGGTGCAGGTAGTTCTGGTTCGCATCAACGCCGATCGACAGGATTTCGCTATCAGCAGCTGTCTGCAGAACGCCTACGCCAGTCCCGCCAGCCGCAGCATATACCACGTCCGAGCCCTGGCTGATCTGGGCCAGTGTCAATTCAGAGCCTTTGACCGGATCGTTCCATGCGGCTGGTGTTGTGCCGGTCATATTGGCGATGACGGTTGCATCCGGGTTCACGGCCTTGGCGCCTTGCGCGTAGCCACAGGCAAATTTGCGGATCAGCGGGATATCCATACCGCCGATGAACGACACCGTGCCGGATTCAGACGCCATCGCGGCCATCATGCCGACAAGGTAAGACCCTTCATGTTCGTTGAAAACGACCGACCGGACGTTGGGCGCATCAACAACCATGTCAATGATGGCAAATTTGGTGTCAGGATAATCAGCGGCAACTTCGCCCAGTGGCGTTGCCCACGAAAAACCAGCCATGACAATCGGGTTCGCACCTGATTCAGCAAAACGGCGGATCGCCTGCTCGCGCTGCGCGTCAGACTGGATCTCAACTTCGGCATAGCTGCCGCCGGTTTCTTCGGCCCAACGCTGCGCACCGTTGTAGGCGCTTTCGTTGAAGGATTTGTCGAACTTGCCGCCAAGATCAAACAGAATGGCTGGATCTGCCACCGCTGTGCCGGCAGTCAAAGCCAATGCGGCAGATGCGCCAAGCATTTTTTGCATAAGGGTCATTTCATGTCTCCCAAGTCGTTGAACAAAAAGGCGGCGCATGACCAATCGTTGCCACCCAAAACAAAATCGAGCCGGTCTTCGCCGGTTCCATGCCTGATAAGGCCCTTACCGGCAGGGAAGATCAACCGATTCTTGATGATTTAACGACCGACGGAGGGTCATCTGCACAATATTTAGGTTTTGACTATGATTGCGCCGCTACGAGTTGTTTCCCAAGGATTAAGGCCGTCACGGGCGATTTCCACTCTCGGCGGTAATAACCGGGGCGCATTCCGATGGTGACGTAGCTTGCCGCAACGTAAAGTGCGCGGGCGGCTGCATTATCCTCGGCCACTTCCAGAAACATCTGTGTAGCGCCTTGGCGTGTGGCGCTTTCCTCTGCGCGGGTTAGCAGGGCGCTTGCCAAACCTTGCCGACGGGCGGTCGGGTGGGTCGCAATGGTCAAAAGTTCAGCTTCATCCACCGTGACCCGAAACAGTGCAAACGCCTGCCCGTCCGTGCAAAGGGTTACGCCGCTTTGGCCAAGCAGATTTTCAAATTCGCTGGCCGACCAACCGCGTGTGTCAGGAAATGCAGCGCCGTAGAGGGCCGCCAGCGCGTCGGGTGTCATGGATGATATCATCCCCTAAAAAGCAACGCAGCGGCACATCGTGCCGCCGACCCTTCATCTGCAATGAGCTTGGATTCAGGCCGCAACCGGGCGCACCTCGACCACCTCTGGGATATAGTGACGCAGCAGATTTTCGATGCCCATCTTCAAAGTCAGGGTCGATGACGGGCAACCCGCGCAAGCGCCTTGCATGTGCAGATAAACGATGCCGCGGTCAAACCTGTGGAACGTGATGTCGCCGCCGTCTTGTGCCACTGCGGGGCGCACGCGCGTATCAAGCAGTTCCTTGATCTGGCCTACGATTTCGCCGTCTTCGCCTGTATGTTCGGCGTGGCCACTGGCAGGCTTGTGATCTTCGGCCATTACCGGTTGGCCGGATTGGTAATGTTCCATGATCGCGCCCAGAATACCGGGTTTGATATGGTCCCATTCTACATCATCAGCCTTGGTCACGGTGACGAAATCCATACCAAAGAACACGCCAGTCACCCCGCCTGTCGCAAAAACGCGTTGCGCAAGCGGCGAGTTCTCCGCCGCTTCAGCGGTGGGAAAATCAGCAGTGCCAACCTCTAACACATTCTGACCGGGCAGAAATTTCAGGGTCGCAGGATTCGGGGTCGATTCAGTCTGAATAAACATGGGGCCAACCTTTTTTGTCAGGCTTTAGATATGCGCCTGTGATGCGTTCAAGTCAAGTGTTTGGAATGGTTCTAAAGTGGAAAAAGCCGCAACCACAAGGGGGTCACGGCTTTTCACGAGGGAAGGAAATTGAGCGCCCGGTCTGGTATGCAGCCGGACCGGGCAGATGTTTTAGTAGATGTAGAATGACTTTGTCGCGGCAGTTGCGCCGTCAACTTTGACCACAGCCAGAACATTGCCGGTTGCGGGCAGGCCGGTTTTTACCCGCACGTCCGGGTTGGCGCCTGCGTTCAGTGACTGTGTGCCCAACAGTTTGCCTTGGGTGCCAGTCCTGAAGTCATAGATTTCGACGATGCCTTTGCCATCGGCTGTGATCAGCCCCAGTTCAAGAATGTCGCCCGCTTCAAGGTTTGGACCAACCTCGAAATATGTATCGGCGGCACCTGCTGATGCGGTGACCGTTGCGGCTGCGGCGGCGAGGATCAGAGTCTTGATAGACATGAGTGGTTTCCTTTCGTTTACTCATCAGAGCGGTTTTCGCGGATTGCAGAAAGTCTCTGCGGTGCGTTTGATGAGACAAAGATTGCCACGCGACGGGGGTTTGGGTAGGGCCTGCGCCATCACGAAAATGGTGACAAATGTGATGATGTCTGGTGCTTGACATGAACGCTGCGTTGACCGTCCGGCGCTTGCGTGCGCCCGTGCACAGATAGACCCCGCCTTCGGTGCGCCCACGGCCTCTGGCCTTGGTCAAAACGGCCCCGCAGCCAAGTCGCTGTTCACAAATTACAGCCGCACGCATTTGCGTGATGGCCCATTATTTCGGTCAATTCACGGGAATGGCACCGTTCAGACCGCAAAAAGCAGGCAATTTGCCAAAAGGGCGACATGAGTCGCCTCATGTCGTCGCCCAATCAGGTGATCGCTTCCAGACGTTCTTTGGGCAAGTCGCCCGGCACGATGGTGATGGGAATAGGCAGGGTGCCTGCTTGCCGCGACAGATGCGTAATCAGGGGGCCAGGGCCTTTGTTGTCGGTACCTGCACCCAGAACCAGCACGCCGATTTCACTATCATCGTTGATATGTGCGATGATCTCCGTCAAAGCCTCGCCTTCGCGGATCACCAGTTCGGGGTGTACGCCCTGCTTATCACGCATCCATTTCGCAAAGACCTCGAAATGCACTTCGATCCGCTCGCGGGCTTCGGCGCGCATGATCTCTCCGACGCCAATCCAGTGATTGAACTCATCGGGCGGGATAATCGACAAGACTGTCACACCTCCGCCCGAGTGTGCAGCCCGCATCGCCGCAAAGCGCATTGCATTCAGGCATTCGCGGCTATCATCCAGCACGACCAAAAATTTGCGCATAACTATTCTCCCTATTGTTCGCATTATTGGAGGATCAGTGCGCGACTGGCAACGGGCTAATGAAAGACGAAGTCTGCGGTTGCGGTCAAACAGCCAGCATCAGCCGTTGGATGCGGCCCAGTCCCAGTACATCTCGCGAACGCGGCGGGTCACCGGGCCGACCTGATATTGCGTGTCCTCAAAGGCAGTGACAGGGGTCACTTTTGACATGTTGCCAGACATGAATACTTCGTCGGCATTGTGAAAATCGTCGAATGTCAGCACAGTCTGGTGCACATGTACCCCGTCGGCTTTCAGGTTGGCGATGTGCCGGGCGCGGGTGATCCCGGCAAGGAAGGTGCCGTTTGCTATCGGGGTCATGACTTCACCGTCCTTGACCATAAAGATATTGGCAGTCGCCGTTTCAGCAACATTACCCATGGCATCGGCCACCAGTGCATTGCCAAATCCGCGCGCGCGCACTTCGGCCAACATCCGCGCGTTGTTTGGATACAGACACCCCGCCTTGGCATTGACGACGGCATCTTCCATGACAGGGCGGCGGAACCGGGTCAGGCCAAGGGTTGTGCTGGCTGTGTCCGGAGCAAAAGGTATTTCTTCCAGACAGAGCGCAAATCCGGTGCTGTCGGGGCTAGGCACAATGGCAGTCGCGTCACCGGCAATACCCCAATACATCGGCCTGATGTAGACTGCCGCGTTCCTGTTATAGCGGGCAAGCCCTTCGCGGGCGATGGCAATCATGTCGTCTGTGCTGACCGTGGGTGTGATCATCAGGGCCTTGGCAGAATGATTTACACGGGCGCAATGCAGATCAAGGTCAGGCGCCAGCCCGTTCACATAGCGCGCTCCGTCAAACACCGTTGATCCCAGCCATGCCCCATGATCGGCAGCGCGCATGATCGGCACGTCGCCATCATGCCATGCGCCATTAAAATAAGTGCGAATATGAGTGCCGGTTGCCATCTGTTCCCCCTCTTTTCACACAGCTTATGGCGGGCAAGCGGGCAGGTAAAGCAGACCTGAGCGACCGGACAGGACTGGTGAAGCCACGGACTCTAAACCGTAGCTGCAATCTTAGACAACAAAGGGGCCATATCCCGAATTTGCAACTGTGGCCCCCCCAGATCTGGCGGCATCTGCGATCCAGCAGCGATTGAGCGCAGAGCTGAAAACAGACCTTTGACGGGCGGCGTTACTCATCGCCCGTTCACTATTCTAAGCACAGGAACAAGACATGCATCGCATCAAGGTATGGGACCCGCTCGTGGGGGTGTTTCATTGGTCATTGGTCATTGGTCATTGGTCATTGGTCATTGGTGTTGGCCTTTTGGCGCAAATGCGCTGGTGATCGATTATGACGGTAATCTGCATGAATGGGTTGGCTACGCCGTTGTCGGACTGCTCGTGGTCCGCATCGTCCGGGGCTTTTTAGGCAGCACATACGCGCGCTTTTCAGGCTTTCCGCCAAGTGCTGGGGGGCCAAAGAGCAAATCGCTGAATTGACGGGCAGAGGCGGCAAGGTACACGTGGGCCACACACCGCTTGGTGCGCTGATGATTTATACTCTGTTGTTGGCACTGTTGGTTGTGGGACTGTCGGGGTATCTGATGACAACGGACATGTTTTGGGGCGTCGAGTGGCCTGAAACCGTGCATGAATTCGCGGTGCACTGGACAGAGATTTCAGTCCTGCTGAATATCGCCGCTGTGTTTTATGAAAGCAGACGCACAGGCGTGAACCTGCCAAAAGCGATGATAAGGGGCTACAAATACATTCCGGCGCGCTGAACGCATGTTGATGGCGCTACGTATTGAAAACAACCCTAAGGTACCGGTTGGTTTGTCCTTGTTGTTGGCCGTGCAAATGTTCTGTGCCGTCTTCTTTCTGACAGATGTCATCGCCGACATGGGCGAGTCGCCGGAAAGTGCCGGTTTCCCTTTCCATCTGGTGATCGAAGCGATTGCGTAACTCAGCATGTTTGCCGCGATCTTGTTCGAGACGCGGTATCTGCTTTCGTTGTTGCGCCAAAAAAGGCGCGGCTTGAACAGGGGTTGCATATCGCCAGCGCGGAAATGCAGGATGTGATCGTCTCACATTTCATTCAGTGGAAATTGTCACCGTCAGAAACGGATATCGCGACATTCCGTGTCAAAGGTCTGGACTCTGGACATAGCTGAAATCGCATCTGTTCGCGGCTGCGCGTAGGGGACGGTCAAGGCACAACTGAACGCGATCTATCGCAAGTCCGGCACCAACGGACGTGGTGAACTTCTCAGCACGATCATTGACACGATCCTCGTGGGCGAGCGACCGAATGTTGCGTGTCAGGATCGCAAAAGCCCGACGATATCGTAGGTCTTTTGTAGAATTGGGTTCGCGATCTCACGCGCGCGCGCGGACCCGTCTGCCAGCACACGGTCAATCTCGGCCGGATCATCCATCAGGCGGGCCATCTCATCTGCGATCGGGCTGAGTTTGGCGACTGCAAGGTCAGCCAGCGCCGGTTTGAAACGCCCCCAGCCCGCACCGGCATATTCTGCAATGACGGCCTCGGGTGTGGTGTCATTCAGGGCAGCATAGATATCGACCAGATTGCGCGCTTCGGGTCTGCCTGCCAGCCCTTCGACTGTTTCGGGCAGCGGTTCCGGGTCGGTCTTCGCCTTTTTGAACTTCTTGGCGATCACTTCGGCCTTGTCGGTCATGTTGATGCGTTCCATGTCGCTTTCGCCGGACTTGGACATCTTTTTGGTGCCGTCGCGCAGGTTCATGATGCGCGTGGCCGGGCCTTCGGTCACTGGTTCCGTGATTGGAAAGAAATCCTGTTTGTAATCATGGTTGAACTTGGCCGCGATATCGCGGGTCAGTTCCACATGCTGTTTCTGATCCTCGCCCACCGGTACATGGGTCGCGTGATACAGCAGGATGTCGGCGGCCATCAGTGATGGATAGGCATATAGCCCAAGCGATACCTTTTCGGCATTTGCACCTGCCTTGTCCTTGAACTGGGTCATCCGGTTCATCCAGCCGACGCGGGCCACGCAATTGAAAATCCAGCCCAGTTCCGCGTGCGCGGACACCTGACTTTGATTGAACAAGATCGATTTTGTCGGATCGAGGCCCGCTGCCAGATAACCTGCGGCCACCTCACGCGTGGCGCTGGCCAGTTCGGCAGGGTCCTGCCAGACCGTGATGGCGTGCAGATCGACAACGCAATAGACCGTCTCCATCTCGCCCTGCATGCCGACAAACCGTTTGATCGCGCCCAGATAGTTGCCAAGCTGAAGCCCACCCGAGGGTTTGATCCCAGAGAATACGCGAGGGGTAAAAGCTGTTTCAGTCATCATCATGTCCGGGGCTGGATTTCGGGGCAATGCTCGCTTACCCCTGCCAGAGAGCCTCGTCAACTTCAACAGCCCGCAAAGCAGCCACGCATGACCCTCGAAGATCCAAAACCCGAAAGCCCGGTGAACCCGATTGCATTTATCGTCGTGCTGACCTCTCTTGCGATGTTAGGGATTGAAGTGGCGTTTTCACTGGCGGATCGGCAGATCATTTCATCCAACAGCGCGGTGCGCTGGCGGCTGGATGCCTACAACGCGTTTGCCTTTGACCCCGGCACGCTGGAGCGGATCTTTGTGCGCAAAGACTATGCGCTGTCCGCGATCTGGACCTTTTTCACCTATCCCTTCATCAATCAGGGCATGGCACCGGCGCTTTTTGCGTCGGCGCTGATCCTTGCACTGGGCAAGTTCGTCAGTGAATTTTACGGCGCCTTGCAGTTTGCCTGTATCTTTGTGCTGACTGCTGTGGTGGGGGCTGTTGCCTATGCGTTGGTCTTTCCAAAGGGGCTGGCCCTGCTGGGGGCTTATCCGCCGGTTTTCGGGCTGATTGGGGCTTACACCTATGTGCTGTGGATGCGGCTGGGCAAAGCGGGATCGAACCAGTTGCTGGCCTTCCGTCTGATCGGGGTGCTGATTGCCATTCAGTTAATCTTTACCGTCGTGATCGTCGTGATGGGGCAAGCGTCCAATGGCTGGCCCACGTGGGTGGCCGAGGTCGGGGCTTTTGTGGCGGGTTTTTCTGTTTCGGTGCTGCTTGCGCCCGGCGGGTGGACGTCGTTCGTCGCGCGGATGCGGCAACGGCCCTAGCGGCGCAGGGCTGATCTGAACTCTGACAGGCGGAACGCCCCGATCAGATGGCCTATGCCGAAGTAACTGACGATGCCGACGGTCACCAGGACGCACAGTTCAATCCCGCGCGGCAACGGCAGCGGCGGGATCAGCCACAAGAGCAAGCCCATTGCCGCCGCCGCTGTGCAAATGCGCCAGACACGGCGGATCAGGCGCGCGTCAAACCGTGCCGCGTTCCCCATGTTGCGCGACCCGACCCAAAGCAGCAGCGCCATGGCCCAGCCTGTCACGGTGGTGCCAACTGCGGCCGCAGTGAACCCGATGATCGGCGACAGCCCGACAGCCAAACCTGCGTTCAAGAACATCGCGGCGACCGCAAAATAGAATGGCCGCTTGGTGTCTTCGCGCGCGAAATAAAGCGGTTGCAACGTCTTTTGCATCACAAATGCGGGCAACCCCAACCCATAGATTGCCACCGCAAGGGCCGTGGCTGCCGTATCCTCTGCGGTAAAGGCCCCGCGTTCAAACAAGGTTGAAACAAGCGCATCGGGGATGGCCAATAGTGCAGCCGCCGCGGGTACCGTCAGCGCCAGACAGAATTCGCAGGCGCGGTTGAAGGCGTCGCGGCCCCCGTTGTCGTCACCTGCACGAAGACGGCGGGACAGGTCGGGCAACAAAACGACACCAATGGCGATCCCGACCACGCCAAGCGGCAATTGATACAGCCGGTCCGCATAATTCAGCCATGCCACAGCCCCGTCAAAGAAGCTGGCAACCTGACGCCCGACCAGCAAGTTGATCTGCAAGACGCCCCCCGCCAGCGCGGCAGGGGCGGCGATCATCGCCAGCCGCTTGAGTTCAGGCGTGAATTTGGGCCAGCCGGGGTGCAGGGCGTATCCGGCACGCTTGGCCGCGACCCAGACCATGGCCATTTGCGCCACCCCGGCCACAGGCACAGCATAGGCCAGCGCACTGCCGATTTCGCCGGGCCCATCCTGCCCGAAAATCACGGCCAACAAAATTGCCGTGATGAAAATGATGTTCAGCAGAACCGGTGCCGCCGCCGCCGCCGCAAAGCGCCCTGTTGCATTCAGCACACCGGACAGAAGCGCTGCCAGCGAAATGAACAGAATGTAGGGAAAGGCGATGCGTCCGAAATAGACCGCCAGATCAAACCGCTCTGACCCGATATAGCCGCTGGCCATCATCGTCACCAAAACCGGCATCACAATGACGCCGATCACGGTAAAGGCGGTCAGGATTGCCGCTAAAGCGACAAACGCATCCTGTGCAAACTTTTGCGCGCCCTCATCCGCTTCGAGCTTCTTGGAAAACATCGGCACAAAGGCCATGTTGAAAGCCCCTTCGGCAAAGAAGCGGCGGAACAGATTTGGCAGCGAAAAGGCGATCAGAAACGCCTCTGCCACGGGGCCGGTGCCAAGGAAGGCGGCAATCATGATGTCGCGCACAAAACCCATTACCCTGCTAAGCAGGGTCCAGATGCCGACGGTAAAGAAACCGGCCATCAGCCGAATGGGTTTCATGGGTGTGCTCCGGCTACGCCCCGGCCCGCTCTGCCACTTGGGTAATGGCATGGCGCAGCTTGCGTTCAAGGATTTGACGCTTGTTTTCGGAGTGATACTTCATGCCCACCATGTCCTTGACATAGAAGGTATCGACGACCTGTTCGCCGTAGGTCGCAATCACGGCAGAGGCGATATAGACCGAATTATCGGCCAATGTGCGGGTCAGATCGAACAACAAACCGGGGCGGTCGCGGGTGTCAACTTCGATGATCGTGTAGATCTCGGAGCCCTCGTTATCAAAGGTGATGTTAGTGGGCACCTTGAAGGCGCGTTCGCGCTTCTTGATTTCCTTTTTCTTGAAGGCTTCGCCCGGCACAACTTCGCCCTGTAGCGTCTTCATAATCATCTGGCGCAGGCGCGGCAGGCGGGATTCTTCAAATGGATTTCCGTCATCGTCCTGAATCCAGAATACCGCGGTCGCATAGCCATCCTTGGTCGTGTAGGTGCGCGCATCGACAATGTTGGCACCCACAAGGGTCAGCGCGCCGGTCATGCGGCTGAACAGGCCGGGATGGTCAACCATCGCAAAACAGGCGCGGGTGGCGTCCCTGTCTTCGTCCAGCATCAGATCAACGCGGATTTCATCGTCGGAAATATCCTTGAGCAGGCCCGCAAAGACGACCTGGGCCGACAATGGCATCCCCTGAAGATAATGGCCGTAGTGGCGGCCCACTTCCTCTTTGAGTTCCTTGGGCTTCCAGTCCGACAGTGCGGCACGCAAGGCGCGTTTGGCCTCGGCCTCGCGGTTTTCGCGGTTGATGTCCTCCAGCCCGTTTTGCAGTGCGTCCTTGGTGGCCTTGTAGAGGTTGCGGATCAGCACCGCTTTCCAGTTGTTCCATGTGTCGGGGCCAACGCCGCGAATGTCACACACGGTCAGCACGGTCAGAAGCTCGAGCCGTTCAACCGATTTGACCGCCTTGGCAAAGCCCTTGACCGTGCGCGGCTCCGAAATGTCGCGCTTTTGGGCCACATCGGACATCAGCAGGTGATAGCGGATCAGCCATTCAACAGTCTCGCAATCCTTTTTGCTGAGCCCCAGCCGGGGCGCGACCTTGCGAGCGATCTGCGCGCCAAGGATCGAATGATCCTCCGGGCGGCCCTTGCCGATGTCGTGCAGAAGCAAGGCCACATAAAGCACCTTGCGGTTCACGCCGCGGCGCAGGATGCCGGAAGCAACGGGCAGTTCCTCGATCAGCTCTTCGCGTTCGATCTGGGCAAGATGGCTGATGCATTGGATCGTATGTTCGTCGACCGTATAGGCGTGGTACATGTTGAACTGCATCATCGCCACGATCGGGGCGAATTCCGGTATGAACGCGGCGAGAACCCCAAGCTCGTTCATCCGGCGCAGCCCGCGTTCGGGGTTGCCATGCTTGAGCATCAAATCAAGGAAGATGCGCCGCGCTTCCTTGTTGTTGCGCATGTCCTCATCAATGAGATCAAGATTTGCCGAAATCAGGCGCATCGCGTCAGGATGCAGGAGCGTGCCCGTGCGCAAGGCTTCCTCAAATATCCGCAGCATATTCAGCTTGTCGGCCAGAAACGCGGTCTCATCCGCGACCGTGATCCGGTTTTGCTTGATCGCGTACGGGGCTTTCGCCTTTTTGCGGCGGGTCAGCAGGCGCAACAGCATCGGTTCGGGTTTTGTATGATCCGCCTCAAGCGCGGTGAGAACGATCCGCGTGAGTTCGCCCACGCGGGTGGCTTGCCGGAAATAGGCCTGCATGAAATGTTCAACCGCGCGCCTGCCGCCGTGGTCAGTATAACCCATGGCGCTCGCCACCTCGACCTGCATGTCGAATGTCAACTGGTCCATGGCGCGACCGGCGAGCAGATGCAGGTGACAGCGGACGGCCCAAAGAAAACTCTCTGCTTTGACGAATGTCTCAAATTCGTCTTGTGTAAAAACACCCAGACGCACAAGTTCGGCGGTATCGGTGACGCCATGCACGTATTTGCTGATCCAGAAGAGCGATTGCAAATCGCGCAGGCCGCCTTTGCCTTCCTTTACGTTGGGTTCGACCACGTAGCGCTGTCCGCCTTGCTTGCGGTGGCGTTCGGACCTTTCGGCCAGCTTGGCCTCGATGAAATCGGACGCGGTTGACTGGAAAAGTTCTGTCCAGAGCGTTTCATTCAACTGTCTCGCAAGGGGGGCGTCGCCAGCAAGATAGCGACATTCGACCAGCGACGTGCGAATGGTGTAATCTTCGCGGGCCAGACGGATGCAGTCCTTGATGGTGCGGCTGGCATGGCCTACCTTCAGTTTAAGGTCCCACAGGATATAAAGCATGGACTCGATCACGCTCTCTGCCCAGGGGGTGACCTTGTAGGGCGTCAGAAACAGCAGATCAACGTCTGAATATGCGGCCATTTCGCCGCGCCCGTAGCCACCAACGGCAACAAGGGACAGTTTCTCCCCCTCGGTCGGGTTTGCAAGCGGGTGCAGCCGGTCCTTGACCACCCAGAGCACCTGATGAATGACCTGATCTGTGAGCCAGGCATAGGCGCGTGTTGTGGGACGCGCGGCGAAAGGATCAGCGCGGAACGCATCCGCGATGGCCTGACGCCCCGAGTTCAGGGCGCGCGACAGGATCGTCACGACAGCCTCGCGCACGCCTTTTTCCGACGCCGCAGTCTCAATTGCTTGCGCGATTTCGTCGTGGATGCCGGGGGCATCAAAAATCACGTTCGCCGGACAAATCAGATTGTCCGGCGCTGCGTGTGCGAGGGTCGACGCAGGATTAGAATCCGGCGCCAAAGCTTCTTGGGGCTTGTTCAAGGATCACCACCTGATTGTCTTGAAAGGTTGCAACAGCCAATGCGCGTTCGTTCAGACCGTTTGGCAAGAAACGAAACACGCCCGACGTGCCTTGAAACCCTTGAGGATTGGTTAAAGCTGCCTTGGTCAAAGCGTTGCTTTCACCCGATGCGACCAACGCGCCAATTGCGGCAATTCCATCATAGGCCAGACCGGCAAGCGGATGCGGGTTTTCGCCATAGGTCGCGGCATAGCGGTCGTTGAACAGGCTTGTCCTTGCCCGGTCAGCGGTTGCAAAAAGACCGCCCTGAAGTCCCGGCAATGCTGCTGCCTGCGGGGCTGCGTCCCAACGGGTCAGGCCGATAAAACGGCTTGTCACGCCTGCCTCGGGCAAAGTTGTCGCCAAAATCGGCAGATCGGCGTTCACACCGGCTGTCATAAAGATGGCATCTGCATTGCGCGCGGCTGCCGCAATGCGACCGGTCGAAGAAATGATCCCCTGCTGTGAAAGCGGATAGCTTTGCGTTGCCACAACCTGACTGCCATTGTTCTGTACGGCACTGGTAATTGCATCACGACCAATTGCACCGCCCGCATCATCGCCATGCAAGACCAAAAAGCGGTTCAAACCCTGCCGACCTGCATAGCGCACGAGGCGGTCTGCGGTATTCTGGAATGTTGCACCCAGAATAAACACATTGCCCCCGGCAATCGTCGGGTTGTTCGAAAAGGCGAGGACGTTCACGTTCTGGCTGGCAACCGCAACGCCTGCGGCATTGGCGGCCTCACCAAAGAGCGGACCCAGAATGATCTGTGCACCATCTGCCACAGCAGCCCGGGCCACATCCGCAGCCAATACAGGATTGGCACCGGTGTTATAGACCCGCAAGCGAATATCAGGGCCATTGAGATCAGCGATGGCAAGACGCGCTGCGTTTTCAAGGTTTTGGGCCAAGAAGGCGTCGCTGCCGGCTCCGGACCCACCGGGCACCAGCAGGGCAACCTGAACAGGCGCGCCCGCGTCGATTTGCTGGCCGGTGTTGGCTGTTGGTGATAGGATGGCTGTGTCGCAAGCGGCCAGCCACATCATAGAAAGAAATGCAAAAAAGCGCACCGCCGGGTTGCGGGCCATGCTGAAACGAGCAAACATAAAGGCGTCCCTCCTGAAAAAGTGCGGATTACGCCAGTGCCATCTGGCTGTGGGCTATCCGCCGATTGAGACGTATCATAAAGCAGGGGGCAGTCGGGTCCAGCGATGAATCACATCAACAAACCATTGGCGGCGGGATTGTACTTTGTGTCGACACCGATCGGGACAGCGCGTGATATGACGTTGCGCGGGCTGGATATCCTCGCTTCGGCCGACCTAATTGCCGCGGAAGACACGCGCACAGCGCGAAAATTGATGGAAATTCATGGCGTTGCCCTGAATGGGCGCAAGGTTGTCGCACTGCATGATCACAGCGATGCAGGGGCAATCGCGGGCCTTGTCGCAAAGGTGCAGGCAGGTGGTTCGGTGGCCTATGTGTCCGAGGCGGGAACGCCACTTGTTGCCGACCCGGGCTATGAACTGGGGCGCGCAATGATCGAAAAGGGGCTGATGGTGACAAGCGCGCCGGGGGCTTCCGCGGTGCTGGCGGCGCTGACGGTGTCGGGGCTGCCAAGTGACCGGTTTGCCTTTATCGGGTTTCTGCCTGCCGCCAAGCAACAGCGCGATACCGAACTGGCGGAACTGCGGGACATACCATTTACGCTTGTATTTTATGAAAGTCCGAAACGCATTCATGGATTATTATCTGGTATGTGCGATGTGTTTGGGGGTGAAAGGTCCGGTGTTGTGTGTCGCGAACTCACCAAACGGTTTGAAGAGGTCACGCGCGGGACGCTTTCGGAACTGGCTGATCATTTCGCCGACCGAAATGTCAAAGGCGAATTGGTCGTTCTGGTTGGCCGTGCCGGTGCGGAGGATGTGGCAGACGTGGATGTGACAACCGCCTTGGCTGAGGCGATGAAGACAATGCGCGTCAAGGATGCTGCAACGGTTGTGGCGGGCGCATTGGGTTTGCCGCGCAGGCAGGTCTATCAATTGGCGCTGAAGATGGGACAAGAAGAATGACGGGTCAAACGGGATACCAGGCAGGCTTGGCTGCCGAAGATATCGTCGCCAGCGATTACGAAAGCCGCCAACACAGTGTGGCCGCAAGGCGTTGGCGCGGACAATCAGGCGAAATTGACCTTGTTATGCGCGACGGCGATGCTGTGGTCTTTGTCGAGGTCAAGAAAAGCAAATCATTCGCCCGCGCCGCAACCCGTCTGGGGCGGCGGCAAATGGATCGCCTGTGCGCCGCTGGTAGCGAATTTCTGGCCGGTGAACCGCGTGGACAATTGACCGATGTGCGTTTTGATCTCGCCATGGTTGATGGCTCGGGGGCCGTTCAGGTGATCGAAAACGCCTTTGCCGAAGCCTGATAGAGCCATTGCGCATGGTCGTCTGCTGCGTCATGTATCCATCTGGAAAACTCACATGAATGAGGTTGGATATGGCGTTGAAGATAGCCTTTCAAATGGACCCGATTGGCCCGATTGATATTGATGCGGACAGCACGTTTCGTATCGCCGAAGAGGCGCAAGCGCGCGGCCATGCACTTTTCTACTATACGCCCGACATGCTTGCTTATGATCAGGGGAAGGTTGTGGCCTGTGGCCATCCACTGACGGTCCGGCGGGTCAAAGGCGATCATTTTTCATTGGGTGACGAAACCAATCTTGACCTTGCGGATATGGATGTTGTCTGGCTCAGGCAAGACCCGCCTTTTGACATGAGCTATATCACAACCACCCATATTCTGGATATGATCCACCCCGAGACACTGGTTGTGAATGACCCGTTTTGGGTGCGCAACTATCCCGAAAAACTGTTGGTCTTGAACTTCCCCGACCTGACCCCGCCCACGATGATCGCGCGCGATCTTGCCACACTCAAGCGGTTCCGCGAAGCGCATGGCGATGTCATCCTCAAGCCGCTTTACGGCAATGGCGGGGCGGGCGTCTTCAAGCTGCACTATGCGGACAGCAACCTTGCTTCGCTGCATGAGCTCTTCAGCGGCATCAATCGCGAACCACTCATCATTCAGAAATTCCTGCCTGCGGTCAGTGCGGGGGACAAGCGTGTCATTTTGATTGATGGCGAACCTGTCGGTGCGATCAATCGGGTCCCCGCCGCCGGTGAAACCCGGTCAAACATGCACGTCGGCGGCCGGCCTGAAAAGGTCGCCCTGACCGACCGCGACCGTGAGATTTGTGCCCGTATCGGCCCGCTTTTGCGTGAGAAGGGGCAGATATTCGTCGGCATTGATGTGATTGGCGACTGGCTGACAGAGATCAACGTGACCTCGCCCACCGGTATTCAGGAACTGGAGCGGTTCGACGGCACTAATGTCGCTGAAAAAATCTGGGAAGCGATCGAGTCGCGCCTTTAAGGCCTTTCGGCTTTGACCTGCGGCACCAGCGAATTGCGAAACCCCCACGACATATGAATGGCGCACGGCGTTTTCCGAAAAGCTGGGCGAAAGGCTTTTCGCGAAACGCGATAGTGCGCGAAAGAGCATTTCCCGCCTTGCGGATGACGCCATGCGGGGAATTCTTTTACGCCACAAAGGCGTAATACATCCTATTGATTTTCTGCGGCGAACTGCCCGTTCAACTCCTCTGAACCGACCCCTTGGACAGAGGCCACGAGATCAATGTCACCGGCGACGCCGTCTTCATAAAAACGACCGAAACTCAAGTCGCCTGTGATGGACGCGACCTGATCTGTGCTTTCGCCGGTAATCTCTGGCGGTAGGGTAACATTCCCATCGATATCAGCATTGAAAAAGGTGGGCCTGCCACGCCTGGACGCCCGAATAACAGAACCGTTTGAAATATCCAGTTCGCCATCCATGCTGATCACAGTCGCAGACTCCTGTGGGAACTCATCAGTTCCTTCTACAAGGTCCACGAAGACAAATTCATCTATTTTTCCATTCACTGAGCCCGTATTGGCGAAACCGATAGTCAGACCGATATCACCCGCAATCAGCCCGGCACCGTAGTCCGCCGATTGTGCAGAGATCTATGCCACGCCTGCATAATTTGCTTTGCCGGTCGTTGGAATCTCGCTGCTGGGCAGTTCGGGGCTATTATGCAACCGCTCCATCACCGGAAGATAGCGGTACTCAATATCTCCAAAAGTCTCCTCTTCACCACCACCACCACAGGCCGTGGCAGCGATGATAGAACAAGAAATGAAAGCCGTTTTGGTTGAAATTTGCATATGATAAACCCTCTAAACTGTGAAAATGCACAAGAGAAACTTGGCCTAGTGGCGCTATCACATGGTTGGTTGAGCGGTTTGTCTGCACCCTATGGCATATCGTGCTGTTCGGATGACCGGGCCACGGCAGAAAACAAGTATGTCAGTCCCGCTCTGCTCCAAAACTTCCGTCAAGGGGGACGCCCGGCAGGCCGGGAACTGCGGATGTGGCCACGATGGATCCTCTGACACCGCCTTCAACGAAATCGCCGTTCATCTTGCCTGCGACCTGTGCCGTTGCGTCGCTGTCAGCCCCCGAAATTGATGGTGGCAGCGTGATGCCACCGGCAAGGTTCGCCTGAAACTGTGTCGGATTGGTGCGGGTTGCGCGGGTGATTGACCCTCCACTGATATTCAGCCGCCCGTCAAGGCTCAGGACAGGGTCGGAGCGGGGAGGAAGGTTGTTGCTGTTGTCCTGCAAATCGATAAAGACAAAGTCATCCACTTTGCCTTCCACCTCACCATCGCCGGAAAATCCAATGCGCAGTGACAGATCGCCCACGATCAGACCGTCCCCAAAGCTTTGGGTGTCGACAAAAGTGTTCACATATCCCGAATAGTTGGCGCTGCCGGTTGTCGGAATGTCGGACGCAGGGGCGAGTGCGCTGCTGTCAATCTTTTCAGCAAGGCTGAGATATTGGTCAGTGATGTTCCCAACGGTTAACTGCTCATCCGATCCACCACTGCCGCAGCCGGACAGACTAAGAAGGCTTAGACAAAGGAGTGTTGCAGGCAAGATATCAGTCATGTGAAACTGCGTCTTTCGCATAGTAGGGACGACCATGCCCTACAGTGCCCGCGATTTCGTTAAGAGTTGATTAACCAGATCAGCAGGTGATCCAGGGAATTTGGACCCTAGAGGCGTTTGCGTTTCACCTTGCGCGCTGTCTTGGCGGCCTTTTTGCGGGACGCGCTTACCTTGCGCCGGGGCGGCTTCCCGCGTCCGCGCGATGGTCCCTTTGGCACGTCTTCCCCTGCGAGGGTCAGCAGTTCGACGATCAGTCCGCCGGTGACGGGGGCGGCCTCGGCGAGTTTGACGGTCACGCGCTGGCCCAGGCTGATGATGCGGCCACTGTCCGCCCCCATCAGGGTCTGGCTCTCGGCGTCATAGTGAAAATATTCTGCCCCGAGCGTGCGAATGGGAATCATCGCGTCAGCGCCAGTTTCGTCCAGCCGTACAAAGACACCGAACTTGGCAATCCCGCTGATCCGTCCGGACATTTCCGCCCCGATCCTGTCGGAGAGAAAGGCAGCGAGGTAGCGGTCGGTCGTGTCCCGTTCGGCCATCATCGACCGGCGTTCCGTATCGCTGATGATCTTGCCGGTATCGGCCAGATGCTCAATATCCCAAGGGGTCAGCCCGTCATCGCCCCAGCCGTGCGCTGTAATCAATGCGCGGTGCACGATCAGGTCGGCGTAGCGCCTGATCGGCGATGTGAAATGCGCGTAGGCCTGCAACGCCAGCCCAAAATGCCCGAAGTTTTCGGGGTTGTAATAGGCCTGCGTCATGGACCGCAGGGTTGCCATATTGACCAGTTCGGCCTGTTCGGTTTCCGCTGCCTGCCGCAGCAGCCGGTTCAGATGGGCGGTCTTCAGGACCTGCCCCTTGGCCAGCACAAGGCCAGAGGCTTGTACGACATCGCGTAGCGCATCCATCTTGTCGGCGCTTGGTTCTTCGTGGACCCTGAAAAGCAAGGGAGATTTCTTGGCGATCAGCGTTTCCGCCGCGCAGACATTGGCCAGCACCATGAATTCTTCGATCAGGCGGTGGGCGTCCAGCCGGTCTTTGAAGTTGACAGACCGGACTTTGCCGTCGTCATCCAGAACGATCTTGCGTTCGGGCAGGTCCAGTTCCAGCGGTTGCCGGAATTCGCGTGCCTTGTTCAATGCTTCATGGGCTTCATAGAGCGGACGGATGATATCATCCATCAGTGGGGCGACCTTGGCGTTGGGCCGCCCGTCCATGCCGTCTTGCACGTCTTCGTAACTGAGTGATGCGACAGATTTCATCAGGCCACGGTGGAATTCATGCCCCGTCTTGTGCCCACCGGCGTCGATCTTGATCGCCACGGCCAGACAGGGGCGTTCGACCCCTTCGTGCAGGGAACACAGGTCGCCAGACAGCCGGTCGGGCAACATCGGGACAACGCGGTCGGGGAAATAGGTGGAGTTGCCGCGCTTGCGTGCTTCGCGGTCAAGCGCGGAGGCAGGTCTTACATAATGCGCCACATCCGCAATCGCGACCCAGATGACAAACCCGTCGCCGTCGCGCGCGACATAGCAGGCATCATCGTGATCGCGGGCGTCCGACGGGTCGATCGTGATCAGGGGCAGGTGGCGCAAATCGGTGCGTTTGCCCTGCTGGGCGGGCTTTGCGCTGTCCGCATCCGCCACAACTTCGTCAGGGAAATGGTCGGGAATGCCATGCTGGTGGATGGCAATCAGCGACACCGCCCGCGGCGCAGAGGGATCACCCAGCCGTGCCACGATGCGCGCTTTTGGCAGACCCATCCGGCCCTTGGGCCCGGCTTGTTCGGCTTCGACCAGTTCGCCGTCTTTTGCACCTCCCGCGGCACCCGCAGGGACGCTCCATTCCTTGTCGGCGCCCTTGTCAATGGGCACGATACGGCCCCCTTCCGACCCGGCCCGGAACACCCCCAGAACGCGTAGCGGATTGGCCCCGATCCGGCGGATCATCCGGGCTGTGTGCGAATGGCTTTCGGTGGCGTCCACGGTCAGACGGCCAAGGATCCTGTCGCCCGCACCAAGTGCCGGATCAGATGCGCGGAGCATCATCAACACCACAGGTTCCGGCCCTTTGCCCTGCCATTCCAGCGGCCGCGCAAACAGGTCTCCATCGGCGTCGGGACCGGTGATTTCCAGCACGGCAACGGGTGGAAGCTCTTCGGCATCGCGATAGGAATTCCGGCGCTTGGCCAGTTTGCCGTCGTCCTGCAACTCCTTCAGCACGCGCTTGAGGTCGATCCGCGCGGCCCCCTTGATTCCAAACGCCTTGGCGATGTCGCGCTTGGCGGTCTTGGTTGGGTTTTCGGAAATCCATGACAGGATTTCGGATTTTGAAGGGATCTTTGTCATGAAGACCGCCTAGCACGCGCGATTGCGCGCGTCATCCTCAATGCACGGCTTTGTGCACGCTACGCGAAATAGTCGGTCAGAATACGCTTGTAGATCGCCTTGAGCTGATTGATCTGCTCTACGGCCACCCGCTCATCCACCTGGTGCATGGTTTTGCCAACCAGACCGAATTCAACGACGGGGCAATGATCTTTGACAAAACGCGCATCTGATGTCCCTCCGGATGTCGACAGCACGGGCGTCACCCCGGTTTCCGCCATGACCGCGGCAGCCACCAGCTCGGACAGATCGCCCGGCGGTGTCAGAAAGCTTTCGCCGGAAACCTTGATCTTGCTGTCGACCTCGACCCCGAACTCCCAGCTGATGCGCGCAACCTCGGCCTGCATCCATGTAATGATGTCCTGACTGCTATGCGCATCATTGAAGCGTACGTTGACGGTTGTCGCGCATGCTGCGGGGATCACATTTGTCGCCGGGTTGCCTGTGTCGATGGTCACGACCGCAAGGGTAGACGGATCAAAATGGTCGGTCCCTTTGTCCAATACATGCGATGACAATCGGTCGACAAGGCGCGCCATCGCCGGAATAGGGTTGTTGGCGCGGTGTGGATAGGCCGCATGGCCCTGCGTGCCGCGCACTGTCAGCCACGCGGTCAGTGACCCGCGCCGGCCGATTTTCATCGCCTCGCCCATGACATCGGGGCAGGTGGGTTCGCCGACAAGGCAGACGGACATCGCCTCGTTTTGGTCTGCCATCCAGTCCAGCAGGGCGACGGTGCCGTCGGTGGCGTCGCCTTCTTCATCCCCGGTAATTGCCAGAACGACAGCCCCGTCGGGCGGTGTTTCCGCCACAAAATCAAGTGCGGCTGCGGCAAAGGCGGCGACGCCTGATTTCATATCGGTCGCACCCCGCCCGTAAAGATAGCCATCCCTGATTTCGGCACCAAAGGGGGCAACGGTCCAGTCGGCCTCATTGCCCAAAGGCACAACATCGGTATGGCCATTGAACCCAAAGGTCCGATTGGCACCTTTGCGCCCCCATCGGGCATAGAGGTTGGATGTGTCGCCACGATCAACACGGGTGCAGTCAAAGCCACCGTCGCTTAACAGTCTTTCCAGCAAGACCAGCGCGCCGCCTTCGGTCGGAGTAATCGAGGGGCAGCGGACCAGATCAGCGGTCAGGGCGACAGGGTCAATGGGGTCAGACATGGGCGGGCTCCTTTGGCGGCATGGCTAACCTTTGCGGCGGGCAGATGCAATTTGCCTTTCTATCACCGGGCCCGGTCCGGCGGGTCCGCAGGAGGCGAAGCGCCAGCGCACCGGCAATGCCGTCGATCTGGGCGAACGACAAGGTCACCTGATCAGGGTTTCAGGTGAAATCGACGCGCTTCAGCATGACCAATGGCTGGTCACGCATCAAGAAGACAGGTTCTTGCCACAAGTGCGCAGGGAGAGCGACCAAACCGATGAAGTCGTGAAAATGATCTGAGCAGCTTAGGCAGGTTCATCAAAGAATGGCGTCATCTGGGCGACAATCACGCTGTTTTCTTCCAGCGCGCGCGCCATCAACGCCTTTTCATCGTCAGATATATCGTGCCCCTCGGCAAGCCGCTCTTCGAGCGTGCCATAGCCGGACACGTCCAGCGGCGCGAGGTCGGCCTGTTTGAGAATGGCGACCGTCTCGCGCACGGCTTCTTCCTCGTCAATGCCGCTGGAAAAGCACATCAGCGCGCCGCCTGTCGCCCCTTCGGGCAGGCCATCGTTTGCTGTCCGCCCCACTTCGACCAGCAGTGTATATACTTTTTGCTTTGATATTTTCTTTGTCATGGTGTGGCCCTGCCTTGTGCATAATTGGATGCGGTGAACGGGCGGTGGTGTCAATGGCGGAGCCGCGCTGGGGCCTGCTAATCAGAGGTGAGCGCGACTCTGCCCTGACCGGTCAGCAGCCAACACTCGCGCCCTTCAAAAACAGCAGGGACCAAGGGCCTGCCGTAGCCCGCGCCACCGTCAAGATCGATGCGGTTGCCAAAATGTGCGGGATAATCAATCGCGGTATGGCCATGCACCACCAGCTTTCCAAAGTCGTGCTTGCTGTCAAGGAAACCATCACGGATCCAAATCAAATCTTCAATATCCTGATCATTGATCGCGATGCCGGGGCGCAGCCCTGCATGCACAAAGATCAGATCATCGGTTTCAAATGTCAGCGGCAGGCCGTCCAGAAAATCCAGATGCGCTGTTGGGACGGCCCGTTGTGCCAACAGGTGCAGCCCGGCCTTGTCAGTCCACCCCGTGGGCCCTTCGAAATGGGCGAGCCTTTCCAACTGCGGTGGGGAGTGAGGGTCAAAATGCATCTGTCCATCGATGCCGTAGGACTTCAATGTGTTTTCGCCGCCAAGTCGGCTATTGAGCCAGCTCAGGCCCGATTTGATACGCGCATCATGCGCAATGCCGTGACGCACGAAGTTGGAAAACAGCCGGTCGTGATTTCCTTTGAGCAGGGTCCAGTTGCGTCCGGTGGATTTGCCTTCAATTAATGTCTGAACCACAGCAAGGCTGTCTGGGCCGCGGTCGGTGTAGTCACCCAAGAATACCACATGCGCATCGGGCCCGCCGTCTGTTGCAATCAGTGACAGCGCGCGGTCGAGCATGTCCTTTTGCCCGTGAATATCGCCGATGGCATAAATCGGGGTCATGCGCTTTGCTCCGGTGTGGGGGTGAGGCCAAACCGTAAGATGGGTATAAACCCATCTTACGTTGCATTGGCTGTGGGGGTCAGACGTCAAACCTCAATGGCTTGACCTGATTGAACATGCCAGTCGCCTGCAGGGCGGTAACGGCATCATGGGGCACTGCTTCGTCCACATAAAGCAGGGCGATTGCCTCGCCCTTGGCGGTGGAACGCCCCAAGGTAAAGTTGGCGATGTTGACGTTGTTTGCCCCCATGGTCATGCCCAGCGTCCCGATAATACCGGGCACATCTTCGTTGGTGGTATAAATCATATGTTCACCAATCTCGGCATCGATATTGATGCCCTTGATCTGGATAAACCGTGGCTTGCCATCGCTGAATACTGTGCCCGCGATGGACCGTTCGCGATGTTCTGTGACGACAGTCACTTTTACATAGCCTTCGAAAGCCCCTGACTGGTCCTGCTTGGTGGTCGAGATTTTGACGCCGCGCTCTTTTGCTATCACTGGCGCTGACACCATGTTTACGTCCGGGTTGCCCGTTTTCATGATCCCCGCAACAGTCGCGGCTGTCAGCGCCTTGAGGTTCATTTCGCTGGCTTGGCCGTCAAACAGGATATTGATCGCCTTGATCGGCTCGTCCGTCATTTGCCCGATGAAATTGCCAAGATGACCAGACAGTTTGATCCAGGGCCCCATGATCTTGGCTTCTTCGGCGGTCACCGATGGCATATTCAGCGCGTTTTGCACGGCACCGGTCAGCAGATAATCCGACATTTGTTCGGCCACTTGCAGCGCCACGTTTTCCTGCGCTTCGGTTGTGGCGGCCCCAAGGTGCGGTGTGACCACGACGTTGGGCAGGTTGAACAGGGGGTTTTCGGTGGCCGGTTCTTCTGCAAAGACGTCAAAGGCCGCCCCGCCCACATGACCTGATTTCAAAAGCTCTGCCAATGCGGCTTCGTCCACCAGACCGCCACGGGCACAGTTGATGATCCGCACGCCTTTCTTGGTCTTGGCCAGGTTTTCGGCGCTCAGGATGTTTTTTGTGTCCGCTGTCAGCGGCACATGCAGCGTAATGAAGTCTGCACGCGCGAGAAGGTCATCCAGTTCGACCTTTTCAACACCAATCTCGGTGGCCCGTTCTTCGGACAGGAACGGGTCCATCGCGATGACTTTCATCTTGAGCCCGCGTGCGCGGTCGCAGACGATGGAACCAATGTTGCCTGCACCAATCACGCCGAGGGTCTTGCCAGTCAATTCTACCCCCATGAATTTCGACTTTTCCCATTTGCCCGCATGGGTGGAGGCGCTGGCTTCGGGGATTTGTCGCGCCACCGCAAACATCATTGCAATCGCATGTTCTGCGGTTGTGATCATGTTGCCGAAAGGCGTGTTCATCACGATGATCCCTTTGCGGGACGCTGCTTCACGGTCAACATTATCCACGCCGATACCGGCGCGACCAATGACCTTGAGATTGGTTGCTGCGTTGATGATCTTTTCGGTGGCCTTTGTCGCAGAACGGATGGCCAGACCGTCATATTGGTCGATGACCTCCAGCAGTTTGGCCTTGTCTTTGCCGAGGTCGGGTTGGAAATCGACCTCGATGCCGCGATCCTTGAAGATCTGCACGGCAGCAGGAGAGAGTTTGTCGGAAATGAGGACTTTGGGGGCCATTTGTGCCGCTCCTTGGTGTGTCGTTAATTTGGAAGGGGGGATGGGTTAAAACCCATCTTACGCTGTGATCTCGGTCTCGAATGCCCATGCCAGCCACGGCAGCATGGCTTCGATGTCGGAGGTTTCGACTGTCGCACCGCACCAGATTCGCAGACCCGCGGGCGCATCACGGTAGGCCCCGATATCAAGCGCGATATTTTCAGCCTCGAGCCGTTTGGCCACGGATTTCGCGAACGCAGCCCCATCGGTGATCCGGTCGTCGGTGAACTTCAGGCAGACTGAGGTGTTTGACCGTGTCGCCGGATCAACCGCCAGATTGGCAATCCATGGCTGTTCGGCGCAGAAATTCCAGATCGCCTGTGCGTTGGCATTGGCCCGATGGATCAGCGCGTCCAGCCCGCCGATGGATTTTGCCCATTTGAGCGCCACGAGGTAATCTTCGACCGCCAGCATCGAGGGTGTGTTGATCGTTTCGCCCCGGAAGATTCCTTCGATCAGCTTGCCGCCTTTGGTCAGGCGGAAGATTTTGGGCAGTGGCCAAGCGGGCGTGTAGTTTTCGAGCCGTTCCACGGCTCTTGGCGATAGGATCAGCATACCGTGTGCAGCTTCGCCGCCCATGACCTTTTGCCAGCTGAATGTTGTCACATCCAATTTGTCCCATGGCAGGTCCTGCGCGAATACAGCAGAGGTTGCGTCACATAGTGTCAGGCCGGCCCGGTCGGCAGGAATGGCATCGCCAGAGACCATGCGCACGCCAGATGTCGTGCCATTCCACGTAAAGCAGACATCATTGTCGTAGTTCAGTGCTGCCATATCGACGATTTCGCCATAATCGGCGGTATGGGTCGTTGCCTCGATCTTGAGTTGCTTGATCACATCAGTAACCCAGCCTGCGCCAAAGCTTTCCCATGCGACCATTTCTGCGGGCCGTTCGCCCAGCAGCGACCACATCGCCATCTCAAATGCACCAGTGTCAGAGGCGGGCACGATTCCGATCCGGTAATCATCTGGCACGCCGAGGATTTCACGGGTCAGCTCAATGGCTTCGGCGAGCTTGGCCTTGCCCACAGCCGCCCGGTGCGATCTGCCCAATGCGGCGTCGCTCAGTGCTTCAAGATTCCAAACGGGGGGTTTGGCGCAGGGGCCAGAAGAAAAACGCGGATTGGCCGGCCGCGTTGCCGGTTTTTGCTGTACCATCAGTGGTATCCTCACAGATATGCGCCCTTCGTTGGGGAAGGGTGTCCCACCGCCGGACATACGCAGCGCGCGGGGCTTTCACAACAGGCAAAATGACGCTAGACCGCCGTCGATGTACAATTCCGCACCCGGTCTGACGCCCATAGGAAACTGATGTTTACTGTTACTCTGCTGACTTCGCCCGCTAATCCGACACTGGACGGGGCAATGGTTGATGCCCTGCGTAATGCATGGGGGGGCAGTGACGCGCTGTGGCTTGCCCCCGACGAGGCGGCGGAGTTTCAGGTGGCGGCGATTCCCGGCAATCGCTGGGACGTGTGGGCTGATCTGCAATCGACCCAAACAGACCTGATCGTCCAAAGGACTGAGAATCGGCGTAAAAAGATGCTTTTGGCCGATATGGACAGCACCATGATCGAGCAGGAATGTATCGACGAACTGGCCGTTGAGGCGGGCGTTGGCCCGCGTGTCGCGGACATCACGAAACGTGCCATGAATGGCGCGTTGGATTTCGAAGAAGCGCTGACAGAGCGAGTTGGCCTGCTGAAAGGGCTGCCAGAGACGGTGATCGCCAAGGTGCTGGCCGAGCGGATCACCCTGATGCCGGGCGGCCCTGCATTGGTGGCGACGATGAAGGCGCAGGGGGGCTATGCGGCGCTGGTGTCGGGCGGGTTTACGGCCTTTACCGCGCATATTGCGGCAACCCTTGGCTTTGATGAAAACCGTGCAAATACCTTGTTGGTGCAGGATGGCAAGCTGACTGGCGCGCCGGGATTGCCGATTCTGGGTCAGGCCGCCAAAGTGCAGGCCCTTGAAGATGTCACCGGCAAACTGGGCATCACCGAAGCGGACGTGATTGCAGTGGGCGACGGGGCCAATGACCTTGGGATGCTGGGCCGGGCGGGCACAGGTGTTGCGCTGCACGCCAAGCCGTCGGTACAGGAAAAATGCGATATCCGGATCAATCACGGGGACCTGACCGGGCTGCTGTATTTACAAGGCTACGCCAAGAACGAATTCATCACGCCAGACCTCGGCGCATAGGGTCAGGATCCTAAGTGCAGGCTTCGGAAACGGTTGCCAGGAACCCCAGCAGTTTTTCCTTGTCGATCGGCTTTGCCAGCAGGTGCAGCCCGCGAATGGTACAGTCTTGCTGCAAGCCCTTGCTGCGGTCAGCGGAAATAATCGCTGCGGGAACGGGGCCGTGATGCATGCGAATATCGTCCAGCAGAGCAACGCCATCTGCATCGCTACCCAGTTGGTAATCCAGCAACATGACATCGGGGGTCAGTTGAATTTCGCTAAGCAGGTCGATAGCGTCCTGCGCGCTGTGGGCCAGCAGGACTTCGGCGCCGTGGTTTTCGATCATCAGGGCCATGGCGTTGGCAAGTTGTTCGTCATTCTCGACCAGCATCACAATCAGACCGCTTAACGCGTCCTCCCACGACGGCTGGATATCGGATCGCCTGTGTGATGGTGTGTCAGTCGGGGGCGCAATCTTGAGGTTGATCGAAAAGCAACTGCCCTGACCGACTTCGGACCAAAGGCTCAGATCATGGCCAAGTCCCTTGGCCGCCCGTTCGACAATGGCCAGACCAAGCCCCAATCCGTCGTTGGTGCTGGTCGCGTCAAGGCGGGCAAACTCTTGGAAAATGGTCTTTCTGTTATGTGCGGCGATGCCGGGACCGGTATCCCAAACCTCGACCCGCGCCGAACCGCCGTTGCGGCGCACGCCGACAAGCACTTTGCCGGTTTGGGTGTAGCGGATTGCGTTGCCAATCAGATTTTGCAGGATGCGGCGCAGATAGCCCGGGTCGCTGACGACACGCAGGTCGCAATCCATGATTGTCAGCTCCAACCCTTTGGCTGCAGCCACAGGGGTTAATTCGTCCCGCAAGGGTTTCAGGATCGCCGAGAGTGGCACGTTCCGAATATCAAAAACGGCCTTGCCCGCGTCGAGCCTGGAGATATCCAGCAAGGCCGCGATAATGTTTTCAACGCTTTGCAATGCGTTTTCGGCTTTGCCCAGCGTGACGGCAGCACCCGCGTCATCCAACTGGTCACTCAACGACGACATGAACAGCTTGGCGGCAGAAAGGGGCTGCAAAAGGTCATGACTGGCAGCAGCAACAAACCGCGATTTGGAGGCGTTCGCGCGTTTTGCCTCTGCCAGCGCTTCGCCAAGCGCTTGGGTCCGTTGCGACACGCGCCGTTCAAGCGTTTCATTCATATCCGACAAGGCCCGCGCGGTTTCGCGTTCTGCGGTCACATCCGTAAAGCTGATAACAAATCCGCGGTCGGGCATTTCCTGTGCAAAAACGCTGAGCGTCTGGACCTTGTTGCGGGTGATTTCAAAGGCGATTGGCTGACGGCGATCGCGCAAGTTGGCCCAATTCTCGAGGCTGTCGTGCCCGAACGAGCCTTCAAACGTCAGATCGCTTTTCAACATGCTGAGCAGTTTGGAAAATGTCAGGCCCTGAACGCTGCGCTGCGGTGGCAATGACAATAAACCATTCATGGTCTTGTTCCAGCCGACAAGTTTCTTGTGGTGATCAAAGATGCACACACCCTGATTAAGATGGTCCAACGTCGCTTGCAGGATTTTCGCCTGCTGATCCAGCATCCGGTCGCGCTGCTGGCGTTCCAGCCGCATGATGTCGGTGACGTCGGTCTGCAGGATAACCGTGCCGCCGCGTGCGGTGCGATGTTCGCTGATTTGCAACCAGCGATTCCACATCAGTCGCACGTTAAAGACGACATGATCGCTGCTGTGGCGGGCCAGCCGACGGGTTGCCCAGTCGCGTGCTGTTTCACCTTTGGATAGGGCCAGATGCTGGCTGCGCGACACTAGGGTCACATAGTCGCTGAAATGCATCCCTTCGGTCAGATGATCGGTTATATCCGCGATATCGCGACAGAAACGGCTGTTGAACAGCACTAGCCTTTCGTCAGGATCAAAAAGAGCAAAGCCTTCGTTGATCGTCTCGATCGCTTCGGTGATGTTGGACCTTGCCCGTTCTGTTGCGACATTGGCCTGCTCAAGCTGCGCATTGGATTCCTGCAAAAGGTCCAGCGTGCGTTCCAGTTCTTGCGTGCGCTGCCTGACCTGTGTTTCCAGCATAGCCGCACGTTCAAACTGTTGGTAGGCAAGTCCGGATTGGTCGTGTTTTTCCTCGACCCGGCGCATAAGGGATTGTGCGATTTGCAGAAGCTTTTCATTCTGCCGCTCGACGGTGTCAGAAGGATCAATGATCGACATCAGCCTGCCGGTTCTTTGGGGTAGAAAGCGACGCCTGTCATGGTCTGGTTGACGTGCAGGGGGCCGATCTGTTCACCGTAGGTGGAAAAACCCGTCACGTTATATTCGGCCATGACCTTTGACAGGCGTAGTGACATCTGGCTTTGCTCGGCCTCAATCTTGCGCAAGATACAGTCAAAACCGATAATATCAGTGAAATGTTCCTTTTCCGACATGCTTTCGAGTTTCTGGCGCAGGTGGTCGGCCATGTTCAGTGGCTTTGCCACGGTGAGCACCATGCCCTCGTCGATAGCTGAAAAGAAAACCAGCTCGCCCGCCTCATTGACCTGCTGGATGGCGCGCACATGGTGGTCGTCGCCGATCCGCACAACAACCGGATGCGACGCAAATGTGAACCTGTCCAGCTGATTGGGGTCCTTGCCGACAATGCGGGCATATTCGCGCCCGGCGGGTTCTGCATTGATCGATTTGACGATTCTCAGCGCGGGGTCGGCTTCGGTGACAACCATCCGCGTGTCTGTCGGCACCAGATGATCAAGACTGAAAACCTTTGTTTTGTGAGTTGTGCGCACAAGGCTGAGAACGGCCCCACCGATCATGATGCGCCCGTTCAGGGCGACCAACGTGGTTTGAAAGTCGGTGCCGTCCCCGGCCGAGGCCCCGAACATCGGCATGTCGCGTAAAGCAGGCGAGATCATCGCCGTCAGCGCATCTTCGCGTCGTGACAACCCGTCGACCATAAGGCAGGCAAAGCCTGTCTCCATTTGCGGACTGCGTTCCTGCAACGCGACCCGTTCTTGTGCAATGCGGTCCGTTTCTGCATTGATCTGCAATTGATCGAGGCGCGGAAACGCAAGGCATGTGGACGCGAAATCGCATGCGGGAAAGCCGACGGCCACAATCAGCCCTTCGTCGTACCCGGTAGCCCCAATTTCACCGGCCGTCGTACAGGCGACCACGTCTGTGCCGGGGTAGAGCTTTTCGGTTTCTGACACGACAGCGTTGAAATCCGCGTATGGTGTCACAAACAAGAAAAGCAGGCTCAAGGGTTCCCGGCCCAGTTGTTCGTGTAACTGCGCCACGGGTGCACTCACACTCCAACTGACCTGCGCTTTGCACAGCAGACTTTCACGCAACGAAAGTTCCGTGGTCATCAAATTGCTCCTCCCCGAACAATCTAGGATAGAACCATCATTTTATTTTTGGCAAGGCGTTAAAAAAGCGCGCCTCTTGCGCGACCAGAACGGCTTGCGTGCGGCGTTGGACGCCCAGTTTGCGCATGATCGCGGTGACATGCGCCTTGACCGTCCCTTCGGCGATGGACAGGTCATATGCGATTTGCTTGTTCAGTTTGCCCTGACAAATCAGTTCCAGAATGCGGCCTTGCTGATTTGTAAGCGATGACAGACGCGCGATAACGCGGGCATGATCTGTCCCGTCCGGGGCCTCTACAAATCCGGGCGGCTTATAGACTGTGTTCGTGGCGATCGCAGCGAGGGCTTCCTTGAAAACGGCTCTGCCCGAATGTTTTGGCACAAAACCTGATGCCCCGGCGGCAATCGCGCCGATAATGATCGCATTGTCAGTCATCGATGAAACGATCAGGACAGGTGACTGTTCGGCGCAGCGTTTGATCCGGATCAACCCGTCAAGCCCGCTGACATCCGGCAGGTTGAGATCCAGCAGGATCAGGTCAGGTGCAGGCGCACCTTCCAGTTGTCGCAAACCCGCCTCCATGCAGTCGGCGGTCCGCACTTCGGTGAAGCTGTCCAAAGCCCGCAAGGTCAATTCCAGCGCGTCGCAAAACAAAGGGTGATCGTCAATGATCAAGGCCCAGCCTTTCGGCGGTTTGGTGACGGCAGGGGCCGTGCGGGTATCTGGGATCGGGGCCATGCGGTTAGCTTAGCAAGCGTTTCATCTGTCGACCACTTCGCCAAAGGTCTAAAGGCCAATATACCCGTCGCCCTCTTTAGCCGCGGCGGCGAATGCCTGTTCCTTCGGGGCTATAGCCCCAAAGTGCGGCGGAAGTGAAAACGACTGTCGCCAGAACTGTCCACCCCAGAGCGGCGCCGTTGAAATCAAGGTACAGCGCAAAGCGGATCAATTCCACCGCATGCGTAAACGGGTTCACGGCACAGATATCTCGCAATAGCACCGATGACTCGGCCATTTTCCACAGCGGGTAGAGCGCCGATGAAAGAAAAAACATTGGAAATATGACAAAGTTCATGACGCCCGCGAAATTTTCCAACTGTTTGATAAAGCTTGATAAAAGCAGGCCAAGCGCACCCAGCATCAGTCCCGCGACGATCAGGGCGGGCAGGGCGGCCACGTAGCCCAACGGTGGCATGATGATTCCGAACATCGCTGCGATCCCTAGGAAGGCATAGACCTGAAGGATTGAAATCGCAGTGGCGCCCAGCAGTTTACAGATCAAGAGCCACCAGCGGGGGAGGGGGCTGGTCAGCAAAAGCTTCATTGATCCCATTTCGCGGTCATAGATCAGCGACAGGGATGATTGCATCCCGTTGAAGAGCAGAATCATGCCACACAGACCGGGCACGATATAGGTCTCGTAGGTGATGTAGGTCTGGTAGGGGGGGATAATGGACAGCCCCAAGGCCGCGCGAAACCCGGCCGCAAAGACCAACAGCCAGACCAGAGGGCGCACGAGGGCAGCCACAAATCTTTCGCGCTGATGCACAAAGCGCAAGGCTTCGCGACCGACAATGGCAATCAGGGATGTCAGATAGCCGCTCATGCATTTGCCCTTGTCATGGCAAGAAACGCCTCTTGCAGGCTGGTGTCTTTTTGCAGGTCGCGGGCAAAGCCATCCGCGAGGATTTCTGCCTGATGCAGCACGATCAGGCGGTCATCCGGGCGGACTTCATCGGCCAGATGCGTGGCCCACAGGATTGTTGTGCCGTCATCCGTCAGCCCATGCACATGGTCGGTTATGCTGGCCCGCGCGGCTGCATCCAGCCCCACGGTGGCTTCATCCAGCAAAAGAACCGCAGGCTTGTGCAGTAAGGCCCGCGCAATTTCCGTGCGCCTTCTGTGACCGCCATTCAGCGTGCGTGCCTTTTGTTTCGCGCGGTCGGCGATATCGAGGCGATCCAGCACTTCCTCAATACGCACGCTGCGTTGCCGTCCAGAGATGCCATGGAGTGCCGCGAAATAGCTCAGATTCTGATAAACGGTCAGATCAAGATCGAGGGTGGTTTGCTGGAACACGATGCCCAGTTGTGCCAATGCGGCGCGTGGATCCGTGTGCAGATTATGCCCGGCAATTTCAATCTGGCCTTGTGGCGGTACAAACAGGCGCGTCAGCAGATTAAAGAGCGTGGATTTCCCGGCCCCGTTCGGACCAAGCAATGCGCAGAAGCTGCCCGCCTCAATCTCGAAACTGACGTTGTTCAAGGCAGGCTTGCCACCATAATCGTAGGACAGATTTTTGACACTGATTCCGTTCATCGTTGCGTGACGTCAGCGGCGAAAGCTGCGATGATCAGGCTATGGTTGACCATGAGGAAAGTCCTTGATTTTCAGGTGCGGCGTCTGCGGTCGGTAACATTCTGGTCGATAAAGCCGGTATAACGCAGTTCTTGATACCTTTGATGTTCCAACAGGTTAAGAAAATTCGCGACACAGAGGCAACAGCCATTGTGACCCAAAACCGTTCAAGTGTTGTCTTGCGCTGTCTGAGTTTCTGTCCCATGGCGCCACGCTACCGACGCGCACTCCCGGGTCGAGCACGACTTTGGTCTTGGTGGCAGGCTATCCCGCACGAAGGTCCTATAGCGCAGTCATGGATAGGATGCCTATGATGTGTCGTCAGTGTATATAGTACATACGGCACGCAGAAAGATCGGATGATTTTTACATTACAGGATGGACGAATAGCCGAATTTTCCGCAAGCTGTTGATTGAACTTGCGAACGCTGGCGAGACGGGGCTGCCTATGCCCTTGGTCGCATATCGTGAAAAATCAGTGGCACATATGGTGCCAGAGGGAAGGTACGGGGAATACCATGAATTTAACCGACAGCCGCACGATTAATGCAGATGTGGCGACAGTATGGGCGGGGCTTCTGGACCCCGATGTGCTCAAGGCTTGTGTGCCCGGATGCACGGAGATGTCAGGCTCTGCCGAAGAAGGATTCGAGGCAACCGTTGTTCAAAAGGTCGGGCCTGTCAAAGCAACTTTCAAAGGGGCAGTCGAAATCAGCGACCGGGTTGAGCATGAGAGTCTGAAGATCAGCGGTGAAGGCAAGGGTGGTCCCGCCGGTTTTGCCAAAGGTGGCGCAACCGTGCGTCTGGAAGCGCAAGGCGACCAAACCATTCTGCATTATGACGTCGAAGCAAAAGTCGGCGGCAAGCTCGCGCAATTGGGGTCGCGCATCATTGACGGCTTTGCCAAACGCATGGCCGATCAGTTCTTTGCCAATTTTCAGGAGGCCGTCGAGCCCCCTGACGAAAGCAGCGATGAGACGGAAACAGACCAGGATACAAAGAAAAAGGGATGGTTTAGCAAGTTAAAAGGCGGCTAACCATCGTTTCGAATTTAATTCAAAGGGAGGATGTCGATGACAAAAGTCACGATGAAGATAAACGGTAAAGAGGTCTCTGGCGAGGTAGAAGGACGTACACTGCTTGCGACTTTCCTGCGCGAAGACTTGCACATGACCGGCACACATATTGGCTGTGACACATCGCAGTGCGGGGCTTGTGTGGTGCATGTGAATGGCAAGGCAGTGAAGTCATGCACCATGTTTGCGGCAGAGGCAGAAGGTGCTGACGTGGCCACGATTGAAGGACAGGCCAATGCTGATGGGTCTCTTAACGTGATCCAGCAGGCCTTTCAGGACCACCATGGATTGCAGTGCGGGTTTTGTACACCGGGTATGGTGATGTCAGCCGCTGCGTTGTTGAAAGAGAATCCAAAGCCGACCGAGAGTGAGGTCAGAGCCTATCTTGAAGGAAACATTTGCCGCTGCACGGGTTACCACAACATCGTCAAGGCCATCATGGCTGCGTCCGGTCAGGATGTGAGCGCGATTGCGGCCGAATAACAAAATTTTCTAGAAAATTTTGAAGTCAAGATTTTTAGCTAAAAATCTTGCTTCGACAGGGAGGAATAAGAATGCCCAAAGACAGTGGAATTGGAGCCAGCACCAAGCGCCGGGAGGACGTGCGCTTTTTGACAGGTAACGGCAAATACACAGATGATATCAATATTTACGGCCAGACCTACGTGCATTTTGTGCGTGCTGACGTAGCACACGCCACCATCAACAGCATCGACACCAGTACGGCAGAGAGCATGCCCGGAGTCCTGAAGGTCTTTACCGGTGCGGATTTTGAAGCCGTCGGCGGATTGCCCTGCGGCTGGCAAGTCACCGACCGGCACGGCGAGCCGATGCAGGAGCCCAAGCATCCAATCATTGCGCATGGCAAAATTCGCCATGTTGGCGAAATTGTTGCCGCGGTTGTTGCCGAAAGCCTGACCCAGGCCCGTGACGCAGGCGAAGCGATCGAGATGGACCTGTCTGAGCTTCCTGCCGTCATAGATATGAAAAACGCAGTTGCTGGCGGCACCAAGGTACACGACGAACTGTCGGGCAACCTTTGTTACGATTGGGGCTTTGTCGAAGAAAACAAGGGCGCTGTGGATGAGGCAATCAAGAATGCAGCTCATGTCACAACCCTTGAGTTGGTCAATAACCGCCTGGTTGCCAACCCGATGGAACCGCGCGTGGCCGTTGGGGAATATGACCAGTCGGATGATATGCACACCCTGCATACGACATCCCAGAATCCTCACGTCATTCGCCTGCTCATGGGCGCCTTTGTGCTGGGAATTCCGGAGCATAAACTGCGGGTTGTCGCCCCCGATGTAGGTGGCGGCTTTGGCACCAAGATCTTCCATTATGCGGAAGAGGCCTTTTGCACGTTTGCGGCCAAGGCCGTAAAGCGCCCTGTCAAATGGACCTCGACCCGGTCAGAGGCGTTCATGTCTGATGCCCATGGCCGTGACCATGTGACCAAAATTGAATTGGCACTGGACGCCGATAATAACTTCACTGCTGTGCGGACAGAAACCTACGCGAACATGGGCGCCTACCTGTCCACCTTTGCGCCATCTGTTCCTACGTGGCTGCATGGCACCCTGATGGCGGGGAACTACAAGACCCCGGCCATCTATGTGAACGTCAAAGCTGTCTTTACTAACACGGTGCCGGTTGATGCCTACCGCGGCGCTGGTCGACCAGAGGCCACATTCCAGCTGGAGCGGGTCATTGATCAGGCCGCGCGCGAGTTGGGGGTCGATCCGATTGCCCTGCGTCGCCAAAACTTTGTGACGGAATTCCCATATGCCACGCCTGTGGCTGTTGAATACGACACTGGTGATTACGAGGCCACAATGGCCAAGCTGGAAGAGATTGCCGATGTCGGCGGTTTTGCAGCACGTCGCGCGGAATCAGAAAAGAACGGAAAACTGCGCGGCTTAGGTGTGAACTGCTATATCGAGGCTTGCGGCATCGCGCCGTCAAACCTTGTCGGGCAGTTGGGCGCACGCGCGGGGCTTTATGATGCGGCGACAGTGCGCGTGAACGCAACGGGGTCGATTAGCGTAATGGTCGGGGCACACAGCCACGGGCAGGGGCACGAAACATCCTTCCCGCAGGTGATTTCCGAAATGATCGGTATCCCCGAAGACCAGATCGATATCGTGCACGGCGACACCTCGAAAATTCCGTTTGGAATGGGAACCTATGGGTCGCGTTCGCTGGCTGTCTGTGGCTCTGCGATGGTGCGGGCTGCGGAAAAGGTGATCAACAAGGCCAAGAAAATTGCGGCTCATTTGTTGGAAGCCTCCGACGCGGATATCGAACTGAAGGACGGGACGTTCAGCGTTGCGGGAACCGACAAATCGGTGGCTTGGGGCGAAGTGACTTTGGCCGCCTATGTGCCGCACAACTACCCGCTCGAAGATATCGAACCAGGTCTGGAGGAAACCGCGTTCTATGATCCGGCAAACTTCACCTACCCCGCAGGGGCCTATGCCTGTGAAGTCGAACTTGACCCGGAAACCGGTAAAGTCACGATTGAGAGTTTCAGTGCGGCTGATGATTTCGGGAATGTGATCAACCCGATGATCGTGTCCGGTCAGGTCCATGGCGGTATTGCCCAAGGTGTGGGTCAGGCGCTGCTGGAAAACTGTTCCTACGATGAAGATGGCCAGTTGATCAGCGCGTCCTACATGGATTACGCCATGCCGCGCGCTGATGATTTGCCATTCTACAGCGTGGATCATTCCTGCCAGACACCGTGCACACACAACCCACTAGGTGTGAAAGGCTGTGGCGAGGCAGGCGCCATCGGATCACCGCCATCGGTCGTGAACGCGGTGCTTGATGCCATCAACTCGGGCGGCAAGAAGGTTGCCCACATCGACATGCCATTGACCCCACATCGCGTGTGGTCAGCCATGAACAACGCATAAAGCAGGAGAGCGGATATGTATGCATTTGACATCGAACGCCCAAAATCAGTGGCTGACGCGGTCGCCGCTTTGGGAACAGAGGACGCGATGCCATTGGGCGGGGGGCAGACCTTGATCCCGACACTCAAGCAGCGGCTGGCGTCACCAGCCAAGCTGGTGTCCTTGACAGGGGTTGAGGAAATGGTCGGGGTCAGTACTGACCACGGCATGTTGCGGATTGGTGGGGCAACAACTCACGCCACGGTCGCGGCAGAGGCGGCAAGCAGCTTTCCCGGCCTTGCCGGGCTGGCATCGCACATTGGCGACCCGGCCGTGCGTAACCGGGGTACGATTGGCGGGTCACTGGCCAACAACGACCCGGCTGCCTGTTATCCAGCCGCCGCACTCGGGACCGGTGCGACAATCATCACCAGCAACCGCGAAATCGCGGCGGATGATTATTTTGAGGGCATGTTCACCACAGCCCTGCACGAAGGCGAAGTGATTACGGCTGTCTCCTTCCCGATTCCGGAAAAGGCGAACTATCAAAAGTTCCTTCAGCCTGCATCGCGCTTTGCGCTCGTCGGCGTGTTTGTCGCGAAATACAGCGACGGCGTGCGTGTTGCTGTCACAGGTGCGTCAAACAACGGTGTGTTCCGCTGGGAAGAAGCCGAGGCAGCACTGTCTGCCGACTTCTCTGCCGATGCGATTTCAGGGCTGAGTGTCAGCGCCGATGATATGATCAGCGATCTGCACGGCGATGCGGCTTACCGCGCGCATCTGGTGAAGGTCATGACTGGGCGCGCAGTGACTGCAGCCGCCTAAAGCGCTGATTTTACTTCAAAGGGCCTGCGTTTTTTCGTGGGCCCTTTTTATTGCTCATGTCAGCGTGGTCTTGGCGCCAATTGGCGCAGGCTGCTCTGGACGAGCTTGGGAAGCGATGTGTCATCGTTTGGGCCAATATCCAGGGCCGCCGCAACATCTTTGACCAGAATGCCGATGCTGTTGTCAGGGGCATATCCGTCGCGGGCGAATTCGATGTTGTTGAAGCCTGATGCAAACCAGTTTTGACCCGATGCGCTTGCAATCAGGTCAAGCAATGCGCTTTCCGCGACCCCGTTTGCATCCGCCCAATCCAGCACCAAACGGGTCATAGCGGTATTGCTGGCGGCCAGCAGATTGTTCAGGACTTTCGCGGTCATGCCTGCACCATAGGCCCCCATGTGATGTGTGGTCTGACCCATTGCATTCAACAAATCGGTAACAGGTTCAATGTTTCCGCCTGTCATAAACGTCAGGGTGCCCGCATCCGCGCGGACCTGCGCGCCTGACATCGGGGCATCAATCAACGTAATTCTGTTTGGAACACGGTCGCGCAACCCCTTGACATAGTTGGGCGAAAGCGTGGAACAGATCATGATCGTATGCAGTTGTGATGCATGGTTGATGACGGCCTGATCATCGAACAGCAGCGCATCTGTTTCGGCGGCATCCCGGACGACGCTGATCAAAACGGTCAACCTGTCGCAAAAATGCTGAACGTCGCTGCCAACACCCGGAACGGGGCGGATGTCATAGCCTTTGGCCGGGATGCCTGCGCGTTTTAGGTTGGCCAGCATTCCGGCTCCCATACGTCCGCAACCTGCGACGCCAATCAATTTATCCATCGGTTAGCCCCCACATAAAAATGGCTTCCCTTATGCTAAAGGGAAGCCAGTCACTTGGGAATGCGGGGCGCAGGTCTAGCGCACGATATCTTCTTCTTTGACGAACATGTTGGCCCAAGCCCGGTCAATCAGTTCCGGGGTCATCTGGTAGGGAATGCCTTCAAATTCGCAAATGGCGATCATCTGGTCGATCAAGAAAATCGGCTGATAGTTCGCATAGACGTTGTCAATCTCGGGGTAGCGCACGTTCAACAGGTGGACGAGCGTATCTTCGTCCAACGGCATTTTACGTTTGCGGGCGACCATGGCAAAAATCTTGAGGAAATCTTCCTGCTCTGGCCCGTCGATCTTGATCTTGAAGAAGATACGACGCAAGGCCGCCTTATCGAAGATCGCGTTCGGGTGGAAGTTTGTGGAAAAGATCACAAGCGTATCGAAAGGGACTTCGAATTTTTCACCAGACTGAAGCGCAAGGATATCCTTGTTTTCTTCCAGTGGTACGATCCAGCGGTTCACAAGGGTCTGTGGCGGTTCGGCCTGGCGACCAAGGTCATCCACGATAAAAATGCCACCGGTTGACTTCAGTTGCAGTGGGGCCTGATAGGTCCGCGCCGTCGGGTTATAGACCAGATCAAGCATCGACAATGACAATTCACCACCGGTAATCACGGTTGGACGTTCGCAGCGGACATACCGCGTATCGAAGCGGCCAGAGGTGCGGCGCAGGCTATTGGGGTCGTCGACGTCATCCTCTGCCGCGCTGTGCACGATGGGGTCGTAGACGGTAATGACCTGACCGGAATACTCAATTGCGCGAGGCACATAAATCTTGTCGCCCAGCGCATCCCTGATCCCGTTCGAGATCGAGGATTTCCCGTTGCCCGGCGGACCGTACATCAGAATAGAACGACCGGCACCAACCGCGGGCCCAAGGTTTGAAAGCAGATCATCGGGCAAAATCAGATGGCCCATAGCCGTCGACAATTGATCGCGGGTGATCTGAATATTGCGGATCGACTGGCGTTTGATTTGTTGCGAATAGATATCAAGCGGCACAGGCATCGCACCGTAATATTCGGACTGCGATAGCGCATCCAGCGCACGCGCACGGCCTGCATCGGTCAGCTGATAGCCCATTTCATTGCCGTTGTTGGCATTCAAGGTGCCTGTCGCCTCAAGCAGCAGTTGGCTGCGGGCCATATCAACCAGTTCCTGCGTCACGGGAATGGGCAAACACACGGCCCGGCTGAGTTGCGACACAAGATCAAGGTTCATCCGGAACATCGTCTTGATCAGGATATCGCGCATCATCGCGAGCGGCAGCAACATTCCTTCAAGGCTGCGGGGCGCTGGTGGCGCTAGCACACTGGAGGTTTGTACGTTCATCTGGATGCTGCCCCTTGCCCTTAAACTACGTCAGGCCGCAACGCAGCCTTGCCCCAAGATCGCAGCTCATTATGGCGAAATAGTGAACAAAGACGACCTTGACCAAGGCATTAACCAGTTTTTTCAGCCATAAACCGCTGCGAGGATCAGATATGCCAAGAGAATGACTGCGAGCATTGGACCTTTGGGGAACCTGCGACCTTCGCGCAGGCTTTGCCAGCCCGACACCGGCGCGTGCAACACCGGCAAGAACTTGAAACTATAAAATACAATGACCCCCGCAAGCAGACTAGAGGTGTACAGGACGATCAGAAAATAGCCGTCATCCCATGAAGTGACGACAAAAAAGGGGGAGGCGGCGACAAGGAATTTGACATCTCCGGCACCCATCAACCGGCCCATCCAGAGCAGCAGACCTACCGCAAACACAATCGGAATATGCAGCCACTGCCACAGGTACAGATCGAATGGAAAAGCAAAGAGGCCAAAGACAGCGTAAATCCCCAGTAAGATCATATTCGCCTTGTTGGGGATTTTCATTGTGCTGAGGTCGCGCCAGGCGACGTAGATCGAAAATGGAATGACGGCAGGTAAAAACCAGTAGGCCGCTTCTGCCGTCATTGCCATGTCTAGTTGTTCACGTTGTTCTCGAGCGCGTCCAGCGCGCGCGATGCTTCTGGAAAAAACCTTGGGTGGGTTTCTACAGCTTCTGCAAGAAGCGACTTTCCAGTCGTAACATCGTTTTGCTTGATCGCCGTTAGCGCCAAATTATGCAAGAGCTCGGCACGTTCGACCTGCGTCATGGGAACAACCGGCAGCGTGTATTGCCGACGCGCGCCGCGGGCCTGCACCAAATTGTTCTTGGCAGAAAAAGAGGTCGGATCGTAGCGGATCGAATCAAGAAGCAAACGCTCCGCCTCGCGGTACTCGCCCCGAGTCAGTTTCGAATATCCCCAGTTATTGTAGGTATTCGCCGGACGTGTCGTCAGGCCTACGGCGGTTTCGTAAAAGCTGTCTGCCTTTTCCCATTGCTGTTTGCTGTCGGCGATGACCGCTTCTAGCGAGTAGCGTTTGAAAGTCTCGTAGGTCGGGGGGATTGTATTCAATGTGGCCGCTGCATCGTCCCACTTGTTGGCGCGGATTTGCGCGTCGGCTAAATCGACGCGGTCGACGTTCTCGGCCTCTTCGTGACCAACGACCTGTTGCCATGCAACAACCGCGTCTGCGTTGCGTTTCGCGCGAACAAGTGACTTGGCGAGCCCTCGTTGCAAGTCGATGCGGCCCGGATCGTTGGCGTTTGCTTTGGAAAAATAGCTGACTGCTTCGTTCGGGTCGCCAACCGTCAGGAAGATGTCGTTCAGATTGGTTTCATCAACGACGTTGAGATCTTTGAGTGCACGTTCGACTTCCGCATCGCCCGCTGGCTCACACCCGGCCAAGGCGACAGTCGCCGCCAGCGTCAAAAAAATGGAATGGCGCATTTTTGCGTCCTTTTGCTGCTCTACCCTATAGTGCCGACATTAGGACGAAATCGCCCGAGCCCCGGCGGATCAGATTGAAGTTCTGATTTTCTTCCCGCACATTATCACTTGAATTCTCCAAATTTGCGAGTGCTAAGCGCAGATTGTCGCGGATTTCGTCCGAATTTCCGTTATCTGCGGCAAATGCGCGTCGAAAAACCTCGCTTGCTTCGGCGACATTACCCTTTTCCATCAGGATGACGCCAAGGTTGTTCCATGCAGGTGGGAAGCTCGGGTCTTCTTCTGTGGCCCGGCGTAGCAGTTTTTCCGCCTGTCCCAGACGGCCAAGTCGCAAGTTTGCTGAGCCTAGGGCCGACAGTGTATCGACATTCAGGCCCTGCTGGGCTGCGGCACGTGTATAGGCTTTGAGCGCCAGTTCAAATTCGCTGGCCGCCATCAGTCGATGACCAACAATCAGCCCGTCAATATCTGACTTCCCCGCAACACCGGGTGCAAATACCCCATCCGAACGACCAAGGCCGCCTGAGTTGCAGGCGGCCAATATAGCAATAAGAAAAAGGGCAATCACCCGTTTCATCATTGGGCTTTCGTCAGCCAGAGCCAAGATTTTGCACAATTGCGTAGATTGAAGGTCCGATCAGGATAGCCATCAACGGTGGCACGGTCAGCATCATCGTGGCCAATGTCATTTTTGTGGGCAATTTGTTTGCAGCTTCTTCTGCACGCATGACCCGCTTGTCCCGCATTTCCGATGCATAGACCCTCAGGGCGTCAGAAATTGATGTACCAAATTGTTGTGACTGGACCAACACGGTCACGAAGCTGGAAATATCCGCAGTCCCTGACCGTTCGGCCATGTCCTTTAGCACGCTCGTCTTGTCTTTGCCTGCCTTCATTTCTTGACTGACAATCTCGTATTCGGCGGCAAGTTCTGGAAAGCCGGCCGCAAGTTCACGGGCGACCCGAAGGATGGATTGATCAAGCGATTGCCCGGCTTCGACGCAAACAAGCATCATATCAAGGCTGTCTGGAAATCCGTTCTGAATTGCTTCTTGCCGCATCTGCTGCCGGCGCGTCACCCAGTAGCGTGGCAGCAAGTAAAGAGCCGCACCCGGAACGAGCACCGAAAGTGCCAGTTCCTGTGTCTCCACATCCCCTTGCGTGCTGATGAAAACCGCGTATGCGCCGCCCAGGATAAGGCCAAAGATGCCCAGGGCGAACTGCAGGAAGTGGAAAATCCGAACCGAATTCTTTCCGCGATATCCGGCCTGCATCAGCTTCAGTTTGACAGCCGAGTACTCTTCCTCGTTCTGTGGTTCCAGAAAGTTGGAGTATTTTTCCAACTTGTCGCGGCTTGTCGCATTCCGGAGTTTTTCACCCTTTTCCTTACCCTTGACTTCCTGACGGGTACTGGCCTTGAGCCGGTCTAGCGGATCAGCTTCTTTCTTGAGTAGGATGGGCAGGGTGATCAGGATCAAAAAGACCCCAAGCATCCCGACCAAAATCAGGGGGCCAAACGGACCAAGGTAATCGGTCACCAGAGTTTGGAGTTCTTCCATGTTCATGATCTCAGACCTTGATATCAACAAGTGCGCGCATGACGATGAGGTTCAGCACCAGAAATGCCCCCACAATCAGACATGCTGGGATAAAGTAGCTGCTTTCCATGACCTCATCAAAATAGTCAGGCTTGACCATGTTGATGCCGACCAGCGCAAGAAAGGGAAAGCCCGAAAGCAGTTTGCCGGACCACTTCGCCTCGGCGGTGATGGCGTCAACCCGTCGGAACAGGCGGAAACGCGCGCGGATAACCTTTGCCAGACCGTCGAGGATTTCGGCCAAATTGCCACCGGATGTCTGCTGGATGGTCACGGCGACCGCCAGAAAGCGCAAATCCTGTATATCCAGCCGTTCGGCCATCGCCTTGAGCGTTTCACCCATGTCACGGCCATATGCGGCCTCGTCCGAGATCATGCCCATTTCTGTCCCCAATGGGTCAGGCACTTCGCGGGCAACAATGGACACAGCAGATGAAAACGGATGGCCCACGCGCAAAGAGCGCACCATCAGTTCAACCGCTTCGGGCAATTGCTCGCCGATCATGTTCATGCGCTTCTTCGCCTTGCCGCTGACCCACGTATAGACACCGCCGATGCCCATGCAGATTGCGACAAGCGCGCGGATGGCGACGTTGACCTCTGTTTGTAGTGTCAACAAAATAAAGGCAAAGAAACTTACCACCACCATCAAGAGCATAAGCTGCCCCGGTGTAAAAGCGATGTTGGCCTTCTGCGCCTTGCTTGCAAGCATCGAATAGATCGGAATGCTTTGCGACTTCATGTGCTGCGTCATTTCCTTGCGCAGCTGATCAAGAACCTGTTCGCGGTTTCCGCCTTTGTCCAGCATATCCAGACGGCGGTTAACCTTGCCGTCCATGCTGATCGACTTGCCGAAAATCACCAGATAGACACCTTGGACCAGCGCCAATACAGCAATGAATATGACAATGTAGATAATCGGTTCAGCAGAAATCATGATGTTTACTCCGCAACCATTGGTTCAAAGATGGCCGGTGGCAGGTCGTAACCCCAAAGCTTGAAGCGTTCGGAGAAGTTGCTGCGGACGCCGGTGGCCGTGAAGTGACCGATGATCTTATTTTCAGGGGTCAGGCCAACGCGTTGATACCGAAAGATTTCCTGCATCGAGATCACGTCGCCTTCCATGCCGGTAATCTCGGTGATCGACGTCATCCGCCG
The DNA here is from genome assembly GCF_003058085.1 of Yoonia sediminilitoris. GTDB lineage: Bacteria > Pseudomonadota > Alphaproteobacteria > Rhodobacterales > Rhodobacteraceae > Yoonia > Yoonia sediminilitoris. The sequence goes on along the minus strand of NZ_QBUD01000003.1, from coordinate 173,376 downwards.
CGAGCCGTCCTGCAAGCGCGACGCCTGCACGATCAGGTTTACCGCTGACGAAATCTGGCTGCGCATCGCCTTGATTGGCATCTCGATTCCGGCCATGGCAATCATGTTTTCCAGACGCGACACGCCATCACGGGCAGAGTTGGCGTGGATTGTGGTCATTGACCCGTCGTGACCGGTGTTCATGGCCTGCAACATGTCGATGACTTCCTCGCCTCGCGTTTCCCCCACAATAATCCGGTCAGGGCGCATCCGCAGGGCGTTCTTCAAACAGTCACGCTGTGACACGCCGCCCTTGCCCTCGACGTTAGGGGGTCGGCTTTCCATCCGGCCCACATGGGTCTGTTGCAGCTGGAGTTCGGCGGTATCCTCGATCGTGAGGATACGTTCGGCATCATCAATAAAACCCGATAGGGCGTTCAGCGTTGTTGTTTTCCCGGAACCTGTACCACCTGACACGATCACGTTCAGTCGGGTGGACACCGCGGCCTGAAGGTAAGCGGCCATTTCTTCGGTGAAGGCACCGAATTTGACAAGCTCTTCAATGCCCAGCTTGTCCTTTTTGAACTTACGAATAGAGACAAGTGATCCGTCAACGGCAATCGGGGGCACCATCGCGTTGAAGCGGGACCCATCGGCAAGGCGCGCATCGACGTAGGGGTTGCTTTCGTCCACACGCCGACCCACCGCAGATACGATCTTGTCGATGATACGCAAGAGGTGCTTCTCATCCTTGAAGGTGATGTCCGTTAGCTCAAGTCGCCCTGCACGTTCAACAAAGATCTGTTGCGGCCCGTTGACAAGAATATCGTTGACGGTGTCGTCTTTCAGAAGTGTTTCAAGCGGACCCAAGCCAGTCACTTCGAAAAACAGATCCTGGCTGAGTGTCTGGCGTTCGTCCCGGTTCAGGACGATTCCCATATCCTCGAGCGTCTCGTTGGCGATCGCGTTGATTTCAGTCCGCAATTCCTGCTCTGATGCAGTTTCCAAAGCGGCGAGGTTCAGGTTATCCAGCAGGGCCTTGTGCAACTCTAGCTTGATTTCGCCCAGACGTTCCTTGCGGCGTTTTTCCTTGTCCATTGGCCCCGCTTCTGCGGCGCGTTTGGGCATGGTTTTCATGAGCGATTTGCGCGGCTCTTCGGCAGGGGCGACGGCAATCGGTGTCACGGTTGGCTTTGCGGCCACCGAGGGTGCTGCACCAGTGGATGCGTCTTTGGGGGCGGTTGGTTTCTTGTACTTCGAGAACATAATAGGGCCTCTTATGCTCGTGCTTCGGTGGCTTCGGACTGGTTCACATCATGGACGGATTTCGCAAGCTTCGTGATTTCCTTGCGCAAAGGATTCTTTGGTATCTGCTCTGCCATTGGCGCACCATGATCTGCGCTTTGTGCCACGGGCTTTCCGCCGTCCGGCAGTAGAACTTCGATCGAGATGCCAAGGCTTTCTGACAAACGCTTGACCCGGCTTTTGCCATTCAGGTCAGTAAAGCCGGGTGCTCTATTCAGTACAAAACGGAGCTTTTCAAAAGGTAAATCTTCGGATTGCAGCGCACGTTTAAGGCGCAGCGTATTCTGGGCCGAGCGCATATCCAGCTCGATCATGGCGAAATAAACGTGTGACATTTCCAGTACCGTTTGCGACCATTCGACCATCGTGGAAGGCATATCCACAATGACGTAATCGAAATTGACGCGGGCCATTTCCATCACCCTGCCGATATCTTCGGGCGTGATCATATCGAGCGGAATCATGTCCATTGGCGATGTCAACACATGCAATTTGTCGCCATAGGTTAGCAAAGCCTGCATGAACGCATCTTTGTCCATTGCTTCGGTATCGGTCAGCATTTCAAGAACGGCTTCGCGCCGGGGCAGGTCAAGGTAGGTCGATGCGCTGCCGAACTGAAAGTCCAGATCGATCAGACACACCTTGGGTGGGTCTTCTTTCTCGACATTCGCCAGTTCCCACGCCAGGTTCACCGCCAACATCGTGGCGCCGACGCCGCCTGCAAGTCCGTGAACCGGAATCACGACACCGGATCGGTCGCCGGTCGCCTTGAATTTATTTTCACCAGTCGCGGGAACCTCAGGCTCTTCTGCGGTCAGAACGCGCTCAATCGCGTTGGCAAGTTCGTTTTCGGGAAGCGGATAGGGCACAAATTCGTCCCCGCCCTCGCGCAACAACTGATGCAAGGCAGATGGGCTAACATCCTCTGCAATCAGGATAACCTTGATCCTTGCCGCCTTCGCCGCAGAGACCACTTCCGAAATGATGGCAAGGTTGTCTTCGTCTTCGGTGTCCATCGCAATCGTGACGAACTGGAGCGAATTCGCTTCTGGTTGGGACAGAAAAGACGCGGCATCTTCAAAGCTCAGGTCGCCCCATGAATCGCCAAGAGCGGCTTCCATATCCTCAATCAAAAGATCGAAGATCTGTACGTCTCTGCTGATCGTGCAAGCCACGATTGATGGCTGATCATGCTGAACGACCGGGCTCGTACTCATAATGACACGTCCTTATCTATTTATCACGAAAACCTAATGCAACTTGGGGCATGTGGTCCAGATACCGGGTTCTGGATCAGTTACTAGAACAGACCTTAAACCCCTTAGACGGACTATTGGTTACAATCATGTCGAGATTTGGACGAAAAGATCGTAATTGTGCGGAAATTTGCGACGATCTGGGAAATAATGCAGTGTTGTTCACGCCAAGGCATGGCCTGGCGTGAACAAAAAGGTAGGCAGTTAACCGCCGGTACTGATAACCGTCTGGCGCCGACCTGATTGCGGCGTTGCAGACCGTACATATTCGCGGAAGATAACTTCAGCGTATTTGCCGTTCAGAATCAGTGGGTTGCTTTCAACAAACCCTGAAACCTCGGTCACAGTACGGCGATTGCGGCGTTCGCGGTTCTGCGTTGCGACCACTGGCCGTGTCTCGCCGAATGACGCTAGCGCCTCCAAACGGCTACGATCAATGCCTTGTGAGGTCAGAAACCCAACAACGGCCTGTGCCCGACGCAGACCAAGTCTGCGGTTGTAGGCATTGCTGCCCACCAGATCGGTATGGCCATATACGCGGAACCGAACCTCTGGGAACTGGCGAATCCAATCGGCCTGCTTGATCAATGTTGCACGCGCATCAGCGTCCAACACGGTCGAGTTGAAGGCGAAATTCACCGTCGAGTTCACATCCGACGCGAAACGACGCGCCAGATTGATGGTGTAATCCTGCTGTCCGGTCTGCACCAACATGTTGTTCATGGTGGCATTGCCGAAGTCGCCGGAATCAATCTCTGATCCTGCTTCCGAGAAGAAGGAAGAGTAGGTTGGATCGTCGGCCGTGCAACCTGCAAGGAGTGCAGCGGCCATTGCTGTTGTCATAAGTTTTTTCATTGACCTCAAACTCCAATTATTCATCAAGGACATAGCCGTAGGACCCGCTAAAGTCCTGGCGTGCCACTTCGCCCGCACCACCGCGTGTTGGTGCATCAGACGCGGCAACCTTGCCAAACAGGAAAAGATCCCGTTCGGTCGGGGGTTGGACGCGATCCGTGGGCAATGCCAGTGCGGTGCCGCGTGTTGGTGAAACCAGATGAGGCGTCACAATGATTACCAATTCCGTCTGGCGGCGCTGGTAGTTCGAGCTGCGGAACAGGGCGCCCAAAATCGGCACGTCGCCGATCCATGGCACCTGACCGCTCAGGTCAGTGAAGTCATCAGACAAAAGGCCGGCAATGGCAAAGCTTTCGCCGTCGCGCATTTCAACCGTGGTAGATGTTTCGCGGCGGGTAAACGCGGCGATTGTCAGACCGTTGGCCGTAAAGCTGTTTGCCGGATCAAGAGCCGACACGGCCGCCAGCATTTCCAGGTTGATGATGTCTTCATCCACAACAGTCGGCACGAATTCCAGTTCGACACCGAATGGCTTGAACTCAACTGAGATGGACCCTTCGTCACCGCTGACCGGAATTGGATATTCACCGCCAGCAAGGAATGTGGCGTTCTGACCACTCAGTGCTGTCAGGCTGGGTTCTGCCAGTGTGCGAACAACACCGCGTGATTCGAGCGCTTCCAAAAGGATGCCAACCTCAACGCCGCCAGCGCCAAATCCAAACAGGATCGCGCCATTGTTAGCGTTTGCTGCAGGGACATTACCGTCGAAGGTGTTTGCGATCGCACCGGACGAATTGGTTGTGTTTGTACCGCCTGATAGTCCCAAGTCGCCACTGAATGCTTCACCGCCGAGGCTGAGTGATGAAGAAAGTGACTTGCTGACCGAACGCTGCATTTCTGCAAACCGGACTTTCAACATCACCTGCTGGGTCCCGCCAACATTCATCAAATTCGATACACGCTCTGGCGCGTAACGCTCTGCCAGTTCCAGTGCGCGGTCGAGTTTCGCGATTGAACTGACGGTGCCCGAAAGCACGATCCCGTTATTCGCGGTGCGCACTTCGATTTTTTCGTTGGGCAGAATCTGCGTCAGACGCTCTTTGAATTCGGCCATGTCTGGTGTGACCCGGACCTCAACATTGGTAATCAGACGGCCATCCGCCCCAAGTAGCGTAAGTGTCGTGCGCCCTGGTTCTTTGCCGAGCACATAGATCGTGCGATCGGAAAAGGACGAAATGTCTGCGATCCCAGGATTTGCAATCGTTAATTCGGTGAAGGGGGTGTCGCTTTCGACGACAACAGCCCTGTTCATTGGAACATTCAACGCACTCGACGCCGCGCCGCGCAATACGCGCAACGTTTCTGCCGGTGCGATAGTCGGTGCTGCCGCTGTTAGCGACAACGCCAAGCCGGCAACTGCGGCTTTGATAAATCTGTCATACTTCATAAGTGACCTGCCTCTCCGATCACGCCTCGTTATTTGGGTCTTAACTGCCCATGATTTTTTGAAGCATGGGCGACTTAACCATTTATTGCAATAATCAATACGTTAAGGGCCAAACCGAATGTGGATAACGCGCAACACTTATAAAATCCAAGACAATCGAAAAGGGCGTCCACCTTATGTCGACGCCCTTACTTGTTACCATGTCTTGTATCGGCATTGTCATAGACGAGCATCTGTGCCCAGTTGGATGATGCATGCCCATGTGGCTAATGGGTTGATCACTCGGAGGTAGAATGAGCCCTGTTATTCGGAGCAGGGAATGACGACTCTTTCCCGTTCGGTTCCCTTTTGACGAATAATAAAGCACTCTTCTGGTTCCGGCTCGCGGACTTCCTCGACAACCCGCTCTGGTTCTTTGATGCCGAGAATCGTTGTTAGGTTTGTATCAACTGGCGCCTCACGAACAGTCGAGATGTCGCTGGTGGCCACAGGTGTTAATGTCAGGCGACCTGAACTGCGCAGGACCTGCAAATCCGCGAAGTCCTGCTGGGTCACTTCAAGCACCACGCCCCCACCGCCGCCTCGTCCCCGGTTATCTGGTTCATCCATTGCGATAATCTCGAGCCTTTCTTTCACAAGGCGCGATATCTCGGGGCCGCGTCCCACGCTTCCTACCCAGTAGAGGTCGATACGATCAGAAACACGGAGCTCACCAGCAAAGGCTTCTGTCATATTGTCGGACAAAGGGAAGGCCGCCATCCCCGGCTTCAGCAGGGCAGTGATCCCGCGTGGCGCGCCAGCTTCTGTGACTTTGACGGCAAGGATAGGTTCATTGGTTTCCATCGGGCGCCGCACAACCCGCGGGGTACTCGTGCCGAGCGGGAAAAGTTCTTCTTCAGTTCGGAACACGCCCTCTGGCAGGAAATCGGCAGCATATTTGATAATATGTATATCATCAGGCGTGATCAGTTCACCATAAGTCATATCCCGCTTCGGAGCGTAGATGTCCACTGTCTGTACGGCGGAAGCGGCACGTTGCGCGACCTGCCGCAATTTCGCTTCCTGTTCGGCAAAGTAGTTGTTTGCCAGATAGACAGCAAATCCTGCCAAACCCATTCCGATCAACAGGACTAATCCAAAAACTGCGCGCATGTCTCAACCTTTGTTATGTTGTCTTGCGACCTGACTTAATGGCCGTATCGGGAACCGCAAACCGAAACTGAGTTTATATCTCATGAGCCCAATCTGCTCAAGACTTGGACCGTAATAAGGTGATACTGTGGCTGGAGCAAATTTCTGGTTAACAAAATGGAATATGACACCGCTAAACCGCAAATCTAAATGCAGCGCGCAATGGAATTGATGTGCAAACAGGGCACCCTGGACTTCAGACTGCAGAACGGCGCCTTATCGACGGATGCCGATTTAGACGCCGGATAGTTCGCCCGTAATTACCAGTCTGTGCCCAATGGCCGATCAGTGAGCGATTGTTCTTGCTTGTCAGCAAGCTCAACCGCACCTGCAGAGATAGACTGACCAACGGCCAGACCAAGGACCACGATTGCCGCGGTCAAAACAACAAAGTCGACTGTGACTGCGCCGTTTTCGTCCCCACGAAATTTTTTCAATAGTGTGATCATCTTGTCTTCCTTTGATCGTCCTTGCGGTACATGTCATCCCCACCGCGTTCAGTCTAAAATCAGACCAATTAACGAGACCTTAATTTCTACCGGAACAGTTTGTTTCCAAAAGAAAAAAACTTAAGGTTAACAGAGCTGCGCCGCTTTCGAGGCGCGATGTTTATTTGACGGCGCGTGTTATCTGCCCGCCGGGATAGTCGTCGCTGTCAGGTTGGCTTCGATGTCGCCAGCAAGGTCCGTTGCACCACGTGACAGTGCCCCGGCAATCAACAAGCCAAGAACAACCATTGCTGCTGTCAAAACGACGAAGTCAACAGTGACCGCACCCTCTTCGCTCTCAAAGAACTTTTTCATCAATGTAATCATTTGTAACCCCTTTGATCAGAACCATCGCAGATGCGAATCCCACTAAGTCTGACTCTAATTAGGCCGGAGCCGCAAATCATCCCAAAAGTCAAAGCCTTGCAGATTAAATGAAAAATTGACGCTTCATCGCACCTGCGGCTTACCTGACAGAAAAGACCGCGCCGCTTTCGTGGCGCGGTCCATATCAGCAAGTCAGCAGAACTTAGTTGCCGGCTGGGATAGTTGTGTTTGTCAGGTTGGCTTCGATGTCGCCAGCCAGATCAGTTGCACCGCGTGTCAGAGCTGCGCCGATGGCCAGGCCCAGAACAACGATTGCAGCTGTCAGAACAACGAAGTCAACTGTTACGGCGCCGTCTTCGTCGTTGCGGAATGTTTTCAGAAAGTTAAGCATTGTGTGGTCCCTCCTCAGGGTGTCGCTAGGGTTCAAGTTTACCTCGCCGGATCTTGCTTGCCGTCTCGCGTCTGGCTCACTCCCCGTCTTGGATGAATATATATAGCCTCCGGAATGGGGCGGGAGTTTGACGCGTTTGGCGCTTTTTTTGTCACTCACGCAATTTTGGCGAGAATTATTGCAAGTGATTGTTTTTTATATGCAATATTTTTTGCATTTCTTACTTCACTCATGACTGGCGTTGCGAAAAAGTCCGCAATGCGGCCTAAATTAACCAATTGTCCCTGTGAGAATGGCATTTCGACGAACTTATGCCATGTTCGACTCAACAAGAACACTAACAGGCAGTGTCTAATGAATTGTAAAACCTTGGCTTTGGTTTTCGCCACGATTGCAGGCGTTGCGACTCCGGTCCTGTCAGAAGTCGAACGTTTGCAACCCGAATTCACGTTTCGCCGTATAGGTGTGCCGACGCCCGGCACGGCAAAGCGTGTCACGGTACAGATCGATCCCACAGCCCCGCGCCGCATTGGCCCCGTCTATTCGGACGAACCTGAAGAGGCGCAACTGCCAGCGGCAGGCGGCACCACCGCGCCGATTGCGGCAGGTATGGAGTGGTTCTGGGGTAATGTGTCGCCAACGCTTGTCGGTGCCCCCGCAGGCCGCGTAACGCAGGCGCTGTTGCGGGTCTCCAACCCCCCGACGGGAGAAGGGGTTGCAGCGCCCCGTTTGCAGGGCCTACAGGACATCGCCGCCCAACATGGGCGCGAGATCTTGCGCCACACTGTCGGCACTGACGTATCGCCTGTCCTTGTTCTTGCGGTGATTGCTGTTGAAAGCGCGGGGCGTGCCGATGCGACCAGCAGCGCAGGCGCTCAGGGGCTGATGCAGCTTATGCCCGGCACCGCAGCGCGCTTTGGCGTCACTGACAGCATGGATGCAACGCAGAATATCAGGGGCGGCGTGACCTATCTTGACTGGCTGCTAAATCATTTTGACGGTGATGTGCTGATGGCACTGGCCGGATATAACGCAGGCGAGGGCAATGTGCGCAAGCACAATGGCATCCCGCCGTTTGCAGAGACACGCGCCTATGTGCCCAAGGTTCTGGCCGCCTGGCACGTCGCGAAGGGGCTTTGCGTGACCCCTCCGGAACTGATTACGGACGCGTGTGTCTTTAACGTCAACGGTTCCTAGACGATCGTTGCGTCGGTCGCGGCGCGCAGCTCTTCTTCTGAGACGCCCTCGGCAGTTTCGACGATCTTCAATCCGCCATCGACGACATCCAGCACACCAAGGTTGGTGATGATGCGATCAACAACGCCCTTGCCGGTCAGCGGCAGGGTACATGCCTTCAGCACCTTGCTGTCGCCGTGCTTGTTGGTGTGGTCCATGACCACCACAACGCGGCCCACACCAGCCACAAGGTCCATGGCACCCCCCATGCCCTTGACCAGCTTGCCCGGAATCATCCAGTTCGCCAGATCGCCGTTTTCGGCCACTTCCATAGCGCCAAGAATAGCCATCGCGATCTTGCCCCCACGGATCATGCCAAAACTTTGCGCACTATCGAAATAGGCGGTTTGCGGCAGTTCGGTGATGGTCTGCTTGCCTGCGTTAATCAGGTCAGCGTCTTCTTCACCCTCGACCGGGAAGGGCCCCATCCCCAGCATGCCGTTTTCCGATTGCAGGGTCACTTCGATGCCATCGGGGATGTAGTTGGAAACAAGTGTCGGAATCCCGATTCCAAGATTCACGTACCAGCCGTCCTGAAGCTCTTGTGCCGCACGGGCGGCCATCTGATTACGATCCCACATTATGCTTTCCTCACGGTGCGTTGTTCGATCCGCTTTTCATGATCACCCTGAATGAGGCGATGCACATAAATACCGGGCAGGTGGATATGGTCGGGGTCAAGGCTGCCTGTCGGCACGATTTCCTCGACCTCAACGACGCAAACCTTGCCACACATGGCAGCCGGCGGGTTGAAGTTGCGGGCAGTCTTGCGGAACACAAGGTTGCCGGTTTCATCCGCTTTCCATGCCTTGACGATGGCGAGGTCGGCAAAAATGCCTTCCTCCATGATATAAGTCTCGCCGTTGAAATCCTTGTGCTCCTTGCCCTCGGCAATCACGGTGCCAACGCCGGTCTTCGTATAGAAACCGGGGATGCCGCAGCCGCCCGCGCGCATCCGCTCGGCCAAAGTGCCTTGGGGGTTGAATTCAAGCTCAAGTTCACCCGACAGATACTGGCGCATGAATTCCGCGTTTTCGCCCACGTAAGAGCTGATCATCTTTTTGACTTGCTTGGTTTGCAACAGGATGCCGATGCCAAAGTCATCAACGCCCGCATTATTGGAGGCAAAGGTAAGATCCTTTGTGCCCGCGTCCTTGATGGCGTCCAGCAGCAATTCCGGAATGCCGCACAGGCCAAAGCCACCGGCCGCGATGAACATGCCGTCAAACAGCAGGCCATCCAGCGCCTCTTTTGCATTTGGATAAATCTTTTTCATACACGCCTACTCCCAAGTTCGGTGGCGCAGTCATGCCGATTGCACATCAGAGAGTCAATGAAATGCGGCAGTGCAGCAATGGCCCCGGAGTTGCCCCGGGGCCCTGCGCTCAGCTCTTTTTGGCTGGTGCCGTTTTTTTCGCCGCAGGTTTTTTCTTGGCCGCAGGCTTTTTCTTGGGCGCGGCCTTCTTCTTGGCGGCGGGTTTTTTCTTGCCCGACTTGGCCGCACGTTCGTCAATCAGATCGACAGCCTGCGCCATGGTCAGATCAGCAGGCTCGATCGTGTCGGGGATCGTGGCGTTAATCTTTTCCCACTTCACATAGGGGCCGTATTTGCCGTCGTAGATATTGACCGGCCCGCCCGCTTCGGGGTGTTCGCCCAACTCGCGGATCGGAACCGCCGCCTTGCCGCGCCCCCCACGCGACGCAACCTTTTCGGCCAGCAGCTGCACTGCGCGGTTCATGCCAACAGTCCAAACCTCGTCTATGCTTTCAAGGTTGGCGTTGGTGCCGCCCTTATGAGACGTGCTTTCGGCATGTTTCAGATAGGGGCCATAACGCCCGATATTGGCCCAGATCATGACGCCATCGTCGGGGTGGGGCCCAATTTCACGGGGCAGTGACAACAGCTTGACCGCCTCTTCCAACGTCACCTCTTCGGGTTGCCAATCAGCAGGGATCGACTGGCGCGGGGGCTTCTTGTTCTCTTCGGTGACCGGACCGCGCTGGGCGTAGGGGCCAAAGCGCCCCTTGAAAATGCGAATCTCGTCGCCGTCATCAATGCCCAGCAGCTTGCCATCAGGCGGAATGGCAGACGCCTCGGCCTCTGGATCTGGCGGGCCGAAGGGGCGGGTATAACGGCATTCGGGATAGTTGGAACAGCCAATAAAGGCCCCGCCGGACCGCGCCGTGCGCATCGACAAACGACCGGTGCCGCAGGCAGTACAGATGCGCGGGTCGCTGCCATCTTCGTTGGGCGGGAACAGATGCGGCTCCAGCACCTCATTGATTTTTTCCAGCACTTCGGTGATGCGCAGATCGGCCGTTTCGGCGATTGCGGCGGAAAAATCGCGCCAGAAACGGTTCAGGACTTCTTTGTAATCGGCGTCGCCCGCACTGACTTCATCCAGCTGGTTCTCAAGATCGGCGGTGAAGTCATAGCCGACATATTTGCGAAAATAGTTTTCAAGGAAAGCCGTCACCAAACGGCCTTTATCTTGCGGGATCAGGCGATTCTTGTCCTTTTCCACATAACCGCGGTCCTGAATTGTGGTCACGATCGATGCATAGGTTGACGGGCGACCGATCCCCAACTCTTCCATCCGCTTCACCAATGTGGCTTCGGTATAGCGCGGTGGTGGCTGCGTGAAATGCTGTTCCGGGTCGATCGATTCCTTCTTGGCAGGCTCGCCCTCGGTTAGCTGTGGCAGGCGCTTGTCATCATCATCAACGCTGTCGTCCTTGCCTTCTTCATAGACGGCGATAAAGCCGTCAAACACCATCACCTGTCCGTTCGCACGCAGCACGACCTGTTCGTCGGCACTGGCGATGTCGACAACCGTCCGCTCCAGCCGGGCGGCCGCCATCTGGCTGGCCATGGTGCGCTTGTAGATCAGATCATAAAGCTTGCGCTGGTCGGCATCTGCGATCTTGGCTGCGGCTGTATCCAGAGACATTTCGGTAGGGCGGATACATTCATGCGCCTCTTGCGCATTCTTGGCCTTGTTTTTGTAAACGCGTGGCTTCTCGGGCAGATATTTTGCGCCGAATTTCGATTTGATCGCATCGCGGGCACCGGTAACGGCCTCTGGCGCCATGTCGATGCCATCGGTCCGCATGTAGGTGATCAGACCGGCCTCATACAAGCGCTGGGCAACGGACATGGTTTGTTTTGCGCCCATGCCGAATTTTCGGCTCGCCTCTTGCTGCAAGGTGGAGGTCATGAAGGGGGGGGAGGGGTTGCGCGTCGCTGGTTTCGCCTCGACCGATTTGACAACCAGGTCGCGCGAATTGATCGCCTGCACGGCCATTTCGGCCTGCGTTTCGTTTCCAAGGTCGAATTTCTCAAGCTTTTTCCCGGCCAGCGTGGTCAGGCGGGCTTCGAACGTCTGACCGCGCGGAGTTTGCAGCAGCGCCTTGACGGTCCAGTATTCCTGACTGCGGAAGGCTTCGATCTCCATCTCGCGTTCGACGATTATGCGCAGACACACCGATTGCACGCGCCCGGCTGACTTGGCACCCGGCAGCTTGCGCCACAAAACAGGCGAAAGTTTGAAGCCAACAAGATAGTCCAGCGCGCGGCGGGCCAGGTAGGCTTCGACCAATGGCTCATCGACCTGGCGGGGGTGTTTCATTGCATCGGTGACGGCGGTCTTGGTGATCGCGTTGAAAACGACGCGGCTGATGGGCGTATCCTTGTTGATTGCCTTCTTGGCCAACAGCGCCTGGGTCAGGTGCCAACTGATCGCTTCGCCTTCGCGGTCGGGGTCAGTGGCAAGGATCAGTTCCTTGTCATTCTTGAGCGCGTCAACAATGGCCTTGATATGCTTTTTACTGTCGCTCGCGATTTCCCACTTCATGTCGAAATCTTCTTCCGGCAGGACAGATCCGTCTTTGCCGGGCAGATCCCGCACATGCCCATAAGACGCAAGAACGGTGTAGTCGTTGCCAAGGTAGCTATTGATTCTCTTAGCTTTTGCGGGCGATTCGACGACGACAACTGGCATGGGAATCCTTTTTCAACATCGCGTTCGTTTAGGTCGCGCAAGATGTGTCGTCTAATGACGGAATGTCAATGGAATGAAAACTCTTTGCCGATTTCGCCCGATTGGCACCTATATAACCCGCGACAGCAGGCCCCCTGCCTGACGGGCAATCTTGCCCTCGAGCTCAAGATCGACAAGGACAGACGTGATCTTTGAAGCAGGCGCTGCCACATCACGCATCAATTGGTCCTCTGCAACCGGGGCGGGGCCCAGACGCGACAAGATCACGTCGTGCAATTTGGCGGTTTGCGCAAGGTTCGGAGAGCTCTTCTCAGGAGACACAAGTGGCAGTTCTTTCGCCGTTGGGGCTAGGGGCGCAATTGCTTCAATAACATCCCGCGCATTGCGCACAAGGATTGCACCGTCACGGATCAGCATGTTGCAGCCAGTCGCACGCGCATCAAAAGGGTGCCCCGGCACAGCCAGGACATCACGGGCCTGATCCAATGCATTGCGCGCGGTGATCAGACTGCCCGATTTCGCTGCGGCTTCCACCACCACAACGGCCCGGCACAGGCCTGAAATGATTCTGTTACGCGCAGGAAAGTGACGTGCCTGTGGCTGCATGCCCATCGGCATTTCAGAAAGTCGCAATCCGGTTTCAGCTATTTTTTCAGCAAGTTGCGCGTTTTCAGCCGGATAGATGACATCGACCCCCCCGGCCTGCACGGCGATGGTCCCGCCAGCCAGCGCCCCAAGATGCGCTGCCGCATCAATCCCGCGTGCAAGCCCGGACACGATGACGAACCCTTCCTCCGTCAGCTCTTCGGCCAGCCGTTTGGCCATACGTGTGCCAAGCGAAGACGCATTCCGCGCCCCCACGAGTGCGATCAGCGGCCGCCGCAACAGATCGGTTCGCCCCAAACTCCACAACAGGGGGGGCGCGTCGGGAATATCTGCAAGGTCGCTTGGGTAGTCCGTGCCGCCTTCTACCAGAAGTTTTGCACCAGCCGTGCGCCCTGCATTCAATTCTGCAATCACAACCGCGTGCGGGCAGGATTGATAGCCTTGCACCCCGGCAGATTTCGCAACTTCGGGAAGCGCCCCGAGCGCGTTTGCGGCGCTGCCATGTTCGGCCATCAGTCGACGGTATGTCGCGACACCAACGCGGCGTGAACGCAATAGACGAAGCCGGTTGACCGTATCCTCTTCCGTGGTGGGTAGGAGTGGGGGGTGAGTGGAAGATTGTTGTGTTCCGGCCATCCCATCAGCTCCGCCTATTACTTCAACAGAGATAAAAGGACAGAGTTAACGAGGTATGAACAAAAAGCTGTGAATTTGTGGAGATCAGGTGCGAAAACCCCTAGCGTATTGATTTTAAATTTAACTTCTTGGGCTTTAAGTTGAATAGCGCCACCTGATCACGCAAGATCTCTGGCAGTGGCGCAAATAAGGGATCATTTGGGCAGAAACTCGCACGGCGGAAGTCGCATTTTTGCGTTGGGTCGTCTTTCCGTTTCCGAATCGGAAACGACTAAAGCGTTTCTTAAGCATTACGCATTAAACTGTGGTCAGTTAAGATGACGCCGAGCACCCCGTAACGACGTGCGTGCGCCAGAACGGATCGGATGCCAGATGCTGAATGCCCGCAAGCAAGATTTTCCGCCTGCACCCCACCACCCTGCCGCAGCGAAGAACCAAAATCCGCTTTGCAGCGTCCCGCTCGATCTTGTCCCCTGCTTCTGGAGCAATGAACGTGATGATCTGCTGATCCGCGGGTATGTCGACGGCAATCTGAAAGTCGATGTCCTGTTTGCCGGTCAGCACGGCGTACAGGCCCTGCCGCTTCTGCGTGCCTTGGGCGCACTGAAGGTCAGGAAATTTCGGGCTGCCAGGAGGCAGGGACCCGACCTGCCCGACATCACATCGATTCGGCTGCCTGTAACAGTCGACGGGTCATGGTTGCGCGTGTTTGAACAGGATGAAAGTGGCTGGGAAACACATTACTACAATCTGGTCGCCGTAGGGTGGACGATCCACAGGAATATCATTGCGGGGCAAAATCTTACCGATTGGCCATTGTGCCGGGCGTGACCCAATGGCTCTGGGCCCGCTTGTCGCGGCCGCGACCTGGATAGACCCTCATTGCCAACAACTTAAGCCGCCGATCCGCCAACCGTCAGGCCGCCAATCATAAGCGAGGGTTGGCCCACACCAACGGGCACCCATTGGCCAGCCTTGCCGCAATTCCCAATCCCCGGATCAAGCTGCATGTCATTGCCAATCCCGCGAATCTGTTTCAGCGCGGTTGCACCGTCGCCGATCAGAGTCGCTCCGCTGACCGGTGCGCCAACCTTGCCGTTGCGTACCCGGTAGGCTTCCGTGCAAGAAAACACGAACTTGCCGTTGGTGATATCCACCTGACCACCGCCGAACCCAACTGCATAAATGCCATCCTTCAAGTCCGCGACCAATGCTTCAGGTGGGCTATCGCCACCCAACATGTATGTGTTCGTCATACGGGGCATCGGCGCATGTGCATAACTTTCGCGACGGCCATTGCCTGTGGGCGCAACCCCCATCAGCCGCGCATTCTGACGGTCCTGCATGTAGCCGACCAAAACGCCATCCTCAATCAGCGTGTTTTTGGCGCTGGGTGTGCCTTCGTCATCCACCGTGATCGAACCGCGCCGGTCCGGAATGGTGCCATCATCCAGAACAGTCACGCCTTTGGCCGCGATTTGCGTGCCCATCAGCCCGGCAAAAGCGCTTGATCCTTTCCGGTTGAAGTCGCCTTCCAGCCCATGGCCAATCGCTTCATGGAGCAAAATACCCGGCCAACCCGGGCCAAGCACCACATCCATCACGCCAGCAGGGGCTGGTTCGGCGTCAAGATTGACCACGGCGATCCGCAATGCTTCGCGCACGACAGGTTCCCAATGGTCACGGGCGATCAGACCGATAAGCCCTGCGCGTCCACCGCCACCGGCGGTGCCGGTTTCGCGTTTGCCGTTGCCTTCAACGATCACGCTGATGTTCAGCCGCGACATCGGGCGGACGTCCGTCACCAGCGTGCCTTCCGGGCGCAAGACGACAACTTCCTGATGTGATGCCGAAAGAGTGGCACTGACCTGGACGACCCGCGTGTCAAGTTCACGCGCAAAGGCGTCGATCTCTCGCAGCACGTCGACTTTTGCGGGAAATGTCGCCTGCAAAATCGGGTCGTCATCCGCGTAAAGCTTGCGATTGGTGCCGCCGGGCGCGTCGGCCATCATGCCGCCGCCGTCGCCAACCGCCAGTCGGGCGGTCGCCACGGCACGCCGCAGCGCATGTTCGTCAATAGTTGTCGAGTGCGCATAGCCCGCAGTTTCACCCTTCACCGCGCGCAGGCCGAATCCTTCGGACGCGTCAAAGCTTGCTGTCTTGATCCGACCGTCATCAAAGGAAAGCACCTCCGATTTGCGCCTCTCAAGGAACAATTCGCCATCATCCGCACCTTGCGTCGCCTCGCGCAGCAAATGCAACGCGGTGTCTTGATCCAACGTTGTTTCAAAGGGGCGAAACGGGTCTGAGGCCATTGTATTTCCTTCGCTGAGGCAGAGTTTTCGCAAAAAAGCGTCTGTTTGACGCAACAGGGGTTCTTGAGTTGTGAAACTAGATATGGGAAACGGTCGTCGTTATACAATGGGATTCCGGCCAGAGACTGGGCGGACAGACCAGACAGCAGCGCCATCGTGCGCAACGAAGTTAGGGTAAGATATGCAGCTGAAAACCTATGCGACGTCACTTTGGGCCACTGCGGGACTGATCATGGCCGGATCATCCGTGATGGCACAAGATTCAACAGTGGACGCGCAACTACAATCTCTCGAAATTGTGGGCCGCCCAGTCGATGGCGCCACTGGCTTTCAACCTGCCGCAACCGAATTGGCTGTTGATGTGCAATGGCTTGATCACCTCTTGCTCGTTATCATCACGGCGATCACCCTGTTCGTCACCGGCCTGCTGATCTGGGTCATGGTGCGCTACAACCAAAAACGCCAGCAGGTGCCCGCGACTTTCACACACAACTCACCGCTCGAGGTCGCATGGACGCTTGTGCCGGTGCTGATTCTTGTCGGAATCGGGTCGGTATCGTTGCCGGTTCTGTTCAAACAGCAGGAAATCCCAGAGGCTGACATCACCATCAAAGTGACCGGATACCAGTGGTATTGGGGGTATGAGTATGTTGACGAAGGCGTGTCGTTCGACAGTTTCCTGCTGCAGCGCGATGAACTCGAGGAATTCGGCTACAATCAGGAAGAATACCTGCTGGCCACCGATACGGCTGTCGTTGTTCCGGTTGGGGCAACGATTGTGATGAACGTGACCGGTGCTGATGTGATCCACTCGTGGACTGTACCGGCATTTGGCGTCAAGCAGGATGCGGTGCCCGGTCGCCTTGCGCAACTGTGGTTTGCCGCAGACCGCGAAGGGACATATTTTGGCCAATGCTCAGAGCTTTGCGGGAAAGACCACGCCTACATGCCTATCACGGTCAAGGTCGTGAGCCAGGAGCTTTATGATGAATGGATGGCCGAACAGACTTCTTAACCGGTCAGGCGGTCTGCAATGGCGCATTGCAGACCAACATCGTAAGATGGGTTTTAACCCATCCCTATTGGAAGGTTCCTATGACTGACGTCAGTATGCAAGACACACCCTACGAGGCTCGCATGGGCGACTATTTCGCCCTTCTCAAGCCACGGGTGATGTCGCTGGTTGTCTTTACGGCGCTGGTGGGGCTGCTTGTTGCGCCCGTGCCGGTCCATCCTTTCATCGGTTTTGTGGCGATCTTATGTATTGCCGTTGGTGCCGGGGCGTCCGGTGCGCTCAACATGTGGTGGGACGCGGATATTGATGCGCGCATGAGGCGGACAGCGGGGCGCCCGATCCCCTCGGGCCGCGTCACACCGGGTGAAGCGTTGGGCGTCGGCTTGGCATTGTCCGGTTTCGCAACTGTTCTGCTGGCGTTGGCCACAAATTTTCTTGCGGCTTTTCTGCTCGCTTTCACAATTTTCTTTTATGCGGTCGTCTATTCGATGTGGCTCAAGCGGACGACCCCGCAAAACATCGTGATTGGCGGGGCTGCAGGGGCCTTTCCGCCGATGATCGGCTGGGCGGTGGCAACAGGCAGCGTCAGTCTCGAAAGCACGCTGATGTTTGCGCTGATCTTCATGTGGACGCCGCCGCATTTCTGGGCGCTGGCTCTGTTTGTGAAGTCTGACTACGGCAATGCCGGTGTGCCGATGCTGACCGAAACGCATGGGCGTGACGCGACCCGCAAACATATCATCATCTATACGCTTCTATTGGTGCCAGTTGCGTTGGGATTGGGTCTGACCAGCATTGGTGGGCCGATCTATATGGCTGTGGCGGTCGTGATGAATGCATGGTTCCTCAAGGGGGCCTTCGACATTTATCGCCGCAGCGATGCCGATTGCGAGGCGGACAAACATTCAGTCGAAATCAAAACCTTCAAAGTGTCGCTCTATTACCTGTTCCTGCACTTCGGGGCGCTCTTGGTCGAGGCCGCATTGCGGCATGCGGGCATGGGAGGCTGGTGATGGCAATCAAGGTCGAACATGAACTGCACGCGCGACGCAAGGGGCGAAATATCGGCGTCTTTCTGCTGCTGGCAGGTTTTATTGCCATTGTCTTTGGGCTGACCGTTGTGAAGGTCCTGCAATTGGGCGAAGCTTCCCAATTCGAAAAGTTCGACCATGTCGCGCGTCCGCAGATCGTCCCAGAGGAGGAAGTTACCCAATGAAGCTGTTCGCCAACTTGCAAGGGCCAAAGCGGACTGTCGTACAGACCTGCGCGGTGGTTGTGACGATGGGCGCACTGGCTTGGGCGTCGGTACCGTTTTATGACTGGTTCTGCCGCGTGACCGGTTTTGGTGGCGCGACCAATGTCGCAGAAGCCGGAAGCGACGTGATCCTCGATCAGACGATCAAGATCAGGTTCGACGCTTCGCTGGAACGCGATATGCCGTGGACGTTCAAACCGGAAGTCCGCGAAATGGAAATCCGGATAGGCGAAACCGGGCTTGCGTTCTATGAGGCGCATAATCCGCTGGATGTCCCCATCGCGGGGCAGGCGTCCTACAATGTGACACCCTACGAAGCGGGCGGTTTTTTCGACAAGATCGAATGTTTCTGTTTTACAGAACAGGTCCTGCAACCTGGCCAGACCATGTTGATGCCGGTCAGCTTCTTTGTGGACCCCGCCATTGTTGACGACCGCGAAGGGCAATATGTCCACACGATCACGCTTAGTTATACTTTTTATCAGATCGACGTGCCGGAGGAAGAAATTCAAGCGGCACTCAGCTCTGACGTTTTGACACTCCAGCCGGAACCCGGCATAGACTTGAACTGAAGACCAGCCACAGGGACGGACCAACATGGCCCACGCAAAGAACCACGATTACCATATCCTGCCACCATCAATCTGGCCCATGCTGGGTGGAATTGGGGGCTTTGTCATGCTCTTTGGCTCTGTGCTCTGGATGCACGGCTCTGGCCCCTACATCTTTCTGATCGGCCTGGCGCTGGTCCTTTATGTGATGTTCGCGTGGTGGTCTGACGTTATCGCCGAAAGTCAGGTCGGCGATCATACACCGGTCGTGCGCATCGGCCTGCGATATGGCTTTATCATGTTCATCATGTCCGAGGTGATGTTCTTTGCTGCATGGTTCTGGTCATTTTTCAAACATGCAATGTACCCGATGGGGCCGCTCAGCCCTGCCGTTGATGGTGTCTGGCCACCAGTGGGGATTGAAACGTTTGACCCGTGGCATCTGCCGCTGATCAACACACTGATCCTGCTGTGCTCTGGTGCGGCTGCAACATGGGCGCACCACGCGCTGGTGCATGAGAACAACCGGGAGGACATGAAGTGGGGGTTGATCCTTGCTGTGGCCCTCGGTGCGCTGTTCACAGTGTTCCAGATTTATGAATATACCCACGCAGCATTCGGCTTTGCGGGCAATATCTATGGGGCGAACTTCTTTATGGCGACGGGCTTTCATGGCGCGCACGTCTTTATCGGGACAATCTTTCTCCTGATCTGCCTTTTCCGACTGCAAAAGGGCCATTTCACACCTGAAAAGCATATCGGCTTCGAAGCAGCCGCCTGGTATTGGCACTTTGTTGATGTCGTGTGGCTCTTCCTCTTCGCGGCCGTCTACGTCTGGGGCGGCTAACCACAGACGCAAGATCGTAAGATGGGTCTTGACCCATCCCCCCAATAGAAAACGCGCGTGGGCCTCCGCGCGCGTTTTTCCTGTCAAAGGCTGAAAATGCTCCGCAGAATTCTCTTTCCTCTCTTGCTTGGATTATCTGGCTGCGCCGTGCTGGTCAGCCTTGGCACATGGCAAGTGCAACGCCTCGCCTGGAAAGAGTCTATTCTGGCCGACATCAATGCACGACTGTCCGGTGAACCCGCACCACTTCGGCTGGACGCCCGTGAAACCACAGACGAATATACCCGCGTCACCCTCAGCGGCACGCCCACCGGGCAGGAATTGCACGTGCTCGTGTCGGGCACGCAGGCAGGCACCGGTTATCGTGTGATTTCCGCGTTCGAAACGTCTCTGGGGCCAACCATTCTGCTTGATCAAGGGTTGCTGCCGTTGGACTCCAAACAAAGCGCACCACTGACAGATCCAATGCAAGTGACCGGCACGCTGCTGTGGCCGGATGACCAGAACAGCAACACACCCGACCCGGACCTTGGCAAGAACATCTGGTTCGCCCGCAATGTCGCCACCATGTCGCAGCATCTGGGCACGCAGCCGCTGATGGTCGTTACCAGCACCACCACTCCGACAGACCCGCGATTGACCCCCTTGCCGGTGACAACAGCAAATATCAAGAATGACCATTTGGAATATGCCATCACATGGTTCTTGCTGGCGGCTGTCTGGGCAACTATGAGCCTATACTTGATCTATCGGACCACCCGGCCAAAGGACGTCTAAGACATGCGTTATATTTCAACCCGCGGCACAGCCCCAAAGCTCACATTCGAAGAAGCGATGCTCACAGGTCTTGCCCGCGACGGCGGGCTTTATGTCCCCGAAACGGTGCCCACACTCAGCCACGCTGAAATCGCGGACATGGCAGGCAAAAGCTACGAAGAGGTCGCATTTCAGGTGATGCGCCCGTTCATTGGTGACACCTTCACTGACGCGACCTTCAAGGAATTGATCGCAAACGCCTACGCCGGCTTCGGCCATGCCGCGCGCGCGCCTTTGGTGCAGCTCGACAGCAATCATTTCCTGCTGGAGCTGTTTCACGGGCCAACGCTGGCCTTCAAAGACTTTGCAATGCAACTGATCGGTCAGATGTTTCAGGCCGCTTTGGGACGGTCAGGTGATCGGGTGACAATCGTGGGCGCGACGTCCGGCGATACCGGGTCAGCGGCGATCGAGGCGTTTCGGGGTCTTGCGGCTGTTGACGTCTTTATCCTTTATCCGCACGGGCGCGTCAGCGAAGTGCAGCGCCGGCAAATGACAACGCCAACAGAATCCAATGTACATGCCTTGGCGGTGGACGGCGATTTCGACGATTGTCAGGCGGCTGTAAAGGATATGTTCAACGACTTTGCCTTCCGCGAAGAGGTCAAGCTGGCCGGTGTCAATTCGATCAACTGGGGGCGGGTTCTGGCGCAGGTGGTCTATTATTTCACCGCCGCTGTCAGCCTTGGCGCGCCCCACCGGCAGGTCAGCTTTACGGTCCCGACGGGCAATTTTGGCGACATCTTTGCAGGCTACATAGCGCAAAAGATGGGCCTGCCGATCGCTGACCTTGTGGTGGCCACCAACCAGAATGACATTCTGCACCGCACGTTGGAAACCGGTAGCTACACAAAACAGGGCGTCACTCCGACGATCAGCCCGTCCATGGATATTCAGGTCAGTTCCAACTTTGAACGCGCATTGTTTGATGCCTACGACCGTGACGGTGCCGCCGTGGCCGCCCAGATGGACGACCTGAAATCCGGTGGCTTCCAGATCAGTCAGGGGGCCTATCAGATGCTGAAACACACCTTCAAATCGGGTCGCGTGTCCGAGCAGGAAACCCAGGCAACGATCAAGACCTATCTGGCAGACCACGGTGAATTGCTGTGCCCGCATACGGCGGTGGGTACTCGTGTGGCCGAAGCGCATCTGGGGACGGTTCCCATGGTCACATTGGCTACCGCCCATCCCGCCAAATTCCCGGACGCTGTGAAAGCCGCGTCAGGTGTTGCGGCCCCTCTTCCCCCACGCATGGCGGACCTGTATGACCGACCAGAGCGTGTCACGCGGGTCGCCAATGACCTTGCCGCACTGCAATCGGTCATCAGAGAACGGATCACATAATTGGCAATTGAAATTCACACGCTGTCCAACGGCTTCCGGATCGTGACGGAACCGATGCAGGGACTGAAATCGGCAAGTATCGGAATCTGGGTGCAGGCTGGCGGCCGCCATGAACGGCTTGAACAGAATGGCATTGCCCACTTCCTTGAACATATGGCCTTTAAGGGCACCAAGACACGCAGCGCCTTGCAGATTGCAGAGACGATCGAGGATGTGGGCGGCTATATCAACGCCTATACCAGCCGCGAAATGACAGCCTATTACGCGCGGGTCCTCGAAGAAGATGTTGCCCTGGGCCTTGATGTCATTGCCGATATCCTGCTGAATCCGGTCTTTGACCCTGCTGAGATCGAGGTCGAGCGCGGCGTGATCTTGCAGGAGATCGGCCAAACGCTGGATACGCCCGACGATATCATTTTTGATT
Source organism: Yoonia sediminilitoris (assembly GCF_003058085.1). Classification (GTDB taxonomy): domain Bacteria; phylum Pseudomonadota; class Alphaproteobacteria; order Rhodobacterales; family Rhodobacteraceae; genus Yoonia; species Yoonia sediminilitoris. The sequence continues at coordinate 151,088 of NZ_QBUD01000003.1, read as the reverse complement.
GGTTGCAAGAGGTCGCCTATCCCGATCAGGCACTCGGGCGCACGATCCTTGGCCCGTCCGATCGGGTTAGCGCCTTTTTACGTGACGATCTGCAAGGGTTTGTGGGCGAACATTACGGCCCGAACCAGATGATCCTAGCCGCAGCTGGCGCTGTGGATCACGATGCCATCGTCTCTCAGGCAGAAGCATTGTTTGGCCATTTGCCCAGTATTCCGCGCGCGCCCGAATTGATGCAACCCGCGAAATTCGGCGGCGGCGAGCGGCGCGAGAATAAATCACTGGAGCAGGTCCATTTCGCGCTCGCCCTCGAAGGGCCGACCTATCTGGACCCGGCGATTTACACCGCGCAAATCTATGCCTCTGCGATGGGCGGGGGCATGTCATCACGGCTGTTTCAGGAGGCCCGCGAAAACCGTGGGCTGTGCTATACGATTTTCGCCCAAGCGGGCGCCTATGAGGACACCGGCCTGACGACAATCTATGCAGGCACAAGTGCAGAGCAGATTGGCGCATTGGCCAATGTCACAATCGACGAAATGAAGCGTGCCTCTGACGATATGACCGCCGCCGAAGTCGCGCGTGCCCGTGCGCAAATGAAGGCGGGGCTGCTGATGGGGCTGGAAAGCCCGTCAAATCGGGCCGAGCGTCTGGCCCGCCTTTTGTCGATCTGGGGACGTATTCCAAGCCTTGAGGAAACCATCGGTCATATCGATGCCGTCACAACGGGCGACGTCAAGGATTTTGCAGGCAAGATGGCGGGGCAGGTGGGTACTGCGATGGCGCTTTACGGTCCTGCGGATGCCGCACCGGGTCTTGATGATCTGAAAGCGCGGCTGGTCGCCTGATGCTGGGGGGGCGGCGGAAGGTCCGGATTGAGACCGAGCGCATGACGCTGCGCCCGCCAATGCATGGAGATTTTCGAAACTGGGCGGCCTTGCGCCGCGAAAGCGAAGCCTTCCTGACCCCTTGGGAGCCCACATGGGCATCCGACCATCTGTCGCGCAAGGCGTTCACTAATCGCGTCTATTGGGCACAGCGGTCAATCGCGAATGGAACTGCTGTTCCCTTGTTTCTGACGCGCCGGTCCGACGCAGCGCTACTAGGGGCGATCACGCTCGACAATATCCGCCGCGGTCCGGCACAGGCCGGTACAACGGGCTATTGGATCGGGCAGCCCTTTGCACGCTCGGGCTACATGCGCGAAGCGATCGAAGCCGTCGTCCATCATGCTTTCACCGTCCTTGATATCAGCCGGATCGAGGCGGGGTGCCTGCCCGAAAACGAACCATCGCGACGCTTGCTGGAAAAATGCGGTTACAAATATGAAGGGGTCGCGCAAAGCTATCTGCAAATCAACGGGCGCTGGCGCAATCATGTGCTTTACGCGAACCTGCGCCATGACAGGCGCGGCAAGACCGACGTCGGTTAATGGGCCAGCCTCGTTTTCGTTGGATTTTGCAGGGCTTTGCCCCAAGTCATCACCCAAACAGGAGGGTCCCTCATGCTCAGCCCAGTTACGCCCGCATTTGAAGCAGAACTGCGGCAAATTTTGCCCGCCACATCCTTCAAGGAGGATACGGCCCCCTATCTGTCTGAACCACGTGGCCGTTGGGCGGGTCAGGGTTTTGTCGTGGCCCCCGCTACGGTTGACGAAGTGGCCGCTGTGGTCAAAGCTTGTGCGGCAGAGCATGTCGCAATCGTGCCCTATAGTGGGGGCACCGGCCTTGTGGGCGGGCAATTGCTGCAAGAAGGTGCCAAACCAGTTGTTTTGTCATTGGAACGGATGAACCGCATCCGCGCGGTTTACCCCACCGAGAATGTGCTTGTCTGCGACGCGGGCGTGATCCTAGCGGATGTGCAGAAAGCGGCAGAAGATGTAGACCGTCTGTTTCCCTTGTCGCTGGCGTCGGAAGGGTCCGCTCGGGTTGGCGGTCTTTTGTCCACCAATGCAGGCGGGGTTAACGTGCTGCGCTATGGCAACGCCCGGGCCTTGTGTCTGGGGCTGGAGGTCGTGCGGCCCGACGGCACGGTCTGGCACGGGCTGACGCGGCTGCGCAAGGACAACACGGGGTATGACCTGCGCGATTTGATGATCGGCGCTGAGGGCACGCTTGGCATTATCACAGGTGCCACGCTCAGGCTTGTACCGCGTCCTGCATCCATCGGAGCGGCGATGATGGCCGTGCCCTCGCCAGAGGCGGCTCTGCAACTGTTGGCCATGGCGGGGAGCCATATTGGCGATGGCTTGTCCGCGTTCGAATTGATCCACCGTCAGGGTTTCGATTTTTTGGCCGAAGTCGGGCCGGACGTCCGCCAGCCATTTACAGAACTCCCGGAATGGTCTGTGCTGATTGATGTGGGGTTGCCCAAAGGGCTGGCGTCGCAGGACGCGCTTGAGGGTCTTTTCGAGGCCGCCTTTGGAGCGGGACTTGTGACGGACGGGGTGATCGCGCAAAGTCTGAACCAGCGGCAGGAACTCTGGGATATTCGCGAAAACATCCCCGAAGCGAACAGGCGTATCGGGTCGATCAGCTCGCATGATATCTCGCTGCCCCTGAGTGCTGTGCCGGATTTCATCAAGCGCGGTGGTGAAGCGATTGCGGCAATCGGTGCGTTCCGGATCAATTGTTTCGGCCATCTGGGTGATGGAAACCTGCATTACAATGTCTTTCCGATGCCCGGCCTGTCCCGCGCTGACTTCATGGCAGAACGCCAACTGGTTAAAACGGCTCTGCATGATCTGGCCCATGGCATGGGTGGTTCGGTCAGTGCCGAACATGGTATCGGGCGGCTGAAGGTCGGCGATCTGGAGCGTTATGGCGATCCGGTCAAATTGGCGATGCTACGTGCGATCAAAGATGCGCTGGACCCAGCCGGGATCATGAACCCGGGGGCAGTGCTGCGGCAGCCCGCCTGAGCGATTTTGAAAAAGGGGGATGCCTCCGGCGGGGATATTTTTGGCCATAAGAAGGAGGTGCGGTGACCTGCTTTTTTGACAGCATAGTGTGTTGCTGTTTTTAGTCCCCTTCAAATTGGCAGAGTGCGTGCACATCCATGCCGAGCTTTTCCAATTTTGCGCGCCCGCCAAGGTCGGGCAGGTCGATGATGAAGGCGCAGCCGACGACCTCTGCCCCCATACGCTCGATCAGTTTGATTCCGGCTTCAGCCGTGCCGCCGGTCGCCAGCAGATCGTCAACCAGCAGGATTTTCTCGCCCGGTTGCAGCGCGTCGTCATGCACTTCGACGATCGCCTCGCCATATTCGAGCGTGTAGCTTTGTTCGATTGTCGTGCCCGGCAGTTTGCCCTTTTTGCGGATCGGCACGAAGCCCACTGACAACTGATGTGCAATCGCCCCGCCCAGGATGAAACCCCGCGCCTCCAGCCCCACAACCTTGTCAATGGGTTGCCCGGCGTAAGGATGCAGAAGTTGGTTAATCGCGATCCGAAAGCCCCGCGGGTCGCCAAACAGTGTCGTCACGTCCCGAAACATGATGCCCTTATGGGGGAAGTCCGGGATCGTCCGGATGTAATCTTGGATAGTTTTCATCGGTTGCTTTCGTTTCAAAGGACACGGCCGGCAATGGCGTCAAGTTTTGCAGCAAGCGCGGGGTCACGTTTGTCAACTGCGGTCATAACCGCATATTCGAGCGCCCTATCACAGCCATGAGGGCAAGGAGAGCGCTCACCGCCCAACAGCGCAGGGAGCCGGGTCACAAGGTCGCGGGCTTTTGTGCCATTGCCTTGAAGCGTTTTGATAACGTCGCTGACCTCCACTGCGCCATGATCAGGATGCCAGCTGTCATAGTCGGTGATCATCGCAACAGAGGCATAGCAAATCTCGGCTTCGCGGGCGAGTTTGGCTTCGGGCATGTTGGTCATTCCGATCACATCGCAGCCCCACTGCCGATAAAGAAGGCTTTCGGCCTGCGATGAGAACTGCGGCCCTTCCATCGCCAGATAGATGCCACCACTGTGCATCTTGATACCGGCGTCGCGCCCCGCCGTTTCACAAGCATCCGACAGGCGCGGACAGGTCGGGTGCGCGACGCTCACATGGGCGACGCAGCCGGTCCCGAAGAATGACTTTTCACGCGCAAAAGTCCGGTCAATGAATTGATCGACAATGACAAAATCGCCCGGTGCCAGATCTTCGCGAAAGGACCCGCAGGCGCTCACGCTGATGATATCGGTGACGCCAAGCCGTTTGAGCGCGTCAATATTGGCCCTGTAGGGGACCGTCGACGGTGAATGGACATGGCCACGTCCATGCCGGGGCAGAAATGCCATATCAATGCCACCCAACTTTCCAGTCAGGATGGCGTCAGATGGATCACCCCACGGGCTGTCGACCGGCACCCATTTGGCGCCTTCAAGCCCGTCAATGTCATAAATCCCTGATCCGCCGATCACGCCTATCTTTGTTTGCATTGCAAACCTCTGCTTAACCCTGATGTGAGAACACTGGATTGAAACAAAGGAAAAGTGAAGGCTACGTTCGGTGCCTTGTCAGCAACTAATTTGTGCAGTGTGGTGGGAAGGGGTGACAATGTCGGCCCGGTCCGTTAGTGCGTGCGCAACATCCCATTGATGACAGGTATACCCATGGCCCGCGCCTTACTTGCGAGTTTCGCAGATAGTCTTTCGCTTCGTGACCCCGAAGCCCCGATGACACCTACGCGCTTGCGAACAGAAGTATTGTCCGGTCTGACGGTTGCGCTGGCGCTGGTGCCAGAGGCTGTGGCTTTTGCATTTGTTGCAGGGGTGGAACCACTGGTTGGGCTTTATGCGGCCTTTATCGTGGGCCTGATTACCGCTCTGTTTGGTGGACGCCCGGGTATGATTTCCGGTGCGACGGGGGCTTTGGCCGTGGTCATGGTCAGTCTGGTTGCCCAGCACGGCGTTGAATATCTGTTCGCGACAGTGGTGTTGATGGGCCTGATCCAGATCTTTGTCGGGATCATGCGTTGGGGCAAATTTATTCGACTTGTGCCGCATCCTGTCATGCTGGGCTTTGTCAACGGGCTGGCAATTGTGATTTTTCTGGCGCAGTTGGGCCAGTTTCAGGTGCCGGGCTCTGCCGAGGGGGGCGGGCACGGTATGGCCAACGGCGAATGGCTGTCCGGCGCGCCGCTTTATCTGATGCTGGGTCTGGTTGTGTTGACCATGGTGATCATCTGGTTGATGCCCCGGATTACCAATGTGGTGCCCGCACCGCTTGCTGGCATCGCGATTGTGGCAGCAATCGTGATCGGTTTCGGGCTTGATGTGCCCTTGGTGGGCGATCTGGCCAGCATCGAGGGTGGTCTGCCACCGCTGCACATCCCCATGGTGCCGCTGAATTGGGCCACGTTTGAAATTATCCTGCCCTATGCGCTGATCCTCGCGGCGATTGGCCTGATCGAAAGTCTGCTTACCCTTAACCTTGTCGGTGAAATGACCGGCAAGCGTGGCGGTGCCAGTCAGGAATGTATTGCCCAAGGGGCAGCAAATACCGTGACGGGGTTTTTTGGCGGCATGGGCGGCTGTGCGATGATCGGCCAGTCCATGATCAATGTGAAATCGGGTGGCCGGACGCGGGTCGCGGGGATCGTGGCGGCGCTGTTCCTGCTTGCCTTTATCCTGTTTGCCAGTGGGCTGATTGAACAAATTCCTCTGGCCGCATTGGTCGGCGTGATGTTCATGGTGGTCATCGGGACCTTTGCCTGGAATTCACTGACCATTCTGCGCAAAGTGCCGCGCACAGATGCATTTGTTACCATTCTTGTGACGATTGTGACCGTCGCCACTGACCTTGCCACAGCCGTTGTCGTTGGTGTCATCGTCTCGGCGCTGGCCTACGCCTGGAGCAATGCAACACGGATCAACGCCAAGACCTATCAGACACCTGAAGGCGCGAAAGTCTATCAGATCATCGGACCGCTGTTCTTTGGCTCCGCCGATGGTTTTTCAGAGCTTTTTCAGATCGAAAATGACCCGTCGCTTGTGATCATTGATTTTGAGGCCAGCCGCGTGGCCGACCAGTCAGCGCTGCAAGCCATCGAGGCTGTCGCTCTTAAATATGAACAGGCTGGCAAGAAAATTCAGTTGCGGCATCTGACACACGATTGCCATCAGTTGCTGTCGAAGGCAGGCCACCTTGTTGTTGATAGCGACGATGACCCCGATTACGAGATTGCCGTCGATTATGGCGTCAAGACCGGGATTATCGGGGGCCACTGATCGCTTGTTGCGGGGGCCGGATTGAAGTAGATCTTGGGGACGTCAGACGCCGGGTTCACGGCGGACGAATCCAATGGTCAACAAATATGAAATTAATGGATTTTGCTGTTTTCGAACAGCATTTGAAGTGGACCGCAGTCGCGCTGGGAATCGGCAGCACGATTTGTGTGGTGCAGGGCTGGCAACTTTGGGCGATGCTGCTGAGTCTGCCGTTCTGTCTGATCTGGATGTATTGCGGCTGGCTGCACGGTGAACGGCAGCTGAAATACATCAACCTGTTGTTTGCGCTGTTATATGTCTACGGTCTGGGCCGATATGCGTTCGTCACCTAGTCGCCCGGGCGTTTGAGGCTGAAAACCTCGCGGATCACCGAATAATCCCGATAGCCCAGACGGGTCAGCGGGTTGAATGTTGTGACATCAAATGTGCCATCGACGATGCAATCGTCGCGCATGTGGACGCCAGTGACTTCGCCAAAGACCGTGAAATTGGCTTCTCCGGGCAGTTGCACGATCTGCGTCAGTTTGCATTCCAGCGTCGCGGGGGCGCCTGCGACGCGCGCGCAGTTGATGGTGTTGCACGGGGCTTTCTCAATTTCGGCAAGCTCAAATTCATCGGTTTCGCGCTCCCACGGCCCCGAGGTCTTGTTCATCACATCACGCATTGCATATTCGACGACATTGACCGCGAAAACGCCCGTCTCGCGGATATTGGCAACACTGTCCTTGGTGCCGTCACGGTCCGGTTTTGCGCTGGTCGAGGCGAACATCACCTGCGGCGGCACATAGGCGACCGCATTGAAAAACGAGTAGGGGGCCAGATTATCCTGACCGTCGGCTCCTCGGGTTGAAATCCAGCCGATGGGACGCGGCGTGACGATTGCGTTGAATGGGTTGTGTGGCAACCCATGGCCATTTTGCGGTTCATAAAACATTTGTCCAAGCCTTTTCCTTGCCTTTCCCAAGGAGTAGCTTGCCACGACAGGCAGGGCCAGACGAAAGACACATGCAGCAGGTCACATTGAATTTGGCCGAAGAAACGGCAGAGGACTGGTGGGAAGTCGAGGCGCTTTATGATCTGTGCTTTGCGCCGGGGCGCTCGGCGCTGTCGTCCTACCGGCTGCGCGAAGGTGTGGCTCCGATTGCGCCACTTTGTCTGACGGCGAAGGATGGCGACGGCATTCTGGCCGGTGCAGTACGCAATTGGCCGGTGCGGGTCGGTGGGGCCGTTTCCATTCTGCTGGGTCCGATCGCGGTGCATCCGACGCGGCAGGGCGAAGGCGTTGCATCCTTGTTGATGCAGCGTTGTCTTGATCTGGCGCGATCGCAGAACTGGGAGCGGATCATGCTGGTGGGCGATGCGCCCTATTACGGCAAATTCGGTTTTGAAAAGTTGCAGGGGGTGGCGATGCCGCCGCCGACCAACCCCGACCGGGTGCTTGGGTTGGCCCTTAGGCCCGGCGCATGGGACGGGGTCACGGGTGATGTGACCTCTATGCAAGATTGACAGCGACACGACCAATACCCATCTGTAAAGCATGGATGAACCTGATGTGACTGTCGGCTTGCCGACACCGGATGTGCCGCCTTCAGAACTGCCGCCAGAGGCGAAAGAGGGCATCGCCGCGCTCGCGGCCCGTCAGCGCAAGGCCAATGGCCTGCTTTTGACTGCGATAAACTTTGTGGGCAGCCAAGTCGAAGACGGTTTGAAGTTGTTGCCCCAAACGGTCCGTTCGCAGTTGGATGACATCGCACGCAATGCGCTGCGCCAAAGCTATGATCTGGCAGCGAAATCGCGCGGCGGGCTCGGTGAAAAGGTGGGGTCAGATCGGTTTCACAAGGCACTTGGCAGCTTTTCAGGCGCTGTTGGTGGCTTTGGCGGCCTGCCCACGGCGATTGCGGAACTGCCGGTTGCGACGACTGTCATTTTTCGGGCGGTGCAGACTGTGGCGTCCGAATATGGCGAAGACCCTGTTTCGGAAGAAACGCGGCTGGAATGTCTGGCCGTCTTTGGGGCTGGCGGGCCGGGCGCAGAAGATGACGGTGTTGATACCGCATTTCTGGGCGCACGACTAAGCCTGTCCGGCGCTGCATTGAATGGCCTGCTAAGCCGGGTAGCCCCGCGCTTTGCCGCCGTTCTGTCGCAAAAGCTTGCATCGCAGACTGTCCCCATTTTGGGGGCTGCGGCAGGGGCGGGCACAAATTATGCATTTGTGGACTACTACGTGGCACTGGCTCATGTGCATTTCGGGCTGCGCAAGCTGGCGCGCACCCATGGCGAGACGCCTGTATTGGATGAATTCCATGCAGCCCTTGCGGCACACAACCTTCCAACAGGGTGACTGAGCAGGCTGTCCATCAAACCTGATAGACCAGCCAGTCGGACACAGCCCGGCGCACGGACTGGTGCCCTTCTGCGATAGCTTTGTCCATGACGGCGCGGACTTCGGCAAGGTGAACACGGCGCAACAGGTGTTTGACGGGACCGACTGACGCCGGGCGCATCGACAGGCTGCGCAGCCCCAATGCGGCAAAACACAGCGCTTCGACCGGACGACCGGCGTCTTCCCCGCAGAATGAAACAGGCGTGCCGCTGGTCTGGCAGCGTTTCACGATCTGTTCGAGGAACGTCAGGAAACTGACATCTAGCGTGTCATAACGCTTGCGCACTCTTTCGTTTTCGCGGTCCGCAGCAAAGAAGAACTGCTTGAGATCATTGCCCCCGATCGAGATGAAATCGACCTCTTGAAAGAACGTGTCTGGCGCAAAGGCCAGCGAGGGTGTTTCCAGCATTGCACCAATTTCAAGCTTGGACGGCAGCGCATGCCCGAGCTTTTCTTCACGGGCGATTGCCTTGTCCATTTCAGCCTTTGCGGCCCGGAATTCGCTCATTTGTGCAACAAAGGGGAACATCACTGCGAGTGGCCCGCCATCAGCGGCCCGCAACAGCGCCTGAAGCTGCATGCGCAACACGCCGGGTTTATCCAGTCCGACCCGGATGGCGCGCCAACCCATCGCAGGGTTCGGTTCGTCGTTGGGCTTCATGTACGTCAGAACCTTGTCCGACCCGATATCAAGCGTGCGGAATGCGACCCGTTTGCCATCCGCAGATTTCAGCACCCGCGAATATAGCGCGGAAAGTTCCGCCCGTTTGGGCATTTGATTGCGGATCAGAAATTGCAATTCTGTCCGGAACAGCCCCACACCTTCCGCGCCCGATCCTTCCAGCGATGGCAAGTCGGCAATCAAACCGGCGTTCATCATAAGTGAAATCGTCTGACCGCACTTGGTCGTGGCAGGCAGGTCCCTGATTGAAGCATAGCGTTCCTGCGCGCGCGTCTGCATTTCAAGCTTGTCACGAAATGCCGCGTGAACGGTGTCATCGGGGCGCAGATGCGCGATGCCCTGTTCCCCGTCCACAAGGATGGTATCGCCATTCAGGGCTTCACGAGTCACTCCCTTGGCATTGATGACCAACGGGATGGCCCATGCGCGGGCGACAATCGCAGCATGGCTGCCGACAGACCCTTCCTCAAGCACGATACCTTTCAACTTTTTACCGTAGTCCAGCAATTCGCCGGGCCCGATGTTGCGCGCAACAAGGATCGGCGCGTCGGGCATGTCGTGTTCTGCGTTGGACCCCTGCCCAGTGAGGATGCGCAATAGCCGGTTGGAGAGATCGTCCAGATCATGCAACCGTTCGCGCAGATAGGCATCACCAGCCTTGGACAAGCGCGTGCGCGCCAAGGATTGTTCTTTTTCGACGGCTGCCTCGGCAGAGAGGCCGTTTGCCACGTCTGCCTCCATCCGTTTCATCCAGCTGGATGAGTTGGCGAACATCCGATAGGCTTGCAAAACCTGCGCCTGATCTGTGTCGGCCGTCCGGGCCCCCATCAGCATGTTGTCGATTGACTTGCGCAAGGTTTCGACACCCTCGCGCAATCGGGCCAATTCCCTGTCCGGATCGTCCGAAATCGGGTTTGTGACCACGACGCGTGGTTCATGCAGGAAAACCTGCCCTTCACTGGCGCCTTCCTGAGCGACTGTACCGCGCAACATGACCGGTTGCTGGTGTCGGGCCGAAAGGGCGGCACCTTCGCCAACGAACGCACCTAGTTCGGTCATTTCTGCAATGACCATGGCGACGATTTCCAGCGCGTACACTTCATCTGGCGTCAGTTCGCGTGCGGCCTTTGTCTGCACGACCAGCACACCCAGCGAATCTCCGAGCCGTTGAATGGGCACACCGCAGAAGGACGAATAGCGTTCTTCGCCGGTTTCCGGCATATAGCGGAAACCCTTGGCGGCGGGCGCATCGGCAGTGTTGATGACCGTGCCACTTTGGGCGGTACGCCCGACAAGCCCTTCGCCCAGCCGCATCCGTGTCTGGTGAACCGCTTCTTGTTCAAGCCCCTGCGTCGCGCAGAGTTCCAGTGTCTCGGAATCCCGAAACAGGTAGATGGAACAGACCTCGGCCTGCATGGAACTGGCGATCAGATCAACGACCCTGTCCAGCCGCGCCTGACCTTCGTTGTCGCCAGCAAGCGCTTCGCGCAGGCGTCCAAGCAGCTTCCGGCTTTCGCTTTCTAACCGATGTGGCATGGATCTCCCGTCATGCGGTCCGATCCCCGGAAAGGATCAGGCCGCTTTTTCCAATTCGAAGGCATCATGAAGTGCTTGCACCGCAAGTTCCATGTATTTTCGGTCAATCAGCACAGATATTTTTATCTCTGAGGTTGTAATGACCTTTATGTTAATCCCCTCATCGTGGAGTGCCTTGAACATATGTGCGGCAACACCGGCGTGGCTGCGCATGCCGATTCCAACGACTGACACCTTGGCAACACCGTCATCCGTGACCAGATCGTGGAAATTGATATCACCTGATGTCTTGGCGTCTTCCATTGCTTTGGCGGCGCGCAACACCTGATCGACCGGGCATGAAAACGTCATGTCGGTCCGGCCTTCTTCGGAGATGTTCTGCACGATCATATCGACATTGACCCCTGCTTCGGACAGGGGCCCAAAGATGGCGGCTGCGATGCCCGGACGGTCGGCCACAGATATCAGGGTCATTTTCGCTTCATCACGGGAATAGGCGACGCCTGCGACTACATTGGATTCCATGATTTCCTCCTCATCACAGACAAGCGTTCCTGCGCTGTCCGATGGTTCTTCGAATGATGACAGCACCCGCAGGCGCACCTTATAGCGCATGGCCAGTTCAACCGACCTTGTTTGCAGGACCTTGGCGCCAAGCGACGCCAATTCGAGCATTTCTTCAAAAGCGATCTTGTCCAGTTTGCGGGCTTTGCTGGTGATGCGCGGATCAGTCGTATAGACGCCGTCCACGTCGGTGTAGATGTCGCAGCGCTCTGCCCCGAAGGCTGCGGCAAATGCCACGGCGGTTGTGTCTGATCCGCCACGCCCCAGTGTTGTGATGCGCCCTTCTGGGCTGATCCCCTGAAATCCGGCGACGACTGCCACCTTCATGCCTTCACCGAATTTGGCGTTGATATTGTCGGCAGGGATTTCTTCGATGCGGGCGTTGGAATGGGCAGATGTGGTTTTGACCGGCACTTGCCAGCCCTGCCAACTGCGGGCAGGAATATCCATTTCCTGCAAGCGCAGCGCCATCAGGCCCGCCGTGACGTTTTCACCCGATGAAACGATCGCATCATATTCACGCGCATCATAAAGCGGCGAGGTTTCATCAACCCAGCCCACCAATTCATTGGTTTTGCCGGACATGGCCGACACGATGACGATCACATCATAGCCGTTGGCAACTTCCAGTGCGACACGCTTTGCTGCGCGGGCGATCCGGTCCAGATTGGCGACTGACGTGCCGCCGAATTTCATCACAAGGGTAGGCATTAGCGATAGATCCTTTGGTCCGCGTCCCCTTTAATCACCGCGAAGGTGAAGCGCAAACGCTTAAACCGTTTCCCGTAGAATGCGTCAGTAGGGGTGTGGCTGCCCGTCCCATGTTTCAAAACAGCCCGTTGTTGCCAGTGACAGCGCATCAAATCTTGCAACCAGTCCGGCTGCCGCAGTTTGGGCATCAATCGCCGCCGCACTGCCGCCCATGTCCGTCTGGACCCAACCGGGGTGATAGATGCCAACAGCAATCCCCTGTGGTTTCAGGTCTGTTGCCAGATTGCGCCCAAGGTTCAGTGCTGCGGCCTTGCTCGCCCGGTAGATATAGCTGCCCCCCGGCGCGTGCGTGTCGGATGCCATCTGCGACGAAATGATTGCAATCTTGGGGCTCTGCGCCTGCTGCAACTTGGGCAGCAAATGCTGGATCGTCAGAAAGACGCCGGTGACGTTGGTGGCAAAACTGTCGGCCCACATCCGGGGTGGATAACCGGATGCAAGGTCCTGCCCCTTGTCCAGATAGACGCCAGCATTGCAGATCAGCAGATCAAGCGGCCCTTGCACCAGCGCGGCCATACTGGCCTGCGATGCAGGTTCTGTCACATCCAGTTGCAGCATGCCATCTGCCGCAGGGGCGCGATGCGTGCCTATGACGGTGCGACCAAGGGAGGCATACTGCTCGCGCAGGGCTTTGCCGATGCCACGATTGGCACCTGTGATCAGCGTGGTCATTGCGATCTCCTAGTTGGTTTTCTTGCGTGGTACGAAGGGCAGGGGGACAACGGGTATCCCGTCGTCGACCAGTTTTTTGGCCTCGGTCAGATTGGCCTCTCCATAGATGGGGCGGTCTGGCTTGATGCCATCATGAATATCCCGCGCCTCTTTTGCGAATGTGCTGCCAACATATTCGGAGTTTGCCTCGATCTTTTCGCGCAAGGCGGTCAGGGCGGCTTCTGTCGCTTTTGGGGCGGTAATCGCTTTGGATGTGCTGACGGCAGGGGCCATGATGGATTTGCTGATCGTGGACGATCCGCACTGCTCGCAAGTCACCATTTTGGTTGCGACGAGCTTGTCATATGCGTCGCCTGACTGGAACCAGCTTTCAAAATGGTGGTCCTGGTCACATTTGAGGTGAAATTTGATCATGTCCGTCTGAGTTTAGGGGCCTATTTGTTAAATAGGCGTTTTGAACCATTGCGCAAGCGGCTTCGAACGAAGATAGCACGGCGGCGCCGCGTGTCTAATCCGCCAGTTTGCCGGGCGAAAAGGTCGCGACAATCTGCCTGAGCTCCGGTTCGCTCAGCTTTTTGGCGGCTTTCTTTGCACTGAACCATTTGCGCTTGCGCTGATGTTTCTCAGGCCAATTGCTGTGCACATGCTGGACATGCAGCGGATAAACCATCGTCAACACGGGCGCTTCCCCCGTTTTGAGTGGCTTGACATAAGAATAAGCACCCAGACACATGTCGCTTGCCGTGCCGCTTACGCCTGCTTCTTCATAGGCTTCGGTTGCTGCGGCCAGTGCGGGGGTTTGTTTATGCATCGGCCAGCCTTTTGGAATGATCCAGCGCTTGCGCGTGCGGCTGGTCACAAGGCAAATCTGCAATTCGCCATTCTTCATCCGCCAGCACAAGGCGGCGAACTGGGCGCGTACATCGGTCTTGCGCCCTGCGCGCAGTTTCAGAGGAAGCTGCCGGACTGTTGCTTTTGCCATGGTTTCAGCCTGCGTTTGGGTTAAATCCCAACTATGCTGGAAAGTTGCCAAGACAATATGACCACCACAACCCCCGCGCCGCGATTTATCGGGTCTGAGATATATCGGCACTCAAGCTACGGCGAATGGCATCCGTTAAGGGTGCCACGCGTGTCGACAGTGATGGATGTCACGCGGGCGCTGGGCTGGCTGACGCCCGGGCAATTCATCAACAGTCCGCGCGCCAAGCCTGCCGCACTTACAGGCTATCATACGGCCACCTATCTGGCGGCTTTACAGAAGGCAGAAGCCACCCAATCGGTGAGCGACGTCATACGCGCAAGGCATGGGCTGGGAACGGTGTCGAACCCCGTTTATGCGGAAATGTACCGCCGTCCGGCCACGTCAGCGGGTGCATCACTGCTGGCGGGAGAGTTGTTGGCCAAAGGTGGCATCATCTATTCCCCTGCCGGTGGAACCCATCACGGGCTGCCCGACAGGGCGAACGGATTTTGCTACCTCAACGATCCGGTTCTTGCAGTTCAGTCACTGCGCCGGAACGGGGCCACGCGCATCGCCTATGTTGATATCGATGCGCATCACCCTGACGGGGTCGAACATGCCTTTGCGTCTGATCCGGACACACTGATGATCTCGGTCCATGAACAAAACCGCTGGCCACGCACCGGCGCGCTGACGGATTGTGGCGTGGGTCAGGTCTATAACCTGCCCGTACTCGCAGGGATGCATGATGACGAGATGGCGCTGATCCGCGATGATCTGATCTTGCGGCGGGTTGCGGATTTTCGCCCTGACGCGATTGTGCTGCAATGCGGTGCTGACGCGGTGCTGGAGGACCCGCAATCGCGGCTGGCTCTGTCGAACAACGCCCATTGGGCGATTGTTGCCGCTTTGCAGGGAATGGCGCCGCGTTATCTGGTGCTTGGCGGAGGTGGCTATAACCCGTGGTCGGTTGGCCGTCTTTGGTCCGGTGTCTGGGCCACGCTTACGGGGGCAGAGATACCAGACCAGTTGCCGCTGCATGTACAGGATATCCTGCGCAGCCTGCATTGGCAGGGGCCAACCCGTGTCCACCAACCGCAGCCCCATTGGGTCAGCACGCTACGGGATGCGCCACGCAACGGCCCCATCGGCGAGGATTTGCGCGACAGATTGCGCGCGCTGCGCGCCCGCGCCAAAGCGTGGGTCTAGGATCAGGGCCCTAGCCCTTGCCTTGCCTGCGCAATCGCCGGATAGTCGCGCCATGATGGCCCGTTTTTTTCTGTCCCTTTTGATGCTCTTGTCCCCTGCTATGCTGCGGGCAGACGTGGTCGTTTTTGCAGCGGCCAGCCTGAAGGAACCTGTCGATAGGCTTGCTGCCGAATTTGATGATGTTGTGGTGTCCTATGCGGGCAGTGGCACGCTTGCGCGCCAGACCAGCGTAGGCGCGCCCGCTGACCTTGTTCTGCTGGCCAACCGCGAATGGATGGATGTGCTGCAAGAACAAGGGTTTGTGCAAGCTGACACAATCGCCGATTTTGCGAGTAACGCTCTGGTACTGATCGGGCCAGCCACTGCCGCAGATGTCACGCTGGATCAGGGCGGTATGACTGCGGCTTTGGGTGACGGGCGTATGGCTGTGGGGCTGACAGGCTCAGTTCCGGCGGGGATTTATGCGAAACAGGCACTGATTGCGCTAGACCTTTGGGACACCCTGTCACCCAAACTGGCCGAGGTGGATAGCGTGCGCAGCGCGCTAACCCTTGTCGCCCGGGCAGAGACCCCGTTGGGTATTGTGTATCAGACTGACGCGCGTGCGACGGATGCAGTGCGTATCGTGGCCCGCTTTCCCGCGAATACCCATGCGCCGATCCGCTACACCGGTGCGTTGACTGCACAGTCAGACCAAAAAGCGGCGGCGTTTTGGGATTTCATCCAAAGCCCGTCCGGTCAGGCAGTTCTTGCCGACGCGGGGTTTCTGCCGCCTATGTCTGCGCAATGATAGACCAGCTTGGGCCAGCGGAATGGGCGGCGATCCGGCTGTCGCTGCGGGTGGCGCTGGTGGCGACGATCTGTGCGTTGCCCGTCGCAATTGCTGTGGCTTATCTTTTGGCGCGCAAATCCTTTCCGGGGCGTCAACTGTTGAATGGGTTGGTGCATTTGCCCTTGGTGCTGCCGCCGGTTGTGACCGGCTATCTGTTACTGGTTCTGTTCGGGCGGCAGGGGGCGCTGGGCGCGGTCCTCTATGATATATTTGGTATCACACTGGCTTTTCGCTGGACCGGGGCGGCGCTGGCGGCGGCGATCATGGCGTTTCCCCTGATGGTGCGGGCCATCCGGCTGGCGATTGAGGCGGTCGATCAGGGATTGGAACAGGCAGCCGAGACGCTGGGCGCATCGCGCTGGCGCATCTGGGGCACGATCACACTGCCCCTGATCTTGCCAGGTATTCTGGCAGGGGCCGTGCTGGGCTTTGCCAAGGCGCTGGGCGAGTTTGGGGCAACAATCACCTTTGTCGCCGCGATCCCCGGTCAAACACAAACCATCCCGTCGGCCATCTATGGGCTGTTGCAGGTGCCCGGCGGGGAAGGCGCCGTGACTGGGCTGGTGGTGATTTCAGTCGTGCTGGCGATGGGCGCGCTTTTGATGTCGGAATGGCTGGCGCATCGGATGTCCAAAAGGCTGGGTCGCTGATGCTGCATGTCGCGATCGGGAAAAGCCTTGGGGCTTTCGCGCTGAATGTTGCGTTCGATGCGCCCGCGGGTGTCACGGCTGTCTTTGGTCGGTCCGGGTCTGGCAAGACAAGCGTGGTCAATGCGGTTGCGGGGCTGTTGCAGCCTGATGCGGGCAAGATCGCGGTAGGCGACAAGGTGTTGTATGACAGGCAATGTCGCATCAACCTGCGCCCGCAGCACCGCAGCGTGGGCTACGTGTTTCAGGATGCGCGGCTGTTTCCGCATATGAGCGTGCATCGCAATCTGACCTACGGTGGCACGCATGATATGGCGCGTGTCATTGACGTTCTGGGCCTTGGCGATTTGCTGCATCGTCGACCTGCGGGCCTGTCTGGTGGCGAAAAGCAGCGGGTGGCACTGGGGCGTGCGCTGATGTCAGCCCCGCAGATATTGGCGATGGACGAACCGCTGGCGGCCCTTGATGCCCCCCGCAAAGCCGAGATTTTACCCTATATCGAAAGGCTGCGGGACGAGGTGCAAATCCCGATCCTGTACGTCAGTCACGATGTGTCAGAGGTGGCGCGACTGGCCACAACGCTTGTGATCCTCGAAGCCGGACAGGTCGTGGCCTCCGGCCCTGTGGGTACTGTCTTGTCGCGTCCCGATGTGGTGCCCCTGTTAGGCGTGCGCGATGCGGGTGCCGTGATCGGGATGAAAGTCGCGGGGCGGTTGCTGGATGACGGGCTGACAGAGCTCACCTTTTCTGGTGGCCGTATCCTGATGCCGGGAAACCTTGGCAAACTGGGGCAGTCAGTCCGTTTGCGGATACCTGCGCAAGATGTGATTCTTGCGACTGAACCACCCAAAGGGATCAGCGCACTGAATGTGCTTTCCGTGACGATAACAGCGCTTGAACAAGGGCGCGGGCCGGGTGTGGCAGTCGGCCTGCGGGCTGGCACCGACCAGCTTTTGGCGCGTGTGACGCGGCGCAGTGCAGGGCGGATGGGGCTGGCCGTGGGCCAGCAGGTTTACGCGATCATCAAGGCCACCGCCGTCGGGCCGGAGGATATCGGCGGCTAAAACAACCTGTCCAATGCGGCTAACGTGCGCGTGACCCCGCCTGCATGCGCCGCGTAGAACTGCGTGATTTGCGCGTCGGTGACTATTGCGGGATGGCCGACGGCGTCCTGCAATGCCTTGGGATTTGCCACATGGGTGCAAACACCTGCGGCAATCGCTTCGGTGGCAGGGTATTCGATTGTCCAGATATGCGGCCCCACGATGACGGGTTTTTTCAACGCCAGCGGCTCAATCACGTTGTGCGCGCCTTTGGTGACAAAGCCGCCGCCAACGATCGCCCGGTCGCAAAGGCCCAGATAGAAATACATCTCGCCCATGCTGTCACCCAGCAGCACGTCAATGTCGTCCAGTGGTTGAACGGGTTCTAACGCCGCATCAAACAGATCAGAGCGGCGGGCAAACCTGACACCGGCATCACGCAGCATCGCGGCGACTTCGTCAAACCGTTCAGGTGCGCGGGGAACATAGACGAAACAGGCGTCGGGCGTCTGGCGGATCATGTCGATATAGATATGATCTTCGCCTTCAACCACGCTGGTCAGCGTGTAGGCCGGGCGCCCCTTGGTGAAATGATCGCGGACAGTGGCAGCGGCATCCAGATGTGCCTGCGGGATTGGCTGGTCAAAGCGCAATTCGCCGGTGATGTGAATGTTGGACATGCCTGCATCGGCAAAGCGGTCTTTCTGGGCCTGCGACTTGACAAACCCGCCTGCGAAACCGGCCAGAAGGGCCGCGCGCAGTCCGCCCCTGTCTTTTTCATAGCTTTTGCGCGGATATTGCGCATTGCACATGAACAGGGGCGTGCCCTGTTTGCGGCAGGCCATGATCATGCGTGGCCAAATCTCGATTTCCATCACCAGCCCGTATTTGGGGGCAAAGGCACGCAGAAAGCGCCGGTAGGCAAAGCCATATTCAAAAGGCACCCAGACCGGTTGGACCTGCCCGCTTGCGATTTCACCTGCAAACTCGCGCTGCGCCTCGCGGCGGCCTGCCGGGGTGAAATGGGTTGTGACCACATGGTCGCCCCGTGCCAACAACGCGCGGATCAACGGCGTGGCCGAGCGCATTTCGCCAAGTGACACCGCATGGACCCAGACCGCATCAGGGCGCGCATTTGGATAGATGCCAAAACGCTCGGCCAGATGTGATTTATACAACGGGTCCTTTGCCCCGCGTTTGCGCAGATACAGCAGGACAATCGGCATCAGAACCCACCACAGGACACTGTAAACCATCAGGGCAAACCGCAGTTTGAGCGAGGGGAAATTGTCAGTCATGATCCACCTTCGCGAGGCGCAGTAGATCGGCCGCCAACTGATCGGCCTTTTGATCCAATCCGGCAATTGTGTCCGCAGCACAGGCCACCATGTCGCCGCTGTCATGTAACAAAGCAAGCAGGTCGGCCGCATCTTTGATCTGCCTTGCGCCTCCCGCCTGATCCAGCAGCGCATAGTCTGCGGCAAAGTTGGCCACGCGGGGGCCGTGGGCGACAGCACAGCCAAGTGCGGCGGCTTCCCAAGGGCTATGCCCCTCGGTATCGCCAAATGTGCCACCGATCAGAACAAGGCTGGCAAGGCGGTAGATCAGCCCCAGTTCGCCAAAGCTGTCGCAAATCCAGATCGGATCATCGCGGGTGGGGATGTCATCCCGGCTGCGGAATTTGGCGGGGATTTGGGTGGCAATGTCAGCCGCGCGATCAGGATGACGCGGCGCAATGATCAGCAGCGCGTCGGGGTGTGTTGCGCGCAACTTTGCGTGGGCTTCAAGTGCTATCGCCTCATCCGGCGCATGCGACGGGGCCACTGCCCAGACCGTGCGCCCTGCCAGTGCCACTTGCAAGGCTGCAAGTGCCTGGGCGTCATGGCCAAGCGGCGGAGCTGTGGGTTTCAACGACCCTGTCAGCGCCACCTGATCGCCCGCGCCCAATGCAACAAGATGGGCGATGGTGTGTTCATCCTGTGCGGTGATCAACTGCATTGCGCCGTAAAGGTCGCGGTACAGGCCTGCTGCTTTATGATGCTTTTCAAAGGAGTTCGCGTTCATACGTGCGGCAATGATCGCTTGCGGGATGGCACGCTTAGCTAATCCGCTAACAAATCCCGGCCACAGGTCCTGCTCGGCCCACAGCGCCAGATCGGGGCGAAAGTGATCCAGAAAAGCGCGGTGGTAGGCCGGGGCGTCAAGCGGCAGGAATTGATGCAGCGTGCGGGGCGGCATATTTTTGGACAGCACTTCGGCAGAGGCGAGAGTGGAGGAGGTGACAAGAAAATGCGCAGTCGGGTCCCGTGCCGCCATGCGGGCAATCAGGCCACGCAGCGATAGCACTTCGCCCAGACCCACGGCATGCAGCCAGATCAGCGTGCCCTTGGGCCGTGGCGCCAGATTTTGCGCCAGTTTTTCGCGCCACCTGTCAGGGTGTTCCTTTCCCCGCGCCAGCCTGCGCCGCAGCAGGCGCCGGGCAAAGAGGGGAAACAGATGAGAGGCCGACAGATATAGGCGCAACTGCCAGCCACGGTGCATCTTAACCTGCGTTGTCATGGAAAGTTTTCTGCAAGGGCGCATCCCAGAATGCGTCGGTCTGCAATACGGCGACAAATCGTTCAGCCGCGCTGCCGCCGCCAAATGCACTATGACGCGGGTAGCTTTGGCCCCACTGGTCCCGCAGGAATGCCGCGATTTGATCGGTCGCGCCAGCGTCGGCAAAAAAGACCGACGGGGACTTGGCCCGGTTCGTTTGGCGGGTGCCGATATCCAGCGATGGCAGGCCGATAAATGGCGCCTCGCGGACGCCAGCGGATGAATTGCCAACCAGCACGGCCGCATTTTTCATCAGTTCAGAGAAATGGGCAAAGCGCATTGACGGCAAGACGCGGAACTGATCGCTGGGCAGGGTGTCGATTTCGGCAAAGATCGGGGCCGAGCCGGGGTCATTATTGGGCGCGATCAGAACGAAGGGCCGGTCTGATGCGCGCAGAGCTGCAAACAGGGCTTTGGCCTGTGCGCCCATTGTGTCGGCCTCTGACGTGACGGGGTGGAACACGCAAATGCCGTATTCATCAAACGCGATTTCATAGCGTGTCTTGACGTCTGCCAATGTCACGCCGGACGGCCCTGCGTGAAAATCCAGCTCAGGCGATCCGATCGGGTGGATATGGTTGGCTGCCTCGCCCAGTGACATGACGCGGCGGGCGGCATCGTCGGATGATACAAAGTGGTGCGCCGCCAGCTTGCTGTTGCAGTGGCGGTAGATTTCATCGATCGTGCCGGACACCTCGCCACCTTCTACGTGGGCGCAGCGGATGTAGTTGGTCGCACAGACCAGCGCACAAGATAGTGCCTCGACCCGGTCGCCGTGGATGATGACAAGATCTGGCTGCTGTTCGCGCACAAAATCGGAAAAGCCTATGACGGTCTTGGCAAGGATCATATCCTGTGGGTCACCGGGGCGCTGGTTCAGGAATTCATGCACCTGCACGCCGGGGGTGCGCTGTACTTCGACCTTTGTCAGGCCGTAGCGCGCCAAAAGATGCATCCCCGTCACAAAGAACGACACAGCAAAGCCCGCGTCGCGGGCCGCGATGGCCAGCGGCTCCAGCTTGCCAAAGTCGGCACGGGTGCCCGTCACAAAGAGGATGGATCTGTTCATAGCAAACTCGATACTGTCAGGGGCTTTGTGCCGCAAGGGTTGTCAGGGGCGCTGGGCCTGCGCGCGATACTCTTTTTGCATCGTTCTGCGGGCGCGGGCGCAATAGGCTTGGTGCGCTCTCTTTGACAGGCGCAGGATCGGTATCAATGTCCGTTCGCCCAAGCCGTCCACCAAAATCAGGCGGTAGCCGCTGGTGGCGTCACCTGTCACGACGACATTGCGCAGACTTGGGTCTGCAACAACGGCGCCAGACTCGACGATCTGATCCCAAAGCTTGTCGATGGCAGACACTATTCCCTGCTCAACCGCCTTGCTGCGGGCGTGGGATTGCAGATTGAGTGCCAGTTTGCCGTTGGACCGGACCATTGCCTCAAACATCGCGCCGGGGCCAAGGTTTGTCTGGACAAATCCCATGAACTGCGCTGCAAAAGGGGGCACCTTGCCGTTGCGGGCCACGATGGCGGCGAACTCGTCGATTTCGACGAAAGAGTTCAAGAGACTGCCAAAGCGGCGACGGTGATAGCGCAACGCAGTGCGCAAACGCTGCAGCGGTTTCACCTTGAGCGGCTTATGTATCTTGATCACCAGATCAGATCGTTCCGGATGGCGGTAAACGACGCGGCCAGCCCCCTGTGACAGGCGATCAACGTCCCTTAGCTGGACAATTGGCCTGTCAAACGAAGAGGCAATTGGTCTTTGATCTGTCATAAGACGCGCCCTAGCCTTCGAAATCTGTCCACTTTAGCTGTCTGTTGCGGGGTACTGCGGCCTTCAGCACCTTGCCGATGACCTTGTCAAAATCATAGCCCGCAATTTCACCCGATCCGGGGCGGCGCGCCCAGATGTCTGCCTCAGTAATCGTATGACCGGCGGGCAGGTCCTTGTCAGCCACAACGGACGCACGGGCAAAGCGATAGACGTCTTCTTCGGCGCTGGTGCGTTCTTTTGGGTTGCGCAGGGCTGTGTGGATTTCACGCGACCGGTCAATCAAGTGGCGCAATTCGGACGGATCCATTGAATTGATGATGTCAGGGCCCTTGCGGTAGCGGGTGTCGGTATAATGACGCTCCAGAATACACGCACCCAAAGCGACCGAAGCCAGCGCCATTTCCGGCCCGATGGAATGGTCAGAGAAGCCGACCACAGCTTTCGGGAATGCGCTTTTCAGGTCGGTCACGCCTTGTAACGATACGATTTCCGGCGGCGAGGGATAGAGGTTCGTGCATTCCAGCAGCGCATAGTCAACGGCTGCCTGATCCAGAATATCAACCGACGCGCGGATGCTGTCGATACTTTGCATGCCTGTGGACATGATGACCGGCTTGCCCATACGCGCGATGTGACGGATCAGCGGCAAGTTGTCCGCCTCTCCTGATCCGATCTTGAAGGCAGGCACATCAAGGTCGTTCAGAAAATCGGCCGCAGCCCGGCTGAACGGAGTGGAAATCCAGATGATGCCAAGGCTTTCCGTATAGCGCTTGAGTTCCGCCTCTTCTTCAAGCGACAGGGCGCAGGCCGCCATCACGTCCCAGATTGACACATCGGCGTTGGGCGGGAAAATCTGTTTGGCTTCCTCTGTCATCTCGTCTTCGATGATGTGGGTCTGGTGTTTGATCATCTCGCAGCCGGCGCCAGCGGCAAGGCGCACCATTTCCTTTGCAGTTGCGAGGTCGCCACCATGGTTGATACCGATTTCTGCAATCACCAACGGGGGGTGTTCGGGTCCGATCTTGCGGCCTGCGATCTGCATGGGGTGCTCCTGAATTTGCGCGTTGTGCTGTATCTAAGGGGTTTGTGCCGCAGGGGCAATTCAGTGTAACCATTGCAATGGCGGCACTGATGGGCCAAGTGAGCATTCAAAGAAAACTGGACCCCTTAGATGATCCGCAAACTGTCGAAATATCTGGAACAGAAGGAATATGATTTCCGCAAGTCGTTTGGGCATGACATCACCGACCCGGTTGAACGCAAACGGTCGGTCCAGCATGTGCGCTGGCTGGATCATGGGATTTTGCGGGTATTTTGGCACAATGTCGCCGAATTCGCCCCCGGGGCCTATCGCTCGAACCACCCGGATCACAAGCGTCTGTCGGGCTTTCACAAGCAAGGGATCAAGACCGTTCTGAACCTGCGCGGCGAACAACTGCAACCGCATTATCTGTTTGAGGAAGAAAGCTGCAAACAACTTGGCCTGACATTGGTCAACGTGAAAATGGCGGCCCGCAAGGCGCCAAGCGTCGATGCGCTTGTGCGGTTGATGGATGCGTTTGACACGATCGAGCATCCGTTCGTTGTGCACTGCAAGTCCGGGGCTGACCGCACCGGGTTGGCAGCAACACTTTATCTGATGCTGCAGGAGGGCCAGCCGATCGAGGTTGCACGCAAGCAGTTGAGCTTTCGTTTTCTGCACATTCGCCGGACGGAAACCGGCATTCTTGACCATTTTCTGGATGTTTATGCGGCGCGCAATGCCACGTCGCCGATCCCCGTCGATCAGTGGATCAAGGAAGAATATGACCGTGCCGCCCTGATCAAGAGCTTTCGGCACAAGCAGGAAAACCTGCGGTTCTGGCAGGGCTGGCGCTAGCGCAGGCCATCCGCGATCTGTTTCCCCAGCAAATATGCGATTACGTCCCAGTCAAACGGGCTGTCCACGTCCAGCCCGCGTTCATTGGGTAGCACCAGCGGGATCACGCGGCCCTCGAACAGGCTTTGCGCGCGGCGCAGATAGTCGGGCCGAACCACATAGACCAGCCCCACATGATCGTAGACCATCGGTGCCTGTTGCCGTGCGACAACCCCGCCGGGGAGAGGCTTTGAAACATGCAGCGCCCCGTCCGCATCGGTTTCGAGGATGTTGAAATAGGGGTTCTTGCGACTTTCGCAGCACGACATGACCATATCGGGTTGTTCGGCGGCAAAGAGATCAAGCCCTGCATCAATATCCTGCGGCAGGCGCAGCGGCGAGGTGCAATCCAGATCAAGAAAGGCCTCTGCCGGTCCGGTCTGTTTTTCAACCTCTGCAAGCGCATGTTGCCAGACATGCCATTTGGCGGCGGTATCCGTGGCCAGCGCGGCAGGGCGCAGGCCAATATCCAGACAGCCGCGTTTCAGACCGTGTTCGTAAATCTCGGGAGAGTCTGTGGAAACGACCACATGATCGACACGGTCATTGGCCAAAAGTTGATCAAGTGACCAGTCGATCAGATGTTTGCCGTGCAACATGCGGAAGTTCTTGTTCGGAACGCCCTTACTGCCCGCGCGTGCGCCAATATGCCCGATGATCATGATACTGCTCCAAACCGTTCGCCACCGATGTGGCCCATAGGCGTAGAATGGTCAACGTGCGTCAGGCCCGCATCCGCGCGCCGGTCGGGTCATAGGGCGACATCGCAATCACCTTGGCAGGGCGCAACTCACCCATCACGTGCACCGCGATGTCTAATCCTTCGGTGCGTGCGTCGTTGTCAATCAACGCCAGTGCGAGGCTTTGCCCAAGCCTGTGACCGTACCCGCCCGAGGTGGTCACACCGACCACTGCGCCGTCTTTCCAGACAGGCTCAAAACCAACGGCATCAGCACCGTCCGCATCAATTTGCAGCATTGTCAGCATGCGGTCAGGGGCTGGGGCACTTGCCGCTGCGGTTTTCCCGATGAAATCTCCCTTGTCCCATGCGATCCAGCGATCAAGCCCGGTCATTGCGGGGGTGTAGCCTTGGGTGAACTCGGCGTTCCAGATACCGATTGATTTTTCCAGTCGCATCGACAGCATGGCGGCAAAGCCAATCTCTTTGATCCCATGCGCCGCACCCGCATCCAGCAGGAGTTTGCGCAAAGAGGCATGTTCGCAAGCGGGGCAATTGATTTCATAGGCCAGTTCGCCAGAAAGGGACAATCGTGCAATAGCAACGCGATGCAGCCCCAGATCAGAACTGCCGCATTGCATCATCCCAAGGGTGGACAGGTCCACCTCTGCCACAGATTGTAATATCTCTCTTGCTTTTGGACCACTTAGCGAAAACCCTGCCGTGGCGTCAGAGATATCATCAATCTGCACCCCGTTCTCCAGATGATCGCGGAACCAGCGCATGTGGAACGCGCGCAGACCGTAAGACCCCATCAGCCAATAGGAGCCATCTTCCCATTGAAAGACGGTCAGATCGCCCATCAACCGGCCATTCTCATGCAGCATCGGCGCCAGTTTGATTTGCCCCGTTGCAGGCATGTCGCAGGCCAGCAAACGATCAAGCCACTGTCGGGCCTGCGGCCCCGTTACTTTGTATCGGGCATAGCCGCTGATATCGAGCAGGCCCGCTGCGTCGCGCACCGCTGCACATTCTGCGGCAACCAGCGAAAAGTTGGCAGACCGGCGCAGGGTGCCGGGTTCTTCGAAGTCCTGCGCGGCGAAATAAAGCGGAACCTCAAGCCCCCACAGGTTGCCCCAGCGCGCACCAGCGGCGGTCATGTCCTGATACGCCCCAGACAGTCTTATGTTGCGGCCGGCGGGCAGTTGTTCGTTGGGGTAGGTGACCACAAAGCGGCGGGCGTAGAACTGGCCGGTGGTCTGTCGAATATATTCCTTGTTGGACTGATGTGGGCCAAAGCGGGCAACGTCCATGCCGTAAATATCGTTTTCAGGTGCACCATGGATCATCCATTCGGCCAGCGATTTGCCGACGCCACCGCCTTGACTGAAACCCGCCATAACACCGCACGCCACCCAATAGCCGCGCGGGCCAACAGGGCCAACCAGCGGGTTGCCATCCGGTGCAAATGTAAAAGCGCCATTCACCCATTTTCTGATCCCGGCATTGGCAAGCTCGGGATAGCGGTCAAAGCCGATGCCGAGTTCTTCGGCGATCCGGTCGATATCTTCGGGGATCAGCTCCATCCCGTAGTCCCACGGTGCCCCGTCCATGTTCCAATGCTTGGGATTGCGTTCATACACGCCCAGCAGCAGACCTTGCCTTTCTTGGCGCGCGTAGGTGAACCCGTCCAGATCGGCTATGACGGGCAGTTCACGCCCGCCGGGCAAGGCTTTGATACCTTCAAGGTCGTCGGTGATCAGATAGTGGTGCTCCATCGGGGTGACGGGCAAATCAACGCCCGCCATCAGGCCGCATTGCTTGGCCCAAAGCCCGCCTGCGTTGACCACATGTTCGGCGTTGATTGTGCCCTTCTCTGTCACAACGTCCCATGTGCCGTCGGGCCTGTGGTGTAGCTCCAGCACACGGTTGCGCAAAATCACTTCTGCACCGCGCTTTTTGGCGGCACCTGCATAGGCATGGGTGGTGCCGTTGGGGTCTAGGTAGCCTTCGTTATCGTCCCACAATCCGCCCAGCACATCGTCGGTGCGGATGACACCGCCGGTCAGATCATGCACTTCGGCAGGGGTGACAAGCCGCGCGGTTTCGATCCCCATCGCCTTGAAGGTCGCCCAGCTTGCCTGAAGCTGTTCCCAACGGCTTTGGTTGGTGGCGATGTTCACGCCGCCCGTCATATGCAGGCCAACGTCCTGACCGCTTTCGGATTCAATCGTTTTGTACAGATTGATGGTGTAGTCTTGCAGCGCCGCAATGTTCGGATCGCCGTTGAACGCGTGAAATCCGGCGGCTGCGTGCCAAGTGGACCCTGCTGTCAGCTCGGCCCTTTCGATCAGGGCCACATCAGACCAGCCCAATTTCGTCAGGTGATACAGAACCGATGCGCCGACCACGCCGCCCCCGATGACCACTGCCCTGTATGACGTTTTCATTTTTGTCACCTCGATCATCTTGACTGGCGAAACGCTAGCCGCGCCACGTGGCGCTGTCCATCATTATGTACGGTGCTGTACAAAAGACGATCCTGTCAGCCGCCCAGTGCCAGTACAGCCTGCGTTTCGCGGGGCGTGGGTTCGTGGCCTGTCATGCAGAAAAGGTAATCCGGTCCGCTTTGGGCGCGTTCAAAATTCGTTTCGCGCTGGTCCAGTGCGTCATAGCCAATTTGCGTAAAATAGACGATGCGCGCACGAATTTTCGCCTCGGCCGGGGGATAGTCAAAACGGGTGAACATGGCTGTCAGCGCCGCAATCCGCGTCTGGTCAGAGACATCGACTGCCTGCCGCACGGTCCCGTCTCGCCGCGCCCAGTCCCGGACTGCAAAATCAAGTTGCGTGTCGAATTGTCCGCCATCGATCCAGCAGGCGAACAGATTGACCAGTGCAAGATTGATGCTGTCCGCAGGTGCCGTGGCTTGTGTGACGATTGCCGCCGTGTTCGTGGCTTGCCAATGGGAGAGTAGCGCACCCAAAAGCGCCTGTCGGTCCTTGAAATACCAGTAGAAGCTGGACCGTGCGCATTTCAAGCGCTTTGACAGGACCGCAACCTTGACCTGATCGACGCCTTCCTCGATCAATGTGTCCAGTGCCGCCCTCGTCCAGTCTGCGCGGGATGTGCGGCTGCTGCCCCTGACGGCCTTAGGGGCGGTCACGCGGACACCATTCTGATCTGACGGTTGAGCATGTCCCACAGCCCCTCTGCAAGGGCGCTGCCGACATGCAAAAGATAGCGATCAGTGGCGGTGTGGCGGTAAAGCAGGATGTCATAGCCGTTCCAAAGCCGCAGGCAGGATGCCGATGGTATCTTTTCCGACAATTCTGTCCCTGTCCGCAGAACTTTTTCCGCGCGCGGCCCCTGCAGGCTGAAAACAGTATATCCGGTGCCGATATCCGAGGTGGCCAGCCCAACATCCGCACGCCAGCCGAAGCTGTCGATTTGGCCACCCACCATCAGAATTCGATCACGGCGCAGCGACAGGGCGTAATGGTCGCCCATCGCCACATCCGGCCAGCCGGTTGCCTGTGTGGTTCCCGCCAGTGCCATGGCCGCATCGCGCGGCCCGCTGATCAGGACCTGCCGGGGCAGGGTGATCTGGTCAAGCGTAATCCCCTGTGCCTGCACTTGGCCGCGCGGGCCAACTGCCGGGGCTGGCCATTTGGCAGTGTCATTACGCATTGAGCCTGTCCCCCTTTGGATCATACCAGCACGCCGGAACGATCCGGGCTGACCGATTCTCGCCCAGATGATAGACTGTCAGATCCGCGTTCAGGCGGCTCAGCCCGTCTTGCACCAGACCCAGCGCGATCGGATGCCCCAATGTGGGGCTGAGGTAGCTGGATGTTACATAGCCGATTGATTTGCCTGCTGCCGTCAGATGCGCGCCTGTGGGCAATTGCGTGGCACCCTCCGGCACTGCAAGCCCTACGAGTTGCTGCCGTCCGGTCGCCTTCGCAACAGGGGTTTGCAGGCCACGGTTGCCGACATAGGGCTGTGTCTTGCGGTCACGGGGTCCGATCAAGCCAAGATCCTGCGGCATGGTTTCGCCGTCCGTGTCTTTGCCGATGATAATATAGCCCTTTTCAGCACGCAGGATCGACGTTGCCTCCATCCCGATCGGCGTCGCCCCCAGCTGGTGCACATGGTCCCACAGGTTCGGTGCGGAATCCCGCGCGATCGAGATCTCAAAGCTCAGCTCGCCGGTGAAACTGACGCGGCACACCCGCACAGGCATGCCATCATAGGTGCCAAGGCGGAGCGACATGTGCGCAAAGGCCTCCGCTTGAAGGTCGATGCCCAGATCAAGGGCCGCGACAACATCCCGCGCCTTGGGGCCGGTCACGGTCACGGTCGCCCATGCTTGGGTCACATTATGCACAAAAACCCGGTCGGGGTCGTGTCCGTCCTGGCGCCATGCCTCAAGCAGTGCCGTCACACCGCTGACATGGCTGGAAGAGCATGATACCACAAAATGATTTTCATCCAAGCGGGCCATAACGCCATCATCATAGATGATCCCCCGTTCGGTCAGCATAAAGCCATAGCGGATTTTGCCTGCTGGCAGATTTGCTATGCTGTTGTAGTAGACAAAGTTCAGAAAGCCAGCGGCATCTGGGCCCATGACTTCGATCTTGCCAAGCGATGAGGCATCCAGCATCGCCACATCGTTGCGGGCCTGGGCGCATTCCTGCGCGATGGCCGTGGTCATATCATCGCCGTACCACGCCGGGCGCAGCCAGCCGCCATATTCCGCCATCGCACCCCCCAGCGCGCGGATTTGCGGCTCAAGCACGGAGCGTTGCAGAGGTGCAATTTGCGTGCTGCTGCGCGCGCCGCGATAAAGTTGCAAAGGCACCGGCACATAGGGCGGGCGGAACCGCGTTGTGCCGACATCGGCGATGGGTTTGCCCAACTGCACCGCAAGTGCTGTCAGTCCGTTGACGTTTGATGTCTTGCCCTGATCGGTGGCCATTCCGAGCGTGGTATAGCGTTTGAGGTGCTCGACCGAGGCGAAATTCTCTTGCGCGGCCAACGCGACATCTTTGGTAGTGACATCATTTTGCAGATCAATCCACTGGCGGGCCCGTGAAGGCTTTGGCGTGGTGGGCAGTGGCGCAATAGAGGGGAGCGGCGCAGGCGTCTGGCCTGTCGCGGCCTTGTGCCCGTCGTCGATGCTTTGGTCCAGATCGTTTGCGCCGCGCGCGCCGCCAACGATCGACAGATGGTCTGGCCCCGCGCCGGGCAGGAAAGCGCCGCGGCCTGCGTCCCACTCCAACTGGCCGCCTGCGTGGCACCACAAATGCACCAAAGGGGACAGCCCGGCCGAACAAAGCACCGCGTCGGCGTGATGGCGGTTGGTACCATAAGACAGCGCCCTGACCTTGCCGCGCCCCACAGCGCGCAAGCCTTCCGTTTCCAGCGGCAGGACTCGCACTTGTGCGCCAGCCCTTTCGAACATCGGGCCAAAGTGGGCCACGTCCTGCGCGGACGCCAGCAGTGTGATGTCTGTGCCTGTCAGAACATCATGGCGATGCAGATAGGCGGCAGCGCCGCGCAGCGACATCACACCGGGCAGGTCGTTGTTCCCAAAAACCACCGGTCGGTCGATTGCCCCCGTAGCCAGAATAACGCGCCCGGCCCGCATCCTGATCAGCTTGGGATGTGTCGCAAAGGGAGCGGTCTGGTGTAGCGAAATCAGGCTGTGGTCATAGATACCAAAGGCGGTTGTCCGCGCCATGATGCGCCCGCCAGCGGCCTTGATTGCGTCGGTCTGGGGGGTGATCCAGACAGCAGGGGCTGTGCCGTCAATCTGGCAGGGATTGTCCCGAAGGCTGCCGCCGACATCGGGATGGTCATCAACCAGCACGACATCTTGTCCTGCATGGGCCGCCGCGCGCGCCGCACTCAATCCCGCAGGGCCGCCGCCGACCACCAGCACATCACATTGGTCATGTATCTGTAGCCCATCCGGACCGTCCGCCACATCCGGCCCGACACGGCCGAGCCCGGCCATTTTGCGGATCGCCGGTTCAAACAGATGCCAGTCGGGCCATTTGAACATCTTGTAATAGAAACCGGCAGGCAGAAACGGGCTGAGCAAATCCAGCCCCGCCTTGACGTCAAACCGGGCAGTGGGCCAACTGTTGACAGAGCGGACGATCATGCCGTCCTCAAGCAATGTCGCGGTGCCTTGAACATTCGGTTTCGTGACCCCTGCCAAGGACACATCAAAGATGGCGTTCGGGTCGTCAGTCCAGCCGCCCCAAACGCCGCGCGGGCGGTGGTATTTGAAGCTGCGGCCGACGATTCTGACCCCCACGCCCAGTAGCGCAGACGCAATAGTGTCGCCCGCCACGCCCTGCAATGGTTGGCCGTCAAACGTGAATGCCAGGCGCTTTGATCCTGCGGTGGCGATATGTATCCGGCGGGCTGTCATTGCGCAGGCTTTCGCAAAGGGGCTGCATCGATCACGTCCATCGATACGGTATCGCGGGTCATCTTGAAGTATTCCTGACAGGGCAAATGAACCCAGATTTCGGTCGATTGGCCCTTGGGGTTCTTTTGGTCGTAAAGGTAAGCGGCCCATTCAGCGTCGCTGACGCGGGCCTTGGTATCCGGGCGGACCTTGCCAAAATCACCCACGTAGCTGAATTCGCGTTCATCGCGCAAACCGCAAAAGGGGCAGGGGAAACGTTGCATGGGACTGTCTCCTAATGGGCAATGCCGGACGCGGCGCTTTCGTCGATCAAATGCCCGGTCTGAAAACGGTCCAGATCAAAGGGGCGGCTGATCTCGTGATGGCTGTCGCGGGCCAGCAAATGGGCAAACAGATAGCCGCCCGCCGGGATTGCCTTGAACCCGCCTGTGCCCCAGCCGCAATTGAGGTAAAGGCCGGGCACCGGTGAAGGCCCGATAATAGGCGAGCTGTCAGGCGTGACATCAACGATCCCGCCCCAATGACGCAAGAGTTTCACCTTCGCCAGAATGGGGGCCATTTCGACAAGGCCACCCAGCACCACATCATGCATCGGGGTGTTGCCGCGCTGCCCGTATGAAGGCACCCGGTCCAACCCGCCGCCAACCACGATGCCGCCCTTGTCTGATTGTGAAAAATAGACACCCAAAGCCGGGGACAGCGCGACCGTGTTCATCACAGGTTTCACGGGCTCTGAAACAAAGGCCTGCAAGGCATAGGAATGAATAGGCAAGCTGTAACCAGCCATATCGGCCAGATTGGTCGAATGGCCCGCAACCGCCGCGCCGACTTTGCCTGCACGGATCAGCCCTTGGCTGGTTTCGACCCCTTTGCAAACCCCGCCTTCGATCAAAACGCCGGTGACGGCGCAGTTCTGGATGATATCGACCCCAAGGCTGTCGGCGGCACGCGCATAACCCCATGCCACCGCATCATGGCGCCCCGTGCCTGCACGCCCCTGCCAAGTGGCCCCGTGAATGGGAAAGCGCGCATCATCGCGGAAGTTCAGCAAGGGGGCATACTTGCGCACCTGGTCGCGGTTCAGCAATTCCGCATCAACGCCACCCAACTGCATTGCATTGACTTGCCGGGCGGCCATTTCCATGTCCGGTTCAGAGTGGGCCAGCGTCATGATTCCGCGTTGCGAGAACATGACATTGTAATTCAATTCCCGAGACAGATCTTCGTACAGGCGCACCGACAGATCATAAAGTGCCGTGCTTTGCGGATAGAAGTAATTTGACCTGATGGCCGTGGTATTGCGCCCTGTATTGCCGCCGCCAAGCCAGCCTTTTTCGATCACTGCAACGCGGGATACCCCGTGGTTCTTGGCAAGGTAGTAGGCGGTCGCAAGCCCGTGCCCTCCCCCGCCGATAATCACCACATCATAGGTATCTTTGGGGGTGGGGTTGTGCCACGCCTTGGCCCATCCTCTATGACCACGCAGTCCTTCGCGCAAAATGCTGAATGCAGAGTATTTCATCCTGTCATCCTATCAAACTGTCTGGCGATGATTGGGTTGATTGGACAGTAGTGTACAAGTTTTCCCCCGGCAAGCGATGTGCGTCGGTACACTTCATGGTTGCGATTGCGCCAGTGTGACGTAAGAAAACGAGGGAATTGCCCTTTCAATCCCCTGTCAGCCCTTGCGAAAAAAAAATTCGGGCGTAATGGTCCCGCAGCGCAGACGACCGCGCAAGAAGTATCGAGGGCAGGGATGGCCACAGACATAGTATTGAGCGTGGCCGGACTGGCCAAAAGCTTTGGTGGCCTGAAAGCCGTACAGGGTGTTGATTTCGAGGTCGAGAAAGGCGCAATTGTCGGGCTTATCGGCCCCAATGGCGCAGGCAAGACGACGACATTCAACATGATTGCGGGTGAATTGCCGCCCTCTGCTGGCAAGATCATCCTGCTGGGCGAAGATATCACCGGACAGCGCACGGACATGCTCTATCACAAGGGGCTGATGCGTACATTCCAGCTGAGCCACGAATACGCCCGCATGACAGCGTTGGAAAATCTGGCCGTGGCGGCACCTGACCAGACCGGTGAGGCGATCTTTGCAAGCTGGTTTGCCGGGGGCAAGGTCCGCGCGCGCGAGGCCGAAGTACTTGATCTGGCCCGCGACACGCTGGAATTTCTGGGGCTGACCCATGTGGCAGACGAACTGGCGGGCAATCTGTCGGGCGGGCAGAAAAAACTGCTCGAAATCGGGCGCACCATGATGAACGACAGCAAGGTCGTGCTGTTGGATGAACCGGGGGCGGGGGTGAACCCCACGTTGATGCGCAAAGTGGCCGAGATGATCGAACAACTCAATCAGGAGCGAGGCTATACCTTCTGCATCATCGAGCATGATATGGACATGATCGCGCGCCTGTGCGGCAAGGTGGTCGTGCTGGCAGAAGGCAAAGTCCTGATGGAAGGCACCATGGACGAGGTGCGCAATGACGAACGGGTCATCGACGCCTATTTCGGGGGGGAAGTGGTATGACCCCTGTCTTGTCTCTCAACAACCTCAAGGCCGGGTACGGCCAGACCGAGATTCTGCATGATTTGTCGATCTATGTTCAGCCCAACGAAATCGTCGCCATCATCGGCCCAAACGGAGCTGGCAAATCGACGGCGATGAAATCGGTGCTTGGCCTGCTGAATATCACCGAAGGCACGGTTGAACTGAATGGCGAAGACATCACGAATACCCCTGCGGCCAAGGTCGTACAGCTCGGTATTTCCTACGTGCCGCAAACGAACAATGTCTTTGTGAATTTGACGGTGCAGGAAAACCTTGAGATGGGGGCATGGACCCGGCCACACGGTATTCCCGAGCGGTTGGAAGAGATGTTCGCACTCTTCCCTGACCTGCGCGAGAAACGCAATCAGGCCGCAGGCTCCCTGTCAGGCGGACAGCGCCAGATGGTGGCGATGGCCAAGGCGCTGATGGTGGACGCAAAAATCCTGCTGCTGGATGAACCGACTGCGGGCCTGTCCCCGAAATACCGGGGAGAGATTTTCGGCACTATCCAAAAGATCAAGGCAACCGGTGTGCCGATCCTGATTGTCGAACAGAATGCCAAACAGGCGCTGGGCGTATCTGATCGCGGCTATGTGCTGGTTGACGGGGCCAACCGCTTTACCGGTACCGGGGCCGAACTGATCGCAGACCGCGAGATTGCGCGCATGTTCTTGGGCGGGGGACACTGATATGTGGGACGCATTCGGTTTTGAGTTCATCAATTTCTATTTCATCCCCGGTTTGGTACTGGGCTGCATCTATGCCTTGGGCGCAATCGGGATCACCCTGACATTCGGTATCTTGCGCTTTGCCAACTTTGCCCATGGCGAAGTGATGATGTCCGGGGCCTATCTCACGTGGACAGTGATGGCGATCATCACATCAGTGCTTGGGATTGCTGTGCATCCGCTTGTGGCCGCGGTGCCTGCCGGGTTGATTGTGATCTGGCTGTTCCTGCTGACGGACAAGTATTTTTATAAACCCTTCCGCAAGGCAGACACGATCAAGGTTGTGATGGCCAGCTTTGGCATGATGCTGATTATCCGCTCTGCGGTGCAGGTGATCTGGGGGCCGAACCAGTTGACGTTCGTGCAGGGCATCGCCAAGCCGAATACAGTGTTGCAAAGCTTCAGCCAGTCAATCGACATGCTCTTGCTGATCCCCAACAAGCACCTGTTCATCTTTACCGGCACGATCGTGATCGTCATTGCCCTGAGCTATCTGCTGAACCGAACCCGGATCGGTAAAGCGATGCGGGCGGTGTCCGACAGCCCCGATCTGGCCCATGTCACGGGGATTGACGTGGATCAGGTGATCCGGGCCACATGGATCGTCGGTGGTGCCTGCGCGATGGCGGCGGGCGTGTTTCTGGCGATGGATATCCAGATGCTTGAAACAACGATGGGCTTTCGGATGCTGCTGCCGATGTTTGCCGCCGCGATCCTCGGCGGCATCGGCAAACCTTACGGTGCTGTTTTTGGCGGGCTGGTGATCGGACTGGCAGAGGAGCTTTCTGCCTATCCATGGATCGGCGATGCGCCCCTTATCAGCCCCGGCTACAAAACAGGGGTCGCCTTTGCGATCATGGTCATCATGCTGATCGTGCGCCCGCAAGGGCTGTTCAAAGGGAGGTCATTCTGATGGACGCAGGCATCCTCCTTTATTTTCTGTCGCTGCTGACCGTTGGCGGTATCTATGCGATCTTTGCACTGGGGCTGAACGTTCAGTGGGGGTTCGCAGGGCTGTTCAACGTGGGTATCGTTGGGTTTGCGGCCGTGGGGGCCTATACCTATGCGCTGTTGACCACGGCAGAAAGCACCTTTCACCTTGGCGGCTTTGGCTGGCCGCTGCCGGTGGCCATGTTCGTGGCGATGATTGCATCCACGCTTGTGGCCGCCGTGATCGGCTTTATCTGTATCCGGCTGCGGTCTGACTATCTGGCCATTGCAACAATTGGCATCGCCGAGATCATCAAGCTGATCTTCAAGAACGAAACCGATATCACCAACGGGCCGCGCGGGATCAACAAGATCCCCCGCGCATGGGAACATTTTTCAGAAGAACGGTTCTATTCCAGTTGGCCGATGAGCTGGTTCGGCACCCCCGAAAGCTGGTCCGCCTTCTTTGACGGATTGCCGAACTGGTGGTGGCAGCCGTTCTTTACCGGGACGATCCTGTTTGTGATGCTTGTGATCTACTGGATGCTGGAACGCGCGCGCACCTCGCCATGGGGCCGGATGATGACGGCGATCC
The DNA here is from genome assembly GCF_003058085.1 of Yoonia sediminilitoris. Classification (GTDB taxonomy): domain Bacteria; phylum Pseudomonadota; class Alphaproteobacteria; order Rhodobacterales; family Rhodobacteraceae; genus Yoonia; species Yoonia sediminilitoris. The sequence continues at coordinate 115,338 of NZ_QBUD01000003.1, read as the reverse complement.
GCGAAAACGAACCGGCTGCACGGGCGGCGGGCAAGAACGTGACCGCACGGCGGATCGAGGCATTCGTGATCGGCGCCGCGATCATGGGCCTTGGTGGCGCGCTCTTTGCGCAGCACTTGCGCCTGATCGAGCCCACAAACACATTTGACAGTGCCAAGGTGACGTTCCTTGTCTGGGTCATGCTGATTGCGGGCGGGTCCGGCAACAACAGGGGTGCGATGCTGGGCGCGTTCTTGATCTGGACGATCTGGTCGGCTTCCGAGCTGCTGATCACCGGCGCGATTGATCTGTTCGCATACATCTTTGACACCGTTGACCCGGGTGCCCTGCGCACACGCGCTGGTTTCCTGCGGATGATGCTAATCGGCTTGCTTTTGCAGGTGATTCTACAGAAATATCCCCAAGGGATATTGCCAGAGGCGCGGCCTGCGTCGCCTCAGCGCAGAAAACAAGAATAGCAGGTTCAGGGAGACCATAATGAAAAAGACACTTCTTTCCACCGCAGCGGCAATGCTGTGTTCAACCGCCGCCATGGCCGACGTCAACATTGGCAATCCGTTGGCCCTGACAGGCCCGATCCCTGATCTGGTGGCCCCCATGGCGCAGGCCGTGGATCTGGCTGCCAAGAACATTAACGACCAGGGCGGCATGTTCGCTGACGGGCAGGCGCTGAACATCATTCGCGCTGACTCTGGCTGTGATCCGGTGGCGGCGGTTGATGCGGTCACGAAACTGATCAACGTCAACTCTGTTTCGGCCATCCTTGGGCCGGTTTGTTCGGGTGCGGCGATTGCACAAGCTGAATCTGTATCGATCCCTGCGGGTGTGACAACGCTGTCTGTCTCGGCCTCGTCGCCAGCGATCAGCACCATGGAAGACGGCACTGACCTTGTCTTCCGCGCTGCGGCGTCTGATGCCTATCAGGGTGTTGCCCTTGCTGAACTCGCGATCGAGCAGGGGATCACAGAGCTGGCCGTATCCTACGCCAACGATGATTATAACGCAGCGATTGCAGGGGTGTTTGCCGAAGCCTTCACCGCAGCCGGTGGCACCGTGACTGCGAACGAGGCGCATGAGCCAAGCAAAGCGTCCTACCGGTCCGAAGTGGCCACGCTGGGGGCCACGTCCGACAATCTGGCGCTGTTTGCCTATTATGGCTCCGGCGGGATCACCCTGATGCGCAACGCACTGGAAACCGGCGCGTTCAGCACATTCATCGGGGCCGATGGCATGTTGTCTGACGAGGTGATCGAGCAGTTGGGTGCCGAGAATATGACCAACGTGACCTTTACAACAGCGGCCTCAGACGATTCCACGCCTGCCTTTGGCGCGTGGCAGGCACTGGCCGAAGGCGCAGGTATTCCGGCCGGTGATCCGTTTGTGCCGAACAGCTATGACGCGACATTCATGCTGGCACTGGCAATCGAAAAAGCAGGGTCTGACGACCGTGCATCTGTATCCGCCGCGCTGCGCGACATTTCAAGTGCACCGGGTGAGGTGATCTACCCCGGTGAATGGGAAAAAGCCAAAGCGATCCTCGCCGATGGTGGTGACATCAACTACGAAGGGGCCGCTGGCAATCAGGACTTTGACGAAAACGGCGACGTGGCTGGCCTGTTCAGCAAGAGTAGCGTTGTCGATGGCGCTTGGGCGGCTGAGCTGATCAGGTAAGCAGAACTTGTCTCAAATGAAATGCCGGGGCCGCAACGCCCCGGCATTTTGCATTTCTTTGGCCAGAATTCGGACCCGCTATTGGCTTAAGGTACGCGACATCTGTGAGAGCTTCCGCCTGTGACAAGCGTGACAAAGAGTGAATTCGCAGCGGCTGCGCCAATGACCGCTCTGGCGCATATTACGGGCTCTTTTCAGCAATCAGTCACCCGCAAATAATGCGGAATGATCAACGCGGCTTCAGTCATGGAAATTACTTTGTCAATTCAGGCATCTTCAGCATGCTTCAACAGGGTCAATTCGTCGACGATGGCTGAAGTGCCGCGAGTTCGGTTACAATCAAATCGACTGCCTTGGACGACGCAATCGGGAGCGTACATGGTGGGATCTTCTTACTGACGCGCTTCGCTGTTTGTGTCATTGCAACGATCACCCTGCGGGCACCGGAGATAAGGTCCGTTGCGCCGCCCATGCCGGGCACAAATTTTCCGGTATTTTCCAGTTTGCAGGCATCCCGTGAGCGTCAACGTGCAGTCGCCGAGAACTGTCAAATCTATGTGTCCGCCCCGGATCAGACCAAAGCCGGTCGCGCTGTCTGTTGCGGCGGCACCTGGGATCGCGGTGATGAAACCACCCGCCGGATCCGTCTAGAATGCGATCTTCCATGCCTGTCGGCGCTGGGTCGCCGAGGCTGATAACACCGTTTTGCGCCTGAAAGAAAACGCCCGTATCTTGTTCGGTATCATGCGCCACTAAAAACGGGAGGCCGATACCAGGCCTTAGCAGCATTCCGGGCTGTATGTTCTGTGCGACGTGTTCGAGAATTCTGGTCTGGGCGTCCATCAATTTGACCTTTCCAGCAGGTGATCCTCCAGCACGCCGGGGCTGCGGACGGCGTCTGGTGGGATCATGCCAAAGGGCAGGATATGGTCTGCCTCGCTGATCATGGTTTCGGCCGCGAGCGCCATAATAGGGTTATAGTTCTGCGCCGTCAGGGTGTACTCCAAGTTGCCTACATCATCGGCTTGCCGGTCTCCGCTTCGGGCAAGGCGGTGTCGTTTGCGATGTGGTCGGGTTTTTGCGGCTCGCGCTGGCGCTGGCGTCAATCAAACGGTTCAGGGAACTGACGCCCATGAACCCGCCGATCATGATCGGCACCCCAACCGGGATGAGGTCGGCGGCGGCTTGGGGCGACTGCACCGGTTTCATAGCCGGACGACCCCGGCCACGCGGGCTGCGTTTTTTTGGCGAGCGTGCCGTACTATCAAACAGGTTGTTTTCAAACCCAACTCGCACCTTACCACCCGACTCGGAAGCCCGCCTCAAGCATTCGGTCTCAGATTTCCCAAACGCGCAAGCGGCCCAATCGAAGGAGGGTACGACTTGGCAAAGCTGTTCTACCAGTGGCGCCAAAGCATCGGGATCAGACTGTTGGCCAGCGCTGTAGCGCCCAAGAACGATGAGCGCCTGAAAGTCTGCGTTCGGGACGCGGCCTTGGATGATTTCATTGCCCAAAAGCGCAATATCATTTGCGCCGTAAAGGATAGGTACCAACCCGTCCACGATCACTCGACTTGCGAAAGCGCTTGGTTATTCGGGCTTTGGTCCGTTTCAAAAAGCATTGCTTGCCACACGTCCGCGACAGCCGGGGTCGTTCTATCTTAACCAAGCGCAATCAGTGACCTCAAACGCAGATCAGCCGATCAAACAACGCGCAGCGCAGCTTTGTCACGAGAACCAAGCGAATATCGATCATTTCGTGGACAACTTTGACGCTGAGAGCTTTGAGAGGGCAATCAAACTCATCTCAGAAGCACGGCGTGTCACAATCACAGACCTTGCCAGTTCACCGCTTACTGCCAACGCAAAGGCTTCGATTTTTGTGCCGCACCACAGCAGCTTCACTTCCAACTCGATTATCAGTTATCTTGCTGCTGCCGAATGCATCATCAACGCTGTGCCGGCCTCGAGTTCCAAACAAACGGAACAGGCCCTGATCGCCCGCCAAGAGCTTATTAAGCGCCTGAACATCGAAGAACGTTTATCAAAAATCTGGTGCTTGCCCTATGGAATGACTGCATGATTGGCGAGGTTTGAAGACATTCATGCGTCTTGCAGCATCCGCCCCTTTATGCGCATTGCCATTTGCATCGTTGGGCAAGGCCGAAAGACTTGATGCAGCAGCGGTGACATAAACCATTTTGATCATTTTGGTGCCCCGGACGGCCCGTACGCGCGCCCTCAATCGAACGTGAGTTGTTTGTAATACGGTCCTGTGCTCAACTTCGCTCATTCATTCAGGGGGCGCATTCGTGAAAATTTTATCTTCGGCACTCTTCGCCTGCTCTGTCCTGTCCGCCGCACAGGCGAGCGCGGCAGAGGGTGAAAGGATCAGCGTCAAAGGCGAGATCATCGACACATGGTGCTATTTCTCGGGCGTCATGGGCGGCCCGGATGCGGTTGTTGGCACCGCGCACCATACCTGTGCGCTCTGGTGCTCTGCGGGGGGTATTCCCGTTGGTCTGCTGGCCGAGGATGGGACCGTCTATATGGTACTCAAGATCGAGGACAGCACGGACAATGCCAGCGGCGATACGCAACTGCGCCTTGCCAGTCATGTGGTCGAGGCGGACGGGATGTTTTATGAACGCGACGGGCTGAACTACCTGATCGTGGAAGAGGTCGTGAGCGACCTTGATATCCAGAACCTGAGCCATGACAGCTATGGCCCCGTGCCCCCCTTTGCCGTTCCGGAGGCCGACCAATGAAGCATCTCTTTTTCCTGATCGCACTTGTTGCAACCCCCGCTATGGCGCAGGACTTTTCCGAAGGGTCCGAAGCGAAAACCTGGAACCTTTACGCCGAACAGCCCGCCCGGTTCGAGGCAAAAGTCGTCGATATCCTGTGTGAACTGACCGGCGACTGCCCGGACAACTGCGGCGCTGGCAATCGGCAGTTGGGCCTTGTGCGCAGCGCTGATAATGTTCTGGTGTTTCCTAACAAGAACGCGCAGGCTGCCTTCACCGGGGCAGTGCAGGAACTGCTACCCTATTGCACGCAGACCGTCGAAGTGGATGGCCTGCTGCTGGAAGACGAGTATCTTGGCGCAAAGAACATCTATCTGGTCCAGCGCATACGCGTGCTTGATAGTGATGAATGGGTTCGCGCCAATAGCTGGACAAAGGTCTGGGCCGAAAACCATCCCGACGCAGCAGGCAAAGGCCCGTGGTTCCGCCGCGACCCACGGGTGCTGGCTGAAATCGCAAGCGAAGGCTACTTTGGGCTGGGGCTCGTGCAGGACGAAGAAATCAAGGATGACCTTTTCGAATGATCCACGCAGCAACCTTGATCGCGGCAATTGCTGCTGGCCCCGCCTATGCAAACGATTTTCCGTTCAACATAGGCGGGGCGTTCAGTCTGGTTGACCAATTCGGCGTAAACCGCACGCAGGTTGCCCCTGACGGCCATCTCCAGCTTTTGTTCTTTGGCTATGCCAACTGCGAACAGATCTGTTCGGCAAGCTTGCCGTTGATGGCCGATATCGTGGATGAATTGGCAGATGTTGGACTGCTCACACCGGTGATGATCACGGTGGACGCTGCGCGCGATACTGTCGCCAATATCGGGCAACCGCTGGCGCAATATCACCCCGATTTTGTCGGGTTGACGGGTTCAGAGGCGGCCTTGCAAATAGCCTATGATGCCTTTTCGGTCGAGAAAGAGGTGCTCTTTACCGACCCCGCAGGTGGCGAAGTGTTCGCGCATGGCAGCTTTCTGTATCTGCTGGACAGCGATGGCGAGGTCCTCACCCTCGTGCCACCTGTCATGGATGTGGATCAAGCGGTTGGCATCATCACACCCTATCTTAGCGCGCACAAAAGCTGATGCAGATGTCGCGGCGCGCGCTGCTCTTTGGTGTCGCTTGCGCAGGTGGTGTGGGAGTCGCCGCCTTGTTCAACACCAACCTGTTCTATGCGTTGATCACTGAGGACGTCGCAGGCGCACAATTGACCGCACCGCAGGCCCATGCTGCCGCAGTTGAGGGAAAGATCACATTAATCGACATCCGCCGCCCCGATGAATGGGCGCGTACCGGCAGTGGCGAAGGGGCGCATCGCGTCGATCTGCGCCGTGACGATTTTGCCGATGCGCTGCTTACTCTGACCGATGGCAACAAAGACGCGCCGATCGCGCTGATCTGCGCACGGGGGGTCCGTTCCGCAAGAGTGGCCAACCAACTGGCAAAGGCGGGTTTTACCCGGATCATTGATGTGCCCGAAGGCATGATGGGGTCTGCGGCAGGACCCGGCTGGCTAAAACGCGGTCTGCCTGTAGTGAAGGAAGGATGATGCGGGGCTGGCTGACGGCTGCCGCGTTCGCGGCGTTTGGGACGTCGTTGCAGGCAGCTTGCACGGAACAGGCCGACGCTTGTGTTGTTACCACCGGCACCTATCATATCGCCCTGCCCGATACGCCTGACAAGGCGCCCGCGATCCTCTGGCTGCACGGGGCCGGGGGCACAGGGGCCGGGGCGCTGCGCAATCGCGGCATGGTGGATACGCTGATTGCGCGAGGATATGCGGTCATCGGGGCAAACGGGCAGGACCGTCCGGGACGCTTTGGCACTGGCTGGTATTTCCATCCCGACAGACCCAAGAACCGCGACGATATCGCTTATCTGGCATCGGTCGCAGACGATGCGGCGGCCCGTTTCGGGCTGGACCGTAGCGCGATGATCCTTGCGGGGTTTTCCGTGGGTGGGTCAATGACCAGCTACCTCGCCTGCGCTGAACCTGACATGTTCGCTGCCTACGCGCCCGTCGGCGGCAGTTTCTGGAAACCGGAACCCGCTGCCTGCAACGGTCCGGTGCGGCTGATGCAAACCCACGGCTGGAAAGACCAGACCGTCCCGCTCGAAGGGCGGCCGTTGGGCGGCGGGCGCATCTATCAGGGCGACGTCTGGCAAGCGATGCAGGTTTGGCGGGCGGAAAACGCCTGCGACATGCTGCGACCCGATACATTCACGATGACGGATCGGTTCTGGCGGCGGAAATGGGAAGACTGCATGCCCGGCACAGCCCTTGAATTCGCGCTACATCCCGGCGGGCATGGCATTCCGCGCGGTTGGACCGCGATGACGCTGGATTGGTTCGAGGGGCTGGAGGCAGAGGAATAGGAGGGTTTGGCAATGTCGGATACCAACAAATCTCGACCTCCTGATTTGCGCCGAAGCTTTCGCATTTCTGCCGTTCGTGAAACGCTCAGTATTTCCTAAGAGTGGGTGAAAGAGCCGGGTAGAAAACTGTTCTTTGCGCCTAAAGACAATTCGGTTCGCGGGCAAAAGCTCCACCGTGCGGGCCTCGATTGGTACAACATCGTGCCATAAAAACCCGAGCAGAACGGCTTCATCGAAAGTTTCAAAGGCAAACTGCGGGATGAATGTTTGAACGAGGAGATGTTCGACAGCCTCGACGATGCACGGCGAAAGTTGGTCCTCTGGCGCTACGACTACAACAACGTCAGACCGCACTCATCGCTTGGAAACCAAACACCCGCAGAAGCACGCCGGACGCGTTAGCAAAATGAGGGCTCCGCGACCGGCGCGCTTGCCCAAACCAACGACGAAAAATAGGAAAACCGGACCCGCTAACTCTCGTTATGAATGAGGGAGCCTCGGGGGCAGGTCACCAGTATTGCGCATACCGCTTCGGGAAGACTGCGGCCAAGTTCGGTAGGTCAACTCCGAATAGTGTCATGCCGCTGGTCATCTGCTTACTCACTCCGCCGCGATCCTTGCCTGCGCCTCAAGCGTTGCGGCGGCGCGGCGGCGTTCTGCCATGGCACGACGAATGATGGGGGGCGCATTGATAATTTCTGGCGTGCCCATGTGACGGGCCGACCAGCGCCGTTTGGATAGGTCCACCCCGCTGAGCCACGACAGGGGCACAGCGAATGCGAGGCTCAGGGCGATAGGCAATAGCCACAGTGACATCAGACCCGCAGCCATCCCGAACAGGGCACAGGCACCCAAGAATGTTTCAACGGCATGAAATTTCGCCATGACAGCAAGGGAATAGTGCCCGCCTTGACGGTTCTGCGGGTTCCAGCCCACCTTGCGTCCAATGCATTTCGCCACTACGGCCTTGGTCTGCTGCACCATCAGTACCGGCGCATAAGCGATCGACAGAGCGATCTCCAGCGACATGGATGTCAGGAACTGCCAGATCCCGCCCATGTCGCGCAGCCGCAGCCCGGATTTATGGATCACGCCTGCGCCCAGAATTTTGGGCGCAATCAGCATGGCATACATAAAACCAAGAATAGCCATGCTGTTACCCGTCGACATGGTGGGCCAGTTCACCTGCGAATTGTAGCCACTGAAGTATTTGACGACGTTCGCCTCATCGCCGTTCCCCACAAGCGCCCAGATAATCAGGAGTGTGAACCATGCGGGCGACATCAAATAGCCCATAGCACCGCTGATCAGATGAAAGCGGGACAGGGCATGAAACCCACGCGCGCGCAGCAGGCCAAGGTGTTGCAGGTTGCCCTGACACCAGCGCCGGTCGCGCAACACGTAGTCGATCAGGGTTGCGGGGACTTCCTCGTAACTGCCCTGCACACCGGGCAAGAAGCGCACAGCCCATCCGGCCCGACGCAGCAAGCTGGCCTCGACGAAATCATGGCTCAGGATCAGTTCACCTTTGCCGCTTTTGGGCAAGCCGGCGCAGGCGGCAAAGGCCCGCGTGCGGATGATTGCATTATGGCCCCAATAGTTGCCGTCCTGATCTGTCCAGCGGCTTAGCCCCTCGGCCAGCGGCGCGCCGTAAACCCGGTTGGAAAACTGTTGCAGGCGGGCAAAGACAGTGCGCGCGCCAAAGATCGTCGGAAAGGACTGGATCAGCCCTGCTGCGGGGTCCTCGGCCAACGCGTCGGTCATTGCAAGGATCGCCTCACCGCTCATCAGACTGTCAGCGTCCAGCACCAGCATCGCGTCATATGCACCGCCCCAGCGTTCGACCCAGTCCGCCAGATTGCCGACCTTGCGGTCGGTGTTCTCGATCCGGCGGCGGTAATAGATATGGGCTCCCAACGGCAAGCGGGCCTGCAGGTTGAGAAAGGCGCGTTCTTCCAGTGCGGCAGCCGCATCGCCGCGGGTGTCAGACAGGATGAAAAGGGAAAAATCATGGCCGCCGTCGCGTTCAATCAGGGTGCGCATCATCGCGGCGGCATTGCCAAACACGTCGGTGGGGACTTCATTGTAAACCGGCACCAACAAGGCCACTTTCTGCGGTGCCGGATCGTGCGCCTTGGGCGTGCGCCCCTTTCCAAGAAAGAGGCTGCTGACACCGACAACAGACGTCGACACAGACAGGGCGACCCAGAAGAACGTGACCGTGATTAGCGCAATAATCGCGATTTCGACGGGGTAAAGCCCTGCCATCGCAAACCAGTTCACAATCATCGTGACAACCGCAGTTGTCACCGCAAAGGCGGGCAGAAACGCAAAGATGCGCCACCAGAATGTTGTTGTACGGTCAACGGAGCCAGGGGCTGTCTGATCTTTGTGCGGTTTGTTCAACGCCTGAATCGGCCGCGCCAATGGCACCTGCGGCGGCATCATGTCCGGGGGCTTCACACCGTCCATCTGTAGAGCCACACTTCTGTCAGCGCGTTGCCGTTCAGCAGCATTTGTGCGCGTAACTCAATCAGCGGTGCATCGCCGGGCAAGACACTGAAATTCAGGCGCAGACCCCCGGTGCCGGGGTTTTGTTGCAGGATCGGGGGTGATACCTCGCCCGCAGTGCCGCGCAGGATGATCGTCAGATCATCAAGCGGGCCCTCCAGCGCGGGGTGCGGCGCAAAATCAATCGCAAATACGGTCTTGATCTGGTCAAAACCCTTGCCGATGCGTGTGTTGATGACGCGCGCCACATCGGGCAATCCTGCGGGTTCATCGCCCCAGTCCATCCGATAGCCGATGTCATAGCGCTGGCCCGCTTGCAGCGGTTCGCGCGGGCGCCAGTAGGCAACGATATTGTCGTAAATCTCGCGATCGGCAGGGATTTCGACCAGTTCAACCGCGCCTGCGCCCCAATTGGTATCGGGTGTGATCCACAGAGACGGGCGGGCATCGTAATGCGCCTCAAGATCGGCGTAGCTTTCGGGATCGCGGTCGCGTTGCATCAGACCGAACCCGGCAGGGCTGTCATCGATAAACGCGCTGACCTCGACCGTTTTGTGGTTGGCCAAAGGCCGCCAGATGCGTTCGCCATTGCCGTTGACGATCAGCAACCCTTCGCTGTCGTGCACAGCCGGGCGGAAATCGTCAAAGCGGTTGCGGTTTGTCTCATCGAACAAAAACATCGAAGTCAGTGTGCCAAGGCCCACATGCATCAGATCTACGCGGGGGAAAAGTGTGCTTTGCACCGTGACAGTTGTCGGCGCGCCGGGTGTGATGGTGAACTGAAAGGCACCTGTGACCGAAGGCCCATCGAGCAGGGCGTGCACGATGTAGCTGTCAGCGTCGGCACGAGGGGCCTCGACCCAGAAATCGGTGAAATCGGGGAACTCTTCGCCTGCGGGGTCGCCTGTGCGCAGGGCCAGACCACGGGCAGACAGTCCGTAGGTTTGCTTGTTTGCAATCGCACGAAAGTAGCTGGCCCCCTGAAAGACCATGAATTCTTCAAAAATTTCTGGCTGGTTCAGTTCCGCCCGCAGGCGCAGGCCGGAATAGCCCATCGTGTCGTCAATCGGCAGGTCGGGGAAATCATCGGTCTTGTCAAACAGCGAGATGTCATAGGGCAGAACACGTGCCTGCCCGTCCGTGACCAGATGGATTGTCGTCGCTCGCTCCACATAAAGCCCGGCTGTAAACAGATCAATCTTGACCGGACTGTCGGTGTCGTTCCAGATCGCCTTTTTCGCGTTAAACCAAATGTGCTGGAAATCATCATAATCCATCGTGCGCCACGGCTCGGGGATCAGGGGGCGGGCGATATAATCCGTTTGCGACTTTTCGCGCGCCAGATTGATAAGCCAGTCCCGTGAAAAGGGCTGTGCCGCCTGCGCCGCAAGCTGCGCAGGCATTCCCGCGGCGGCCATCAACGCCAGAAATGTGCGACGATCAATCACGGTTTGGACTGTCCTTTCACGGGCTGGCCTTTCCACGGTTGTCCTTTGAACCAACCAGCAAGATAGGCCGTTGCCAGCAAGATGGCAAAACCAGCAATGTTGGCGGCCGCAACGGGCAGCGGGCTGTTGCCGGCGACATCCAGGGCAAAGCCCAGCAGCCGGGACAAAACGATCGACACAAGAAAGACCGCCAGCGACTGTTGGCCGACCTTGGTGATCTGGGCCACGACCCCGCGCCAGAGCCTTGCCAGAAATGTCATGCCGGATGCGCGCAGATGGCGGCCTTGCGGGCCTGCGATGACCCAGCCGAAATAGGCGACCGCCAGAAAGTGGATATACCGAAAGATACCGCTGTCTGTTTTGGTGATCCACATCGCGTTGTCTGATCGCCATTCTCTTGCCCATGTCCAGCCAAATTCGCGCATCGCCACGAGTGACACGGTAAAACTGGCCAGCAACACCAAGGCCACAAGCCCAATCATCCATTTGTTCACCGGCGGGGCGGGTATCCAGCCGCGCATAAGGGCGAAGCCAGTGAAAAAGATCAGTTGCCAGCCGAACGGGTTAAAAAACCATGCGCGGTCCGACCACGGCTCTGCGGGCAGATCAATTTGCAACCAGCCAAGACCGACGGATGTCAGCAACTGCCCCTGCGCCATGAGCCAGACAAGGGCCACAAAAGCGCCGACCAGCCATGGGTTGACGCGCGACAAGGCCATCACAATCGGCACCATCAGCAAAATCATCATATACATCGGCAGGATGTCGAAAAAATTGGGCACATAAGTCAGCGTGAAAAGTCCAACCAACTGCGGGCCGGTATCGTTGAAGAACCGGCCAAGGTTGAGCGATCCAATATAGTTCTTGTCAAACATGCCCGCCTGATCGAAAGCCGCCAACAATGCCGCTGTCAGCAGGAAAGTCGCGATATGGGCCCAGTAAATCTGCCAGACCCGGAACATGATCCGCGACGTGCCCAACAGCCACCCGCGTCGGTCATAGGTCCGACCGAATGCCACGGCAGAGGCCATGCCGGAACAGAAGACAAAGATCTCTGCCGCGTCCGAAAAGCCGAAACGGGCGGGGATCCACTGGTTCCACCAGTTGCCCGGCGTGTGCGCCATCAAGATGATAAACATCGCGATCCCGCGATAGAAATCCAGTCGCGGATCGCGGATCGTGGGGGTCTGGACCGCGTGAGATGGGGATATCGTCATGTTTTTCAATTATTTGAGCCTTCGCGCAGAACTTAGGCTACGACATGCGAACCGGCACCCGCAGCCCGTCGACCTTCTGCTATCAACCATTGCCGCGCCGCAGCATAGCCGTCAATGCGTCCATTACGCCGGGCGGTGCGTTGGGCAAGAAATGTCTCGGCCTGATTGAGCAGGCCCGCACGAATACCACTGTCAATCGTAAGCCTTTCAAAGACGTCCCTCTGGGCATGGCTGCCACCTGCCTCCTGCAAATTGCCATGTGCCTTGGCTAGGTTGGCAAAGGCGGCTTCAAATCGGGCCTCGCCAAACGCCTCAAGGCCGGCTGCTGCAGCCAGTCCGGGGTCTGCCATCGCTTTTTGCATATCGGTGCGGCCTTCCCTGGCGTCCTTGTGCAAGCGCCCCATCATTGATGCTATTGCCGTGTCTCGATTGTCACCAACCAAGGCCAGCATGTAATGCAGGTCCGCAAAGATCAGGCAGCCATCTTCGGTCCGGTTGGCCGCCAGATCGGCCAACTCTTCCCAGCGGCTCCCGACATTCACACCTTCAAGCTCCAGACGGCTGAGGAGTGATGTCGCGTTCGAGATGTCGCGGTAGTCGTCGGTTTTGTCATTGCGAATTTTCTGGTCGTAAAGGTCCAGTACGATGTCAATCTCGCCCAGATCAAGGTGCATCAGGGCTTTATGCCACCAGACGTGATAGCGGAAGTTGTTGCAGTGCGCCCATGCATTTTCACGCCCCGCCAGCCACTTGATGCCGCCAGCGGCGTCGGCTGTCATGTCGTGCACATGGGCGACGGCATGTAGACCCCAGGCATCATCAGGGGCAAGCAGCAGCGCCTTGCGTCCCGCGACTTGCGCCGCGTGGTAATCGCCGGTTTCTTCCAATGCAAAGGCGTGACAGCCCAGCAGATAGCCATATCCCGGATGGGTGTTGTCGTATGACGGCATGACGCTTTCAATCATCCTGCGCATCCCGACGTTGTCGCCGACAACAAAGCGCACAGCATGATCCAGCTTCATGGCCAGCGTGTCGGTGGGGTTTTGCGCTAGGGCGGCTTCGAAATGGTGCAGGGCGGCTTTGGGGTGGCCTTGCATCCAGACGCGCAGCGCCTCAAGAAAATGCTGCTCGCGGGTGGATATTGGGCGGGCACGCTGTGCGGCCTGAGCGGTCTCACACGCCTCTTGGGCGGTCGCGAAAAGTTCCTTGCGGCCCAGAAGGATATAGAACATCGCCTTGACGGTATGTCCAAGTGCGAAATCCGGTTCGGCTGTCAGGGTCTCGGCCAGATGGACCGGCGTACCTGCCCCGTGAGCAAGGAAGGCAAGCTGGGTTTTGTTCCATCTGTCCAGCGCTGCCGTGGTGGTCAGCGTGGTTTCTTGGCCAAAAATATCCTGCATCGTCTCTCCGATCGCTGTCTCAGTCTGTCTGCATGGGTATCAGTCCCGCCGCGCACAAACATCACACAGGGCCGTGATTGACGAACCTGTCATATATTGTTTCAATTGAACATAAGCATTCAATTTCAGGGCTTTATCTTAAGCCTTGCCAGCACGTCCGCTGTATCTTGCCCGAGTGTTGGCGGCGGACGTCTGTAATCAACCGGCGTGGCCGAGAATTTCAGCGGATTGCCGATCAGATCGACCTTACCGCTTTCGGCAGCATCACTATTGATCGTTACGGCCATATCGCGGGCGGCTACCTGATCCGAGCCAAAAACCTGATCAACCGTCTGTACCGGTCCGACGGGCACCCCACATCCCTCAAGACCGGCGATCATCTGTGCCGTGGAAAGCGCCGCAATCGCCGGGGTCAACGCCGCGATCAGCGCCGCGCGATTTTCCAGCCGCGCGCTGTTGGTGGCAAAGCATGGATCAGCAGGCAACGCTTCCAGTCTCAGGAAGCCGCAGAAACGTTTGAACTGGCCATCGTTGCCGACAGCCACGATGACATGCCCATCGGCCGTCTCGAACACTTGATATGGCGCAATATTGGGATGCCCGTTACCGCGTCGCACTGGTGCTTTTCCGGTTGCCAGATAGCTAGTTCCTTCGTTGATCAGCCATGCGACCTGACTATCGACCAGTGCCAGATCAATATGCTGGCCTGCACCGGTCTGGTCGCGGTGGCGCAGCGCCGCCAGAATGCCTACGCTGGCGTACATGCCACACATCACGTCTGCGATGCCCACGCCAACCTTCATCGGTTCGCCGTCAGGTTCGCCGGTCAGTGACATGATCCCGCCATAGCCCTGCGCCATCAGGTCATAGCCCGGCTTGTGGGCATTGGGGCCGGTTTGCCCATACCCCGAGATTGAGCAGTAGATCAGCGCCGGGTCAGCCGCGCACAGCGTGGCTGCATCCAGACCGTATTTTGCCAAGCCGCCGGGTTTGAAGTTCTCGATCACGATGTCGGATTGTGCGGCGATGGCCCGGACTGTGCCTTGCCCTTCGGGGGTGGAAATATCGACGGCAACAGACAGTTTGTTACGGTTGGCGCAAAGAAAATAGGCTGACAGATCGGTTGGGGCACCATCCTTGCCTGTCACAAAGGGGGGCCCCCATGAGCGGGTGTCGTCACCGCCGTTCGGGTTTTCTATCTTGATAACTTCAGCGCCCAGATCGCCCAGCAGCTGGGTGCATGTCGGCCCCGCCAGAATACGGCTCAGGTCCAGAATGCGAATGCCGTGAAGTGGTCCCATGTCAAATACGTCCGTCATATGATTGTTGTGCAATCTTTGCTGCAATCAAGGTAAAGCTGTCGGCGTTCAGCGCATCCTGCAATGCCGCGGTGAGTTCCGTGCGGTCGCTGACGGTGACACCGTTGCCACCAAAGGCCTGCGCCACGGCAGCATAGTCGTGATGCACGAAATCGACGCCACGGTTGTCCATCTGCCGCTGCCGCTGTTTCAGTTCGATCAGCGCAAGCGAGGCATCGACAAAGACAACGAAAATCGTGTTCTGGCCAAGCTCTGCGGCTGTTGCCAACTCGCCTGCGACCATCAAAAGGCCCGCGTCGCCTGAAAAGCTGATGACGGGCTGATCCGGTGCTGCGATTTTGGCGCCGATGGCAAGGGGCACAGCACAGCCCATCGTGCAAAGGCCCGATGATTGCAGCAATTTGCGCGGGGCAGGGCATGTCCACATCTGCGACAGCATGATGCGGTGCGCGCCACTGTCGACGGTCGCAATAGTTTCGGGTGGCATCACATTGCGGCAGGTGTCGATTACGGCACCCGGTCCCCATGGCTCATCCGTTGGAAAGGCGGCGGCAAGGGCAGACTTCAATGCGGGCACCTGACCTTCGGCCCATGTGGCCTGCGGGGCGGTGCCTGCGGACAAACAATTCAGGGCGGCGCCCGTATCAGCGATGAAACTGAGTGTGGCCTGATGCATGTAGTGGTGGTTGGGCGCTGCATGAATGTCGATGACATTCTGTTGCACAGGGTCCCATGCGCTCTGCCAGCCTGTGCGCATTTCAATCGGATCATAGCCAACCAGAATGATCAGGTCAGCCTCTGCCACAAAGGGCAACAAATGCCTGTCCGCAAGTGGTGACAAGCCTGCGCCCCCCAGCGCCAAAGGGTGATCTTCGGGGATGATACCTTTGGCCTTGTATGTGGTCATCACCGGCACGCCGAAGGTTTCGGCAAATTGCTGCACATCCGCTGCGGCACCGTCTTTCAGCACATCCAGTCCGGCCAGCATAACAGGGCGTTTTGCCTGCGCGAGCCAGTCACGCGCGGTGCGCAGATCAGCACCGGTCGGGGCCACAGGACTGGCAGGGGCGCGGCTGCCATTCATCGGCTGTGCGGTCTGTTCGGCCACCGCAATCGGCACGTCGATATGCACTGGGCCCGCGCGCCCTTCTGTGGCGATTCCGACGGCTTTGTCGGCGATGATACCCGCCGCCGGGGCATTGAGGGTGAATGTGGCCTTCGTGATCGGTTCGAGTACTCTACGATGATCCAGCACCTGATGGGTATAGGTTTCGGCCTCGGCGGCATCGACACAGCCGGTCAAGACAATCAGTGGCACCCGGTCCTGCTGTGCATTTGCAATCACGTTCACGCCGTTCATTGCACCGGGGCCAACGGTTGCCACCAGAATGGCAGGGGCACCATCCAAGTGATGCACCCCCTCGGCCATAAAACCGGCGGCATTTTCATGTTTGGTCAGGACGAAACGAATACCCGCTTTTTCCAGCGCATCAATCAGGGTCAGTACTTCGCCACCGGGCATCCCGAACGCATGGCGGCATCCTGCGTCGTAAAGACGGCGTGCCAAAACATCAGCGGCACGAAGAGACTGTAACATTTGGAAATCCTAGGCTTATTGTATTGCGTCCGCAGCGATGGCGGCAAAAACCGCATCCAGTTCGCTTGCAGCTAACATCAGGTCCGGCCCTGCGTCCAGCGCATAGGGCGCAAAGACAAAGGTGGGTTTCTTGTAGGAAAGAGTGGCAACGCCATCGTTTTCTTCGGTCAAGTAGAACCGCACTGGGGCTTCGATCATCGCGGACACGGAAGCATCCAGAATTCGAACCGCAAAGACATTGTTGAACACGCCAACAACCCGGTTTTGCGGAATGATAATGCCGCGTTGCGCGGCGGCGCCCGTTGGTCCGGCCTGAGTCACAACAGCCATGCCGTTTTCGCGGACTGCCGCGCGCAGGTCGCCAAGAAGTGCATCAAAGGGTTTGTCGGTCGGCTCTACCACCCAGCCATCGCGTGGCTGTACCGAATCTGCAAGCGCTGGCGGGCCCGTCAGCAAAATGAGAACCAAAATGAAAAAGCGCATGTAATGTCCTAGCTGGTGAAGTTCTGCCACAGCCATAGATGAAAAGCATGTTGCAGTGTTTCAAATGCATGTGTGCAGATTGAAGAAGGCAGCGACCGGTTTATGTTGAGGGTCCAAGTTTGAGTTTTTGGCACCTGTGTCAACTTTTTCGCCGCAATACTGTGGGTTTCGCTTGAGAAAGTTGGAATTCTCAACCAGTAAGGTGAGACGTTTTTGGGCCCTTAAGATCAGGAGTGCGCGTGTCCCTCTTCTTTATCGTCGCCTTACCCTTTGTGGGTGCGCTGTTACCCGGATTGATGAATTCCGCGGGCCGCCAAGCCTGTGCCGGCGTGACATTTACTGTCACGCTCGCAGCATTGATCGGCTTGCTTAGCAATCTGCCTGCGGTCATAGCGGGCGAAACCGTGACCACCGGGATTGATTGGCTTCCCCTGCTAGGGCTGAATTTCAACCTTATGCTGGATGGGCTGGGCTTCTTCTTTGCCTGTTTGATCCTTGGGATCGGCCTTTTGATCATCGCCTATGCGCGCTTTTACCTGGCCCGCGAAGACAACATGGGCGAGTTTTTTACCTATCTGCTGCTGTTTCAGGGCGCGATGGTAGGAATTGTTCTGTCTGACAACATTCTGCTTTTGCTGATTTTCTGGGAGCTCACGTCGCTTTCGTCTTTCCTGCTGATCGGTTATTGGAAACATCTGCCCGAGGGACGGCAGGGCGCGCGCATGGCGCTTGCCGTGACCGGCATGGGTGGTCTGGCGATGATTGGTGGCATGTTGATCCTTGGCCAGATCGTGGGCAGTTATGACCTCAGCGTCATTCTGCAAAACCGCGAAATGATTCAGGCGTCGCCTCTGTATCTGCCCGCGCTTATCCTGATCTTGCTGGGTTGTTTCACCAAATCCGCCCAGTTCCCGTTCCATTTCTGGTTGCCGCACGCGATGGCGGCCCCCACGCCAGTGTCGGCCTATCTGCACTCGGCCACGATGGTCAAAGCGGGTATTTTCCTGATGGCGCGCATGTGGCCGGTGCTATCGGGGACAACCGAATGGTTTGTGATCGTCACGTCAGCGGGCCTGATCACGATGGTTTTGGGGGCGGTGATTGCGCTATTCAAGCAT
The DNA here is from genome assembly GCF_003058085.1 of Yoonia sediminilitoris. Taxonomy (GTDB): domain Bacteria; phylum Pseudomonadota; class Alphaproteobacteria; order Rhodobacterales; family Rhodobacteraceae; genus Yoonia; species Yoonia sediminilitoris. The sequence continues at coordinate 97,398 of NZ_QBUD01000003.1, read as the reverse complement.
GACCTCAAGGCGCTGCTGGCCTTTTCGACCGTCAGCCATCTGGGACTGATCACCATGCTGCTGGGCACGGGCACAGCATTCGGGGCGATGGCAGCGGTGTTTCACATCCTCAACCACGCGACGTTCAAGGCGGCCTTGTTCATGTCGGCAGGGATCATCGACCACGAGGCACACACCCGCGATATCCGCAGGCTTGGCGGTTTGCGCAAACTGATGCCTGTGACGTTTGTCATTGCTACGTTGGCGGCCTTGTCGATGGCAGGGATTCCATTGCTGAACGGCTTTTTATCCAAGGAAATGATGCTGGAAGAGGCGTATCACACCGTCCTGTTCGAAAATCACTGGCTTGTGCCCGCGCTTGCGACCTTTGGATCGCTCTTCTCGGCGGCCTACTGTTTCCGCCTGATCGGTCATGTTTTCCTTGGGCCGGTGCGCGATGACTACCCTGCCAAACCGCATGACCCGCCCTTTGGCCTTTGGGGGCCACCTGCGTTTCTTGTGTCGCTTGTCGTGCTGATCGGGGTCGCACCCTTTCTGGCAGAGCCGTTTGTCAAGCTTGTCACAGCCTCTGTGCTTGGCGAGGCGGCAGAGGTGCCCAAGAACTACATCAAGATCTGGCACGGGCTTGTACCTGCGCTCTATATGTCCATCATTGCCGTTGTTGGTGGGCTGTTGGTTCTGGCGATCTTCAGACCATTGTTGCGCGCATGGGATGCAGCCCCACGGCCCGAGGCAAAGACAATTTTTGAAGCGCTGATCGCGGCGGTTGTGGCGCTGGCGCAAAAAATCATCCAGCCGCTGCATGACGGGGCATTCACGCGCTATGCAGGCATCATGGCGATCACGGTTGTGGCTGCAGGCTATCATGCGTTTGCCACCGGCACGATTGGCGAAGCGACAAGGACCATGCAGCCGATCACACCGATTGCAGCGGCGGGATGGTCTATGTTGGTGGCCGCGACGCTTGCGCTGGTGTTCATGCACCGCAACCGGTTTTTTGCACTGATCCTGATTGGAATTGTCGGGCTGATGGTGTCAGTCGCGTTTGTCTATTTCAGCGCGCCTGATCTGGCGCTGACACAGTTTACGGTCGAAGTGGTGACCATTATCCTTCTGCTTTTGGCGCTCAACTTTCTGCCAAACCGGACCCCGATTGAAAGCAGCAGCCTGCGGCGCGTCCGTGATGGCGCCATCGGGATAGCGGCAGGGGTGGCGACGATGGCCCTGTCCTACTACTACCTGCTGCGCGACACGGTCAGCCCGTCGATTTCGGAATTCCACCTTGCCAACTCCTACAAAGGCGGGGGCGGGACCAACGTGGTCAATGTGATCCTTGTGGATTTCCGGGGCTTTGACACATACGGCGAGATTATCGTGCTGGGGATTGCTGCCCTGTTGATCTATGCGCTGACCGAAACGCTTTTGTCCGGACCGGTGCGCGCGCGTTTGCTGAACCGCAAACCGGACCAGCCCCGGGCGGGAGATATGCACCCAACGATGATGGTTGTGCTGACCCGCGTGATGATGCCGGTTGTGCTGATGGTGGGCTTTTATATCTTCCTGCGCGGGCACAATGAACCGGGTGGCGGGTTTATCGCCGGTCTGATCGTGTCAATTGCCGTGGTGATGCAATATATGGCCAGCGGCTTTAGCTGGGCGTCTGCGCGTCTGCGTTATCCTTATCATGGGGTGATCGGGGCAGGGGTCCTGATTGCGGGACTGACGGGCATCGGGTCATGGTTTGTATCCAAACCTTTCCTGACCTCCGACTTCACCTATGTGCGCATTCCGCCATTCTACAAATTTGAACTGGCGACAGCTGCTCTGTTTGATCTTGGGGTTTTCCTTGCGGTGGTCGGGGCGGTCATGCTGTCGCTTGAAAGTTTCTCGCGATTGGCGCGCCGCGCCCATGTACCGGAAAGTGAACATCCGATGGATATCGATCCATCCCGTGAAGAGCGGGAGGCCGTGTAATGGAGCTGCTTGTTGCATCCGCAATCGGACTTTTGACCGCCGCTGGCATCTATCTGGTGCTGAGGCTGCGGACTTTCCCGGTGATCCTTGGAATTTCGTTGCTGACCTATGCGGTGAATGTGTTCCTGTTTGCGTCTGGTCGCCTGACCATCGGTGCACCGCCGATTCTGACCGACGCGACAAACTACACCGATCCGCTGCCGCAAGCGCTTGTCCTGACAGCGATTGTGATTTCATTCGGAATGACAGCCGTGGTCGTGATGATTGCACTGGGGGCCTATCTGGGGGCGGATGACGATCACGTCGATGACCGGTCTGAGACGGAGGATGCGTCATGACCCATTGGCTGATCCTTCCGATTATTCTGCCGGCCTTCCTTGCGCCATTTATTGTGTTCGCGGCACGTTATCACATTGGTATTCAGCGGGTCGTGTCGATTGCAGGGGTCGTTGCCATGATTGCGACGGCTGCCGGTCTGGTTTGGCAGGCATCTGACGGAACAGTCACGCTATACCAGTTGGGCGATTGGGCGGCCCCTTTCGGGATTGTGCTGGTCGGCGACCGGTTATCGACCATGATGGTGCTGCTGACAGCTGTCTTGGCGCTGTTTGTGCTGCTTTATGCGGTCGGGTCACGCTGGGATGAGCGCGGACGCCATTTCCACGCCCTTTTCCAGTTCCAGCTGATGGGCATCATGGGGGCGTTCCTGACAGGCGACCTTTTTAACCTGTTTGTCTTTTTCGAAGTTCTGTTGATTGCTTCTTATGGTCTGATGATCCACGCGGGGGGCAATGCGCGGCTCAAGGCGGGGGTGCAGTATGTACTGTTCAACCTGCTGGGCTCGACCTTGTTCCTGTTTGCGCTGGGGTCCATCTATGCCGAAACGGGCACGTTGAATATGGCCGATCTGGCGCAACGGGTGACGCTGATTGATCCGGCTGCGAGCGTCGGCATCCGTATTGCGGCCGTCCTGCTGATATTGGTCTTTGCGATCAAGGCCGCCATCGTGCCACTGCATTTCTGGCTGCCATCCAGCTATGCCGAGGCGCCAGCACCCGTCGCGGCCCTGTTTGCGATCATGACAAAAGTCGGGGCCTATGCGATCATTCGGGTCTATACGTTGATTTTCCCGCCCGATCTGGAGGTCACTGCAGGGATGCAGACGATGTGGCTATTGCCAGCGGCGCTGATTTCTCTGGCAATTGGGATGGTCGGCGTGCTTGCGGCGCGCAAACTTGACCGGTTGGTGGCCTTTTCGGTGATTGGATCAATGGGGATGGTGATGGTGGCAATTGCGCTGTTTACCCCGGCAGGGATCGCGGCGGCGCTTTACTATATCGTGCATTCCACTCTGGCGGGGGCCGCGTTGTTCCTGATTTCCGATCTGGTGCGGGCAGGGCGAAACAACCTTGATCTGACTGCACAGCCGCCAGTGGCTGGCGCTGCGATGACGGCGGGGCTTTTCTTTGTGGCGGCCATCGCGATGGCGGGTCTGCCGCCGTTGTCGGGCTTTATCGGCAAACTGCTGATCCTGAGCGCGGGATTCACCACTGCGCAGATGGCATGGATCTGGACCATTATCCTGAGCGCCAGCCTGATCAGCGTCGTGGGTTTTGCCCGCGCGGGCAGCGTGATCTTTTGGAAAGCCAACAGCCTTGAACCAACCGAGGCAGTCGCCCGGCCGGGCAACCTGTCTTATGTGGCGGTGTCCGGACTGGTCGCCCTGTTGATCGCGCACACGGTCTTTGCAGGGCAGATGCACCGGTACACGACCGCGATGGCGGTGCAACTTTTCGCACCCGATGCCTATGTTGCCACGGTCCTGGACACGCCGGGCAAGTTGAGCAAACCGCAGGAGGATCACTGACATGCCGCGCGCCTTCTACTGGCTGATGCCGCACCCACTGCTGACGATCCTTTTGACTGTTGTCTGGATACTGCTGCAGAATAAACTGTCCGCAGGAATGCTGGTGTTTGGCCTGATCCTTGGCATTATCATTCCTGTTATCACGCAAGCTTGGTGGCCGGACCGGCCAAACCGCTTTCGGATGAGCAAGATGATCAGCTATTCCATGGTTGTGATCCGGGATATTCTGGTGGCCAACGTGCAGGTGGCGATCATCGTGCTGACGCGCTCCAACGAAAGCTTGCGTCCTGCATGGATCGTGATCCCGCTGGACCTCAAACAGCCCGAAGCAATCACGGTGCTTGCCGGGACAATCACGCTGACACCGGGGACTGTGTCTGCGGACTTGTCTGATGAGGGGCATAGCTTGTTGGTGCATGTGCTTGACACCGACGACCCCGATGCCGTGCGCGACGAAATCAAGGACCGATACGAGCGTCGCTTGAAGGAGATATTCGTATGATCGCCCTAATGAACATTTCCATTTCGATTGCATTTGTTGCCGTCGTTTTGTCGCAAGCCTTGTGCATGGTGCGTCTGGTCAAAGGGCCCGGCAGCGGTGATCGCATTCTGGCACTGGACACGATGGTGCTGAACGCTATCGGGTTGATCGTGCTTCTGGGGATTTCCCAAGGGGTGCAAATCTATTTCGAAGTGGCGATGATTATCGCGATGCTGGGGTTTGTATCGACCGTCGCACTCGCCCGGTTTATCTTGCGGGGGGACATTATCGAATGACTGAACTTGCCGCTGCCCTTGTTGCTTTCTGTCTGATTGTCGGGTCCATCTTTGCGATGGTCGGCGCGATTGGTCTGCTGAAATTCAACGATTCAATGACACGTCTGCACGCCCCGACCAAAGTCGGCACCGTGGGGATCGGGGCGCTGTTGCTGGCCTCGATGATCCATTCTTGGGCCTTTGGTGATGGGTCACTGCACGAGGTGCTGATCATGGCCTTCCTTTTTGTGACTGCGCCAATTTCGGCCAATTTCATCGCCAAGGTGAATATTCACAAAGGGGCCTGTGTGACGCCACCATCGCCGTCACGCGACGATACCTGGTCTACGCTGAACGTTCCCGAGGAAGATCGGGAATTGGCTGATACCAGCCAAAACTGAAGCCAGTCGTAGCGATAGCCTGTGCTTTAACGCAGGCTGAAAGGCACACCATTTTTTCGGGCTGCCATTTGCGATAGACGTCAGAACGCTGAATTTATCGTCAATTGGGTCGAGATTGAGTTGCGCGTGAACCGGCTAACATTGCTTTCCGTATCAGTGCCCTGAATGGAAATGCCGGGGCTAAAACCTGCATATTCGAATTCAGGAAAGTCCAATTCGATTCCGTAGAAATAGCCTTCGTCCTGGCGGCCGTCAGCAAATGACAGAAAATACGACGGGTAGTCGGCTCTTTTGATCCCGGCGCTGACACTGACTGATACCGGGCCAATCGGCTCTGCCCAGCCGTAGCCCACCTCCCAAGACCATTCGTCATAGGTGTAGTTGATGCTTTCGCTTTCACTGTCGAGCTTGGTATAGCTCGTGCTGATCCGGTCGCCATTGCCAAGCCGGTAAGACAGGCCGGCAATCAGGGTCGTCCGGCGAACCTGCCCTGTGTTTTCGTTTTCATGTTCCTGAATCTCGCGGCGACCGACCAATTGCAGAGTTGTGTCCTCAGTCAGGGCGCGGCTGAAACTCAGGGTGGCACGGTTGAAGTCGTAAATCCGCTCTTCACCGAACTCCAGCAGGCCGGTGTCATACCGCACGCCAACAGTGCCGATTTCCAGTGCGCGGTCATAGCTGACGCCGACGCTCAGGTAGTCCAGACCGAACTGTGCTGCGTCCAGCTGGACCGTTTCAGCGATCCCTTCAGTGGACCGTCCGCTCTGGATGGCCGCTTCATAGAATGGATTTTCCACCACTTCATCGCGCAGCTTCACGCGGGCCGCCTGATATTGCAGGGATACAGAAGCGCGATCAACGGGGCTTTCATGGAACCGATAGCTTGTCCCGAAATTCAGCGAGGCCCGCACGCCGGGCTGTGCGACTGCATCGGCAGAGAATGTCTGCGTCAACACACCGACGGTGCCGCCATCCGCATCGTCAACGCCGCCGTTGACGTTGTTGGACGGGGCAACTGAAAAGCCGATGCTTGTTGACCAAGGGTTTGCGCGGCGGACTGTTCTGGCGTCGGCAAGCGTGCGTTCACGCTCGGAATCGTTGGGTACATAGATCAGCGCGCGCCGCAGCCAGAAGGTTGAAAGCGTAAAGCGTTCTTCGTTTGCCGCAGCCAGTGCCGTCAGACGGGCGGCCTCATAGGCCTGAATATCATTCTGGGCCAGCCTGTAGGCGCGGGCACCCGCGATGCGTCCTTGGGTGGCCTGTCCGACACGAGGGGCCCCTGCGGCAACAAGCAGCAACGCTTCGCGATCATCAGGGTTCACCTGCAAAAGCCCACGTGCAATTTGCAGGGCAAGCTCTGTTTCGCCCGCAAAAAGCGCCCGCCTCGCAATCACGCTGGCCTCGTCAATAGGAATATCGACTGTGGTTTGTGCAATTGCAGCCTGCCCAAACAGGCAAGCCGCAAGCAAGATCGCTTTATTCATCAATGTCGTCGACGTTGCCACACGCCGTCGTTGGCGCCCCCTGACCGCATTGACTGAGGACAAAGATACCGAATTCCTTCTCGTCATCAGACGCGTCATCAAAATCTTGGATCGCAATACCACCAGCGACACTGCTGGCGTCGGTGCCACCAAACGCACCAGAATATGTACCGATTGACGAAACAGAACCACCACTATTGACGAACTCGACAGCGCCACGGAACGTTCCATCTGCGTTGATCGCGTCAGGCGTCAACACAATTTCGGGCGCCGCAGACGGGGTTCCACCTTCGTTCACCCGGTTTTGGATTGCGCCGTTCAAAGAGCTGTCCGTAAAGTCTGCATTGATAAAAACGTTGCCCGTCACAGTAGTTGAACGACTTGGAACAACGCTGCCTGTCGCTCCGGAATTATCAAGCAGGTCATCTGTGCGGCCAAGATTTAGCAGACCGGCGTATCTGCCTGCATAGCTGGCCAATCCGCTTGTCGGGGCAACATAGTCGGTCGCACTGTAGGTCACACCGCCAAAGAACTTGAGGAACTGCCCACCGTCTGCAGCGACGATTGCTGTGGCGTTCCCATCAGCCGAGCGCCCTGCCAAGGCGGTAAATGCACGGTCGCGACCATCATCTTGCTGACTGAATGCACGATACTGAGTGCCTGAGAATTGCGTTTCACGGTCCGTATCACGGGCATAGACCTGATCAAGATCGTCACCGTCCAGCGTAATCTGCACAGTCACCTGTCCTGCACCACTGGTGCTATAACTGCCCGCTTTCACGTCACCTGCGACTGGGCCGAAAACACCGTTCACGGCCGGTATGCCTTCGGGGTTGAGCGGATCATCCTCAATCACGTCCGGGGTAGACGCGGGGGGGGATGTGGGGGTTTCCGTCGCCGGTTCTTCCTCGTCTCCATCGAAATTGAGCGGCTGGTCGTCACAGGCGGCCAGCAACGCCAGTAGCGCGGCGGCTGTTGCAAATCTTGTCATGGTATTCTGCCTCTTCGCTTTTTTCTTTGGGCATAACATCTTGCGCGCCTTTTCTTATGTCAACATTCAACCCAAGCCACCTGTATATTGGCGACGGGCTATGGAGGAATTACCACAGACGTCCCTTGCTTCTGACTCCAGAATTAGGCCTTTGTTAGGCAACAATATAGTTAATAAAGGGCGACTGTATTCCAGAAAACCCAGATAAAATGCCTTATGATTATAGAATTACGCATTTTCCGCCTCCGGGCAGCGTTCCTTTACATGCGCACCCATCTGATTGCATAACAGCCTAAACCTTGGCACGATGGAGTTCGGTCAGAGGAACGAGAGTCGAGGATAAAATTGCAGCAGTATCATGATGCGCTGAACGCCATTCTGGAATTCGGCGAGGAATCAACCGACCGCACAGGGACAGGCACACTATCCTATTTCGGTATGCAGTCGCGCTATCGGCTTGCTGACGGGTTTCCGTTGGTTACAACCAAGAAGCTGCACTTGCGCTCGATCATCCACGAACTTTTGTGGTTCCTGTCAGGGGACACGAACATCAGATACCTGAAAGAAAACGGCGTTTCGATCTGGGATGAATGGGCCGATGAAAATGGCGATCTGGGCCCTGTCTATGGCCATCAGTGGCGCGCATTTCCCGCCCTTGAATCCACAGGGCAGTCACAGGAGGGCGCACCGCTTTTTACTGCGGGAGGCATTGACCAGATTGCGAACCTGATCGAGATGATCAAGACGTCACCCGACAGCCGCCGCCTGATCGTGTCTGCATGGAACCCCGCAGATGTGCCCCGCATGGCACTGCCACCGTGCCACACCATGTGGCAAGTGCGGGTGCTGAATGGCCGCGTGCATCTGCAACTGTACCAACGCTCTGCCGACATGTTTCTGGGCGTGCCATTCAACATCGCGTCTTACGCGCTGCTGCTCGAGATGATCGCCCATGTGACAGGCTATGAGGCTGGTGAATTCGTCCATACGCTTGGCGATGCGCACATCTATTCCAACCATATGGAGCAGGTGGCATTGCAGCTATCGCGGACCCCCAAGGCCTTGCCGAAATTGCAGATCAAACGCGACGTAGCTTCTATTTTCGATTTCCGTTTTGAGGATTTCGAAATCATTGGCTATGATCCGGATCCTGCAATTCGCGCACCCGTGGCGGTCTGAGCGATGATTACACTTATCGTCGCGCAGGATCAGAGTGGTGCAATCGGACATAACGGCGCGATCCCATGGGATATCCCCGAAGACCTCAAGTCATTCCAACGCGAAACGCTTGGCGGCGCGCTGATCATGGGGCGGAATACATGGGACAGTCTGCCAGTCAAGCCATTGCCCCGCCGCTATAATATTGTCGTGTCCGGCCGATCTGATGTAGCAGAAGTTGTGGCCCCGTCCGTGACCGCCGCCGTCAAGCATGCCCGCGATCAGGGCTATGACCGTATTTATGGTATGGGCGGGGCAGGGATCTACAAAGAGATGATCCCACTGGCACACAGGCTACTGCTTACGGATGTCGATCTGCGGGTTGATGCCGCTGATACCTACTTTCCTGAATTGGACTTGCGTGCGTGGACCATCGTGAACGAACGGGTGCTGCGCGCGGAAGGCCCCCGATGTGTCGTGCGTGAGTACCTGCGGTGTCGGGCGTGACAAGGGCGCGCATATGCCTGATGATCTGCTGACTTGCTTCTTTATGACCTGAAATCCTGTCTTATCGGATACCCCAAATGATCCTATACGGTTTGCCGACCTGCCCTGACTGCAACAAAGCCCGCAAAGCGCTGGCAGAGGCGGGGCATGACGTAATCTTCCGCGATGTCCGGGCCGACCCCATGTCAGAGGCGGAATGGTCGCCGCTTATCGCTGAGTTCGGGGACAATCTGGTTGATCGCAAAACGCAGACATTCCGCAATCTGAACGCATGGTTACGGGAATCGGAGGTCGAATCGCAATTGGAAGCCCAACCCGCTCTGATGGCGCGCCCTGTGATTAGCGATGGAACCCGTTGGACATTGGGCTGGGACGAAGCGGAGCAGAATGTCTGGCTTTAATTGCCAATTCAGGTCCGCTTGGTCGATCGTTTGACCCGTGAAACGAGTAGTGTGGTGACCCAGCAGTCCAAAGTGCCCTCAAACGAGGACAATGAGTCATCCAGATTTACGGCCTGAGAATTAAAGGCCGCATGCTTTGTTGGCGGAAATCTCAGTCTGGTGTGACTTCGAGACTTCCGGCCATTTTACGGCCGTCGCGCCCCTCAACCAGATCAAACGTCACTTTTTGATCATCGGCCAACCCGGTGAGCCCGGATTTCTCTACCGCTGAAATATGCACAAAGATATCCGCGCCGCCATCTGCGGGTGCAATAAATCCGTACCCCTTTGTTGTGTTGAACCACTTTACAGTGCCACTTGGCATCGTCCTTCTCCTTCTTGCCGTATCTGGAACTTGCATCATAAGTCCCAAAGCAGGGTCAGTCTTGACCTTGCCCCTTTAGACTTAACCGTTTTATGAAAAAGGCAAATGACATGTCGTCGCACTTGGGTTTTCGGCGACCGTTTGCATAATGGGACAGCAGAATGAAATTTTTTGGGCTAAAAACATGCGATACGTGCCGCAAAGCGCGGAAATCCTTGGCAGAGGCAGGATATGATCCAACCATCATAGATGTCCGTGCGGACGGCGTCGCGCCTGAGGATCTTGCACAGATTATCGCAACCTTCGGTGCAGCGGTGATCAACAAATCCTCGACCACTTGGCGTGGATTGACGGATGAGGAAAAGGCTGGCGACCCGATGGCGCTTTTGGCCGCACACCCCACCTTGATGAAACGGCCGGCGATTGAGGCTGACGGCAACTGGACAATCGGGTGGAAACCCGATGTCCAGTCGGTTTACCTGAAGGCTTAGGCCAGATCGGGCGGTGTTGCCGCCGCACCAAGCTCGGCTACGATATCGTCAAGTGCTACCGTGGCGGTCTGTTTCTCACCCAAGCGGCGTGCTGTGACGGTCCGCTGTTCCACTTCGCGCGCGCCAAGCGCCAGAATGACCGGCACCTTGCCAACCGAATGTTCGCGGACCTTGTAGTTGATCTTTTCGTTGCGCAAATCAGCCTCGGCCCGCACGCCAGCCGCTTTCAGCGCCGCGACGACTTCAAGCGCGAAATCATCCGCATCCGACACGATTGTGGCAACGACCACCTGACGGGGTGCCAGCCAGAACGGCAGTTTGCCAGCATGTTCCTCGATCAGGATACCGATGAACCGCTCAAACGATCCAAGCGTCGCCCGGTGCAGCATGACGGGGCGGTGTTTGTTACCGTCTACGCCGATGTAGTTGGCATCAAGCCGTTCGGGCAGCACGAAATCCACTTGATGGGTGCCGCATTGCCAGTCGCGGCCAATCGCGTCGGTTAGCACAAATTCCAGCTTGGGGCCGTAGAATGCCCCTTCGCCCGGGTTCAGTTCGGGTTCGATCCCGGCAGCGCGGGTTGCGGACAACAGGGCGGCTTCGGCCTTGTCCCATACCTCATCCGCGCCAGCGCGCAGTTCGGGCCGATCAGAGAATTTCACGCTGAATTTTTCAAAGCCGAGGTCCTTGTAGATGACCGTCAAGAACCGGATGAATTCGGCTGTTTCCTCTTCGATCTGGTCCTCGCGGCAGAAAATATGCCCGTCATCCTGCGTAAAGCCGCGCACCCGCATGATGCCGTGCAGGGCACCGGATGGTTCATAGCGGTTGCAAGACCCGAATTCGGCCATCCGCAGGGGCAGGTCGCGGTAGGATTTCAGGCCCTGATTGAAAATCTGCACATGGCAGGGACAGTTCATCGGTTTAAGCGCATTGACCGCCTTTTCGCGGGCGTGATCCTCGTCCACTTCGACGATGAACATATGCTCCTGATATTTTTCCCAGTGACCCGAGGCTTCCCACAACTTGCGGTCCACGACCTGTGGTGTGTTGACCTCGACGTAGCCGCCCTTGCGCTGCTGGCGGCGCATGTAGTCCTGCAATTCGGTGTAGACTGTCCAGCCGTTAGGGTGCCAGAAAATCTGGCCTGGGGCTTCCTCCTGCATGTGGAACAGGTCCATCTCGCGGCCAAGTTTGCGGTGATCGCGTTTGGCGGCTTCTTCGAGCCGGTGCAAGTGCGCTTTCAGCCCTTCCTTATTGGTAAAAGCCGTGCCGTAAATCCGTTGCAGCATCGCGCGGTCGCTGTCGCCGCGCCAATAGGCACCCGCAATCGACATCAGCTTGAAGCCATCAGCGGGAACCTGTCCGGTGTTTTGCAGGTGTGGCCCGCGGCAAAGGTCTTGCCAGTCACCGTGCCAGTACATGCGCAGCGGCTCATCCCCGGGGATGCTTTCGATCAGTTCGACTTTGTAGGGCTCGCCCTGGTCTTTGTAATATTGGATCGCCTTGGGCCGGTCCCAGATTTCTGTGCTGACCTCATCACGCTTGTTGATGATCTCCTTCATCTTCTTTTCGATGAGGGCGAGGTCTTCGGGCACGAAGGGTTCCTTGCGGTCAAAGTCGTAGTACCAGCCGTCCTTGATCACGGGTCCGATCGTTACCTGCACATCGGGCCAGATCTCTTGCACCGCGCGGGCCATGATGTGCGCCAGATCGTGGCGCACCAGTTCAAGTGCGGGTTCTTCGTCTTTCATAGTGTTGATGGCGATGCTGCTGTCAGCGTCGATCGGCCACTGCAGGTCCCAATGCGCGCCGTTCACGGTCGCGCTGATCGCCTTTTTGCGCAGGCTCGATGAAATGTCCGCAGCGACATCCGCAGGGGTGATCCCCGCATCATATTGGCGCGCGTTGCCGTCCGGAAATGTGAGAGAGATTTGGGCCATCTGATGGGCTCCTCGTCAGTTTGGCGCCTACGGGACGCCCGGTTGCGGGTTGATGGCGGGGGTGTCGCCGCTGCGACTGTTGCTGTCAAGTCACGAGTTTACCATGCACGGCGTTTCAGCTTTCTTCGATAAACCCAGAGGTTTACCCCTTGTTAACGATTTGTGAGGAGAAACCTGAGTGACATTTCTAAAAATTTCCCTTGTGCTGTGTATTTTTGGGCTTTCTGCCTGCGGAGGGTCAAGCACGACCGACGGAGCGGTGGAAACCCATGAATTAAGTCTTTTCGCGCTAAACGATTTATACAGTGAAATAGAAACGATAACAGCAGACCTCGAATCGACCCCGACGAGCAGCGTTCCGACATCAGGTATAGCTTCGTACAATGGGCCAGCTACACTTCTTGAGTTCTCAAGGGTGGATGCCGTTTTCGCAGCCGTGGGAAACGCTGAATTGGTTGTGGACTTCACGCAAGAGTCAATATCCGGAAAGGCTGACAATTTTTACCAGTTAAGCGACGAGGTTGTTGACGCACTCAACCAGGGTAGCAACATTTCTGACGAACTCAGCATGACAAATGCGACAGCAATTGCTGGTGAGCTCTCCTTCAATCCCGCAAATGATGCCGTTATCGGCTCCGTAACGAAAACATCAGGCGAAACAGAGACTTACGATCTTTCCACGCGCGTGGTTGAGTTTTTTGGACCAAATGCCGAACTGGTTGAAGTCATCAATGCGGATGAAGCTTGGGCGAATGGGCGCAGCACGACAGGCGCGGCCCTGTTTGTGAGTGCTGTAAGATAAGGCGGGCCGACGCAAAAAGAGGCGACCTTGGTCCGCGGTTTTCGCGCGGGGATCGCCCTAAGCGGGCGCAAGGCGGATGTATACCCAAGAATACGTTGACTGCGACTTGTCTGTGGGTAAAACCGACACAAATTTCCGATATGAAACTATGCTGAAAGGATTCACCATGGCGCGTTATAATCGTACGTTCGAACTGACGATATCTGATGTCGATATGATTGAAGAAGCACTGCGCGCGCGCGGCCGCGAGTTGTGCCGGATGCGCCGTGCCTTGACCGAAGAAAACCCCGCGCATCTGGAATCGATCTCGGTGATCGAGCGTGACCAGCGCGAAAACGAAGAACTTCTAGGCCGTTTGCACGACCAGAAGATTTTTTACCGTCCGCAGAAATCGGTCTACGTCGGGGGCTAGACCCTTCGGTTCGTAAGTATCCGCATTTACAGAAAGTGCAGAGACAAACAGACCGGGCTTGGCCCGGTCTTTTCTTGTCTTTGGCAACTGTTTCGTTTGGGGAAAATCAGGTGCCGCCGCTGCGCTTATCAGACAGTGCGACAAGAATTCTGTGGACAAGCCCTATGTTGATACCCGAAAGGGGTGTCAGGATGATCGACAGTATGACCACAAAGCTATTCGACGTGCTGGTCGATGATCAGGCGGCAGATCCGGATTTGCCGCAAAAGGCACAAGACGCCGAAGCCGGTAATTTCCTGCGGCATGTTCTGTCGCTCGGCGCCAGCAAGATTGCGGATGGGTTGATCGACCCCAAATTGGTGCTGAGCTGGCTCCTGACCCATCTGGGCGCGGGCGCATTCTGGACTGGATTGTTGGTGCCCGTCCGCGAATCTGGCGCATTGTTGCCACAACTGCTGACATCCCCCGTGATTGCGCGTGCACAGGTGCGCAAATGGTTCTGGGTTGGCGGGGCATTTGTACAGGGGCTGAGCGCGGCGGCGATTGCCGTGGCCGCCCTGACACTTGACGGGGCAGCGGCGGGGCCGGTGATTGTGGGCCTTCTGGCCTTGCTGGCCATTGCCCGATCCGTCTGTTCGGCCAGCTACAAGGATATTCTGGGCAAGACCGTTGGCAAATCGCGCCGGGGCACCGCGACAGGCGTGGCCAGCAGTGCGGCGGCAGTCGGCGTGATCGCCTTTGCTGCCTTGCTGTTAACCGGGCTGGGGGATCGCTTTGTCATTGTAATTTCGGCAATTTTTCTGGCTGCCGCTTTTTGGGCTATGGGCGCAGTCATCCTTGCCACTCTGCGCGAGGCGGGTACTGACGCAGAGGTCGCCGACATATGTTTTGTCCCCTTTGGTCTGTTGCGGGACCGCCCGCAATTGACCCGCTTTATCGTGGTGCGGTCTTTGCTGGTCGGCACGGCCCTTGCGCCACCCTATCTGGTCATGCTGAACCCCGACAGCGGATTTGGCGCATTGGGGGCATTGGTTTTAGCATCGGCCGCGGCGGCTTTGGTGTCGTCTTATGTTTGGGGCCGATTGTCGGACAGATCATCGCGGCGTGTCCTGCAAATGGCCGGTATTGCGGGCGGCGTCGCGCTGCTTCTGGTGATCGGGCTGGAATTTGCAGGGCTCATTGGCGTGCCGCTGGTGCTGCCGGTTTTGCTGTTTGGGCTGATGATATCCTATCAGGGGGTGCGCAATGGCCGGTCCACGCATCTGGTCGATATGGCCGGGCCGCAGGATAGGGCGCAGTATACGGCCCTTTCCAACACGATTGTCGGGCTTGTTCTGATGATTGGCGGCGCGGGTTTTGCCGTATTGGCCGCTATCAGCGTGCCACTGGTGATTGGCCTTTTTGCCGTCATGTGTTTTGTTGCCGCCATGATCGCAAGTGGGCTGCAAGAGGTGCAAAATGGCTGAGAGTTTCGTGACACCGCAAGGCCGCAGGCTGGCCTATCATCTGACTGATGGCACAGGCCCGGCGGTTGTTTTTCTGGGGGGCTTCAAGTCCGACATGGAGGGCACCAAGGCGGTTCATCTGGAAAAATGGGCGCGCGAGTCGGGACGCACCTTTTTGCGATTTGACTATTCCGGCCACGGCGAAAGCGACGGGCGCTTTGAGGATGGCGCGATCGGCGACTGGTTCGAGGATGCCTGTGCCGCATTGGGCCTTTTGGCAGGGAAGGTGGTTCTTGTGGGCTCCTCGATGGGGGGGTGGATTTCACTGCTGGTGGCCCGCGCCATGCCGCAGAGGGTCGCGGGGTTGGTCACAATCGCCGCTGCCCCGGATTTCACTGAGGACAGCATGTGGGCCAGTTTCACAGACGACCAAAAGACGGAACTGGCCGCAGGGCAGGTGGCACTGCCTTCTGAATACGGGGACCCCTATATTATCACAAAGCGCCTGATCGAAGAAGGCCGCACCCGATTGGTGCTGCGTGATCCGCTGGAGCTGCCATTTCCGGTACGCTTTTTGCAGGGGACCGCTGATGCGGATGTTGATATGTCGGTGGCCTTGCGTCTGCTGGCCCACGCAGAGGGTCCGGATATGCGTCTAACACTTGTGGATGGCGCAGATCACAGGTTTTCAGATGACGCCTGTCTGGCTCTGATCGTCCGGTCGGTAGAGGACGTCCTGTCAGCGGGGATGGGTTAAAACCCATCTTACGCAACGTCTCTGTTTCGTGCAGCACCATTGGCCCGCTAGCCTGCCGCCAAGACGGAGGACATTGCATGGCGCTGACATTGGGGCAAAAAGCAGGCTGGGGTCTGGCTGACATGGGCGTGGTTGTCTTTGTCGTGGTCAAGCAATTGCTGGTGCTGACTTTCCTGACATCTTTCCTTGGTGTGCCCGTGGGCATTGCGGGCTTTGTCACCACCGCCGTTTTGGTTTTCGACATGATTACAGACCCGTTGATCGGCTATCTGAGCGACCGCACCCAAAGCCGGTTTGGCCGCCGTGCCCCGTGGATGTTCTGGGGTGCGCTTGTCATGCCTGCTGGCATGATCGGGCTTTTTGCCGTCCCTCAGGGGCTGGCTTTGGCGGGCAATCTGGTATGGGTCACCGGCTTTTTCGTGCTGGCCACCATCGGATTTACGATGATTGCCATTCCCTATGGCGCGATGGCGGGCGAGATTACACAGAACCCGCGCGAACGCTCTGCCATGACTGGGTGGCGCATGGGCTTTGCCAGCGTGGGGATATTGGTCGGCGGCGCACTGATACCCGGGATTGCAGCGGCGAAAGGCTATGCGTGGGCCGCAATCACTGTCAGCCCCCTGATAGCGGGGGCTGTCTGGCTGTCTTTGCTGGCCACGGCCAAGGCGCCGCATATTGTGCAGGCCGCCCCTGTTGGTCTGTCGGAAAGCTTTCGCACTGTCCTTGCCAACCGTGCGTTTCTTGTTCTGGTGGTGCTTTATGGCGTGATGACCATGGCGATTGCGCTGATCACGGCCGGGCTCCCTTTTGCGGCGATCTATCTGGTGGTGGATAGTGGCGATACCGCCCTGTCAGGCGCTGCGGCGGCCTTGTCGACACTCAGCCTGATGTTTGCGGCCTTTGTTGCAGGCGCGATCCTGAGCCAGGCGGTATGGGTGCTGTTGTCGCACCGTTTGGGCAAACTGTGGGCGCTGGTGCTGGGGCTATGTCTTTATGTGGGGTTGCTTTACGGGCTCTATCTGGCGCTGCCGTCGGTCAATGTGACCGCAATCGCAGGGATATTCGTGCTGGCGGGCATGACCAATGGCGCTTATCAGCAAATCCCGTGGGCTATGTATCCGGACCTGATGGATGTCACCCGCGCGCAGACCGGACTGGCGTTGGAAGGGGCCTTTTCGGCGGTTTGGCTGTTTGGCCAGAAGCTTGCCAACGCGCTGGCCCCTGCTGTGCTGGGGCTGATCCTGTCGGCTGCGGGCTGGCAAGAGGCCACCGGCGGCTATGTCGCGCAAACTGATGGCGCGCTGGCGGCTTTGCAGCTATCTGTTACCTTGATCCCGGCAGCGGTCCTGAGCATCGCAGTGCTTGGTCTTGTCATTTTCTACCGACCACAGGCGGAGCGTGCCCTTGCTTGATCCCAAGAATATCACTGACTATCTGCGCGAGACGGAAGCGCTTGTGCCCAACCTGAGGCCGGGCTGTGAAAAGCGCGTCATCTGGGCTGGCGCTGAGGGGCAAAAGACCCGCTATGTCCTGCTCTATGTGCATGGATTCTCGGCCACTGGCGAAGAATTGCGCCCACTGCCTGATCTGGTTGCGGGGCATTTGGGGGCGAACATCTTTTTTACCCGTCTTGATGGGCATGGTCAGGATGGACCTGCCATGGCGCGGGCCACATTTGCGGATTGGCAGCAGGACATGGCAGAGGCGTTTGATATTGCCGCAGCATTGGGTGACGAAGTTGTCATCATGGGTTGTTCAACCGGATGCACGTTGGCGACCCTGTCGCTGGCGCAGGGACGGCAGGCCGCAGCAGTGGTTCATGTTTCGCCAAATTATGGGCTGACAAATAGGGCTGCACAAATGCTGCTTGATATGCCTTATTCCCGCGTGTGGGGGAAATATCTTGTTGGACGCGAGCGCAATTTTGACCCGATCAACGCCGCGCACGCCAAATTCTGGACGACCCGCTATCCGACCGAAGCCGTATCCACCATGGCCGACGCGGTGCGGGCCGTGCGGGGGGCTGATCTGTCAACCATTCGCGTCCCGGCCTTTTTTGCCTTTAATGATGCCGATACCGTGGTGAACCCGGTCGAAATCCGCAAAGTGATCGGCCGCTGGGGGGGAGATGCGGAAGCGCTGATGATCACTCCTCAAAAGGGCGACGATCCCAATGGTCATGTCATGGCGGGCGATATTTTCAGCCCTGGTCAGACCGCACCGCTGGTCCAGCAGATTTCCGCTTGGTCGGATCGTATATTGCGCGATGCGGGCACTTGTACCGCGCCCGCCCGGCAGGCTAACTAGCGGCAGGGCAATAATTGGGTGGCATGAATGCCAAGTGAAACGCTGGTGATGATTCCGCCAATGCTGTGTGATGCGCGCATATTCGGCTATCAGATCAGAATGTTGAGTATGGAGCATGCGGTCATGTTCGCGCCGACCACACGTGGCGAGCGGATGGAAGAGGTCGCAAGCCAAATCCTGAGCTGGGCCCCGTCCAAATTTGCGCTTGCTGGCATGGGCATGGGCGGGATGGTCGCGATGGAGATCATGCGGCGTGCGTCGGAACGGGTCACGCGCATTGCCCTGATTGCGACGACCGCACAATCCGACACGCCCGAGGTGGCTGCGGGCCGCGAACCGCACATTATTGCCGCGCGATCGGGTCGCTTTGATGACGTGTTGCAGCACGAAGTGAATTCCACATGGCTTGGACCGAACTGCGACAAGGTGCGGATTATCGAATTGCTCAAGGATATGGGGCGCGCACTTGGGCCGGACGTCTATGTCAAACAAGCCCGTGCGATGCAGCGCCGCAAGGACCAGCAGGCAACATTGCGCGCGATCAAGCAGCAACCATCGATGGTGATCTGCGGTCGTTTTGACGGGCAATTCCCCTTGAAACGTCAGGAAGTCATGGCCGAGATGCTGCCTTACGGCACGCTCGAAGTGATCGAACAGGCCGGATATTTGCCTACATTGGACGCCGCCGAGCCGGTGACAGATGCATTGCGTCGCTGGATGCAAATGCCTTTGATGTTGCGGCCCTGATGGCGGCTTCAGTACCTGCGCTGCACCTTCTGTGCGGCAAACCCGCAACAGGCAAATCAACACTGGCAGGTGAGGATGCCACCGTGATGCTGGCAGAGGATGTCTGGCTGGCGGCTCTGTTTGCAGACCAGATGACATCTGTGTCGGACTATGTGCGGTGTGCAGCCAAGTTGCAGACAGTCATCGCACCACACGTCGTTTCATTGCTGGGCACGGGAGTTTCGGTGGTTCTGGACTTCCCTGCAAATACGGTGGCCAATCGTAACTGGATGCGCGGCATTCTTGGCGATATGGGCGTGGCCCATCATCTGCATTATCTGGATGTGCCAGACTCTGTATGCCTTGATCGGTTGCGCGCCCGTAATCTGGCTGGTGATCATCCGTTTGCCTTGACCGATGAACAGTTCTGGCAAATCGCACGGCATTTTGAACCACCGACTGCAAAAGAAGGCTTTAACGTGGTGCGCCATAGGCTGGCTCCAGCAGGATAGCGCCGAAAGGGCCCGCTACGCCTATTTCATTGCGACAACTTTGGCGGATTTCGGGGCGTCGCCTGAATTGGCGTCAATAAAGTCGAGCACCAGCGGTCGGATGTTATTCCGCCAGCTTCCACCGGCAAAAATGCCATAGTGGCCGGCACCAGGTTCAAGGTGCGATGCCTTCTTTTCATCGGGCAGATTGGTCAGCAGACCAAGGGCGGCCAGACACTGACCGGGGGCGGAAATATCATCAGCTTCACCCTCGACGATCTTGACAGCAACGGTTGTGACCTTGCCAAAGTCGACTTTGTGCCCGGCAACGACAAAGTCGTTTTGCGCGATTTCACGCCCCTTGAAAATCCGTTCGACCGTTGACAGATAAAACTCGGCAGTCATGTCCATCACGGCAAGGTACTCATCATAGAATGCATTGTGGCGGTCATGCTCTGACGCTTCGCCCTTGGCGACACGGATGATTTCATCACGGAAGGAATTCGTGTGCGTTTCGGCGTTCATCGAGATGAAAGAGGCCAACTGCAACAGGCCGGGATAGACCATGCGACCCACGCCAGAATATTTGAAGCCGACGCGCTGGATCATCGTTTCTTCGAGTTGCCCCATGGTGACGGAACGGCCAAAGTCGGTCACTTCGGTGTGGTTCGCCTCGGGGTCGACAGGGCCGCCGATCAGGGTCAGGGACTTTGGCTGCGCCTCTGGGTCTTGTTCGGCAAGATAGGCGGTCGCGGCCAGTGTCAGCGGGACGGGCTGGCAGACGGCGATGACATGGATATCCGATCCAAGCTCGCGCATGAAATCAACCAGATAGAGGGTATAATCTTCGATATCGAACTTGCCAGCACTAACCGGAATATCACGGGCATTGTGCCAGTCGGTGATATAAACGTCGCAATCCGGCAGCAGGCTTATGACAGTCTTGCGCAACAGCGTGGCGTAGTGACCCGACATCGGGGCAACCAGCAGCACGCGCCGCTTGCTTGGCGCACGGCCGGGCATTGTGAAATGAATAAGATCACCAAAGGGGCGTTCAACAACGGTTTCGACGACAACAGGGTAATCCCGGCCCTTGTCGCCGGTCACCGGCGGAATGTTCCAGTCGGGCTTGACCACCATGCGCGCAAAGGTGCGTTCAGTCACCTCACCCCAGGCCTTGAGCCAGTCCATTGCGGGGTTGGCACCCCAGGACATCATGGGGTAAGAGGCGAACGCATGGGCGGTGGCGCCCATCCATTGGTTTGTGTTGCGCGCACTTTCCATCAGGTCATAGGTCAACATATACTTCATTTGGTAACTCCGATCGGGGTGCGCAGAGGATGCTGCGTGTGCAGCATAGGCATAGGAACGTTAACATGACAACAAGCGATTTGGTCGATCAAGCGACATCACAACAAAATGTGGCGAAACTTGAAGCAAACTTGGCAAAAGTTGAGGCGCTGACGCAACGCTTGCTAAAAGTCATGGGGCAATCGCGCCCGGTCCCGCCTGCATTGCAGGGGCCAAGCCACGACTTATACGTCAAGGCGGCATCGGCCTACATGACTGAAATGATGCATAATCCAGCCAAGCTGATCGAACATCAGGTGTCGTTTTGGGGCAAGTCGGTCAAACATTACGTCGAAGCGCAGCATCTGCTGATGCAGGGCAAGCTTCAGCCTGCGGCCGATGAAACGCCGAAAGACAGGCGGTTCTCTCATGAGTTGTGGGACACCAACCCCTATTTCAATTTCATCAAGCAACAGTACCTGATGAACAGCGCCGCAGTGCAGCAGGCAGTGGAAAATATCGAAACGCTTGATTCTGAGGAAAAGAAGCGTTTGCGCTATTTTTCGCAGCAACTGGTCGATTTGATCAGCCCGACTAACTTTTTGCCCACGAATCCCGAAGCTCTCGCTCTGGCCGCAGAAACCGAAGGAGAGAGCCTTGTTGCGGGCCTTGAAAACCTGATTTCCGATCTGGAAGCGAACGATGGTGACCTCGTTGTCACCCTGGCGGACAAGTCGGCGTTCAAGCTGGGCGAAAACCTTGCGACAACGCCGGGGTCAGTGGTGTTTCGTAACCACATGTTCGAGCTGATCCAATACACGCCCACAACTGAAAAGGTGTATAACACGCCGCTGATGATCTTTCCGCCGTGGATCAACAAATTCTATATTCTGGACCTCAAGCCCCAGAACAGCTTGATCAAATGGGCGGTTGATCAGGGATACACTGTCTTTGTCGTGTCATGGGTCAATCCGGATGCAGGCTATCGTGACATATCCATGGATGATTACATCGAAGACGGATATTTGACCGCGATTGACCAGGTCAAAAAGATCTGTGGTGTCAAAAAGGTGAATGCGGTGGGCTACTGCATCGCGGGCACAACGCTGGCTTTGACGCTTGCCCTGATGAAAGAGCGCAAAGACAATTCCGTAAACAGCGCGACATTCTTTACGACGCTGACCGACTTTTCTGACCGCGGAGAAGTGGGCGTTTTCCTTGACGACGATTTCGTCAATGGGATCGAGGCGGAAGTCGAACAAAACGGAATCCTCGACTCCTTCTTCATGTCACGCACCTTTTCCTATCTCCGGTCAAACGATCTGATCTATGGGCCGGCAATCAAAAGCTATATGATGGGCAAGGCGCCACCTGCATTCGATCTGCTGTACTGGAACGGTGACGGCACCAACCTGCCAGCCAAGATGGCCGTGGAATATCTGCGCGGGCTTTGTCAGGATGACCGCTTTGCAACCGACGGGTTCGAAGTCTGCGGCACCACCCTGCATCTGAAAGATGTCACTGTGCCACTGTGTGCCATCGCCTGCGAAACCGATCATATTGCGGCGTGGAAAAGCAGTTACAACGGCGTGCAGAAGATGGGTTCAAAAGACAAGACCTTCATCTTGTCCGAATCCGGTCACATCGCTGGTATCGTCAATCCGCCAACGAAAAACAAATACGGTCACTATACGAACCCGGAAATGGGTTTGACGGCAGACGACTGGTTTGACGCCGCTGAAAAACATGCCGGGTCATGGTGGCCAAGGTGGGATTCGTGGTTAGCGGGTAAATCAGGGAAAAAAGTGGAGGCAAGACAACCTGGCGGTGAAGATAGTCCTGTGCTTTGTCCCGCGCCGGGGACCTATGTGCTTCCTAAATAGTTGTTTTAATGTCTTAAAGCAGTTCTTTCGAGAAATTTATGCTGCAGTGCAGAAAAAGCTTGAAATGCTGCACTGCAGCATGCATATTGTCGGTATCAAATAAACGCGGAGGGGGCTCCGCACCGACATATATAAGGATTAAAGACAATGGCTAAGACACAAGACTTCACCGCCGTATTCAAAGACATGATGGGATCATTCCCTGTGGATACAAAGGCAATGGAAGAGCAGTTCAAGAACCAGACGACGCTGGCAGAAAAAATGTCTGGCGTTGCAATCGAAGCTGCGGGCAAATCTGCTGAGATTTCTTCAAAGTGGACACAGGACACTCTGGCAAAAGTTGAAGCGATGTCCAAAGCAAAGGCCGACCCTGCTGACTATGCGAAAGCCATGACGGATTTCGCGTCTGCACAGGCCGAGTCCGCTGCTGAGCACATGTCCGCTTTCGCCGAAATCGCGAAAAAAGTACAGACCCAGACAATGGAACTGGTTCTCGCCGCTGGCAAGGACATGTCCGAGGACATGACTGCTGCTGCCAAGAAAGCAACTGACGAAGTGACTGCTGCTGCCAAGAAAGCAACTACTTCCGCTAAGTAAGTCTCTCCGATCGACCTATCCTCCCTTGGGTCAGATTGATGAAAACGGTCCGCAAACTGCGGGCCGTTTTTTTTGGGCGTCTCTCTCAAGGCGTCTCACAAGACTGTGCAAGTCACACAATGATGTTTACTGTTGCGAATTATTCTCATATGCAACTGTCGATTCATTTGATTGGGGACATCAAAAGTATGATCAGGATGAAATTGATCGGCGCGTTCGTATGTTTCGCCTGTCTCGCGACGGGTGGCTGGGCGCAGGAAGACCGCTTCAAAGTGGTCACGACATTTACCGTCATAGCGGATATGGCACGCAACGTCGCGGGCGACGTGGCTGATGTGGAAAGCATCACCAAGGCGGGGGCGGAAATTCACGGCTATCAGCCGACCCCGCGCGATATCGTCCGGGCGATTGATGCCGATTTGATCCTGTGGAACGGGCTGAACCTTGAGTTGTGGTTTGAGCCGTTCCTCGCCAATCTCGGCGATGTGCCCAGCGTGACAATCACCGACGGGATTGACCCGATCAGCATCACCGAGGGCGAATATGACGGCAAGCCCAACCCGCATGCATGGATGGGGCTGACCAATGCGCTGATTTACGTCGACAATATCAGCGACGCATTTTCACGGTATGATCCTGCAAATGCGGACACCTACCGCGCCAATGCCGCAAGCTACAAAGCGCAGATTACGGCAACCCTTGCACCTTTGCGCGACCGCATTCTGGCCGTGCCGGAAGACCGCCGCTGGCTCGTCACTTGCGAGGGGGCATTCAGCTATCTGATTCGCGATTATCAGATGAAAGAGCTTTACCTCTGGCCGATGAATGCTGATGCCCAAGGCACGCCGCAACAGGTGCGCAAGGTCATCGACGGGGTCCGCGACAACAAAATTCCCGCCGTTTTCTGCGAAAGCACCGTCAGTCAGTCACCCGCCGAACAGGTGGCACGTGAAACAGGTGCCACATATGGCGGTGTGCTTTATGTCGACAGTCTGACCGAAGCGGACGGTGATGTGCCGACCTACCTTGATCTGCTGCGGATCACGACCGAAACTATCGCCGAGGGTCTGACAGAATGACGACATCAGGCATTTCTGCCCATGATGTAACTGTGACCTATCGCAACGGCCACACGGCCCTGCGCGATGCATCTTTCGAGATTCCGACCGGTACGATCACTGCACTGGTGGGCGTGAACGGGGCAGGCAAGTCTACGCTGTTCAAGGCAATCATGGGTTTTGTCCCCACGGCCCGCGGTGACATCACGGTACTGGGCATGCCCGTGAAAGAAGCGTTGCGCCTGAACACGGTCGCCTATGTGCCCCAGTCGGAAGAGGTCGACTGGACCTTTCCGGTGCTGGTCGAAGATGTGGTGATGATGGGTCGCTATGGCCATATGGGGTTTTTTCGCCGTCCCAAGAAGGCCGATCATGACGCCGTCACCGGCGCCTTGGCGCGGGTGAATATGTCCGACTTTCGGCATCGGCAGATTGGCGAGCTATCGGGCGGGCAGCGCAAGCGCGTTTTTCTTGCCCGCGCACTGGCGCAAGAGGGTCAGGTGATTCTGCTCGATGAACCTTTCACGGGCGTCGATGTGCAGACCGAAGAGGCGATCATCGCCCTGCTGCGCGAAATGCGGGACGAAGGCCGGGTGATGCTGGTATCGACTCACAACCTTGGGTCGGTGCCTGAATTCTGTGACCGGACCGTGCTGGTCAAGGAAACCGTGCTGGCCTACGGCCCGACGGAAACGACATTTACCCGCGCGAATCTCGAAGTCGCGTTCGGCGGCGTGCTGCGTCACTTCGTTTTGGGCGGCTCTGACCTGCACGAAGACGAAGACGGCCGCACGATCCGTGTCATCACCGACGATGAACGGCCCTTTGTGATGTATGAGGATGAAAGGTGATGGGCCTGTTGCTGGAACCCTTCAGCTACGGTTACATGTTCAACGCCATGTGGGTCAGTGCGCTGGTCGGGGGCGTGTGTGCGTTCTTGTCGGCCTACCTGATGCTCAAGGGCTGGTCGCTGATCGGCGATGCGCTGAGCCATTCAATCGTGCCCGGTGTCGCTGGTGCCTATATGCTGGGGCTGCCCTTTGCGCTGGGCGCTTTTGCCGCTGGCGGGCTGGCTGCCGGTGCGATGCTGTTCCTCAACCAACGGTCCGGATTGAAAGAGGACACGATCATCGGCCTGATCTTCACGTCGTTTTTTGGGCTGGGCCTGTTCATGGTGTCGCTGTCGCCTACATCGGTCAGCATCCAGACCATCACAATGGGCAACATTCTGGCCATCACCCCGTCGGATACGCTGCAACTGGCAATCATCGGTTTTGTGACGCTGGCGGTGCTGTTGGCGAAGTGGAAGGACTTGATGGTCGTCTTCTTTGACGAAAACCATGCAAGGTCTATTGGTTTGCGGCCGGGCCTTTTGCGCGTCGTTTTCTTTACGCTGCTTTCGGCATCCTGCGTGGCGGCATTGCAGACAGTAGGCGCTTTTCTGGTCATTGCGATGGTGGTCACGCCGGGGGCTACGGCCTATTTGCTTTGCGACCGGTTCCCGCGTTTGCTGATGCTGAGTGTCGCCATCGGGGCCGGGACCAGTTTTGTCGGTGCGTACCTGAGCTATTTTCTGGATGGGGCGACAGGCGGCATGATTGTGACGCTGCAAACGCTGATCTTTCTTGCGACGTTCGTCTGGGCCCCAAAGCACGGCTATCTGGCCGCGCGACGGAAAGCCGCCCAAGCATTGGAGCGCGCGTGATGGATTGGCTTTTCCCCTTTCAGTTCGCGTTTATGAACAAGGCGTTCCTGATGGTCGCCATGATCGCGGTGCCAACCAGCCTTTTGTCGTGCTTTCTGGTACTGAAGGGCTGGTCCCTGATGGGCGACGCCATCAGCCATGCAGTCTTGCCCGGCGTGGTCTTTGCCTATCTGCTGAATATCCCGCTGATCATCGGGGCCTTTGCTGCGGGCATGGTCTGCGCGCTTTCCGTCGGCTTTCTGTCGGCCAACAGCCGGGTCAAACAGGATACGGTGATGGGGATCGTCTTTTCGGGCATGTTCGGCCTTGGGATTGTGATCTACACCAAAATCTCGACCGAGGTGCATCTGGATCATATCCTTTTTGGCAATATGCTCGGGGTTTCGGCGGCGGATCTCTGGACAACCGGGGTGATCGCCGCACTTGTGGGCTTTGTGATCCTTGCCAAACAGCGGGATTTCATGCTGCACGCCTTTGATCCCGTCCAGGCGCAGGCCGTGGGGCTGCGGGTGGGCTGGCTGCATTACGGGCTGCTGGCGCTGATGTCACTGACCATCGTGGCCACATTGTCAGCGGTTGGTATCATCCTGTCCATCGGCCTGCTGATCGCACCCGGAGCTATTGCGTTTCTGCTCACCAGACGGTTAAGTCTGATGCTTCCGATTGCCTTTGGCGTCACACTCTTGGCCGGGTTGGCAGGGGTCTACCTGAGCTTCTTTATTGACAGCGCACCAGCCCCCACGATCATCCTTATGCTTACCGTGATTTTCATTCTGGCGTTTATTCGGGCGAACCTGCGCGCACGCCAAACGGTTTGATCATCTTTTTCGTATCAATTCGATGACAAATGTCAGCCAGCGCTTGCGCCTGCGTGCTTGTGTCGGCACCATCAGATCATAAAGACTCAAAGGAGAGCTGTTTGGCCACCGGTGCCCTGACCCCACCCGCTGAAGCGACCGCAGAAGACCTTTTGGAATTCCCCGATAACTTTCTGTTGATTGACCTTTGCGGCGAATATGACCGCAACCTCACCACCATCGAAGATAGACTAAGTGTGCAGATCCTGCGCCGCGGCAATCAGCTTGCCGTGATCGGCGAAGAGGATGCGCGCAAGGATACCGTGCAAGTCCTGCAGGCGCTTTATCAGCGGCTCGAAGCCGGGCGCACGCTTGAACCCGGCGATCTGGACCGCGAATTGCGGATGGGGCCGGAGCCTGTGCGCGGGCCTGCGCGTGATGGTGACCAGATCGAGCTGTTCAAAGGCGAAACCAGCCGGGTCGAGATCAAGACCCGCAAAAAGCTGATTGAACCGCGCACCGATGCGCAGAAAGCCTATGTCAAATCGTTGTTTGACAAGGAACTGGCTTTTGGCATCGGCCCTGCGGGGACGGGTAAAACCTATCTGGCCGTGGCTGTCGGTGTGAACATGCTGATCAGCGGTCACGTGGACAAGATCATCCTGTCCCGCCCTGCGGTCGAGGCGGGCGAGAAGCTGGGCTATTTGCCCGGTGACATGAAGGACAAGGTCGACCCCTACATGCAGCCGCTTTATGACGCGCTGAATGATTTTCTGCCGGGCAAGCAGGCGGCCAAGATGATGGAGGAAAAGGTCATCGAAATCGCGCCTTTGGCCTTTATGCGCGGGCGCACTCTGTCGAACGCATTCGTGGTGCTGGACGAGGCGCAGAATGCAACCACCATGCAGATGAAAATGTTTCTGACCCGTCTGGGCGAAGGATCGCGTATGGTCATCACCGGCGACCGCACCCAGATCGACTTGCCGCGTGGCGTCAATTCGGGGCTATGGGATGCGGAGCGTCTGCTCAAGAACATTCCCAAAATCAGTTTCAACTATTTCACAGCCAAAGATGTCGTGCGGCATCCGCTGGTGGCCGCGATCATCGAAGCCTATGAAAAAGACGACCCCAAGTGAGCCTTAAGACTAGTGAGCCATAAAAAAATGGGTGGTGCCTGTGACTGTTGATTGCATGGTTGAGGATCGGCGCTGGATTTCCGTTTCACTGGAGGAACTGGCAGAGCAGGCCACCGATGCCACTCTCACCCGGTTGGGGCTGGAGCCTTCGGTGTTTGAAGTCAGCCTGCTTGCCTGCAATGATGCGCGGATCGCCGCCTTGAACGAGGATTTTCGTGGCAGGCCAACGCCAACAAACGTGCTGAGCTGGCCTGCGGACGAACGGGGCGCTGCTGTCGACGGCGAAATGCCGCTGCCGCCGCAACCTGGTCCGGATAACGAACTGGGCGATATTGCGATTTCCTATGATACCTGCGCAAAAGAAGCGGCTGCCGCAGGCAAATCGATCACCGATCACACACTTCATTTACTTGTGCATGGCACTCTGCATTTGCTGGGTTTCGATCACGAGCGTGACCGCGACGCCACCCTGATGGAAGCATTGGAAACAGAGATACTTGGCAAAATGGGTATTTGTGATCCATATAGGGAATAAGCGCGCAATTCCGCGCGCGTAGGTAAGGATGAAATGGGCGACACGAGCGAAGGTCCATCTATTGCAGCGCAAAGCGCGCAGTTGGACAATGACGATGACAAGCCGGGCGTATTTGCCCGTTTTCGGGATGCCGTCTTTCCCCCACACACAGACGAAGAAGATCTAGAAAGCCCCCGGCAATCCTATTCATCTGCGGGGTCCACATTGAGCATGCTCAACCTCAGCCGGATGCGTGTTGAAGACGTGGCGATCCCCAAAACGGATATCATCGCAGCCCCGGTCACCGCGACCAAACAGGAGCTGGTCGAGATTTTTCGCGAGTGTGGCCTCACCCGCCTGCCGGTCTTTGACGGGACCCTTGATACGCCGATCGGTACTGCGAACCTCAAGGATTTCGCGCTGCGATATGGCTTTAACGGCGCGGGTGATGATTTTGACCTGCGCGCTATGCTGCGCCCTTTGCTGTTTGTGCCCCCGTCCATGCCACTGGGTGTGTTGCTGCAAAAGATGCAGGCAGAACGGATTCACATGGCGCTGGTCATCGACGAATACGGCGGCACCGATGGGTTGGTTACGATCGAAGACTTGATCGAACAGGTCGTGGGCGAGATCGAAGATGAACATGACATCGAAGAGGCCAAAAGCTGGTCACTTGAAAAGCCGGGCATCTATATTGTGCAGGCCCGGACAGAACTTGAGGATTTCGAGGAAGAAATCGGCATCAATCTGACAGCGCATGAAGAGATTGATGAAGAGGAAATCGACACGCTGGGTGGCCTTGTGACATTGCTTGCCGGGCATTTGCCCGCGCGTGGCGAGGTCGTCACACATCCTGACGGGGTCGAATTCGAGGTGCTGGACGCCGATCCGCGCCGTATCAAGCGCCTGCGTGTGTGTCTGAGCGGCAGTCAGCGTGGCTAAAACTCTGGGCCGGTTTGTGGGGCTTGGTCTAAGGTATCGCTTTGCCTTGCTTGTCTTGCTTGGCTTACTGGCCGCACTTGGGCAGGCGCCAAATGACCTGTGGCCGGTTTCCATTGTCGCGCTGGCGGCTGTGCTGGCGATTCATTCAACTGCTGTTTCGCCCCGGCAAGCCTCGTTCTATGGGTGGAGCGTCGGATTGGGGTACTTTGGGTTCAGCCTGCGCTGGATCATCGAACCGTTTCTGATTGATCTGGCCCGCCACGGCTGGATGGCCCCATTTGCGATCGTTTTTATGGCCTCCGGGGCGGCACTGTTCTGGGCGCTGGCGTCCTATGTGGCGGCGCGTTTGGCACCGCGCAGTCTTTTCATGCTCGCCCTATGTCTGGTCTGGGTCGAAATCGCACGGTCACTTATTCTGACAGGCTTTCCCTGGGCTCTTCTGGGGCACATCTGGGTGCCGACATGGCTGGCACAGGCCGCCGGGTTTGGGGGACCGCATTTCTTGACGCTGCTCACGGTGCTGGCTGCCTATGGCGCGGCGCAGTTCTTTTTCGGGCGCAGGGTGATGGGTGTTTTGATTGGGGCAGGGTTTTTTGCCGTGGCGTTTGCGTTGGTCCCACCAGAACCCAATGAACCGATCGCCGAGGCACCGATTGTCAGGATCGTCCAGCCCAATGCGCCGCAGCATCAAAAATGGGACCCGGCATTTCGGAACATTTTCTTGCGCAGGCTTTTGGACCTGAGCGCACAGGGCACTGCCCCTGATCTGGTTGTCTGGCCAGAGACGGCAATCCCTTCTCTTTTGCACTATGTTGAAGCCGACACCTCTGTGCTGGTTGAGGCGGCGCAGGGGGCACCATTGGTTTTTGGTATTCAGCGCGTTGACGATCAAGACCGGTTCTACAACAGTCTTGTGGTGCTGAACGGTAACGGGGAAATCACTGACCTCTATGACAAAAGCCACCTTGTGCCCTTTGGCGAATACATCCCTGGCGGCCGCTGGGCGGCGCAGTTTGGGGTGTCCGGGTTGGCGGATGTCATCGGTGGTGGCTTCACGCCCGGGCAGGGCAGCGACACGGTCTTTTTGCCGGGAATTGGTGCCGCCGTGCCACTGATTTGCTACGAAGGTATCTTTGCCGAAGAGATAGCGCGCCCCGTCCAGCGCCCGCGTCTGCTGGTCCTGATCACCAACGACGCCTGGTTTGGTCAGGCGGCGGGCCCGTATCAACATCTGGCACAGGCGCGTTTGCGCGCGATCGAGCAGGGGCTGCCGATGGTGCGTGCCGCAAATACCGGTATTTCCGCGGTTATTGATGCGCATGGGCGCATCGTGCAGAGTATTCCGCTGGGTCATGCAGGTGCCATGGATCTGGCGCTGCCGCGGGTGCTGCCGATGACACTCTATGCCAAATGGGGCGATCGACCGATCTTACTGTTGCTGGTTTTGTTAACATTTGGTGCCTATTGGGGGCGACTGCGGAACGACGATTGACCTTAGCCGACCGAAAGCATAGACCCGTGGACAGTGCTGTCACAACGGCTTCCTGACGTGGCAGATGATTTTACTGGAGCACTTCCCCATGGCAAGACAGGACTATATTTTCACTTCGGAATCTGTGTCCGAAGGACACCCGGATAAAGTGTGTGACCGCATTTCAGATGCGGTTCTGGATGCACTGCTGTCCGAAGAACCAGAGGCGCGCGTGGCCTGCGAAACCTTTGCAACCACCAACCGCGTTGTCATTGGCGGAGAAATCGGTCTTGCCGATAAGGCCAAGCTCACGGATTGCATGGACAGGGTTGATGATATTGCCCGCGCATGCATCAAGGATATTGGCTACGAGCAGGACAAGTTCCATCATGCGACCTGCAAGATTACGAACCTGCTGCACGAACAATCCGCGCATATTGCCCAAGGCGTCGATGCGAGTGATAACAAGGAAGAAGGTGCCGGTGATCAGGGCATCATGTTTGGTTATGCGACAACCGAAACCGATGCGTTGATGCCCGCGCCTATTCAATACGCCCATGCAATTCTTCGCCGTTTGGCCGAAGTGCGTAAATCCGGCGAACAGCCCACGTTGCGCCCCGATGCCAAGAGCCAAGTATCTCTGCGTTATGCCAATGGCAAACCGGTAGAGGTGATGTCGATTGTTTTGTCGACCCAACATGCTGATGAAAACCAGTCCAGCGATGATATTCGGGCCATTGTTGAACCCTATATCAGGCAGGTCATGCCCGACGGGCTGATCACCCCACAGACCGAATGGTGGGTTAACCCGACGGGCAAGTTTGTCATCGGGGGGCCTGACGGCGATGCAGGGCTGACCGGGCGCAAGATCATTGTTGATACCTATGGCGGGGCGGCCCCACATGGCGGGGGTGCGTTCTCTGGTAAGGACCCGACAAAAGTTGACCGGTCGGCGGCATATGTTGCCCGCTACCTGGCCAAGAACGTGGTGGCTGCGGGTATGGCAGAACGCTGCACAATACAACTGAGCTATGCAATTGGTGTGGCCAAGCCACTGTCCATTTATGCCGAGACCCACGGGACAGGCGAAGTCGACCCAGCGGCGATTGAGCGCGCGATTGGCCAGTTGGTTGATCTGACCCCTCGCGGCATCCGCCATCACCTTCAGCTCAACAGGCCGATCTATGAACGTACAGCTGCCTATGGCCATTTCGGTCGCGAGCCCGATGTTGATGGTGGTTTCAGTTGGGAAAGGACTGATTTGGTTGATGCGCTCAAAGGGGCTGTTTAGGCGGGGATGGGTTGAAACCCATCTTACGGTTCTTCAAAGTGAAGCAGCTAAAGTAGCGTAAGGTGGATCTTGATCCGCCGGCTTTTTAAAATATTGCTCATGCGGCGTGCAATTGCTAGATGCCGCCGCATGAGCAAGACTAACCATCCATCCGGCGCCCCTTGGCGCAATTTTTACGGCCGATTTCGTGGCAAGACCATTCGTGCCGCACAGCATGATTACCTTGAAAACGACCTCGCTCCGCTTTCGCCCGGCCCTGTCAGTTGGGAAGAAAATCCCGAACGCACCCCACTTGATCTGGCGTGTTTGTTTGGTGATCGGGACATCTGGCTTGAAATCGGCTTTGGCGGTGGCGAGCATCTGGTTCATATGGCGCAGACATATCGCGATGTCGGGATTCTGGGCTGTGAGCCTTTCATCAATGGTGTGGCCATGCTGTTGGGGAAAATACGCAAGGCTGATATCGACAATGTTGCCATCCACCCCGGCGATGTTCGGGATTTATTTGATGTGTTGCCCGATGATACGCTCAGCAGAGTTTTCCTCAACTACCCTGATCCTTGGCCGAAGAAGCGCCATCATCGGCGCCGCTTTGTGACACCGGAACACCTGGCCCCACTGGCGCGCGTGATGAAACCCGGGGCAGAGTTGCGCGTTGCGACGGATATTCCCGACTATGTCCGTCAAACGCTTGAGCAGGTGCCCCGTCATGGCTTTGTCTGGCAAGCTGAATGCGCCGCCGACTGGCAGACGCCCTGGGCTGACTGGGCGTCGACCCGGTATGAGCAAAAAGCCCTGCGGGAAGGCCGTAGACCCTACTATCTGACGTTTCACGCGGCTTGATCCGGGGGGATTGGATATTTTTGGCCAAAAGAAGTCGGGGCGATGGACCCTGATCCGTTGCTACGGTATCAGGCCGCTGATGCAATAGGAAAGTGATTTGATGTCCGGCCATGGCACCCCTGTTCCAATGACCTCTCGCCCCTGTGGTCCCTTGCGCGGGATCGCAAATGTGCCAGGTGACAAGTCGATTTCACATCGCTCATTGATTCTTGGTGCACTTTGCGTGGGAGAAACCCATATTTCCGGTCTGCTGGAAGGCGAAGATGTGCTGGATACAGCCAAGGCGATGCGCGCCTTTGGGGCCACCGTGACCGATCATGGCGATGGCACATGGACTGTTCAAGGTGTTGGCGTCGGTGGTTTTGCGGAACCTGAGCAAGTCATCGACTGCGGGAATTCCGGCACAGGTGTGCGTTTGATCATGGGGGCGATGGCGACTTCACCAATTTCGGCCACCTTCACGGGCGATGCATCCTTAAACGGCCGCCCCATGAGCCGCGTCACGGACCCGTTGGCCCTGTTCGGGGCCGAGGCCGTCGGCAGGGCAGGGGGCCGTTTGCCCATGACGATTGTTGGCGCGGCTGACCCTGTTCCCGTGCGCTACACTGTTCCTGTCCCATCAGCGCAGGTGAAGTCTGCGGTCTTGCTGGCAGGCCTTAATGCCCCCGGCCAGACCGTCGTGATCGAGAAGGAAGCGACCCGCGACCATACGGAGCGGATGTTGCAAGGGTTTGGTGCAACCCTGACTGTTGAAGAGGCGGACGAAGGCCGCGTGATCACTCTTGATGGTCAGCCCGAATTGATCCCGCAGAATATTGTCGTGCCGCGCGATCCCTCCTCTGCGGCCTTTCCTGTTTGCGCGGCGATCATCACGCCGGGATCTGATGTTCTGGTTCCCAACATCGGCTTGAATCCTACCAGGGCCGGGCTGTTTACGACCCTGCAGGAAATGGGTGCCGATCTGACCTATGAAAACATGCGCGAAGAAGGCGGTGAACCTGTTGCCGATTTGCGTGCCAAATATTCTCCTGATTTGCAGGGCGTTGCCGTCCCCCCGGCACGCGCGGCCAGTATGATTGATGAATATCCTGTTTTGTCGGTTGTGGCGTCCTTTGCAACGGGCGTTACGGATATGCTGGGCGTCAGGGAATTGCGCGTCAAGGAAAGCGACCGCATTGATGCGATGGCCAAGGGCTTGCGGGCGGCAGGCGTTACCGTTGACGAAGGCCCTGACTGGTGGCGCGTCACGGGACGCGGCCATGGCAATGTGCCTGGCGGCGTCACCGTTGCGAGTGTGCTTGATCATCGCATCGCCATGGCATTTATGGTGATGGGAATGGCCACTCAGAAACCGATGACCGTTGACGACGGGTCGCCAATTGCCACGTCCTTCCCAATTTTTGAGAGTCTGATGGCTGACCTGGGGGCGCAACTTGTTCGCAAGAATGGCTAGGGCGCTGACACAGGACCAATCGCGGTAATAGTCGGGAGCATAGAGTGACATTTACAGTGGCCATTGATGGACCAGCGGCAGCCGGTAAAGGCACGATCTCCAAGGCTGTGGCGGCGCGTTTTGGCTTTGCACATCTGGATACAGGTCTGCTCTATCGTGCTGTGGCGGCCAAGGTGCTGGCTGGTGGCGATCCTGTTGACGTTGCCCACACGCTTGACCCATGTGATCTTGAGGATGATCAGTTGCGCACCGCCGCTGTAGCCCAAGCCGCCAGCAAGGTTGCTGTCATTGCTGATGTGCGCAGCGCATTGGTTGATTTTCAGCGCAAGTTTGCCGCGCGTGCCGATGGGGCCGTGTTGGATGGCCGCGATATCGGGACGGTCATCTGCCCCGATGCGGCGGTCAAGATTTATGTGACCGCCAGTGCCGAATGCCGGGCGGAACGAAGATACAAGGAACTGCTATCGAAGGGGGCTGACGTCACATTGGCCTCTGTTCTGGCGGATGTGAAGGCACGCGATGCCCGTGACAGCGGCCGCGCTGAGGCGCCGATGAAACCTGCAGCCGACGCGGTGATGTTGGACACTTCGGACATGACGATCGAAGATGCTATCGCGCGCGCGGTCGAGGTTATCGAGCGCGCGCGCTAACGGCGGTTTGCTGTTTCCTGGATCGAATTGAAGGAACGCCAATGACCTATCGGACTGTTGACCTTGCGACATGGCCCCGCGCTGCCCAGTTTCAACTGTTCCGGTCCTACCAGAAACCGCATTACGCCATCACATCCCGACTGGATGTGAGCAATATCATTGCGCGCAAGGCGGGTGGGCTTTCTGCCTATCGGGCCTGCCTTTTTGCGATTGGCGCGGGCATTCATGCGGTCCCGGAACTGTGCATGCGTTTTCGGGGTGATCAGGTGGTGCGCCATGACATGATCAGCCTGTCCATGACGGTGCCAAAGGCGGCGGGCAGTTTTGGTTACGCATACGTCCCCTTCGTGGCAGATTTTGCCGCGTTCGATGCGCAAGCGGCCCGATTGATCACTGCGGTCGCCGCTGGCCGTTCTCTTGCCCCGAACACCGGTGAGCGCGACGATCTGGCTTATCTGTCGTGTATGCCCTGGCTGGACTATAGCAGCATCAACAATGCCCTTCCGGGCCCAGAGGATTGCATCCCGCGGGTGACTTGGGGAAAATTCGTCCAAAATGGCGATGGATGGGACATGGCCATGACACTCGAGGTGCATCACGCCTTGGTCGATGGGGCGCAGGTCGGCGCCTATTTCGGCGCGGTGCAGGACGCGTTGCACAAGCTGTAAAATCCAACGGCCCTGCGACATAAGCGCCTTGCGCGGCCTGTGCCGGAAAAATGCTACAAGGAGTTTTTCGCGACCTGTTCGGGTGCACCCCAAAAAAACTGCTATTTTTCGGCCCCTTGAAGATGGAAATCGGCACCATAAGCGGGCCTAGGGACAATTGCAGCAATGAGACAAAGCCAATTTCCTTGCCGCTAGGGCAAGATGCTTAGTTGCTAAGTAACGGAATTGCTGTATCGGGGAACGGCAAAGGAACAACGCACCACCATGACAGACAATACCCACGCGACCACTCAGCCCGCCCCACATAACATTCCCGCCGCCCGTGACTGGATCAGGATTCTTGCGAAGTACCGTGAACCTGACAGTTTACGCAGCACATTTGAGCTTGGGATCAGTGTCATCCCCTTTATTGCCCTGTGGGTTCTGGCTTGTTGGGTGGCGCAATACAGCTATCTCGGGGCCTTTCTGATTTCGGCGGTCAATGGTGGCTTTCTGCTGCGTCTCTTCTGCATCCAGCACGATTGCGGGCATGGGTCATTCTTTGGGAACCGCAACGTCAGTGACTGGGTCGGCCGGGCGCTGGGCGTTGTGACACTGACACCCTACGATGTATGGCGGCGCACCCATTCGATTCACCATAGTCATGCGGGTGACCTGGATCACCGGGGCATTGGCGACGTGATGACCCTCACAACAGAGGAATATCACCAGCGGACGGCCTTTGGCCGGTTCCTTTATCGTGCTTACCGGCACCCGATTGTCATGTTCGGATTGGGGCCAAGCTACATCTTCTTACTGCAAAACCGTTTGCCATTTGGATTGATGACTCAGGGGAAAAGCTACTGGATCTCTGCGATGGGTACGAATTTCTGCACAGCCGCGATCATGGCCACAATCGTTTATTTCGGCGGTTGGCAGGCGTTGTTTCTGGTGGCGCTTCCAACCACCCTGATTGCAGCGTCAGTGGGGGTTTGGCTGTTCTATATCCAGCACCAGTTCGAACAGACCCAATGGGACCATAGCGAAGACTGGCAACTGCACGAGGCGGCGCTTTATGGCAGCTCACACTACGACCTGCCGCCGATCCTGCGCTGGTTTTCCGCCAACATCGGGATTCACCACGTGCACCATCTTTATAGCCGCATCCCCTTTTATCGGCTTAGCGAGGTTCTGCGCGACCACGAAGAACTGGTTGACTGTAACCGCATGACCCTGATGGAAAGCTTCAAATGCGCGCGGCTGGACCTGTGGGATGCCGGAAGCCGCAAGCTGGTGTCTTTTGCAGCGGCGCATCAATTGCGCAAAGCGGCGGAAAACCCGGCCTGATGTGCCGGGCAAGTTTGGCGCAAAGTCCCTTGCAAACATAGCCAAACCGTCCTATATCACCGCTGTCGAAGCGTCGAGACAGGCGCGGACTTGAGATTTGAGCGGGGTCGGTAACTAAGCCGGCCCTGTCGTTTTATGTTCCGTGACGATGCTAGACCAACTGAAACCCGTCCCACCTGCGGTGGGTAATCACCTAAAGACCGGCGGAGACAACCGCGCGGCCCGTATAAAAGCTAGATTAGGAAAAAACTGCCACATGGCTAACACTATGGAAGAGTTTGAAGCACTCTTGAACGAAAGCTTCGAAATTGACACACCGGCCGAAGGGTCTGTTGTCAAAGGCAAAGTCATCGCTATTGAAGCAGGCCAAGCCATCATTGACGTCGGCTACAAGATGGAAGGCCGCGTTGATATCAAAGAATTCGCAAATCCCGGTGAAGAGGCTGAACTGGCCGTTGGCGACACTGTTGAAGTGTTCCTGCGTCAGGTTGAAAACGCCCGCGGTGAAGCTGTTATCTCTCGCGAGATGGCGCGCCGTGAAGAAGCATGGGATCGTCTGGAAAAAGCATATGCTGACGAAGAGCGTGTCGATGGCGCGATCTTTGGCCGCGTAAAAGGCGGCTTTACCGTGGACCTTGGCGGCGCGGTTGCGTTCCTGCCGGGCTCACAGGTTGATGTGCGCCCTGTGCGTGACGCTGGCCCGCTCATGGGCCTCAAGCAGCCATTCCAGATCCTGAAAATGGACCGTCGCCGTGGCAACATCGTTGTGTCCCGTCGTGCGATCCTTGAAGAATCACGTGCCGAACAGCGCGCCGAAGTCATCGGTAACCTGACCGAAGGACAGGAAGTTGACGGTGTGGTCAAGAACATCACCGAATATGGTGCGTTCGTTGATCTGGGCGGTGTTGACGGTCTGCTGCACGTCACCGACATGGCATGGCGCCGGGTCAACCACCCATCCGAGATCCTCGCGATCGGTGAAACGATCAAGGTGCAGGTCATCAAGATCAACAAGGAAACACACCGCATCAGCCTTGGCATGAAGCAGTTGCAGGAAGACCCATGGGATGCAGTTGAATCCCGCTTTGGTATCGGCACTGTGCATCAGGGCCGCGTGACCAACATCACAGACTACGGCGCATTTGTTGAGCTGGAAGCCGGTGTCGAAGGTCTGGTCCACGTCTCCGAAATGTCCTGGACCAAAAAGAACGTTCACCCCGGCAAGATCGTTTCGACTTCGCAAGAAGTCGAAGTCATGGTTCTGGAAATCGACAGCGCCAAGCGCCGCGTTTCCCTTGGGCTCAAGCAGACCCAGCGCAACCCATGGGAAGTCTTTGCAGAGCAGTTCCCCGAGGGCACTGAAGTTGAGGGTGAAGTCAAGAACATCACTGAGTTCGGTCTGTTCATCGGTCTTGAAGGCGATATCGACGGTATGGTTCACCTGTCCGACCTGACATGGGAAGGCCGCGGCGAAGACGTCATCGGTGATTTCCGCAAGGGCGACATGGTCCGTGCGAAAGTTGCTGAAGTTGACGTCGAAAAAGAGCGTATCTCGCTTTCGATCAAGGCACTTGACGGTGACCCATTTGCAGAAGCTGTTGGCGGCGTGAAGCGTGGTTCGATCATCACTGTTGAAGTGACCAAGATCGAAGACGGTGGCATCGAAGTCGACTATGAAGGTGCAAAGAGCTTCATCCGTCGGTCCGACCTGTCCCGTGACCGTGCCGAGCAGCGCCCAGAGCGTTTCGGCGTTGGTGACAAGGTTGACGTCCGCGTGACCAACATCGACAGCAAGACCCGCAAGTTGGGCCTGTCGATCAAAGCACGTGAAATCGCAGAAGAAAAAGAAGCGGTTGAGCAGTACGGCTCGTCTGACTCCGGCGCATCCTTGGGTGATATCCTTGGTGCGGCGCTGAAGGGCGACGAATAATCAATCACTGCCAAAAGGCAGCAAAAGCCCCCCGCATCGTTGTGCGGGGGGCTTTTTTTGGCCCTCGCGGCCAATGCGAAAGCGGCCCTAACCGCTGGCTGCGTCAATGCTTTTGCCCAACAGATTGACCAACGAATCAAGCGCTTGAAGTATTGGTGACCGGCCGTGGCGCAATGCCTGCGCCTGTCCCCCTGCGCGTTTCAGTCCAAGGGTAGATGCAGCCCCTTTCAGCGCATGAAGCGGAGGGTCAAAGATATCGGCGTCTTGTCAGTCCGCGTTGTCAGTCGCCAATTGCAAAAGTGACTGTCCGTCCCGCGCCAATTGCGCGAGTAATTCTTCGAACAGCGGAAGTCCAAAATCATCGATAACCTGTTCCAACTGGTTCAGGTCGAGCAGGTCAGGCTCTTTTGCTGGCGTCGCGAATTGGGCGAGGATCGCTGCAATTTTTTCGCGTGTTACGGGTTTCGCGACGAAATCATCCATGCCTGCGTCAAGGCAGCGCTGGCGGTCTTCGGCAAACGCGTTTGCAGTCAAGCTTACCATCGGCGCGGCGCATCCCATCGCGCGCAACTCCTGCGTGGCCGCGATCCCGTCCATAACCGGCATTTGTTGATTCATGATCACGAAGTCAAAGCTTTGTTCGCGCAGACGCCCGATGACCAGTTGCCCGTTTTCCACCACTGTGACCGTCGCTCCAAAGCTTTCAAGGAGGGCCTTTGCCACTTCGCTGTTGATCGCGTTGTCCTCTGCCAAAAGAATGCGGGCATCATAGTGCCCCGCACTGTCAGGTGCATAGGCTGCGGCGGAATCGGTGCTTGGCGGCGCGTCACCCGAGACTTTAACAGGCAGTTCGAACCAGAATATGCTGCCTTTTCCCACGTCACTCTCAACGCCAATCTCACCGCCCATGCCGGTGATGATCCGCTTTGAAATCACAAGCCCCAGCCCGGTGCTTCCAATTTTATGAGCGCCCTTGCCAGCAATCTGGCTGAGGTTCTGGAACAGTTTCGGGTGATCCTCTTTCGCGATACTAATGCCGTTATCCTCGACTTCGATCCGCAAAACCGACCCTTCGCTGACGTGCGCCCGGACTTTGATCTTGCCCACAGGGGTGAATTTGATTGCATTGCCAATCAGGTTCAAAAGGACCTGACGCAGCCGCATATCGTCGCTTGAAACAATAACAGGCGGCATATCGATTTCGAAATCCAGTTGGCAGTTGACGGAACACATCAGACAGCAGGTCCGCTCATTCAACGAGCGAAACGGGCGCATTCTGACATGTGATGCCGTTCGTGGCCAAATTGGAATAATCCAAAATATCGCTGATCATATCCAACAGGATATGGCCCGACCGGCGAATGGTCAGCGCGCTGCGGGTCTGATCCGGTTGCAGGTCGGTGCCGATCAACAGGTCAGCGGCATCGATAATCCCGTTTAGCGGCGTGCGGATTTCGTGGCTCATCGTGGCGAGGAACAGGATTTTGCATCACTGGCCGCCTGCGCCAGTTTCGCGCTTTCGCAATTGCGGTCGGATAAATCCTTGAGTTGCCATTGTGCCTGTTGGAATGTCTTCATTTGTGTGAATTGCAGGCCGATTGTGGCGACAAACAGCATGGCGGTCGCGGCGACGACTGTCGCCAAACGCTCATAATCATCGGGAATCCGCGCGCGTTCCCCCCGTT
The DNA here is from genome assembly GCF_003058085.1 of Yoonia sediminilitoris. GTDB lineage: Bacteria > Pseudomonadota > Alphaproteobacteria > Rhodobacterales > Rhodobacteraceae > Yoonia > Yoonia sediminilitoris. The sequence continues at coordinate 56,879 of NZ_QBUD01000003.1, read as the reverse complement.
CGATATTTCCCGCGCTGTTCATTGGTCGCGATCATCACGACGCCCAACACAATGAGGACCGGCGTTGCCCCACCCAATCCTCCGAGGTGGTACTATTTCTGAATGTGCCTCCGACACATCAATCGTTTACTTCAATCCGCGCGATTTGCCAGACAGAGCGCCTGAAATAGACTTCGTTGAATAGCTCAGCGTTTTCGTCGAAGGGATAGATCAGGAACAATGGTCCTTTTTCGCGGACTGACATTTGCTGCCCGTCCAGATGGGTGGCAAAGACAACCAGATAGTCGTGCAAACCTTGAACGGGCACTTCGGCTGCATAGTCATTCAGAGCGACAACGCGCAAGTTTTCACCGCTTGCACCAACCGCATCCAGAAGCGCCGTACCGAGCGACTCACTGAAGTCATGTGCACCCCCGAACCATGGCGTGCTGGCTGTCGTGGTCCGCTGATCGAGTGCTTCCAGCATGGCGCAGTCAAAGCTGGCCACGCCGCACGCCGTCGCCATTCGTATGGGCGATATTGCCCGATACGGTCAGGATCACGGGCCCCTGTTGTTCAAGCAGCTGATTTGCGTGGGCGAGGGTAGGAACAGGGCGATAATGGCGAACATTCTCATGGTCTGGTCTCTCTGAACGATCTAGGCCTCTTGCAGGGCGGCGGGTTGGGCGGTGTATAATTTTCTGATCTCTGCGTTACCGGCCTTGAAAGCGCTGACGCATTTAGGGTCAAAGTGTGTTCCGGAATGTTGCAGCACTTCTTCCACAGCGTCATCAAAGGGCCATGCGTCCTTGTGGGCGCGGTCGGAGCAGGGCACGTCAAACACATCGGGAACCGCAGCGATGCGTCCGGACAGCGGGATGTCTTGGCCCGCCAGACCACGCCCGTGACCGGTGCCATCCCATTTCTCGTGGTGAGAAAGGGCAATTTCGTGAGCCATGCGTATCAAGTCGTTTTCGTCACCCTGCAGGATATTTGCGGCGATTTCGGTGTGACGTTCGATTTCCTTGCGTTCTTCCCGCGTCAGTTTGCCGGGCTTGTTCAGAACCGCATCGCTGCCCCCGATTTTACCGGCATCATGAAGTGGCTTGGCCAGATATGGAGTGTGGCAATAATTCTTATCAAGCCCGGGTTGTTGCGCGATAATTTTTTCAATTGCCGCCAAGCGCGAGATATGTTCGCCAGTTGCACGGTCGCGCGTTTCTATTGCGCGTGACAGTCTCCAGATGAGCTGTTCTTCGCGAACCACCAATTTGCGGGTAGCTTGCTTGACTTAGTGATCCAGAAATCGGGCGCGGTCCATCAAAGCGAGCTGCGCTTCGCGCAATGACAGCAGATTTGTGGCGCGCACCCGCAATTCCCCGGGGTCAAATGATTTGTTGAGGAAATCGGTCGTGCCTGTTTTCACCGCATTTAATCGCAAATCGCAATCATCATCGGCTGTCAGGATGATGATCGGTACGCTTTGGTACTCGGGCATGGCACGCAATTGCGTCAGGCAGTCAATCCCGTTCATTTCGTTGATCCGGTTGTCGATCAAGACAAGGTCATAAAGTGACCTCGCGGCACCGATCCAGCGCGTCACGCGCGCTGAGAAAGATTTCGACTTCATGCTCGGTCAGCCGCAAGACGGCCCGATTGACGCTCAGGCTAATGCTCTCGTCGTCAATGATGCAAATACACATGATATACCGCCTTCCTAGAATACAGGTTGGCCGATACGGGCGACCCAGCGGCACAGTAGATGTGTTACGGTGTTTTTGAAAAGATCGACAAAATTCGGCTTTTTAGGAAAATCATTGGGTTTAAAGTGATCCAGACTTCCCGGGACAGAGCCGAATGCCTGTTGAACCCCGCGAAATGCCTGTTTGGTTAAAATACCGTTTATTATCTTAAAATGTTTGCCAGCGCGCGGTTTTGTGACACGTGCGGTTGGCAAAGCCTCTGCCCGTTGGTGGGTGGTGACAGATTACAATTGTTATTATTTGGTGCGCCCGCAAAATTGGAAGCCGTTCCTGTACCGACACACCAAAATGGCCCTACCCTGAACGCGCGATCGTACGTTCAATCAGGGCGTTCACTTCTGTTGGCGCTTCAACAGAGGCGGAATGGCCTGCACCTTTCAACAGTACCAACTCGGAACCCGCCACTGCGGCGTGGATAGCTTGCGACTTTGGGGGTTTTGTGGCGACATCTTCATCACCGACACCGATACCAACGGGAATCTGGATAGCGTCCAGAAGTTCGGCGCAACCTTCGCGTTCAATCACGCCCTTAACCGCCCGACTGATGCCGATACGATGATTGCCGACAATGGCATTCGCCCACCGCTGTTTCAACGTGGTTCGTTTGGGATCGTTCAGAAAAGTCTTTCCGAACATGATCGGCATCACCTTGCCAATGACGGCCCAAAGGCCAATCCAGCGCCCAACAAGGTTCAAAAGCCGGTATTTCGCGATATTTTCTTTGGGTTCGGGCAGAGCCGAGGTGCCCAAAAGCGTCAATGTGCTGATCAATGCGGGGTATTTTGCAGCCAGCCGCATGCCGATGAACCCGCCCATGCTCAGGCCGACGAAATGACAAGGCGCAACCTTCAGATGGGTGATCAGCGCTGCGGCGTCTGCCGCAAGCGTCTCCATGTCATAGCCATCTTTCGTAACCCCGCTGTGCCCCTGACCGCGATGATCGAATGTGATGCAGCGATAGCGGTCACTGAAATATGCGACCTGATCGTCAAACATTGCTCCGCTCATCAGCAGTCCGTGGGAGAAGATGATCGCGGGCCGATCACCGCCGCTATCGGTGTAGTGGATATCCGCACCGTTCAAGTGAACTTGAGGCATTCTGAGGGCTTTCTGCAATGTCGTCAAAAGCCAGTCTAGCGGCATATGTTGCGCTTGTCTTGATCGCTAAAGGGTGGCCCTACGGTGACGTGGCAAATCCAAGTGCAGTGCCAAAGAAATAGCCCACGCCCAGCAACGACACGGCATAGGTCGATCCGCCGATCAGGTTCCAAAGCCAGAAGCGATGCCGGTCCATGCCGGACATGCCAGCGACGACCGGCATGATTGGCCTGAGTGGCCCAAGAAAATGCGCCACAACAATCGTGACCCCACCAAACCGCTCAAGAAAACGCTGGCCACGGGCCAGATTTGATGCCGACAGGACACGGCGACTTGCGCTGAAAAGATTTTCTGCGCCGGACCCAATCCGAAAACTGGCCTCTGAACCCAGAATGGTGCCGATGGCCACGAACCAGACCATGTCGCCAAAGTCATAGACTCCTTTTGCGGTCAGCGCCCCGGCAAGAATGACAACCGCAGTGCCGGGGGCAAAGACACTGGTTAAAACCAGCGCTTCGCCAAAAACCAGCAGGCCAACGACCCAATATCCCCACAACCCAAAGGCTTCGAGGGACGGAAGCAGACTGTTCACCGTACTGTGCATGTTGCGATCACACGTGCCTTTGACTTGCAGATGTGTCGTTGCAAGTATGACAGCGTAGAACAGAATTGTCCCGGTGGCGCTGCCAGAAAATAAAAGAGCGGCACTTGCCAGCGGCCAAACAAGCGCAGGTCAGTCAGAGTCGTCGGGTTTCCCGGGCATCATATCTTTGCCCAATTCAGTCATCTTGGCGATTTCGGCTGCGTAATCATCCATCGCCCTTTGCATGAACTGGGCCTGAATGTGCTGGATGTCGGAAATGTCTTTTGCGTGCAGCAAGTCGTGTTGGGTCTGCACATCACTTTTGACACGTTCCGCGACAAAGTTCAGCATCTCGCTGCCCATATTGCTCATGGTTTCCAGCCACGCGACTTCAAATCCCGGCATCGCCTTGAGCCCGGTTTCCTGCATGGTGTTCATGAAGTCCATCACCGGTGAAATAGCGTCTTTGGGTTTGGTGTCTTTGGTCATTGTGTCACCTCGTTTGTGCGCCGCGCGTCTGGTCACCTTAACCTGCTAGATGACGGGGCCCATTGATGCACATCAATCACGACACGGACAGGGGCACCTCAGTTGCTAGTCCTGAAGCACATAGGTGCCGGGGGCATCGCAAAGCGGGGGGTATCCATTTTCCTTTGCGCCCATTGGCGGCGGTTTTACTGGTGCGCCGGATCGCTGCGACAGCCATTGGGCAAGGACCGGCCACCATGACCCATCGACAGCGGGGGTTTCTGCCATCCAGCGATCCGGGCCTGTATAGGGGGCATCCTTTGATTTTTCACGTACACGGTAGTGGCGGTGCGGGTGCCCGGGTTCGGATATAATGCCCGCGTTATGCCCGCCATTTGTCAAAAGAAAGGTCACATCCGTGTCGGACAACAGGTTGAATTTATAGACAGAATGCCACGGGGCCACATGGTCCCGTTCAGTGCCCACCAAAAACACTGGTGCGCGGATATCTGACAGCGCAATCGGGCCAAGCCCCACGCGGTAACGCCCTTCGGCCAAGTCGTTTTTCAGGAACAGACTGCGCAGATATTCCGAATGCATCCGGTAAGGCATCCGTGTCGCATCGGCGTTCCATGCCATCAGATCTGACATCTGTGACCGCTCGCCCATCAAATAATCGTGGATCATCCGTGACCAGATCAGATCATTTGACCGCAATATCTGGAAGGCACCGGCCATCTGTTTGGTGTCCAGATACCCTTTGTCCCACATAATATCGTCAAGAAAGGCAAGCTGGCTGTCATTGATGAAAAGCATCAGTTCGCCCGCTTCGGTAAAGTCGGTCTGCGTGGCAAGCAGGGTCAGGGTCCTGAGCCGCTGATCCTTGTCGCGGGCCATCGCAGCGGCGGCAATTGACAGCAATGTGCCACCCAGACAGTAGCCCATCGCATGCACCTTTTGCCCGTTGGTGATGGTATCAACGGCATCAAGCGCATCCCTCACGCCCAGTGACAGGTAATCGTCCATCCCCAGATCCCGGTCATCTGCATCCGGGTTTTTCCATGAGATCATGAAAACGGTGAACCCCTGTGCCGTCAGATATCGCACCAGTGAATTGTGGTCCCCAAGATCAAGGATGTAATATTTCATGATCCATGCAGGCACGATCAATATCGGTTCGGGGTGGACCTGCTCTGTGCTTGGGGCATATTGGATCAATTCGATCAGGTGATTGCGATAGACCACCTTGCCGGGGGTCGTGGCCAGATTGCGTCCGACTTCAAATGCGTCAAGTCCGACCGGCTTCTTGCCGCTGTTGGCACGCGAGATATCCTCGACAAAATTTTGCCAGCCCCGGAAAAGGTTCAAGCCACCTTGGCTGATGGTCTTTGCCAGAATTTCGGGGTTGGTTGCCACGAAATTTGACGGCGAAAATACATCGAGCATCTGGCGCGCACTGAATGTCACCACGTTTTCGTGTTGGGCTGTCACCCCTTCAACGCCCGTCGTGGCATTGTACCACCATTGCTGGTTCAGCAGAAAGCCTTGATACATCACGTTATATGGCCACTTCTGCCAGCTTTCGCCCCTGAAACGGCGATCTTGCGGCAGCGGCGTGATGCAGGGGTCTGCCCCGTCGGGGTGGCTTGCGCAACGCGCTGCGTAATTCGCCCATTTCCAAATCTTTTTCCCCGCCTTTTCCAACAACTGCAATTGCTTGCCGGGTGCGGTGCCAAGATGCAAAGCCCAGTCCGAATAGGCCGAAGCCAGCGCAATCGGGGACAGTCCTGCTGTGGATTTGGCCAAAGCGGCCTTTAGCCCCTTGTCCAAAGCCTGTTCCATCGTGGTGTGGGCATGGGAAATGTCTGTGTCATCACCACCGGGGCTTGCGACCTTGATCAGACCGCGACCGCCAGGAATAACGGTCTTGTGCCGCTGGGATGCTTTTGCGTGGATGGGTGTCACCTGTGCCATGTCCAGCGCTCTCTCTGGGCAGAATCAATTCCGATGACCGTTAGACCAAAAACGACGTGTGCGGCTTGATGTTTCTCAATCAGCGGGGCTGCGGCCATGTTTCATGCTGGTCACTCCGCCGGAATGAAGAGGACAGGCGCATTGGTTGCTGAGCTGCTGCTTCATTGACGCAAATCAATTCTGCGGGCGCAGCTTCTGTCAAATTTGTCGTGAATTTCCACAGACATGGGTACGCGCCATCCCATTGACCAAAGGAGCAAGCAGATGCCGACCCTCACTACGGAAAAAGACGCTTGTGCAGCCAGATGTTGAACGGTGTTGCCGCGCAAACCGATGCCCCCGTTCAGGGGCGTATCGCGGCGATCCGTGGTGGTGTGGTTGACATCGCGTTTGAGGGTGCTGTCCCGCATATCCATGAACTGCTTTACGTCGGGGACAAAGCGCTTGAGGTTGCATCGCTGATCGGGCAGCGGATGGTGCGTGCGGTGGCGCTGTCCCCTGTGCGGGGCTTGGGTCTGGGCATGACGGTGCGCGCAACGGGCGGGCCTATCAAGGTGCCCGTCGGTGATCCCGTGCTGGGGCGGATGCTTAATGTCTTTGGCGCACCGATTGATGGAAGACCAGCGCCGCACGCAACCCATCATCGTTCCATTCACCAAAATCCGCCCAAGTTGAGTGACCGTGTGTTGCACTCCGAAATTCTGGAAACAGGGATCAAGGCGATTGACCTGCTTTCACCGATTGAAAGAGGCGGTAAAACCGGGCTGTTTGGCGGGGCCGGGGTTGGCAAGACAGTCCTGATTACGGAGCTGATCAATAACACGGTCCAGCATTACAAAGGTGTCAGCCTGTTTTGCGGCATCGGCGAGAGATCGCGCGAGGCCGAAGAACTTTACCGTGAAATGGGCGAGGCAGGCGTGCGCGACAAGACTGTGATGCTGTTTGGTCAGATGAACGAAGCACCGGGCGTGCGCTTTCTCGTTGGCCAAACGGCCCTGACCATGGCGGAATACTTCCGCGATGACAAAGGGCAGGATGTCCTTTTGTTGATCGATAATATTTTTCGCTTTGTGCAGGCGGGTGCCGAAGTGTCAGGATTGATGGGTCGGATGCCGTCGCGGGTGGGGTATCAGCCGACGCTGGCCACCGAACTGGCGGGACTGGAGGAACGCATCACCTCCACCAGTCGCGGGGCAATCACATCGGTGCAGGCGGTCTATGTGCCCGCTGATGATTTCACCGACCCGGCAGCGGCGCATATCTTTTCGCACCTGTCGGCCTCGGTGGTTCTGTCACGTAAGCGGGCAAGCGAGGGGCTGTACCCGGCGGTTGACCCGCTTGCATCGGCGTCGGTCATGCTGGCCCCTGCCGTGGTGGGGCAAAGACACTATGACATCGCCCGCGCGGTGCGCCGCACCCTGGCTGACTACGAGGATCTACGCGACATCATTGCGATGCTGGGGCTGGAGGAACTATCGTCAGCCGACAGGGCCACTGTCGCGCGTGCGCGGCGGCTTGAGCGGTTTCTGACACAGCCATTCTTTACAACCGAGTCCTTCAGCAATGCCGAAGGTCGGCGCGTGCCCATCGCCAAAACGTTGGACGGGTGCGAAGAAATCCTGAACCAGACCAAATTCGACCAACCCGAAAGCGCCTATTACATGATTGGTGGCTTGGATGAACTGGGGGCGAACGCATGAGCATGGCACCGGACATGGCCGTCATCATTCGCCTGCCGACGCGGACGCTGTTTGAAGGGCGCGCGGCGTATCTGGGGGGCGTCGCACCCGATGGTGCATTCGGGCTGCTGCCGAACCATGTTGATTTCGTCACCGCGATTGTCCCTTCCGTCCTGACACTCCGGATGAGCGACGGCACAGACGAGATTTTCGGTCTGGACGAAGGGCTTTTGGTCAAGAAGGGCCACAAGGTCGCAGTTGTTGTCCTGCGCGGTGTGCGTGGCGACGATCTGGTCACGTTGCAGGACACGGTCGCCGCCAGCTTCATCCAGATGGATGAAGAAGAGCGGCAAGCGCGTGCGGCCCTGTCGCGGCTCGAGGCGGATATGGTGCGCCGATTTGCCGAACTGAAAGGGCCTTTTTCATGACACCGGACCCTGACAAATCCGTGCGTGATATTGCCCGTCAGGCCGCGCGGATGAAATCGCGACGTGACAACCCCGGCCCCAGCCCGCTGCGTGGCATCGGCACATTTGGAATGATCGGTTGGTCGATTGCCGTGCCCACCGTTGGCGGGGCATTTCTGGGGCTTTGGCTTGACCGGATCGCACCACAGAATTTTTCGTGGACGTTGGCCCTAATCCTTGGGGGTGTCGTGTTGGGCGGCTTTATTGCGGCAGCCTGGATCAACAAGGAGGGAGGCGGCAAATGATGGCGTTTGACCCGGGCGGATTGGTCTTGGGCCTGTCGATGGGTGCAATCATGAGCGTTGTGTTTTTCGCAGGTCTTGGTTGGGGGATGAAGATCGCCTTACGCGCCGCTAATCCGGTTACCTTGCTGCTGCTCAGTGCCGCATTGCGCATTGCGGCGCTTTTGGGTGTGGGATGGCTGGTTGTGGCGCAGGGCGGGCCGTGGGCGCTGTTGGGGTTTGCGCTCGTCTTTGTTTGCGTGCGCTTTGCAGCCATCACGATTGCCCGCATGGCCCCCGCAGAGCGGAATAGGCCATGAAACTTTCGCCGGATCAGACAGTGATGTTCGAAGCCTGGGGTTTGGCCATCAACGCGACCATCTTTTTTACATGGGTGGTGATGGCGGTGCTGACATGTGTGGCGATCCTTGTGACCCGCAATCTGCGCCCGGATGTGCCGCCAAACCGCTGGCGGACCACGCTCGAGGTGATCGTGCAGGCGATTCAATCCCAGATTGAAGAAATTGCCGGACGCCCCGAGCGCCATCTTCTGTATTTTGCAGGCACGCTTTTTCTGTTTGTCGCCACCTCGAACCTGCTGCTGGTCATTCCCGGGTTTGAACCGCCGACGGCCTCTTTGTCGACGACCACGGCGCTGGCGCTGTCGGTCCTGATCGCGGTGCCGCTGTTCGGGATCACCAGTCGTGGGTTGGGCGGGTATCTGCGGATATACATCAAGCCGACTGTCTTGATGCTGCCTTTCAATATCATCTCGGAATTCTCGCGCGGAATTTCATTGGCCATTCGCCTTTACGGCAACATCATGAGTGGGGCCGTGATCGCCGCGATCCTGCTCAGCGTCGCACCGTTTTTCTTTCCGGTGGTGATGGATGTGCTGGGTCTGCTGACCGGCCTGATTCAGGCTTATATCTTTGCGGTTCTGGCCACGGTTTATATTTCCAGCGCGACCGCCCCCGCCGCTGAAACGCCCGCCCCTAAAACCCCGGCCCCTGATACCCCTCCAAACGAAAAGGATAGTCCATGACTGAACTTGCCATCATTGCGGCCATTTCCATCTTTACTGCCGGTTTGACCGTGTCATTCGGGGCCATCGGCCCGGCTCTGGGTGAAGGGCGCACGGCCTCGGCAGCGGTAAATGCGATTGCCCAGCAACCCGACAGTGCCTCAACCATTTCGCGGACTTTGTTTGTCAGCCTCGCAATGATCGAATCCACAGCGATCTATTGCTTTGTGGTTGCGATGATCCTGATCTTTGCCAACCCATTTTGGAACGCGGCGTTGGAACTGGCGCAGGCGACCGGGAATTGACGCATGTCGATCGACTGGATCACAGTTGTCGCCCAGATCGCCAATTTTCTGGTGTTGGTCTGGCTGCTACGCCGATTTCTATACCGTCCCATTCTTGATGGTATCGACGCGCGCGAGGCAGAGATTGCAGAACGGATGCAGCAGGCCGTCCGCGCCAAGAAGCAGGCGCAGGCACAGGAAGACGCTTATCACGACAAAGTGCAGGCGCTGAATGTGGCACAGGCACAAATGACCGAGACAATCCGCAAGACAGCTGAAGAACAGCGCGATTTTCTGTTGGCCGAGGCGCAGCAGGCCCTCGATCAGGCACACGCCCGCTGGCAGGCGCATATGGATGAAGAGACCCGCAAATATACCGCCAAGCTGCATCATGCCGGCGCCAGCGCCCTGTTGGCGCTGACCCGCAAGGCGCTAGGCGATTTGGCTGATGCAACGTTGGAATCGCAGATGGCGCAGCACGTGGTAAACCAGATAAAGCCGATGGCAACAAACCTGCGCCGCGCCGCGGGCGAGGCGGCCGAGGCTGTGGCGACCTCGCACACACCCTTACCTGCTTCGGCACAGGAAGAGCTTGCCACAGCATTGCATGACCTGTTTCCCGAAGTGTCCTTGCGGTGCGAGACCGACAAAGATCAGGCCCCTGGTCTTGTCTTGCGGATCGGTGGCGCGCAACTGGCATGGACGCTGGATACCTACATCGACGGGCTTGAAGCGTTGTTGGCCGAAAAACTGTCGGCTGGTGCTGACCATAAGGAGCAATCCGATGACGGTTGAGCCTGCCCAAACCGCACAGACGCCGCAAACGATTCTGGATATGCTTTTGGCTGCGCCATCACCCGCGCCGCACCTGAGCGAAATAGGCACAGTGACCGAAGTGGGCGACGGGATCGCCATTGTCGAAGGGTTGGAACAGGCTCTGTCAGATGAGTTGCTGCATTTTGCCAGTGGCGTGCAGGGCATCGTACTTGACCTTGAGCCGGGGCGCTTTGGCGTTGTGTTGCTGGGCGGGTCGGACCGTGTGACCATTGGTGAAAGCGTGACACGCACGCAAACGGTGGTCAGCACCAAGGTAGGCGCTGCCTTGCTGGGCCGTGTGGTGGATGCGCTGGGCAACCCGGAAGACGGCAAAGGCCCGGTCCGCGCGCAAGCAGAGCGCCCGGTCGAGGCCGAAGCGCCGAAAATTCTTGAGCGGCAGGCGGTTTCGCGTCCGCTTGCCTCTGGGATCAAGGTGATTGATGCGGCGGTTCCGATTGGGCTGGGCCAACGGCAGTTGATCATCGGGGATCGGCAGACTGGCAAGACGTCACTTGCGGTTGATACGATCCTGAACCAGCGGAACACCGATGTGATTTGTATCTATTGCGCCATTGGCCAGCGCGGCGATGCGGTGGCCAAGGTCATTGGCGCGGTCCGTGACGGGGGTATGGAAAGCCGGACAATCATTATGGCAACCGGTGACGAAGATGCCGCGGGTCTGGCTTTTGTCGCCCCCTATGCCGCTTTGACAATGGCCGAATATTTCGCGGATCAGGCCAAAGACGTGCTGGTGATCCTTGATGATCTGACCCACCATGCAAGATCCTACCGCGAGTTGTCGCTCTTGCTGCGCCGCCCGCCCGGTCGAGAGGCGTTTCCGGGCGACATCTTTTATATTCATGCGCGGTTGCTGGAACGGGCCGGACAATTCACCAAGGCGGCTGGTGGCGGGTCGATCACCGTTTTGCCTGTGGTCGAAACACAGGCCGAAAACCTGTCTGCCTATATCCCCACGAACCTGATTTCGATCACTGACGGGCAAATCTACCTGTCGCCACGGCTGATGCGCAAAAACCAGTTTCCGGCGGTCGATCTGGGCATTTCGGTTAGCCGCGTCGGTGGTAAGGCGCAAACCAAGGCTTTCCGGTCCGTTGCCGGAAATCTGCGAGTGACACTATCGCAATTCGAAGAGCTTGAAGAATTCGCGCGCTTTGGCACCCGTCTTGACAATGCCACGCGCGCCCGGCTGACACGGGGTGCTGCGGTCCGCATGGCGCTGCACCAGACCGAGCGGGACCCGATGCCCGCGATTGAACAGTTGGCCGTTCTGGTATCAGCAATGGCGGGACAATTCGATGGGCTCGGCGAGGCCGAGACGCTGAAGGTGATGACCAAGCTGCGCGGGGAGGCTAACCGCAAACTGGGTGATCTGGCAAAGCGTATCGCCGACAACGCCCCACTGACCGATGAAGACCGCAGTCTTCTGGTGCAACTGGGACAAGCCGCGCGCGAAAGCACAGGGGGTACGCATGACCCAAAGCCTTGAACTTCTGGCGCGGCGCACGGCCAGCATGCAGGGGATCCGCAGCATCGTGCACACCATGAAGACCCTGTCGGTGATCAACGCGGCCCCCTACGAACACGCGGCCCGTGATATTGGGGCATATCATGACACGGTGGTCATGGGACTGCATGCGTTCCTGAGCCAAGTCGGCCCGCTCGAACCTAACCAGCAAGCCGTCACAACAACAGTGCTGATCGCATTCGGGTCAGATCATGGATTATGCGGAAACTACAACGAAGTGCTTGCCCGCTTTGTCGTTGAGCAGCGCGATAATACTGCGGCCCCGTTCACTGTTTTATGTATCGGTGCGCAGATGGCGGATGCACTGAAGGATCAGGGGATTATGATTGATACCACGTTCTTCCCCCCTGCTTCCGTGGACGGGATTGGGCGGTTGGCCAATCTGCTGACGCAACATCTGGATGAGCTCAGAGGCAAGACGGCAGCTGGGGATATGGCTGTGTCGCTCGCTTATTTCATGCGCGAAGGTGACAACGGGCAAAAGCCGACGCTGACGGCGCTGCTGCCTTTGGACCGGGCCCTGTTGCAGGACCTACAGACCAGACCCTGGGTCTCGCGCAGCCTGCCCACGTTTTCCATGCCGCCAACGAGCTTGTTTCAGGCGCTGGTCAAGGGCCACCTGTTTGCAAGCCTGTTCCGGGCCGCTGCCGAGGCGCTGGTCACTGAAAATGCGGCTCGTCTGGCTTTGATGCAGAAGGCAGAACAATCCGTAGATGACAGGCTGGAAAGCCTGATTGCCCAAACGCGGTCGGTGCGGCAAAGTGAGATCACGACAGAGCTTCTGGATGTGATCATCGGATTTGAGGCGCTGAAGAAAAACCGCGAACGTGCCGCGGTCCACCGTCCGCCAGTGACCTTGCGGCAGACATCCAAACCCGAACCTTGAAAGGAAGTACGATGAAAAAAGTCTCCACATTTGCGATCTGCGCATTTCTGTTGGCCGTTGCGGGCTGCTCAGAACCCGGACGATATCCGGTCAGCGGGGAAGAATGCGCGCCAACTGATCCAGTACAGGACATGCGCGCGAGCGATTGTCTGGTGCCTGCCTTATAAGGGATGCGCGCGCCTTTACGCTGAATGCTGAAAGAAGCGTTTGATTTTGATCAAGCGGTCCGGTGAGCCATCGTGTGACATGACAGTACGCGCGGCATTGGAACAGAGGGAGCGGCCTTGAAAAAATCTGATCAGACCGTCGCAGCGACTGGCGAAGTGCCGGGGCCTGCCCCCCGGACCCGGGATGTGCCTTTGCCTTGGCAGCAGCCTAAGGCCGCAAGCGAGGACAAAGACGCCCCCGCTCGCGTCGCGGCGATCCTCAACAGTGCAGGATATCTGCAAGCGGATGAAGATGTCGCTTTCCTGCAATCCGACGACATGCGCGGCGTGCGCTTGCAGCTTGACTTCATGAAGGCCGAACACGGTCTGGCAGAGCAGAATGTGCACCATACGATCGTTGTTTTCGGCAGCACGCGCATTCCCGAACCGCTTGCCGCGCGTGCGCGACTGGACCGGGCGCGCCGGGCGCTTGACGCGCACCCCAAAGACCCCAAGGCGCAACAGAAAGTCAAGATTGCAGAGCAGGTCCGCAAACGCAGCCACTATTATGCCATCGCACAGGAGTTCGGCAAGGCCGTAGGGCGTTTAACCGCGCTCCGCGACGATGGATGCATTGCCCTGATGACCGGTGGCGGGCCGGGGATCATGGAGGCGGCAAACCGCGGCGCCTTCCACGCTGGCGCAAAGTCAATCGGGCTGAACATCACGCTGCCGCACGAACAATATCCCAACCCCTACCAGACGCCGGGGCTTTGTTTCCGGTTTCATTACTTCGCTTTGCGCAAGATGCATTTTCTCAACCGCGCGCGCGCACTGGTGGCCTTTCCGGGCGGGTACGGCACCATGGACGAACTGTTCGAGACGCTGACGCTCATACAAACCCGCAAGATTGCGCCGCTGCCCATTGTCTTGGTCGGGCGCGAATTTTGGTCACGCGCGGTGAATTTCCGCTTTCTGGTCGAAGAAGGGGTGATCGACCCCGAGGATGAGGAACTGTTCTGCTTTGCCGAAACCGCGACTGAAATTCTGGAGATTATCGTTCACTGGCACGCGCGGGCGGGTGAACCACTGTTTGAAAAACCCACAAGCGTCTAGCCGGACCCAAACCCGAAGGAACCCATCCAATGCGACTTTCATTCCATGGCGCCGCGCAAAACGTCACCGGGTCGTGCCATCTGCTGCAAGCAGGTGGGCTGCGCATCTTGATTGATTGCGGCATGTTTCAGGGTGCCAGACATGCGGATGAGGAAAATGCGGGCCCTTTCGGCTTTGACCCAGCAGAGGTTGATTTCCTTTTGCTGACACATGCGCATCTTGATCATTGCGGACGTATTCCCTTGCTGGTCAAACGTGGCTTTACCGGTGAAATCATCACGACAGCCGCGACCCGTGATCTGGCCAAGCTGATCATGATGGATTCTGCCCATATTCAGGAGGAAGATGCCGCGCGGGCCACGCGTCGCAGGCGGCGCGGCGGTGCAAATGAAATCAGGCCGCTTTACGATCAAATCGATGTGCTGACCGCCCTTGATAATTTCGGACGAAATGCGCGCTATGATAATGACATCCCTTTGAATGATGCCGTGACCGTCCGTTTCATCAATGCGGGGCATATTCTGGGCTCTGCCAGTGTCATTGTGGAAGCGGTCGAAGATGGCGTTGCGCGACGGATTGTGTTTTCGGGCGATCTTGGCAGCCCCGGTCATGCGGTGCTGGCCAATGCGACCCCGCCGCCTGAATGCGACTATGTGGTGATGGAAACAACCTATGGCGACCGGATGCACCGGGACCTTGCAGCGTCAGTGACGGAATTTATCGACGCAATCGCGGCCACCCATGCGCGGGGTGGGAATGTGGTGATCCCGACCTTTGCCATGGAACGCACGCAGGAAATCCTTTTTCACCTCAAAGAGGCGATCAAACGCAAGGAACTTTCGGCGTCGCTGCTGGTCTTCCTGGATAGCCCCATGGCTGTTTCGGCAACCGAGATTTTCCGCCGCCATGCGGATGGTTTCAGTGATGAGGTGCGCGACGCCATGCTGGCTGGCAAACGGCCATTTCATCCGCCGGGCGTGCGTTTTACCCGCGAGGCGGCAGACTCCATGGCGATTAATCGGATAAGGGGAGGGGCCGTAATTATGGCGGGCTCTGGCATGTGTACGGGAGGGCGCGTGCGTCATCACCTGAAACACAATATCTGGCGCACGGAATGTAGTGTTATTTTCGTCGGCTTCGCAGCCAAAGGCACCTTGGCCCGCCAGATTGTGGATGGTGCGAAACATATCCGCATTTTCGGAGAGGACATTCAAGTCAAGGCCGAAATCCACACCATCAACGGGTTTTCGGCGCACGCCGACCAGCGAGAGCTTTTTTATTGGGTGTCGAAAACCGGAAAACCCAAGAAGATTTTTCTGGTGCATGGCGACTATGACAAGGGCATGACCACCATGCAGAAAGAGTTGGAAAAGAAGGGTTTACGCGTTGAGTGTCCGACACTGCACGCAGCAGTTGATCTTGCATGACGGCAACTTAGGGCCCGCAGCTGAAAATCGAAGACAGGAAAAACGGAGGATGTAAAAATGCACGCTGACCTTGTGACAAGACGCCGTGTTCTGTTGCTCACCTACCAACGCTATATGGCGGCAGACCGTGCCTGGAAACTGGCGATCCGCGAAACGCAAAGCTGGTTTCCACCGGCGCGCCAGTCGCCCGCATCAAAGATGGGCAATCCCGGCTCGCCCATGCGGCGGCTTTATGATCGGCGCGAACGCGCAATCCAGCAGTTGCAAACCGCGCGCCTGAAACTTGAGGTCGCCAAGGAGCGTTTGGCCAAAAGGCATCGGCAGCCGGTCCTTTTGATCACACAGATGCGACGTTAGCGCGACTTTGCCTACCCCTGCGCAACCACACCTGCGAGGGTGAGCAGTCGGTCGATATCCATCGCCGCTTCCAGATGTTCCGATAGCTGGTCAAGCGTGGTATCCACGCCTGCCTCATAATTGTATTTCTCGGTCATCATGCCCCATTGCGCAAAGAACGCTTCGCGAAACGCGTCGGCGCTGAAAAGCCCGTGCAGGTAACAGCCCAGAACGCGCCCGTCTGCCGATGCGGCCCCTTCGCCCCGCCCGTCGATTGAAAGCCAATTGCGCCTGCAATCGGGGCCGGAGGTGTGACCAAGGTGGATTTCATAGCCGGTGACACTCTGGCCGCCGGGCAGATAGGTGGCCTTTGTCAGCGCCAGACGCTTTTGCGGCTTCATCACTGTTGAGATGTCCAAATGGCCCAGACCGGCAACTTCGGAAGGCGGCCCTTCGATCCCATCTGGGTCTGCAATCCTTTGACCAAGCATCTGATAGCCGCCACAAATGCCCAGCACACGGCCACCGCGCCGCACATGCGCCTGCAAGTCCACATCCCACCCTTGAGCGCGAAAATGGGCAAGATCAGCGATCGTCGATTTTGATCCGGGAATGATCACAAGGTCGGCGTCGCCGGGCAGGGGGCGGCCTGCGGGAATGATTTCAACGCTGATGCCGGGCACCGCAGACAACGGGTCAAGATCGTCAAAGTTCGCGATCCGGTTCAGGCGCGGCACGGCGATTTTTATGTCGCCACCAGTGCGGCTGGCGACGTCCATCACGTCTTCTGCGGGCAGTTTCCATGCGTCTGGAAACCAGGGGATGATCCCAAGCGGGGCCCAGCCAGTGTGTTCGTCGATGATGCGCATTCCGTCGGCAAAAAGTGACGTATCCCCACGGAATTTGTTGATTGCAAAGCCTTTTATCAACGCCCTGTCAGCTGGCGGTAGAACGGCATGGGTGCCAACCATCTGGGCAATGACGCCGCCACGATCAATGTCGCCGATCAGGACAACCGGCACATTCGCCGCCGCTGCAAAGCCCATGTTGGCAATATCGCCAGCGCGCAGGTTGACTTCTGCCGGGCTGCCTGCCCCTTCGACGATGACCAGATCGTGTTGTCGGCTGAGACGATGAAAGCTCTCGAGCACGGGAGGCAGGAGGCTGGCTTTCTGCTTGCCGTAGTCGCGGGCTTTCATCGTTGCGAAGCGTTTGCCCTGTATAATCACCTGCGCGCCGACGTCCGTTTCGGGTTTCAGCAAAACCGGGTTCATATCCACGACCGGGTCCAGCCCGCAGGCGCGTGCCTGAAGGGCTTGAGCGCGCCCGATCTCACCGCCGTCAGCCGTGACAGCAGCGTTGTTGGACATGTTCTGCGGCTTGAAAGGGGCAACTGACAAACCGCGCCTGACGCAGGCCCGTGCGATCCCCGCGACCAAGATCGACTTGCCCACGTTGGACCCTGCACCTTGAATCATGATGGCCTTGGCCATTGCGCTCCCCCGGTTTGGCTCAAGCCATATGCATCTGTCGTCATAAGCAACAGCGCGGGCCACAAACCAAAACGCAGCCCCGAAGGACCGCGCTTGACTGTTAGATCATGTGGCTACGATTAAGCGGCGCGTGCTTCCTGTTCGGCAGCGTTGCGGCGTTCGCTTTCTTCGCGAGACAATGCGACAGATGTCCGCACACCTTTTCCGACAAAGTCCATCAGGCCTTCGACAACCCGCTCGTTCGGGTCGATCCCGGCGCAAGACAAAACTTCGCGCCCATCACGAGACCTCGCCCAACGCGCAATCTGCTCGGGGCCATTGCCATATTTCTTGTCGTCAGCAATTGCATCGTCCAAAGCAGCAAGGACGACTGCGGCGAACAGCTTTCGGGCACGGTTGCCTTGCTCATTATTGAAAGCTGTACCGTCGACGAAATCTCTCATCTTGTTTCCTTTATTTTTGGTCTTGTAGTTCCCGCAATTACGGCAATATGCCCGTTTCATTCTGATTCGGGGGTTCTCTTTTGGAATGGCAGCCATGCGTTTATCGCATAGCTCCGTCGTCAAAACAAGCATATTTCGTGCGCTTGCCAGTCAATCACCACCCATATATAGAGCGCTGCAACATTCTATCAACCTTTTGACAAATTTCTGACAAGAAGTGAAACATGCCCAAAATCAACGGAAACGAAATTCGCCCTGGCAATGTGCTGGAACATGATGGTGGCCTTTGGGGCGCAGTCAAAGTCGATCACGTCAAGCCGGGCAAAGGCGGTGCCTTTGCGCAGGTCGAACTCAAGAATCTGCGTGACGGGCGCAAACTGAACGAACGGTTCCGGTCCGCCGACAAGGTTGAACGCGTCCGTCTTGACCAGAAAGACCAGCAGTTTCTGTTCGAGGCTGACGACATGCTGACCTTTATGGACACTGAAACCTATGACCAGATTGCGCTGCCTGCGGATATTCTGGGCGAGCGGCGTCCATTTCTTCAAGATGGCATGACCGTCAAGATCGAATATTACGGCGAAGAAGCATTGAACGTCAGCCTGCCGCAAAAAGTCGTCTGCAAAGTGGCCGAGACCGAACCGGTGGTCAAAGGACAGACAGCGGCCAACAGCTTTAAGCCAGCTATATTGGATAACGGTGTGCGCGTGATGATCCCGCCGTTTGTCGGCCAGGACGAAGATATCGTCGTCAACACCGAGACGTTTGAGTACGCCGAACGGGCTTAGTGGCAGGACCCATTCATCCTACATTATCAGTTTGACAGATTTTTTTTCTGACAAGGTACATCTGCGCAGGAATAGTTGTTCACCTTCAAGCAGATGTAACGCTCCCTCTCGGGCAGCGGATCAGCGGGAATTTGCGCCGGAACAACAAAATGTCCGTGGGACATTTTCAGGCGCGAACGGGCGGTGCCCTAAAGCGTTTCGCCTTTGACCTGTGGCATCAGATAAAGGCGAAACGGCCACAACATATGAACGTCACACGGCGTTTCCGGAAAAGCTGTGGATCAGGTTTTTCGCGAAACGCATTGGGCAAACCCGCAGGGCGGTGATTTCACATCATCTCAGCGGCGTGCGCCGCTTGTCCACAGAATAACCATGCCCGTTGCAGCGCAAGCCTAGGCTCCGCCCGTTCAGGGCTGAAACGATCCTCTGGATCGTTTCCAAGACGCCTCTTACCCACTGATATTTCGTGAAATCTACGCTGACGGTGAAGGATTAATGGGGCCTGGCACTAATCCGCCAAAGTCAGAACCGCGTCACCGGCCTGCATTGGCCCGGTGGCGCGATCAAAGCGCAGATATGCTATCCCTTGCTGCCCAGCGACCGTGTGCAGCGTGCCTACGGGTTTTTCGCCAGCTTTAATTGCGTCACCCGCTTTGGCCGCACCCGTGATGTCCACCCGTGCGAGCCCCTTTTTCAACTGGGTTTTGTGCTTCATCCGGGCGACGATCTCTTGGCCGACATAACAGCCTTTTTTGAAATCAACACCGTGTAGCCGTTCAAACCCGGCTTCGAGGATATAGCTGTCGGGCGTCAGTTCGATACCGGTTTCCGGGACCAGATGCGCCACGCGCAGCGCATCCCACTGCGCCAGCGGCGCGACCGCATTGGCATCTGTGCTGTAATGGCGAAAGCCAAGTTCGGGATGGCGCGGGTCAGGCAACCCTTTGTCAGCCGTCTGCACTACGTGTAGGTCAGTCTTGTCGATTTGCACGTCAGATCGCAGCCGATACATGGTCAGCCGCCGCAACAGGTCATCGGCCACATCCGCAGCCACATCGATCAACAGCCTGTCTGCTTCGCCTATGATAAAGAAGTCCGCGATAAATTTACCCTGCGGCGTTAACAGGGCCGCGTAGATGATCCCGTCCTTTGCCTTTTCCACGTCGTTTGTCACCAGCCCCTGTAGAAAGCCGAGCCGGTCGGTTCCGGTGATTGCAAGGATTGTACGATCACGCATCTTAACGTTGCCTTTGGTTGATTGATGGGTTGGACCGCTTTGGCCACCTGCCGCATGGGAATTTCACCGTCTAATCGTAAATGGTATCGGGGGGCAAGTTTGGCAAGCTTGACGTTGGCCGATGCTCCAGTAGTGTCGCCGAAAATCATATGTTGAAGGCTCCCGAAATGTCGTTGTCTCAAGGTCGTGCCTATCTGGCCATCCCCGGTCCGTCGGTCATTCCCGATGTTGTGCTGCAAGCGATGCATCGTGCCTCGCCCAATATCTATGAAGGGGAACTACATGATCTGACCCATAGTCTGATACCCGATTTGAAAGCGGTGGCACGGACAGATGAAAACGTCGCGATCTATATCGGGAACGGCCATGCTGCGTGGGAAGCGGCGCTGGTCAATGCGCTGTCACCGGGCGATAGCGTGCTGGTGCTGGCCACGGGCAGGTTTTGTATCGGTTGGGGCGAAATGGCGGCGCGGCTGGGCGTTGATGTGCAGACAATCAATTTCGGTGAGGCATCGCCCATTGATTTGCCACAGGTCGCGGCCGCACTGACCGCAGATGACGGGCACCGCATCAAGGCTATTCTGGCGGTACATGTCGATACCTCGACTAGCGTCAAGAATGACATCCCCGGATTGCGTAAGGCGTTGGACGCTGCGCAACATCCTGCGTTGCTGATGGTGGATTGTATCGCCTCACTTGGCTGCGACCGGTTTGAGATGGACGGATGGGGCGTCGATGTGATGGTGTCGGGCTGTCAAAAAGGCTTGATGACCCCAGCAGGCATGAGTTTTGTCTGGTACAACGCCAAGGCGGACGCAGTGCGGGGGGCATGCAATACAGCCTATTGGGATTGGCAGCCGCGCACTGATCCGGAAATGTATTTCCAGTATTTTGACGGAACAGCGCCGACCCATCATCTATATGGCCTACGGACAGCGCTGGATCTGATCAAGGCAGAAGGGCTGGATCATGTCTTTGACCGCCACGAAACCCTTGCAAAGGCGATCTGGGCCGCGTTCGAGGCATGGTCGACGACGGGCGACATACATCTGAATATCGCGGACCGGGGGCACAGATCACATGCTGTCACCTCAGTCGGGATGGCATCGCCTGACGGGGACCGCTTGCGGCAATGGTGCGAAAAGACCTGCGGCCTGACCCTGGGCATCGGGTTGGGGCGGTCGCCGAGCGACGCCTATTTTCGGGTCGGCCACATGGGGCACGTCAATGCGCATATGATCATGGGGGCGCTTGGGGCGATCCAGTCAGGGCTGATTGCACTTGATATTCCACATGGCAGCGGTGGTCTGGATGCGGCAGCGGTTGTGATTGCCGCAGGCTAGGGTCCTGACGCTAATCCGTGCGCAGGCGCCCGATTAGCTTAAAAAGATGGTCAATCACATAGGCGGTGATCGCGACCCATGCGTATCCAAGCGCAGCCGCGATCATCCAGAAAACCATGAACAAAAAGACCCCAAGCGTGGTCAGAAATGCGTCGGTGTAATCTTCAACGGCTTGGATCGGCGGACGGTGCGACATGGAAGAATCCTTTTGCTGATGCAGAAAGCTTACAGACAGGATGCTTAAAATCATTCAAATTCTGCGTGAGCCTGTTTGAGCGCCGCTGGCAGGGCGGCGGCAAAGGCATCAAGCTGCACTGAGGGCCCGCAACTGACCCTGATGCAGCGATCTTGCGGGGCGACAAACGGCATCCGCACAAAGATTGCCCGTTGGATCAGCGCGGCAAGTACGGCGCGGGCAAAAGCGCCATCGCGGCCACAATCAATTGTGACAAAGTTTGTTGCAGAGGGCAGGGCACGCAGGCTGTTTTCTGTCGCGATCTGCGCAATCCGGGCGCGTGCGGTTGTGACTTCCTGCCTTATATGGGTGATCCATTCTGTGTCAGCTATAGCGGCAAGCGCGCCCGCTTGGCTGATACGCGACATGCCGAAGTGGTTTCGCACCTTGTTGAAACCGGAAATCAACTGAGGCGTGCTGATTGCATAACCAACCCGCGCCCCTGCCATGCCGAAAGCTTTGGAAAAGGTCCGCATCCGCAAGAGGTTCGGCCGCGTCAGGGTAATGTCGGGCGCAGTCCCGTCGGGAGCCAGTTCGATGTAGGCCTCATCAAGGATCAGCATGCAATCGTCCGGCAACCGGTCAATCATCCGCGTGATTGCATCGGCGTCATGGTAGCTGCCCATCGGGTTGTCGGGATTGGCGATATAGATCATCTTTGCCCCGACCTCGACCGCTTTGGCGATCAGGCTGTCGGGGTCCTCGTGGTCATCCTTGTAGGGGACAGCGTGTAGCGTGCCGCCAAAACCGGCGACATGATAGTTGAAGGTCGGATAGGCCCCGGCGGATGTGACTGCATGGTCGCCCGGCCCCACGTAAAGCCGGACAGCCAGACCAAGCAGCGTGTCGATTCCTTCGCCAACCATGATGGTTTCGGCCGGAATGGCGTGATGCCTGGCAAGCGCTTGGCGCAAGTTATGGCTTTCGGGGTCGGCGTACATCCAAACATCTTTGACAGCTTCTTGCATGGCCGCAATCGCCTTGGGGGATGGGCCAAAGGCGCTTTCGTTGGCCCCAAGGCGGGCAACGAACGGCTGCCCTGACTGGCGCTCTTGTGCCTCTGGTCCGACAAAGGGGACAGTCGCGGGAAGTGATGCGGCAAGCGGGGTCAGCTGTGGTGTTTTCATGGATGCAGCTAAGCAAGCCCTTGAATTGGTTGCAAGCATGCATGTGTGAGAATTGTTCGCAACTCAAGTTTCGCTCTTGGCGAGACACGCAGGAGACTCCGATGAAGATCAGTAGACGCGGGTTTGGCCTTTGGTCTGTGACAAAGCGCTTGGCACAATGCACGCGGCAGAGCGGGTTGAGCTGGAGCGTTTGCCTTCGGCGAAAGTTTGATTGGACGAAGAAAGACAGGGGCGACCGCTCAGGATCGCCCCTTTTGTGTCTTAGCCCAACTCTTGCAGGCGGGCGATCGCCGCTTTCAGCTCGCTTTCTTCCGTTTCCCGCAGGCGCAGGTTTTCGCGGGCTTCCGCGACAACGTCTTCGGGGGCGGAGGCTGCAAATTTGGGGTTGTTCAGCCGCCCGCGCAAACCGCCGAGTTCCTTGGCGAGTTTTTGTAGCGTCTTTTCAAGGCGGGCGATTTCGGCATCAACGTCAATCAGCCCCTCCAGCGGAATACCGAAGGTGCCGCCGTCCATCGGGACGGTCACGCAACCTTTGGGGAAGCGGTCCACATTTGACAGGCTCTCGATCCGCGCAAGACGCTGGATCAGCACGTGGTTGTTGTCCCAGGCGGATTGTCCTTTTTCGTCGAGTCCCGTGACCAGCAGCGGCACTTTGGCACCAGCAGGCACATGCACCTGCGCGCGCGCGGATCGCACATTTTCGATCAGCCCGATTACCCAGTTCATTTCGCGGTCGGCATCGGTATCGACCAGATCAGCGGCCGCGTAGGTCGGCCAGTCGGCGTGGATCAGCATCTTGGCGCGCCTGTCGGCCATGCCCCACAGCTCTTCGGTGATGAAAGGCATAATGGGGTTTAGCAGGACCAGACACTGGTCAAGCACCCAACGCAGGGTTTGTTCTGTTTCCGCCTTCGCAGCCGTATCGGTCCCTTGCAGGATCGGTTTGGAGAACTCCAGATACCAGTCGCAGACCTTGCCCCAAGTGAAGGCATAAAGCGCGTCTGACGCGTCGTTGAACCGATACGCCGTCAGGGCCGCATCAACGGTTTCGCGCACCTTGCCGGTTTCGCCGATGATCCATTTGTTCAGCGTTTGGCTGACAACAGGCATTTCAGGGTCGCCGGGATAGGGGATGGCGTAATGGTCAGCAAAGCTGAAAGCGTTCCACAGCTTGGTGCCGAAGTTGCGGTACCCTTTGATCCGGTCCTCGGAGATTTTCAGCACACCGCCAAGCGCGGCCATCTGTGCGTTGGAAAACCGCAGGGCGTCCGCGCCGTAAGCGTCGATCATATCCAGCGGGTCGATGACATTGCCGCGCGTCTTGGACATCTTTTCGCCCTTCGCGTCGCGGACCAACTGGTGCAGGTAGACAGTGTGAAACGGGTCCTGATGCAGAACCGCCTGGCTCATCATCATCATGCGCGCGACCCAAAAGAACAGGATGTCCTGCCCCGTGATCAGCACGTCACCGGGAAAGTATTTCATCGCCGGGTCGTTTTCATCGGGCCAGCCCAGCGTGCCGAATGGCCAGAGGCCGGAGGAGAACCATGTGTCAAGCACATCAGGGTCGCGCCAGACCGGATAGACCAACACCGTGGGGTCCTGCGTGACGTTATATTCCGCAAGTGCGGCGGCAAAGCGGTCAATTGCCTCTGATTTGTCAGCGACTTCAATGATGCTGGCGTGGCTTAGCGGGCTGGGCACGTCGGCGTTGTCAAATACAAAGGCCGATTTGACGGCCTCAAGGTCCGTGCCGCAATGCATGACTGTGCCACGATGGACCAGACCATCCAGCAGCAGGCCAAGCAGTTCAACCTCATCCAATGTGCCGGATGGGTTTTGTTCATCCTCAACACCCAGATCGAGGCCATACCAAACAGGTATCTGATGCCCCCACCAGAGCTGGCGGGAAATGCACCATGGTTCGATGTTTTCCAGCCAGTGATAGAAGACCTTTTCGCCGCTTTCGGGCATGATTGTGACACGGCCTTCGCGGACCGCATCCAATGCAGGTCCGACGATCTTGGCGGTATCGACGAACCATTGGTCGGTGAGCATGGGTTCGATCACGACCTTGGAACGGTCGCCGAAGGGCTGCATGATTTTCTTGTTTTCGACAAAAGGAATGCGCTGTGGCACCTCGGTCTGGTCGCCATCGCGGGCAAAGGCTGCTTCATAGGCCGGGTTACCGATCATCACGGCGTTGCCTTCGGCGGTGATGTCGGCCACCACGCGCTTGCGCGCTTCGAAACGGTCCAGCCCGCGATAGTCTTCGGGGACCATATTCATGGCGGCTATCTTGCCTTCGTCAAACCCTTCTTCGCCGCCCGCGATGCGCTGGGCGGTGGCGGCTTCCTCGGCGTAAGGCAGGCCATCGGCGCGCATGTACCCTTTGGTGTCCATCAGGGAATACATCGGGATGTTGCCGCGCTTGGCGACTTCATAGTCGTTGAAATCATGCGCGCCGGTGATTTTCACCGCACCTGATCCGAAATCGGGGTCGGGATATGGGTCTGTGATAATCGGGATCAGGCGGCGCTGGTCCTTTGGCCCGACCGGAATTTCGCATAGTTTGCCCACGATTGGGGCATAGCGTTCGTCGTCCTTGTGGACTGCGACCGCGCCATCGCCGAGCATGGTCTCGGGGCGGGTCGTGGCGATGGAAATATAGTCACGCGTCTCGCGCAGGGTGACGTTTCCGTCTTCGTCCTTCTCGACATATTCATAGGTTTCCCCGCCGGCGAGCGGGTATTTGAAGTGCCACATGTGGCCGTCGACTTCGATATTCTCGACCTCGAGATCAGAAATCGCGGTTTCGAAATGTGGGTCCCAATTGACCAGACGCTTGCCGCGATAGATCAGCCCCTTGTTGTACATTTCAACAAAGACTTTCAGCACCGCATCATGGAAATTGCCGGGCTTTTCGGTTGCAGGCGCGCTTTCCGCGCCGGACATTGTGAAGGCGGAGCGCGACCAGTCCAGGCTGTCGCCAAGACGGCGGGCCTGCTGCTCGATCATGCCACCTTTGGCGGCTTTCCATTCCCAGACCTTTTCGAGGAATTTCTCGCGGCCCAGTTCGGTGCGCTTGGGTTGCTGGGTTTCGGCCAGTTCCTTTTCGACCATCAGTTGGGTGGCGATGCCTGCATGATCCAGCCCCGGTTGCCATAGCGTGTCATACCCCTGCATCCGCTTCCAGCGGATCAGCATATCCATCAGCGTGTGGTTAAAGGCGTGGCCCACATGCAGGTGGCCTGTCACATTTGGCGGTGGCAGTTGGATGCAGAATGTTTCGTCCCGAGACGCATTTGCGCCTGCCTTGAACGCACCTGCCTCTTCCCACATTTTGTAAATGCGGGCCTCAACTTCGCTTGCGTCGAATTTTTCCATCGCCATGTTTGTCATCCCTTACCGGTTTGGGACCAGATACCGAATGGGAATGGCAAGGGAAAGGCCCTTTAGGCTGGACAGCGCAGGGACAAAGGTTAGGTTCGGGCTTGGTCCAGTAACGGAGTATCACCCATGGAAAAGTTCGGAAAAAGCCAGTCCGTCACACGCAAGGAAGATCTGCGTCTTTTGACAGGTCATGGGCGCTATGTGGATGACATCGCACCAGCGGATGCGCTGCACGCTTATTTCCTGCGCTCGACCGTGGCGCACGGTAAGATCACGGCTTTGGACCTTGATGATGCCCGCGACATGCCCGGTGTGCACATGATCTGCACCATCGATGATCTGGAGGCCGCTGGCGTCAAGATCGGGCTGGGGAGTGTCACGGTCAAGAATCGTGACGGGTCGCGCGGCGCAGCACCATTGCGCCCGCTACTGGCCAAGGAACGCGTCTGCCATGTGGGCGAAGCGGTGGCGATGATTGTAGCCGACAGCATGGAGCAGGCGAAAGATGCCGCTGAAATGATCATGCTGGATATTGACGATCTGCCCGTGCATGTCGATCTGGCCATTGGCGGCGAAGCAATCCATCCTGAGGCGCCACACAACCTTGCCTTTGACTGGGGGTTGGGAGACGAAGCCGCCGTACAGGCCGCCATCAAGGACGCGGCACATGTGGTCACGGTTGATGTGTTCGACAATCGTGTGATCGTCAATTCGCTCGAGGCCCGCGGCTGCTATGCCGAAATGGAAGACGGTCGCTTGCATCTGGCGTTTGGCGGGCAGGGCGTTTGGGGGATCAAGGACGATCTGTGTAAGCATCTGGGGATGGATGCGGCTGATGTGCATGTGACGACGCCCGATGTGGGGGGCGGATTCGGCATGAAGGGCATGCGTTATCCCGAGTATTTCTGCGTCGCCCACGCCTGCCGCGTGCTGGGCCGTCCGGTGCGCTGGATGTCCGACCGGACCGAGGCAATGCTGTCGGACAATGCAGGCCGGGACCTGACAACCGAAGCGACACTTGCCTTTGATGCTAACTATCGGATTACTGCCTACAGCATTGATACCATTGCAAATATGGGGGCTTACAATTCCCAGTTCGCCCAGCCAATCCAGACCGATCTGTTTTCAAAGGTCATGATGGGCACTTATGATGTGCAGACCGCCTATATGCGGACGCGCGGAATCTTTACCAATACCACACCTGTTGATGCATATCGTGGGGCAGGCAGACCAGAGGCGATTTTTGTGTTGGAACGGGTCATGGATGAGGCGGCAAGGCAATTGGGCGTGGACCCTTGGAGCTTGCGTGAAAAGAACTTTATCGCGCCTGCGAAGTTCCCCTACACCACAGTCAGCAACGTAACCTATGACGTTGGCGATTTTGCCAAGGTGCTGGCCAGTGCCGCGCGCGAAGCGGACCGCGACGGATTTGCCGCGCGCAAGGCGGCCTCGAATGCGGAAGGCAAACTGCGCGGGCAGGGGCTTTGCTATTACATCGAAAGCATCCTTGGCGATCCGTCCGAGACGACGCGCGTGGATTTTGTGGACGGTGGCGCCAAGATTTTCGTCGGCACCCAGTCCAACGGGCAGGGCCATGAGACGGTTTATGCGCAGTTCCTTGCGGACCAGACAGGTATCCCAGCCGACCAGATTGAGGTCATTCAGGGCGACAGCGACCTGATCCCCACCGGTGGTGGAACGGGCGGTTCGCGCTCCGTGACGGTGCAGAATACTGCAACCTTGGCGACGGTTGATGTGATTTTGGAAAGCTTCAGCGCCTTCCTTGCCGATGCCGAAGGGGTAGATGCATCTGCCGTCAGTTTTGATGATGAACGGTTCCGCATCGCCGGGTCAAACCTGACGCCGACCATGCTGGATGTGGCTGACATGGCCCGTGAGGCCGGGCGCGATGATCTCCTGAGCCAATCGGCCCGCATCACACTGGACAACCGAAGCTTTCCCAACGGGGCCCATGTGACAGAGGTTGAGATTGACCCTGATACAGGCGTTGTGACCGTTGACCGCTATACGGTCGTTGATGATTTCGGCAACCTGATCAACCCGATGCTCGCCGAAGGGCAGGTGCATGGCGGCGTGGCCCAAGGTCTTGGGCAAGCACTGACAGAGCAAGTGGTTTTTGATGCCGATGGTCAGTTGCTCACGGCAAGTTTCATGGACTACGGCATGCCGCGTGCGGATAATCTTCCCATGATCAGCTTTTCGACAGAATGTACGCCATCGCTTTACAACCCTATGGGGATGAAGGGCTGCGGCGAGGCAGGCACTGTTGGCGCGCTTGCGGCAATCAGCAACGCTGTTGTCGATGCCTTGTGGGACGTGGGCGTGCGCAAGGTTGAAATGCCATTTACGCCGCATCGTATTTGGCGGGCAATCGAGTCAGCAAAGGGTGACAGTGCAGCTGCGTGACTGGTTCTTTGGCCTCTTCGGGCGCCGCGCGCGCCACGAAGACGGCGGGTTGCGCAAGCGGGGTCCTGCGACCCATGTGATTATTCTGGACGGGACGCAGTCCACGTTGGACACCGGGCATGAAACCAATGCCGGGATCACCTTCAAGCTGTTGTCAGAGGCCAGTCAGGCGGCCAACATGACAATCTATTACGAGGCTGGCATTCAGTGGCGCGACTGGGCCAGCACGTGGGACGTGATGACCGGCAAAGGGATCAACCGGCAGATCAAGCGGGCTTACGGCGTGGTCGCATCGCGCTACAGGGTCGGGGATCAGATCATTCTGGTGGGGTACTCGCGCGGTGCCTATGCCGTGCGGTCGCTGGCTGGCGTGATTGATGTTGTGGGCTTGTTGAAACATGATTGCGCAACAGAGCGGGCAATCACCCAAGCCTATCGCCATTACCGTTTGGGCGGGCGCAGCAAATATGCCAGGGCATTCCGTGACGTTCACTGCCACCCGGATGTGCAGATCGAAGCGGTCGCAGTCTGGGATACGGTCAAGGCGCTGGGACTGCGGATGCCGATCGTCTGGCGTTGGTTCGCGCGCGACGATCAGGATTTTCACAGCCACGCACTGGGGCCACATGTGCGCAACGGCTTTCATGCCCTAGGAATTGATGAACGCCGAGAGGCCTATGCCCCGGTGCTATGGACAACGCCAGAGGCGTGGCGCGGACGGATTGAACAGGTCTGGTTTCGCGGCAATCACGGTGATGTCGGTGGTCAGGTGGGGGGCCATCTGGCCGCCCGACCGCTGGCCAATATCCCGCTGATCTGGATGCTGGAGCGGCTTGAGATGTGCGGTGTCTTGTTGCCGCAGGGCTGGCAGACACGTTTCGTCCAGGACGTGAACGCGCCCTCTATCGGCAACTGGCGGGGGTGGTCGAAAATCTTTCTTTATCGCCGCCGCCGGCTGATCGGGCGTGATGGATCAGAGTCGCTGCATGACACTGTTGCTGACAGGCAGGGGCAATCAACTCTCCGGCAATTTCATGATCAGACAAGTGGTTGATCCTGTCGCATAAAGCTTTCCATCCGCCACCCCCCTGATCTCGCCGTGGGCGGTCCCGGTGCTGCGTCCGGCGTGATCAATCCATGCGGTGGCAAGAATTTCAGTATCGACCGGGATCGCCCGGCTCAGGTTCACTTTATATTCAAGGGTCGTGTAACTTGACCCTTTGGGCACGGTTGTCATCACCGCACAACCAAGGCAGCTGTCTAGCAGCGTGCCGTACCAGCCGCCGTGGACCCCGCCCATGGGATTGCAATGGGTGAAACCTGGCGCGCCGCGAAACACAACCTTGCCCGGTGCAACTTCTGCCAATGCATAATTCATCACCTGCCCTATGGGAGGCATGGAGATATCCCCATTCAGGATACCAAACATGAAATCAAGCCCCGACATCGACCGCATGGTCGCTATGTCCGGTAGATCGGCAGGAGATTGGGCAGTGAACATTGGGTCGCCCCGCGCTTTGAGTTGCCCGAAGCTGCGCATTCAGGCGACGTTTTGCAAGCGCACTTTTGGCGTGACGCCAAGGGCATGGCATACGTCGCGGGTCAGTTCTGGTTTGTTCAAGGTGTAGAAATGCAGGTGATCTACACCGCCTTGGCGCAAATCATCGCAAAGCTCTGTTGCTAATGCGGTTGCCAGCAGATCACACGTGCCGTCGCGTTCAGCATTGGTGAACGCATCATGAATGATTTGCGGGATCGCCGTGCCGCATTGCGCGGCGAACTTCTGCGTCCCCTTCCAGTTCTCGATGGGCAGGATGCCGGGAATGATAGGCGCATCTATGCCAGCCTTGACGCAAGCGTCGCGGAACCGGAAGAATGTTTCAGCTTCAAAGAAAAACTGTGTGATCGCAGAGCAGGCACCGGCGTCTATCTTGCGTTTCAGGAACGCAATGTCAGCGGCCTGATCAGCGGCTTCAGGGTGTTTTTCGGGATAAGCCCCGACCCGGATCTGGAACTTGCCAGTGTCTGCCAAGGCGCTGATAAGCTCCACCGAACTGGCAAAGCCTTCCGGATTGGGGGTGAACTTTGCGCTGC
The DNA here is from genome assembly GCF_003058085.1 of Yoonia sediminilitoris. GTDB lineage: Bacteria > Pseudomonadota > Alphaproteobacteria > Rhodobacterales > Rhodobacteraceae > Yoonia > Yoonia sediminilitoris. The sequence continues at coordinate 26,486 of NZ_QBUD01000003.1, read as the reverse complement.
CCTTGGGCGCATCGCCGCGCAGTGCGACGGTTTCGGTCACGCCTGCATCGGCGTAAGCGCTTGCGATCTCGAGCGTTTCTTGCCTTGTGGCGTCCACACAAGTCAGGTGGGCCGCCACATTCAGACCGCTGGTCCGGTGGATGGTGCTCACCGCCTCGTGCGTCAGTTTGCGCGTTGTGCCGCCCGCGCCATAGGTGACAGATACGAAGGTGGGGTCCAGAGGCGCCAGCGTGTTGACGCAGTCCCAAAGCCTGAATGAACCCGCAAGCGATTTGGGTGGGAAGAATTCGAATGAAACGGCGGGGGCTGACATGTCTGACCTCTCTCTTGATATCCCGTCTTCTCATGGCTATGGAGTTGAGGCAAATTCATAAACTTCACCATGGTCATGAGGATGACTCATAGATGCATATCGAATTTCGGCATTTGCGGACGATCAAGGCGATACATGATACCGGCGGTCTGGCCCGTGCAGCCGAGCAATTGCACATCACCCAAAGCGCACTGAGCCATCAGATCAAGGGCATCGAAGACCAAGCCGGGGTGGAGCTTTTCGTGCGTCGTTCCAAGCCATTGAAGCTGTCAGCTGCAGGCATGAAAATGCTGGCGGCGGCCGAGCGCATCCTTCCGCAAGTGGCCGCGCTGGAGGCGGAGTTTTCTGATCTGGTCGCGGGAAGTGCCGGGCGGCTACACATCGCCATCGAATGCCACGCCTGTTTTGAGTGGCTGTTCCCTGTACTGGAGCAATTCCGCAAGGCCTGGCCCGAAGTTGATGTCGATATCCGGCCGGGTCTGGCATTTGACGCCTTGCCTGCCTTGCGCAAGGAAGAGGTTGATCTTGTTGTCTCGTCGGACCCCGAAGACCTGCCCGAAACGGATTTCACGCCGCTTTTCGATTATGAGCCTGTTTTCGTGGCGTCAGCAAATCACCCGCTTGCGCAAAAGGCGTTTATCGAAGCAGAGGATTTCAGGGGCGAGACGCTGATTACCTATCCGGTGGATCGGGCGCGGTTGGATGTCTTCTCGCAATTGCTGACACCTGCGAAAGTTGAGCCTTTGGCAATCCGGCAGGTAGAATTGACCGCAGTGATCCTGTTGTTGGTGGCGTCAAATCGTGGGGTGGCCGTTTTACCTGACTGGGTTGTGCGCCAAGTCCGTTATAATTCCGACTACATTACTCGGCCACTGACAAAGCACGGCATTACGCGCAGGCTATACGCGGCTACGCGCGCAGAGGACACCGCGACCCCATTCATGGCACACTTGATCCGGTTGGCAAAACAGGAAGCGGTCAAATTGCAACGTGGCTGAGCTGCGTCGGATTTTCGGCGGTGCGCAGATGAAAAATTGGCATCTGCAATCATGAGCCGAAGATGTGTTTCCGGAAAGGCGACTGCCGCCCCGAAATAGTAGCCCTGCGCGTATTTGCAGCCCATTTTGCGCAGCATCTCAAGCTGCACCTCATGTTCCACACCTTCGGCAATCACCTGCACGCCCAGCCCGTCACCAATCGTCAGAAAACCATCGATCAGCACGGTCGCTGCTGGGTCGGTGCCCAGATCGCTGATAAAGCGGGTATCAAGTTTGAGCTCATCGAATTCCAAGTCGCGCAGGTGCTGAAAAGAAGCAAATCCGGTTCCGAAATCATCAAGTGAAATCCGCACACCCGCCTTGTGGAAAGCTGCGATCGATTCGCGGATAATGCCGCTGGAATGTTCGATGAAAACATCCTCGGTTATCTCGAAGGTCAGATACTTGCGCAAGTCGGGGTATCTGTCGATCAGGTTGGACAGTTCGGTGCGGCCCGACACGGTGGCCAACGTCACTTCGGGGATGTTGATGGAGACTTGCCCAGGGTCAAGATCATCGGCCACTAATGTTTGAATGTCATCAAGCACATGCGCCGCTGTGTGCAACATGAACTCTGAATGCAGGCCCAACTCGGCGATCATCGGAAGGAATGACATCGGTGACAAAAGCCCGCGGTCGGGATGTTGCCACCGTGACAGCGCCTCAAATCCCATGATTTTACCTGTTTCGGTGCAGACCTTGGGTTGATAGTAGGGCAATATTTCACCGCTTTGCATGGCTGCCAGCAGCACAGCCCGATCCTTCAATGTGACGCGGACTGGAAATGCACGTTTGTCGAAGACGATTGCCCTGTGATCAGGGTCCTGCCGCGACAGTGCCATTGCCTGATCGGCCCCCGATAAAAGGTCGACCGCTGAATCAATGTCTTTGCCGAGCTGCGCGATCCCAACGCATGTGCCGATATTGAGCCTCTTGTTGTCATGGGTCAGTGGTTGACGCAGTGAAAACGCGATCTTGTCGCCCTGCATTTGTGCCTGCGCCGGTCCACCGATATCGTGGCAGGCAAGCCCGAACGCGCTATCGGACAGCCGCCCGACAAATCCGTTCGGCCCGGCCAGATCGCGCAGTCGGTCCGCAACCGCACAAGTCATCGCATCGCCCGCGGCGTGGCCGTAGCTGTCTTTGATCGGTTTAATCCCGTCAACGTCAATGACAAAGACGGTGATATCCCCCTGTTCTCTGGCGGCCTGTTTAACGGCATCTTCGAACATCTGCCAGTTCATCAGCCCTGTCAGATTGTCGTTCCCCGAAAGCGCCTCCAGTTTGTTTAGCGCTGATAGCGCGGTGTCGCGCGCCTGTACCGATGTTGCTTGCGTGCTGCGGTGCCAATGCATCGTGGAAAAGACATTGATCCCGCAGAGTAGAAACAAGGCCGCTGTAATGATCCATTGCCAGGTGGGGGCGGCAAAAGCGGGATTGTTTGCCACCATCAACAGCATAGCAATGCTTGCGCCGCCACACAGGCCCACAAGCGGCCAGCTATAGAATGACAGGTTGTCCGGCGTATAGCTGACATGCAACAAGATCCCGAAAATCCAGATATAGGCCGCTATCACAAAGGGCAGACTGCTGCTTTGGCTTAGAACGATCCCGTATGCCAGATAGGGCAATAACAAACAGCAATTGGCGAGCCAAAGAAGCCCGACCTTGCGCGGTGTCATCTGGCTGTCGGCCTTGGCACCATATCTGTTCATCGGCAAAGTGACAGTTTCGGCGAGCGCAATGATCACAAAAATCATTGCCGCACTCGCCGTGTAGCCCGCAAGGCTACAAATGAGCGTCATCATACCGGCCAGACCCGCACGCTTCCCCACTTCACGCACGCAGGCCTTTGCCGCAGCGCGTGACTGTTTGAAAAACTGTTCGACAACTTCTGTGCGCATATTCAGTCTCAATGAATTTTGCCAGTTTATGCCGGAAGAGAGAAAACAACTCGTTAAGCCCTGGCAACAAATCGGTGCAAACGCCCCTTGTTCACGTTGGGTCTTGCGCCTATACGCCCGGCTTGTCCCACACGTAGGAGTCTCCGATGGCTGGAAGCGCTAATCTGAATGTTATGATGAAAACTGCCCGCAAGGCAGGGCGTGCCCTTGTCAAGGACTTCGGCGAAGTCGAGAATTTGCAGGTCAGCACAAAAGGCCCCGGCGATTTTGTCAGCCGCGCGGACAAGGCGGCCGAAGCGATGATCAAGGAAGACCTGCTACACGCGCGCCCGTCATACGGGTTTCTTGGCGAAGAAGGTGCCGAAATCGAAGGCGAAGACCCGACCCGCCGCTGGATTGTTGATCCGCTGGATGGCACGACGAACTTTCTGCATGGCTTGCCGCACTGGGCGGTGTCCATCGCCCTTGAACATAAGGGTCAGATCGTGGCCGGTGTCGTCTATGACCCGGTCAAGGACGAGATGTTCTATGCGGAAAAAGGCAACGGCGCGTGGCTGAACGAAAGCCGACTGCGTGTTTCTGGCCGCTCGCGCATGCATGATTGCATCTTTGCGACGGGCCTGCCGTGGGCCGGGCGTGGTGATTTACCCGAGACGTTCCAGCAACTTGCGCGTTTGTTGCCTGTCTGTGCCGGGGTCCGCCGCTTTGGCTCTGCCGCGTTGGATTTGGCTTATGTCGCCGCCGGTCGCTATGACGGATATTGGGAACGTAGCCTGAACTCTTGGGACATTGCTGCTGGCATCATTATCCTGCGCGAGGCGGGTGGCATGATCGAGCCGATGGACGCAGAAGGCGATATCTTGAACGATGGGGCGCTGATCTGTGCAAACGAGCCTGTTTTCGCCAGCTTTGCGAAAGTGATCCGGGCCATCTAGCGCCGCACGAGTGGGACGCTGCTGCGCCGATAGGTTGCCGCCGGATGGTCGGGGTGGCCGCCTGTGCGCTTCCAGAACCCCGTGCCGCCAGCGCGCAGCCAAAGCGGAAAGGTCAGGATCATACCCGCAACAAAGCCGCCCGCGTGCGCCCAATAGGCCACGCCCCCGCCAACCGTGTTGAACAGAACGCCATTGAACAACTGCATCCCGAACCACAGCCCAAGCATGATCCACGCCGGGACGGGCAAAATCCGGAAAAACACCACAAAGAATATCAGGATGTCGACGCGGGCCTTGGGAAACATCAAGAGATAGCCCCCCATCACTCCCGCAATCGCCCCCGAAGCACCAACCATGGGGACCGGTGACATCGTCTCTGACAGATATTGCGCCATACCTGCGCCCAGACCACTGAGCAGGTAAAACATCAGGAAGGGCGCATGGCCCATCTTGTCCTCTAGATTGTCACCAAAGACCCACAAAAACAGCATGTTGCCAGCAAGATGCATGAAGCCTGCATGCAGGAAAGTCGATGTGAACAGGGTGGAGTAGGTCTGTTCAACCGTCAATCGGGCCGGGATCATCGCGTAATCGGCGTAAAGCCGATAAAGCGCCCTGTCGTCGGGAAACAGGATCAAGGTGATCAGATAGATGCCGATGTTGGCCGCGATCAAACCATAGGTGATATATGGCACGCTTTCTGACGGGTTGTGATCGCGGATCGGGAACATGGGGCAGACCGTCCCCGATCACGTATGGCTGGTCAAGTGCCCAAGGCGGCCACCTCGGCGAGCAGGGCCGCATTGCCACCTGCTGCAGTGGTGTCGATGCAGACGTGGCGTTCCTGCATGACATGGGCCACATCGGGCATCTGGGTGATCAGGGGGACAATCGGACCCGTGCGTTCGCTCAATGCCTGCTCATAGCTGCGGGCGGTGTCAGGATCACCCCACCAGATCACAGCGGCAAGCGGTGAAAGCTGGGTGAGGGTCTTTGCATCGACACTGCCGCTTGGTTTGATGGCCTGCCCACCGTGTGCTTGGACCGCCTTCTTTTGTGCCTCGGCTGCATCCGGGCCGGGCCCAAGGCACAAGACAGGTCCGCGGCTGTGCTGGGCGTAGCGGTTTGATTCGCCGGTCGGACCGGGCAGGTCCAGATGCTGATCGGCAGATGGCAAAGCGGGGGTTTTGAGTTGGGATTGCAGACTGTTCATGTCTGCGGTGTTGTCCCATTTTGCATCTGTCTGCGTTGCCAGGTGACTGGAAAAGCGTGGCAGATAAAGCGGCCCGCCTGCTTTCGGCCCGGTGCCGGACAGACCGTCGCCGCCAAATGGCTGACTACCAACGACGGCACCGATCTGGTCCCGATTGATATAGATGTTGCCTGCTGTGACACGTTCAACGATTGTCTGGACCCTGTCATCAATCCTTGTGTGCAGGCCAAAGGTCAGACCGTAGCCGGTTGCGTTGATGTCATTGATCACTTTTTCCAGTGCGTCGCCTTTGAAGGTGGCCACATGCAGGACGGGGCCGAAGATTTCACGGTCCATGTCGGCAATACCGTTTACCCGGATCGCGGTTGGGGCCACGAAATGGCCATCAGCAGGTGTGGGCAACTGGTGGATGATGCGTCCCTCGGCGGCGGCGTCAGCGATGTATGCGCTGATATTGCTTTGTGCCGTTGCATCAATCAGGGGCCCCACGTCTGTGGACAGGTGCCACGGGTCACCCATGGTCAATTCGTTCATGGCACCCTTGAGCATTGCCAGCAGGTTGGGAGCAATATCTTCCTGCACATAAAGGCAGCGCAGTGCCGAGCAGCGCTGTCCTGCGGACCGGAACGACCCGTTGATGATGTCGCGAATGGCATGTTCGGGCAGGGCCGTGCTATCGACGATCATCGCGTTTAACCCGCCGGTTTCCGCAATCAACGGTGTGCCGGGGGCGCAGTTGTCAGCCATTGTGCTGCGAATCCTGAGCGCGGTGGCGGTGGACCCGGTGAAAGCGACACCACCGATACGCGCATCAGAGGTCAGCGCGGCCCCAACCGATCCGCCGCCGGGCAAAAGCTGAAGCGCCGTTTGCGGCACCCCCGCCTCATGTAGCAACCGTACCGCCTGATAGGCGATAAGAGGCGTCTGCTCTGCCGGTTTGGCCAGCACCGCATTGCCTGCCGCCAGCGCTGCCGCGATCTGGCCAGTGAAAATCGCCAGCGGAAAGTTCCATGGGCTGATGCAGGTCCAGATGCCGCGCGGCTGATTGTCGGGGGTCGCTTGCGCGGCGTAATAGCGCAGGAAATCAACAGCCTCGCGCAACTCGGCCACTGCGTCGGCCAAGGTTTTGCCCGCTTCACGGGTCAGGATGGCGAAAAGCAGCCCCGCGTTGGCCTCATAAGCGTCGGCCGCCGCAAGCAAGGCGGCGCGCCGGTTTGCGAGGTCAGCCTGCCACGGGCGCGCATTTTCGAGCGCCTCTGCAATGTCGTCTGCCTGTGATTGCTGCACCTGACCGACCAGATCGCCTGGATTGGCGGGGTTCAGGATATCTTGCGCAGGCAGGAGCCTCCGGCGGGGATATTTGTCGCCATAAGAAGGGCAGGGGCCCGCGTTGAATTGCGCGTTGCGGTGGGGTGCGCAGTCTTTGGCGATCTGGTTGAGCGTGGGCTGATGGGTGATGTCCCAGCCTTTGCTGTTTGTGCGCTCTGGCTTAAAAAGGTCGGGGCCCGTCGGCAAGGGCAACGCGTCATCAATACTGTCAAAGGGGCAGGCGGCGACGGTTTCTGCGGGCACGTCTTCATCGACGATCTGATTGACAAAGCTTGAGTTGGCTCCGTTTTCCAGCAGCCGCCGCACCAGATAAGCAAGCAGGTCTTCGTGGGCGCCAACCGGCGCATAGATGCGGCAGCGGGTCTTTTCCGACCGCAGGACAAGCCCGTGCAGGGTTTCGCCCATGCCGTGGAGCCGTTGGAATTCATACTCCTGCGGGCTGCGCCCCATGGTTTTGGCCATATCAAGGATCGCAGCAACAGTATGCGCGTTATGTGTCGCAAACTGGGGGTAAATACAGTCAGTCGCAGACAGCAATTTGCGCGCATTGCTGATGTAGCTGACGTCTGTATGGCTTTTGGCGCTGAATACAGGGAAACCATCAAGCCCAGCGACCTGCGCGCGCTTGATCTCGCTGTCCCAATAGGCGCCCTTGACGAGCCTGATCATGATCTTGCGGTTCAGACGTTTTGCCATGTCATGCAAGTGGTCAATAACCAGCGGCGCGCGTTGTCCGTAGGCTTGGACGACCACCCCGAAACCATCCCATCCGGCAAGCGCCTTTTCCGACAGGACTGCCTCGATCACTTCCAGCGAAAGCGACAGTCTGTCGGCCTCTTCTGCGTCGATGTTCAGCCCCATGCCAGCGGATTTCGCCAGCAAGGCAAGCGACCGGGCGCGCGGGACAAGTTCGGCCATGACACGGTCTTTCTGGGCGATCTCATAGCGGGCGTGCAAAGCGGACAGTTTGACCGAAATACCAGGGTTCTGCGCGATATTGGCATGGGTGCAGTCCTTGGCGATCAGGCTGATCGCCTTGGAATAGGACAGGTGATAGCGCCGGGCATCTGCGTCCGTGCGTGCCGCTTCACCCAGCATATCATAGCTGTAGGTATAGCCCTTGGCCTGCATGCCTGCGGCACGCTTCATCGCTTTGCCGATATCCTCGCCCAAGACGAACTGCCGCCCCATTTCGCGCATCGCCCGGGTGACAGCCTTGCGAATCATCGGCTCGCCCAACCGTTTGACCGCACCGCGCAAATGGCCGGTAATACCCGCCTGATCATCATCAAGAACCCGACCGGTCAGCATCAGCGCCCAAGTCGATGCATTGACCAGTGATGACGTCGAATGCCCAAGGTGTTTGCCCCAGTCCGACGGCGCGATCTTATCTTCGATCAGTGCGTCGATCGTATCTGCATCCGGCACCCGCAGCAGCGCCTCTGCCAGACACATCAGTGCAATGCCTTCGTCGGTGGAAAGCCCGTATTCTGCAAGGAACACTTCCATCAAACCGGGGTCTGCGCTGGCCCTGATCTGGCGCACCAATTCAGCGGCGTGTGCGCTGATTCGCGCACGGTCGGCATCGGACAGCCCGGCGGTTTCGACAAGTGACCTGAGCGCGGTTTCCGTATCAAGATACATGGCTTGGTCGATCGCATCAGTCGGCAACGGGGAAATGTCATTTGGCATGAATGGCTCCTTTCGGCTTGACACCATGATAGCGTAGCCGAGAAAGTAATTTCGGCTGCAAATTTAAAAAATCGTGGTGTTTTTGCCTGAAATGAGGTGGCAATGGCTGACAATCGCACTGTTGATCTTGATCGGTTTGATGACAAGATTCTGAATATTCTTGCTGCAGAAGGCCGGATCAGCGTCACGGAACTTGCCGCGCGCATTGGGCTGTCCAAGTCGCCGACACAGGCGCGCCTGCGCCGTCTTGAGAATACAGGTATCATCCGCGGCTATCGGGCGTTGTTTGATCCGATCCGCCTGGGTCGGGATCATGTGGTATTTGTCGAAGTGAAGCTGACCGACACCCGCGAAGCGGCCCTTGCCAGTTTTGCCGCCGCTGTCTTGCGCATTCCCGAGGTCGAGCAATGTCATTTGATCGCCGGCGCGTTTGATTATTTGCTCAAAGTCCGCACGTCTGGCATGACCGGCTACCGGGCCATTCTGGCAGAGAAACTATCGACGCTTCCTTATGTGGCTCACACCTCCACCTATGTGGCGATGCAGGCGGTGAAAGAAGAAGGGTTGGCGCCAGTCGCCCCGGGATAGCTTGACCCGTGGGGCGCGTGCGTCAGATAATAGACTATGAAATGGATTTATTCGCTTTGCCTGCTGGCTGCGCCCGCGTTCGCCGAAAGCTGCCCGCCTGCCGCTGAAAATTCTGCGCGCACGTCCCAGATTATCACGTCCCTTGGCCGCGCCCAGACGCAAGAACAGGCCGATCTGCTAGGGGCTGAACTCTGGGCGCTCTGGACGACGGCACCGGATGAACCGGCGCAGGCCCTTTTGGATGACGGGATGCGCAAGCGCAGCGTCTATGACTTTTTGGGCGCGCAAGAGAGTTTTGACCGGCTTGTCGCCTACTGCCCGCACTATGCGGAAGGCTATAACCAACGCGCCTTTGCCAGCTACCTGCGTCAGGATTACAGTGCCGCCCTGATTGATCTGGACAAAGCGCTGGCATTGAACCCGCTGCATATCGCAGCACTTTCAGGCAAGGCTCTGACACTCATCGGATTGGGCCGGAACGACGAAGCGCAGGTTGCTCTGCGCGAAGCACTTGCGCTGAACCCGTGGCTGCATGAGCGCGCGCTATTGATTGGGCCAGTTGGCACCGACCTTTGATCTGCACTTGCCGTGGATAGCTGGCCATTCTAGGAAGGGCGTGTGCCCGCGTGGTGGAATGGTAGACACTGGAGACTTAAAATCTCTTGGCCTTATGGCCGTGCCGGTTCGAGTCCGGCCGCGGGCACCATATAATTAGTCTAAGTCATTATTATATAATAATATTTAATGATTAATCACATTCATACCCCCCTAATTATACACCCTCTGTGTGCCGCTCATTGCGGCAAATCCGCCGCCTGGTACAATCTAGCTTCGCTAGGGTTGGGACGTATTTTGGATGTGGCCTGTAATAGCCGCCATTCGATACATCAGAGAAAATGGGCGCTTTGGCTCATAGGAGACCTTCGCTGCAGATTGCATAGAGGTCTGCTATGCGGACAAAGCGGACTTGTGCAGGTGCAGCTTTTGCTCATGCAGAAAACCCTTGCATCCGCGGCATAGCTATCGCTGCGTTGCAGCTGATGTCGCCGAAGCGGTCGATCAAACCGCCGGAATTAGGAGGATATGAAATCTGCTTACTGCTGCATGCTTTCCCATCCATCTGGATCGCCTTACCCTTAACTTGAGCCACCAAAACCCTGAAACGCCTTAGGCGCTTTTCGGACACTGGCAAAACATGTCGAAGCAATGAAAAGGCGAGACGCTGAATGAGGACGATCCAGCCCGCCAAAGTTTGGCGACTATCGAACGCAGTTTGTGTTCATGTGATGAACCAGGTCAGACAGCAGCAAAAAGCGGCCCGACATTTGCCGGGCCGCTTTCATTTGCACAGATGATAGGCATGACTGACGTCCACCGACCGGAGGTTTATCCCAGAGTTGGCATCGTGAATTCCGGATCAGTGCGCTGACCGGAGGGCCAACGGGTCGTGGTGGTCTTGATGCGGGTGTAGAACCGCACACCTTCCATGCCGTGCATGTGATGTTCGCCAAAGATCGAAGATTTCCATCCCCCGAACGAGTGATACGCCATCGGAACCGGGATCGGCACGTTGATCCCGATCATGCCGACCTCGACGTCCTGGCTAAAGCTGCGCGCAGTGTCACCGTCGCGGGTGAAAATCGCAGTGCCGTTGGCATAGTCATGGCTGTGTACCAGATCGAGCGCTTCTTGGTAGGAACTCTTGCGCACCACGGACAGAACCGGACCAAAGATTTCTTCCTTCCAGACGGTCATGTCCTCTGTGACATTGTCCAGCAGGGTGCCGCCGAGGAAACAGCCATCCTCGTAGCCTTGCATGTCCTGCGAAAAGTCACGCCCGTCGACAACAACCTTGGCACCTTCGGCTTCGCCCGCGTCGATGTAGCCACGCACCTTGGCAAGGTGCTGCTCTGTGACCAGCGGCCCCATGTCAGACGTCTTGTCGGTGGTCGGGCCGATTTTCAGCGCGTTGATCTTGGGCACCATGATGTCGATCAGCGCGTCGGCAACAGCGTCCGTTACGGGAACCGCGACCGAGATCGCCATGCAGCGCTCACCAGCGGATCCATAGGCCGCACCCATCAGCGCATTCGCGGTCATTTCCAGATCAGCGTCCGGCATGATGATGGCGTGGTTCTTGGCGCCGCCGAGGGCCTGCACGCGCTTGCCGTTGGCTGTGCCGGTCTGGTGGATGTATTTTGCAATCGGGGTGGAACCAACAAAGCTGACGGCCTTGACGTCTGGGCTGTGCAGCAGTGCATCAACTGCTTCTTTGTCACCGTTGACGACGTTAAAGACGCCTGCGGGCAGGCCTGCTTCGGTTAGCCACTCGGCCACTTTAAGCGATGCAGAAGGCACCCGTTCGGATGGTTTCAGCACGAATGTGTTGCCTGTCACCAAGGCCACTGGGAACATCCACATCGGCACCATGGCGGGAAAGTTGAACGGCGTGATACCCGCGCAAACACCAAGTGCCTGCCGTATGTTGTGGCTATCGACGACGGAGCCGACGTTCTCGGAAAACTCGCCCTTCATGAAGTTGGGTGCGCCGACCGCGAATTCCACAACCTCAAGGCCGCGGGTCACTTCACCCACCGCGTCGTCGTGGGTCTTGCCATGCTCGGATGCAAGGATTGCGGCCAGCTCATCAGCACGGTCCCACAGGATATTCTTGAACTTGTCCAGAATGCGCGCGCGGCGCAAAACCGGGGTTTTCGACCACGCGGGGAAAGCGGCCTTGGCGGCTGCGATGGCGGTGTTCACTTCTTGGGTCGAGGCCAGCGGAACGCTACGCTCGGACGCGCCGATGGCGGGGTTGAAAACGGGTTGCGTGCGGCCGGATGCGCCCTGCACATGCGCGCCGTCGATGTAATGTGTAAGTTCGGTCATGGGGTCCTCCTGAAATCTGAGTCACCTTTACCGTCTTGATGTCTCCAAAAATATACATAATATTGACGAACCGTTATCCGAAAATGGATGTAAGAGTTGAACTGGGATGATCTGCGCTTCTTTTTGGCCGTGGCACGCGAAGGGCAGATCCTGCGCGCGGCCCAAAGGCTTGGTACGTCACAAGCGCGGGTCAATCGCAGGATCACCCAGTTTGAAGAAGCCATTGGAGAAAAGCTATTTGATCGGCGCACGGTTGGGTGCAGTTTGACCCGCAGGGGTCGCGCTCTGATGCCAAACGCGCTTGCCGCCGAAGAGGCGATGCTTGGGTTGCACACGACCAACGATGCGGGAGTTGCAACCAGCATCAAGGGGACCGTGCGCATAGGCGCGCCTGACGGCTTTGGGACGTCCTATCTTGCAGCACATCTTCCCAAACTAAGGGCCCTCTATCCTGATCTGAAGGTACAACTTGTTCCCGCGCCGCGTTCTTTTTCGCTCTCCCAACGCGAAGCGGACATTGCCATTGTCATTGGGCGGCCGCAAAAGGGGCGGCTCAAGGCGGCCAAGCTAACCAATTATTCGCTCGGGCTTTATGCCGCGAAATCCTATCTGGCAGGACGCGGCGTACCAGACACTGCGGACGATCTAAGCGAACATGAACTCGTGGGGTATGTGGATGATCTGATCTATACACCAGAACTTGATTTCAACAAAAGCTTCTGGCCGGGTTGGGAGTCTCAAATTGAGATATCCAGCGCCTTGGCTCAGTTGACGGCCGTGCGCTCCGGCGCGGGGATCGGGATCTTGCACGACTTTACCGTTCGCGACGACCCCGAACTCGTCCCGTTGTTTCCCGAGACGAAAGCCGAACGAAGTTATTGGGTGGTCTGGCACGAAGCAATGGATGCGATCCCGCATATCGCCGCTACAACACGCTTCATCATCGATACTGTGCGCCAGGATCGTGGGTTGTTTTCACCAGGGCTTTGACGCCAGACGAAAGAAAGGGGCGCGCGTGGCCCCCCTTCAGTATCATTCGGCAGCGTGAACTGCCTGCACACCGTTCTTCGCACGCATACCGTCTCGCACAATTGCTTTGATAAGTGAGACACTCATCAGAACCATCACAAGTGAGAATGGCAAAGCGCCGATGACCATGGCGGATTGGATTGCGCCAACACCGCCCGCGATCAACAGGCCACCAACGACCAAGGACAATGCCGCCCCCCAGAAAAGGATGTGTGGGCGGCCCGATGGCTTTTCAGCGCCTGCTGCATTAATCGTATTTACGATCAAAATTGCGGAGTCTGCCGTTGTCACAAGATATGTGAGCAGCAGAACAACAACAATGATGGCCATAACCCATGCCAAACCAGACCCGAGCATGAAGTCGAGCATCGCGAACAACTGGTTTTGCTGGCCTGCTCCGGAAATCGCATCTGCTGCGCCGCCGTTCAGCGTCAGATCGATGGCTGTGCCACCGACGATCGTGAACCAGACAAAGCACATCACAGATGGGATGATGATTGCCCCAAGGATGTATTCGCGAACGGAGCGACCGCGTGAAATACGCGCAAGGAACACGCCGACGAATGGCGCAAATGCGATCCACCAGGCCCAATAGAAGACGGACCAACCGCCTTGCCAGCTTGCCAGTTGAGCGGCTTCACTCCCTTCCACGCCGTCAGTTGCCCAAACGGCGAAAAGCAACTTGGGCAGTTGAATGATGTAGGTAATCAGACCCTCAACAAGTGCGCTCAAGCCAAAGAATGTGGATCCAAAGAGCAAGAAAAAAGCGAGCAGGAAGAAGCTCAAGCCCATGTTGATGTTAGAGAGCCATTTGATTCCTTTGCCAACACCCGACAGGGCAGACAGCGTGGACGCACCCATGATAATCAAAAGCGCAGTGATCACACCGGCAGTGGATGGGTCACCTGTTTCAGCAACGATCAGCCAGTCGCCAAAACCAATCCGGTGCAGACCGGAAACAAATTGCTGAACACCAAATCCAAGTGTTTGAGCAACGCCAAGAATGGTCGCAACAACGGCGACGACGTCCACGATGTGACCCAAGACGCCTGAGAGCTTTTCACCAAAAAGTGGTGTCAGCGCGGATCGAATGGTCAATGGCAAGTTACGACGGTACGAGAAGTAGGCGAGTGACAGACCAACAATTGCGTAGCAAGCCCATGCGGTGAAGCCCCAGTGCAGGAACGACCACAGGTAGGCGTTATTGACGTTATCAGCGGAAGATGCGCCTGCTTGCCCCATGATCACGTTCGGGTTTGTCGCGAAATGATACATCGGCTCTGCGGTTGCAAAGGTAAGCATGCCAATGCCGATCCCTGCACCAAACATCATTGAGAACCAAGAGAAGTTGGAGAATTCTGGCGTGTCGCCTTCAAGACCAAGCTTCAAACGGCCAGTGCTTGGGATAAGTGCGAGAACCACACATACAATCAAAAACAGTGCGACAACATAGATGTACCAGCTTGAGAATGTGCCAAGCAATGAGCCGTTCAAATCACCAAGTATTTTTGCGGCTGTCTCCGGGACTGCAATGGCCCAAACGATGAGCGCGGCAATTAGAATTTTGGATGTGATCGCGACGTCTTTGCTGAATCCGGTGTAAAAGCCGCGATCTGCTGTTTTGATGTGTAAGTCCATCAATGGGGGTTTGTTAGCCATGTTTCCTCCTAAATGGCAGGAGAGCATTGGACACAGGTATTCTTCCTCCCAACGCAACGAAGTTGCGTTAGCATGTGTCATCAAGCTCGGGTGAGAGGGTCACAGAGTGTCTGCGGCCCGGTGATTGCCTTAGCTAGGCAAGTATTCGTCGCTCCAGGATTCGCTGACACCGCCAGATTTGATCATCGCCTCGATGGCTTGATCGGCGTATCCAAGTTCTTTCAAAATGGTTCGGGTCGACGTCCCGAACTTCTCGGCCGGGCGAACTGCCGCAACGGCTCCGCGCATTGTGCGGACCGCGTAAGGGTCAAGTTGGGTGACTGCGTGCCCGCTAGGGTGATCGGGATAGACTGAGAACGAATAGCTGCCGTTTTCCGTGCCTGGTGTGCCGTCCGTCTCGCGCGAATTCTCTGCCCTGATCGCATCGAGAAACTCACAGACTGCGCCCCCGATGTCCGCTGCGCGCAATCGTTCGACCCATTCAGCGGCACGTTGGCCCTGGAATGCAGTTGCCAGGTAAGCGGCGCGGTCTTCCTCGGGCAGATCCGGCAATTCTTCCAAACCTTCAACATTGCGGAACCGGGGCAGATCGGACTCATAGGCGCTGAGCAGGATGTGGCGCCCTGACGCTGTGCTGTAAAATCGCGCTAGCGCGTCGTAGCCGTTGGTTTCAGGGCCTGATGGTTCATCGTAAAGATCACGACCCTTGTAGTCGTATGCGAACGGGACCTGCAGCAAGCCGCTGTTTGCACTAAGCGAAGTGCGGCCGCGACCAATGCGGCCATGACGGTATTTCTGATACAATGCTGCCGCCACACCGAGCGCGCCACCAAATCCGCACATCACGTCAATTGTGCCGACATGGGCGTGTTCTTCGGGGCGGTCCATCGCACCTCCGAAACGTAGCATGATGCCCGTCGTTGCCTGCACCAAATCGTCATAGCCGATGTAGTCGGTGCGCGTGCCGCGGCGCACGCCGCTAAAGCAATCGAGCTTGCAGAACAACGCATCGGGGTTCAGTTTGCGCAGGCTTTCTGCATCCAGACCCATTTTCTTGATCTGGTTGTCGGGCGCATTCCAGACGATCACATCGACAGATTTCACCAGATCTTCGAAAACCTGCCGCCCGTGCCGCGAGGTTATATCGGCGAGGATCGAACGCTTGCCGCGCATCTGGCTTAGCCCATAGATCACGGTGTTCCAGCTATCATACATCGGCTGCGAGGGGTCGAGCTTGATCACTTCCGCCCCGAACCGCGCCAGATAGCTGGCCGAATGCGGCCCGGCGATCACGTTGCACAGATCCAGCACCCGCACACCGGAAAGCCAGCCCTCTTGTGTGGTTTCGTCCGATGGTTCGGGGATTTCAGTGCGGATTTTCTTGAGGATTTTCAGCGCCTCGTCGAATTCCACCCAACGGCGCGGTTCAGGTCCTAACGCCTCTTCCCCGCTTTCTTCCATCCAGACCACCGGTCCGGGTTGGGTCATGTCCCCATAAACCGGGTCGTTGACGTCGATCATCAGGCCGGATGTTTCGGCGAATTCGTCGTGCACCCATTCCTGCAACCAGCGTTGCGCCGCACCAGGAACATGCCCGCGCCCGAACATCTTCTTCCATTCGTGGGAGGTGCGGGTCATGAACACCTCTTTCATCCGCGCCGAAATCTTGTCGGCCCAGTCCTTGGGCATTGGATAGACACCCAGCGATGTCCGATGTTCCCACTCGGACCACGGTTTGTAGGTATCTTCTTCCGAGGTCAGCCCGTCTTCGACCAACTCGTCATAGATGCCCAGCACTTCCAGACAGCGACGGGCATGGTGTTTATGACTGGGGCAGACAACATAGAACATGCGTCCGTCCTTGCACATGTAACTGCGAAAGAACGGATCAAGCAGCTCCTGAAGATCTTCATAGCTGAGGTTCATCGGCAGACCTTCAAGCCTGCGGCGCTCTATCTCGACTTCGCGCTGGGTCAGATAGCGCTCCGGCATGTTTTCGACCTTGATCGAGTTGTAGCACAGCCCCTCCATCACAGCGGCAGCCAACGGCACCTCGATCTGGTCGCCAAGGCCGGTGATCTGTCGCGATTGCAGCGCCAGAACAGTCGCGGACGCCGCAATCTGTGACGCATAGGCCGACGCCAACGGTAGTGGCGAAAACGACGGGTTCAGACCCATCAGAACACGGTTCAGGCCCATATCGGTAAAGACGCCGGAACTGGCTGCGATGATGCTTTCAAAAGCACGTTGCTCACGCTTTTCTGCGTCGTTTGAGGCGAAACCAGGTAGCGAAATGGTGATCAGCTCTGGGCGGGCGATCCGCATCTCGGCGAAATCAATGCCGAGCGCCGCCAGCTTTCCGGGGCGAAAGTTCTCTACGATGATGTCGGCCTCGGCACAAAGCGCGTGCGCTTTTTCAAGGCCGTCGTTGGTCTTGAGGTCGAGGTTCACAATCACCTTGTTGCGGTTCAGCGTCGCATTGGCAGGACTGTCCCACATTGGGCCAGCCGGCGGGTCGATGCGAACTACGGTTGCCCCTAGATCACCCAGCAACATCGCAACTGCTGGTCCCGCGATGTACTGACCGAAATCGACAACCTTCACACCCGTCAGGGGCAGTTTGGAAAATGAATTGCGCATAGGACCTCCCGCGGCCTTTTCTTGTCTTTTCGCCAGCAGAGTTTACTGGCCCGCCAGAATCCAGCCCGCGGCTTTCTCTGCGATCATGATTGTGGGTGAATTTGTGTTGCCGCTGGTGATCTCCGGCATCACTGAAGCATCAACGACCCGCAAACCGTTCACGCCCTTCAGGCGCAAGTGCGGGTCCAGAACAGCGGTATTGTCATCCTCGCGGCCCATTTTGACTGTACCGACAGGATGAAAGATCGTGCTGGCAATGTCACCGGCCAGCTTGGCCAATTCCTCGTCGGTCTGATATTGGATGCCGGGTTTGTATTCCTCAGGCTCGTAGGCTTTCAACGCAGGCTGCGCCATGATCTCGCGCACCTGACGCAGGCTCTGGGCCGCAACTTTGCGGTCTTCATCAGTGTCCAGATAGTTGGGCGAGATGTCAGGCGCATCCCGGAAGTCGCCCGAAGCGATGCGCACATGACCACGGCTGGTGGGGTTAAGATTGCACACACTGACCGTCATCGCCGGGAAATCATGCAGATCGTCGCCAAAGGCCTCAAGGCTAAGGGGCTGGACGTGGTATTGCAGATTGGCATGCGTGCGGTCAGGGGACGACCGGGTGAAGGCCCCCAACTGGCTGGGCGACATGCTCATCGGGCCGGAGCGTTTCATGACATATTCGAGGCCGATCTTGGCCTTGCCGACCAGCGAATTCGCAAGCGTGTTCAGCGTCTTGGTGCCCTTGACCTTGTAAACCGCACGGATTTGAAGGTGATCTTGCAGGTTTTCTCCGACCTGTGGTGCGTCCTTCACAACCTCAATCCCGTGTTTTTTCAACAGCGCCGATGGGCCGATCCCCGACAGTTGCAGGATCTGCGGTGAATTCACCGCGCCTGCCGACAGCACGACTTCTTTGACGGCGCTGACAGACACAGGTTTGCCCGCGCGATGTACCTTGGCGCCAGTGCAGTGCAACTGTCCATCCGCATCCTTGTCGAGCGTCAATTTCTCGACCTGGGCCTCGGTCCAGATGGTCAGGTTTTCACGCGACTTGGCGGGGCGCAAGAACGCCTTGGAGGTGTTCCAACGCCAGCCTGACCGCTGGTTCACGTCGAAATAACCCACGCCTGCATTGTCACCTGAATTGAAATCGTCGGTCTTTTCAATGCCGGCCTCGGCCGCCGCGTCGGCAAAGCTGTCCAGCACGTCCCACCGCAGGCGCTGCTTTTCGATGCGCCATTCGCCACCATGTCCGTGCATGTCAGAAAACCGGCTGTTGTCACCGGTGGCTGGGTCGGAACCGTCATCCAGCTTGTAATGGTCCTCATGCGCCTTGAAATCGGACAGCGAGTTTTCCCAGTTCCAAGCGTCATCCCCTGACAGTTCAGCCCATTTGTCATAGTCACGCGCCTGACCGCGCATATAGATCATGCCATTGATCGACGAACAGCCACCCAGTGTCTTGCCACGGGGATAGAGCAGGCTGCGCCCGTTCAGACCCTTGGCAGCTTGCGTCTTGTACATCCAATCCGCGCGCGGGTTGCCGATGCAGTAAAGGTAGCCGACAGGAATATGGATCCAGTGATAGGTGTCGGGTTTGCCCGCCTCCAGCAGCAGCACCCGGTTCTTCGGGTCGGCACTCAGCCGGTTGGCCATCAGGCACCCGGCCGAGCCGCCGCCGATCACGATATAGTCGAAGCTGGTCCTGCCGTCAGTCATGTGAGCATCCGTTCTTTGCCGTTTAGCCGTTTGGTGAGTGTCTCATGTGGCAATGGCCGGAAAAAACCTAATGACAAATCTCACTCTGCGATATTAGTATTTTTTATATGGAGCGTATTTCTAACATTAACAATATTTTAGCCTTCGTGACCGTGGCGCGCGAGGGCAGTGTTTCGCGCGCGGCAGACGTGCTGAACCTGACCCAGCCGGCGATCAGCCATCAGATCAAGCGACTGAGCGAAGAGACAGGAATCACGCTGTTCACCCGCTCAGCAACCGGATTGAGTATCACCCCTGACGGAAGCGCGATGTTGGAAAAGGCAGAGCAGGTACTGCAAGCCATGGCCGAGTTTCGCCGACATGCCAGCAAGCGTGTCGGGCATGTCAGCGGCAAGCTGAAGATTGGCACCATTGTCGATCCTGAGTTCATTCGGCTGGGACGGTTGCTGGCGCTCCTGCGTAGCGAGCATCCCGATATCGAGACTGAACTTGTGCATGGGGTCAGTGGAGATATTCTGAAGTGGCTCAAGCAGGGCCGGATCGACGCGGGGTTTTATCTGTCCGGCCCGGATGATCTACCCGGTATCGGTTCCGACAACGAGGAAACGGTGCACACAATCAAGCTGGCTGACTTTACGTACCGGGTGATCGCCCCCGATGGCTGGCAAAAGCAGGTTGAAAATGCCGATTGGGCATCGCTGGCGGCGCTCCCCTGGATCGGTACCCCAGAAAAATCCGTCCACCATCGGCTCTTGGCATCTGTCTTCAAAAACCTTGGCTGTCGCCCGAACGTGGTTGCTTTGGTCGATCAGGAACCGTCGATGCTAGAGATGGTCCGCTCAGGCATCGGCCTTAGCTTGTGTCGAGACTCCATCGCGTTGCACCAAAAGCAGACCTTCGGCCTGGTTGTCGCCGATGCGGTCTCCGTGCCTGCGTGTTTGTGCTTCATCGCGCTGGACCAACGCAAGGACAACCCGATGCTTTCGGAGACGTTTAAGCTGCTGCAACGGTCTTGGTGACGCCCACATTGGCGTTGTTCTCATTTGTCCACAAGCATACCTATTTTAGAAATGCGGCGTATGGCGGCTAAGGATGGGTTCGTCCTGCGATGTGGAAAACCGTCCCCATTTCCTCGCTGCAGACTGCATGAACGACTGGTATAAACGCTGCGCAATTCCACCAAGACCTGTTCATCTGCGGCGGTTGTCATGCAACGTGTGCGGGCAGCAAGACTTCGGTACTTCTGCTTTGGGCTCGGCACCGACCAACGCCGCACGAGGGACAGACACCCGCTTCAGAATGGCGAACGGCGGAACCGTTCGCCAAGATAGCTCAGAAATCGATACGCTAAGCGATGCTCAGGGCGTCTTCGAGTTCCACGCCAAGGTAGCGTACAATACTATCGACCTTTGTGTGACCAAGTAGCAGATGGACCGCGCGAAGTTTGCCAGTTCTTCGATAGATCTCCGCTGCTTTTGTCCTGCGGAGCGAATGAGTGCCATATCCACTTGGTTCTAGCCCGATCGCTGTGACCCAATCACGCACCAAGCGACCATATTGGCGGGTTGAAATGTCTGGCCGATCATGGAAGCGGCTGGGGAACATAAACGGACACGCGAACATCTCGGGTGATTTGACCCAGGCCAAGACGGTTTCATGCGTGTTTTCCGTCAGTTCAAACTGGACCGGCCGCTTGGTCTTGCTCTGGATGACCGACACGCGTTCTCGCACGCGGTCATCTTTCACAAGGTCAGACACGGCCAATTTCACGAGATCACAGCCGCGAAGCTTGCTGTCGATGGCGACGTTGAACAGCGCCAGATCGCGTAGATAACCTGCCAGTTCGAGCCGCGTCCGGATCGCCCAGACCTGTTTTGGCAGCAAAGGTCGTTTTTGACCGATGATCCGCCCCTTATTCCAGGCCGCAGCATTTCCTTTCATGATCAGCATTGGGGGTTTTGAACTTCATGGGTCTTCACCGCAGTGATCTTTTGTTGGGCAGATATTTGGAAAGGCTGCGGTAATCTGTGGAAGAGTTAACCAACTCCGTCGATTTCAATTTGGGGGGCGCCGTACATCTTGGCTTTGCCATGAGCGCGAAACTCTACAACTGCCAATATTGTTGACAATCTTCAATCTACCGTCAACTATCTATCAGAGGCACCAAAATTGATGAGTGATTCATGCTTTCTTCACCTTTAAAACGTCAGACACTGAGCGCCCAGATCGTTACGCTTCTGCGGCACGCCGTTTTGACAGGCGAGCTTGAGCCTGGCAGTCAAGTGATCGAAAATGCGCTTGCACTACGACTTGGAACAAGCAGGGGGCCGCTGCGCGAAGCGATGCGGCAACTGATTGATGAGGGGTTGTTGATCAGCGTACCCTACATCGGCACCCGCGTTGTCGACATCTCGCTTGAGGATGTGAATGATATCTACGCCATGCGCACCTGTCTCGAACAGTTTGCGTTTGAACAGATTTGGGATCGGCGCAGCGGTGACTTTGAACAAGAATTGCTGCGTCGGAACGATATTCTGAAGAAAGCGATTGACCAGGGCGATCACGTGGCTGCCATTGAAGCGGAACTCGATTTGCACGGCCTTGTGTACGAGCATGCAAACAATCGCATTCTCAAGAACTCGTGGACCGGATTGCGTGGGCATCTTCAAATGTACTGGGCTGCGCATCGCCGCGCGCATGGAACCAGCGTGCCCAAGCGTGAAAGTCATGACGACTACATACGATTTGCGCTGGGTGACAGCCTTGGCGCGATGCAAGACAACCTTCGCGATCACATGCGGTTGGGGCTTGAGACGACCAAGGCATTTGTCGAATCCCGAAGCGCATTGAAAGAACAAGACCACAACCAGAAACCAACAAGGAGAGAATGATGAAAAGACGTATGGTATTGGCCGCCGCAGTTGCCGCAGCGACGCTGGGAATGGGCACAATGGCCCAAGCCCAAGACAGCACGATGGATCAGGTCCGCGACAACGGCGTGTTGCGCGTCGGCGTCACACAAGCCCCGCCTTGGTATTCCAAGGATATCGTCAGCGGTGAATGGACCGGCGGTCTGGGCGTGTCGATGGGCAAGGCGATGGCCGAAACCCTTGGCGTAGAATTTGAACCTGTTGAGGTTACATGGGGCACCGCAGTCGCGGCGTTGCAGGCGGATCGCATTGATCTGATGTTTGTGCTGGATGCGACGGATGCGCGCAAAGAGGCGGTCAATTTCCCGGAAACGCCGCTGCTTTACTATTCGTTGGCCGTCTTGGCGCGTGATGATCTTGAGCTCACAGATTGGGCCGATCTGAATTCGCCTGACATCAGCGTATCAGTCCCACAGGCGACCAGCATGGATGCCTTCCTGACGGAAAACGCTCCCAACGCAGATATTCAACGGTTCCCCGGAAACGCCGAAGCCATTGCTGCCTTCCAGGCTGGTCGTGTAGATGCGGTCACGCTGTTCCATCCCCCACTGATCGCGGCCCGCCAGAAATTGGGATCAGGTCAGATCGTTGTGCCTCAGCCAGTTGAATCGCGTCCTTCGTCCGTGGCCGTGCGTCAGGAAAGCGATCCCGCATTTGTAAACTGGGTGAATGAGCAGATCGACGGCTACTATAAGTCCGGCCAAACCCAAACGTGGTACGAAGAGTTCCTCAGCGACTTCGGCCTTGATCCGTCCACGGTGCCCGCGATCATTCGCGAACGCCTGTAACCCAAACAGCAGGGCGAAAAGGCAATGTATGAGTGGGACTTTACCGCCGTCATCGAAAACTCTGGCCTTTTGTGGCAGGGGCTTCTTGGGACGCTGGCGATTACCGGCACGGCGCTGGCCTTCGGGCTGCCGCTGGGTCTGATGCTGGCGCTGTCGCGGTTGTCCCCGCGCAAGTGGTTGGCGTGGCCTGCGGGATTCATCATTGAATTCTTCAGAACCACTCCGCCGCTTGTGCAGCTTTTCTGGTTCTTTTTCGCCCTGCCGATCCTGATGGATATCCAGATGACGCCCTACCTTGCGGCGGCCATCACGTTTTCCATTCAGTCCTCGGCGTTCTTTGCCGAGGTGTTTCGCGCAGGCATCGTTTCCATCGAACGCGGCCAATGGGAGGCTGCACGCGCCATCGGCATGCAACGCCCACAAGCGATGCGGCGCATTATCCTGCCGCAAGCGGTCAAACGCATGATCCCAGCCTTCACCGAACGCTCGATCGAATTGATGAAAACCACCACACTTGTGGCCACGGTCTCTTATGCAGACCTTCTGTATCAAGCCAACGAACTGGCGCAGAAAACCTTCCGGCCCATCGAAGTCTTCACGGTAACCGCACTGATCTACTTTACTGTTATTTTTGGGCTGAGCCTCTGTGTGCAGGCGGTCGAACGCCGCCTTGCCGTCAGCGGCGACAGCACGGTGCGCTGATATGGAATACACTTGGGATTTCGGGTCGGTATGGGAATACCGCGAGGCGCTGTGGGTTGGCCTGACCAACACCCTGCGCATCTTTGTCATCTGCCTTTTTGCGGGATTGTCGCTGGGGCTGGCGATGGGGCTGGCGCGATACTCGGTGCGCCGCTGGTTACGCTGGCCTGCCGCCTGTTTTATCGAATTTTTCCGCAACACGCCGGTTCTGGTGCAGATCTTTTGGTTCTACTTCGCGTTCCCGATCCTCGCGCCGTTTGAAATATCGGCCCTGATGGCCGCAGCTCTAGGGATCACCCTAAATTCCGCGGCTTTCTCAGCTGAGATTTTTCGTGGAGGCATCCAAACCATCGACCCCGGTCAATGGGAGGCCGGGCGCGCCATCGGCATGCGTTACCGTGAAATCATGGCCCGCATAATTCTGCCCCAAGCCGTGCGGCGCATGATGCCCGCGCTTACCAATCGCGGTATCGAGATTTTCAAAATGACAACCTTGGCCTCAGCGATTGCATATGCGGATGTCTTGCATCAGGCGCGGCTGATTGCGTCGGTCAATTTCAACCCGATTGAGGCCTACACGGTCGTTGCGATTGCGTTTTTCGTAATCCTCTACCCCATTGTGCGGGCCACCTATGCGCTTGAACGGCGTTTGGCCAAAGGAGACTAATCCATGTCACAAGAGCCAATCCTGACCATACGCGGGCTGCATAAATCATTCGGGGACAACCACGTCTTGCGCGGCATTGATCTGGACGTGCAGCAAGGGGATTGCATCGCCATTCTGGGCGCGTCGGGGTCTGGTAAAAGCACGTTCCTGCGCTGCCTGAATTTTATGGAAATCCCCTCGGATGGTGCGATTACCCATGCGGGGAAAACAATCGGCACAGAACGCCCTGGTAAGCCGCGTGTCTACTCTGAAGATGAACTGACCAAGGTGCGCCAAAAGGTCGGAATGGTGTTTCAACAATTCAATCTGTTCCCCCATAAAACCGTGCTCGGCAATATCACCGAAGGGTTGCGTATCGTGCAGGGTAAAGACAAAGCCAGCAGCGATGCCCGCGCCCGTGAAGAACTGGCGCGCGTCGGTCTGGCCGAAAAGGCAGACGAATACCCCTCGCGCCTGTCCGGTGGCCAAAAACAACGGGTCGCCATTGCACGCGCGCTGGCACTTGCCCCGGAATTGATGCTGTTTGACGAACCCACCTCGGCGCTGGACCCGGAACTTGTGGGTGAAGTGCTGAACGTTATTCGCGGCATCGCTGATGAAGGCCGCACCATGCTGCTTGTCACCCACGAAATAGGATTCGCTTATCACGTGGCTAACCGTGTGATTTTCATGGCAGACGGCATCATCCAAGAAGAAGGACCGCCCGAGCAAGTTCTGAAAAACCCGCAAAACCCACTCACTCAGGCGTTCCTCGCCCGCCACAAGCAATTCGAATTCTGAACGGACACATCCATGACAAATGCCCCCCAAGACAGTGCCCAAAGCTATGCGCCAGATTCACGAAACGATACCGTAGAGGTTTATGTCAACGGCGCGTTCTTTGCCCGCGACAAGGCTATGGTGCCCGTCTTTGACGCAGGCTTTGTTCTTGGTGACGGCATCTGGGAAGGGATGCGGCTGGTCAATGGCAAGCTGTTGGCCGTGGATGAGCATATGGCGCGGATGTATGAAGGGGCCAATTCCATCCAGCTTGATATCGGCATGGATCGTGATGCGCTGGTGGGGGAAATCTGGAAAACCCTGCGCCATAACAACATGCAAGACGGTGTGCATATCCGCTTGATGATCTCGCGCGGGGTAAAGTCGACGCCCAATCAGGATCCGCGATTTATCACTGGTCCCGCGACCATCGTGATCGTGGCGGAATACAAGCAACCCAATGCGACTCTCAAGGCGCGCGGGCTCAAACTGCTGACCTCAACCATCCGATGCTCAACACCTGATGTGTTTGATCTGCGACTCAACTCTCATTCCCGGCTGAATTTCATTCAGGCCCTGATCCAAGCCATCAATATGGGCGCGGATGAGGCGCTCATGCTGGATGATCGCGGGTTCGTCGCCAGTTGCAATTCCACCAACTTTTTCATCATCCGTGGCGAGGAATTATGGACCTCCACAGGATCAATGTGTTTCAATGGGATCACCCGCTCAAAGGTCATCAAGCTATGGCGTGATGCGGGAAAGCCTGTATTCGAAAAGGACTATACGCTGGCAGAAACCTATGCCGCTGATGAAGCATTTGTCACGGGCACCTTAGGCGGCATTACGCCCGTTACAATGATTGACGGGCGTCCCGTTGGCCTTGGCAAACCCGGACAGGTGACCTCTGCGATTTCGGATCTGTATCGGACCTATATTGGCGAATGAATCTGCGGTTGGTTTGGGATATGAATGACGGCCGTCTATTGCAGGTCGCAAAACAGCGGCCCACTTTGTCCGAAACGCGCTCCTGATTCATTCTCTCCTTGCGACGCATCTTACGGACCACGGGTAAATCTGTTTTGGAAATGCGGCCATTGGGTGAGGAACTCTCAAGCTCGGCGTCCTTCGCAAGTCGTCATGTACTTTATTATGCCGCGTTTAGTTGTTTGGTCTTTCCTAGTGTCTAAGCACGCGAAGGCCGCCTCGCTAAAATTTGCTGAGTAGCGAGACACGTGTTTCCGCAAGTGCGAGAAAAAGTTGCGACTGCTCTGGCCGCACCAGCAAAAGCCTGGTTTGTCCCACACCACTCAAGTTCAAGTGTCATTCAGCGAGAGAGCCGCTTTGACGGGACGCTAAAACTGTTCGGCAATGACCGCTTCCGTGACTTGAGCCGCATCACAGCAAGAAATTAGCCGCACTAAAAAATGCAATGCTGCGTAAACACCAATGACCGCTCCGTCCGCATCTTGCTCATTGCCTGACAAAACCTCGCTACACCCGTTACCAATGGCCTCATTCTGCGCCGCATTGCAGAGCTCAAGATGATGCGTACGCGGCAAAATTCCTGCTGCGTGCGCACGCAGCGAAAAAGTGAATTCACAGGATGGGCTCATGGACGAAGCCGCTCGCGCGGCAATGGCGCTTGTGGCTGATGTTTCGCATTGTTCCTGACGTCGCGCATTTTGTGAACTGACGAACC
>NZ_QBUD01000002.1 GCF_003058085.1 Yoonia sediminilitoris | reverse complement strand
CTTGAGATTATCCGGCTGGTCGAAGAAAGCCATCTGTCGGCACGTCTGACGCTGACCAAGCTCGGCATTCCACGCACCACATTTTATCGCTGGTATGATCGATATCTGCAGCGTGGTGAGGCTGGATTGCAGGATCAATCACCGAGGCCAAAACACGTTTGGAACCGCGTTCCTGACGAGGTGAAGCGCAAGGTTGTCGACTTCGCCTTGCAGGAAACGGAACTGTCACCGCGCGAGCTGGCCGTGACGTTCACGGATCAAGAGCGCTACTTTGTGTCGGAATCCACTGTGTATCGCGTATTGAAGGCGCACGATCTGATCACCAGCCCTGCGTTCATCGTCATCAAGGCAGCCAATGAGTTCAAAGACAAGACGACGGCCATCAATCAGCTTTGGCAAACAGACTTTACCTACATCAAGGTTCTGGGCTGGGGCTGGTTCTATCTCAGTACGGTCCTCGACGACTACAGCCGCTACATCGTCTCTTGGAAGCTCTGCACGAACATGAGAACCGAAGATGTGACAGACACGCTGGACCTGGCCTTGCAGGCATCAGGCTGCGATCAGGTGCATGTCGTCCACAAGCCTCGGCTGCTGAGCGACAACGGGTCCAGTTACGTCTCAGGCGACTTGGCGGGATGGTTACGGGACAAAGGTATGAAGCACTCGCGCGGTGCCCCGTATCATCCGCAAACCCAAGGCAAGATCGAACGCTGGCATCAAACCCTAAAGAACCGCATCTTGCTGGAAAACTACTTCCTGCCAGGTGACCTTGAAGCTCAGATCGAAGCCTTCGTCGAACACTACAACCACCAGCGCTACCACGAGAGCATCAACAACGTCACACCCGCTGACGTCTACTTCAGGCGGGACAAAGCCATTCTAAAACAAAGGGAAAGGATCAAACGAAAGACACTCGAAGCGCGGCGCTTGCATCACCGCCAGCACGCCGCATAATCAAACCAAACAGATGAGCCAAACTCTCTCTTAGGTTCGGACGCTCTTGGTCCCAAAAACCCTGACGACGGACAGAACGGCTTGTCACTGCGCGAGATTTTTCAACCGACCATTCTTCTGGCACTGGCGCTTATGGGCATCATAGTCATGATGATCCTGCCAATGCCCGCTTGGGTTCTGGACATTGGCCTCGCCGCATCCTTTGCGCTGGCCATCCTTATGTTCACGGTCACACTCTTCATTGATCGACCGCTTGATTTCTCGGCATTTCCCACCGTCCTGCTTGCGTCATTGATGCTGCGGCTATCGCTGAATGTTTCATCGACAAAACTCATCATCGGCGAGGGGCATACTGGCACGGATGCAGCTGGAGAGGTCATTGAAGGCTTCGCAATGTTCGTCATGAGTGGGAATGTACTTCTGGGGCTTGTTGTATTTTGTGTGCTGCTGATCGTTAACTTTGTGGTCATAAACAAGGGCGCGACCCGTATGGCGGAGGTCGGTGCACGGTTTGCCCTGGACGCAATGCCAGGCAAACAGCTCGCAATCGACAGCGATATGTCAGCGGGAGCAATTGATCACAACGAAGCCAAAATGCGCAGGGAGCGTGAACAAGCCGAGACGACATTCTTCGGTTCACTGGACGGCGCCTCCAAATTCGTCAAGGGCGACGCCATCGCCGGGCTTCTGATCACAGCCCTCAACCTGATCATGGGGCTGATAATTGGAATATCTGTCCACGACATGCCAATTGGTCAAGCCTTTGAAACCTACGCGATCTTGACGGTTGGCGACGGGCTTGTGTCGCAAATTCCCGCTGTTGTGATTTCGATTGCATCGGCTCTCTTGCTAGCACGCGGCGGCGCAACAGGCGCTACTGATTTGGCTTTGGTTGCCCAACTGGGCCGTCATCCCGCAGCGCTGGCCACGGTCGGTTTACTACTGGGGCTTTTTGCCCTTGTCCCGGGATTGCCGTTCGTACCATTTCTTGTGGGGGCTGTGACATTGGGGGGCAGCGCGTATGCCATGTCTGCTGCGAGACAACGCGCGGCAGACAAAGCGGCGGTCGTGCAAACCGAAGCGCCGGAAAAACCAACACAAACCTCAATTGGCGATGTACTGGACCTGGACGACATTCATGTCGAATTTGCACCCGATCTGGTGGAGATGGTGCTTGATCCAGGGACAGGGCTGGATGCCCGGATTGCCAATATGCGCAGCCACGTCGCCAGTGCGTTTGGGATGCTGCTGCCTGAAATAAGGCTGACGGATAACGCCGCCCTGCAAAACGGCACCTACGTTGTACATGTACAAGGGGTCGAACAAGTCCGTGATCGCTTGATAGCAGACCGCGTTCTAGCCCTACTGAACGATGGCGACGCGATCGACTTGCCCGGCGATTCAGTCAATGAACCCGTCTATGGCGCCCCCGCGCGGTGGATCGATGCAAGCAATCAGGAAAGCGCCTCGCTCGCGGGTTTGACAACGGTTCAACCGACCGAAGTTCTTGCAACGCATCTATTGGAGATTGTGAAGCGCAACTTTGCAAGACTTCTGACACATAAGGCACTGCGACGGCTGCTGGATGAAATGATTAACCTCAGCGATGTCGCCAGAGCCGAGGCGAACCGAAAGATGTTGGATGAACTGGTGCCTGACAAGGTTCCGATTGATGTCCTTCTGTCCGTCCTGCGTCTGCTCCTGGAAGAGAGAGTCTCGATCCGGAATATGCCACTGATCATCGAGGCCACCGCTGAAGGGCGCCAACTCTTCAAGACTGCCGACGGCATTGCGGAACATGTGCGGCAACGTCTTGGTTTTCAGATCGTGGCGGAGCTGCGCAGACCGGACGGGACGATACCCCTCGTATAGCTTGCCCCGGAATGGGAAGATACTTTCTCGACCTACGAAATACGCAGTGATCGCAGCAATGGAGACGTCGCGCTTCCGCCAGACAGCTTTAACCAGTTGGCCGATGGCATTGCCAGCAAACTTGGACAAGCGGCAGAGACGGGAACCTACGCTGCTGTGGTTACGTCGATGCGCAGACGTCGTTTCTTGCGCACGGTTATGGCTGCCAAGGGGATCATGAACCCTGTCTTGTCGTTCGAGGAAATAGGCATCGATGCCCGGCCGGCCCTTGTTGGGCTTGTCGCGGCATGATGGCAGAAATTGCACAGTTTGTGCCATTTGCGCAGGCAACGCTGTGGCTTGGCTTCGCTATTTTTGTTCGTTTGAGTGCGATCATGGCGGTTTTACCAGCCTTTGGTGATCAGCCGGTGCCAGTGCGCGTGCGACTCGCCTTGTCAATCATGTTCACGCTGATTGTCGCACCGACAGTTGCCGGACAAGTCGGTAGCGTGCCGGCCAACATGTTATCGGCACTTGGCCAGTTGGGGGCTGAAGTGATTGCAGGTCTTTTCTTTGGCGTCCTACTGCGCTTTTTCATCCTCATATTGCAGATAGCGGGGACGATCGCAGCCCAATCGACGTCATTGGCACAAATATTCGGCGGCACTGCGGGCGTGGATCCGCAACCAGCAATCAGCCATACCCTTGTTGTTGCCGGAACGGCGCTTGCTGCATTATCCGGACTACACGTTCAGGCCGCAGCTTACATGATACACGGCTACGACCTCGTGCCTTTTGGCACCATGCTCAGCGGTCAAATTCTGTCGCAGGCCGGAACCGGCGAAGTATCACGCGCATTTTCACTGGCATTTCGGCTGGCCGCTCCGTTTCTGATCGCGTCCCTGATCTACAATGTCACGCTGGGAATCATCAATCGGGCCATGCCACAACTGATGGTTTCGTTCGTCGGGGCACCCGCAATTACAGCTGGCGGTCTCTTATTGTTCTTGATCGCGGCGCCCATCATGCTCAGCGCCTGGATGCTTGCATTCAGTGAATTCATGGCCGCACCATTCAGGACGTGGCCATGAGCGACCAAAATGATGATGATGACAAGCAGTTCGAAGCGAGCCAGAAAAAACTGGATGACGCGCGCAAGAAAGGCGAAATCGCAAAATCGGCAGATTTGACCACTGCTGCGGCCTACGCCGGTTTCCTGCTAATCATGGCAACCTTCGGTCCACCTGCGCTTCTCAAGTTGTCGACGGTCATGAGCGTCTTGCTGCTGAGGGCCGACGAAATGTCCAGAGTTGCCTTTTCCGGTTCACTTTCACCCTTGTTCGGCGGTGTTTTTCTGCAGGTGTTCTCGGGTGTCTGGCTTTGGTTTGCAGCACCGGCAACAGGTGCCATTTTATCTATCATGGCGCAACGGGCTTTCGTCGTAGCACCCACCAAAATCAAACCTAAGCCCAACCGCATTTCGCCGCTTGAAGGTATTAAAAATAAGTTTGGGCGACAAGGGTTGTTTGAATTTGCCAAGAGCTTCTCCAAGCTGCTGATTTACTCAATTGTCATGGGCGCCTTTCTTGTTTCGCAAAGCGACAAGATATTTGGCAGCGTGGCGCTTTCGCCCGCAATGATACTCGCTGAACTGGGGTGGATGCTTATTCAACTGGTAGGGATTGTCCTTATCGTCGCCGCTGTCCTCGGCGGAATCGATTTTCTGTGGCAACGCGCAGAGCATGCGCGGAAAAACAGGATGAGCCGAAAAGAGATGATGGAGGAACTGAAGCAATCCGAAGGCGATCCGATTATGAAACAACAGCGGCGCCAAAAGGGCCAGCAGATTGCGATGAACAAGATGCTAGCCGATGTACCGCATACGGACGTTATCATCGTTAACCCGACTCACTATGCTGTGGCTCTCAAATGGGAAAGATCAACCGGTACGGCCCCTGTCTGCGTGGCCAAAGGTGTCGACGAAATCGCAGCAAAAATACGCGAATTGGCCCATGAACATGCAATCCCGGTGCATTCAGACCCACCAACTGCGCGCGCGCTGCATAGCGGCGTGCAAATAGGTGCGGAGATTAAACCCGAGCACTACCGTGCTGTTGCAGCAGCCATACGGTTTGCAGAGAGTATTCGGAAAAGAGCGCGTGAAAGATGAACCGAACGCAGAAATTAGAAGGCGTGAAAAGCCTCTCTTCGTTGAAATATGAGGTCATTCAGATGGAAATGGCAAAGCTGAAGGAGCGCGAGGCAACTCTTCGCGATACCCTGAGGCAACTGGCCGCAAGCAAACGGCAAGAAGCGACCCTGAGGCAACCCGATGACTCCGCGCTCATCGCTGGTGCAGGCATTCGTTGGCAGCAGTGGGTTGATCAGAGACGCGCTTCCGTCAATATGGAACTTGCACAGACACTCGCACAAAAGGAGTCCTGTATCGCGAGAATGAAGTTGGCGTTCAGCAGAAACGAAGCCGCGAAGGGTCTTGTCGAACTGGCACGGCAAAAAGATAAGGTCAAAAAGCAGCGACGCAGTTTCGAATAAAGGCAGATTTTCTCAAGGTTCGAGAAACGCGACTGATGTTCCGTGCGTTCCTAGACTTCACTCTCAGCGTCGGCATGATTAAGTGTTAGCAAGCACTATTTTATACTAGAACATTGATCGTCAGGCGACCCCACGCCCGCCCTTTTGAAAGAACACCATGACCTTGCGCACGCGCACCGCCGCCTTTCTGGAAAGCTCTACAGTTGCCGCTGTGATCATTGGAGTCATCATCTTTAACGCTATCCTGCTGGGGCTTGAGACATCAGACGCGATCATGGACAAATTCGGCCCGCTGATCCTGTTGCTGGACAATGCATGCCTTGCGTTTTTCGTGGCAGAGCTTGTGGTCAAACTCTTCGCCTACGGGCTGCGGTTTTTCCGTAGTGGCTGGAATATCTTTGATCTGGCCATCGTGGGCATAGCGCTTGTCCCCGCGTCGGGTGCATTTTCGGTCTTGCGGGCGCTACGTATTCTGCGGGTATTGCGACTGGTGTCTGTCGCACCCAGCCTGCGCCGCGTTGTCGAAGGGTTCGTGACAGCCCTGCCGGGGATGTTGTCGGTCTTTGTGCTTATGGCGATCATTTTCTATATCGGCGCAGTCATGGCAACAAAGCTGTTTGGCGCCGCCTTCCCCGATTGGTTCGGCACGCTGGGTCGGTCCGGCTATACGCTGTTTCAGATCATGACACTCGAAAGCTGGTCGATGGGTATCGTCCGCCCGGTGATGGATACCTACACTTACGCGTGGCTTTTCTTTGTCCCCTTCATCATGGTGACAACATTCGCAGTCGTGAACCTTTTGGTCGGCTTGATCGTGAACTCCATGCAGGATGCTCACGCAGAAGAAAGCAATGCAGCCACTGACGAATACCGGTCCGAAATCATTGCCCGGCTCGACGCGATCGAGAAGGCCGTTGCAAAGAAGTAGGGGCTTGCCAAAGACACACATCGCAGGCGATACCCCCGCACAAGCGGTCCCGTAGCTCAACTGGATAGAGCAGCTGACTTCTAATCAGCAGGTTGAGGGTTCGAGTCCTTCCGGGATCGCCAAATTATCATTATATATTAAATTCTTAAGTGAACAGAATTGAACGATCATTCCATGGAAGCAGTAGGGAACAGGAAATCACTGCTGCCGAAAGGCCGGGCAAATGGCTGAGATGCTGACCAAAGTCGACTTGGTCATTCTTCCCTCTCGGCAGATTGCAGCGCAATCGTCTGCAGGCAATGGACGAATTCGGCTACTGGCCGTTCAGCCCGTCAGGCAGTGCGTTGCTGTTCCACCGGCTCAGTAAGCTCTACGAGCGCACCAGCGTGGTTATCACAACCAACCTCAGCTTTAGTGAATGGGCGCAGATCTTCGGCGATGCAAAGATGACAACGGCCCTGCTCGACAGTCTCACACACCGCCGTCACATCCTTGAAACCGGCAATGACGGCTATCGCTTCAAAGCCAGTTCAGAAGCCGCAAAGAAAACAAGAAAGGGGAAGCCATCATCGACCACGACATGACCACTGAGACACAAATAAGGGGCGGGTCAAATCTAGATGACAACACCCTTGTCAGTTCTCAGTGACATCATGGCCGCCGCAAGGCTGGCAAAGACGACGTAACCGGCAATATCTGACTTGGTTACCCAGAAATGTCAAAACGCCCTCGGGTTGCATTGAATCACCTAATGCACTTTAAGGTTACGCAGGTCGGATTGATCTGATCGAACATTTCAGTGGATAGATCAATGGCAAACGAGATTAATTGGGGCGGGTCTCGGAAGTCAGTTGAACTACTTGGTCAGCATGTGGCCATGTGGCGCTGGGAGCTGGCGAGTGATCGGGTCCAATGGAGTGACGATCTGCTTGAAATTCTGGGCATAGAGCGTTCGGAGATCCTCGGGTCATTCAAGGCATTTGCACAGCTTGCACACCCCGACGACGCCATAGAAAACGAACGCCTTGTTGAATTGCATCTGAATACAGGAAATCCATACAGATTTCGGATTCGCATGAGGCACGCGGACGGCCACTATATTTCGATGTTAAGCCAAGGCACGGCGCTTCGCGATGCCGACGGCACGGCGGTGGAAATGATTGGCACCATGACAGGTATGAGTGACAACGTGGCTGCGATCACCCGGCAGGTTGAAAACGAACAGACATTCCGGTCACTGACCGACAATGTCCCCGGTGCCATTTTCCAATATCTTGTCGGCCCGACCGGTACTGATGCCATCAGATATATGAGCTCTGGTTGCCGCGACATCTGGGAGCTGAGCCCCGCAGAGATCGAGGACATTCCAACCAGAATATGGGACCTGGTCCATCAAGATGATCTTGCCGGGATGCAGGAATCGGTTTTGGCGTCTGCCGAAAAGATGCAGTTCTGGACCTATCGGTGGAGGATCGTCACCCCGTCAGGCAAGGTCAAACATCTTGATGGTCGCGGAATACCAAAGACCCTCGCGGATGGTTCGATTTCTTGGGATTGTGTAATTGTTGACATCACCAGCGAAGAGGAGTTGCGCTGCGAGCTTGTCAGACAGCAGGAAATCCTTGGGCAAGTCCAAAAGATGGACACCATCGGGCGCATTGCGGGGGGTATCGCGCATGACTTCAATAACCTGCTTGCTATCGTGCTGGGTAATGCTGAACTGATCAAGGACACGGGCCTGCCCCCTGATGAGATCGAAAGCTTTGATGCAATCATCAGAGCCTGCACCAGAGGCGGTGAACTGACCCGCAGGCTTCTCAGCTTTGCCCGCAAGTCACCGCTAGAGCCCGAAGATCTGGATGCAAATGACGTCGTCGCACAGTTGGGTGCCATGATTTCAAGGATCATGCCCGAGTCCATTTCCATTAAAACCATTTTGCAGCACGGTCTTTGGGAGTGCCATGCAGACCGGAGTTTTCTTGAGAATTCGCTGCTGAACCTGTGTATTAATGCCCGCGACGCCATGGACACGGGCGGCAAGCTGATGATCGAGACCCAGAATATTCATTTGACCCAGGCCGACCCAGAGGCCTACGCCGAAGGTATGGGACTGGGTGATTATGTCGCGATTTCAGTCACCGATACGGGCACGGGCATTCCCTCTGGCAACATCAGCAAGGTGATCGAACCATTCTTTTCCACAAAGGGGCCGGATCTGGGGACAGGACTTGGACTTGCGATGGTGCATGGGTTCGCACAGCAATCCGCTGGTACATTGCTGATTGAAAGTCAGCTTGGCGAAGGGACCAGAATCAGGCTGCTTTTGCCGTCAAACGCGCTGGTTGCAGGTCGCAACAAGGGCGTGGCCAATCCCAAGAAAGTCACGAAAGTTGCGGGTTATGGCGCCATTCTAGTAGTTGAGGATGAGCCCGGAATCCTGAGCATGCTGCGCAAAATGCTGACCGCCGCTGGTTTCGAGACCTATTTTTGCGGCGATGCAGATCGGGCATTCGCGCAATTTGGCAACGATGCCGACCATATCGATGTCTTGCTCACAGATATGGTCATGCCGGGGAAGTTGCAGGGTCTGTCATTGGCTGCAAAAATGACGGAAAGATACCCAAGAATGCGTGTGGTCTGCATCTCGGGGTATGCAAGTGAGGCGCAGCAGAGCCCTGCGGGATATGACATGGTAGACAGCTTTCTTACGAAGCCCATCAGCCGGATTGATCTTATTGATGCGCTTAACCGATCCGTCGAAAAAGCGCGCTTGGTCGAGGGCCTTGGTCTGTCCCGAAAAATCTAGTTACCCAAGCTTTCGCAGCAGAGCTTGGCTCCTGTGCACCCTTCTTCAGCTACTATGCTGGAGTGCGGAATAGATCCCGAAGGCGCCCACGATGATCAGGCTTAACGCCCAGACCAGATCAAGGTTGAACCATGTCTTTGACAGAAACCGCAGCCCCAGCCAGAAATAGATGATGACGGCGATCACTCCGCCTGCGGCTGTCATGGCTGCCGTATGAACGCTGGCCACCAAAAACGCGGTGGGGATATTGCCGCGCATCAAATCGCCCGCAGCCTGATGGCCTGCGTCGGCATCAACAGCGCATAGCCCAAGAAACAAGGGCACCAACATCAGCCCTGCCCCATGCGCATTGGCGGCAAGGAACGACCAAAGTGCCAGTCGCGCCGGATGCACGCGGGCCAGAATTCTGGGGTGTCTTCGGTTAATCACCAGATAGATCCCCATGGCGATGACCAAGAGACCCGCCGCAACCCGGATTTCAACCTGCCAGGCGACAAGGATCAGCATCATGGAAAACGGCAGCAGGATCGCAAGCATCGCAAGGAAATGCCCCAGCGCCAACAACCCCAGCGCCTTGGGCAGGGCGCGCGGCTTGCCTTCCATGAGGGCGGCGGACACGGCAAGTGGCCAGCCCATACCCGGGTTCACGCCGTGGTAGAGCCCAGACAAAATGACGGCCCACCAAAGGGCCGCCATCGTGCTGACGTCAGCAATCATCTAGACGTTTGGATAACAGAAACTGTCGGTGGAACAGTCTCCCCCTTCCAGCCGGATCTGATGCGCGCGGTAGCCTTCAGGGAAATCGACGTAGAAATCCTGATCCAGCGCAAAATTGCCGCCCTCATTGCGGGCCATGACCATCTGGCCGCCCTTGTCATTGGGGTAAAACTGGTCATCCCACGTGGAATAAAGCGAGTTGGTCCAGTAGACCCGCTTTCCGTCGCGGCTGACCTCGACCATCTGCGGCCCGTAAGCAAAATCCTTGCCATTGGGGTGCTTGTGATGGGCCACGATCCCGCCCAGTTCGACTTTGCCCGCAAGGACCGGATTCATCGGGTCCGATACATCATATTGATGCATCTCGCCCAAACCCCAGCAGGCCACATAAAGATACTTGTCATCAAGGCTCAGGTCGATATCCGTGACCAGCGGTGGCACTGCGCCAAAACCCTTGAGCAACTCAGGCAGGTCGTCTGCATCGGCAGGGACAGGGTCAATTGTGATCGTCTTTTTGGCCTGCCATTTGCCATCATCACCGCGCCACCACGTGAAGATCGCCCCTTGCAGGTTTGTGGTGTCGACCACGACGCCGCAAAAGCCGTAGGATTTTGTCGGGTCATGCGCAGGCCTGATTTCCAGCGCCATCTGGTGATTTTCGCCCAGATCAATGGTTTGGACATTCTTGCGTGCGCGCAGGTCCCAGAAATGGATCTTGTGCCCGTATTTGTTCGACAGCAGGTCCTCGGCTACAATCCCGTTTTCGAACTGCGGGGGCAGACCCCATTCGGAACTGACCATGTAATCCTGCGGCAGGTTCCACCAGAAATCATAATGCTTGTCCTGTTCGCCGCGGTCCATCTCGTACTGGCCGATGATGTCGAAGGTTTCGCAATCCATGATGAAAATCCCCGGAGGACCATCCGTCCCGTCCGGACCGCCCCCACCAAGAGTGGACACATAGATACCCTCTGGACCACAGTGGATCGTATGCGGGCGTGAATAGCCGGTCTTTGCGAAAATCTCTTCGGGTTCGATAGTTTTGTGGATTTTGGCTTTCAGCGGATCCTTGACGTCGATCACATAAATCCGGCTGGACCGGATGCCGGGCACGATCAGATAGCGGCGTTCCAGAAAGGCATGGCCCGTCAGTGGCGACAATGACGATGAACAGGCGTTCCAGCCGAAATGGTGGAACTCATCACCCTTGTAGGGGACAATCACCTGATGGACGATCTCGCCGTATGTCTTGGACGACGGGTCCAGATCAATCACGGCGATACCGTCTGATTGCGACCCATCGGGACTAAGCATCACGGTAAAGCCGTAAGTCTCGACCGGGGCTTGCATCGCCAGTTTGGCCGATGCGTGGAAAGTGGGGTCTGGTCTTAAATTCATAATAGTCCTCCCAAAAAAATAAAATTCTGCCTCCCCTTGCCTGGGGAGTATTGGTTTTGGGTCCATTTGGGACCAAATTCAGGGGGCTTCGCCTTGGTTTTGCAGCGGCTAGGGCATGCGCGCGGCTGGCGCTCCCCCCAGTACGCGCAACCTGAATGAAATGATGCCAAGGAAATGGCGCCAGATCAATCTTTTGATTGTATCCGCAAGGCTTTATTCGCCCTCAAGCACTTCCAGAAAGGCCGCGCCAAAGCGTTCGGCGTACTTGTCGCCCATGACACGGGTCAGCTGATCCATGTCGGTACTGCGCAATTGCGCCACTTTCGCGATCAGCGAAGCAGAGCAGCTCATCGGTTTATCCGCGCCATGCGGGCCGCGTGACAGGGTGGCCTGTACTTCCAGCAGCCGATCATAGACCGCCCCTTCATTGCGCCCGGCCAGTTTGCGGCGGCGCGGGTGAATCTCTTCAACCGCGCCCGCGATGACCTCTAGAAAGGCAAGCCCG
This sequence comes from Yoonia sediminilitoris, assembly GCF_003058085.1. Classification (GTDB taxonomy): domain Bacteria; phylum Pseudomonadota; class Alphaproteobacteria; order Rhodobacterales; family Rhodobacteraceae; genus Yoonia; species Yoonia sediminilitoris. Next base: position 690,998 of record NZ_QBUD01000002.1, on the reverse strand, counting down.
TAGCTTTCAAGCTTCTTGGCGCCCACACCACTGATGCCCGCCATCTGGTCCAGTGTCATGGGTCGCTTTTCGGCCATTTCGATCAGGGTGCGGTCGTTAAAGATGATGTAGGCTGGCGCATTGGCCTGTTCTGCCAGATAACGCCGCTTGGCCTTGAGAGCGGACAGCAGCGGCGCATCTTCGTCGCTGACCAGCATACGGACTTTGGGGCCGGACCCTTTGGCGGATTTGATCGTGTCCTTGCGCAATTCAATTGTAGCCTCCCCGCGCAGGATGGGGCGCGCGTGGTCAGTCATGCGCAACGCGCCGTGTCGCTCGCGGTCGGGGCGCAGCAGATCATGCCCCATCATTTGCCTGAAAATCGCCTGCCACTGGCGCTTGTCGTAATCCTTGCCGACGCCAAAAGTAGGCAGGCTGTCATGGCCGCGCTGCTGGATCTTGTCGGTCATATTGCCAAGTAGAATGTCGATCAGATGGCCCGCGCCAAACCATTCGTCTGTGCGCAACGCAGCCGACAGGGCCATGCGCACCGGCGTCGTGCCGTCGAAAACTTCGGCAGGTTTGTCGCACAGATCACAGTTGCCGCAGGGTTCCGGGCTTTCACCGAAATATTCCAGCAGGTTCTGGCGGCGGCAGCGCAATGCCTCTGCCAGACCAAGCAACGCATTCAACCGCCCATGATCTGCCGCGCGGCGTTCAGGCGGGGCGAGCCCTTCGTCAATCTGCTGGCGGCGGTAGCGAATATCATCGGGACCAAACAAGGTAAGCGTTTCGGCTGGCGCACCGTCACGGCCCGCGCGACCGATTTCCTGATAATAGGCCTCAATCGATTTGGGCAGGTCAGCGTGGGCGACCCAGCGGATATCGGGCTTGTCGATGCCCATGCCAAAGGCGACGGTAGCGCAGACGATCAACCCGTCCTCTTGCTGGAAACGGCGTTCAACAATGCGGCGGTCATCTGCCTCCATCCCGCCGTGGTAATGGCAGGCAAGGTGGCCCGCATCGCCAAGTGCGCGGGCCAGCGTTTCGGTTTTGGCGCGGGTGCCGCAATAGACGATACCGGACTGGCCCTTGCGAGCGGCAGCAAAATTCAGGATTTGGTTGCGCGGTCCGTCTTTCACGGCAAAGGCCAGATGGATGTTGGGCCGGTCAAAGCCGCGCAGGAACGTCGCAGGTTGCTGACCATCGAACAGCTTTTGCACAATCTCGGCTTGGGTTTCCGCGTCGGCGGTGGCCGTAAAGGCCGCCAGCGGCACATCCAGCATCTGCCGCAATTCACCGATGCGCAGATAATCAGGGCGGAAGTCATGGCCCCATTGGCTAACACAGTGCGCCTCGTCCACGGCGATCAGGCTGACGTTGGCGCGGTGCAGCATCTGCACCGTGCCGCCATTGGCAAGCCGTTCGGGCGCCATATAGAGCAGTTTCAGTGTGCCTGCTTCGAGTGCGGCCCACACCGCGTCTGTTTCTTCCTCGGTATTCCCAGAGGTCAGCGCACCTGCCTCGACGCCCGCTTCGCGGAGGCCGCGTACCTGATCGCGCATCAGGGCGATAAGGGGCGAAATCACGACAGTGACACCCTCGCGCACAATCGCTGGCAGTTGAAAACACAAGGATTTGCCCCCGCCGGTGGGCATAATGGCCAAGGTGTTCTGACCACTGGCCACAGCCTCTACAATGTCTTGCTGGCCGGGACGAAAATCATCGAACCCAAAAACATCTGAAAGAAGCGTGGCAGCGCGCATCTGTAAAGGGACCTGTTTATTGTTCTGCTCTTGGGCGGCACAATCCCACGCGCGGAATCGGTAAACAAGTCACCGTGGCCGCTAATTTTAAGAAACATTGAACAAAAAAGCCCCAGCCACGACATCGGGCTGGGGCTTGACGGTGAACAGGTCCGGCTGGCCGGACCCATCACATCAGTAAATGTAGAAAGACTTTTTTGCCGCTTCCTGACCATCAACCTTGACGACGGCCAACACGTTGCTTGTTGCTGGCAGGCCGGTTTTGACGCGCACGTTCGGGTTTGCACCTGCATTCAGCGTCTTGGTGCCCAGCAGCGCGCCTTGTGTGCCGGTGCGGTAGTCATAAATCTCGACCACACCGTTGCCTTCGGCCGTAATCAGGCCCAGCTCCAGAATATCTCCGGCTTCAAGGTTCGGACCAACTTCGAAATATGTTTCTGCGGCGGCGGCTGATGCTGTGACGGTTGCTGCGGCTGCGGCGAGTACGAGTGTCTTGATGGACATGATATTTTCCTTTTTTTGTGCTCACTTAGAGCGATGATTTCCATGGCGACTTTCCTGTCTGCCGCCGTTCGATGAGTTGGATATTGTCGCAAATCCCGTCGCTGTGTAGGGGCTGGGCGATCACGAAAATGGTGATAGATGTGATGCGCTTTGGTGCTTGACATGCGGCTGACCGGACTTTTCGGTGCTTCATGTGCGATTTCACACACAAATCGAAAGACCTCTGTGCGTCGTTTCACCCATTTGATGGGCAAAACCGCACCGCAATATGTCAGGCGATCACATATGACAGCCGCACTTTTTTCCGTGATTGTCAGATATTTCAGCCAGTTCACGGAAATGACAGAAAATTCGCTGAATTTCAGGGCCGCATCGCGGGCCAATGGTACATCTCAGCCGTTGCCAAGAGAGAATCCTCACCGTAACCCTGTGCATTCAGGAGGGCCGATATGGGCGAAATTATTCTGGTACGACACGGGCAGGCCAATAGTCAGGCCAAGGACGAGGCAAGTTATGACAAACTATCCGATCTGGGGCATACTCAGGCCAAGTGGCTGGGCGACTACCTATCTGACCGCGAAGCGCCGTTCGACAGGGTCATTTGCGGCAGTCTGCGTCGGCACATGGAAACAGCAGCGGGCATTGGCTATGCCACCCCGGACGTTGATCCGCGCCTCAACGAGATGGACTACTTCAATCTGGGCCAGTCTTTGGAAGATGTGCATGGCGTCCCCTTTCCCGGCCCTGATGAATTTGCAGCCCACGTCCCGCAGGTGATGGAGGCATGGCATCGCGCCGAAATTATGGGGGTCGAGACATTCGCATCATTTGAGGACCGCGTCACCGGTGTCTTGCAGGCCGCTGCGGAACCGGGCGTGCGTGTACTTTGTGTGACGTCCGGTGGCGTGATCGGCATGATCATCCGCCATCTGCTTGACCTCGACCCGACGCGCATGGCCCATATTCTGCTGCCAATCATGAATACGTCGCTTCATCGGGTGCGGGTCATTCCGCAGGGCCCTATATTGGCCAGCTACAATGCTGTCCCGCATCTGGATCACCCTGACCGCGCCCACGCCATCACACATTATTAAGGAACCGCCATGCTCAGGCTGCATTATGCCCCCCGCACGATTTCAATCGCTGTTGCCATCACGCTTGAGGAAGTGGGAACCCCATACGAGGCCGTACTTGTCGACTTCAAGGCAGGGGCGCAGACCAAGCCGGACTACCGCGCCCTCAACCCCAAAGGCCGCGTGCCTACGCTGGAAACGCCCGATGGCGTCCTGACGGAAACCGCCGCACTGCTGGAATATGTGGCACCGTCGCTGGTACCAGCCGATCCGTTTGCCGCGGCCAAAATGCGGGAGTTGATGTGCTATCTCAATGGCACGATGCATCCCTATCATGCCCACGGCCTGCGCGGTGAACGCTGGGCGGATCAGCAGGCATCCTTTGCGGACATGAAGCAGAAGGTTCCCGAAACCATGGGTGCCGCCGCCGCCTATCTTGAGACCTGTCTACCCGATCTGCCGTTTGATGCCGGTGCGGGGCAGGTCGCGTCTGACCCCTACCTATATGTTGTGCTGTCATGGCTGAAGGGTGACGGCGTTGAAATCGCCGACTTTCCCAACCTTGCGGCATTTCAATCCAGAATGGCAGCGCGCGCTTCGGTGCAGGCGGTCCACGCCAAGGGTATGATCTGATGGTGCATCTTTGGGTTAGATCAGAAGGGCGCGCCAACGAGGAACGGGTCGGGCTGACCCCGCAGGGGGCGGCGAAACTGATCAGGGCCGGGTTTCGGGTGACCGTCGAGCAAAGCAAGCAGCGCATCTTGCCGATAGACGGCTATGTGGACGCAGGCTGCGCCATCGCCGAAGAATTCGCGTGGCCCCATGCACCGGATGACGCAATTATCTTTGGGCTGAAAGAGCTACCCGATGATGGCACGCCCTTACGCCATCGCCACATCATGTTTGGGCATGCCTACAAAGGGCAACCCGCAGGGCAGGTTCTGCTTGATCGTTTCAAGGCGGGCGGTGGCACGCTTTATGATCTGGAATATCTGGTGGATGACGAAGGTCGCCGTGTCGCGGCCTTTGGCTATTGGGCGGGTTATGCCGGGGCCGCCGTTGCGCTTATGTGCTGGATTGCCCAACAAAGGGGCAGCGTCGCAGGGCCGGTCACCGCTTATCGCAGTGCGACACAGATGCTGGCCGACCTGCAAACCCGCCTGACACAGCTTGGCACCCAGCGGCCCACCGCCCTTATCATTGGCGCGCTGGGACGCGTCGGCACGGGTGGGGCGGATTTGTGTCAAACCATGGGTGTTGCGACAACCAAATGGGATATGGCCGAAACCGCGAGCGGGGGCCCGTTCCCCGAAATTCTGCAACACGAGATTTTTCTCAACTGTATTCTGGCCCGGCCCGGCACCCCGATATTTGTACCCGCCAGCGCCAAGGTCGCTGACCGACGCCTGACGGTGATTGGCGATATCGCCTGCGACCCCGACAGCGACTTTTCCCCGATCAAGGTTTATGATCGCACAACCACATGGGATGCGCCTGCGCTGCGGGTCCATGACCAACCGGCCCTGGATGTCACGGCCATCGATAACCTGCCTTCCATGTTGCCTGCCGAAAGCAGCGCAGATTTCGCCGACCAGCTTTTGCCGCATCTGCTGACGCTCGACAGGTTGGAGGCAGGTGTGTGGGGCCGCGCAAGGACCCAGTTTGACAGGGCAGTCGGCTGATGGGGTATATGGTCGACGGAATTTATCATCTTGGGGATGACCCGACCGCCACACTTCCGTCAGGAGAGTTTGAGCGCAGTCGCAGCACTGTTCGCAATTGGATTGGCGAGAGTGATTTCCCCGTAGAGGTGGGCCGCTATCATTTGTTCGTGGCGTGGAATTGCCCTTGGGCGCACCGGGCTTTGCTGACCCGTGCCCTGCTGGGGTTGGACGATCTCACTGTGTCCTATGCCCGCCCCAACCGGACGGACCAAGGGTGGGTGTTTGATGCCGACGGTGCGTTTTCTGACCCGATACTAGGCGCGCAAGCCATCCACAATGTCTATAGTGCCGATCCGATGGGATACACCGGACGTCTGACTGTGCCGGTCTTGTGGGACAAGGTCGCCGGACGCATGGTGAGCAATGAATCCGCTGATATCGTGCGGATGCTGGGCGCGTTGTTCGGACAGGATGCATTGTATCCGGCGGCGCTGCGCGACGACATCGACCGCTGGAATGACCTGATTTACCGGACCGTCAATAACGGGGTCTACCGGGCCGGATTTGCCACGACGCAAGAGGCATACGAGAATGCCGCGCGCGAGGTCTTTGCCACGCTTGACGAAATTGACGCGCATCTGGCGACCAGTCAATTCCTGTGCGGCGACCAGTTTACCGAAGCCGACCTGCGCTTGTTTCCTACACTCGCCCGCTTTGACGTGGCCTATCACTATGCGTTCAGATGCAACCTGCGCAAGATCGCCGACTATGCGCATCTCTGGCCCTATGCCAAAGCGATCTATGCGATGCCAGGCGTGGCAGATACGGTGCGATTTGACATCTATAAACAGGGCTATTTCAGCGCGAGCGAGAAACGCAATCCACTGGGGATCATCCCGATCGGACCGACGCTGGATTGGGAGGGCGGCACTTAAAGCGTTTCACGAAACGCCCTGCGCCACCGCAGATGTCATGACACAGCGCTACCTATGCCCAAGCAACGCATCCTCTGCATCACTCGCATCAATGCCCAATGCCTCCAACCCCGATATCAGATGGTCGGCCAGATGCGGCGAGCCTTTCAGGTAGTCCTTGGTCGGGGTGCTGCGCTCTTGCCTTGCAGTCTGAATAGCCTCTTCGAGATCGTCAGCGTCGAAACTGCCGCGCCCGATCCAGAAGATCGCGACAAGGGCGGTTTGTTCATCCTCGTTGAGGCGATCAACAAAGCCGTCGAATTCCCGCTCCGCGCGATCAAGCTCGCGCGCCAGAATAATGACTTCGGCAACTTTATCGGTCGAAATGGGTAGCATGTGCGCGTCCTCCTGACAGCAGAATGCACCTGCGGGGGATTGCACGCTTTGATTTGGCGCAAGGTGCCTGCTTATTTCGCGCCAAACAGTCGGTAATACATCCAGTCGGGCATGAATTGCGACAATCGGAAGACCCAAGAAAACACGGTCGGAAAGCTCTTCTTGAAATGGTCGGTGTTCATATGTTCGAACACTTCGCGGGCGGCATCTTCGGCAGACATGATGAACGGCATATGAAAATCGTTCTTTGCCGTCAACCGCGTTTCGATGAAGCCGGGGTTGATCAGCTGAACCTCAATCGGGGAGGTGCGCAAATCGGCCTGCATGGATTCCGCCAAGGCCATCAGCCCCGCCTTGGACGCTGAATATCCAATTGCCCCCGGAAGGCCGCGGAAGCCGGACAGCGACCCGGTTAGCACTATATGGCCAGAACCACGCGCGACCATGTCGTTGATCACCGATCCCACGACACGCGACGCACCAAGGAAGTTGATTTCGCCCATCATGTCCGATTTTTCATTGTCCCATTCACTGGCTTTCATTGGCCAATAAACGCCCGCCAGATAGACAACACCGTCAAGTTCGCCAATTTCGGCAGCGGCGGCTTCAACAGCGGCACGGTCCATGACATCGACTGTGACATATGATGCCTTGCCGGGCAGCTCCGCGACCAGTTCCTTGAGACGGTCTTCGGATCTGGCAGACACGATGACTTCGGCCCCGGCGCGCGACAGACAAAACGCAACCTCGCGTCCCAACCCTTCGCTCGCGCCAACAAGCCAGTACCGTTTTCCCTGCCACTCTCTCACGTTATTCTCCTGCGTATGCGTCGCCTTTGGGTCGCATGGTGGCGACCATTTCAGCGACCTTGATCCCAAACTTGCGGAACTGGCTGCGATTCATGATCGACCCGTTGGACATCAGATACATCCAATCGGTCGCGTTGAGAACATGGCCGCCGGCTTCGTCCGTCAATTTAATCTGATAGTTCAACAAAACCGCGTTGCCTTCCTGTTTCCCCTGCCCGGTGCCCACAACATCAGGGGCTTCGGCTTTGATCGAGCCATCATTGCCAAGGGTCAGGGTCCAGCAGCGATCCTGGACAAGGCCGCTGTCGTAATGGAACTTTTCAACCATTGTGCCCACGTTACCATTCCAAGTGGCATGGAAATCCGCAACAAAGCGCGATGCAACGCGGCCTGTGGGGCCATAGATCACGCCTTCGCAGACGATGGGCCCCTGAAACCGTTCGCGAATGTCAAAGATAGGCCCGTCTGCGTAATCGTCAGATTTCTGTGCCCAGAACGACAAATAACGTTCCTTTGCCATGAACGCGATCGCCGTCAAGATTGCCCCAATCAGTATATAGGTGATAAACGACATCGTTTATTCCTCAAGTTTCGTGGCGACCAGCAAGCCGATTGCCACAAGTTTCAAAAGCGACGGCACAAGTGCGTAAAGCACCGTCAGCATGTACAAGGCCCCTTCAGGCAGATCATTTGCGCCGGCTTCAAATCCGGCCCGTTCCAAAAGCGGCAACAGCAGCACCGCAGCGAACGCCAAAGTGAACTTGTTCACCAAATTCCAAAGCCCGAACCCCTGCCCCCCATTGGGTGAGATCACGGACATCCGTTTTGCAAACATCGCAGGCAAGAGCGTTAGGTCTGCCCCGATCGTTGCACCACTTAATACGCACACGATTGCAAAAGGGATCACATCGCCTGTCGATAAAGTCAGGGTGTATGCAAATGACGCGACGGCCAGCACCATCGCAACCAACAGCACCGGCTTTTCCCCGAACCGCCGCGCAAGTGCGGACCACACCGGGGACGACACTGCCGCGGCAAGGAAAAACAGCAATAAAAGAGGGCCTTCCCAGCCAACTGCGCCCAATCTGCTTTCGACGTAGAACAGGAAAAGCGTGCTTGAAACGGCCAGCGGGGTCGCATTGACCAGCGCCAGGATCAGCAGTTTGCGTGCTGTTGCATCTGCGACAATTTCGCCCAGCTGCGATGGCTCTTGCTGCACCCGGTCTTTCCATTCCGGCCACATGAACAGCGCTGCAACCATTGCTGTCGCTGCAAACCCATATGCAAAGGTGGCATAGGGGTCAGCCACGACCCCGATCAGGGCGGTAGGTATGACCGCAGCGATGCATACCCCCATCAGCGCTCCGCTTTCGCGCCACGCAGCCAGCCGCACATGGCCTGTCGGGCTGTCACCGGCCTTGCTGACCCCTTGGGCGTAGAAATTGATCGTCAGGAAGCTGAAGGCGCTGAAAAGGCCAGTCACCGTAAGACCGAACCACCAGATTGGCGAAATCGGCGGGGCTATGGCGAAAAGTCCGATCATCGACAGGGCGAGGACCACCGCCGTCAGCGTGATGATCAACCGCTTGCCTTTGGTCAGCCGTTCGCTGATCCAGCCCAGAAACGGGTCTTGCACCACGTCGAACAGCCGCAGAGCAAACAAGAGCCCACCAAGCGCTGTCAGGCTAACGCCGTAAGTGTCGGCATAATATTTCGGGGCATAGATATAAATCGGCAGACCAGCACCCGACAAGACGGCTGCGAACCCGGTGTAGGCAGGCAGCCGCTCTGACAGGGCTTTCATCTGCTGACCTCTTCGGTGGGCGGGGGCGGCTGCGACCGGAAGGTGGCCCCTTTGAACCAGAGTTTGAGTGCCTGCCAGTGGATCAGTGCCAGTACACGGCGCGACCCGAAGGGACGGCGCAATGCGGCCCACAGGATTGACCTGTTGCTGATTTTGGCGCGTGGCCCAGTCAGAGTGGCGATCAGCCCGCCATTACCGCGTGTATAATCAATCCAAATGCCGATGCTGTCAGGCTGGATATCAAAGCGAAAGCTGTAACCGCCCTCTATCGGCTGAAAGGGCGACACGTGCATCAGCTTTTTGGCCGACAGGGTTTCATCTTTGGTGATTTCGCGCCCGTCTTCGTGATGGCAAAGATAGGAATGGCGGTCGCCAAAGGTGTTCGTGACTTCAGCGATGACGCTGCGCAGGATGTCATCTGCATCAAAACATAGCCAGAATGAAACCGGATTGAACACATGACCCAGCACGCGAGGCTGGGCGAGCAATGCGATCCGGTCAGGCGCGTCAATGCCGTGGGCTTGCAGGACATCACGCACCCAGCCAGCCCCGCGCCCCTGTTTGGGGGGGCCGCCATGGTCGGTGTCATGTAGCGACATCAGGCCAGCGCGGTTGCGGGAAAAAAGGGAAGGTGTCGCAAGGTCGGCTTCTGCATCCAGCAGCACATAGTCTATGGAATAGCGAAAGGCATTTTTCGTGGCCCCGCGTCGCCCGTGATAGGTTTCGCCCGCGATATGATCGACGGTTGCGGTCACTCTGCCGCTATCTCCACACGTTCGTTCGCGTTCAGGGCGTGGACCACGTCCAATGCGCTGGACAGGCCATCTTCGTGAAAGCCGTTCTTCATCCATGCGCCGCAGAACCACGTGCGGTTTGACCCGTTCATAGATGCCGCCGTCTTTTGCGCGGCAAGGGCCGCCAGATCATAAACAGGGTGGTCAAGTGTGACTTCATCCCAGATCAGGTCTTCGCGGATGGAGCGGTTGCTGTTGAGCGTCACCATCATGTCATCAGCTTTCAGCCATGGCTGCAAAGAGTTCATCCAGTAGGTCAAGTCGATTTCACCGCCCATATGATTGCTGTCTTCGGTGTAAATCCACGATGACCAGACCTGCCGGCGCTTGGGCATGATCGCGGTATCTGAATGCAGGACAATCTTGTTGGGCTGATACCGGACAGCACCCAGCATCGCCTTTTCCGCAGCCGTGGCATCGGACAACAGGCGCAGCGTCACATCGGAATGGGTGGCAAACACCACTTCGTCGAACTTTTCCCACTCACCGCTCTCTGCCTTGACTTCAACACCCGCCGGGGTGCGGCGGACGGCGTTGATGGCCGATCCCAGTCGCATATCAACACCGCGCTTGAACATATCTGCGCCAAGCCGCGTCACATATTCCTGAGATCCACCATCGACAGTGTACCATTGATGTTGACCTGTCGCGCCCAGCAGGGCGTGATTGTCAAAGAACTTCATCAATGCGTAGGCGGGAAAATCGAGGATCTTTTCCTTGGGCGTCGACCAGATCGCACCAGAGAAGGGCAGCAGGTAATGGTCGCGGAAGTAATCCGAGAGGTTCAGCTTGGCCAGCAATTCGCGGATCGTCAGACTTTCATCTGCGCTTGCCGCAAGACCTTTGGCATTGAATTTGAAGATGTCGCGGACCATGCGCAGGAATTTCGGGTTCGCAGCGTTTCGGCGCTGTGCAAACAGCGCATCAAGGCTGGTCAGGGCATATTCCATCCGGCCACCACCAAAAGACGCGCCAAAGCTCATGTTGCTTTTGGTGACCGGCACTTTCAGCTCGTCAAACAATGCTGTCAAACTAGGGTAGTTCGCATAGTTGAAAACGATGAAACCCGTATCAACACATTGGTCGCGGTTCGGGCCTGCCATCCGCGTGCGGGCATGGCCGCCCAAACGCTTTTCGGCCTCGAACAGGACGACATGATGGTTCGGCGCCAATGCATGTGCCGCCCCCATTCCCGATATGCCTGCCCCGACAACCGCAACTTTTCTGGGCGCGGTGGTCCCTGTCTCGAATGGCATATGTGTCTGCTCCAGTGATGTGTTTTCGTTTTTTTTTACGCGGCCGTTTGTGCGCATCCTATAAGATACGGCGGGGGCGGGAAGATGGATCACTGAAAAAACTTCATTGCACCGGTGATCCAATAGATGCCCTGTACCGTAAACAGGATATGAGAATGAATTTGGATGCCCCGACGAAGATGGATGCACCTTTCGGCGCGCTGGAATATAGTGCCGAGGAAGTGGTTGAACCATGCAATGATGGGGCAAGGAAATTGGACACAGAAGTGACCTCAAAACGTATGGCCTGGATCGCCCAGGTCATTGCGGTCCGCGACAAGAAGGACAAGTCAGCATTTGCCGAGTTGTTTGCCTATTTCGCGCCGCGCGTGAAGTCTTTTCTGATTTCATCGGGTGCCAGCCCGGATCTGGCGGAGGAATGTACGCAGGAGGTCATGGCGACCCTTTGGAACAAGGCGCATATGTTCGACCCAACAAAGGCGAGTGTGTCGACATGGATTTTCACGATCGCCCGGAACCGTAAGATCGATCTGCTGCGCAAACAGCGCAGACCGGAACCAGAAGATTTGCCGTGGGGCCCCGAACCAGAGCCTGATCAGGCCGATGCGATGGGGTTGCAGCAGGAAACGCAGAAATTGGGCGAAGCACTTGCGACACTTCCGCCCGAACAGAGAAAACTGATCGAAAAGGCCTATCTCGGAGAATTGAGCCACAGCGAAATTGCGGCTCAGACGGGTTTGCCGCTTGGCACGATCAAATCAAGGATACGATTGGCGTTGGAACGCTTGCGCCACAAAATGAAGTGAAACAGTAGATGACACAGATTAAACACCACCTCTCAGATGCGCTCTTGATGGGCTACGCCGCAGGCAGTTTGCCGGAAGCTTTCAACCTTGTCGTGGCGACGCATATTTCAATGTGTGACGAATGCCGTGCCGCCTTGGCCGAGTATGACGCCATCGGCGGCGAAGTCATGCTGGACGCGGACCCGATTGATGTGGCCGAGGAGTCGCTGGCAGCAACGATGGCCCTGATCGAGAGTGGTGCTGTGGACGCCACCCGTGCACCCAAGCCCGTGAGCAGCGGCATTTTCCCGGCCCCTTTGGCCGAATATGTGCAGGGCGACGTTGACAGTTTGAAATGGCGCAAGGTCGGGGGCGGCGTGAGCCAGATGATCCTGCCAACATCAAGCGACGCCAGCGTGCGTCTGCTGCGTATTCCTGCGGGCACAGCCGTACCCGACCATGGGCATCATGGCACTGAACTGACGCTTGTGCTGCAAGGTGCGTTTCGCGATGAGGAAGACCGTTTCGGCGCAGGCGATGTCGAGGTTGCAAACGAAGACTTGCATCACACCCCTATCGCCGAAGAGGGTGTGGACTGCATCTGCCTTGCCGCCTCTGACGCACCGCTGAAATTCAAAGGTGTGCTGCCGCGCATCGCACAGCGTTTCATGCGAATATAAGAACTTTCACAAATGCCACTCACCCAAGATGCCCCGGTTGTTGCCGGGGTTTTCTTTTTTTGACGTCTGCACGTTTTCCTAGTCTGTGCGAGATCTTGTTTCGACTTGCGATGCAAGCCGACAGGCCGGGGGCTTTGCCCCCGGACCCCCAGGATATTTTTGGCCATAAGAAGTTGCAACAATCATGCCAAAGCGAAGTAGCCCAAGGCACTGATGCACAGGCCGTTACAGCGTTTCGCGAAAAACCTGAATCACAGCTTTTCGAGAAGCGCCGTGCAAAGTTCATATGTTGTGGGCGTTTCACCATTATCTGATGCCTCAGGTTAAAGGTGAAACGCTTAGGTGGACATCGCTATTTTGGTGCGCGCCATTGGCTATAGCGTCTTGGTGTGCCGAGGCTGTCGGGGGATTCATTGACCGTTACAGGCCGAATCCCTGGTCCGCTCGCCATATCCTGCAGATACTGCGCCTCTGCCGGATTGTCATGTTGAGCAACGCTTCCGGACTTCCACCGTCGACCCGCCGCGTGCACCCGCTAAGCCGTCATTTTTCTCGACCGTTTCCAAGCGATTCATTTGTAAATGCCGGAAGTTATGCTGTTGGGAATGCTGTCTTGCGTGCAACGCAGGGTGTCAGCCCTTTGGGGCTGCAATCGGAACAATGTTGGGTTCTGCGTCCGTGGCAAGTTCCTCAAAATCAAAATTGTCCAGCCGGTCGGCACGTTTCCCTGCGCGGGTGGCGGCTGTCAGCACACCGGATACATCTTCACCAGCCTGACGCAGGTGTGTTTCCAGTTTACCGGCCTTTTCTCCGATCAGTTCCACATCGCGGTGCAAAAGGCGCAGAGCCTTGCGAATTTCGCCCGCCTGTTCACGCATCCGCGCATCCTTAAGTATCGCCCGCATTGTGTTCAACGTGGCCATGCAGGTCGTGGGTGACACTATCCAGACACGGGCGTTGAAACCGTCCCGTACCACTTCGGGAAGCCGCGCGTGCAATTCGGCATAGACTGCCTCTGATGGGAGGAACATGATCGCCCCGTCAGCGGTTTCCCCTTCGATTATGTATTTTTCACTGATATCCTTGATGTGTTTGCGCACCGCGACAGCAAGATCACGTAGTGCCGCTTTTTGATGGTCAGGGGTCTGGGCCGCAGTCAGTAATTCGTAGGCCTCGAGCGGGAATTTGGCGTCAATGATGATATGACCCGGCGGATTGGGTAGTGCGACCAGACAGTCGGCCCGCTTGCCATTCGATAGGGTGGCCTGAAGGCTGTAGCTATCCGCAGGCAGTGCCTTGGAGACGATATCCGTCAGTTGAATTTCACCAAACATGCCCCGTCGCTGCTTGTTGGACAGTATGTCCTGCAAAGACAGCACATCGCCAGAAAGCTTTTCGATGTTGGTCTGCGCCTTGTCGATTGTCGCGAGCCTTTCCTGCAATTCGGTCAAGCTCTTGGTCGTTCTGTCACTGCTGCCAGTGAGCGTATCTTTCATCCGTTCCTGCATGTCGGCCATGGTTCGGGCGGATTTCATGGCGTTGTCAGCCAGCCGTTCTGCCATTTGCGCCTGAACCTCGGCCAGACGGGCTTCCATTGTTTGTACAACATGCACCTGTGCGTTGGCCTGTGCGTCGCTCACGGTCTGGATGTTACCTGCAAGCTGGTGTTGACCCTGACCAAGTGATTGCATGTTCTGCGATAGTACGCCCACTTGGTTGGCGACCAATTGTACCGCCGCGTGCGACTTTCCCGCGCGTTTGACTGTGATCAAAAGGAGGGTCAGCACCAGAAAAATAATCAACGCGCCTGCAATGGCGGCGACAACCATCGGGTCGCTGAGGGCATAGGTTGTGTTACCGATCTGGATCATGTGCGCCCGAAGAGCCGTTCAATATCGGACAGCTTCAGTTCAACATAAGTCGGCCGCCCGTGGTTGCATTGCCCCGAAAGCGGTGTCGCCTCCATTTCGCGCAGGAGCGCATTCATCTCGGCCCCCTGCATCCGGCGGCCAGAACGGATCGACCCGTGGCAGGCGACCCGGCTGAGGATGGCTTCAATCCTGGTCTGCACGGTGGCGCTGTCACCCTGATCTGCCAATTCATCCAGAATGTCGCGCAACATGCGACAGGCATTCACCTCACCGAGGATCGCTGGGGTTTCGCGTACTGCGATTGCACCGCCGCCAAAGGGTTCAAGCGTCAGGCCAAGCCGCGACAGATCAGCAGCAATCTCCATCAGTTGGGCAACTTCACCTTCCGTCATTTCAACAATTTCCGGAATCAGGAGTGCCTGCGCCGCGACCCCGTTTTCGGCCATCTGGGCTTTCAGTTTTTCATACACCAGTCTTTCGTGGGCAGCGTGCTGGTCGACGATGACGACCCCTGTTTCGGTTTGGGCGATGATATAGTTTTCATGCACCTGCGCCCGCGCCGCACCCAAAGGCAAATGCACGGGCTCATCCATTTGGGGCGGCTCAATGCGGGCAGATGCCGTCTCTTCGAAACCCGACGCATGAAAGGACGGAGCCTGCGACTGAAATGTCATTGAACGTGCGCTGAAGCTGGGCCGGTCCATTTGATAGATGCGCGGCTGGGTTGGTTCGGGGGTCATGGCCCCCAAGGTCGCATTCGCAACCGTGGTCGCGGCCCGATGGCCAGCTTCGGCCAACGCATGCCTCAGGCCCGATATAATCAGGCCGCGGACCGTTGCTGGCTCACGGAACCTGACCTCTGATTTGGCGGGATGGACGTTCACATCCACAAGTGTGGGGTCGCAATCCACAAACAGGGCCGCAACCGGATGGCGGTCGCGAGACAGCACATCCATATAGGCCGCCCGCAGAGCGCCAAGCAGCATCTTATCGCGCACGGGTCGTCCATTCACGAACAGGAACTGTGCCACCGCGGCGCCACGCGAATAGGTCGGTAAGGCCGCATAGCCAGTCAGATGAAATCCGTCGCGCCGGGCATCAATGGACAGCGCATTTTCAGCGAAATCCTTGCCCAGAACGGTCCGTAGTCGGCCGTGAAGCGCATCAAACAGATCACCTGTTTCAGCATCAGCCCGGAATGTGGTGCGGTTATCACCACCAGAGGCGTCGCGCAGCACGAAACTGACGAACGGCTCGGCCATGGCAAGCCGTTTGACCACATCACTGATTGCCTGACCCTCAGCCCTATCGGTGCGCAGGAATTTCAGGCGGGCCGGCGTGGCGTAGAACATGTCACGGAGTTCAACCACCGTGCCTGTGGACAGCGCCGCCGGGCGCGGATTGGTGGCTTGGCCACCAGCCACGGATATCGCAGCGGCCTCTGTACCGTCCACCCGTGACGTGATCGTCAGGCGGCCGACTGCACCTAACGACGGGAGTGCCTCGCCCCTGAACCCGAAAGAGTTGATGTTCAAAAGATCGGAGCCGTCGATTTTTGATGTGGCATGGCGCGACAGAGCCAGTGGGAGGTCTGCTGGGGCAATGCCGCATCCATCATCAGTGACCCTGATCAGTGTCTTGCCGCCATCCGCGATGACCACCTCAATCCGGTTGGAACCTGCGTCAATGGCGTTTTCGACAAGCTCTTTTACGGCAGAGGCAGGGCGCTCCAGAACCTCACCGGCCGCAATCCTGTTGATGGCGGCGTCATCCAGTTGCCGGATAACCGGTTGGGGCTTTATCTGGGGGTCTGCAATGGACATGGCACAACTTATAGCATGATCCGCGATGATTCTGCGAGCGCCCCAAAAAAGAATTTTCTCGAAAATTCTTGGGTCAAAAATCTGCTAGAAGATTTTTCGCGTCACTGCGTTTGCTCAAGCCCTTCCGGCTTTCCGACCACCACAAAATGCAGGTCATCGGGACGCAGCAATTCAGCCGCGACCCGGTTCACATCTTCCAGTGTCACAGCCTCGATATAATCATTCCGGCGCACGACATATTCGGGCGACAGGCCGATCATTTGCATGCCCACCATAATCTCGGCGATTTCGCTATTCCCATCAAATCGCAAAGGGTATTCCCCGGTGAGATAGGTCTTGGCCGACGAAAGCTCCTCTGCAGTCAAACCATCGCTGGCCATACGCGCCCATTCGGCGCGTGTGACCTCTATGGCCTCTGCAATCGTGCCATTGGCCGAGGCAACTGAACCAATGATCATCTCTGAATGAAACTTGGGCACAAGGAATGATCGGATACCATAGGTCAAGCCGCGCTTTTCGCGCACTTCCGTCATCAGTCGGCTTTCGAAACCACCTGCGCCCAGGACCTGGTTCATGACATATGCGGCGAAGAAGTCAGGGTCATCACGCTTGATACCGGCCTGACCAAACAAGGCAACGGACTGCGGAGTGTCAAAGTCAATGACTGTCACGCCTCCTGCCAGCCCAAATGCCACATCATCAGGCATTGCTGGTCCTGTTTCGGGAAGATCGCCCAGCAATTCATCCAGCATTTCGCCAACAGCATCTACAGTCATGTCACCGACAACGGCGACATACACCCTATCACGCGTCAGCGTGTTTTCATGCGCAGTGAACATGTCCTCGCGGGTCAGGCTGTTCACGCTTTCTGCCGTACCATCAAGGCTGCTGCCATAGGGATGTGCGCCAAAGGCGGCTGCATCGAAGGCAGCGCTGGCAATGTCATTGGGATCTTTTTCAGAGCGGGCAATTCCCGACAAGACTTGCGCGCGGACGCGGTCCAGCGCGTCTTGCTCAAATGTTGGTGCGATCAGCGCCTGCCGTAGCAACGCCAATGCATCATCCTGATTTTCGGTCAGAAAGCGCGCAGAGATTGACAAGCTGTCGTCTGATGCCTGAAACCCGAAACGCGCGGCCAACGCTTCGCGTCTGGTCTGGAATTCCTGCGCCGTCATGTCGCCCGACCCTTCTTCGAGCAGGCCGGTCATCAGATTGATTGCCCCCCGTTTGCCGGGCAGGTCAAGTGACGCCCCGCCCCGAAACCGTATTTCAACCGAAACAAACGGAATGCTGGGTTCTTCCACGACCCATGCGCTGATACCACCGGGCGATGTGACTTCCTTGATGTCGATTTCGGCATGCGCCAAGGACGCACAGAAGGTCAGGCAAAAGGCAATCCAGAAACGGCGCATCACATTGCCTCCTTCTCGTTTGACACAACCCAACCTGTGACGGACTGGTCACGGTTAAAGACCTTGGCGGCGACTGCCTTGATGTCCGCTTCGGTCACCGATTGCAGGATATCGGGCCATTCTTGCACGTCCTCGATCGTCAGCCCCTGCGTCAGGGCGGCACCATAGCGGCGGGCCAGTCCATTCACGTTATCCAGCGCATAGACTTCCGACGCGCGTAGCTGCATGCGGATGCTGTCCATCCGTTCGGGGTCAATCGGTGCCTCCATGAAGTCTGCTATAACGGCGTCCATCGCCGCTTCGGCTTCGGACAGGCTGAC
This sequence comes from Yoonia sediminilitoris, assembly GCF_003058085.1. Classification (GTDB taxonomy): domain Bacteria; phylum Pseudomonadota; class Alphaproteobacteria; order Rhodobacterales; family Rhodobacteraceae; genus Yoonia; species Yoonia sediminilitoris. Next base: position 673,148 of record NZ_QBUD01000002.1, on the reverse strand, counting down.
CCCTTGCGCAGGCACGACGGTCACGCTGAAAGATGTGTCATCAAGTGAACTGCCCGAGTAGCCGGCGTTGGTATAGATCGCTGTCTGGCTTTCAAATTGCAGCGCACGCCCCAGATCGGATGTAAAGGATGATCCACCCAGCAGTTCGGCCAGATAGACCAGTGCGGCGGCCTCTTTCTGCGCCCCGCTGTCGCGTTCGGGTGCCAGATAGCTGCGGGTTACATAGGGCTGGCTGACGCGGGGATCCTCAAAGGTAATCCGGCGTTCGGCCCGCTGCGGCGGTTCTTCGGGGCGGATACGTTCCGGCAGCGCATCCTCTGCCGGGATCACGCCATAGTAGGTTTCGGCCAGTGCCTTGACGTCGTCGGGTTCCACGTCGCCCGCAACGATCAGAATGGCGTTGTTGGGCGAATAATAGAGGTCGTAGAAATCAAGCGCATCCTGAAGCTCTAGTTGCTCCATCTCGTGTTTCCAGCCGATGATCGGCACGCCGTAGCGGTGGTTTTGGTATAGCGCCGCCCTGAACTGTTCGCGCGCGAGCGCATTGGGGTTGTTTTCGGTCCGCTGGTTGCGTTCTTCCAAAACCACGTTGCGTTCGGTTTCGATGTCGTCTGCGGTAATTGCCAGATTATTCATCCGGTTGCTTTCCATTTGCATCATCAATTCAAGCCGGTCGGCGGCGATGCGCTGGAAATAGGCGGTGTAGTCGTAGCTGGTAAATGCGTTGTCGCTGCCGCCATTGGCTGCGACGGTGGCCGAAAATTCGCCCGACTCCAGAACGTCGGTCGCCTTGAACAAAAGATGTTCCAGAAAATGCGCCACGCCGGACGCGCCGACCGGTTCATCCGCAGACCCGATCTTGTACCAGACCATATGCACGACGACAGGGGCGCGGTGATCCTCGATGACCACGACATCCATACCATTGTCGAGCGTGAATGTTGTCACCTCTTCGGCTGTGGCAGCCAGCGGGGCAGTTACAAAAGCGAGAGCAGCGAACAGTCGTTTCATCGAAAGCCTTCCGGTTGATTTCCCAAGAGTAACTAAGCGCGAGTCGCACAGGATCAAGCGCCCCTACGCGGATGTGAAAAGGCGTTTATTGCACGTCAGGTGCTGCAGGCGTGTTAACGCCAAGGCTGCGCAGGCGCGCAAGCTCTGCAAATGCGTCAAGTGCCTGCCGCGCATAGGCCGGGAAATAGCGGTCTCGCCCAAGTGGGTTGAAGATATTCAACCGGCTGCGCCCTTTGCGGAACGCCGCGTCCGCCGCTGCAAGTTCTGATCTGATGTCGGCATCCACCCCATAACGACTTGCCTGAGTCACCAAAGCGGTATCGCGTGCTGGCACGCCACCCGTGAATTGTGCGGTCTGTGATCCGCCCAATGCGGCGATTGCGTCGGCATTGGGGGTGGGGTCCGCCAGATTGGTACCGCCGGGTGTCGGTTCAGGCAGCAGGTTTGTGTCAGGCACGAGCAAGGGACGCTGTGGAATGACCGCAAATTCATCGGGGCCGCCACCAGAGGCGCGCAGATCACGCAAATTGCGGTCCGTATTGGCGCAGGCTGTCATCGTTACGATGGCCAAGGCAGATAGGATGATTGCGCGCATGAAAACTGTCCCTTTGAAACCGTCCTGTCTGTTTAACCCAAGGCTAAGTCCGCGTCACGCCTTCTTGTTTGATGTTTTGGCTTTGCCGTCATCGGACAGGAACGCCAGCCCGATAGCCCCTACAAAAATGGCAATATCAGCGACATTGAACGCAAAGGGGTTGTTGATCCCGCAGCAGGACATGTTCAGAAAGTCCGCCACCGCCCCATAGAAGACCCGGTCAATCACATTGCCCAAGGCGCCGCCAATCAGGAAGCCGGCGGCAATGTATGTCCATTTGTTGCCGCCATTGCGGCGCATCCACCAGATGACAAAAACGGTGATGGCAAGTGCCACAGCAACCAGAACCCAGCGCATGTCAAAATCAGCGAACAGGCCAAAATTGACCCCGCGGTTCCACGCCATGCGGAATTCAAGAAACGGCGGCCAAACCTCGATCCGGCCATCGCGATCGTTGATCAGGCCAAGCCAGTGGACAACATAATATTTGCTGATCTGATCGAGCAGAAAAATCCACAATGCCGTCCAATATGTCAGCCGCATCGCTCTGCCCTCAGTGCTTGAAGTGGCGCATGCCGGTAAAGACCATGGCGATCCCTGCCTCGTCCGCCGCGGCGATCACTTCGTCGTCGCGCATTGATCCGCCGGGCTGAATAACACAGGTGGCCCCGGCAGCGGCGGCTTCCATCAGCCCGTCAGCGAAAGGAAAGAACGCATCTGATGCCACGGCAGAGCCGATGGTCAGCGGTTGCGGCAGGTCCATCGCATCGGCCATGCGTTCGGCCTTTTTGGCGGCAATCAGGGCGGAATCAAGTCGCGACATCTGCCCCGCACCAACGCCGACGGTGGCCTTGTCCTTGACATAGACGATTGCGTTGGACTTGACGTGTTTGGCGACCTTCCACGCAAACAGAAGGTCGGCCATCTGCGCGTCGGTCGGGGCGGTTTTGGTCACGACCTTCAGATCGTCCATGCCGACATAGCCGGTGTCCTTGTCCTGCACCAACATGCCCCCGGCGACTTGCCGATAGGTGGTGATCGGCGTCTTGGGGTCGGGCAACGCGTCAGTCGTCAGCAAGCGCAAGTTTTTCTTGGCTGCAAACACAGCCTTTGCCGCATCTGACGCGCCGGGTGCAATGACCACTTCGGTAAAAATCTCGACAATTGCGTTGGCTGTGTCTTCGTCCAGAGGCTGGTTTAGCGCCACGATTCCCCCGAACGCGCTCGTGCGGTCGCAATCAAAGGCATTGCGGTAGGCTTCAACCAAGGTTGCACCGCGCGCCACGCCACAAGGGTTGGCGTGCTTGATAATTGCAACGGCGGGGCCGTCAGCGGCGTCAAACTCTGCTACCAACTCGAAGGCCGCATCAGTGTCGTTGATGTTGTTATAGGACAGGTCTTTACCCTGATGCTGCAGGGCGGTCGCTACGCCGGGGCGATCCGTGCCATCGGTGTAAAAGGCCGCGGACTGGTGGCTGTTTTCGCCGTAGCGCATCGTCTGTTTGAAGGTGCCGCTGAATGACCGGCGGCGCGGCATATCGGCACCAATAGCACCCGCCATCCATGTACTGACGGCTGTGTCATATGCAGCGGTACGGGCATAGGCCGTCTGGGCAAGACGCTGACGCAGGGCCAGCGTCGTCTGGCCGTCGTTTGCATCCAGTTCAGCCAGCACGGCGCTGTAATCTTCGATATCCGTGACTACAGTGACAAAGGTATGGTTTTTGGCGGCAGAGCGGATCATCGCAGGGCCGCCAATATCAATATTTTCGATGCAGGTGTCAAAATCGGCACCCTTGGCGACGGTTTCTTCGAACGGATAAAGGTTGACCACCAGCAGGTCGATCGGCCCGATGTTATGTTCGACCATCGCGTCGCGGTGCGCTTCCAGATCGCGGCGGGCCAAAAGCCCGCCATGCACGACCGGATGCAAGGTCTTGACCCGGCCATCCATCATTTCGGGAAAGCCGGTGGCGTCAGCCACATCGCGCACCTCAATGCCCGCATCGCGGATCGCCTGCGCAGAGCCGCCGGTAGAGAGCAATTCAACGCCCCGCTCGGAAAGTGCCTGCGCCAGATCAATCAATCCGGTTTTGTCGGAAACAGAAATGAGTGCGCGGCGCAGTGGTGCAAGGTTGGTCATGGGGTCCCCAATGGCTTAGTCAATCGCATCCATCGGTTCGGTCTGCACAAGATCACGCAACACATCGGGGGTGCTTTGCGCCTTGGCGAGAGTCCAACGGACGCGCTCCGCATAGGACATCGCGCGACCAGTTAAAACCACTTGTGTTGTCTCGCGGGGTTTTAAGCGGCCATTTTCAAGATAAACCGACGGGGCAATGCCCAGTTGTGCGTTGCCCTCATGCTGAAACACCCAGACTTCGCCCGATTTCAGGGTCATGCTGACGGCGCTGTTGTTCATATCCAGTGTGGCATGGACATCGGGGTGGAGGTGAAAGCGCACATGGTACGGGATGCCCTGTCCGCCGCAGCGCGCCATCGTCGCGTCGAACAGGGCTTGGGATTTGGGGTCAAGGGCCGCAAGCACATCTTCGCCCTCCAGGGTGCGACCATCTATGGACAGATCCAGCATCCGCCCGTGCGTCAGGCCCACCCGGCTGCAATATCCGTCATGGGACATCTCGAAACGGCGGTCGAAATGGCCTTTGGGGACATAGCAGCGCACATCAGTCGGTGTCTTTGATAAAAGTTCGCGCCCTGCAATGTTCTCGCCCAGTTGCGACGAAGAAACCCCTTCGATCCCGAGGGTTGAATGGCTGGGCGTGGCGCGGCAGGCACGCCGCCATTCGGGGCCAAACATCGCACCTGACCCGCAGTTCACAATCAGCGGGCGGCGGCCCGAGGTCAGTTCGAACGCCAGCGTGCTGGCGTGCGCCTGCACGGACGCGGCACCTGCGGGCGGTGAGCTGGCATCGACGATCACCGTTGTGCGCGCGCCCTTAAGCCGCAGATACCCCATGTGCAGAGGCCCCGGTGACAGAGCCTTGGTGTCGGCGGCGGCAAGGGCTGCGTCCAGTTGGCCTTCGATCCCCGGACCACCGCCATGAAACCGGGCAAGGGCGCCGTCGGCGTGCCGCAAGGCGCGCAAGGTTGGCGCAATCCGCGTGATCGCAGCGGTCATTGCGCTGGGCACGGTGCGGTTGGTTTCGGTCAAAGCCTGCACCGCCCAGATAATCAGGTTGAGGACCGCAAGCAGTTCCTCGGGGTTCCGACTGGCTATGCTGCCTGTTACATCCACCGCTTTGTCGCAATCGGCCGCCAGCGCCGTCACGGCTTTATGGACGTGACCCTCCATCCCCTCAAGCGCGAGGCCGGCATAGATCGTGCCTGCCAGCGCTTCGAACCGGGGCAATCCGGCGGGTGCGATGCGCCAACGGCGGGACAGGAATGTCGCCTGGCCGGCGAGGCTGCGAAAAAACGCGTCACTTTCGGGTTTGCCGCGCCCGCGCAACAAAAAGAACCCATGATTGATCCAGCGGATCAGCCTGCGGCCAGTCAGATCAGGGGTCCAGCCCGGTCCACCGCCTTTGCCATAGCGTGCGATCCAGTCAAAAACCCAATCCTGCGCCTTTTGGCGGGCTTTTTGAGTGGAAACGGCGGCCAAATCATCGAGCCACAGGCAGCCGTGGATTTCAGCGGCAATGTCCGGCTTTTGCTCTGCAATGTCCCAGATCGAAAGCTCCTTGCTTGCGGTCAATTGCCCGGAGAACAGGAAATTCCCGGCCATCAACTGCCGTCCGCGCGCGATGTCGCCAATCGTGCGTGGTTCGGGCGCGGAGGCAAAGGCCGTGGCGATCCCCGACATACCAGCGCGGCGGGCGTGAAACCGATCAATCAAGCCGATTCGATGGTCTGGTATCGTTTTTGTGTCTGCCACCGGTCGTCCGCCCCGCCCTGTTTTGGCGAATCATAGGAAAGGAATGCGGGCAAGTCACTGTGAAACGTCGCAGGCGGCGGCGATTTGGGTCAGGTTCCACTGTAACGCAGGCAAAGCCTGTGCTCCGAACCAAGGACGCAAGGTTTCTTGTTTCGACTTGCGATGCAAGCCGACAGACCGGGGGCTTTGCCCCCGGACCCCCAGGATATTTTGGCCAAAAGAAGTCGAACCCTGTGTTTGTGATCAGGCCGCGTTGTGCCGCAGTACGGACATGTAAAACCCGTCCATACCGCCAAGATCAGGCCAATAGTCAGGCCGCAGGCGGAGCCCGCCTTCGTCCGTAATCCATGCGGGGTCTACGCCGGGAATATCCAGCGCGCTGCGGTCTGCTTGCAAATGCGGGTGTCGCTCCAGCGCGTCTTCGACCTGCACTTCGCCTTCATCTGGCAGAAGCGAGCAGGTGCAGAACACCAGCCGCCCGCCGGGTTTGAGCAATGTCAGCGCGTGATCGATCATGGTTTCCTGCTGCGCGATCAGTGCGCCGAATTCCGACCCGTCCTTGGCGTAGGGCAAATCCGGGTGGCGGCGGATCGTGCCGGTGGCCGAACAGGGCGCATCAAGCAAAACTGCATCGTACCCGCCCTCATCATATTCAAAGGCATCGCTGATGACTGTTTTGGCCTGCAAACCGGTACGCTGCAGGTTCTCTTGGACCCGCGCCATGCGTCGTGCGGACATATCCACGGCCGTCACCTGTGCCCCACCCGCAGCCAGTTGCAGCGTCTTGCCGCCGGGGGCTGCGCACAGGTCAAGCACGCGCAATCCGGTGACGTCGCCCAGCAGTTTGACCGGCAGTGCCGCTGCCGCATCCTGCACCCACCAATCGCCTGTTTCATAGCCTGGCAGGGCAGACACCTGCCCATGATCCGCCAGTCGGACGGACCCTGTCGGCAGCACCGTGCCGCCGACCGCATCAGCCAAAGCTACGGGGTCGGTTCTAGCGGTCAGGTCAAGCGGCGCCCCTGCGAAATGCGCAACCTCTATGCCCGTCACAGCTTCGCGCCCCCATGCCGCCACCAGCGGCTGTCGCAACCAGCCCGGCGTAAGCGGCAGGGCGCGTTTTGCCCAGCCTTCGGGACCTTCATCCGCGATCTTGCGCAAGACTGCGTTGGTCAGCCCCTTCATGGCTTGCGTACGCTTGTTCCGCGCTACGATTTCAACATAGGCGTTCACGACACCGTGCGCCGCTGCCCCTGAACAAAGTTCTATCACCCCAAGGCGCAGCGCATTCATCACATGGGTTGGTGGCGTCTTCTTGATGTAGGGTTTCAACATCCGGTCCGCACGGTCCAGACCGCGCAAGGCTTCGGTTGCAAGGCGCTGGGCGCGGGCGCGATCCTCTGGCCCGAGGCTGGCAAGGGCGCCGCTGCCAACAAGTTCGGACATAAGTCGTCCTTCATCGATGATCTGCATCAGCAGATGATGGGCAGTGCGGCGGGCGGACAGACCGGTTTGGCGCATGGAAGCGATCCCTTGAACGTGGCTGATTGCGGGGTATATCAAACCCGTGCGCCTCACAAGGAGACGGGACATGACCGACGAAGCCAAAGACCTGCCGGATGCTGCCAAACGCGCATTGGCCGAAGCCCAAGAGCGGCGCATGCAAGCAAGCGCCGATCTGCCGCCCGAATTGGGAGGACGTGACGGGCCGGAACCGGTGCGATATGGTGACTGGGAAAGAAAAGGGATCGCCGTCGATTTTTGAACGGGGCCCGACACAGAGGATCAGAGCATGAAACGTATAGCTATTGTCGCCACCATTCTAATGGGCACTGCAGCTCAGGCCCAAGACGCCTGCACGCCCGACGCGATCCAAAGCAAATCAGGCCAAGCCACAGCCGCGATCCAGACCATCGCGTCGGCCAACCCGAGCCGTGGTCAGGAACTTACCGCCGAAATCGAGGCCATGATGACCGCCATTCAGGAAGGCGCGGACATCGCTACGGTGTGTGTCTTTTTCGACAAGGTCATCGCCGAAGCACAAGGCTAACCAGCCAAGCCTATCACGATGAGTTTTCCGCTTGGTGGGATGTGGCGATGGCCGCAGCCTGTTTGGCCGCCATCAATGGTGAAGACATCACCGGCACACCCACGTCAGCCAACGGCTCTTCCGCAACGGTCATGGACGCCTGTGCCAGCAAGATGCAGTCTGGTTTCGCGCCACTCTTCAAAGCATTCCTGACGGCATCCGCAATTTCGGCGGCGTAGCCCTGCGTATCTCCGTTTTCGAAACAGGCCCATGCACTGGCGCAGAGCACCACCTGTGGCCGGATCGCGCGCCCTCGCTCAGCTGCACATTCCTGCAATAGCGCCAGTGTCGATTGACGCGTGCTTTCCAGACAGATGGCGACCAGAATGTCGGGACCGGTCTTGCAGGCCGTTTCCATCATGGGACGGTCAATGCGCAGGATATGCGGCGCGTCCCTTGCCATTTGATCCGCCAGTGGCCCAAGCGTGGAGCAGGTGCAGATCACCGCATCGGCGCCAGACAGGGTTTGCAAGGCGGCGATTGTGTGGGCTTGCACCGAATCCAGACCATATGCGCGCGCATCTTCGAGCAGATCGGGCCGGACAAGGTGCGTTATATTTGCGCCCACGTGCAGGCTGTCAAACAGGGCGTCGAATGTTGCAACGTGAACATCTGCCGTGTGAAGCAGGGCAATTTCCATCGGCTCGTTTCAGGTCTGCGGCGATCACGCCTTAGTTGATGCTGAATGAGGCAGAGTCACCTGCGCCCTGATCAACTGTAAAGCGTATATTCGAACCATCAACTTCGACTAGCTGGCAGTTATAGGGAATAGGATCGTCACCCCAGCGCATTTCGCGACAGAAATAGCCGCCTTTCCACGACCACGACCCTTCGATGGGCCAGCCGATTGCGCTGCCGGCAATCTGTCCATCGTTGAGGACGTTCAGCCGCACGCCGTACAGTCTGTTGCGCAGCAATTTTCCGTCGACCAGCGACATGAATGTGTCCTTGTCGGTGATCGGGGCGTAATCAGCCACCGCCGGTGTGGCCCCGATCATCAAAGCGAGTGCAATCATCGTTCGTTTCATGGCGTACCTCTTTTGGTGCGATTTGAAATTTATACGACTAAACTTTCGTTTCGGTTCACTTGTTATGCAATGACAAGCCCAGCACATCGAGCATGTTATACAGGCCGCTGGGCTGATTCTGGGCCCAGATCGCGGCCTTGAGCGCGCCGCGCGCAAAAATACCCCTGTCGGTTGCCATGTGGCGCAGAATGATTCGCTCTCCGGGGGCCGCGAACAGAACGTCATGTTCGCCGACGATGTCACCGCCCCTGATCGCGCTGAAACCGATATCGCCCCGCTTGCGCGCACCGGTGATCCCGTCGCGCCCGCTGTCGCTGACCTTGCTGAGGGTGACGCCGCGCCCTTCGGCGGCAGCTTCGCCCAGCATCAGGGCAGTGCCGGACGGGGCGTCGACCTTTTGGTTGTGATGGGCCTCGATCACTTCGATGTCGAAATCTTCGTCCAGCGCGGCGGCAACCTGTTTGGTCAGTTGCACCAGCAGATTGACCCCCAGCGACATGTTGCCTGCCTGTACGATGGTAGTCTGTTCGGCGGCTTTGCGGATAGCCGCCATGTCATCATCAGTCAGGCCGGTTGTGCCGATGATGTGGATGATCCCGGCCTTTGCTGCCTGTTGCGCAAAGGCGATGCTGCCTGCGGGTCGGGTGAAGTCGATCACGATTTGCGCATTGGCAAAGGCAGCGGCCACATCATCCGTGACGCTCACTCCGACAGGCTGTCCGCCCATCAAGGTGCCGATGTCCTGCCCGACCCATGCGTGACCCGGCTGTTCCAGCACGCCCGCAAGCGTGCAGCGGTCGGACTCCAGCACGGTCTTGACCAACATTTGGCCCATCTTGCCTGATCCGCCAGTGATCACGATCCCGGGTGTGTCTGTCATGGTGTGGTCCTTTCATTTCCGTCATGTTCTTAGCGGTGCTTTGCCTTCGGCGCAAAGCCTTGCTTGGCATGGGCGCTGTCTGGGCGTAAAGGGGGAGTATGGCAAAGAACAACAGTACCAGAGATGGCAAGGCCCCGACGCAGCGCATGTTGCGGGTGGGCGAACAATTCCGCCGCATCCTGTCAGAGGTGTTGCAGCGCGGCGATGTGCATGATGACGAACTGGCGCGCATGTCGATTACGGTCGGCGAAGTGCGCATGACGTCTGATTTGCGCATTGCGACCGCCTTTGTGCTGCCGCTGGGCGGTCAGGGCAAGGAAGAAGCGCTGGCGGCACTGCGCCGCAACAAGCATGAGATCAGGCATCTTGTGGTCAAGGGCGGATCGATGAAATATGCCCCCGAATTGCGGTTTGAAATTGACGGCACCTTTGACCAGATGGACGCGACCCGCGCGCTTTTGTCGGAAAACCATGTGCGGCAGGATCTGGACGACTAGGATGCGCTGGCTGGCCGTTCTACTGTGGTTCGCGCCCCCTGTCGGGGCCGTGACCTGTACAGATGTCGACTATCGGGGAAAAAGCTTTACCACCTGCACGGTCGATACGACGACCGAAGACCTGCAATTGTTCCATGCGGATGATGACGGCCAGGTTCTGGGCAGTTTCAGTGCGATTGAGGAAGTGCTTGCCGGGCGAAAGCTGGCCTTTGCGATGAACGCGGGCATGTACCATGAGGATCGCGCCCCCGTTGGCCATTATGTCGAGGACAGCGTCGAGAAGATGCGGGTCATCACCAACCCCGGCCCCGGCAACTTTGGCCTGTTGCCCAACGGGGTCTTTTGCATAAACGAAGGCAGTGCGCGGGTCTATGAGACGCTGGATTATGTCGCAAGGGCACCGCAATGCCGTGATGCCACGCAATCGGGGCCGATGCTGGTGATTGATGGTGAACTGCATCCGCGTTTCCTGCCCGACAGCACGTCGCGGTTTATCCGCAATGGTGTTGGCACGACTGCCGACGGCGGGCAGGCGATCTTTGTGATCTCGAATGATCCGGTCAGCTTTCACGAATTCGGCAGCTTTTTTCGTGTTTATCTGGGCCTGCCCGATGCGCTGTATTTCGACGGGAAAGTGTCCAGATTATATGCCCCTGACTTGGGGCGGTCTGACTTCGGGTTTCAATTGGGTCCGATTGTTGGCGTTGTTCAGTAGGAGGATGGATCAAGATCCATCTTACGCTGCTTCAAGGTTATCGCCTGTTCGAGCACCAATTCAAGATTTTCAGTAATATCCAGCGCGCCAACCTGCCCCAACGGCACCCAGCGCGCATCGGCGGCATCATCCCTGGCAAGAGGCGTGCCGCTGACATAGTCGCAGCAGACTGCTGCCAGCAGAAAGTGATACTGGATATCCCCCTGCGCATCTCGCTGGATCACATCCACATTCGTCAGATAGGCGGGTGATGTTCCAACGACAGTGGTTTCTTCGTGCAATTCGCGCAAAGCACCGGCCAGCGCCGTTTCCCCCAGCTCCACATGTCCGCCGGGAAATCCCCATTTGCCTGCGTTTGGCTCTTTGCCCCGTTGCACCAGCAGCACGTGGCTGTCGCGGATCACAACCGCGATCACACCAAGGACGGGTTTCATAGGGTTGCGATCTTGTCTGCGATGGCGTGGCCCAGAGCCACATGTGCGTCCGCGTCGAAATGCACGCCATCAATCGGGCTGGCCTTTATGAATTGCCCCGCATTCAGGAAATGCACACCCCATGTGTCTGCCAGCGCCGCATAGTGCATTGGCAGGTCCGCTGATTTGCTGGCCCCCAGATAAAAATCGCGTCCGAATGTGCCGCATTCGATCACAGGCGGCGGGCAAACCATCAGGATCTGAAATCCATCATGCCGGGTCTGATATTCCGTGCTGTGCGCGATACTGAGCAGACTTGCCATGCCGCCGGTGACCATCTGCGCTGTTGCCCCGAATTTGGCCTGCAAGTCATTGGTGCCCAGCATCACCACCAGCAGATCAATTGGCCCGTGGCTTTCCAGCGCGATCCGCAGGCCGGTTTGCCCGTTCATATGCGGCCCCATGTCCGGACAGTTCCGATTGGTCGTGCGGCCGGGCAATCCTTCTTCGATCAGCGCCCATTGGGGCCCGAGTGCCGCATCAGTAACCGTAGGCCAGCGTACCCCCGCGGGCAGCCGCCCGTAGCTGTCGCGGACCGGCATTGGCGGTGTGCCGTGGGTGTTGCTATCACCAAATGTCATGAAAACCTGTGTCATTTGTCAAAGCTAGGACGGTGATGCCAAATGGTAAAGCGCCATTGCCCCTTGGCGTTTGCCTTGGAAAGGCACATATATGCCCCAAACCTGAGACATAGGAGAATTGAGCGATGCTGGAACTGGGCGATACGAAGGCTGCAACCGATCTGGTGATTGAGGGATCTGACGCCGGTTTCGCGACCGACGTGATCGAAGCATCCCAGACTGTCCCGGTGATAGTCGATTTCTGGGCGCAATGGTGCGGGCCATGCAAAACGCTGGGTCCGGCATTGGAAGCCGCTGTGCAAAAGGCGGGTGGCCGGGTCAAGATGGTCAAGATCGACGTGGACGCCAACCAAGTCTATGCCGGGCAATTGCAGGTGCAGTCCATACCGACAGTCTATGCCTTTTATCAGGGCCGTCCGGTTGACGGATTTCAGGGCGCCTTGCCCCCGTCCGAGATTGAAGCCTTTGTAAACAAGGTCGCTGATCTTGCGGGCAATCCCGAAGCCGAAGGGCTGGCGGAAGCGATCGAGGCGGCAGAGCAAATGCTGGCCGAGGGCGCGGCAACAGATGCCGCCGAAACTTTTGCCGCGATCTTGCAGGAAGAACCAGCCAACCCGGCAGCCTATGCGGGGCTTGTTCGGTCTCATCTGGCAATGGGCGATGTGGATCAGGCCGAAGCGATCCTGAACGGGGCCCCTGCGGAAATTTCCACGCATGCAGCGCTTGAGGCGGCACATGCGCAAATTACGCTTTCCCGTGAAGCGGCCAATGCAGGGCCCGTTGCGGAATTACAGGACACAGTGGCCGCAGAGCCCGACAACCATCAGGCCCGATTTGATCTTGCGACCGCCCTGCACGCCAATGGCAAAGTCGAAGAAGCTGTCGCCGAGCTACTGGAGCTTTTCCGGCGCGACAGGGACTGGAACGATGGTGCAGCCAAGACCCAGCTTTTCACCATCTTTGATGCGCTTGATGCCAAGGACCCGGTTGTGCTGAACGGCCGGCGCAAATTGTCGTCACTTATATTTGCCTGATCAAACCTGCGGGCTAAATAACTTGCTATGATTTCATCCACCGACCTGCCAGACACACTTCCTGTGTTTCCCTTGCCGGGCGCGCTGCTTCTGCCGCGCTCGCGTTTGCCGCTGCATTTGTTTGAGCCGCGCTATCTTGCGATGCTAGATGATGTGTTGAAAACTTCTTCCCGGTTAATCGGGATGGTGCAGCCCTACGACGCACCGGGCCAGTCCGGTAAATTGCATACAATCGGATGTGCCGGCAAATTGACTGCCTTTTCGGAGACCGAAGACGGCCGTTATATGGTCACCTTGTCGGGGGCCTCGCGCTTTCGGATCGTGGAAGAGGTCGAAGGATTCACCCCATACCGCCGCTGCAAGGTAAACTGGGACGGCTTTGACCGTGACCTCGGCACCTGTGAAAAGGACCCAGAATTTGACCGCCCGGCCTTTATGTCGGCCCTGAACCGGTTTTTCGAGGATCGCGGACTCTCGACCGATTGGGACAGCCTGAGCGAGGCGGATGATGAGTTGTTGATCAATTCGCTGTCGATGCTGTGCCCGTTTGAGCCCGAGGACAAACAGGCCCTGCTCGAGGCACCATCCTTGTCCACACGGCGCGAAACCCTGACCACGCTGATCGAATTTTCCCTGCGCGGGGGATCAGGCGAGGAAATGATGCAATGAGCGAAACGCAAGTCGATCCCAAAATGCTCGAGGCGCTTGTCTGTCCGATGACACAGGCCACCCTGACCTATGACGCGGAAAAACAGGAACTGGTGTCAAAGCCTGCGAGGCTTGCCTTTCCAATCCGCAATGGCATCCCTGTGATGCTGGTCGATGAGGCGCGCAAACTGGATTAAATCTTTGTTCAGGTTTTTACGGTTCTTCTGCACCAAGGGGTACAGGAAGGATTCAGATGCAAAGTAACCTCCATCCGGCTGACGAACTCGCGCTTGTGCGCGAAGATATGAAACGATTGCAGGAGCGCGAGGCGTTTTTGCGCGACGGTTTCCTGCGGCAAAGCTGGTCACGCCGCGGCAGCGAGGCAGAGGTCGAAATCAAGGCAGTGCATTCGCGCGTCCTGCGCCGGGACAAGCTCCCCCGTGAAATCGTCAATGACCCGGAATATTGGGAGGACAGGCAGGTGCGTCACGTCCGGACCAAGCCGCTGGGCTACGATCAAACGGATGATGTCAGCCTTTTTGAACAGTCCTAGCAACTGTATCTTTCAGGGACGCGTCGGCGCCCCAACCGGAAAAATGCGACCGCAAGATTTTTTGCAATCGCTTGTAAGGCGTCCGGTGTCTGTTGCGCAGGTTCACACCGGCATAGACAGGCTGGGTGATGCGGGGGGCACCTTGTACCAATGTGCAATGCCCGGCATCCACAAGGGCCTTGGCGGAATGGGCGAGCACGTATCCCGTCGCGTTCATCGACATGAGCAAATCCAGCATCGCTGCGTTTTGTCCGACTGACAGCGGCACGGCCGAGAGTTCAGGTAAAAGCGTCGCATGGGTCAGAGCAAATGCGGGCGCGAAATTACCGAGGATGTAGCTGTCCGGAGCAATTTCGGTACGGTTTTGAAACCGTGTGGATACCATCACATAGTGCGTTTCGGCCACTGCTTCACAAAAGATGTCGGGATGGGTCTGCGGTGAATAAAGCACCGCAAGGTCCTGTGTCCCCCGCGCCAGATCGGCACACATTTGCGACGAATAGTCCCCTTCGAAGTAAAACGCAGTGTCCGGCATGGCAGCCCGGCAATCCGCAATCAGGCGATCAAACCCCAACCCGACCAGATCATGTTGAAGCCCTATACGCATCGACACGCCCGACGGCCCACTGTTGCGCGTCGCTTGCAGTGCTGTGTTCCATGAATGCCGCAGACTGCGGGCATGTGGCTCAAACCGCAGCCCATCAACCGTTAGCGACGTGCCCGAACGGGACCGCCGGAACAAGCGACGGCCGATGGTCTGTTCCAGTGATTTGATACGCCCCGATACCGTTGACTGGGTGATGTTCAGCCGGTCCGCAGTCTGATTGAAGCTCTTGGTTTCGCACAAGTCCAGAAATGTTTCGATCAATTCAATCTGCACGCCAGACTCCCTCTAATCGGATATGCCGATTAATATTATACGGAATGGCGAATTGATCTAATGGAAAATTCTCAGCACTCTTTTTTACATGCTGCAGGAGGTGTCATCATGGGATCAATCAGACGCACCGGAGGTCGAGCGGCGCGGGTGGCACTGCGCAGTGCCCCTTTGGCCGACAATGTGCGCCCGGTTCGCGCGGGGCTTTCCGGCGGTCAGTACAAGCCCCTGTCGGATGCAGATGTGCTGTGTATTCATGGCGCCGCTCTTGATGCGCTGGAACAGATTGGCCTGTCGCAGGCGCCCCCTTCGGGAATAGAAATCATGACGAGGGCCGGCGCAGTTCTGGGCGATGATGGCCGTCTGCGTTTCCCCCGCGCATTGGTCGAAGATATGCTGGCCCTTGCCGCGCGCAACATCACATTGCATGGACGGGATCCAAAGCATGACCTGCTTTTGTCAGGTACGCGGGTGCATTTCGGGACGGCAGGTGCAGCGGTTCATGTGGTTGATCTTGAAACCAATACCTACCGCGAAAGCACAGCACAGGATTTACATGATGCCGCCCGCATCACCCATGCGCTTGATAATGTGCATTTCTTTCAGCGGGCGATGGTCGCGCGTGATATCACAGACAATCTGGAACTGGATCTTAACACGATCTACGCCAGCGTGGCGGGCACGACAAAACATATCGGCACGTCCTTCAGTGACCCCAGCCACGTGGCCCCCTGCATGGACATGATCCATCGCCTTGCAGGCGATGAGGCGACCTACCGCGCGCGACCTTTTATTTCGAATTCGAATTGTTTTGTAGTCCCGCCGATGAAATTTGCCGAAGAAAGCTGTATCGCAATGGAACATTGCATCAGGGCCGGCATGCCGGTTTTGCTGCTGTCCGCGGGGCAGGCCGGGGCAACAGCCCCTGCCCCGATTGCGCTGGCGATTGTGCAGGCGGTGGCCGAATGTCTGGCGGGCGTTGTCTATGTCAATGCGCTGGCGCCGGGGCATCCGGCGGTCTTTGGCACTTGGCCATTTGTGTCTGATCTGCGCACTGGTGCCATGTCCGGCGGATCGTCTGAGCAGGCGTTGCTGACAGCAGGCTGCGCCCAGATGCACCGTTTCTACGACCTGCCCGGCGGGGCGGCGGCAGGAATATCCGACAGCAAACTGCCCGATATGCAGGCCGGATGGGAAACCGGGATTACCAATGTCATGGCGGGGCTTTCGGGGCTGAATATGGTTTACGAGGCTGCCGGGATGCACGCTTCCCTGTTGGGCTTCTGTCTGGAATCGCTGGTGCTGGGCGACGATGTTTTGGGGCAGGTCTTGCGCGCCGTCCGGGGGATTGACGTGACCGCCGACAGCACCTCGATTGAAGCGATGAAGTCTGTCTGTCTGGACGGTCCCGGCCATTATCTGGGGTCCGACCAGACCCTGAAACTGATGCAGACCGAATATATCTATCCGACCCTTGGCAACCGGATGAGCCCCAAGGAATGGGGCGAAGCCGATAGGCCGATGCTGCTGGACAAGGCCATCGCGCGCAAGAATGACATTCTGGCCAAGGCTAATCACCAGATTGACCCCGCGCTTGATGCGGCGATCCGCGCGGACTACAACATTTACTTCAACTAGGGATCGATGATGCACTACGGCTATATTGGACTGGGCAATCTGGGGGCTAACTGCGCGGCCTGTTTGCTCAAGGGGGGATTTGCCGTCACGGTGACGGACCTAGACAAGGGCAACGCCGGCGCACTACTGGACGCGGGGGCCATCTGGGCCGATACCCCTGCAGAAGTTGCCGCGTCGGTCGATCATGTGATCACCTGCCTGCCGTCGCCAGCTGTGACACGCACAGTCCTGTTGGAAATTCTGCCCGCGATGCAAGCCGGTGCAAACTGGATCGAGATGTCAACGCTCAGCCGCGATGATGTGCTGGCCATGGCGGCACTTGCGGCGTCCCATGAAGTACGGATGATGGAACTGCCTGTGACCGGCGGCGTACATCTGGCCGCACAAGGCAAGATCACCATGTTGGCAGGCGGTGATCAGGACCTGTTCGACCTGCATCTGCCCGCGCTTGAAGCCATGGGCGATCAAGTATTTCACATCGGCCCGCTTGGGTCGGCAGCGATCATCAAGGTCATCACGAACATGCTGGCCTTCATTCATCTGAAAGCCTGTGGCGAAGCGCTGATGCTGGCCAAACGCGGCGGGTTGGATTTGGGGCAGGCCTGGCACGCGATCAAGGCATCATCGGGCAATTCCTTTGTGCATGAAACCGAAGGTGCGCTGGTGCTGAACGGATCCTATGACATCGGCTTTAACATGGATCTTGTACTCAAGGATTTGGGGTTTGCGATGGATTTCGGCCGCGAATTCGAAGTGCCACTCGACCTTGCCGGGGCAACGCGCCAAAGCTATATCGCCGCACGCGCGGCCTATGGCGCAGAGGCACAATCGCCAATGGTCGTCAAACTGCTGGAAGATATGCTGGGAACCGACCTGCGCGCGGACGGGTTTCCGGCAAAGCTGCGCTAGAGCGTTTTGCTAAAAACCTGGATCATCTAGCGCGATAAAGGCCGGTTTTCCGATTTGGCTAGTGTCCGCCCTATCCGCTGCGGGCAAGTGCAAGCCCGAGTGGGCGGTTGGTGCGCACTGATGCCAGTTGTTCGGCGATGGCCACGGCGGCCTGTCGTCCGCCGCTTTCATAGGGCAAGTCGCCTGCCGCAGCTTTGACCTGCGCACGGAAATCCGCTGTCAGGCAGGGACCAAGCGTGGCGTCCAGCCTTGGTGCGTCGCTG
Organism: Yoonia sediminilitoris; assembly: GCF_003058085.1. GTDB lineage: Bacteria > Pseudomonadota > Alphaproteobacteria > Rhodobacterales > Rhodobacteraceae > Yoonia > Yoonia sediminilitoris. Next base: position 655,459 of record NZ_QBUD01000002.1, on the reverse strand, counting down.
TTGCGGATGCACGCCGCCAGCCCGCTGACAGCTGCGAAATGCGCGCGCACATGTTGATGATCCATCTCGGGTGCTTCATTGGGTACGAATAATGTTGGGATGCCCCCATAAACACTTTCATGAAACCCGTTGTAGCCCGCCGTTGTGATCAGCAGATCAATGGCGCTTCCGTAACGGGCCAGAGGGTAGATCTGCCTTTGCGGCAGGCCCATCCCATCGTCCTTTTTGGCCAGCGGGTTCACGATTTCGATGGCGCTGACATCCTGCTGCAAAAGGCTATTGGCAATCTGCGCGCGCAGCTGCGCGAAATCCATATTCTGGCGCGACCCAAGCTGTACGGCGACGTTGCACCTCTTGGGATCAAGATCAAGAGCCGCCGCCGCAGCTTCCCTGTCCAGTGCCTCGCCGGGTTCAACCAACAGGACCGGTCCGACGCGAAGCGCCCCGCGCAGTTGCGCTGTCGGTCCGTGGTCGTGGTCACGGGCCATCTCGCCGGGTTCAAGGACCAGATCGAATGACTTTTCGATGCCGGGGTCAAGCTTGTGGTGTGGCTGCCATAGCCCGCGCCGGACCCAGACCCATGACAAATCCGTGCGTTTGTTCAGCACTGTCATCAGGCCCGGAAACGGGTGATTGCTGTCAAATACGACCCCTTGCGCGCCCGTGGCATCCAATGCCGCCAACAGTTCCAGCGCAAAAACGTCGTTCCAAGAACTTTCTGTTACGCCCGATTTGCCAAAGGACGGGATGTAATCCGCGCTATAACCTGCCTTGCGGACGATGCTTGTGGCGAGCGACAGGGTCAGGAAAACAGGTTCGATCCAGTCGGGCAAATGTTTCGCGATGGCCATCAGGCGGGTGACATGGCCAAGCCCGATGCCATTGCTGGCCACCATCAACACACGGGTACGCGCAGGTCCCGCAGGCATTTTGGCCTGTGTCGTGACGGCAGGCGGCGGCGTGTCGACGCTTTTCAATCGCAGCGGATAGGGCAAGCGCGCGCCGATATCTTCAGCCAGTTCCTGCATGCGCTTACCATAGGATTTGATCGCATAATGTGTATGCACAATGCGGCGTGCAGCAAGGCTCTGTCTGCGGTAATCGTCGGGTTGGGCCCTGAAACGATCAATGACCGACATCACCTCGTCAGGGTGGGCATAGACTGCGCCATCACCGAAAAGCTGCCGAAATCGGGGTGGGAGGATAACCACAAGCCCAGAGGCCATGGCCTCTGCGATGGCCAAACCAAATGCTTCAACCCAGCGGCTGGAATGGAAATAGACGTAGAAATCCAGCCCGGCCAGAAAGTCGGCCACGCCCGTTTCTGTGAATTCCTGAACATACATGTTGCGCGGCCATTCCATCCCTTGGGGCAGGTACGCCTCGCCCAGAATGCGGATCGTGATGTTATCGGCAACCGGATAGGCGGCTTGACAGTCAGTTGCATCATCCGGCCATTTCAGCGGGTCTTTGCGCGAATGCCTTCCAATAACCACTTGATCAACCGGCGCTGGTCTGGTGCGGGCGGGCCATTCTGTTTCATCCACGATGTTCAGGAAATCGTGCCGGACGATGCGTTCTGCCGATACCCCGATTTCAAGCAACTGTTGCCGCACAATTGGCCCGACGGGGGCCAGAAAAACCGGGGCGCAATAGCTCGCCTCGAGTGCGGCAATCAACTTTTCAGTGTCGTACTGCGGGTGATGGCGCCCATCAAGTGGCGGGTGGTGCAGCACGGCGACAACCTTGCGGGGCTGTAGCCGCGGACGTTGCAGCGGTAAATTCTGGAACACGAACGGATGATGCGCGAGCAGGATTTCACAGGTCGCCTGCGCATCGTAGGACAACATCGGGAAATCGAGCGCCGCAACCGCAGCCTGCACACGCGGGGCAAATCCGTAGCAGGGGCGTTCCTTCATTCCGTGATACGGCAACAATGCGGATTTCAGGCCCCATCGATGGGCAGCGACAATTTCTGTGCGCAAGGCAGATGCTGTGCCACCGCGAAATCGCGGGTCTGCGGCATGTACGATATCAAAGTGATCCATGCGCGCCTGTGTTATGCATTGACCGGCAATCCCGTCCGTTCAATAGGCCCTCGCAAGCCTGTCGATATTGGACCGCTCTGACACCACCCGCTGCAATGCGACGGGTTCAACAGGTCTGCGTAACATGAAATTTGCGGCTGGCGCATAGCAGCCGTTGGGGTATTCCGACAGATAGGATTTGTAGGCGTTAGCGGTATTGGACCACCTTGCTGCATCCCAAGCGGACTTTTCGCTTGGGGATGGTTCACACCCATCAGTGGGCTGAAGCAGACCGCAGGCCGATAATGTCAAAGTCAGAAGTGCCGCGACGTATTTCATTTCGATCACCACTCAAATGCACTCAATCGTTAACATTTTTGCGGATTTCGGTCAATAAATTCGCGTTTCTGGGCGAAGCGGGATATCCAACGCAATCTGAAGTTGCTCCCGGGACCTGAGGTTGTTCTTTAGGGTGTTACCGTTTGCGACCCTGTCAAAGATGTCATCTGTGGTGTCCTGGCGCATCAATGGTGGGTCAAAATCATCCCTTATAGGCATACTGACAACCCCTGCTTGCCCCAACTGCGACAGAAGCGCGTTCAGCATCTCGCGGGGACTGCCACGGGTTATCTGATTATAGGTCAGATTTATTGGCGTTTTGCCAAGCCGCTGCATTGCGTCCTCTAACTGCTGGTACCAGCCAATCGTTGCATCCTGCCATTGAAGATAGTCATCAACGTCAATCTCGGGTCGCAGTCCTGTTACATCCTTACGTGCCCAGACGTTTGCCATGCGTGCCTTGGTCCGTGAAATGTAGCTTGCCAGTAGTTGTCGTTTGAGCAGGACAGGCACGACAGCGGGATCGCTCAATATCTCATTGCAAAGGTTGGCGTTCTGAAGCTGGTTATCAAATACTTTGAGCGCGACCGCGTTGCGCCCCATACCGGCCGCCAATCCCCTGAGATGTTGTAAGGTCTCGGCCGGATCGGCCCGCACATACTCACACAGGCGCGGGTCACGCTCCGACGTGAAAGTCTGCCCCAGTAACGCGCCGAAATGCCGTAGCCCCATTTGCTTGTGGAAGGTCATGCCGAACGCCCCAAGTGGGTTGAAAACCTCGCGCAGCGTGTAGAATTCCTTGACCCGATCAAGGCAGCCGAACAGGTAGTTTGATCCGGTCCTTTGGACACCAAGCACAAGGATCAGTTTTGCGTCCTTCGGGTCGCCCATCGGCGGGGTTTTGGTGGTGCGCACCGCTGGCGCGCCGGGTTGTCGCAATTGCCCGAGGTTCCCAAGATCGACCCCCGGTGCGTTCAGTCGAGGGTCATTCAGGACCTCAAGAAATTCTGCATGATCGGGATGGGTGTCAAATGTGACAGCCATGCTTTGAAAGACCTCAGGCGTGAAGGTACCCCAGTTGCGCAGCATCAGGAAATGGACACCGTCGGCACCAATATCGCGCGCCATCTCGGCAAATGCGGGCATCTGCCTGAAATTCGCGACCTGCACAACAAAATCCAGCCGCAGTTCTCCGATCTGACCTGCTTTCCGCTTGCTCGCCAGAAATTGCAGGTTCGCCATCAGCCGGTCGAAATCACCGTCGCGGCGCAAAATGGCGTAGGTCTCCGGTTCGGTCGCATCGACCGACACCCAGACCGATTTGACATGTCCTTCCAGCCCCAGTTCATCCCACGCGCGGGCATCAAACAGCACGCCGTTTGTTTGCAGCTGCAGGCGCGGTGCCTCCACTTTTTGCGCTGTCAGGTGCCGCAATACGTGGCGGAAGTGGTTGCTGCCGAACGGATCACCGCTGCCTGTGATCTTGATCCGGCTGGCGTTCGTCAAAAGCGGGGCAACGTGAGCCTCGTAAAAACTGTCCAGTTTGGTGGCCTGACTGCGCCCCAGACTGATCAGCTTGACCCGACAAGACGGGCAGGACAGGTTGCAGGAGGTATCGTATGACAGCAAAACCCGGTCCGGGTCCGGCATGATCGCCGGGGTTTGCCGGTCGATATGGCGGCGCATTTGCGGGTCGCCCACCGCGTCCCTGCGGGGCAATTGGCGGCCCGCAATCTTGGGGCAGTTCAGGCGGCTGCAATAGGAAAAGTCACCATCCAGTACCGACCGCCGCAGCTCTTGCGCGCGAGGGCCGCGCCAAGGGTCTGTGTCTGGATCATCCGCCGCGCCGATGGCTGCGGGCAACCATGCCGCACAACAGGTATAGATATCGCGCGACTGTATCACTTCGACATCGGTGAAGGGGTTTGAACAGAAACGGTCAGCCAGCCAATCATCCACGGCAAGGTGCAGATCGCGACGTTCTTCCTTGGCCGACAGAAAGATGCGCTGGGCGAAAATCTCGTGTTGGTCTGCGGCATAGGCCCGTTCGGCCAGTGTGGCGGCTTGGGCAAACCGCCCCTGCCGCATGGCCAAAAGGGCCGCTGCAACCAGTCCCAGACCGTTCAGACTGTCGTCGGCTTCTGCCATGTCAATCAGACCGATGGGATCACACTCACCCGTTTCACGCGCCAGCCAGTCGCGCACATAAATATGCGCCTGATCAGGGATCAGGTCAGGCAACTTGCCACGAAACACGGCGCGATAGGCAAGCCAGTCACGCTTGCTGGCTGCCGTGAAAAGGGCATAGGTCTTTGGCGCAGTCAGGTCCGGTAATATCTGCATTTTCGCCTGTGAATGAACGGAAACGACATCCAAAGGATGACCGCGCGCGCAAAACCTGTCAATCTGGGTAGATATCTACGCGCAACCGGAAAGGAACATATTACATGATCCGCCCAGCTATTTTTTGCATGATATTATCGGTTTTGCCTGCCCAACTGGCAGCCCAGACCAAGGCCGCCGTTGTTATCGGGAACGCCCGATATGAGGGTGCCCCGCTTGATAACCCGCGCAATGACGCGGGGCTGCTGGCGGCGACCCTCACCGAATTGGGTTTTGACGTCAGCCTGTACTACGATGTGACAAAGGCGCAGGTCCCGCTGCTCAAAGAAAAAGTTGCAGCTACGCTTGCCACGGCAGATATCGGTATTTTGTACTACGCGGGCCATGGGCTGCAATATCAGGATCAGAACCTGCTGATGCCGGTTGATGCGGACTTGACAAGCGTGGCAGGGATTTCCGAGGCGGGTATCACCCTCAGCGATATGCTTGCAACGGTCACGACCAGTGAAACAGGGGTCAAGATCGTCATACTGGATGCCTGCCGCAATGCGCTTGTGCCGGACGAAAGTGCGGACCTTAAACCGGGTTTCAGCTTTGAAGAAGCGCCACGCGGCGAGGTTCTGATCGCCTTTTCCACGGGCGCGGGCGAAGTTGCGTATGACTCGACCGGTGGGACCAACAGCCCGTACACCACGGCCCTGACCAACGCGCTGCAACAAACAGATGCGGATATCTATGATACGTTTCGGGCCGTGCGCGGGTCTGTCCGGTCGGCCACGGGTGGCAAGCAAATCCCATGGATCACCGGATCGATCGAGAATGACTATGTGTTCCGTCCCCGCATCATTGATGTGGTGGCGCCCGATGGCTCAAACGCGCCGCCGATTGATGAAGTGCTGTGGGAATTCCTGCAAACAAGCATCGACCAGCGCGACGTTGAATTGTTCCTTCAGACTTTTCCCAACAGCCGCTTTGCGGACGAGGCTGCAGCGTTGCAGACCATTCAGTTGGCGCAAGTCGACGGTGAAACCCTATCGCGGGATGGCGTTGATCTGTCCGCCCAGTCCATCGCCCGCGATGTCGAAGCTGATCCCACAACGGCACCAGATCAGGGTGGACGGCAAAAGCCCATCCTTGACCAGTCCGGTGCCTATGTCTTGCGCGATTCATTCCGGATCTGGCCGTTGGAGCTGCCACAGACGCAAACCGGATTGTCGGCCATCGCGACGCAATGCGACGAAGAAGCCGCCGACCCCGTTGACCCGAACAAACTGTCGCCCGGCGTGTCCGCCGGGGTGATGGACATTCGCCGCGCCCTGCGCGCCTGTGCATTTGAACTGGCTGACGACCCCGATAACCCGCGCCTTTTGTTCCAGTTTGCACGCACGCTTGATCAAGCCCGCCGCTTTGAGTGGGCCAACGCCTTTTATGATCAGGCGATTGCCAAAGGGTACAGTGCGGCAATGGTGAACCGGGGTTTCAATGCCCGGCTTGGTCGCGGTGGCGAACGTGACCTTGACCTGTCGTCGGCGCTGTACCGGCGGGCGGCCTTGGTGGGTAACCCGCGTGCGCGCACCAACCTTGGCAATGCTTACCTCAACGGGCGGGGCGTGGAAAAAAACCTTGATGAGGGGGTGCTGTGGTTGCGTCTTGCGGCGTCAATGGGATGGCCTCATGCGACCAATGCGCTGGCTGATGTCTATTGGTCGGGGCGCGGTTTGACGCAGGATCGGGCTGAAGCCGTGAGCCTGTACCGATCAGCCGCTGAACAGGGGCAAACAACGGCGATGGCGAACCTTGGGCGCGCCTATGTGCAGGGCGAAGGTGTTGCGCGCGATACGGCATTAGGTCTGTCGTTGCTTGAGCAGTCGATGGGGCTGGGCAACGGTTTTGCGCCTTTGCATGCAGGCCGCTTCTATCTGAACGGCAACGACGACGTTGCCGCCAACCCAGACCGTGCCCGCGACATGTTTCTGGCCGCAACGCGCCGTGGCGCAAGGGCGGGATATATAGAACTTGCGCGCGGCTATGAACGTGGGGTGTTTGAAGGGGGCATTGACCTTGAGGCCGCGTTGCGCAATGCGCTGTTCGCCAAGGCAGGTCGGCACAGACGCGCAGACGAGGTGCTGGAACGCATCATCCCGCAACTGGACCCCGACAGGGTTGTCGCAATCGAGAATGAGGTGCGCCAGTTTCTGGCGCAAAACGGCCTGTGAAAATGCCCACGCTCTTCAGGCGCAGATATGTGCCTGCGCCACCCGCGGAAGCATTGCTTGAAAAATCCCTGCCCGCCGCATCCACGGTTGCTTATGCACTTGACCATCATGACCCCGAAATGGAGACGCGGCCAAGGGTCCTTGTAACCGCCTTGGGCAGCGACAGCCCGCGCATGGCCGAAACCATAGATGCGACCTGTGCGATCTCTTTCACCGATGGGCTTTTCCCTATCGTGGTCACATCTGTGCTGGACACGGCGTTTCTGGTCAACGCGCCAATGCCCATCGAAACATTGCCATGCCGGTCAGATCTGGGGGTCTTGAGCAGGCTGGAATATGCGCAGTACGTCGAACGGCGCTGGACGATCATTCTGGGCAAATGGGGGGTCAGCGAAACGATTGATCTTGGGCAGGATTTCACCGCATTTCTGGCCGATCAACTGGCGCAGGACATCAGTTAAAGGGCCAATTCCTGCAACAGACGCTCTGCAGTCATGTCGGCCTTGTCGGCGCGTGTCTTGATCTCTCCGCGGGTCATGACAGCGAAACGATCGCCCAGGCCGTATGCAAAATCAAAGTTCTGTTCGACCAGCACAATTGCCATTTCCCCCTGCTCGCGCAGCAGGCTGATTGTGCGGCCGATTTGCTGGATGATATTGGGCTGGATGCCTTCGGTCGGCTCATCAAGCAGCAGCACCTTGGGCTTTGTGATCAGCGCGCGCGCGATGGCCAACTGCTGCTGTTGCCCGCCAGACAGATCACCGCCGCGCCGCGCTTCCATGTCTTTCAGGACAGGAAAAAGTTCGAAAATCTGGTCGGGGATAAACTGTTGATCCTTGGGTAGGCAGGCAAAGGCGGTTTCCATATTCTCGCGCACGGTCATCATCGCGAAAATCTCACGGCCTTGCGGGACATAGGCGACACCGGCGCGGGCGGCCTTGAACGCCGTCGGGTGGTGCATGTCTGCCCCATCGACCAGCAAATTGCCGCCCGAATAGGGGTGCCGCCCGGAAATCGCCTTGAGCAGGCTGGTTTTGCCAACCCCGTTGGTGCCCATCACCGCAGTGACTTCGCCCACGTTCGCCGTCAGATCGATTCCGTTCAGGATTTGGCTTTGCCCGTAATGCAGGGTCAGATTTTCGACATCCAGCATCAGCCACGCCCCAGATAAACGTCGATGACCGTCTGGTCGGCGGTGACATGGTCAAGACTGCCTTCGGCCAGCACCGACCCTTCGTGCAAAACAGTGACTTTGCAATCAAGACGGCGCACGAATTCCATGTCATGTTCAACCACCACAACGGCACGAGTTTGTGCAGCCCTTTTCAGCAGGTCTGTGGTGTGTTCGCGTTCCTGACTGGTCATGCCGGCGGCGGGTTCATCAACCAGCAGCAGGCGCGGGTCCTGTGCAAGCAACATGCCGATCTCAAGCCATTGCTTTTGTCCGTGGCTGAGTTCCCCGGCGGGCCGGGTAAGCGAATCGGTCAAACCCACCTCTTCAGCGATTTCCTCGATTCGGGCGGCACCGTTGCGGGATTTCTTGTAGAACAGGACCGAAAAAGGGCCACGGGGGTTGCGCAAGGCCATGGCCAGATTTTCACGCACTGTCTGCGCCTCGAACACCGTCGGTTTCTGGAATTTGCGCCCGATGCCTGCCATCGCGATCTGGCTCTCCGACATCCCCAACAGCGAGATATTTCGCTCACCCCAAATGACCTTGCCTTCGTCCGGTTTGGTCTTGCCCGTAATAATGTCCATGAATGTGGTCTTGCCCGCACCGTTGGGGCCAATCACGGCGCGCAGTTCCGGCTCACCAATCTGGATTGACAGGTTGTTGATCGCGCGGAACCCGTCAAAGCTGACCGAGACGCCATCGACTTCGAGAAGCGTGCTCATGATGGTTTCCTCACCAGATAGTCAAACAGCCCGCCGATGCCCTTGGGGAAGAAAAGCGTGACGGCCACGAAAGAGACCCCCAGCAAGACCAGCCACCAGTCCGTCCACTGGATCGTGTAGAAGCCAAGATTGACGGCGGGCACGCCGCCGCTGGTGAACCAACTGGATAACAGCGACACAAACGCCGCGCCGATCACGGCCCCGTAGAGCCGCCCGCGCCCGCCGATGGCGACCCAGACGGCCAGGTAAATCGATGCAATGGGGGCAATTTCGGCCGGGTTGATGATACCCGCCTGCGGATAATAGAGCGCACCCGCGATGCCCGAGACGATGGCCGTCAGTGTAAAGACGAACAGCTTGTAGCTTTCCACCTGATAACCCAGAAACCGGACACGTGCTTCATCGTCGCGGATTGCCTTGATGACACTGCCCATCTTGCCCGACACGACCCAGGCGAAAAGCAGATAGCCAAGCCCCAGCGCCAATGCAGAACCAAGGAAGAAGGCCAGCGAAATGGTGGATTGGGGTGTGTCCTCAAAACCCGGAATATTCTGTAGGCCCGACAGGCCGTTGTTGCCCCGCAACCCGCTGTCATTCTGGAAAAGGTAGAGCGCGAGGGCGAGCGTCATGGCTTGCGTCAGGATCGACAGATATACCCCTGTCACCCGACTGCGGAAGGCCAGCCAGCCAAACACAAGCGCCAGCAGCCCCGGCACAAGAATGACCATAAGCAGTTGCAGAAACAGGCTGTCGGCAAAGGCCCAGATCGCGGGAAATTCAGAACTGCCAACGACGCCGAAAATCTGGTTTCCAATCGCGTCGGTGATTTCTTGCGGTGTGGGCGGGATCACTTGCGACGACAGGCTTTCGACCACGATCCCTTCGGTGCGGGCATACATCAGCCACATGCCAATGGCATAGCCGCCAATCCCGAAAAAGGCGAAATGTCCCAATGACAGGATACCGCAATAGCCCCAGACCACATCCATTGCGATGGCGATCAGGCACAGGCACAGCGTCTTGCCCAATGTCTTGACGAATGAGGTCGAGATCACGCTGAGCCCGGCTTCGGACAGGATCGTCACGCCTGCTGTGAACAGCCCAAGCGCCAGCAGGAACCACAACACGGAGGGGTTGCGCCCGATGAATGTCTTATCCATTTGCGCCACCTACGGTGTCGCCCCGCTGGAGGGGTTTCACCCCTCCAGACCTCCCCAGGATATTTTTGGCCATAAGAATTGTCATTGCCTTTAGTCCGCTGCCGCCCGGCCTTTGAGGGCGACGATGCCCTTGGGCCGGAATTGGATGAAGAGGATGATGAACAGGATCATGTAGGTCTGGGCTGCCAATGTGTTGGAGGGGTTGAGCCATTCGATCCCCTTTTGCAGGAAGCCGATCAGCGAGGCCCCGGCCAGCGTGCCCCAGACATTACCAACGCCGCCGACCACAACCGTCATGAAGCTTTGTACGATGTAATCCGCCCCCATTTCGGATGTGACCTTGGCGTAGAGTCCGATGGCGACCCCTGCAATCCCGGCAATCCCGGACCCAAGTCCAAAGGTCAGCATGTTGATCCGGTCGGGGTTGATTCCCATAGATGCGGCCATGCCGGGGTTTTGCGTGACCGCCCGCACTTCGAGCCCGAGCCGGGTGCGTTTAAGCACATAGAGGATCAGCCCCAGAAAGATCAGCGCGAGGACGAAAATGGCGATCCGGATATAGCTGATTTGCACGACGTCACTGAAGACCAGTGCGCCATCCAGCCATTCAGGCGATGTGAGCGGCCGCGCCTGTGTGCCGAATATATTCTTTGCCAGCTGTTGCAGGGCGATGGAAATGCCGAAGGTGGCCAGCAGTGTTTCCAGCGGCCGGTGGTAGAGGTGGCGGATCACCAGCCTTTCCATCACGACACCGGCCCCGAAGGTCACAGCGAAAGCGAGCGGCAGGGCGATGATGATCGAAGCTGTATAGCTGGGTACGAACAGCTGGACCACATAGCCGGTGTAGGCCCCCATCATGATGAATTCACCGTGCGCCATATTGATGACCCGCATCACCCCGAAGGTAATCGCCAGCCCGATGGCTGCCAGAAAGTAGATTGAGGCAAGGGAAAGCGCGTCAAGTGCGAGATCAATCGTCTGTCCGGCCGCAACCCGGTTTTCAACCGCACCAAGTGCTGCTGCGGCGGCCTGTGTGATGGCTTTGTCTTCTTCATCGTAGGTTTCAAAGAAAATAAACTCGTCGATCGCCGCATTCCGGTCGGATTGGGTGACCAAAGGGGCGACAGTCCCTACCGCCGCCAATTGCGCATAGGCGCGTTCACGATTTGCAGTGCTGCCAAGCTGTGCCACTGGGATGTTGCCGACACGCCCGTCAACGACATTTGCTTCGAGTGCAGCACGGATGACGTCGGGCGGGGTGCGGGGGGCGGCAAGCTCTGCCTCGACGAGAAGCCTATAGGCTTCATCGCGCGTCATGTCTTCGCCCGGGGTCAGGACCCCGGCCACGTTTTGGTCAGTCGGCAAGGACGTGGCCAGACCGGGGGATGTGGTGAGTATCTGGTTAAGGACGGCGCGTGCTTCGACGCTGGTGTCGGTCGAGAGGCTGTTGATCGCTGCGATCCGGTCCTCTGTATTTTCTGCAAAGCTGGCCGAGAGGAAGTTGGCAAGCTGAATCTTGCGGGCCTTGAGGGCGGCGTCCGTTTCACCGTCGATGGCGCCCAGCAGTGGCCCCAACTGGGATGCATCCGGCCTTCGCGCGATGGATGCGACTGCCGTGGTGCGCCGTTCAACGTCCGGGTCCATCAATTGGAATTGCACCAGCGCGGTTGCGATGACACGGCGTACGCCCCCGTTCGGCTTGAGCTGCGTAAATGTATCCTTTGCTGCGCTGGTTTCCTCGCCGCTATCGATGTCCGTCAGTTGCAGTGTGTCGGCTTGTTCAGCTGCGATAAAGAATTGCCCATCGTCGCGCTGCCAGACCGACTTGTCCTGCCATTTTTCAAGGAATACGGCCACGCCAGGCAGGCCGGAGGCCGCCAGATCATCAAGCACGACACCGACGGTGCGCCGGCCAGGTTTGGCTACCTCATCGGCGTGGGTTTGCAGGATGTCTTGCAGCGTTTGTGCGCTGACAGCCGGGGTCAGGCCCAAAAGCAGAGCGAAGGCAAGGATCAGGCGATGCATAAGGGGGCTTTCTGGATATCAGAAAAGTGACGGGCGCGCTTGGATGCCCAGCGCGCCCGGCAATGGTTAGTAGTTAGAGGTCAACTGCACGCAGGTTTCTGTTTCTGTGTTGTACATCCCGCAGCCAAGGTCTTTCCAATCCGACGTCAGCACGGCGGACTCGGGCAGGAAGTCGGTCCAGGCATCGCCGGGGACTTCGCTGGTTTGGCTGATGATATCAAACTGCCCGTCAGCCTGAATTTCACCGATCAGAACAGGCTTGGCCAGATGGTGGTTTGGCAACATCACGGCTGTGCCACCTGTCAGATTCGGGAATTCCTGCCCGTACATCGCTGAGCGCACCGCATCAACGTCAGTGGTGCCTGCTGCCTCGACCGCGTTCACCCACATATTGAAGCCGATATAGTGGGCCTCCATCGGATCGTTGGTTACGCGGTCTTCACCGGCGAAGGCTTTCCATGCGGCGATGAATTCCTCGTTCGCTTCGGATTCTGCGGACTGGAAGTAGTTCCATGCAGCGAGGTGGCCCACAAGGTTGGATGTATCCAGACCAGAGAGTTCTTCCTCACCCACGGAGAATGCAACGACCGGAATATCGTCAGCCGAGACACCGGCGGCGGCCAGTTCCTTGTAAAAGCCAATGTTCGCGTCACCGTTGATGGTCGAAATCACGCCGACCTGCTTGCCGTCTTCACCAAGGGCCACGACGTCGGCCACGATGGTTGCCCAGTCGGAATGACCGAACGGGGTGTAGTTTACAAAGATATCTTCCTCGGCGATGCCCTTATCCTTGAGGTAGGATTCAAGTATGTTGTTGGTGGTACGCGGGTAGACATAGTCAGTGCCCAGCAGCGCGAATTTCTCGACGCCAAGCTCTTCGAGGAAATAGTCGGTCGCCGGGATCGCCTGCTGGTTCGGCGCCGCACCGGTGTAGAACACGTTTTTGGAGCTTTCTTCACCTTCATACTGCACAGGATAGAACAGCAGGCCGTTGAGCTCTTCGATCACGGGCAGCACGGATTTGCGCGAAACAGATGTCCAGTTGCCAAAGATCACGTCGACTTCTGACACAGTCAGCAATTCGCGGGCCTTTTCGGCAAAAAGCGGCCAGTCAGAGGCAGGGTCAACGACGACGGCCTCGATTTCGCAGCCCAGCAGGCCGCCCGCCGCGTTCTGCTGTTCGACCAGCATCAGCATAGCGTCTTTCAAAGTTGTCTCGGAAATCGCCATTGATCCCGAAAGTGAGTGAAGTACGCCGACCTTGATCGGGTCTGCGCAGTCCTGTGCGGCAACCATGGAGGTGCTGGCCAACAGTGCAGCGCCGATGGCAGCGGAAAATGATTTTTTGGTCATCGAAACGATTATCCCCGTGTCGGTGTCGCGTTGCCCTTTATTTGGGCAGGTGCGCGTGATACGCGCAGCCCCGCAACAGTGATGTTGTCGTCGCGCGGCGGGAGGTTTCTGCCAGGAAAGCCCGCTGCGCGGCATTTGATTTGTCCGTAACAGACGCACAATGGGTATTGGCGACGGGGTGCAGAGTCCCGATTTGACCACGCGGATATGCGTGACTCCGGTCGCTATGCGGGATTATTCGCCGCTAAATCGTGCGAATGGCTAATTTTTGAGCGCAGTGTGTTTTCACGTTGGGGCGGCGCCAAAGAAGGGGCGCCATGCGGCAATGACCTCTGTGGGGGATTGCTCGGCCAGATAATGGCCGCCAGGAATGGCTTGTCCTTGTACGTCGTCTGCCCTTTCTTTCCACAACGCGAGGCAATCAAAGTGGGCCTCGATCGCGCCGGATTTTCCCCAAAGCGCAAGCAGTGGCATTTGCAGCTTGCCAGGGTCGGCATCGTCATGGGCGATATCGATTGTGGCCGCGGCGCGGTAGTCTTCGCATGCACCGTGGATTGCAGCCGGATCGGCAAAGCAGGTCAGATATTCATGCAAGGCCTGCTGGACAAAGGGTGTCAGTCCTGCCGACCCCGCGCCGCATTTGCCAAGCCAGAAAAAATCCGGATCAGCGCCGATCAGCGTTTCAGGAAAGGGCTGCGGCAGGGTCAACCAGTACCAGTGCCAATAGGTATGGGCAAAACCGCTGCGGGCGTCGCGATACATTTCGCGGGTCGGGGCAATGTCCAGTGTGGCAATGGCGCGCACGCGGTGGGGGTGGTCAGCCGCCAGCCGGTGCGCCACCCGTGATCCGCGATCATGAGACCCCAACAGGACCCTGTCATGCCCTAGATGATCCATCAGGGCGATGACATCACTGCCCATGGCGCGTTTGGAATAGGGGCTGTGCTGCGCGTCGGTGGCGGGCTTGACCGACCGCCCGTAGCCCCGCAAATCGGGGCAGATCACGCAATAGTCGCGGGCCAGATCAGCGGCGACCGCATGCCACATCGCCGACGTCTGCGGGTACCCATGCAGCAGGACCAAAGGCGCACCTCTGCCGCCGATCCGATAGAATACTGGTCCATCAGGTCCATCAAAAAACCGTTCTTCGAAGCCTTCAAAAAACGACGGGGCGATTGCAGCAGTTTGCGCGGCAGGATGCATGATTATTTGTTGCCTTACTTCTTTGCACCTCAGCGCTGCCGCGACGTCAGGCTAGCCAAGCGCCGCTCAATGCAAACTTAATAATTGATTAACAGGTGCGTCGTCTGAGACAATGCTGTTACAGTTTAGGTTCAATTAATACAAAAAGTTCAATTGGTGGGGATTATTAATGACATTTCAACGCAAAAATTTCGTGTTCGGTTCATTCGGGGATGACATCCTGACAGGGTCCGATCGCAGCGATTACATATTCAGTTTCTTCGGTAATGACGACATTTCAACCGGTGCTGGCAATGACCGGATCTTTGCAGGGTTCGGGGATGACAAGATCACGGGCGGGGCCGGGAACGACCATATTTTTGGTGGCTTCGGTTTCGATATCGCCCGCTACGAAGGCGGGATTGCTGACTATGATGTGCATGTGGGGCGTGGGCGTTGGGGCCCAACGACTGTAACCTCTATTGGTGAGGTGTCAGATGCGGGCCGCGACCGGCTTCATAGTGTTGAGGCGCTTTATTTCGCCGCCGATGACTACACCTTCTATCTGGATGGCACCAACAATGCCGCCCTTGCTGGCGATGATGCGGTCGAAACGGACGAAAATGGCATCCAGGCAATCGCGGCGGCGGATTTGCTTGCCAATGACCGCGAATTTGACGGGGACACGCTGGCGATCACTGCGGTTGACGCAACCAGTGCATCGGGTGCGACTGTCACCTTCATTGACGGTCAGATCAGTTATGATCCGGGCACACTGTTTGACGGCCTGAATGTCGGCGACACGGCCACCGATACGTTCAGCTATACCGTTGATGACGGCAAAGGCGGCACGGATGTTGCCACGGTCACAGTGACCATCGCAGGCACAAACGACGCGCCGGAACTGACGGCAAATGACGTGACTGTCGACGAAAACACCACGGCCGTTCCAGCCGGGATCAGTGCGACCGATGTGGACAGTGACGATCTGACCTTCAGCCTTGGCGGGGTTGATGCCGCCCTTTTCCAGATTGATGCGCTTACCGGCGCGCTGAGCTTTATCACCGCACCGGATTTTGAAGCGGCCGCAGACGCGGACGCCGACAACAACTATGATATCACGATCAATGTGGAGGACGAACAGGGGGCTGTAACGTCTGAATCCATTGTCGTGACTGTCGCTGATGTGTCGGAAATCACGGCGCGTATCAACGAATTCCACTATGACAACGAAGGCGGCGACACCGGCGAATTCATCGAAGTGCGCGTCAATGCAGGCGACGATGTCAGCGCCCTGACGATAGAGCGTTACAACGGCAATGGCGGGGCGCCCTACGGCACACCGCTGAATGTCGGCGATGGCGTCAGAACCAGCGATGCCGATTTTGACTATTACGTTCTGGCGCTGCCATCCAACGGCCTGCAAAACGGCTCTCCTGACGGGATCGCCCTGTCAAACGCGGGCACATTGATTGAATTCCTCAGCTATGAAGGTGCTTTCACTGCCGTGGGCGGCAGCGCCGATGGCGTCACTTCAACCGACATCGGTGTCAGCGAGCCGGGGTCAACGCCTGTTGGCTTCTCGCTTCAGCGCAATGAGGACGGAAGCTGGGACGACCCCGCAGAAAACACAGCCGGCGCCGAGAATGTGCCAGTGCCGGTCGCCCTGAACGCCCGGATCAACGAACTGCATTACGACAACGCAGGCAGTGACACAGGTGAATTCGTCGAGCTGCGCGTCAATGCGGGTGCTGATGCATCCGCGCTCAGCCTTGCTTTCTATAACGGCAGTAACGGCAGCCTGTACCGGACGGCAGCTGTTGCAGACGCCACCCTGACGACAGATGGCACTTTTGACTATTACGTTTTCAACCTGCCATCGAACGGCATCCAGAACGGCTCCCCCGATGGGCTGGCGCTTGTTGACGGGGGCACCGTGCTTGAGTTCCTCAGCTATGAGGGCACCTTGACCGCAACGGATGGTCCGGCGGCAGGGCAGACGTCGATTGACATCGGCGTCAGTGAACCGGGAAGCACCGCGATTGGCGACAGCCTTCAGCGCAATGATGACGGAAGCTGGGCAGAGGCCGCAGCCAATACAGCGGGGGCTGCGAATGCAGCCGGGCCGCTTGATCTGAACGCCCGCATCAATGAATTCCATTATGATAATGCAGGTAGTGACGTCGGCGAGTTCATCGAAGTGCGCGTGAATGCCGGGGCAGATGTCAGCGGATTGTCGGTTGTGGCCTATAATGGCAACAACGGAGCGGTTTACCGGACTGAACAGGTTGGCGCTGGCGATCAGACGACCGATGGCACCTATGATTATTACGTCATCAACCTGCCCACCAATGGGCTTCAGAATGGAGCGCCTGATGGGCTTGCGCTGGTCAATGGCGACACAGTGATTGAATTCCTCAGCTACGAGGGCACGTTGACCGCAGCGGATGGTCCGGCGGCAGGGCAAACATCAACCGATATTGGTGTTGCCGAAACGGGCTCTACGCCTATCGGCTTTTCATTGCAGCGCGACGATGATGGCACGTGGCTGGCTCCAGCGGATGCAACACCCGGCGAGGCCAATGACGATGTAATCGTCGACCCGCCTGCAACCGACCAGCTGATCAGTGCGATTCAGGGGGCGGGTGCGGCCTCTGCCTTGGATGGGCAGACAGTGCGCGTTGAAGCGGTCGTCACGCATATCGTGTCAAACGGCTACTTCATACAGGAAGAAGACAGCGACGCTGATGGTGACGCAGCCACGTCCGAGGGGATTTTTGTCTTTACCAGCACCGTGCCCACAGTGGCGGTTGGTAACCTCGTCAGCCTGACCGCAGATGTGCAGGAACGGTTCGATCAAACCCAGTTGACCAACGTCAGCAGCGAAGTCGTCACAACCACGCTTGCGGCAACCCCGACAGCTGCCAGCATCCTGCTTGGGCCGGATACAATGCCAGACTACGAAGCGGTGGAGGGTATGTTGGTCACGGTGACCAGCGGCACACCCGACCCGCTGACTGTGATTACCAACTTTAACTTTGACCGCTTTGGGCAGTTGGTGATCAGTGCCGGGGTACAGACGCAACCGACCCAGTTGTTTGATGCACAAACCGAGGCAGCCGAAATTGCGGCCCTGCAAGAGCAGAATGAAAACAACAGCCTGATCCTTGATGATGGCGAGAGCAGCCAGAACCCTGACCAATTCGAATTTGTGTCCGGTGGAACGGGTGACAACGGCAACGGCTTCCTTGATGTGGATGATGATTTCGGTGACGGCGGAACGACCATCCGTCTGGGCGCTGAAATCAATGACAGTGTGACCGGCGTCATGACCTATGCCTTTGGTGACTACCAGTTGGTCGTGACCGAGACACTCGATATCGACGAAAGCACAAACGGTGGTGCCCGTCAGGATACGCCCGATGATGTAGGCGGCAGCTTGCAGGTCGCCAGTGTCAACGTGTTGAACTACTTCACGACGATTGATGTCTCAGGCGCCGGTACGGGGCCAAACGGTGATCTTAACCCGCGCGGTGCTGATAATGATGCGGAGCTGGTGCGCCAGACCGAAAAACTGGTGGCTGCTATCACAGGAACAGGGGCGGAAGTCTTTGCCCTCCAAGAGATCGAAAACAACGGGTTTGGCGCAGGATCAGCCGTGGACACGCTGGTTGACGCGTTGAACGCCGAAGCTGCTGTTACGGGGTCAGGCGCATCCTATGCCTTTGCAGCACCTGACACAGGCACCGGATTTGTGGGCACCGATGCGATTTCAACAGCGATCATCTATGACGAAAACGCGGTGCGGCTGGTCTATACAGAGGCGCTGGTGTTTGACGAGGCATCCGCCCAAACCACCTATGATCTGGCCAGTGTGATTGATCCGGGTTTCGGGGATTTCCAGCGTAACAGGCCATCGGTCGCGGCAACCTTTGAAGACCTCGCAACGGGCGAACAGTTTACCGTCGTGTCCTCACACTTCAAATCAAAGGGGTCAAGCGGGCTTGAAGCGCTCGCCGATGATGCGCAAACGGCATTGGATAGCGGTACTGCCACCGGCTTTACACAGGCAGATGTGGATGCGTTGCGTGCTGATCCCAACTTTGACCAAGGCGATGGGCAAGGCTTCTGGAATCAGGTGCGCTTGGATGCAGCGGTCGAATTGGGCGACTGGATCGCGAATGACTACAACGGAACCGGCGTGACCAACTATCTGCTGCTTGGCGATCTGAACGCCTATGCCGAAGAGGACCCCGTGCAACATCTTGACGATGATGCCGGATTGGTTGACCTGATCGACACATTTATCGGTCAGGACGAAGCCTATAGCTTTGTGTTTGACGGGCAGCGCGGGACGTTGGATCAGGGCCTTGCCGATGATGGACTGGCCGCTTTTGTGACCGGGGCGACAGAATGGCACATCAATGCTGATGAACCGGACCTGATCAACTATGACACATCGTTCAAGGACGAGCGGTTCTATAATGATGGCATCTTTGCATCGTCAGATCATGATCCACTGATTGTGGGTCTGGATTTCACACCGTTGCCCGGTTCCGACGGCATAGGATAAGGATCAAATGGAAGCCCGGTCGATCGGCCGGGCCGCCCTTTGCGAGGCGTTTCAGTTATGGGGAGACGTTTAGGACGTCACAGCGTTCCAAGATGAAATCAGATCAGGCAGGTCGATGGGCAGGTAGGAAAACAGACAGCTTTCCTTGCCGAAACTTCCAACCGCGACGCTTGTCTGCCCCCCAAGAACCGCATCGAGACAGACCAGCACCGGGCCGTCCAGTTTGGGCTGGGCAGCCTTGTGGCGCTTGCGGAACATGTCAATCTGGGTGTCCCAGACTTCCTGTAGTCGGGCAGTGTCTCCGCTTGAGCCAATGACATCATTGCCGGACATGTAAAGATGGCCGATCATCTTGTCTTTGTTGGCTGTCAGGAAACGCTCCATCGGGGGGGCGGCGCGGGCGTCCATATTGACCTGCCAGACCTCGGCAAGGGTCGCCACCGAAAGGCCCTTTTCCGCACTGCTGCCCAACATCTGCGGCGGCCCGCTAAGCACAGTGATCCTTTTTGCGTTGGCGCAAAAATCGTTCAGCATTGCACCCGTAGCCTTGAGCAGGTCAGGCTCTTCCTGACTGAGTATGTGGCCAATGATCTTGTCCTTACCGGGCATGTCGCTGTCGATCGCAACAACACCGCGCAAACGGCGACCTGCCGCAGAAATGCTGACGGTCACATCATCCAGACCAAACTCCAACGTGCGTTCCAGCACGGTGTTGTCCACCTCTCTGAGGATCGCGACCATCGCGGGCGGATCATCCCCGTGGCTGATGACACGCTTACCACCGGCGACAAAGACGTCATCCTCTGAAATCAATGCGGCCAACTTGGTGGCAAGGGCGGTCAAGTCGGTCACGCCTGCGGTCCTTGATGTGTTCGAGACATTTCCAGTCATGTACCACTACTGATCTTGGCAAGACAGGGTTTTGCGTCTGACAGAAACGATGCCACATCCACGTCGGGTTTGCACACGCAGCACAATACGTCAGAGGGTTCACCCGGGGCCCGTAGGAAAATGCGCAATTGGTTCTTGGTCGCCACAAACGCGGCGGGGCTGGGTGTGTCGCCCAACGCAGGTTTGTCAGCAGAACCCAAGGCAACCGTGGCCTCTGCGCAAAGCATCTCCAAGGCTTCGCGCCGTTGGTTCGAATTTGAATTCGTCACAAGTATCATCTGCGTGGACAAGTCGGCAAATGCCACGGTTTCTATACCTTCAAATTTGCCCTGCAAGGCGTCTAAATCATCCACAACCATATCATTAGCCCACTGAAAAATCCCACTACATATGTCGATACGCGAAATCGGTCAGGAGTGGAAGGCCGCGAAAAGCCGGATAATTGTCAACTCTTGTTCAGGTCTTCACTTGGTCTGCTGGGCGGGCGGCTGCGTTTTGGCTGATCGGGGTCGATCATGCGGGTGACGCGCCGAGGAGCGACTGGCGGTGCCGCAGGTTCCGGCACAGCGTTGTCGCCGGTGATGTTATAAAGCGGTTGAGGACTGCGCGCGGCCAAGGTTGAAAGCTTCTGGATCGTCTCCAGCAGATGGTCAACAAAGGGGCCTGCGCCGCTGCCGTCCCATTTATCGTAGTCGTCGCCAGCCTCGAGCGCTTGCAGCAGCGAAATAGGAAAGGTGCCGCCAAACTGGCCGTCAGTTTCGCGGCGCACCCTTTTAAAGACACGACGACGGTCTTTGTCGGTGGTCAACTTGTCATAGCGGGTAATCAGCAAAATCGAATGTTCGCGTACGGGCTCGGGCATGGTTTCCCACACTGCGGCCTCGGACTGGCGCCAGGCTTGCGTGGCATGTGTACACCATATCACAGCATCGACCTCGGGCAGGACGCGTTCCCAAACCGTCGAGGCCATGTTGGGGTCGGAAATACCCGGAAAGTCGATCAGGTCGATAACGTCCAGAATGTCGGCATCCAGAAACAGGCGGATCACGCGGGTTTCGTCAACGGGTATGTCTTCAAGCGCATCAAGGGACACAGGTTCGGTGCTGCCATCCATCGCCTCGCGATAGGGGGCTTGGGTGCCGTATGACATCCACACAGGCGATAGCCGTGTGGCTGTCACCTTTTCGGGAAGAGGCCGAGACCCCAGCAACAGGTTGGACAGGGTACTTTTGCCCGCGCTGAATTCGCCCATCAGCGCAATGCGGGGCTTGCGCGGCTCCGCCATCAGGTCACTTCCCCAGCCTTTTCGGGAGCGCCGTCGCTGAGCTCATCATAGATATAGTCGAACAGTTCTTCACGTTCCTGTTGCGCGGTTATTCCAAAGATGTCCTTCAAATCGCTCGCGCCAAGCGTGCTTTTGGCGCTGATATCGCTGAGCGTACTGCGCTGTTCCGCAAGGAATTCGCGCAATTCGGCTTCGGCCATTTTGCGGATGCCCTCGGCCTGCCGTATCTTCAATTCATCAACGATGGGCGATGTTTCCGCTTCGATCAGATCATAGAACCCGCTGGCAAACGCGCGGTAGCCTTTGCGACGTTTCCACCAGCCTTTCCACCATGATGTTTGCAGATCCAGAGCGATCGTTTGGCCCAGCGAAACCGGGGCCGGAATTTCCGGCGCGGCAGGCGGTGTGATTGAAAAGTTCTCAACAGATACGCCAAAGGCGGAGCGGTAAGTTTCGGCCAAATCGGCTGCCGCAGAGGCAAACACCTGATCACAAGTCGAGGCCACATCGCGGCGCATCACCTGATAGCTGGTACGGAGCAACATACGCAAACCATCCGGGCTATATTGCCATATCTGGTCCTCACCATTGGTTTCCAGATGCTGAAGGAGGGATTCCAGCGCACGGTCAAGAAACCGTTTGTGGGATTGGTCAACGCGCGACCCAAAGCGCTGAAACACGATATCAAGTCTGTCATTCAGGAACTTCGTATTGTCGGCTTCAAGTTTATCCAGATGCGCCATCAACTGGTCTGCCGGCATCACCTCGACCTGATCGCCGTCCATCCGCATCGACACCATCGAATTGGACGCACGCACGCCTCCAACGAGGTTCCGCGCGCGTTTGCGCGAGGCAGCAAGTACTTCGGCACCGGGCCCTTCGACTACCCGCTCTGCCAGCGCGGCATAAAGCGCGGGAACACCCGACAGGTGCCAGACAAGTTCATTCGTCTGCATGCCAGCAGTGCCAGCGTCCAAGGCGACCTCTGCCCAGTTGAACATGGCTTCAGCGCTTTCCGCGACGATATCGTTCAGGTCTTCTGACAGGGCGATATTGGCCCAATACGCACTCCCAAAAATCAGCTCTGGATCTTCGGGGCCGTTGTGATCGGCAAGGGTTTTCAGGATACTTTCGCGGATTTCAGGAACCTGCTCAGCGGGGTTGGACAACTCATCAATCCGGTTGACAAAGATGATGACTTCGCGGGATTTCACGTTTGCGATCAAACGGATCAGGCCCATATCCATCGAACTGAGTGCCTGGTGGGCCGACAGGACCACAACGCAAATCCGGCTGTCGCGCAGGGCATTGATGGTGATCTGCTCGCGCATCATAAAGGTGTCGTTCACGCCGGGCGTGTCACGCAGGCACAGCGGCATCGGGATCGACGGTGCCGTCAGATAAACGTCAGCGGATTTGGTGATATCGGCGAATTGACCCTGCTGGTCTTCGTCCTCCATATCCTCAAAATCGTCGCCCATACAGACATAGCGCTCGACCAATTCGTCTGTCAGTTCCGCATAATTATGCTTTTGCCCCAAGAGCAGTTCAAACTTCCGGCCAAGGCGGGCCTTGGTCTTTTCACGCATCGCCGCGATCTGTTCGCGGACTTTTTCCAGTTCTTCATCGGCACCGGCCCGCGCGGACAATTCACCGATTCGGCCGCCGTTTTCGACCAGATGGTCCCACTCGCCCTGACTAAAGAACTGAAAACTGGCCGTCGGCGAATCCGGCGGCAAGGGCGCATTCAAGTGCAGCGATGTCACGACCGAAGTCCAAGGGTTCACATCCGCAGGCAACAAGGCCGGACGGCCAATCATCGCATTGACCAGAGATGTCTTTCCCGACTTGATCTGGCCAATCATGGTTACGCTTGGTTCAAAAGTGCGTAACTGCTTGATAAGTTTTGTTGATTTCTTTTCTGCCTCTTGGCCGCCAAGCCTTACAACGTCTGCGAGCGTTGCTTCGAGATCAGCAATCTCGTCATGAAACTGGTCCAGTTTTTCCAGACCAAGTCGCATGAAAGGGTGGTGCGCTGCAGGGACTTTATAGCCATCCCCTTTTGTCAGCTCTTCCATCTTCATTGTTGTCCGTCCTCAATCGATACTATTGGCACCACCATTAACAGTTGATGGTCCTATCGCCAAATCACAGTGATTACACTGTCTTTATTGACATAATAGAAACAGAAGAGCGGGGCAAAACTGTGGCGCGACGGACAGAAAACCGCAGGCAGGTTACCGCTTATGCCGCCAGATCAGACTGTATTTCGCGCTTTAGCTGCAAAAGCAGGCTGAGCGCCTCGATCGTGGCGCTTGCGCGTTTCTCCATTTGCATCAGTTGGATCAGGTCAGCCGCGTCCATGGCAGTGTTGCGCATGTCCTGCAACAATGGATCATTTTCGTCGCCATTCTCGTTCAGGTGATCGCTGACCCACTGCACCTGATCAACGGCCTTGCCGATGATCTGCATCGGCGCATCGTCCTGCATTGTGTCAGCCAGATCGATCAGCTCAAAGCTGTTCTTGACGATGTAATCAACTGCGCCTTCATAGGCAGTACGCGTTGCAGGCTGCAACCCAGCGACCAGTGGCGCGGCCTCTTCAGCGGGCGGGGTCGCTTCAGCTTCGGGCGTTTCTTGTGCGGGGGCCTTTTGCGGTGGCCCTGCGGGGGCCGGTGCTGCTGGCGCGTTTGGCGCGTTCAACGGTGCCAGTGCATCGGCATGTTGAAGCAACAGGACATCGGCCAAATCGACGGCGCTTTGCCTGCCCGCTTCTACTTGTTTGAGTACGGCCGAGATCAGCGCAGTGCCGCCACTGTTGCGCATCAACGCCTTGTCGACGGTGCCGTCTTCTTTCCGCGCCGCAATCGCTTGTGTCCCGGAAATCGGCAGAATCTGTTTGAATTCATCGGCCACTTCATCGCGCAAAGTCGAAAGTGTTTTTTCCATCATGCCGTTGGTCCTGAGGAAGTCAGCTTTCGTCACCATCAGGAAGGAATGGTCTTTCATGATGTCGGGTATCTGTGCCCAAATAGCGCGTTCTGCCGGATTAAACCCCTGCGTGCACCATAACCCCACATCGGCCCGCCCGGCAGCCCATTGGCTGGCACGATGAACCGCGTTCGCATCATCGGGTGCGACGACCTCGAGTAACGAAATCTTTTTGAGCGCGGGCAGCGGCAATTCAAGATCAACGAACACGGGTGACAAGGCCGCAATTGCGTCCGCCTCCACTGTCGGAATCGTCATCTTTGAACCGTCTGAAAGGGTGCATGTCGCCCTTTCTTCGCTGCCATAGACCAGTTGCAATGTCGGCAGGTTAACCCCTGTCGGCAGGACCGTCTGACCGACCAGAAAATTCAGAAGCGTTGATTTGCCAGAGTTTGGCCACCCCAGCAGTGCAAGCCGGACAGGTTTCCGCAGACGTTCAAGGAGTTTTTCCGCCTTGCCCTGAACGCCAACGGGCAGCAGGTTTGACCCTACTGCCTGTTCAAGCTGTTCCTCGACGCGTGCGCCCGTGGATTGATTCGCCATTACTTGCCTCCGAAAGCGAGTTTAGCCGGTGGCGTGGACGCTTCAACCTCCCTTGACTGACCGTTGCCCTTGTCAGCTGCGGCTCTGGATGCCGCACCATGCCCATCGTGCTTTGCACCGACGGACTGGACAGGTTTCACTTCCTTGACACGCGGGGGAAACGACAGACCACTTGACAGCGTTTCCCTGGGCTTGCTGCGCGCCATCGCCTTGGCCGCAACAATGCGGTCTTCGGACGACTTGTTCCCGTCCATTTCGACAACGCGGGTGATATTTGACTGGTGCGCATCGATATGTCCGGCAGGCTTTGCACGGATCGCACGGATCACTGGCTTGTTGTGGTTCAGCTTGATGACCGAGAACGAACAGTTGTCCTGATCCGGATCGCCAAGTTGCTCAATCGCTTCAAGCAGGTAACCGCAGATTTCAGCGGATTTGCGGCGCCGGTACTTGTGCAGGATCTTCTGGATGCGTGGATCTTCAAGATACTGAAGCCCGTCGCTTGAGACCACTACAATATCGCCAACCTGCAATTCATAAGACGTGCGCGGGCAGTCAGACTTGGCCACACGGTCGCCCAGAATAACGGACGTCAGGCAGTTCCGGTCAGGGTGGTTCTTGCCTGCTTCGGGGTCCAGTAATCCCTGCTTGACCATAAAGTCAATTTGGGGAGCCATGGAGTGATCTTCGTTCAACTGCTGCAACCGACCGGCACGGTAGTGATAAAGCGGGCTGTCACCAATCGACATCCAATACATGCGGTTTTCAACCAAGACGAGCGACACAAGTGTGGCCCCCATCCCGCGCGTTTCGGGGTGTTCCGTAACGTGTTCACGCACACAATTGTTCGCGTTCACCGCCGCAGCCGTCAGATATTGCGGAATCTCATGTTCAAAGTCCGCGAAATTCGCGCTTTGGAACTTCAGTTCGCTATAGACTTCCGTGACGACAATCTTGCTGGCCACGTCACCGGCGGCATGTCCTCCCATGCCGTCAGCAAGGACCACGACACCACTGTCCATACCGAAAGGAAAATCGGTGACAATCGCGTCTTCTTGGTAGTCTCTACCGCCCTGACAAATCGCCGAAGCGACGTCAAAACGAGGTTCAGGCGATCGCCACATCTTCGTCATCCTCCCCATCTGCGCTGTCCCCGCTCCAGTTGAATTCACTGCTACAGAGGGCAACAAAACGCAGAACTGTCTCACCAATGCGCACCACATCCCCCGTTTTCAGCACCTCATTGCTGATCAAGGGTTTGTCATTCAAGCGCACAATGTTTGATTTACCGCCATGGCCCAGCATGAATTCCTGGGTTTCAGGGTCGTAAACAATCGCTGCATGGTTCGTGCGCGAAATTGAGTTGTCGCCGAAATCAAGCTGCACTGCCTGATCGTCGCCGCGTCCGATCTGGGACATGCCTGTGAACAGCGAAAAGCTTTCGCCGCGTCCCGGGCCATCGGCAACCACGATCCAGCCCACAGGAAACTTTGCTCGCTGCGCGGGTGCCGACTTGGGCGCGTCATTGAAAATATCCACGACGTCACCGTCAGACTTGTCAAAACCGATCAGGCGGGTCTTGGTCCGGCGGGCACGGGCCGGAGACCGCGCGGCACTTGCCTGCAAGTCAGCCGCAGAGGGCAGGCTGGACGAACCACTATCTTCCATGTCCCAGATATTCACGGCAGGTGCTTCAGGTGCATCAGCCTGGTTCACCTTGGAGTTCACGTTGGTCAGCATGTCAGACACATCCGGCTCCAGCGCGCTGTCGTCTTCAACGATCGACCCGATTGTATCACGGTATGATTGTTCAAGCGTTTCAGTCCGGCTTGCACGGCTAGGTGCTGCGCTTTCCTTGCCGCCGAATAGTCTACGAAGAAAATTCATGTTCACTACCTTCCGATTTTAGTTACAGACACGGCCCTTCGGGCACACCGCTTCATTCATTCTCCGCGGCCTGCATAATTAAGAAATCCGAGCCACAGATTTCCATCGCGTCCAACCTTGAATGGAAATTGTGTCGTTCCGTTCTCTAACTCACGTTCAATCAATGTGCCGATGCTACCGGGTCCGTTTATCGCCTCACCGGTGGGAATGTACTCTTCTAACACATCACCCACGAAAAGTTCGTCCCCCATTTCGGCAGGCACATCGACCAGTGTGGTCCGCCATTTATCGCCAACAGCGACGGTCTCGAAACGTGCGCCATTCAGCAGTGTCGTCTCTTGCACGACGGGCACGGCCCACTGATGTTCTTCAACCTGACTTGTTGCAGGGTCCAACGTGCCAAATGACACTTCGATCTGACTTAGTTCGCCCGGCGTAACGGTCTCGCGCAGAACCTCCGAAATCTCGGAAATCGAGGCGACGGGCGTGCCGTTGACAGCAGTGATCTCCAGCCCGGGCTTGACCCAGACCGGCGAAATCGCAGCGATGAAGCCGATCGTGTTAGAGTCGGCCCCGTTTGCGCCAAAAGGCAGGCGAACTGACCAGCTTGTCTGTACGGCGGATGGCAAGAGTTCATTGCCCGGCGTTACCGCAGAGATACCTTCAATGCCTTCCCCGGTACCCAAATCAGCGATCGCTTCCGGTGTACCCGGCAGCGCGACATTTGGCGTGGCATTATCCGTGGCGGGCCGGATAACTGTCTGGTTCGGCAGGGCCACACTTTGGGTGTCGTCAGCAGTGATGTTTCGGGGCGTCACGACCGGCTCTGGCAGAGGATTCGGGGCAACAACCTCTGGAACGGCTGACAGTTCAATTGCCTGCGGACGCGTGGCGGGGCGTAAGTCTGGCGGATCAACAATTGCGGGGCCTTCAATGATGCCCGGGCGATCATCGGGTTGCGCAGAAGCGGTTGCATCGCCATCCTCGATTATCTCTGGGCCGATGACGGGCACCTGGGCGGGCACCTGCGTCTCAGCGGCCTCAGGCTCAATCGTCTCAGCCGCCTCCGGCGCAATGATTTCCGGCGCGATAACCTCTGCTTCAGGGGTGACAGTTTCCGGCTCGACAGCTTCCGTTTGGTCAGCAGACGGCGTCGCCAACTCAGGTGCCGGCGTTGTTTCCTGAGGCGCAACAATCGCGACCTCCGCCTCCGGTGTCACCGGGGCCACAACGGTTGCGGCAGGTGTTTCAACAGGTGCAGGCGCTTGTGGTGCCTCTGTCGGGGTCGCGAACGGGGTTTGAAGTGGTACATCACCACCGTTTGTCATGAAAAATGCGCCTACGCCGATAAGCAGTGCGATTGCCGCGGCAGAGCCCAGAAAAAGTGGCGCCTTTGACTTCTTGGCGACCTGTCCACGGCTGTCTGTTGCAGCGGCGGCCGCCGTATTGACGACATTCAGGGCGGTTACATTGCCTTCGACGCCATCCATCATGTTGACCCAGTCCTGCGCGGACTTGAGCCGGTCCTTTGGCAGAACAGCGAGCGCCTTGTCGATGGCGGCCAGAAAGTCGTTTTCATACTCATCGAAACGACCCAGCAAAGGCACGTAGGGGTCGGGATCACCTGACGCGATCGCGGCAAGACGGGCCTGACTGTTTGGCGGAACATTTCTTGCGATCAGGTGGTGGAAAGACGCTGCCAGTGCATAAAGGTCACTGCTCGGGCTCTGCTCTGAGCCGGCAATGTAGAATTCCTGTGGCGAGTACCCGTCTTTCACGACACGCAGCGCAGACAAAACGCGGCTTTGCTTGGTGGCTTCCTCGCGGGCGGCGCCAAAGTCAATCAAAACCGGGTGAAAGCTTTTGTTGATCAGGATGTTATCGGGCGAGATATCGCGGTGCAGGATACCTTGATCGTGGATAAACCCAACCGCGCCCAGAACCTCTTTCAGGATTGATTTGATCTGTACCGGCGTCAGGCCGTGGTTCGGGTCCTCGATCGTGTCCAGCAGATCACGGCCTTCAACATAGTCGAGCGCCATATAGGCTGTTTCGTTATCTTCAAAAACCTGGTGAACGCCGACGATATTGGGGTGGTCAAGCTTGGCAAGGCTGCGCGCCTCTTGCACGAAGAGACGAACGATAGACTTCAGTTCGTTCTGGTGGGCTCGCGAACGGGCCTGCACAACGTACCGGCTCCGGCGGCAAAACGCGCCGGGAAAACATTCCTTGATAACGATCTTTCGATCGAGACTGTCTTTGGCGAGGTATGTGATGCCAAAGCCGCCAGCGTTGAGAAAGTTTTCGATCGTGTACTGTCCGTGCATCAATTTTGTGCCCGGCTTCAGTTCATCGACGAAGCTGTCCTTCTCGTCACCGCTGTTATCTTGTATCTGCGCCTTGCCCATCTCACATCCAGCTTTCAAAACTCGAGATCTACGGATTCTCCCGCCCATCCTCTTTAATTAGTGTCATTCAAATTGGGCCAAAAAGTGACGCCAACTTGTTGTTTAGTGGTCCTTAATCCGAGCTTTTCCGCTCTATTATGGCTCGAACTCGAAACAGTTGCAGGCAGAAAACTGCCGTTCTTCGCATCTAGCATGGCTTATTATGGTGAAACCACGTCAATACTCAGACATTGCCCGCATGATTCACCCGTACCTGTAAGAAAGATGCTTTGGTGCAAGTTCTTTGGGCGAGTTAACTATTTGTTAACCTGAATCAGGCGCGAGACTGCCGCAGCCTTTTTCGCACCTGCACTGATTCTCCAACCGAAATGCATCCTTAAATGATTTAGCCCGGCAGAAAAAGCCTGCTTGCCGCCGTGTCTGACAAAATGCATCCATCGTCCTGAAGACAACCGAGGGTGTGCAGATGAAGAAAATGTTCATCAACGGCTTTGGCCGGATCGGACGAACAATATTGCGGGCGTGGGCCGGGGGCTATGCGTCAGAATTGGATATCGTAGGAATAAATGATATCGCCGCACCCGATCTTTGCGCGCATCTGTTTGCCTATGACAGTGTCTTTGGTCCCTATCCCGGCGTTGTCACGCTGGATGGCGATGTCTTGATCGTGGATGGCAAGCGCATACCGATGCATCGCACGGCTGATGCAAGCACCCTTGATCTGACCGGGGTTGATCTGATGCTGGAATGCACTGGCAAGGCCAAGACCCGACCCTCCGCAGGAGCGGGCATGCGGGCCGGGGCGCACCGCGTTCTCATCTCTGGCCCCTGTGACGTGGCCGACCTGACCGTTGTGCTGGAAGCGAACGATCACCTGCTTGGGGATCAGGCGGTGGTGTCCAACGCATCCTGTACGACCAATGCGCTGGCTCCGGTGGTGAAGTTGCTGGATGATGCCTGGGGACTGGAAACCGGCTGGATGACGACAATCCATTGCTATACCGGCAGTCAGCCTACAATTGATGCACCACGCGACGACATGTTGCGCAGCCGGGCGGCGGGCCTGTCGATGGTGCCGACAACAACATCTGCACAAGCCCTGCTGAATCAGGTGCTGCCCGACATCGCCGGCCGGATCGAGGCTGCTGCGGTGCGCGTACCCACAGCGAGCGTGTCAGCCATCGACCTGACGGTGACTTTACGCGAAAGGGCGACGCTAAGGGATGTCCATGACCTGATCCGTGCGCAATCGGGCACGATTGGCTGGACCGACAAACCACTGGTCTCGTCCGATTTGCGGGCGCGGCCCGAAAGCCTGATTGTGTCACTGCCCGAAACGCGGGTGACGGCGGGTGGGCTGGTCCGCATTTTTGGCTGGTATGACAATGAATGGGGGTTCAGCTGCCGGATGCTTGATGTCGCACGGATGATGATCTGATTTTCGCAAAACGATCCTGCGGTCTTTCGCGGCAATTTCCAGTTAAATCCTTTTCCTTCCGGCGGCGCGGCACTAGGTTCCCGACAACTTAATGAAAGCCCCCTGCCATGCCACCAGTCGTGTCAATCAAGAACCTGAGTAAATCCTACGCTGGCGGGTTCGAAGCCCTCAAGGACGTCAACCTTGATATCGAAGAAGGCGAGATAATCGCCCTTCTTGGTCCGAATGGTGCAGGCAAGACCACGCTGATCTCGACCATTTGCGGCATCACGGTGCCGAGCTCTGGTACAATCACGGTTGGTGGCCATGATACGCAGACGGCGTTTCGGGCGGCACGCAGCCTGATTGGGCTGGTGCCTCAGGAAATCAATCTTGAGCCGTTCGAGACGGTTTTCAGTTCGGTCAGCTTTTCGCGGGGACTGTTCGGCAAACGCCGCGACGATGCGCGGATCGAAGAGGTTTTGCGCCAGCTGTCGCTACTGGACAAGAAAGATAACAAGATCATGACCCTGTCGGGGGGCATGAAGCGGCGGGTTCTTATTGCCAAGGCGCTTGCCCACGAACCACATGTACTTTTCCTTGATGAACCAACCGCAGGCGTCGACGTCGAGTTGCGCAAGGATATGTGGGAAGTCGTTGCGGGGCTGAAAGCCTCTGGCGTGACGATTATACTGACGACCCATTATATCGAAGAGGCAGAAGCCATCGCCGACCGGATTGGCGTCATCAACAAAGGTGAAATCCTGCTGGTGCAGAACAAGGCTGATCTGATGACCCAAATGGGACAGAAAAAGCTGCGGATCGAACTGGCGGACCGGCTCGATGCGATCCCCGCACCTCTTGCCGGATACGACCTTGAGCGCGCGGACGATGGGTTGCATCTGACCTACAGCTACGACACCTCGGGCGAACGCACCGGCATCACCACCCTGCTGACCGATCTGCAAAAGGCGGGTCTGCAAATGAAAGACATCCAGACAGAGCAAAGCAGTCTTGAGGACATCTTTGTCGGGCTGGTGAAGGAAACAACATGAACCTGAATGCTGTTCTGACGATCTATCTCTCTGAGATGCGGCGCTTTTTCCGCACGATTACCCAGTCGTTCGTGTCGCCGGTCTTGTCTACATCACTCTACTTTGTGGTGTTCGGGGCCGCCATCGGGTCGCGGATCGATCAGGTGGAAGGGGTCAGCTATGGCGCCTTTATCGTGCCGGGGCTAATCATGCTTTCGGTGATGACACAGGCCACGTCCAACGCCAGTTTTGGCATCTACTTTCCGAAATTTATCGGGACGATCTATGAATTGCTGTCGGCACCGATAAATTTTCTGGAAATCGTTGCAGGCTATGTGGGGGCTGCGGCCACCAAGGCATTGTTTATTGGCGTGATCATTCTGGTGACGGCCTATTTCTTTGTCGATTTAGAAATCCAGCATCCCTTTGCGATGATGGGCTTTCTGATACTGACCTGCATCAGCTTTTCCCTGCTTGGTTTCATCATTGGAATTTGGGCGGGCAACTTCGAGCAGTTGCAATTGATCCCCCTGCTGGTGATTACGCCGCTCGTCTTTCTGGGTGGGTCGTTCTATTCCATCACGATGCTGCCGCCCGCATGGCAAACGGTGACACTGTTCAACCCGGTCGTTTACCTTATCAGCGGCTTCCGCTGGTCGTTCTTTGGGACCGCAGATGTAGGGATCGGGGTTTCACTGTTGGCCATCGCGCTGTTCACGGCGGCCTGTCTGGGCTTTATCGGGTGGATATTCAAAACAGGCTGGCGCATTCGGCAATGACTTGTGCATCAATGGCCAAGGACTAGATAGGCATTATGAAATATATCCCATTCACCAAGTCATCCCCATTCGTGGCGGTCATCCGGCTACAAGGGGCGATCACCAACGGCGGGCGCGGGCTGGACAACCCCAACCTTGCCCCCGTTATCGAAAAGGCGTTCAGCAAGGGGAAACCCGCCGCTGTGGCACTTGAAATCAACTGCCCTGGCGGATCGCCCGTGCAATCGTCGCTGATTGCGGCCCGCATCCGCAGGCTGGCTGACGAAAAGAAGATCCCTGTTTTCGCCTTTGTCGAAGATGTGGCCGCATCGGGTGGGTACTGGCTGGCCTGCGCCGCGGACGAAATTTTTGTCGATGACTGTTCAATCACAGGGTCAATCGGGGTCATCAGCGCCGGATTCGGCGTGCCCGAGGGAATTGCCAAGCTGGGGATTGAACGGCGCGTGCATACGGCGGGCAAATCCAAATCCATGATGGACCCGTTCAAACCCGAAAAGCCCGCCGATGTGAAACGGCTGAAGGGCTGGCTAGAAGATATCCACGCGTCATTCATCGACTATGTGAAAGCGCGCCGTGGCACGAAACTGATCGACGATGAAAACCTGTTTTCCGGTGAAGTCTACATCGGTCAGAAGGGCATCGATGCAGGGCTTGCCGATGGTATTGGCCATCTGGGACCGATCATGAAAGAGCGGTTCGGCGACAAGGTGACATTCCGGCGGTATGGGCAGAAACGTTCCATCCTATCGCGCTTTGGGGCCCAGATTGTAGGCGACGCGATCGGCAGCATTGAAGAGCGTGCAGCCTACGCCCGGTTTGGCCTATGATTACCAAGATCATCCTGATCTTTCTGGCTTTCATGGCCGTGCTCAGCATATTCGGTAAGTTTCGCTTTCCGGGGCAGGACAGGCTGGCCGCAGCCAAATGCCCCAAATGCAACAGATACCGCATCGGCAAAGGCCCCTGCGTGTGCGAAAAGCGCCGAAAGTGAAGGCGCTTGTGACAGGTGCGGGCGCACGGCTTGGTCAGGCAATGGCGCTTTACCTCGGGGTGCGCGGCTATGACGTGGCCGTGCATTTCGCCGGGTCAAAGGCTGGTGCGGACGAAACCGTTGCCCGATTGCAGGCCATGGGGCGGCAGGCAACAGCCCTGCAAGCTGATCTGTTGAACGAAGAGGCGACAGAGGGTCTGGTGACACGGGCGGTTGACGCACTTGGCGGGCCGCTGACCTGCTTGATCAACAATGCGTCAATCTTTGAACACGACAACATCACCACGGGCACCCGCGAAAGCTGGGACAGACACATAGAATCCAACCTGCGTGCGCCCTTTGTGCTTACCCAGAGGTTCGCCGCCCAAGCGCCCGACCCGATGATTGGTGATTTCGGAGAACCTGTTGCGCAGGCGCTGGTCATTAATATGCTTGACCAGCGGGTACACAAGCTGACCCCCGAATTCATGAGCTACACAATTGCAAAGATGGGGCTTTGGGCGATGACCCGCACGACGGCGCAGGCGCTGGCACCCAAGATCAGGGTGAATGGCATCGGGCCGGGGCCGACATTGCAGGGACATGAACAATCTGACGTGCAGTTCGCAAAGCAGCGCGCCGCGACGATCCTGAAGCGTGGCGCAAACCCCGCCGATATCACGGCGGCCTTGGGATATTTTCTGGATGCGCCCGCTGTCACAGGACAAATGCTGGCCATCGACGGGGGCCAGCATCTGGCCTGGGAGACGCCAGATGTGGTTGGGGTTGAATGAATCAGGCCAAAGTTACGCACCGGGGCATGTCAAGTGTCACAAAAGCGTTGCAATTGACCTATTTTTCAAGGTGTTAACTGGATCGCAATAAAAAAACACTGCAATAACAGTGGCTTGAAAATACGCCTAAAGATTAAGCAGATCATCGAAGTGAGCCAAAAACAAAGGAAAATTCCATCTGCCAAAGATTAATCCACTGAGTTATCCACAGATTGCGTGGATGCCTTTTCTCTTGTCCCCGCGGCGCTACCATTGCAGCCAAAATAGAATCACGAAACATCCCCGATGACCCTACAGCCCAAGTCCGGTTACGACATCATCCATGATTATCTGCGCACGCTGGATAATTCTCCGGGCGTCTACCGGATGCTGGATGCGGATAGTCGGGTTTTGTATGTCGGCAAGGCCCGCAACCTCAAGGCGCGCGTCAGCAGCTACAGCCGCCCCGGACAGCACAGTCCGCGTATCACCCGGATGATCCGCGAAACCGCGTCGATGATGTTTCTGACAACGCGCACGGAAACAGAGGCGCTACTGCTGGAGCAGAACCTGATCAAGCAGTTGAAGCCGCGCTACAATGTGCTGCTGCGCGACGACAAATCCTTTCCCAATATCCTTGTGGCCAAAGATCATGCCTTTCCCCAGATCAAGAAACATCGCGGCGCCAAGAAGCAAAAGGGCAACTACTATGGGCCGTTCGCCGGTGCCGGTGCGGTCAACCGCACACTCAATCAGCTTCAGCGGGTGTTCTTGTTGCGCAATTGCTCTGACAGCGACTTTGAAACGCGCACGCGCCCCTGTCTGCAATATCAGATCAAGCGCTGTTCTGGTCCCTGTTGCGGGCTGATCTCGGCACAGGATTATGCCGCCACAGTGCGTGACGCGGAACAGTTCCTGCAAGGTCGCACCAAGGGCAT
The DNA here is from genome assembly GCF_003058085.1 of Yoonia sediminilitoris. GTDB lineage: Bacteria > Pseudomonadota > Alphaproteobacteria > Rhodobacterales > Rhodobacteraceae > Yoonia > Yoonia sediminilitoris. Next base: position 620,429 of record NZ_QBUD01000002.1, on the reverse strand, counting down.
TCAGGAAACACTGGCCGCGCAAATGCAGGCGGCGAGCGCGGAAATGGAGTTCGAACGCGCTGCCGCCCTGCGCGACAGGATCAAGGCGCTGACGCAAGTCCAATCGGCCCAAGGGATCAACCCGCAAAACACCGCCGAGGCGGATATCATCGCGCTTCATACCGATGGCGGGCAGGCCTGTGTGCAGGTGTTCTTTATCCGGGCCAACCAAAACTGGGGCAACCACGATTACTATCCGCGCATCAGCGGGGATGAGGACCTGTCAGAGGTGATGGAAGCTTTTGTCGGCCAGTTCTACAGCACGCGCGAACCGCCAAAGATGCTGATCCTGTCGCATGGGCTGGACAATGACGACCTGATGGCCGACGCAATGGCCGAAAAGGCAGGCCGCAAGGTCGAGATTGTAATCCCCCAACGCGGCGAAAAAGCGGAATTGGTACAAAACGCCCTGCGCAACGCCCGCGAAAGCCTTGCCCGCAAGATGTCAGAGACCGCGACGCAGGCCCGACTGCTGAAAGGCGTGGCAGAGGCGTTTGATCTGGAAAAGGTGCCGCAACGGATCGAGGTTTACGACAACTCCCACATTCAGGGTGCCCATGCGGTGGGGGCGATGGTCGTGGCTGGCCCGGACGGATTCGACAAGAATCAGTATCGCAAGTTCAACATCAAGGGCGATGATCTGACGCCCGGCGATGATTTCGGCATGATGAAAGAGGTCCTGACCCGCCGCTTCCAACGGCTGCTGAAGGAAGACCCCGAACGCAATCAAGGCACTTGGCCTGACCTGTTGCTGATTGACGGTGGTGCGGGGCAGGTCAGTGCAGTGCGCGAGATTATGGATGATCTTGGGGTCAGCGACATCCCCATGGTCGGCGTCGCCAAAGGCGAAGACCGCGATGCAGGCAAGGAAGAATTCTATCGTACCGGCAAGCCCGTCATGGCGCTACGCCATAATGACCCTGTGCTTTACTTCATTCAGCGGATGCGTGACGAGGTCCACCGCTTTGCCATTGGTACCCACAGGGCCAAACGCAGCAAGGCCATTGGTGCGACCCCACTGGATGATGTGCCCGGCGTAGGGGCTGCCCGCAAGCGCGCGCTGCTGGCGCATTTCGGCTCGGCCAAGGCCGTCGCGCGGGCCAATCTTGCGGACCTCAAGGCCGTGGACGGTGTGTCAGCCAATATGGCGCAGAAGATCTATGACTATTTTCACGAAAATGGCTGATGACTCTCCCAATGTAATCGCAGGTCATGCCGTGACATCGCGCAAACCCCTGCTATAACCCGCCCAAACCATAGCAGATGAAGGCGCTTCATTATGACGACACTCGTTTTTGGCCACAAAGCCCCCGACACAGACAGCACCGGATCGCCCCTGATTTGGGAATGGTACCTGAACCATACAGGCATTGACGCCAAGGCGGCTCTGCTGGGCACGCCCAATACCGAGGCGCTGTTTGTTCTGAAAAAATGGGACTTCAAGCAGCCGGACATCATCAAGGACGTCAAAGCCGATCAGCAATGTGTCATCGTTGATACAAACAACCCCGCTGAACTGCCCGACGGGATCAATGATGCCAAGGTGATCGCCATCATCGACCACCACAAGCTGACCGGCGGTCTGGTCACCAACGATCCGATTAATATTACGATCCGCCCCTTGGCCTGCACCGCGACGATCATGCACCAGATGATGGGCGCCAAAGCCGCCGACATGCCTGACGGGATCAAGGGCCTGATGCTATCGTGCATCCTGTCCGATACGCTGGCCTTCCGGTCGCCAACCACGACGCCAACCGACAAGGAACTGGCTGAAAAGCTGGCGATTGACCTGAAAGTCGATATTTCCGCCTATGCCGATGAAATGTTTGCCGCCAAGTCCGACATTTCAGCCTTTTCCGATGCCGAACTGCTGCGGATGGACAGCAAAGAGTATGAAGTCGGCGGTAAGAAATTCCGCGTCTCGGTGCTGGAAACCACCGCGCCAAAGATCGTGCTGGACCGCAAAGACAGCCTGATGAAGGAAATGCCGAAGGTTGCCGAAGCCGACAAGGTGGACGAGGTGCTGTTGTTCGTAGTCGATATCCTGAACGAAGAAGCAACCATGCTGGTCCCCAACGACCTGACCAAGACCGTGGCCGAGAAATCCTTTGACGCCAAGGTCACAGGCGACACGGTTGTACTGCCCGGCATCATGAGCCGCAAAAAGCAGATCATCCCGAACCTCAAGGTCTGATCTGTCCGCCCCGGAAACGATCCGGGGCGCGCACACACATCACCGCAATTCATCTGCAAGGGCGCACCATGACCCAGATTATCGAGACTTTCGCAGACATCTCGGGCCAGTATGACGCGGCCTTTGTCGATCTGTGGGGGTGCATGCATAACGGCGTCCATGCTTTGCCGGATGCGGTAGCGGCCATGCAGAAATATCGTGCCGGCGGCGGGCTTGTTGTGCTGGTCACGAATTCACCCCGTCCGTGGGACAGCGTTGCCCACCAGATCGAAGGGTTCGGCGTGCCGCAGGATGCATGGGATGCGATTGCCACCTCGGGCGATAGCGCGCGGGCGGCAATGTATCGGGGTATCGTCGGCGAAAAGATCTGGTTCATGGGGGAAAGCCCGCGTGACGATGATTTTTTCAAGCCGTTAAAGATCATCGACGACCCGGTGAATATCCAAAAGGTTCCGCTGGAACAGGCCGAAGGGATCGTCTGCTGCGGCCCGTTCGACCCGCTGGCTGATGTTGATGTGAACCGGCCCGAGTTTCTGTATGCCAAGCAAAAGGGGCTCAAATTACTTTGTGCAAACCCTGATATCGTCGTGGACCGTGGCAAGGTGCGGGAATGGTGTGCAGGTGCCTTGGCCGCGCTTTATACGGAAATGGGCGGCGAGAGCCTTTATTTCGGAAAACCGCATCCGCCGATCTATGATCTGGCCCGGCGCAGGTTGGCGGCCCTGCCGAACGCTCCTGCCGACCCGCGCATTATCGGGATAGGCGATGGCATCGGGACCGATATCCTCGGCGCTGTGCAGGAAGATATCGACGCATTGTTTATATCGGGTGGTCTGGCGGCATCTGAGACAAAAACCTTTACACGGCCCGATCCGGCGGCACTGGAGGCCTATCTTCAGTCCCATCAAATGAGCGCAACTTTCACGATAGGCCATCTGCGCTAACGGAATCACTTGATCTTTCCGCGCTCGCAAAGTAATAAAATTTCAATATCGATGTGATATTGGGATTTTTGTTACTTAATGGAGCGCGAAATGCTTGATAACGCCCCCCGCGGAACGATCTGTATCGAGGATCTTGAGATCGGCATGGTCCGGTCCGTGTCCAAGATCATCACTGATCGCGATATCGAGCTTTTTGCAGAAGTCTCTACCGACCGTAACCCCGTGCATCTTGATGATGACTATGCCCACGACACGATTTTTGGCGGCCGTATTGCCCACGGGATGCTGACGGCCGGTCTGGTGAGTGCTGTCATCGGTGAACAACTGCCCGGCCACGGCACCGTTTATCTTGGACAGAACCTGAAATTCCTTGCCCCCGTGCGCCCCGGTGATCTGGTTCTGGCAGAGGTCGAAGTGACGGAAATCGACTTTTCAAAGCGACGGGTCAAGATGGATACGCGCTGCATTGTGAACAACAAGAAGGTACTCGTGGGGGATGCAACCGTTCTGGCCCCATCCCGCAAGTTTGACTGACTTGCACCTGTCCGCAGGCCACGCTACGCAAGGCCATGCGCATAATCAGAGACACCTACTACCTTGATCCAACAGACCGCGGCGCTGCTGCGGCCATTGGCAATTTTGATGGTGTCCACATCGGCCATCAGGCGGTCATTGATATCACCCGCAAAGTGGCCCGTGATCTGGGCGTGCCCTTGGGGATCATGACGTTTGAACCCCATCCGCGCAGTTACTTTTCCAAAGATCCCAAGCCGTTCCGGTTGATGAATGCAGAGGCAAAGGCAAACCGGCTCGCCAAGCTGGGCGTCGAAAAGCTGTATGAACTGCCGTTCAACGCGGCCCTTGCTGCCCTGACGCCACGGGCGTTTGCGCAAACAATCATAGCAGACCAGCTTGGTCTTGCGCATGTGGTGGTTGGTGCGGATTTCTGTTTTGGGCAGGGCCGTGCGGGAACGACGGACGATCTGCAGGCATTTGGTACGGAAATGGGCTTTGGCGTTACCATTTCGCCGATTGTGACCAACGATGCCGGTGCAGTGTCGTCCACCGCCATTCGCCGTGCCCTGAGCGAAGGGCGCCCTCGCGATGCCGCCGCGATGCTGGACCACTGGCACCGGATCGAGGGCGAGGTTATTCGGGGCGAACAGCGCGGTCGCGACCTTGGATACCCTACTGCGAATATGTCAATTGCGGGCCTGCATCCGCCAAAATTTGGGGTCTATGCGGTCAAGGTTGATGTGCTCAATGGCCAGCACAAGGGCAGCTATGATGGTGCCGCGTCAATCGGGGTGCGTCCGATGTTCGGCGAAAACACAGCCAACTGTGAAACATTCATCTTTGATTTCAAGGGCGATCTTTACGGGGCCAACCTGTCGGTCGCTCTGGTGGACTACCTGCGCCCCGAGTTGAAGTTTGACGGGCTTGATGCGCTGATCACCCAAATGGACGCGGATTGCGCCCAAGCCCGGGAAATCCTTGCCCATGTCTGAGATTGACCGCGACGGACTGGCGGACCGCTATTGGGAAAAGAAACCGATGAGCGCGCTCAACCAGCGCGAATGGGAAGCCCTGTGCGATGGTTGCGGCAAATGCTGCCTGAACAAGCTTGAGGACGAAGATGGCGACGTGGCACTGACCCGTGTGGCCTGCCGTTTGCTGGACGATACCGTCTGCCTTTGCAGCAATTACGCGATGCGCCATGAATTTGTGCCGGAGTGCATCGTCATGACGCCGAAAACAATTCTGGATCACCTCTATTGGTTACCGCAAACCTGCGCCTACCGTTTGGTGCACGAACGCAAGCCGCTCTATGACTGGCATCCGTTGGTGTCAGGCGATCCGAATTCGGTCCATGATGCCGGGGTATCCGTGCAAGAGCGGACTGTATCCGAAATCAACGTCCACGAAGACGACTGGGATGATTACATAATCGAGGAGCCTACCTGAATGTTCTTTGCCTCTGACAACGCGGGCCCTGCCCATCCCAAAGTGATGGAAGCCTTGATTGATGCCAACAATGGCTATGCGTTGGGCTATGGCGCCGACCCCATCATGGACGAAGTGCGTGCGCAAATCCGTGACCTGTTCGAGGCCCCGAAAGCCGCGGTATATCTGGTCATCAACGGCACGTCGGCCAATTCGATTTTGTTGGGGACGATGGCGCAACCCTGGGAAACGATCTTCTGCGCCGATGTATCGCACATTGCAGAAGATGAATGTAACGCCCCTGAATTTTACAGTCAGGCCAAGCTGACACTGGTGCCGACCGAACATGCCAAAATGGCCCCCGACGCGCTGCATGCCAAGATCACGGCCGAGGAAACACGCGGCGTGCATGGGCCGCAGCGTGGCCCGGTTTCGCTGACACAGGTCACCGAAAGGGGCACGTTATATTCGCTGGACGAGATTGAAGAACTGACCGAAGTGGCGCGGGATTTCGGGCTGAAAACCCATCTGGATGGCGCCCGTTTCGCCAACGCGCTTGTGGCCCTTGATTGCACACCTGCTGAAATGTCGTGGAAAGCGGGGATTGATACGGTCAGCTTTGGCGGCACCAAGAATGGCGCGCTGGGGGTCGAGGCTTGCGTGATCTTTGACCCCGACCTTGCGTGGGAATTCGAGTTGCGGCGCAAGCGCGGCGGGCACCTGCTGTCCAAACACCGGTATCTGTCGGCGCAGATGCAGGCCTATCTGACCGACGGGCTATGGCTGGACATGGCCCGTTCTGCCAATGCGCGTTGTGATCAGCTGGCCGAGGGTTTGCGCGGCCACAACAGCGTTGAGTTGCTGTTTGAACCGCAGGCCAATATGATCTATTTCCAGATGCCCCGGTCAGAACATCAGCGGATGCTGGACAGCGGTGCGGTGTACTATGTGACAAGCGGTGATCCCGCATCAGGTGACCCGGACGAGATGCTGACAGGCCGTCTGGTGACGGATTGGGCGATGACCCCACAAGGGGTTACGCAGTTTCTGGATCTGCTGCGCGGATAATCGCGGCAACCTGATCGGTGTGGGTCATGGGCAGCATATGCCCTGCCCCTGCGACCACATGGTCAGTTGCCTGCGTGATCGACGCGCCCAGCGCATCATGTATCGCCTGAATAATCGCAGGTGATCGTGCGCCTCGGATCAGAGTGACAGGCATCTCCAGCGCGCTCAGCCGGTCAGGAGACGTAATGCCGTCTGCGTCTTGCTCTATCGCCGCAGCACCCGCCACGATCAGATGTATGCGATGGGATGATTCCGCCTGCCTGCGCGGTGACAGATCCTGCCACAGCCTGTCGCCCCAAAGATCGTTAAAAATAGCTGCCGCAGCGGTTTCGTCGGCTGACAACATCGCCGATAAAAACGGACGGAACGACAGCGTGTGGGCGCGGTGCGCAGCACACCCCTTCGCCGCCGCAAAATAGACGGGTTCAATCAGGGTCAGGCGACTGACAAGCTCTGGCCGCTCGACAGCAATCCGCAGCGCAGCAGTTGCCCCGAAGGAATGCCCGATCAGATGAACCGGACCGTTGCAAAGGGTCGCTGCAATGCGCGCGACGAGGGCTTGGTATTCACTGGTATTGTCCCAATCGCTACTACGCCCATGACCGGGAAGATCAAACAGCGTGGTCTGGTGGTCCAGCAAGTTGGCCAAAGGCAGAAACGCATCTTGCCGGACAAGCGCACCGTGCACCATGACCGCAGGTGCCCCTGCCCCCTTCCTTACAACATGGATATCATGCCCCGCGATCAGCGGCACTAAAGGGTCCCGGAAAGCGTTGCGTCCAGATCATCCAGCCTGTCTTCACCCCAGAACCGCTGATCGGTGTCCGTGATAAAGAAAGGCGCCCCGAAAACACCCGCGCTGACCGCATCCTCAAGATTGCGGGCGAAGGTATCGGCGCTGGTCATCATATCCTTGTCAGCAAGGTCGGGGTCAAATCCCGCCTGCGTCAGGCAATCGCGGATCGTGTCGTCTTGGCTGATGTCACGCTCATCAGCCCAGCAGGCTGCTCCAAACAGATGCACCAGCTTCGCAAGATCGCCACCACCTGCGTTTTGGGCGGCAATGATGGCATAGGCGGACGGGGCGGCATTCGTGGGCCAGAACATCGGCTTGGGGTTGAGCGGCAAGTTGCAGCGCTTGGCGCGCCGGACCATATCCTGCAGACGGTATTCCTGCCGGTTGGGGTGGCGGTCCTTCAGGGCTGTGCCGCCTGTGCGCGCAAACAGCGCCATAATATCAACTGGCTTATATTTGATCGTCGCGCCGTTTTTGGTTGCAATCTCTTGTGGCCTGATCCCGCATAGGTAGGTAAAAGGAGAGATTGTTGCAAAGTAGTAATCTATGTGTGGCATTTGTAGCCTCCTGAGGCGCACGAATTCTTTGCGCGACCGTAACCCTGTGCTAACCGGAGTCAACGCCACGATTCTGTTACCTTAACAGGCCTTCTGCCAAAGCATTCCTTTCATGCCCACAATGATCGAGCCAAAGCTGATTTCCGGCAACGCAAATCAGCCGCTTGCCACCGCAATTGCCCGCCGGATGTCGATGCATCGCGGGATGGAGGTGGGCCTGTGTGATGCCCGGGTCGAACGTTTCAACGATGGCGAGATTTTCGTTGAGGTGTTCGAAAATGTACGTGGTGAGGATATGTTCATCGTCCAACCCACATCAAACCCTGCCAATGACAACCTGATGGAGCTTTTGATCATCGCGGATGCGCTGCGCCGGTCGTCGGCAGCACGCATCACGGCGGTTATTCCCTATTTCGGCTATGCCCGACAGGATCGCCGCTCAAAGGCGCGCACACCGATCACAGCCAAGCTTGTGTCAAACATGATTGTCGAAGCAGGCATCGAACGCGTTCTCACCCTGGATTTGCACGCTACGCAAATTCAGGGTTTTTTCGATATTCCGGTGGACAACCTCTATGCATCGCCGATTTATGCGCTGGATGCGATGCACCACTTCCGGGGTAAACTGGATCAGGTAATGGTGGTGTCGCCTGACGTTGGTGGCGTGACGCGTGCCCGCGATCTGGCGCAACGTATCGGTGCCCCCCTGTCGATCGTGGACAAACGCCGGGGCAAGCCGGGCGAAGTGGCCGAGATGACTGTGATTGGCGACGTAAAAGACAAGGTCTGCATTATTGTCGATGACATCGTCGATACGGCTGGCACATTGTGCAAGGCGGCAGAGGTTCTGGTCGAAAATGGTGCCAAAGAAGTCCATTCCTACATCACCCACGGTGTGCTGTCGGGCCCTGCGGTCGACCGGATCAAGAAATCTGTCATGAAAAACCTTGTGATTACTGACACAATCGCCGCAACGCCGGCAGTCAAGGCGGCCAAGAACATCCGCATCGTGCCCACCGCACCCATGTTCGCCCAGGCGATCCTGAACACATGGAACGGCACCTCTGTATCCTCTCTGTTTGACCATAAAACGCTGGGCCCGATCTACGAGGGGCTCTACGCCGCAGAATAGTTTGCTTTGCGATCCGGACGTTTGTCGGACGGTGGGCTTGGGGCAGGTGAAATCTGTCTTTCGTTAAGTTCAGCCCAACTTGTCGACGAGTATGGCGTTGAGCCTGGACCCTGACCGCCGCAGGACCGCGAGCGTTTGAAAGTCGTCAGAATTCCAGAATTGCTGCGCGTGTTCTCTATCAGGGAATTGAATAACGAATGCCGCGTCCGGTAGCGGGTCTTCGCCCTCCAGGAGGGAGGGGTCGCCGCCGCGCACCAAAAACTTACCCTTGTGATCCGAAACGACTGTAGGAATTTTGGCAAAATACTCTTCCATCCAGTCCCGGCTATGAATTTGCATTTGGCCAATGACGAATGCGGTCATGCTGCAGCAGTCCTTTCTTGCGCGTTCGGGATGCGCGTTTCGATGGTCAGAGCCGATGATTGCCCATCCGGCCAAAAATATCTGGAAGCCCGGGTGCATTGTCAATGGCCGCCGTATGGCCTTCAGTTGGGGTGCAACCGTTGTTCCTGACCGCGCGATGTGCGCTAATACAGGTCCCAGCCGTCATCATTGGACAATTCACCGATGGAGGTCCACGCGACACGCACACGCGCGACTTGTGTGTCGGCCCATGTCCGGAACACAATCTCAAATCCCTGTACGGTTATGTTCTCGGCCTGAACGTCGGCCCTGATGTTGGTTTTGTTGGAAATATCCCACATGGAAATACACACCTGAACATGGGGCGGAGTCGCATAGGGTATTGAAAAGGTGACGTTTTCGCGCGACTGGCGCGGGCCCTCGCCCCGCCACATATCGCCATCATGCTCAAAGTCGGAAAACATGACCACGTCCCCGTGATCGATCCCGATTGTGCCACTGTTTAATCTGCGCATCGCCTTTGGCGGCCTCTTGAAAACAACCCCATAGGGTTTATCCCAGCTTTCTTTACAAATGACGACCCGAAACGAAAAAGGCCCCGCAAAGCGGAGCCTTTATTTAACATTTTTGCCTATTCAGTCGTCGGCTGTCAGTCCGATATGCCCACCGATGGCCACCATGTCCGACAACAGCTTGGCTGCATCATCAACAGGGCCGGGCTCGTTCTTGAAGGTTTCCTTGGCAAGACCGTGGGCAGCTTTTGCGTCCGCGACCATCTTGCTAAACACCTCTTGCGTGACCTCACCCTTTGGCAGTGCCTGTTCTGCAAGAACCGACACGCCCGTGGCGGTGATTTCGGCGAACCCGCCAGAGACGACATATTCGTCAGTCTCTGACCCATGGACCACGCGCAAGACGCCAGGGCGCAATGTTGTGATCGTGGGGGCGTGGTTTGCCATTGCAGTCATGTCGCCATCTGCACCGGGGATCTGGACTTCGGATGCCTCAACCGACGCCAGACGGCGTTCGGGTGAGACGAGATCGAATTGTAGGTTTGCCATATCGGCTTCTCCTTACGCCCAGACTTAAGCTGCGTCTGCGGCCATTTTTTCAGCTTTGGCTTTCACTTCTTCGATGCCACCGACCATATAGAAGGCACCTTCAGGGAAGTGATCATATTCGCCAGCAACAACAGCCTTGAACGATGCGATTGTGTCTTCCAGAGGGACCTGCACACCGGGGGAACCGGTAAACACTTCGGCCACGTCAAACGGCTGTGACAGGAAGCGTTCGATCTTACGCGCGCGCGAAACGGTCATTTTGTCTTCTTCTGACAGTTCGTCCATGCCCAAAATCGCGATGATATCCTGAAGCGATTTGTAACGCTGCAGCATCTGCTGCACGTCAGCAGCAACGGAATAGTGCTCTTCACCCACGATGGCGGGGTCCAGCAGACGCGATGTGGAATCGAGCGGGTCAACCGCAGGGTAAATACCCTTTTCCGAAATCGCGCGGTTCAGAACCGTAGTCGCATCCAAGTGCGCAAACGATGTCGCAGGCGCAGGGTCGGTCAAGTCATCCGCAGGTACGTAAATCGCCTGAACGGATGTAATCGAACCGTTCTTGGTCGACGTAATCCGTTCCTGCATCTGGCCCATGTCGGTAGCCAGTGTTGGCTGGTAACCCACAGCAGATGGAATACGACCCAACAGCGCGGACACCTCGGATCCCGCTTGCGTAAAGCGGAAGATGTTATCAACAAAGAACAGAACGTCAGTACCAGACTGGTCGCGGAACGCTTCGGCCATTGTCAGACCTGACAGGGCCACACGCATACGCGCACCCGGAGGCTCGTTCATCTGACCGTAGACCAGTGCCACTTTGGACTTGGTCAGGTCATCCATGTTGATAACGCCGGATTCGATGAATTCGTAGTAAAGGTCGTTCCCTTCGCGTGTCCGCTCACCAACACCAGCGAACACCGAGAAACCCGAGTGCACTTTGGCGATGTTGTTGATCAGTTCCTGAATAAGAACTGTCTTACCAACACCCGCACCGCCAAACAGACCAATTTTACCACCTTTGGCATAAGGGGCCAAAAGGTCGATAACCTTGATCCCTGTCACCAGCACTTCAGATGCGGTTGACTGGGCTTCAAATGGCGGGGCTTCGGCGTGGATGGAACGACGTTCCTGTTCACCAATGTCGCCACGCTCGTCAATTGGGGCACCAATGACGTTCATGATGCGGCCCAGTGTGGCGTCACCGACGGGCACCGTGATCGGGTTGTCTTGGTCGGTCACTTCCTGACCGCGCACCAGACCTTCGGTTGAGTCCATCGCGATGGTCCGGACAGTGTTTTCACCAAGGTGCTGGGCAACCTCAAGTGTCAACTCTTTGCCGTTGTTGTCGGTTGTCAGGGCGTTCAGAATCTCAGGCAGGTGGTCATCAAACTGCACGTCAACGACGGCGCCGATGATCTGCGTGATCTTGCCTTTTGCGTTTGCCATAGTGGTTTTCTCCGGGGTCTAGAGCGCTTCCGCGCCCGAAATAATTTCAATCAGCTCGTTGGTGATGACGGCCTGACGCGAGCGGTTGAACTCGATTGTCAGCTTGTCGATCATCTCACCGGCGTTGCGTGTCGCGTTGTCCATGGCGGACATCCGTGCGCCCTGTTCCGAGGCCGCATTTTCCAACAACGCGCTGAAAATCGCGGTGGCCACACCACGGGGGAGCAGATCAGCAAGGATTTCTTCCTCACCGGGCTCATAGTCGTAGAGCGTCGCGTCAGCATCTTCTGCCTGTTCGAATTTGGCAGGGATGATTTGCTGGGCGGTGGGGTGCTGGCTCACAACATTTTCAAAACGCGCGAAAAAGATCGTGGCGACGTCAAATTCAGTTGCATCAAAGCGGGCCAGAATATTCTTGGCAATCTCTTGCGCGTCAGCATAGCCGACACGTTTGACGTGGGTCAGATCCACATGGTCAACAAAGTAATCGCCCAGATCACGTTTGATCGCGTCACGGCCTTTCTTGCCCACAGTGACGATCTTCACCGTCTTGCCTTCAGCCAGCAAATTCTTGGCATGTGTACGGGCCAACTTGGCGATATTGCCGTTAAAGCCGCCACACAGCCCGCGTTCAGCGGTCATGACGATCAGAAGCTGCACCTGATCGCTGCCCGTACCGGACAGCAACTTTGGCGCAGAATCTGACCCGCCAACCGACGCGGCAAGCCCGGCCATCACGGCGTTGAACCGTTCTGTGTAGGGGCGCGATGCCTCGGCCGCATCTTGGGCGCGGCGCAGTTTTGCGGCCGCGACCATCTGCATGGCCTTGGTGATCTTGCGGGTCGATTTGACCGACTCGATCCTGTTTTTTAGGTCCTTAAGACTAGGCATAAGGTGCTCCTATGTCCGAGTTCAGGCGAAATCTTTGGCGAATGCGTCAATAGCGGCCTTGATCTTGTCTTCGGCCTCGCCTTTGATCTTCGGGTCTTCTTTTGTGATGAAGTCCAGAACATCAGATGCGTTTGTCCGCAGATGCTTGAGAAGACCAGCTTCGAAACGGCCAACCAGCTTGACGTCGATTTTGTCGAGGTAGCCTTTGGTGCCTGCATAGATGACGCAGACGATCTCGGCGTTGGTCAGCGGCGAATATTGTGGCTGCTTCATCAATTCGGTCAGACGCGCACCACGGTTCAGCAACTGCTGTGTCGCGGCATCAAGGTCAGAACCAAACTGCGCAAAGGCCGCCATTTCGCGGTACTGGGCCAGTTCCAGCTTAACAGGACCCGCAACGGACTTCATTGAATTCGTCTGCGCAGACGACCCAACGCGAGAAACCGACAGACCGGTGTTCACAGCGGGGCGGATGCCCTGGAAGAACAGGTCCGTTTCAAGGAAGATCTGACCATCAGTGATCGAAATCACGTTTGTCGGAATAAACGCCGAAACGTCCCCACCTTGCGTTTCAATGATTGGCAGCGCGGTCAAAGAACCGGAGCCGTTGTCTTCGTTCAGCTTACAAGAACGTTCCAGCAGGCGGGAGTGAAGATAGAAAACGTCACCAGGATAGGCTTCACGCCCTGGTGGGCGGCGCAGCAACAGTGACATCTGGCGATAAGACACGGCCTGCTTGGACAAGTCATCATAGATGATCAGCGCGTGGCGGCCATTGTCGCGGAAATGTTCAGCCATCGCAGTCGCCGCATAGGGGGCAAGGAACTGCATGGGTGCTGGGTCAGATGCGGTCGCCGCAACAACGATTGAATATTCAATCGCGCCGGACTCTTCGAGCTTTTTCACCAGCTGTGCCACGGTTGAACGCTTTTGACCAATCGCAACATAGACGCAGTAAAGCTTCTGGCTTTCATCGTCGCCGGCTGCGTCGTTGTAAGACTTCTGGTTCAGGATCGTATCCAGAGCGATGGCTGTCTTGCCTGTCTGGCGGTCGCCGATGATCAATTCGCGCTGACCACGGCCAACGGGAATCATCGAGTCGACGGACTTCAGACCGGTTGCCATTGGCTCGTGAACTGATTTGCGAGGGATAATGCCGGGCGCCTTGCTATCAGCAATCGCGCGCGTCTTGGTCTTGATCGGACCCTTGCCGTCCAGCGGGTTGCCAAGGCCGTCAACAACGCGACCAAGCAGTTCGTCACCCACAGGCACGTCAACGATCGATTTGGTGCGCTTGACGGTGTCGCCTTCTTTGATGTCCCGGTCAGAACCAAAGATAACAACACCGACGTTGTCGGCTTCAAGGTTCAGGGCCATCCCGCGAATGCCGCCAGGGAATTCGACCATTTCACCGGCCTGTACGTTATCAAGCCCATAAACGCGGGCGATCCCGTCGCCAACGCTCAGTACCCGGCCAACTTCGGCCACTTCGGCTTCTTGACCGAAGTTCTTGATCTGGTCCTTCAGGATCGCAGAGATTTCAGACGCTTGGATCGCCATTATCCGACCTCTTTCATAGTGTTCTGGAGTGCGTTGAGCTTGGAGGCGATCGACGTGTCGATCATCTTGGAGCCCACTTTGACAATAAGACCGCCGATGATGGATGCATCGACGGTTTCTTTGATGGTGATGGTTTTGCCCACTTGGGCCTTGAGTGCCTTGGACAGCTTTTCTGCCTGTGCCTTGGTCAGCGCCTTGGCAGTCGTGACTTCGGCGGTCACTTCACCACGCTCTTCCGCCAGCATGTCCTTGAGGACGGACAGAAGTTGCGGCATCACAAACAAGCGGCGCTTGGAGGCCAGAAGGGCCAGCACATTGCTTGTCGTGGCAGAAAGTCCCATTTTCCCCGCGATCGCAGTGATCGCAGCAGATTGTTCTTCCCGGCTGTAAAGTGGAGAGTTCAGCAAGGTGCGCAAGTCCGCACTTTCGGACATTGCGGTTTCCAAAGCGGCGACGTCTGATTCGAGCGCTTTGATCGACTCACCTTCTTTGGCGAGCTCAAACATAGCTGTCGCATAGCGCGACGCGATGCCTGTTGAAATACCAGCAGTTTCGGACACGTGTAGCCTTCCGATGTCTTGGGTCCAGACCCGTGACACCCCGAAAACGCGGCAACGGATGGACAAGTTGTTTGGCCCCCGTACTTTACGAGAGCGGCAAAATCCTGCGCGATGTAGCAGAGGTGCTATGGGGTCGCAAGGACTCAGCGTCAAGATTCATCCGCTTTGTCTTGGGTTCTGTGCTGCTTGGGACGGCTCTTGCGAATATGGTGCGCATTTGACGCAGTGAAAGCTGCGCATCAGGGCATTGCTGCCTGTATTTTGTGCGTGAGGTCGTTCCCGCCGCTTCATCCGTCGCAAACTGTGCGGATCAAAGGTCAATGAACTCCGCATACTCCACATCGATTGCACGGGGCTTCTTACCTGTGCGCCGCTCGAACGCCCATGCTTTCTGCGCCGCTTGATACTGAAGCTCCGCATCACGCAAGAAAGCCTCGTGCGCGATCTTTTGGGACGTCTTTAGCGGCGTGGCCTTTGCGTAAGCATCAACTGCCTGCGCGGGCGGTGTTTCTGCCACCGGCATTGTCAAACAGGCCATGACGACCGACTGAGCCGATGCATTTGTCTGCAACGGAGGACCGCGCCGCTCGCGCCCTGTGCTGTATGGTTCTGCGTGATCTTGCTTGCGGCGCCCTGATGACTGATCCGATGATCGTCTTGATCGTTGCAAACTTGCAGTTGTCATACCGACACCTTCATTTCAAAGACCCTCCCAAGTGACGCGTGTAGCGCATGATGCCCTCGAATTCCTGCGTTTTTTTAACAGTTGGTTAAGGCCGTCAGCCGACATTTTCCACAGATGTTTTGTGCGCGCAGTTGCGCCTGCGAAATGGCGACGGTTTCAGGCAGGTAACAACGGATATGGCCGCGCGGTCTGGCAAAGGCCTCTGAGTTCACGCGGGGCGATCTTTCTGCCTTTTTCGGCTGAGGTCAGGATTTGCAGCACGCGGACCGAAGCTGCCACTTGCTCAACGAAGAACATCGCCGACACGCTGCAGCCGGCGCACATGCGGCATGCCCGACTTCCCCCACGGGAGGGCATTTGTTGCGACTCCCGCCAGACGAGCGAAATCTCCTACAGAAAAAGACCCCGGCATTTCTGCCGGGGCCTTAGGTTTGTCAAAGCTCCCGGATAACTCCGGGAGGCGGCTTATTCAGCTGCTTCTTCTTTGGTGATTTCCTTGCCGGTTTCCTGATCGACCATCTTCATGGCCAGACGCACCTTGCCACGATCATCAAATCCCAGCAGCTTGACCCAGACTTCCTGACCTTCTTTGAGAACATCGGAAGGATGGTTCAAACGGCGGTTTTCGATCTGGGACACGTGGACCAGACCGTCGCGCTTGCCAAAGAAGTTCACAAAAGCGCCAAAGTCGACCAGCTTCACAACTTTGCCTTTGTAAATCACGCCCTCTTCGGGTTCGGCCACGATCGAGTGGATCATGTCATAGGCTTTCTTGATCGCCTCGGCATCGTTGGATGCCAGCTTGATCACACCGTCGTCGTTGATATCGACCTTGGCACCGGATGTTTCCACGATTTCACGGATGACCTTACCGCCTGATCCGATCACTTCACGGATCTTGTCGGTCGGGATCTGCATGGTCTCGATCTTGGGGGCGTGTACGCTGAATTCCTGCGCACCGGTCAGGGCTTTGCCCATCTCGTTCAGGATATGCAGACGGCCTGCCTTGGCCTGCTCCAGCGCCTTGGACATGATCTCTGGCGTGATGCCAGCGATCTTGATGTCCATCTGCAAGGACGTGATGCCGTTTTCGGTACCAGCCACCTTGAAGTCCATGTCGCCAAGGTGGTCTTCGTCACCCAAGATGTCAGACAGGATGGCATATTCGCCGTCGTCTTCCATCACCAGACCCATGGCCACACCGGCAACCGGCGCTTTCAAAGGCACACCAGCGTCCATCATCGACAAGGAGCCACCACAAACAGACGCCATCGAGGATGAGCCGTTTGATTCAGTGATCTCGGACACGACGCGGATGGTGTAGGGGAAGTCGGTTGCCGCAGGCAGAACCGCCTGAAGCGCGCGCCAAGCCAGTTTACCATGACCGATTTCGCGACGGCCGGGGCCGGATACGCGGCCCACTTCACCAACCGAGTAGGGTGGGAAGTTATAATGCAGCATGAAGTTCGACTTATACATGCCGGTCAGCGCGTCGATCATCTGCTCATCATCGCCGGTGCCCAATGTGGTCACAACCAGACCCTGGGTTTCGCCGCGCGTAAACAACGCCGACCCATGGGTCCGTGGCAGAATACCGGTTTCTGAAACGATGGGGCGAATGGTGTCAAGCGCACGACCATCGATCCGCTTGCCGTTCTTGACAACATCGCCGCGCAGCACGCTGGATTCCAGCTTCTTCAGCGCCGCGCCAAGGTTGCCGTCTTCCTGCTGCTCTTCGGTCAGTGATTCAATGATCTCTGCCTTGGCCGCAGCAACAGCGCTTGTGCGTTCCTGCTTGTCGGTGATCGCGTATGCGGCGCGCATCTTCTCTTCGCCAGCGGCCTTTACGGCTGCGGACAGATCGGAATAGTCGACAAGCTGGAAATCAAACGGCTCTTTGGCACATTCTTCTGCCAGATCGATGATCAGGTCGATCACCGGCTGGATGCTGTCGTGGGCAAATTTCACCGCACCCAGCATTTCATCCTCGGACAGTTCGTAGGCTTCTGATTCCACCATCATCACGGCGTCTTTGGTGCCCGCGACAACAAGGTCCAAACGCTGCTCGGGGTTCATGCGCAGGTTGTGCATGTCGTCGATTTCAGGATTCAGAATGTAGTCGCCATCGACAAAGCCCACACGGCAGGCCGCAATCGGGCCCATGAATGGCGCGCCCGAAATGGTCAGCGCGGCAGAGGCCGCAATCATCGCAACCATGTCAGGGTCATTGACCATGTCATGCGACAGGACCGTACACATCACCAGCACTTCGTTCTTGAAGCCCGGGACGAACAGGGGGCGAATGGGGCGGTCTATCAGGCGGGCTGTCAGCGTCTCTTTTTCAGTGGGACGTGCTTCGCGCTTGAAAAAGCCGCCAGGTACTTTACCGGCGGCGTAGTATTTCTCTTGGTAGTGGACGGTCAGCGGAAAGAAGTCCTGACCAGGCTTTTGGGCACGTGCGAAAGTCACGTTGGCCATGACGCTGGTTTCGCCCAGCGTTGCGATGACAGAGCCATCGGCTTGGCGGGCAACCTTGCCCGTTTCCAGTGTGAGCGTATCTTCGCCCCACTGCATTGATTTTTTCACTTCGTTAAACATCATGTTTTCCTAGTTGGGCCGCAGCCCCGTTTTTTGCGTAGGGGGCGTATTCCCCCTCATTCCGGTATCTTCTTTTGTTCAGGCGCTGGAATGCGGGCGCCGGTCTTTTCAAGATTTTCGGGCCATAGCGGGTTTTCAGCGCTTTGGGAAGGGGAAGCGGATGATCACGACGCAGCCGGGCCGTCAGCAGCTTGTTTTGGCGACGCGGCCAACCGCAGCCTCGTTTTGGCTTGCACCCGTGGCGTGCAATGCTGTTTTTCCCTGCAATCCAGCGGCGATAACCAAAAATTTGAATCTTTCCGTTCAATGACCTACATAGAGTTTCAAAAGAAGAAAAATATTGAGTGGTTTCAAAATGAACACCGTCATACGAACGGTCTGGGCCTCTGTCCTGGCCCCCTTGTTGCAGCGTCCCAAAAGGTTGCAGGTTGCCGCCCTTTGCCATCGGGGCGATGGCGACGACAAAGAATATCTGCTTGTCACAAGCCGTGACACAGGCCGCTGGATCATCCCCAAGGGTTGGCCGATCCGTGGACTCAAGTCGAACGAGGCCGCATTGCAGGAAGCCTGGGAAGAGGCGGGCGTGCGCAACAGCAAAGTGACCAAAAACCCCGTCGGCAGCTACAGTTATCAAAAACGTCAGGATACCGGTCTGGAAATTCCGGTTGAAACACTGGTCTATGCCGTCGCGGTCAAGGACCTTTCCGAGGATTTCCCCGAGGCGCATGAACGGACCCGCAAATGGGTCAAGGCAGATGCCGCCGCCGCGATGGTCAATGAGGACGAGTTGAAGTCGCTTTTCCTCAGTCAGTAGGAAATCATGCCCGGCACACATTGCCGGGTTGCTTTCGGACGGTGGTCAGGGCTAGTGGTTTTTCCCAATAGTGGGAGAGACCATCATGACAGAGCAACAGGGCGATCCACGCCACCTTGAAACCCTGGATCGGGATCTGGCGCGTTACTCGAACCTTGAACTGGCGACGAGCTATGTGTCGCGGCCGATGGTTGGTCCGGGCATTTCGCTTGTGTTTGTGGTGTTGGCTGGCATCGCTGCGATGTTGTTCTTTGGGCAAACCAGCAATTCGCTGATTGTCGTGATTGCCGCCTGTCTGGGGGCCTATATGGCGCTGAACATCGGCGCGAATGATGTTGCCAACAATATGGGGCCTGCGGTGGGGGCCAACGCGCTGACTATGGGCGGTGCGATTGCGATTGCGGTTGTGTTTGAAAGTGCAGGCGCGCTGATCGCCGGGGGTGATGTGGTGTCAACCATTGCCAAGGGCATCATCGCCCCCGAAAGCATGGGCACGGCGTCAGTCTTTATCTGGGCAATGATGGCCGCACTTCTGTCTGCGGCGCTGTGGGTCAATCTGGCCACATGGGTTGGTGCGCCGGTTTCGACTACCCATTCGGTCGTGGGGGGCGTGATGGGCGCAGGGATCGCGGCGGCTGGTTTTGCAGCCGTCGACTGGTCCACCATGGGGGCGATCGCGGCCAGCTGGGTGATTTCACCGGTTCTGGGCGGGGCAATTGCAGCCGCGTTCCTGTGGCTGATCAAGTCGCGGATCATCTATCAGGACGACAAGATCGCAGCGGCCCGCAAGTGGGTGCCTGTTCTGGTCGGGATCATGGCGGGCACATTTGCTGCCTATCTGGCGCTGAAAGGGCTTAAGAAGATCATCAAGATCGACATGCCGACAGCGCTATTGATTGGTGCAGCCATCGGCGCACTGGTCTGGGTCGCGATGATTCCGACGATCCGCAAGCAATCCGAGGGGCTTGAGAACCGCAATAGATCGCTCAAGGTGTTGTTTGGTATTCCGCTGGTCGTCTCTGCCGCACTGCTCAGCTTTGCGCATGGGGCCAATGACGTGGCCAACGCAGTGGGGCCACTGGCGGCCATCGTGCAGGCGTCGCAATCGGGCAATTTCACCGATTCCGTCAGCATCCCCTTTTGGGTCATGGTGATCGGGGCAATGGGGATTTCATTCGGGCTATTCCTGTTCGGGCCCAAGCTGATCCGCATGGTCGGTGGTCAGATCACAAAGCTGAACCCGATGCGGGCCTATTGCGTGGCACTGTCCGCCGCGATCACTGTCATTGTGGCCAGTTGGCTGGGGCTGCCTGTCAGTTCAACCCACATCGCCGTGGGCGGCGTCTTCGGCGTTGGCTTCTTTCGCGAATGGGATGCAGAGCGGCGGATCAAAAAGGCGCGGCTCGCTATGCCTGACCGGCCCAGCTACGCCCCCGAAGAACGGCGCAGGCGCAAACTGGTCCGCAGGTCACATTTCATGACCATCATCGCTGCGTGGATCATCACCGTACCCGCTGCGGCCATGCTGTCAGGGATTATCTTTTTCCTGATCAATACGGTGATGGGTTAGGGCCAGGGCCCGAGATCGGCCGTCATCGAAACATCACCAAGGGCCTGGTCTTTGTTTGGCTTGCTGCCGACAAAGTCAATCTTATGTGGGGCGTCCTTTGCGTGTTATGGCCCTTGCTGTTCTGAAAATAAAAAAAGGCCCATCCGACGATGGGCCTTTCTGATCAGAGAACAGCTTCGCTTTTAGCGACGCAGGCCCAGGCGCTTGATCAGGGCCTGATAGCGGGCCTCATCCTTGCCGCGAGTGTAGTCCAGAAGCTTGCGGCGCAGGGCCACCATCTTCAGCAGACCACGGCGGCCGTGGTTGTCTTTCTTGTGGGTCTTGAAATGCTCTGTCAGGGTCGCGATGCGCGAAGACAGGATTGCAACCTGTACTTCGGGGGAACCTGTGTCGCCTTCTTTGGTGGCGAATTCTTTCATGATCCGTGTTTTTTCTTCAGCAGTAATCGACATCGGGGGCTCCTTATAGCTAGAGGGTGATGGCGCAATCCGGGATGTCGTCCAGAAAGGCCCGTGGAGGGACTGCGCAAAGAGATTCCCGGCGCAGATGCGTGCCTCTAAGGCGAAACGCTCAAAAAGGAAAGGGGTTTATGCGCGGCGCCGCAAGGGTCAAACCTGCCCTTTGTTCATAATATGACAGGTTTGAATGAATAGCCCGTGATGTGTGGCGCCCACGCCGCGAAATCCGTTCAAATCAACGCGGCTGATTACTTTTTGGGCGAATGACTTAAATCTGTATATTTAACAGGGATTTACAAATTCGTCATGCGCCCATCTTTACGGCAGAACCCTTGAGAAAACGCAGAAACGTAAGATTTTCTGCATTGCAGCATTGACCCTCGACAAATTTCGCATACGTTTTTTGTCATGATAGTTCTGTAAGCGATAACAACGCCCCGAGTGAAGCTGCCTGCGCCTTTGGCAAGCGCAATGCAGTCATTCTCTGAACGTCCTTCCCAAAGAGGTCCATATGAAACACCGACATTTCGATGGCGGCCCTGTGCCGTCTCCTGTTCAACCATTCCAGCGACCCGCCGTCATTGGCATTGGCTCATGGGGTACTGCACTTGCGGCGACACTTGCTGATGACGGAACAAATGTGCGCATTTGGGGGCGCAACACGGCCGCAATCAGCGACATCAACCGCAATCACCGCAACGATTCTTATGTTCCCGATGCGCCTTTGCCGCCGTCGCTTTGCGCCGTGCGCAAGATGGAGGACGCGGTAAAGGGTGCGGACGTGGTTTTGATCGTCGTACCGTCGAGCGCGGTACGGTCCGTGTCCCGACAGGTTGGTGAATATCTGGAAAGCGGCGTCCCTGTGGCAGTTTGTGCCAAGGGGATCGAAGCCGAGACCGGCCTCCTGATGACCCAGATTGCCGAGGAAGAACTGCGCGGTCATCCGATCGGATGCGTCTCTGGACCGACTTTCGCCCGCGAAACAATATTGCGCCACCCCACAGCGGCGACAGTCGCTTTTCCCTTTTCGCCGCTGGACCGCCTTGCACCGAACGAAAGTTCGGCTGTACGTCTGGCCGTAACGCTGACGACCGAGCATTTCCGCGCCTATGTTTCTGACGACCTTGTCGGCGTAGAGATCGGCGGTGCTGTCAAGAACGTCATCGCGCTGGCCTGCGGTATGCTGACCGGCGCTGGTTTCGCTGACAACAGCCGCGCGGCATTGATTACCCGCGGGCTGGACGAGATGAAACTGCTGGGTAACGCGCTTGGGGGCCGCCGCGAAACGCTGACAGGTCTGTCCGGCATTGGTGATCTGACGTTGACGTGCAACAGCCCGACCTCGCGGAACATGTCCCTTGGGATGCAGTTGGGCGCCGGCACCCCGCGCGCCGAATGTTTCGATGGCCGCCCCGTCGTTGTTGAAGGCGAGGCCAATGCCGTTTCGATTACAGACCTTGCCCGCAAGATTGGTGTGAACATGCCAATCTGCGAAACCGTGCGCGCCATCCTTCATGATGGCGCCGATCTGGGGCAGTCATTTGCCGCGCTTTGGGCCCGCCCCATCGAAGCCGAACCCTTGTCGATGGACCTCGCCTTTGCGCACCCCGCAACAGACAAAGATATTGCAGCACTTGCAGAAAGGATATCATGACCCGTCACGAATCATTCGCCGTCACCGAAATCTCTGACAAGGAAATGGTTCTTGCGACCGACCTTGATGGCACCTTCCTTGGTGGCACCGAGCAGGACCGCAAGGATTTCTACGCCTGGATCGAAAACAATCGTCACCGCGTCGGATTGATTTTTGTCACCGGTCGGGACCCCGGATTCATCCGGGAAACCGTGCGCGCTGGCGTTCCAAAGCCCGACTATGTGATCGGAGACGTCGGCACCACGATCGCCGAATTCGATCACGACGGCTTTGTCGCCCCTATCGCAGAGCTGGAAGCAGAAATTGCGAAAGCCTGGGGCAACGCGAATGCAAAGGTCGAGAACGCCTTGATGAAAATCAAAGGGCTTGCGCGTCAGTCCTCTGCCTTCCGCTACCGTGTGAGCTATGACCTTGACGCAAAGGAGTTTGACCAAGAGGCCCTTGATATCGTCGCACAGCTTGGGTTGGATGCTTTGGTCTCTGACAACAGGTTTTTCGACGTTCTGCCCAAGGGGGTCAGCAAAGGACCATCGCTGCTAAGGCTTCTTGCGTCCCTTGGTATCGAAAACAGCCGGACGCTGGTTGCGGGCGATACGCTGAACGATCTTTCCATGCTTGAACTTGGCCTGCCATCCGTCGCCGTCGGAGGGTCAGAGCCGGGTCTGGTTGAGAAACTGCAGGGGCAGCAGCATGTGCATTGCGCCACTGGTGTCGGCGTCTCGGGCATTGCCGAGGCGATCTTGAAACACGGCCTGCTGACGCAGGCATAAGAAGGAGTCGATATGTCATCTGATCTTGTCATCGTTTATCACCGCCAGCCCTACGAAGAAGCGGTTGAAGACGGCAAAGTCGTGCGCCGGGAAAACAAAAGCCCGAACGGAATTGTGCCGACGCTGAAAAGCTTTTTCGGCAGTGTTGATCACAGCGCATGGATCGCCTGGAAACTGGCGGACGATCCTGCTGACCCTGATTTCGAGCAAAAGATCGAAATTGATGACGAGTACGGTCAATATACCGTGTCCCGCCTGCCCCTGACCGAAGAACAGGTGCGTGAGTTTTACCACATCACGTCGAAAGAGGCGTTCTGGCCCATCCTTCACGCCTTTCAGGAGCGGTACAACTACGACCCTGTTGACTGGAATAATTTCCGTGATGTGAACCGCCGCTTTGCAGAGGCGGCCGCCGAAGAGGCCGCTTACGGCGCCTTGGTCTGGGTGCATGATTATAATCTGTGGCTGGTGCCCGGTTATCTGCGCACCTTGCGCCCCGACGTGCGCATCGCCTTCTTTCACCACACGCCGTTCCCGTCTGCTGACATGTTCAACGCGCTGCCGTGGCGCCGCGAGATCGTCAACAGTCTTTTGGCCTGTGATGACGTGGGCTTTCACATCCCGCGCTACGCCGAGAACTTCGTATCCGTCGCGAATAGCCTGTTCGACGTTGATTTAGGTGAAACCGTTCCCGTCGACCCCACGCTGATAAGCGAAGGCACAGCCCTGACCGAACGCACAGTACGCAACAGTATTACCTTTGAAGGCCATCGCACTGCGGTCAGTGTTTGCCCGGTGGGGGTCAATACCGAATATCTCGACTCGGTCGCGCGATCAGAGGACACCGAACAGAAGGTCGCCCAAATCCGCGAGGAGTTGGGGGAATCGCCGCTGATTATCTCTGTCGGTCGGACGGATTACACCAAGGGTGGCGTTCAGCAGCTTGCATCCTTCGAGCGTGTGCTGGAAGCAAACCCTGATCTGCGGGATGCAAAGATACGCCTGATGCATATTTCGGTGTCCGCCAACCGGAACATGACGGCTTATGCTGAAATTCAGGCCGAAATCGAGCAGATTGCCGGACGTATCAACGGGCGCTTTGGCACATTGGATTGGCAACCGGTCGCCTTGATATCCCGCGCTTTGCCGCTTGAAGAGCTCGTCGCCTATTACCGCGCTGCCGATGTTGCATGGATCACACCGCTGGCCGATGGTATGAACCTTGTCTGCAAAGAGTATATTGCGTCGCGCTATGACGAAGACGGCGCGCTTGTCCTGTCGGAATTCGCGGGGTCTGCCGTTCAGTTGCACCATGCGGTGACAGCCAACCCATACTCGCACCGCGCCATGGACTCTGCAATTATTCAGGCTTTGACGATGCCGCCGCTGGAACGCAAAGGCCGGATGAAAAAGCTGCGTCAGGCTGTGAAAGCAGACGATATCAGCAATTGGCGGCCGGGCACGCTCGAGATCGGCGTGTCGAACGATCAACCGGCTGTTGCCTGATATTTCCCCCACCTCCCAGCATGCGCCACGATCATCGGGCAAAGCATGTATCTTGAAAGGACACTTTGATGACAAATACCGTACGCACCGCAATTTTCCCTGTCGCAGGCCTTGGCACGCGTTTCCTGCCCGCCACAAAAGCGACACCGAAAGAGCTGTTGCCGGTGCTTGACACGCCGCTGATCCAATACGCCATTGACGAGGCGCGCGCGGCGGGGATCGAACGGATGGTCTTTGTCTCACATTCGTCAAAGCCAGCAGTTGAACGCTACGTCATGGATGACCTGCGCTTGCGCCGCGAGCTTGTGTCGCGCGGCAAGCAAAAGCTGGCCCACGAACTGAAAGAGGCCGCACTTGATCCACAGGACGACGACGTGGTCTTCACCTTTCAAGAGGAACCAAAAGGGCTGGGTCACGCGGTTCTTTGCGCCCGCGACCATGTGCTTGATGGTCCTGTCGCTGTAATCTTGCCCGATGACCTTATCCTTGGGACACCCTGCCTTGCAGAAATGATCGCTGCCTATGAAGGGGGGCATATGGTTGCCAGCATGACAGTCGCGCCCGACCAGGTTTCGAAATACGGGGTCCTGTCTGTGACCGGACAGGACGGGCGCAAGACGCGTGCCAACGGTATGGTCGAAAAGCCCGCGCCCGAAAAAGCGCCTTCGCAAATGGCGGTGATTGGACGCTATGTGTTGGACGCCGACATCTTTGACGCTCTTGGCACGCAACCCCCCGGTGCGGGGAATGAAATCCAGCTGACCGATGCAATCGCCAAAGGCGCCGCGACCCGCCCGATTACGGGTTTCCGCTTTTCAGGGACGCGCTTTGACTGCGGATCGAAAGCAGGCATGCTCGAGGCCACCTTGCAGCTTGCATCAGAGGACCCGGAGCTTTCCCAGGTGCTGGAGACCTTCATGGTGGACCAGACGCGCCCACGCAGCGCGGCCTAGGACCCGACAGCGTTTCGCCTTTATCTCAAGAGGCGGAACGCTTCAGGCTATCGAATGGGCCGCTGTCGTCAGCGCGTGATGCAGTGAATTTGCGGATGCACGGGGGCCCAGGATACGGATGTGGTCGTCCGCTTTGCACCGGATCACGAAGCAGCCCATTTGATGGATCATTGTCCGCAGGGCGCCGCCTGCGTCCATCTTGCGGATCGGGACGGCGCAAAGTCTTTCGCACAGATCAGACATTGCCGCGCCCGTCACATCAAAGCAGACCCAGGCGCCCGATTGCTCGGTGATTGTGGCCGTTTGGCCGAACATCGGTGTCAGCGTGTCTGCCAGCAATTCATGGGTTTCGCGGGGCGCGCTGACCATCCACTGATCCGGACCTGTCCAGAAACCAGCCTGAGGGTCATGCAGTTGCGCTTTGCCCGGGCCTGGCACTGCGCCGATCAGCTTTTTCAGAATAGCGTGACAGGCTTCTTCATGCCCCATCCGTGCCGCGACCGAGGCAAGCGCCAATGTGTCGTTTTCCGCAATCGTTATGGTGCCGATGGTCTCTGCCACAGGGGCGGACTGGCCCAGCGCCGTCACTGGTTTTAGGTCATGCACGCAGCCGCTCCCCCTCTGGATCAATGAAATGTGGACTGACGATTTCAACCCGCGTTTCCACCCCAGTGAGGGGAGAGACAAGCCGAAGCTCCTCTCCTATGCGGTTGCCGCCGTTCTTGAGGAACCCAAGGGCGATGTGATGGCCCAAGTTTGGTGAGTAGCAGGCGCTGGTGACATAACCCTGATCGTGGACGGCATCGACAGGGCCTTGCGCATTCATCAGATGCGCACCGGCCGGAACCTTTTCGGCAGGGTCGACAGGCTTGATGCCCACCTGACGCAAATCATCGGCGCGGTTCAGCCCCTCGCGCCGGGACAGGACCGCGCCGATACTGTCCTTTTTGGTGGACACCATCCGGCCCATGCCAAGGTTCTGCGCGGTGGTCGTGCCGTTGATTTCATTGCCCGTCGCATGGCCCTTTTCAATCCGCATGACACCCAGCGCCTCTGTTCCGTAAGGCGTGACCCCAAATTCCGCCCCTTCTGCCATGATCCGGCGGATCAGCGCATCGCCATACATCGTTGGCACCGCAATTTCATAGGCAAGTTCGCCGCTGAAGGAAATCCGGAACAACCGCGCCCGCAGGCCGCCGCAGACCGTAATGTTGGCACAGGCCATGAAAGGGAACGCAGCGTTCGAGATGTCCTGATCGACGATCTTTTCCAGCAGTTTGCGGCTATTGGGCCCGGCCACCGCATATTGCGCCCATGCCTCTGTGGTGGAAATCAATTGCACGTCCAGATCCGGAAACAGACATTGGTGCACGAATTCCATGTGCCGGTAGACGGGCAGCGCATTCGCAGTTGTGGTCGTGACGACGAAATGATCCTCTGCCAACCGGGCGGCGGTGCCATCGTCCATCGCAATGCCGTCTTCGCGCAGCATCAGACCATAGCGGACCTTGCCCACGGCCAGTTTCGCAAAACCGTTGCAATAGATCGTGTTCAGGAAAGCCGCCGCATCGGTCCCCTGCACATCAATTTTGCCCAAGGTAGTCACATCGCAGACACCCACGGATTTGCGGGTTGCCAGCACCTCGCGGTCAACGCTTTGCCGCCAATGGGTTTCGCCCGGCTGCGGAAACCATTGTGCCCGCATCCAGTTGCCCACTTCGACGAAAACCGCCCCCTGTTCCTGCGCCCACTTGTGGCTAGGCGTCAGGCGCGTGGGATGAAAGCCCTGCCCCCGGTGCCGACCGGCAAACGCGCCAATGGCTGTGGGCGTATAAGGCGGGCGAAAGATGGTCGTGCCCACCTGCGGGATCGTCTTGCCCGCAAGTTCAGCCATGATCGCAAGGCCACCCATGTTCGATGTTTTGCCCTGATCGGTGGCCATCCCAAGGGTCGTGTAGCGTTTCAGGTGCTCGACCGAGCGAAACCCTTCCTGATGGCTCAGCTTCACATCCTTGACGGTCACGTCGTTTTGCTGGTCAAGCCACGCGCGTGCGCAACCCTTTACGTACCAGAACGGGGTGATGTTGACGGGGGCATCCTCGGTTTGGGGCAGATCAGGGGTTTGCCCAAGGTCAAGCGCTGCAACAGCGCCAGCCGCCCCGCTGCGCAAGGCACCTGCGGTCGTAAAGACCCCGTTTGCCGCACCGGCCACCGCCATGCCGACGGGCAGGTTCTCACCCGGCACAAAGGCGGCAATCGCGTCGTCCCAAACCGGCAACCCGCGCTGGTGACAGGTGAGATGCACATTGGGGTTCCAACCGCCCGACACCCCAAGCGCGCCGCATTCAACAACGCGCATCGTGCCATCAGCTTGCCTGACGTCGATGAAACTCAGTCCAAGCCGCCCGCGCGTATCGACGACCTGTGCACCACGCAGCACCTGATAGTCAGGGTGCAACGGCGCATCGGGGCGCACGTCAACAACGGCACTGATCCTGACCCCTTTGGCGTGCAGATCACGCGCGGTCCGGTGCCCGTCGTCATTATTGGTGAAAATCGCAACCCGTCGGTCAGCCGCGGCACCAAAGCGGTTGGCATAGGTCCGCAAGGCCGCCCCCAGCATGACGCCGGGCCTGTCGTTGTTGTCAAAGGCGATGGGGCGTTCCGTGGCACCCGCACACAACAGGGCGCGTTTGGCGTAAATGCGCCACAATATCTGGCGCGGCTTGCCGGCGTCCGGACTGTGCAGATGGTCACTGACCCGCTCTAACCCGCCATAAGTCCCGTGATCGAAGGCCCCGATGATCGTTGTGCGCGGCATCAGACGCACGTTGGACAGGCTCGCAAGCTCAGCAACTGTTTGGGCGGCCCAGTCGGCCCCGGACCGATCACCCACGGCGAAAGTTTCGCTGTTCAGACGGCCGCCCATGCTGAAATCCTCGTCGGCGAGGATCACATCGGCACCGGCGCGCCCGGCGGTCAGTGCGGCAGCAAGGCCCGCAGGTCCGGCCCCGATAATCAGCAGGTCACAATGCAGGAAACCCTTGTCATAGACATCCGGATCATCCTTGCCCGAAAGCGACCCAAGCCCTGCGGCCTTGCGAATGACGGGTTCATAAAGCTTTTCCCAAAAGGCGGCGGGCCACATGAAGGTCTTGTAATAAAACCCCGCCGTCAGAAAGTTCGAGAGCCGGTCGTTGATTGCCAGCAGGTCAAACCGCAAAGACCCCATTCGGTTCTGGCTCTTGGCCAGCAGCCCGTCAAACAACTCAACCGTTGTCGCACGCGTGTTTGGTTCCTGCCGCGCGCCGCCGCGCAGTTCAACCAATGCGTTCGGCTCCTCGGACCCTGCCGAAAGCGCGCCCCGTGGGCGGTGGTATTTGAACGACCGCCCCATCAGCCGCACCCCGTTGGCCAGCAAGGCAGAGGCAAGCGTATCGCCCGGATGACCAGCATAACTGCGGCCATCAAATGAGAATTTCAGCGTTTTGGCCCGGTCAATCTGCCCGCCTGCGATCCGGTTCTTCTGGCTCATTTATTGCGCCCTCGGCTGCGTGCCACATCACGGGCAAGCTCGACCTTTGAAATCTCGTGGGTCAGCGTGTTGCGGGTGACCACCAGCCAGCTACGGTCGCCTGCCTCGTGAAACCAAAGTTCTTGGTGCCAGCCAGCCGGGTTGTCGCGCAAATAGGCGTAGTCATGAAAGTCCTGTGCGGCGGTATCAGCGTCTGGATCGGGGCGGTCAATCAGCTTGGCATCGCCCATATAGGTGAATTCGGCAGCATCGCGGGGGCCAAGAAGCGGGTGGTCAATGATCATCAGTGCAAATTGGGCTGATTGCCCACCCCTTTTTCGTCAATCATCAGGCCCTTTTCAAAACGGTCAAAACGATAGGCCGTCGCGGTCTGGTGCGGCGTATCGGTGGCCAGCAGATGCGCAAAGCAATAGCCGCTGGCGGGGGTCGCCTTGAAACCGCCATAACACCAGCCTCCGTTGAAATAGAGCCCGTCAATATGGGTCTTGTCGATGATCGGCGAGCCATCCATGGACATATCCATGATCCCGCCCCACATCCGCAGCAGCCGCGCCCGGCCAAGCATCGGGAATATCGCCATGCCACCTTCGCAGACGTCCTCGACCACCGGCAGGTTGCCCCGTTGCGCATAGGAATTATAGCCGTCGATGTCGCCTCCGAACACCAGCCCGCCCTTGTCGGACTGGCTGACATAGAAATGCCCGGCCCCGAAGGTCACAACACCGGGCAGGACAGGCTTCAACCCTTCGGACACGAACGCTTGCAACACGTGGCTTTCCATCGGCAGACGCATGTCTGCCTTGGCCATCAACCGGCTTGAGGAACCGGCAACAGCACAGCCGACCTTGCCAGCGCCGATGAACCCTTTGGTGGTCTCAACACCCAGACATGTGCCATTCTCGATCCGAAAATCCGTCACTTCACAGTTCTGGATAATATCCACGCCGCGGCTGTCGGCCCCGCGCGCATAGCCCCAGGCCACCGCATCATGCCGCACCGTGCCGCCGCGATGCTGGGCCAGACCGCCCTTGATGGGAAAGCGCGCATCGTGCGTGTTCAGAAACGGATAGCGCGCCTTAATCTGGGCGGTGCTCAGCAATTCGGCATCCGCACCGTTCAGGATCATCGCATTGCCCCGCCGGATAAAGGCATCGCGCTGCCCGTCCGAATGGATCAGGTTCAGAATACCACGCTGGCTGACCATGGCGTTATAGTTGAAATCCTGCTCCAACCCCTCCCACAGTTTCAGTGAGAATTCATAGAACGGCTCATTCCCGTCCAGCAGATAGTTGGATCGGATAATCGTCGTGTTGCGACCCACATTGCCGCCCCCGATCCAACCCTTTTCCAGAACGGCGACACTTTTTTGGCTAAACTGTTTGGCCAGATAATAGGCGGTCGCCAACCCATGGCCACCGCCACCAATGATTACGATGTCATATTGCGGCTTGGGCGCTGGGTCACGCCACGCGGGCGTCCATCCTTTATGGCCGGTCAAAGCCTCTTTGATAACGCGCAAGCCTGAATAGCGCATGACTGTCACCCCTTTTGGCCACCTTCCAACACAGGTGCGTCCGTGTCACCCGCAAAACGGGACATTCGCCTCGACAAATACGACATCAGCCTTGGTCAATGGCTGGCTGCATGTGGCCAACGGCTGTTGCGCCCAAAAAGACACGTTCAAAACCACGGCGGCAGAACAAACTTGTGATGATCCTGCAAAACGTATCTAGTTTCGTGTGGGGGGCGATACAGAACTGAGACAGGTCGATAGGAACCAGCATATTTCAAGCGCTGATGAGTTCCAAGGTGTTGCCACGTATCTTTGACGTCACTCCGCCTGATGGCATGTGACCGAGGCAAAACCCGCAGCGCCCTGTCCCGGAATTTATTTGGGGTAGGACAAAGAGTGCAAAAAGAAATTCCAAACGTCGCACAGATGTTGATTGCTTACTTGAAACTCGAAGGGGTCAGCCATGTCTTTGGCGTCCCCGGCGGCGGACTGATCGAAATGCTGGATGAGTTTTATACCCAGCGCGACGACATCAAATATGTGATTTGCAGGCAGGAAACCGGCGCGGCCTATATGGCTGACGGTTATTATAGGGCCAGCGGCAAGCTGGGCGTGGTGATGGTGACAACCGGCCCTGGTGCAACAAACGCGCTGACCGGGGTCATGAACGCCGAAGCAGGCGGGTCGGCCATGCTCGCGCTGACAGGCGAGATTGCCGAAGCCTATGCAGGCATGGGTTATTTGCAGGAAGGGATCGACGGCAAGCTGGATGTGAACGCAATCTATCAGGCATCGTCGGCCTATTCCACCATTCTGACATCGGGCGTAAATGCGCAACGGCTGGCCGAAGCTGCCTTGCGCACGGCGCTGGATGTGCCGCGCCATGCGGCCCATATTTCGCTGCCTGTTGATGTAACCGGCCAGCAGGCTGTCAAACTGGGCAAGCCCGGTGACCCACCCGTGCCTGTGACCATGCCCGACAGCCCCGCCCGCTACCGCAGCCCGCCCCCTGTTGCCGCACCGCACAAGGTCGAACAAACGCTGGAGATTCTGGCAGCCGCACAGCGCCCGCTTATCATGCTGGGCAATGGCTGCCGCGAGGCGTTGCGCGATTCCGCCACGCTGGCCGCATTTACGCATTTTGTTGAAGCCCGCGGCATTCCGGTCATCACCACCGCCGACGGCAAAGGGGTTTTCCCCGAAGACCACCCATTGTCGCTGCGCATGTTCGGCATCGCCAATTGCATATGGCCCTACTACTGGATGACCCAGGAGGACCCGCATTACGACGCGCTGCTTGTCATCGGTTCCGGCCTTGGTGAATTGGCAACCAACAAATGGAACCCGATCCTGCGGCCCAAAGGGCCCATCGTGCAGCTTGATGCAAACCAACGCGTCATTGCACGGGATTTTCCCGTCGATCTGGGCGTTGTGGGTGAAGCGGGCGCATTCATCAACGCACTTGCGCGCCTGTCGGGTGAGGCACCGCCACCACCCGATCAGGTTGCCGCGCGCAAAGCCAAGGTCGCGCAGATCAAGGCCAATCATTCACCCTTTTCCTCTGACGCACAGTACAAGGCGACCACGACGCCAGTGCAGCCCGCCGCTCTGTGCCGCGTGATGCAGGATGTGCTGCCTGCCGACAAAACGATCATCATGCTCGACGCGGGCAACTGCGTTGGCTGGGGTGCGCATTATCTGGTGTCAAAACCGGGGTTTGAGGTCCATGCATCCCTTGATATGGGGCCAATGGGCTTTGCCTCCGGTGCAGTGGTTGGTGCCAAACTGGCCCGTCCAGATGCGACATGCGTGGCCTTTACGGGCGATGGCGCATTCATGATGCAGGGGACGGAAATCTCGACAGCCCAGCGCAATGGCGTGGGTGCGATCTGGGTCGTGCTGCATGATGATGATCTGTCGATGGTCAGTCAGGGAATGGAACATTTCAAAGGCGGCAACATCGACGACTGGAAGGAAATGTTCTCGCTCGGGTCACCTGATCTTGCGCAATTCGCAAGCGGGTTGGGCGCAGATGCCTATACGGTAAATTCACCTGATACGTTTGAAACGGCATTGAAAACAGCCGTGGCCAAGGCAGAAGCAGACAAGAAACCGCAGGTCATCGTGGCGCAAATCGACCGCACAGCAGAGCCGCCCTATTACGACGAAAAATACGCGCCATCCAAAGCCCAAGCGCGGCTGTTGACTATGAGGAAACATTGATATGACTGACTTGATCGATTTCGCCATCGTGGGCGGCGGCGCATCCGGCATTTATACCGCATGGCGTCTGGCGCAGGCGACCGATACCGAATTGGACTGCATCCGCAAGAAAATTGGCGGCGCAGGGCCGTTGAAAATCGCGGTTTACGAAAGCTCTGACCGAATCGGGGGCCGGCTGCTGTCGGCATCCCCCGCAAGTATGCCCGATGATCCGATGGAAATCGGCGGAATGCGGTTTTTGAACAACCAACCCATCGTCAGCGCGCTGGTGGAAAAACTCGATATCGCGCATCACCAACAAGTGGTTGCCGCCCCCAACAACTATGCATGGTTGCGGCGCAAGCATTTTGTACAGTCAGAACTGGTTAACCCCGACACCGACCTGCCCTACAACCTGACAGACGAAGAACTGGCATTCATCACCAATGGCACCACGCAGGACCCGTCAGAACTGCTATCCTGGGCGGTCACCAAGGAATTTCCAGAGATCAAGGGCCTGCAAGGCAAGGCGCTTAAAGAATTTCTGCACAAAGCGAAGGTCGACGGTCGCCCGCTTTATCAAGTGGGGTTCTGGAATCTGCTGTCACGGCACCTGAGCCACGAGGGCCGCAAACTGGCGATTACCGCCATCGGTTATGACGTGCTGGGTGCCAATTCAAACGCCGTGGATATCATAGCAGAGAATTTCGATTTCACCCCCGGCACGAAATACTACCTATTTGATGAGGGCTTCGAGGCGATGCTGTGGGAACTGGCCGGACAGTTCGAAGAAAGCGGCAGGATTCACATGGGCATGCGGCTTGACCACTTCGATGATTATGACATGGGCGATGGGCACAAGGGCATGTGTCTGCATTTTGAAAAGGCCGACGACGTCCATGCGCGCGCCATCGTGCTGGCCCTGCCGCAGGCCGCAATCAAGGCGCTGCGCCGGACCGGTCCCCTGCTGGACCCCGACCGTGCCCCCCAAGTACCCGCCTTGCTGGAATCCGTGGAAGGTATCCCGCTTTACAAGCTTTTCCTGATCTACGAATCCCCTTGGTGGAAAGAGCTTTGCAACCTGTCCGAAGGGCGGTCCGTCACCGACATTCCGCTGCGCCAATGCTACTATTGGTCGACAAACGATGGCAGCTATTCCGCAATCATGGCCTATAACGATCAGTCCAGCACCAGTTTCTGGGGCGGCTATCAAACGGGGCCAGAGGGGCCGCGCAACACCAGGCAACTCGGACATGGCCCGGCGTACTTTGAAAGCGAACATGCCGATTGGGCCGCGCCCAAGGATCACGTTGCAGCGCGGCGTCACAAGAACTGGACAGACCACAAGGTGCCCAAGGAAATGGTGCTTGAGATGCACCGCCAGCTGATGGAAATGCATCAGGTCACCGATGCCCCCGAACCCGTTGACGCCGCCTATATGGACTGGATGAATGCCCCATATGGCGGTGCTGTCCATTTCTGGAACCCCGGTTACAAATCGTGGGAATTGGTCGACAAGATCCCGCAACCTGTTGATGGTCTGAACGCCTTTATCGTGGGCGAGTCCTTTTCGACCGTCCAAACGTGGGTCGAAGGGGCGCTGCAAACATCAGACAAGGCTTTGGCTAAACTGGGCATGGGCAAGCCTGATTGGCAGGCCAAGGCATGACTGCCTTTGTCCCCCGTATCCTTGGCACCGGGCATACAGTGCCGGGGAAAATCCGGCTGAACGATGACCCGATCTTTGACTGGATCAAGAAGAACAACCCGGCGGGACTAGAACTGTTTGCGGGATACGACAAACGGCATGTCTTGTCAGAAGGCGAATGCATGATCGACATCATGCTGCCTGCCGCCCAACTGGCGCTGAAGAACGCTGGCATTCGCCCCGATCAGGTTGATCTGCTGATTGGCGACGGATCGATTGGCGCATATGTGACGCCCAACACGATCAGCGAGCTGCACCACCGGCTGGGGCTGCCTGCACGTGCATTGCCCCTGCCCGTAGGCAACAATTTTTCGCAGTTCAATGCCGGCATGATGATCGCTGACGCGCTGATCCGGGCTGGGAGGGCCACATATGTCTTGATTGTTCTGGGCGACAACTGGACGCGCTATGTGGACTATCATACGGCGCAAGCAGTCTCTGCCGCTGATGGGGCGGCGGCTTGCGTCATCGGGCCGTCGGACAATGCTGCATGCTGGCATTTCGTCGATGAAATCACGGTTGCAGATACCTCCTACTACGGGTCGATGTTCATGGCCCCCGACCTGTTGCCAGAAAAGGTGCAAGATGGGGGCGGGCTGCCCGACAGCGAATACACCCACCCCTATTTTCACATCACCGAAGAAGGGATCAAAGGCTTTACCGAATTTGGCGTCAACACATCAGCGGACGCGGTTGCACAACTGTTGGCACGAAACCGGGTCGATGCGAAAGATATTTGCCTGCTGACCCATCAGGCCAGCACCAAACTGATGGACCATTGGAAAGATGTGATCAAACCGGGCTGCTACGTCCAGACCATCGCGCAATATGCCAACATGGTGCAGTGCAGCGTGCTGTTCAATCTGTCGTGGGGGGCGCAGAATGCCAATGATTTCACCCAAGACTGGCTCGTCGTGTTGTGCCTTGGACCGGACATGCACGCCAATGCAATGTTGATGCGGCGGAACTAGAGCCACGCGTCCCGCAGGCGAGCGGCAACTGCTGTCGCCCCCCACGTTTCATAGGCGGCGATGGCTGCTTGCTTGCGCGCGGTGACCAGGTCCAGTCGTGCCGCGTATTCGAGGGCCAATGCGCGGTCCTGCAACCATTGATCCGGCCCCAGACTGTCAGCCAGGTCGCTCAAAGCAGCGGCTGCGCTCGTGTCCCCATTGAACCCTGCCCAGATCAGCTTTGACATCTGCGCTTTTGCGCCAAAATTGTCCGGCTGGATGACGTGCCACTCTTCCAACATCGCGATGGCCTTCTGGATGGGATCAGTATGCGCTGACAGGCTGCTGTTGTCGGACAGAACAGCCCCGAACCGCGCCAACAACCCGTGCAGAACAAGGTCACATTCAATCATCTGACCGGCGATCGCACCACCCATTTCGCAGGCGCGATCATACCACGCCAAGGCACCTTCCCAGTCACCCGCATAGCGATGCAGCCGTACTCGTGTCGCAAGATAGAACGCGCTTTGATTTGCAAACTCCGTCTCTGCGACCCAGCCGATATCCTTGTCCTCGTCAATCGCATGATCAGACAATGACAGCGGATTATCGGTCTTTGACTGCAACGCCCGCGCGAACTGCATTTCAAGGACCGTATGCATACGAGCATTGCGGTATAGCGCAGTGGTCAGGGCCCTCTGGGCCTGATCGACAACATCGGCCAACGGGTGACCCGTTGCGGCCCGCAGTATCACAGCGCCCGCGATATTATAGCTCGCGTATTGCTGATCTTGCGGGGCCACATCCATCTTTCGGGCGGCACGGTTGATGGCAATACTTTCTGCCATCGGCACCCGCCAGTGCCCATGAAACCAGGTATCGATAAAGGCCACAGCGGGTAACGCGGTGCCGCCCGTTACCGCATCAAGATCAAGGGCGGCGCGCGACCAGGCCGCACCCGCAACCTTGTCCTGCGTCAAGAGCGCACGCACGATGGAATAGATCGCAAAGGCATGCGGGGGACCCGACTGATTTTCCATGACAAGCCGCATCGCCGATGTCGCGGCCCATGCAAAGATTTCGAACTGGTTGGACTGGAACGCAAGCGGGGCGGTCGGCAGGATCGCCAGAAAACGCAGGGCGAGATCATCCGATGGTGGCTGCAATCCAGAAAGCAGTTCGGTCGGATGGCGCCCTGCGGTCAGGCGTTCAATTTCAGCGATGTTTTCCTCAATGCCTTGTCCTAGTGCGGCTGTGCCTTCAGGCACATCGACCCCGGCTGTACGCATCGCACGCAAGCCCACCTTTACGGCATCAATGGCAAAGCCCTGACCAAAGAGACGCTGGGCCTCTTCGATCATGTAGCCGACGGCACGGTCCTTTGCACCTGCCTGTTCCCAATGATGTGCAAGCTCCAGCATACGGCTGGCGCGGTCCTCGGCTGCGTTTTCTTCGATCCATTGGGCGGCCTTGGCATGAAGGCCCCTGCTCTGCTGAGCTGGCAACTGGCTGTGCGCCACCTCTCTGACGATGCTATGGGAAAAAGCATAACCCAGATTTTCGCCCTGATCCTGCGTACGCAGGAAACCGTTCGAAACCTGTTGCTTCAACTGCGCCGCAATCGCCACGTCGGGTTCAGCGACCGGATGAATATCGCAGACCAGCTGTGTCGGAAAAACCAGACCGGCGACCGAGGCAACCCGCAGCGAAAGCTGCTCGGCCGGGTCAAGCCGGTCCAGCCGCTGCAAGACCATTCCATGCATCGTGTCAGGCAAACTGGCGGCGTCAAGGGCTGCGGCATCGGCGAGTGTCGCCTTGCCCGCGTGCTGCGTGATTGCTTTCTTCTCCACAAGGCTGCGCAACAGTTCGACACAGTAGAATGCGTGCCTTTCTGTCAGTTTTTCAATCCGATCAAACAGCGCGGCGTCAACAGTCTCACAATCCAGACACCGCAAGACCAGTTCCTTGAGCCCGGCGCGCGTCAGGGGGCCCAATGGCAGATGCGCAAATCCGGCGTTCTGTGCGAAATCCTGCCACCTGTTGTCGGCGGTTGGCTGGGTCAGCACAACGATCATCAGGGACGGCAGGGCCTCTGCCAGTCGGGCGAGAACCTGACCCGATTCGTCATCCAGCCACTGGGCATCATCCACACAAAGGCATGATGGGGTGTCGGCCAATGCATGACACAGCACATCAACAACATAACTTTGAATGTGGGCCGCACGCGCACGCCCGATCGCGTCTTGCGTGACCGGGGTTTCATCCAATCCGGTCGGGAACAGCGCGTTCAGAAAGGGGGCACGTTCGCGCAGGTCATAAGGCAACCTGGACAAGATAGTGCCCTGCCGCTTTTGGGCCGTCATCAAAGGTAAAACGCCCAGCACATCCAGAAAAAGGCTGCGCAGCGCACTATAGGGCGACGCCTGTTCAATCGCCGATGCGGCCACAATCCTGAAGTTGCCACCGCTTGCCGTCACATGATCGCGCAGGTTCAGGGCAAGGCTTGTTTTTCCGACACCGGATTCGCCTTCAACAACAACGTTGGTGCCATAGATTCCGGATGTTGCGTGTGACCAACAGCGCAGCAACAGCTCTTTTTCACTGGCCCGGCCCTGGATATTATGGGTGGATTCCGCAGGCCTTTGTTCATCCTCAAGCGCCCAGACCGGTGCCGGTGTTTGCGCCCCTTTGAACAGCAACATCATCGGATCGGCGGCAATCGCCACACGGTCCTGCGTTGCGCGCATCGTGTTCTTGTCAATAAGGATGCCGTCTTCCGTTGCACCCGCAAGTCGCGTGGACCGGATCAGCGCATCACCCAAGACCAGATCACAGCGCCGGTCCTTGTTTCCGACGATACAGCACAGCATCCGACCTGTGGCAACGCCAATGCTGGACTGCACCCCCCGTTGCCTGAGGGCTGCCAGAATGTCGCGTGCAGACAGAACGCTGCGCAAGGGATCGTCAGAGTGGGCGTCCGGCGGGGTTCCGAAGGTCACGAGGATCGACACGCCTTTGTCATCAACAATGACCTCCGCCACGTAACCGTCACGACCATGCACGATCTCTTGAACGCTCTGCACGATTTGGTCCAGCCGCGCTGCGCCCTCGCCGGTGCTCTGGTCAAAACCATGCAGGACGACGCTGACCGAAGTCACGGGGCGCAGCTCTGCCAGATACTTGAGGCCAACCGTTTCGATCCACCCTTGGGCAAAACGCGGCATCCGCGCGACAGTCGCGTCCCATGCTGTTGCAGGCGGTACGGCAAGCACGGTTCTTTCAGCTGAAACAAAGGGGATGTCCCCCAACAGCCTGTGGGCGCTCTTGCCCCCAATCACCTCCGAAACTGTATCCGCAGGACACAGCGACGCCGCAGTGGCCGTCAGGAATATCTGGTTCGGCTGTTTGATCGTCGCGATCTGTTCCAGTTCCTTGAGCGCGGAGCCAACAGACGTTGTCAACCAACGACCATTTCGCCCGCCAAGCTCGACCGTTTGGATATCGCCGCAAGCAATATGGTGGTTAAGATCAAAATGGGAATCGCCGTTCTCGCGTTTTCGCACAAGTGCGTTGGCAGTGTTGGCAGCACGTGCAACCGCCTGCGCCATGCCACCGTTGTCCACCGGCCAAACCGACAACAGACCGTCACCGACAAACGTGACAGGTTCGCCCCCGTGCGACAGGATCGTCTCGATCAGCTGGTCATAATGCGCGTTGATCTCGCGGTGCAGCCTGTCGACGCCCTCGGACCCGGCGGACAGGAACATATGCGTGTGACGCGAAAATCCCGCAATGTCGGACCATAGCAAGGCCACCTTGCGCGGGGGGAGCGCCCCGCAAGTTGTTCCGTCCGGGGCCACGGCAAGGGCTGCGCGCAATTCGGCAGAGAGGAAGCTCAGTGCCTCAAAGACATTCTCCTGAGTCGATGCATACATTTCATTCGCTTTCGCTCGGGGTGACAGGCAGCTTTCGTGGCGCATGGCCGACGCAAAGATTATTTAACTATCGGGTTATTAAACGTTTTTCGCACAGGATCAAATAGCGCATGGAAGCGGATTTCGAAACGGGCGTTGACCAGTCTTGCCCACGGTGTTTATCAAGACGACTGAACAGGAAAGAGGGTGTATGCTCATTCCCCAAGATAATTATGCCGCGATGTATGACGGCTTTGCGTGGAATATTCCCACCCACTTCAACATCGGCGTCGACATTTGCGATTCTTGGGCTGCGCGCAGTCCCGACCGGACCGCGATCATTGATATAGACAAGGATGGGCGGGCCGAAGAAGTCAGTTTTCGGGACCTGAAAAATCTGTCCAATCAATTGGCGAATGCCCTCGCCCGGCGGGGGATTACTGCTGCAAGCAGCGGCTACGGCGACCGGGTCGGCGTGCTGCTGCCACAGCGGGTTGAAACGGCGGCGGCCCATATCGCGGTCACAAAGATGGGTTGCATTTCAATCCCGCTGTTCACGCTTTTCGGTGAAGACGCATTGCTTCACCGTTTACGCGATTCCGGTGCAAAAGCCGTCATCACCGACAGGTCCGGCCTTGCCAAACTGCGGGCCTTGCGCACGCAGCTACCTGATCTGACATGCATTCTGTCGGTCGATGGGGCCGATGATATGGCGGAATCTTTTGCCAGTGCTTGCGCCGCAGAGGCGCCTGATTTCACCCCGGTCAACACCAGGGCCGACGACCCCGCCTTGCTGATCTACACCAGTGGCACGACGGGCAACCCCAAAGGGGCGCTGCACGCGCATCGGGTTCTGCTTGGCCATCTGCCCGGCGTCGAAATGAGCCATAATTTCCTGCCCCACGACAATGACCGTTTCTGGACACCCGCCGACTGGGCGTGGATCGGCGGGCTGCTGGATGTGCTGATGCCAAGCCTGCACCATGGCATCACGGTCGTGGCGCGGCGGTTTGAAAAGTTTGATCCTGCGGCGGCGTTTGCGCTGATCAAGGACCATGCGGTACAGAATATCTTCCTGCCTCCAACCGCGATGAAAATCATGCGGCAACTGCCTGACGCGGAAAAACTTGGCATTCAGGTCCGCTCTGTCGGCAGCGGAGGTGAAGCGTTGGGGCCCGAGTTGACCGACTGGTGTCACCGCACGTTGGGCACCACTGTCAACGAGTTCTACGGCCAGACCGAATGCAACATGATCGTCTCGTCTTGTTCTGCGCAGGAATCACCAACCCCGGGTGCAATGGGCCGGCCGGTGCCGGGGCATCGGGTCGAGATTATTGACGAGACAAGCGGCGATGTCCTGCCAGAGGGGCAGGAAGGCGCTATCGCTGTTCTGGCACCTGATCCGGTCATGTTCCTGGAGTATTGGAACAATCCGCAAGCCACGGCAGAGAAGTTCGTCACCGGACCATCTGGCAAATGGCTTTTGACGGGTGACAGGGGTATCCGAAATCCGAACGGCACCTTGCGTTTTGTCGGGCGCGATGATGATGTGATCGGCTCTGCCGGTTATCGGATCGGGCCCGCCGAAATCGAAGATTGCCTGCTCAGGCATCCGGCGGTCGCGCTGGCAGGCGCTGTGGCCAAACCGGATGATCTGCGCGGCGCGGTCGTTGCTGTCTATCTCAAGCTGACACCGGGGTGTGCGCCGTCAGACGCGCTTGCCGCTGAAA
The DNA here is from genome assembly GCF_003058085.1 of Yoonia sediminilitoris. GTDB lineage: Bacteria > Pseudomonadota > Alphaproteobacteria > Rhodobacterales > Rhodobacteraceae > Yoonia > Yoonia sediminilitoris. Next base: position 579,308 of record NZ_QBUD01000002.1, on the reverse strand, counting down.
TCGCGCAGTTCGTCAAGACACGGCTGGCGGCCCACGAATACCCCCGCGCCGTCCGGTTCATAGAGGAAATGCCGATGACCACCACCGGCAAGATCATCCGGGGCGCGCTGCGCAAACTGGCGCAGGAGGAATATGCGGCAGAACAGGCAAAAGCGGGAACCAATGCAGCAAAGGTTGATCGCGGGGGCAAAGGTGAGACGCCTCAGCCGGGCTGATCTAGTCCCCGCTTCAGCCACCCTTCCCCATAACGCACGTCGATGCATCCGCTGAACCTTGCGGCCCGGTCCAGTTCTGCCTCCAGCGATTTCAACCGACCCGTTCCCATCTGCACCCCGCGCTCTGGCCAGAAGGCGCTGACATTCAGCACCTCGCCTTCGCGTTTCATGTCAATCCGGCCAATCATCCGGTCGCCCGCGATCACCGGAAAGACGTAGTATCCATATTTGCGTTTTGCAGCCGGAACGAAAATCTCGATCCTGTAGTGGAAACCAAACAGCCGCTCTGCCCTTTTGCGATCACGCAGGACGGGGTCGAATGGCGACAGGATGCGCAGGCGCTTGACCGGCGGGGCCACGGCTTGATCCATGACATCGGGCCACGCGAAGGATCGGCGCAGCTTGCCGTCGATACCTTCCAAATCCACCGCGATCAGGCGGCGATCAGCCAAGGCCGCCGCGCACCAGTCTTTGGCTTCCGCCGGAGTGACCGTGTCCCAGAATGCGGCCAACTCGCCGCTGGTGGCAAAGCCAAGCCGATCAAGGGCACCCGCGCACAGCGCATCAATCGTCTCGTCGACGTGGGGACGGGCATTCAGGGCCTCGGGCGGGATCACCCGCTCGGTCAGGTCATAGACCTTGCGAAAACCGACCCGCTTGGCGACAGACAACTGGCCCGACCGCCACAGATATTCCAGCGCGGTCTTGGATGGATGCCAATCCCACCAGCCGCCAGAGCCTTTCACCTCGTCCGTGCCCACATCACCGCTTGAGCAGGGGCCACCGTCAGTCACATGGCGCAGAACATCGTCGATCTTCTCCATGAAGCCGTCACGCCGCCATTCTTTCCACAGGGTTGCCATCCTGTCGGCGTCACGGCTGAAACGCAGCCGCCAATGGGGGAACAGCGCCATAGGGATCGCAGCAGCATCATGGGTCCAATGTTCAAAAACGGCACGGCCCTGCAAAAGACTTTGCAATGCAGGCGGGCGGTATTGTTGGCGGCGTGACCACAGGATCAGGTCATGCGCGCGGGCGAAAGTATTGACGCTATCAAGCTGCACAAAGCCTAAATGATCCAGCGCAGCCGACAAGTCCGCACCCTTGCCCGCGCCGGACGGGCGCTCACTCAGGCCATGTTTATGCAGGAACAAATGGCGGGCGGCAGTGTTTGTCAGAATGGGAACGGTCATGTGTTATCTTCAACCACAGTGATCTGCTGCAACCGCAACTGGCGCAGCATTTCGACCATACCCGCCGTGACCAGCCCGATATTCAACAACCCGTTGACCGCAGCCATGCCAGACAGCAAGCGCCATTCCATCGGCAACAGTACATCGCCGAACCCCAAGGTGGTAAAGGCAACGAGCGCGAAATAGACCGACAGCTCGAGCGTATCGAATATCCCGAGCGCAAGCATGGTCAGCGCCCAAAGCCACACCGCAGCCGTCATCTGCGCCAAAATCCACAAGGCCGCCAGACAAAGCACCAGAATAAGCTTGGGGCGGTGCGGCGCGCGGGTCAGCCATCCCCGCATCCGGCGCAGGCCGCATTCCAGCAGCCAAAAGCTGACACCTGCGATCAGAATTGACGTGATCAGCAGTGCCGAACCAAGGGCAATTTGTATCAACATTGGGCCTCTCCACCAATTAGGCTCTATGGCGCACCTTGTACGCACGCATCCTATCGCTTATCTCAACCCAACTATGGGCAAGAAACCACAAAAGACAAATTACAAGGTCGTCGCCGAAAATCGGCGCGCGCGGTATGATTATGCCATCGAGGATGACATCGAGGTGGGCATTATCCTGACCGGCTCCGAAGTCAAATCCCTGCGCACGGGCCAGTCGAATATTGCCGATAGCTATGCGTCGGTTGATGATGGCGAACTTTGGCTGACGAATGCCTACATCGCCCCTTATGACCGAGCCATGTTCAGCCACGAAGAACGGCGCAAGCGCAAGCTGCTGGTCAGCCGCAAGGAACTATCAAAGCTCTGGAATGCCACCAAGCGCGAGGGCATGACGCTTGTCCCGCTGGTCATGTATTTCAACGATCGCGGGCTGGTGAAGCTCAAGATTGCGACCGCGAAGGGCAAGAAAAACCACGACAAGCGCGCCACAGAGGCCAAACGCGACTGGGGTCGTCAGAAACAACGGCTATTGCGGCACGGCGACTAGGCGGGTGCACGCCAACCGTTCTTGCAGGATCGTTCACTTATCGTCCCCGCGCGCTCCGCATGTTCAAAAGCGGCTTTGAACGGGCATAAGGCATAACAAAACTGCAATAGGGTATGATCGGCGGCGGCGAAAGCCGCCAGATCGGGCCAGCGGTTGTAGATAGATCGAACGCAGCAAAGCGAACCTGTCACCAGATGCCGACCGCACCACCTGCACCACCATCGGTCACGCCAAAGGGATGCTGACGGCCTTTGCGAATATCTACTCTGACCTAGCCGAAGCGATCAACATGCGCAAAGAAGGGCGGATCATTGATCAGGCGGCAAATCTGCGCCCGTGGGCAGAGGATGGGTTGCGGCATTTGGACGTCGTGCGGCACACAAAGACAGACGGTGACGAAGCGGGCTGGAAGCTGGTCAGGATCATGGGCCCTGCGGTCGAGTTGCTTTCACCAACAGCAGAAAAGCACATCTTCCGGATTGATGACACTCAATACAGTCTGGCCCAAAATGCTGCCGCCGGGCGCGAAGACCCGGGCGTTGAACTTGAAGAGTACGACAATGTCAAACCCCGCTATACGCTTGAAGCGCATAAGAAAGGCATGGAATTTGCCATCAAGGAAATGAACAGCACAAGCCGTAGCCAGCCATTTACCGGCCGCGATTCACTCATTGTGTACGACCTGCCGCCTGAACGTGGCGGCAAACCGGTGCGCAGTTTTTCCAATAGCCCCGAAGAGGATGAAATCCTGTTCCCGCCCGGAATAACGTACAGCGTGGAAGAAATCATTGAGCGCACTGACGATAAGGGCGGCGGCCCCGCCTTCGCCGCAGAAATGCTGCGTCTTGGACTGACTGAAGCTGGGAAGTTGCAGCGGATACTCAAGGTCCGCGTACATCCAGTGAAATAGTGGTATCTGGCCCGCAACCTACACCGGTCTGCCCGGCGGACGGCGATGCCTGCATCCAGCTGATTGGCTCTAGGGCAACGGGCGTAGCGTGCCACGCTCAACAATATGACATACGAACTGCTGTGCCTGCGGGGTGTGGCTGCCATTCTCCAAGACAGACGCAATAAGAGCGACCGACGAGGTAATGATCTGCCCGATCGGATTGTGGATCGTTGTCAGGTTTATGTTGTCCCAGCCCGCCATTTCCATGTCGTTCAGGCCGATGATCCCGATATCGTCAGGCACCTGCAATCCTGCCGATTGAATGGCGGACAAGGCACCGATTGACAGCACATCATCTCCGCAAAAGTAAGCCTCTGCGGGGGTGGACTGTAGCAATCGCGCCATTTCCGCGCGGCCTGCATCAAAGGAATAGTTGGTCGCAAAACTGACCGTCATTTTGACCTGCGGATCGGCGTCCGCCACCTGTGCAAACCCTTTCAGGCGGTCCTGCGTTGACGTCGCACTTTCTGGCCCGCCCATAAAGGCGATCTTGCGGTACCCCCTGTCGATCAGCGTTTGTGCAGCCAGCCGTCCCGCCGCGATATTGTCGATCCCCAGCACATCGACCCGCGGGTTTGACGTTTGCCGCCCAAAGGAATGCACCACAGGCAGACCCACATCTGCAAAGGCTTGGGAAAAGCTCGCTGGCAGCGTGGAGGACGCCACGATCACCCCGTCAACCGAATAGGCGCGCAGCATCCGCAGCGAGTTTTCGGGATCTACTTCATCGGTCAGGTTCACCAGCAGCGGCCGCAGTCCGCGTTCTTGCAGGCTCTTTGTGAACAGATCAAAGACGTTCAGGAAAATCGGATTGTGAAAGTTATTGGACACAAGGCCGATCATCTTGGTCCGCCCTGTCGTCAGCGACGAGGCCAGCGCGTTGGGGCTGTAACCCAATTCTCTGGCGGCAGCCGTCACTTTGGCGCGGGTCTTGGCCGATACGGACGCCCCCTTGGTAAAGGTGCGCGACACCGCCGAGCGGGAAACCCCCGCAAGTTCTGCGACATCTTTCAAAGTGACCGCCACGGCATAGGCTTTCTGCTGGACTTTCAGAGTTCTATCCAATTCCGCAACGGCTGGCCAGAGGGCATCTCAATGCCATTCACGCGGGGTCCCAAGCTATTTCCCCACGGAAAGGCTACGTGCGGAGCGGTACATCCAACATGTCACGCGCCTGCTGCCATGTGGCGACGGGGCGATCGTATTTGGCGCAAAGATCAACAGCGCGTTGCACAAGAGCGGCATTCGAAGGTGCCAGCGTGGCGCGGTCCAGACGCATGTTGTCTTCCAATCCGGTACGGGTGTGGCCGCCTTCGGCGATGCACCATTCGTTCACGGTAATTTGGTACTGGCCAATGCCAGCCGCACACCAGTCGGCATCAGGAGCCAAGCGCTTGATGGTCTTGATGTAATAGTCGAACACGTCACGATCGACTGGCATTGCATTTTTCACCCCCATGACAAACTGCACATAAAGGCGGCCGGGAATGCGCCCGTCCTTGTTCATCGCCACGGCCTGGTGGATGTGGCTCAGGTCAAATGCCTCGACCTCTGGCTTAATGTTATAGGTCCGCATCTCGCTGGCCAGCCAATCCACCAGATCAGGCGGGTTTTCGTACACCCGCGTTGGGAAGTTGTTCGAACCCACAGACAAAGACGCCATGTCAGGCGCAAGGGACAGCATACCGCCACGGGTCTTGCCCGCGCCCGAGCGCCCGCCAGTGGACAGTTGCACGATCATGCCGGGGCAGTGTTTTTCAATGCCTTCCTTGAGCAGTGCAAATTTTTCCGGGTCAGACGACGGGCTTTCATCGTCATTGCGCACATGGCAATGGGCAATGGTCGCGCCCACTTCAAAGGCTTCGTGGGTGCTTTCGATCTGTTCCGTCACAGTGATCGGCACTGCGGGGTTATTTTCCTTTTTGGGAACAGACCCCGTGATTGCACAGCAGATAATGCAAGGTTTGTCAGACATCAAAGAACACCGTTTCATTGTCGCCTTGCAACGTAATATCAAAGCGATAGGTTGCGTCGTCACCACGCTGTGCAATCAAGGTCGCGCGGCGGTTTTCCCACTCGATCAGGTTCAGGACCGGATCGGCGCTATTGTCTTCATCCGAAAAATAAAGCCGGGTGTTCAGCCCGACATTGATGCCGCGTGCAACGACCCAAAGGTTCAGGTGCGGGGCACCATCAACCGCGCCGGGTTTGATTGTGTCAAAGGCCCAAATTCCGGTTTCAAAGGCAGGGATAACGCGACCAAAACCGCGAAAACCTTCTTCGACCTCGCCCGCACTTTCTGGATGGGCATAGATGCCGTCGGCATTGGCTTGCCAGATTTCAATCAGCACATCCTTGACCGGCGACCCCGTCCCGTCACGTACAATGCCTTCGACCCGGATCCGTTCGCCCTTGGCGTTGGGTCCGGCGATATCCTGTCCCAGTTCATTGTCAAAAATCTCGAACCCGGCCGCACCGGGGGCCAACCCGATGTGTACGTAAGGGCCTGCGGTCTGCGATGCCGTTTCGCGCAAATAATCCAGCTTCTGGGCCATCAGTTCCCCTCCATCCGGTTTTCAAACAATGTCGAACGGCGCCCCCGCAGCACGACATCAAACTTGTAGGCGATACTATCAAGCGGGATGGTCGCATTCAGATCCAGCGCGGCCGTCAACTGTTCAATCGCCTCCGGGTCGGGGATGGATTGCACAATCGGGCATTTGGGGATCAACGGGTCGCCTTCGAAATAGCATTGGGTAATCAGGCGCTGCGCCCAAGCTGTGCCAAAGATCGAAAAATGGATATGGGCGGGCCGCCAGTCGTTGACCCAGTTGCGCCAGGGATAGGCACCGGGCTTGACCGTGCGAAAGAAATAGTAGCCGTTTTCATCGGTGATCGTGCGCCCGCAACCGCCAAAATTAGGGTCCATCGGAGCCAGATAGGTATCTTTCTTGTGGCGATAGCGGCCACCCGCGTTGGCTTGCCAGATCTCGACTAGGGCGTTGGGAACCGGGCGCGCGTTTTCATCCAACACGCGACCGTGCATGATGATCCGCTCGCCAATCGGGCTTTCGCCGGGGGTGGCAAAATTGAACAGAAGATCATTGTCGTTTGCGCCGATATCATTATGGCCAAATCTGGGGCCAGTGATCTCGCTGATGGAATTTTCCAGACTGATCAATGCCTTTTGCGGCGACCGGGTCACAGAGGTCTTGTAATGCGGGGCATGGGCCGGTGGATGCAGCCTGCGGTCGCGTTGATAATATTCGGCGGGTTTACCCATTGTCTGCCTCCATTTCGGCGTAGGTCTGTTTGGCCAGCTTGATCGCATGGTTCGCCTTTGGCACGCCAGCATAAATGGCAACATGCTGAAATGCTTCCATGACATCGCTTTGGCTTGCCCCGGTGCGGGCGCACGCGCGGATGTGCATCGGAATTTCCTCAAAATTGCCGGTAGCCGCCAGCAGGGCAAGGGTCAGCATCGACCGTTCGCGTCGCGAAATCGCATCACTGGCCCAGACATTCCCCCATGCCGTTTCGGTAATGAGCGTTTGAAATGGCAGGTCAAATGCGGTCTTTGCAGCCTCTGCCCTGTCGACATGCACATCACCAAGCACCTGTCGGCGGACCTGCATCCCTTTTTCCATCCGGTTCATCGTGGATATTCCTTTAGTATGGCAGGCCAACATAATTTTGGGCCAACACAGCCTGCGCGGCCTTGTTGGTGCGCAAAAAGTTAATCTCTGCCTGCTGCATTTTCAGATCAAACGGCGTCTGGGTGGGGAATTGGTGCAGCAGGCTGGTCATCCACCAGCTGAACCGCTCGGCCTTCCAAACCCGGGCAAGCGCCTTTTCCGAATAGGTTTTGATGCCCGTATCATCGCCCTCGCCGTAATAGTCCGTCAGGGCATGGTATAGATAATGAACGTCAGAGGCGGCGGTGTTCAGCCCCTTGGCCCCCGTCGGCGGCACGATATGCGCCGCATCTCCGCACAGGAACAAACGGCCCCATTGCATCGGCTCGCAAACAAAACTGCGCAGCGGCGCAATCGATTTTTCAATGCTCGGCCCCGTCACAAGACGGTCTGCGGCCTCTTTCGGAATGCGGCGCTTGAGTTCATCCCAGAACGCGTCATCCGACCAGTTTTCAACCTGATCATCCAGACTGCACTGGATGTAATAGCGGCTGAGGTTTTCGTTGCGCATCGAACATAAGGCAAATCCGCGTGACGAACTTGCATAGATCAATTCCTCTGATACCGGTGGCGTTTCCGACAGGATACCAAGCCAGCCAAAGGGATATGTTTTTTCAAATTCCTGCCGTTGGTCCTGTGGGATTGTCTGGCGACTGACACCATGGAACCCATCGCAGCCGGCAATGAAATCACAGTCAATCCGCCGGGCTTCGCCATCTACGGTATAGGTCACATAGGGTGCATCGCTCTTGGCGTCATTGATCACAACATCCGCGACGTTGAATTCAATGGTCCCGCCCGTGGCTTCGCGGGCGGCATAGAGGTCAGCCGTAACTTCGGTCTGGCCATAGACAATCACCGTTTCATCGACATAGTCCGTGAATTTGATCCCGATCTGGGTATCCTCGAACGACAGGATCGTTCCGTCATGGGTGTAACCCTCACGGTCAAGCCGGTCGGCACATCCCGCCTCGCGCAGCAGACCCACCAATCCACGCTCCAGCACGCCCGCGCGAATCCGGCTCAGGACATAGTCCTTTGTTTTGCGCTCCAGCACGACGCTGTCGATGCCCTGCTTGTGCAACAACTGGGACAAGAGCAGGCCGGACGGACCACCGCCAATGATCGCTACTTGTGTTTTCATGTTTAACCCTCCGATGCTCTATAATGACTGATTGAAAAAGTAAACAAAAATGATAAATTGCGGAAATTACTTATCGTTTTGGGAAAGTAATTTGGATCGCCGCATCAAATTCCGCCATATTCAGTGCTTCGTCGAGATCGCCCGCGAGGGCAGCCTCAAACGCGCCGCCGAAAAACTCTTTCTGACCCAACCGGCGATTTCCAAAACGCTCAAGGAACTTGAAGCATTGCTGGGCGCAAAACTGATGCAGCGCAGCCGCGCTGGCATTGCATTGACCAAACAGGGTGAAGTTTTTCAACATTTTGCAGAACAGGCGATGGCAAATTTGCAGCAGGGGCTTGATGGAATCGAACAAGCCGGTCGCGATCAAAAAACCCGGCTAAGCGTGGGGGCGCTGCCCAGTGTCGCCGCGGCATTAATGCCGGATGTGGTGGCGGAATGTGCCCAGCTTGCGCCCAATCTCAGCCTTCAGATAATGGAAGGGCCCCATGACTATCTGATCGAACGGCTGCGCCTGAGCACCCTTGATCTGGTCATCGGGCGTCTGGGCGAACCGAAGTCGATGCAAGGTGTCAGCTTCACGCAGCTCTACACCGAAGAAGTCGCCTTTGTGGTACGCGCGGGCCATCCCCTGCAAAGCGCGCCCGACCTGCGGCGTCTGGGGGAATGGCAGGTGATCTGCCCGCCGCATACGGCCGCCATTCAACCGTTGGTCGCAAGGTTTCTGATTGCGCATGGGATTTCCGACATTCCCAACCGGATTTATTCCGTTTCTGGCGCGTTTGGGCGCAGTTATGTGCGCAAGACGGATGCGGTCTGGATTATCTCAAGCGGCGTCGTCGCAGAGGAAGTGGCAGACGGCAGTCTTGTCCGACTGCCATTTGACACGACCCTGACGCAAGGCCCTGTCGGGATGATGGCGCGGCCCGACAGCCCTGCAACGCCCGTCCAGCAGATATTTCGGATGGCCGTTCAGAAAGTATTGAAACACAATGGGCTTAGCTCTGCGGGCTGATGGGTAGGTAGAAAACCCGGTGTCCGCTCAGGAACTGACGACATCGGCAAACATGGCCTCAACCATCAGGTCAGTGATCGCGCCATAGGCGGATAGCCATGCGTCCTGTTCCACCTCGCTTAGCCCTCCATGCGAATGTGTATCCAAAGCGTGGATCAGGGCAGCACCGACAGGTGCAAAATGTTCAGGCTTGGTACCGTGGCCCAAATGCTGTCGCGCAAGGCCGATGATGGTGTCTTCCATAGGATGTAGTTGATGAAGCTGCTGCACAACAGCCGTCAGTGTTTCCGAAAGTTTGATCCGTTGTTCGATCATATCCTCGGGAAAAAACGGGCGGATGCTGGGCGCGATCCGAAACAGTTCGTCGTAGAAGGTCTGCGACAACGCATTGCGGACCGGAAAAACCCGATGAAAACTGTCCTTGACGGTTTCGATATGGTTTCGCGTCATCACATTTTCCCGCTGCTGTCAGGGAAAAGTGTCACAGGAACATTAAGGAAACGTTCCAAGGGGGATGGGTTAAAACCCATCTTACGACCTTGCAATGTCGTAAAATGGATCTTGATCCATCCCCCCTGATCAACGATCCGGGTTCACCGCATCATAGACGCCCCTGTAGCGCTGCCAGCGCGCATCATAGGCGTCTGTCAAATCTGGCCGAGGATCAATCGTTTCCCCGATATCTGGCAGCGTCATAATGTCAGTCAGGTGCGCCCCGGTTTGCGCTGCGATACCAAGACGGGCCGCGCCAAGCGCGGCACCAAACTCGCCGCCTGCCGGGATTTGCAGAGGCAGGTTCAGCGTTGTCGCCAGAGTTTGCAGCCAGAAGCGGGATCGTGCACCGCCACCCATGGCGATGACGCTTTCCAGTTTGGTCCCCGTACCTTCCAACGCCTTCAGACAATCGCGCAGTGCAAATGTCACGCCTTCAACGACGGCTTGCGTCAGGTCTGCGGGGCCGTGCGCCACATCCAGACCAATGAATGCTCCGCGTACGTCAGCATTGTTGTGCGGCGTCCGCTCGCCCGACAAATAGGGCAGGAACATCAGATCGGAAGGTCCGCTGATCTGCCCGGGCAGCCCCCCCGCCAGTTCAGCCGCCGACTGCCCAAGGTTACGGGACAGCCAGTTCAGGCAGTCGGTCGCCGCCAGAATGACGCCCATCTGGTACCAGCGGTCAGGCACCGCATGGCAAAAGGTGTGAACCGCAGAGGCCGCATCCGGCGCATAACGATCCTTGGCCGCCAGCAATACACCGGAAGTGCCAAGCGACACGAACCCCTGCCCTTCGCTGAAACAGCCCGCACCGCATGCAGCCGCGGCATTGTCACCAGCGCCACCAGCCACGATGACAGGGGCCTTGATCCCCCAGCGCTGGCGCAGGGCGTCCCGCATCTGGCCGCTGACAGCACTGCCTTCACACAGGTCCGGCATCTGGTCACGGCGCATATGGCCCGTGGCAAGCGCCTGATCAGACCACTCACGCGCGCCAACATCGAGCCATGATGTACCCGCGCTATCGGACATATCGCCCATATGTCCGCCGGTCAGCCACAGGCGCAGGTAATCCTTTGGCAAAAGAACCTTGGCAACCTTAGCGAAAACATCGGGTTCGTTTTCCTCGAGCCACAGCAATTTGGGCGCGGTAAATCCCGGGAAAACTATATTCCCGGTGATCCGATGCATGTCAGGCTGCTGATCAAGCCACGCTGCCTGCCGGGCAGACCGCGTATCGTTCCACAAAATACAAGGGCGCAGGACCTGATCAGCCGCATCAATCAGCGTCGCCCCATGCATATGGCCGCTGATCCCGATCCCGCGCAGATCGGCCAACTCAGCAGGCACGCGCGCGGCCAGAGTGTCAAACGCCGTCTCGCAGGCGGTAATCCAGTCTGCAGGGTCCTGTTCGGACCAACCTTGTCTGGGGTGCGGGTTGGGATAGTGCCCTTCAACCGTCTCGATCACCCGACCGGTTTCATCTGTCAGGATCGTTTTCAGGCCAGAGGTGCCAAGGTCCAATCCAAGATACATCGCGTTGCTCTCCACTTCCTGCACAGATGCGGCAGACTTAGTGGTGCATCCAACGCGCCGTCAAGCGCCAATGTTAGCGCTAAACAGCGGCAACTTACGCCCAAGATGGCAAACCTGGTCGTCGCAGCCCCCCACGATCATTCAGACAATCATGGAGGGCTTGGCGTTCCGGGTCTTTGTTATTCCATGACAGGAATTGAAAATTCGCCGCCCTCTTTGATACCGGATGGCCAGCGCGATGTGACCGTCTTGGTGCGGGTATAGAACTTGAAGCTGTCCGGCCCGTGCTGGTTCAGATCGCCGAACATGGATTTTTTCCAGCCACCAAATGTGTGATAGGCCAGCGGCACAGGAATTGGCACATTGATACCAACCATCCCAATATTGATCCGGGCCGCAAAATCGCGGGCGGCGTCGCCGTCGCGGGTAAAGATCGCGGTGCCGTTGCCATATTCATGGTCCATGGCAAGCCCGATAGCCTCTTCATAGGTTTTCGCGCGAACAGTGGACAGGACAGGGCCAAAGATCTCTTGGGTGTAGATGTCCATGTCGGGGGTCACATTGTCGAACAGATGCGGTCCGACGAAGAAACCATCCTCATACCCTTGCAGGCTGAACCCACGGCCATCGACGACAAGCTTGGCACCCTGATCAACGCCGGTTTGCACCAGACGTTCAATGTTGGCCTTGGCGGCGGCGGTCACAACGGGGCCGTAGTCCACGTCCTTGCCCGATGTATAGGGGCCGACCTTCAGCGCCTCGATCCGCGGTACCAGCTTTTCGATCAGACGGTCAGCGGTTTCCTCGCCAACGGGCACCGCGACAGAAATCGCCATGCAGCGTTCGCCCGCAGCACCGTAACCGGCACCGATCAGCGCATCAGCGGCCTGATCCATATCCGCGTCAGGCATGATGATCATATGGTTCTTGGCACCGCCAAAACACTGCACCCGCTTGCCGTTGGCACATCCCGTTGCGTAGATATATTGCGCAATCGGGGTCGAGCCCACAAAGCCGACCGACTGGATCACATCATGGTGCAGGATCGCATCAACAGCTTCCTTGTCGCCATTGACCACCTGCAGAACACCTTTGGGCAGGCCAGCTTCTTCCATCAGTTCGGCCAGCATAAGGGGGACCGATGGGTCACGTTCGGATGGTTTGAGGATGAAGGCGTTGCCGCAGACAATCGCAGGTGCAAACATCCACATCGGGATCATCGCGGGAAAGTTGAAGGGCGTGATGCCCGCTGTCACGCCCAGCGCCTGTTTCATCGAATACATATCAATGCCGGGGCCCGCACTGTCGGTGAATTCCCCCTTCAGGTGATGTGGCGCACCGATGCAGAATTCGACAACTTCCAGCCCGCGCTGAACGTCGCCTGCGGCATCGGGCAGGGTCTTGCCATGCTCTCGGGACAGGGCTTCGGCCAGCTTGTCCATATCGCGGTTAAGCAGGTCGACAAATTTCATCATCACGCGGGCGCGGCGTTGCGGGTTGACTGCACCCCACGCAGGCTGGGCGGCTTGGGCGGCGGCGACGGCTGCCTCCATTTCAGCAGCATTTGCCAGCGGCACCTTGGCCTGCACTTCGCCCGTTGCTGGATTATAGACATCGGCAAACCGGCCAGAAGTCCCTTTGACATGTGCGCCGTTGATGTAGTGGGTCAGTTCTTGCATGACGTCCTCCTCTTTTCATGTTGCGGGCATTACTAGACTTCAAAGCGCAGTTCGGCTACGGGAAAGATCACTGATCGACTTTGCAAATTTTCAGGTATAGATGCGAAACGCCGATGATCTGCTGATTTTTCTGTCCGTCGCCCGCGGCGGCAGCATCACTGCGGCATCGCGGGCGATGCAGGTGGACCCGGCCACGATCGGACGTAAAATCCAGCGACTGGAGGACCAGCTTGGTGCTGCACTTTTTGCCAAATCACCCAAAGGCTATGCGCTGACCGATGATGGCCAGCGGTTGCTTGTCTACGCGCAAAGCATTGAAACGGCCCTGCGCGATGCGGAGGGTGATTTTCTTGGCAGGCAGGACAAATTGACCGGCAAACTGCGGATTGGCGCACCCGATGGCTGTGCCACCTTTCTGCTACCCCATGCCTGCGCGCGGATCACCAAGGCACATCCGGATCTGGCCATTGATATCCTGACCGCATCGGAACGGTTTGATATCCACAAGCGCGATGTTGACGTGATGATTACCGTGACACCGCTGTCATCAAAGGCCCTGCACTGTCAGGAACTATCCTGCTATGAGCTTCATTTCGGGGTATCGCATGATCTGGCCGCGCGCATGGCTGGTGGATTGCCGCTGACTGATATTCCCCTGATATCATTCGTAACCGAGCATCAGCTTGACCCCGCGCTTGATATTCCGCCCGCCTTTCGGCACCGGGAGCCGTCGCTTTGTTCAAACTCTGCCGTGGTGCAGTGGGAATGGGTGAAAACAGGCGCAGGGATCGGGCTGCTTCATGATTTTTCACTGCGCCATGACTACGGGCTGACCCGCCTACACCCCGATTTTGCCATTGCGCGTCAATATTACGTAAGCATCCGCAGGGATGAGATGCAGTTCAGGCGGATGAAACGGTTTCTGCCATTGTTGCAGCAGGCAGTGAAAGAGGTCCAGACAACGCTTTCGGCATGACAGTTGCGCGGCCTACAGCGTTTCGCGAAACGCTGTAGGGTTGAAGCAGCTTTTGATCCGCCGCAAGAACGGCATCGAACCAACGCATAGCTCAGGTACAGTATGACAGGCCCACTTGAGACATTATTCCGCCTGTGTGCGGTATTTGCACTGGCTAAGGTTCTGACCGACCAACGGATGGCACGAGCCGACGATGCCTCCTTGCCGCAAAGGTAGATGTGGAACCGTACCGGGCTGCCTGCCGTCTTTCCGTTGCAGTTCAAGACACCGTTGGGCGGCAGTGACTATCTGACCGTGATTGACAGCGTAACCGGAGAGCCCATTTTGGGGCATTTGTGCATGGCGGGGCGTTTCTCAGGGTGCTGGTGCCCCGCGTAACCTGTTACCTGCGCTTTGCAACTGGCGACGATTGGCAAGGTTAGGATTCGCTTCTTGGCACGGTAACGCAGTTTACCGGTCATCCGGAGCCGCTGAATTTTGAAATGAGGTGATGCGGATCCTCAACCGGGCATATTGTCACGATTCTCCCACCGTCGTGCGGTGATAGGCTTTGAGGGCGGGACCTTTTGCTTCGCCTTGCGACGCAAACCGACCGGCCGGGGGCTTTGCCCCCGGACCCCAGGATATTTTTGGCCATAAGAAGTCATTGGTCTGATCGCAGGCGGCAAATGCCCCGTACATAAACCGCCCATTTTTTACCATTTGATAAAATAAAAATCTGTGCCAAGATGATTCGCAACAAACGAACCAACGGGAGCCATCATGAACAGCCAATATACACCCGGTGTCGTGCCAGCCCGCCTGAGCGGCGATGCGCTCGTCCAGAATTTTGCAGACCTTCATGCGCCACTGGCCCCGCATGAAGCCGCCGTCGCCGCCGACCGCTGCTATTTCTGTCACGATGCGCCCTGCATCACGGCCTGCCCCACCGACATCGACATTCCGTTGTTCATTCGCCAGATCAGCACCGGCACGCCGGAAGCTGCTGCAAAGACGATCTTTGACCAGAACATCCTTGGCGGGATGTGTGCCCGTGTCTGCCCGACCGAAGACCTGTGCGAACAGGCTTGCGTGCGTGAGATGGCCGAGGGCAAGCCGGTCGAAATTGGCCGTCTGCAGCGTTATGCAACTGATACATTGATGGCCAAGGGCATTCATCCTTATGAGCGCGCGCCCGGCACCGGCAAAAAGATCGCCGTTGTGGGTGCGGGCCCTGCGGGCCTGTCATGTGCGCACAGGCTTGCCATGTTGGGCAACGATGTGACTGTCTATGATGCCATGCCCAAACCGGGTGGGCTGAATGAGTATGGCATCGCCGCTTACAAATCGACCAACGATTTTGCCGCTGCCGAGGTGGAGTGGCTTGTCTCTATCGGCGGGATCGAGATCAAGAATGGAATGGCCTTGGGCGATCAGTTGAAGATGGATGATCTGGTTGGCTGTTTTGCGGCCGTCTTTCTGGCAGTCGGCCTTGGTGGCGTGAATGCAATGGGCGTCGACGGCAACGACAAGGACGGCGTCACTGATGCCGTGTCGTTCATTCAAGAATTGCGCCAAGCAAGCGACCTGACCATGCTGCCAATCGGCCGCAACGTGGTTGTGATCGGCGGTGGCATGACGGCCGTTGATGCAGCGGTCCAGTCCAAACTGCTGGGCGCCGAACAGGTGACAATCGCGTACCGCCGAGGCCGCGACGCGATGAGTGCCAGCCGCTACGAGCAGGATCTGGCCGCATCGCATGGGGTACAACTGCTGTTCAATGTCCAGCCCAAGGCGATCCATGGCAATGGCGCGGTGGCCGAGATTGAACTGGAATATACCAGCGCCATCGACGGCAAACTGTCCGGCACCGGTGAAACCGTCCGGCTGAAGGCTGATCAGGTCTTCCGCGCCATCGGCCAGACCCTGACAAGCGATGGCGGGCTGACGCTGGAGGGCCGCAAGATCGCTGTCGATGAACATGGCCGCACCAGCCGCGCGGGCGTCTGGGCCGGAGGTGATTGCGCCGCAGGTGGCGATGACCTGACCGTGACGGCGGTCGCCGAAGGGCGCGACGCCGCGATGGATATTCATGCAACTCTGAACGGGAGCGTTTAATATGGCTGACCTGACAACCAACTTTCTTGGCATCACTTCACCCAACCCGTTCTGGCTGGCCTCTGCCCCGCCAACCGACAAGGAATATAACGTGCGCCGCGCGTTCGAAGCAGGCTGGGGCGGCGTCGTCTGGAAAACGCTGGGATCCGAAGGTCCGCCTGTGGTCAACGTCAATGGCCCCCGTTACGGGGTGATCCACGGGGCCGACCGGCGCGTGCTGGGCCTCAACAACATCGAACTGATTACAGATCGTGACCTGCAGACCAACCTTGATGAGATTACCCGCGTCAAGAAAGACTATCCTGATCGTGCCCTGATCGTGTCGATCATGGTGCCTTGCGAAGAACAGGCTTGGAAGGACATCCTGCCGAAGGTCGAGGCGACAGGCGCCGACGGGATCGAGCTGAACTTTGGTTGCCCGCATGGCATGTCCGAGCGTGGGATGGGTGCCGCCGTTGGTCAGGTGCCCGAATATATCGAAATGGTCACGCGCTGGTGCAAACAGTATTACTCCAAGCCGGTCATCGTGAAGCTGACCCCCAATATCACTGACATCCGCAAGCCAGCGGCAGCGGCAAAACGCGGCGGCGCTGATGCGGTCTCGCTTATCAACACGATCAATTCGATCGTCTCGGTTGACCTCGATACCATGTCACCCGAGCCCAGCATCGGCGGTAAGGGTTCACATGGCGGCTATTGCGGGCCTGCGGTCAAACCGATTGCCATGTCGATGGTGTCAGAAATCGCGCGCGACCCCGAAACCCAAGGCCTGCCGATCAGCGGCATCGGCGGGGTCACAACATGGCGCGACGCGGCCGAATATATCACGCTGGGCTGCGGCAATGTGCAGGTCTGCACGGCGGCCATGACCTATGGCTTCAAGGTTGTTCAGGAAATGATCAGCGGCCTGTCGCAATGGATGGACGAAAAGGGCCACGTCAGTATTCAGGACTTTATGGGGGCCGCCGTGCCCAATGTGACCGATTGGCAGTATCTGAACCTGAATTACGTGGCCAAAGCATCCATTAACCAAGACGACTGTATCAGTTGCGGGCGCTGCTATGCGGCTTGCGAAGACACATCACATCAAGCTATCGCCATGTCGGACGACAGGACGTTCAGCGTGATCGATTCCGAATGCGTGGCCTGCAACCTGTGTGTCGAGGTCTGCCCCGTCGAAGGGTGTATCAGCATGGTCCCGATGGAACCGGGCACGGTCGATCCACGCACCGGCAAGACCGTCGAGGCCGACTACGCCAACTGGACAACCCACCCCAACAATCCCGGCGCAGTCGCGGCAGAGTAGCGGCTCCCAACCGTCCTGTATTGCGATGCTGTTTTTCGCAACATCAATGGACGTGCGTGCATCACGCACCGCGTCCATTACGCCGTTGACCCATACGTTATCATCCTGATCTGAAATTATGCGGGATGATAGCCTGATCCGTCTGGCCTGCAAAAATCACCCGCGTCAGCGCCGACCCAAATATCACCACCCGGGCGGTTACAGGCCCGCTGATGTGTCGCTTTCCTTTGCACGCATAACGCTTTGCGGGCCCTATGGTTCAGGCGTGAGCATCCGGCGCAGCATGTTTTCGATATGCATCTCGGCCCCGGCCATCGGGTCACGGTCGCCCAGAATGGCGCGGACCTGCACATCGAAATCAGCGTAATGTTGGGTCATTGACCAGATTGAGAACACCAGATGATAAGGGTCAACCGGCTGGATCCGGCCCGCAGAAACCCAGCCGTCAATCACATGGGCCAACTGGTCAATCACTGTGCGCAATTCGCCGCGCAAAACATCCCCGATCTGCGGCGCGCCTTGAATGATTTCATTGGCGAAAAGGCGACTTTCATTGGGGTAATGCTGGCTCATCGTGAGTTTCAGCTTGGCGTAATTGACCAATTCTTCCACTGGATCACCGGCGGGGTCGATATGTGTCACGGGCTCAAGCCAGCTTTCCAGAAGGCGCGCCAGCAGGGCCTTGTAAATCGCATCCTTGGAAGAGAAATAGTAAAGCATATTCGGCTTTGACAGCCCCGCCTCGTCTGCGATCTTGTCAAGAGTTGAGCCATGAAAACCATATTGTGAAAAGACCTTTAGCCCCGCCGCAAGGATCGCTGACTGGTTCTTTTTCTGGATGCGTGTTTCCGGTTTATTCATACGGCCTATGGGTCCCTATTCCTTGGCAGATGTCACGCCCAAAAATGAGGCAAATGTCAATGCAATAGGCCACGGGTGCCCGCAAAATCCTTGACACACCTCCGACCTCTGCTAGCCTCACTTTGACCAACTGGTCAAATATAAACCGGTACATAAGGAGAACCGTCTCATGGTCGCGATCGGAGAAAATCTACGGATTAACAGCGAACGGCTATGGGACAGCCTGATGGAGATGGCCAAGATCGGCCCCGGTGTCGCGGGTGGCAATAACCGCCAGACCCTAACGGACGCAGACAGTGAAGGCCGCCACTTGTTTCAGAAATGGTGCGAGGCGGCAGGTTGCACCATGGGCGTGGACGAAATTGGCAATATGTTCGCCCGGCGCGAAGGCACCGACCCTGACGCGCTGCCCGTCTATGTCGGCTCGCACCTTGATACGCAGCCGACAGGTGGCAAATATGACGGGGTGCTGGGCGTACTGGGCGGCCTCGAAATTCTGCGTACACTCAACGATCTGGATATCAAGACAAAGCACCCGATTGTGGTGACCAACTGGACCAATGAAGAGGGTACGCGCTATGCGCCTGCGATGCTCGCCTCGGGCGTATTTGCAGGCAAGCACACGCTGGAATGGGCCAATGACAGGGTTGATGCCGACGGCAAGCGCTTTGGCGATGAATTGGAGCGTATCGGCTGGAAAGGCACGGAAAAAGTCGGCGACCGCAAGATGCACGCGTTCTTTGAACTGCATATCGAACAGGGCCCGATCCTGGAAGCCGAAGGCAAGGATATCGGCGTTGTAACACATGGGCAGGGCCTGCGCTGGATCGAATGTACGGTCACAGGCAAGGAAAGCCACACAGGATCAACCCCGATGCAAATGCGCAAGAACGCAGGTCGCGGGCTGGCACTGGTCACCGAACTGGTGCACGAAATCGCGATGAAGAACCAGCCCAATGCTGTCGGCGCAATCGGCCACATTGACGTCTATCCCAACAGCCGCAACATCATCCCCGGCAAGGTTGTATTTACGATCGATATGCGCACACACCTGCTGGACAAGCTGAACGGCATGGTTACCGAACTCATGGCGCGCGCACCGCAACTGTGTGAAGATATAGGCGTCACGTTCGAGGCCGAAATCGTAGGCCAGTTCGACCCGCCCGCCTTTGACGAGGGCTGCGTCAAGGCCGTGCGCGACGCCGCCGAACGGTTAGGCTACGCGCACATGGATATCGTGTCCGGTGCGGGCCATGATGCCTGCTGGATCAATGACCTCTATCCTACTGCCATGGTCATGTGCCCTTGTGTCGACGGATTGAGCCACAATGAGGCGGAAGAGATTTCGCCGCAATGGGCTGCCGCGGGCACGGATGTGCTGATGCATGCGGTGATCGAGACGGCCGAGGTTGTAAACTAGGGGCGCTGCCCCCGGCCCATTCGGGCCTCCCCCGGGATATTTTTGGCCATAAGAAGGGCCACGAAAAGGAGACTTCCATGACAAAGGTCATCAAGAACGGCACGATCATCACCCATGATCTGACCTATAAGGCGGATGTGCTGATTGACGGCGGCAAGATCATCGAGATCGGGCCGGATTTGCAGGGTGATGAGCAGCTGGATGCAACCGGCTGCTATGTCATGCCTGGGGGGATTGATCCGCATACGCATTTGGAAATGCCCTTCATGGGCACCTACTCGACCGACAATTTCGAAAGCGGTACGCGGGCGGCCCTGTCAGGTGGCACTACGATGGTCGTCGATTTCGTCCTGCCCGGACAGGGGCAGGGCCTCGTTGATGCGATGAAAACGTGGCACAATAAATCCACCCTCGCCAGTTGCGATTATTCCTACCACATGGCCGTTACATGGTGGGGCGAAAAGGTGTTTGACGAGATGCCGACCGTGATCAACGACCATGGCATCAACACTTTCAAGCACTTCATGGCCTACAAGGGTGCGCTGATGGTAAATGATGACGAGATGTACGCATCCTTCAGCCGTTTGGGCGAATTGGGCGGCATCGCACTTGTCCACGCCGAAAACGGCGACGTCGTGGCGGAACTGTCGGCCAAACTTCTTGCCGCTGGCAATACCGGGCCAGAGGCGCACGCCTACTCCCGCCCCGCACAAGTCGAAGGCGAGGCCACAAACCGTGCGATCATGATCGCCGACATGGCCGGTGTGCCGCTTTATGTGGTGCATACATCCTGCGAAGAAAGTCATGAAGCGATCCGCCGCGCCCGCCAGCAAGGCAAGCGGGTCTGGGGTGAGCCGCTGATCCAGCATCTGACGCTCGACGAGTCCGAGTATTTCAACAAGGATTGGGATCATGCCGCCCGCCGTGTCATGTCACCCCCGTTCCGCAACAAGCAACATCAGGATAGCCTGTGGGCGGGCTTGCAAGCCGGGTCGCTGTCTGTCGTGGCGACGGATCACTGTGCCTTTACCACCGAACAAAAGCGTTACGGCGTGGGTGATTTCACGAAAATCCCCAATGGCACTGGTGGATTGGAGGACCGGATGCCGATGCTGTGGACTCACGGTGTCGCCACGGGCCGCCTGACCCCAAACGAATTTGTGGCGGTGACATCGACGAACATTGCGAAAATCCTCAACTGCTATCCCCGCAAGGGCGCTGTTCTGGTCGGTGCCGATGCTGATCTGGTGGTCTGGGACCCGGAAAAAGAAAAAACCATTCAGGCCAGCGCGCAACAGTCTGCCATCGACTACAACGTGTTCGAGGGGCAAACGGTCAAAGGCCTGCCGCGCTTTACCCTGACCCGTGGCCATGTGGCGGTGCATGACGGTGAAATGCGCACACAGGAAGGCCACGGTGAGTTCGTGAAGCGCGCAGGCAACGGGGCGACAAACAAAGCACTTTCATCATGGAAAGAACTGACTGCCCCACGGCCCGTTGAACGTACAGGGATTCCGGCAACCGGTGTTTGATCGTGAAGAAGAGGTGCAGGACGCCGCACGCCACGGAGACAGAAATTTGATGGCGCAACCGACGATACGTGCGACCGGCCTGAACCTGACGTTTCAGACCAACGATGGGCCTGTCCATGCGCTCAAGGATGTAAATCTTGACGTCAACAAGGGTGACTTCGTCAGCTTTATCGGCCCTTCCGGCTGTGGCAAGACGACATTCCTGCGCTGCATCGCCGGGTTGGAGACGCCCACGGGTGGTGAGATCAACGTCAACGGTATGACGCCGGACGAGGCGCGGCGTGCGCGTGCTTACGGCTATGTGTTTCAGGCCGCAGGCCTGTATCCCTGGCGCACGATTGGCGGCAATATCAGGCTGCCGCTGGAGATCATGGGATTTGACAAGGCTGAACAGGCTGACAGGGTCAAATGTGTGCTGGAACTGGTCGATCTGGCCGGGTTTGAAAAGAAATTTCCGTGGCAACTGTCTGGCGGCATGCAGCAGCGCGCCTCCATCGCGCGGGCGCTGGCGTTTGACGCGGATATTTTGCTGATGGACGAGCCCTTTGGCGCTCTGGACGAGATTGTGCGCGACCATCTGAATGAACAGCTTTTGCAGCTTTGGGCGCGCACTGAAAAGACGATTGCGTTTGTCACCCATTCGATCCCCGAGGCAGTCTATCTGTCGACCAAGATTGTGGTGATGTCGCCCCGTCCGGGCCGGATTTCGGATGTGATTGACAGCCCGCTGCCACGGGAGCGCCCTTTGGACATCCGTGATAGTCCCGAGTTTATCGAGATTGCCCACCGCGTGCGCGATGGGCTGCGGGCGGGGCATGTTGATGGGTAGGAGCCTCCGGCGGAAGTTTGATTGGACGAAGAAAGTCAGGGGCTGCGCATGAGGTCGATTGTGCCAATTCTGACGGTTGTCGCCGCGATCCTGTTATTCTGGGCGCTTTGCGTTATTCCGATGAATGCGCATCTGACCGCCGATCAGGCGCAGCGTGATGGCATGATCCTTAGCCCTGACACGCCCGCCGCCCGGCAGGATTATTCCGGGCTGGTGCTGGCTTTGAAAAACCCGGCGATCATTCCGCTGACCTACACGCTGGAAAGGCCACGCTTGCCTTCGCCGCATCAGGTGGCGGTTGAACTTTATGATACGGTCATCGACAAGAAGATCACCTCCAAACGGAGTCTTGTCTATCATGGGTGGGTGACGCTTTCGGCAACCCTGCTGGGGTTCGCGATGGGCACCGGGCTGGGCATCCTGCTCGCCGTGGGGATTGTCTACAACCGCACGATGGATAAATCCGTCATGCCGTGGGCGATCACATCGCAGACAATTCCCATACTGGCACTGGCCCCGATGATCATCGTGATTTTGGGATCAATTGGCGTGCAGGGGCTGCTGCCCAAAGCGATCATCTCGGCTTACTTAAGCTTTTTCCCCGTTGTTGTTGGCATGGTGAAGGGCCTGCGCAGTCCTGACGCGATGCAGCTTGATCTGATGCGCACCTACAATGCCAGCAACAGCGAAGGATTCTGGAAACTACGCCTGCCCGCATCGATGCCCTATCTCTTTGCCTCGCTCAAGATCGGGGTTTCGGCCTCGCTTGTTGGGGCAATCGTGGGCGAACTGCCAACCGGCGCGCGGGCAGGATTTGGGGCACGGATGCTTGTGGGCGACCAGTACGGGCAGCCGCTGGTGACATGGGCGGCGCTTTTTGCGGCAGCGATTACGGCGGCGGCACTTGTTGCAATCCTAAGCTTGGTCGAGCGTCAGACCCTGCGCCGCATGGGCATGGGGGCGGTCTGATGGCGTATCTCTTGGCAGGCATCATCTGGGCTGCTGGCTGGTGGGTGAACAGCCGGTTGGCCCACACAGACGGTGCCGACAGCCCGGCCATCAGCCTTGCCATCCCGGCGATATTCGGGATCACCCTGATTGCGATCTGGCAGGTGCTGGTGCAGATGCTGGAGATCAGCCCCATCATCCTGCCGGCCCCCACAGATATTGCGCTGCGCTTTGCAGGGTCCTTATCGCTGCTGTGGGCCGACTTTGTACAGACGATCCTGAAGGGCGCGCTGGTCGGTTATGTGCTGGGAACGCTTGCCGCCTTTGCCGTGGCCATTCTTGCGGACAGGTCCGCCTTTCTGACCCGTGGCATTCTGCCGGTTGGTGCTTTTATGGCGGCCCTGCCCATCGTGGGTACCGCGCCGATTTTCGTGAAATGGCTGGGTAGCGACTGGCAGTCAAAGGCGGCGGTTGTGGCGGTCATGGTGTTCTTTCCGATCCTCGTGAATACGCTGGCGGGGTTGCGCGACACATCGGCCATGCAGCGCGATCTGATGCGCACCTACGGGGCGGGCTACTGGCCGACGCTGATCAAGCTGCGCATCCCCGCAGCCCTGCCGTTTGTGTTCAACGGGCTCAAGATTGCGACCACTCTGGCCCTGATCGGGGCGATTGTGGCTGAATTTTTCGGCTCACCCACAGTGGGGATGGGTTTTCGCATCTCGACCTCAGTGGGACAGCTTGCCATGGATATGGTCTGGGCCGAGATTATCGTCGCAGCATTGGCGGGGTCCGCATTTTACGGGGCGATGGCATTTGCCGAAAAACGGGTGACCTTCTGGCACCCGTCACAAAGATAACAAACCGACTTGGAGGTCAAAGATGAAGAAATTACTGATGGCGGCGGCACTGGCAGCTGGCTTGGGCGGGACAGCCCAGGCGGACGGGCACGCCAATTCGGTCACACTGCAATTGCAGTGGGTCACGCAATCCCAGTTTGCGGGCTACTATGTGGCACTCGACAAAGGGTTTTATGAGGAAGAAGGGCTCGATGTTACGATCTTGCCCGGCGGTCCCGACATTGCCCCACCGCAGGTGCTTGCCGGGGGCGGCGCTGACGTGATGCTGAACTGGATGCCTTCCGCGCTGGCGGCCCGTGAAAAGGGCCTGCCCGTGGTCAACATCGCACAGCCATTCAAGACGTCCGGCCTGATGCTGACCTGCTGGAAAGACACCGGCATCACATCTGTCGAAGATTTCAAAGGCAAGACGATTGGGGTCTGGTTCTTTGGCAATGAATATCCGTTCCTGTCATGGATGAGCCAAGAGGGAATTTCCACCGATGGCGGCGAAGATGGGGTCACGGTCCTGAAACAGGGTTTCAACGTCGATCCGCTGTTGCAGCGGCAGGCAGATTGCATCTCGACCATGACCTATAACGAATATGGGCAGGTGCTGGATGCGGGCGTGAACCCCGACGAACTGGTCACGTTCAAATACGAGGATCAGGGCGTTGCAACGTTGGAAGACGGCATCTATGCGCTGGAAGAGAACCTCGAGGACCCCGTCTTTGTTGACAAGATGGTCCGCTTTGTCCGCGCCTCCATGAAAGGCTGGAAATACGCCGAGGAGAACGTCGAAGAGGCCGCAGGCATCGTGCTGGACAACGATGAAACCGGCGCGCAGTCAGAGGCCGCACAAGTGCGGATGATGAATGAGATCGCCAAACTGACAGCCGGATCGGACGGTTCACTGGACGAAGCCGACTACCAGCGCACCGTTGAAACTTTGCTGGCAGGCGGGTCTGACCCCGTGATCTCGGCCGAACCTGTGGGCGCGTGGACCAGCGCGATCACTGACGCCGCGTTGAAGTAACAAACAACAGGCCGTCCCTGTCGGGGCGGCCTACCATGACTTGCCGTTCTTGCCGTGCAGCTTGTCCTCACGCACATCCCCAAAAATCTGACCCGATTCCAGTGACGCACGCTGCGCTCCATAAAAGGATGACAGGAATTCGCTGGCTTCCATGTCAGCGATCCGGTCAGTGAAACCAATCTTTTTGGCGATGGTCCGGGCGACCTCTTTGTCCCGATCATAGGCCGCCTGTGACCGCGCCGGATCACGCAAGATGCGCTCAAGCGACTGCAATTCAAACCGCCCGTAATGTTCCAGATGATGCGGCTCAAATACGAACTTTTCAGTGGCCACGTGGGTCCGCTCTGTCAGTTCTTTCGCAAGGGCGATTTTCGGCTGCTCGACCACACATGTGCCCGCGATCATGTCGCCCAAACGCTGGTTTTGCCTTGAAAAGAGCGGCACCGCGAACACAAAAAGCAACCATACAGCCATCGCCAGTTTGACCCAGCCAGACGATGTCATCACGCCGATCACCAACATGATGGGCAGGAAAACCTCTGCCTCTTTCATCAGGTTGCGCACGACGACCTGATGGGGGTCCAGCCTGCGGCCGTTGACCGAAATCACCCTGATCTTGACGATCCGCTTGCCAATGGTGCGCCCGTTCCAGACCAGTTCGGTCAGGATGTAGTAGGGCGCACGCACCAGAAACGCCAAAATGGCAAAGAGCGCCTCTGTCGTTTCGGAAAACCACGACGCCCAGGACAAGTAAGTCACAAGAAATGCCAGCAACAAAAGGCTGCCATAGGTGATCAGCAGATCAAGCAATTGCGCCCCGAGACGCGCCCCGAGTGACGCGCGGCGAAACAATAGCGGGACACCCTCCGGCGGCGTGATCAGCAGCATCTTCTTCTGCTCGCGCTTCAGATGATCCCTGTTGAACTCTGCTGCGGATTTTTGCGGCTTCCTGCTCATCCCTTGGCGCCCCGTCCGCTGAATAACAGCCAGCACAGCCACAGCGCGCCCGCGCCCCAGCCGATAAGCAGCCGCAGTTCCGTCGATTGCACAAGCTGGCGCAAAAACCCCTCAAGGATGCCCGCCGCGAACAGCATGATCGCCGCAAGGATCAATAATTTCGTTGCGTCACGCCCCCTGACCCGCAGGGCGTCCTTGCGCGTCATCTCTCCGGGCAACAGCATGGCCAACCCCAGTTGCGCGCCACCCGCAGCGGCGACGCAAATCGCCGATATCTCTGTCACGCCGTGAATGGAGAGCCAGCCAAACACCTCGTAGCCCAGCCCCTTTTCGGCAAAAACGGCAACAAATGCGCCCAGAATTGTGCCGTTGTAGAATGTCAAAAAAGCAGTGGGCAGCGTCCAGAACACGCCCAGCGCAAAGCATAATATCGCCACTTGGGTGTTGTGCGAAATCAGATAGGCCGCGAAGGCCGCCAAGGCGTTTTGATGGAGAGTATCTTGACCAAAGAGTGAGGTTTCCAGCGCCGCGCGGGATGCACCCGGCCCGCGATCACCTGCCAGTTCACCGGGCACAAAGGTATAGAACCAGGTGCTGTCACCACTCACCAGCGCAAAGCCGATGAGTGCACCGATAATCATCAGCCCAAAACCGATGGTCAGCACAGGGACCGAACGGCGAAAAGCGTGGGGTATCCCCGACACCAACAGTTTGGTGATCAGACTGCCAATGCTGGCCTGTGGCGCGTAGATCACCAGATAGGCCCGCGCCGCCAGATTTTCGAGATAGGTCAAGAGCGCATGATCAAGCGAAATCTCACGCGCCACAGACAAGGAATTGATGGTCTGGCGATATGTCGATGTCAGCTCGCGCGCCTCGTCGAATGACAAGTGGCGCATCCCCTTGCGTTCCACCTGCGCGACCAGCGCCTCAAGCCGTTTCCAGCCTGCTTCGCGTTCGCGGCGAAACCTGACAGAGCGCAGGTCCGTGGTTGTGCCAACATTTGTCATATCAATTCCCGCGCCTTGATATCGAGATAGGCAGAGACAAGCTCCGGCGTCAGTTGGTCCGGGCTGATATCCAGACAGACCACGCCCAGCCTGCGCAACTTGTCCAGTACAAGCTGCCGTTCCTTTTCGATCTGGCCACCCGCCACCGCTTTGGCCACGTTGTTGAGCGTCAGCTCATCAGGGTTGGTGATCTGCTGCAAGGCCGGGTCATTCAGCGCCACAAAGATCAGCAGGTGATGGCGGTTTAGCACCGCCAGATTTTCGACCATCAGTTCGGCCGTGATGCTGTCCACAAAGTCTGAAAAGACAATGATAAGCGAACGCCGGTTCAGCAGTCCGTTCAGATGCGCCAAGGCCAGTGTGTGGTTGCTTTCCACGCTACTGTAATCCAGCGCCGCCGCTTCGGCCCTGATCCGGTTGAACGCCGCGCGCCCCGGCGCAGGCGGAATGAAAGACCGTGGCCGGCTGTCAAAACTGAAAAACGCGACCATATCGCCGCCGATGCCCGCCGCCCATGTTGTGGCAAGGGCCGCGTTGATGGCCCTGTCGATCTTGGGCAGGCCCGCGATCTCTTCGCGCATCAGATAGCCATTGTCGACGCACATGATGATCTGGTGGTTCTGTTCCACATGGGTTTCGCGCGCGACCAGACCGCCGTGGCGGGCAGAGCGTTTCCAGTCGATCAACCGCGGGTCCATCCCCGTGGTAAAGTCGCGCAACTGGTGGAACTCCGACCCTTCACCGCGAAAGGTGGTATCCTTCACGCCATAAAGTTCTGCCTGCACGATTGTGGTAATCTGCCCCGACAGCACCGGCTGGATATTGGGCACGCCTGCAATTTCGTGATCGACCTTCTTGCTTGAAATGATGTCAAACAGCCCAAAACGCGAAGGCCAGAACAGCCAGACCCGTTCAAACATGAACTTGCCCCGCGCCTTGCAGGTCAACGGCAGGTCAAATCTGGCCTCTGGGCCGATGTTATCCCACTGGAATGGCTCCACCGTTAGTTCCGGCGCCATCTGAAACCGCATGCCAAGGCCTTTGGGCAAGTCGCCCTTGGTCGAGGTCAGGGTCATATCCACAACGGCAGTGGTGCCCGCAAAGATCTGATCAGGTATCTTGGCCTGCAACTGCACAGACCGGCCCGTGCGCGAAAACGCCAGATCAAACAGTGCAACCGCCGCCAGTGCCCCCCAAATAATACGGATCGTCCAGCCTGCATCGGCTTGCGTCATCGCCACGACGCAAGTGATCAGCAACAGGCCAACCGAAAGGATGACCAAAAGGCGAGAGGGGCGCATCCTGTCTTACCGTGGCGCGTCGATACGATTGAGGATATTGCCCAGCACGTCCTCTGGCACACGGCCTTCGATTTCGGCGGTCGGACCAAGCACGATGCGATGGCGCATCGCCGGTATCAACAGCGCCTGCACATCGTCGGGGATCGCATAGTCGCGGCCCTCAATCGCGGCCTTGGCGCGCACGGCAGAGGCCAGCGCATCCGCCGCACGGGTCGATGCCCCATGGCGGATTTCAGCATCATTCCGTGTCGCGCGGATCAGATCCACGATATAGTTCAGGATGGTGTCATCCAGCCGGATACTATCAACCAGCGCACGGCCAGCAGCCAGCGTATCGCCGCTGATCGTCTTGGCGACATCATCCGTCGTGCGTTCTTCGCCAACGGGCTTGTTGCGGTTGCGGCTCAGGATTTCCACCTCTGCATCGCGGTCGGGGAAATCGACGATCAGCTTGAAAAGGAAACGGTCAAGTTGCGCCTCTGGCAGCGGATAGGTGCCCTGCTGTTCAATCGGGTTCTGGGTGGCAACAACAAAGAAGTCGGCGCCCAGCGGATAGGTCACCCCGTCAATCGTGACCTGCCGTTCGTTCATCGCCTGCAACAGGGATGACTGGGTCTTTGGCGGGGCGCGGTTGATTTCGTCAGCCAGTAAAATATCGGTAAACACCGGCCCTTTGGTCAGGGTGAACGAGCCGGTCTGGAAATTGAAGATGTTGGCCCCCAGCACATCTCCCGGCATCAGGTCCGGGGTGAACTGGATGCGGCCAAAATCAAGCGCCATCGTCTGTGACAATGTTTTGGCCAGCAGCGTTTTCGCCGTTCCCGGAGGACCCTCCAGCAGACAATGCCCACGGGCAAAGACGGCCACCAACAGACTGGTGACAATCTCGTCCTGACCGTGCACGGTCTTGCCGATTTCAGCGCGCGCCGTCTCAACGACGTCGCGAAACATGTCCAAGTTCATCACGTAATCTCCGGTAAATCTCTTCAAATCTTTCGGCCAATCGGGTCAGATCGGCGCGCGTGGTCTGGGCGTCCATCTGGTCAACAGCCTCCAGCGCGGCCTCCAGATCAGGCGCAATTTTCGGGGCAATGGCTTTCAGGCGTTTGATTAGCTTCGGGCGCTCAATCTGGACATGTCGGCCCATGATGTCATGCCCGACGGCAACCATCTTGTCAGTGACATAGGCACGCAGCAGCGCATGATCCTCGCCCGCGAGGCGCAGCAGATAGCCCTTGCTTTCGATGGATGCGGTTTTCGACGCCGCAATCCGCCCATCACCCACCCGGCCGGGGGGGCCAAAACGGATCAGGCCACGCCAAAGCAGCACAACAAAACAGATGCATGCGCCAATCCAGATCAGCGAAAACGGATAGGTCAGAAACCGCGAAATTTCCTCGGTCGTGCGGGGCCGGATTTCGCGTGGTGCATCAGGGGTCGGAGCCAGCAAGATGTCTGACGCAGTGTCAATATAGACGGTGCCGTCACGACCGTCGACAAGCCCGTTAATCACATCCAGTGCGATGGCGGCATTGTCGCCCAAGGCCAGCCCGTGATTATTCATAAAATCAGGATCGGACAGGATGTAATGCGGCATCGCATCGTAAATGGCACATTGCGCAATCAACACGCCTGCGTCCAGCGACAGGGTCGGTCGACAATCCCCCCGCACAGACTCGGTTTCAAAGAGTTGCGGAGCATAAAGCGTGACACCAGAACGATCGGCCAGAAACTTGTCTGTCGGGCGCACGATCCGCAGATTTGGCACGTTCATACTTGCGCGCAAGTTCTTCAGCCGGAATGTGGGGATCAGCAGTTGCTTATCGACCAGACCCAACTCGAGCACACCTGCCCGCCATTTGGGCAAGGCCACCAATGTGGGCACATATCTGACCTTCTCATAATAGATCGATCTGTCGATATCGCGCAGATTGTCACCACTGCGGCGTTCTTCGCGGTTGGCCGTAACAGGAGCATCGCGGTCCAACTCAACATCGTATAGCGGCAGGATACGCAAGGCGATGTCCTGCTCTGTCAATGTGGTCCGGCGATGCGACCGGTCGGTGCGAATGTCGTTTTCTTCCAGCCAGACCGACAGACCAGTGGTGCCGATAGGCGAACGATCAATGCCCGTGTTCCCGCCGCCGCCATACATGAACAGCAATAACAGCGCCGTGATACAACCAAAGATGATGAAGCCTGATTTATTGTCACCCATTTCAGCGCGCCTCTGTCAGGATTTGCGCGCCATTTTGTAGCAGGGCTTCAAATTCATCGTCGCCGATATCGCGGCCGCCGTAATGGACCAGTTCTGCCTTGGTCAGGATGGTTTTCAATTGCGTGTAGCGGCGCCACCCATCGGGCAACCGGCCCAATGCTTCGCGTTCTGTGTCAGCGCGGCGAAAGTTGGTGTTGGTTTCATCGGCAGCCTGCAAAAGGCAATGGCGCAACAGCAAAATCAACGCCTCGCGGCGCGACGGCATCGCCCGTATTTGCGCCAGAATGTCACCGGCCGAACCTTCTGCCGCTGTCAGACCCCACGCCTTGGCGCGCTTGCGCGGCTTCTTTTCCACATTCGGATCAGGCCGGAGCAACGCCCCCCCTGCCCCGAATTTCAGGAACAAAAACAAAAGGACAGCAAATAGCGCCACGATGATGAAAACACCGTTGGACCCAAGACTGAAAACGGGGCCGCTGGGCGGCGAAATCGTCGGACGGGCTGCGGCCCTCGGGCGGTCGCCGGTCAGCAGATCAAGGCTTGTTTCATCCACATAACGCAGGTCGGTTGATACCGTGCGGCGCCCGTCAACCGCCTGCAAATAAGGGCCATCAGGGTCGATATCCGGTGTCAGAAAAGTTGTCTCTTCCTGTGCGACAGCCACGCCGCCGATGAGCCCGGACAGGGCAACACACGTAAAAAACAGAAACCGGCGCAGATAGCCGCGCCGGTTTATCTTTGGCATCAGCTAAATATGTCCGCTTCGCCACCTTTTAGCGGGTCAGCACCGTATTTGTTGGGGCCATCCGTTCCCTTCAGACACATTATCACGAAAAAGACGATCCCGCCGACTAAACTGACAATCGGTCCAATAATTGGCACGATCCCGACAAGTATCAGACCCAGATACCACCACCCGGATAGATTCCGGTCGTGCAAGCGGCGCACGACAACTGCGATTGACGGCAACAGAACGGCCAACCAGAAAACACCGATCAAGATAATACTAATGATCATGCCCATACCAAGGCCATTTTCAAGATCACCGTTGCCCATGTTTGGGTTGATCGCGGCCGTTGCGCCGCCGAAGACACCCATCACGATGATCAAAGCAAAATATACCAGCATGATGAATAGAAAGTACCACCAATATTCAGATCGCGACGCACGGCCGGAAAAGGTGGCGTATTTTTCGCGCAAACATGTGCGCACTGATTCAGAAAAGGTCATAATTGTAATCCATTCGGTTTTTCCAACTATGCAATTTTCAAAGCATGATGGCGAAAATTTGGCAAGTTTATTTCAAAATAATCATTAACCCAGAAAGAGGCGCAATATCTGCTCAGGGTCCTGACCCTAAAAGCGCCGCTCCCTTGAGGTATGTCAATCTGCACAAGGACGCCTGGTCTACCTTGGGTGTCAGGTTGGCGGGCTTTGTCCGCTTCAGCAGAATGGTTGGGGGAAAAAATGACAACAAATGTTGGAAAATGGGATCGTCTTGTTCGACTACTGATTGGCGTCGCTTTGATTGTGGCTCCTTTGACAAATTTCATGGGATTGGGGGGCAACGCCATTGCTGTCTTTGTCATGATCGTCGTGGGCGGGATCTTGACGCTCACAGCGCTTTTGGGGGTCTGCCCGCTGTATAGCTTGTTGGGCATCAAGACCTGAATGTCCTGAAAAATTTCAGTAGTTGGAGCATCACATGAACAATGTAGAAGAACTACTCAAGAACACGGTTGAAGAACTCGACCGTTTGCTGAATGCCAAGAATGTCCTTGGCGACCCGATTGAAAAAGACGGGTCCACCGTCATCCCCATCGTCAGCTACGGATTTGGCTTTGGGGCAGGTGGCAGCGATGGCGGCAAGACCGGAAATACCGGCGGTACCGGCGGCGGCGGCGGTATCAAACCCATTGGCGCAATCATACTTGATGACAAGGGCGCGCGGGTCGAAGCCGTGAAAGGTGCGATTTCCGGTCTGACCGAAGTTCTGGGCGACGCGGCAGCACACGCCCTGGATCAGCGCAGCGGATCGTCAAAAGAGGCCTGAGATGGCCGTGCAAATCCTGCTTTGGTCGGGCGTGGCACTGGCACTTATGATCCTCCCACTCGTAAGTCTGCCTGTTTACGTCCAGATGTCATTGCAGTGGAACGTCATCAGGCGGGCGACTGTCTCTCTGCGTCCGCTTGGTGGCGTATTCCCCTCAATCATGGTCTATGACAGCAGCCGGAAACCCACGCCAAGCAAACAAAAACAGCCAACACGGAAACGAAAAAAGCGCATGCAGCGCAGAAGACGGAGAGGAGTACGCGGGGAAGTCCTTGCGGAATTGCCGCACGTGATCGGGCGGATGCTGCACGCCATTAAATTTGATTTTCTGCGGGTCGATGCTGATTTCGGACTGGATGACCCGGCAGACACCGGTCAGCTATTCGGGCATCTGACCCCGCTGATCTATGGCCCGTTGGGGCAGGTCAACCTGCGCCCTGATTTTGGTGGCGCTTGCCTGCGGGGGACCGCGACGGCGCAGTTTCATGTTACTCCGGTTGCCTTGGTGCGGCCCATGTTGGGATTTCTCTGGCGGCTTTTGGGACCATTCAAATGACCTATGTTCTGGGATCATCACAGACGGTTGGCAGATATGCGATTACGATCATCAGTGAACAGACCATCGCAGCGCAGATCGCCAAGCGGGGTGCCTTTTGCCGTTGTGGCAAGCACCCCGCGTTTGTGCTGGTTCAGGATGGCGCCACAACCAAGGCGCTGGATATGATGGGCGCGCGCGTCCCGCTTGATCGGGTCACGGCATTATGCCCCGCCGCAACGGAATTGTTGACCTAGCCTGCGGGTGCGGCCAGGTCGGTTTTCCTGTTTACGGTTTGCGCCGCGTCAAATTGAGATAAAAAGACCCGCCCGGTCAGGTCCGACAGGAAATGCGCCTTCTGCAAGCGGTCCATTACCGGCCCCTTGACCTCTGACAGGTGAAGTTTGACGTTCATTTCGCGCAAACGCTCATTGATCATTTCCAGCGATTCCAGTGCGCTGAAGTCAATCTCGTTGATCGCGGAGCATTGCAGGATGACGTGGCGGATATCCTTGTCTTTTGCGACCCGGCTTTGAATCTTTTCCTCAAGATAGCGGGCATTTGCAAAATACAGGCTTTCATCCACGCGCAGGGTGACAACAGCAGGGTCGGTCAGGACCTCGTGGCGCAGGACATTGCGGTAGTGTTCTGTGCCCGGAACCTGCCCCACCTCTGCGATATGCGGCTTCGAGGTCTTGTAGAGGTGCAAGAGCACGGACAACAGAACCCCGGCGGACACGCCAGCCTCCACACCCATGGCCAAGGTCAGCACAATTGTGGCCAGAACAGCGGCAAAATCAGCTTTTGAATAGGCCCAGCTGCGCTTGAGGATCGAAAAATCGACCAGACTGAGGACGGCGACAATGATCGTCGCGGCCAAAGTGGCCTTGGGCAGAAAAAAGATCAGCGGCGTCAACGCCAACGCTGCAATTGCCAGTCCCACGGCGGTGAACGCCCCGGCGGCTGGCGTCTCGGCGCCTGCGTCAAAATTCACGACCGACCGCGAGAACCCACCCGTAACCGGAAAGCCACCGGTGAGTGACGCGCCGATGTTCGCAGCCCCCAGACCGATCAGTTCCTGATCGGGATCAATGCGTTGCCGCTTCTTGGCGGCAAGTGTCTGGGCCACCGAAATGGACTCCACAAATCCGATGATCGAGATCAGGAATGCAGGCAGCAAGAGCTGGCCAAGAAGCGCAGGCGAGAATGAGGGGAGCGTCAGCGGTGGCAGGCTTTGTGGGACGCTGCCAACGATCTTGACGTCCATGTCGGCAAGCCCAAAAAGCCAGACAGCCGCTGTTGTCACGACAACGACCGCGACAGGCCCGGTTTTCACCAGAACACCCGTCAGACCGGTGCCAAGACCCATCCGCTGCAACAGCGGCTTGAGCCCCTTGCGCACCCAGAACAGAAAGCCGGTGGCGAGAACGCCGATGATGGTCGTGATCCAGTTGATTTCAGGCAGATGTTCAACCAGCGAAATCACCAGCTCCAGCAGATTATGACCAGAGGCGTCAATCCCGAGGATATGCTTGAGTTGGCTGGCGGCGATGATGATGCCCGATGCGGTGATGAAGCCCGCAATCACCGGATGCGACAGAAAATTCGCCACAAAACCCAGACGAAACAGACCCATCGCCAGCAGGATAGCCCCAGACAGGCCCGCAAGTGAGAGGGCTGCGACCGCATAGCCCATTGTCCCTTGTTCCACGATATTGGACAGGGCCGCCGCCGTCATCAATGACACAACCGCGACGGGGCCAACGGCCAGCGCACGGCTTGTGCCGAACACCGCATAAAGCACGATCGGCACAATTGATGCATAAAGCCCAGCTTCTGGCGGCAATCCGGCCAACAACGCATAGGCCAACGATTGCGGGATCAGCATGATCGTGACGATCAGTGCCGCGACAAGATCGTTGGACAGGGCTGTGCGATTATAGGTCCGCCCCCATGACAAAATGGGCAGGAACCGAATAAGGGCAGGTGACATTTTTCTCTCGACAAATTGGGAGCCGTTCCCGCTGGATGCAAGAACGGCGGTGTTGCGTTACTTGGCTGTGATCTTTTCTGGCTTGGCCATCCACTCGCGCCCTTTGAGCATGCCTTTCCAATAGACAGGGGGCAGCAGTTTCTCTTTCAGGAACCAGGCCGCGCGGGTTGGTTTTGTGCCATCAATGATCGCCTTGGGAAAGCTGGGAAGCAGGGTGCCGCCATAGCCAAACTCTGCCAGAACGATTTTGCCGCGTTCGACAGTCAGCGGGCAGGACCCGTAACCGTTATATTGCGCCACAGCTGATCCGCCCCGCATGTCCGCGATGATGTTTTCCGCGACAACGGGTGCCTGAACCCGCGCAGCAGCGGCTGTTTTTGCATTTGGTGCATTCATCACATCACCCAGGGACCAGACATTGTCATAGGTCTTGTGGCGCAGCGTGGCCTGATCCACGTCAATCCACCCTGCGGCATCGGCCAAGGGCGAGACACGGATAAAATCAGGCGCTGTCTGCGGCGGGCAGACGTGCATCATGTCGAATTCCATTTCGACCCGCTCAACCGGTGTGTCCGGCTTGGCCACATCGAACCACGCCTTTTTGGCGGGGCCATCCACAGCAACCAGATTGTGAAAGAAATTCAGATGCGCGTTGTATTTTTCGACGTATTTCATCAGGGCGGGGACGTAATCCTTGACCCCGAACAGTACCCCTCCGGCATTGTTGAAATGAATGTCGATATTCTTCAGCACACCGCGCCGGTGCCAGGCATCAGCTGACAGATACATCGCCTTTTGTGGGGCACCTGCGCATTTGATCGGCATTGGCGGCTGGGTAAAGATCGCGCGACCTTCCGTCATGCCATTGACCAGTTCCCACGTGTAGGGCGCCAGATCGTAGCGGTAGTTGGAGGTCACACCGTTCTTGCCCAATGTATCGACCAGACCCTCGACCTTGTGCCAGTCCAGCTTGAGTCCGGGGCACACGATCAGGCGTTCGTATTTGACGACGCGGCAACCATCCAGAATGACGGCGTTTTTCTGCGGTTCAAACGCGGCGACAGCCGATTTGATCCAATGCACGCCGCGCGGGATTAGCGACCCCATGGTGCGCACTGTGTCTTGCGCATCAAATATGCCGCCGCCAACCATGGTCCAACCGGGCTGGTAGTAATGCACATCGGCAGGGTCAATGATTGCAATCTCAAGTCCGGGCTTGCGGCTTTTCAGGCTGGCAGCGGCGGCGATTCCACCGGCCCCGGCCCCCACGATGACAATTTCATAGCTGGCGTCGCCCGTATCCGTGGGCGTCTTGCCACCGTTGACGATGCGCCGCACAACACCGGCCATGTCATATCCGGCCGCCTTGGTGGCGGCGAGGATATCGGCAAGGCTGCGCTTTTCCGCCTGACTGAGCGACCACAGCGTGGCCGAGCGTGTGCCCGTCCGGCAATAGGCCATCGTCGGGCCGGGCAATTCGGTCAGGGCCTTGTCAAAGGCTGCCGCATCTTCATCGCCGACCTTGCCTGCGACAATCGGTTGATAAACGGTTTCGATCCCGACCTTCTTTGCCGCCTTGGCGATTTCGTTAAATGTCGGTTGGTCCGCACCTTCGCCATCGGGGCGGTTGCAGATGATTGCGCGAAAGCCTGCGTCCTTGATGGCGGGTATATCGCCGGGCGTGATCTGTTCCGAAACAGCAAAGGCCTTATCGATGTGATGAATATTCATAGTCGGATCTATCCTTTATCTTGTGGAAATGGTGTTGGCCGCGTCCGTCGGGCCAACACCAATCCGCACAGTTACGCTTAAGCGTTCTCTTCGGCTGCAAAAGAGACCTGCTTGGCACCGTAGGCTTTTTCGCCAATGCGTTCCATCAGGTCGAGTTGCAGTTCCAGCCACGCTTTGTGCCCTTCTTCATCCATCGCGATCTGTTCGAAGAGCATCCGCGAACCAACGTCATTGGCATCATTGGCCTGCTTTGCCGATTTGATATAGAAATCGATGGCCTCTTTCTCATCGGCCAGATCGGCCTTGAACATGTCCTGTAGGGTTTCGGCGCGCTGCGGGGGTTTGGCAAACGCGATTTCCGGTGTGCCTTTCAGGAACATGATACGTTCCAGGAAAAGGTCGGAATGGCCGAGTTCCTCGGCCTGTTCCTCGCGCATTTTGCCTGCCAGAATGTTCAGCCCCCAATCATCGAGCACATGTGCATGCAGTTGATACTGGTGCGCTGCAGACATTTCCATCTGAAGCGCCTTGTTCAGGTTCTCTATGGTAGTGTTGTTAGACATGGTTTGTCCTCGATTTTTCTGTGGGCCTTGTTACAGGACGTTGACAGGCACCTTCAGCATCGGATTACCATCCTCGTCCTTGGGCACTTCGCCTGCGCGCATGTTCACCTGAAGTGACGGGATGATCAGCTTGGGCATATCCAGTTGCGCGTCACGCTCGGTGCGGAACTTGATGAAATCCTCGCGGGTTTTACCGGCACCGACATGGATATTATGCGCTTTTTCGTCGCCAACCGTGGTTTCCCACTGGATGTCGCGGCCGTTCGGCCCGTAGTCGTGGCACATGAACAGGCGCATATCGTCGGGCAGGGTCAGGACCTTTTGGATACTGTCATAAAGCGTGGCTGCGTCCCCACCGGGGAAATCGGCACGGGCCGACCCGCCATCGGGCATGAACAGCGTATCGCCGACAAATGCCGCATCGCCGATCACATGCACCATGCAGGCGGGCGTGTGGCCGGGCGTATAGATGGCAAAGGCCTCCATATTCCCGATCTTGTAGGTGTCGCCGTCTTCGAACAGTTTGTCGAATTGGGAGCCGTCGCGCTGGAATTCAGTGCCTTCGTTGAAGATCTTGCCGAACGTATCCTGCACCACCATGATTTTGGAGCCGACGCCAATTTTGCCACCCAGCTTTTGCTGGATGTAGGGCGCCGCGCTCAGGTGGTCGGCGTGGACGTGGGTTTCGATGATCCAGTCAAGGGTCAGACCGCGCTTTCCGACCTCGGCGATCAACGCATCAGCGTGGCCATAAGTGATCCGGCCAGCGGCATAATCGATATCCATCACGCTGTCGACAATGGCACAATGATCGCTTGTGGGATCCTTGACGATATAGCTGATGGTGTTTGTGGCCTCATCAAAATGGGCAGAAACCTCAGGTTTGAGGGACATATTTACAGGGTAGGTCATTTCGTTTCCTTCTTTTGGATTAGCCAGCAGGTGAAGTGCTGTTACGTAACCCGGTCTTGATCAGCGTGTTTTGCAGGTCTGGATTCCAAGGATGCGGTAAAGCGGACAGAACCGCATTGTAGAGGTGGCAAGCATCACAATACCCACTCCAACTGAAAGAACTGTTGCAGTTGTACTGTCAAAAACCGCGAGCCCACTGACAAATGGCAATGCAAGCAATACGATTCCTAGAATCAGGCGGAAAATGCGGTCGATTGTTCCAACATTTGCAGTCATAGCGACGTCTCCTTTTTTTAAAGCTGTATCTTGAATAGCCCTTTACGCGCGGCACGTCGGTGACATTGTCACCAAGGCGCGGGAGATGCGGCAAATTCTATTGAAGCGGGTTAGCTGTTGTGGTCGGCAAGCCGGGCAAGCTGTGTGCGATCCAGCAATGTCACACTGCCGCGGCTTTGTTCGATCCAGCCCCGGCGCTGAAATTCCTGAAGCTGGCGCGAGATGACTTCGCGCGCTGTGCCCAGTTCGACCGACAGCTTTTGATGCGTGGTGGCGATCGTGTCCTTGTCGGCGGCCAGTTCGATCAGCTTGTCGGCAAGCCGCACGTCAAGCCGCTGAAAGGCAACTTCGTCGATCATCAGGAAAAGATCGGTAATGCGTTTGGAAAAAGCTGCAAACACAAAATTGCGGAACGATTTGGACTTCGCCACCAGATCATCAAACACATCTCGGGGCACCGCGGCCGCTTGCACGGCTGTTTCGGTGATCCCTTCGGCCGAGTAGTTTTCATAGGCCAGCAGGCAAGCCGTGGTCAGCACACAGCTTTGCCCGGCATGGATACGGTAAAGCACAATTTCGTGGCCGGTGTCCGATACCTGCTGCACCCGCACCGTCCCATCCAGAAGAAACAACATATTCTCGGGCGAATTTCCGGGGCCGAAAATCGTGGTGCCGCCGGGGACGTTGATCACCGTGCTGCGCGTCAAAAGAAGCTGCTTGACCGGTTCTTCCAGTCGCGACAAGCCGGGAAAGCGGTCAACCCACTCAGTTTCCATGCTCATGATCCGGCCCTATCCTTGCGGGGCAATTCCAATGGCGCAATCCGTTCCATCAACTGGCCCCTGTTGGCTGCAATATCCGCAATCGTCAGATCATCAAGCACCGCCATGAAAGCCGCCATAGCTTCCTGCATTTTCCGCGAGAGTACACAGATACCCATCAATGGGCAGGTGTTCTTTTCGGGGTTGAAACATTCGACAACATCCAGTGGCCCTTCGGTCACGCGGATCACATCGCCCACGATGATGTCCTCTGCCGGCCGCGCAAGCCGAAAGCCGCCGCCGCGCCCGCGGACTGTTTCTAGATACCCCGCGCGCCCGAGCTCATACACGATCTTTGTGATGTGCGGGCGCGACAGGTTGTGAATACGCGCCACGTCATCGATCCGGACGAGGTCAGGAGATTTCAGCGCAGCAAGCTGCAAAGAGCGCATGGCGTAGTT
Source organism: Yoonia sediminilitoris (assembly GCF_003058085.1). Taxonomy (GTDB): domain Bacteria; phylum Pseudomonadota; class Alphaproteobacteria; order Rhodobacterales; family Rhodobacteraceae; genus Yoonia; species Yoonia sediminilitoris. The sequence continues at coordinate 539,782 of NZ_QBUD01000002.1, read as the reverse complement.
GGAATAGCTGGTCAGCTTCAAGGTGCATCCTGTTCTTACCGTAAAGATAGTTTTGAAATAATGCTTTTGCAAACATAACCAGTTTAGGGTCAGGACCCATTTATCCTGCATCTATCGTATTGACGACGATCAATCCCGCGACTGCTGAGCCGTTTATGATGCGAAATCAGGAATCCAGAAAAGGAGGCATAGATGAAAATCTCGAAAGCAATGCATGAGCACGCCGATTGGGTCAGCGCCGACACGTCGGTGAGTGATATCGCAAACCTGATGGAGAAAGATGATATCGGCGCCGTCCCCGTCGGCAAGGACGATAAATTGATTGGCATGATTACGGATCGCGACATCGCTCTCAGGGTTGTCGCCGCTGGTCGTGACCCGAAAACAACCACCGCAAAGGACGTGATGACGGAGGGGATTGTCTATTGCCGGACCAACGAAACCGTCGAAGACGCCATTCACCTGATGGATCAGAAGAAAATTCGCCGGCTTCCGGTACTTGACGACAATAAACGTTTGGTTGGGATGCTCAGCCTTGGCGACGTTGCACATTCGGTCGGCCGCGATCTATCGGGCGAGTTGCTGCACGCGGTCGCTGATCATCACGCATAGCCAAAAAAGAAGGTGGGCCTGACGACGTGCAGTCAGTCGACCACTACCATCGTTTCCCTGTAACTGAACTTGCTCATCCAAGGAGGAATTCGAGATGATGCAACATTTTTTGAAATTAGTCGCCGTAAGTGGCGTTTTATTACTGCCCGGCTGTGAAAACCTCACGAGTGAACAGCGCACGGTTGTCGGTGTCACCGCCGGTGCGGCAGCGGGGCTGATAACCGCTGATATGCTCAAGGCGGATGATGACTGGAAATTGATAGCCGCGCTTGTCGGTGCGGCAGCAGGTACAATTGTCGCGCAGAACAACGCAACCCAAACCTGCGCCTACGCACGCGGAGACGGGACATACTACACCGCACCCTGTCCTTGATTTGGCAATCATCTGACGAACGACGCGGGCTTTTACCCTGGGGTGTTATGGGCTGTCGAAAACTCACCCCAAACCCTTAATTATAGGAATAATTCGAGTGGTTTATACAGTTCGGGCGGGCCAAGGCCCGCCCAAACCATGATCATCTTAGGCGACCAGATCGAAGCGATCCGCGTTCATCACCTTTGTCCAGGCTGCAACGAAATCTCGCACAAACTTTGCTTCGTTATCGTCTTGTGCATAGACCTCGGCAAAGGCCCGCAGGATCGAGTTTGACCCGAAAACAAGGTCGGCCCGTGTAGCGGTGTACTTGACCTCGCCGGTTGTGCGGTCCTGCAACTGGTAGGTGCCGTCATCTTCAACCGGAACCCACTTGTAGTCCATATCGGTGATCGTCTGGAAGAAGTCGGTCGTCAGTTGGCCTTCGCGCTGGGTAAAGACACCATGCTTGGAGCCACCATAGTTGACGCCAAGCATCCGCAGTCCGCCCACCAGCGCTGTCATTTCTGCACCAGTCAGGCCCAGCAGTTGTGCCCGGTCAAGCAACAGCTCTTCGGCTGGGGTATCGAAGTTTTGCTTTTCCCAGTTGCGGAAACCGTCCGCGACCGGTTCCAGCACAGAGAAGCTGTCAGCGTCGGTTTGCGCGTCAGTCGCATCACCACGGCCCGGTGCAAAGGGTACAGGTACGCTTTGGCCCGCAGCCTTGATTGCCTGCTCAACACCGACGTTACCCGCCAGAACGATGACGTCGGCAACAGATGCGCCCGCATCGGCAGCGATAGGCTCCAGGATACCAAGCACTTTGGCCAGACGCTCCGGCTCATTGCCTGCCCAGTCCTTTTGCGGTGCAAGACGAATACGGGCACCATTGGCCCCGCCCCGCATATCCGAGCCGCGATAGGTCCGCGCACTATCCCACGCAGTGGCGATCATCTCGGCAGCACTCAGGCCGCTGTCCGCGATTTTCGCTTTGACCGCGTCAACGTCGTAGTCGGTGGAACCTGCGGGCACCGGATCTTGCCAGATCAGATCTTCCTGAGGGACAAACGGACCGTAGTAGTTGGCTTTGGGGCCCATGTCGCGGTGCGTCAGCTTGAACCACGCCTTGGCAAAGGTTTCGGACAGGTAATCGGGGTCCTTGTGGAACTTTTCGCAGATTTCGCGATAGATCGGATCAACCTTCATCGCCATGTCAGCGTCGGTCATCAGCGGGTTATGCTTGATCGACGGATCGGTTGCATCAGGCACTTTGTCCTCTTCAGCGATGTCGATCGGCTCCCACTGCCACGCGCCAGCACGGGATTTGACTGCCTCCCATTCGTATTTGAACAGCAGGTTCAGATACCCGTTGTCCCACTTGGTCGGGTTCGTTGTCCATGCCCCTTCAAGGCCAGAGGTGTGAGCTGTGTTCGCCTTGCCGTTAAAGCCCGGATCGCTCCAGCCGAAGCCTGCGTTCACGATATCGGCGCCCGCAGGTGCAGGGCCCACTTCGTCAGGGGCAAGGCCGCCGTGGCATTTGCCAACAGTATGGCCACCCACGGTCAAGGCGGCGGTTTCCACATCGTCCATTGCCATCCGTGCAAAGGTCATGCGCACATATTTGGCTGTTTCTGCAGGGTCGGGATTGCCGTTCACGCCTTCGGGGTTCACATAGATCAGGCCCATGTGTGACGCCGCCAGCGGATTGTACATTGACGTCGCATCTTCAACGTCGGTGACCCGCTCGTTGGTGGGGGCAAGGATTTCACTGTCGTTGCCCCAGTTGATGTCAATCTCGGGACCCCAGATGTCCTTGCGGCCAAAGGCAAAGCCATAGGTTTTCAGACCCATGTTGGAATAGGCCACGGTGCCTGCAAGCACCAGAAGGTCAGCCCATGACAGGGCGTTGCCATATTTTTTCTTGACCGGCCACAGAATGCGCCGCGCCTTATCAAGGCTGGCATTATCGGGCCAGGAGTTGAGCGGCTCAAAGCGGATATTGCCGGTGCCAGCGCCGCCACGACCGTCACCCAGACGATAGGACCCGGCCGCGTGCCATGACAAACGAATAAACAGACCGCCGTAGTGCCCCCAGTCCGCAGGCCACCAAACCTGGCTATCGGTCAAAAGCTTGTCTACCTCATCCCAGACGCCCTGAAAATCGAGTGTTTTCACCGCGTCACGATGATTATAGTCAGGGTCCATCGGGTTTGCGCGGGCGTCATGCTGATGCAGAATGTCGACGTTGAGCGTTTTGGGCCACCACTTGGTCGGATGGTTGCCGATTTCCGTGTTGCCGCCATGCATGACCGGGCAACCGCCCTTCATTACGTTATTTCCGTCCATAATTTGCTCCATGTCTGATGACGCTGCGATGATTCAGCAGCTTAGAACCATTCTAACTCGCCGAAATCATTAATCCCAATTGATTCTTCTAACTGATGCGATAACTTATTCTTATGATTGGTCTTACTCTCAAACACCTGCGTTATTTCGATGCCCTGGCCCGCCATGCCCATTTCGGACATGCCGCTGAATCCTGTGGCATCTCCCAACCTGCCCTGTCGGTGCAGATCAAGGAGTTGGAGGCGATATTGGGCGCAGCACTTGTAGAGCGCAATGCGCGACGGGTACGTCTCACCAGTCTGGGCACCGCCTTTCTGGAGCGTTCGCGCAAGATCCTCGTGCAGGTTGGCGAATTGAAGGACCTTGCCCGCTCGGCGACGGGGCCGCTGGCGGGGCAGTTGCGGCTCGGCGTCATTCCGACGGTGGCACCGTATCTTTTGCCGCAGATCATGACCACACTGGCGACGCGGATGCCCGATCTTGAGCTCTATCCCCGCGAGTCAGTTACAAAATCGCTGATTGACGACCTGATCGATTCGCAACTGGATGCCGCAATTGTGGCGCTCCCGATCTCGGAGCCCGCACTACAGGAATTTGCCCTTTTCAACGAGGATTTTGTATTGGTACGCCCGATGAGTGAGGCAGACAAACCCGTACCAAGCCCGCAGATGCTACAACACATGCGCCTTTTGTTGCTGGAAGAAGGGCATTGCTTTCGTGATCAGGCCCTGAGCTTTTGCGAAGTTTCGACTGCCAAGCCACGCCATGTGATGGAGGGCAGTTCACTTTCAACACTGGTTCAGATGGTGGGGGCCGGGATGGGGCTGACGCTCATACCCGAAATGGCATTGCCACTTGAAATCCGGGTTGCACCCGTCTCTGTCGCGCGTTTTCCACCGCCAAGCCCCGCGCGCAGCATCGGTATGGTCTGGCGCAAGACGAACCCTTTGGCCGAAAAGTTGATGGAGGTCGGAGCCGTTGTGCGTCAAGTGGGCAGCAAGGGTAATCCCCCTAAAATTAGTGGTGTTCAAAAGTAGAATTTTCCCGGCGAGATATCCGGACAGATTTACGATGAAGAACGGACGAATGAGAGTCTCCGATTTCTAACCTGAGAGATATTCGGCAGCCTTAAGATCGTTCGAGCACTTTTCGGGGAGTAGCGTTTGCAGATTTCCGCGAGTACGCCAAAAAGCCAGTGAATGTACCTGCTCCAATGCGCCGCAGGTGAAAGCTTCAAGCGCAAAGCCGCCGCTAGGTTGAGACCCTTTCAGGAATATGAGCGATCATCCGATGGATAACCGAGCACCTTCATCAGTTCTTCTTCGACTTCAGGGGACAAAGGCAATGCGCCCAAAGTCGAGCGACCTGCACGACGATTGCTCCTATGGCTGACTTGACCCTCTGGAAAGCAAATAGGGCCGACATTCATCGACCTTGCAGCAACACTCAGATTTGTGCAGCGTGGGTCGTCCGCACACCAAGCCGTACCGTCATACACCGTATCGGCAGATGATCATCTCTACACTGCTTTCAACGATCTTTTCCATTTCCGCGGCTGTGACGATTGCCGCGCCAAAGACCACGGGCCAAAATGCCTTTCCTTTTATCAGTGCGATGAACTCCTCGGCTGCCACTTTCGGATCTTCAATTTCGAGCACGCCATCGGCATCTGCTTCGCGCAACATCGTTTCAAACGCAGCCTGAAAGTCGGTTTTTTCCTCATTTTCTCCAACAAGCTCCGGGCTGCGCAAAACCTCGCTCATCACCAGTCGGGTCATGGCCATGACGTCGGGATTTGTCAGCAGCGCGCCCTCTGCCCGTCCAAGTGCTGTCAACTGATCGCGAATATCCCGGTCTTTGTCGTACACAACGTCCAGGCTTGCCGCGAAGCGCCCCCAATGCCTGCATAGCAATTCCTGAAAGAGTTTCTCTTTGCTTTCATAGTATTTATAGACGGTGCGCTTTGACACTCCGGCGCGCGCGGAAATGCGGTCCATGCTTGCATCGCTGAACCCCTTTTCCTGAAACTCGACAACAGCTGCCTGATAAATCTGTTCGCGCTTTTGTGCGCTCGCCTGCGGTCGCAGCTCCATGTGTTTATCCCGTTAATTCAGCCCCGTATTTTGAGGTAAACGCTTGGGTTTACACTTGTCAAATCGCTGTTATGGTAAACTTATTAGTTTACATCAATCCAGAATAGCAAAATCAGGAGATCTGACATGAGTCTTGTACTGAAGTTGAATGGCACCGAGCACACCGTTGAGGCAGAGCCGGGGACGCCCCTTCTGTGGGTCATCCGTGACGAACTCAAGATGACTGGCACCAAATTTGGTTGTGGCGTCGCCTCTTGCGGGGCTTGCACCGTACATGTGGACGGACAACCGATGCGGTCCTGTCAGACCTATATCGAAGACGTCGAAGGTGCAGAAATTACCACGATTGAAGCGATTGCCGAGACCAAGGCAGGTGCCGCCATACAGCAGGCGTGGGAAGAGTTGGATGTCGTGCAATGCGGCTACTGCCAATCCGGGCAGATCATGTCAGCAGTGGGCCTGTTGACCCAGAACCCAAAGCCAAATGTGGAAGAAATTGAGGACTATATGGACGGCAATGCCTGCCGTTGTGCAACCTATCAACGGATTCGTGCCGGTATTCAGCGCGCTTCCGAAATCATGGAGGGCTGATTGATGACACTCAATACATCACGTCGTGGGTTTCTCAAAGGAGCGGCCGCCGCAGGTGCCGTGCTGGTCGTTGGCCTTCGTCCGGACGGCGCGCTTGCCGTCGGCAACGCAGCCGCGCAGATAAACCCATTTGTAAAAGTCGGTTCCGATGGCCGTGTGATTGCCATCATCAAACACTTCGAAAAGGGGCAAGGTCCGGCCACTGGTCTATCTACCCTGATCGCCGAGGAACTGGGCGTGGGCATGGACCAGATAGACTATGAGTTTGCGCCGTCCAACCCCGCGCTTTACGCGAACCTCGCCTTTGGGCAGGTGCAGGGCACGGGCGGGTCAACCGCAATGGCCAACTCGTTCATGCAGTACCGCACGGCAGGTGCGGCGGCGCGTGCCGTGATCCTGAATGCCGCAGCAGAGGCGCTTGGCGCCGATGTCGGATCATTGGATATCGTGGACGGTATGGTGACTGGCGCAGGGCAAGCGGTGCCCCTTGGGGAATTCGTTGAGGCCGCCACCGGGTTGGAGGCACCAGCAGAGCCGACTTTGAAATCGCCGGAACAGTGGCGCCTGATCGGCAACCCCGATGTTCGGCGTCTGGACAGCAAGGTCAAGGGCAACGGCACGGCGATGTTTGCTATGGACGTACATCTGCCCAATCAGATGATCGCGATGTTGGCAAGGTCGCCACGCACCGGCGGGCTGGTCACCAGCTTTGACGATACCGCCGCGAAAGAGATCAAGGGTTTCATCCGCGCAGCCACCCTGCCCAACAATGCGGCTGTCGCAGTCTATGCCGAAAACACATGGGCCGCGATGCAGGCACGCGATGCGCTGACCGTTGAATGGGATATGTCGGCGGCTGAATCGCGTGACAGTGCACAAATCAAGGATGAAATCCTTGCCGCACTGGAAGGCGATGCAGAATACAATGTGCTGAAGAATGAGCCGGGCCCGATGGATCAGGCCGCGCAGGTGGTGGAGAAGACCTTTTACTTCCCCCTGCTGGCCCACGCCCCGATGGAACCGCTGAATTGCACGATCGAGGCGGATGACGATGGCGGCATCACGCTGCACGACGGCGCACAGATGCCAACGGGGCCACATATGGCGCTGGCTCAGATTTTTGAGCTGCCAATGGAGAAGGTGCGCATCAAGACAATGCTAGCTGGCGGTTCATTTGGCCGTCGTGCGACGCCAACAGCAGATTATCAGGTCGAGGCGGCTCTGGCCTTTGTCATCACCGACCGAAGCCGCCCCGTCAAACTGGTGTGGAGCCGCGAAGATGATATGCGCGGCGGATACTACCGCCCAGCATTTGGTCACAAGGTCAGGGTAGGGCTTTCTGCGGATGGAGAAATCGTCGCATGGGATCACCGGATCGCAGGGCAATCCATCATGAAAGGGACCGCATACGAGGCGTTCGTCGTACATGACGGGGTTGACCATTCCTCGGTCGAAGGGGTCGCCGATACGCCCTATACGATTCCGGGCTTCCACGTGGGGCTCACCGACACCAGGAAGGCGACCAGCACACTCTGGTGGCGGTCTGTCGGCCACACCCACACGGCCTATGCGATGGAAGTGATGATGGACATGGCTGCGCAGGCGGCTGGCCGCGACGCGGTTGAATTCCGGCTCGCCCATCTTGGCGACAGTGCGGACGCCAAACGCAAAGCTGCCGTGCTCACTCTGGCGGCCGAAAAGGCGAACTGGGGGAGCGCACCCGCAGGACGGACCCAAGGTATCGCTGTGCATAAATCCTTTGGCAGTTTCGTGGCGGAAGTCGTGGAAATCTCCGGCGACGCAGACTCTGGCGTGCAGATCGAGAAGGTCACGTGTGCCGTCGACTGTGGCATTGCGGTGAACCCTGACGTGATAAAGGCCCAGATCGAAGGCGCTGTCGGCTACGGGATCGGCCATGTCATGCGCGACGAAATCACGCTCACGGGGGGTATCGTCGACCAATATAACTTCCCCGACTACGAGCCGTTGCGGATGCGGGACATTCGCGCGATCGAGACGCACATCGTGCCATCCGCAGAAGCCCCAAGCGGCATCGGCGAGCCGGGCACGCCTCCATCGGCACCCGCGTTGGCAAACGCCATTGCGCAAACTGGCACAGTCGTCAGTGATCTGCCGATGATAAATGCAGGTGTCGCCTTCGCGTAACAGACGATGCACGCTGCCTTGGGCCCGGCCCGGCAGCGTGCATATACCCTGGCCGCTTTCAGCCTTTCATACCCCAACCCTCCCCTCTTGCGGGCCAGACAACCGGTCACCGTGCTGATGTTGCGAGACCCATCTGGTCAACCTCGAAAGGCCAACGCCTAAATCCGATGAAAACTGCGGCCCTGTTAAGCCGCTTTTTTATCGCCATCCGAAGTGCTTTCACGGCTGACTTGCCGCCAATCTTACGCACCGTATTTTAAGTTGTGCCTTTTGATGTAGAGCCTGACCTTCTAGTGTGATCGTAAAGTTAGGAAAGCCGCTATGGATACAACATCGCCACCAACTGCACCGGATGGTGACATGACCGCGGTTGCGCAATGGGTGGCAGATGTCTTGCGTGACCGCATTATCAAAGGCGTCCTGCCTGCGGGTGCGCGGATCGTTGAACGTAAACTCTCGGCTGAACTGGATGTGTCGCGCACGCCAATCCGTGAAGCGTTGAAATTGCTGCACGCCGACAGCCTGATCGAGATTTCGCGGCACAAAGGCGCGCAGGTCAAAGCTTACTCCGCAGAACAAGCACTGGAATTGTTCGACGTGATCGCTTCGCTCGAAAGCCTCGCTGCGGAACGTCTGGCAGAGTCAATCACACCAGAACAGCTGGAAGCGATCGAATCCTTGCACGCAGAAATGCTAGCCTTTCACGGGGCTGGCAAATCCGATGACTACTTTGACGTGAATTCCCAAATTCACGACACGATCCTCGCTTATTGCGGAAACCCTATCCTGCAACAGGTACACACCAAGTTGATGGCACGGGCGCGACGCGGACGGTTCATGGCTATCATGGACCCGGATCGCCTTCGCACGGCCGTCGAAGAGCATGAAGCCTTGATGACTGCGCTACGTAATCGCGACCCAAAGGCCGCCTGTGAGGTCTGGCGCCAGCACCTGCTGAGTACAGGCCGCAGCGTGACCGATGTTTTGCGCAGTCAAGGATTAGGCTGAGGCCCGCTGCCAAAGGCCTTTGGCGACAGTCTGGGCCTCTTGAATGACGGTTTCCATATCGACGCGCGTTGGTCGGCGGTCCCGTACCAACCATTCACCAGCGACCATGACGTCGGTTACATTGGACGCTGATCCTGAATGCACAACGATGCCAAAGCCATCGATCACAGGTCTGAGGTTAGCCGCATTCGGGTCCAGCAAGATCAGGTCGGCGGACGATCCGACTGAGAGCGTCCCGGTCCCCTGATGGCCTTTTAGCGCGCGTGCTGCATCGACAGTGCCCCAGCCAAAAACTGTCTTTGCGTCCAGAACGAATGCCATATCCGCGCGCCAGCGTGCCGAAGAGATCGCAGTCCGCATGGCCTCGAACATGTCAGCGGATTTGGTATCGGTACAAAGTGTGATTGTGGCCCCGGCATCATGCAGCGCCAATATAGGGGCCGCCGCCCCGAAGGCCGCATTTCCGATAGGCGCGTGGTTGATGACCACACCGGCCTGTCCCACGCGGCGAATATCGTCGGGTTCCAGAAAGATGCAGTGGGCCGCCACAAGATCAGTAGAGAGCAGGCCAACGTCTTCCAGCAGTTCCGCTGGCGACAGACCGTCGCGTGCCATGACCTGCGCAACCTCCATCTTCGATTGCGCAAGATGTGTATGGACCTGTTTGCCGGTCTTGGCCGACAGCTCTGCAAAGCTTTGCAGCATCTGTCTGGAACAGGTGTCAGGCGCATGTGGCGCCAGAATCGTGCTGATGCGGTCGTTGCCCTTGGCATCCCATGTGTCAATCAGGTCCAGCGCCGCGCCCAAAGTTTCCTCGCCCAATTTTGGATCATGCACAAACTGACCGTTGGCCAAGGCGGCCGTATCCGCATCCATGACCCTCCCGCCAATCATGGCGCGTAGGCCAAATGCGTCGGCGGCACGGGCAAGCGCGTCCGGCATCCGGTAATAGTCCACAATTGTCGTCGCCCCGGCGCAAAGCATTTCCATCACGCCAAGCCGCGCGAGGATGTGTGTCTCTTCCGCCGAGAGCCAATGCCCCTGCGGGACACCGGGTGTGTAGGCAGGAGCAAACCCCAAGTCTTCGACCATCCCGCGCACGCTCATCAGTGGCGAGTGATTGTGCGTGTTGATCAGACCCGGCAGACACAAAGCCCCCTTGCAGTCGATCACAGTCTCACCCGGCAGCGGCGCGGCACCGCGCGCCGTGATCACACCATCCGAAATCGTCAGCGATCCATGCGGAACGAATCCCTCTTGCGGGCACAGCAAGGCTACGTTTCTCAAATGGCATGCCATTTTAGTTTTCATTCTGCCTACTCCTTGAGCGCCTTCGCTGAAAAACTGCGGTCAATCCGGTCTGATGTGAAGAAAAGCTTAAAAATAAGCCTTGCTCATCGCTATCCATCACAATTTTCGTCATCTGTGTCAAATGGCATGCCATTTAATCCGCCAGAAGAGCGGCCCTAACCTGACAGAGGATGACAAGATAATGACCTATAAGACTGCGCGGGCTCTGACCCGTAGGACACTTCTGAAAACGTCGGCGATGGCGACAGTGGGAACGCTCGCCGCGCCATCTATTTTGCGTGCGCAATCCAGCGAGCTGGTTATCGGCTGCGCCGGTTCGCACACCGCATGGATGGAAACCATCGTCGCGCCCCACATGAAAGAGACCATCGGCGCAGACATCCTTTTCGAAGGCACGAAATCATCCGTGAACCTCGAGAAGATGTCCTCGAACAAAGACGCACCCTACCTTTCTGTCGTGCAAATGGATGACCCGGTGATGATTCAGGCTGTTGAAGCCGATCTATTGACACCGATCACGCCGGACGCTGTGCCGAACATGACCGACCTGCGCACTGACGCCACCCATATGGACGGGATGTGGTGCAATTATGTGCAGCCGTGGGCAGGCATCGCCTATAACACCGACAAGACCGATGGCGTCGCCTCATGGTCCGCGCTCTGGGAGCCGGCCAACGCGGGCCAGATCATCATCCCGTCTTTGCAGAACACCGAAGGCATGTGGACATTGATGTCTGCGGCCATGCTGGGATCAGGCCTGCCCTTTTCCGAAGCGCAATACGAGATCGACGCGGCCTTTGCCAAGCTGGAAGAACTCAAACCCAATCTGCTGACCGTCTATTCCACCATGAGCCAAGCGTTCAACCTGTTGGAACAGGGCGAAATTTCCATGCTTTCCGGCAACTTCTCTTCCTACACACTGCCCCGCAAGGCCGAAGGTGTGCCTGTTGATCTGGCGGCACCAGCGGAAGGTATCTTTGCGATGCCATCGGGCATCTGTCTGGTCAAAGGCGGGCCAAACCCCGAATTGGCGCAGGCTTATGTCAACGAAATGCTGGGGCCTGTGATGCAAGCGGCAATCGCTGATTTCGCATCGTCAGTGCCTGCAAATACAACCGTCACTGCGGGTGCAGTCGTACCGGAGGGCGTGCAGATCTATGCGCCAGACTGGGCGTTCGTTGCGTCAAACAGGGCCGAATGGATCGATCGTTTCGACAAGCTGATGGCGCTCTAGACACATGCAAGGCCAAGCCAGTCACTTGCCCCCGAACGAACATCGGTATCTGGATGTCATCGGCGTCGCCAAATCCTTCAAAGGCGCGGCAATCATGGATCAGATGAACTTTCGGGTGGCCAAGGGCGAGCTGGTCTCGCTTCTTGGGCCTTCGGGCTGTGGCAAGACGACCTTGCTGCGGATTATCGCAGGGCTGTTACAGGCTGATACTGGCGATATCGTGTTGGGCGGCCGCAATCTGTCGTCTCTTCCGGCGCACAAGCGCAATATTTCCGTTGTTTTCCAGAACTACGCCCTGTTTCCACATCTGACTGTTGCCGAAAACGTGGCCTTTGGCCTGCGCGCGCGCGGCACCTCCAAGGCGGACGCTGCCAGACCCGTCGCAGACGCGCTGGCCCTTGTCCGCATGGATGCTTTTGCGGATCGTCCGGTCTCTGCACTTTCAGGTGGCCAACAACAGCGCGTTGCAGTGGCGCGGGCACTTGTTGTGTCACCGGACCTTTTGTTGCTGGATGAGCCCTTTTCAGCGCTGGACCGCAAATTGCGCGAGACCATGCAGATCGAATTGAAGGCTCTGTTGCGCAACCGGGGCATCACCGCAATTTTTGTGACCCACGATCAGGACGAGGCCATGGGTGTCTCGGACCGGATTGCTGTGATGAACAAAGGCAAGATCGAACAATTCGCTGAACCATCCACACTTTATGCACAGCCAGCATCGCCATTTGTGATGGATTTTGTGGGGCTCTCGACGCGTCTGTCCGGTCGCGTGACCGAACAGGCGGGCGGCATTGCAACTGTCACCACCAATGTCGGGCCCGTGCGGGCAAGGTCCGGCTTGGCGGCGGGCACCCCCGTGCTTCTGGGGGTCCGGCCCGAGTTGATCACGCCCGATCCAACGGCCGAGATGAACCAGATCAGCGTACAATTGGACGATGTGATGACGCTCGGTTCAAAGACCGTGTTACACGGGGCCACGACCGACGATGACAATTTCCTCTGCGAACTTTCCGGCATCCGGACAGATTACAAGCGCGGCCAGACAGTAACATGGGGCTGGGCGGTCGACGACACGCTCATCCATGCGGTGCCGGCATGATCATGCGGTTGGATCGCATCGGATTGCTGGCCGTACCGGGGCTTGCATTTCTGGCGGTGATCTATGCGCTTCCGCTGGTGTTACTGCTTTTCAAAAGCGTGCAGGGCGTCGATGGTCTGACACTTATTACCTACATTGATTTCTTTGGGGATGAATTCAATCAGGTCGTCTTGTGGCGGACTTTGCGTGTGGCGCTTTTGACCACGTTGCTTGCGCTGGCCATTGCCTATCCGACGGCCTTTGCCATGGCGCGGGCCAAAGGCATCTGGCTGAACGTATTTCTGGTGGCGCTGGTGCTGCCGATGTCGCTGGGTGTGATCGTCAAGGCCTTTGCATGGTCGATCCTGTTCCGGTCGAACGGCTTTCTCAATACCAGCCTGCAAAGCCTTGGCATAACGGACGAGCCCATTCGGATGCTGTTCACCGAAACCGCACTGATTATCGGGGCGGCAAATGTGTTCCTGCCCTTCATGGTGTTGCCGATCTATACCGTGGTCCGCCAGCTTAACCGCAACCTGCCGGAAGCCGCGTCATCGCTGGGCGCCACACCATGGTTTCGGTTCACGCGGGTGACACTGCCGTTGACATTGCCCGGTGTCGTGGCCGGGTCCGCCTTTACCTTTTCGCTTGCGATCTCGATGTATGTGATCCCTTCTTTGATCGTCGGGGAACGGCAGCAGACATTGTCGATGCTGATCGCCCGCTCGTTCCTCTACCTGAGGAACGAACCACTTGGGTCGACGATCTCGGCGGTTCTTTTGGCAATCGCGATCTTTGTAGTCCTGTTCTCGAGTTGGCTCGCCGGTCGATTGGGGGCACGCAAATGACCCAGACAGATCGCATAACCCTTGGCTTTGCCTGGGTCATTGGCATCGGCTGTATCATTTTCCTGATGTTGCCGATCGTCATTACTGTGGCCACGTCCTTCACTTCATCCTCTGTCTACACATTGCCACCGCCGGAATGGTCGCTGCGTTGGTACCGCTCGATTGAGCGGCGGAGCGGGCTGTGGGAGGCGGTGCAACTCTCGCTCAATCTTGCGCTGATTTCGACCATGATTTCGATGGTTCTGGGCACGATGGCGGCCATCGCCGTGTCGCGTGGGGACTTTCGCGGGAAAGACGCGATTGCGACGTTCACCGTTTCGCCCCTGATGATGCCCGGCCTTGTTGTTGGCGTGGCGATGCTGCAATTCTTTCGCGAGATTGGCCTGCGCGATGCCTATTGGTCGCTCCTTCTTGCGCATGTGGTGATCACACTGCCTTTCGTGATGCGAACCTTGCTGGCGGCGATGGAGGCGTTTGATTTTTCGTTGGTTGATGCGGCCCGGACATTGGGTCTCAGCTACCCGCGCGCGATCCTGAAGGTGCTCATCCCCGGCCTCGCGCCCGCATATCTGACCGGAGGGCTTTTTGCCTTTCTGGCGTCGATGGACAACTATCCAATTTCGATCTTTCTGACCGACGCCCGCAACAAGACCCTGCCGATCAAGATGCTGCAATATCTTGAGGAACAGCCGGACCCTTCGCTTGCGGCGATGTCGTCAGGTCTGATCCTGATGGCAATTGTCGTCCTTATGGTGGCCTCGCGCACCGTCGGGCTGAACAGGATGATCGACACATGACCGAGCGACGCGATTTCAAAGGGTACTTTGGCGCCGAGCCTGCACCCAATTGGCCAAATGATGCACGACTGGCCGTGTCCATTGTCGTGAATGTAGAGGAAGGCGCGGAGCTGTCCATCGCAGATGGCGACGAACGCAATGAAAGAACTTATGAAATCCGTGAAGAGGTGATTGGCCATCCAGATCCCTGCATGGAAACCCATTTCACCTATGGCACCCGTCAGGGCTATGGGCGCATCGCTGATACCTTCGACAGGTTCGGCGCCAAGGCCACCTTTTCCACTTGCGGGCGAGCAGCGGAAAGGTCGCCCTGGTTGTTGCAGGATGCCGTGGCGCGCGGGCACGAAGTGTCCTGCCATGGCTGGCGCTGGGAACGACAGGCCGAGATGGCCCGCACCGACGAAGCCGTAATGATCGCCCGCACACACAGCGCCATTGAAAGGGCCTGTGGCGCAGCTCCGGTTGGTTGGCACACACGCTCTGCCCCGTCGGTAAATACCCGTGAATTGCTGCTGGAACATGGTGGTTTCGCATATGACAGCGACGCCTATGACGACGACATACCCCGGATGCATAACGCCAACCACGTCATCCTGCCCTACGCGTTCGACACCAACGACATGCGGTTTTCGCCGGGCGGCGGCTTTGTCCAGCACCGGGATTTTTCAGACTATGTGATCGGCGCTTTCGATCGGCTCTATGCCGAGGGCGCACGGGCTGCGCGTATGATGTCGATCGGGTTGCATCTGCGCCTTATCGGCCGGGCGGGGCGGATCAAAGGGCTTGAGGATGTGCTTGCCCATATCACAGACAGGCCAAATGTCTGGATTGCCCAAAGGCGCGAAATCGCCGCCCATTGGAAGGGCCTTGCCACATGACCCTGTCCGCCGCCCGCAACATTGCTGCCGATGTGCAAATCCAAGCGAAACCAGCCATCGCCGCGGCACTGGTCGTGACGGCCCGTGTCGGCCGACAACGCATCGCCGACCACGCATTGCTGGCCACCGCCCGACCCTTTGAAACCACTCTTCACACTGCTGACCTGACAGGGAACAGAATAAAGGCAATGCAATGAAAATACTGCTCCTGAACCCCAACACAACGCAGGCCATGACCGACAACATGGCACAGATCGCCCGCGCCGCTGTGGGCGACCGCGCCGAGATCATCCCTGTCACGGCGACACGCGGTTTTCCCTACATCGCAAGCCGGGCCGAGGCCCAGATCGCAGGGGCACTGGTGCTGGAAATGATCGCGGAACATGCAGATACCGTCGATGCGGTCGTCATCGCGGCCTTTGGCGATCCGGGGCTTGCCGGGGCCAGAGACCTGTTCGATTTGCCCATCGTCGGCATGGCCGAAGCCTCTGTCATGACCGCCGCGATGCTGGGTGACAGCTTTGTGGTTGTCACATTCTCACCCCTTATGAAACGCTGGTACGACGAATGCGTGCACTCCACCGGCATGGGCAACCGATTCAAGGGCGTCCGTTCGCCCGAAAAAGCGCCCGAACAATTGTTGGATGTGCAAACCGATCTGCGCAGCGATCTGATCGCACTTGCAACTGCTGCGGCAACCCGCGGTCATGCGGATGTTGTCATTCTTGGTGGCGCACCGCTGGCGGGGTTGGCCACACAGGTTGCGGCGGAGGTGCCCGCCATCGTCGTTGATCCGATCACGTCAGCCGTCCTGCAAGCAGTCACACTCATCCAGATGACGGCCACTGCCACCGACGCGCCACGCTTCACGAAACCCGCGCCGAAGCGATCAGTCGGACTGAGCCCGCCGCTGGCGATCGCCATCAACCACGGAGGGACGCAAGGTGAGCCATGACCTGATCATCAAAGGGGGCCGGGTAGTCACTGGCGCCGAAGTTGTAAACTGCGATATCGGTATCCGCGCGGGGCGCATCGCCACGCTGGGGCACGACCTTGGCGACGCGACAGAGGTGATTGACGCCACCGGCCTGATCGCACTGCCCGGTGGCATCGACAGTCATGTGCATATCGCGCAGCCCTCTGGTCCCGGCATTGAGATGGCCGATGATTTTGCCAGCGCCACACGGTCGGCCGCCTGCGGGGGCAACACCACGGTGATGCCATTTTGCCTGCCAGAGGACGGCGCGACATTGCGGCAGGCGGTGAACGCCTACCACGCCAAGGCCAACGGCCAGTGCCATATCGACGTATCCTTTCATTTGATCATCAAAGACACCGACAGCCAGACACTCGGGCAGGACCTGCCCGCGCTGTTTGAAGCGGGCTACACCAGCTTCAAAGTCTTCATGACCTACGCCGGGCTCGCTCTCTCTGACCGGGAAATCCTCGACGTCATGGACGTGGCCAAAGCACACAACGCCATGGTCATGGTTCATGCGGAAAATGAAGACGCCATCGAGTTTCTGCGCGACAAGGCCGAAGAGGCAGGCAACACAGGCCCGGTAAACCATGCCCGCACGCGCCCTGTCCCCGCCGAACGCGAGGCAACGCACCGCGCGATTTCATTGGCAGAAATTGCAGGCGTTCCATTGACGATCGTGCATGTCTCGAACGGGCCGGCCCTTGAAGAAATCACACGCGCCCGCCGTCGTGGCGCAAAGGTTTTTGCCGAAACCTGCCCGCAATATATCACGCTGACCGCAGATGATCTGGACCGCGCGGGATTTGAGGGGGCAAAATATGTCTGCTCCCCGCCGCCCCGCGACACAGCCGAACAAACCGCAATCTGGGCGGGACTGGAGCAGGGCGATTTTGACCTCTTCTCGTCCGATCACTGCCCTTTTCGCTTTGCAGACACCGCCGGCAAAGACGCCCCCGGCGCGCGCGCGACCTTCCGCAACATTCCCAATGGCATCCCCGGTGTCGAAACACGGCTTCCGATCCTGTTCTCCGAAGGGGTCATGAAAGGTCGGATCACGCTCCCCCGCTTTGCCGCGATCACTGCGACAAACCACGCCCGGCTTTACGGGCTGGCCCCGCGCAAGGGCGCGATTGCTGTGGGTGCCGATGCGGATATCACGCTGTGGGACCCAACCCTGACCAAGCCGATCCGGCAAGCCGATTTGCATCACGGTTCCGACTATACGCCGTGGGAAGGTTTCAACGTCACAGGCTGGCCTGTGCGCACCCTGTTGCGCGGTAAAACCGTCGCCAAGGAAGGCGAAATCGTTG
Source organism: Yoonia sediminilitoris (assembly GCF_003058085.1). Lineage (GTDB taxonomy): Bacteria > Pseudomonadota > Alphaproteobacteria > Rhodobacterales > Rhodobacteraceae > Yoonia > Yoonia sediminilitoris. Next base: position 522,176 of record NZ_QBUD01000002.1, on the reverse strand, counting down.
GTGCTGCCACAGGCGACTATCTGTCCCGATCAGCGCCGGAATTCCTGTTATGACCACTTTTGAACGCCTCACAGGCAAGCGCGTCGGCATGTTGACACCGTCATCCAACACGGTGCTTGAACCCTACACCTCTGCGATGTTCGCGCCCTTCGGAGACGCGGCCTCAGCGCACTTCGGGCGGTTCAGGGTCGTTGAAATCTCCATGTCGGACGCCAGCCAGGGCCAGTTTACAGACGCCCCCATTCTGGAGGCGGCCAAGTCTCTGGCCGAGGCAGAAGTTGACCTGATCGCATGGAACGGCACCTCGGCCAGTTGGCTGGGGCTCGAGAAAGATCGCGCCTTATGTGCCATGATCACGGCCGAGACCGGGATCAAGACGACCTCTACCAGCCTCGCTTATGACCGGCTGTTTGCAGGGATCGGGCTGAAAACGCTGGGGCTTGTGACCCCCTACCTGAGTGAAGTGCAAGAGCGGATTATCACCCAATACGCGACACAAGGGATCGCGGTGACAGCCGATGCCCGGCTTGAGGAAAAGGTCAACCACGCCTTTGGCACCTACTCAACCGCGCAGATCGCCAAGATGATCCGCGATGTCGCCCAAAGCAGACCCGACGCCATTTCGATTCTTTGCACCAATTTCCGGGGCGCGCCCCATGCCGCTGCCCTCGAGGCCGAAATCGGAATTCCGGTTTTTGATTCCGTATCGGTCACAGCAGCGCACTGCATGTGTGAATTGGGGCTTGATCCCACCCGCGTGACGGAATGGGGGTCCGTCTTTCAACGCTTCGCCCAGCTTCCCCAACCTTCCCAACAGAGAGAGAAACCATGAAAATTTCAAATCTACTCAGTACAATCGCCCTGCTGTCGCTTGCCATACCCGCCAGCGCCGAAACCACGATGCGGGTGATGGGCCAACCGGCTGCAACCGGGCTTATCCAAAACAACGTAGAAGGTCCGTTCTTTGCCGATTTCGCCAAAAGCACCGGACTGGATATCACGGCAGAGTTTCAGCCTGCCGACGTAACCGGCATCAAAGACACAGAGCAACTGCGCGTGCTGAAAAGTGGGCTGTTCGATATTATTTCGCTGCGCCTGAGCCAGGTTTCGCGTGATGAACCGACCATTCTGGGCCTTGATCTTGTTGGGCTGAACCCTGACTACGAAAGCGGCAAGGAAAGCGTTGCGGCCTTCGAATCCGTTGTCGATGCGCGGCTGCAAGACCAGTTCAACACAAAGCTGCTGGGTGTCTGGCCCTTTGGACCGCAGGTCTTGTTCTGCAAGCCCGAGATATCGTCGCTTGCCGATCTTAACGGGCTGAAGGTGCGCGTCTACGACCAAAACCTTGCCAATTTCATCTCGTTGGTCGGTGGCACCCCGGTACCGCTCTCCTTTGGCGACGTCCAACAATCCTTGGCACGTGGTGTGGTTGATTGCGCGATCACCGGGCCATCCTCGGCCAACTCCGCAGGCTGGCCCGAGGTCACGTCCTACATGATGCCGATCGCGTTTCAGATGGCGATGAACGGCTATGGCATGAACCTTGACAAATGGAATGCACTGTCAGCCGAAGATCAGGAAAAGATGCAGGCGGCGTTTGACACGCTGGTTGATGATATCTGGGAATATTCCGAAGAGCTGTTTCTGGATGCGGTGCAATGTAACGTGGGCCAGCAGCCATGCGAAACAGGTACGCTTTATGACCTGACACTGGTCGAAGTGACCGATGCCGACAAGGCCCTTATCAGCACAGCCGTGACAGATGTATCCTTCCCGGCATGGAAAGAAATCTGCGACGCGACAAACCCGGACTGTTCCACATCGTGGATGGAAACCGTTGGCGTCGCCAAAGACTTCTAAGTGCTTGACGGGGGCGGTTCGGACCGCCCCCTCTCTTCCTCAGTCATGGGATTGAACATGGAATTCGTTGCAACGTGGATCAGCAGGCTTTTTGGCTGGTCGCTGTTAGGGCTCTCTGCTTTTGTTGCGCTGGAAACGGTGATGCGGAAGCTATTCAATACATCATTGCAAGGTGCGGACGAACTGGGCGGCTATGTGCTCGCCTTTGGTTCATCGCTCGCCTTTGTGGTCACACTGGCCGAGCGTGCACACATCCGCATAGACGTATTACACCAGAAGTTTCCGCTTTTCATGCAATCCCTGATCGACTGGCTCGCCGCCGTTTCGATGGCCGTATTGGGTTGCTTTTTTCTTTATGTCGGCTGGTTCGTCCTCAAGGACACGCTGGCATATGGCAGCACCGCCGCGACACCATGGGCCACGCCACTGATCTGGCCGCAGACCGCTTGGTATGGCGCGCTGGCCGTCTTTTCGATTTCGGCGATCTTGCTGTCGTTCCGTGCCACATGGCTATTCTTCAGACGCGATTACAACACCTTGACTGCTGAATTCAATCCAAAGGGCGCGGCAGAGGAACTCGCCGATGAGCTGCAAGAACTCAACAAACGCAAGGGACATGATCAATGACCATCTTCGATATCGCTGTCGGCTTTGTGGTCATGATGGGCATGCTGCTGATTGGTTTTCCCGTGGCGATCGTCATGGTCGCGATGGGGGTTGCGGGCGGGATGCTGCTTTATGGTCCAGTCCTTCTGGAAAGCATGGGTCCGGTCCTGTGGGGTGTGCAAAACGAGAACGTGCTGACCGCCATCCCGCTTTTCATCCTTCTGGGAGAGTTGCTGCTGCGTTCGGGGATCGCAGACCGCATGTATGGCGCGCTGGCGCTGTGGCTGGGGCGACTGCCGGGGGGGTTGCTGCATACCAATATCGGTTGTTGCGCTCTCTTTGCCGCCACCTCCGGATCATCGGTTGCGACAGCTGCAACAGTCGGTACCGTCGCTCTGCCTTCGTTGAAAGAGCGGAACTATTCCGCTTCGCGCGCACTGGGATCGCTGGCAGCGGGCGGCACGCTGGGCATTCTGATCCCGCCTTCTGTCAATCTGTTGGTCTACGGGTCCCTCGCGAACGTGTCTGTCGGTCAGCTTTTCATTGCTGGCATCATCCCTGGTATTCTGCTGACCCTGTCGTTCATGGTGCTGATCGCCCTCCAGCATTATTGGAGGCGTGACGCGGTGACCGAACCCCTGCGCGTCAGCCGGGCTGAGCGGATCAGCGCATTGCGGCATCTTTTTCCGCCTGCCGTTGTCTTTGTTATCATTATGGGGTCGATCTACATGGGGATCGCCACCCCCACCGAAAGCGCTGCCCTTGCCGTGATCGTCGCCCTTTTCTTCGTCTGGCGTGAAGGACGCCTAACGCTGCCGTTTCTGGATGTCTGCTTTCGCCAAACGGCCAAGACAACGGGAATGATCCTGTTAATCATCGCCGCTGCCTTTACACTGAACGTCACCTTGGCCCTTGGCGGGATCACAAATGCGATGAACACTTGGGTTTCCGGGTTGGGCCTGACTCCGATTGCGCTGCTGTTTGTACTCATGCTGTTTTATCTGGTCCTTGGGATGTTCATGGATGTGCTGTCGATGCAGGTTCTGACTATCCCTATTGCCGTGCCGATTGTCGTGGCCGCCGGAATTGACCCGATCTGGTTTGGCATTTTCGTCGTCTTGATGAGCGAACTTGGCATGATCACACCACCCGTCGGCATGAACCTTTACGTTGTGCAGGGCGTGCGGAGCGACAAAGGCCCGTTTATGGACGTAATAATTGGCGCGATCCCCTATGCAATCATCATGCTGCTTTTCGCAACGCTGCTGATCCTCTACCCCGGGATCGTGATGTGGCTGCCCAACAGTCTGGCGGGATGAACATGTGGCAGGCTGACGTCACCGCCTTGCTGGCCGCCTTCGCTGATGGCAGCACGACACCCTTGCAGGCGATGGAAACCACATTGCACCGGATTGATACCATCAACCCGGCGCTGAACGCCTTCACTGCCCGCAACGACCATGCGCTGTCAGAAGCTGCCGCAGCAACCACGCGCTGGCAAGCAGGTACCCCTGCCGGACTGCTTGATGGTATTCCGCTGATTATCAAGGACAACCTTGTCACCAAAGGAATGCCCGCCGCATGGGGCAATGCATATCTGGCCAGCCAGATTGCCCAGCACGACGAAGCGCCGGTCGCGCGCTTGCGGGATGCAGGGGCGATTTTTCTGGGGAAAGGCAACACGCCGGAATTCGCTATCGAAGGATACACCGACAATCTGACCTTTGGCGTCACGCGCAATCCGTTTGATCCGGCGCTGACGCCAGGCGGGTCCTCTGGCGGGGTCGTTGCCGCCGTTGCAGCAGGTCTGGCTTTTGCGGGCATCGGGACGGACGGCGGCGGGTCGATCCGCCGACCGGCAGGATACACCGGATTATTCGGCCTAAAGCCCGGCATTGGTCGGGTGCGCCGTAGCGGGGGGCTGCCGCAAGTCCTGCTGGATTTCGAAGTGGTCGGCCCTATCGCCCGAAGCGCGCGCGACCTTGCACTGATTGACCGCGTCCTTTCAGGCAATGCAGACCCGCCCGCCACATGGGACCGTCTAAAAATTCTCGCCATTGAAACGCTTGCCGATGCGCCTTGCGACCCAACAATCCGCGCAGCCTTTGCAGCAACCTGCGACCGACTATCTGAATTGGGCCATCACGTCGCCCAAAAGCCAATGCCACTGGAGCTTGATCAGCTGAACGCCCTGTGGACAGATATCGGCGCAATTGGATTGGCCGCATATCTGAACGATCACCCGAATGTGCGGGAGAGTGCCAATCCCAAGTATCTGAAAATTGCAGAGACGGGCGCGGGCAAGTCTGCGGCAGATCTTTACCGCGTCCTCGACCTTGTCTTCAAACTGCGCAACGACAGCGCCAGTCTGTTCCAGCAATATGATGCAATCCTGATGCCAACAGCCGCCGCCAACCCTTGGCCTGCAGCAGAACCGTTTCCTGCTTCCATCGCGGGACAAAGTGTCGGGCCAAGAGGCCACGCGATCTATACCGGCTGGATCAATGCGGCAGGTCTGCCCGCCGTCGCCTTCCCCGCCCCGTCCGATGGTTTGCCAATCGGCATGCAACTGGTGGGACCGATGGGGTCGGAACCGGCCCTGATCGCGTGGTCAGAGAGTTGCGCAAAGGGTTTCACGTGGCCCAAAATTGCAGGGGGCATCACCGATGGATGACAAAAACCGCGTCGTGCGGACCGCCGCGGCGCAAATGGGTCCTATTGCACGCGATGAACCCCGCGCATCAGCCGTGGCCCGCATGATCAAGCTTCTGGAACAAGCCGCCCGCGACAAGGTCGACCTTGTTGTATTTCCAGAACTCACACTGACAAGTTTCTTTCCCCGCTGGTTCATGCCGGATCAAAGCGAGGTTGATGCCTATTTTGAAACAGAAATGCCAAACGCGGCGACTGCACCACTGTTTGCGCGGGCGCACGCGCTTGGGATCGCATTTTCATTCGGCTACGCAGAGATTTGCAGACACGACGGCAGGTTGCATCACTTCAACACATCCATCTTGGTGGATGGCGCGGGACAGATCATTGACCGTTATCGAAAAGTCCATTTGCCCGGCCATACAAACCACGAGCTATGGCGCCCCTTCCAACATCTGGAAAAACGCTATTTCGATCCAAGCCCGTTCGGGTTTCAGTCGGTCGATCTTTTGGGCGGGAAGATCGGTCAGGCCATCTGCAACGACAGGCGCTGGCCCGAAACCTACCGTGAACTGGCACTGAGCGGGGCCGAAATGGCCCTGATCGGATACAATACGCCGCGCCATTATCCACCCGCGCCGGAACATGATCACCTGCAGGATTTCCACAATCATCTCAGCCTTCAATCGGGGGCCTATGCAAACGGGATGTGGGTGATCGGTGTCGCCAAAGCCGGTCTGGAAGAGGGGTGCGACCTTATCGGCGGCTCTGCCATCGTGGCCCCGACCGGCGAAATCATCGCGCAAGCCCGAACCCTGGGTGACGAGATTATTGTGGCCGATTGCGATCTGGCCCGCTGCGCCGAAATTCGGACCAACATCTTTGACTTTGCCCAGCACCGCCGCCCCGATGCCTACAAACGGATCGCAGGAAGAACTGCGCACCCAGATTGATTCTGTCGCCCGGAAAAGCCGTCGATTTGCGCCCACAATGAACGGTCCCCACCAGACGGACCCTGCCTATTAACGCATCATGCCCGTGCAAGCCGCCCCAATAATGATCGCTTTGCGCCTGTCCCCCGTTTCAACATCATATCTCTGCTATCCAAAATGGCATCCCATTTTTTGATCGCGCACGCTAGCCGATAGGGGGCGGCTGAAAAATGCCCCGAACAGACATGGAGTTGTACGATGAAACATTTCAAGAAGGGGTTCGCGACACTTTTGGTCGCAGCGTCCCTATGTGCGCAAGGGGCCTTTGCGCAAGGCACGTTGCGCGTCGGCATGACCGCCGCAGATATCCCGTTGACCACCGGCCAGACCGATCAGGGCGGCGAAGGGATGCGGTTCATGGGCTATACGGTCTACGACTCACTGATCGAATGGGATCTGACAAGCGCGGATCAGCCATCGGTCCTCATCCCCGGGTTGGCAACCGAATGGTCCGTCGATGAGGCCGACAAGACCAAATGGACCTTCACCCTGCGCGAGGGCGTAACCTATCACGACGGCAGCACCTTTACCGCAGCAGATGTGGTCTGGAATTTTGACAAACTGCTGGACGAGACGTCAGAGCAATACGACTCGCGTCAGGCGGCCCAAGGCAAATCACGTATTCCAGCCGTCGCAAGCTATACGGCGATTGACGACTACACCCTCGAGATCGTCACAAAAACACCCGATGCGACCCTGCCTTATCAGCTGGCATGGATATTGATGTCCTCGCCTGCGCAGTTCGAAGCGGTGGGCAAAAACTGGGAGGCCTTTGCCGCGAGCCCGTCAGGCACTGGTCCTTGGAAACTCGATACATTCGTGCCGCGCGAACGGGCCGAACTGGTCCCGAACACAGATTATTGGGATGAGACCCGCATTCCGAAACTCGACAAAATGGTGTTAATCCCGCTGCCAGAGCCAAATGCGCGTGCAGCCGCACTACTGTCTGGTCAGGTCGACTGGATCGAGGCACCGGCACCCGACACCATTCCGGCAATGACGGCCAACGGTTTTGTCATTTCCTCCAACGCCTATCCACACAACTGGACATGGCACCTGTCGCGTCTGGAAGGGTCGCCGTGGAATGATATCCGGGTCCGTCAGGCCGCGAACCTGGCAATTGACCGCGACGGGATGAGCGCACTTCTGGGTGGGCTGATGGTTCCGGCAAAAGGTTTCCTGCCGCCATCATCACAATGGTTCGGCAACCCGACCTTTGATGTGCGCTATGATCCCGATGCAGCCAAGGAACTGCTGGCAGAGGCCGGCTACAGCGTGGAAAACCCGCTTCAGGTCAAGGCATTGATTTCGCCATCCGGGTCAGGGCAGATGTTGCCGCTGCCGATGAATGAATACATCCAGCAAAACCTTGCCGAAGTGGGCATCGAAGTCGAATTCATCGTCGTTGAATGGAACCAGATGATCAACTTGTGGCGTGCCGGAGCCGAAGATCCTTCGGTCGACGGTGCGATGTCGATCAACTTTACCTACTTCATTCAGGACCCGTTTACAGGGCTGATCCGCCACCTTTCATGTGACCTGATCGCGCCCAATGGCACCAACTGGGGACATTACTGCGACCCCGAGATGCAGGCCTTGTTTGACCAGATCAAAACCACGTTTGACGCCGAAGAACAGGATGCCGTCATGCGCCAAACGCACGAAAAATATGTGGATGAGGCGCTTTTCCTGATGGTCACACATGACGTGGCCCCACGTGCCCTTGCATCGACTGTGAAAGGTTTTGTGCAGGCACAAAACTGGTACCAGAACTTTTCGTCGATCACGATGGAATGACCTGAACCGCCCCGCGCCGTGCATCTGTCGGCGCGGGGTCCTCTTTGTGATAAAAGGACCTGCGTTTTGTTCCGCTATTTTATTCGCCGCGTCATCTTGATGTTGCCAGTGGCCTTTGGCGTATCCGTCATCTGCTTTCTGCTGGTGCAGATCGCCCCCGGCGATCCATTGACCGCGATCATGCCGGTGGATGCCACCGCCGACGAGCAGGCAGCGATGCGCGCGATCTACGGGCTCGATAAACCGCTGCCGGTGCAATACGCCATTTGGATCGGAAACCTGTTTCAGGGCGACATGGGCAACAGCATTGCCACCGGCCGGCCCGTGGCGGGCGAAGTGTTCGGCGCAGTTCAAAACTCATTGCTACTGGCGTTCAGTGCCGCGGTGATCGCCTTTCCCATCGGGATATTTCTGGGTTTTCTGGCGGGCTACTTCCGCGACACACTGCTGGACCGGACCGTCACCGCGATTTCAATCGCGGGGGTGTCTGTGCCCAACTATTGGCTGGGTATCGTGCTTGTCATCATCTTTTCAGTCAATCTTGGCTGGCTTCCGTCGATGGGCGCGGGCCCCGGCGGGTCGCAGGATTGGGCTTGGGACTGGTTGCATATGCGCCATCTGGTTTTGCCAGCCGTGACGCTCGCTGTGGTGCCGATTGGCATCGTCGCACGCACCGTGCGCGCGCTGGCCGGTGATCTCTTGACGCAAGACTTTGTCATGGCCCTTTACGCCAAAGGCATGAGCCGTGGCGACGTGCTGCGCCATGTGGCCCGCAATGCGGCGGCAACCGCACTCTCCGTCATGGGGCTGCAACTGGGCTATCTGTTGGGCGGGTCGATCCTGATCGAAACTGTGTTCAACTGGCCCGGTTCCGGCTTTCTGCTATCCAATGCGATTTTCCAGCGCGACCTGCCGTTGCTGCAAGGCACGATCCTTGTGCTTGCGCTGTTCTTTGTCGCGATGAACCTGATTGTTGACGTGGCCCAAGCCGCCATTGACCCGCGTATCAAAAGGAGCTGACATAATGGCTGCCCTCGATACCCAACTTGTCGAAGACCCCGTATCCGAAGCAGGCAAAGGCTACTGGTCCGGTGTTGGCGCGCGCCTGATCCGCGATCCTGTAACGATGATCTGCCTTGGCGTGGTTCTCCTGCTGATCCTGTCGGCTATCTTTGCCCCCTATCTGGGCCTTGCCGATCCTTACAAAGGCTCGATGGTCAAACGGCTCGCCCCGATCGGGACCGAAGGAAACATCCTCGGTACCGATGAACAGGGCCGCGACATGCTGGCCCGTCTGATCTATGGCGGCAGGCTGACGCTGTTCATCGGGCTGACTCCGGTCGTGCTGGCCTTTTTTATCGGTGGCACTTTGGGAATTGTCGCGGGATATGCAGGTGGCTGGGTCAATACGGTGATCATGCGCACAGTAGACGTATTCTTTGCGTTTCCTTCAGTGTTGCTTGCGATTGCCATCTCGGGTGCGCTTGGTGCAGGCATCGTCAACAGCCTTGTGTCGCTCACGATTGTCTTTATTCCGCCCATCACCCGTGTCGCCGAAGCGGTGACATCAGGGGTGCGCGCGCTGGAATATATCGACGCCGCGCGCGCGTCCGGTGCCAACACACTGACCGTGATCCGGGTGCATGTCATCGGCAACGTGCTCTCGCCGATCTTTGTCTATGCCACCTCGCTGACCAGCGTTTGCATGATTCTTGCGGCCGGGCTTAGCTTTCTGGGCATCGGCGTCCGCCCGCCGGAACCTGAATGGGGACTTATGCTGAACACGCTGCGCTCTGCCATCTACGTGAACCCGTGGCTGTCTGCCCTTCCCGGTGTGATGATCTTTATCACCTCGCTTTGTCTCAACCTGCTCAGCGACGGCGTCAGGAGTGCAATGAATGTCCGAGACTAAGACCCTGCCGGATACAACCCCCGATAAAGGTGGCCCCGCCCAGCCTTTGCTGATCGTGCGCGATCTAGTGAAGTATTTTCCCGTAAGAGGCGGGATATTGGGCGGAAAGAAGGCCGTGGTTCAGGCGGTCGATGGCGTATCGTTCGAGGTCAGGAAAGGCGAAACTCTTGGTATTGTGGGCGAGTCCGGCTGCGGCAAATCAACTACAGCGCGGCTGCTGATCGGCCTTTTGGAAAAGGACAAAGGCGAAATTATCTATGACGGGCAGGCCCTTGGCAGCCGTTTGTCCCTGCGTGACCTGCGGCGCGGCGTCCAGATGGTTTTTCAAGACAGCTACGCCTCGCTAAACCCGCGCCTGACGATCGAAGCATCCATCGCCTTTGGCGCGCGCGTGCAGGGGCTTTCTGATCCGGTCGGGCGCGCCCGCAAACTGATGGATCGCGTGGGACTTGCCCCGGAACGCTTTGCACAGCGCTATCCGCACGAGGTGTCGGGCGGACAGCGCCAGCGTATCAACATCGCGCGCGCCTTGGCCATGTCGCCCCGGCTGGTCGTTCTGGACGAAGCCGTCTCGGCACTCGACAAATCGGTCGAGGCGCAGGTGCTGAACCTTCTGTCCGATCTGCGCCGCGAGTTCGGCCTGACCTATATCTTCATTAGTCATGATCTGAACGTGGTGCGCTATATCTCGGACCGCATTCTGGTGATGTATCTGGGCGAAGTGGTCGAGATCGCACCCGTCGACCAGATCTGGACATCGCAGGCACACCCCTACACCCGGTCGCTGTTTTCGGCGATGCCATCAATGGACCCCGACAACCGCACCAAAGAACCACCCTTGGCCGGTGATCCGCCCAATCCGATCAATCCACCCTCGGGATGTCGCTTTCACACGCGCTGTCGCTTTGCCGAAAGCGTGTGCAAGGCCCGCGTGCCAGCACTCAAACCCCTGACTGCGGGGTCCGAACATCTGGCTGCCTGCCATTTACATGACCTTGGGTCGGGGCACAGCAAGGCCGGAAAGGAAATGTTGCCATGACCGACACTCTGGTGGATATCCGCAATCTCAACGTCCGCTTTAACGGGGCGCGAACGGTCCATGCGATCAACGACCTGACCTTAACCCTCAGGCAGGGCGAAACCATGGCTTTGCTGGGCGAAAGCGGGTCAGGCAAGTCTGTGACCTTGAAAACGCTCCTGCAACTGCTGCCCCCCAAGCGCAGCCAGATCGAGGGCGACATTGCTGTGAACGGCGTGGATGTGCTCTCTCTGTCTGGCAAAAAGCTTCAGGCCTACAGGGGCGAGGAAGTATCGATGGTGTTTCAGGAGCCGGGGCTGGCGCTGGACCCCGTGTATACGATCGGGGATCAGATTGCCGAGTCCGTGATGCGCCACAAGGGCATTCGGAAGGAAGATGCGCTTTCAACCGCGCTCGACATGCTGCGCCGCGTGCGGATCCCCTCGCCCGAACGGCGGCTGCGCAACTATCCCCACGAGCTTTCTGGCGGGATGCTGCAAAGGGTCATGATCGCATTGGCGTTGGCCTGTCGGCCCAAGTTGCTACTGGCGGACGAACCCACCACGGCATTGGACGCAACGGTACAAATCCAGATTCTGCTTTTGCTGCGCGATCTGCAAAGGGAATTCGGCATGGGGGTGATTTTCGTAACGCATGATATCGGCGTGGCGGTCGAAGTATCCGAGCGTATCGCCGTGATGTATGCGGGTCAGGTCGTCGAAGAAGGCACCACCCGCGAGATCATCAAAGACCCGCGCCATCCCTACACCCGTGGTCTGCTGGCGGCGAACCTTCATGATGCGGAGCGTGGCGCGCGCCTGAACGCCATCCCCGGCGCGCCGCCGCCGTTGGACACGCGCCCAGACGGGTGTTCCTTTGCACAGCGCTGTCCGTTGGCCGAACCGAAGTGCCGAGCCAGCCTGCCCCCTGTGCATCATCCGGACGACAGGCGCCGCGTGGCCTGCATCCACGAAAATGCACCCGTTTTGGCCCAATAACTCATGCTGACAATAGCCGATCCCTATCACCGCTTTATGCCATATGAACCTGTCACGGTCCCAAGTGCCGCCGCAGACCCCGGCTCTCCGGATGGCCCACTGATCGTAAATGGTGCCTTGCTGCATTTCATCGACCTCTGGCGGGATGCCGGACGCCGTGCCCGTACGGCCGTCAATGTCGCATCTCTGCCCGCCAATGCGTTGGTCGAAACAGAGACAGTGGTTGAACTGAAATGACCCAGACACCAAAACCACGGGTCCTGCTGATGAATCCCAACAGCAACGCAGCAACGACACAGGCGATGGTGACGATCGCCGCGCATGTCTTGCCAAGCCTCGCAAGCTGGACCGCTCCTGCCGGGCCATCTTTGATCTCGACAATGGATGACCTGAACGCTGCCGCCACGTTGGTCGCCACAGCCCGTATCCCCAACGACATCGACGGCGTGATCGTCTCTGCTTTCGGCGATCCGGGACGGAAGGCACTGGCTGAAAGACTGGAAATCCCTGTCGTCGGGATCGGGGAAGCCGCCGCAATTGCCGCTGCGAAAGGCGGGCGGCGCTATGCGGTTGTGACCCACACGCCCGGACTGGTGACAAGCATTGATGCGCTGATGCGCGCCTCGGCCCCGCAAAGCGCCTATCTGGGGACATTTCTGGCTGATGCCGATCCTCTAGCGGTGTCAGCGGATAAAGCCCGGCTTGATGCGGCACTTCTTGCGGCGACGCACAGGGCGTATGCAGCAGGTGCCCAGGCCGTGATCATTGGCGGTGGTCCCCTCGCAGAGGCCGCTGAACGCCTGCGCCTACAAGCGCCATGTGACCTCATCATGCCAATTCCTGAAGCAGCGCGGCGCATTCTGGCCCAACTCAAGGACCCGACATGAGACATCTTGATGCATTCGCAGACGGCCTCATCACCGCGCATCAAAACGGCCAGGGCTTTTTTCCGAAAGGTCTCGCTCCCAAGACCCCTGCGGAAGCATATTATGTTCAGGATCGGGTCGTCGCCGCGTTAGGGCCAGTCGCCGGTTTCAAAACCGCACGGAAACCGGGGCAGGCAACGATCATGGCACCAATTCTGGACAGGTTTGCCTTTGCAACCGGGGCAAGCGTCCCGATTGGCGACAGCATGGGACTGGAACTTGAAATCGGGTGGCAGATCATCGCGCCCTTGCCGGAGGCGTCGGCCGGTGATCTTGATGCCAAGCTGCGTCACTGTGTGCGTCCGGTCCCCGTGATCGAACTGGTCGACTGCCGGTTGCGTGGACCCGTTGCGCAAGATCCCGTTGCAAAGCTTGCTGACTTTCAAATCAACAAAGGTGTTATCATCGGCAGACCGCTTGATGATTGGGATGGACGTGACTTTGGTGCGGTAAAAGGTCGAATGGTTGCGGGGGATCAAACCCTTTTGGACGGCCCTGCCGAAGTGCCGGGTGGGTCCGCATTGACCACGCTTGGTGTCTTCCTTGCCGAAATCGGTGCGCGCGGCGGCGGGCTGGACGTCGGGCAGGTTGTTATCACCGGGTCATTGCACCCGTTGACCTATGTCGCGCTTCCCTGCGAAGTGCTTGGCCGGATCGATGGGCTGGGAACGGTCGCTGTCACGCTTTCCGGGCATCAGCGCGAATAGCGACCTCGGCCGCGTTTGATGATACGGATTGTCCCGATACCGGTCAGAGTTGCTATGGGTGATCGCAACGATCCAAAGCTTTGACGATATCCAGAAAGCCGTTACAAAGCGGCGTGACCGCTCTCGATCAGGTCGTTCCGCCAGTTTTTGTCATTATGCCTCACGCTGTCAAAATATTGGGCGATGCTGTCGAACCAGTTGGAAACCATACATCATAAAAGGCCATATCCCTCACATGCACGGTAGGCGAAACTGCTGACCAAAGTGATCCATCCGCTTGGGGTAGTGCTGTATTTTTGCCAGCAATGGGCACAACCGTTTGCCCGGGGCACAGGGGGCTGCAAAATTGGGGGTAATTTGTCGCCGACTTCCGCGAAATGAAATCGCTCGCTTTGAAGGTGTCGGGCGAAATTGCGCAGATTGAAGTGGCGCAGAGACCACGTTTGCAGACATTTTTGGTCTTTGCCAGTTACCTATACGGTGCCGACTTGGCACATCAAACCGCGCCCTTTCGCAAGGCGCTGCCGTACTTGCCGCTCACGGGCGGTTCGTGATGCCGCCGTTGACGTTTCCAGTCAGAAAGCTCCATCAAATCGCGGATATCATCAATTTCCTTTTGAGGAATGCCCAAAGCCGCAATCTCTTTGTCGGTGAGACCACTGACGAAGCCATCAATCACGATATCCACAATGCTGTAGTCATGTCCAATGCCGAACTCGTCAGTCACGCCCTTTGCCATATCAGGGGAGGGAAGCTGGGTGCATACCGGCTTCGGTAGTTCAAGCGCCTGTGCCAACTGGCGCACTTGTGTCTTAAAGAGGCCGCTCAAGGGTTGGTAATCCAGATCATCAATACCATCCTTCACAAACCACCCCACTGCGCATTCCGAGAAATTGGCAGCGCCGATCAGAGAGAGGCTTCTCTCTTGAGCCATCCGTTCCAGAATTTCGCGACGGAACGTGTGGCGTTGTGAAAATCCAAAATCGACATGGTGCATCGTCAGTCCAAATAGTAGCCTCTTGTACCATGGCCTCAAGACTTCCCCCCGACCCACACGAAGCGTGGACTTGAATGGTGTTTCGCCACAGATCAAAAGATAGCTGCCTGCGCTAAGCCTTGCCACGATAGTAGAAAGCCTCAGGAGTTTGATGAACAGTGGCTTGTAGACGCCCCGGTTCTGTATTTCCCGGGTTATATCTATCACCTCCAACTCGATTTTGAGATGTTTGGCCACGAGATGGGCGTTGGCGGCTATTGATTGATCGCTGTCATGATCGAAGAGATAGACCAATGTTACATGATCAGAACCCAAGGCCCTCACGGCCAGGGCTGCCAATACCGACGAGTCCAGCCCGCCGCTAAGGCCCAGAACGACCCCCTTCGTTCCCTCACGCTCAATATGGTGGGCAATATCACGACAGATGGCGTCTATTGCCTGCTCCGCATCGATTCCCAGATCTGGCACGTTTTTTCCTTTTGCGCTTTCAAAGGACTGCGTTTGGCAAGAATTTCATTGATGTTATTCCGGCATTCACGGTCATATTGTCCTGCTTATGCAGGCTGTATCAGAATGGCAGTCGCGACATTGATGCTGGTCAATCGTAGGTGCCGACAGACAATCATCTTCCTGCCGCAGACACACAGGATAGAACAGGCAACCTGACAATGCCGAACAGTGCGATGTTATCGCTTCATTGGCCAATCATAGGCTATGTCAGCGAGGACAAGACGGTCGAGCCTATCGCCTGCGCGTCAGCTCCCGATAATGCGCAGGAGGCGATACACCGATCCGGTCAGCCACGTTAATCCACTCACGCTTCGGCGGCGCGCCGTTCAGATCCAGTCATACATCGCGCACGAGACCGGCGTCTATAACGACACCTCCGGTGAACCTGTGAACAGACATGCGCACTGTCACATGCTCGCGTACCAGAAGTCCGACATGACGGGCTGGCTCAAGGTCGCGTGATAACGTTCTGGCTGTATTTCAGGTTTCGGCGCGTTTTAATTACTGACAAACTATGTACAGACGGCGCTGCAAAAGTTGAATTTTTTCCCGGCGTCGCTCTTCGATCCCTCTAGTGACTGAACAACCGACGCGGCAGCGAGAACGGGGGAGAAAGCGGTTAAAATCGGCGGGATATTTGCACCGATTTCTGTGTATTCACGCTCCTAAACCAAAACCTCGACCTTCTCCTGCTCTCCCACCCCGAACACCCGTTTGTACCGTGCGATTTCGTCGGCTGGACCCATTGCCTTGTTGGGGTTGTCGCTGAGTTTCACGGTGGGTTTGCCGTTTGCCGCGACTGCTTTACAGACCAGTGAAAACGGGGCAAGTCCGTCGTTTGTCACAAGCCCTTTGAAATCGTTTGTCAGCATGGTCCCCCAGCCGAACGAGACCCGGCAGCGGCCTGCGAATTGTTCTTGCAACTCGATGATCTTGTCCACGTCAAGCCCATCGGAAAATATGACCAGCTTCTCGCGGGGGTCCTCACCCAGTGATTTCCACCAGTTGATCGCCCGCTCGGCCCCTGTCGCAGGGTCGCCGCTGTCGACCCTGATGCCCGTCCAACCGGCCAGCCATTCCGGCGCGCCCGCCAGAAACTGCGGTGTGCCGTATGTGTCGGGCAGGATGATCCGCAGGTTGCCGTCATGTTCTTCGTGCCAGTCGGCCAATACGTCATAGGGGGCCTGCCGCAGGGCGTCGTCACTGTCGGCCAGCGCGGCATAGACCATGGGCAACTCGTGGGCATTGGTCCCAATCGCCTCGATCTCGCGCATCATGGCGATCCGGCAATTGGATGTGCCCGTGAAATTGTCGCCCAGCCCTTCCATCATCGCCTGCACGCACCAGTCCTGCCACAAATAGCTGTGCCGCCGCCGGGTGCCAAAATCGGCAAGACGCAAATCGGGAATGGGCCGCAGCTGTTCCACCTTTTCCCACAGTTTGGTCATGGCGCGGGCATAGAGCACCTGCAATTCGAACTTGCCCATATCCTTGAGTACAGCGCGGCTACGCAGCTCCATGATGACCGCGAGGGCGGGGATTTCCCACAACATGACCTCGGGCCATGTGCCTTCGAATGTCAGTTCATATTGCCCGTCTTTCTTTTCCAACTGATACGGGGGCAATTGCAGGTTCTCGAACCATTCCATGAAAGCGGGCGTGAACATCTGCCGTTTGCCATAGAAGGTATTGCCGCGCAGCCATGTGCTTTCGCCCCGCGTCAGGCGCAGGGTGCGGATATGGTCAAGCTGTTCGCGCAACTCGGCTTCGTCTACCAGTTCGGCCAGCCGGATGGATTTGGTCCGGTTGATCAGACTGAATGTCACTTGGGTGTCGCGTTTGTTGCGAAACACCGACTGGCACATCAGCAGTTTATAGAAATCCGTATCAATGAGCGACCGCACAATCGGGTCGATCTTCCATTTGTGATTCCAGACGCGGGTGGCGATATCGACCATGGTACAATGTCCTCAAACTTTATGCGGTTAGACCAAGGCAGGCGGGCCATGGCAAGGGCAGCCGTCATTATGGGAATGCATACCTTGTCTGGTGGTCTGCTGCGTGTCAGCCTGTTGGCATATGCATGAAAGGGCCTTTGCGATGCGCAATCTGATCCGACTGATTTTTGTTGTTTTAGCGTGTGTTACAGGGGGGCAGGTCTTTGCAGACGACCCGGTCGCGCCGAGTCGCACCGTCTATCTGCGCAACATTGATCTGGCAGGCACCGACCTTGCGCAAATATTTGATACAACGTTCGAGGCCTGTCAGGCCGCCTGTCTGAACAACAGCAGTTGCGAAGCTTTCACGTTCAACCAGCGTTCGAACGCCTGTTTCCCCAAGAAGGATATCACCGGAACATCCGAATTTGCGGGCGCTTTATCTGGCTATGTTGTCGCCACGGACCCGCGTGTTCTGGCAGGTGCAAAAGCGCGCGCGGACGAATTGGCATTTCTTGGAGCCTCGGACCTCGCATCGGCTGACAGTTTGTTTCGATTGTCCAACCAGCCGCCTCGCAATATCCGTCCGCGCCAGAATGCCGCATTGGTCCAAGCCCAGCGATCTGACCTGTCGGTGGACTGGCTTGCCTTTGCCCGGACAGCCGATGTTGCAGACACACCTATTCGTGGGCTTGTCATGCCGGCCCTTGTCCGCGCTTATCTGACGTCGCTTGATGGTGTGACACGGCGCAATGCGGTGCTGGCCATTGCAAACCGTCTGGAAGATCAGGGGCGCGGCCGCAGTACGATTGACGCACTTCGTCTGGCGCAGGCGCTGGATTTTACACCGCAAACCCAGGACGCGCTGGACAAAGCAATCGCAAAGTACGGGTTTCGGGTGGTCGATACCACTGTTGAAAGTGACAGCGCCAGCCCGCGGATCTGTGCGATCTTCAGCGAAGATCTGATTCAGGCGGGCACCGATTATGCGCCGTTTGTCCAGCTGCCCGACCCGCAATTGGTCGTCGAGACCCGCGATAACCGGCTTTGCGTCGTAGGCGTGGAGCATGGCAGCCGCTACCGTATCGTTGTGCGCGATGGCTTGCCCTCTGCCAGTGGCGAAAAGACTCTCAAACCTGCTGAACTGACCCTTTATGTGCGCGACCGGTCCCCTGCGGTGCGCTTTGTCAGCCGCGCTTACGTGCTGCCCCGTGTCGGTGATGTCGGCATTCCGGTCGAAACGGTGAATTTGACCGAACTTGCCCTGACCCTTGCCCGCGTCGATGACCGCAACCTGATGCGCACGATCCAGTCTGGCCTGATGGGCAGGTCCATCTCGCGCTACGGCAATGGCACCTTGTCCGATGAAATCGGGGTGCAGGTCTGGTCAGGCAACGCTGACGTGGCACAAGAGTTGAACCGCGATATGCTGACCCGCCTGCCTTTGGGTGACGTGTTGCGCGGTGAACCTGCGGGACTTTATGCCCTGACAGCGGCCAGCAGTGACGGCAATCGCGATATTCCGGCGACGACGCAATGGTTTGTGTTGTCCGACCTTGGGGTGGCCACATACCTTGGCAATGACGGGCTGACGGTTGCCGTGCGCTCGCTCGCCAGCGCTGATGCGACCCCGCAGGCTGAAGTGACATTGCTTTCGCGCAGCAATGGCATTCTTGGCACGACAACGACGGACGATGATGGTGTTGCCCGTTTTCCCGAGGGGCTGACGCGGGGCACAGGGGGCAATGCGCCAGCACTGGTGACTGTCGCCGATGGCCCGGACATGACCTATTTGTCACTGACAGACCCTGCCTTTGATCTGTCTGATCGCGGGGTTGAAGGGCGCGAACCAAGCCCGCCGATTGATGTGTTTCTGGCCACAGATCGCGGGGCCTACCGCGCCGGCGACACAATTCATGTGACAGGTTTGATGCGCGACCAGACGGCGCTGGGCCTGACGGGTATTCCGTTGACCGCCGTGCTGACCCGCCCTGACAGGGTGGAATACAGCCGCGTCACTTCGGCTGTAGACAGCGCGGGCGGCCATGTCTTTGCCCTGCCTGTCGCATCCACGGTCCCGCGCGGCACATGGAAAATCGCCGTTCATGTGGACGAAGATGCGGGACCGCTGGCTGATACAACCGTGCTGGTCGAGGATTTCCTGCCAGAGCGCATCGACTTTGACCTGTCCCTGCCCGATGAAATCCGGCTGGGGGATGTGCCCGATTTGCAGGTCGAAGCGCGCTATCTGTTTGGTGCCATCGGTGCCGGGCTGGATGTCGAGGGCGAGGCGCTGTTGCGTCCGTCTCGCGCGCTTGACGGCTATCCGGGCTTCCGTTTTGGACAATATGACGCCGGATTTGACCCGCAACTGACCTATCTTGAAAGCGCCACAACCGACGCTGCTGGTGTTGCCAGCCTGCCCATAGACCTGCCAGAGGTCAGTGCGGGCCAGCCGCTTGAACTGCGGGTGACGGCGCGGGTCAAAGAAGGCTCTGGTCGTCCGGTCGAGCGGCAGATCACGTCACCTGTGCTGCCGAACCAGCCGATGATCGGTATCAAGCCGTTGTTTGACGGGGTGATCGCCGAGGATAGCAGCGCACCGTTTGAATTAATCGGCCTGAATCCGGACTTGTCGCCCGCTGATATGCCCGTGCAATGGACCATCAGCAAGGTCAACACCCGCTATCAATGGTATTCACTGGACGGGCGTTGGGATTGGGAACCGATCACTACCCGCACTACGGTGGCGTCTGGTCAGGGCACGCTTGGTGATGTGCCGCTGCGTGTTGCGGGCAACGTGACATGGGGCCACCACGAAATCGTGGTCGAGTCTGTCGGGGCCGAATATCATGTTGCCTCGACCGATTTCTACGCGGGCTGGTATGCGCCCGCGACAGTCGATGAAACGCCAGATTTGCTGGAGGCTTCGCTTGACGCGGAAAGCTATGCTGTGGGCGATACGGCGACATTCCGCATTGTCCCGCGTTACGAAGGAAACGCAGTTGTGACAGTCATGTCGGACCGGCTGATTACGATGAAGACGGTTCCTGTGACGACGGGTGAAAACCTGATCACCCTGCCGGTGACCGAAGAATGGGGGGCCGGTGCCTATGTCAGCGCATCAGTGATCCGGCCCATGGATGTTGACGCCAAACGCAACCCCGCCCGTGCGTTGGGGCTGGGCTATGCGCAGGTCGATCCGGGCGACAAGGCACTGAACCTGTCCTTGACTGCGCCAGACGTGATGGAACCCCGCGCGCCCATCAATATCGGTGTGCAGGTCGACGGGGTGCAACCGGGTGAGGTCGCTTTTGTCACCCTTGCCGCCGTTGATCTGGGGATTCTGAACCTGACCGGATTTCAGTCCCCCGACCCGCAGGACCATTACTTCGGCCAGCGCAAGCTGGGCGTCGAACTGCGCGATGTTTACGGCCGCCTGATCGACGGGCTGAACGGGTCCATGGGCAATATCCGCTCTGGCGGGGATGCCGTGGCGCAATCCGGCATGCAAAGCCCGCCACCGACCGAGGAACTTGTGACCTTCTTCACGGGCCCGGTGCAGGTTGATGGCAATGGGCAGGCACAGATCAATTTTGATGTGCCAGCCTTTAACGGCACGTTGCGGCTGATGGCGATTGCATGGTCTGAAACGGGTGTCGGTCAGGCAGAACGGGACGTGATTGTGCGCGATCCTGTGGTGGTGACAGCCAGCGTGCCCCGTTTTCTTGCGCCAGGCGACCAAAGCCGGATGCTGCTTGAAATTGTCCATGCAGATGGGCCCGCAGGCGAAATGGCCATCGGTGTCACCGGCGAGGGCCTGCGGGTGGTGCCGCAAATCCCCGATACATTCACGCTGCCACAAGGCGGAAAGGCTGTGTTCGAGGTCCCAATCATCGCCCTCGACCCCGGCAATCACACGATAGAACTCGTGCTGATTACACCCGACGGACGGCGCATGACCAAGGAACTGACGGTGCCAGTGGTGGTCAATGACCCTCAGGTCAGCCGGATCAGCCGCTTTACTCTGGCCGCCGGAAGCACTTTCAGCTTTGACGACAATGTCTTTGACGGGCTGCAATTCGGCACTGGCCGGGCCACGCTATCTGCGGGGCCGTTGGCGCGGCTTGATGCGCCGGGGCTTTTGTCGGCGCTCGACCGCTATCCCTATGGCTGCACCGAACAGATGACATCGCGGGCGATGCCGCTGTTGTACCTGAGCGGTGTGGCCACCGCGATGGGTCTGACCAGTCCCAATGACATTGACGAAAGAATCGCGCAGTTCATCACGCAGATTACGGCAAACCAGTCTGCCAACGGGGCGTTTGGGCTGTGGCGGCCCGGCTCTGGCGATATGTGGCTTGATGCATATGTCACCGACTTCCTGAGCCGCGCGCGCGCCGAAGGGTACAGTGTGCCCGATGTGGCATATGACAATGCAGTCATTAATTTGCGCAACCGGGTGAATTACTATCCCGACTTTGACGATGGCGGGCGTGATCTGGCCTATGCCCTGTTCGTGCTGGCACGCGAAGGGGCGGCAGCGGTCAGTGATCTGCGGTACTATGCCGATGAAAAAGCGAGCGCCTTTGACTCGCCGCTGGCCTTGGCGCAAATCGGGGCGGCACTGGCGCAATATGGCGACCAGCAGCGTGCGGACGCGATGTTCGCCCGTGCAGGCCGCGCACTTCAGGCACGGTTTGACAGGGAAGAGGCCCTGCTGTGGCGCGGCGACTATGGCACCAACCGGCGCGACGCTGCCGGTATTCTGGCGCTTGCGGTTGAGGCAGGCAGCAATGCCGTCAACCGCAATGATCTGCTGGTCAAAGTCGGGAACAACGCCAGCCGTGCGTCCACGCAAGAGGCCGCATGGACACTGCTGGCCGCCAAAGCATTGATTGACGATTTGCGTGGCACGGGTTTGACCGTGGACGGCCAACGCCCTGATGGGCCAATTGTGCAATTGCGTGATGCGCAGACAGGGGCAGCACCGGTGGCGATTGCCAATGGCGGCACCACAGCGACCGAAATTACCGTAACCACCTTTGGTGTGCCCATCGTGCCCGAACCTGCGGGTGGGAATGGCTATGCGATCCGGCGGGCTTATTACACGTTCGATGGACGCGACGCCGATCTTACCAATGTGGCTGCGGGCACGCGCCTTGTCACCGTGCTGACAGTTGTGCCCTTTGGACGGCAAGAGGCCCGATTGATGGTCGATGATCCGCTGCCAGCAGGGTTCGAAATTGATAATCCCAATCTGATGTCAGGCGGCGATGTGCCATTGCTCGAAGGGCTCAATCTGGCGGGCACCCAAAATGCAGAGTTCCGCACTGATCGTTTTCTGGCAGCAGTCGATTGGCGCTCTGACAAGCCATTTCAACTGGCCTATGTGGTGCGGGCTGTGTCGCCGGGGCGGTTCCATCACCCGGCAGCCTCGGTCGAGGATATGTACCGGCCGCAGATGCGCGCAAATACGGATACAACCGCTGTGACGATCACCAAGTGACACGGTGGCTGATCACCCTTGCCATGTGCCTTTGGGTCGGGGCCATCGGGCGCGACAGGGTGGACGCTTGGGTGGATGCAACCGTGCTGCCTGACCTCGCGACCGAGGTCAGCACACAGGTACTTGATCGCAATGGCGACCTGTTGCGCGCCTATACCGTGGCTGACGGGCGCTGGCGGTTGCCGGTGACGCCTGATGCGGTTGATCCGGCCTATTTGCGGATGCTGATCCGGTTCGAGGACAAACGCTTCTTCCGCCATAACGGTGTCGATCCCGTTGCAATGCTGCGCGCTGCCGGGCAGGCGCTGTGGCAGGGTAAATTCATCTCTGGTGGGTCAACCCTGACCATGCAGGTGGCGCGCTTGCTTGAGGATGGCAGCACAGGGCGCTGGGCGGGCAAGTTGCGCCAGATCAGGGTTGCGCTGGCACTGGAACGGATCTTGACCAAGGACCAGATCCTGACGCTTTACCTGAACCATGCGCCCTTTGGCGGCAATATCGAAGGGGTGCGCGCGGCGTCATACGCCTATTTCGACCGCCCGCCGCGATTGCTGACACCGGGGCAGGCGGCATTGCTCGTGGCTTTGCCGCAATCACCAGAAGCACGCAGGCCCGACCGTTTCCCTGACACTGCGGCGGTGGCGCGCGACAGGGTGCTGGCCCGCCTTGGTAGCGACGCCCTTGCTGAACATATCGACCAGACGCGGCACCGGTTGCCGCAGATCGCGCCGCATCTGGCCGACCGCGCCCGTGTCGCTGACCCAGCAGCAAGCCAACTGACGCTGACAGTTGATCGGGACCTGCAACGCGCCCTTGAACAGCTTGCATCAGATGCGGTGGCGGGCCGTTCTGACAATGTGCAGACCGCGATGATTGTGGCAGACCACCAAAGCGGCGAAATCCTTGCCCATATCGGATCATCCGCCTACAGCGCGGACGGGCGCGGCGGGTTTATTGACCTGACACAAGCGGTGCGGTCACCGGGATCGACGCTAAAACCACTGGTCTACGGTCTGGGGTTTGATCGCGGGTTGATCCATCCTGAAACGCTCATTGCCGACAGGCCCACCGACTTTGACGGCTACGCACCGCAGAACTTTGACGGGCTGTACCGGGGTGAATTGCGGGTCCGGACGGCGTTACAGCAGTCGCTGAATATTCCGGCGGTATCCGTCACGCAGGCGCTGGGGCCTTATCATCTGATGGCGGCCCTACGCAGGGCAGGGACGGACCCGCAACTGCCCTCGGGCGCGCCCGGTCTTGCCGTGGCACTGGGCGGGGTCGGGATAAGCTTGCAAGACCTTGTGCAGCTTTACGCAGGGATCGCCAATGGCGGTCAGGCCGTTGATCTGCGCTGGCGTGCGCAGGCCCCGGCACATGACCACGCCCGGCGCATCATGAACCGGGCCGCGGCATGGCATCTTGCCGATATCTTGCAGAACACGCCGCGCCCGCTTGGGGTCAAGGGGACAGGGATCGCGTTCAAGACGGGGACGTCCTATGGGCACCGCGATGCCTGGGCAATCGGGTTTGACGGCAGGCATGTGGTAGGGGTCTGGATGGGTCAGCCCGACGGCACGCCGGTGCCCGGTGCCTTTGGTGGTGATCTGGCAGCACCCGTGATGTTTGCAGCATTTGCGCGCACGAAATCTGTGATTGACCCGATCATGCCGCCCCCGCCAGACACGCTGATCATCGGCACCGCGGAACTGCCAGCACATCTGCAATATTTCGGCAATACGCGTGCTCTGCAACCGAACCTGCCAGCGATAAGTTTTCCGCCCGAGGGTGCGATCCTTGAAGGGGAGCGGCTGACGCTGAAAGTGCGCGACGGAACAGGCCCCTATGTGTGGCTGGCGAACGGGCAACCGGTCGCCCGGACGCATCGCAATCAGGTTGATATCGCGTCCCCCGGTGTCGGGTTTTCGTCGCTGACGGTGATAGATGCCCACGGCAGGTCCGATACCGCGCACGTCCGGTTCCAATGACTACTTGTTCGCCTCTGTCACACCCGTTGTAATCAATGATGGGGAAATCTGCGAAATCACGCGGCCCCAGCGGGTAATCGGCTGTTCAGCCACGAAAATCAGGTCATTCGGGCGCAGTTCGAACATTGTCGCCAGAGTGAAATTGGTCACATCGCGGCCATCCAACTGCCATGCGGTGACGGGCGTACTGCCTGCGCGGCGCAATACGTAAATCTGCGACACATCACCGGTTTCAATTGGCACGCCGTTGCCTGCTTCAAACAGAGCGTCGGCCAATGTCACGCGCTGCTCAAACGGGAGCGGATAGCGGGCCTGCACGCCAACCTCGCCAAACAAATACACATGATCGCGGCGGACGGCCCCCATCGCGTCGCGGGCGACAAAGCTTTCGCGGGCTTCTGTCAGTTCATCCCTGCGCAATGCCACTTGGGTGGTTAGATTGCGCAAGGCCAGTTCGCGCGCCTGCTGTTGAACCTCAGCACGGCTGATCTGCTGTTCAAAATAGGCCTGTGCGCGCGTCAGGTCGGTGCCCGCATCGACGTGGATGCTGTCGCCATCCAGCAGGCGCAGTCGTTGCAGGTCCGGGCTGCCAAGGTACTGCGCGACAGGGATTTGATACAGTGTGCCATCGCGGTAAAGCCGCAGGGCACCGGTATCCTGATCCGTCAGGCGAAGCCCGCCTGCATGGGCAAGTGCTTCGCTCAGATACAGCGGGGTCAGCGTGATGGGCACCACAGCCGGTGTTGTGACCGCGCCGCCGACAGCCACCTTACGGGCATTGAAAGTTGCAATCTCAAGACTGAAGGTCGGATCAAGCTGGTTTTCGACAAGTCGCTGGAACAGAACGGCCTCGGCCTCTTGCAGGTTCTGGCCCGCCATGTCGATGCGGCCCACGTTGGGAATGTTGATCGCGCCATCATCTTGCACCACAAACCCCTGTTGGTTGCTTTCCGGCGACATCAGGCCGGAGAGTTGTTCTATCGCCCCGTCAGGACTTGGGGTGGCAAGTTGCAGGATGTCGCCAACACCGATCTTGTAGGGGCCGGGATCAGGCTTCGGCGGTAAATTGGCACGCAGCGGTCTTTGGGGGCTTGGGGCGGGCGGCAGATCGGGTAGCGCACCTGCCCCTTGCATGTTTCCCCCCGTCCCCGCGGTCTGCCGAAACGCAGCAGGAAGCGCGCGCGGCTGGTATCCGCTCTGGTTTGCTGCCGCAACGGATTGGGCGGTCATCGGAATGATCGCGACCTGCGGCCCACTCTTGACGTCAGGGCTTTGGTAAAACGTGCCGCAATTTGTCAGCAACCATGCAAAAAGAACAAGAACAATGGGGCGCAACCGGGATTCTCCTACCGCAGCGGACGCAAAGAGCGTGCGCGTCCAGAGCAATGCAGATTGGTGAATTATTGGTTAACAATCGCGAGAAAAGGTTAATTTTTCGCCTGTTATCGCGAAAGGCTGGCGTCCGCCCTGTCCCCGATATATGTCACCTGACCGACCAACTGGATCGCATTGCGCAAGGATGCCCCCGTTGCGCGCAGCATGTCGGGCAGGGTCATCCACTCCAGCGCCCATGCCGCACCGGACCGTTCCTGTTCATGGACAATGGCGTGATGCATCGCGGGAAGTTGGGTGGCGTTATAGCCGGCGAGTGTCACTAAAAGCTCTGCCACGATAGGGTTGTTCTTATGGGCCATGGCCGAAGATGACCCGCCGCCGGAAAGCTGAATGGATTCAATGCCCTGCTGGGCCATCAAGGCCACATCCTGCCCGAATTTTCCCAAGGTGCCGGTGACAAGCGACAGCGTGTTTGCCAGATCCGCCAAATCAGCGCGCATCGTATGCGGGGCCTTTGCGGGCAGTTGCAAACCCAGCATCTGTGCCATCCCTGCCGCGATATCGTCATTCATGCGGATACCAACGGGGCCGCCGATGCTAAGCACTATCACCGCCTGCGCGGAACGCCGGAGCCGGTCACGGTGGCTGGCCAATGGCATCTGCCATGTCGCGATGCGGTCAGCCACCGTAATCGGCAATGCCGCTTGCATCCGGGTGCGGCCCATCAAAGGGTTTGATCCGTGCCGCGCCGACAGTGCGCAAAGGTCATTGTCCAATGTGTCCAGGCGCGCAGCAAAATCATCAAGAACAGGTCGGAGACTCAGCACCAGCGCGGTATCAATCACATCCTGCGATGTCAGGCCGACATGCAGCGCATGGTGATGCTCTTGCGGCAGTTGTGCTTTGAGCAAGCGGATCATTGCAGGCACGACAAGCCCATCCTGCGTGACACCGGCAGTCAGCTCCTCGGGGGTGAGTTGGACATTGTCCAGCACGTCGCAAACTGCATCCGCATCAGCCTTTTCAATATCGCCAACTGCCAGTCGTGCCATCGTATAGGCCCGCTCTACCATCAACATCTGGGCAAGCTGTTTGTCCGCACCCAGCGCTGCGTTCGTGTCTGGATCACCAAACAGGCCGGACATCCATGGATGGGTAAACAGATCGGACACGCTGGCTGCTCCTACTTGGGGTGCAGCCATAATTGGCAGGGAAACAGCGAACATGCAATTGCAGGGGCCCGTGTGATCAGGCGCGCTATTCGTCGAGTTTGCCGTCGCGGTTCAGCAAATCAAACTTGCGCAACTTCACGTAAAGTGACTGCCGTGAGAGGCCAAGCATCTCGGCTGCGGCAACGCGATTGTTCATCGTCAACTCAACGGCTGTTTCGATGCACATTTTCTCAACCACATTGGTGGTTTCCGCCACAATATCCTTGAGACTGGCGCTGCCGACCAGTTCAACTGCGGATTTGAGGTTTTCGTCGCTTGTTGGGTTCATGCTGGGGCGCAACGGTTCGGACTGGCCAGCGGCCCTGATGACAAAGGCGAAGATCTGGTGGGTGCCTGCTGCCAGTTCGGTGGCTGATAGCTCGACCGCACGCGGGCTGCCATAGTCGCCCGCCATCTTGGTTGCATAACTGCGCATGCTTCCCGCCCGACCCGCATTTTCCGTCATAACCTTCAGGTCGATCCCGCCACGTTGCAGGTAGTCTGCCAGATTACGGCCGCGCAGGTCAGCATCATGTGCAGCATCAATCAGGTTCAGAAATGCTTCGTTTGCGGACAGTATTTCGCCGTTAGATAAAGCGAACACGATCGCGTCAGGGCCGTTATGGTACAGACCGCGAATATTGCGCGACAGATCATCAACCTGCTGGATTTCACTGTCGGCAGAGCTGATCAGGCAAAGCAATATCCGTTCGCCTGCCGCACGAAAGACCGTTGGCAGAATCTGAACGTCGGAGTTGGTGGCGGTGCATATTGTCTTGGTGACGCTACCGGGGTCGGTCATCGCGGTGCTGGCCAGAGTGTCAACCAGATCACCCCTCTTGGGTTTTGCAAAATGGGCGGAAAGCTGGGACCCGATTAACACTTCTCTCTTTGTGTTCATAAGATGTGCGGCAACCGGGTTTGCTTCGGTAATTTCGCCTGTGGATGCAGATACAAATGCGACCGCCTCGCGGGTGTTATCCATCAGGACCTTGAAACGGGTGTTGAATTCGCGCTGGGCTTCATAGTCGCGTTCAAGGGCAAGCTGTGCCTTGACCAACTGCTGCTGCATTTCCGCGATGGGGCGCAGGTCGCGACCGAGCAGCAAGACCGCACCGCCCGCACCAATGCGATGAAAGCTGTAGCGCACCGGAAATTCCGGTTTCGTGTCCGTCGCCTTGTGATTAAGCTCAATCGGTCGCACGGGTCCATCGTCCGACAAATATGCGGCAAGCCGCGCGTCAAACTTTCGGACGCTTTCGACGGTCAGTGCGGTTCGGATGTCCTGGCCGTCGACAATGTCAAGATCGCTGAAGTCGGTGTTGGTTGGATTGACAAGAACCGAAAGAACCTTGCCCGTTTCCGAAATCACAAGACCGATATCCGAGACTTCGGAAATGATGTCACCCAGTATCTCCGGGGCGATCAAAGGGATGGCGGCGCTATCCCAGTATTTGGCTCCCCGCGACGTCACGGGCGATGCGCCAGTGTGCTGCCCCGAGTCATCACTCAAGTCCCGCGCACTGGTCGAATTGCGCTGTTGCGTGTCTTTGCCCTCAGTCCGCACAGCTCAAGCGCCTCTTCTGGTGATTTCGTTGCATAGTCGGCGCCTGTCTTTACTGCCAGTTTTTGCCCTGTTTCCAGATCAATCAAAGAGCCGCCAATAACCACGGGTATCTCCTGGGCGGACGAGGACTTTATGAACCTAACGATTAATCGAAGAGATTCAAGGGTTTCACCGGGAGTCGCTGATATGAACACTGCATCATATATGCTGCGGCGGACACATTCCGCGATTTCATGACTGTTGGCATCAAGCAGAACGCGCACAGAAAAGCCTTTCCGACGCATCTGACCCGCCAAAACCATGGCCCCAAGCGTGTGATGGGCATTGCGCGGCACGATCAGCAAAATCGTTGGCGCGTCTGGGTCGGCGGCCTTGTCGCCCGACCAGTCCGGTCCCAGTTCCCGCAGCATGAATTGCAGACGTGCACCTGCAATGGTCACCGGCCCGAACCCCAGTTCATCATTGCACCAGTCATCCCCCAGCCTGCGCGAAATCTCTGGGATGTAATGATCCGCTATATCCTCGGCGGCGATACCTGCTGCCAGAGCGTCCTTTACCGCCTGACTGCACGCGACGCTATCAAGGCCAAGAGCCGCCTGTTGCATCATATTCAGAATGGGTTCGTCGAAGAGGGTGGGGCTTTGTGGAACCGCGTGCAAGTGAAGGGCCTGGCAACCTGTATGGGCCGCATCAATATCGCCGGGCATCTGCACTTGCACAGAGCGTTCGATTGATTGCTGGGCGTTTACGTTCCGATTAACGGCCATGCGTGCGTTCCTCTTGGCTGAACCTGCCCGCGATAGGCGTATTCATTACGAGATGCCTCATTGTCCTGTCCTCGGTGTGGAATGTCAAAGCAAATTGACAGTGTTTTCCATTAAGGTAGCAATACGGAACCTTAAATAATTGATATTAATTAAATAAGATGGATTTTCACCTATAGCTACCAGGAATTTGTGGTTGGTTTAGTGTGTAACTTTTAGTTGACACTTTGCCAAAATGACACCTAACCTAGGATCATAACGCCAAGAAGGAGGGGGCCTTATGACGTCAATGGAAATCCATACCGCAAAACCCCTCGGCCATACACGGCCCAGGCCTCATCAACTCTATACCGATGCGGAAAGGCTGCGTCGGGACACGACAAAATGGACGCTTGTGCAGGGCGTTCTGGCGCCGTTGCAGTTTGCCGTTTTTCTGGTCTCGCTCGTGCTTGTGGTCCGCTACCTGTGGACCGGTGCCGGATATGACGCCGCGACCGTTTCGATCGTTGTAAAAACCGCCTTGCTCATCCTGATTATGGTGACTGGTGCAATCTGGGAAAAGACGGTCTTTGGCCAGTATCTTTTTGCCCCCGCCTTCTTTTGGGAGGACGTGTTCAGTTTTATCGTTATCGCCTTGCATAGTTGGTATATGTGGGCGCTCCTGACGGCCTCGATGTCCCCCGAAAGCATGATGTATATAGCCCTCGCGGCCTATGCCGCCTACGTCATCAATGCCGGGCAATTCATCTGGAAATTGCGGATGGCCCGCCTTGACGCGGAGGTGCGCGCATGAACGTCCCCATGCCCCCCACAAATGGCGGTTGCCGGAGCGCGCCCGTGCTCAAGGAACGCGGCCAGCGCGAAGTGTTCTGCGGCCTGACAGGGATCATCTGGCTGCACCGCAAAATGCAGGACGCATTCTTTCTCGTGGTGGGTTCGCGGACATGCGCCCACCTGCTGCAATCGGCAGCAGGGGTCATGATCTTTGCAGAGCCGCGATTCGGCACGGCGATTCTTGAGGAATCGGATTTGGCCGGACTGGCGGACGCCCACGAAGAACTTGACCGCGAGGTTGCCCGCCTGCTGGAACGTCGCCCTGACATTCGTCAACTATTTCTTGTCGGGTCATGCCCGTCAGAAGTGATCAAGATTGATCTGTCCCGTGCAGCGGAACGGCTAAGTCAGGTCCATGCGCCCCATGTACGGGTGCTGAACTATTCTGGTTCAGGCATTGAAACGACATTTACCCAGGGCGAGGATGCCTGCCTTGCATCCATGGTCCCGGTGCTGAAAGACACCACCGCGCGCGAATTGCTGGTCGTTGGGGCACTTCCCGACGTTGTCGAGGATCAGATGATGGGCCTGTTGGCCGATCTGGGTATTGGTCCGGTCCGCCTGTTGCCCGCCCGCCGGATTGACGACACGACCGCCGTTGGTGAAAACACTGTCTTTGCCCTGACCCAGCCCTTTCTGGGCGATACCCATGCCGCCCTTGAACGGTGCGGTGCGCGCCATCTTGCGGCACCGTTCCCCTTTGGCGACGAAGGCACGACGGCTTGGTTGCGCGCCATTGCGGTCGAATTCGGGGTCAGCGAAGAAACCTTTGAGGCGGTAACAGCGGCCCCCCGCGCCCGCGCCCGCAAGGCCATCGCGCAAGCGTCCGAGGCGCTGCGCGGCAAGTCCGTATTTTTCTTTCCCGACAGCCAGTTAGAGATTCCGCTGGCCCGTTTCCTGACCCGCGAGTGCGGCATGACGGCGGTCGAGGTTGGCAGCCCCTACATCCACGACGCGTTGCATGGTCCCGATCTGGACTTGCTGCCCGCTGGCCCGCAAATTTCCGAAGGGCAGGACGTGGATAAACAGCTTGCCCGTGCGCGCGCTGCGCGCCCTGACCTGACGGTTTGCGGTCTTGGCCTTGCCAACCCGCTTGAGGCCGAAGGGCTTTCGACAAAATGGGCCATCGAACTGGTCTTTACGCCGGTGCATTTCTACGAGCAGGCAGGTGATCTTGCCGGTCTCTTCTCGCGTCCGCTGCGCCGCAAGTCCGTCCTCCGCATGGAGGCTGCCGAATGAAATTGACGGTCTGGACATATGAAGGCCCTCCCCACGTCGGTGCGATGCGTGTCGCTACAGCGATGAAGGGTCTGCATTACGTGCTGCATGCGCCGCAGGGCGACACCTACGCCGACCTGCTGTTCACGATGATCGAGCGGCGCAATCACCGTCCGCCGGTGACCTACACCACCTTTCAGGCGCGCGATTTGGGGTCGGACACGGCGACCTTGTTCAAAGAGTCCTGTCAGGATGCCGTGGATCGGTTCGATCCGCAGGCGATCATCGTGGGTGCGTCCTGCACGGCGGAACTGATTCAGGATGATCCCGCCGGTCTTGCCGAAACCATGGGCCTGTCGATACCGGTGATTCCGCTCGAACTGCCTAGCTATCAGCGCAAGGAAAACTTCGGCGCGGATGAAACATTCTATCAGATCGTCAAACATCTGGCGCAGCCGCAGGCCCGTACCCAGCGAGTGACCTGCAATATCCTTGGGCCAACGGCGCTTGGGTTCCGTCACCGTGACGATGTTGAGGAAATTACAGGCCTTTTGTCGGATCTTGGCATTGTCGTGAATGTGGTTGCTCCACTAGGTGCGACGCCTGCTGATATTGCCATGCTACCCGCTGCCCATTTCAACGTGTTGCTGTGCCCCGAAACTGGCGAAGCTGCCGCCCGTTGGCTGGAAAAGAACCACCAGCAACCCTATACGAAGATCGTGCCGATTGGTGTCGGCGCGACGCGCGATTTCATCGCAGAGATCGGCGATATCATTGGCAAACCAGTGTTGATCGACGAAAGCCGTTTGCGGATGCCGTGGTGGTCGCGGTCTGTGGACAGCACCTATCTGACGGGCAAACGCGTTTTCATCTTTGGCGACGGAACACATGTCGCCGCCCACGCCCGGATCGCCCGCGATGAGATGGGTTTCGAGGTCGTTGGGATCGGCTGTTATAATCGCGAAATGGCCCGGCCCATTCGCGCACTGGCCAAGGAATATGGCGTCACGGCGCTGATCACCGATGATTATCTGGAAGTCGAGCAGACGATCGAGACGCTGAGCCCCGAAATGATCCTTGGCACCCAGATGGAACGTCATATCGGCAAGCGGCTTGGCATTCCCTGTGCCGTGATTTCGGCCCCGGTCCATGTGCAGGACTTCCCGGCCCGCTATTCGCCGCAGGTCGGTTTCGAGGGAGCCAACGTCATTTTCGACACGCTGATCCATCCGCTTGTGATGGGGCTGGAAGAGCATCTGCTGACCATGTTCCGCGATGACTTCGAATTCCATGATGCCGCCGGCCCAAGCCACCATGGCGGGCACAGCCCGTTGCCGGGTGAGGATGCCTCCGGCGGGGATATTTCCGGCCATAAGAAGGATGAGGCTCCGCTTCATTCAGACAACATCATCTGGCTTCGCGATGCCGAGAAAGAGTTGAAGAAAATCCCGTTTTTTGTGCGCGGCAAGGCGCGCCGGAACACCGAAACCTATGCCGCAGAAAAGGGGCTGAACCAGATCAGTCTTGATACGCTGTATGAGGCGAAGGCCCATTATGCGCGATAATGCAGAGATCAACAGTTATCGTTTTGTGATTGTCACGCTGGACAGTCACAGTGCTGGTCCTGCGGCCCGTGTGCGTGACCGTCTGTTGGCCGATTTTCCGGGGCTTGAGATTTCGATCCATGCCGCTGCCGAATGGGGCGAAAATCCTGCTGCACTTGCGGATGCCAAACAGTCGATTGCCACAGCCGATATCATCGTTGCGAACCTGTTGTTTCTGGAAGAACATACCGCCGCCATCCTGCCTGACCTGATTGCCCGCCGCGACGGATGCGACGCCATGGTCAATGTGATTGCCGACAGCGATATCGTGAAGCTGACGAAGATGGGCGATCTGGACATGTCCAGACCCGCCAGCGGTGCGATGACCCTGATGAAGCGGTTACGTGGCTCCTCCAAGCCATCGACCGAATCCGGCGCAAAGAAGATGAAGATGTTGCGCCGCCTGCCCAAGATCTTGCGGCTTATCCCCGGTAAGGCGCAGGATTTGCGCAACTGGTTTTTGTCGATGCAATATTGGCTGGGTGGCTCTGACGACAATATTGAACAGATGATCCGCATGTTGCTATCGCGCTATGCGTTGGGTCAGGATTGGGCGCGGGTCAAGGCAAAGCCACCCATCGAATACCCTGAAGTCGGTGTCTATCACCCGGATCTGCCCGGCCATCACATCAGCACGAAGCTGGCTGACTTGCCGAAGCCTGCCAACCCTGTGGCGACGGTCGGCATTCTGATGCTGCGCTCTTACGTGCTGTCATCAGATTGTGCGCATTACGATGCGGTCATTCGCGGATTTGAAGCAAAGGGCATGCGCGTCATTCCTGCCTTTGCGGGCGGGCTGGATGGCACACCGGCGGTGCAGAACTATTTTCAGGGCCATGTCGATGCGATGGTGTCATTAACCGGCTTCTCGCTTGTTGGCGGTCCCGCCTACAACGATAGTGCCGCTGCGGTGGAGCTGCTGAAAAAGCTGGATGTGCCCTACATCTCGGCCCAGCCGCTGGAGTTTCAGACATTGGGTCAGTGGGCGAAAAGCCCGCAGGGTCTTGGCCCGATTGAAACGACGATGCTGGTGGCCTTGCCCGAAATTGATGGTGCGACGAACCCGACGGTTTTTGCTGGCCGCCATGGTGCAGAGGGCTGCCAAGGCTGTTCGCACATGTGCAGCGCTGATTCCACCTGCAAGGCGATGGCCCCATGTCATGAGCGTATCGCCAAACTGACGGAAAAGACGCGGCGTCTGGCGAAGTTGCGCCGCAAGCAGAACGCGGCCAAGAAGGTCGGCGTTGTCCTGTTCGGTTTCCCCCCGAATGCCGGGGCCGTAGGCACAGCCGCCTACCTGAGCGTTTTTGAAAGCCTTTTCAATACGCTGACACAGATGAAGGCAGATGGTTATACCGTTGATGTGCCCGCGTCGGTCGACCAGTTGCGCAGTATGATTCTGCAAGGCAACGCTGCGCAATATGGTCAGCCGGCCAATGTAGGGGCCCATGTGGATGCCGATACCATCGTCCGCACCACGCCGACCCTGAATGAGGTGGAGGCCGTCTGGGGGCCCGCCCCCGGCAAGGTCCAGTCTGACGGGCGCGGTGTGTTCATTCTGGGCCATCAGTTCGGCAATGTCTTTGTTGGCGTCCAGCCGACCTTTGGCTACGAAGGCGACCCGATGCGCCTGCTGTTTGAACGTGGCTTTGCCCCCACCCATGCCTTTGTGACCTTCTATCTGTGGCTGCGCAACACGTTCAACGCCGATGCGCTTTTGCATTTCGGCATGCACGGTGCGCTTGAATTCATGCCGGGCAAACAGGCCGGGCTGGGCGGCAATGACTGGCCGGACCGGCTGATTGGTGAGATGCCGAATATCTATCTGTATGCGGCCAACAACCCGTCAGAGGCATCGCTGGCCAAGCGGCGCAGCAATGCTGTTGTCGTCACCCACCTGACCCCGCCTTTGGCCACCTCAGGGCTTTACAAGGGATTGGCCGATGTGCGCGACAGCCTGAAGCGCTGGCGCGAATTGCCAGCAGGTGACGCAACCCGTGTGGAACTTGAAGCGTTGGTCCGTGATCAGGCCGCAGCGGTTGATATGGATGCCAGCGACCTTGACCAGCTTTGGCTGCGCCTGTTGGAAACCGAAGGGTCCTTGATCCCTGACGGGTTCCACATTGTCGGCAAAAAGATGTCTGACGATGACCGCGCCCGGATGCTTGATCTGATGGATCATGAAGATGCGGACGCCCGCGCACGCACCGATGCGCTTTTGCAGGCCGAGACAGAGTTGGGCGGCTTGATGCAGGCGCTGTCCGGCCATTTCATTCCGCCCGTACATGGCGGTGATCTGATCCGGTCGCCTTCGATCCTGCCCACGGGCCGCAATATCCATGCGTTTGACCCGTTTCGGATGCCCACCGCCTTTGCCATGGCAGACGGGGCCAAGCAGGCGGATTTGCTGATCGAAACCCACGCCAGCCTGCCGCGTACCGTGGCACTGGTCCTGTGGGGGTCGGATAATATCAAGTCAGACGGCGTGCCGATTGCGCAGGCGCTGGCCCTGATGGGTTGCACCCCCCGTTTTGACAATTTTGGCCGCTTGTCCGGCGCGGACCTGATCCCGTTGGACCAGCTTGGCCGCCCGCGCATTGACGTGATCATGACTCTTTCGGGTATTTTCCGTGACCTGCTGCCGTTGCAGACCCGCATGCTGGCAGAGGCCGCATTGCGCTGCGCACAGGCAGACGAACCGACCGGGATGAACTTTGTCCGCGCCCATGCGCTGGCCTACGCCGAACAGATGGGTTGCGATCTGGAAACCGCCGCCTTGCGCGTCTTTTCCAATGCGGAAGGCGCCTATGGATCCAATGTCAATGTGCTGGTGGATCAAAGCGCGTTTGGCGAAGAGGATGAGTTGGCCGACGCCTATGAAAGCCGCAAGAGCTTTGCCTACGGCGCTGATGGCAAAGCGGCCAAGAATGCGGGGCTGCTGCAAAAGGTCCTCAAAGACGTGGACCTTGCCTATCAGAACCTTGAGTCGGTTGAATTGGGCGTCACCACAGTTGACCATTATTTCGATACGCTGGGCGGGATATCCCGCGCGGTCAAGCGGGCCAAGGGCGGGGAAAGTGCGCCGGTTTACATTGGCGACCAGACGCGCGGTGCCGCCAAGGTGCGCACCTTGCAAGATCAGGTCGCACTGGAAACGCGCAGCCGGTCGCTGAACCCCAAGTTCTACGAAGGTCTGCTGAAGCATGGTCATGAAGGTGTGCGCCAGATCGAGGCGCATGTGACCAATACCCTGGGCTGGTCGGCCACCACCGGTGATGTTGAACCATGGGTTTACCAGCGCCTGTCAGAAACATTCGTGCTGGATGACGAGATGCGCGAACGTCTGGCCGCGCTGAACCCGCAAGCTTCTATGCGGATGGCGAACCGACTGCTGGAAGCATCCGATCGCGCCTATTGGGCACCGGATGAGGCCACATTGGCGGCGCTGCAAGATGCAGCCGACGCACTCGAAGATCGTATGGAAGGGATCGCAGCGGAATGACCCTTTTCACAATGAATTTAAACGGAAGGATGCTCTCATGAGCCCCAGAGACGACATACCAAACCTGCGTGGTCAGGACGGCGAAGGCTCTGTTCAGGTACACCAGCCCGACGATGCCAAGATCGAAGGCGCAAAGGTTTTTGCGGTCTACGGCAAGGGCGGGATCGGCAAATCGACAACGTCATCCAACCTGTCGGCTGGCTTTTCGATGCTTGGCAAGCGCGTGTTGCAGATCGGCTGTGACCCCAAGCATGACAGCACGTTCACCCTGACAGGCAGCCTTGTGCCAACGGTGATTGATATCCTCAAGGATGTGGATTTCCATTCCGAAGAGCTGCGCCCGGAGGATTTCATTTTCGATGGTTTCAACGGCGTCAAATGCGTTGAGGCTGGCGGCCCGCCCGCAGGCACCGGTTGCGGCGGTTATGTTGTGGGCCAGACGGTGAAACTGCTCAAGCAGCATCACCTGCTGGAAGATACCGACGTTGTGATCTTTGACGTTTTGGGCGACGTGGTCTGCGGCGGTTTTGCCGCGCCTTTGCAGCATGCGGATCGCGCGCTAATCGTCACCGCCAATGATTTTGACAGTATCTATGCGATGAACAGGATTATCGCGGCGGTGCAGGCCAAATCGGCCAACTACAAGGTCCGTCTGGCCGGATGTGTCGCCAACCGCAGCAAAGAAACCGATGAAGTCGACCGCTATTGTGACACGGTTGGCTTCAATCGCATCGCCCATATGCCTGACCTTGATGCCATCCGCCGCAGCCGTCTGAAGAAAAAGACCCTGTTCGAGATGCCCGACGACGAAGATGTCGTGCAGGTCCGTAAAGAATATGTGCGCTTGGCCGAGACACTCTGGAACGGGACCGAACCACTCGCCCCCGCCCCGCTGCCTGACCGTGAAATCTTTGAATTGCTTGGATTTGATTAATGGCTGACTACGCCGCCACACGCGACCGGGTAGAGCATTACTTTGACCGCTCTGCCACCAAGGTCTGGGAACGTCTGACGTCAGACGCGCCCGTTTCCGGCATCCGCGCGACTGTGCGTGCCGGACGTGAGCAGATGCGCGAGATGATGCTGCGCCAATTGCCCGACGATCTGCGCGGTGCGCGTATTCTGGATGCGGGATGCGGCACCGGTGCCATGTCGGTTGAACTGGCCAAGCGTGGCGCAGAGGTTGTCGGCGTCGATATTTCCCCAGCGCTGATCGAGATTGCACAAAAGCGGATGCCTGCAAATCTGGACCAGCACATCACCTTTGTGTCTGGCGATATGCTTGAGGCGACCAAGGGTGGCTTTGATCATGCTTTGGCGATGGATTCCCTGATCTATTACAATGCGCCAGACATTGCAGAGCTTTTGGGCCGTGCGGCGCGCCGGGTGAATGGCAAGTTCATCTTTACCCTACCCCCGCGCACTCCTGCCCTGATGGCAATGTTCCGGGTGGGCAAGCTGTTTCCGCGGGCTGATCGCAGCCCGGTGATGATCCCGCAATCGGCTGCCACTGTTGCAAATGAATTGCGCAAGGCCGGTGTTGCCGGGCGGTTGCGTGAAATCGACCGGGTCAAATCAGGCTTCTACTTTTCAAGCGCTCTGGTTTTCGAGGGAGGACGCTAAGATGATCTTTCGCGCGTCATCATTAAAGCGGGTCTCGCTGAACCTTTTGCCCTTCAGCGATGCGGTCAGTGATGAATTGCCGCTGGGTCAGTTGTTGCGCCTGTCGCTGTTTCAGATTTCGGTTGGCATGGCGGCTGTCATGCTTCTGGGCACACTGAACCGGGTGATGATTGTGGAATTGGGTATCGGGGCCATGCTGGTCGCGGCGATGATCGCGATTCCGGTGCTGGTCGCCCCGTTCCGCGCGCTGGTGGGCCATAAATCCGACAATTACAAATCTGCGATTGGCTGGAAGCGCATCCCGTACCTGTGGTTCGGGACCATGTGGCAGTTTGGCGGCTTGGCAATCATGCCAATGGCGCTGCTGGTTCTGTCTGGCGACCGCACTTTGGATATGCCTTGGGCGGGCTATGTGGGGGCAGCGCTGGCGTTTCTGCTGACAGGCCTTGGCATGCATATGACCCAGACGGCGGGTCTTGCGCTCGCCGCGGACCGTGCATCGGATGAGACGCGCCCGCGTGTGGTTGCCTTGCTCTACGTGATGAACCTTGTGGGGATGGCCTTTGCGGCCATCATCATCGGTGCACTCTTGCGGGATTATTCG
This sequence comes from Yoonia sediminilitoris, assembly GCF_003058085.1. Taxonomy (GTDB): domain Bacteria; phylum Pseudomonadota; class Alphaproteobacteria; order Rhodobacterales; family Rhodobacteraceae; genus Yoonia; species Yoonia sediminilitoris. The sequence continues at coordinate 483,505 of NZ_QBUD01000002.1, read as the reverse complement.
GCCCTGCGGCTGGTACAGGTCATTCAGGGAACCGCTGTGGTCACGCTGCTCTTGAACCTGACAGCCCTTTGGAAGCAGGAAAAGGTGCAACCGATGACCAAAGCGCAGCGCGCCGAAGCATCGCCCACTTTCCGCGACGCCTGGACCGATCTGGCCAAGGGTGGTGACGCGGGCCGCTTGCTCGTCGTGGCCTTTCTTGGGACCATGGCGTTCAACATGCAGGATGTGCTGTTGGAGCCTTACGGCGGCGAAATTCTGGGCCTGTCGGTGTCGGCAACAACGTTGCTGACGGCGATGTGGGCCTTTGGTGCCTTGCTGGGGTTTGGTCTGGCGGCCCGTTGGCTGGCGGCTGGCATGGACCCGTACCGCATGGCGGCGCGCGGTATTCTGGCTGGGGTTCTGGCCTTTTGCGCAGTGATCTTTTCACATCCGGTTGGATCGCCTGTCCTGTTCTATCTGGGCGCCGGGCTGATCGGATTTGGCGGCGGGCTGTTCGGGATTTCCACCCTGACAGCCGCCATGACAATGCCCGCAATCGGCAACGCCGGACGCGGTCTGGCCCTTGGCGCATGGGGGGCCGCACAGGCCACCGGCGCGGGGCTTTCCATCTTTATCGGGGGCACGATCCGTGACCTTGTGAACCATGCCGCTGGGAACGGCACATTGGGAGAGGCGCTCGCCACGCCTGCCACTGGCTATTCGGTCGTTTATCATACCGAAATTGGCCTTCTTTTCATCACTCTGATTGTGTTGGGGCCGCTTGTGCGGCTGCGGCCCATGACATCTGGGACATCGGCAAAGCTGGGTTTAGCCGACTTCCCAACCTAACCACCGAAAGGAACATATTATGGTTGGTGTAGAATTCTTTGGTAATGTCGATCTGGCGAGCGTGGCAATCTGGCTTTTCTGGATCTTCTTCGCAGGGCTTGTGATCTACCTGCAAACCGAAAATATGCGCGAAGGCTATCCGCTGCGTGGCGACGACGATGAGACGCCCGCAAATGAAAGCCTTTGGCCTGTCCCAAAGCCCAAGACGTTTCAACTACGCGATGGGCGCGGCGAACTGACGGTGCCGTCAAATGACTATGAAGAAAGCAAGATGCGCCGTGATCTGGCCCTCGCGCCCTCTTCTGCGGCCAGTGGTTCGCCTTGGATTCCGACCGGTGATCCGATGGTTGACGGTGTTGGACCTGCGGCTTGGGCACCGCGCCGCGATGCGCCGGAACTGGATGCACATGGCCATGTGAAAATTCAGCCAATGTCCAAGCTGGAAGACTTCAAAGTGTCAGCCGGGCGCGACCCGCGCGGCAAGGCGGTCGTCGGTGGCGATGGCGAAGTCGTGGGTCGGGTCATAGATATGTGGGTTGATGTGCCAGAACAGATGGTGCGTTTCCTTACGGTTGATCTGAATCCCGAAGGCAGCGGCAAAACCCGCCTGATCCCCATGAACATGGCCAAGATCGGCACGGATCGTGTCACGGTCCGCTCGCTTTATGCCCACAACTGGGACGGCGTGCCCGCCACGAAAAAGGCGGACGAGGTCACGCTTCTCGAAGAAGACAAGATCATGGCCTACTACGCGGGCGGCACGCTTTATGCGACCCCTGCGCGGTCTGGCACTGTTCTTTAACACCCCAAAACATGTCCCCGGTTCGCCACCGGGGACATGACAACCAAGCAGAGGGAACCTGCAGATGAGCCATGATGATTTCAAGTTCGAACCTGTCAGAGGGTTGCCCGAAGCCTTGCCAAAGGACGAGCATATCCTGTGGCAAGGGTCGCCTGACCCGCGCCGTCTGGCGCGCGATGCCTGGGGGCTACGTTGGGTGGCGGGTTATTTTGCCCTGCTTGCTCTTTGGCGGGTGACGGTGTCATCGGCAGATGTTTCGTTGGGCATTGCAATCATGCATGGTCTTCCCTTTGTTGTGGCGGGTCTTGTGGCCTGCGGGATCTTGTATGTGATCGCCTATGTGCAGGCCAAATCGACGGTCTACACGCTGACCAACAAGCGCGTTGCCATGCGCATCGGGGCTGCCCTGACCATGACCCTGAACCTGCCCTACACCAGCATCGGCACTGCCAAGCTGGAACTGAAACCATCCCGCCACGGCACGTTGGCGTTCGAGCTGATCGGGGACACGCGGCTTTCCTATCTTATGACATGGCCGCATGTGCGCCCGTGGCACATGGCGCGCACCCAGCCCGCCTTGCGCTGCATTCCAAACGCGGACGACGTCGCCAGAATCTTTGCCGACGCGGCGGAAACACGGATATCCCAGCCCCGTGTCACCCGCATGGCCCAACATGACGGCAACGCCGTCGCAGCGGAGTAGCGCCCATGTCACTAGCCAAACAAATGCGTCACCGCGACAAGGAAATGGTCCCCAAAATTCTGGTGCAGGGCATGTTTGCCCTGATGTTTTCCAGCCTTGCGCTTGTGGCTTTTGCCCAATGGTCGGGCGCGCCACAGCAAGGTGTGCTGGTCGAAGCGCCCGTCGTGCAGTCACTGGATATTGTCATGACCGGGGACCGTCAGGGCACCTATCAGGTCTATGATACCAACGGCGCGCTGCTTGCCACCTCGACCGAGGACAAGGCTGGATTTATCGGTGTGCTTGGCCGCTCGATCGAGCGGGAGCGCAGCGTGCGCAGCCTGCCGCTGGACGCGCCGATGCAAGTGGTGCGCCGCGACAATGGTCATATTGCCGTTCTCGATGGCAGCACCGACAGTGTTTATGAATTGATTGGATACGGGGCAGACAACGTGGCAGCCTTTGCCAATCTGCTGAACTGAAACCGTGGGGGTTAGCCACCCGCACTTGATGATGTGAAAGGGAACTCACATGGGACTACTATTCAGAGAGAAAGAAACCGCACCTTGCACGGTGACGATTTCGCACCGGTTCGAGGAACTGTCTGCACATGTTCGTCTGGACAATGGGGCGGTCATCTACCCCGGCGACACGGTACAGGTACAGGGGCCTGAAATCATGGCCGCCTTTGGCGAAATGGTCGAAGAAAAGCGCACCGCCATCATCACCCGCGCCTCAAAGCTGGAACAGCTCTGGACCCGCGCCACAGGTGATTTCGAATTCATGGAACTGTGCGAATTCTCATTCAGTGAAGAGGTGATGTCATGAATATGCATTCATCCGAGGCGGCCACCGCCGAAGAAGCCATCGCCGCCCAAGAGGCCCTGCCGCCGCTGACCAACGAAGAAGCAACCAAAGTCGCCATGTCGAACACGTTGCTGACGCCGCGTTTCTATACCACCGACTTTGACGAAATGGATGCGATTGATGTCACCCCGGTGCGCAGCGACTGGGACAAGTTGATCGCGGCGATGAAAGCCGACCCCAACAAGGGCCACTTCAAAAAGAACGAAGACTGGGACAAGGTCGATTGGGACGGGATGGAACCGGCGCTGAAGGCGGAATTCATCGATTTCCTTATCTCGTCCTGCACGGCCGAGTTTTCCGGTTGTGTGCTTTACAAGGAAATGAAACGTCGCGGCTCGAACGAGGATATCACCACCCTGTTCCAGCTGATGGCCCGTGACGAGGCGCGCCATGCGGGCTTTATCAACGATGCCCTGCGCGAGGCCGGGATCGCGGTGAACCTCGGGTTCCTGACGCAAGCCAAGAAATACACCTATTTCCGTCCAAAGTTCATCTATTACGCGACGTATCTGTCCGAAAAAATCGGCTATGCCCGCTATATCACGATCTACCGTCACCTTGAGCAGCACCCCGAACATCGCTTTCATCCGATTTTCAAGTGGTTCCGTGAATGGTGCAATGATGAGTTTTCGCACGGCGAAGCCTTTGCGCTGCTGCTCAAGACAGACCCGCAACTGACCGAAAGCCGCGTCAACAAGCTGTGGATCAAGTTTTTCCTGACGGCTGTCTTCTCGACCATGTGGGTGCGTGACCACCAGCGGCCCGAATTCCACAAGGCGTTGGGCGTTGACCCGGCGTGGTACGGGCAGGAAGTGTTCCGGAAGACCTCTGACATTTCGCGTCAGGTGTTCCCCATGGTGCTGGATATTGAGCATCCACGTTGGATTCCAACCCTGAACCGGATGCAGGCCGCCAATGTGCAAATCGCCGATGGGCGCAAGCAAGGCGGTGTTGGCGGTTGGGTCAAGCGCATGGCCGGCTCAGCCAAGGCGGGCTTTGCTTTTGTGTCACTGCTGACCATTCCGGTTGAAAAAAGCGCTGTACCTGAAAGCCCACGGATGGAGCCTGCTTACTGATGACCTCCCCCTGGATCGCATCGCTTCTGGCAATTTTCGTCTGGTGGTTCTCCACCGGGGCGATTTTGCTGGCGGTGCGGCGGGCCGACCGCAGTGGCAAGCACCTCCAAACTGTCATAACAGCGCTGCCGCTGCTGGTCTTTGGTGGGTGGGCGGTCTGGATGTCGTTGGCGGATACGTCCGTCATCGGTATTTATCTTGGTTTTCTTGGCGCGCTTGCCATCTGGGGCTGGATTGAACTGGCGTTTCTGGCAGGTGTTGTCACTGGGCCGATGCGCGACGTCTGCCCGCCCGGACTCCAAGGCAAAGACCGCTTTTTCCGGGCCTTTGGTACGGTGGCATATCATGAACTACTGCTGACCGTTGGGCTTCTGGCCTTGGTCACCTTTTCCGGCGGCAGCCCCAATCAAATGGGCATGGCCGCCTATCTGGTGCTGTTTCTGGCGCGTATTCTGGCCAAACTGAACCTGTTTTACGGGGTTCCGAGGATCAACACAGAATTCGTACCCGCGAGGCTGGCGCACCTGAAATCCTATTTCCACAGGGGGCCCGTGACCTATGCGTTCCCTATCGCGATTACGATCCTGACTGCGCTGCTGGTCGTCTGCGCAGAGCGTCTGTGGACCGCCTCATCTGATACGACCGTCATGGGCTATGCCCTTTTGACTGCATTGGCCGCACTGGCCCTGCTTGAACATTGGCTGATGGTGGTGCCCCTGCCTGACGCGAAACTTTGGCGCTGGATGTTGCCCGACACGGACCCGGCGCCCAATACAACACTGCCCAACGAGGACTGAACGATGGATTTTGACGCGCTTTTCAACGCACAACTGGACCAACTCAAAAGCGATGGCAACTACCGCTATTTCGCAGAGCTTGAGCGCAAGTGCGGCAAATTTCCCCGCGCTGCCAACCATGACGAAAACGGCGTGCGCGATGTCACCGTCTGGTGTTCAAATGACTATCTGGGCATGGGCCAACACCCAAAGGTGATCGCGGCGATGTGCGAGGCAGTTGAGCGCACGGGCACAGGGGCGGGTGGTACGCGCAATATCTCGGGCACCAACCACGACCATCTGTTGCTGGAACAGGAACTGGCCGATCTGCACGGCAAGGAAGCGGCGTTGCTGTTTACGTCCGGCTATGTGTCGAACTGGGCGGCGCTGTCGACATTGGGGTCGCGGCTCAAGGATTGCGTGATCCTGTCGGATGCGGGCAATCATGCGTCGATGATCGAAGGTATCCGCCATTCCAAAGCCACCAAGGTGATCTGGAAACACAATGACGCGCATGATCTTGAGATGAAGCTGCGTGCATTGCCGCGCGACGTACCCAAGATCGTGGCCTTTGAAAGCGTCTATTCCATGGACGGCGACATCGCGCCCATCCGCGAGATCGTCGACGTGGCTGAAAAATACGGTGCCATGACCTATCTGGACGAGGTGCATGCAGTAGGCATGTACGGCCCGCGCGGTGGCGGTGTTGCCGAACGCGAAGGGCTTTCCGACCGTATCACCCTGATCGAAGGCACACTGGGCAAGGCTTATGGCGTTGTCGGTGGCTACATTACCGGCTCTCCCGCGCTTTGCGACTTCATTCGCAGCTTTGCATCGGGCTTCATCTTTACGACCGCACTGCCGCCCGCGATTGCTGCTGCGGCACGGACGTCGATTGCGTACCTCAAGACATCGCAGATCGAACGCGCCGCGCAAAAGCGGCAGGTCGCGCGCCTGCGTGCAGCACTTGACCGCGAGGGAATCCCGCACATGGTCAACGAAAGCCACATTATTCCGGTGATGATTGGGGACCCGGTCAAGACTCGGATGTTGGCCGATTATCTGATGCAGGAATGGGACATATACGTGCAGCCGATCAACTATCCGACCGTTCCCAAAGGGACCGAGAGGTTGCGATTTACCCCGTCGCCGCTGCATTCAGACGCGGATATTGATCATCTTGTCAATGCGTTAAGTGTTTTGTGGCGTCAATGCGCACTCGCACGGGCGGTTGCCTGACAGACCACTTACAATCTTTTGCATACAGGGGTGGACCGCCCCGATCTATGCATTACATTACTCCCGACTGGGGCATACGGTCACCAAAGCAAGATCGAAAAGGAAGACGATCATGAAAAAGTTTACTATTGCAGCGGCCTTCGCCGTACTCGCAGCACCCGCATTCGCCGATGGCCATGCATCCACCCAAGGCGATGCCGCGGCTGGTGAAGAGCAGTTCAACCGTCAGTGCGTGGCATGCCACGTTGTCGCTGACGCGTCTGGCGAAGTTCTGGCCGGTCGCAATGCCAAAACGGGTCCAAACCTTTATGGTCTGCCCGGTAGCCAGATTGGTGGCGTCGAAGGATTCCGCTATGGCGACAGCATTGTCGAAGTCGGCGAAGCTGGTGGTGTTTGGACTGAAGAAACATTTGTAGGTTACGTGCAGGACCCAACTGGCTGGCTGCGTGAAACGCTTGATAACCGTCGCGCGCGCGGCAAGATGGCCTACAAGGTTCGCGAAGAATCGGAAGCTTATGACCTTTATGCGTTCCTCTCGACGTTTTCAGCCGAGTAAGAACTTACCCTGATGAAAAATAGGCCGTACCGTAACCCGGTGCGGCCTATTTTGTTTCTGGCGGGCTCTCGCTTGCTTGATGTCCGCAGCGTCCCAAAGACATTACGGGTTCTCAAACACGGCCCGGGGTGCGCCGTTTTCATCCAGAGCGACAAAAACAAAATCAGCATCCGTCACTTTCTCGGCCATCTCCGCGTATCTGCGCCGCGCCCATGCATCGACATGAATGCGCATGGACGTACGGCCCACACTGCGCAGGGTTGCATAAAGCGTCACCTCATCGCCAACCTTCACCGGGCGCAGGAATTGCATGGCCTCAACTGAAACCGTTGCGCCGCGACCCTGCGAAACGCGACCAGCCATGTTGCCGGCGGCAAGGTCCATCTGGGACATCAACCAGCCGCCGAAAATGTCCCCGGACGGGTTGGTGTCGGCAGGCATCGCAATGGTGCGGATGACCAGCACACCTTCTTCCTGTTGCCGACCGTGCGATCCGCGCAGTTGCCCACGGGCCAATATGTCTTCTGGCTGATTGCTCACTGTCAGTTCTCTCAATTGTGTGCAGGATGCGCCACCGGTTGCCTGTGATCTTACAGTCTTTGGCAAAAGTTCGAAAGAATGTTATTGGCCGGACCGAGCGACGGTCCTGTGGGTCAGACGGCTGCCAAGCGCGGCTTTCGTTGGGTGCCTACATTTGCATCATCGCGCCTGTTTCACCGCATCCGGGCCCTGCGCCCTGCCCTATGGTCACGGGCAAAATGGCTTTGTGCGCATTGTTCGGGTAGCATCGCGATGCGGAATGGTGCCGGTGCCAAATCCAGAAAACGCAGTATCCTTAAACCTATCAAGAGCCTTCAGCGATGATGAATACACTGTACTCAGCCTTTGCGATTATATCTCTTTCCGGTGCGGCGGCGGCAGCCCCATTGCCCGCACTGAACCTTGACCCTGACGCGACAACCGTATCGGGATTGTCGAGCGGTGCCTTTATGGCCGTGCAGTTGCAGGTCGCTTATTCAGGAGCCATCGCCGGTGCGGGCATTGTCGCGGGCGGCCCCTATGACTGTGCGGATCAGTCGATCTGGCGCGCGTTGAATGTCTGCATGGACCCGTTCTTTTTCGGGGCCGACCCGGACCGGTCCCTTGCGTCCATGCAAGCCCTCGCGGAAGAGGAGCGTATTGACCCGCTGGAGGATATCGCCGCTGACCGGCTGTATCTGTTTCACGGCCTGTCGGACGACACAGTGGACCGCTCAACCATGGACGCTTTGTTGCAGACCTATCAGTCGCTTGGCGTGACCGCAGAAAACCTGACTTACGTGACATCGGTCGATGCCGGGCACGGGTTCGTCACCGAGCAGGGGCAGGTGTCATGCGACGCGACGCGCCCTGATTTTCTGATCGATTGTGATTTTGATCAGGCGGGCGACATACTGAATCGGCTTTACGATGATCTTTCGCAGCCGGTCTCAACTACCCAACAGGGCCTCGTGACCTTTGATCAGGCCACATATACCGGTGGCGCATTGGGCATGGATGACACAGGCTTTGTCTACGTGCCCGCCGACTGCGCGACGGGCCAAACCTGCCGCCTGCACATCGCTCTGCATGGCTGCAAGCAAGGGCGGGAATATATTGGTGAGGGTTATGCGCGGCTGACAGGGTTCAACCCATGGGCTGAAGCGAACAGGATTGTCGTGCTTTACCCGCAAGCGTCAAGAATTCCCTCGCCTTGGTACAACTGGTTTGCGGGAAATCCCAACGGGTGTTGGGATTGGTGGGGCTATGCGGGGGCGGACTATCTCAGCCGCGACGCCCCTCAGCTATCCGCCATCGCGCGCATGGCAGCAGCACTTGGCGCGCCGCTTGCGCAATCATCGGCTACACCGCGATAGCGTGTTTCTGCGGCTGACCAGTCAGATAGCTGTCAAATACCGATGCAATGACGCGGATCACCGGCGCACCTTTGTCAGTCACGGATATCCGGCTGCCATCACGGACAATCAAGCCGTCGGCCTGCATCTGATCGAGTTCGGGGATATGGGGGTGATACCAGTTTGCAGCCGCGCCGATGTTTGCGCCTGCCTGGTCAAGATCTACATGCCCGGCGCACATTATCATTTCGATCACGCGCCCGCGCAGCTTATCATCCATGGAAAACGCGACGCCTTTGCCAACCGGCAAGGCAGCTGACTCAACCGCGCGCGCCCATGCGCCTGTTTCTGACAGGTTCTGAACATAGCCAGAAGGCGTGCGCCCGATGGACGTCGCGCCAAGCCCAAGCATCGTATCCGCCAAATCGGTGGTGTAGCCCTGAAAATTCCGGCGCAGCGTTCCTGTCTTGGCGGCAAGCGCCATGGAGTCGGATGGCCGGGCAAAGTGATCAAGCCCAATCGCCATATAGCCCGCGTCAGTCAGTGCCTTGGCCGCGGCTTTGGATTGCAACAGCCTTTCAGCCGGGCCGGGAAGCGCTGCTTCGTCAATCAACCGTTGTTTTCTAGCCATCCACGGAACATGCGCGTAGCCAAAAAGTGCGATGCGGTCGGGTTCCATCTCAAGGCACAGGTCAATCGTTTCCAGCAGGGTCCCGACGGTTTGATGGGGCAATCCGTAGATCAGATCAAAATTGATTCCGGACACGCCAGCCTCACGCAAACCATCAACAGACCGGCGCACCATATCGGGAGGCTGGATGCGGTTGATTGCCTTTTGCACCTTTGGGTCGAATTCCTGCACCCCAAAACTGGCCCGCGTAAATCCCAGCTTGCCAATGCGCGCAATCATCTCTGCGCTCAGGGTGCGTGGGTCGCTTTCAATTGCCAGTTCTGCATCGGGCGTGACGGTGAAATGCTGATGCACCGCTTGCATGGCCCGCTCCAGATCGTCGGGCACCAACGCTGTTGGCGTACCGCCACCCCAGTGCAAATGCGAGACCTTCATGCGGTCTGGCAGGTGCCCGGCAACCAGCCCAACCTCTTGCACAAGCGTTCTGGCGTATTGGGCGATAGGTTCATCGCGCTTGGCCAGCTTCATATTGCACCCGCAATACCAGCAAAGCTGGCGGCAAAACGGCACATGCAAATAAAGAGATATGGCATCCTTGGGCGGCAGGTCATGCAGCCAGCTTGCGTAGGCGGTCGCGTCGAAGTCTTTTGAGAAGTGCGGCGCCGTCGGATAGCTGGTGTAGCGGGGCACGTTGCGGTTCATATAGGTCTTGAGTATGTCGGACATGGTGCCTCGCCTCGTTTCTTGCGGCAGTTTTCTGCATCGTCATGCTGCGCCGGCGCCATGTTGTCCTTGATTCAGATCATAAGCCCATGCGGCCAGTGCAATTACGGTGCGCAGGTTCAGGAATACCGCCCTGCACGGCCCGTAAACCTTGATCTGTGTCAACAAAAAAGTACAGATTATATGTAACGCTAAGTTGACACATTATGAGAGGTCGACATGCGTATTCTCTTCGTACATCCCAATTACAGATCCGGCGGCGCAGAGATTGCCGGCACGTGGCCCCCTGCATGGGTGGCCTATCTTACCGGTCATCTGCGACAATCCGGATTTGACGAGATCCATTTCATCGACGCAATGACAGATGAACTGACAGATGCCGATCTGGCCGAAAAGATGGAAGCCATTGCCCCCGATGTGGTGGGCGTTACCGCGATCACCCCGTCGATCTACCGCGCTGAAGATGTCTTGAAAATCGCCCGCGATGTTGCACCGCAGGCCGTGCGCGTATTGGGCGGTGTTCATGCGACTTTCATGTACAAACAAGTCCTGACAGAGGCCCCTTGGATCGATGTCATCGTCCGCGGCGAAGGCGAGGAGATTTGCACCGAATTGATGCTGGCGATTGAGGACGGGCGCTTTCCCGCAGATCGGCACAAGATCAAGGGGCTTGCCTTTATCGAAGGGGACCAGATTGTCGCGACGCAAGCGGCCTCTACCGTGAAAGACCTGTCCAAAATCAAGCCGGATTGGTCGGTACTGGAATGGTCGAAATACATCTACATCCCGCTTGGCAAGCGCGTTGCGATCCCGAACCTTGCGCGCGGTTGCCCCTTTACCTGCTCGTTCTGTAGCCAGTGGAAATTCTGGCGAGACTACCGGGTACGTGACCCCAAGGATGTGGTGGATGAAATCGAGGATCTGGTCGAGAACCACGATGTCGGATTTTTCATACTGGCCGATGAGGAACCCACGATCAACAAGAAGAAATTTGTGGCTTTCTGTCAGGAACTCATCGACCGGGGCCTGCCCAAACGTGTCAAATGGGGGATCAACACGCGGGTCACTGACATCTACCGTGACAAGGATTTGCTGAAGTTCTACCGCAAGGCGGGGCTTGTCCACGTCAGCCTTGGCACCGAAGCGGCAGCACAGATGAAACTGGACGTTTTCAACAAGGAAACCAAAGTCGCGGAAAACAAAGAAGCCATCCGCCTGCTGCGTGAAGCCGACATTCTGGTCGAGGCACAATTTATCGTTGGTCTGGACAACGAAACGCCCGAGACACTTGAGGAAACTTACAAGATGGCTTGGGACTGGCAGCCCGATCTTGCCAACTGGTCAATGTACACCCCGTGGCCATTCACGCCTTTGTTTCAGGAATTGAAAGATCAGGTCGAAATCTTTGATTTCTCGAAATACAATTTCGTCACCCCCATCATGAAGCCCGCGCAGATGGAACGGGGCGAGCTGCTTGACGGTGTTATGAACAACTATCGCCGGTTCTATATGAAAAAGGCGCTGTTCAATTATCCATGGCGCGGCACCGGATTTCGGCGGCGCTATCTGCTGGGCTGCCTTTTTGCCTTTCTGAAGGCTGGCGTCGGGCGCACGTTTTATGACCTTGGCAAGGCGGGCTATTGGGGACCACAGACCAAGAACACTGTTGATTTCCACTTTGACGAAACCCGCCAACTCGCCGAGGCACAGTTGGATGACTGGGAAGCCAGCGCTGACAAGGCCGCCCGCGCCAAGGAACGGCGCGAAGCAGTCAAGGCGCAGACCATCGCACGCAAACGGGATTTCAAAATGCCGAACGGGACCGAAGTAAAAGCCTGCGGCGGCGGCAATCAGCAAATGGAGGACGTCTAGGGATGTTCGGTCTGCCACAGGTCTGATCGGTCCCAACGCGATCCTGCAACTTTTACCGATAATTGAACGATTGGGTGGCCCTGAACGACGCGTGCGGATACTTGCCGCAGCGGGCATCTTTGACGTGCCCGACGGGACCCGCATGATCCCAGAAGCGGACGCGGCACGCCTGCACCGGCAATTACGGCACGAAGAACCCGAAATGGCGCCGGTGCTGGCAGCCTACGCCGGATTTGAAACGGCCAATTATATCCTCGCCCACAGAATTCCAAAGCCCGCGCAATGGGTGCTGAAAGCATTGCCAAAGGCCGCGGCGGCGTCACTACTGTCGCAGGCAATTGCCCGCCACGCCTGGACCTTTGTCGGTTCGGGTCGGCTGCATGTAACAGACCCCTGGACATTTGAAATCGAGGATAATCCATTGATCAGGGGTGAAACCAGCAGCCAGTGCCTGTGTGACTGGCATGTGGGTGTGTTTCGGCAACTCTATCAGACGTTGGTATCATCCGATTGCATCTGTGCCGAAACCCGCTGCGGTGCGCAAGAGAAAGGCAACCGTTGCCGCTTTGAGCTCAGTCTTTAGGTCTCTGACCCCAAGTCACATATGGCTTAGACTTCGCAGTCTTCGGACGTCGCGGCGGATTGTGCGATAGACCTTGCTGCCCCATTCGGCATAAATCTTGGGTCCGGGGTGAAATCCGTCGGGGCTCATCTTGGAAATATCGGGTTGAAAATCCATTTCGACAAAACGACATCCAGACCGATCAGCCACCAGCCTGTGCAGCGCACGATCAAACCGGGCTGCCTGCGCACCAAGTACCCAGCGCAGGGGCTGCGGAAACAATGGGAAATATTGCATCGGCGGGATACCCGAAACACAAATGACGTCGGCCTGATATTTGTGCTCAATCAGATCAAGCAACGAAGCAAAGCGCCGCAGCCAGACCGCGCGCGGCACCAGCCCGGTGATATCGTTGACGCCCAGCGAAACGGAAACAACATCATATTTCTGCGGCGGGCTGTCTTTCAGCCGCGCGAGGGTATCTGCAGTTTTCGCACCCGTCTTCGCATCGACTGTCCAATGGACCGTGTTTGTCTGCGACAGTCTTTTGCGCATGTGCCCCAGCAGCGCCTCTTCTTGATGAGACGTGCCAACGCCGACGGCAGAACTGTCGCCGATGATCAACAAACGCAGATCGGGTCCATGCCCGCTGGTGCCATTGCGGCGGCCAACGGGATCGTTCAGGCGAAGTGCCGAACGCCGCGCCTTGACGGCTTGGAAAACAAGCACCGGGAACAGAACAATACGTGCCGCAAGATCAATCATCTCAACCTCTGTCCGTGCATTCAGGCCCCTCACTTTGTCTTTAAGGGCGTGATAAAACACTCAACAGGTTCAGCTTAGATATGGTTCCACCACAGGCAATTGATAATGATCAAGCACCAGTGCCACTTTTCGATGAATGGCATGCTGACGTTCGTTCATACGATGAATGTGGAAATCTCGTTCCTGCAATAGTCATGAATATCGCCGCTGTGGGTCAGCCATATCTGATCCCGATGCGCGCAGATATGCTGCAAGGCGCGGCGCAGATGCCGCAGGCGGTAGGGCTGGCCGACAAGATAGGGGTGCAGTGCGATGCCCATGACAAGGGGCTGGCCGATTGATTGCTCCCGCATTTCATCGAAATTGTCGATGATCATATCGGCGAACTGTGCCGCGCTGTCTTTGCGCGCGACAATCGATGGGATGTCGTTGACTTCCTGCGGGTAGGGGATCGACAAGAGCCGCCCGGCAGAGGTGTTCATCCAGACCGGCTGGTCATCCATGCACCAGTTCAGCGTGTAACCATATCCTGCCGCCGCCAGCAGGTCAGGGGTGTCGTGGCTTTCTGCGATCCACGGCGACAGCCAACCTTTGGGGGGCGTTCCTTCGGCGTCTGTCAGAATCGTCGTTGCCTCGGTAATCAAGGCAGCCTCTTCATCGCGGTCCAGCGTGCTTTGCCGTTCGGAGTTGGTGCGCCCATGGCCGACAACCTCGTCCCCGCGGGCACGGAATGCCGCCATAAGGTCGGGCGCGTAGCCATACATCGCGCTATTTGCGATCACGCTGGCGGGCATCTGTAGCGCGTTGAGCATGTCTATCATCCGCCACGCACCAACCCGGTTGCCATAGTCGCGCCAAGCGTAATTGAGTACGTCAGGTTGCGGGCCGCCGGGTGCCAGTTCGGCCCCCAGCCCTTCGCCAAAAGCGAAATGTTCAAGATTCACACCCAGATAGACGGCCAGCCGTTTGCCGCCGGGCCAATTGTAGTCGGGGCGGTTGGTGATGGCAGAGTAGGCATAGCGCCCGTGATCGGTCAGCATGGGTTAGAGCTCCGCCTCGGCCAGTCCTGCCTTGTGCAAGAGTATCTCGGCGCTGTCATTCCAGACGTCGGTGCTCACGATTTTGCCGTCGCGGACGACGAATTTATCCATGTAGCGATTGGTTTCAAACGCGGTGCCGTCTTTCCATTCGCCATATAGATAGCCGGTATTGTAAACATGAACGTCGCCCGTTTCGACATCCAACGCAGCATCCGTACGCAGAAATCGCTTTTTGACCCATGCATAGCGCTTGGCATTAAAGGCAGTACTGTCAGCTGGCCCTGCAAATTTGCGCCCACCTGTGAACACCAGCTTGAAATCATCGCTGACGTAGGCTGCGGCACCTTCGGGATCAGGGACCATCGAGCGTTCAAGATATGCTTCGACAATGGCTTTTGCCGCTGCGGCCGGATCGGTTTTGAGGTCCATGCTGCACCTTTCGTGGAACGTATAGTCAAAATAGCAAAGCACCCCGGATCACACCGGGATGCATATTGAGTTGAGCGGTTCAATCAGTTGATGCTAACCGAAAATGTGCGCTCTTCCACGGGGGGCAAGAACGAACGATCAAAGATTTCGCCGGCGTCCGGCAAGGTCTCAAGCCCGTAGCCTTCCGCGATGATGGCGATGGATCGTGTCAGGCGTTCGTCAACCAGATCACCGATGCCGGTGTCAGCTGTTTCAGGGGCATTCATCAGCTTTGTCAGCGCAAATTCAAGGCGCGCGCGTTCCAGCTCGGGGTCAACCAGATTGTCGAATGCCATGATTGCCTCGACGGCGATATCCTGATCCTTGGTGATTTCCATGGTGGCACGGGTGACGGCCCGGACCAGTCCGGCGACGGCTTCGGGGTTTTCCGCCAGCAGTTCGCGCGACACCATCATGCCGTTGGAATAAAGGTCCATGCCGTAGTCTTCGTAGTTGAACCAGTCGAAGTCAGCCGCCGGGTCCTTGCGGTTGGCAATCAGGTTGAACCAGCTGCTGACGGTAAAGGTGTAAGCGCCGTCAATATCGCCACGGATCAGCATCGGCTCTTGCAGGTTCGGGGCAAGGCTTTCGTATTTGATCGTATCCATGTCGATGTCGTTCAGCCGGGCGAAAACCGGGAACAGGCGGGTTGTCGGGGTGCCTTGGGCACCACCCAACGTCTTGCCTTCCAGATCCTTGGGTGATTTCAGGGCAAGCTCTTTTGGGACTGCGATTGCAAAGGGCGGGCGGTTCCACATCTGGAACACCATCATCGGCGCTTCGCCGGGGCGTGCGGCTGCGTTCTGGATGATTGCGTTGATGTCACCAAATCCCGCGTCATACGCACCACTCATGATGCGGGTGATTGTTGCGGCAGAGCCCTCGCCTTGGTCGATGGTGACGTTCAGGCCCTCTTCTTCGAAGTATCCTTCGTTCAGCGCCACCAGAAACGGTGCATCACTGCCTTGGGTTTTCCACCCCAGCGTGAACTTTATGTCGGTCATCTGGGCGAGTGCGGGACTGTAGCCAGCCATCAGCGCAAGGGCTGCACCAAAAAGAATATGCTTCATTATTGTCATCCTTGGGGTTGAAGTGAACAAAGAGATTTTCAGGTGATCGCGATGTCGGTGTCGCGGGTGGCCCATCCGGTGACCCGGCGTTCGAGCATGGAAAAGAAGGTGTAAAGCACGACCCCCAGCACGGCGAGAATGATCAGGCCCGCAAAGACCAGCGACACCTGAAAATTAGATGACGCTGTCATCATGACATTGCCGATTCCACGATTGGACGCGACCGTTTCGGACAGGACCGCGCCCACAAAGGACAAGGTGATGGCCACCTTTAGCGACGCAAAGAAGTAGGGCATCGTGCGCGGCAATCCGACATTCCACAAAATTTCGCGTTTGGACGCACCCAGCGTTTTCAACACGTCTTCAAGGTCGGGTTCGGTGGTGGCAAGCCCGGTGGCGATGTTCACCACGATCGGGAACACGCAGATGACCATGGCTGTCAGGATTGCCGGCGTTGTGCCCGACCCAAACCACAACACAAAGATCGGGACCACAGCGACCTTGGGGATCGAAGAGAAACCAACCAGCAGCGGGTAGGCCACGGCGTAGGCGACCTTTGATGTGCCGACCAGCACACCCAGTGTCACCCCGATGCAGACGCCAAGTGAAAACCCGATCAGCGTCGAATAGAGTGTTTGCAGGATATGCGGCCACAATATTGGAAACTTGACCCAAAGTGTCACCACAATCTCGGACGGGCGCGGCAGCACCAGATCGGAGACGTTCAACAGGATGCAAAGCACCTCCCACGTCAGGAAAAAGCCTGCGATCAGCGAAAACGACATCAATTTAATGCGTGCGGTCTCGGTCATGGCAAAGTCCTAACTACGCACCTGTGCGATCAACTCGCGCAGGCCTTGGGTCATTTCAACGAATTCAGCGCTGTAGATCATGCCGATGTCGCGTGGCTGCGGGATATTGACCGGCTCATCCGAGATGATGCGGCCCGGTCGGGCGCTCATGACGCAAATACGGTTGGCAAGGTAGCCCGCTTCGCGCAGGTCATGCGTGACCAGAAGAACGGTTGGCTTGCGGTCAAGATACAGGTCCTGAAGGGTTTGCCACAGCTCTTCGCGGGTGAACTGGTCAAGCGCGCCAAAAGGTTCATCCAGCAACAGAAGGTCAGGCTCGTGAATCAGGGCGCGGCACAGGTTTGACCGCTGCAACATCCCGCCCGACAGCTGCCAAGGGTAGTGGTTCGCGAAATCCTGCAAACCAACCTGGCTGAGCAGCGCATGAACGCGGTCCCGAAACGCGCCTTTCTTATCCTTGTGGTAGGTCGCTTTGAATGGCGAAACGATCTTGAGCGGCATCATGACGTTCTGTTCGATTGTCAGCCACGGCAACATTGTCGGGTTTTGGAACGCCATACCGATGCGCAACTGCTTGGCCGCTGCGTCTTTGCCACCCACCAGAACCAGACCTGCCGACGGTTTGATCAGGCTGCTGACCAGCCGCAGGATCGTGGATTTGCCGCAGCCTGACGGACCGACCAGCGCAACAAAATCCCCATCATCAAGTTTCAGGGACGTCGGAGACAGTGCCATGACCGCCTTTGCATCGCTGCCAAAAACAACGGATGCCGCATCCAACTCGATTGCGGGGCGGGGGTGGACCGGATTGACTGCTTTTGTCGCAGGGTCGGTCGACAGATCATGCGTTTTTACGTTCATTCCGCGAGTAGGGCGCAAACGGCACTGGGCGGAAATGACTCTAAGTAAATAGATTTAGAATTAGTTCGGGGCGCACAAAAAAATGGCTGATTTGATCAGGTTTGCCTGAAAATACAGCAGTCGGCCGTCGGGCTTTTTAAGTCTCAGAGATACCAAGATAGCTTTGGACAACTGCAACTGCATGGGCCCGCCGGTCTGACTGCCACATCGGATCATGCAAATCCTGCCCCACAACGGCCCCTAACGTCGCCGCATTGTTCAGGTGATGCGCGGACAGGGCAACAATCGTCAGGTAAAGCTGCACGGCATCCGGTTTTGATTGAAACACGCCCGCATCGCAGCCGCGCGCAATCAGGCCATCAATCGCGGCAATAAGCGGCTGTGACATATCCCGGATTGCATGTGAACGTGCGATGTATTTGCCGTTCAACAGGTTCTCGTTCCGGGTCAATTTGCGAAAATTGCCGTTGTTGGCAAAGTAGTCAAAGGTGAATGTCACCAGTTCTTTCATCTTTTCCGCAGGGTCCCCGACGTCAAAGTCAAGCTGCGCTTCCTGCGTGCGGATCTGTTCAAAGACATGTTCAAGGACCGCCACATAGAGCCCCTCTTTGCTGCCAAAATAATGGTAAATCATACGGGAATTGCAGTTTGCATGTTTCGTGATGCGCTCAACGCGGGCCCCGTGGAATCCATGCTCGGCAAACTCACCTACGGCGACCTCTAAAATCGTGGCTTGCGTGCGTATAGCATCGCGGCTTCGGGTGGTCGTGGCGCTTTCGGCGCCAGTTGTTTCAGACATGTTTTGCTCCGCCGGGTTCTGGCCGTCATTGGACCAAATGCGGCAAGATCTTTCAATTCATTCCGCTGTCCGCATCCGGTTTGGCTGTGCTCAATCCAATGTGGGTTTCTGCTTCTGACAGCGTTTAAGCCCGACCCTGCCCAAGGCCATGGGCGCTCAACGGCTGGGCCTCAGCTCCCAAGGATGATGTTGGCAACCGTTGCGGCGTCTTCTTCATGGGCCAGATGGCCAAGGTTTGGCAGTTCCGTCAGGCGTGCATTGGGCAGCGCGTTAGCTGCATCCCGGCTGGTCTGTGGCGGTACTGCGGTATCATTCAGCCCTGTAATCAGATGGACGGGTGCCGCAATTTGGGGCAGCCGCCGCAATAGTCCTTCAAGGTGCCATTGGGCCATCATCGACAGGGTCGCATCGACATGCCCCCGGTCAGTGGCCAGCCTGTAGTATAGATCAAGCCCACGTTCATCCAGCGTTGATCCGGTGCCCTTGATCAGGTTGCGGACGCTGCTGCGCGTGGTCGTGTTGGCAAATACAGCAGCACTGAACGGTGTAACGGCCAGTGCCTTGGCCATCATCGGAAAGAGCCAGCCAGCGACGCCCTTAAAGGTGCCAAGCGCCGCGTTGATGCCGACAATCCCCTGATCGGGCCGCATTCCCATGTCCCACATGCGCAGTGCAATCGCCGCCCCAGCCGAATGGCCGACCACCAGCGCAGGCGCCCAACCCTGATTGCGACAAAGGGCCAGCAAATCCTCGGCCATATGGTCCAGCCCGCATCTTTGCTGGGCGCCCATCTGGGTAAAGCCCTGACCCGGCAGATCAACCGCGATCACATGATGCGTTTTGACCAGAATCGGAAAGAGATTGCGAAAACTCTGGGTGGCGCCGCCTGCCCCGTGAATCAAAAGGATCGTCGCACCTGTTCCTGCTTCCTGCACGTGCCAACGGTGCGGCTTGTGCAACACACGGCGCGAATATTCGGCCATCGGCCAATCTGTCAAATCCTCTGGCCAGCGCATTGAACTAGTCGCCAAGGGCCGTTGCCACCGAGGCGGACAAGCGTTGCGCATCCGCGCGTGGCATCGGCAGGTAGACCGCATCAAGCGTCTGGGCAAGGTTGCGCAATGCGGGTTCGGGCCGGTTCCCGGTGTCGATCACCAGTGCATCAGTGCCATTTGCCCGCACGACCTGTGCAATTTGTTGTGCATCAATGGCCGCCTGTTTTCGGTTGCCCGTGCCATCCAATGCCACATTTGCCCGCCCGTCTGTCAGGATTGCAATCGTCGGTGTCAGCCCGCGCCGCCTGGCTTGTGTGGCTTCCTCAAATGCCATCAACAGGCCAGAAGCAAGCGGGGTGCCGCCACCGCCCGGCAGCGCCGCAAGTCGGCGTTTGGTTTGCACCAGTGACCGGGTCGGCGGCAACAGTAATTCCGCCCCGGTTCCCCGAAACGCGACAAGCGCCACATGATCCCTGCGGGCGTAGGCTTGCGCCAGCAACAATTCTACCGCGCCTTTCGCCTCGGCCAATCGGGTCAGAGCAGAGGAGCCCGACGCATCCACCGCAAAGATCAGCAATCGATCAGAGCGTTCCTCGAACCGTTTGATCTTGATATCTGCGGTGCGGATGTGCAGGCCGTCACGCCCGGTCGCATTGCGCCGGATCGTTTGCCATGGGGCCGCTGCACGCAGTGTGCTGATCAGGTCGATCCGCGCGCCGTCAGTAATTTTGCCAGCGCGTGATGGCAATGGCCGACCGCGCCGGTTGCCTTTGTGCGCCGCCCCGCTGCCGCTGCCACGTCCTTGTTTGGCTTTTTGTGCTGTCAGTTGATCAAGCAGATTGTCGGGCA
The DNA here is from genome assembly GCF_003058085.1 of Yoonia sediminilitoris. Taxonomy (GTDB): domain Bacteria; phylum Pseudomonadota; class Alphaproteobacteria; order Rhodobacterales; family Rhodobacteraceae; genus Yoonia; species Yoonia sediminilitoris. The sequence goes on along the minus strand of NZ_QBUD01000002.1, from coordinate 463,358 downwards.
GCAATGCCCGTACCGCGTCCAGCAACAATTCGTCCGGCAGATCGAACGTCTCGTTCTCACTTTCAGACTCTGGCTGGTCTGGCGATTGCTCGGGTTCTTCCTGTTCAGGCGTGGACTCTGGCATCTGCGTCGCCCGATGCGCCAAAGTCAGGGCGCATGCGACCTCCAGATCTTCTGCCGTAACACGTGTGCGATGGAATAGTGCCGCATGTGCGCGGGCGGCCCGCAGCGTGAACAGGGGCGCGCGCAGGCTGTCGATACCAAGCTGTGCGGCAATACCGGTGATCTGGTCAATCAGGTCTGGGTCGTGCGTGACGTCCTGCAAGGCACCTGTTTTCCCGCGCTGGGCGGTGTCGGTATCGCGGATGCTGACATCAGACAGGTCCACATGAAACGCCAGCCGTTCGGCCAGCTTGGGGTTCAGGGCTTCGTCAGGTTCGGCGCCTTCATCAAGGGCGATCAGGCAATGTGCCTGCCCCTGATCTAAAGCAAGAGCCAGTCGGGCGGCAAGTTGCGTGGTGCAACGTTCGGCCATCGTCAGGATCAGGGTCGCAGGTGCGTCCAGCAAGCCTGCCCTTTGTACCAGTTGCCCGCTGGACAAGGTGGCAGACAGGTCGAGACCGCCAAACAGGGCTTCGTCTGAAATGGCGGGATGAATTCGCCGGGCGGCCGGGTCAGTACGGGCCATCAGGCGGTCGCGGATAGCGCCCGCGCGTGCCCTAACCGCAAGACCGCCTAGTCCGGGGTCAATGGCCAGCAGCTCCAGCGCCAGCGTCGCGCGGTGCCACGCATCGCTATCCAAGGACTTCTTCCACCGTGCGCACGACCCGCGTGCCGCTGCCTGCCTCGTCCAATGGGTCGCGGCGCAGGCGGTGGCGCAGGGCCATCGGTGCGATGTCGCGCAAATGGCTGCGGGTCAGGGCCGTGTCGCCGCGCCACGCGGCATAGGCGCGGGCGGCTTTCAACAAGGTGAGTTCACCGCGCAGCCCGTCAGAGCCCAGCGCAAGGCAAAGTTCGGCCACGTCCAGCAATGTCTTGTCAGGAGTTTTCAGTTTGGACAGTGTCTTGCGCGCCTTCAATATCCGGTCGCGGGTGGATGCATCTTCGGCCTGCCAGCGCAGCATGAATGCCGCATTGTCATTCTCGAACGCATCGCGCCGCTTGATGACCTCAACGCGGGTTTTCACATCCTTTGGCGATGCCACCTCGACAGACAGGCCAAAGCGATCCAGCAGTTGCGGGCGTAATTCGCCCTCTTCGGGGTTGCCGGATCCGACCAGCACAAAGCGGGCGGGATGCCGGATTGACAGCCCCTCGCGTTCCACCACGTTTTCACCCGATTGAGCCACATCAAGCAGCAGATCGACGATGTGATCTTCCAGCAGGTTGACCTCATCAATATAGAGGTATCCCCGGTTTGCCCTGGCCAGCAGGCCGGGCTGAAACGCCTTTTCGCCCTTGGTCAGCGCCTTTTCGATATCCAGTGCGCCTGTCACCCGGTCCTCTGTCGCGCCAAGGGGCAGATCGACCACGGGTGTCGGCGTATCGCGGGCGCGCTTTGTTTTCAGCGCGGCCCAGTCGGGGACATCCCTGGCCTTGGCGCTGTTGACCGGGCAGCCTTTGATTGCCTTGATCGGTGGCAAGAGTGCGGCCAAAGCCCGCACGGCGGTCGATTTGCCTGTGCCTCGATCCCCGAAAACCAGAACGCCGCCGATGCTGGCGTCAATGGCTGTCAGGATCATCGCCTGTTTCATTTCGTCCTGTCCGACGATGGCGGAAAAGGGGAAGGGGCTCATGCGGCCTCCTGTAATTTGGCAAGGGGTGAGGTGCCGTTCCACGTGCCGCGGTCGGAATGCACCGCGAAACGGGCATAGAGTTCTTCGCGAAACCAGCCTTCGTCGCGGACGGCGCGGATCGCGTCGGCATGCGGGCCAGTGCGCGCAAATTGGGCCATTGCCTGTTCTGACGGCCAGATCGAGAATGTGACCTGATGCAGCATCGGCACTTCGCCAATGCCAATCTTGAAGGCAACATTGGGGTCTTGGCCGATCATCTTGGAAATATTCGGCACCCGACCCCAGAACCGGGTCAGAATACCGGGTTTGATGGTTGCGCGCGTCAGTGCGGCAAGCGGGCCGCTGGCTGCGGTCTGTGCTGGCTCAAACGGTGACTGGCCGGACCATGCACCACGCGATGTTTGCGGTTGCAGGAAAACAGTCCAGTTTTCGGTTGCACGGTTTATATATCGCGCAAAGATTCCTGTCTGTGTCTGGCGCTGGGCCGTAGGAGCATCCGGCCATGTGGCAAGGATTGCATAAACAGCCGTGTTGGGCACCGGAGTAAACCCTTCGCCGGTACCAGACCCGCAAAGCTTCCAGAACCCGATATGTTTTGTGCGCGCCAGCGGCAACCGTGCCCCACCCATCATCACAAACGCCCAGATACGGGCCAATGGCCCGGCGAAGCGAAAGAATGAAAGCGTGACGATCTGAGTCACTTTGTTCCCCGGCATAACTGTCAACTTATCCTTACACACGGAATGGCGTTTGGGAAGTAGATCAAGTGCCTATTGTGATAATCAGTCGCACCATTTCGAAAATAATTGTCAACCTGAGTTTACACAACTAGTGTTAAGGCATGATTGAACAGGATCAAAACGCAGCCATCGTGATTGGCGCGGGCCTTGGCGGCCTTTCTGCCGCGATGCGCCTTGGCGCCAAGGGCTATGCCGTCACCGTGCTAGATCGCTTGGAACAGCCCGGTGGGCGCGGGTCGTCGATCACACAGGACGGGCACCGATTCGATCTGGGGCCGACAATCATCACGGTTCCGCAGGTGTATGAACAACTTTGGGCGGCTTGCGGGCGCGACTTTCACAAGGATGTGGACCTGCGCCCGATGGACCCGTTCTACGAAGTTCGCTGGCAGGACGGGTCAACCTTTACCGCCCGTCAGGACACTGATGCCATGCTGGCAGAGGTCGCGCGGCTGAGCCCGCGTGACGTGAAGGGTTACAAGAAATTCCTGCGCGACAGCGAGCGTTGCTACAAGGTCGGGTTCGAAGGAATGGTCGCCAAGCCGATGCACAAGCTGTGGGAGACGATCAAGGTCTTGCCCACCTTTGCACTGCTGCGCGCGGATCGGTCCATTCTGGGGTTGGCCAAGGCGCGGGTGAAGGATGCCAGACTGCGCATGGCCCTGTCATTTCACCCGCTCTTTATCGGTGGCGATCCGATGCATGTCACATCCATGTATGCGCTGGTGGCCTATCTGGAAAAGGAATTTGGCGTGCATTACGCCATGGGTGGCGTGCAGGCGATTGCCGATGCGATGGTCAAGGTGATCCGGTCGCAAGGCGGGCAAGTGCGTCTGGGCGTCGATGTGGACGAGATTCTGGTCGACAGGAACGCCGCCAAAGGCGTCCGTCTGGCAAATGATGAGGTGCTGAATGCACCGTTGGTCGTCAGCAATGCCGATGCGGGCCATACCTATCGCCACCTTCTACGGAACAAATCGCGCAAACGTTGGACCGACAGGAAGCTGACATCACGCCGTTGGTCGATGGGTTTGTTCGTCTGGTATTTTGGCACCAAAGGCACCGCGCTGAAGTGGCCTGATGTCGGGCATCACACCATCACCAACGCGCCCCGCTACGAAGGGTTGCTGCATGACATTTTCATCAAGGGCAAGCTGGCTGATGACATGAGCCTTTATATCCATCGCCCGTCCAGGACCGACCCCAGCGTGGCCCCTGCTGGTGATGATACTTTCTATGTGTTGTCACCCGTGCCGCATCTGGGATTTGACGATCCGGTTGATTGGGGCAGGCAAGCCGCTGCATACAAGGCCAAGGTGCAGGCCGAAGTTGAAAAATACCTGCCCGGTTTTGCCGACCATATCAGCACCGAGATGATCCTGACCCCGGAGGATTTCCGCGACCGCTACCTGTCGCCCAACGGGTCTGGCTTTTCGATTGAACCGCGTATCCTGCAATCCGCATGGTTTCGACCCCATAACATCAGTGAAGAGGCTGACGGCCTATATCTGGTGGGCGCGGGGACCCATCCGGGCGCGGGCGTGCCGGGTGTGATTTCCAGTGCAGAGGTGCTGGGCAAACTCGTGCCCGACGCCCCTGTGCGCCCCGAAATGAAGGTTGCTGCCGAATGATCAGACCCGATGATCTTGAACATTGCCGAGAAGCGATCCGCCATGGGTCCCTGTCGTTTCACGCGGCATCGAAACTACTGCCGGGCAAGGTGCGCGACCCCGCACTGGCGCTTTATGCCTTTTGCCGCTTGGCCGATGACGAAGTAGATGAAGGCGATTACCAGACGGGCGCGGTGTTGCGCCTGCAAGACAGGCTTGATCTGGCCTATGCGGGCAAACCGCGCAACGCGCCGGAAGACCGGGCCTTTGCCGCGATCATTGAAGAATTTGACATGCCCCGCGCCCTGCCAGAGGCTTTGTTGGAGGGGCTTGCATGGGATGCCGCCGAATATCGCTATGACACGCTGAGCGGTGTACGCGATTATTCCGCCCGCGTTGCGGCCGCCGTGGGTGCCATGATGTGCGTGTTGATGCGCGTACGCGATCCCGATGCGCTTGCCCGCGCCTGTGATCTTGGCGTTGCGATGCAACTGACCAACATCGCGCGCGACGTGGGCGAGGACGCGCGGATGGGGCGGATCTATCTGCCGCTTGACTGGCTGGCAGACGCGGGTATGGACCCTGCAAATTTTGTGCGTGAACCACTGCCAACGAATGAGGTGCGCCGGATGGTCCGGCGCCTGCTGGCGGAAGCGCAAAGGCTTTATCTCAGGTCAGAAGCGGGGATCAACGTGCTGCCGCTACAGGCCCGCACGGGCATCTGGGCGGCGCGGCTGATCTATGCGGGCATCGGTACGCAAATCCGGCGCAACGGGCATGACAGTATTTCGATGCGCGCCCACACTTCGACAGCGCAAAAGCTGGGGTGGGTTGCCCAATCGGGCGCACGGGCGGTGGGGTCGGTGATCATGCCCAAATCGCCCATTGTCTATGCCAAACCTCTGGATGAAGTTGCGTTTCTGGTTGATGCAGCCGGTCGCAAGACAGCAGCGCGGGGGCGGTCGTTGGCGGTGCTTGAAGTGCTGGCTGACCTCAAGGCCCGTGACGCAGGCCTTGGCAGCGACCGTCCACTGGCCTAGTTACAAACGGGTCACCTTGAAAGGGCCCCACGATGGATATCATGCTTTTCCTTCTTTTTCTCGCCGCAACCTTTGCGGCAGGGGCAACTGGCGCGCTGTTTCCGACTGGCGAATGGTACAAGGGCTTGAACAAACCGTCCTGGGTGCCGCCCAACTGGTTGTTTCCGGTGGCGTGGACGTCGATTTACCTGCTGATCGCATTTGCAGGGGCGCGGGTCGCCGGTTTGGAAGGCAGCGCCTATGCAATGGCGTTCTGGGCCATTCAGATTGCGTTGAATGCGCTTTGGACCCCTGTGTTCTTCGGGTTGCGTCACCTGCGCGCGTCGATCCCTGTGATGATATGCCTGTGGTGCGCGGTGCTTGGCGCAACAATCACCCATTGGCAGTTAGACACATGGGCCGGTCTGGCCTTTGTTCCCTATCTGGCGTGGGTCACAGTGGCGGCCGCATTGAACCTGTCGATGCTAAAGCTGAACCCCGATGAAAAACCGCTGGATCTGGCGAATATGTAAGCGCCCAACAGCTGGTTTAAGCCTAAAGCGCCGAACGTTTTCTTTCTGTGGAATGCTTGAGGGCAGTTATTTCGTTAGACGGTCATCAGAAAAGGAATCCGGGTCTAGGGCAGCCACGATCACGTAGTCGCTGTCTCGCACCCCGAGCGACGTGCATAGGCGGGCAGAGGCGGTGTTGCTGGGATTGATACCGGTCCGAAAACGCCGCGCACCGAGTCGGCTGGCGGCCTCCAGGATAGCGAGCGCCCCCAGCGCTCGGGCAACACCCTGACCCTGACGGTCCGGCACCGTTGCGAGTTGTCCCCATTGCACCATATCCGCCATCGGATGATCGGGATGTCGGCTTTTTACGGCGCCAGCCGTAGCGACGGGGCGGCCGTTGCTGTCCATCGCAACCATACCGAAGCCGGGCCGGCTGATTCCTCGCATTACCGGCCCGATTGGGGGCAAGACCCCGTGGGGCATGGATACTTCAGCGAATGCCTGCACCAGTTCACCCGAGGATTGCGAGTCGATGATACTGACTGACAGATCCTCGGGAAGCGGTCTGGTTGCCAGCGCCGTTCGCGCCATGTCGATCGCATTGAGGTCGCCTATGAAGTGCCCGACCACATCCGTCCGGAGGCCACGATCCTCCAACTCTCTCCGGAAATCTTCGGAGATATCTTTCGGAACCATCTCGCATCCGCTTGCACCAATCAATCGCACAAGGGACTCGACAAGATCGGCAGTTTGGGGGCCGTAGTCGATGACCTGAACTCCTCGGCCATGTGAACAATATCGCGGATCGTTGGAAAGCAACCGGGCCAGGTGCTCCCCTTTTATCTGCATCCGTTTTTGATCCGGCGATCCGAATACTTCGTTCATATTGAGCCTGTCCCGATTGTGATTTGTTGAGAAGTCTAGCACTGGAATGCGCGTGGTCATAGGCAGCTTCGTCCGCATCACAGTCACCCAAGCAAGAATTGCAGTTTGTGCCTTCCCCCTTGAACCTGCCAAAAATCAGTGAAACCATTGGGGATGGAAAATCTCATTAAATCATGGGCCGAGTCGGCCCCCCGTCTGGTTGCCGTTGCGGCAGGTCGCGAACATGCTGATCTGGTCATTCGTGGCGGCAGGCTGGTGAATGTGCAGTCGCGCGAAGTGCTTGAGTGGGATGTGGCTATCGCTGACGGGCGTTTCGCTTTCATCGGGCCGGATGCGTCGCATTGCATTGGCCCTGATACGCAGGTGATTGATACGGATGGCCGCTATCTGATCCCTGGCCTGTGCGACGGTCATATGCATATTGAATCCGGCATGCTGACACCGGCTGAATTTGCCGCTGCGGTCATTCCGCATGGCACGACGACCATGTTCACCGATCCGCATGAAATTGCCAATGTGCTCGGCCTGCGCGGGGTGCGCATGATGCACGACGAGGCACTGATGCAGCCCATCAACATCTATACGCAAATGCCCTCCTGCGCGCCCTCTGCCCCCGGACTGGAAACGACTGGGTTCGAGATTTCCGCCGAAGATGTGGCCGAAGCGATGGCATGGCCCGGGATTATTGGCCTCGGCGAGATGATGAACTTTCCCGGTGTCATCAATGGCGACCCCCAGATGCTGGCTGAAATGGCGGCGACGATGAACGCGGGCAAGACGGTCGGCGGGCATTATGCATCCCCCGACAAGGGGCTGCCGTTCAGCGCCTATGTTGCGGGTGGTGCTGCGGACGATCACGAAGGCACGGCTGAGGCGGATGCGCTTGCCCGCGTGCGCAACGGGATGAAGTCGATGATGCGGCTCGGGTCTGCGTGGTATGATGTGGAAAGCCAGATTACCGCCGTGACGAAAAAGGGGCTTGATCCGCGCAACTTTATCCTTTGCACCGATGATTGCCATTCCGGCACGCTGGTCAACGACGGCCATATGAACCGTGTTGTGCGTCATGCGATTGACTGCGGCTGTGAACCATTGATTGCTTTGCAAATGGCCACGATCAACACCGCCACGCATTTCGGGCTGGAGCGCGAATTGGGGTCAATCGCGCCGGGGCGGCGGGCTGATGTAATCCTGACGTCGGACCTGCGGACCTTGCCGATTGAGCAAGTGATTGCGCGCGGACAGACTGTCGCCGAGAATGGCAAGATAACTGTGGATTGCCCGCATTACGACTGGCCTGCCGATGCGCGCCAGACCGTGCGCATGGGCAAAACCCTCGCCGAAGCCGATTTTGGGATCACCGCCCCTGAGGGCGCAAATTCAGTCACAGCCAAGGTGATTGGCGTGGTTGAAAATCAGGCCCCGACGCAAGCGTTGCTGGCTGAATTGCCTGTTGTTGACGGATTGGTCGAGGGGCAGGACGACACCTATCAGATCGCGCTAGTCGAACGACACAGGGCGACGGGGCATGTGACGAACGGTTTTGTATCCGGCTTTGGCTACACGGGGCAGATGGCGATTGCATCGACTGTTGCGCACGACAGCCATCATATGATCGTCGTAGGCACCGACCGGGCATTGATGGCCAAGGCAGCGAACAGATTGGGCGAGGTCGGCGGTGGCGTCACCGTCTGGAAAGACGGGGCCGAACTGGCGCTGGTGGAATTGCCCATCGCCGGACTGATGTCGGACAGACCTGCGGCCGAGGTTGCGGCAAAAGCTGACCAGATGGTTGCGGCGATGGCGGCTTGCGGCTGCACGCTCAACAACGCCTACATGCAGCATTCGCTGCTTGCGCTGGTTGTCATACCAGCGTTGCGCATCTCTGATCTTGGCTTGGTCGATGTGACGAAATTTGAAATTACCGACCTGTTTGGAGAAGAATAATGAACATGGCGCAGACAGTTGAAATCCGTACACCTGACATTCCCCGCCCCGAGGCCTTTGACGACCCGGCGAAAGCCGTCGCGCGTCTGAGAGAAATTTACGACGCAGGGGTCCGGTTTCTGTCGTCCAATTTCACCGATGCTTTGGCCAACGGCCAGCCGGAAACACGGGTACGCGCTTTCTATCCTGAAATCCGGCTGACCACGACGACCTATGCCAAGACTGACACGCGCCTGTCGTTTGGCCATGTGGCAGAGCCGGGGGTCTATGCCACGACCGTCACCCGCCCTGATCTGTTTGCATCTTACCTTGAACAGCAGATTGGCCTGCTGATCAAAAGCCATGGCGTGCCCGTGGTCATCGGGGCGTCGGGTACGGCAATTCCAGTGCATTTTGCGGCTTCCAACGATCCGGACCTGACGATCCCGCATGACGGGGCCATGGATTTCAACCTGCGCGACAATTTTGACGTGCCCGACCTGAGCACGACACATGATGACATTGTGAACGGCACCGGCTTTACCTTCCCCGATGGTGCCCGACCACTGGCACCTTTTACGGCCCAACGGGTCGATTATTCACTGGCGCGCTTGCAGCACTATACCGCGACTGCAGCCGAGCATTTCCAGAACCATGTGCTGTTCACCAACTACCAGTTCTATGTGGAAGAGTTCGAAGCCTACGCGCGCAAGATGCTGGCTGATCCTGACAGCGGCTACACCAGCTTTGTCAGTACCGGCAATGTCGAGATTACCGATGCGGACACAGTCATTGAAGCGCCTGCCAAACTGCCGCAGATGCCGACCTATCACCTCAAGCGCGCAGGCGGCGGCGGAGTCACGCTGGTCAATATCGGTGTCGGTCCGTCCAATGCGAAAACAGCAACCGATCATATCGCCGTGCTGCGCCCCCATGCATGGCTGATGGTGGGGCACTGTGCCGGCCTGCGCAATTCGCAACGGCTGGGTGATTTCGTGCTGGCGCACGCTTACCTGCGCGAAGATCACGTGCTGGATGATGACTTGCCCGTCTGGATACCGATCCCGGCGCTTGCTGAAATCCAGATCGCGCTGGAGAATGCGCTGGCCGATGTGACCAAGCTGGAAGGCTACGAGCTGAAGCGGATCATGCGCACAGGCACCGTGGCCACAATCGATAACCGCAACTGGGAACTGCGCGAACATGAAGGGCCGGTGCAACGGCTGTCGCAATCTCGGGCCATCGCCTTGGATATGGAAAGTGCTACGATCGCAGCCAACGGTTATCGGTTCCGCGTGCCCTATGGGACCCTACTTTGCGTCAGCGACAAGCCCCTGCACGGGGAGCTGAAATTGCCCGGAATGGCAACTGAATTCTATAAAACACAGGTGGCGGCGCACCTGATGATCGGTATAAGAGCGATGGAAGGATTGCGTGATATGCCGCTTGAACGCATCCACAGCCGTAAATTGCGTAGCTTTGAAGAGACAGCTTTCCTGTAAAACGGCAAAAAACACCCAAAACAGCGTTATTTTCACTTGAAATGACATACTAATCGTTGTGGTGTGCCACAACATCCCGTTATATGTGCGGGCAATAGGCCCAACTGCTGGGCGAACGAGGGAGACCAGTAAAATGGCGACAAAACCAATGACAAAGGCGCAGCTGGTAGCTGCACTTGCCGACGAAACAGGCATGGACAAGAAAGCAGCAGGTTCTGCACTGGATGCTGTAACAGCTATCATCACCCGTGAGGTCTCCGGCGGCGGTGCCGTTACGCTGCCCGGTATCGGCAAGATCTACTGCCGCGAACGCCCAGAGCGCATGGTGCGCAACCCTGCCACCAACGAGCAGATCAAGAAAGAAGCTGACAAGGCCGTCAAAATGACAATCGCCAAGGCTTTGAAAGACAGCGTGAACAGCTAAGTCTGTCGGGTCTTGCGCCCCAGTAAAGTTTCAGAAAGGGTCGCCATTGTGCGGCCCTTTTTATTTGCGAGGTGACATGGATATCAAAGCAATCGCCATGGGCCTTGCCTTTGCGTTGATGTGGTCGTCAGCCTTTACGTCGGCGCGGGTTATCGTGGAATTTGCACCGCCGCTGACCGCCCTTGCTTTCCGGTTTCTGATTTCCGGCCTCATCGGTGTGGGCATCGCCGCAGCGATTGGGCAATCGGCGCGCTTGTCACGGCGGCAATGGACAGGTGTCGCGATCTTCGGCATTTGCCAGAACGCGCTTTATCTGGGTTTGAATTTCGTTGCGATGCAGACGCTGCCCGCGTCACTGGCCGCAATCATCGCGTCGACCATGCCGTTGCTGGTGGCGCTTGCAGGCTGGATGTTGCTTGGCAACCGGGTCAAGCCACTGGGCTTTGCAGGGCTTGTGGCGGGCCTGATTGGGGTGATCCTGATTATGGGCGCACGCATACAGGGCGGGGTTGATCTGTTCGGGCTGGTGCTGTGTGTCATTGGCGTACTGTCGCTGACCGTGGCGACAATGGCCGTGTCAGGGGCTGCATCAGGTGGCAATTTGTTGATGATCGTAGGCTTGCAGATGCTGGTGGGCAGTGCGGTGCTGTCGGTCCCTGCCCTTGCACTGGAAGAATTCAGCGTCACGTGGAACTGGCAGTTGATCGTGGCCTTTACCTACACCACCCTTGTTCCGGGGCTTGCGGCCACATGGGTCTGGTTCATGCTGGTTAACCAGATCGGGGCCGTGCGGGCCTCGACCTTTCACTTCCTTAACCCGTTTTTCGGGGTTGTCATCGCGGCTGTCTTGCTTAGCGAACGCATCACAGCCCTTGATGTGCTGGGCGTGGCCATCATCGCGGGCGGGATTCTGGCGGTGCAGTTGTCAAAGCAACCCGCCCCTATAGCATCGCCCACGTGATCAGCAGCATCGCCCACAACAGGACCGGCCAAAAACTGACCTTTGCGATGAAATTATCCTCGTAATGCAGGAAAGCCAACGCTCTGCGGCGGTGCAGTGAAAAGAGATAGCCATTAAGCGCTGTCAGCAGGATCATCCCATACATGACCAGATAGAAATATTCGATATAGACAAGCCCGGAGCCTGCAAACTGCGCCCGCACCTGAATATGGCTTAACATGACCACAAAGAAGAGCGCAGAACACGTGCCGATCAGCCCTGATGTGCTGAACCCAAAGCGGCTGGATTGCTCTTTATCGTCAGAAATTGTCATGATGCCTGCAAAAAGCAGAAGCGCCACAACAAACAGCGGCACCAGATTTATGACGAATGCGTTGATGAATTTCCGCTCTGCGCCAAGGTTGAAGTAAAGCTCGTGATAAAGGTCATCGTCTGCGGTGGGAGGATAGCCAAAACTGGTGTCATAGGCGACATCGCGGTAGCTGAAAAAGCTTTGGTCAATATTCCATTCACCCTGCACGAGATCGGCATCCAGCCCGAATTTCCGGGCGGTTGGGTCGTCGTAGCTGCCGAAGTCAGGGACCAGTCGAATGTTAGCGTCATTTTCGAAATCCGCGGGCCAGATCCGCAGCCAGATTGTTAGGAAGTCGAGAGGATAGCGGTAGTAGTTGAACGACTGCCGCACCGTCACGTCGAAGTACCAGCCGATCAGTTCATGTTGCGCGCCCTCATGCGCGACCATTTCGGTATATTCCTGTTTCATCACGGTATCGCCGGATGCGATTTGTTCAGGAAAGATGATGCCTTTTTCATAGGGATAGCCGACAGGGTATTTCTGCCAGATATAGCCCGTCAGGTTCACGTTGCTGCTGCTTGAGAACACAAGAGATTGGATAAAAACCCCTGTTGGCACCTCGACCCGTGCCGCGTTTTCGCTGCCTAGCCCGTCCAGATATTCCGTAACTTCGGCCTGTGTGCTGACCACTTTGGTATTGGCAGCCAGTACGCGCGCCTGTTCAAACCAATGGGCACCCATTTGCCAAACAGCGGCAAAGGACAGGATGAACGCGGCCAGAACGAGGCTGTTTTTCTTGATGCCAAGCATGGGCATGTCTCCTTAAGGTTTCGGGCCGTTCTTGATGGCCTGATAGGAATGGTAGCCAAAGGCGGTGGCTCCCCCCAAAAGTATCAGTATCATTATGATCTTGGGGAATACGCCGAAGGGATCGCACAGGTTCATTGCAAACAGGATCAGCAACAGCAGGCCGCCCGTGATCCATGCGGCCTTGTAATCATAGGCAAACTCATGCGCAGCACCGCTATAAAGGGCGCGCCAGACAATAACCCCGGTTATCATGAAAAGCAGCGCCGCTGCGGTGGCCACAAGTCCCCTGTTTGTGCAGATAAACCCACAGGGAAAGATTGAAATGGATCCCGGCAAGGGCGATTGCAGCAGATGTTCTTCGAACGTGTCATCAATGCGTATCACCATTTCGGGGGTGTCGTCGTTGGTCGGGTCTGGGATAGGCCAAAAGCCAACGCCGCCGAAATTCTGATGAAAATAGACAAGATCATCCGCGAACTGGCTGAATTCAACGCCCGGAACCGTAGAAGGTGGCGTGGGGCTTGTTCTGATCTCGCGGTGGCCGCCGCCCGGCAAAACCGGCAGGATGTTGTCCAAAATCTCTGCGCGTTGCGCTCCTCTGGCACCGCCAAGGTCCATCCGCAGGCGGAGCTGTTTCTTGCTGTCGGTCGTCGGTTGTTGAAGGGACACCAGCACGTGCTCGACATCTCTGTTTCTGCCGCCGACAAGCAATTCCCTGATTTCGCCAAACAGGGGCACATTTTGAAACTTGGGATCCAAATTCAAATCAAATGCCAGATTTACATCGATGCGTTCGCCGATCCGGCTTGACTTGATCTGTGTGACAAGGGTGACAATGTTGCCAATATTGGGTGTGACCGCAGAACTGCCGTCATATCCTGGCACTTCAAGGGTCAGCCCGTCCACCTGCCAACCGCCCCACAACCCGTCAATCAAGGACTCGTAAGGGCGCGGGGTCTGTGACCACGCATAGTCACTGATGCCGCGAAATGGCTGCAACAAGGCCGTGATCTGCTGGGATGCAGCGCTGATGTCCTTTTCTTCCCACGTCTGCCATCCGTTCAGCCGGATCGCCAGATCAGCCTTGGCCCGATGCTGGTGGGCTGCGTTGATGAAATCCCAGCCACGTTCCTGCCAGAAGCCATCATTGCGCAGGGAAACCCGGGTGGAATCTGCGCTGGCCTCCTCGTCAGTCACAATTTCGACCCCGTAAAAGGCAGCGCGCCCAACCAAGCCGAAGTCGATCAGATAGGTCTGCTCGGCCTGCACTTCATCGCTATCGACGGTCGTTGTGGCGCTGGCAAGTGGCGCCTTCCAGAACGGATAGAAGCCATAGATAAGTTTATTGCCCTCGCGCAGACGCACGCACCCACAATCCGGCAACGCCACGTGGCTGATGCGCGGAGCGTTCAGCGCCGGGGCTGTCCGTTCGGCAAGGATGCGGATGTCGGTGACAGGTGTTTCGGTTTTGTCCAGCCCCAGGTTGTCGACGGCGGCATTCACGGCGGTTTCGAACAATCTGGTATTCGGATATTCCAAATCAGCAAGATTTTCCATCACGGCAACAAGGTCGGGATTGACGTTGATGCTGGTGACTGCAGGTGCTGCCTGAATGGCTGATCGCAGGTCCGCGGTCAGCGCCCAAGGGTTTTCTACCGCCGACAACAGGCGCGCCATATCGCGGTTCACTGATGTCACAACCTTTTGGGCCGCGATGGGCGAGAGAACATCGCGCACGTTTCCTTTCAGGACCTCGGCATTTGGTGCGGGCTGATAGGTAGTGGCAAGCAGCGCCTTCTGGAATTCAGGGTCTGCGACGGTCGCCAGAATTGCGCTGTCTGTGGCTTCGGTCACACCGATCGTCGGGTTCAGGTCCAACGGCTCGATCTGGTCTTCCAGTCCGACGGGCAGGTTGTCAAAGACAGGTTCAACTGGTTCTGCCGCCGCCGCCAGCGTTTCGGCGGCCAGTTCAACCTCGGCCATGATGCGTTCTTGCGTCGCGATCTGGATCATGCTGCGCACCCCCGACAGCAGCGCGTCCTGGCTCGGGGCGGTTTTCCCGATGAGCATCGGCAAAACCGGCGCGGCATCTGCAAAGTCCTCGACCAACGCCAGATTTTCGGCCAGTTCAGGGTTGAGTGTGTAGAATTCCCCAAAATTCTGGTCGTCGTCGAGCGCAGCACTGATCTGTTCGTGCAAGCAGGCGTTGATTTGCCCGTCAAGCGTGCGCAGGACCGCGTTGCGCAAGGCGGGCCGACTGGAAAAAGTCTGCTCGCCCAGTGGCTCAAGCAGGGTAAGCACATCAACAGGTGCGGTCAGACTGTCAAAGAGGCGCTGATCAAACGCCGTGAAGGCGATGATCCCTGTCTCGCCTGAATTGCCACAGGCCGGAAAGGGCCGATCATAGATCGGGGAAAAATCGCGCTGCATCCCTGCCCGGTTTTCGGCGCGATACTCGGTGACGAGCGCACGAACGATGTCTGCATTTCCCGCCAGCCGCGGTCCGCGCGTTTCAATCGCCTCACCCAGCCAAAGTGTGAAGTCGGGTGACATCACCTGTCTGAGGCTGCTGGACAGTGCCTGTTCGAGTTTGCCAAACCGCGTCAGGGCGGCAATTGTCCCGTCCTTGCCTTGCGGCGCGGCAAGGCTGCTGCAAATTGCGGGCACATCGGGCCAGCGTACAGGATCAATCATGGAAAACGTCTGCACAGCCGTTTGCGCATCAGAGGGCAGGTCTTGCGGGCGCAGATCGGCGCAATGCTGCGTGGACGGGCTATCGCCGTTCAGGATCGCGGCAGTCATCCGGCGCGGACCCGCAAGGCTGAGTGTCGTCAGATTCAGACCGTCCGGCGCAATTTCCAGCAGTTTGTCCGCAAAGGCGGGCACACTGGTTTGATCATACCAATCGCGCCGCAACCGCGTCAAAACATCGTAATCGCGCGCAGCCGTCAGCGTGCCCGTCAGGGTATCCACATCGTCAGGCAGGGGATATGCCATGCAGAACTGCACCAGCGTCACACGGGTATATGCGCCGAACTTGCCGTCTTGCAGCAATGCGTTGTCATCCTGCATGGCGGTCCGAAGGCCGCTTTGAATGGGACGGACTTGTGCGAGTTGGTCGGCAGGGATTTCGGCTGTGCGCAACAGATCGCAGTTGGCCATGACAAGACCGGGCACAAGGACGAAAAGCAAAACGGCCATCGCCTGTCTGAGCAAGTAGGTCATACTGTGCGTCCTTCTTTTCGGAGTTCGTCGGCAATCGCTTTGCGCAGGTCCTGCCCGCTGACCTGTGCAGACCCGCGCCGCAGGGCGGTAATTGCGGCGTGCCGCACGACATTCGTGATCGCGCCGCCGGTCAGGTCGAATTCGGTGGCAATGGCTGCGGTATCTGCGTCGCCCGCAAGCGGCACATCGGACAGCATATTATCCCAAAGCTGTTTGCGAAGCGTTGCATCGGGCTTGGTAAAGCCGATGGCCATCTGGAAACGGCGAAAGAACGCCTCGTCGATATTACTGCGAAGGTTGGTGGCCAGAATGACAAGGCTGGTGCAATCTTCGATCCGCTGCAACAGATAGGATACTTCCTGATTGGCATGCCTGTCGTTGGAACTGGAGGTCGCGGTACGCGCCCCGAACAGCGCGTCGGCTTCGTCAAAGAACAGGATCCAGTCCCTTTCCTGCGCCAGATCAAACACATGAGACAGGTTTTTCTCCGTCTCCCCGATGTATTTCGACACAATCATGGCAAGGTCGATCCGGTAGACCTGCAAGCCCGTCCGCTTGCCCAACAACGTCGCGGTCAGTGTCTTGCCTGTCCCCGGCGGCCCATAGAACAGGGATTTGAAACCGGATGATAGCCTGCCGGACAATCCCCAATCGTCCAGAATTGTCTTTTGGTTCTCCAGCCAGCCAATCATATGGTTGATGTTATGCTTGATCTCGCGGGGGAGGATCAGATCATCCCATTCCAGACGGGTGCTCAGGCGTTTGGCCGGGAACTGTGGCGAAAAGTCAGGCGCTGGCGGCGTGCCCGCACAAAGCGCGATGACCCGGTGCGGCGGCAGTGAAAGCGGCCCGGACAAAAGATTGCCGGTTTGCGCCTGAGTCTGGTCGATGATCTGCCCCACGGTCAGCCCGATCTTTTGGCGCAATGGGTGATCGGGCGCAAACATCTGCATCGCACTGATCCGCTTGTCAGTATCGCCGCCGCCCAGCAAAAATAGCGCGGTAACCGCCGTAGGGACAAAGCTGGCCGTGTCCACCCGTACGGCCCCGAACTCTGAAAACACCCTGTCAATCGCGGTATTGCGCACGAAAAACGGGTCCAGCGTGGCAGGATTGATCTGCGGCGCAAGGGCAAGCGCCAGAACAAGCCGCCCGGCCGTATCAAGTCCAGCCTCGGCGATCAAATTGGTCAGGGCGGCCCCTTTGGGCAGTGACGGGGCGCTGGGAAAGGCAAACGCATCCTGAGAGTCGGCAAAGAAATGTTGCAGCCGGGCGGTGATCACTTCGCCCAGCCAATGGGTTTCCATCATCAGGGCTTGGGCGTGAATGTCTGTCTTGGGGGTCAGGTCAGTCATCATGCCCCCGCCATTTCACTATCAGAGGCTTCGGCATCCAAGGCAGGGCGACGGGGCTGATCGACCATGGCAAACCGTCCAGCAGCATATCGAATGGACCTTTGCTGACCGTCAGCACATCGGATTGCGCATCACTGTCATCAATCAGCCCGCTTCGTGCGACGAACGTCTCGCGCAACCCGCCCGGAGAGGTACTGCCCAACCGACCCCAGCGTTCAATAACCGACAGAACCAGACTGTCGATCAGTTGCAGGTCACTGGCCATCAGGGGCGCCCGCTCTGGCAGTGGCGTATCGGCTGTATGGCCAAGCAGGCAGCGTTCCAGTGGATCAAGCGGGTGATCGACGGGCGCCTCTGCCCTGACCAGTCCCCCCAGCACACCGGCCGCGCGCCCCAGATGTTCCGGCAAGATGCCGCGCTTGTCTTTTTCGATTTCCAGACGGTCAAACAGCAAAGTTATGAACGGGTGAAAGAGCACAAGGCCCGCGCAGTCAGTGGGGTGCCGTGAGGCTGGCTTTGGGGTCACTTCCGCCGCTTGAGGAGCCTCTTGCGCAGGATCCTGCAACAATTGTTCGAGTGCTGCGCGGGTCCGGTGCCGCAACGCCGCGTCCTGCTCTGTCCCATAGCCAAGGCGTGCAATCATGCCGCGCAGGATGAACGGATCGGGCTCCGCGCTCGTCAAGGCCCTGACAAACTGATGGATAGTATCTTCGAATTTCGGAGCGGCCTGGTCCAGTGCGACACCAAAGGCTGTGATCCAGAAATCCGCTTCGGATTGGGCTGGCTTGTCACTGCGCAAGAGCGCCCACAGTAACTCAAACCCCTGCCGTGCATGTGGGCCGATATCGGGCAATGATGCGTCCAATATGTCAGCAAGTTGTTTCTGCTGCGCGGCATTCTCTAGCACATGATCGTCTAAGGTCTGAGCATTCAGATCATCTTGCGCTACCTTTTGCGGGGTCCTGTCCCCAGCGGAAGCGCTGGGCGTCTGGCTTCCTTCTGCGGCGGTGTGCCCTGCATCTTTCCCGTTGGTATCGTCGGGTTGGGAATGTGTGTGTCCCGCTTCATCCTGACTGGTGTGCAGCGGGCTCTTGGATGTTGCCGGGGCGTCTTGACCGGTCTGCCCATCAAGGTTGCCCGCGGCACCGGTTTCTTGATTGTGATCTTGGTCAGTCGGGGCCTGTGCGCGATCATGATCCGCGTCCAGCGCGTCGGCGATTGCGCCCAGCGCGGAATCTGTTGATGCCGGGTTTGTTGATGCGGGGTTTGGCCCGCTGCGACTGGGCGTATGTTGCGGGCTGGTCCCCGATTGCCTGCTCAAGGCGGGACCGCGCAGCTTGGTTTGGGTAAAGTCCGGACCTTCGGCGATCGCGCCTTCACCCAATGAAACGGCTGGAGCAGGCAAGCCATCGGGTCCCAAGATCGTATCGGCGCCCCAAGCGTCAGAGCCAGACTGATCTGTGGGGGCGGGATTTGATCGGGCCGCCGCATCGTCGCCGTTATGACGGGCAACGTCGTCCTGCCCCCTGCCAGTTTCCTTTGGTTGGCTTTCATTATCCGATTTGCGGTCTGTTCCGGCAACTGGCTGCAAGGGCGCTGTGGCTGACTCTGGATCTGTGCGGCTTTGACTGTCCGCTATCGCCTCAGGAGTAGGTGCTGCTTGGGTGTCAGCTCGCTGGGCAAATGTCTCTGGAGTCTGTGGCGCATGACTGGCGCGTGCTGCATCTGCCCCATCCGGCGTGGGTCGTGCGCCCGCGGCGGATGTCACATCATCCGGGCTGCCGCCTGTCTGCGCGGGTTCGCTTGTGGGGTCGGCAGATGCGTCTGTGGCTTCGTTTTCAGCAACGTGATCTGAAAACTTCGCGTGGTCCGGGTCAGGGGTTGCACGCTTTGCTCTTGGGGTTTCCGCAGCTTTGGGCGCCTTGGACGATGTGTCGTTTTCAGTGACATGACCCCGCGCGCCTTGCTCTGGGCCGTCAGGTGACGGAGCGTCAAGCGATTGCGTGGCATCATGCGGCCTGCTGGGATCTGAAAATTGGCCAGAGGCAAGGCGGTCAAGAGACTCAGATTGCGCGCGATCCGAAAAATCACCCGGTTGTGTAGTTGGTGCCGAGGCAGATGTCCCGCTGTCCACTGCCGTCGCGGCTGCATCACCGGGGTTGGATTGCTCAGATGTTTCACCATCAGAACTGACCCGGTCAAGGGCGGGATCGCCCGGGCCTTGAGTGTCAGGCGCGGTTTGCCGCAACTTGCCCGGGGCTGATTTCCGGACCTGATCCGCCCGGGCTGTAGCTTCGCGGCGCGCAGATTGTGTCGTCGCTGAAACCAGCTGTTGGAGCGTGCGGGCCAGTTGGTTAGTCTTAAGCGTCCTGTCGGGACTAGCCGCACTTGCGCCCGCCTTACGCGCGGCGTCGATATCAATTGTTTCGCCAAGCAAGAGCGCGCGGGCAATGTGCCTATAGGCGGCATCAGGGCTGGTCACGGTGCGCAGACGGGCCAGTGCGTCATGCAACGGGCCGTCCGATTGGCCCAGAAGCGCGGTGATCAGGTCCAGAACCAAAGGCGCGGGCATCATGTCCAGCGCTGCTTCTGCCTGTGCCTTGTCGGTCCGCATTAAGGCGCGCAGGTCGGCTGCCGTGGGCTGCGGTGCATCGGTGCGCTGAGGCGTGCCGGACCGTGCAAGCTCGCGCAATATGGCTGCGATCCGCGCGACAGTTATGGTGCCAATTCCGGCCAATTGGCCGATATCGTCAAAGAGCGGTTTCAGCGTCGCCGCTTTGTTGGCATGATCCTGAGGCGCATCGTCATTACCGCTGGGCGAGCCCAGTTTGCTGGCAAGTTCATGGACCCAAGCCGTCTGCCCGCCCATGTTGCGGGGCCACGTGCGTATCTGCTTGGCATCGGCGATCTGCTGTCTTGTCCCAAGCGGCAGCGCCTTTGCGAGGGTCAGCAGCACGTCCCTCTCTGCCCTGTCGATTTTGCGGGCCAGTTGTTTGTACCATGCCCCAAGGTCGTCGCGATCACGCGGACGCGGGCCAAGCCCAGAACGCTTTGCCATTGACCCGATAGCCCTGTTCGCCAAAAGCGGGAGCAAGGCCGCGATTGCTGCCGCGCGATGTTGCGGGCCTTGCGCTTGGACAATGGCGCGCAGATGCCGCAAGACCGTCGCCACGTCAGGCACGGCGGTTGTCGCTATGTGGTCCGGGACCTTGTCTTGCGAGGGCTCGATGGCTGGAATGCGATCACTCAGGTCCTGCGGTGTTGGCTGCAGGCCTGCGTTGAAGGGGCGGTAATGCGCCACCGGGCTGACCTGATCAAATGGCCGCAGATAGGGGGCCAGAGCCGAGGTAAGTTCCTGTGAAAAACGCGCGCTGACAGTGTCCCAGTCCACGGGCACCTCAAACGCACCCAGATCAAGGGTCAGTTGGTCAATATGGATATCGCGCGATTGAAGGGCCGCTTTTTCAAGCAGCCTGTCCAGTTCGGGCAACAATGTCTGGCGGATCGCCAGCAACTGCCGGTCCGGGGTCAGCTCGGGCCGATCCGTGACAACATCAAATGCAAAGTTGAGCACCCCAACCTGATTGGGTGCAGCCATGGGGATATGTGGTTTTGGTTGCCTCATGGGCAGTCCCCAAGCCTGCGCAAAGTCGCCCTGAGCTTTCTCGTGTTGGCCTTGTCAGGCTGCTTTTTCCAACGGGCATGGCGTGTTTTGACAAGCTCCATTTTCCACGGACTGAGCCATGACAGACGCACATGCACATGCGCAGGTGCAAGTTCACGCACCAGATTGCTGATAAATTGTTGAAAGGCGGGGTCTTGGGTGCGTAGCGTCCAGTTGGGCAGCAGGGCATAGGCAGTGGCCGGGCTGAAATCTACGGCGTCCTGTCGCAAGCGAATATCTTCGATCAGCCAGATTTCCTCTGCCTGCTGGTTGAGCATCTGGAAGGTCAGGCGAATCTGGTTGCCACGTTCTTCCAGCGCGTTTCGGTCCGTCCCTGTGTCGCAAATGTGATGTGCGTAGCCAGCGCCGGGATCAAAGCGCAGTTCCAGCCTTTTGTCATCGATTTCAAAGATCTTGTAAGATGTCTGCTGGGCCGAAAGCCGGAACAGGTCCGGCGTTGTCTGCCCGTCCAGCAGCCACGGGCAATAGCGCGCAAGCCCCTCTTGGTCGAGCGGTGCAACATCGTCGCGGCGGTTTACGAAAACATCAAACGGTGCCTCGGGTGGGGCGGCCTGTGCATCAGGACTGGCACGCAGGGCAGGCTGCGGCTGACGGATCAGCTTGACCAAGCTTGCGTCGATCAGGGATTGGCCAGGCTGTTGAAGATCGGCCAGATGTGTCACCCGCCCGACAAAGCCATGCACCGGGTCTGCGCTGCCCTTGAGGCTGTTGTACGCGGCAAGGTTGGCCAGATAGTCGGCACGCCATGAGACTTTCCACCGCTCTTGCTGGGAAAGGCCACGGTACGTATGCAGCGTGACCGGGTCGATCTTTGGCATCGCTTCGCCTTGCAGGGCGATCAGATAATCAAGCACAGCAACGCGTTCCCTGACCTGCGCGGGGTCGGTGTCATCGATGGTTTGAGAAATGCAGAACCTGTCTGATAATCCCGCAATCGGGGCGATCAGGCCACGCAGATGCGCATTGGTAAGCCTGCGGTATGCCGATAGTTGGTTGCTGGCCTGCGTGCGGGCTTTTGCCGCGGCGTTATTTGCGTGCGGCGCCGGCCGGTAGATCGCAGGCAGCATTGCATCAACACCATCCATGCCGATATTGCGATGCTGCCCTTGCGTCAGCACATCCCAGTCGTTGGCATCCTTGCGGTTGCCTTTGGCGGCAATTTCAGCCGCTTCCCATCTGACAAGTTCGTCGTTGATGGCATGGATGTTGAGCGCAATGGCTGCATTATCGCGCCGCAGGAACAGGTTGCCCAGCATCTTTTCGGTTGGTCTGCCGGTTTCGAAATAGGCGTTGGGCGCCAGTTCAGAACCGCTTTCCTTGATCGAAAGCCCGGTTGCTTCCGAGATCACATCGAAATGGGTGACTTCCTGCACAAAAGGAATGCTCTTGATCGCAGTTAGGATCACATCAAGCTGTTTCGCGCCCGACGCCTCGGGCAGGAGTGCGGGCAACAGGGCCGAGGGGTCCCTGAACGCATCGTTGCGCGTGGCGCCTTGCAACTGGTTCAGGTGGCTTGGCTTGATGCCTCGCAGCACGTGTTTGGTGCGAAAGATAACCTCGGCGGCAATGGCGTCAGGGTCGCCCAGCGGATCAATCTGGAGCGTGCCACGCAACTGCACAGGCTGCGGGGTCGCAATTTCAACGGCGTGTACATCGCTGCAAAGCAGTCGGTGTTTATCGAATGTGGCGCGGACTTGCTCGACGAGCGTGTTTCTCTCTGCGTCGCTTGTGGTCAACTCGGCGGGAACGATCAAAAGGCTGACAAGACCAAGGGCCGGGCCGTTGCGTGTAAAGACCCTTTCAACACCTGTAATGTCAGACAGGATGCCCGCAATGTCACGCAAGGTGACTGGCAGGCTGGTCAGCACTTCTGCCGGTGCAAACAAAGCGAGTTGGCCGTAATCGGTCTCTTGCGCCTGACGGGTCAGAAGGTCACGCACATTATGGTCGCTTTGGTAGGCGATTTCCGTCAGGGCAAAGGCCGTCTGTTCCAGCAATGTGACACCCGGATCATGCAGGTTATAGTCGGTCCAGATGTTTCCCGACAGTTTTTGCGCCGCAGCAATTCCTAGCGTGCGCAGCGTGCCAAAGGGCAGTTCCGGGGCCGGGTCGCTTTTCATAATGTCCCGTCCGGCTGTGTCTTGTTGCTGCGCGATCCTTCCATTGTCGGGTCAAACCAAAGCTGGGTCAGATAGTAACGGATCACATATTCACCACCGTAGTTGGCGTTGGTTTTCATCTCCAAATAAAACGTATGCCTGTCTTCGCCTGCCTTCCAGCGTAGTCGGATACGGTCCGCGTAGCTTCCGTAAACGGCGGTTTGCGCCTTGATCTGGCGGCGTTTGAAGTACCAGTTATAAATCCAGTTGCGTGGATGATAGGCATTCATCGCGATTGCATGGGTCATCGCATATCGGCCTTGGTTGGGTTCGCCACCGACCCCTGCGATCACTTCAAAGGCCTGACAACCCGTCAGGTCTTCGGTGATGCGCGCCCACTCGCCGTCAGCTTTGACGGACGCAAAATCCTTGCGGGGGTGGCCGATGCGCCCGTGGCTGCGCACTGCGCCATTTACATCAAGGCGCCAGTCAGGTTCTTCTTTGTCGACCCCAAGCCGGCCATCTGTCGTAACTGTAATGCCCGGCGCAGATGCGCCTGCGGCCCCTGCACGTACATGCAGACTGGGTCTGCTTTCACCATGGTCGATGACCCACGTCGGGCCCGGAGAGTCGCTTTTTTCATAAAAGCTCATCATCCGGCGGAAGTTGCTGGTCCCGGTCAGGATCAGTCCTTCGTCGGGCGATTTGCCAAACCCGTCGTCAATCTGGTTCACGCCGCTGTCGATCAGGTGGCTGAAGTCTTCGGCAGTAGGAAGCGCGCCATCGCTAAAGAAGGCCTTGAGCGTGGTTCTGTCTTTTTTGGTCATTGACGCGCCTCCTCGCTGACGATCAGCATGTCACCCACTCTCAATCGGCCAATCCCGCTTGGGGTGGCCGGAATGTTCTGGGGGGTTTCCAATGTGGAAATGGCATGGTCCGACGCGGAGAGCGCCAGTGCCCATGGTCGCGATGGACGGATCACATGGTCGGGGCCACCAGCCCAATGCGCGGTATCGGCGAGCCGGTAATGCGGCGTGTCGTCGACCATGAAATGCAGGACAGAAAAATCGGTCACGTCCTCGACGTAATCCAGTGCCGCTATTTGTGCGCGCAGGACCGGTTCCTGCAACTGCCATCCGAACTGACCAAGGCTGTCTTTCGCTGTCCAGACAGACAGGACCTGCGCCAGATACAGGCGCAGTTTATGGGCCATCGCGCCATCATCCAGAAACGGTGAAAACCGGACAGCGGCACGCACATGGATGCGGTCAAAGGCCGGGTTCACCACTTCGTATTGTACCCCTTCGGCGCCGTGGCTTTGAAGGTATTTTTGCACCTTGTTGAGTGTGCCCGGGTCAAAAAGCCTCCCCTCGGGGCTGCTGGTCATCACTTCGGGAGGATGCCGGGTGATCACAACGGTCGTGGTGCCCGGACAGGGTTCGGGGGTTGCGCGGGTCAGATGGGGCAAGCATTTTGCGATCCAGACCTCCGGGAATTTTTCCAGCACCAAACGTTCCACGTCAAAGGGCGTGACGGCACGTTTGCGGTGGCGCAGTCGTTCCGACACCCGCGCAAGATAGTGCGGCGCACTTTCGGCGGCACGGGGCGGGGCACGTCGGCTTGCTTCCACGGGGGCGGCAAGGCCGGAAATGGGCGTTTCAAACTTCCAGCTGCGTGGCCCGTCAGCGTGATCGTCGTTCCCGACAGCGCGCTGCGCCCAGACGCCATTGGTGCGCACCTGTGACAAGACCGGGTGGGTGGCAAAATGCGGCGAATCTGTCGATGCCGCGACCCAGACACCGCCGTCCGGAAATTCACCCTTTGGTGTGTCGGCATCATCGGGCAGATCAAGGATGACCACGCCGGATTTGGTCAGCCCGTCGGTCGTATCCGAAAAGATCACCGTTTCGGGCAGGGTTTTCCACCCCTGTGCCGTAAGATAATGCCAGTGAATACCCACGACATCCGGTGCGATCCGCTGGTGTCCGCTGTCGGCGATATCAAACAGCAACCCCAGCCGCTTTTTGGACCCCGCGCCGGTCAGTTGCACATAAAGGCTGGCCAGCCCAAGCCTTTTGGGAAATAGCCCGAAATCCCTGTGAATCTTTCTGGGAAAGGCGACACGATGTCCAAAGGGGGTAATCTGCGTGACCTGATCGCCAGGCCGGGCGGTTTCCGTTGCCGCCAGGTCCATCGTCGCGCTTGCTGTGTAGTCCAGACGCAACTTGCTGATCTTGGGAATATAGGGCGCGGGTGGTATCTTGCGCGGCCGAAGTCCGGGTACCCACCTTGGCCGCATGGCGTTGACAAGGGCAAGCGGATAAGCCGCCTGTCCAAAATCGCCCGCATCCTGTAACTTCAACCGGATGGCACCCGGTTTGACATTGTTGCGCGACTTGAGCGGTTTGGCATCCTGCCGCGGTAAAGGTGGAAAGGTGATGCCGGGGATGTTGATCCTGACCTGCCACCTGTCATGCAACAGGCCATCATGGGCGCGGCTTTCAAACAAAGGCAGCGGTTCCTCGCGGTCCGGTTTCCAGCCATCCGGTGCCAGATATGCGGTTTGCACCTTGGGTTCGGGAATGACGACAGTGTCGGGGTAGGTTTCGTAATGCCCGGCAAACCCGCCGGGCGTTGTTGGCAAATCAGCCCATTCAATGGCCATTGCGATGGATGTCACCGGTTTTGATACGATCTCTGGCGCAGAGACTGTGAAAGTTGCAGCATCCTTCGGGCGGGCGCCAAAGGGCAGAAAGCTTTGGGCCGTGGCCAACAGCCCGTCATCGCTAAAGGCAGAGACCTGACTGACTCCTTTCACGTTGATCGTGATGCCAATGGCGTCCAGCATATAGCGCTCGAAAAAGGTAATCGGGCAGGCGCGGCCGGACTGGTTCCACCTGATGTTCATTACCGGGGCTGCGGCGCTGCCATCCGGCGGCGGGGTCAGGGCCGGTTTTTCAGGGGCGAAAATCAGCTGCACGCCGATGCCGGCGGCGGTGGATTTCTTGCGTTTGGCCACGGTCTGGGATGTCAGCGCGTCGAGCGGCTTGATTATTGTCGTGGTCGCGGTTACCGGGCCAGTCTCGGTGGACAGTGTGATCGTAAATGCATCCCCCAGCAGCTTTTGAAAAATCTCGGCCGGTTCATAGGCGAATTTGCCCTTTACCACGGTAAATGCTTCGATGATTTCGCCAATTTGTTTTTGGTCGTCTGACTTTGGCTTGCGCTGCCCCATCAGCGCGGCCTTGTGTTTGGTGATCCCGGCCTCGAGTGCTGTCCAGTATGCCCCGGTAGGCCAAGCCCTGTTTTCAATCAGGGCAAGGGTCAGAACGCGGCCCAGCAAGGTGCGCAGGCTTTGTGCTGATTTGTTGCCGCGTTGCACAAGTTCGCGGCTGATAACTTCGTATATCAGGTCCATTGACGGGATGCAGTTGCGCTCTTTGGCAAGCTGGTTGACCCTTCGTGCGATGAATTCAATCGCCTTGATCCGGGACGGGAAATCCAGCGTGGCAACCAGCGCCGGGTCAGCGCGCAGTTCCAGCGCTATTCTGGGGTCGGGGATGGCGTCTGGCGCAATGTCCTGCGGGTAGGAGGCTGCGGGCAGATCGGTCGCGCGGTCCATGTAAAGCGCCAGATTGATTGTGCGGTGCCCTTCGGCGACAGCGAACATTTCAGAGGCGATATCAATCCCGACGTCGAACGGAGCTTCCGGCGGGGCGTTGAACACCCGTCTGCCCGGCGACAACGGCCCCGCAGGGTCGATGATCGCATGCATCCCCGTGATTGCACCCAGCGAGGATGCAAGCGAGTTCTTCATATTCGTGGTGTATGTCAGCGCCGCCGTCGCGCCCACCTTTGCGGGTGTTACTGCGACCTCGGTTTCGGTCTGGAACCTGACTTTGCGCCCGTCATCCAGTTGCGCCACGATGCCCGTGCCCTTTGGCACCTTTTGCAGCACCGCACCGGAGGGCAGATGCAACAGCGCGCGTTCAGGTGCGGCGCCACGAAGGTCCTGACCGATCAGATCACCATAGTAAAAGGCCCGATGCCGTGCGCCGAAATAATTGACGTGCTTTTCCACCTCTAGCGACATGGTCAGTTCTGCAATGATCAGACCGATTGCCGGATCAAGCTCGTGCGAGGCGAGTCTGTTTTCAAAGGCAATTTTGGCGAGGGGTTGCAGCGATGCAATTGTGTGCAGCAACTGCCTGTGCGCCGCATTCAGCCCGATCCGGTAAGCTGTGGACGCAGCCTCTCCCTGCGCGGGCAGAAACCCTTGCGCCTTGACGACCTCGGGCATGCGGGAAATGGAGGCATCTGCCAGTTTGCCGACCTTGGTCGTCAATGACATCTGGGTGTCCAGTGCTGCGATTGGCTCTGCCAGACTGGCCTTATGTTGGCTGGTCATGCGGGAGAGCCAGTCATCAAGCTTTGCCGCCAGAAACCGGACAAGATTAGCCGCCGCTTCTTGCCCCTGCTCCATTGCGCACCGAAAGCGCGTGACCTCATCATCCTGCCGGAAACTGATAACCTGTGCCGCCACAAGCGCGGGTTCCTGCCTGAGCAGCTTGTGCCACGGTTCAGGCGCTGTCCTTGCCAATGCGACAAAGCTGCGCGCCAGATCTTCCGAACATAGTTTTGGCGGCACGGCCAACGGCGCAGGCAATCGTGCGTCGGCGCAAGAACCGGGGGTAACGGGTATGTCGGACCATTTGATGGGCAAGGTTAGCTTTCTGTGCGCTGAAAATGGATTGCGATGAAGGGGCAGATCAACTTGCGCCCCCCGGATTGATGACGTTCTGGGACAGGAACACGCCGGTCAGCGCGGAGGCATCGCTTTCGAGTGTAAAGATGCCGCCAACCCCACCGGGAGGGCCGGGCCGCGTGTCTCCGGCAAACATGCTTGACTGGAATTGCAAGGCACCTGCGGCGGGGTCGGCATCCGGCCCGAACAGCGGCAGCAACTTGCCATCTCTGTCCGTCTTGCGCACAAGGCCCTGCCCACTGCTGACAAGGCGGGCACCGCAAAGGGCCAGCCGGTTCCACGTCAGCTTTGCAAAGGACAGCGGCGCGCCTTGGGTGCTGGCGATATTTTCAAGGGTGAATGTCGCACGGCCCGACCGATAACCGATCCGCAACTCAAAACGCCCTGTGGCCTTGCTGATGGATGGTGCACCGGTTTCCGAGAAAGTCGTTTGGCTTAACTCCACCAGACCCGACATGATTGACGTGCCGGTCTTTGGGATTTCCTCTTGCCGCGGCGGGATGCCCACAACCATAGGGCCGGTGTAATCGACCGCGTTTGCGCGGTAGGACAATGTGTACGCCAGCGGCAGGTCTGTCCCGTCCTTCAAGCTGCGGATCGGTGATGCCGTTGACCCCCAAAAAGTGGACAATGCCCCATCTGCGCCCTCCGAAATTGGCCAAACGCTGCTGTCGTCAAGGATGATACTGCGCGGTGAGGAGCGCGTGAAAAGGTCCAGTCTGCCGGTAACAAACAGAACTTCGCCGCCCACTGAGCCGTCGGCAACGCGGTAGTAGGTGCCGGACAGCCTGCGCGCATCGTATCGGTCAACGTCGCAAGGCAATTCGGGGCCAAGGCCGATCAATTCCAGTGCGGGGGTGGCCTGCGCGGCCTCAATCGTGCTGTCGACGACCGACTGCACCGTGTCGCAACTGCCAAGCGATATGGCCATTGCTGCAACGATAAAGGCGCGCGCAATCCTCATTCCAGAACCTCGATGGGTTTGTCGGTAATCAGGGTGCCTTGGGTAATGTAGAAAGGGAACACCGCGTTATGGCGCGTGTTGGTCTGGGTGATTGTATAAAGAACAGCGATATCAAGCTGACCGGAGCCAGCATCAATCTGATCTTGTCGGGTCTTGATTTGCGCCCTGACAGAGTGGGTCTGGATGCGTGCCTCGTAAAACAGAATGGCGCGGGCAATGGCGGCCTCTATTGCGCGCATGGTGGCATTGTTCATCGGGTCGAACAGGTAATCATGGATGCGGCAGCCGAATTCGGGGTGCATGACACGCTCACCGGGTCGGGTTTCGAACAGGATGCGCAGGCTTTGGTTGATGTCCTCGGCGGCCGAAACCAACGTCGCTTCGCCCGTGTGGGGATCAAAGCTGGGCGGAAAGGCCCAGCCGCGTCCTAAAAATCCGGGATCTTCGAAAGCCATTGCCTAGTCCCCGATAATCACGGTTGGCGCGCCGGTGACAATGCTGCCACCATGGGCGGTCGTGTCCCCCATGCGGGCGGCAGGGGATCCCCCGATCATGACGCTGCTGGACCCCTTGCTAATGGTGGCCGTCGGGCCGACGCATACGCAATTGTCGCCTTGGACCGCAGCGGGCAATCCGGCGATCAGAACGGTGGCTTCTCCGGGGCCCACGATCGGACCGCCGACGTGCGGGACGGTCCCGTTGAACGCTGGGCATGTGTGCATATCGGTTAGGCGTGCTGCTGGTGGCATCTTTGTTTCCCCCCAATTTCCCCAAAGCGTTTCTCGAAACGCCGTGGAAACTTCATATGTTGTGGGCGTTTCGCCTTTATCTGGTTCCTCAGGTTAAAGGCGAAACGCTTTAGTTAATCATGACCATGGCACCCTCGACCACGGCTTGTCCTCCCCCGCTGAGGGTTGCTGTGGCACCGCCAGATCCGGTGAATTCCACACTCGCATCGGCAGCTATATTCAGCCCCGTCAAATTTACATCGCCGCCACTGCTTTCGATGTTGATGTCCTGAACGGCGGTGATGTCGATCGTGCCCTGACTGTCCATAACGATGCCGCTGTCGCTCATCGTGATGGTGTTGCCTGTAACGTCGGTCACGGTGATTGTGCTGCCGTCATCGTCAATCACGATAGATTGCCCGGCGGGCGTTTCGGCGGTCAGGATTTCCTTGTCGTCGTCAAATGTCAGATGGATACCCGATTTGGTGGTGATGGTCTTAAGCTCGTTTTTCTCGGTCGCCTCATTGGTGCGGGTCAGGCTGCCGCCGTGCAGTGACCCCAGGATCACCGGCGCGCCGGGGTCCGCAGACAGAAAGCCAACGATCACCTCGTCGCCGATTTCCGGCAAAAACTGGATGCCGGCGCCGTCACTTGCATAGGGCTGGGCATAGCGCGCCCAAAGCTCTGCCGGTTCTGCGCCGATCAAGGGCAGGCTGATCTGGATCATCGCATCATCTTGCATCGGATTGGTGCCGCTTGAATCCACGATGGCCAGTACGGTGGCCACATGCAGCCCATGGACCGGCGATGCCATGGCACCGGCACCGGGTGTCGCAAGCCCAAAGCTGTCAGCCCGCCAGCCCGCAGGCAGGCCAAAGCGTGCGGTTGTTGTCCATTTCCCCGCGCTGAGGTCGTGGTTGATACCGCTGACAAATGCGGTCCCGCCCATACGGTTGCCAACCCCGGTCAATTCGATCGTGTCGCCGGGGTTGGCAAGTGTAGACCCGATATAACGACAGGTGCCTGACATGGCTGCGAGTGGTGGTCTTGCGGCGCGCGCCTTGGCTATGTCCGGCATGCTGACCTGACCTGCGGCATAGGGGGTTGTTGCACTGTGGGTGCGGTCACTCGTGACGCCTGTCAGGTCCGAGAAACTCGAATTCCCCCAACTTCCCTTATCTACGCCCTGAGCCGTTTCACTGACTGTGGCCTGCGCGGCAGGGTCCCAACCGGTGACACTGCTTTCCTTGAACAGCGATGCTGTGTTCACCTGGGTATCAATTTCAAGAATATCCATACCCAGCGTGAGCGTCATCGCCGCCCCAACCGAAGGGTCGGGTTCTTTTGAGGTCACTTTCCCGTCGTCAACCAGCAAGGCATGGCCGTTGCGATCTGCCAGCAGGCGCAGAAAGTCCCAGTCACTCACGTCATATTGCACCAGATCGGCAGGGTCGGCCATTGTGGCGGCCACATCAGCCGACAGCCCCGCGTCCCCGATAATCTTCGACATTGCATCGCTGTCCTTGGACTGAACAAAACTGGTTGTCTTACGAATCTCGGTCAGTGTAATCGCCTTGTCGCGGCATGTCAGTTCAAGCTGCCCGCCACCGCCAGTCACCCGAAGCCGGGTCGCGGTGATGATCCCTTTGAACAGAGTTTGCGAGGCGCCGTCGCCGAAATGGGCCTGCACCTCGATCTCTGTGCCCGGTTTGTAGTCGGCTCCGTCCGTGAGCGGAAATTCGTTGGTGGCAACAGACCCATCGGCCAATGTGACGATGGCCTGCGGTACCCGGTTCAGGTCATGTGTCGTGCGCGCTGACAACACAGCAATTTCGTCCGCAATCGCGGTTCCAGCCACCTTGACAATGATACCCAGAGGGCCGGTGCTATCATCAAGAGGAGACGCTGCCATAATTTACCTCATGGGCGGGAAGCGCAGAAGCGTTCCCGGTGTCAGGTTGCGGAAATTGTCGAGGTTATTGAAGCGCGCGATCTCCAGATACTTCGAGACATCCTTGTAAATGCGCTGGCACAACAGCGGCAGCGTATCGCCTTCGACCACCTGGATTATGTGGGTCAGATCAGGGGATTTGTTGTTGGCCTCGCGGGCGACTTGCGCCTCTGTCAGGGCTTCGATGAAATCCAGCTTGATCGTGGCGCGCAGCGGCGCGCCGTCGGGGTCGAACAGTGTATAGTCGATATCAAGGCCGGTCAGGCGCCCCTGCCATGCATTCAGTTGCGTGCCCCAGTCAAGCTGGACCGCGTCGGGTTCATGGTCATCGCCAGAATAAATATAGGCGATATCGCGCAGCTTCTCGATCTGGTCGGAAACGGTGACGTCTGCGGCATCGGGAATAACCCCGGTGCCATCCAATGTCAGGCTGAACGACACTTTTTCGGGGTCGGACGCGGAAAATTTCGGCACAGGCGCAGGTTTGCCCACGGCGGCGTCTTGATCCTTCCCGGTGCCAGAAAAATTCGTGCTGTATTTATGTGTATAAGACGCCGGGTTGATCGTGACCTCAAACACATTCGCCGCACCTGATTTGGGGCTGATCTGCGTTTTGGACGTGTCGCAACGGGTGATGGTCAGTTTTGTCACGGGCTAGCCTTCCCTGATCCGCTGTTCGACCGCGGCGATCTGGTTTGAAATCACCTCGCGCATATCGCGGCGCAAACGGTCCACCATTTCCTGCACCTGTTCTTCGGTCAGGCCGTCACCCGATTTTGCGGGCTGGCCAAATGTGCCCCGCACCACAAGGCTGCCTATTTCAATCGCCATGTCATTTTGTCCTTTTCAGGCTCAGATACGAGAGTTCAACAGTTTCAACGGCGAGTTCGTTTTTCATCGCATCAAGGTTTCCGACCGTCCATTTGACCGGATAAGCGTTTGTAACCGACCAACTGGCAATCGGGGCCGCATCTTCGTCAAGCAGCGTGATGATCACGTCCTGTGGCTTGATCGGTTTTGCAAATCCGCCTTCCAATGTGTTCTGGCACCATGTGACCAACCCGCTAGAGGCCTCGGTCAGCCCGCGTTTGAGTTTCAGGTTGGGGTGTTTGACCTGCTTGGGCAGCTTGTGCACAAACTGGTTCTCGCCCCCCTCGACAAGCTCTTCGGTGCTGATTTCGGTCTCTATCCCGCTGACTTCCTGAAATGCGGTGTCCGGAATATCCGGATCACCGCCCTGGAACGACACTTCGAAATGAAATGCCGTAGGGATCGTAAAGTCGCTCATGGGTTTACTTCGTCTCGATCTCGAAACCTTCGTGGGCGATCTCTACCGTTTCAATCGCAACTTCGTTGCCTTCGGCTTTCAGGTCCGTACCCGATACTTTGACCGGAAAGGCGTTCTTGACCTTCCAGATGATGCGCGGGGCCTGCAATTCATCCAGCAAGGAAATCGTCAGCGCCTTGCGCGTGATGACGTTCATCTTGATGTCCTTGAACCAAAGGAAAATCGCGTTGTCGTTGACGAAAACCCCCTTTTTCATGGTGATATTGCTGTATTTGATCATGCCAGGCATCTTCAACTTGGAAAAGACGGGGTTGTTGCCCGCCCTATATTCCAAGGCTTCGGATTCGGTATCGAGGCCGGACACTTCCTGAAACGCCATTTCCGCATCGTCCCACATGACCTGAAAGTGGAACTTGGGAAGGGGCCAAATGGTATTGTGCTGGGCGGAGCCATCATCTGCCATGGTTTTCGTCCTTTCTTATGACTTTTGCATCTGCTGCTGGAATGTGATTTCGATGAATTCTGCGGGGCGTACGACAGCCACCAGAACGGTGATCCGCAGAATGCCTTCGAGAATATCGACAGCGGTCATGGTATCGCCCAATCCCACATGCACACTGAACGCATCCTCTGGCACGGCACCGGCAAGACCGCCTTGCTTCCAGATGGATGTCAGGAAGTTTTCGATCATCGACTTCATCGTGACCCATGTGTTCGCCGTGTTAGGCTCGAACACATAAGCTTTGGATGCCAGCCTGATGGATTCCTCCATCATGATCATGGTGCGGCGGACGTTGATGTAGCGCCAGTCAAGGCTGTTGCCGTCCAGCGTGCGCGCACCCCAGACAAGCGTGCCTTCACCGACAAAGGGCCGGATCGCGTTGATGGATTTGCCGGTTGTCGAGACGTTCAGGTTCTCTTGTTCGGCGTGGTCGATATTGACCGTTGGCCCAACCACCGAATTCACGCTGATGTTTGCAGGAGCTTTCCAAACGCCACGACTGTTATCCACCATCGTATAAAGCCCGGCCATACCGGCCGCCGGTGGCATGCAGTTTTCGCGTTTGGTAATTGTATCCATCATGACGCCGTACAGCGGCACAAGCGAGCGTAGCGTCTTGTCGATGGTTGCCGGGGATGGACCTTGGGAAACAATAGGTGTCATGCCGTCGACCAAGACGCGGAGAGTCTCGGATTTGGTCGTTGTCACTTCACCTTCTGTCACATCGATCTGATACTTGATCTTTGCCTCTGGTCCTTCGAAGTCAGGCGAAGGCGTGAAGGTGATTGTTCCTTTTGGGTCTGCTTTCCAGTTGCCGACCCCATCAATCACACGTTCCATGACCGGATCATCACCGTCAAGCAGCGACAAGGTTTTTACATCTGCCCCTTCCATATGGATCGTGCATAAGACAGGATCAGTGGGGATGACGGCTTTCTCGCCTGCTTCTGCGGCTGGCTGTGTCTTGATGATTTGGCCAATCAGTTCCACTTTGATTTTGATCAAATCAGTCTGATATCCGGCTTCATCCTTTACGATCAGTTCGACCCTGCCATCAGGACTTTCTCCATCATGCGTAAAGCTGACCTTACTTTCAGTGTCTTCGTCGCCCAAGTCTTCACCTGTGAAGGTCATGGGTGAAATTGTCCCGCCAGTGACATTTTTAACCTCAAAAGTGAGCCCTGCTTTTTTGCTCACATCGTCTTCAGCTGTGATGTCATGTGACGTTACTAAGACGGCTTCTTTGAAGGGCACTGAAATCGTGAAATCGCCTGTCACTTTTGCGACGCTGATACGGTTGATTTCAGGTGCAAGTGCTTTGTCGCGTTTCACCGATTCCAAGAGTTTCGCAATCATCAGTTTATGGCTTTCGCCATCGACATTCTCGTAACTGAAATCGCGGGTCTGAAATATTGAGGTGTGCATCCACGGATAATAGGCTGCACCGAAATCAAGGTTATTGATCCCGACGTCATTACGAAAAGTCGCGACCGGATCCCCCATGGGATCTTTCTGGTCCAGATGGCCCGCGAAAATGTCCAGAATTGCAAAACGATTCTTCATGTCGTTTCCGCAATGCTTGAGCATGGCCTGCTGTACCTTGACGGCGTTTTGGCGCGCCAGGCGTGTGGTCTCGGGGATGACCACCATGGTAGGTTCAGGCTCTTTCTGAAGCCGGGTCAGTGCTGCCAGCATCTTTTCGGCGTCCATGGCATTGTCGATTTTTTTGGGTTTGCCCTTTTCGATTTCAGCCGGATCATTGTCGATTTTGTAGGGCCCAATGGACGTGACGTAGCATGCGCCGCCGCCGTTTTGAAAAAACAACCGCATGGCGCCAAACAGACAGAACGCCGGATTTGTCTGGACCAGTTCGTATTTCTTGTCCCCCGCGTTGAATATCGCGCGTGGCAGCCTGTCCTTTGCGGCGGCGCCATCTTCGGACAATGGTTTGGTTGGCTTTGCAACCTTGTCCTCAACGAATTCGACCAGCTTGTAGATAGGTTTGGGAGCACCCCCGAAATAATTTATATATTCGGAAAAAGAGGTGATCCGAAATGGCGTGTCAAACAGGGATACATCACCATTTTCAGCTTTTTCTGTATAGCCGATAAAGGCGGGAACCGCCGTCGCGACCTGCACGACCGAATTCGGGAATGCGCTTTTTTCGACGATGTAGACGCCGGGGGTCTTCATGACCATGAGGGTTCTCCTTTACCAGAGGCTGACGAAAATATCGGATTGCATTGTCGTATCGGGCGACCCACCGGGAATGGGCCGTAGATTGGTCCCGGCTGCGGGCAACACGGGCACAAGGGTAATGGGGTCGAATGGAGGTTCCTGCGTCTGCTCCAGCGCAAAGCGCGTATCTGCGCGGCGTTGCAGGGCAATCGGCTGGGTCGAGCGCAAGACACGCGCTGGCGTTCCATTGGGCAAGGCGGTCTGGCCAGCGTCCTCAAAATTGACCTGCGCCTTCTGGTCGGTAATCTGAAGTGGTGCATCCACAGATTTTCCGATGATGTGATAGGCCCAGATCGCCGCCACCGACGGGCAATGCAGGTCAACGTCGCGCTGGCCGGTCGCCGGAAGACTGACATCGATCAGGAAAAGCGGATCGCCCGGGGCGCGTGGCACTTCCCCATTGGTGACGATATCGGACAAGACTGCCGTGGTGCTGGCTGTGTCGGATGTCAGGTCGGCACGTGGGCAGGTTGTCCAGTCCGCGCCGCTGGTAAGCTGGGCCACTTCGCCCTCATCGGCGATTACAGCCAGCGTGACGGTCACGGGCTCTTCAAGGTATTTGGTTTCGGCAACCACATCCAGACGCGCGGTTGCCGGTTTGGCAAGCAGGCCGATGCTGGCAAAAGCGGTAGGGCTATGGGGAACAATCCGCAGCGGCGGGGCTTCGTCGCTCCAGTAGTCGTGTGTGATCCGAAGAGAGAGAGCAATATGAAAACTCATGACGCAGGCTCCTCTTTTGGTGTGGCAGACGCGACAGGCTCGTGAATTGTTGGGTCGATCTTGATAACGGCATCGGACGTCAGGCTGACGGTGCGGATCTTGAACATGACCGACGGCACATAGCTGCCGCCAAGGTTGCCCCACATCTGGCTGACTTCTTCCATGCGCAGGTTGCTGATCTCGATCGTCAGTTGCTTGACCTGGCGGGGCAGGTTGGGTGTGTTTTGCGGGGTCATGACCGGAAAAGTCTGGAAGTAGGTCAGTGCGGCCGACAGCACCTTGAGCCCTTCAGTATAAGTCTTGGGATCATAAACTGCGGCCAGCATGACGAAGACATCAAGATGCAGTGGCGCGGCCACGACAACCTGACCCAGCGCAGACACTCCCCTGGAGCTCCCTTTGCGCGGCATTGCGTCTTCGCTGATATTGGTCACGAACAGCGCAAGCCGGTTGCGGGCATTGTCCGCAATCTTACCGTCACCGTCAGTGATGGGCGTCACGACAGCGATGTCATCTGTTGCGCCGTACCGACTGGACAAATGTCCGTTCAATTTCGCCGCCACGAGTGTAAGCACCTGATCAATCAAAACAAAAACCATCAGACAATAGGTTAGAGTGCCCCTGAAGGGCTGGCGCATAAGTGGGCAAAACAACCCCCCGAAAACAGTTTGGACCGCAAAAGCGGAATCCTCAGAATCTTGGATGGGGTGGAGTGAAAATCCATGAGTGAAAAGTTAGCCCCCACGACAAGACAACCATAAGTCGCAGCAACTTGGCAAGCTTCGCGTTACGCTGGGTCAATTTTTTGTATTGGCAAAGCTTGGCCGGACCCGTCAGAGCCGAACTTCAAGATGACGGTTGCGACAAGTTCGTCCTCGTCCACCAAATGCAGGTTCAGAAGGCCTTTGAGCCACTCAAGGTGGATGAGGAACGCGCCTGTTTCATCGTGCAATCTTGCCCGATTTCCAGCGGCAGACAGCACAGCGTTTGCGCCTGCGATAAAGGCATTGGTATGGCCGTCTATCGCGTGATGGTCGGCCTCAAGAGTGTCAAAACCACGTGTGATGCGCGAATCATTTTGGCCAACATTGGGGAAAAATTAAGCGTCTTCAACGGTGTGATGTTTGTATCGTCCATTGACAGGAGTATAGCCAAAATCCGAAACGACAGATTGATATTTGTCCGGTGCGATCGTGTGATCAATGAACGCTTCGGCCCCTTTTTGACAGGTCGTCAAGGATGCGACGTAACATCGGTTGCCGGACCAGCCAGAAGCGGATCAGACCATTGAAACCAGAGGCGCGTTTCCAACATGCGCCGATCTTCCGCCAGCAGCAGGCGTAGCGCTTCCGACAGTCCATCGCCTGTTGCCATCGCAAGGTCCGTCTTGGCGTTGATCTTTCAATCTTACGCAGCGTCATCCCAAGATGAGTCCCGCGTCGTGCATGGATCTCCAAGTCCTTGACCCGTTGATCAGCTGCATCACATTCGTAAAATACCTTTAGCAGACGAACGTATGTACATATCTTGCGTCACACCCTGTCTAACCACACCAGATAGTATGGGACCACCGTCAAGCATTAAATCACCTTGCCATTTCGTTGATCCCGTCAAAAGATAATCCCATCTGCGCGCCGCGTTTGCGCGCGCAATATTCAACAAGGCGCCGAATAACGGCGCAATCCGAACAGGGAGATATCAATGACAATCAAAACAAACCTCATGGCGACCACCGCGGCCATGCTCATCACCGCAGGCGGTGCCGTTTATGCAGACGGTCATGCCACGCACCCCGAAACGGGTGAAACGCTCGCCTCTGAACAGGTGTTCACCTATCGTGATCTTGACGAAAGTCCGTCGATTGACCCCGGCAAGGCAGAAGATACCGCCGGCGGCGATATCATCCGTGATCTGTTTGAAGGTCTGATGGGCCAGGATGCCGAGGGCAATCTGATCCCGGCAGTAGCGACTGGCTATACCGTCAGCGATGATAACCTCGTTTATACGTTCACGCTGCGCGACAACGCCAAATGGTCGAACGGTGAACCCGTCACCGCTGGTGACTTTGAATATGGCTGGAAGCGTGCCGCCGACCCGGCCACAGCGTCGCCCTATAGCTGGTACATCGAACTGACAACGGTCGCGAATGCGTCCGAAGTGATTGCAGGCGATATGGACCCGTCAGAGTTGGGCATCAAAGCGATTGACGACACGACACTTGAAATCACATTGACCCAGCCGTTGCCATATTTTCCGGACATGACAACACACTACACCCTGTTCCCCGTGCCACAAGCCACGATCGAGGAATTTGGTGATGAGTGGACCAAGCCCGGCAATATGGTATCGAATGGGGCCTATGTGCTGACCGAACATGTCCCGCAGGAGCGTCTGGT
Source organism: Yoonia sediminilitoris (assembly GCF_003058085.1). GTDB lineage: Bacteria > Pseudomonadota > Alphaproteobacteria > Rhodobacterales > Rhodobacteraceae > Yoonia > Yoonia sediminilitoris. The sequence continues at coordinate 424,959 of NZ_QBUD01000002.1, read as the reverse complement.
TCGCGAACGCAACGAGATGTACTGGGACAATGAAAACACCATCATCGACAAAACCGTTTCGCTGATTATTCCCGATGAAAACGTGGCTCTGACACGTTTCCTTGCGGGCGAGTTGGACCGGACAGAAGTTCCCGCTGGTCAGTTCCCGCGCCTCGCGCAGGAATACCCGGATGATATCATGTCGGTTCCGCAGGCTTGTTCCTACTACTATACGATCAACCTGACCGACACGACGAACCCTGCCTTGCTTGACCCCAAAGTGCGTCAGGCGCTTTCGCTGGCGGTGAACCGTGATGTGATCGTGGATAACGTGCTGGCCGGTGGCCAGAAGGCCGCATACACTTTCACCCACTGGGCAACTGCGGGTTTTGAAACGCCTGAAACACCCATTGCCGCGATGGATCAGGCTGCGCGTGATGCTGCCGCCAAAGAGCTGATTGCAGAGGCGGGGTATGGGTCCGACAACCCGCTGTCGCTGAAACTGATTTACAACACCTCGGATTCGCACAAATCCGTAGCCATCGCGATCAGCCAGATGTGGAAACAGACGCTGGGTGTCGAAACCGAACTGGCCAATCAGGAATGGCAGACGTTTCTGGAAACACGCGGCAATCAGGACTATGAAATCGCCCGCGCGGGCTGGTGTGCCGATTATAACGAGGCATCGACATTCCTTGACCTGATGGATTCAGGATCAGGCTACAACGATGCGAAGTACAACAACCCAGAGGTTGATGCGCTGCTGGCCGAGGCAAAGACTGCCGCCGACCCGCAGGCCGCCTATACCCAGGTTGAACAGATCATCAGCGAGGATGTTCCAATCATCCCGATCTACCACTACGCGGCTGCGAAAATGTTGTCTGACGCGGTCGAAGGCTGGCCCTACAACAACTTCCAGCAAAAATGGTACTCCAAAGACCTTTATATCGTCGCCGAGTAACCGCTTGCGCAGCACGCCCTGACACCGGGGCGTGCTGCAATCTGCTATCCCCCAGTGGAATCCTGACACATGCTAAGCTTTGTCGTTCGCCGCCTTGCCGTGGCTATCCCGACCCTGTTGATACTGGTCATTCTTTCGTTCGTGCTGATGTATGCGGCCCCCGGAGGGCCGTTCAATTCAGAGCGCCCGCTTCCGCCCGAAGTGCTGGCGAACATCGAGGCGAAGTACGGGTTGGATCAGCCCTTTTGGCAACAGATCGTCAATTATGTCTGGCGGGTCGTGACGGCCTTCGATTTCGGGCCGTCCTTTCAGTATAAAGACCGCAGCGTGAACGACATCATCGCGCAGGGCTTTCCGGTCACGCTGACCTATGGGTTCTGGTCCTTCGCCGTCGCGGTTGTTGTCGGAGTGTCGCTGGGCATTGCCGCCGCGGTTCGCCAGAACAGCTGGCTGGATTATCTGGCGGTCGGCATCACGGTTGGTGCGCAGGTCTTGCCCAATTTCGTCATGGCCCCAATCCTGCTGCTGTTGTTCACCTTATGGCTTGGCTGGCTGCCGGGCGGCGGCTGGAACGGCGGGCAATGGGAATATCTGGTGATGCCGGTCATCGCACTTTCCACGTCCTACATGGCCTCGATTGCCCGGATCACCCGATCATCCATGCTTGAGGTGCTGAACACCAACTTCATCCGCACCGCCCGTGCCAAAGGGCTGCCGATGCGCCGCATTATCTGGCGGCACGCGATGAAGCCTGCGATCCTGCCGGTGCTGTCCTATCTGGGGCCGACATTCGTGGCCATGATCACCGGATCGGTGGTGATCGACATCTTCTTTTCCACCGGTGGTATCGGGCAGTTCTTTGTGAACTCTGCCTTCAACCGGGACTATTCCGTCATCATGGGGATCACCATTCTGGTGGGTGCGCTGACGATCCTTTTCAACCTGCTGGTCGACGTGCTCTACGCATGGATCGACCCGAAAATCCGCTATTAGGAGGCCACGATGTTACCCAACGCAGCACGCGTCAAATCCGTGGGCGAGGCGGCAGAAATCGCTGCCGTACAAGGGCGGTCGCTTTGGTCGGATGCGCGTACCCGGTTTTTCAAGAACAAGGCGGCGGTGGTGTCACTGATTGTGCTGATCCTGATTGGCGCCTTTGCCCTGTTTGGCCAGTTCATCGCCCAATATGAACGCGATACGGTTGATTTTACGCTGATGGGGGCGAATGCCTATCAGGGGGTGCCGTCGATTGAAACGGGGCACTATTTTGGCACGGACTCGTCGGGGCGCGATCTATTCGCACGGGTGGTACAGGGGACGGGCATTTCGTTGATGGTTGGCATGGTCGGCGCGTTCGTGGCTGTTATGGTGGGCACGCTTTACGGGGCCATTGCGGGCTATCACGGTGGCCGCGTTGATGGAATTATGATGCGGATCGTCGATGTGCTGATGTCTATTCCCTTCATGTTCGTGCTGATCCTGATGCTGGTCATCTTCGGGCGGTCGATTTTCATGCTGTTTCTGGGCATTGGACTGATTTCCTGGCTCGATATGGCGCGGATCGCGCGTGGGCAGACCCTGACCATCAAGAACAAGGAATTCGTCGAGGTTGCCCATGCTATCGGGGTGTCGCCTTTTCGGATAATCCTGCGCCACATCATCCCCAATCTGCTGGGCATTGTGGTTGTTTATGCGACCCTGCTGGTACCCTCGCTGATCATCTATGAAAGCTTCATCAGCTTTCTGGGGTTGGGCGTGCAGGAACCCAACACATCTCTTGGTGCGCTGATCTCGGAAGGGGCATCAAACATGGCCTACGGTGTGATGTGGCAACTTTACTTTCCGCTTTTGTTTTTCGTGCTGACAATCTTTGCCTTCTTCTTTGTGGGCGACGGATTGCGTGACGCTCTTGACCCCAAGGACCGCTGAATATGCTTTTGGAAATTGACGACCTGCGGGTGATCTTCAGCACGGTCGACGGCGACGTGAATGCGGTGAACGGGGTCAGCTTTGGCATCGACAAGGGCGAAACTCTTGCCATCGTGGGTGAATCCGGGTCGGGCAAAAGCCAGACTGCCTTTGCCGCGATGGGCCTGCTGGCCCGCAACGGACGGGCGACAGGGATTGCGAAATTCGACGGGCAGGATCTGCTGGCGATGAACCAGAAGGCCCTGAACAAGGTCCGCAGTCAGGACATCGCGATGATCTTTCAGGACCCGATGACGTCGTTGAACCCCTATATGCGGATCAGTGACCAGATGGCCGAAGTCCTGACGCTGCATAAGGGCCTAAGCAAATCAGACGCGGTGACAGAGGCGGCGCGGATGCTGGATGCGGTCCGTATTCCCGACGCGCGGGCGCGGATCACCATGTACCCGCATGAATTTTCCGGCGGCATGCGCCAACGGATCATGATTGCCATGTCGCTGCTCTGTCAACCGCGACTGCTGATCGCCGATGAACCCACGACTGCGCTGGATGTGACGGTGCAAGCGCAGATCATGCAGGTGCTGTCGGACATCCGGCAGGATTTCGGGACCGCCATTATCCTGATTACCCATGACCTTGGCGTTGTCGCGGGCTTCTGCGATCGCACGTTGGTGATGTATGGTGGCCAGATCATGGAAGAGGGACAAACGGACGATGTTTTTGCCACCCCGTCGCACCCTTATACCACCGGATTGCTGAAAGCGGTGCCGCGCCTTGACCGGGATGAAGGCGAATTGGCCACCATCGCGGGCGAACCGCCAGACATGTCGCGTTTGCCTGAGGGCTGTCCGTTTTCGCCCCGCTGCGCGCAAGTGCTTGAAAATTGCCGCAGTGAACGCCCGCCGCTTCAGGTCGCCGGTGACCGGCGCCGTGCCTGCCATTTGCCAGTGTCAGAGGTCGCCTGATGTCTTCCATTCTGTCTGTTCGTAACCTGTCGGTCACATTTGATGTCCGCCGTCCCGGTGCGTGGCCGTGGACCCCGCCGCGCAAGCTGCATGCGGTCTCCGAAGTATCGTTCGAGCTCTCGCCGGGCGAATGTCTTGGTGTCGTCGGGGAATCCGGCTCTGGCAAATCGACGCTTGCGCGTGCGATTGTCGGCACGATCCCGTCGTCGGGCGGGAACATCATGTTCGACGGGGCGGATCTTGCAAATATGGAGCCCCGCGAACGCAGGGTTCACCGGCGCGATGTGCAGATGATTTTTCAGGACCCATTGGCCGCGCTGAATCCGCGCATGACCGTGGGCGAAATTATCGCAGAGCCGCTGATCACCCATGAACCCGGCACGCCGCGCAAAGACGTGAAAGCCCGCGTGGGGGCACTTATGGAAAGGGTCGGGTTGCTGCCCAATCTGATGAATCGCTATCCGCATGAATTTTCGGGGGGCCAATGCCAGCGCATCGGCATCGCGCGGGCACTGATCCTGCAACCCAAGCTGATCATTTGTGATGAACCCGTATCGGCGCTGGATGTGTCCGTGCAAGCGCAAGTCATCAACCTGCTGATGGAATTGCGGCGCGACATGGGGCTTTCGATGATTTTTATCGCCCATGATCTGAGCGTGGTCAAACATATCAGTGACCGGACCTTGGTAATGTATCTGGGCCGGGTGATGGAAATGGCGGACAGCAAGACCCTGACCACCATCCCTGAACATCCCTATGCACAGGCGCTGATTGCGTCGGTCCCCATTCCCGACCCGGTGTTGGAACGGGCCCGCCTGCGACCCATTCTCGAAGGCGAATTGCCCTCACCTCTGGCACCGCCCTCGGGCTGTGTATTTCGTACCCGTTGCCCAAAGGCGCAAGCGACCTGTGCGCAGGCCAAGCCTGTGCTGGAAGATCTGGGCGACGGTCATCAGGTCGCCTGCCCCTTCCATGCGCCGGAAAAGCTGCTGGCTGTCACGGGCTGATGCAGTCTCAGATGTTGGAATAAAGCGCCTTTGCATTCTTGACGTGGCGGTTGACCAGATGTCTGGCTTTCTTGCCTTTGGGCGTCAGGCGGGCCAAAGGGCGATCCGGATAGGGGACCGCGCCAAAGACTGCTTCGATTTCCTGCTTGGCTTGCGCCCTTAGCGCCTTTGACGCCTCGACCGGGCGCAACCCATCGCGGATCTTGATCAGTGTGCCATCCGCAAAACAGACCACAGAGAAGTCGATATTCTCGAAATTCTCAAAGCTGATACCGCCGACCTGACCGGTTTCGCCCCCGCCATCAATCTGGAAAAACCTTTTTGACCGACTCCGGGAATCCCACTTGTGCCATTCAGCAATGTGCTGAATGTCGGTTTGCCGACCCCACCAAATGCAAACGGGGCGCCGCCGGATGGGGTGAAAGTGCCAGTTGCGGTGTCATCAATGCCGGAGATGTCGACAGCCTGATGCCCGGCTTCGGTCAGCGAAATGCTGTCTGCTTCGGCGCTCGCTTCATCGGCAATAAAGGTTTCGATACTGTCGACGCTATCGGTATTTCCGTCGCCCGTTTTGGCGGTGCTGCCGTCACCGACCGCATCAACGGTAACGGTAATCGTTTCATCTTCCAGTGAATCGTTGTCCGAAAAAGCATCAAACGTATCGGCCCCATCCCCGCCCGAGATGGTATCAAGGCCCGCGCTGATCCGGATCGTGTCGGAATCATCACCGGTATTTGCCTGCACATTGGCAAGCTCAAGCGGGATAGCCCATCGTAGTTGACGACCGGGACCCGATCTACATAGATGATCGACCCGTCGTCGGAGTTGAGGTTGAATGTGTTAGGTCCCAGCGCAATCAAAAGTGAGTGTCGTTGAAATCCGCACGGCGAAGTCATCGCTGCTGTTCCCCAATGCCCCCGATCAGGCCGCAATATTCAGTGAACCGCTGGAACCCGCATTGTAAATGACCTGATTGGGGTCGCTGAAGCTGCCGTCTGCGGTATCAAAGCCAGCCTCAGTCAAATTCGACGTGCTGGTGCCGGACAGTTCGATCCATTCGTACCAGAAGATGGCGCCGGTGAATTCATTCATGGCGTCCTGATTGACACCACCCGTTCAATCACTGCCGTTTACGTCTGCCATCTCGTCTTTCCTTCATACTCACAAGGTCGCGCAAGCATCCTCAACATGCGGGTCGGGTTACACCAAACCCCCTAAACACCGGATAAAAGCCAGATGAAGAGGGCGAAAGATAGGTATTTCTTTGGGGCACTCTGATGAAATGCCCCCAGACGGCCCTGAAACCAAAAAAGTACACCTTCGGCGCTGAAAAATCTCACAAACCGGCGATTAATGGGTCCTGACCCTAATAGTCTCTTTCAAAGAAAATACCGACGCTGGTTTCGCCCTCCTGATCGACGCTGCCCTTGGCCGTGACCTCGTTTGTGATGTCCAGATTAAGGTTGATTTCGGTTTCGCCCTCGCTGGTAACTGTCACATCGGTATAGACGTTTTCGGACAGGTATTTGCCAGCGCGCACGGCAGCGGTGCCGTCCTCGGCTGTGGTGACGTCAAAATCATCCAGTCCGATTCCCTGTCGCAACCTGTCAACTGCGCCGCCGCCATTGCCCGCAAGCGTGCTGATCGCCGAGGCAAGCTGCACCGCCTGCAAAGGGCTGATGCTTTGGATGTCGCGTCCGAAGATCAGCTGCGACAGGACCTCGTCCTGTGGCAGCTCGGGCACTGATTCAAACCGCACCTCTGGCTGACCGGCGGGTCCTTCCACGATAATATTGATGGTGGTCCCGTTGTCGGTCTGGGTTGTGGCGACCAGCCGGATAAAGGGGATGAAATCCCCCTGCAAAGTGGCCGACCCTTCCGTCAGATCAAACCGTTGTTGCAGGATATCGATCCGTCCTCGCAGCAGGTTGAACCTGCCCACGGGCCGGACATCATTGCTTGTACCACCAATTGTCAGCCGCCCGCCCAGTTCGGCATCCAGACCGCGACCGCGAATGAATATACGCGAAGGGGCATCAATCACGATATCAAGCGGAAAACCGGGCCGTTGGGGTCCTGCATCTGCATCAGAGGGAGGGGTCGCGCCACTGACGGTCGCACCCGCGCGGGTCAAAGTCTGCACGACCGCCCCACTGGGGTTGATATGACGTACATCCGGCAGTTCGCCCAGCGTACTGATACTGGATGATGGCACACGGACGTCCGTTTGCCCCAGTTCAAGGCGACCAACGACGCGTGCGCCACCTGTTACCGGCCCCGTAACGCGGACAGTGCCATCCACGGATGTTGTATAGAGTTCAGGGTCTTGAAGCACCACATTCCGCAAGGTTACCGTGATATCGGCAGTGTTTGGTCCTTCCAGATCAACTGGGCCGGTGACGGTCACCCGCCCGCCTGCTTCGACATTTGCGCCGATATTGATCAATGCCCGACTGCCGCTGAACCCGATCTGCCCGCCAATGTCGGTGAAAGCCTGCGCCAGCGTCGGCGCTGCCAATCGACCGCCTTCGATCGTGATCTGCCCCCCCAGAGCGTCCAGCCCCGGCGATCCATTGACCGACAGATCAATGTTGGCGGTGCCGCTGAGTCGTTGTGGTTCCAGCGCCTTGTTTGCCAGTGCCAGCGGCGCCGCACCTGTCACCCGCAGATTAAGCTGCCCGCCCGGTTGCACCTGACCGTCAACCCGCGCGGCCAACCCGCCAGAGCCTGACCCGTTGACGTCGATATCCCACGCTCCATTCGCACCCAGTGCAGCGGTGCCCTCTACAGTTACCGGGCCGCTGATTTGATCTGTCAGAATGCTGGCATCCCGCAGCTGGGCGTAAAACCGACCGCGGCCGGTTCCATTTTCGCTGCCATCCAGATTGGCTGACAGGGTGACTTCGCCGGTTGAGGCCTGAAGGCTCTCGACCGACAGCCTGCCGTTCGCAAAGTCAAGCGTCGCGTCGACCCGGCCCGACCCGCGCAACAGCGTATCGACGGTCGGATTGCCGATTTGCAGGTTTTGTGTGCGCAGTGCGATGTCGCTGTCAAAGCGCGACAGGTCTGGCAAAAATGACCCGCTGGCGTCCAGACTGACGGCACCGGCCACAGGTTGCCCGATCAGCAACTGATATGCCCCGAGATTCTCGACCCCGGCCTGCACTGACCCGGTGATTTCATTGCTGGGCCTGTCAATTGTCGCATCCACGTTCAGATCAATGCCGGGGCCGTTGGCTGCGACATCTACTTTCAGATCGTCGCTGCCAGTGGGGTTCGCCTTGATCGTCGCAATGACAGGGCCGCGCAGGCTTGGGTCGATCATTTGCGCATCGTTGATCCGCAGGCTGATATCAGCAGATTGCGGGTCTGTTCCGGCAACTCTTGCATCGCCGCGCAAGCTGAATGCGGGGGTCACAAGGTCCAGTCCGGACAAGGTGATATCGGTGGCGTTCGGGCGGCTGACTTCGGCTGTCAGCGTGCCTGCGCCCGCAAGGAAGGGATCAAGCCGCGCGATGCCGGTGACGATGTCTTGTGTATCGGCGCGCACATCGAGATCAAAACGCAGGCCATTGGTCAGCAGGACGCCGCTGACATCCAGTTTGGCTGCACCGGCAAGCGGTTGGCCGATCAGCGCGGCATAGGCCCTCAGGTCGCTCACATCCGCAACGACTGCCGCGTTCACCGTTTGCCCGTTTTCGGCCGGGTTTACGGTGCCTTTCGCGGACAGGCTGGCCCTTGGGCCAATGCCAGACAGATCAAAATCAATGACCCCTTTGGCGGACCTGTCAACCGTGCCGCGTAGGCTGGCCGGACCGCTGAGTTCTGGCACGACCAATTGCAGGTCGTTCAGGCGGGTTGTGAATTCGGCCGAACTGCCATCGCTTGTCAGGTCAGCCCGTCCTGTGATCTCGGCGGCTGACGTGCGCACGCGCAAATCCTCAAGCCGCGTGCCTGCGGTGTCACGTACCGCATTTGCCGCAACGGTGCCGCGACCAGCCAGGATCGCATCAGCCTGTGGAATACCGACCGTCAGGTCATTGGTGCTGGCGTTGAGCGTTACATCAAACAGCCCGTCCAATGGCGCTGCCGTGGCCTGCACGGCCAGATCGGCGCTCCCCCCGATTTCTCGCCCGACGAGTGTGGAAAAACGGCTCAGAGCCTCGACAGCCAGCGTGCCCCGCAATGCGGTTTGAAACCCATCTGCGGGACCTGCGATTGATCCTTGAATATTCACGTCAATGCCTGCCCCCGTCAGGGTGAAGCTAGTAATGTCGGTGGGCCCGTCTTCGATGCGATTGGCGGCAAATGTGCCGGTCATCGCATCGCCCAGCGCGGCCGCAGCGCCCGCATCATCCAGCCGAAGCCCTTGTGCGCCATAATTCAGTTCCGCCGTGACCAGCCCATCATTTGCGCCAGTGCCGTCACGCAGTAGGCCGCCGCCTTCGAGGTTGAGACTGTCGATAAACAGACCGGGCCTGTCAAATGCATCAATGCTGATGTCAGCCGTCCAGTCATCGGACTTTCTGCGGTCATATTTGACCGCCAGATCAAGCCCCGCGATGCGTGTTTCCGGCCCGCTGAGAGGCAGCAAGAGCGGCACATCGCTGCGTGCGATGCCGCCGGTCAGATCAATCGTTTCGGGCCAGCCTTCGGGGCCGACCCGGACCGCGCCGGTCACGTTCAGGCGTTGTGACTGCACGCGCAGATCGGATACATCAACACTTCCGTCCGGTGCTTGCCTTGCGGACACGAACAGCCGGGCCTCGTTGCCAAAGAAAGGCCGGTATGCGGGGGCAAATAGCGGGGACACGTCGCCACCCACATCAAAGGTGATCAGGCTGCCCGTCTGGTCATCGGATTTTAGCGCAAAATCGCCGCTCAGCCGGTCCTCACCCTGGGTCGCAACCGCGATGGTCGCACTGAAATCACTGATCGGCGCATTGCCTTCGACCCGCAGCCCGACAGCCGGTTTGCCCGGAAGATCCAGCAGGCGCGCGGCGATACCGTCAGCGCCCTCTTCGATATTCAGCAGCAAACCCAGAACCCGTGTGGCATTGTCATAACTGCCGTCTATTTCAAACACGCCCTGCTTGCTGCCCAAACGGGTCGCGATGACATTTGCGGTCCCCTGTCCGTCGCTCAGTTCGGCCGTGCCTTGCAGGTTGATTGACACAGGTTCGCCGAGGAAACTTTCGCCCAGTTCAATCCGTGCAATATCCAACTGGCCAAGCGAGATGCTGACAGGCAGTTCGGGCAGGGAAAACGGCGTCGCCTCGGGGGTGGGGGCGGTGCTTTCCGAGATTGGGGCACGCGATACGACGATCCTTTGTGCGCTGAGTTCCTTCACGCTGACGGCACCACGCAGCAAGGCGGCTCTGCTCCAGATCAGGGTGATGTCTTCGAGGGTGAGCCAGATGCCTTCGGCATCCGCAATCGACAAAACGTCAATCGTCGCTTCGGAACTCAGCGCGCCTTTGAAACCGATGATGTTGACCTCGCGGCCCGCACCCGAAAGATTATCCTCGATCAGGGTCGTGATGTAGCCTTTGTCTTCTTCCTGACTTTGAGCCAAGGCCGCAAAGGGCGTCAGCAGCAAGGCTAGCAGGCATAAAAGATGTTTCAAAACGCTTGTCCAATTCCGATATAGACTTGTACTTCTTCGCCGGCATTATCGCCGCTGGCGGGGGTCGCTACGTCAAACCGAATGGGGCCGATTCCAGTGTTGTAGCGCAGCCCGAAACCCGCGCCCGCGTGCCAGTCGCCGTCTTCTAGCGGCGTTTGGGTTTCACCCACAAAACCCGCATCATAAAAGCCCACCACGGACAGTGCATCATTGATCCCGTATCGCGCCTCCAGCTGGGTACCGACAAAGGAATCGCCCCCTGTCGATATGGTTTGCCCGTTGATCACACGATCAACGCCCAACGACTGGTAAGGCTGGCCGCGGACAGTCCCGCCGCCGCCGGAGTAGAACAGAAAGTCAGCCGGTGCTTCATCCAGATCAGCACCGATCACGCTGCCAATCTGGGCACGCGCGCCAAAGGTCAGGCTTTCGGTGATTTCCACATAGCCACGCGTGTCACTGAACAGCCGCGCGCCAGCCACTTCGCCGTCAGCGCTGACAAACGGGGTGGCAGTCAGGTCAATAAAGTACCCTTGGCTGGCATTGGTCGGATCGTTCCTGCGGTCCAACGTGGCCTCGAGCGGCAGTGTCAGCAACGTATAGTCGCGACTGCCAATTTCGCTTTCTTCGCTGGCGCGCAGCAGACCCACGCCAGCCTGCACCGTCAGATCATCATTGATGATGCGCGATAATCCCGTTTCAAGCGAAATTTTGTCCAGCAGATAGTTCGGTTCATCCTCGCGCGCGATTTCGCCCTTGAAGTAATATTCCGTGTCAGGCCCGAAGGACGCGGGCCGGGTGAACTGGCCCTGAATGGCGTAGTCGGTTCCACCTGTCTGGCCATCAATCCCGGCAACTTCGACGTTCAGTCGTGCGCGTTCGGCCCCGCCCAACAGATTGCGGTGCAGCCAAAAAGCCGACACCGTGACCCCGTCGATCGAGGACAGTTCAAGCCCAAACCCGATGCGGCGCAACTTTGCCTCTGCCACCTGTGCCGTGATGGGCAGCGTGTCGCCGGGACCGATTTCATCCGCTTCCTGCAATGCCACGCTGTCAAAGGCGCCTGTGCGGCGCAGGCGACGTTCTGCCATTTCCAACGCCTGAGGAGAGTAGACTTCGCCCGTCGGCAGCCCTGCAATCTGAACGATCCGTTCGTCCCGCACGTTCCGGTTGCCGTTTGGCGTCAGCGCCCCAAAGGTCAGTCGCGGGCCGGTATCAAGCGCGACGTCAACGTCCAGCCTGCGCTTGGGATGGCGAGCCACGATGCGTTGTTCCGCGACAGTCACCTTTGGATAACCAAGATCGCGCCAACTATCCAAACTCAGAGAGACGGCCTCTTTGATCCTGCGGGTTTCGGCAGTGCGACCGCGTCGAAATTCCTCGGGGAATTCCAATGTTTGGGGGACGGGGGAAATCGCAAGTCGACCAAATTTAAAGCGCGGTCCTGCGTCAACCTCGATCACTACTTTTCTGATGACAGATGGCGCCCCAAGCGGAGAGATGCTGGAAGCCTCTACCCCGTCGATGGTGATCGAGATCGTGCTGCCATAGAACCCTTCGCCATACAAAGCTGTCAGGAGCCTGCGATAATCCGCACGTGCAGCGGCGACATAGTCTTGCGGCACCGCGCCTTCTTCCAACTGGCGCAGCAGGGATGCTGCATTGAGCTCGCTCCATGCCTCATCGGTCTTGATAGAGACATCCTGCGCCTGAAGCGCGCCCGCGCACGAAAAGGCAAACACTGAAACCAAGACCTTAATTCGCACGCATCACCCCTTTGATACCGTCATTCATTCATGAACCCGCAGTGTTAGCGTTCAACACCCAAGTAGGGTTCTACCCTCTGTCGTCATTGAGATAGAACATTTTTAGTTTGGTGCCCATACACGGTACAGTTACTCTGGTGAGGATGAAAGACGAGATACAGAATCAACCCGCTCCGCTGCGACCACCGGGAACGGTGATGCGTTTGCGCAGAATGGGGGCCGCATTCCCGACCCGATTGTCTTTCCTGCGCACACTTTTGCGTAAATTGAGCGCTGAAAACGCGATGGTGACGCGTCCGGTCTGGCAGATTGATTCAGATGGTTTCGGGCATGCCGTCTATACCATCCGTCTGGGTGGCTATGACTATTCACTGATCGCGGTTTCAACCGATTTGCCCGATGATATGCGAACAGACAGGGTGATCGCGACCGCTTGGGATACGGCGTATGTGCTGTACGATGGGGTGCCGGATGCAGCGGCTTTGGCCAGGATCATCAGGGATGCACCGCAACAGGAAGCCGCCCGTTTCACCCATCGCGAACTTGTGCTTAGCAGGGCCAACAAATCCGTCCGCCTGTTCGACCATGTCGTGACCGCGCTGAAGGCTGGCAGGCAACCCGACCGTGCGCGTCTGAACGACACCGGATATTTGATGCGCACCACAGCAGTTTACGGCAACGGCAAGTTCGGGATCGCGGATCGCGGCCATTTTTCTGACCGGCCGGGCCTGAGTGGGCCATTTATTGCCGAGATGCTGACGGTCTGGCTGATCCGTGGATTCACCCATGATCTTGTCGAACATATGGGCGGCGCAAAACTGGACAGGGACATCAAGCGCCACCTTGGGATCGGAAACTCAACAGGGTTGGGGATGGCCCCCTTTCTGGTCAATCATCCTCTCCTGCTGGATGCGTGGATGTTCGCCCGCGAAACGGCTTTGTCGCGTGTGCGCGCGGTAAAACAGCTGGAAATTGCGCAGATTGAACGCATTTACGAACTCGTCGCGCGGGCGGCAGAGCATCTGGCCAAGTGGGAGGTCGCGGATCCGATCGCTGCCAGACGGATCGACAGGCTGCGCCGAGACTGGGTTGATTTCACCGCCTCGCTGACCCCCTACTATATGCTTTCGCCGATGCCGGTTGAACTTATCCTTGGCGACAGCATGCAGTATTCGGTCGATGCGCAGGAATTAATTGCGGCACTGGTGCTGGAACCGTTTGGCGATATTGTCGATCCGCTTGCCGATTTGATGGCGTCTCCTTTTGTGCCCACGCTTGATCCGCGCATGACCTGCGACGCTCTGATGTTCTTGATCAGACGCGATTGGCATTGGGCTTGCGACATCGATTTCACAGACAAACGTAATATCGCGCAGTTCTGGTACGTCTCGGAAGAGAAGATGGAACCGCGCCTTGGCCGTCGATTTGAAGAACCGGGGGCAGAATGTGAAACACCGCTTGATATCGCACGGCAGGTCAAGGCGCTGTCGCTTGATCTGAAAGATGCGTCAGGGTCCGTGGCGCAGTTTTTGGGACAGTTTCCGCAGCATCGCGCTGCGGCGCGCAGGGTCCAGACCTTGGACACACACCCTTATGCTGAAATCCGCGAGAACCTGATTGGAGAGGATTGTCTACCGATTGATCTGCTGCGCTGCAAGCTGGCCTTTTTCGGGGCGGCCAGATTTGACCCCAAATCCGACCGCTGGACCCGTGTCACGCTTGCGCAGGGCGCGCCCTTATTTGATGAATTGGACAACGCCGATGATTGGTGGCTGCCGGTGGCGCCGTCATGATGCGCGCACTGAACGAAGTGGGTGCCATCGTCCAGAAGGCGGCGCTGGGGGTTGGGCTGCCCGTCGGCCAGGCCGAGGATCTTGCCCGCACAGCCGTCTATATGGCGGGCAACCATCTGCCATTGTCTCCGGTCGTTGAAGCGCTGACTGAACCTGACGCGCCGATTGATATCGCGTGGGGGGCCGACAAACTTGTCGTAAAGACGGGCAACGCCGCGATGACCGCCCCGATTGTGAAAGACGGGTTTGGCACAGGTGTGGTGAAAGCAAGGCTTGCGCATGTTGAACATGCACCCCTGGTCATTGCGATGCTGGCCGAAGCCGGGCTTGAAGTCTCTGCCGACGGGCCAAAGATCGCGTTTCGCCGCTGTCAAAAGCCCGACGTGATCGTGGGCCCGGTCGATGTGCCAGATACTATCTGGCACGCGCTAAGCCATATGGCCGCCAAAACGTATGTCCCTGAAAGTGAAGCATCGCGCGCGGGTGGTGCGGGTGCCGGATTGACGGACAATGACTAGCAACTTTTTCCGCAGGAACCTTGAACAGCCCACTTTTGGCGTGATTTGACAAGAGCGTTTGCGGACGACCGCAGTGATGGAATGGCTACTACCGTCGGAGCAAAGCGTAGATGGACATGGAGACACACACAACGCAGCTGAAGCTGCAAGAAGGCGCTAAAAATCCCTGTCAAAATACAACGCGAATGCTGTTGTTTTACAGAGACCATCGCAATCCAGAAATGCATTCCAAACGAGAGCAAAAAAACTACCCCTAGGGTCAGGAGCCATTGGTTGCCGATTATGAAATATGGTTCACGGGTCGAAAATCGAGTGCTGATATGAGCGACCATTTCTGGCTGAATGACGCGCAAATGGCAGGTCTGGGGTCCTACTTTCCCAAGTCCCACGACAGACCTCGCGTAGATGATCGACGCGTACTGCTTGGCATTATCTTCATTAATCGCAATGGCTTACGCTGGCGAGATGCGCCTCGGGAATAAGGGCCACAAAAGACCCTATACAATCGCTGAAAGCGGTGGAGTGAGAACGGTGTCTTTGCCCAGAGCATGGTCGGTCTGGCCGCCGAACACGGCGAGAAAAAGACATATGGAAGATACCATTGGGTTAGATATTTCCAAAGACAAATTGGATGCGTACTGGCTTTCCAAAGGGGAGCGCAAGGAGTTCGGCAACGACAATGCGGGGGTTTACCTGCAGCACTTATGCTGCATGCGCATACTGAACAGGCAATTCTTCAGTGCTCCGTCTTCTGTCGTTTTTATGCGGCGACACGTCAGCCCTATGTAAAACCGGGGAGTTATAATGTCGCGACGTCGTTGGCTCAAGTTGGTGAACAGGTCCATCGCCCGGATGAGGCAGAAGTAATTGTCCTCTTTGATGCCAGGGAAGTGGTTATAGAGCTAAGGTCGTTGATCGCGTTGTCACCGAGGCATTTCAACATGCGGCGGTTACAATAATTTCGACTTTCAGCTCGCCACGGGCGAGCCTGGCCTCGCCGCATGCGCGGGCGGGAGCGTGGCCACTAGGAACCCACGCATCCCAGACGGCGTTCATCTGCGCAAAATCCGCCATGTCTGCTAGCCAGATGACCACCTGCAACATCTGCTCGCGCGAGGATCCTGCCTTTTCCAGCAGTGCATCCACACGCAAGAGGCAATCGCGGGTCTGATCCGCCACGCTGGCGCCATCGCCAACCTGACCACACAGATAGGCCACGCCGTTGTGCTTGACGATCTTGCTCATACGGGTTGCGGTATCGATACGTTCAATCATGTGTTTTTTCCTATTCCGCCGCGTCGGGCGCAGAGATGTCCATGCCTGCCAGCTCGCCCAAGGTCACGGGTTTCAGGGGTGGGCGAATGCGATAATAACCGGTTTCATCGGGCGTTTGACCCGTTGCATCGACCAAAATCGCCGTGACGCCAAGCCCGCAATAGCGGCCCTGACAGGGGCCCATGCCCGCGCGGCCGAAGGCCTTGGTCTGGTTCGGGCCAATGCATCCCAACCCGGCATAGCTGCGAATGTCGCCCGCGGTGATCTCTTCGCAGCGGCATATTATCGTCGCGTCATGGGGCAACAAGGCCTGCGCGTAGGGCGGATAAGCCGCATCAAGGAATGGTCTCACTGCCAGTTCATGCGCGAGCTTTGCGCGCGGTGCGGCAGCGCGGCGGTCGCGGTCCTCGCGCGTGAGGCGCTGTGCCTCGAACGCAATCTGAAGCGCGGCGATGGTTCCGGCAAATTCCGCCGCTCTCGCCCCGCCGATACCTGCGCCATCGCCCGCAATAAAGACGCCTGACTTGTCACTTTGGCCCCAGCTATCAAGCTGTGGGATAAAGCATCGCTGCGCCGCGTCCCAAGTGTGCGCGATATTGAGCGACCGCGCGGCTTGGGTGTTGGGGACAACGCCATGGTGCAAAAAGACCGTATCACAAGCGATCCGGTGGGAGCGGCCATTTCTTTTGAACGTCACAGCCTGCGCTTTGTCCGTGCCCTCAATAGCAATGTCTGTCGCGCCGGTATGGCGTGGCACGCCGACGCGGGTGATACTGGCGAGCATCTTCAGGCCCTTGACCAAATAGCGCCAGCCTCGCAAAGCGCCGCCCAAGTGCCGCGCCGTGCCGGCGATATCGCTGCGGGATTGCGTCTCGATCATGGCCTTGGGCGGGGTTCCTGCCCGCACCATCTGCGCCGCAATCAGATAGAGAAGCGGGCCGGAGCCGACCAGAACAGCGTTGCGTGCCAGAACACCTGATTGTTTGAGAAGGATTTGCCCCGCCCCTGCGGTCATGACCCCCGGCAGGGTCCAGCCGGGCAGAGGCATCGGGCGTTCGAGTGCGCCGGTTGCAAGCAAAAGGCGGTCAGCGTCGATCTGCGCACCGCGCCCGTTAACAGTGTAAGAGATGCGGAACTGGTCCTCTATGGCCCAGACGACCGCGCCATTGACATGGGTGATCGCACCATGCTGCAAGCCGGCCGTCAGCGTGGCACCATGCGTGTAGTCCGCGCCCAGCATATCGCCGCGCAGAGGCGCGACGCGGTCCACATCGCGGTAAATCTGTCCGCCTGCGCGGGGCTGTTCATCCAGCACTATGACGCTAAGGCCCAGTTCGGCGGCCTGCGCTGCGGCTGCCATGCCTGCGGGGCCGGCCCCGATGACGACAAGATCAGAACGGGTCATGCCAATGCCTCGTCGCGGTGGGGGCGCTTGATCTCAAGGCCATCGGTGACCTCAATCATACAGGCCTGCCGTGTGGTGCCATCAATCTCTATCAGACAGTCGAAACAAGCGCCCATCATGCAAAACGGACCGCGTGGGGCGTTCGACACGGGCGTACGGCGAAACACACCGACGCCAGCCGCCAAAAGCGCAGCTGCAAGGTTTGCTCCTCGCGGCAAACTCAGCGCCATACCATCCAAGGTCACGTTCACGCGCGGCCCATTTTCGAGCTCAAGAAACGGCGAAGCGGTTTTCACTGAAGACCTCCAGATCTGGCGCTGCGTCGGTATCCTCCAGCCAATCGGGCAGAATACGCGCATGCGCGGCGGCAAGGGTGATGCCGCTGTGACAGGTGACAAGGTAGGCACCAGGCATCTCGGCGCTTTGTTGATAAATCGGCAGCCCGTCGGGAGAGAGCACGCGCAACGCGCCCCAGCTGCGTACCAGCTGCGCACGGGCCAGCGCGGGATAGGCAGCAATTGCTTCGGCGGCGAGGCCGGACAGGCCCGGCTGTGTGACCTTGTCATCAAGGCCAACCTCTTCATTCGTTGCGCCTATCTGGATGCCGCCTTCATCCACCTGCCTTGCTATCAGCGAGGGACGGTTGATCAGCTTTGGCAGTTTCTCGGTGATCAAGACCTGACCGCGCTGTGGGCGGACTGGCGCTTTGAAACCCATCTTCGGGCCCAGCTGTGCCGCACCCAGCCCCGCAGACAGGACAACCTTGCCCGATGTGACGACTGTACCGTCTGCGCATGTGATGCGGAAGGCATCCGGCTTTGCCACATCTGTGACGGTCTTGCCGACCAGTACATGCCCGCCCATGCCGCGCACATCTGCGGCCAGTGCAGTCAGCAATTTCAGCGGGTTCGCATGGCCGTCTTGATGATGCAGGATAGCGCCAACGACCTTTGGGCCGATATGCGGCTCTTCTTTGCGCAATGCATTGTGTCCAAGGACTTCGTAAGGGTAATTACCGCCCAGCTGCGCCTTTAGCTTTTCATATTTCGCGACCGTGGCTTCCAACGTCTCGTCAGAGAAATGAAGATCGTAACCGCCTTTTTGCTCCAGCGGGATGGACTTGCCGGTGTTGCCCGAGACCTCACTGGCGAAGTCGGCCCAGATCGCAGCAGATTGTTGGGACCAGCTGGCATAGCGCGGTTGGTTCATGCCTTTGGATTGGACCCAGACCAGCCCGAAATTTCCGCGACTTGCACGGAAAGATCCGTCGTCGCCGTCCATAACAGTCACCGTGCGCCCGCGCCGGAGCAAACCCCAGGCGACTGAGAGGCCAACAATACCCCCTCCGATAATGGCGTAATCGGTTTCCATGTGTGCCGTTCCGATGTTGAGAGGTGGTGTCAGGGCGGCGGTGACCGCCCCGACTAGATTTGGCTTAGTTGCCTGCGGCGGCAACTTTGTCGAGGATCGCCTGCCCCCACTCGACGCCAACATCTTCAAGGACCTGCGGCCAGACATCGGCACGCACCTTGGCGGCCATACCAGCCAGATCGTCGGCGCTCAGTTTGGCAACGGTTGCACCCAGTTCGTCAACAAGACGCTGTTCGTTCTTTTGCTGATCGCTTTCGGCCACTTCCCAGCGAGTTGCTTCAAACGCGGCCGCCTGTTCGCGCAGCGCGGCCTGATCTTCGTCGGACAGTTCAGCAAGGCTTTCGTTCGATATGATCATGTACCAGACTTCAAAGTGGGTGTTGGCCGGGATGTAAGTTTTGGTCACGTCGCGGAACGAGGCATAATAACCTTCCGCCCCGGAACCGATCACACCGTCAACCACGCCAGTCTGAACGGCTGTGAAAGCTTCGGAGAATGGGATCGGTGCAGGGATGTAGCCAAGAGCTTCGCCTGTCAGCTGGAAGCTTTTGATGCCTGGAACGCGCACCTTGACGCCGTTTGGCTCAACTGAACCTGGGTTGTCATTCGCTACGTTCAACGAAATGCCACCGAAATAGACCGGATAGGCCGCCAGCATGGTGATGTCTTGCTCGGCGTAAAGCCCAGCCATCACGTCGCGCACAACGCCGCCGGGGCCATAGACTGCACGGGCCTGATCCCAGTCGCCTGCAAGATAGGGAAACGAGCTGATCTGCATACGGCGGTCAGCAGCAGCAGCGGCAGGCTGGGTTGCCATATCGATCGCGCCCACGCTGATGCGTTCCTGAACGGTGGTGTAATCGCCAAGCGCCGAGGCTGGGAACAGATTGATCTTCACGTCGCCGCCAGTGGCCTCATCGACAGCTGCGGAAAATGCCCGCAACTCGACGTCGATGGTTGCATCTTGCGGGCGCACGTGGCTCATCTTGAGGTTCTGTGCTTCAGCGTAGCTGCCGAGCGCCATAAGGGCGGCAGCGGCTGTGGTCAGGAATGCATGTTTCATTTTGGTTTTCCTCTGTGTTGATTTTCGTTTTTGTAATTAGGGCGCCACGTCATATCCGAAAAAGCGCGGCAGGAAGAGCGACAGGTCGGGCCAAAGCGAGGTCAGGAAGACCACAGGCACATAGCCAAACAGGATCAGTTTCATCGCAGGCGGGATAACCTTGGTCACCTTCACGTTGCCAATCCGTGCGCCCAGATAAAGGATCGAGGCATAAGGCGGGGTCACGCCGCCCATCGCGGTGTTTACACCCATGATCGCAGCAAACTGCACAGGGCTGACACCGATTGCGTTCATCAGCGGCAAGAGCAGCGGCGCAATCAGGATGATCGCAGTCACGTCATTGACGACCATACCAACGAGGAACAACATGATGTTGATCATGATCAGCAGGAGCAACTTGTTTTCGGTGATCGAAAAGATGCCCTCGACCAGCTGTTGCGGGATGCTTTCATAGACGAACATCTGGCTAAGGATCATCGAGAAGAGGATCATCATCATAATCGCGCCCACGGCTGTGGCAGCTTCTTTGCCCGCCGACAGGAAGTTGCGCCATTTCAGGCCCTTGTAGATCAGAAAGCCCACAGGCACGGCATAGATAACGGCGACAGCGGCGGCCTCGGTCGGGGTCATAACGCCGCCATAGATGCCGCCAAGAATGATCACCGGCATCAGCAACGCAGGGAAGGCGTGAAACCCGCGGCGAGCGACCTCTCCAGACAACTCCGAGAAAGAGGGCTTGTCGTCGAGAACCAGATTGAACTTGCGCACCATGAAAAGGTTGATCACGGAAAACGACGTCATGATCAGGAGCCCCGGTCCAAGCGTGGCCAGGAAACAGGCGAGGATCGAGGTGTCCGTGACCCAGCCATAGACGATCATTGTAACAGACGGCGGGATCAGTAGGCCAAGGATCGATGAATTGGCAATCAAAGCGGTGGCGTATTCACGGGGATAACCGCGCTTCTCCATCTCGGGGATCAAGAGCGGGCCAATGGCCGCTATGCCCGTCAGACCGGAGCCCGAGATCGCGCCGATCACGGCGCAAGACACCGCAGCCACAACGCCCAAACCGCCACGTACATGGCCGATAAAGGCGTTCACAAAGCGCAACAGTGACGCGGCAATCCCACTCTCCGACATGACCGTGCCCGCAAGGACAAACAGCGGAATGGCAAGAAGGACAGGATTGCCCAATTGCTGAACCCCCCACAGCATCATGCCCTTCATTGTCACATCGCCCAGGAAATACATGACCATCAGGGCCGATCCAAAGCAGTAGGGCAGCGGTACGCCCAAAGTGAGCGTGATCACCAGCAAAGCAATGGCAAGTAGGGCTATCTCAATCATGCGATTTCTCCGGCCCGCAAGTCGCGGATATGGCGCACCAAATGTGATGCAGTGTAGATCATCATCAGCGACAGGCCGACGACCAGCGCGACATCGGAATAGAATGTCGGGATATAAAGCGTCGGGCTTTCGCGCCAGACACGCCAGGCATACTGCGTGTAATCCCACGCCCACGACAGCAACCAAAGGCCAACGATCAGACTAATGATCTCTCCGATGATCGCCAGAATGGTGTGGCCACGATTCGTCTTGATGAAGATCTCTAGAACATTGGCGCGTATGTGGGTGTTTTCGCGCGAAGCGTTGACGGATCCGAGTATATAAAGCCACACCGTCGGGTAGGCCATCGTCTCCTCCAGCCCCATGACGGGGACTTGCAGGACGTAGCGGGTGATGACCTGGACAAACTGGCCCATGGCTACAGATATGATCAGAGCCGTTAACAGGTATTTAGCGAATTTGTCCATGTGTCCCCCAATCCCCCGAGCGTCTGCACGTGGGTTGCGAGATCATCACACTGGACATTTGGCATTAAATCAATTTCATAATATCTTTAACCTCATTAATTTGGTTTATGGCTATGCACCTATCCCTCCGACAACTCTCGACTTTTCGCGAAGTCATGCGGTCTGGCTCTATCAGTCAGGCCGCCCGTTCCGTGGGCCGAACGCAACCTGCGGTATCGACGATGGTGCGAACCCTTGAAGATCAGCTTGGCTTTGCTCTCTTCCTGCGGTCGCATGGCAAACTAACCCCTACGCCGGAGGCGCAGTTTTTCCTTGAGGAATGTGAGGATATTCTCGGTCGGGTCGAGCGTACCGAACGCACGATGGAACGGATCAGCTCTCTACAGTCGGGCAAGCTCAAGATCGCCTGCCACCCGGCGGCCTCCAGCGTTTTTCTTCCAAGGCTCCTGACTGGATTTCTCAAGAATCGGGGTGATCTTGATGTGTCCCTCATGATGCGATCCTCTGGCGTAATCGAAGACCTGATCGCATCGCAGCAATATGACCTCGGGTTTGCCGAGACACCGCAGCCGCGCACATCAATCCGGCAAACGGATTATGACCTCGAATGCGTCTGCATTCTGCCCAAAGATGACCCATTGAGCAGAGCGGATGTTGTTACGCCGAACGATCTTGATGGCCGCCCGATGGCTGTTCTGTTCGATGAACACGGGACAGCCGTGCAAACCGAAGCCGCCTTTCGCGCTGCCAGATGCCATTTCAACAAGCGGCTTGAGCTGCGCACTTTCCTGCCCGGAATGCAATTCGTAGCGGCGGGCCTCTGTGTGATGGTCTGCGACATGATCACGGCCTACAGCCATCTGACCCAGACCCCCGAAAACGAACGCCTGTCAATCCGGCGATTTGGGCCAAAGATTTCAAACAGTGTCTCTATCCTGACACCAGGCTACGCTACGCAATCCATGGTAGCTCAAGCCTTTATTGCCGAACTCCAAGTCGTCGTTGAAAATATGCAGGCCGAGATTTCCGATACGTTGAAATAGCGGCAAAGCATTTGTGAGCTACTCCCCATCTGTTGGACAGGATCTGGCGTCAGTTAGGCTACTCTTTGCACCTGCTGATCAGGGTGAGTTTGTCTTTTCCCGGCCAAGAGACAACGGTTGGTGGCCTGCCGCCAAGGGCTGAATGGGGGGTTATTGTAGTAGGCCACCTACTTGCGGATGCCAGCCTTCGTGTCCGATCCGGTCCCAAGGGCGTGCAGCTATAGGCACTCGTCTTTCAGGGTTCGCCGCAGCCGCGCGATAAAGATGTTGTCGAGGAAGCGACCCTTTCCATCCATCGAGATTTGCACACCGGTCCGGCGCGATCATGCCGCGCCTCGCTTCCCGCCCCGGGGATTCAGCTTTCGCCCCAGAAAACAGTTGGTCACCGCCAGGTCACCGATCTTGGCATAGCGGTCCTTTACCTGCTCCTTGGCGATCCCGGACTTTTTCCGTTGCCGCGCGCAAACACACCGCCTCTCATGAAGACAAGAAGAATCATGAGAAAAGCGTTTCGCCTTTAACCCGAGGCATCAGGTAAAGGCGGAACACTTTAGGATAAGATGACAGTTCCGGTCCGGTTACGGGGCACCTTATCAACGCAGAGCGTACTGCCATGGAGGGGCGGCTCATACCTCTCACTCATGGCAGGGTTCGCCTACTGAACAGGCGCTTCCTTTGCGCCGGTCATAAATGCCACCGCGTCAGACATGGTGTAGTCCTTGGGGTCAATCACACACAGCCGCTTGCCAAGCCTGTGAACGTGAATACGATCAGCGACCTCGAACACATGCGGCATGTTGTGGCTGATCAGAATGATCGGAATACCACGCGAACGGACATCAAGGATCAGTTCCAGCACGCGGCGGGATTCCTTGACGCCAAGGGCGGCCGTTGGTTCATCAAGAATGATGACTTTGGACCCGAAAGCCGCAGCTCGCGCCACGGCAACACCCTGCCGCTGACCACCCGAAAGCGTTTCAACCGCCTGATTGATGTTCTGGATTGTCATGAGTCCCAGATCAGACAGCTTCTGGCGGGCGAAGTCTTCCATCTTTTTCTTGTCGAGTTGCTTCAAGTACTTGCCCATGAAGCCTTCCTTGCGGATTTCACGGCCCATGAACATATTGTCTGCAATCGACAAGGCAGGGGACATCGCCAGCGTCTGGTAGACGGTTTCGATCCCGGCGGCACGTGCGTCGATGGGGGAATGGAACTTGACCTGCTCTCCCTCAAGAAACACCTCGCCCGCATCGGGGACAACTGCCCCCGAAAGCGCTTTGATCAAAGATGATTTGCCAGCACCGTTATCCCCGATCACGGCGAGGATTTCGCCGGGGTAAAGCTCAAAATCGCAGTGATCCAGCGCTGTGACCTTGCCATAGCGTTTGACAAGGTTCTTTCCGGTAAGAATTGGCTGTGTCATGCCGATACCTTTCTGATCCATTGGTCCAGACCAACCGCGCCGATAATCAACATACCGATCAGCATAAAGGTCCATTGCGGGTCTGCACCGGCCATCCGCAGCCCCATTTCAAAGACCCCGACGATCATCGCGCCAAAGAAAGCGCCATAGATCGAACCGCGTCCGCCGAACAACGAGATGCCCCCGATCACGACGGCTGTAATTGACTGGATATTGCCGATAACCCCGGTGGAGGCCGAAGGAGAGACAGAGCTGAACCGCCCGATCATCACCCATCCCGCCACTGCGCAAATCAATCCGGTCAGAATATAGACGGACATCAGCGTCTTGTGCACGTTGACACCGGCCAGTTGTGCAGCTTCTGGGTCGTCACCGACCGCATAGACATGCCGCCCCCACGCCGTTGAGCGCAGCGCGTAGGCCAGAGCGACCACGATCAGGATCATCAGGATCACGCCAAAAGTGAAGTTGGCACCACCGATGGAGACCTTGTTTCCAAGGAAAAGCAGAGATGGCGCTTCCTCGCGCAACTGACTGCTGCGCAACGTTTCGTTCCGTGAAAACAGGTAGGTTGAGGCCAGCACGATCTGCCACATGCCCAGCGTAGTGATAAATGGTGGAATCTTCACCCGGCTGACCAGAAATCCATTCATCGCGCCAACAAGGGCACCGAAACACAGACCGATCAGCAGACTCAATTCGGCAGGCAGGCCATAGCGGAAAGTGAATTGCCCCATGATCACCGTGCACAGTACGGCCAGTGCGCCGACCGACAAATCAATGCCCGCCGTCAGGATCACAAGGGTCTGTGCCGCAGCCAGAACGCCAACGATCTGTACCTGCTGCAAAATGAGTGTCAGCGTCCCCGCTGAGAAAAAGCGCTGGCCAAGAAGCATCCCGAACAGCGCAATCGCCGTCACCAGAATGATCAATGGCACAAGGGCCGGGTTCACATGCAGGGTATGCTGCACCGTGCCCAAGAACCCTTTTCGTTCGTCTTCAAACTGGGCGAATTGTGTTTCGCCCTTGTCCTTGACGACATCTTCGTAGCTTTGACTGTCTGTCATGTCGTTTCCTCCCGACTTTGTGAATACCACAAAGCAGTCTACCGCGTGACATGAAAAGGGCGGGCAGCGGTGGCCACCCGCCCCTTCGGATGTCAGTTGCGGCTATGTTGCCGCGTCAGTCGGGTTTAGCCCCAGCAGCGATCAGTGCCTTCGGCAACCGAGATTGACTCAACGCCATCGGCAGGCCGGTCAGTGACAAGCGACACGCCGGTATCAAGGAAGTCCTTGCCTTCGGTGTTTGCAGGCAATGTGCCGTCCTCGGCATATTGCGCAATCGCTTCAACGCCCAAAGAGGCCATGAGAAGTGGATACTGCTGGCTTGTCGCGCCGATCACGCCGTCGGCCACGTTCTGCACACCCGGGCAACCGCCATCGACAGACACAATCAGCACGTCATTTTCGCGCCCGATGGCAGCCAACGCTTCATAAGCGCCCGCAGCCGCAGGTTCGTTGATCGTGTAGACAACGTTGATTTCGGGATCGACAGCAAGACAGTTTTCCATCGCTGTGCGACCGCCCTCTTCGTTACCTGCGGTGACTTCGTTGCAGATGATGCGCGCATCATCTTCGTCACCCCAGCGGTTGACGTCTTTGACGTCGACACCAAAGCCGGTCAGGAAACCCTGGTCACGCAGAACACCAACAGTGGGTTGGCTGATGGCCAGATCAAGCATTGCGATCTTTGCAGTGGCCGCATCGTCACCCATGGTTGCGGCGGCCCACTTGCCGATCAGTTCCCCGGCAAGGAAGTTGTCAGTTGCAAATGTGGCGTCAGCGGCGTCGATAGGGTTAAGTGGTGTGTCAAGTGCGATGACCAGCAAACCGGCTTCGCGGGCCTGCTCGACCGAAGGAACGATTGCGGCGGTGTCTGACGCTGTGATCAGGATACCGGACGCGCCATTTGCGATACATGTTTCGATCGCGGCAACCTGTGCTTCGTTGTCGCCGTCAACCTGACCGGCGTAGGAATTGAGCGAGATGCCCAGTTCTTCGGCTTTGGCAGCAGCGCCTTCGCGCATCTTCACAAAGAAGGGGTTGGTGTCTGTTTTTGTAATCAGGCAAGCGGATGTGCCATGCGCGTCAGCCATCGCCGAGCCAGCGGATGTGACAGCGACGAGCGCAGTTCCGATAAGCAGTTTTTTCATGTTTTCCTCCCAAAAAGTCAAATTATAGCGGGCGTTTCCCGCAAATTTCGTCCGGCGCAATGCGAACCAAAGTAGGGGCAAAAAACGCGATTCTCACGGCGCTGTCAATTAATTAATTAACTTTCTTTATTAATTAAGAGTCGGTATGCTGGTGTGGGAGGATAGCTCCATGCGCGCAAGAATGGATAATTCAGTCGTTAGATCATTCAGTGCCGGACTGAGCCAGAAAGGCGTACGCAATCATAACGAACGGTTGCTGCTGTCGCTCTTGCAGCGTCACGGGCAGATGCCGGGTGGCGATCTGGCAAAGCTGGCGGGTTTGTCGCCGCCTGCGGTGTCAGCGATCCTCAAGCGACTCGAACTTGACGGACTACTCGTGAGGGGTGAACCGACACGCGGCAAAGTGGGTAAACCATCGGTACCGATGATGCTGGCGCCGGGCGGTGTGTTGTCGATCGGGCTCAAGATCGGGCGGCGGTCTGCCGATCTTTTGCTGATGGACTTCAAAGGGACGATCCGCACGCAGCGCCAGTTCAAGTACGCCTATCCCGTTCCGGCAGATGTGTTTGCATTTCTGGCCGCATGCATGTCCGAAATTTTGGCCAGTCTGTCGCCCGCCGAGGTGGGGCGCATCTGCGGAATTGGCGTCGCCGCTCCGTTTGAGATGTGGAACTGGCACGATCTGACGGGCGATGATGCCGACGTCTTCATGCGCTGGAAAGACATCAACATCCCCTGCGAGATCGCAAAGTTCAACGCGCTACCCGTTTCTATCGTGAATGACGCAACCGCCGCCTGCCACGCAGAGCATATCTTTGGAAGGGGCAAGGAATTCCGCGATTATGCGTATTTCTTTGTGGGTGCCTTTGTCGGCGGCGGCATCGTGTTGAACCATTCCGTTTACGAAGGGCGAAAAGGCAATGCTGGCGCGCTTGGATCGCTACGCAGCATCAGCCCTCTGGGCGAAAGCAAGCAACTGATCGACATGGCCTCGATCCATTTGCTGGAAACCCGGCTGAGCGAAGTCGACATCGCGCCTGAACGCATCTGGCGTCATCCACAAGACTGGAGCGGGATCGCAAGATATGTCGATCCATGGTTGGGTCAGACCGCACAGGAATTGGCAAAGGCCAGCCTGTCAATATGCGCTGTCATCGATTTTGAGGCAATCATCATTGATGGGGCGTTTCCAAACGACGTGCGCAGTGAACTGGTGGAACGGGTGCGGCGGTACATCGTCAACCAGGACACACGCGGCCTGATCGCGCCCCGGATCGAAGCGGGCAGCATCGGCGGCAATGCGCGTGCAATCGGTGCCGCCTGTGGGCCGATCCTTTCGCAATATCTGCTAAATACGAACGCAGGAGTCGCTGTGGCATAGTCGGCGCGTCTTGCAGGGAGCGGGCAAGATATGGTGGCGCTATTCCCGCCCCTATCGGCAGACCCAGCCCGCAGGCTTTGGATTGTTGTTTGAAGATGCGAAATCCATGCTTTTCGAATCGTACTACCCCAAACTTTCAGGCGAAACGAAATTCGGCCTTTGCTGGGGGCACTTATCCTACCAGTTCCGCAAATTGCTCGAAACCGGACGGGCGGGTCGGTCGAACTGGCCTTTCCGGATCATATAGGCAGTTTCAATTCCTGCCAGCGTGACTGCCGCAGAATTGAACGGTCTGAATGTCTGGGTGTGGCTGGCAATTTTCTTGATGAAACGATGGTCCTGCGCGATCATCTTGTTGAGATATTTCACTCGCAGAACTTCGATCAGCCAGCACCAACTCTGCATCGTCAATAAAGCGTTTCCCGAAAAGCTGTAGGTATCGCGACGCGTTAAACTCCCCCAACGCTCTTCACATTCAGCCAATCATGGCGCCATCGAATGAGCCCGGGGGTCACAGCCGGGGCTTATGTCGAGGTCCTACAGGTTTTTCGGCTCACCTTCTATCTGACCGGTGTCCTCACGGCTATCGTCAAGGGACATAAGCAAAAAGACATCCACCAGCTCCTACCATGGAGCTTCAGAGGCTGAAGCAACGCTAACTTAGCACTGGGATAGCTGTTATTTCAGCACAATTCTGGACGGCTACCTCAGAAGATAAATTCATGAGGTCCAGCGCTTCACCGATTGGATGAAATCCCAGCACCATTACAGGTCCCGATTGGCGACAAAACTCACATTTCAAAATTGACATATATCAAAATGGTCGTCCTCTTCTCGTGGATATCTTTGGTAGCAAAACAGCGAAGGAGAATATTATGCGCTTGATGAAAACACTAAGATCTTCTGTAGCACTAACTGCAGCCGTGTTGCTGACCGGATTTGTCGCCAGTGACTTCACTGACTTGTCCATGGCAGCAATGGCGCAAGAGGCCTCGGGTGGTCCTGCCCGCGGGCAGGGAAATCAAGGCGGCCAAGGTCAAGGTGGGCGAGGTGCGCAAGCTGGCCAAGGCAATCAGGGTGGTTCTGGTGCCGGTCAGGGCGGACCGGATCAAACTTCTGACAGTCAGGGTCCGCAAGCGGGCGGTCCTTCTGACACCAATACCGGTGGCGGCAGACCCCTTTGGGCACAAGAAGGCATTCCCGAAGTTGAGTTAGGGCGTCTGAGCGTCGTGCGCTCGCCCGATCAGGTGCTCGATAGGGCATTCGATGAGGCGCTTTCGACATGGGACGCCGCGACAATGGAAGCGTTCTACAGCCTGCCATTCGACAATGCCGACACCACCATACTGAGTGAGCTCAGCTTGAATTGGGACAATCTGACGATCTACGATTCTCCTCTTCAGAATCTTGCATTGATGGAGGACATTCTTGAGGATGGCGACAGCCAGCTTCCTGTGAACAACGATGCTGACATTTTGATGGCGGTCTTTCTTGGAGTCGCCTCTGACAAGACGCTTCCCATCACATCCGATACCGTCATCGCGGTAACAACGATTTTGGGCTACCCGATAACGGGTCAAGATGCAGCAGATCTGGCTGAAGACGCCGAAGCAGTGCGCATTGCTGTTCTTGCAGGCCACGGCTGATCAAATCAGGTTGGGTTTGCGCGAAATGAAATGGGTCCGTGGACCCGAAGCAAGAACCCCGAAAACGAGACTGACGACACGGGAACGGTGCGCACCTTTGCAGGTGCCACCGATACCGGTTTTGCATGGCCAGTCGGCGTTGGCGCATCGCTTCAAATGACGCCCCCTGGTGAATCGCTCGGTGATCCTTAGAGCAACCTACCGGTATTAAGACTATGGCAGCGTTTCGGGTGGCGGGGATCCGGTTGGAAACGGGGAAAGTGCAAAACAGGGATTTACCGTCGATCACACCGATCAGGTCATCGGCATCGCCATCCGCATTCCGCCGGAGCCAAGTGTGCAAGGATGCTCTGGCCGCTGCTGTACTGACGTTCAATGCGATAGGATGCTCAGATTTAGGAGAACCAAGATGATACGCATAATTTGCATCGGGACCGCTCTCGCCGCCTTGACGTCATGCGCAGAAACGACTGATTGCCAGAACTGGACGACTTATGAGTTTTTCGAGGATGCATCGGTCCAAGACGTGGCTGGGTGTCTCAGTACTGGCGCCAGTGTGAATGCAGTCGACCGGGATGGAGGGACGCCGTTGCATTTGGCCGCAATGGGCACCGAAAACCCTGATGTCATCAAAGCGCTGATCGCTGTGGGCGCAGACGTCAACGCGCGCGATCTAGCACAAAGAACGCCTTTGCACTGGGCGGCCCTGATCAACGACAACCCGTCGGTTTTCGTGGCGCTGATCGATGCCGGCGCAGACGTCAACGCACAGGATGTTTGGGGGCAAACCCCGCTTCACGAAGCGAACGTGGTGTCCAACAACACGGCTGTCATCAAGGTGTTGACCGATGCTGGTGCCCAGTGAACTAGGTCTGGCCGCCTGCCAAAAAAGTATGCCTGTCGCCTGCGTCACGAGGCCGCTCTGGTGAATGAGTTGATGGAGGCACGAGACGAGAAACAGCTGATGCGATTGCAGCGCCAACTCGCAAAGGTTAGCCGACGGATTGGTTTGATGTAACCGCGCAGTTTGTGAGTTATGGCACCGCGCCCAGCGCGGCGCGAAGGATGCGGTCAAGAGGTCCGGCATTGGTGGCCTTCATCATGGTATGTTTCGCGGTCTTTGGTGCAGGCACC
Source organism: Yoonia sediminilitoris (assembly GCF_003058085.1). Classification (GTDB taxonomy): domain Bacteria; phylum Pseudomonadota; class Alphaproteobacteria; order Rhodobacterales; family Rhodobacteraceae; genus Yoonia; species Yoonia sediminilitoris. The sequence goes on along the minus strand of NZ_QBUD01000002.1, from coordinate 394,648 downwards.
TTCTATATCCTGCGGATGATGCGCAAACGGCCTGCTACACCCAACCTTGGCCTACGCGATGGTCCGATCCGCACGGCGGATATCACGCCCGCTGCGCAAATCGACCCTGACTTCATCCCCGCGAATAAGGAGCCCCACTATGGAATTTGATCTTGCTTTCATCTGGGCCGGTCTGATCGCCTTCGCGGTGCTGACCTATGTGGCTCTCGACGGGTTTGACCTTGGTCTTGGCATTCTCTTCCCGTTCGGCAAGTCCGTGCGTGACCGCGACATGATGATGAACTCTGCCGCACCGGTCTGGGACGGGAACGAGACGTGGCTGGTTCTGGGCGGCGGCGGCCCTTTTCGCGGTTTTTCCTCTGGCCTACGCCATCATCATGCCGGCGCTCTACATGCCAATCACGCTCATGCTGCTGGCGCTGGTCTTTCGTGGCGTGTCCTTTGAATACCGTTGGCGGACAAAGCGCTGGAAACCCGTCTGGGACACAGCCTTTTTCGGCGGCTCATTTGTCGCCGCATTGTGTCACGGCATCGCCCTGGGCGCGCTGGTGCAGGGGATCGAGGTTGATGGGCGTGCCTAGGCCGGTGGCTGGTTCGACTGGCTGACGCCTTTCTCTGTTCTGACCGGGTTTGCTGTTGTGGTTGGTTATGCATTGCTGGGTGCAGCTTGGCTGGTCATGAAAACCGAATGCGCCTTGCAGATGCAAATGCGCGGCTATGCCTGGTGGCCCGGGGCGGTGACCCTTGGTCTGATTGGCACCGTGAGTATCTTTACGCCGTTTCAGGATCCGGTCTATTTCGAACGCTGGTTCAATCTGCCGGGAAGCCTCTGGTCGATGAGCGTGCCGCTCGCGATGATCGCGCTTGTCTGGTCCTTTTTCACAGGGCTGAATGACCAAAGCGACCTGCGCCCGTTCCTCTCTGCCCTCGGCTTTTTTTGTAGTCAGCTTTATCGGCATTGGTATCAGCTTCTACCCGATGGTGGTGCCCCCCTCGCTGACGATCTGGCAGGCCGCCGCGCCGGATCGCGGCCTTGCCTTTGCACTTGTTGGCACGGTGATCCTGATCCCGATCATCCTTGCCTATACCGCCTATGCCTGCTGGATGTTCCGCGGCAAAATGGATCCGAGCGAGGGCAATCACTGATGGCCCGGAATGTCCGCAAATGGCTCTGGTTCATCGGGCTTTGGTTCGCAAGTGTTGCCATGCTGGCCATCGTCGCCTCGGTGATCCGTGCCATGGTACTCTAGGATCAGGACCCATAAACGCAAGAAAGGTTGGTGCGCTCCTCTTGGCGTCGTGACGGACAAGCTGCGCAGTTATCGCCGCTTTGCCTTGGTGTCGATGACAGATCGCACATGGCATTGCACAATCGCAGCGCGGCGTCACATCGGCCCACCCCTTGATGAGAGAAGATATTCCGCCGGTTCAAATCAGCAAGACAGGCGCTTGAGGCTCCCGGCAGGGTAAAACAGGCAGACTGTCCGAATAATGCTTGACCCGTCTACAGCTTCACACCTTAGGAATATCTCAACAGTCGGAATTCGGTGTGAGTGGGCAAGGCGGCGGATGTATCAAATATCGAAACTGGCGGAGAGCGTGGGTCTGTCACGCGCGACGCTGCTCTATTACGAGAAGCTTGGGCTGCTTAGGGCCGCGCGGCAGGCGAACGGCTATCGCGTCTACACTGATGTTGATCGGCAGCGCCTGAGTCTGATGCAGCAGCTTCAGGCCGGCGGCCTCAGCCTGCAGGAATGTCGGGCCTGCCTCGATGGCAAGCTCGACCGCGAGATGCTGGGCCAGCGGCTTGACACGCTGGAGCGCGAGATCGCCGCGAAGACGCGGTCGCGCGATCTGCTCGCCGCACTTCTGGGGCGTGGCAGCCTGAAGGACTGGCACGAGGAGGTCGAGCGGGTCGCGCCCGACCTGCATCGCGCCTGGCTGATGACCCAAGGATTTTCAAGCGCGGAGGCCGCGCGGGTGGCGTGGCTGTCAAAGGACATGAACGCACATGACGATTACATGGCGGGCTTCATGGAGGTGTTCTCGAGGCTCGACCGGTGGGGGCCGGCGACAGAGGCCGCAACGCGACGCGCGCTGGTCATGGTGCCTTTTGCACCCCAGACGATCCTCGAGATCGGCTGCGGCCCCGGCATGGCGACGATGACGCTGGCTGACGCGACCGCTGCGCGGATTGTGGCGACCGACACTGATGCGGGTGCGCTGGACCGGCTTACGGGACGGATCGCAGCGCAGGGCGTAGGCGACAGGGTCGAGGTCCATAACATGGACATGGCACAGTTGCCCGTGCCGGATGATCCATGGGATGTGATCTGGGCCGAGGGCAGCGCGTATATCATCGGTATCGAGCGTGCGTTGCGGGACTGGCGGCCCCTCCTGCGCCCCGGTGGCGTGCTGGTGTTCTCCGAGATGGTCTGGCGTATCAATGACCCCTCGGACGAGTTGCGCGCCTTCTGGGCCTCGGAATACCCGGCCATGACCCGCGTTCCCGTCCGGCTCGCGCAGGCGAAACGCGCGGGCTACCGCGTAATCGGGCATTTCGACATGGGGCGGGAGGCGATGGACACCTATTACCGCCCGCTGGAGGCCCGCGTCGCGGAGATGGAGGAGCGGTTGACAGGTAGCCGAGTGCTCAACGATCTGCGCGCGGAACTCGCGACCTACCACACCTGCGACGGGATCGTGAGTTTCGAGATGTTCGTGCTGCAGAAGCCCTGATCCGCAGCGCGATCCGATTTTTCAACCACAGCATGGCAAACAGCCCCTGCAGACGGAGACATGACGATGGACTATTCAACGGACCATAGCGCCCACGCCGAGGCGATCGCGGATCTCTTCACAGCAACCTTCACCGCCTCGGAAGGGGCGGAAGAGGGCGCGCTGATCGGTGACCTCACCCGCCGCCTCTTGGCTGAAACGCATGCCGCGGACCTCCGGGTCTTCACCGCTTGGGAAGACGGTGCGCTCGTCGGCGGCATCCTGTTTACCCGGCTGACCTTCGAGAACGAGACACGTACGGTCTTCATGCTCGCCCCGGTGGCGGTCGCCACGACATGGCAGGGCAAGGGGATTGGACAGAAATTGATCGCCTACGGTCTGGATACGCTTCGAAAGGAAGGGGTGGACATCGCCGTGACCTATGGCGATCCAGCCTTCTATGGGCGGCTTGGGTTCAAGCCGGTCACGGAAACCGAAGTTCCTGCGCCCCACAATTTGCAGCACCCCGAAGGCTGGCTGGGCCAGTCCCTGACCAAGGGACCTCTCGTGCCTTTAAGGGGACCGGTTCGGTGCGTTGGAGCCTTTGACGATCCGGCTTATTGGTAACTTCGGCAGCCTGTCAGCCTGACGCTATTTGATGCTTCCGGCAGTGTAGGAAAACAGTCCAGCAGCCTTGGCACCGTCCCCCTGCTCTGGCTGACCGCCCCGGAGCGCGCAATCAAATACTCACAAGCGCGTTGCGCGTCCGCCGCGTGGATAAAAATCGCTTACTTTACGGAACGCAGAAGGCGCAGCCAGTTGTAAAGCCAGACGGCGTTCATCTCAAGCGTATGGGCCGTGGTCGCGTCGTAAATTCTTTGAGCCCAGTTGCGGTGGACTGATGCTCACAGCGTTTCGCGAAGAACCGTTCTCACAGCTTTTCGGGAAACGCATTGCGACGTTCGTACGTGGTGGGCATTTCTTCTTTATCTGATGCCTCAGTTTAAAGGCAAAACCCTTGATTGGCGATGCAGCGTTGGGGCGGGCTGATCGAAGTCTTGCAAGTGAAATATCTCAACAAGCTGATGATGCCGGATAATGGGTCCTTACCCTAGGCCACAGCGTGCGCCGCTGCCGCATCACGTTTGAAAAGGAGCGCAAGACCAATCGCGATGAACCACACGATGGCGCCAAGGCCAAAAATAGCGCCAGCAACATCCCCCAGCGGGGGCAGGATCGTCAGCAATCCGCCCAGCCCGGTCAGCAACCCAAGTCCGATAACGATCTTGCCAAAGGCGCGGTGCAGCAGGCCCGCAAGGCTGACGCACAGTATCCAGACCCCTCCGGCTATTTCATTCCCGCCGCCGAGGCCAAGCTCAACCGCATGCAAGGTCTCCCAGGTCTGCACCGCCACGTCGAAATCGCTTTGGGCCAGAACAACCGCTCGTTCTGTGGCCACATTGGCGATCATCCCCGCCCCCAGCACAAGCGTCGTCCAGATCACCCCGAACACCAGTGTAACGCTGCCCCATTCCGGTGACGTGGACTTCAACCGGTTTGCCAGTGCGACGACCAGCAGGGCCAGCGCAAGCGCATTGACGATATAGATGACCGTGTTCCAGGTAATCATGATGGCCTGGTTTTCGGCGCTGAAGCGAACCGCGGCGGCCGCGTCAATCGCGTTTGTACCGTACCCCAATTCCGCCATTACAGTGACAAGCAGAACAAAGCCAAAGACATAGGTGCCTGCGCAAGTGAGGGCGGCGAGCCCGCCAATACGTTGGATCGTCATGATTCTTTCCTTTCGGTTGGGTGCTGGAGTACACGCGCCGCCTTGGCGGCGGCAAGGCTGTCCTGAAAGTAGTCTTGCAGATGATGTGTGCCGTGGCGCCTGCCGACCATGTCGAGGGCCAGGGCGCTGAGAAAAAAGCGGGCAGGCCCGTTGATGCGGCGTGGCCTGAGACAGGGCAGAAGTCGCAGTACAGTGCGTCGAACGACATCCGGCAAAAAGGTCAGGCGCGGGGGTTTTCCAAGACTGGAAAACGCCAGCTCCGCCAATTGCTTGTGGGTAAAGGCATCAGGACCGCCGATATCAAGCCACTCAATCCCCGTCTCTGCCGCATCTGCGGTGGCGGCCGCCAGATCTGCCCCGTGAATGGGATTGATCTGTTTGCTGCCATCGCCGAACAACCAGACCCGTCCGGATAGCGCCATCGTCAGGAAGTCACCCATATCAGAGAAGTACCCGGTGGGTGCGACAATCGTGGCGGGAACCGGACTGCGCTGCAGTTCGGCCACAAAGGCGGATTTGGCGGCGACCATGGGCACGCGGCTCAAATCTTTTGCTCTCAGCACGTGGATATAGGCGAACCGGCCGACCCCCGCCTGTTCCGCTTCGCGCAGCAGGTTAAGGTTGGCCTGATAGTCGACATCCCAATAACCCAGCCCTTCCGCTTGCCGCGTGATACCAAGGCAAGAGACGACCAGATCGGCTCCGGCCATCGCCCCTTTGAGGGTAGCAGGCACAGTGGCCTGCGCCTCAACCAGTTGGTCAGCCGCGATAGGGACGGCCTGGGTCGTCTTGCGGACAAGTGCGATCACATACCATCCGCGGCGCTGATATTCCGCGCAAAGGTAGCGCCCGAGATAGCCGGTCGCACCGGCGATAAAGACACGTTTCATGGCGTATATCTTTCCTTAAAAGGGCAGCAGTTGCGGCCTGACCGGGTGAATGCATAGACCCAGATGACTTATGGGCCGGTCGCGCCGCGTCGCTTCCGGCAAGCCCAGGTCTTGCGACAGATGATCAGGGATATCGTGGTGGCCGCGCGGTTTTGTACGCGCGTCACCGGTGAGCAAAGCGTAAAGCCCGTGAAACCGGCGGGCACGAATGCAGGGGATGTCAGTCATCGTCCGGACCTCAACCAACGACCCGGTGGCCGCGACCACGCAGGCATTCAACAACAATGGACTCTCGCCGTTCGCTGACGTCCACGGCACTCGCGATACCGCCGGCCAGCGCGCCTGCAAGGGCACCGCCCAATGCGTCGCCACTTTCGGCTGCACCCAATGCTGCACCAGCGCCCGCGCCCAGAACAGTCGCCCCCAGCGTTTCCTGATCGAACTGGTTTTGGTCGTGGGCCAGCGCCTGACAAGCAGCCAAGTCAGCCTGATAGGCAGGGGTCGGCGTACCATCAAGGATCGGCTGGTAGTTTGCACCGCTATCGGCACAGGCCGCTATCAGGACCACCCCGGCAGTGGAAATTACAAGTTGCGTTTTCATTGTCTGACCTTTCTCGTTTCGATGTCGAGACAGCAGATAGCCAGTCGTCCGCGGTCACGGCATGACCGCAGGCATCAACGAATTGACACTTCGTAACAGAGTGTCGTCAGGCTGCCTGATTGAGGTAGGCAGTGGGGCTGAGCCCTGTCCACCGCTTGAAGGCGCGAACGAAAGAGGAGGCTTCGGAAAACCCCAGAAGATAGGCGGTTTCGTTCACTGTGACCTTTTGTCCACCCAGATATTCCATGGCCATGCGCTGACGCAGGTCATCGTGGATTTCAGCGAAAGTAATCCCTTCATCCTTCAACCGACGATACAAGGTCTGGCGGCTCATCGCGGTATCCTTGGCCACCTTGTCCATCGAGATCGTTCCTTCGTGCAGTTTGGGCAGAATCTGGGCTTCAATCTGCGCACGGATGGATGTATCGGCCCGCAGCTTTGCCAGCATCTTATCAGCGTGGCGGGTGAAAATGCCGAATGCATATTCGTTTCCCGGCTCGAACTGGGTGTCCGGGCTGTCCCAGACCGGATCAATCTGAAGCGCATTGCGGTTGGCATTGAACTGCACCGGCACGCGAAATAGGTCAGGGTACTGGTCCGCATGCGGCGGCGGCGGGTAGGTGACCTCCATCCCGATCTCGAATGTTGCACCCGGAAATGACCTGCGGAATTCGCTGATGAACCGCGCGAACGCCCCCTCAATGCCCATATACGCATCATGTGGAACAACCAGATGATCGACGATCCAAAGACCAGCATCCGTGTGAAGAAGCGCAAACCGGTCGGTGCCCGCTGGCAGGTTCACATCGGCCATCAGGTGCAAATAGCGGTTCAACTGCGCGATTGAGTGACCGAGCGACGCCGAGGTATGAACGATCTGGCCAACAACCGACATAGTCTCCAGTCGCGACTCCAGCGTGTGCCGCAGCAGCAACGCGGTATCGCCCGTTTGCCGGATCGCAGCCCCTATAAGCGCCTGATACGCCGCCACTGGAATGCGATTGTCCTGATCTGACAGAACATCATCTGTCAGGCCGCTGTCGGCCAGCAAGGCATCACGGTTTGCACCTCGGTCGCAGGCATAGTCCGCAAATGCCGCAGCAAAACCTGCTGCCATTGTCTGTTCGGTCACGATTGTCGCCTCAATCCGGTCATCTCATGACAGAATACGTCCTGATCCGGGTTTTAATCAACCAGGGCGGATGAAGACAGCGCTCCATTTCGGACCCGATATCCAAACAATGAACCGACCTGACGATGAGGTCCCACGATTTGGCCGATCAGGCGTTATCTTGCGCCGTGTCGCGGCTTTTGATCGACCATCTGAGTGCCGCCTTGTCGAAGGGGCGCACGGACTTCATCGGGCAGTGAAGGGTTCGGAGGTTATAGCCATACGATTGCAATTGTGAGGCACAGTATCACGGTCATGATTGGCCCCCAGAGCTTACGTTCTGCAACAGACGGCGTGATCCAGTTCAGGACAGTTGAAACGAAGATGACGGCCACAGCCGGCCATGCTGTCCAACGCGGCCAATACGGCCAATAGCCATCAGCCGAAAGCAGTGCCAAAGCGATTGCCGCAAGGATCGCGATTGAGAGCGCCGCAATGATCCTGCCGGACAGGGGCAAGGCCCCGTCCACCTGCCCCCCTTGGGTCAGCCGCCCCCAAGGGGCCCCGACTATCAAGGCGACCTGAAAACCGATCACCCCAAGGATCACAACGCAAACGAAATAAACCATGTAAGCCATCATATCCATTCACGCGCCGCCCTTTCAATCCACATCTGAAGCCGGGAAAACGGATTTCCCGGCTTCAGGCGCGGTGCGTTCGTGATGCGCAGCGCTCTGCTGCAAACGCGCCTCACGCCGACTGTGTTTGGCTCTGTGTCATCCACAGAAGCCCAAAGAGAAGCAGCGCAGCCGACGCGGCGCAGGCGGTCGTCCGGACGGAATTCCAGAAGGTCCACCGGGGGACATAGGTCTGCGCCCAGTAGTCGCGCGTGGTGCCCGATGAGATATCCATGCCCGCCAGTGCCTCGTTCATTGGCACGTTGAAGAAAACGGTGACACCGAAGCAGCCGACAAGATAGACCAGTCCGGCCATCATAACCAGCGTTCCCGCGGGGCCGGAGAGACCAAAGGCGCCATAGCCCGCGACGATCAATGAAGCTGCTGCCATGCCCAGAAACAGCGCCATGAACACCCAGCGAAAGACCTCGCGGTTTATGACCTGCATGGCCTCGATGCCGCCATGGCCACCCGTCATTGCGAGGGACCGCATGATGAAGTCCGAAAAGGCAAGGAAAACGCCGCCCAAAAGAGCATAGGCGAGAATTGCGAATTGGAAGAGGAAGAAGAAAGCTATCGACATTGTCGGGTCTCCTGATGAGGGTGATGCGGCAGAAAAGCGGTGTCTCCTGCCGCCTGTTGTGAGGGTTAGGCGGCGGCAGACCATGCGCCTGCGGCCATCGCGGTCTGTGCGAACGCGGCGAAGTCGCGCGGCTTGCGGCCCAAGGCGCGCTCTACCCCGTCCGCTGTGTATGCGTTGCGGCCATCCAGCGTTTCCCGCGCGATCTGCGTAAAGACCTCGGCCACGAAGTCACCGCCAGAGGCTGCGACATTGGCGTGAAAGTCTTCAAACGTGATCGGGACATGCTGGATATGGCGGCCTAGCGTCGTGGACAGCACTTCTGCCATCTCAGCAAAGGTCATCAGGCGCGGGCCAGTGACTTCATAGCGCTCGCCCAGATGCCCCTCTTCGGTCAGGGCAGCGACCACCACGTCGGCGATATCGTCGATATCAATGATCGGCTCAGGCATATCACCACCCGGCATCGGCAGCACGCCCCCCAGGATCGGGTCGCGCAGGTAGCCTTCGCTAAAGTTCTGCGCAAACCACGCTGCCCGCACGATGGTGAAGGGCAGGCCTGAATTGCGGACGACCTCTTCGCCCATGCTGGCAAAATGCTCGCCGCGGCCCGAGAGCAGCACAATATGCTTTAGCCCTGTGTCCACGGCCACCTTGGTGAAGGCTTCGAGCTTTTCTACTGCGCCGGGGAAGGCGAGATCGGGGAAATAGGTCACATAGGCTTTTGAAACGCCGGTGAGGACGGGAGCCCAAGTGCTTGGGTCGTCCCAATCGAAGGGTGTCTCGGACCGCCGTGCGCCGCGACGCACTGCGACGCCTTTGGCTTCGAGTTTGCTGGCGACCCGCGACCCGGTTTTGCCGGTGGCGCCGATAATGAGGATAGGTTGGTCAGTCATTTTCAGTCTCCTTGGTTCAAGTTGATGACCAAGGATTAGAAAAACCAAGGGACCCAGGTATTGACCGCGCTTGCCACGGTTTTAACATCTGCTGCCAATGTCACAGGTCGGGGGAATTTTACTTGGGAGACTTCCGATAGGTCGCCGGTGTCACGCCCATCCACCGCTTAAAGGCACGGTTGAAGGCGCTTTGCTCTGAATACCCGGTGAGGAACGCGATCTCGGACAGCGCGTAGCGTTCTTCTTGCAGCATGGCTGTGGCAATCTCGCGGCGCGTCTCCTCGGTGAGGGTCTGAAAACTGAGACCCTGTTCGGCGAGGCGCCGGTGAAGAGACCGGGCGCTAAGCCCCAACCTGCGCGCGATGTCCCCCATCTTGGGCAGGCCTTCGCTCAACGCGCGCGCGATTTCGCCTTTGGTCTGCGTTTGCAAAGCGGGGGCGTCGTCAATCTGCGCAAGCTCCTGATCGAGGTGCGAGACAAGAAACCGGGTGATCCCCTCATCCCCAAGCACATTGGGCTCTGAAAGAGACTGATGGGACATAAGCATCGCATCCTTGTCTGCCCCAAAGTGAACCGGGCAGCCAAAATAAGCCTCATGATGCTTGGTCGTTTTAGGCGCGTCATGCTTGAAATAGACCGCCAACGGAGAAAATGGCCTCGGCGAAACCTGCCGACTGAGCGAGACACCACTGGCCAGATCGGCCTCTATCGAAATCCGCATTCCAAGGCGTCGCGCACCTTTGCGTTGCTCTATGAATAATACACCTTCGTTGGTCCGTTCCAACTCATAGCGTGTGAAGCTGGTCCAAAGGCGCCAATACCGTTCCACGCGAGAAAAGGAACCAAGGAGATTTGGCGCGGCTTTCCAGGCAAGGCCAAGGGCCCCGTATTCATCTGGCCGCATCGCATCGCCGACGATCAAGGCCAATGACGTCACATCCATTTGCTCTGCGATCAATTCAATCATGCCGTAGAAGTCATCTTCCTCCAGCATGACTTTTGGGTCCCACGGCCCGTCCACGTCCAACCCAACGAATGCGAGTACGGCGCTCGCATCAATGACATCGCCAGCGCCACCGACGACCTTTCGCGCGAAGAGAGAAGTAACCTGCCCCATGAAACCAGTTTAATCTGATGAGAAATATGATCCAAGTGCTACAATCAGTGTCTTGTCCTGAAAACGAAGAAGCAGTTTCGCGTGCCATGAAACAGCCAAACATTCCGGCGCCTTCAAAGGCCACCGTTTCGCGCCTGATATCATTGCCTATGCGGTCTGGTCCTGTTTTCGGTTTCCCATGAGCCTGCGCGATATCGAGGATCAACTTGCGGCGCGCGGCATCATCGCGAGCTAAGAAACGATCTGGAAGTGCGTTGATAAATTTGGTGCAAAGTTTGCCGCGTCCATCCGGCGGGATCGGCCTGCGCAGACATAAGGGGGCAAACAACAGCTCCGAAGGCTCGCATCGACCGACGCGACGTCGGGAAAATATTCCTCTTGTCTTATGAATTGAACAGTTTCTGTGAGAAGCTGGAACATCTGCCCGGTACGGCATTTATGCCGGGCAGCGGCGGAGATCGGACCGCTCCCATATTGGCTATAATGGGCCGTCTATGAGTATGGTCGCCTGACCAGGGCTCTGCCGCTCATTTTCCGCAAGATCCAATAAGTTGACGATGCCAAAATGTGTCCCCGCAATCGAAGTTGGACTATGAACGCAATCTAAATATGGTCGGGAGCGGGCAAAACCCGGTGGTTGCAACGGGCATTGTCAGGCAAAGAAGTTGGCTACATCGAAACCTTTGTCTTGAACGCGCGGGCCACCCCTCAAATGGCCCCGACATCGCCGTAACGCGCAAGTCATCTGCTCTATTTGGGTATTGCGCGCTTAATACGGGGTCGAAAATCGGATCTTTCCGACGCCTTGGAGGCATTAGGAAAAGCAACCAGCTGACGGTTCGGTTACTTTGCGTCGTTCCGGCGCGCGTTTTGCGTGCCGGGCAAAGATCAGGCCTGATACTGGGCGTCCGTGACCTTCTCCATCCATGTTACCGCACTGCCGTCGATGCTCTCCTGAATAGCGATATGGCTCATCGCCGTGTCGGGAGTTGCCCCGTGCCAGTGTTTTTCGTCTGCGGGGAACCAGACGACATCGCCTTGGGAGATTTCTTTGATTGGTCCGCCCTCGCATTGCACGAGGCCGCGCCCGAAGGTGACAATCAGCGTCTGACCCGCGGGGTGCATGTGCCAGGCCGTGCGGGCACCCGGTTCGAACGTGACATGGGCACCTGCGACGCGCCCGGGCTCTTCTGCCTGAAGCAGTGGGTCGATGCGGACAGTGCCTGTAAACCAGTCCGTGGGGCCCGGGCTTGACGGAGCTGTCCCGCCTTTCATGATCTTCATGAATTCTTTCCCTTTCCTTCAGCAATGCAGTTTCTCAAAGCTATAGGTTAGTGCCGGGCCACCGGGCTGGCCATAGGCAAGTTTGGCGGTCACCATGGCGAAGGGTTCAACGAACCGGGCCGTACAGAGGCCACCGGCCGCGAGCGGCTCAAAGCCAATGTCCCGGATCGTAACTCCAACGGCATCCTTGGCATCGGCGTCGTCACCATTGACAAGCATGTGCGAAGGGGCACAACCCTCGGCAAACCCGCAGGACGTCGATTTCACATCAACTCAGCGGCCTGCGTCGTCCTTAGAAAAACTAGGCCTGCGCAGCGCAAATCACTGATATTTCATGAAATCTACGCTAACGGCGCAGGATGAATGGCTCCTGAACCTAGGGCCCATCCCTGCAGAGTCTTACCCTCCGGTAAAGCGACTCACTGTATATTTTCCGGTATTGGGAGATGAGAGTGCGATCAAGTTTCACCACGAAGCCCCGTTCGCTTTTCTCGCCGTTGCGTTTCTCATGTCCGGAGCGGTATCGCCCGGATCCGGAGAACAGGAAAGGAGAATGGAAGCTATGACCAGTATCAACTTCATTATCGCAGACGCGCAACTTTCTGCGACGCTTGACGATACGATGGCAGGCCAGGACTTTGCCGAACTGCTGCCTCTTGATCTGAAGCTGACCGACTTTCACGGAATCGAAAAGGTGGCGGACCTGCCTCGCAGTCTCGATACTTCGGGTGCTCCGGAAAGCTACAAGCCCGAAGTCGGTGACATCACGCGTTACGCTCCCTTGGGGCAACTTGCCGATCTTCTACAAACCATTTCAAAGATTGCGCGGGCTTGTCCGGCTGGATGCATTTGATGATCCGATTGATCCGCTCATCAGGGACGGCGCGATTCCGGTTCGTATCAAATTGTCTGACTGAAATGCGTTGAAATCGAAACCTAGGGGGCAGGCTTTGCCGATCATCGTGGTATGCGGTGCTGCGCTGAATTTCGGGCGCAGCATGTTTTCCGGCGCAGGGTCCAACATTCGTCCGGTTCAAAGAGTTCTTTGTGCCCAAACCTGTCTGGACGAACGCTTTGGCGAATTCGATCATTGCCTTTTGTCACACCAACCATCGTTTTTGGCGTTGGGCTTGGTTTCTTTCGGGCGTTCAACAGCGGCTTGGGGGCAATCTGGTCCGGGGTTATCAGCCCCGCGATCTGGCGGCGCACGGATTTTGACAGTGCCGAGATGAACGTCGCATTGGCAGTCAGGCCCATCGGCACAGAAAGAAATGGCGGGTCGGGACATGCTTCGTAAATCGCATCGGTGAGATGCAAAAATAGCATTTGCGGGACAAGGTTGGACCACACATTCTGTCGGGATCAGGAGAACGCTATGGAAGATGCGAAGGGCCCGAGAGGTTACCACGATGTGGGCGGTGACCAGGCGGGTGAAATACCAAAGGTTGAGTTGCCCTGGCTGCATTGGGAAAAGCAGGTTGAGGCCATTCGTGGATTGTTGGGCGACGGCACCCGCAGGATTGTGTCGTTGGACGAAGTCAGGCGTGGCTTCGAGAGCTTTGGGCTAGAGAAGTACAACACACTGTCCTTTTACCGTCGCAGGCTTCAGGCGATGACAGATATCCTTGTTGAAAAGGGCATCATATCCCCCGAAGAACTGGAGACGGCTATTGAGGTGGTTCGCGCCCGGTGGGTTGAGGCCAATGATGCCAAATGACACGTTTTTCGGCAGGCGATATCGTGACTGTTCTGGCGCTTGGTAAACGGGGCCATGTCCGCATACCGCATTATATCCGGCACCAGACCGGTGAAATTGTGGGGTATTGCGGCACCTATTTGAACCCGGAAGACCTTGCAGTCGGAAACACGGGTTCCAGAGCGATCGATCTGTACCGCGTTGCCTTCGCCCAGACCCGGCTTTGGCCTGACGAAGACCACCCCGCCCAAGATCGATTGATCATTGAAATCTACGACCATTGGCTCGCACCGGCAGCAGGAGACTTATGATGCCCCATGATCACCATCACGAAGAACACGAAGCGCTCGTGATTGAGGATGATGCAGGTAATATAGAGGCCCAGATTATCGTCGATGCCTTGCAAGAGGTCTTGATCAGCAAGGGATTGCTGACGGCGACGGAAGTGACGGGCGCAATCGCAAAGCTGGAAAGCCCTGGCATCCACCTTGGGGCACAGGTTGTGGCCAGGGCCTGGACGGACCCCGCCTATAAGCGCCGCTTGCTGAAAGATGGGCGTGCAGCCGTTCAGGAGCTGGATATCCCCGTCACAGAGGCCCGGATCATCGTTGTCGAGAATACCGACCAGTTGCATAATCTGATCACCTGCACCTTATGTTCTTGCTATCCTCGCTCTATCCTTGGTCAGCCACCATCATGGTATATTTCAAAAGCATATCGTGCCCGGTCCGTGCGGGAACCGCGCCGGGTGCTTGCTGAATTCGGGCTGAGTTTGCCGCACGATGTGCAGTTGGATGTGCATGATAGCAATGCAGACATGCGATACCTCGTTTTACCCCAGCCACCAGCCGATGTCGCGCGGCGGTCGGTCCAAGAGCTCGAGGCTTCGATCTCGCGCGACCATTTGATCGGGGTCGCACGAGAGGTCGCATGAACAACCAAACCAACCTGCAAATATGGGACAAACACATTCATGCCTTTGTAACTTTGTCTAATACAAACGGCGGGACCGGGCTGCTGGCTGGCATACGCGTTGGCGTGAAGGATATCATCGACGCCGAAGGGTTGCCGACCCGCAACGGCAGCGATGCATGTGCTGATGTGCCTCCTGCACTGACTGATGCGCCTGTCGTGGCGCGCCTGCGCGCGCATGGGGCAACCATTGTTGGCAAGACCACCACGACCGAATTCGCATTTACCGACCCTACACCATGCCGCAACCCACATGACCTGCGCCGGTCACCGGGTGGATCCAGCAGCGGGTCAGGCGCTGCTGTTGCCGCAGGCGTTGTAGATATTGCACTTGCTACGCAAACGGCAGGGTCATTATGCAGACCAGCCGCCTATTGTGGTGTTGTGGGCTTCAAGCCAACTTACGGGCTTGTGCCGACGGCGGGCATGACGCCGCTTGCGCCCAGTTTTGATACGCTTGGGATCATCGGTCGGGATATCACCACAGTGCGCAGGGCTTTTGATCTGATAGTCCCCGATCACCCGCCGTCAGACCAGATGCAGATCAAGGCAATCAGTGGTCTGTGGGAAACCGATGTTCCGGTCGGGGAAAAATGGCGCGGGGCTTTGGCACAGGCGGCAAATGCGTTGTCGTACATCGGCGCGCAGGTGGACCGACGTCCGCTTATTGCACCTGTAGCCAGCATCGTGACAGCGCACCGTCAGGTCATGTGTGCAGAGGCATTTGCCGCGCATGGTGCCATGTTGTCTGATAGTCGGGCCCCGCTATTGCGGCCCAAATTCAAAGCGGGATTGGAATTTGGGCGGGATATCACCCCCTCAGATTTTTCCGACGCCCGGAACCTTCTGAAGACCGAAAGACAGGCGTTTTGGGATCGGATGTCCGACCACAACATCATGTTGACCCTGCCAGTGCCGGAAGGTGCCCCTTTGATCGGTGATACCACCGGATACCAGGATTGGCTGACCCCCTGGACCGTCTTTGGGGGACCGCTTGTTTGCCTGCCATGGGGGATGGATCAGCTGCAAAGACCTGCATCGGTGATGCTGGCCGCCCGTCCAGGGCAGGATAGGTGGCTGCTGGAGGTGGCGGCAACGCTGGAACCGCACGCACCGCCAATATCTGCCCCTAATCTTTAAGTCGCACAATGGCATCCACCTCGACCGAGGCATTGCCAGGCAGCCCGGGTACACCAACGGCGGTGCGGGCGTGCCAGCCGCTTGCGCCGAAAAGGGCGATGAAGAGCTCTGTGGCCCCATTGATCACAGCCGGGCTTGCACCAAAGCCAGATTGGCAATTCACGAACCCACCAAGCCGCAGAACCACATCGACACGGTCCAGATCGCCATGGCAGGCTTCACGCAGACGATAAAGCAAGTTCAAAGCACATATTTGCGCGGCCTCGCGCCCCGATTGGATGCCTTCAGGCGTATCGGCAACCGGGCCTGCATGTGTGACGGCGCCTGCCCATTCGCATATCTGGCCCGACAGATAGACAGTGTTCCCGTCCTTGCGAAACGGCAGAAATTGCCCGCGCGGTGTCCAGTCGGGCGGCAGCGCCAAACCCAGCGCCGCAAGCCTTTGTTCGACCTGCGATGTCATGCGGGCACGGCGTCCTGCGCCAAAAAGCTGCGCCAGTCTCCCAAAGCCGTGATGTCAGTGGCACCATCCAGCCCGCTTGCCTCGCACAGAAACCCTTTCACGCTTGATCCATCAGATAGCGAAACGGTGCCGATCCCCAATGGGGCCGGAATACCCGCCATGAACGTCCCAAATGCGGTTTTGGGCAAGGACCAGATTTCAAGTGCGATGGCCGCCCCGGCGTCGCCTGTTTTCACCAGACCCGGTCGCGCTGGCGGACCACCGGCAAGGGCATAGAATTTATAGTCGCTCGTCGTTCTTGCCTTGCGCACAAATACACCGCCAAGATCCGTAAGCTGCCAATTCAGCGGCAGATCCGACATATGCGCACCACAAACCGCCAGTTCAATCGTGTCCGGAACAGCCAGCGGCAACGGTGTAGGGCTGGGGGCCGGATGCCGGGTCGCCCCCATCATACGTGGGCAGTCTTTTTCAAAGTCACGGGCAACAGCGGCAACCAATGCGTCTTTGCCCGCGCCTGCCAACAAGGTAACGCTCCCCGGTCGCCCATCACTGCGGGGCGCTGTGGGCACCGCAACCCCGCACATATCAAGCAGGTTAACGAAGTTCGTGTAAGTCCCGTTGTTAGAATTAGGCGTAACCGGGTCTGCATCCAGATCAGCTACGGTGTAGAAAGTCGGTATGGTTGGCACGCAAAGCAGATCAAGCCGTGCAAGCATGGGTTCAGCGGCGCGTTTCAGTTCGGCCAGTCGGTAAAACCCGTTGAACGCATCCGCCGCAGACATGCTTTCAGCATGGGTGATGATTTTGCGGGTGACCGGGTGGATGGCTTCAGGGTCTTTTGCCAAAAGGTCCGCGATGACGGTATAACGTTCCGCCACCCATGCGCCTTGGTAAAGCATCTCTGCAATTGCATAAAGTGGTTCAAAATCAATCGGCTCGATGATCGCGCCGCGCGCGGCCAAATCCGCGATATCGCGTTCAAATGTTGCCTTTTGCACAGTATCGCCAAAGAACTTGATCGAGGCCGGATCAGGGATGCCCACGCGCAGTGGCATTTGAGGCGCTGACAGAGGTTCATGCGTCATGGGCTTGGAATATGCATCTGCCGCATCAAAGCCCCGTGCAATAGCGAAGGCAGCATAGGCATCGTCTACTGTCAGCGCAAAGATCGAAACAGTTTCGGTCGTCCGGCATGCGGGCACGACCCCGCTTGCTGATAATGCGCCCAAAGTGGGTTTCAATCCAACGATGTTGTTCAGTGCAGCCGGTACACGGCCCGAACCGGCGGTATCTGTCCCCAGTGCAAAGCTGACAATGCCATGGCCAACAACCACGCCTGATCCACCCGACGATCCACCGGGCACGATTTCAGGGTCGATGGCGTTCAAGGGCGCGCCGTAGGGGGTGCGCACGCCCACAAGGCCGGTGGCAAACTGATCAAGATTGGTCTTGCCAATCATCAGGGCACCTGCTGCGCGCAGTTTGGCGATCAGAAACGCGTCTTCGTCCGGCATATAGGCATAGGCCGGACAAGCAGCAGTCGTTTCAATCCCGGACACATCAATGTTGTCCTTGACCGCGTAAGGAATACCCCAGAGCGGCTTGTCCGGGTCGTATTTTCCCAAAACAGCAGCTTCGGCACGCAGGCTTTCGCGCGCGCAAAGGTGGATGAAAATTCCGGGATCATTCACCGCTTCAAGCCGGGCAAAGATTTCGTCAATCACATCAACAGGGCTGGCGCCTGCTGCATAGGCATCATGAAGCGCGTTTATCGTGAATGGCAGTTTGCTCAACATGAGTCTTCTCCAGTTCAGGTCTTGGTATTTCTATCGCGCGTTCAGGCGGCTTCGGGGCCGCTGCGATCAGTGATTTGGTGTAGTCATCTTGCGGGTTGACCATGATCTGCTGGGCTGGGCCTTGTTCGACGATTTGCCCATCTTTCATGACGATCACATGATCGCAAAGCAGCCGCACAACGTGTAGGTCGTGGCTGACAAAAAGATAACTCAGGCCCAGCTTGGCGCGTAAATCCACCAGCAGGTTCAACACCAGCGCCTGGATAGAAACATCAAGCGCGGCAGTTGGTTCATCAAGAATGAGGAACTTTGGCTCAAGCGCCACGGCGCGCGCAATCCCCACACGGGCTTTTTGGCCGCCGGACAATTGATGCGGAAACCGGTCAAGTAACGAAAGCGGCAAGCCTACCAATCCTGCCAGTTCTTCTATTCGTGCCGACCGCGCGCGCCCGCGCATCTTGCCCAGACGGCGCAAAGGCTCAGCGATCGTCTGGCGCGCGGTATACCGGGGGTTCAAACTGTCGGTGGCATCCTGAAACACCATCTGGATATCTGCGCGGCGTGGGTCCTTTGCAAAGGCACGGGCAGGGATTTTGGCGATGTCGCCCCCATCAAATACGATCTGGCCTGCGGTGGCATCCATCAAGCGTACCAGCATCTCGGACGTGGTGGATTTCCCACATCCGCTTTCGCCAACCAATCCGACGCACTGTCCGCGATTGATCTTGAAAGAAATACCTTTGACCGCTTGGACCGGACCCGATTTGCCAGCATATGTCTTGACCAGATTGCGGACCTCCAGGATAGGCGCGCTTGATGGATTCAACACAGGTGCCGCGGCGCGCATATCTTTCGGCAGAAGATCGCGCACCGACGCCCCTGTGCGCGGCGTCGCGTCGACCAGTTTACGGCTATAAGAGTGCTGCGGTTGGCTGAATATCTGTGTCGGGTCGCCTTGTTCAACAATTCGCCCGTCTTTCATCACCAGCAACCGGTCACAATATTGCGCGGCAAGTCCCAGATCATGAGTGATTAAGATGCTGCTCATATTGCGTTCACGGATCAGGTCACGGACCAGATCCATAACCGCTTTTTGCGTCGTGATATCAAGACCCGTCGTGGGTTCATCTGCGATCAGCAGGCGCGGGTTGCAGGCCAGAGCAATGGCGCACACGATGCGCTGACACATGCCGCCTGACAATTCGAACGGATAGGCATCATAGCGGTTCGCAGCATCGTTGATCTTGACCGCCTCCATCGCTGCGATGGCCTTTCGGCGGGCGTCGTAGCGGGTGGCTTGGGCATGTTGGCGCAACACATCCTCGATTTGATGGCCAACCTTGCGGATCGGGTTGAGTGCGGCGCGGGGATTTTGAAAGATCATCGAAATCTCGCGCCCGCGAATGTCGCGCATGTCCCGTTCTGCCGCACGGCGCAGGTCGACGCCAGAATATGTAGCCTCGCCCGCTTTGATCGTTCCGCCTATATCGAGGATTCGCATCAAGGCGTAGGATGTGACGGATTTTCCCGACCCGCTTTCGCCCACAATACCAAGGATTTCACCCTTGGACACCTCGAAGCTGATGCCACGCACCGCGTCAACTGCGCCGCGCCGGGTCTGAAACATGACGCTGAGGTCTTTGACGGTAAGCATCACTCAGGTCCTCTTACGCGGGTCAACGATGTCACGCAGCCCGTCGCCCAGAAGGTTGAAGGTGAAGACAGCAAACATCAGCCATAAGCCGGGAAACAGGGCCAGCCACCATTCACCCGAGACGATGAAATTTGCACCTTCCGCGACCATGATCCCCCATTCGGCGGTGGGTGGGCTGACACCAAGCCCGATGAAGGACAGCCCCGCTGCGTTCAGGATCGCCCAACCGAGGTTCAACGAGACTTGCACCATCATGGGCGGTAGCGCGTTGGGGAAAATTTGCGTGGCCAACACCCGGACGTCGGAGCTGCCTGCCAGTTTGGCCGCGCGGACAAAGCCTGCATCGCGGCGGATGTTGACCTCTGCCCGGACCAGCCGGGCATAGAAGGGCATGTTGATGATGGCGGTGGCGTAGATGATATTTTCGACCGTATTGCCAAGGGCCGCCACGATTCCCATCGCCAGTACAAACAGGGGAAAGGCCATGATTGTGTCCAGGCATCGGTTCAGGATGATATCCAGCCATCCGCCCCAATAGCCTGCGATGCAGCCCAAGACCGAACCAACAACAAAGGAAATTGTGACGGCCGCCACCGAAATTGTCAGGTCCAGCCGTGTTGCCACGATCACCCGGCTGAACACATCGCGTCCGATCTGGTCAGTGCCGAACCAATGCGCCCATGATGGCGGTTGCAAGGCGTTGCTTGCATTGGTTGCCAGCGGATCATAAGGCACCAGCGCGGGTCCAAAGACCGCCGAAAGGATAAGGAATGCGAACATCCCGAACGCGATCAGCGTCACCGGGTTGGCCCGCAGCACATAGATGATATGGCCCATTTGGCCCTTTTGGCGCGGCAGGTCGGTGGGCGTTGTATCAGTCATTTCGCTTCAAACCCGATGCGTGGGTCGATGGCCGTGTAAAGCAGATCGATCATCAGATTGAGCGCGACGAACAACAGCGCCATAGCCAATACGAACCCCTGCACGGCTGCGTAATCCGAGACCACCAGCGCCTCGACCGCGTATGAACCGATCCCGGGCCACGCAAAGACTTTTTCCACCAGAACATTGGCCCCAAGCGCAAAGGAAAACACCATGCCCAGCGTCGTGACGACGGGC
This sequence comes from Yoonia sediminilitoris, assembly GCF_003058085.1. Taxonomy (GTDB): domain Bacteria; phylum Pseudomonadota; class Alphaproteobacteria; order Rhodobacterales; family Rhodobacteraceae; genus Yoonia; species Yoonia sediminilitoris. The sequence continues at coordinate 374,139 of NZ_QBUD01000002.1, read as the reverse complement.
AGCAGAGCATTTCGAAATGCATAACGATACAGCACGGCGCGATTGGACAGGCCTGCCGCTTTTGCCGTGCGGATGAAATCCGATGACAGGGCGGTCAGCATCGCGGCACGCGTCATCCGTGCGATGGGTGCAAGGGTGAACAGGGCCAAGGTCGTCGCGGGGAGAATCAACTGTTTCGCCGCCCCCCACCAGGTTTCCCAATCGCCCATCAAGGCTGCGTCGATCAGGTAAAAACCTGTGACGTGATCAGGGGAAAGATAGATGAAGTCCAGCCGCCCCAAGGGCGATGGCGCCCAGCCCAGAAGGTAATAGAAGATGTAAATTAACAAGATGCCGGTAAAGAACGTTGGCAAGGATACACCCGCTGTCACAACGATACGGCATAGGTGATCGACCCAGGTGCCCGGACGCGTTGCTGCCAGCACGCCAAGGGGGACCGCGATCACAATGGCCAGGATCAATGCAGTGAGCGTCAGTTCCAGTGACGCCGGCAACCGATTGGCCAAATCAGTGGAGACGGGCCGTCCGCTCGTGAGGGACTGGCCCAGATCACCTTGCAGCAGGTCGCCTACATAGTGGAAGAACTGCATCGGCAACGGCTTATCCAGCCCCATCGCCATACGGGTTTCCGCGATTGAGGCTTCATCCGCTGCGACCCCCGCAAAATAGACGGCAGGATCCCCCGGCAGCGCGCGTGTCAACAGAAAGCTGATCACCACGACACCGACCACTACAGGTACGGCCTGTGCCACACGCCAGCCAATTGCGCGCAGCCGGGGGAAGGTTTTGGCCATGTTCAGACGGCCTTCAGGACCCGAGAGTCAAGCTGGCGATGGAACCAGAATTCATACCCTTCAGCTCCATTGGTCGCCACATTTAGGGCAGGCTGATACAGCGGAATACGGGGCAATTCATCCAGCACAATCTCGAACATGCGCATGATCTTGGGTGCATATTCAGGATCGTCCATCGGCATATGCAAAGTCGCATTTGTCAGCTCTTCAACTTCGTCATTGCGGTAGTTGGAGGAGTTGAACAGATGCCCTTCCTGATAGGCCCAGAAGAAATAATAATCCGGTGTGTTCAGCCAGCCACCGAAGTTTTCCAGATGCAACGGCAGGCGCTTTTCCACCAGTACAGCGGTCCTCCAGTTGGCACCGGGGATCTTTTCAATCTCGACCGTGATCCCGATTTCGCCCAAGGCTTCCTGCACCAGCAACGCAGTTGGTTCCATCCATGAGGCAAGGTCGAGGCTGATCGACAAGGGTACCTCGAACCCATCCGGATAGGCGGATTGTGCCATCAGTTCACGGGCCTTATCCAGATCCGTATAGTACTGGGTCTTGCGTGGCCAAGCGATGTCGGTGATCTCCTCCTCGCCGCCCCACATAGGCAGGCCGCGGCCAAAGGCAGCCGCCTGGAAAATGTCCTCGTAAGGGACGGCATAGGCGATGGCTTTGCGCACATTGGCATCCTGAAACGGCTCAAACGCGAAGTTCGGGCACAGGCAGTGGATGCAGTTTTCGACCGGGGTCGAAAAGACATCCAATGTATCCGCCAGTTCTGCGGCGTCCTTATCGGGGATGTCAAAGGCCACCTGCACATCGCCACGTTCCAGCAAGGCACGGCGGGTGGCAGGGCTGGGAACTTCGCGGATCACAACGCGCTGCACTTCGGGCAGTGGGCCGCCCACCCATGCATCGTTGCGTTCGTAGACAAGCTGTTCACCCGGGGTCCAGCGGGCGACTTTGAAGGCACCTGATCCGGCGGGCGTCGTATGCAGGTATTCCATCGCCCATGGGTCGTCCTCGGTGGCGTTGGCCTTCGCTTCCTCAGCGTTGATGATATAGGGAACAGGCACAGCCAGATCAGGGATCGTCAGTTTCGATGGACGATCCAGCTTGATGATGAATGTATCTTCATCTTCGGCAATGAATTGCTCCGGACGCTCCAGCCCACCGGCTTTCATCTGCACCGTCGGGAAACCACCCACGGAAACAGCGCGGTCGAAGGACCATTTCACATCGGCTGCCGTCACTTTGCGGCCGTCCCAGAAGGTCGCATCCGGTTTCAGCTTGAAGGTCAGGGTCAGCCCGTCATCGGATTCTGTCCAGCTTTCAGCCAGTTCGGGTTCTACGACTGTGTAGTCATAGGACAGTCCGTTGCCGGGCACTTCCTTTGTGCCGAAGGTCAGCAGGCGATCATAGCAGTTGATGCCCACTTGATACGACGCGCGGCTGGTGCCGGTGCGATGCAAATCAAGGCTGTTGATCGTTGCACCCGTCACGACAACCAATGTGTCGTTCCCTTGGGCGGCGGCAGGCATAGCGCGCAAGAAAGGCAGGACAGACGCGCCAGCGACCCCCATTTTCAGGAAATTGCGTCTTGAAGTTGTATCGGTCATCAGATCTCTCGCTGTTGGTGTGGGGGCTCTTGATTTTGTTGTGTAAGAGCTTGCAATGGAACAGCGTGCACTTCTAATGCTATAAAAGAACACAATCGGTGCAAAAAATGCATCGGATAAGGAATGCCATGACATGCGCTACCTAAGAACCTTTGAACTGATCGAAGCCGTGGTGCGCGCGGGCTCGATCCGTAAGGCCGCGGAGGACACAAATTTAACGGCGTCCGCGTTGAACAGACGTATTCAGGGATTCGAGCAGGAATTCGGCTGGCCGATCTTTGAACGGCTTCCGCGCGGGATGCGGCTGAACCCTGCGGGCGAATTGCTGATGCAGCATATTCGCTTGCAGCGGACTGATCTGGCGCGCGTGCAGTCGCAGGTCGCCGACCTCTCGGGGGAACGGCGCGGCCATATCTCGATCGCCTGTTCGCAAGCCTTGCTGCCATATTTTCTGCCAAAGCAAATTGCGATCTACCGGGCAGAACATCCGGGCGTGACCTTTTCGATCAACGTGCGCGACAGGGCGCAGGCAGAGCGTGACCTGGCATCCTACAGCAGCGATCTGGCACTGGTGTTTGAGCCGGTGCATTTGGTGGAATTCGATGTCATTTATGCCTTGCCGCAAAAGGTGCATGCGCTGTTTCAAAACGGCAGCCCATTGGCGGAAAAGCCTGATCTCAGGCTGCGGGATTGCCTGAACCATCCACTTGTTCTGCCTGCGCCCGCATATGGTGTGCGTCATTTGCTCGAACTTGGGGCCACGTCAATCGGCCGGACGCTGACCCCGACGGTCGAGACGGAATCCTTTGATTTGATCCGGCACTATGTGACCCAGGAAAACGCGGTTGGCTTTCAAATCCCGATTGGCCTGAAACCGCAACAAGACGCGGGCTTCGGGCATCGGCCGCTGGCCGAACGGGATGTGCGGCCCGGCCAGCTTCTGCTTGGTCAGATGAAGGGGCGCGTTCTTCCGGTTGCGTCATCAAAGTTCGGGCAACAACTTGTTGCAGCGCTGGAGGGGCTCAACGGGACGTGGCACACATCCTGATTTTGCATGCGCGTCCGTGTTGCGTTTTTTGCAGCATAACGGTGCGATAATAGCAGAAGACAGCAACGCAAAGCACACCTCATGATGATCGCGACTGATCCGCCGGCTGACCACATCAGCCGCGGTTATAGCGCGTTCAGAATATAAGGAGTATTTGCATGTCGATCCCCCCCTTTTCCCGTCGTCGTTTTCTAAGCGGTACGGCTGCTCTTGCTGGTGCCACAGCAATGCCGCAGCTTGCCTTTGCGGATGGACACGCCCCGCTAAGCGTTGGTTTTATCTATGTCGGCCCAAAGGATGATTTCGGCTACAATCAGGCCCACGCCGAAGGCGCTGCAGCTGTGAAAGCCATGGAAGGCGTCACAGTGGTTGAGGAAGAAAACGTCGCCGAAACCATCGATGTGCAGAAATCGATGGAATCGATGATTAACTTCGATGAAACAAAACTGCTCTTCCCGACATCCTTTGGCTATTTCGACCCGCATGTTCTCGAAACCGCGCCAAAACACCCTGACGTACGCTTTCAACACGCCGCCGGCCTGTGGTCCGAAGGCATGCCGACAAATGTCGGGTCCTATTTCGGCTATATCGGCATGGGGCAATACCTGAACGGCATCACGGCAGGCCACGCGACGACAACCAAGAAAATTGGCTTTGTCGCGGCCAAGCCCATCCCGCAGGTTCTGCTGAATATCAACTCTTTCCTGTTGGGTGCGCGTCAGGTCGATCCGGAAATCACCTGCCAGGTGATCTTTACCGGGGAATGGTCATTGGCTGTGAAAGAGGCCGAGGCGACCAACGCTCTGGCAGATGCGGGCTGTGACGTGATCACCTGCCATGTGGATGGACCCAAAGTCGTGATGGAGACCGCTGCGGGCCGCGATGCCTATGTCTGTGGCTACCACGCCAACCAGTCCCCGCTCGCCCCCGAAAAATACCTGACAGGTGCCGAATGGAACTGGGCCGGTGTCTATACAGGCATGGTTCAGACTGTGCTGGATGGCGGCACGATTGATAACTTTGTGCGCGGCGGGCTGGCCGACGGCTTTATCAAGATGTCCCCTCTTGGCCCCGCCGTGTCTGACGCATCCCGCGCCCAGTTTGAGGCAACGAAAGCGCAAATCATGGCCGGTGGATTTGCAGCCATCAAAGGCCCGCTGAATGATAACAGTGGCAACGTCATTGCGGCTGCGGGGGAAGGCTTTGCCGAAGATGATATCGCGCTGGAAAGCATGGATTATCTGGTAGAAGGCGTGATCGGTTCGACCTCCTGATCGGTGTGATGCGCGTTTCATCACCCTCCTTACCTGCCACAGTCGCGCGTCCTTTGTTGGGGCGTGCGGCTGTGGCCCGGCGCGCAGAAGCGGTGGTTATCCCCGTTGGCGCGCTGCTCGTGGGCTTTGCAATTTTCAGCGTTTTTCTGCTGTTGCAGGGCAAATCACCGACTGAGTTCTTATCACTGGTTTATCGCGCCGGTTTCGGCACGGCCTTTTCATGGCAAAACACGTTGTCGCGGGCGGCACCTTTGTTGCTTGCGGCGCTTTGCGTCGCGCTACCCGCGCGATTGGGCCTCGTTGTCATCGGGGGTGAAGGCGCAATTGTTCTGGGTGGCGTCGGGGCGGGGGCTGCGGCTGTTATGCTTGCCGGAACCCCTGCTGCGTTGGCCCTGCCACTGATGCTGGTGTGCGCCATGGTGATCGGCGCGGTCTGGATCGGCGCGGTTGGTGCATTGCGTCACTTTCGAGGGGTGAACGAAACCATCGCCAGCCTGCTGATGGCCTATATCGCTATCGCCTTGATGAACCACCTTGTCGAAGGGCCATTGCGGGACCCGGCCAGCCTGAATAAACCGTCCACTGCCCCCTTGGACGATGCTTTACGCATCGGAAACCTGCCCGGCTGGGACGTGCATTGGGGACTGGCTTTCGGGGTGGTCTGCTGCGTGCTGGCCTGGGTATTGATCGAAAAGACCACATGGGGCTTTGCGGCCCGGATCGCGGGCGGAAATGTGCGCGCGGCACAGGTGCAGGGGCTGCCTGTCGGGTGGTTGATTGTCGGGTTTACGGCACTGGGCGGTGCTTTTGCCGGTATGGCCGGGTTCTTTGAGGTCGCCGCCGTGCATGGATCGGCGAACGCCAGCCTTGCGGGTGGCTATGGCTATACAGGCATCCTGATTGCATTTCTCGCCCGGCATAACCCGCTGGCGATCATTCCTGTGGCAGTCCTGCTTGCAGGCTTTGAAGCATCGTCCGGTTTGGTCCAACGCCGCATGGATCTTCCAGATGCAACGGTCCTGGTTCTGCAAGGGTTTGTTTTTCTGGCGATCCTGATTTCAGACACACTCTTTGGGCGGTTCAAATTCTTCGCCCCGGAACGGTGGAGCACACGCGATGGAAACTGATTTGGGCCTTTGGGTGATCCCGCTTGCCATCATCGGCGGGGCAATTCGGGTCTCAACCCCGTTTTTGTTTGTGAGCTTGGGCGAGGCGCTGACAGAAAGATCAGGCCGGATCAATCTTGGCCTTGAAGGAACGCTCGTCTTTGGGGCCATGTCTGGCTATGCGGCGGCCTATCTGACGGGATCACCCTGGCTTGGCGTCTTTGCTGCCGCAATCAGCGGCGCGATGTTTGGCCTGTTGCATGGCCTTATATGTTCGCTGCCCAAGGTGAACGATATCGCCGTTGGCATTGCTATGATGATCCTTGGCATGGGGCTGGCGTTTTACTTCGGCAAGCCCTTTGTGCAGCCTGTTGCGCCGAATTTGCCATCAATCGGTTTTGGATGGTGGTCGGATGTACCGCAGGTGCGGGCCGCCTTGCAGGTCAACGTCTTGTTTCTGATCGGAGCAGTCCTTGCCGTCGCCATGTGGTGGATGTTTCGCAGTACCCGGGTCGGGCTGATTGTCCGGGTCGTTGGGGACAGTACAGATGCTGCCCGCGCCATGGGACTGCGCCCTGCGCTTGTACGCATCTGCGCTACCGCAGTGGGAGGTGCTTTTGCAGGGGTCGGAGGGGCGTATCTGTCGCTTTATTACCCCGGTAGCTGGAACGAAGGCATCTCATCCGGTCAAGGGCTGATGGCTGTCGCCCTCGTGATCTTTGCGCGCTGGAACCCACTTGCCTGCTTTGGGGCTGCACTGTTGTTCGGCGGGGCCGGGGCCTTGGGACCGACCCTGCAATCGGTCGGCGTGTCCGAAGGCTACTATCTGTTTTTTGCGGCACCCTACGTCCTGACACTAGGTGTCCTGATCGTAACATCATCGCCGACCCGCGCCATGACCGGTGCGCCGGGCGAACTCAGTATTACCAAATAGGAGAGACATCATGAACGGTCTTGGAGGTCTGAACAAATCGCCCAATGGGGTGGTTATCGGTCTGGTGCAGCTGAAACTGCCCGTTGTCGAAACGCCCGCCGATCTGGCCGCTCAAACCGACCGGATCGTTGAGATGACTGCAAAGGCCCGCCGCAACATGGGTACGATGGATCTTGTGGTGTTCCCTGAATATGCTCTGCATGGGCTGTCGATGGACATCAATCCCGACATCATGTGTTCAATGGACGGCCCCGAGGTTGCGGCTTTCAAGCAAGCCTGCACCGACAACGATATCTGGGGCTGCTTTTCCATTATGGAGGCGAACCCCGGCGGCATGCCCTACAATACCGGGCTGATCATCGACAACGCAGGCGAGGTGCAGCTTTACTATCGCAAAATGCACCCTTGGGTGCCTGTGGAGCCATGGGAGCCGGGCGACAGCGGTATTCCGGTTGTCGAGGGGCCAAAGGGCTGCAAGCTTTCTCTGATCATCTGCCATGATGGCATGTTCCCCGAAATGGCGCGCGAAGCGGCCTACAAGGGCGCCGAGATCATGCTGCGGACCGCCGGTTACACCGCACCGATCCGCGACAGTTGGAAATTCACCAACCAATCCAATGCCTTCTGCAACCTGATGGTCACCGCCAATGTATGCATGTGCGGCAGTGACGGGACCTTCGACAGCATGGGGGAAGGCATGATCTGCAACTTTGATGGCGCGATCATCGCCCATGGCACATCAGGGCGCGCAGACGAGATAATCACCGCCGAAGTCCGTCCTGATCTGGTCCGCGAAGCGCGGGCGAACTGGGGCGTGGAAAACAACATCTATCAGTTCGGCCATCGCGGCTATGTCGCGGTCAAAGGGGGGGCGCAGGATTGCCCGTATACTTACATGACCGATTTGGCCGCCGGGCAATACAGCCTGCCATGGGAGGATGAGGTGAAAGTCACAGACGGCACTGATTTTGGCTTTCCAGCGCCAACACGGACATTCAACCCCACAAAAGAGGCCGCAGAATGACCATTCAAGCCGATCCTTACGTCTGGCCCTATAACGGGGATCTACGCCCCGAAAATACGGCATTGATGATCATCGATATGCAAACGGATTTCTGTGGTGAAGGCGGCTATGTGGATAAAATGGGTTATGATCTATCCATGACCCAAGCGCCCATTGAGCCGATCAAAGCGGTGCTGGGCGCCATGCGTGCCAAAGGGTATCATATTATCCATACCCGCGAAGGCCACCGGGCCGATCTGGCCGATCTGCCTGCCAACAAGCGTTGGCGCAGTCAACAGATTGGCGCAGGCATTGGTGATCCGGGCCCCTGTGGCAAGATCCTGATCAGGGGGGAACCCGGCTGGGATATTATCCCCGAGCTTTATCCTATCGCGGGTGAGCCAATCATCGACAAACCCGGCAAAGGCAGCTTCTATGCAACAGATCTGGAAATGATCCTGCGCACACGTGGGATCGATAATATCATCCTGACCGGCATCACGACTGATGTCTGCGTCTCGACCACGATGCGTGAAGGCAATGACCGGGGCTTTGAGTGTCTTGTCCTTTCGGACTGTTGCGGTGCAACGGATCAGGGAAACCATGACGCCGCCTTGAAGATGGTCACGATGCAGGGGGGCGTCTTTGGGGCGGTTAGCGACAGCAAAACCGTTTTGGAGCAGCTGCCATGAAGGCCATTGGCGTCGAGACGGTTCATATGACGATGCAATTCGGCGCATTCACTGCATTGGAAGACTGCTCGATCAAGGTAAGCCCGGGCAGTTTCCATGCGCTGCTGGGTGAGAATGGTGCGGGCAAGTCGACGCTGGTGAAATGTATGATGGGGTTCTATCACGCGACGTCTGGTGAAATGCTTGTGGACCGGCGCGAAGCGCGGATTACCGATCCCAAAGTAGCGCATACCTTGGGGCTGGGCATGGTTTACCAACACTTCACGTTGGTCCCGTCACTGACCGCTGCCGAAAATCTGGTGATCAGCCGCGAAGACGCGCCGCGGATCATCGATTGGTGTAACGAGCATAAGAAATTACAGGCTTTCATGGCCCGGATGCCGTTTCAGGTTCCGCTTGATCAACCGGTACAGGCCTTGGCAGCCGGTGAAAAACAAAAGCTGGAAATTCTCAAGCAACTCTATCTTGGGCGGCGATTCCTGATCCTGGATGAACCGACGTCAGTGCTGACCCCTGCTGAAGCAGATGAGGTCCTGGGCCACGTGCGCCAACTGTGTGAGGACGGCGAAATTTCAGTCCTGATGATCACCCATAAATTCCGCGAAGTGACAGCCTTTGCAGATGCGGTATCCGTTCTGCGGCGTGGCAAGCTGGTCGGAGGCGGCAGAGTCAGCGATCTTAGCCACGCGGATATGGCAGGCATGATGATGGGTGACGCCGAAATTTCGAAGCCCGCACCGCGTTCAGGGGCTGCCGGTGCCAAGGTTCTTGAACTGAGTGGTGTAACCGCTCGGGATCGGTCCGGTCTGAGGGATATCCAGATCGACAGGCTCGCAGTGCGGGCCGGGGAAATCGTGGGCATTGCAGGCATTTCCGGCAATGGCCAGATGGAACTGATGGAAATCCTTACCGGTCAACGCCCGCGCAGATCCGGCGAGATCAAAGTCAAGGGCACCCCCTATGATGCAACCCGCAACGAGGCCCGCGCGCACAACGTGCGTTACCTCCCCGAAGAGCCGCTCTTCAACGCCTGCGCACCGCGCATGACGGTTGCGGAAAACATGGATTTCCGCAGTTTTGACACCAATGACAGGCAGTCCCGTTTCTGGCTGTCTGGTCGGAACATGCGCAATCGTGCGTCTGATCTGGTCGGCAAATTCAAGGTCCAGACGACCTCTATCGACAGCCCGATCAACGCGTTGTCCGGGGGCAATGTCCAACGGGCGGTCCTTGCACGGGAACTGTCTGGCGATGTTGATCTGTTGATTATCTCGAACCCTTGCTTTGGGTTGGATTTCTCGGCCGTGGGCGAAATCAGGACGCGGATCATGCAGGCGCGTAATGCGGGGGCAGCAGTACTGATTATGTCCGAGGACCTAGATGAAATCATGGAATTGACCGACCGGGTGCTGGTCATGTCAGAAGGCCGGATAACCTATGACGTACCAACTGCCGAAGCCGACATCGCCATGATCGGTCACCATATGGCAGGCCATGCATGATGGTCGAAGTCGGCAACGCACAGCCCTTTGGTTTTCGGTTCGATCCCGCAACAACGGCATTGATCGTGATCGACATGCAGCGTGATTTTCTGGAACCGGGCGGTTTTGGTGAAGCGCTGGGAAATGATGTATCGCTCTTGCGGGCGATCATACCAACCACGTCAGATCTGATGGCGTTGTGCCGGAACAAGGGGGTTGCGGTCATCCATACGCGCGAGTGTCATAAGCCTGATCTGAGCGATCTGCCCGCCGCAAAGCGGGACCGAGGGGCACCCAGACTGCGGATCGGTGATCCGGGGCCAATGGGTCGTATTCTTGTAGCAGACGCTGACGGGGCCGCGATTGTCCCGGAACTTATGCCAACGGGGACCGAACTGGTGATTGACAAGCCCGGCAAAGGCGCATTCTACGCAACCCCGCTGATGGCGCACCTGACGTCACATGGCATCAAGAGCCTGATCCTCGCAGGTGTGACAACAGAGGTTTGCGTACAAACCACCATGCGCGAAGCAAACGATCGCGGCTTTGACTGTCTGCTGATTGAAGACGCCACCGAAAGCTATTTCCCGCAGTTCAAAGCCGCCACACTGGATATGGTTCGCGCACAAGGGGCCATCGTCGGTTGGACTGCGCGCTACACACAGTTACGGGATGCATGGCATGACTGACCCCTTCGTGATCACGGATCTACCAGGCCAGTTGGATAAGCTTCCTTTTGAGTTTTTCCGCGAAGGGGTGGATATTCACCACATCAAAACGGGCGAACCTGCGACGGCTTTGTTGCGCTATGCGCCCGGTGCAAAAGTGCCGCGCCATCGACACACAGGGTTGGAAACCATTCTGGTGCTGGAAGGCCAGCAGACCGACGAACGGGGCACGATCTATAAGGGTGATCTGGCGATCAATCCCGAAGGATCAATCCATTCCGTCAGATCAGAGACCGGATGCATTGTCTTGATCCAATGGGAACGGCCGGTGGAAATACTCGAATAACACCGGCGGCCCAGAGCCCCTTCCTGCCCCGTTCCGCTTCGCAGCGAGCAATAATTTCAAGCATGCGTGCCCGCTTCAAACCGCCCGCCCCGTCTATCGACAATCTCGGTCGGATGCTCACAGCATTGGGGACGACATCACATGTGAGTTGAAGGCCGCCGACGGGACATTAATAACAATACCCTGATACAGAAGGGTCAGGACGCATTCACCCTAAGCCGCGAGCTGCCTCATCAAAGGGATTTTGCGGGTAGCCGACTTCGGCCAGATAAAGCCCATGTGGCGGGCTGACCGGGCCACATGCGGCACGATCTTTTGCGGCCAGCGCGTCTGCAACCTTGTCCGGCGTCCAAGCACCTGCGCCGACCCTTTCCAACGTGCCTACAAAGCTGCGCACCTGATTATGCAGGAACGACCGTGCGCGCACGTGAAACCGGTATTCGGTGCCGTGAGGTCGGGGCACAACCTCGATCCGCAATTCATCCAGTGTCTTTACCGGGCTTTTGGCCTGACAGATCGAGGACCGGAAAGTCGTAAAGTCATGCGTACCCAATAGGCTGTCAGCGCTCGCCTGCATTGCAGCCGCATCCAGCGGATGATTGACCCGCCACAACTGCCCTGCTTCGGATGTCAAAGGGGCACGGCGTGAAATCACTCGAAAGAGATAGCGCCGCTCGACGGCGGAAAACCGGGCGTGCCAGTCGTCGGACACCTGCGCACAGGCCAAAATCGCCACAGGTGCGGGTTTGAGATGATAATTCAGCGCCTCGGACAGCCGGAACGGATCCCAGTCCTTGTCCATGTCGCAATGGGCCACCTGCCCCAATGCATGTACGCCTGCATCAGTGCGCCCTGCTGCGGCGATGGTATGTGCGCGCGGTTCCAGCTTGGCCAATGCAGCCTCGATCGCGCCTTGCACTGACGGCTGGTCGCTTTGGCGCTGCCAGCCTGCAAAGGGGGTACCGTGATATTCAACAAGAAGGGCATAACGTGGCATGACAGTGGCTTAGGCGCGGACCCATCTGAAATCAATCCCTACACAATGTCCCCGCACACCCCTATCTTGTGCCCAAGGCAAAGAGGGGCAGCCAGTGGTGCTATCAACAATTGCGGACCAAATCGCACGCAGCGTTGAAGGTGTGGCCGACACGCTTGCGGCCCCGTTTAGCGAGCCTGTGATCAGGTTGGGCGTAACGGGGCTGTCGCGGGCGGGTAAGACCGTCTTTATCACGTCGCTTGTCGCCAACCTGATGGATCGGGGGCGGATGCCGCAACTGGCCGCTGCCGCCAACGGGGCCATCCGCACAGCCTATTTGCAGCCGCAGCCGGATGATACGGTCCCGCGCTTTGCCTACGAGGATCATCTGGCGCGCCTGACGGCGACGGACCCACGCTGGCCGGAGGGGACCAATACAATCAGCGAATTGCGCCTGTCCCTGCGGGTGCAGTCAAGTGGATTGCTGTCTGGCCTTTCCGGCCCGCGCACAGTGCATATTGATATCGTGGATTATCCCGGTGAATGGCTGCTTGATCTGGGGCTTTTGGATCAGTCCTATGCCGACTGGTCCGCCGCAGCGCTTAAACGTGCCGCCGGGCGACCGAGCGGTGATGAATATCTGGCATTGGTGGCAGGCGTTGACCCGATTGCAAAACTGGATGAACCGGATGCGCAGGCGTTGGCTCACAGCTATACCGCGCATCTGCGCGCATCACGTGAAGCGGGCTTTTCCGACTGTTCGCCCGGTCGCTTCCTGTTGCCCGGCGATCTGGCAGGTTCACCCGTGCTGACCTTCGCCCCCTTGCCCGGTAACAGCTTTCCACGCGGGTCGCTGGGGCGCGAGCTTGAGCGGCGCTTCGAAAGCTACAAACGCAATATCGTGCGGCCGTTCTTCAAGGACCATTTTGCCAAGATCGACCGGCAGATCGTCTTGGTCGATGTGCTGGGGGCCATTCATGCGGGGCCTGCTGCACTTGATGATCTGCGGGAGGCGATGGCGCGGATATTGGGGGCCTTTCGCCCCGGACGTAACGCATTTCTGGCCCGCATTTTTCAGGGCCGACAGGTTGAAAAGATACTCTTTGCCGCCACCAAGGCCGACCACCTGCATCACAGCCAGCATCCGCAATTGACCGCTATCACAGAGGCGCTTTTGCGGGATGCAAAGGACCGTGCCGATTTCGCAGGGGCCAAGACCGCTGCGATGTCGATTGCTGCTTTGCGCACCACTGTGGAACAGACCGTCGAACATAAGGAAGGGCCCTTGGACGTGGTTCGCGGGCGTTTGCTGGAAAATGGCAAACAGGCCGCGTTTTATCCCGGAAAGCTGCCAAGCGATCCGTCGCATTTACTGGCGCCGGCACGGGAAGGGTCGGAAAACTGGCTTGATGCGGATTATAGCATAATGAATTTCGCACCTGCCCCGCTGACCCTGCGCCCCGGTGACGGCCCGCCCCATATCCGGCTGGATAAGGCCGCGCAATTCCTGTTGGGGGACCGGTTGTGAACAGATGCAAGGCGCGTTTTTCTGATCGGTGTCCCCTTTTGAGAGTTGTCAAATGACCAACGGCCCCATCTTTATCGACCTTGAACACGAGGAACCGGCCAAGCCCGAAGCGGCCCCCGCTGTCCCTGATCTGGTGCCGATGGAACAGGGGGCTGCAATGCAGCAAGTGGCCGCGCTTGCGGCCCGACGCCCATCGAAAATTGCCCGCTGGTTCTGGTCTATCACCCTATCATTGCTGGTTTTTATCGTGTCATTGGCGGCATGGGATTACGTGAATGCGCTGCTGGCGCGTAGCCCTATCCTGGGTGGAATCGCCAGCCTTCTGATCGGATTACTGGTTTTTGTTCTGCTGGTGCTGGCGGTACGCGAACTGGCGGCCTTTGGACGTTTGCGCAAACTGGACACGATCCAACGGCAAGCGGCAGAGGCGCTGGATGCTAAGGATCTGAAGGCGGCGCGCACCGTGATCGGGTCGCTGAACAGCCTGTATGCCAACCGCGAGGATACCGCATGGGCGCGTACATCCCTTGCGGAGCGGCAGGCAGATATACTTGACGCTGATGGACTGCTGGGGCTGGCGGAAAACATATTGATGGCCCCGCTTGACGCGCGCGCCGCCCGCGAGGTCGAAGCCGCCGCCAGACAGGTTGCGACTGTCACTGCGGTGGTGCCCTTGGCTTTGGCCGACGTCTTTACCGCGCTCACGTCGAACTTGCGGATGATCAGGCGTATCGCAGAGGTTTACGGCGGGCGTGCGGGCACGTTGGGCAGTTGGCGGTTGACCCGCTCTGTGCTCACCCATCTTGTGGCGACTGGTGCGGTCGCCGTTGGCGATGATCTGATCAGTTCCGTCGCGGGTGGCGGGGTGCTGTCCAAGATATCGCGCAAATTTGGTGAGGGTGTCGTGAATGGCGCATTGACCGCCCGCGTGGGGGTGGCCGCCATCGAAGTCTGCCGCCCGCTGCCGTTTCATGCGACGCAAAAGCCATCGGTCACAGGTCTGGTCCGCCGCGCGCTCACCGGGCTGTTCGGGCGGGACTAGCGCAGGCGTGGCGCGGGCCCAAGCGGTATGGGCCCCAACGACATAAAGCCATTCCCGAAACTGACGGGCAACTCCAGAACGCCTGCATCATTGGCCAGACCTCCGGCCATGTTTCTAAGCGTTTCCGCGATGCCCGGCTGCACCTGACCCATGCTGACCAGAATGTCGATCATCGTGCGCCAGTCTTGGGTGATCAGCGTGATCCGTCCGGTCGGAACGCCTGTCGAGTCAATGTCGACACGACCCTCTGCCCGCACCGAAAGCGTGCCCCAAACGATCTGCGCGTTTTCAAGGGTGATGGATTGCAGTTGCGGGTTCTTCGTGTGTCGGTCCAGCGTTTGATTCAAGCCAAGCTGGCTATTGATGGTGATGCTGTCGATTTTGGCGGGTAGGTTATTGCCTTGGTTCAGTTGTTTCAGGAATTCGCTGGGCAATGAGAGGTTGTTGATCTGCGCATAGGCATCATAGGATTTGTCCATGTCAGGCGTATTTCGTAGCGCAATTAGTGCGTTCTGCAATGCAATGGACCAGCCGATATCAGAGGAGACGCTGACGCCCGCACCCTCGGTGGTGAGTGCATCAAAACTCAGGTCCGCATTTGGCCGCACCCCGGCGCTGACACGCAATTCATCCGATGTCAGGCTGAGTTTCTGGGTCGGCAGTTGCAACCTCTGGCTATTGGGAAATGCCGCGATGATCTTGTTGGGCTGATAACTGAGTGCAAACACCTGCAAGAACGGCGCCTGCCATGTCCAGCGCGCATCAGGCGGCGTGACGTTGGGGGCGTCGATCGTGGTGTCGAACCTGGAGGGGAACCCGATTGTCTTGATCGTGTCATAGGCAATATCCCAGCCTTCGGAACGGGCAAGTGCAATGGATTCAACCGCGCGGCTTTCGACCGTATTTGCGCCAACAAACCAATAGGTACTATAGATCGCACTGACGATAAGCACCAGTAATGTCAGTCTTTTCATAGCCTCGCCCTGATTGTCTGGCGCCAATCTAGCGCGTGCAGGCATCAAGTGCCAGCGGCGCTGCCAACGCCAAAGATCGGGAGGTCGATGGCGCGCCACGCATGGTTTTTGTCACAATTCGAGTGGTGCCTGCAATGGTTTCTAAACGATGCGTCGCTATGCCGAAATGACTACGCGGAATATAGAGTAGGGTTGAGTTCGGGCCCGGAATTCAACGCCCTTTCTGGATGTTCTGGCACGGTTTGGGGTTGCCGACCTGCGGTCCGGGCAATTTTCGTGCGATACGGCGAAACGGTTTTGGCGTGGTGGTTTTACGACGAGCTTGGAAGCATTGGGCCGGACATCTTTGTCCCCATTGCAGAGCAAACCGGCTTGATCGTCGAATTGGGCCAACAGATACTCCGTCAGTCATCGCAGAAGGCATTGAAACCAAACAACAGGCGCAAACATTGGCGGTTTTGAAGTGTAGCGAAGAAAAGGGGCTTTTTCTTTGGGCACCCCTTACCATTCAGGAGGGCGTGCAATGCGATAATCGAAGACGTCAAAAACCGGACGTCTTTAGCCGGATAGTCACCTTAAGCCCGCCCAGCCGATCTGATGTGCCAAGTGTCACCTCACCACCGTAGGCATAGGCCACGTCCGTCGCAATCGCCAGCCCCAGTCCCGTGCCGGGCTGAGATGTATCAAGGCGCTGGCCGCTCATCATCGCTGTTTTGCGATCTGCTTCGGGAATACCGGGGCCATCATCTTCGATGATAATTGCGACGTGATCCTGTTCGTCGCGGGCCGTAATGCGAATTTCTGTGGCGGACCATTTCAGAGCATTATCCAGTAGGTTGCCAATGACTTCTTCAAAGTCCGTACGGTCCATCCGGACCCTCAGATTGGAACTTATGTCTGATATCAGAACCTTGCCAAGATTGCCTGCCAAGCTGGTAAAAGCTTTGCTCATGCGGCCCAGCGATATGTCAAGATCGGTGTAGGTATTGATTGAAGAGCTTCCGCCATCTGCCCTGATCCTTGCGAAGGATCGGTTCAACTGGGCATCCAGACGATTGAGCGCCGCGATTGATTGGTCAACAGGTTGTCCGTTCCTTTGCAACGCTTCAAGCTCATTCCGCACGATTGCCGATGGTGTCTTGACCGCATGGGCAAGGTCCGCTGCCTGCCGCCGCGATCTTGTGATAATTTCGCGGTTCCTGTCGAGCAGGGTATTGATATCATTGACCAAAGGGGCGACCTCGACCGGATATCCCGCGACATCGAGCCCGCCTTCTTTGTCCCATCTGGACAAGACTTCCCGTCGCAAGTCATTTAGCGGCCGGAGCGTCGTAGATGCTTGCAGGAACGCGCCAATTATCCCGAGAATCGCGATTAAACCAAAGGCAAGCAGAAGATTGCCGCGAAGTTGATTACGATCCTGAAGCAGGCTGCTCAGCGACGACGCCACCTGAACGTGCCAGATGGACCCATCCTCAAGGGTCAGCCACTCTTCAATCCGGCGCAATTGTTCATCTGTCTCGCCGACAAAGTTGGCTATTGATATCTTGCCTGTGTTGGGGCCGGGGCGCGGAAGGCGCGCATCGACAAGCGATTCAGAAACAAAAACCTCGCCATCTGGCGCAATGACCTGCCAATATTGCCCCGAAAAAGGCCGCCTGTAAGAAGCTTCACCAATACCGCTCGCAATGCTGTTTTGCGTCATCGCGCTTTTTGCCACTGAAATGACCGCTTGGGTGTGCCGTGTGACAAGCAGTTCATCAAACCGTTCTTGGGCCAGTCGGTCCACATAGGAGGCGAGGCCAAAGACACCGATAATAATGGTAAAAATCGCCCAGATCACGCCGCCGGTGATCGCGCGCGCCCGGAGCGAGATCATTGGGCCAATTTAATGACGTACCCGCGGCCTCTCACGGTTTCGATCAAACCATCGCCCAACTTCTTGCGCAGCCGATTGATAAAGACTGCAATCGTGTTGGAGTCCCTGTCGCCGTCATATTCATAGATATGTTCCGAAAGCTCAGTGCGCGACACGAGTTTATTGGAATTGTTGAATAAATATGACAGCACAGCAACTTCCTGCGCGGTAAGACTGGCTGGCAGGCCTCTGACTGTGACCTGATTATTGCGCGTGTCAAAGACGATGCCATCCTTTTCAAAGACTGGATTGCGCTGCTCCGATTTCCGCCGGATAATCGCTCGGATGCGGGCTGACAGTTCAGGCATGTGGAACGGTTTGGTCAGGTAATCATCGGCGCCAGCATCTAGACCGTCCACACGTTCTGACCAGCCATCGCGCGCAGTCAGAATAAGCACAGGGGTGGATATCTGCTTTGAACGCCAACTCTTGAGGACTGTCAGTCCGTCGCGCTGCGGTAGCCCGATGTCCAATATGATCACATCATATGGTTCGGTTTCGCCCAAGAACTGAGCTTCTACTCCGTCACGAGCGACATCTACAACGCGACCTTCGGAAGTCAGGACGCTCTTGATTTGCTGTGCAAGTGCGGTTTCGTCTTCGGCAAGTAATATACGCATGGGGAGTCACTATTTGTGCAGCGTGGCAAATATGAGGCAAGGACATGCTAAAATCCAGAAATTAAAGAAGCGTTCACGAGATGCCCCGGTAAGCGGTTTCGTAAGATTTGGACCCTTTGCTGCTTACTTCTTCTTCCCGTTGCCGCCGCTGTTCCCTTTGCCGCCGCCATTATTGCCGCCGCCACTGTTCCCGCCGCCATTATTTCCGTTTTCGCGGCCACTATTTCCGTTGCGGCCAGCGTCATTGCGATTGCTTCGACTGTTGTTGCTAGCGTCTCTTCCAGGTGCCCGGCGCGTGCCACTGACGTTTAGGTTCGCGCGCCCACGTTCAGACCCAGATGCGGCAGGCGCGCTTGCTACAAGTGATCTGACTTGCTGTCCGGCCTGCGAGTCCGGGGTGACGGCGCGGCCTGTCTGCCCGTCAATCATCACCGACCCGATGTGCCCGTCTTTGTGCCGTACCAAAACACTGTATGTTACAACGCTGTCGATCAGAAAGGCGCGGATTTCCACGACATCACCGCCAGTGTAATCTTCGACACCGGAGATAAGACGTCTGGTTTCAATAGCAGAATTGCTGGCGACCGCCGTACGCAATTCGCGTTGCGACAACTCGCGGTCATCAGCATCGGCTGCGGCCGGAAGTGTCCAGAACGACGAAAGGCAGATCAGGCGGATGACCATCAATGCCCGAGGAGAGCGCATCATGATTTCACTCCCGTTTGGGGCCGTAAGAAACTAGCGCGTCTGCGCACGAAGGGTGACGATTTTCGCGTCGTGAGATAGCCGATCAACAATGTCGTCCACTTCGGGAAAGCGGCCGTTTTCTCTGTCTGCCAAATCATCTCTGGAATGATGGACATCGTCAAGAGAACCGTCCGCCTTTGGGCGACTGATTGCCGGATCCGACATGCCGCGTGGGCTTGCCATCACTTCGGATGACTTGGTGTAAAACTGCCCAAAATACATATTCATCACTCCTTGCGTCCCGAATATGCTCTCTCTGCACTCCCCAAAGGCGTTGAGAACTTATTAACAAATTATATGACCGACCCTTTGTTAACGGGCACAAAACAGGGCGTTCACTTTCGGTTAATCTAAGCGGTAGATTGCCAAAGTGGTTTACAATTAGTGGGGATGGAGGTTGAAATATATACCTAAGTATTTGTAATATATATAAAATATATGCATCTTTCATTCGGCGCGCGTTCTGGAAAAAGGCTGCATGACCTTTGCTCACTTTGTTCGGTTGGCGCTGCTTTGCCAAAAGATTGGACGGTTTATGAAGCAAATTCATTCATAGTTGGCGGCTTCCCGGCAGTTGCTTAGACCGATTCTGCCGATTCTGGGTATGCGTGGCACCATTTTTCGTTGGAAGACGGTCAAGATGTCCGGCTGACGCTCTCGGTGCGCAGCAAAATTGGTCTATAAAAAATCGCATTGTGCGTTTTGTCACAGACCTGATTGAGCAAGATCAATCACAAAGGCGCCAACCACGCTAAAGCTAAACCCCAGAGTAGTAACCTCATGAGACCGGGAGATGCGACTGCCAAGTCAGCCCCGATCTTCTGCGAGGGGCTGTTTTGTCCCGAAACAGAACCTTGCGTTTCATAATGAGTTTAGGCGCGCCTTTCGATCTGGCGCGCCAGTTTACAATCAAAAAATCCAAGCCAAAGAAAGACCCAACATGCATAGTTTTGCCCTGTCTTACCCAGCCCGTAGTGATTTTGATTGGTGTTGGTTTCTGCGTCGGCAAGGCAAGTCCGGCGAGGCGATTGAAAGAATCCTGCATGACATCGGGGTGATGCATCCGGACGGTTGGGCGGATTGGCGCCCCAGCGTTTTGACGTCAACGGGTTCCCCGGTCGAGATGCTTTTTTCAACGGCACAACCCGATCTGCAATTGATGACCGAGGTCGCAGACCCGGCATCGGACCCGAACGGAAGAGTCGACGAGGTATGCAGAATCATGGATGGCTACGGCGCAAAATTGCCCCCTGCTTCATTGCGCGATGTGATCAGCGCAGCACAAGGCGCGGGGCCGCTGAAATTTGGTGCGTGGCTTGGCCTGCGTCATGGCAAAGGCAAAACACATTGCGACATCATCGCAGAAGTGCCTGCAGAGGCCGATGACCTGTCTACTTTGTTCAGTGCCCATGACCTGAGCTCAGTGCTTGAAGCCTTTGGTCCGAAAGTCCGGCCCAAAACAATTGTGTTTGACGGGACGACGGGCGCGACCAGTATCCTGTTCGAACTAGCCGATGCGACCCGACACTGCCTGCCTGTTCTGGCCGATGCGGCGCAGGTGTCACCATTAATCTTGTCGAACGCTATTGACGGGCTGACCGGCGCCAACCCGGGCGGTCCACTTCCGTTCAACCGCCTTGGCTTCAGATTTACCGACCACGGCAACGGCCAGTTGAAAGTGCTCAAGTTGCACTTTTCCGCAACAGATGCGCTTGGGTCTGACGATGAAATCGTGCGGCGGATCACAGCCTGTGGCGGGAATGCATTCAACGGCTATGGCGCGCTGATCGAAAGTCTCCCCCACGTGCCTGCGCGTTTCAAACACCACGGATGTGTCGGGCTGATCGCAAGGCAGAACGCAGCCCCGGTGTTGTGCGCAGGCGTTGCCGCACCATGGACGAGCCTGTTCGAACCCTACTAAACTCAAGCATCATTTTGGCTGCTGACCTGCTTTATTTGACAGGTCTTGACCGACCCGGCTGACGCTAGGGTCGTGCCGTTTTGTGACTTTTGGGTGGCGAATCTGCCGTCCTTGGCAATCCCTATTTGCTGATTTTCCGTTTTTTCAAAGCGTTGTAAGGCGTGCGAAAGTTGATCCTTCCGGATTTTTTCGCACGCGAGGCCTTCTTTACGCCAGCGTTTGCACTTAACGGTGACACGAACAAAGAAGATAAAAACCACACAGCTTTTGGTTTGCCGCGCTCTTGCCGTCAGGAAGGCATAGCGCAAATAGGGACATGTTTGGACGACAATGAACGCAGAAGGGTTACTTGATTACGGGCTCCCGTTGTTTGAAGGGGTCACAACTGCTGATCTGGAAGACATTGACATTTTGGCTCACGAGCAAAAGCTTGGCGCATGGCAAACCGTGTTTGACCAGCAAGACGAGTCATTTGATCTTTATTTCCTGCTTGAGGGTGCACTCTTGGCGGTATTTTGGACACCCGAAGGCCGCGAGATAGTGTTTTCGCGGTTTCCAATCGGCACCTATTTTGGCGAATTGGCCGCACTGGATGGAACCCCACGGTCATTGGCCGTTTTTGCCAAGACAGACGCGCGCATTCTCTCGCTCAAACGCCAAAGCCTATTGGACATCTTTGACAAGGTTCCGCTGGTCCGTAACCGGATGGTGCAGCATCTGGTGGGCCAAATCAGAACGCTGACCCTGCGCAGCATGGAAATGACGACGATGTCGGTGGAACAGCGCGTGGGGTCATACCTGCTGCGTCTGGCTGCCGAACAGGGCAAACTGGAAAACGGCGCGATTATCGAAGGCGCGCCAACACATTCGGAAATCGCGGGCAGCATCGGTGCAAACCGCGAGATGGTCAGCCGGTCTATCAGCAAGTTCGTCAAGCGCGGCGCGATCAAGTCATCGCGGCAACGGATCGAAATTCTTGACCCGGAAATTCTGTCAGAAAATTAGGAAAATCATTAACCTTTGTGTCAAATCGCACAGAAAAGGGCCCACGCCTGCCGTAGGCACGTCATTGTAGCGAGTGCGACGGTAAAGGTTTGATGAAATTTACGAGTATGCCTGGACCTGAGATCACGTCATTTTACGTGATTGGTCTATTTGGTGTTCTGGGTGCGGCCTATATGGCCGGAAGTGATGTGCAAAGGGATGAGCGTGGTGGCCTTCAGGATGTGCCGATCCTTTCAGCAACCAGATGAAAGTTATTTTAGCTGGCCCCCGTCCTGAAAAGGGCGGGGGTCTTTTCATTCCAACTTGGCTTTAGACAGAAGCATCCGCTTGCGCATCATTTACCATTAACCAATGATGCATAGTCTGACGGGACAGCAGCCAAAAGGATGTCACATGCTCAAGCGTACACTTCTTGCAATCTTGTTCTGTGTTCTGAGTGTACCCGCCGTTGCCCAATGCGTTGGCGACGGATTTCTCGATCAACTCAGCCCGGCGGACAGGAACGCGCTTGCGCAGGCGGCATCTGATATTCCGTTCGGTAATGGCACTGTCTGGACTGCCAAAAAAGGTGATCAGCAGGTTACTGTCGTGGGCACGATGCATGTCTATGACCCCCGGTTGGAAGGTATCCGTGAACGGCTCAAAGAAACCGTGCAGCGCGCTGATCTGGTCTTGGTTGAGGCCACGCAAGAGGATCAGAAGACGCTTGAACAGCTTGTCGTGACCGAGCCCGGCATCCTTTTCCTGACCGAGGGGCCGACCCTGCGCGATCTTGTCGATGACGACACGTGGGCGACGATTGCAGAAGCTGCCAGCAGTCGGTCTTTACCGCCATTCATGGCTGCCAAGATGCAGCCATGGTATCTGTCAATGATGCTATCTATCCCGCCCTGCGCGATGCAGGACATGGTCAGCGGTAATTTGGGGTTGGATCATATGATTATGCAGGACGCGGCCGCAGCGGGCGTGCCGACCCAGGCGGTTGAGGATATCATGACCCTGTTTACCATCTTTCAGCAAGACCCGCTTGAGGAACAGATCGACCTTTTGCGGATCAGCCTGCTTGCCCCTGACACCCAGCGGCAAATGTTCGTGTCCATGTTGGACAGCTATTTTGCCGGAGATATTGCGACCCTGTGGGAAATGTCGCGGATTGCGGTGCGCCAGACGCCGGGGATCAGCAAAGAACAGGCCGACCTGTATTTTGAAGAGACAGAGGCATCACTGCTTGTCGGACGCAATCGCGCGTGGATGCCTGTGATGGCGGATGCTTTGGCGCGGCATGATGATGTTGTCATCGCTGTGGGGGCCGCGCATCTGATGGGCGATAGCGGGGTGCTGAAATTCCTGCAAGATCGCGGTTGGGACCTGTCGCAAGGTTTGTAGACGTCAGGTATCACCATAATCGGCGAGCCCCTTGCGGCCCGCATCTGTCAGATCATAAATCCCGCGCTGGACTCGTTGGAACCATCCATAATGATCGTCAGCCATGATCCGGGTGGCGTCGGGCACTTCAGCCCATGCCTTGATTTTCGCACCCGCAGATGGCCCATGCACCGCCAGAAACCGCGCGCAACGCAGCGCATCCTGCCGGTAGCCGGTTACGATCCCGTGCCGTGTCGCGCCGCCATCGTTGGGATCACCTTGTAGCCTGTCGAACGCGCGCAACAACTGCGCCTGCTTCTTCTTGGATTTGCGGGGCGCGTATGGGCCCGGGTCGGCATGGACTTCGATATGACCATCGCGCAGCCGCACCGTCATCAGTCCCAGCCCCAGCCTGCGGCCCAGTTTCACGTTATCTTTCAAGGTCCGTTGAAACAGCTTGCCCGGTTTGTGCGCCACAGCCAGATAAACATGGTCAGTGACCGCAAGCCGCGCGACCCCTTGGTGAAAAAGCGTAAGCGAAAATGCCAGCTTCAGTTCAACAATGACCGGGGGCGAGTCTCCCTTGCGCGCGACCACATCGGCGGCCCCGACCTCGCCTTTCACGTCGTAACCCTGCCGCTGCAAAAAGGCTTTGATAGGCAGGTAGAGGTCAGTTTCGCGGGGCTTGGTCACTGGGGGCGCTATCCAAGGTTTCAGCAGGTCTGACAGTTTAGCCGTCAAGGATCGCGGGATCAAACCCGCCGTTGCGCCATGATTCAAGGGCACTGATCAGGTTTGGACCCGAAATCCCGTCAATGGCATAGGCGTAGAGCCCCGCCTCGTTCAGAAATCGCTGCATTTCGGTCAATGTGGCTGGCGTCCATTGGCTGGCGTCCTGCCGGAGTGCGGCGATGATGGTGCCGTCGTCCTCGGCGGCGCCGCGCAGCAAAAGCTCTGCCGCGCGCTGCGGGTCTTTGGGCACGCCGCGCCCTTCATCCAGCAGGATCGCCCCCGCCCGATAGCCGTCGGTATAGCCAAAGCGCACCGCTTGGGCGAAATAATCCAGCGCGTCGGCGGGCGTGTCGATGATCTTGTCCTGCGCCAAGACCCCCAGATTGAAAAGCCCCTGCGCCGACCCGCCAGCGGCCGCCTGCCGTAGCAGGCTGATAGCGCGGTCCGTATCTCGTGGAACGCCGGCCCCTTCAAACAGGGAAACTGCAAGGTTGATCTGCGCGTCATGGTTGCCACCCGCTGCCGCCACCTCGTACAGGGAAAGCGCCTGATCAAAGTTCTGTTCAACCGCAATCCCGCGTTCATAAAGTTGCGCAAGGCTGACCATGGCACGCAAATCGCTGCGGGCCGCCGCATCGCGGTAAAGGGCGACGGCGCGTTCAAGGTCGTTTGTTGCAGCGGTTGCGCGGGCCAGAAGGGCCACATAATGCGGCAACTCGGGGGCCTGAATGGCAGCGGCACTACAAGCCTGAATGGCGGCAAGCGCATTGCGGGCAAGCATCTCGAATTCGACGCCTGCGGTGGCGGCGGTAGCATCGTGGGGATGCGTGGCTAGCCGCTCGCACAGGACGCCCGCGCTGGCCTCCTCTGGCCGCGGGATTGCGCTTAGCAACAGCCTTGCTTCTGCCGCGTCAGCCCCGTCGGGGTATTGTTCAAGGTAGAATTCCAACAGGGGGCGCATGCGTGTCCGGCGGGCCAGCGACCAAAGCTGTTTGGCCTGTGCCGCACTATCGGTCATGATGTCAGCCCGCCGGGTGGCGGGACTGTCGAGAAAGGCCAACACATCGCCCCGATGGGCCCCGTCCGGATAGCGTTCCAGATAAAGTGTCATCAGCTGGTCATTCCGGGCATTGGACGCCACTTGCCAGAGCAGGGTTTCTTCTGACGCGGTGGGCGGGGACCGATCAAACCGGAATTGCCGGGTCAGTGACGAATTGTTCCAAGGGATTTGCTTGCCGCCTGTCGCCGCCAGCACATCGCGGCGCACATTGATCAGCAACTCAGAGATATCCTGACCAGGTGTGTAGATATGGCTCAGCATCGCTTCGGTAAAGAAACTGTTCCGCCCGGTGCCGTCATAGGCCACATTGTCGGGCTGGGTGGCGTAGACGAACATAAAGTCGGCCTCGGTGCCGACCCGCGCCAGCCCGTCTGTCGTCGTCGGGTCATCTGCGATGGCCGCCCCAAACGGATTGTCACGGCAGGCGTCCAGCACCACCAGTTTCAGCCCGGGCGCACTGTCCATCGCGTTCAGCACCGTCTGCATTGCGATCGTCTGCTGCGGCACGTCCGCCGGGCTGGCGATGGCCGCATCTGTCGGCACCAGATAGTTTGTGCCCGAAATCTGAAACCCATGCCCCGCATAATAGAACAGGGCCACGTCGGATGTCGCAGCCAGTGTGCTGAATTCTCGTGTCTTGGCCAACATCCCGTCGTGCCCCAGATCGGTCCCCAGCAAAACGGTGAACCCCAGCCCGCGCAAGGCAATCGCAATGTCGGAGGCATCATTGACGGGGTTGGGCAGGGCACCGACACGTGTGTAAGCGCCATTGCCAACGACAAGCGCAACCCGGTTTTCTGCATTGGCAACTGTCGCCGCAAAGAGGGCCAAGACATATATCAGCCCCCACCTGATCAATCGCATATCGGCCTCTTTGCCCCGTGTTTACAGACCCGTCACGCGGGCCAGTTCGATGCTAACGCCATCGACGGCGGCTGCAACCGTTGTGATCGTCGCACGCTGAATGCCCGCAAGTTCCGGGTCGGCGACACGAACCAGCGACAGGGCCTTGCGGACTTCGACACCAGCTGCATCAACGGCGGCGCGGGCCTCGTTGAGGGCATCAGTGCTGATCGCCCGCCGCTCGGCCTCGGTCGTGGCTGTGGACAGACGGGCGGTTGCGCGGGCGCGGGCTGCGTCCACTCCCTGACGGGCATCCTGAATGATTTGCGCGACGTTGCCCAACTCTGGCGGCAGATCAAGAACAATGCGGTCCAATTCGACGGCGAAATCGTTCAGGGCATCCGACAGACAGGCCAAGACAGCTTCTACGTCTTCGGAGTTTCCGGAACAGGCGCGCACTTTGTCGGTCAAGCCGTCGGCGGCCACACGGGCCTTGGCGAGGCCTTCGGTCGCGTCACCAACCGGGTCCGATGCACCTGCGCTGCCCACGCTGGCAGCAACAGTGATCGGACTCAGCGCCAGACTGAATTCAGCAGGCAGGACGTCAACCGGGTTCGGCAGATCAAAGAAGGGAACGGGCGGCAGCGCGATTACCCCGCTTTCGCCAGAGCCGGTTGGACCCGGTCCAGGCGTTGGTTCGACAACGGCGGGTTCAGATGTAAGCCCATCAAGCACAATCGCATAGTTGGCCATGCCAACGCCTGTTGTGTCCTCGAACAAGACCGGAAGCGGGCCTGCGCTGTCCAATTGGTTGCGCAGCGCGCCTTCTCCGTCCAACAGCACGGAATCGATGCGGTCGCCGTTGAATAGCGGACTTGAGACGACGTAATCCTCATCCGTAACCAACGCTGGCTGGTCATCGGCCACGGCGTTGCCCAAAGAGCTCAGCAAGAGCGGCGCGGGTGCTACAACAAGTGAACCGTCGACATAGCTGATATCGTAGTTCGCAAGTCCGGTTCCCCCGGCATCTGTTGCAATGATGTCGTAAAGGGTTTCAGACACAAGCACGTCGCCTGGTGCGCCCTCGCTGGTCAGCGTAATCGCGGTGACGCTATCCCCCGCGACGAGCCCGCTGGGCACCTCGGACGCTGTGCCGGAAACGGTGATATCATCGACACCCAAAACAAGATCGGTGCCATAGGTTTTTACCACATCGTCTGCGGTAATCAGCAAGCCGCGCGCCGTGATCCTGGCTGATCCAAGCCGATCCACCACATCATAGGTATCGCCTGACTCTGTGTCCAAAGTCGTCAGACCAACATCAAAGGTGGTCGATCCCACGTTTTCATCTGCAAAGTTCAAGCCGCCGATGGGCAGGCCAAAGTCGAAGTCAGGGTCACCCGTGCGATCAAACGCATAGCGCCCCGGCCCGCCTGTGGCCGTGGCAAGCGTGGTCGCATTGTCCGTTTCACCATAGATAATGCTAAGAAGGACGGGGGCTGGCTCGATAAAAACGACCTGCGATGTAGAGTACAGCGTTGGATAGCGGAGGTCATCACCCGGCGCCCAAGGTGCCGTTGGCCCGGTGAAGGTCCAGCCTTGGGCCGCACCAAGTCCGAGGAAGGTTTCGGTATCCTGAAACTGGTCTGTGGTCAGGCCGGTGCCCATGTCACTTGTGGTTAGCCCGGACGATACAACATCCCAGAAGTTCGAGCCGCCGCCGCCGGGTTCAAACACGATCCCCGCGAAACCGCCTGCCTGACCTCTGGTCGCACCAGATGCGGTGCGGGTGACAGCACCCGACGCATAAGAGCGGCTGATCAGGTCTGCAGAATCAGCCTGCCCGACAAAGCCACCAACATAACTGCGCGGGTTGATCTCACCATTGCCATCCGCCAGTGTCGTCACGGTCACGTCACCCTGCGCATAGGAATCGATGATCGACCCGCCCGATGTGTCGCCGACAAAGCCGCCTGCTGCGATGCTCAGGCAACAAATGGCCCGGTCCAGAACCTCTACATCGCCGGTCGCGTGAACCCGTGCGATTGTGCCGTCGTTGCTGCCAACCGCGCCACCAATGCTGGTCAGGGGGTTGTCGGTCGTTTCCGCCCGGCGCACGCTGGCGCTGCTGCGGCTGTCAACGAGTGACCCGTTGTTTTCGGCCACGATGCCGCCAACGCTTGGCCCGCTGCCAACAATGCTGCCAGCGACGCTGACGGCGCTGATGTTGCCATTATTGGTGACGGCGATACCTGCGGCGCTGTTGCCCGCGATATTTGCGCCCTCCAGAACGACATTGCTGATGTTGCCGTTCGCACCGACTGTATCAAACAGTGCTGTGTCGCGGCCCGCGTCTCCGACACCAAAAATGGTCAGGCCCGAAATGATGAAGTTTTGCCCGTCAAATGACCCGGTAAATTCACCGCGGCTGCCAATCGGGTCGAACCCAGTGAGCTCTTCAGTGCTGGTGTTCCAGTCGCTGGTGCCCTCCGCGCGGATATCCTCCAGCTGGACATAGAACTGATCCGGCAACGTTGTCATGCCTTGCAAGCCGTAAACGTCACGCAGGCCCACCGTCCCTTCGCCATCTATATTTTCGCCGCGCAGGAAGCTGGTGCCATCCCGAAGCTGAAAATCCCCTGCTGAAAAGGCAGATAACGTGTCGAGTTGGTTCCAGTCGCCACGGGAAAGAATGAATGTGCCCACATCGACTGTGCCGGTTGCGGTGATGTCACCCGGGATGACGACAGTGCCCGAGCCTAAGTTGATGACCACCCCCGCGCTGAGCACCAGTGTCCCGTTTCGCCCGTTGATGGCGCCATTCAGGTCAATGTTGTTGTCAGCCAGCAGGGTCAGGCGGTTGGTACTTGTCCAGTCGATTTCTGCATTGATGGTGATATTGCCCGGGTCTTCGCCCGGCGGCACCTCACCTTGCGGGTTCACGATGGGGTCGGGCGGAGGTGTGCCGCCAATCACAGGCGATGTATCCAGCACGACGTTGTTTGTCGTCAGCGCAGCTTCGATGCTGAGTTCATCTGCGCCGGGGTTGATCGTGATATTTGTCGGGTCCAGAAGAAGGGTGCCCGTGGCCCCGTTGGGCGCGCGCGTGTCGGACAATCCGGCAAACTGCAAGGTGCGTGCGCTGGACACTTCGACAAAGCCGCCATCGCCACTGTTTGCGCCACCGCGCGCTGACAGGGTGCTTTCGGTCTCGGTCAGGATATCGGACCACAGGACAATCCGCCCGCCATCGCCGTTCATCAGCGCATCGGCGCTGATCAAGGTGCCGCTATCAGCTTGCAGCGTCTGCGCGCGGGGTACGTCACCCGCCCCGGCAAAATCACCGCCAACGCGGATCAGCCCGCCGCCTTCAGTGCCGCTGGCGTCAAGCGTCGCCCCCTCAAGGCTGATATCGGCCCCGGTAATCAGGATTTCGCCGCCGGTATTGCGGGGGCGCGCCGTGGGGCGAGGGGAGGTATCGACGGCGGTCACGATTTTGGTGCGGGTGGACACTCGGCCAGAGACATTGACCTGCCCACCGGACCCGCCACCCAGCACGATTGCGCCGCCAACCTGACGGACTGACGTTGCCTCTGCAACGCCGGACAGGTTGATGGCGTTTCGCGCTGCATCGCGGGCAGTGGCTGCGCGCATCTCAATAATCCCGCCCTCGGCCGAGACTGTGCCCGCGTTTTCAATCAGTGCTTCGCCCTCGGCGCTGTCCGCGTCGGTCGGGACAGCAACCTGCAAGAAGCCATCCCCGGACAAGTCAAGCGTCGCGCGCTCACCAGAGCCAAAGCCGACACGGCCCATGGGCACTGCGATCACGCCGGAATTCTTGACGTGCCCGCCCAGCAGGGTCGCATAGCCGCCGCGCCCCACTGTAATTGTGCCAGCGTTCTCTACCGTCGCTGACTGGCCATTGCCGCTGTAGCGCAGGTTGCCATTCATGAAATCATCGTTGGTGATATCAAGGGTCGAGGCGACAAAGCCGCCGCCCGCCTGCACAGTGCCACCCGGGCCAATCAGGATGCCGTTGGGGTTGACGATATGCACGCTGCCATTCGCGGTCAGACGCCCATGAATATCGGTCGTTGTGTTGCCCGTGACCCGGTTCAGGACCGCGCTGGATGTTGATGGCTGGTTAAAGCGCAATTCAGCGCCTGCGCCCACATCAAAGCTGTTCCAGTCGATCACCGCCCTGTCGCTGCCTTGATCTACGGTCATCTGGTTGGCGCTGGGCGTGGAAATCTGGGCGTTGCCCGACACGACATTGCCGCCAACAGGCAAGTCCTGCGCAAAAAGTGCCAGCGGTGAGACACAGCAGACCAGCGCCGTCAAAAGCCGCGTTTTGCGTTCAGAAACGGAGGTTGCCCGAGATACTGATCCTGTCTTCGTCGTCGCCATTGTCACGGCTCCCCCTACCAAATTCGATACGCACACTATCTGCCCGGAATGGTGACTCTCCTTGCAGCAAAAAATCTACTCCAACCCCGAAAGACGAGGCATTGGTTGTCTCCTCCTCAACAGCCGTAGGGTTTGCCAGACTGACATACCCCGCACCCGCAAAGGCATAGGGGGCAATCGCCAGCCCGCGCCCTGCGACGTCAGTCCGGGTCACATAGGCCAGTTCAGTCCGCAGGACTGCGCCGCTGTCACCGCGCAAAGCACCCGCGTCGAATGTTGACAAATCACCGGCACCTACTGGTCCGAACTGTTCGGCGGCGACAAGCGTATCGCCAAATGATGCCTGGCCGCGCCCGGCGACTGACAGCGAAAAGCTGTCGCCAAGCGAGCGTTCATGCCGGAACGACGCAGTGAGTTTGCTAAAGGCGGGGCTGGCCCCTTCGCGCGACAAGGGCGTGCCTTCGCCGTCGCTCGCGCCAAAGGCATCAAGCCCGCGCGAGAACATGATGCCGCCCTCGGAGACAGCCGCATCACTGTTGCGATAGCTGCCGTTGGCCGCGATCCGCACCACATTGATTTCGTCTCTGTAGATTGGCGATGTGTCGCCGCCGGCCCGGATATTCTGGCGGTCGATCTGGTGATCAAAGGCAATCTGTCCCGACAGGTTCTTTTGCCGCGACCGGATGAACGGATAGGCGACGCGCAGCGATTCCCGGTCAAAGGATGAATCCGTATCTGCGATATCGCTTTCGGGGTTCGTCACGCTGCGGGTGACTTCAAGATTGACGGTCAACCCTGATGTCCCCACCGGAAACAGGGTGCCCAGCGCGCCCACGCGGTAGCGTGGTTCGTCGGTAAAAGCGTTCTCGGCCGATGTTGAGAAACGACCATAGAATGTCTCGCCCTGATTGAGCAGTGAATTGAGCTCAACCCCGAAATTATAGGTAGGTTTGCCCAGCGCAGCGCTGGCAAAATTGTCGATACCCACAAAGCTTGTCACGGGGCGGAACTGGGCATCCAGCGCGAGGATGGTGCCGCCCTGACGCTGACCGGCCGCCAGCGCAGAGCTAAGCGCGACACCTGATACATCGCCCGCCAACAGCAGCTGACGTTCCAGTTCGGGCAAGGTGATGCCGGGACGGTCCACCAACGGGGTAACGAGCGTATCAAGACGGGCGCGCACCGCTGGCGGCACAGCGGCTGCATCAACCGTTTCAACGAAGCCATTCACAACCTCGACCCGCAGGACACCGCCATCGCGCAGTGTTTGCTGGGGCAGCACAACACGGGTCAGAACAAAGCCTGCATTGGCATAGGCCTCTTCAAGCGCTGCCGTAGCCTCGAACAATTCAGAGACCGGCACGCGGCCACGGGTCAGCCGGGTTTCAAACGCGGTATTTGCCTCCGCAAGGGAGGAAATCGCACCAACGATCATCACACCCGACAAGGTGATCCCGATGGTTTCTGCGCCCTCGGGTGCCTGTGTGCCCGGTGTGCCGTCAAAGACAATCGCCCCGGATAGCGTCTGCAACGCAGGTTGAAAGCTTTCGGGGGTGACTTCGCTTGCGGTCTGGGCTGTGGCGTGGCCCGCGCCCAAAAGGATGAAAGCAATTGCAGCAGTGCGGGGCAGGGAACGGCTGGCAAATGTATTCATCTTTAAAACCTACAAATCGTTAAAGGAAAAAAGTCGCTGATACGGCTCCAAGTCTAGCGGCAAACAATCGCAGGGCAAGTATGGTTGACCTGACCTCAACTCAGCGCCTGAAACTCGACCCGACGGTTTTCATCCGCGCGCGGATTGTCCGCATTGGCAGGAAACCGTTCGCCCATGCCCAGCGTGCTCAACCGGGAGGGAGAGATCGCGCAACTGCTCACCAGATAGCGGCTGACTTCTTCAGCGCGCAGACGTGACAGCCGTTCGTTATAAGCGTCAGAGCCCGCCGCATCGGTATGTCCGACGATCTGGAAAACGGCGATGTCGCTGTTCTTCATCACATTGCACATGCGGTCCAACGTAGGGCGCTGGCTGGCGTCAATGGCGGCGGAATCATAGGCAAACTTGATATCCAGATTGACCTGTAGCGCGGGGTCAAGCCGTGCGAAAACCACCGTTTCTTCGCCCGCCGGGGTGGCGAGTTCCGGGGCAGACTGTGCTGTGACGGTGCTGCCGCTGGCCAAGGGGGTCAGCGGGGCGAGGTCATCATTGGCAACAGGTGTTTCAGGGGTCGGCAGGTCAGCCTGATCCGGTGCCTGCACATTATCAACGGTGACAAGCGTCAGACTGCGGGTCTTCAATGTGCCCTCACTTTCGGCTTCCCGGAACGCGTCGCGCTGCGCTTCGAACAATGAAAGCAATTCGTCATCGTTCAATTCCTGAGCGTGGGACAGTCCCGCGAAGGATGCAAAGGCTATGGCCGCAAGAGCAAAAATCCGCATGTAAATCACCAATTGAAAAAGGTTAGTATAAAGTAAGATTGTAAGCTAACTTGGGCATTATTGCAACGCATAGCACACACGTTGGATTGATATGCAAAGGTTTGATTTGTACCCGCATCATTGCTGCCCGGACCATATGGGCAGCCCGGAATGACCACGCCCAATCTTGAAAATTCACTTCATATTCAGGGCTCCGGCATGACGCATGTCGGCCATGTCCGCGAACGCAACGAAGACGCGATTTTGCTGGACCCGACCGGAGAGTTGTGGGCCGTTGCGGACGGAATGGGCGGTTATGGTCACGGCGATGTGGCGGCGTCTATCGTCATCGACAACCTGACCCTGATTGAGGACGCGGATCAGCCAGAGGCGCGACTGGAGCAACAAATCACAGCCGCAAACGCCGAAATCTATGACCGCGCCCGACGTGCTGGTCAGACCATGGGAACGACCATCGTTGCGTCGATGATCTTGGGCGATGTCGCTCATCTGGCTTGGGTCGGCGACAGTCGGATTTATCTGCTGCGCGATGGCAGGCTGAGCCAGCTTTCCAAGGATCATTCCGTTGTGCAGGAAATGATCGACGGCGGCCTTATTTCCAAGGAAGACGCGCGCCACCACCCAGACCGCAATATCGTTACGCGGGCCTTGGGGGTAGGGCCAACGGTTGATGTATCATTTGCCACTTTGCCGATGCGCGACGGCGACCGCATTTTGCTGTGCAGTGACGGGCTTACCGCCTGTCTGACCGACGCCGACATTGCGCAGATTATGGAAAAGCAGGCCGATCTGGACGAGATCGCGTCTGAACTGGTGCAACGCACGTTGGATCTCGGTGCGCCAGATAATGTGTCTTTGATTATCGTATCGGCGGCAAAGGGATAAGCCATGCGTGGGCCAAATCTTGTCGGGCCGATCATTATCGCAATTGGATTGGTGATCTCGGGGCTGGGGTTTGCAGTTGTTGGCGCGCTTTTGCAGGTCGAGGATGGAGGCGCACTGGTCCGGCTGAACCGCGCCGAAGTGGAACTGCGCGCCGCCCGCGCAGACCAGGCCGAAGCCGAAGCCGCCCTTGCCCAAGCCAAAGCAGAGGTCACGGCGTTGCGTGCGGCCCTTGCCGCCGCCCCGACAGAGCCTGCCAGCACGGTCATTCGCAGCGGCCCGTCAGATGTGGACGAGATTTTCGAACATGATGATACGGTCGCCATGACCGAAGAAATGATCCTGACAACGAGCCGCTTCAACGGCGGGATCACGCAGCCGCGCAACCGCGTGATGCGCGAGGTTCTGGGCCAGCCGCGCGCGCAGTACGGGACCGATTGCCAAAGCGTGACAAACCCCAGCCTCAAGGCGTTGATGGAAACGCGCCAGATCGGCCCGATACGGGTCACGATGATCAAGCCCGCCCTGGACTCGCTTGAACGGATCATGCGCAAGCTGCAAGACCAAGAGCCGGATATCTATGCCTCTATCGGGACCGCTGGCGCGCTCTGCGTGCGTCTGATCCGCGGGTCGCGGTCGTCGATTTCGAACCACAGTTGGGGCACGGCGATTGACCTGAAACTGCAAGGGCGGCTTGACGGGTTTGGTGACGGCAGCACCCAGTTTGGCCTGCTTCTGATTGCCGAATTGTTCAACGAAGAAGGCTGGTTCTGGGGGGCGACCTATTCGCGCGAAGACTCGATGCATTTTGAAGTTGGCGTGGAAACACTGCAAAAATGGGCCAGCGAAGGGCTGCTGTAATGGCTGGTCGGTTTGCACATCATGCAAAGGATTTTGAACGGTTCATCGCCGGCATCACGCAGGCCGAGACCCGAGATCTGCCGCGCCTTGCGGATGAATTGGGGGTGCGGTTGCGGCGCTTTGCCCAAGCCTGCGAAATGCAGGGGGTATCCTCTGTTCAATCGCGCCCCGCGCGTCTGGCGCTGGGCACGCTGGCCGATCATGCGGTGCGCACACAGCGCAGCGTTGATCTGGGGGTCTGGTCGGCGCTTGCACGCCAGGCCCTGTTCGACGGGCGCAATGTGACCGCGCAGGATATCCGCGACTTCCGGCAAATTGCGCATGAACAGGGACCGGACTTTGCCGATCTGGCAGCGTTTCTTGATTATTGTCTTGCGCAATTGTCGGGTGCCAAGCCCGTGAAGGCTGTGCGCAGCAAAAGCGGGCTTGCCCTGATCGGCGCACTCGTGATTGCGGTTTTTGGGCTGGCCGCCTACGCCAGTTATCTTGAAAGCAGGTTCCATCAACAGGTGCTGGGCGCTTACACCGAATTTGAAAGCAAGCTCAGGCTGTCAGGACTGACACAATCGTCGGATATTGTGACCGCGCTGAATGCGCTGGCCGGGGATTTGACGCATGTGAAAGACGCGGCAGCGCAGGCGCCTATGCGAGGCATGATCACCTTGCCCTTTGCCGATGCTGTTGCTGCATCAACCGATCACTATCATGAGGCCGTGGCGCAAACCGCAGCCCCGCTTCTTGCAGAGGCCATCAGCCTGTCGCTGGCCACCGAAGGGCAGGGTTTGGCGTTGTATGACAGCCTGCGCGCCTACGGGATCATCAGCGGCCAGACGGCGTGGGAACCTGAATTTCTGGCCGGTTGGGTTGCCGCCCGCGAGGGCACATTTGATCTGGATGGCTTTGCGGATCATGTTGTTCTGCTGCCGGGTCCGGTCACGGATCTGGCGCCGCTTGATCCGCTGATCCTGGATCAGGCGCGGGGCTTTGCCGCCCAAACCAACGAAGCAGAGCGTGCGTGGCTCGAAATGTTGCGCGCGCCCGACATGGTTGCGCTGCCCTCGTGGGACGCCGGCGAAGCCGTGCCCCTGCTGGATCAGGTTGCCCTGCGCAAATCGGGCGATCCGCTGATGGTGCCGGGGCTATACACGCTGCAAGGATGGCAGCAGGCCAGCGACATCGCCGCAGGCGTGGCGGTGCAGAAAACACGGGCACTGGCGCAGCCGCTGTTTGGCCAGCCGTTGCCGCAACAGAATGACACCCCTGATCTGGTCATGGCGCGGATGCAGAAAGAAACCATTGTCTTCTGGCAGGACTGGCTGGCCGATCTGCGCGTGCGCCCCTTCGACAATCCACAAACCGCCATCATCGTGTCCGGGACATTGGCGCAGGAATGGTCGCCGTTGCCGCAACTGCTGGAACAGACATGGGAACAGGTGGGCGGCAATGACAGGTCGCGGCCACGGCCCTTGCAGACAGAAATCGGGCGGGTTTTCGGCCCCGCCATCCAATATGTCGAACAAGGGCGCATGACCGAGATTGCGGCGCTTTTTGCTACCGCAAATGTGGCGCTGACCACCCGCGATATTGACGCCGCACGGGGCGAAACCGCGATGGCGAGCGTTGCAAACAGGGCGCGGTCGATCCAGTCATTGCGCGCGGCCCCCGCAGTTGTGGCGCGGCTGGTCGAGGATACGCTGGCCCAGATCAGTGCAGGCAGTGGCGCGCAAGACAACCCGCTGACCCGTGGCTGGACCAAAGTGTTTGGACAATGCGTGCGTGGCCTGACCGGGCGCTACCCTTTTGGCGATGGTGGCGACCTGCCTGCGGCGAACCTGCGCCAGTTGTTCGGGCCAACCGGCGCGATCCCGCTTTATTTCAAACAGTTCGCCGCACCCAACCTTGATATGGAAACCAGCCCGTGGCGCTGGAAAACCGAAGCACGCTTTGCCGGGCTGGACCCTGAAACCGCGGCGTTTTTTGAAACTGCGATGCTGGTTGATGCAGGGTTGTTTTCCGGCGACAGCTTGCAGGCGGATATGACCGTGGGCGCGTTGGCAGAACGCGGGCAGGCCACGCTGTCGCTTGGGGGGCAGTCGGTGCCGGTGCGTGCCAATGCAGCCGCCGCGCGCCTTGTGTGGCCCGGACCCGCCCCCGCCGATGGCATTGGTCTGCGATTTCAGGGCGGCGCGGCCAGCGAGATGCTGACGCGCCCCGGCTTCTGGGGGATGCTGCGCCTGCTTGATGATCTGCGGCTGCGCCCCCGCGACGACGGACAACGCTTTTTGATCGACATGCGCGACGACACGGGTCGGCTGTTTGTCGAAATGGACTTCGAGCGCGCCGCAAACCCCGTTTCGGTCCGCCACCTGATGCGAGATTTCGAATGCCCCGAACGGTTGTGATACCCTTACCTGACGCAGCGATTTTTCTGGGCTATAAGGGTCATGATTTTTTGACCCGAGCGCGCTGAGCATATTTTCAAAAGGCGAATTGACCCATGACCACAGGACGCGAAATAACGATCAAGACCCCGCTTGGCGAAGATGTTTTGCTGTTTTCCCAGATGACGGGCCACGACCAGATCAGCAGCTGTTTCGATTTTGATCTTGAAATGGTCAGCGAGGATATCGACATCGCAGCCCCCGACCTTCTTGGGCAGGCGATCGAGATCAAGATCGGGTCAGAAGACGAAGAGCCGGTCTTTCTGCACGGACTTGTCGATGAATTGCGGCTGTCGGAAATCAATGGGCAATGGGTGCGCTATCATGCGCGGCTGCGTCCGTGGCTCTGGTTCTTGTCAAAATCCACGGATAACCGCATTTTCCAGAACATGAGCGTGGTCGAGATCATCGAAGAGATCTTTGGTGAGTATCCTGCCGCGAAATATGAAATACGGTTGCAGGGTTCCTATCAGCCCATTCCCTATTGCGTGCAATACGGGGAAAGCGATCTCGATTTTCTGATGCGCTGGATGGAGCATGAGGGCATCTTTACCTTCTTCGAGTTCGCCGAAGGCATGCACACACTTGTGCTTGTGGATACGCTGAGCGGGCTCGCGACGGTGCCCGGCAATGAAGAGGTGCCCTTTGCCCCTGATTTGCCGCCAACTTTTGACAACCGCGATTTCATCACCCGCTGGGCATGGCAGGCGGCCGTGACCACCGGCGAATTCACGCATACGGATTATGACTTTACCAAACCCGCTGCCGATCTGGTCGCCAAGTCTGCAAACTCCGGCGAACATGATCTGGGCGATCTTGAAAGGTATCATTATCCGGGAAAATATACCGAGCTTGACCGCGGCGATGCGCTTGCGGCTGTGCGCATGGAAGAGCTCAAATCACCGGTGGGGCGCGCGACTGCCCGCGCCACTGTGCGCGGCTTGCACAGTGGTGTGCTTTTCACGCTGACGGAATTCCCGCGCGAAGCAGAGAATGCCGAATACGCCGTATTGCGCACGCAATACCGGATGTGGGATGGCCAGTATACTGCCCAGACCCAAGAGATCGAGGAGGGGTTCGAGGTTGATTTGTACCTCTCGCCCACGACCGAAGAATACCGCCCACCCCGCGTCACCCCGAAACCGGTGATGCGCGGCCCGCAAACTGCCGTGGTTGTCGGCCCCAGCGGAGAAGAGATTTTCACCGATGAATATGCCCGTGTGAAAGTCCAGTTTCATTGGGACAGACAGGGTGCGTCGGATGAGAATTCGTCCTGTTTTGTGCGGGTCAGTTCGGTTTGGGCAGGCTCGGGCTATGGCTTCATCCAGATCCCGCGTATCGGACAAGAGGTGATTGTCGATTTCCTCGAAGGCGACCCCGACCAGCCGATCATTACCGGCCGGGTCTACAACGCGGCCCAAATGCCCCCCTACGGCCTGCCGGGCAATGCCACGCAATCGGGCTGGAAATCTGACAGCTCGCTTGGTGGCGGCGGGTTCAACGAACTGCGGTTTGAAGATAAGGCAGGATCGGAAGAGGTCTATTTTCAAGCCCAAAAGGACCACAACGAGTTGGTCAAGAATGATGAAGGGCGGGTTATCGGGCACGACTTCAAAGAGGAAATCGGCAACGATTCATACCAGTCCGTGGGCAATGATGCAGAACAGCATATCGGCCATGACCGCACCGAGACGGTCGCCAATGACAAGGCGACAGCGATTGGCGCAAACCGGCAGGTCCAGATCGGGGAAAACGATGCCGAGCAGGTGGGCGCAAACCGGTCGCTGCATGTGGGCGGCAACGAAGAGATCACGATCGACGGGGATTCTGACGAAAAGATCTGGAAAGGACACAGCCAATATGTGCTGATTGATCAAAAGGTCACAGTAGGCGGTCTGCGCAGCGACAAGGTCGGCGGTGTGGAAAGCCGCGCCGTAGGCGGCTGGCAGTCTACGACCGTTGCCGGCTACCGCGCAGTCACTGTGGGTGGCTACCAAAAACATGCGGTTTCGGGCAATGACACCACCCAGATCAATGGGTCGCAGACCTTGCAGCTTAAGGGAAATCAGGAAGAAAAGATCGGCGGTGATCAAAGTTTCTGGGTCGAGGGCGAAGGCACCTATATGGTCACGGGCAAGTGTTTCCACAGTGCCGAAGAAGATGCCGCATTCCGGTCAAACAAGAACCTGCTGCTTGAAGCCGCCGACAGTAAAATTACGATCAAATGCGGCAACGCGATGATTGTGCTGCAAAAAGACGGGACGATCGGGATCGAAGGCAAGGACATCAGCCTTGACGCATCAGGCAAGATCAACATCAAGGCCGGTGGGGAGATCTCTCTGAAAGGCAGCAAGATCAACCAGAACTAAGCGTCCGTAGTGCGGCGGCAAGTGGCATCGGTGTTT
The DNA here is from genome assembly GCF_003058085.1 of Yoonia sediminilitoris. Classification (GTDB taxonomy): domain Bacteria; phylum Pseudomonadota; class Alphaproteobacteria; order Rhodobacterales; family Rhodobacteraceae; genus Yoonia; species Yoonia sediminilitoris. The sequence continues at coordinate 335,020 of NZ_QBUD01000002.1, read as the reverse complement.
TGCCTTTTTGCCAGATCAGCGCTTCGGTGAACGGCGCGCCGGGTGGTTCGGTTGGCAGTGGCAGTGCGTCAAAGGTTGCCTGTGCATCCGATCCGTCCGCGATGGCATGCGCCAGCACATGGGCAGCTGCGTCCGCCCAATTGACGTTTGTATCATCGGTCACCGCCATGATCGGGAACACACGCCCGGCCTTGTCCTTGCTGGGCATGATCGCGGCGACCATCGGCGCACCGCCAAGTGCCCAGCGCAGGCGCAAACCGTCAGTGGGCAAGGTCATTTGACCGATATTCTGCGTGAGCCAGCGATCCAACGCCTGCCGTTGCGGTGACGTCAGCCCACGCGCAATGAAATCACCATGCGACGGCAGTTTGCCGAACAGACCCTTTTCCATGGCTCTAGAATCCTTCGGGACAACTGAAGCCCGAAAAGATCGTCAGGTCGAAAGGATTTATCACGCTGCTGGCTTGCAACAGGAAGCTGGCGCTATAGCCACCGGCAGCCAGCCGCAGGTTGAACACTTCCGGTAGTGCTGTGGGCGATAGTTGCCCCGCATCAATCAGGCGCAGAATCGCCCAACTTCCGGTTTGGGTGCTGATCGCCTCTGCCCCGCCATCCAGCGGCACAAACGACAGGTTGATCATATTGGTTCCGTTCGGACCCGGCCATGACATGCGCGTGGCAGCGGCGCTGGCATTAAAATAGCTCAGGCTGTTGCCATCGACGTTCAGGGTCACGCGGGATGCATTGGGGCTCAGGTCCTGGGGCGTCAGGTTGAACCCGATCACAGGGCCAACGCCACCTGCAAACAAAGCATCCCGAATGGCGCGTGCATTTTCAAAGGGGGCCAGCGCGTCGGGTGGCAGTCCGAAATCAGCACGCCACTGCCAAGGCCGCGTGTCGGTGTCCACATAGTCGGCAAGGCTGTCGTTGATGAAAGTATCTACCAGCTTGCCCGGGCCGAACAGCCGGTCAAAATCCAGTGTATTCACATCAATGCGGCTGGATTTATCAAACGGATAACGGCCCTTGGTGGCGGCATTGCAAAATGGCAGCACATCGGCGCGCCAGCGCGCGTTCAATTGCGCCACAATCGCGTCGCGGGTCACAACGTCAGTATCGTCGGCGATGCCCGCGACCCAGTCATCAATCGGGTCTGGCAGCACGCGCGCCTCGTTCGCGACGGCCCCTGTCAATATCGGCAACCCGCCCGAGGCAAGCAGCGCCGCCGCCGGGTTTGGACTGGCGATAATGATCTGCAATTCGTTGGACAGGGCCACAAGGGCTGCATTGGTGTCGGTCAGCAAGGGCGGTTCGCCGTCCACTTCCATCACGGCCGCGCGGAGCGGTTTGAAATGCAGCGCGACAGGTTCACCGATCAGCGCCGCTTCGGCGGCGGCACCGCCCAAGCGCTGGCTTAGTCCGGATTTCTTGCCAATTCGGGTCAGCGTCGCGGCCTTTTTGCGGGCGACCGCCAGAAAACCCAAAGCAGCCGCATCCTGTGCGACCTCTGCATCGGTGGGCCTTGTCAGGTCGGTTTCCTGCACAACCGCCGTTAACAGGCGTTGCAACGATGAATCCGCCGACGACAGGTCTTTGATGTTGTTGCTGGCCTGTTGCAGATCGTTGATCGGGGTGATCCGCAAATCACGCAGCAGGCTGTCCCATTTGTCGATGAAGTCGTCATAGTAGAGCTTGGTGATGTCCGCCTCGATACTGCTTTCGGAGGCATCCGCACTTTCCGCACAGCCACCGGCAAACACCGTGCGATCTACCGCAGCTTGGGCTGCAACAGCGGGCACGCGGGGGGCTACGACTTCGTGGAACCCTTTGTAGGTAAAGGCACCGGGCACGCCGACGCGCAGGGATTTTTCCGACAGGCGCGTGAATGTCTGCGCACCGTTGGGGCCCATGTAGGTTGCTGGCGCCCATTCGGGCAGGTTGGCGACCTCTGGGTCGCTCATCAGTGCACGATAGGCGCGCAGGCTTATCGGTATCGTGCAGACGCTTTCCAGTGCGGCAGTGATCAAGGCCGGATCAGCGGCAAACCGATCTTGCGATGTGGCCATATGGGCGATGGCGGCGGCCTGATGGTCAATCGCGGCCTGATCGGGGAACGGGTCAATCGGGGCATAGGTCGGCAATTGTTCGCCCCACCAATTTTCAACGAACTGCTGATCAAAGGGCGCGTGCCCGGTCATCATCTGATAGGTTTTCAACGCGCCCAGCAGATATTCGGGGTCGCGGATGCGTCGCCACATCGTCGCCTCAAGCAGGGCGACCATGCGTGGGCTCAGTATATGATCAAGGCTGCGATCATAGGCAATCTGACGCGCGCGGAGCCGCTCGGCGCTGGCTGTGGGGCCGATGGCGGCCAGAAAGCCAGCGGGCGCCGCGCCGCCCGCGCGGGCGACTTCGTCAATGGCGTCAAGCGCCAGGGGCAAATCAAGCGGGTCGGTTGGTGCCTGTCGTGATGCGATGTTGGACAAGCGCGCATTGAGGCCGCTCAGGTCGTCCTCGTAAGATGCAAGCGCGCGGGCCTGCTGCACATAGGACCCGATGAACAGGCCGCTGGCGACCAACGCGATCACAGTTGCCGCCACAAGCGACCCGCGCCAGATCCAGCGGCGGCGGTCCTCTGCTTTAGGGTCAAAGGTGCCCAGTCCAGCCTCTGGAAAGATCAGGTCGGTCATCAGGTTGCGCAAAAAGAATGACCGCTTTTCGCCATAGCCGCGCGTTGCTGTGGTCGCACGCGGCAGGCCAAAGTTCGCGGCCATGCTGTTGACCAGCGCATCGACGGGGGACCCTTCCTGCGTGGCAGATGTGAAGTAGAAGCCGCGCATACGCGGCGCATCTTCATAGCGGCTTTCGCCAAAGATCGTTTCGATCAATTGCTTGAGCGGGCCGGTCAGCGCATCCAGTTGCGCCGGAAAGCGGAAGGCGGCTGCGCGGTCCTCAACAGGGATATCATCGGCGACACGGTTGGTTGTGCGCCGTGACAATCCGTGCAGCAAGGCTTTCATCTCGCGGCCAACCATATCGGTATCAACACGCGCACCCACAGGCAGGGTTGCCCCCCAGACCTGTTCACGTTCGCTGTTGGACATATCGTGAAAGAAGGGCTCAAATCCGGCAATCAGGTCGGCCTTGGTGATCAGCAGATAGACGGGCAGGTCAATGCCCAACTCATCGCGCAATTCTTGCAGGCGCTTGCGGATCTGGCGGCCGTGCTCGCGCAGGGTCGCTTCGCCCGCGGTCAACTCCTGCACCGACAGGGTGAGGATAACGCCGTTCAGCGCACGTCTGCCGCGGTGTTTCTTGAGCAGACGCAGAAAGCCGAACCATTCGGTGGAATCCACATCAGGGTCACTTTGCTGTTCGACATAGCGGCCAGCCGTGTCGATCAACACCACATCATCGGTAAAGAACCAGTCGCAATTGCGGGTCCCTCCAACGCCTTTGATGTCGTCGGACAGATCAATCGGGAAGTTCAGACCCGACTGCTTGAGCGCGGTTGTCTTGCCTGTTCCCGGTGGTCCCACAATCACGTACCACGGCATATCGCGCAGGAATTTACGCCCCCCCAGCTTGGATTTCTTCATCTGGTCAAGGATGCCAAGGAATTTATCCTGCACCTCTGCCACGTTTTCCTCGCCCGGCGTCAGGCTTGCCTCGGCAGGGGTGGCCAGTTCGCTGACGAACATCCGGTTGGCGCGCGCGGCCCTGATCTGGCGCATCAGCATCATGACAAGCCAGAACACCAGAATAAGGCCGATACCGATAACCCGCGCAATTTCAGACCCCAGCGGGGTCGCGGTACCGAACTGGAACAGCGGCCCGTAAAACCAGATCAGAACGCAGAGCAGGGTGATTCCTATCAGGGTCCAAAGGAACCGCGAAAACAAAAAGCCGAAGATGGATTTCAAAATCCGCATAGGTCAGACTCTCTTGGCAATGATCAATTCAACCCGGCGATTGCGCGCGCGCCCTTCGCGGGTGCCATTGTCGGCGATTGGCTCAGCGGCGGCCTTGCCCGATGATGTGACGATACCCGTCGGCACACCAGCAGCGACCAGCAAATCAGCAACGGCTTTCGCGCGTGCCTCGCTCAGCCCCTGGTTGGACGCAAATGGGTTGGAGCGTTGCACCGGGATGCTGTCTGTATGGCCGACCACGCTGACGCCACCGATGACGTCGCCATTTTCCAAAATGACCCGTGCCAATGCATTGATCAGGTCCCGATATTCATCATTGATGTCGGCCTTGGCCGACCTGAAAACTTCGGGGTCGGTTGCCTGAATGGCGATGACCACCAGCGATACATCCTCGCGTCCGGTCAGCGCATCCAGCGCATCGGGCGGGGCGGCCTCTGCAAAGAGCGGCAGCAGGTCAAGCGACACGGTTGGTAATTCGATTTCTTCCACTGGGGCGGTATCGCGTACTGGGCGGAAAATCTCGGCCCTTGTGGGGGGCGGCAGCACATCGGCAAGTGCATAAAGCTGTTCGGACTTGCCCGACAAACGCATCGACAGGCCCACATAGACCATCAACATGACGGCCACGGCGATCAGGCCCATGGCCCAGTATGGCACGGCAAAAGCCTGCTTTTCCTGCGGCGCGGCAACACCTTGCCAATTCGGTGACAGGGGCGCGGCGTCGGCTTGCGGATCGCGCAATTGGCGGGCCAATTGGCCACGCAACTGGGCTAGTGCCCCATCGCCAGCGCTGCCAGTGACACGGTGCATACCCCGAAAGCCGAACGACAGGCAGATGAACACCAGTTCCAGCATATCCTTGTCGCGGTCAGGGTAACGCAGCAATTCATCGGTGCGGGCAAAGAACCTCTCTCCCGCGTCAACATCACCATAAAGCGTGGCGACAAGTGGCTGGCGTGGCCATGATGAATGGCCACCCCACGGTGTATTCAACACGATATCATCCAGCAGCGCCGCCACAAACCACGCCGCCTGATCCGCCCGCGACAAGGGAATACCCGACGACACTGCGCTGTCACGCGCGTAATTGAGGTTATCAAGCAAACGTGCGCGCAGGGTTTCGGGATTTTCGACCGCTTGGGCGGATTGCAACTGCGGGGCCAGCCCCAGCAGGATCGAAAACGCAGAGACCAACGGGTTGTCGCTGGTTTGCCCGGCGCGCATTCGCGCGCTTGCGTCCACCGCCACATGGGCCACTTCAGGCGGCGGCTTGGGCCGCGCTTTGGCCGGGCGGATGCGGGTCCGTTCGGGGTCTGTTTCCAGACCGAAGGGGTCGTCCTTTGTCATCGTTTCACCGCGTAGCAGTCAATCAGCGGGGCCTTGTCCAGCTTGCCGGCAACGCCGATCACAAAGCCGGGCGCATCGGCCAGCTTGGCCCAATGTTCGGAATTACGGTCCAGTTCAAGGCACAGCCTTTCGCCATCATAGGGGATTTCGCGGGGCTGCGAATGGAGCGGCTTGAGCGGAATCCCTGTCAGCTTGGATTTCCAGAGCGCATCGAATTCATCCGCGGCCCCCACAGTGGCCTGTTCGACAAAGATCTTGCGCAGCATCGCCTCTGACATCTCGCCACCGATACGCAGCACAATCCGGCTGTTGTTGATAATATCGGTGTTGTCGATGCGGACGGTCCAGACATTTTCGTCATGCCGGGCCACTTTCAGCGGGTGGTTCTTCACTTCGACATGGCGCAGCGACAGGATGAGCGACCGCAGTGTGTCAGTCAGAGCGGCAAAACCTGCCTGCGGGTCATTATGTTCGTAAACCGGCAATTCTGACATGCTGCGCGATGAACTGCCAAAGGTGGCCATGCGACCAGCAAGACCGGCAAGCTCCATGAATAGCTCGGACGGGTGAAACAGGTCTTGCGCCATCATATGCGCGATGCGCGGGCGGGCGGTGTTGGCCAACTCAAGGATCAGCAGATTTTCAACCGATGCCCCTGCGCCCCCCATGACAATCCCGCCATGGGCCTGCGCGATACGGTCCAGCCCAGTCAGCACCTCTTGCAGGAAACCTGCGTACCAAGGGCAAGCGGATGTGACCAACGAAGGGGCAAGGAAGTCAGCGTCAATCGCAACAGAGCCGTCAGCCAGCAGGCCATTGATACGGGCGACAGGCAGAACGGTGTAGCCGTCTGTGGCCTCGCCGGGCAGGAACAGGCGCGGGGCAAGGCGGGCGACTTCGATTTCTGCGGCGTCCGCGCCGCCCTTGATGGTGTCGCGGATCGTGTCGATCTGCCCGTGGTAACGCCCCCCCGCTAGTCCGCCGCTTTGCGGATCAATCGTTGCTGTACCGGGCTTGAGCGCAGGCACTCCAAAGCTGACAAGTCCCGATTTGGTGCCAGCGGTCACTGTGACCGCCTGCAAGCCTGTCGTCATATCGGGCATCGCAAAAGGGGTGCCGTCAGGGAAAATGCCACGGGCATAGGTCATCCCGACCTGCCCCGCCTGAATGGCGGCATCATCAAGTGTCAGGTCACGGAACCCGAAATTCTGATGCGGGGCTGCCTGCATCGCCCCTCGCACGAGGCTTTCGGTGTGGCGATCCTGCTGCTGCATATGCTGCGGACGCAGGAACAGCCCTTCGGACCAGACAACTTTGTTTGCATCACTCATGAATTGCGGACTTTCTTAGGAAACGGCGATGCCAGAAGAGGACACGGTGATTGTCAGGGGCACATCGCCCGTGGCTGGCAAAGGAATTGTGGTGCGAAAGGTCTTGCCGCTTGGGTCACGGAAACCGGCCACGATACCAAGCGCCGCAGCCCCCATTTCAATGGGGAAATCCGTGGCAGCAGCACCGGCAGGCGGCAAAACGATCTGTTCTGTACGGATCAGGTCGCCGCCAAGGGCAGTCTGTGGGTCCTGCAATGACAGCACATCAGCGGCACTGAATGCATCGGTGCCGCGCAGCTGAAACATGCTGACGATCAGTGGCCTGTCAGACCCGTCAGGCGCCGGATTGGCCCCCGCCACCATCGACGCTTGCACGTTCACCCGTCCGGGTCCCGGTTCTCCGCCACAGGCGGCCAGCGTCAGCGCGCTCCCGCCTGTGATTATCATTGTGCGTCGTGTCAGGCTCATCTCTTGTTCTCCTCACTACCTTCATATGCATCGCGGAAATTTTCGCCGACTTCGCCCAGAAAACGGGCTTCGGCCGCGCTGGCGATATCGCGATATCGTTCTTCATAAGCTTGCCACAGTTGGGCGCTTTTGCCGCCTGCCAGCAGCGATTGCAGCATCCCGCTGTCGGCGATTTCGGCCTCGATCGTCTTGGGGTCGAACTGGTCGATCATCCGGCGCAGCGCCGATTGCAGGGCCGACCATGTGCGCATCTGATGGTCCATCAGATCGCGGTAAGCCCCGGTGATGGCTTCGTCTGATGACAGATAACCGGGCCGGTCCTCTCCAATCAGCGTTTCAACGGCGTCATCAGTTGTCGCCATGAATTTGAGCGGGTTCATGTTGGCGCTGGAGACCAGCGTTTGCGCCACCCTGACCTGTTGCTTGGCCGACGCGCGGGCACGCAGCAGGTGCATTACCCCTTCGACCAGCAACCGGTACTGTCTGCCCATGGCTTCCATGTCGGCCAAAGGGTCTGTTGTCGGATGGCGGTCGGGATCAACCCCCAAACCGTTCAGGAACGCCGCCCGCAAAGCCGCATCACTGGCCGCAGGCAGTGGTGTTGGGGGCGTCTCGGTAACAGGTTCGGCAACTGGGTCTGCCTGAGGCTTTTCAAAGATCGGTGCGGCCGTTTCAAAGGCAGGCTTTGGCGGTTCCTTGCGCTCTTCTTTTGGTTCACTGATGGGTGCGTTGATCGGGGTGCCGAAATAGCCACCGCCACCGGATGGTGGCTCTGGCGTGATGTCAACGTCTGGCTTTGCATTGAACGCCTCGAACGGATCATCCATGCCAAAGGGCTTAGGCGATTTGCGCTCCTCTTGCTTAGGCTGATGGGCGGGAGCATCGGTGTCAAACGGGTCAAATGGCTTGGGCAACGTATCGGGGCGCTTGGTCGGCTCGCGCGGGGCGTCGGCAGGGGCCCAGACAAAGCCGCTGTCGCCGATAGCGCCTTCGGTGGCGGGCTTGGTCGATGGCGCAGCGGCCGCTTGGACCATATCGACCCGAAAGACGAAATCGCCCATCTTCAGGCGCATTCCATCTTCCAACGTCACGCTTTCGCCAGTGCCAAGGGCGGTTTCTGACCCGTCAACGAATGTACCTGCCCTGCTGGCGTCGGTCAGGATGACCTGTCCGCCCTGTTCGGCAATGATGCAATGTTTGCGGCTCAGGAACTGGTCGGGGTCATCAAGCTCCCAGTCGGCGGTATCACCGCGCCCGATAACCAATGTGCCGCCTGCAAAGGCGTGTGTCATCCGCCGTTGCGGATAGGGAGAGTGTTCCAGAACAATCGTGGCAAGGGTCATGCGTGCACCTCTTGTCCTGTGAATTGGGTCAGAACGACGTCATCTGCGTCGCGTCCGCGTTTGGGCTGCATCCACGCGGTTGTGCCAAGGCGGCAATCGCCCAGCCGGGCAGGCGTAATGTCTGCCGCAGCCAGGACCAGCCGCACATCAAAGGCGATGTCATGGCCTGCCGCAAACAGGATGGCATGGCGCAGGGCGGCGCGCTTTTCGGGATCGTCCAGAAAGGCAAGGAATTGCCTGAGGCTAAGCGGCCCCAACCGCAGTTCGGCCTTGTTCTGGCGGCTGAAGGTGCGTGGCCCAATAACCGCGCTGCCGCCCAGTGTGGCATAGGCACCGCCAAGGCCGGTCTGCGCTGCGGCAGGAATATCGATCCAGTGGCCGATGAATTCCTCAAGATGGACAGGGGCGTCGATCACGTCGGACAGATAGCTGGTCAAACGCTCGGGGCTGTTGACGCGCTGGGCAAGGGTAGACGCATGGCGCAGCTTGGCAGGGTCATGGGCGGGGTTATCGGTGCCGGGCAGCCCCAAACCAGCCAGCGAGCGCAGGATCGCCATGGTCGGCCCGCCACCGGACTGGCTAACGTGGACTTCGGCCCGCGCGTCGGCCCATGCCCGCCAGTAAAGCGCGATCATCCGGTGCTGCAGCGTATTGGCCAGATCAACAAAAGCTGTGTCAGAAGTGACGCCCCCTGCGTTTCCGGCAAACCAGCGGTTTGACAGGCGGGTCATGACCCAGCGGGTCAGATACAGCGGCATCGGACCTTCGGGGCCAAGCAAGCCAAGCACATTCACATCAACGCGGGTTTTGTCATCGTCAACCGCCATGGATGCCACATCGGATGTGGCAAAGGACAAGCGGATGTGCTGCCCAAGTCGCGCAGGCTCTTTGTCAGGGCCACCGGCGCGGCCAAAGCGCCGCCCGTCCACTTCCTCGATCCGCCGGAGAAGTTGGAAGAAGTCACTGCGTCCGGCCTCGGTCGCCAGTTTGGTCAGATCATCGCGCGATTGCCGAGCGTGAGCGGCCATAACACTTCCTCCTGTGATCCAACGAGACGGGTTTTCGTGCGCACCACAGCGTTGATCGTGGCGTGACGGCGGAACAGTTGCGCAAGCAGGCCTGACAAAAGCAGACGACTGTGCCCTGCCAGCACAGATTCGTCGATATCCAGCGTGATTTGTGTGCCATGCCCAAAACATATCGGGCCAGTGATCGGCAGGCGTTCTGTAACAGGGGCGGCTGTGACGGTTTGCAGGGATTGCGCATGGCGGGCCAACGCCGGGTCGCCCCTGTCTGCATAAAGCGTCAGCATCGCGCGCAGTGGTGTGGCGTCGGCGGCCTCTTCGGCAAGGGACACATGGTTCAGTGCCAATTGGCTGATCCAGCGCCATGCCAGTTCGTCGCGGCGGGCTTCACTTTTGCCGGTCATCGGCAGGACCGCTTGAAGGCTGCCGCGCGGTCGTTTGATCGCCTGCAACAGACTGATGGCACTCACCGGTGCCCCTGAATCCAGTGTCAGCGTTGGCGTATCATCCAGAATGGGCAGGTCGCGGTTGGTACAAAGCGCGCGGATATCCAAGCGGCGCACGGGGGTACGTTTGCCTTTGGCCGCGTCATAGCTGAGCGAGATATAAAGGTCATCGCCGGAATAGCTGGTCCGCATCTGGCTGCGCCTGATTTCATCCTCGCCGGGGCGGCGACTGCGGCGTTCGGTGCTGTAGGACAGCGGGTTCGAATGGCTGCCGTCTGCGGCAAAAATGGCGGGGATGCGGGCCTGTGGGCCATCGGTTTCAACATCTTCAACGCGGATCAGGCGAAAGACCTCGTAATCCAGAGGTCGGGTCCGGTCAGGATGCACCACATGCGATGCGCGGTTACTGTGAAGCTCAACGATATTGCATTCACGCTCGAACAGATTGACGATCGGAGTCACAAACAGGCTGATATCATTACCGGTCACATCTGCGATATCGGGCTGTGCCCTGTCCAGCAGGATCACCACCTCGACCGTGTCACCAGCAGTGGGCACGACCTTGCTTAGCCCTTGCAGGCGGACATAGTGAAACCGTTCCGGCATCAGGAAATATTCGCGCAGCAATCCATAACCCTGAAAGGCGGGGCGGACCTGCGGCAGCAGCGTTTCATTGCGGCCAATCCCCACCATCGACACATCATCAATGGGGACAAAGGGGGCGTCGCCACTGCGCGCCACAACATGCTTGCCATGCCCGTGGATGGCATCAAACAGCAGGCCACCGCGCGTCTTGGGGCCGAGGAAAAGATCAAGCCTGTCAATCGTCAGGGTGTTCAGCGGGGTCGTACTGGCACTTTTCAGCGTCAGGCGAATACCCGCAGCGGGGCGCTGAAATTGGGAGGTATCGACGCCAGCCGAACGCAATGCGCCAATATCCTGCAAATATTCAGCGTCGGAAACCTGAATGGGCCATAAGTGCACGTCCTGGGCCGTGGTATAGGTGCAGCGGGTGGTCATACCATCGCGCAGGCCCGAAATCATGCGGGTGCCGCGTCCCACGTTGTAGCCTGTGACCATCCCTTCGACCTGATCGCCGGGGGTAAGCTGCACCAGTGACATGGCAGGGGCGGGTGCCACCAGATCAGGGTACAGCCCGTCCAGCAGGTTATGCACATGGCGGCTGCTTTCGGCATCAACTTTCAGGCGGGTGCGGGCGGCCAGATAGGCGACGCCTTCGAGCAAGCGCTCAACATAAGGGTCAGGACAGGGGACAGAGTCCAGCGACAGGTTACGCGCCACATTGGGATGCAGCGCGGCAAACTCGGTGGCCATGTCGCGGACATGTTCCAGTTCATCTTCGAAATAATTGAGGAAAGTCCGGTCCATCAATCATCCTCGAACATGGTGGCAGCGACCCCATTGTCCAGATCAATGGTCGTGGACAGTTTCAGACGTTCTGGGGTCGGTGACAGCATCAGAACCGCATCAACCGTGATTTTCATGCCGGTCTTGTCGCTCAGGTCGATCCCCACCTTGATCGTGTTGGGCTTCAGGCGCGGCTCGAACACTGTCAAAACCTGTTTCAGGTCGCGGGCCAGTTCGTTCTTGTCAAAATCAGAGCCGCTGCGACCGGAAAAGGACGGAACACCATAGTTGATGACACTGCGGCGGACGTGCGGAAAATCAGCGAGCAGTTCCTCGGGCGTTTCCGTGGTCGCGGCCTCGTGATCTGTCATCATGGTATCGGCGGCCATTCGTTCAATATTGAAAAGGGTTTCGATGTCGCGGCGGACGGCCTCGCGCAGGACATCGCGCGTGACCATGATGCCGCTTTCCTGCAAGGCATGGTGGCGGCGCAAATTCGTTGTCAGCAGATAAATCTGCCGCTTGGTGTCGTCGGTCAGTGACGGGTCAGCTTCGACCGCGCGGGTGCCGTCAGCGACAAGGCTGTCCAGCTTTTCGTGCGACCCCAGCACCTTGATCAGCTCACGGCGCAGGCTGTCGATTTCGGCCTCGAGACCGGGCATGTCATTTATCAACCGGTCCCAGAGCGAGGGCTGGATCGCCTCACTCCGGGCCTGTCTTACGGTGCCCGGTCCCGAGAATTGACTCATCGCACTGGCCTCTTAGACCCCGGCAGCGATATCGTAGGTGATCTCGTGCTCGTCACCGGCAGAGTGGTCGTCCGCCTGAACAGTGTATTTGTAGGTGACGTTCTCGAACACCAGCCCCAGAACCTCTTCGATCATCTGGCCGCCTTCACCGTCGCCTGTTCCCAGAACCTCGAATTTGGAAATCGTGACATTTTCCATTGTGATGATGAGGTAATCCAGATGCGCATCGCCACTGTCCTTGCGGACTGACAGCACCATGTCGGGGAAGGATTTCCCCTGCATACAGGCCAGCGCAAGATAGGCAGACGCCGCATCGGTAAACTTGCGCAGAAAAATCGCATCGACTTGCGCCCGAGAGCGTGACCGGCCCCTGCCGACCTGGGCTGCGGACCCTTGTTCAATGTTCCACTTGATATCGTGGATGTCGATTTCATCTTCGTGCTCGGCACGTTGGGATTCACCAGCGATATCTCCGATTTTCAAATATCCGGTCAGCATGTCTCTTATCCTTTATTGTCAAAATGTGTTGGCGAGGGCCCCTGTTCAGGAGCCCTTGACCGATGGTAATTCCGAAACCAGACGCAATGATGCGTTGATCCCTTCAAGCTGGTAGTGCGGGCGCAGGAAAAAGCGCGCGTTGTAATAGCCGGGGCGACCTTCGACACTATCGACCTGTACTTCTGCCGCTGCCAAGGGACGTTTGGCTTTGGCTTTGTCATCCGCCATGGCCGTGTTTGCCAGTACATAGCGGTTGATCCATTCCGACAGCCAGACCTGCATGTCGGCCTTTTCCTTGAACGTGCCCACCTTGTCGCGTGCGATCGCCTTGAGGTAATGCGCAAAGCGGCTGACGGGGAACAGATAGGGCAGGTTGGCCGACAGTCGTTCATTCGCCTGCGCGTCGGGGTCCACCAGACGACCGGCGCGGGTTTCGTCGTCTTGCAGGCTGTGCGCGCCGATGAATGCGGCGGTATCTGTGTTCTTGCGGTGCAGGATCGGCATCATGCCCAACTTGGCCAATTCGGCCTCGCGACGGTCATCAATGGCAATCTCTGTCGGGCATTTCATGGCCACCGATCCATCGTCGGTGGGGAATGTATGCACCGGCAGGTTCATGACTGTGCCGCCGGATTCTACGCCACGAATTTGTGTGCCCCAACCATAAAGTTTGTGGCTGCGGTTGATATTCACGCCCATCGCAAAGGCGGCGTTCATCCAGACGTAATTGTCATGCTTTGCGTCGATCTTTTCCTCGAAATCAAATCCCTTTACCGGCACTGTTTCAGCACCGTAAGGCAAGCGGCCCAGAACGCGGGGCATGGTCAGACCGATATAACGGGCATCTTCGCTTTCGCGCAGCGATTGCCAGCTTGCGTAGTCGGGTGACGATACGATCTGTTCAAGGTCTTGCGGGTTGGGCAATTCCTGCCAGCTATCCATACGGAAGAGTTGCGGGGCTGCGGCCGCAATGAATGGTGCATGAGCAGACGCACAAATGCCCGACAGGTTGCGCAGCATCGCCACGTCCTTGGGTTTGTGCGAAAACTCGTAGGCACCAACGATGCAGCCAAAAGGTTCACCGCCAAACATGGAATATTCGTCGCTGTAGACCTTTTTGAACATGTCGGCCTGATCCCACATCTGACCTTCAAAATCCTCCAGGTGGTCGGCCAACTCGTCCTTGGACACGTTGATGACACGGATTTTCAGTTTCTGGTCGGTCTCTGTGTTGTTGATCAGATAATGCAGGCCGCGCCATGTGCCTTCCATTTCGCGGACCTCGGGGGCATGAATGATTTCATTGACCTGTTCGGTCAGGATGGAATCGATGCCCGCAATCAGGGATTTGATCGACTTGACCGCGTTGCCGGAAATCGTGGCAGAGCCGGATTTTTCCTTGGCGGCCACAGCAAGGTTCTGCACCAATGCCTGTAACTTGTCGGTTTCGGCTTCCTTGACGCGGAAGTCCTTTTCAAGAAGCGACGAGAATTCGCCAAGATCAAGCGTTTCGGTTTCTTTACCGGCTTCCTGGGCTTCAGTATCGGCCATTATGCGCCCTCCCCTTCTTCTTTGTTGGCGGCCATTGCGGCCTCGGCGGCCTGTGCCAGCAGTGGTTCGTTCGACAAAAGCTGCGCGATGCGCTTTTCAGCATCGACCTTACCATCCATGTAGCTCAGCAATTCTTCCAGTTGCTGGCGCATCCCCAGCAATTCATTCAGCGCGGGCACCTGTGCGGCGACCTTGTCAGGGGTGAAATCCGACATGGATTTGAAGCTGAGATCGACGAACAGTTCTTCGTCCTTCTCTTCGCCTTCCGCAGACGGCAGGGTGTTGGGCACGCGGGCTTTGACGCGGGGAGAGATGGCTTCCATGAATTTGGGAAAGCGGCCTGCATCGGTTTCGACAAACTTGCGCTCGCCCAGTGGCTTTTGTGCCTCGGCCGTTTCAGATGCGCCCGCAAGGTCCGCCATGACACCCATCACAAAGGGCAATTCGATCGTGGTCGGACTGCCGTAATGTTCCACGTCGTAGGCGATTTGCACCCGCGGGGCGCGATTACGTTCAATAACCTTTTGTTTGCTGTCTGCCATTGTCAGACCTTTCTTGCTTAAAAATTACTTTCGCTTCTCTTCGGCAACGCCAGCGACGTTGCGAAATTCCTTGATGCCACTGGGGGCGATCTCGTTCATCAATTCCATGAAATCCATATGCACCATGCGCTGCATACGGCGGGCCAGATGCGGCAGTGGACTTGATGGTTCAGTGCGTTCGTAAAATGAGATGATCTCCGCCAGATAATGTTCAACGTCATGTCGGGACTGCACCGTTCCGGGGGCGCTGGAGGGCGCTGGCGCAGAAGTTGTCGTAACGTTAGGTTGGTCAGGTGGTGCTTGTGAAGTCAGGTTTTCATCCATTTTCACCATTCCTTGTTCCATCATCGCCGTCGCCCGATCCAGAAACTGGGTAAGTTCGGGAAAGGTGATGCCGGTGCCATTGCCCAACCCGGCCAGCGTGGAAAAAGAGGATTGCAGCTTGTTCAGCGCGGCACTTGCGGCAGCAACATCGGCTTGAAGCGCGGCCGCAGTGTCGGGGTCTTCTGTCGCCATTGCGCGACACGCGGCCGTCACCCTGTTTTGATTGGCCTCGTGCGCGGCACGCATATTGGCCATTTCGGCGTCACTCAGGCCAGAGGGCGCCTCATTCGCGGCCTCAAAATCCGAGCGGGACGCATCGCACAGGTTTTGCCCTGTGATGATACCAAGACCGGGTAAACGCATAATTGCGTTCATCTCCAGATCGCCCAGCAAGCCGTTATCATCATTTTCCAACTGCTTGAGCGCATTGATCCGGCGCAAGGCCGCATCTTTGGGATCGTCACGTTCGCGCAATTCCGGATGCAGGCTATCCCAGAAATCCGTCAGGCTTTGGGTCAGAAAATCCAGCCCCGTAGCCAACCCGGCCAAGCCGTCCTGATTTGTCATCGCGCGCACAACGATCACCAAAAGGCGCAGGTCACGTCCCTTACCGGCAAGTTCGGTGGCAGCTTCAAAAAGCTCGGCCCAATCCACATCGGCGTCAGACGGCGGGCCGCCATCACGGTCGATCCGGACATTGCGCGCCGCAGGTTGTTGCATGCGCTCGATGGCGTGAAATGCGGGCTCATTGCGCAGGTCGCTGCCTGAAGGTGCGGCCGGCTCGATCTCTTGCAGAAAAGGTGAGAGATCCATGCGTAATAATTTCCCCAAAAAATTGATGGTTAAGCGACTGTTACAGATGAAGGTGATTCGGACAAATTTTTCTCATTATGGGCGGGCGTCAATGATGAATGAGGCAACACCCAGTAGCCGCTCTGGATGGTTCGCAAGTGTTTGTTCAAGTGCCTGCGCGGTTGATGCGACGCTTTCCTGTGTTGGCCTCCGCCCATCCCACAGTGGTTCGGTGGACAGGATCGCGATCACTTCGCTTTTCCCGTAATCGCCATTCTTGATCCGTACCGCCAGCAGATCGGGGTTGGCGATAAAGTCGTCAATATCGTGCAAGACCCGAATGCGGTGCAGCCCGTTTTCAGCCGGGGCAAGCTGGTCAATCCGCGTTTGCCCGTTCTTGGCGTTGGGGATTACATGAAAGACCGACCCGTCGGCGCTGACGGCCATGACCCACAGGGCGGCTTGCCCGAACTGTGCGGGGATCATGACATCGACAACGGGGTTTTCATCCGTCGTAAAAACACCTGACAGGCGCCGTTCGCCCGTTTCGCCATCAGCGACAGACAGGCTGACGATATTCGTCGGCGCCTGCACAAGCGCCTGTCTGATCATGCAAAGTTCGGGGTTAAGCAGTTGCGTGTTCAGCGTGATTGGCCGTTCGCCTACGAAAGGCTGCAAGGCGGTGCGGATCACGTCGTTGCTGGCGGCATCTGCAAGGTTGCCCGCAATGGTAATAGGGTCCGACACGGCAAAATTTCCGTCAGTTGCGCCACTGACAGACAGAGGGCCGCACCCCGTTGTTGTGTCCAGCGCCGCAAGTAGCGTTTTCTCTGACAATCGGAGCGGCCCCGCAGCAATATCACTTGTAACCCGCCATCCGGCTTGCGTGGCAAAGGCAGTCAGGTCGGCAATTACGGCGGTTTTGGTCGGCACATCAACGGCGAGGCCGCCCACTTGTGCTGACTGATCGGCGATCGCAACACTGCCGGTTTTCAAGCGGGCGGCAAGGCCAATGAGTGTGGCGACGTTTGTTGGCCATGCGTCGGACGGTTGGCCGGTGGCAAGGGTGATGTCGCCGGTTGGCGGCGCGCCCAATGACGCGGAAACCGCGTCTCGAAACTGGCTGGCGATAACTTCATTGGGGGCGTGTGCGGTCAGGGTGGGCGGCCCATCCTGTGCAAAGCTCAGGTCAAGCTGATAGGGCGCAGCGACGGGCAATGGCGGCGTCATGAAACGGTCAAAAAATCCGCCAAACCATCCTGCGGCTCCGGCCAGAACGACCAACCCAAAAAGTGCAGGAACCAGCCGTCTCTTGGGCTTGGATGCTTTTTCCTGCTTTTCCGAAGGTCGCAGGATTCTGTCCAACTCGCCCGCAAGTGCCTTTGCGTTCGCGGGGCGCACCGCAGCGTCCGGCGCAGTAAGCCTGTCGATGATGTCTTTCAGCGGTGCGGGCACGCCGTCTGTGTCCAGCGGGGACTGTTTGCGCCGAATAATCTCTCCCGGTGTGGCCCCCAGAAACGGCGTTTCGCCGCGCCACGCCGCCAAAAGCGTGGCACCAAGGGCGTAGAGGTCGGACTTTTCGTCGACTTGCCCATCCAACTGTTCGGGGGCGGAATATTCATACTTGCCCGCAAAATCCGACCCGACAATTGTGCGGGCGCCGGTTGCAGTATCCTTGGCGATGCCAAAGTCGATGATTGTCGCCTCGGCAGGGTCGCCATCGCGCAGGATGATGTTGTCAGGGGACAGGTCGCGGTGAATGATGCCTTGGGCGTGTGTGGCGACCAACCCTTCGGCCACGCGATGCGCGATGATCAGCAGTTCGCGCGGATCCATGCGGCGGCGGGCCATCACGTCTGACAGGGGCGGCCCTTCAACGTAGTCCATGACCAGAAACACATGGTCGCCGTCTGACATGGAGCATTCAGTGTAGCGGACCACGGCGGGATGCTGGATCGCGCGCATCTCCTCTTCGCGCTTCATCAGTTCGATGTAGTCGGCGTTGCCAGAAAACTGGCGGTTCAGCGCCTTGACCGCAACCAACCTGCCGGTAATCTTGTTGCGGGCGCGATAAACTTCGCCCGTGCCGCCACGCCCCAGAATCTTGTCAATCTCGTAGGTATTGTTCAACACCTGACCGACTTCGAAAATATCGCCGGGTAACGGGCTAGTCATCGTGTGCGTTCCATCAATCAGCGCAGATCAAAAAAATAGCTTTTCGTTTGAAACGAGGATAGGCTAACTTCCTCAAGGGCACGAGTATTTTTTGCCTGCGCCCAGCTTTTGATATTTTATTTGTTATGGAGGGCGTTGAAATTGGCCCAAAGCGGAACAAGCGAAACCGTCAAGCGCAAAGAACTTGTCGGAAAACTTAACCCATTGTGCTTAAAAGCATTTTCAGCAAGTGCAAGTGCCGCGAAATCACGCGGAAACCCCTATGTCGAGCTGGTCCATTTCGTGCAGGCTCTGGCCGGGACCGAACGATCTGATTTTGATATTCTATTGCAGGCCGCCGACGTTGACCGCGGCAAACTGGACGCCGACATCACCCGCGCATTGGACGCGCTCCCGCGCGGCGCAAGTTCGGTAGAGGAGTTTTCCGATCATCTGTTTCATGCTATCCGCGACGCTTGGAACATGGGTCAGCTGGATTATGGCGACGAAACTGTCCGCTCTGCCTATCTGCTGTTGGCGATGCTCAAAACGGGTGTTTTGGAGTCACTTTTGTATCGGATTTCGCTGGAGTTCGACAAGCTTGACGGCCCCGCCATGGCCGAACAGTTGGACGATCTTCTGGCAGACTCTGTCGAAGGCCAGACGACCGCCCCATCCGAAAAGAAAGCTGCCCCCGGCGGCCAGTCCGCGCTTGAACTTTACGCCACCGATCTGACGGCAGAGGCCAAAGCAGGCAAAATAGACCCGGTGATCGGGCGGGACCCAGAAATTCGCCAGATCGTCGATATCCTGATGCGCCGCCGCCAGAACAATCCCATCCTGACCGGTGAAGCAGGGGTTGGTAAAACCGCCGTTGTCGAAGGGTTCGCCCTGCGTCTGGAACGCGGCGATGTGCCCCCGCAACTTGCGGGCGTTGCCCTGTGGATGCTGGACGTGACCCTGATGCAGGCGGGCGCGTCGATGAAAGGCGAGTTTGAAAAGCGCCTGAAGTCGGTCATTGACGAGGTCCAAAGCTCGCCCACCCCGATAATCCTGTTCGTGGACGAGGCGCACACCCTGATTGGGGCGGGCGGCAGTGCGGGCACCGGCGATGCGGCCAATATCCTCAAACCCGCCCTTGCGCGTGGCGAATTGCGTGTCGTCGCGGCGACGACATGGGATGAATATAAACAACATATCGAAAAAGACCCGGCCCTCACCCGCCGCTTTCAGGTGGTCAAGGTCGAGGAGCCCAGCGTCGAAAGTGCCACCCGCATGTGCCGCGGCATCGCTGGCGTGCTGGAAAAGCACCATCAGGTCGAAATTCTGGACGAGGCAATTGCCGCATCCGTTGAGTTGTCGCATCGCTATATCCCGTCGCGGCAACTGCCCGACAAGGCGATCAGCCTGCTGGATACGGCTTGCGCGCGCGTTGCCATTTCCCAACATGCAACCCCCGGCGCTGTCGAGGATTTGCAGCGCCGCATCACCGCACTTGAGCTTGAGCAGGTGATCGCGGACCGCGAGGCCGGTATCGGCATTGACACGACAGAGCGGATGGAAGGTGTGACGGCTGCTTTGGCGGAAACACGGGCCGAACTGGACAGGGAAAACGCCCGCTGGGATGCAGAAAAGGCGCTTGTCGCGGAAATCATCGACCTGCGCGCGCAATTGCGCGAAACGGGCGCGCCATTGGAAGGTGAGGACGACGCCGAGGAACCCGCCGATCCGGTCAGCAAGGCCGAAACCATGGATGCCCTGCGCGCCAAGATGGCCGAACTGACTGCGGCGCAAGGCGAAAACCCTTTGATCCTGCCGTCGGTTGATATGGCGGCTGTGACATCCGTCATTCAGGATTGGACAGGTATTCCAGCGGGTCGGATGATGGCCAGCCAAGCAGAACGTGCCCTGCAACTGGTCGACACCATCCGCAGCCGCGTGACAGGTCAGGACCACGCCGCCGAAATGATCGCCGCACGCATCCAGACGTCTTATGCGGGCCTATCGGCACCCGAAAAACCCATGGGTGTTTTCATGCTGTGCGGTCCGTCCGGTGTGGGCAAAACCGAAACGGCGCTGGCATTGGCTGATATGCTTTATGGTGGCGAACAGAACCTTATTTCGATCAATATGAGCGAATATCAGGAAGCGCACACCGTCTCGACCCTCAAAGGTGCGCCACCGGGCTATGTCGGTTATGGCAAGGGGGGTGTCCTGACCGAGGCCGTCCGCCGCAGACCCTATTCTGTGGTCCTGCTCGACGAAGTCGAAAAAGCGCACCCCGACGTGCACGAGATATTCTTTCAGGTCTTTGATAAAGGCATGATGGACGACAGCGAAGGGCGGCGGATCGACTTCAAGAACACGCTGATCTTGCTGACGTCGAACGTGGGCTCGGACGAAATCATGCAGATGACCGACGGGGGCAAGCACAAGGCAGACCTTGATGCGTTGAACGAGGCGCTGCGCCCGCCCTTGCTGAACGTCTTTCCGCCCGCGCTGTTGGGGCGTCTGGTCACGATCCCCTATTATCCGCTATCGGACGAAATGATCGAGGTGATCGCGGGCCACAAGCTGAAATCCATCGCCAAGCGGCTGGAAAAACAGCATGACGCCGCGCTGGTGATCGGTGATGGCACGCTTGACTTGATCAAGGCGCGCTGCACCGAGATCGAAAGCGGGGGCCGCATGATCGACGCGATCCTGACCAACACACTTTTGCCCGAACTCAGCAGGCAATTACTGGATCGCACGCTGGATGGCACGGTTTTGACCAAGGTCGAAGTCACCGGCGACAATGATGGCTTTCATTACCACTTCAGCTAGGGGGCACTGTGCAGGTTTTCAATCAAACCCGCTTTGTGCATCAGCACACCACCGGCATGGACATCAAAGGCCATGAATACCTGTCGCTGGTGGTGCGTGGGACCTTTGATTTTCCTGATGACAGCCGGTCTGTTCCGCAGCCCAGCGCTGAACAGTTGCCACTGGTCATGGCGGATGAGGCGACAGGCGAACCCGGCTTTTCTGCAACGATGTGGGAAACCGATTTCGCCTTTCGCAAGCCCCATACCGAAGTCATCGCGCAAGGGGCCGCCTATGCGCCCGGTGGCAAACCGGCAGAGCGGGTGCGCGTGGGCATCAAGGTGGATGATTGGGTTAAACAGTTTGACGTTGTGGGCTACCGTGAGTGGCGCAACGCGGGCCCTGCCATTCTGGCGACCAGACCGGTGCCCTTTACGAAACAGACGTTCAGTTATGACACGGCCTTTGGCGGGCCCGACAGGCTCGACCCCGACGAGCCGAAACCATATGTCTATATGCCCAATCCTGTCGGGCGTGGCTTTGCCACTGTGCGTAATCAGGACCGCATCAACGGGCTGGCCCTGCCCAATACCGAAGAAGTGGGCGCAGAAATTCGGTCGCCCTATGATGACTACAAACCTATGGCGCTGGGCCCTGTTGCGCGCGGCCACCCCGACCGTTTGCCGTTTGGCGGGACCTATGACGACAACTGGGTCGATAATATCTTTCCCTTTTTGCCGCCCGACTTTGATGAGAGGTATTACCAATCCGCCCCGCAGGACCAGTGGATCAAACCACTGCGTTCCGGCGCGCAGGTAATCATCGTTGGCATGACCCCCGCCGGACGCGAGGTCTTTGGTCTGCCGGATGTTGACCTGCCAATCACGATTTTTCGGGGGCGGGACAAATGCCTACAACAGGTGGCCAAGGCCGACACGCTGATTTTTGACACCGAGGCGCGGACCCTGTCACTGGTCTGGCGTGTCGACGTCCGCATCAAAAAGCATATCACCGAGTTCAGCGCAGCATGGGTTGGTGCACCCACAAACGCCATGCAGCGGGCCTATGATGAAAAGCGGGAGTATATCCGTGCCGTTGCGACGGCTGTGCCGGGTGGTGAAGAGCCATGACCAATGATCTGAACCTTGTTGCCGCAGGGATGGTCACGGCTGTGGGTCTTGATTGGCTTTCCACCTGTGCGGCCTTGCGGGGCCGTTTGGACGGATTTGAGGAAACCGTTTTTCTGGGCCCCAAGCAGGTGCCGCTTGTCGGGGCGCCGGTGCATCTGCCCCGGCCATGGCAGGGCGAAAAGCGGTTGATCCATCTTGCGGCGGGGGCCATCCATGATTTGCTGTCGCAGGCCGGGGCACAAAGCGCCGATGCAGAACTTGTCATATGTCTGGCCGAACAAGACCGACCCGGCGCGATCCATGTGGACGTCAACAGGTTGCTGCGCCTGCTACAAGAACACACGGGCTTCCGCCCAGTTTCAGACGCGATTGTCCTGCGCGAAGGGCGCACAGCAGGCGGCATAGCCCTTGGCCATGCGCAAAACATCGTCCAATCGACTGGCCGACCTGTGATCATACTGGGGGTCGATAGCTATCTGAACGCCCGGACCATCACGCACTACACTGCCGAAAACCGGCTCTTGTGTGACAAGGTGTCAGACGGTTTCATCCCCGGCGAAGGGGCCGCCGCCGTGCTGCTGTCCGCTGACGGTCACGGGGTCCGCCTATCGGGGGTCGGACTGGGGCAGGAACCCGCGGCGCTTTTGAATGTGGATGCAGAGGGCTATCCGAACGCGCCGTTCCGGTGTGATGGCATGGCCAGCGCCTATCGCTCAGCGCTTGGTGCGGCTGGCAGTTCACTGGACCAGACCGGACTGAAGATGAGCGATCACATCGGTGAAAGCTATTGGTTCAACCAGTCGGCCCTTGCGATGCAGCGTGTGCAACGCATCCGCAGCCCGGTGCAGCCGATCTGGGGCTTGGGCAGCCTTTTGGGCAATGTCGGGGCAAGTGCAATGCCCGCATTGCTGGGCTGGGCGCTGGCGGCCAAGCAGCGCGGCTACGCGCCACCAAAACCCATCATTATCGAAACATCGCGCGATGACGGCCATTGCGCAGCCGTCGTGTTGGAGGCCGCATGACAGTCTTTGCCAACAATCGCGAGGTTTCCGCCGAAAAGCAGGGCAACAAGTTGATTGCGGCCTTCCCCGACACCTGCTTCACCCCGCCAGAGGCCCCGCCGACCCCCACTGGCGTCCCCGTGCCCTATCCCAATTTCGGGCAAGACAGTGACCTCACGTCCGGCACCGGATCGGTCCTGATCAAAGGTGGTGCGGTCAGTCAGGAAAACAGCAGCAAATATAGCAAATGCACAGGCGACGAAGCGGGTGCTGCGCAGAAAAAAGGGATCATCACCTCAAAGAACACCGGCAAAATCTATGCGCAGGCATGGTCGTCGGATGTGAAGGCAGAGGGCAAGGGCGTTGCGCGTTTTGGCGATGTCGCAACCTCGAACCATGCATCGAACATTGGCGATGTTATCACCGTCCCTTTCATCGGTCAGCCCGGTGTTCCTTCGGTCTATGCTGAATGGGAGTGTCTGGTCGGCAGTTTTAGCGACATTCAATCAAAATGTAATGAAGCGGGCGGGCAAGCGCACCACATCATTCCAGATGAATATATTCGAAAGGGTACAAGGGATAACCCGGGGGAATGGCTTGCAGACGGGGGCGAAGAACAGGCCAAACGCGATCACCTGCCATCCATTGACGATGCTTGCGCAATCTGTGTTGGTGGCGACGGCTACGGCAAGGCCAGCGGCGACAGGAAAAGCGATACAGGCAAAGCCATTGCCGCAAAAGGAACCGCCACCGGGATGACATGGGCCAGAGGTCACGGCCGTATGCACCTGTCTTTTGACCGGACTTTTGGCAACAAGCCCCGCCCCATAAGCGATGCGGTCGAGATCGCAAAACAATCGCTTGCCGACGCCGCGGCCTACGACCAATCTCTTGTCGATAGCGATTGTGCGAAACAGGGAATGGAATGCGTTGAGACGCAATACAAAGACGCCTGTGAACATAAACCGGAAATCAAGGTTGAGTCCAAAACCAATAAATCGGCTGAACGGTTTGCAAATATGGAGGTACGCCTTGGCCTGCCACCCTCTGCAACCTAGGATCAAAAGGATAGATACTTGATATGTTTGCTGTTCCCACAGGTGAGAATTCTGCCGTTGCGGTCGATGATAGTGATCCAGATGCTTGGGTGATTAGCTATATCACCTTTGATCCTCTTTCGGTCGAAAAGCTGTCTGTCGAGAATTTGGGCAACGTGCTGTGCGCAACCGTCAATGTGCAAAGTCAGGCGGTCTGGATATTGGGCGACTATATTCAAGCGGTGTCGCGTGATCTGGGCCAGGGCTTTGGGGTCCCGTTTCCGCAAGAGAATGTTGTGCCGTTCAATCTGCAATTGGTCGGCGACTACTTCTACCTTTGCTGTGGTAAAGCGACCGTCTGGGTGTTCGACAGAACCGTCAATCAATGGATTGAACGGCTCGCCCACGGTCCGGAGCCTGTCATTCCAGAGCGTGGCCCGACCGAAACCGCAGGTGATTATGTCGAACGTACCTATCCGATCATGGACCGATACGCGCGCGAAAATCCCGATGCCTACGCCGCCTTCGCCTGTGGTGATGCACACTATGTTATTGGTGCACTGGGCCGTATCGTTCGCTTTCGAGGGGATGAGGTTAATGAGCTCTGGCTTGATAGTGGCGCCCGTCTGATCCACGGTTTTGAAGAAAACAATCAGGCGGTCATCTGTGCGGACAGACCCAGAGCCGAGATCTACAAAGGGACCTTCGAAGACGGTTTTGAGCTGCTTTATGCAAACGACGAGACCGCCCTGCATCTGACCGCCCAGCACAAAGGCAAGCGATATATCGGGGCGGGCCAGGACGAAAAATACGAGGGCCCGGCGCTGTTTGAATTGAAAGGTGATGAATTGGTAGTGGTGGAAACCGGTTGCGCGCGCGAGCCTGTGAACCTTATCCAGCTTGTCAGCGAAGGCGACGTTTTATGGGCAATCGATTCTGCCGGCTTTTTCCGATTGAAAGATGGTGGGTGGACATTGACGGAACTCAGCGCGCTTTAGGGTCCTGACCCTAAGGTGAGGGCAGCGCGGATTTTGCGGCCAAATAGTGCCGCACCTTTTCCAGATCGAGGCTCGCAATCCTCATCCCTTCGGCGCCCGGCTGCAACATCCGAACGACGAACAACTCGCCAGGTTCGCGGTAGTCTGCCAGCCGCTCTTCGGCAATGCGCAGGCCGTCTGCGCCCGCGATGCGCAGCCCGTCCAGATGCGCCTCAAGCCGTTCGACGGTACGCGCCAGCCGTTCTTCGTCCATTTCGGGGTTGTCTTCGGGGTCCAGCAATGCGCGATCATAGAGCGTCCACAGGAATGCGGCCTGTTCGGCATGCTGACGCACGATATTTTCCAGAACGGGGGCTGCCATGGCCTAGTTCAGGTTGACGGAGCCACCACGAATCCGGTTCGCAGCAGAGGCGTGATTGACCAGATAGGTGCCGCGGATCGTGATGTGTCCGTCTTTCTCCATGATGATTGACGCCTTGCCGACACGCAGTTCAATCCGCTCCTGCGCGTTGATCTTGACGCTTTCACCATCGCGAATGACTGTCGGGGCGTCGTTTGCGGGTGCGGGGTCAATGATGCGCCCGATGATCAATGGCCTGTCCGACTGACCATCCTCAAATAAAAGCGCGACCTCGCAGCCGGCGACAGACGCATCAAGTGTCACAAGCGAGCGGGCAACAATCGCCTCTGGCTGCGGGTTCCCCGCAAAGACAACCAGTGGTTTGCCGTCCTGCATCCCCAGAAAGACCCCGATCACTACGCCGTCTTTTGTATCACTCACAATCATGGCAATCCTCATGTTTCGGGCAACGCAATCCGTCGCAATGATAGTCGGTTTTACGCTGGCTTCAAAGCTTTAGGTGACGTGGTTGGGGCGGTGTATCCGGACTTGACAGATGGATATGCGCGGCCTGCATGTCGGATTTGAAGGATTTCAAGTTGGAAATCCCGGATAAGACGGGCTAAGAAAGCCACCCCGAGGAGGTCACGGGTCACTAACATCCTTGCGGATGACGCACGCTATGACGATCAAACAGACGCTGGCAGTATTTATCGGCCGTTTCCAGCCATTTCACCTTGGACATCTGGACGTGACTGAACGCACGCTTGAGGGCGCCGACCGGATCTTGCTGCTTGTTGACAACTCTTACCGTCGGCGTAGCTGGAAAAATCCTTTTACCTATGCCGAACGCCGCGCCCTTATCCGTGCGGGCACAGGGCATCTGGGCAAGCCGGTCGCCACCCTGCCTTTTGTGGACACGCTTTACAATGATCGCGCGTGGATAACGAATGTGCGCACCACCGTCACGACCCCCATGCGCCGTGAAGGGCTGGACCGTACCAAGCTCGAAAAGGTCAAATCAGGCTGCGATGCCGCTGCCGCCCCCTGGGTGCCGATCACAGAAGTCACACCCGATAGATTGTCCGAGGATCACTTTGACATCATCCACGCAATGGTCTCCGAAGTGCCCTTTGCCTATTCGTCCATCCTGATGGCGCAAGGCTAAGACGCCCAAAACGTGCGTATCGTTGTATTTCTGATCTGCGGGAGGTCCGCAGATCGCAAACCATCCAAATCCGGGTAGGAACAGGACAATGACCTACCAGAACCGCAGCGCAGACGCGCAGTTCCCGAACCCTGTCGCGACCCACAATCTGATCTACGATACAGACAGCTAAAAAATTTCCCACTACAGCCAATACCCCGAAGGCACCCAATATGTGTCGTCCTATATCGAGCCGCGCCGCGCGTGGGACGAGATTGACGAGGTGGTGTTCTTTGGCCTGCAAATCGAACTGGCGAAACTGCAAGGGACGGTCGTGACCCAAGACATGCTGGATGGGGCAGCCCCGTTCTTGAAAGCCCATGGGACAGATACACTTGGTGCTTTGATCTATGCCCGCAATTAATAAGGGCTGATATGGCCGGTTATTCCATCCCCGCGACCGAACACGCCACCATGACTGCGGCAGGTGTGGACCGCGAGTTGCACCAGATGCGTCGATTCCTGAGGGCAAACACCGTGGGGATCATCGCCTGCGTAAGCGACAGTTTTGACCTGATGCGGGCTGTCCGGGATTATTGGGGCGGCGCCCTGCGCGATGCAGTGCTGGCCCGCGACGGTGTGCGGGTCGTCCGCCCCGATAGCGGTGACCCAGTGCAGATCGTGCCCGACGTGATCGAGGCGCTGATGGCGGCGTTCGGCTATAGAACAACCGCCCAAGGATACAGATTGCTGCATGATAAGGTGCAGGTCATCCAGGGCGACGGGGTCGACAAGGACTCGATTCTGCGGATCATGGACGCGATGATGCAAAGGGGTCTTGCCATCGGGAACATCGCCTTTGGGATGGGCGGCAGGCTGTTGCAGAAACCGGACCGTGACAGATTTGGCTATGCGATGAAGGGCTCGGCGATCTACCGCAACGGGGCGTTGCACGATGTTTTCAAGGACCCCAAAACGGCCGGTGGGGCCAAGACATCGCGAAAAGGCAAACAAGGGGTGATGCGCAGCGATAGTGGCCGTTTTGTTGCGCGGCCTGCCGCAAATATCCCTGCCGGGGCAGACGCGCTTAGACCGGTATTTCGCAATGGTGAAATCCTGAACCCGCACAGTTTCGACGCAGTCCGCGGACGGGCGTGGCCGTTGAAAGCTGAAACGTAAGGCTGGTAATGAGATGCGGTACCCGACGGGCGCCGCATCTTCGCAGGAGCTGGACTGTAGTCACGCCACAAAGGATTTACACAAGGACCGCGATCCCGCATAAAACCAGCGTGGTCCCGTGGCTCAACTGGATAGAGCAGCCCCCTCCTAAGGGGCAGGTTGCAGGTTCGAATCCTGCCGGGGTCGCCAAACCTGCCAATAAATACAAATACTTACGGACAATCGCAAAGTACTTTGTGCAAGATTATGCAGGATTTTGCGGCTTTTGCCTGCGAACAGGCAAAGAACATCGCTACAAAACGTCTACAGCCCGATCAGCCGTACAAGAATTTTTGGAGTCCCCATAAACAGAAAAATCCCGGCTCGGCGGCAACCGAAACCGGGATCAAATCTATAGCAAAAGCCTCTAGCTTTCTTAGAGACCTTACTCGAAAGAGCGGTGCAAAATCAACTGACAATCCAGTTGGCAGGACGCTACCGGGTGGTGCGTTATGAGCGTCCGGCTAGTTCATGAAGGCCTTCCTTCAGATATCACACCCTACCGACTGAAACTGCTTCTGCGGCAAGCAAGGATCGCGCTTGGCCTTTCCAAAGGTGCTGTCGAATACCTCGTATTTGCGATTGAGAACTGCCAGCCGTCCGACTTCCAGAACGGCAGAATATGCGCCATCTGGCATTCACTGGAACGGCTCGCAACGCTCTTCAGACTATCGAAGCGCCAGATAAATAGGATCGAGGCTGAACTTGTTGACGCGGGTCTGATTAAGCGCACCTATCCGGAACGGAAGAACCGCTCTGGTGATCGCGTTGACGGTGTGATCAAGAGAGCGGCCGGAATCAACCTCGCCCCTCTCATTGAGAAAGCAGAGTACGTCCGATCCCTTGTGGGTCGTCAAATGCAAGCTGACGAAGATCACAAACAGCTGCGCGAGCACATTCAAGATCTCCTCCGCCAGATCAGAGAGCTAGAGAACGGTGAAGCCAACGACGCGGCGACAAGCATTTTGCCACGTCGTCGGCCTGGAGAACTAAATGACATCAAAGAAATGCGACTGGTTGCCGATGCGCTGGCGGCGGTACTTGCTGATTTTTCTGCGAAGGTCAGTCAGCCAGAGATGACCGACGGGTCAGACGAAAATGACCGACTCATTACGAAGAAAGAAAAGAAAAATAAAACCCGTACGGCACCGCAGACGCGTGGTGGCGAACAGCTTAATACCAGTCCTGCTCACGCACGACTCTTGGCCACTTCAGAGTTGCGTGGGTACATCGACTTGTATGCACTGAACGGACCACCAGACTGGCAATCGATCAATCGAGCGACGCATGATCGCGCTTACAAATTGGGTATCTCACGTCGAATCTGGGAAGAAATGTGCGTCCGCATTGGCGAGAATAAAACAGCACTCTGCTTAATCATCGCTGACCGGAATTCTCAAAGAGATGACGCGTTTGGTGTTGAAAACGCAGCTGCGTCTTTCGCGCAGATGAGCCGAAAAGTGGAGAGAGACCTGGCCGTTCTCAATAGCCTCATGGGTGAACTGACGGACGCCCTGATCCGGTCACGGGGGAATTTATGAACTGCCTTCGATTGTCCCAAGAGGAGGGAGAGCAAGGTTACGCATGTAGCTACGCGACATGCACCTCGGAAGGGAATGGGCGAGCCCTTTCCCCTTCACCCCAAACCCACGCGCAGAGCGCGTCAAGTGGCCGCCATGAGTAAGCGAGAACCCAAACCACGCTTGGTTCGCAAACTGGTTCTACGCGTGCGCTGCTCAGAGGCAGAACACGCCAACTGGATGCACAAAGCCCGCGATCAAGAACGATCGCTTTCCGACTATGCCCGTCATGTTCTTTCCGTTGAGCCGATGCAGCGTCGGGCGAGACCACCGGTGGTCGATCCTGAGTTGCTGGCAGCGGTCGGGCGCGCGGGCAACAATCTCAACCAAATCGCACGAGCCATGCACACA
Organism: Yoonia sediminilitoris; assembly: GCF_003058085.1. Classification (GTDB taxonomy): domain Bacteria; phylum Pseudomonadota; class Alphaproteobacteria; order Rhodobacterales; family Rhodobacteraceae; genus Yoonia; species Yoonia sediminilitoris. The sequence continues at coordinate 305,543 of NZ_QBUD01000002.1, read as the reverse complement.
GACCGCAAGGCTGGGCGGCGCATCGATTTGATCGCCCTCTACACATTGTTGATGGCCTTGGACCGCGAACTTGCCGAGATTGTGGCGGTGCATTCCAGATGATGGTTCGCTTCTTTACGCATGGCGACGGCTCTGGCCGGGCGGCGGTCGAGTATCTCCTGGCCAAGGAGGTCGCGGCTTACACCGGGGACCGTAAGCGCATCGCTGGTCAGACCGTGCGACGAGATGTACCCCCTGAAATACTGGCGGGCGATCCCGATCTGACCTGTCACCTTATCGACAGCAATACCCGCAAATGGCGGTACACATCCGGCGTCGTGGCGTTCCATGCAGATGACGATCCCTCAGAGGAACTACAGGCGGCGGTGATAGCAGATTTCGAACGGGCTGCCTTTGCTGGCCTTGAGGCGGACCAAGTGAATACCCTCTGGGTCCGCCATCAGCACATGGGCAACGTTGAGTTGCATTTCCTGATTCCGCGAGTCGAGCTCTATGGCAACCGTTCATTCAACGCTGCACCACCAGGATCGGAACGGTTTTTCAACATCTTTCGCGATTACTGGAACGCCCGCGAAGGCTGGGTCAGCCCCGAAGAGCCGGAAAGAAAACGGATGATCAAACCCGTTTTCGATCTAGACGACCGGAAGAGCATCAAGGAGACCATTCAGACTTTCATGCTCCAGAAGATCGAGGCTGGCGAAGTCCGAAATCACGCAGATATTCGCGCCGTTCTGAGCGAACTGGATGGCCTCGAATTCAAACCTTTGACCGAGAAACAGCTTGAGAAGCGCCGTAGGGCCGATGCCGAAGAAGCGAAAGGCGGCAAGCAGCGCCGCCGCGACACCCGGATCACCATGCGTATTGCCGGAACCTCGGACAGCCAAAACACCTTTCGACTGGAGGATAGAATTTTCCATGAAACCTGGAACGCAGATGAATACTTTGCTGCAAAACCTGCAAGCGAAGGTGGAGACGCAAAGCCACGCCACCGAAGAGCAGACCCAGCAGATGTTGAACGACTTCGAACAGCGTTTGTCACGAGCGTTGAACGCCGCGCTGCGAAAAATCGAGACCGATATGCGCGACCTCGAAAAACTAAGCAGCTCGGTAAACAACCGGACGGCCCATCAGATCGAAGATCAGGCCAGCACCATTCGGGAAGCGACATGTGCGCTGGAAGAGACTCGGAAGGAATGGCGCACGGTGACTTGGAAGACAATGCTGCCAACATATCTAGTCGGGGTCTTTCTGACCTTTTGGGTGCTCTTGATGGCGGTGCAACTGACCTTTCCGGAGAGACCATCAGCGATAGAAGCACAGGGGCTGGCGACATTCGGTCTCGAAGGGACGCGCGTGACTCGTGGCCTTGGCGGCTTGGGCCGGGTGGTGAACCTGCCGCGCGGCGTCGAACTCGCCGATTGTCCCATACCCAATCTGAGCGGCGGCGAAGTCTGCATCGAAACCCCAGCAACGAGGTAAACTATGTCACATCATCAATTGACGCCCTTCGAGACAGCATTGTTGCGCGCTGTCGAAGATCTGAACAAAACCTTCGAGACTGGCTTGAAGAGCGCGGGCGGTTTGCCGAACGAATTGGCGAATTTACAGAGCGAATTCGAACGGTTCGCGACCGTATTGGAGAAGCGTTTGCAAAGCTTGGAAAAGCAACAGAGCGCGCTTCATCAACTCTTGAAAGCTGGCTGAGGAAGCAGTCACAGAAGCTCACTGCTATAGAGGGAAAGAGTGACCAATCAAAGATCGATAGATCGTATTCGGCGGGACCGAAAATTTGATGGCTGTGGTTGCATCGGGCAGTCAAATAGATGACTGCCCAACACGACATTATTTACGTTTGATCGTCTCAACCACATGCGTAGACTTCTTCGTCTGCGCTTTCTTAACGGTAGTGAAGCGACCAGTTCTGGCACTGCGGCCAACTTTGTAGGTTTTCTTAGCCATGATGATATCCTCGTAGGCATGAAGTTATGATTGGCGGGCGGCAAACCGCCCGCCTGTTTCTCAAGTTTGTGTCAGCCTACTCTGGTACCAGAATGGGCCACGCACGCAGCCCGAACGCTTTCGCGTATAGCCGGGTGCCGGATTTCGGACATGTCCGCCAAGGGCGGAAAACATACCGATATCCGGGCGGTGGAGTGAATGAACGTTTCGTCATCTCACCGTCCTTCGTCGGGGCGTATATTGCCTTTTGACCCGAGATCCGCTAAACGCAGCCCTGCTAGGAGACTGATTTGGGCTTTCGGGCGGCTCTGCATCGTCAAGCCCCGGTTAGCACGATACAGAATTCGTTTGGAGGCTCGGGGTGCAACCTGAGCCTTCTTTCGTTAGAGCCTTCCCTTCTTCTTAAGGTAGCGTAGTCGATGGCCCGCCGCCTCGAACGACACACCATGACGTTCTATCAGCGACTGTTCATCGTCGAGGTGGTCACAAAAGCCATCTGGCATCAGCAGCTCTGCGGCAAACTGATTGGCTTGAGGCTCAGCAAGCTGATAGGTCGGCACGCTTTCGCCAAGTGCTTTGCGCGTATGTGGTACGTTGGTATGCATTGCAAAGTGCCCGAGTTCGTGAGCCGCAGTGAAACGACCGCGCCCCTCCCCTCGACATGCAGCCTCGTAAACATCCTCTCGCAACTGGATGAATTCACCTTTCGGGCAAGTTAAACCCTCAGCCCCATCCATTTCAGCGTACGTTCCAACTTCAAATCTTACCATGTTTAGCTTTTGGTCCAAAACAAGCTCGATTAGCTCAATCACTGGAAAATATGCATGATCCGAGAAGCCGAAGCGGTTGCGAATACTCGTCGCAACCCCTCGGATGTTGTCCCAACTTCGGGAGGGGACGATATAGTCTTGGCTTTGACTCATTTGGAACTCTCCTTGCGACCAAGGACAGCCAAGATCTCATGCAGCTCGTCTTCCGACAATGTGTCCATCCTACGGGCCATCAGGCCTGCAGTGTCGCGCTGCAAAGTAGTATTTGCTTCAAGGGTGAATGCCTTACGCGACCGGTCTGCCGCACTACGAAGGATTTCCGCAGCTTCACCCACAAGGCGATAGGTTTGGATAACAAGTTCTTCGAACCCCGATGGGGGCGACTTCTTTCCTGTTTCGACCGCAGAAACAAACGCGGACGACTTCTCAAGACGCTTGGCCATATCCAACAGGCGTTCGTCTTCATCTATTCTGAGTTTTCGTAATGCCTTCCCAATTGCAGTTGTTGTCATGGTCGGTCTCCCATTGTGTTTATAGAGGATTAACACACATGGATTGAAATATCAACCTGGTTGGTTAATTTTCTGACCCTTTAGGGTTTTCGACATGCAGCTTGTTTGGATCGAGCGGCTTTTGTGATGACGGTCTTAGACCTCCATCACAAAAGCCGGGTCAAAACGAACTTCTTCGCCAGGATATCCCCGCTGATTTGTGATGAACCGGATCGGACCGAGGTCGCCTTCTACCGTCAGGTTATTGCCTTCATGACTGTGTCCCCAGACCCAAGTGTGGATGTCGAAGCCTCGGAGTTCGTTCCACAGATCACAGGCAAAACCGTTGTTCATCGCGCGCTTGTCCTCCCCGCCAATTGTACGCCACGGGGCGATCAGTTCGCGCACTGGCAGGTGGTGGGTCATGACAACAGTGGGGCCGTCGTGCGGCTTGCTGAGCGCGCCCAAGATCGCGGCTTTGTCCTGTGCATGGCGCTCCAACATACCGTCGATGGTGAAGCGGGTCTTGGGTGCCGTGCGGATGGAGCGGTAGTCTTGCATGTAGGCAGATACCATTGTTCGTGCCAGATATTCGAATGGCGGATAGAGCGCCAAATCTGTCCAAAGGGTCGCGCCGATGATGCGCACGCCTGCTATCTCTGTCGCTGCGCCATGGAGCACGCGGATATCGAGACCTTGACCGTTGAGCGCCTCAAGTTGGCGGTTTTCGTCGGCCAAGAGTTCGGACCAGATCGAGCCATAGAGTTCATGGTTGCCCCAGATCAAGATGACCGGGCAGCCGTACTTACGCGCTGCCTGCGCCGGGATGTCGAGATGGCGGCCCATCGTGTGTGTGTCGCCAGCGATCAGAACCCCATCCACTTGCGCGGACAGGTCGGGCAGCTCGAAGCCGCCCCAGAATTCGTCGTGCAGGTCACTCCAGACCAGAAAACGGGCCATCAGTTTTACTTTCTCATGATCTCAGGGAAACGACCGGGATCGATCCACTGCTTGCCGTCTTTGGGTGCGCCCCAAGGGTTGCCATACTCTTTTTGTGCAGGCGGCTCCTCACTGGTGAGATCACGCGCGTTTAGAGGCGTTTTGCAACGCTGCGGACCCGCACAATGCTGCGTTGGCTCGCTTCATGTTCGAAACGGCCGCTCGTATCGATCAGGCGATCAGCGTTAGGCCCGTCATCGACGTAAATGCTGCAGAACGAAGGATTCGACTGAAGTCGCAGAAAGGCCACAAGGAGGTTTGGGTAGCCATAACCAAAGAGATGATGGCAGAGATTGAAGCCCTTCCATCAAAGCGAACAAGAAATCCTCGGACTGGCAAGCTGCTAGAGGAACGTCTTTTTGGGTACGGAACCGCGACAGGATATCGGAAACGCTGGATAACAATCTGTAAGAAAGCGGAAATCCCGTATTTGTCAGCGCACGCGGCAGGTCGCCACGGTTTTTTCACCGAGTTGGTGGTTCGCCAAAAGGTTGATCCAGTCACCGCAGCCAAGGCTGGTAGGTGGTCCGACCCGACACTTCCACTTAGCACCTATGCCCATTCTGAGACCGATGAAGAGGAAATTCGACGTCGATTTCGGACAAAACCCAAGCAGAAGCGGAAGTCAAAAGCTTCTAAGAAATTGAAAAAGAAAGGAAAAGACAATGTTAAATAGCCCCCTCCTAAGGGGCAGGTTGCAGGTTCGAATCCTGCCGGGGTCACCATCTCAAAAATTGTAAGACTTTGAACTCATATTATTTAATGGAGAGCAGTGGGTCTTTCACCCCCATTAGGTCGATTTGGATTCTTTCTTTTTAGGCCACAAGCAGTCTTGCTTAACACGTGACCGGCCCATACCAGACTTTCAGTGCCAGTCTCTGATGCTGCGCTGCGGCCCGTCAGAGCAGCCGTTCGCTACGATAGCGAACTCATCCCTAGTCGACCTCTCCTCCTCCTCGGCATAGGCATCATGCAGTGAGGGCGCGACGGCTGCGAGTTTCAGCCGCTGCTTGACCACGCTGGCCGAGACGAAGAAGGCCGCAGCGATCTCCTCCTCGGTCCGGCCCTTCTCGCGTATCGCTCGGAAGGCGCGGAACTGGTCGAGCGGATGCAGCGGCGCGCGCTGGACGTTCTCGGCGAGGCTGTCCTCCTCGGCCAGTTCCTCGATCGACACGCCCGCCTTGACGTGGCGCACGTTCGACTGGCTGAGCATCAGCTTGTTGAAGGGAATGTCGCGCGAGGCGCTGAGGGTGATCTTCTGTTGTTTGGTCATCGGGATATCTCCGCGACAGGCCAGCCGGGAGCCTCTCTCCCGACCTCCAAACCCGTCACGGAAAACCCGGCCCACCTCTTACTCTAAGGATCGATTGCGAGCAGGTTTTCAGTCAACAAGAGCGAAGATCGCCCACCCTCGGCGTGCCTCGCCATTGGAATTGGCGATTGACTCCTCAGGTGTCGAAGTAACATCCTCAAGGAAGCATATACGAAGATGTTACGTTGGGCTTAAAGGGTACTTGGACAAGCATTGGGCGGATATCGCCACTGAGAGCATCTATTAGAGTTTGGGTTCATGAAGAGAATTGGATTGGCCGCATTGGTAGCGACGGCAATGACCACCTGTCAGGTATCTGCCCAAGATGCGAAGGTCGAATTCGAAATTACATTTTTGGCAAATAACTTTTCAGCAATTCGGCTTCCAAAGTTGATGGAGATAAAGGCCGGCGATATCCTTTCCTCGCAAGGTTATAACTTGCTCAATAGCCTTGAGAACTGCATGTCTGACTGGAGTTCGCGATACACGCGCAGTGATGCAGCATTTTCACTCACTTCCAAGAACATTGCGAGGAGTGGCGAGATTGAAGCGGAAGTATCGTCTTTTTTTGAATTGAGCGGTCAAGTGAGCGTCTCTATGAATTCGAAAATTGGAGACGATGGAACTTTGGATGTTGAAGCCGACAACGTCCGAATTGAGCGCTTCTTCGCTGAAGATATCATTGATACCGCTGATACTCGTTGCCAGAGCTATGTAGACCTTTATTCGAATGGATACGCATCTGGTAATTACACCACAGTTGAGAGGGCAATCTTCCTTGGAGGGGACATGACACACTCGTATGTCCTGTCGCTTTCGGGCAGTGGCTCCGGAAGTATCGGATCAGACAAGCTGGCAAGTTTTTTCGAGCGCGTTCCATTGTTGAGCGGTCTGAAAGATATCTTCAGTATGCAGGCCGAGCTGAGCGTTGGTGGGGAATCTGTTGAGTCTGAAACAACGCGATTTGGGTATGGTGACAGCAACTCAATTTTTGCAGTCGGCTTCCTTCCAGTATCGATTCAAGAAACAAGCGCGACGGATCTTATTTCTCGAATCAACGAATTACCTAATGGTAGTGCTTCACTGATCGATGCTTCGCGCGATGCTGAAAGTGCCAACTCGTTCCTGCAAGAGTATCCTGAATTTGATGTGAGCAACGCAGAATCGATTCTGGTAAGGATGTTTTCTGGAGATGGATTGACCTTTTATGATAAATTCAGGGATGGCAATCCTGTTGCGGCTTCGCAGTTCGCAGAGTTATTTTCTCGGATACTTGAGATAAATCGCGCTGCCGGCCGAGAATTTTGAGCTGCTAGCCATTCAGCCTTTCGCATCTCATAGTGGAAGGTCCTTGCATTTGATTTGGAAGAAGGCGGTGAAGCGAGGTGACACCGCCTTATGAGGGCCTATACCGCTCGCTCCAACAAAGCCTTCGCCTTCCCCTCCATCACCAACCGCGCATCCTGCTGCGGCTTGGACCGGGCCACCGCCGTGATCCCCTGCACAAAATCAAACACGCTCCCGGGCGGACGGCTTTCCTCGGCCAGGACCGTCTCGACGATGCGCCCCGTCTCCGCCTTCGAGAACCCGCGCTTGCGCAGGAAGTCCTGGCGGTCCTCGTCCGTCCGTGCGACGATCTTCTCCCGTGCCGCGCGGATGCCGTCGATGAAGGGCGTGGGAGAGGACTCCGCGAAGCGGGCGAGCGCCGGGGCGGCCTCGTGCGCGAAGCGGGAGGCGGCGTATTTGGAATGCCAGATCGTTATCTCCTGGAAATCCTCGACGCCCCAAAGATTACGGTTCTGGCAGACCGCGCGGAGGTAGAAGCTGGCGATGCCGAGCGTCTTGGCCCCGACCTCGGAATTCCAGCAATAGCACCCCCGGAAATAGAGGTCGGGCGAGCCGTCGGGCAGCAGCCCCGCCTCAATCGGGTTGTGGTGCGTGGAATAGCAACCACGACACAACAAACCTCTCCGGTACATTCAAGAACGGCCCAGACCAGCCATTGGCCACCACCCGACCTTGCTACGGTGCGGCCCGTCAGGCCGAACATCCGCCGCGAGAGCAAAAACGGGATGCGGTGGAACCCACAGCTTGCGGACAGAGCACCATTTCATTGCAATTGCGCCCATATATGTAGCCAGCATTTCACACCAATGCCGCGTTTCACTCTGGTTTACGCCGATCCCGCATATTGGCCTTCAGCTCTGCCTCCCACGTCTCCAGGTTATCCTGAATCAATTGAGAATATGCGCTGTTCTCACTGTGCGGATCATCACTTTGGATAAAGGCTTGTGCTGTTTCCAGCATTGTCTTGCGATCGTGTGCTTCGAATACGCTGATAAGCTGCTCGGCATCCTCACGCGGATGGCCAATCGCTTCAAAGGCGGATCGCGCAGCGCGGATCGAACTGTCATAGGTCTCTCGAATAATGTCACGGCACCCGGCGGTCCAAAGGTCGTAGACATGCCAGCGATCAATTGCACGGGCAATGACATGCACCGACGGGTGATGTTCGTGCATATATCGGGCAAGCTGGGTGGCGGCCTCTTTGTTGTCGATGGCAATCACCAGGATTTTTGCTTCGTCGATCCCCGCTGCATGCAGCAGGTCAGGGCGGGTGGCATCGCCGAAATAGGCGATTAGTCCGAACCGTCGCAACATCTCGAGCTGTTCGTTGCTATAATCGATCACTGTCGTCTCGTAGTCAGCGGCCCGCAGGGCGCGGTTCACGATGCCGCCAAAACGACCATGCCCTGCAATAATGATCTTGGCGTCAGAGGTGATCTCATCGGCATCCTGCGCCTGCTGGCGCGAGTAGCGTGGTGCAATGATCTTGTCGTAACAAATGAACAAGGCGGGGGTCAGCAGCATGGAAAGCGCGACGACAAGCAGCAAAAGATCAGCGACCGGCGCGGGCACAACGGCGTTGGCCACTGTAAACGACACCAGCACAAAGCCGAACTCTCCGGCTTGGGCCAGCCCAAGGGAAAACAGCCATTTGTCACCTTTGCTAAGCTTGAAGACATGGCCCAGCACGAACAGCACCGCGGCCTTCAGCACAATCAATCCAAGTGTCAACGCGACGATCAGCGCGAGGTTTTCACCAAGCAGGGCAAAGTCGATGCTGGCGCCGACCGTGATAAAGAATACGCCCAGAAAGATGCCTTTGAAGGGTGCGATATCGCTTTCCAGCTCGTGCCGGTACTCGCTGTTGGCCATCACGACACCCGCCAGAAATGTCCCCAATGCCGGAGACAATCCGACCATGGTCATCAAGAGTGCAATGCCCACTACCATCATCAGCGCGGTGCTGACGAACAGCTCTCGCAGGCGTGCGCCAGCCACATAGCGAAAGACGGGACCAGTCAGATAGCGCCCGGCCATAATCACAAGCCCTACAGCTGCAAGCGTGACCAAGGCGGTTTGCCAGCCGGACAATCCTTCGACAAGGTTCAGGTTCAAACCGGCTTCACCGTGACCAGCCCCGTGATCATCGCCGTGATGCAGAACCTCTGTCAGTTCGGGCAACGCCAATAGCGGGATGAGGGCCAACATGGGGATGACCGCAATGTCCTGGAACAGCAAAACCGAGAAGCTTGCCTGACCACCATCGCTGCGCATCAGCCCCTTTTCATTCAGCGTCTGTGTAACGATTGCCGTTGACGATAGGGCAAAGATCAGCCCAATGGCCAGCGCCACAGTCCACGGTTGGCCAAACATCATTGCCACGGCCATGACGCCAATGCATGTGACCCCGACCTGCAATCCCCCCATCACAAAGATCCGCGCACGCATGTCCCAAAGAACTTTCGGCTGCATTTCCAACCCGATCAGGAACAGCATCATCACCACGCCAAATTCGGTGAAATGCTGCAGCCCCACCACATCAACGCCGGCCCAGTGCAGCACGGGACCAATGGCGATGCCAGCGATCAGGTAGCCAAGAACGGACCCGAGCCCAAAGCGCGACGCCAGCGGAACGGCTATCATTCCGGCAAGAAACAAAGTGAACGTGATAAACAGAAATTCTGCAGTCATCGAATGATCCTTGGAGCAAGAGTGGGCAGCGGTCTATTGGGCATGTGCGAGGTGCTTTTTGGGCGAACACCCGAATTTGCGGGAGTAGTCGCGACTGAAATGCGTGGAGCTTTCGTAGCCAACTTCAAAACCCACCGCCGACACAGAGGGCACGCCGCGTGCCAGCAGCGCCCTGGCTTCAATCATCCGCAGGTCTTTCTGGTATTGGAGAGGGGTAGTGCCCGTCACCGATTTGAAGTGCTCATGGAACGAAGACTGGCTCATCCCGGCCACTTGGGCAAGTTCGCCGACGACCAATGGCTCTCTGAATTTGGCCCTGATCTTCTGAATGGATTTCGCGATGCGGCTCGCGTGGCTGTCGACTGAAAGCAAATTTCGCAACATGCCACCGATCGGTGACATCAGAAGGCGAAAGTGGATTTCCTTGAGGATCATCGGTCCCAGCACCCGAGCATCCAGCGGAGCGTCCATCAGTTCAAGATAGCGCACGATCGGTCCTATCCATGCCGGATCGGGTACGCTGGCTGACAGGGACTGTGCGCGATGATCGTCGGACACAGCTTCGCCAACCTGTTCATAGAGCTGGCGCAGGATGCCCAGATTCAGGGACACGATCAGCGCCCGGTATGGTTCTGCGGGGCTTGCCATGGTGATCCTAGAGGTAACGGGCAAATCATGGCTGACCAGCAAGGCATCGCCCTTTCCAAGGGAAATGAACCGTTCACCGACCTTCATTTCTTTCTTTCCCTGTAGGATCAGGCAGATCACCGGATTATAGATAACGGCCTCAAACGCGCTGACCTCAATGCGTTGGAATATGCGCGCAGATGGCAAGACCCTGCATGAATTTTCAATGTCCAGTGCGGCGAGGCGCGCTGACAAGTGCTGTAATTTTTCGAAAGACATCGTGCGCTCCTTGGCTAATGCCTAACAATACCTGATTCAAAAATCACGCATTATGCTCTGCGTTTGGAGGAATTGGCAGATGTAATGTAGAATTTGGCAAGACGCGATGCGGCACGGCTCCTAACTTCCAGTCAACTACGCTATCGAAGGGAACATTCCATGCCGGAAACATCAAAAACATTCGCCCTGAACACGGACACCACCATTCCGGCGGTCGGTTTTGGCACGTACCTGATCTCGAACGAGGATGCCGAAACTGCAATCAGTTCCGCGATTGCGGCGGGCTACCGCCACATCGACACTGCGTCCGGCTATCGCAACGAAGAAACAGTCGGAGCCGGGATCAGGACTGGGCTGCAAGCAGAAGGGCTTTTCCGCGCGGACCTGTTCGTGACAGCCAAGCTGTGGCCCGGAAATCCGGCTTGGGGAGATGCGCCCAAGACCGGGGCGCAAACCATTGCAGAATGCGACGCAAGCCTTGCGCGGCTGGGATTGGAGTATGTGGACCTCTATCTGATCCACGCCCCTTACGGTGGTGACATGCGCCTTGAACAGTGGCGCGCCCTGTTAGAGCTGCAAGCCAGTGGAAAGGCCCGTGCTGTGGGGGTAAGCAATTTCAACCAAACCCATCTTGGTGAGATCGCGGCCGCTGGCCTGCCGATGCCCGATGCCAACCAGATCGAATTGCATCCATGGTCGCAGAAACCGGACCTGCTTGCGCATATGGTCAGTCATGGCATCGCACCGATTGCCTACAGCAGTCTTGTTCCCCTTTCCACGTGGCGCACAGAGCCAGGACAAGACAGCGCCAAGACCGACGAGATGAAGGCAGACGGAGAAGCGTTCAAGGCGATGGCCGCAAAATATGGCGTATCGGAAGCGCAGCTTCTGCTTCGGTGGGGTGTGCAGAATGGCTATGCCGTGCTGCCCAAAAGCCTGAACCCGGACCGGATGCGCCAGAATATTGATCTGTTCTCCTTTGTGATCGACGACGCCGACATGGCGAAAATGGCGACAATGGATCGCGGCGATGGCGTGGCGTGGGCCTCTGGCGACCCCAGCAAGTAGCGGTAGTGTCGCAAAGTTCCTACGTGCCTAAGAAAGCGCTGCTGCTGGACACACTTATCCAGCGAGAGCCGCGAGCTGCGCGAAGCCAGACTGCTCGGAATGGCCAAACTGACCCTTTCGGATCGTATGTGCGACCTTGATCCAGGCAAGGGTGGATGCTGCTGAATTGAACGATTTGAAGGTCTGCATCGGCTGGGTGAGCTTCCTTAAAAATCGATGATCCTGTTCAATAATGTTGTTGAGATATTTCGTGCGCCGGACAGTGATCAACCAATACCAGCCGTACACGACAAGCAGGCAATTCATGTTGAACAGACCGGCCGTGTTCGATCCGCTTTATTCGATAACGACCTTGTCCGGCCAGCCGTTTCTGCCGATGGCTTTTATGAAAAACGCAGTCGCCGCAGTTTCATCGCGACGCTCAGACAGCACGAACGGCCGGTTGGTGATTTCTGGCGATGTGCGACTTCAGCAATTGCACCTGCGTATTTCTCGACCCACCGATTGACGGTCGCATGATCCAAATCCACCCCGCGTTCCGCCATGATCTCTTCGAGGTTGCGGTATGAAACGGGAAAGCGAACGTAGAAATACACGGCGTAAAGGATCACAGATTTCGGGTATCGCGCGCCTTTGAAACTGATCAACTCTTCAATCCTGATGTTCGCCCCGGGAAGGTGAAGGGTCTGGCTGGACACGTCCGGCAATGCAACAGAAATCCGAAACTTTGCGACACTACCTTCAAGGCCGGTGGAGCAGGAGCCACCACCTCATCCGGTATGGGCCGATGCCGCGGTTGTGACGGACGGTCGCTATAGACTATTGTTAAAAAGCTACGCCCCGCTTGGCCCTTTTCCAACGCGCGGGTGGGCGCGTGTCCCGTCTGACAATCCGATACACAGCAGGATTTCGTCTGTGCGGGGGGCGTCGGGCACACAGATCGTCATCGTGTCGATGTGATCGAAGGACCACGCCTCGTCTTTGTGGCCCAACGGCAGATCAATGCTGGCACCCAAGGCGCCGACTTTGTGGTTAGATGGCATCAGGGATGCTCCACCTCCAACAGCTGCACGCACGGGTTTGCCCAAGGCCGGATGCAGCACGGCTGCGCCATGTTCCATCGCGCCGGAGGCTCCGACAAGGGCTGCCTTCCCATAGCAAAGGGCCCGCCCCTCCAACATGATCACAAGCTCTTGCGTCAGAGATTTGCCAAGCTGCGCGCTGATGTCGAAAAGCGCCGTTAGGTCAGTTTGAGCATTGCCTGCAAAGGGGTTTTTGACGACCGCCATCGCAGCAACCCGCGTGATCGGATCACAGGCTACGCCCATCTCATCTGCGGTGATGATTTCCTTTGTGAAAACCGTTTTTCGAACGTCCATGGCTATGCTTCCTTTGCGATGCCCGCGTGGGGCAGGTTTTTGATGTATTGGAATCCGAAGCCGAGTGGGACTACGGCGGCAAACAGGATGATGGCGAGCCACATGGGTCCCTCGGCATGTCCTGTTGCATCGAGAATGGCGCCCGCTGCGGGTGGGGTGACCAACATGATCGCGTAGTAAATGGTAAAGAAGATACCCATACCGAACGCGCGGACTTGAGGTCGCATCGCCTGGCCCGCCATGGCCATGATCACCCCGGCCGGGGCCATGCCGATCAGACCAAAAAGCACGCTTGCACCAAAGCCAGCACCGGGCACGCTGAGCAACAAGAGCGCGGTAATCGCCCCGCCCATGCAGACCGTCAAAACAACGGTCCGTCCGCCGAAACGGTCGACGACCTGTCCGCAGATAGCACCTGATACGATCATGATCCAACTCCCGATGCTGATGATACCAGCGGCCGCGATTGCGGACTGGCCCAAACCTTCCAGAACCTTTGGCCCGAAGGACAGATAGGTGACGTAGGCCGCGTTGAAGACACCCCAAGCGGTGGCGGCACAGAGCACCAGTTGCCATTCCTGCCGTGTCATGGTCGCTCGCGGTCCGCCTTCAGCATGTGGTAGATCATGTGGCGCCCTGTAGAAGACAAACACCCCAAGGGCTGCAATCAGACAATAGACCGACGCGACCTGAAACGGGACCTGCCAGCCAAACTCTTGGGCGAGCCATGCGTGACCTATCTGGCCCATGGCGATACCGAAAGGCCAACTCATCACAAGGATGCTCATAGCGGTCGCGATTTCGCGGCCATCAAACCAGTCTGCGACCATCTTCGTCAGATAGAGCGTACAGAACAGAAACCCGCCCCCGGCAAGGATGCGACCCAGCCCGAGGCCCCAGCTTTCGCTCGCCAAGGAGGACCAGGCTCCACCCAAAGCCAGAGCGCCCAATCCAAAGACTACCATCATGCGATCAGACACGTAGCGCCCCCAATAGCCTGCGGGCAAGGCCAGAACCAGACCGGGGGCCATGAACAGCCCGATCATCAGACCGATGCCCACATAGTCGAGCCCGAAAGCGACGATGAGATCGTCGCCAACGGAGGCCACTGTCTGAAACTGAAACCCAAGCCCGATGCGGGCCAGAAACAGCAGGGCAAGGATGCGCCAGCGCATTATGCCCACCCGAGCCCGCGCAGGGCGTGGACGTCATTCCAGATCTTGGTCATGTGGCTAATCCTGTCACCGTCGAACTGTATGACATAAGCGTAGTCCGACACCACAGATTTCCCTGTCGGTGGCACCGGTCCGCCTTCGCCCGTCTGCGTGCCGTGAAATTCGGCCGTCGCGACAACGGTGCCGCGCGCCTCGTCGGTCGCAAAGGCGGTCAGCTTGTAACGGCCATCCGGCACTGGCGTGAAAAGCCCCTTCATCCAGTCCGCATAGGCGGCAAGGGTTGTCGTCTCCGCCAGAGCATCCGCCTGACAGGAAAAGGTTGCCCCCTCGTGGCAAAAGGCCTTGCAGGCGTCCCATCCTTGACCCGTTTCGCAAGCTTCGAAAAATGCAGTCGCCGTTTCTTGATGTGTCATCGGTCCAGTCTCCCTGTTGATCCAATGGACCCACCCTAGGCCAGTGTCTGTAACGCCGTGTATCGTGCAGATGCATTAAAATCGGGCGTCTGCGTGCAGTATTCAAACTACAGCATTTGCATGCTTGCTTATTGAACCCGTTCTGAACACACTTCACCCAAGTCTTTATATTCGGAGAATTCTCGGGTGTCAGAGTGGGTCGATCTCAGCCAAAGGGAAGTGCAGATCGCGCAGGCCTATGCAGGTGGTCAGACCTATCAGACGATCGCAAAAACCTTGTGCATCGCGCCCAGCACGGTCCGCACACACCTTGCAACCATCTATCGCAAACTGGGCGTGTCCTCAAAACTGGAACTGGCAACCCGACTGGAGGGCGAAGCACCAGTGCCTCGCAGCCCGTCGGAACTGGCGACGGTTGTGTCTGAATTGGCCCTAAGCCTAGAGGAAGCCATCAGCCGTGAAAAAGCGCTGAGCGAGGTGCTTCGGATCATTAGCACTGCACAGGGTGACTTGAACGCAGTGATGAAGCAGATTTTGGCCTACGCGCTGGACCTTTGCGATGCAGAATTCGGCATCATGTTCGAATGCAGGGACTCTCGTAGATTTCATGCGGCCTTTGCCCTTGGGATTCCACCGATTTTCAAAACCTGGTTCGATGACCAGGGCTGGTTCAAAGCGAGCGCGCAAACAGGTCTTGGCCGCATGGACGCGCAGCGCGAGATCATCAACATCTTCGATGTCAGATCCGAGGACCTAAACCTGAGCGACGACCCTTTGCGCGTCGCAACAGTCGATCTTGGCGGCGCGCGGTCCTTTGTGGCGATCCCGATGCTTGCGGCAGAGACACTGGTGGGGGCCTTTGTGCTCTACCGACAAACCGTGCGGCCCTTTTCCGATGATACCACGCGGCTGGCTCAAATTTTCGCCGCGCAAAGCGTGATCGCGCTGGAGAACGCACGTATGATCAAAGCGATGCAACAGGCCAACCCATGACAGCAGTGCCCCATAGGTGACGCGGCTTGCGGCTTACGAAACCCAAACCGCCCACGATTACGCACGTGGCGAAAGCTATCAGCAGATCGCGGATCGACTGTGTATTACACCGTCCACGTGCGAACTCATCTTGCGGCGATCTACCGGAAACTGGGCATGTCCTCGAAATTTGACTTGCGCGACGCGCTTGGCCCGGCCGGTTCCGCCAAGGCCGATCCGAACGATGCGCTCCCAGTGCGACCAGAGCGACCTTCCATTGCCGTTCTGGCCTTCGAGAACTTGTCGGGCGATCCGGAACAGGAGTATTTCTTGGACGGGATCAGCGATGACAACATCACAGCCCTGTCGCGGTCTCCCTGGCTGTTCATAATCGCGCGCAACACGACCTTTACCTACAAAGGTTCGCGCGTTGATGTCCGGCGCATGGCAAAAGAGCTTCCTTGTTTGATAGTTCGGTTTGCACCTCCATCAAAACGGACAACCATCATCTCCTTCAAGAGATGCACCCTCCCCATTTCAGCTTGCTGAGAAGGGGGCGGTGCCAGATCACATCAAGACTAATTCAGATTAGATGTGTCGCTTCGGTCGTGTGCGATGTGCATCGTCGATAACAAAGGCCAGATTTACCTTGAGCCAGATCTGCCGTGGGCGTCCTAGCCACACAGCGCCGATTTCCGCCGTTATGCTTCCAATTTTCCAAGTGTCGCAACTCTCGGTTCTTATGTCTCGAACCCACCAACCAACATATCTTGCCCACTCCCGGTGATTTCACGTCGTCGCAGGGCAAACTACTGATTTTTCCTGAAATCCACGCTGAAGGCGCAGAATGAATGGGTCCTGACACTAGAAAGCGGAGCATTGCTGGGTCTGCAAAGAAAACCTCTGGACCAAAAAAATGCCACCCGCTTTGTGTTTTGCAGAGATGCTTGCCCAATGTGCCAATTGCTCGCTACCAATCAAATTTTTTGACAATTTATTGGACTGCCAAGCCTTTTTCTGGTGATTTGATCCTTAGTTCTAAAGTCAGGGGGAGCAGGTTTGCGCTACGCACTACAGAATCTCAGTTTTCTATTTTGTCTTATAATGCCGCTTAACCAGGCTTATGCCCAGACAACCATTGATGTCGCGGTTTCATATCGTGAACGCATTGCGCTTCCACCCCTTGCTGAACTTCATTTGGAGTTGCTTGATGTTTCACGCACTGACACAGCTGCAAAGCCGCTGTCATCTCTGCGACGTCGGATTACCGGCGTACCTATGCAAGTTGAACTGCATTATGATGCAGATCTCATTGCGCCGGAAGGCGTCTATGCTCTGGCTGCATCAATCTGGTCTGGCGATTCCCCTATTTTTCGGAGCACCGAAAGATATGATCCTTTCTCGCATTCAGAGGACGCGACATTGGAGATGATGCTGTCTGCTGTTGACGAAGCTGCCACCGTGCCCCCCACGCTACAGCACATCTCAGGGGTAGAATGGGCGATCACCGAAATCTTAGGTGAGCCGTGGTCAAACGACGATCCGGCGACACTGATCATTGATGATGAAAGTAACTTTGAACTCTTCGGTGGCTGTAATCGCTTCATCGGGCAATTGTTGCAGATTGATGGTGAAATTTCATTCCCTGCGAATTTTGCCGGTACTATGATGGCTTGCCCTGATGAGACTGAGAGGCTTGAAAGAAGCGTTCTGGACGCGTTGCCACGTGCGGCCAGTTATGTGCGGTACCGGACAGGTCTTGTGTTGATGGATGCCAGCGGCATTGCGCTTATGCATTTCACGGTTCGGCCTGAATAGCGACAGGTTTTCAGGCATAAGACAGTTGCGAAAGCGGTCACTTACGGCAGCCCTTTTGAACACCCGAACTGAAATCCGATGTTGCAATGCGATCTCAGTCTTGTGGTTTCGCTGTCCGTCCATCCTTCGGGATCTGTCACTTGGATCCATGGACCAATGTAGTCCTGTGCGTAATAGGCGTGCCCGTGCCCTGGCGGTGATCCAAATGACAGGGCCATATCCAGCGCCAGTTGAAAGTGTGACACGACGGGCATGAAGATGAAATGCTCAGACATGTCTTCCGCTGGCGGATCACGCATCCAAGGTGGTGCGCGCCAGACTGAGGCAGGGTCGTAGAAGACAACCGGATCGCTGGAGTACTGGAGAAAGACGATCCGCATATCGCCCCACTCGGCTGCCGCTTCGGAGGCGTCCGCAGTATGCGAAGCATAGCGTATCAGTGATCCGTCGCCGATCTTGGGCAAGACCCAGGGACTGCCAGTGGAACGTTGGTTCTGGACATAGTTCCAGAAGTCAGAGGGAAATGGCGGGCCCGCCCAGAAGGCGCCGTCAATTGGATCGTCCAACAAACGGAAAAGATTCGTCGCATGCATTGAGGACCAAGCGCCCAGGCTGAGGCCATGTACGTAAAGACGGGGTCGTGCATCCTCGGGCAGCGTCTTCCAGTACCCATGCACCACATCCTGCAAGGCTGTGGCCTGTTCGAGGCCTGTATTGGTTTCAAGAACCAGCGCCAAAGGTGATTGAAGATATGAATACTGTGCTGCAACAGTCGCGATGTCGCCATTATGCATGTATTCAACCGGATCGTGCGAGCCAGGGTCCATCCAACCCGTGCCCGTGGGGCTCGTGATAATCAGAACGCTTCTTTCAAAGGCACCTTGCCGCTTGAGTTCTTCAAGCGCTAGTTCTGCCCTTTGAATCGGAGTATCCCCGTTCGCTCGTCCGACATAGACACGGATTGGCTCCAGCGCTTGTCGTCCTGTAAATGCAGAAATTGCAGCTGCATCCGGCCCCGACATGATGAAATCGCGCCCTGGTGTGCCAATACCTGACCAATCGATCAGCGATGCACTGCTACCGGTTTTCCCGGCATCGGTTGGCGGTGGCGGCGCGTCGTCAAACAAGGCTTGTGCTGTCTCATAACTGGTATCAAGTCCTGCAATCACACCATCAAGAATTCCATCCCGCGTGACGACGACCAAAAGGACAGCAACCACCAAGAATCCTACCACATTTGCCCGTCGTGGCGGCATCACCCGATAAAGTCGTGCGCGCACAAGGCGGAAAAACGACGCCACGATCCGCCCGATGGCAAAAGCTAGAGCAAACACCAGCGTCGCAATGACAAGGATCCTGACTAGGTTCAGGGCAGCGGCCGGAGACATGCCCATCTTTTCGCGCAAGTCATTTTGCCATGTCAGGCTCGAGTTCAACACCCACACGAAGAAGACGACAATCAAGGCGGTCGCAATGAAGGTTATGCTCCGGTCTAGACGCCTCGGCAGGCCCGGCATGTCCAGGGCCCGCCAAAAAAGCGCCACCACCTGCCCCAATAGATAGCCAAGAGCAGTGACCAGTCCGCCCAGAATACCTTGTACGTCTGGATCGCGGGGAATGAGTGATGGCGTGAGCGATGCCGCAAAAAACAGGACGCCGATTAGAAAACACGGAATTGAGAAGGGACCGATCATTCTCGCAAAAATACTCATGCTACAGATGTCCCCCTAAGGCTAGTCCGATTTCACCACAATATTGGTCTAGTGTTTTGCAATTGAACACATTTAGCAACTGATTTCGGCGCAATGCGCAATGCTGGCACTACTAAGTCCCCCCGCGTTCGACAAAGCCGAATGGCGCCAAGAGGAACACCGGAACATCAATAGACAGTCCAGCGAAATACCAGCACAATCTAGGTGACAAAATCAGGGACTGAACATGCGCTTTCTATCGATCTACCTAAAGCGTTTCCCGAAAAGCTGTGGATCAGGTTTTTCGCGAAACGCTGTAGCCCAATGTTTTCTTGTTCTCACACTGCTGGTTACATGTGCCGTTATCAGTCCCTCAGTGCTGCGTGCGCAGGAGCAACAACTCGAAAACGCCCAAATACCATTTCTTACGCTTCGCAATCGAACGGGGTCTTCAATCCCCGAGCGCTATTTCGGTGATAGACGCAGTGATCTAAAGGCGGGACAGTGCGAAGTCCGCAGTCTTGATTTGTCAGCACTTGGGTCGCTTGCAGACTCTGCGCCAGGTTTCATCAGGGAAGAATTCCTGCGCGTCGAGCAGGTTACAGAAGTGAGCCAAGACGCTTTACTGGAGGCCTTAGTTCATAACCTTGGGTCACAACAACCTGTGCTCTATGTGCATGGCTTCAATATCAGTTTCGAGAAGGGGTGCCGCCGCGCGCTTTTGCTTCGGGAAAATGCTGATCTGAACGGTCAGCTTTTATGGTTTAGTTGGCCATCCGACGGGGCAGTGACCAACTATACCCGTGATGAGTCCGATCTATACTGGAGCGTGCCGGATCTGGCAGAGGTTATCCTGAGTTTATATGGTCTTTTCGGCACTGACCAAGTCAATGTTGTAGGCCATAGCCTTGGCGCGCGAGGCGTTGTGCTCGCTCTTTACGAGGTGGCAAATAGGTACCCAGATATCCGGCTGGGAGAAATTGTCTTGTTGGCACCCGACATGGATTTTGAGATTTTCGCCAGAATTCTCGCGCGTATCCGACCGATTGCGCGCGGTATTACTGTCTATGTGACCGAAGGCGACCGGGCGCTGGCACTTTCAGAACAACTGCACGGGTATCCAAGGTTGGGCGAAGCAGGCAACGATGTATCCATCCTCAATGGTGTCGAGGTTGTCGACCTCAGCGGCCTTCCAATTTGGGATCTGACCGGCCATCTTTATCACATTTACAGCCCAGCATTGGGAGATGACCTGAACCAGTTGTTGAAGAAAGGTGCAGCTGCCGCGCTGCGTCCTAATCTTGTTTCTGCCGGGGCAAACCTTTGGATGCTTCGGGCACCGGAAGAGGAAAACGCCGAGTAAGCCGCTAAAGCTGGCTTTCGATAGGCAGTAGGCCCGTCACGGTCGCGATAAAGGAAGGCCAAAAGCCCGCCAGAGGTTCCCACGTAAAGACCTCTTGCTGCTGTGTGCCGTCATAGCGCCATGTAGCTGCCCCGTTTGGACTAATCTCATAACGAAAAGCAAAGTCCTTGGCGATTTCATCGACCCGCTCTCGAATGCTCAAGGCCAGATCGGGGCTATCTATAACCATGCCGACTTCGGCGTTTTGACGTATGGATCTGGGATCAAAGTTTGGCGAACCGACAAAAAGATACCGGTCATCTACGATCACCAGCTTTGTGTGCATTGTAAGCGACGCATTGGCAGAACCTGTCAGGATCGCGGCATCCGCACGCGCTTCGATGAATTCAACGCCAGCCGCCGCTAACTGGTCGCGGTACCGCGCATAAGCGCCATGAACATAGGCGTGATTGGTTGAAGCAAGCGAATTTGTCGCAATGCGCACCCTGACTCCCCGATCGACCAGGTGTTCGAAGAATGATGCTCCGTATTCCTCGGGCACGAAGTATGGCGTCATTACAAGAACGTCGTGCTGTGCCAGATTGATCGTTTGCAGAAGGGCGTTGCCGACTGTAAAAGGGCCGACCGCTGGAGGTGTGCGGAGTTTGGCCGGATCATCAACCACGACCCGCGCATAGCCGGCAAACAAAGGCGCGCGCCCTTCCCTAAGGTCAGAGAGATAGCGAGACGCGATTGCGCGTTGGTAAATCTCGGCTTCGTCAGTGTCAGCCCTTTCCCGAAAAGACTGTAGTGCTCGGGCAACGGGCAAATCGTTTGACGATGCGAATGACGAAAGTGGCACCGTCCAAGGATCGTTCCAATACAAATCAAACGCAGAAGATAGTTCGCGCACGGGTTGCCCGGCGACGAAAAGATCGAAATCTGCGAATTCGTGATCTATCCCGATCTGAAAATACTCATCTGCAATGTTCCGACCGCCAATAATTGCCAATGACCCGTCGGTGATGAATGCCTTGTTATGCATCCGTCGGTTCACTCGTCGGAAATCAAGCAAGAAATTGACAGCCGTGATGCTGTTCCGGGACAGGGGATTAAAAACACGGATTTCGACATTGGGGTGGGTATCAAGCGTTGCAATCTGGTCGTCAGTGGCGCTGGTAAACACGTCATCATAAAGCAGCCGCACACGCACACCACGTTCAGCCGCCTCATAGAGTTTGAGCCAAATCAATGTGCCAGCAATGTCTGGTTTGATCAGGAAGGTCTTGATATCTATGGACTGTTCGGCGGATTCAATCATGCCTAGTCGCGCACCAAGCGCGTCGTTTCCATCCGCCAACGGCGCCAGAACGACCTGTCCTTGACCACCACCGGACAGACGCTTGGCTGTTAAAGCAGCTCTGGTGCCTTCGGGCGAGATTGCCACTGTGTCTTCGCGCTGCACGTCAAAGGGCACATAGGTGCATCCAATGAGAGAAATCGCAAATGCCGCATGCAGGATTGCGCGTAATATCCTCAATGGATCAACAGTTTCAAAATAGCGAGCGCCAAGCCTGCTGAGCCTGCAAATAGGCCACCCAGTACCGCTGGCATGATCCGCCCATCGATGACCCAGCCAACCCGTGACCCAAGAATGACAAGCAGCGCAACACAAAGGCTTTGTGAAAGCACTATAGCGCTTTGCGCACTCAACCATCCGAGGGCGGCAGCAAGAAACAAGAGCGTCGGAACATTCGCCACGGCCAGCGTAGGACTGCTATGATGCCAGGCGGCTCGCCACGCCAACCGCGTTACGCGCTCTTTGGTTTGAAGCGCATGCGACATGAGTTCCGCAAATGCTTTTGCCAGAGTGATTGCCAAAACAGATCCAAAAAGCACTGCTGCGGTTTTCATTGGTGCATCTGGATGATCACCCGCAGCCAGCAGGATGCTGAGAACCATGATCGCGCCATATATGATGCCAAATGCCGCCTTATCCAAGCGCTGCAATCCGGAATCGGCCTGCAAAGTTTCGTCAGCCATAAGCGCCACTCACAAAGAAAGACTCTTTCCTTATCACTGTGTATTCTCTCTTGCCCAAAATATCCTCCTTGGAATTTACAGCGGTATCAATTCGTCTGGGGCGTTTTGATGTGCACATCGCGCTGTGGAAACGGGATCGAAATACCTGCTTCGTCGAAAGCTTCCTTCATCTGGTGCGTCAATTCCCAGTAGACGGTCCAATAATCGACAGTTCTGGTCCAAGGACGACAAATCAAGTTCACAGAGCTATTGCCCAGTTCATGAACCTGAATGACGGGTTCAGGATCATCCAGAACCAAGGGATGACCTTGCAACACGGTCTCCATAACTCGTTTGGCCTCGGGAATTGAATCCTGATACGAAATGCCAAAGACCAGATCTACCCGTCGCTTATAACTCGCGGTGACGTTGGTAATCACATTTCCCCAGACATTCTTGTTTGGAATTACAATGAGTTTGTTGTCCGGGGTCGCCACAGTTGTTGCGACGATGCTTACCGATTTTACTGTTCCGCCCACACCACCAACCAAGACGTAGTCATCTTCGTCGAAGGGGCGGTTTATCATGATCATAAGGCCGCTGGCGAGATTCCCCAGCGTGTCTTGAAAAGCAAAGGCCAATATGAATGACGCCCCGCCAATCATTGCAAAAAGCGGCGTCACGTTCAAACCAACTGCAGCCAGAACCAAAAGCAGTCCGATCGCCACGACGATCCAATAGACGACACCAACCAAGAATGCCTCAAGAAGCTTAGACATATTTGGAATGCGTCTGAACCAGCGCCGCGCAAGACCCTGAACAGCACGTGAAACGAACAATAATGCCAGAAACGCAAGAACAACGATGCCGAAGTTCAAGGCGATCGCGATTCCACCATCTGCCTCTGTCAGCCAATTCAGGAGGGCTAAAGCAATAGCCTTCGGATTGGCAAGTATGGTTTCGTTAAACAAAACAGAGTCGCGATACGCCCGGAACTCTGCAATCTGTTCTGGTTGGCCGCCTTTGCTTTCCAGTGCGTTCACGACCATCGTAAATCGTTCAAACAAGCCAGCACGCCGCGCGACCAAATCTCCAATTTCCTGATAGGTTTCATCTGTGGCGGCGTCTGGTTCACGAATAACGGCGACTTGGCGGTCGGCAATTTCGGCAGTCGTAGCACGTACAATGCCAAGCCAAGCAACCGCGAGCGGTTCAAGTTCCACTTTTGTAAGAGGGATTAGCTGATGCGCAAATTCATCCGTAGGAACGTCGGGATTGAGAAGCTCTGGCGCCGGTAGGATGTCCTGCGTGCTTGGTTCGGTTGTTTGTGCACTGGCCGCGCTGCCGAACCAAACGACAATCGCAAAAAGCAGGGCGTACAGGCCGAACTGGCCTGCACGCATTATGGCAACATTCGATAGGCTGCCATTTCTTACGGTTGCCGCTGCCATCACTTCTGCGACATCAAGAACTCCGCAACAGCTTGGTAAGCTGGAAGAGAAGTCGGGTCGATCAGCCCATTCGGAGCCTGCGGGAATGATGACAAACGTACGAGAACCATCTCAGCAGTTGGATCGACATAGATTGTCTGCCCATGCACACCGCGGGCGGCATATGCACCATGATCATTGTGGAAGACCCACCACTGGCTGGTGTAGCTACCGGCGCCAAATGTCGGGAAGCCGGTCCCAAACTTTGACCGATCGCCACCTGCACTGATGTTTTGCGCGACCTCGGCAGGGAACAGGCGTTCGCCATTCAGCTCACCCTCGTTGAGCATCAATTGCCCTAACCGCCCCAGATCCCTCAATCCAGCCGAGATACCGCCACCAGCGAATGGTACGCCATTGCCATCGACCAATTGATAAGCGTCCTGTTCGACACCCATCCGACGCCACAGTCGCTCGGATGCGAGCTCGGTCACCGATTTCCCCGCCACGCGGCTGATGATCCAACCGAGCATGTCAGAATTGATCGTCTTGTAGTGGAACTCGTCCCCGTGATTGCCTTCAGGCTCGACCTGCTGCAGGTATTCCCAGTACCCATTCGGCCCTTCGTAGTCCGCAGGCTTGGGCAGCGGGCTTGCCGCGGCAGAGTAGACCCAGATATCAGCGTTGGGATCAGAGTAGTTCTCGGAGTATTTCACGCCTGTCGTCATATCCATGACCTGACGGACAGTCGCCGAAGCAAAGGCACTGTCGCCGATCTCCGGAATGACTTCGCTGACCAAAGCAGTGTCATCAAGTGCGCCTTCAACAACCATGATTTCGGCAAGAAGACCGGTGAAGGACTTAGTCATCGACATGATGGCGTGCTTGCCGTCTTCCTCCAGGCAGCCAAAGTAGCGTTCATAGACAACCTCACCTTTATGCATGATCAGCATGCCGTCGGTGTAGTTGGCATAAAGGGACTCTTCCCAAGTCATCTCGGTGTCGCTGTTCTGGGGCATGAATGTAAGAGCGTCGATCTGCGCGCGCATCTCGGCAAAGTCAGAAGGCGACGGATAGGTCAGCGGGACTGGCGCACCAATACCGCGACTGATTTCTTCAGAGGGCAGAAGCTCGCGCAGGTGACAAACTGACCAACGCAGCCTTGGAAAGCTGAAGTAGACGCTGTCAGGTTGGGTGATTAACTTGTCGGCTGGTGGCGGAAACCCCTGCATCCAGCCCATCACGTTGGGATCCGATTCCTGTGCGGTGAGCGGAACAGATTGCGAAACTGCACCCGTTGGCGACATTGCTGCCATTATTACCCCCGCTGTCAGGCCGATAAATTTAGTAGTTGAATACGGCATTTACAAATACTCCTGTCTATCTTGGTGCGCAGTTACCGGCAACATTTTTGCTGCCTTCGCCGAGGAAAGAGGCTGAAACCACAACGCGTTAAGGAATTATAACGACTCAAAATGCGGCAATATTCAAGAAAAAATATCGTCCGCCAAATGCGCATCCGTTACACCAACGACGACGCTGCCTGGTGTTGTCAAGTTAACTCGCCGGGTTTGGAAGTTGGCTCGCCGGTGCTTGATCATGCGACATCTGCTGCGGATTTCCACACCTCGAATGCTTCGATCCGATAGTGGCGTGTTGTGAGAGAGGAACGACGGCGGGCTGGTACGGAGTAGCAATTGCGGATTGCGGACTGCATGGAGACGAAGCGCTGCAATCTTCGCAAAGTTGATCCTTGCCATGCTCATCGGAAACCCGAGAATTCAGAAGCGGCGCCCTGACGCGCCGCTTGGCGACGTTTGCCTGCTCAGACCCAGCCCTCTTTGCGGGCCAGCGCCGCGCGGTAGACACCGCCGATGGCCATCAAGGCCCAGACGATCCGCGCCCTGCGTTTCCGCGCTCTTTACGGGCACGAACGGCATCGTCGGTCACGCCGCCGCTTCACAGATCGCTTCGGCATCAGCCATGTCATTCTTCTGGCGTTTGACGAAGGGCTTCACATATGCAGGCGGGATCAGGCGAACCTCATGGCCCAGTTTGCCTATTTCGCGACCCCAGTAATGAGTGCCGCCGCAAGCTTCCATTGCCACAACGCAGAGCAGCAGTTCCTCGAAAAAAGCCGGCACCTGCGCTCGTCGCAGCTTCTTGCGCAAAAAACCCGACCTTGGCACAAAGATGCCGTCGGGGGGCGGTCACATCATCAATGTCGATTGTCGGTGTAGGTGGTCACTGGGCGATGCAGTCGACAACAAGCCAACCGAGATTTTCGCCAACCCAAGAATTGGTCTGCTCACATTCATGAAACATGCAGCATTTGAAAGACTTGATTATCAATTTGCGGCGCCATGATGATATTTTACCCCCGCCGCGGTCAGTCACTCTGCAGACCTATGGCTGGATCAGGATACTGCCCAATACCTGCACGCCATTTACAGTTGGCCGGATAATAAGGACTTCGCCTGAACGCGTGCCCTGCCCTGTAAGTGCCGAGATATTGACCTGATGGGTAACAAGCATCAAACGATCGTCCGTTTCGGCGATGAGTGCGTTGGTCTCTGCCGTTTGCTGATCTTGGGTCGAGAAATCCGCAAAGAAGGAATTGAGAGAGGGCGCTGCCGTTACAGGGCCGATCTCAAGTAGCTCTGCGGTCTCGCGTGTTCGGCACCATTGGCTGGTGAAAACGACATCAAAGCTGATACCCTTTTCACGCAATGCCGCACCGATCGCCGTCGCTTGCGCGCGACCGCGTTCATCCAGATTGCGCTGCGTATCACAATCGTCAATCGTGAATTCAGGCGGATCGCCGATACCCGGAGCGAGCGCATGTCGCATGATGGCAATCGCTCCGGGTTCCGAAAAAGCATCCCAATCGTTGGCCTGTCCGACGTCGGGCATGAGAAGCAGAAGGATTGTTAAAAATCTCATATTTTGGAAGTATGGCAGACGGCGCTCGCGTCAAGCCAAGGCGATCCGCTGGGCGTTTCTTGTGGTCTGGCACCCTGATACTGCGGCGCAGCGCGGCAACCAATTTTGGCGCCGGTTGGGCTAAGACGCAGAAATGATGCAATCAACATCAAAAGTAACCATTTCGCGGTTGGACATTTGCTGCAAGCTGCTATCTCACCCTTATGACTGATCTTTCGACATATCCGCTGGACGACCTCGACCTGAACGAAGCTGCGCGACCCAAGGCGCCGCCTGTGCCGGAGGCAACGGATTTGCACCGCCGGCAGGGTCGGCAATTGGCTGCGATACATCGCCATTATTTGATGGAGATGGGCCAGATTGGTGCAGTTCTGGCCCGGATCGAAGCGGGAGACTCACCCCCCGAGAACCTGAAACGCATCGTGCTTTCGCTCGACATGGCTGAGAACCTGCAGGCGTTCGGCTCGCTTTGCGGGCGCGAATGTCAGGTGCTCAAGTTTCACCACGACATCGAAGGCGCCGACATGTTTCCCAGAGTCGAGGCAGCTGGTGGTGGCAAGTTCCGCGAAATCGTGGCCAAGCTGAAGGCCGAGCATGAGGTTGTGCATGAGTTGATTATCCGCCTTGGCAACGCGGCCGATGCGTTGACCAGCGATCCCTCAGAGGAAAATTTCGCGCAGGCTGCGGCCACCTTCCGCAAGATGGAAGAAATCGTGCGCTCCCATTTCGGCTATGAGGAAACCGAACTAGCCGAAGCCATCGGTTATTATCTTGGTGGGATCTGACGACCGCTTGGGATATGGATACCCGCAAAACTTGGGGGGCAAATCATGACAACCAAAGAAATTATCACAGCCTACTACGATGCGTTCAATCGTGGCGATACAGACGCTATGTGCGCCTTGTTGGCCAGCGATGTGGCACATCATGTCAATGAAGGCAGCGTGCGTCACGGGATTGATGCGTTTCGCGAATTCAGCGCGCATATGACCGCCTGTTACAAGGAAACCCTGACCGACATTGTCATTTTCGTCGAAGGCGACAGGGCGGCTGCGGAATTTACGGTGAACGGGGCCTATCTGGCAGATGATGATGGCCTTCCCCCTGCCAATGGTCAGACATACAAGTTGCCGGGGGGCGCATTCTTTGCGCTCAAAGACGGAAAGATCACCCGCGTCACCACTTATTATAACCTGTCCGACTGGATTGCTCAGGTCGCAGGATGATCCGGGTCGTCGCATTGCAGGGTGCCGCCATTGCCCCGGTTGTACCGGAACTGGCGGCGCTGCGGATCACGGTTTTTCGCGCCTTTCCATATTTGTATGATGGCGATCTGGATTATGAAATGTCCTATTTGCAGTCCTATGTGGACAGTCCCGCTGCGATTGTGGCCGCAGCCTATGATGGTGACCGCCTGATCGGTGCCTCCACTGGCCTGCCGATGACGGATCACGAAGAAGCTTTTGGCCTGCCATTCCGACAGCGCGGCTATGCGCTGGACACAATTTTCTATTGTGCAGAAAGCCTGTTGTTGCCGCAGTATCGCGGGCAGGGGATCGGCCACAAGTTCTTTGATCTACGCGAAGCGCAGGCGCGCGGCCTTGGTGCAAAACACGTCTGTTTTTGTGCGGTAGAGCGGCCAGCTGACCACCCCGCCCGCCCTGCCGAATATCGTCCTTTGGACGGGTTCTGGAAAAAACGCGGCTATGCCCCGCTGGCCGAGGTCAAGGCGACCTTTGACTGGAAGGACGTGGGGGACGATGAAGAGACAGCGCACACATTGCAATTCTGGATGCGAGACCTATGAAAATTGCCGCCGCCACCTATCCGATTGACTGGCATGACAGTTGGCAAAGCTACGTGGATAAATTGTCGCATTGGGTCGAAACGGCCGAGGCAGACCTACTTGTTTTCCCCGAATATGGCGGGATGGAACTGGCGTCCTTCGCCGGGGCAGCGGTTGCAGGTGATTTGCAGGCGTCGATCGCGGCAGTCAGTGAACGAGTGTCAGAGGCGGACGCGCTACATGCCGCTTTGGCATCAACACATGGCTGCCATATTCTGGCGGCATCCGCCCCCGTGGTGACCGCTGACGGCGTGGTGAACCGCGCCCGTCTTTTTGCGCCGGAAGGGGTGATGGGGTATCAGGACAAGCAGATCATGACCCGGTTTGAGCGTGAAATCTGGGATATAAGTTCGGGCGGCGCCTTGCAGCTTTTTGAGACAGCGCTTGGCCGGATTGCCGTGCTCATCTGTTATGACGCCGAATTTCCGCTTTTGGCGCAGGCCGTCATCGCCGCCGGGGCAGAGATTATTCTGGTGCCATCCTGTACTGACAGCGCGCATGGATTTGCGCGTGTCCGCATCGGGGCCATGGCCCGCGCACTTGAGGGGCAGTGCATCACCGTGCAGTCCCCGACAACAGGCAATGTGGACTGGTCGCCTGCGGTGGATGAAAATGTCGGGGCGGCAGGTATCTTTGGCCCGCCGGATCACGGATTTCCGGCAACCGGGATTATGGCTGAAGCGACGCTCGACCGGCCGGGCTGGACCCGCGCTGAAGTGGACCTTGCAGCGATCCATGCCGTGCGGCGCGACGGGCAGGTTCTTAATCTGGCGCATTGGCCAGAACAGTTGACCCGATCACAGGTGCAAACAGTCAAGATCAGTTGAATTTTTCCGCTTCCACCATCGGTGCGAAAATGCCAGTGGCAGGTCGCCATAGTCAGGGTCAAAGCTTACCTGATCCCAATGTTCGCAAAAGGCCGCTCAGATGAATGGGTTCTGACGCTTGAACCCGATGATGCGCCAGTTGTTATGGTGACGAAATTTTGGCGACGGTTCCCACTGGCATTCTCTCGGCTTCAGTTGGTAGACTTGATGAAGAATTTGAAAAGATCACCGCCGCAATCGACATGCTTATCCAAGGTTTTTGACGGATCCGAACTGGCATGATTGTCGCAACATTCCCAAACAGGTGACAAAAGCGGGTTTCTGTTTGGTGCGCGCGCGGATGGGTTTTGTTTGCCAGCGTGGCGTCACATAGAGGGGCCAGTCGAAAAAGCATGGCCCCGGCGCATGCCATTCTGGAATACATCAGTTGTTAAGTTCCGGGTCAAAGCCATCAGAACATGTAATTTCTGACTGGCAGAACAGCATGATTTTTCCAGCATGTTGTCACCCGCGGTTCATATTTCACCACTATGGACATTTCTTATCGTCATCGTCTTAATGCCGATCATCACAACTCTCTGGAACGGAATATTTTTATGGAAACTAGATTAATCCCGACAACAATGCTGATCGCGGCGCTATCAGCAACTTCGGCATCGGCTGATACGCTACGCCTTTTGACATGGGGTGGATATGCGCCCGAAGAAGTTATCGCGATGTTTGAGGCCGAAACCGGCCACACCGTCGAAGTCACAACCTCGAACAACGAAGAAATGATCGCCAAATTGCGTGCGACGAACGGTGGTGGCTTTGATCTGGCCCAGCCCAGCCAGGACAGGATCACCAGCGCGCAGGAAGAATTCGGCATCTACAAGCCGATTGACATGACTCGCATCGACGCTGCGCAATTTATCCCGTCAATGTTGACCGCCACTGCCGCCAACACGACCTTTGACGGCGAAGTTTACGGCCTGCCACACGTCTGGGGCACAAGCGGCCTGGTGGTCAATACCGCCCAAGCAGGTGACGTTACCGATTACACCGACCTTTGCGATGCCTCCGTCGCGGGCAAGGTGTCTTACCGCCTGAAGCGCCCGACGCTGATCGGATTTGGGTATGCGATGGGTCTTGATCCGTTTGCAGCCTACAGCGACACGGATGCATATCAGGCGATCCTCGATCAGGTCGAAGCCAAGTTGACCGAGTGCAAGGCCAACGTCAAAACCTATTGGGATGGTGGCGACGAGATCAAAAGCCTGCTGCGTTCGGGCGAAGTTGTTGCTTCCATGGCGTGGGACACAGGCGGCTGGCAGCTGAATGCTGATGATCCTGATATCACCTTCGTTGCACCCGCATCAGGTGCGCTTGGTTGGATCGACACATTCGTTCTGCCTGCCCGCGGACGTGCGGATGACGCGGCCTACGATTGGATCAACTTTGCTATGCGGCCGGATATCGCGGCGATGATCACCAACACCGCCGGCAACTTCACAGCAGCTGTGGGTGGCGATGCAGGTGTCAGTGCTGATCTGAAAGCCCGCTATCAGGCGAGTTTTGATCAGGCTGCCATCGACAATATCAAATGGTATCCACCCGTGCCCGCAGGTCTGGAAGCACTGGAAGGTGCAACGCTGGACCGGATCAACGCGGCCAACTAAAGTAACTATGACACGAAAGGAGGGCGCAATAAGTGCCCTCCTTTTTATTGATAAAGAGCCAATTGAATGACTGCGACCGCTGATCTTGAATGCAAGATGCTGACCAAAGATTTCAAGAATTTCCGCGCGGTCGATCACGTCAGTTTTGATGTGCCGCAGGGGTCATTCTTTTCGATCCTAGGCCCCTCTGGCTGTGGAAAGACCACGTTGTTGCGGATGATTGCGGGGTTTCAGTTTCCCACCAGCGGCGATCTTCTGATCAAGGGCAAATCGATGATAGGCGTGGGCCCAAACAAGCGCCCAGTGTCAATGGTTTTTCAGCATCTCGCCCTGTTTCCCATGATGAATATCGGTGAGAACGTGGGCTTTGGCCTGCGCCAGCGTGGCGTCCCAAAGTCAGAGATTGCCGCGCGTGTGGCCCGTGTGCTGGCCCGTGTCGGCCTACCCGGTATCGAAGAACGCCGTGTTGATCAACTTTCCGGCGGCCAGAAACAACGCGTTGCCATTGCACGCTGTATGGTGCTTGAGCCGGACGTGCTGTTGTTGGATGAACCGCTTGGCGCACTGGATCTGAAACTGCGCGAGCATATGAAGATCGAGCTCAAAGCGCTTCAGGCGGAATTCAATACAACCTTTGTCTATATCACCCATGACCAGTCCGAAGCATTGGTGATGAGCGACAATATTGCAGTCATGAACAAGGGCCGTTTTGACCAGATTGGCACGGCAAAGGAACTGTATTTCGAACCTGCAAACGCTTTTGTTGCTGGCTTTGTCGGTGACGCAAACCGGTACGAGGGCAAGGTGACAGCTGTAAACGGCTCTGTTGTTTCAGTTGTTACGGATGGCGGTATCAGCCTGCATGCGCGGGCCGCGTCGGAGCGACCCGAAGTAGGCACGCTCACGCAGATCTTTGTCCGCCCGGAAGCAATACAACTTTCTCTGACCAAGCCAGACGTTGCTGATGGCCTCAATACCAGCGAACGTATCGTTGATAGTGTGCTGTTCAACGGTGCCAACAGCCTTGCCATTTTGCGTAATGTGACATCTGGCGAAACGATGAATGTGGCCCTGCCACAGACCGGCGCATTCCTTGGATTGCAAAAGGGTGATACGGTTTTTGCCCATTGGAACCCCGATCAGGCCCGCAGTTTCCCGGTGGAGCCATAAAAATGGCGTCAGACAAATCCAAACTGGGTTTTTACCTGCTTCTGGCACCGCTGTTGCTATGGCTGGTAATGCTCATCATCTTGCCGCATGTCGGTCTGTTTGCTGTGTCGATCAGCGAAAAGGTGGGCATCCGGGAGTATGAAACAGGTTTCGGCAATTACGCGGTGTTCTTTAATGAACCGCTTTACTGGCGGACGTTTGCGCGGACAGCCTTTATGTCGATCCTGACGACGGTTCTGACCTTGCTGCTGGGATTTCCGATTGCCTATTACATCGCGAAATTGACGCGGGGCCGGACGAAAACGACCCTTTTTCTGATGTGTATGATCCCGTTTTGGGTGTCGGAACTGGTGCGCACCTATGGCTGGATGATCTTGCTGCGTGAAACAGGTGTTCTGTCGAACGCGCTCCAATATGCGGGTGTGATCAACGGCCCTGTCGAGTTCTTGTATAACGACGCGGCAATCATGGTGGGCCTTGTCTATACCTCCATCCTGTTCATGATTGTCCCTTTGGTCACAACCCTCGACAGTCTTGACGATAGCATGATTGAAGCGGGTTATGATTTGGGCGGAAACGGCCTGACGATTCTGCGTGAGATTGTAATCCCCCACGCCATGCCCGGCATCGTTTCAGGCTGCATCGTGGTCTTTATGCTGTCGCTGGGCAACTATCTGACCCCGATCCTGTTGGGCGGCAAGGATAGTCTCTGGTTTACGGGCATGATCTACAGCCAGTTTATCACCCGATTTAACTGGGAGCTTGGGTCCGCTTTCGGCTTTCTGCTGCTCGGCCTGTCCTCGGCTGTGGTCTATCTGGGGCTGAAGTTCTCCGGGCAGTCGCTGTCAAGCACGATGGGGCGCTAGGATGATTCCGACAATTCCACAAGCGCGGCTGATAAAATGGTCCTACAGGGCCTATGTGACGCTGTTCTTCGTGTATCTTGCACTGCCGCTGAGCGTGGTTTGCCTGTTTGCCTTTCACAACAGCGTCTTTCCTGCCCTGCCGTGGGAAGGCTTTACCACGGCGTGGTTTTTCGGCACTGATGCCCCTTTCATCGGGGTGTTTCACGAACGATCGATCCTGCGCGCCATTGGCACATCGGCCTTTGTGGCTGCATGGGTTGCGGGACTGTCCGTGGCAGTGGGGACCTGTAATGCGTTCCTGTTCGTGCGGCATGATTTTCGGGGCAAGGGGTTTCTTTATATCCTGATGCTCTTGCCGCTGATCATCCCCGGCGTGATTTTGGGTATATCAATTCTTGTTTTTGCCAGTTCGGTTGCCAACACGCTCGAAGATGCCACCGATCTGTGGTTTGACGGTCTGCGGCCGGGCTTGATCCTTGTGATACTTGGTCAGTTTTCCTTTATCACGACATTCACGACGCTGGTCATATCGGCGCGGTTGCAGAAATTCGATCTGAGCCTTGAGGAAGCGGCATTAAATCTTGGTGCCACGAAATGGGGCGCAGTGCGTCAGATCACCCTGCCCTTCCTGATGCCTGCGATTGTCGGCGCGGGTGTCGTGGCGATACTGATGAGCTTTGAGAATTTCAACACAACCCTAATGCTGGTGGGATCAGATTCGCCTCTGACCATCACGATGTTTGATAAACTCAAACAAGGCTCGACACCGGTGTTGAACGCGGTGTCGCTATTGCTGATCATCATCTCGGCCTTGCTGGGACTGCTTTCGCTGTTGTTTCAACGCTCAAAAGGCTGAAGCCTTACGAAGACATCTGCAAGATATGGACGTAAGAGCCATCGATTCATCCTAAAACCGATCAAATAAATGTCGGGACTGAAGACCAAAGGAATGACCAGAGATATAGCTAGAATTTGGTGATGGCCCCTGAGGGGCGGCATATCATGGCGGTGTTCAAGACGCCGTCAATTCTCATAGAGAAAGGGATATGCCACATGACGAAGGCTATCATCACGACTCTGCCTAAACCACATGGATTTTCACCTGATCCTTTGACAGACATTCTGCGCGCTGGGGCGCGTGAGCTGATCCAGCAAGCGGTTGAAGCAGAACTTTCAGTGTTACTGGAAACACATTCTGGGGACCGAACCGAGGATGGTCGGGCTCGGCTGGTGCGCCACAGTCACCTGCCTGAAGGCGATGTAATCACCGGGATCGGTGCGGTGCCGGTTAAGGTGCCGCGCGTGCGGGATCGGGCTGATAGCGCTGAGAAAATCCGCTTCACGTCAACGATCCTGTCGCCCTATCCGCGCAAAGCCAAATCCATCCAAGAACTGCTGTCCTGGCTGTTTCTCAAAGGTATTCCCACCGGCGACTTTCACGAAGCATTACCGCACTTTTGGGCCCAATGCAGCGTGGCTGTCCTTGACCACGATATCGCGGCTCAAAGCTGATTGGTGGGACGAGTATGACCGCTGGCAGCGCTGTGACCCCAGCACGCGCCGGTTCGTCTACATCTGGGCCAATGGTGTCTACTTCCGCCCCCAAATAGCTGATGAAAAACAATGCGTTATGGTGCTGATAGGTGCTGATGAGTGGGGTCGCAAGGAGATCATAGACCTTTCTGATGGCTATCGCGAAAGTATGTATGCGGTGTGTGGCACCCACCTTTTGATAGCCGAGCGAATTTGAGGTTCACGGCGTGAACAATGGCAAGGAGTGAGTTTCTCAGAGGTCTGGTTGTACGGATATCACGTACGAGTGGACGGCGGTGGCCGGATGAGGTGAAGGAGCGGAGTGTTGCGGAGATTCCGGAGCCGGGCGCGACGGTGAACGGTGTCGCACGCAAGTACGGACTGCTGCCACATCTTGTGCGGCGTGCCGCTCGAGGTGCCGTCGCCCACATCCTCGACTGGTGGCATATCTTGATGCGGGTCGAGCATATCAAGATTGCCGTGCGAGGGATTATGCAAGCGAACGAATTTGCAGGGTTGCAACAACCTTTGGGCGACTAGCGGAAACGCTATGCTGGTACCTTTGGCATGGCAAGGTCATGACAGCGGCGCCAATCCTCAAGGTTCTTGAGATCGACTGCGATCGTTTGCGCCCTGAAACCAGAGGCGTGCGAGAAGCGGTCAGACGGGTCAAAGTGCGTACTCCTGCCTTTCCAACAACTTCGACGCGCTCGTAAACGACGGTCGCCGATGTCGAAACGGACTCGCAGTCGCGTCATCCAGCGCAGAAGGCTGCGTCGACGACATCGGCAACATGCGATGGTCTCCGCAAGTCGCGCATCGTGTCGCTGTCACAAGGGCCGCAGTTCTTGACGGCAGACTTTCCGTCTCGCACCTCGCCGCTTGACTACCAAGCTTGACCCACTCCCGATCAATGAACCAGCAACCTCAGGACCGCTAGAGTGACAACACCCAGCCACGGAAAGGCCGAATTAACCTCATTTAATAAGCAAGTCGGAAGTAATCGATTTCGATATTGTCTTCCATTCCGCCAAGGCAAAGTCCCATGTTCATGTTGGATGTTCCGCTAATCTCACCACCGGCTATGAGTGACGCGCCTTGAACACCGTCTGCGTTGGCGGCAAAATAAATGTCGCCTTTCGCCATAAGCTGGGACCCATAGATTTGAAGGTCGGCAGGAAAGCGCATTCCACCGACTGTGATCAGTTGCGCACCTCCGCCGTCACCACAATTGTCATTCCGACCGACCCTCAGACCGGCAGGGGCGTTGATAGAGTCTGCTGATGTGGACTTAGAAATTACGCGGGAATCCTCAAGAACGCTGCCAGCCGTGAACTTGATCTCGCAAGGTGAGATAACGACCACTTCCCGCAGGGGCTCAGTTGCATCAATTGTGAGGGTGTTTCCGGCCTGGCAGTCGATCTTGTGAACCCGACCACGGCCAGTGTCAGACTCCAAGGCATATATTTCAGCCGTTGTGATCGTACGCACCCGAGATGAGATTACCGTAGGATTGGTGATGTAATCAGGCAATTCCTCGGTATCTGCAGGGTAATCCGTCGCTTCGGGGTTTTCGTAACGGTAGATCATATTGTCAATCCGAGACAAGATCCGGATGTTCATCGTCGCCGCGCGAAGCGCCGCTTCCAAACCTTCGTTTGTTTCAAAACCTGACTTCGGCAGATCCAAAGCGTCCAGATCAGGCATCGAAACGATCGTACCAGCCTCGAACGTGTTATTGCTGTTCAGTGAAACCAGTGTGTTTGAATGGATGCAAAAGCCTTGTGTGAACGAGTTATTTGATTGGATATCGACCATCCCTTGCGCGATGAAACCTTCTCTGAGGCAGCCGGGCCGATAGGTCGTATAGATCGCATCTGTGCTCACATCAAAAGATGAATAGCCAACGAGCTTGAACAGATAGGTGGCGACCGGGTTTTGGTTCTCTGAGAGAAAACTAGTACGCACCCTTACGGCAGTAGTCGAGTCATCGTCGACCGTGAAACTTCCGCTGGCACTGTCGTATGAACCAAATTTTATGTTTTCGATCCGCAGAGCTTTGCCGTATTTCTCGGTTGGCAAAGTCTTGTTCACCAAATCAATCGCAAGTTGCTTGGATGAAACTGGATCCATGTTGCTACGGTTATACAACGCCGCGTGCGCGGCTTGGTCCGCCGCGATTTGCAGATGCGTCCGTGCGGCGTATACACTGCTGACATCCAACCCGATTGCGCCGACTGCGGCAAAACCAACAAACATTACGAGCCCAAATGCGCTCACGCTGCCGCTCTCATCACGGTGAAAACGGCTCAGTGGTGCGCGTATCTTTGCAAGAGTATCAAAACCCATTTTATTGCTCCAAGAAATGCTGTGCGGTAATCACCACGTCAATACTGTTGATACCCGGAATGCTTCCTACCACCATCAGATCGGTTGTGGGCATTGTTGCAGTACTCGTTACGATCCCGTTGGCAGCGGTCGTCGTTACAGTTGCGTTTTCCGAAATTGGCTGGAGTGAAGCACTGATGAAACTACGGGTAGTGTCCTCATCATCCAACTGACCTACAGAAAACGCCCGATTGCCATCCTGAATAACCCTAAGAGCCTGTGCCTTGCCCAAATAAATTGATGACACATCAGCCACCAGGATCAGGATGAACATAAACAACGGAAACCAGAAAAGTGACTCAATTGAAGCTGAGCCGCTTTCTTCGTCTTTAAATTTGTTCACTGACAAAATGTTTTTCTGTATCAAGATCATTTCCGCCATTTAGCTCAGGTTGGCCTCCAGAAGGCTATGAATCTGAGGCAGGAATGTGGCCGATTATGGCTATTAATCAGGTTTCCCTTCAAACTTTCTGGAAAATTCACTCAATGTGAACGGTAGATGAACGGTATCTAAACAGGGCATGAACACGGTGACGCAGCATAGCAATGCAGGGAGCGTGAGAACCAGTGAATCGCAATAGCATGATCGCTGATTCGGCCGGGATTTAAGCTGGCCCACTGTCTGACGTCAGCGCTTATGGGACCAAATAGGTTCATCGGTGTGTCACTTTGACGGGCCTGA
Organism: Yoonia sediminilitoris; assembly: GCF_003058085.1. GTDB lineage: Bacteria > Pseudomonadota > Alphaproteobacteria > Rhodobacterales > Rhodobacteraceae > Yoonia > Yoonia sediminilitoris. The sequence continues at coordinate 267,845 of NZ_QBUD01000002.1, read as the reverse complement.
GTGTGCTGGTTCCTTGATCCGGGCGTAGGCGGTGTCGATGCAGACACAGAAGATCAGCGACAAACGCCACCGGTTTCCTTTCTCCCCAGATCATCGCTCATGTTGTTTAGGTTTACGTCCGATCTAAACTGAGCTTGCGCGAAGCTGAGGAGTTGATGCTCGAACGTGGCGTGGGCGTTTCGTACGAGTCGATCCGACGCTGCAACGTCAAGTTCGGACCCCTGATCGCCCACATTCTACGGCGAAGGCAGCCGCGCCTCGGCGTTGTCTGGCATCTGGACAAGGTCGTCGTAAAGATCGCGGGCCGGTCATACTGGTTCTGGCGTGCGGTCCGTGCTTTCAAATGATCGGCCACTTCGGCCAGTATGCCTGCCCCACAGATTAAGCGTCGCGTGATCAGCTTTTGGATGGTGCGCGCCTTTGAAACTGGCCAATTTCACGACCATGATAATGCGTTATGGAAGCATGGCACCTGCACCAAGAAACAACCGACCGCAACTGGGCCCAAAGAATTTGCGGCACTACCCGGATTGCAGCGAATGGCCAAGACGGGAGAACTGATAGCCAGACAGACCTTCGTCCAACCCAACCATCGCCTTCATCAGACGCTTTCCTGTACCATGCGCGAATTGCGTCTCATGCTCAGTCAGGAATGCGTATGCCTCTTGCTTACCCTCCTTCTTCTGGATGAACGCCACTTTTTTATGTTTGGCCCCAGCCGGATTTCACAAGATGCGTAGGCGGATTATTAGCCTGACGTAAGCGGTGACTCAGCCGTTGTAGCCCCATGGCCCGCCGCGACCACGACCTTGGGAATTGAACATTCGACCGGCAGCACCCGAGGATGGTCCGCCCCGTGACGCCATTTGGCGCAGTGCGGCCACGCGGTTCTCGGTCGCGGGATGGGTCGCAAAGAGATTATCGCGTTTGTACGCGTGCAGGGGGTTGATAATAAACATATGCGCCGTCGCCGGGTTGCGTTCGGCGGCGTCATTGTCAATCCGGGCAGCACCTACCGCAATCTTTTCCAGTGCCGAAGCCAGCCAAACCGGCTGGCCGCAAATCTCGGCTCCCGCCTTATCGGCGGCATATTCCCGCGTTCGGCTGATCGCCATCTGCACCAAGGCCGCCGCCATCGGCGCAAGAAACATCATCAGGAGTGTGCCGATAAACCCGAGCCGTTCCCGAGAGCCGCCAAAGAAAAGCGCGAAGTTGGCCAGCATTGAAATGGCACCGGCGAAGGTTGCCGTGACGGTCATGATCGCGGTGTCATGGTTTCGGATGTGAGCTAATTCATGGGCGATCACACCGGCCAGTTCCTCGCGCGTCAGGTTGCGCATCAGGCCTGTTGTAACGGCCACCGCCGCGTTCGCCGGGTTGCGGCCAGTGGCAAAGGCATTGGGTTGTGGCGTGTCGATCAGGTAAACTTTGGGCGTGGGCAGATTTGCGTTTCTCGCAAGCTCTGCGGTCAACGCATGAAGGCCCATCCGGTCGCCGCGTATCACCGGCTGTGCGTTGTGCATACGCAGGATCATGCGGTCCGAATTCCACCAGGTAAAGGCGTTCATTGCCGCAGCGACGACAAGCGCAATCACCGCACCGCCGGACCCGCCGATCAGGTACCCTACGCCCATGAAAAGCGCGGTCATCGCTGCCATTAGCATTGCTGTCTTCACATAACCCATATTGCCCATCCAAGCGTCGAACTGAGGTTGAGAGTGAAATATGGGGAGGGTTACAACCTGTGCAAGTGTGGACGCCCAGCGCGTTGCCAAATCAGGCCGCGAAATCGGCGTAACCTCGATGGCTGGAACGGGCCGCAAGCCGCTATTTACCCTGTCGTTTTGAAGAGCGCGGCAATTCCGCCATACATGCCATTATGATGGCGCTTGTGCACAATCAAACCAGCCGTAATCATGGCCGATTCTGTAAATCGCACCTTCTATCAAAACGGGTGTTCCAAGGTTTTCATTGTAATTTTGGGGTGCCACCGGACCAAGCACATAATTTTTGGTCAACCAGCGTGCGTCTGATCCTTGCAACCGTGATTCCATGACCATCTGTTCCCCTCAATTGTTTACGTCGTCTTTACCAAGATCGACCAAGATAGGGCCCGGGGGATACAGGAACATAGCATGCACAAGAATCCCAGACGGAACCAAACACAAAGACTTCGTCAGCTTATCGAAAGCCTGCCGATTTCTTTGACGCGAGATCATTCAGACCCAGACGAAAGAATGATTGGCTGGCAGGTGGATCGCCAAACTGCCATCCGCGAACCCGACAACCATTGCGCGAAACTTCTTGCCGTTATGGGGGAATTGAAACGTGATGGTAAAAATGCTTTTCGTGAGCGGACCGATGGCGCACTTCGTGCGCGGGCCAGATTGAGCACCGCCATAGAAGACCTGTATTACGGTCAAGACGATGCCGAAGGCGCATGGCGCTTTGAACGGCTGAAAACCGGGATTTTGTTGTATTTTGCGCAGACGGACGACCATGCAGATTACATCGCGCAACATCAACCCCCAGAGGAGGCGGCAACAGGGCAAAATGATGCCTTGAAAGAGCTTGATGAACTGGAAAGGCAAGCAGATCAAATCCTGCGGACCTTGGCACTTGGGCAGTTCAGCAATGATTTGCATGATATTTTCTTGCTGTCTGCGGCCGGGGAACTGAACCATGAAACGCCACTTCATCGGCTTGTTGCAGAACAGACCGACTTGCCGCACGTGATACGGATGGCCTTGATGACACCTGCGGAACAACGCGACATCGCGCAACGCGATGCGATTGCGCATGTTGAACAATTGCTCCGCACGGCCCATGAGGAACGGGAAGCTGCGGCGAACGTCATCGCCGCATTGCAGGACGCTTCCCGCACTTTATCGGATGAAATCTCTCGGCTTGGAGGCGCAATACAAACAGCAACAAAAAAAGAACGCGTGCGCCTGGAACGGCACACAAGACAAGCGCGGTTGGCATGGGTCGACACCCAAAAACAGATTGCCAGCCTGACAGAGCGGCTTGCTGATCGGAATAATTGGCACGAAGAAAACCTGCCCGTGTTACGCGAGAAACTGAACGTCCTTTGTGCCGAACGACCTGATCTTGCCGCATCACGCGAATTCGACCGCGTGAACGGTCTTCGGCGCGCCATGTAGGGTCTTTGTTGTGATGCGTTGGTCCGAGCCGAACGCCAGACCTCCGAAAAGGCCCGCAATGCACTCCGACAGGGCGCGCAAATTTAAAAAGGCCTTGTCCGGCGTTTGGGTCACATGGTCCTTTATTTTCATCCCATTTTGACACGCCTTGCGATGACATGAACTGCCGGGCGTTGCCTGCGGGTTTGCCTACAGCGTTTCGCGAAAAACCTGATCCACTGCTTTTCGGCAAACGCCGTGTAACGTTCATATGTTGTGGCCGTTTCGCCTTTATCCGATGCCTCAGGTCAAAGGCGAAACGCTTTACGGCTCCGCCCGTTCGCGCCTGAAAATGTCCGCCGGACATTTTTGTTGTTCCGGCACAAACTCCCGCTGATCCGCTGCCCGACATCCGGTATGAAACATACAGTTGCTAGCTGATGCCTCAGGTCATAGCCGAAATACTGCAACCTGAATTTTTCACAACATAACCTATTTTCGCTCGTAGCTACTCTTGAAAAAGATCAGCCTACACTGCTCTGCAACCCGCGCGATCTGGACCAAATAAAAGACCAGCCAAGCGCCGACCCCCGTAACAAGCGTGGCGTTCCCTGATTTGTAGATTCTCTTCATTGCCTTGAACGATGGAAACAGCCGATCAAGGTGCGGGATGATGATGTTTTTCTTTTCCTGCCGCTTTTGCAGGATACCCGCCCCGGTCATGCGCCGCGCTTTGCGGATCACTTCGCCAAGGTTCTGCCGCGCCGGATGGTTGATGCGCGCATCTTCGGCGTAGACAAGCTTTGCCCCACCGGATGTTGCGCGTTTCGTGAAATCAATGTCGCCGCCCGAAAAGCGGGTTTCATCAAACAGGCCGAATCTGTCGAAAACATCGCGTCGCACGAAAAGATTGGCCGTTGCTGCGCCGCCTTTGCGCGCAAAATTCTGTTGTTGCAGGTTAAATATGCTGTCGTAGGTTTCGACAATGTTCGGCGCAGACCCTTGCCAGATGAACCGGACACCCCCCGCGACAAGGTCAACATCGGGGTTATTGTCAAATTCCTTGACCCCTTCTGAAAGCCAACTGTGATCGGGGATGCAGTCCGCGTCCGTAAAGGCCAGTATGTCCCCTTTCGATACCGCGACCGCAGCATTGCGTGCCGCATATGACCCCGGAGTAGCAACGTGGATCACCACAACATTTGACGGGCAGACCAGACCCGATGGGGTATCGGGCTTCTTGTTGTTGTTGGCAACGATGATTTCAAAATCGCCAACCGGAAAATCCTGTTTTTCCAATGCTGACAGGCAATGGGCGAGCCTGTCCCAATCTGCATAGGTGGGGATAATGACACTGACCCGCAGATGTTGCATTCTTTATCCCCAATCACCCAAAGCACGCGGCAGTCAAACCCGCTTTGTCAAAAACCGCAACGCCGCATATTGCATCAAGAGCCGGCGTCGGATCGGTCGGTTTGAAGCCTTCATGACCGCCTCCCATGCCTGATCATGATTGCCAGACCTGATCGCGTGCTTGACGTAGCGAGAATAGACAAAATGCGCAATCTGGGGATCTTGCCGCAGAACGTCCGCGTTGCGCTTTGCGATGTTTTCAAAAGCGGCCGCACGTTCTGCACTTTTTGTCCGCTTTGTCACACTCGCCAGTTCTCCGCTGCCTTTGCCTTCGCTCTGGTGAATGAACACACCGGGCACTGCCGCATACCAACCGGCATATTGCGATGCATGAAGCCTGATCGCGTAATCCGTGTCAGAGTTTGTTTTCAGGTCTTCGGACATCGGGCCAACGTCTTGATAGGCATCGCGCGTCAGCCAGAACCCCGCGCTGAACGGAAATGTCTTTTCTGAAAACCTCGCAGATGCCCCGATCAACCCGTTATCCAGCTTCCGCTTTTCATCCTTGACGGACCGTTGTCCCGCTGCGTCGGTTATGACGAAAGTCCGCGCACAAAACCCGAAACCTGCGGACGGGAAGCCCTGTTCGAGGATTTGCTTGCAATAATCTGGCTTGATTTCATCATCATCATCGAGAAAAAACAGCACAGCGCCCTGCGCGGTCTTTGCACCCATGTTGCGCGCCGGAGAGCCGCCGCCGCCGGATTGTGTTTCTTTTCGGATGATCCGTACAGGCTCTGCCTTCAGATATGAAAGCACGTCAGACGCGGGCTGTTCGCTGGCATCATCGACAACCACGATTTCGCTGTCGCCCGGCAACGCTTCCAGTGCCGAAGTGACGGCGCGCTTAAGGCCAGCTGGCCTGTTGCTGGTCGGTATAATGATGGAACTGCGCATCATTCCTGATCCTTCTTGCGGCAAGATCTCATGTCATTCACAGGACGAAAGGCAGGTCCGACACGCGACAACGCTGACGCCGTGGATATACCTGAAGGATCTGACAGATCAAGCGGATGCACCTGCGTGCCCTTTGGGAAACTCAATCGTTGAAAGCAGCCAGAGCTGCCGTGATATCCATTGCTGCCGCACCTTTGATGGAAACTCTTGACCTTGTCACCTAGCATGTTCCTTGTTACCGACCCATGTACCATCGGTGCATCTTGATTAGCGAGACGTCATAACTTGGCCAAATCGACGAAACCTAAAAAGCCTGCCGGCCCATCGGGCCAGGAAACCATTGCCATTGCAAGGAAAATTCTAGGCGAGGCGCTGCCTCCGCGATGGAAACTCTATGTGTTTTCACTCTTTTGCATGGTCGGTGTGGCCGTCTTTACAGCTGGACTGGCATATTCGACAAGACTGATCGTCAATGAAGTGTTCGTCGCAAACGATGCGTCGGCGGCCATTGGCGTTGCACTTTTGGTGGTCGGCGTCACACTCGGCAAAAGCACATTCGACTACCTGAACTCGGTCATATCCGTGATGTTCATGCGGTCCGTATCCGCCAACTATCAAAAACGCGTCTTTCGCAGCATCATGGCCAAGGACGTGAGGCACTTCGGGGACCAGCATGCCGCGAACCAAATGGCGCAGGTGCGCTTGTTCGGAGAGGCCTGTGGGACAACCGTGATCGGGATCAGCAACAAACTACTCACCAATATGCTGACCGTCATTGCGCTGGTCATTGTGATGATCATCCAGGACCCGCTGATGACATTGGCCACTGCCTTTCTGTTTCCGCTGATCTTCCTTCTGGTTTCAACGCTGTCACGCCGCATCCGTGAAGCGGCCAACGCCGAAACGGAACTGACCGGTGCCTTCTTTGCAATCGGTGCCGAAGCATTTCAGGGCATCAAGACGGTCAAAAGCTATCAGCTTGAGGAAAAGTCGATCAACCGGTTTGAAGAAGCCGTCGATATGCTGCAAGAGCGCTTGCTTGGATTCGCCCGCATCACGGCGGCCACACTGCCCCTGATGGAGATACTTGGCGGCATCGTGTTGGGCCTTTTTGTTGTCTACGCCGCTTGGCAAACGATCACCCAAGGCCAGACTCCCGGTGAATTCACGGCCTTTATCACAGCTTTCCTGATGGCCTACCAACCGGCTGAACGCGTGTCGAAAAGCTGGGTTGAATTGCAAAAGTCACTGGTCCACGTCGGGCGCATGTATAAGCTATTCGAAGCCCCGATCATTCAACCGTCCAGCGGGACGCAAAGCCTTTCAGCCGTATCGCCCAGCATCCGCTTCGATGACGTAAGTTTCCGCTACGGCGAAGATAGTGCTGCGCTGGCCAATGTGTCATTCGACATTTCAGCTGGCGAGCGTGTGGCCGTCGTCGGTCGTTCCGGCGCCGGCAAAAGTACCCTGATTGATTTAGTACTGGGTTTCTACGCCCCGACAAACGGCCATGTGCTGATCGGTGGTGTGGATCTGAGCGAAGCAACCGAAGAGTCAGTGCGCAGGTCAATTTCGCTTATCAGTCAGGACGTTTTTCTATTCGACGGGACAATTCGCGAAAACATCCGCGATGGTAATCCAGACGCCACCGACGAACAGATCGAAGAGGCCGCGCGCCGGGCCCAGTTGGAAAGCGTGTTCACGGCACTGCCGGATGGCATAGAAACCAAGGTCGGCCCCAATGGCGCCAATCTGTCAGGTGGCCAGAAACAACGCGTCGGCATCGCGCGCGCGCTGGCAAAGAACGCATTGATTTATGTATTTGATGAAGCAACAAGCGCGCTTGATGTGGAAAACGAACGGCTGATCATGCAGACAGTTGTTCAAGAACTCAAGGGTTCCACGGTTCTGTTCGTAACCCACCGGCCATCAACACTGAACTATGTCGACCGGGTGCTTATGCTGGATGGCGGCAGACTCGTCGCTTTTGACGATCATGACACGCTGGAGCGTGAGAACGATCATTATCAGACACTCTTTGATCTGGCGATGAAAGAAGAAGAATAGCCGCCGCGACGCAGGCCAAGTGCGCATAGCACAGATAATCGCAAATCACGTATCCCCATTCGCAGTCCCGTGAGGGGTGCCTTTACAAAATTGGCATGCCTTCGGCATGACGCATTGATCAGATCAAACTGTGTTGCAACTAGCGCGGGCTGCGTTTTGCCAGAATGCGCTGCAGGGTCCGCCGATGCATGGACAAGCGGCGTGCAGTTTCGGAAACATTCCGATCGCACAACTCATAAACGCGCTGAATATGTTCCCAGCGCACGCGGTCCGCGCTCATGGGGTTTTCAGGGGGCGGCGGCAAGCCGTCCGTCCGCGCCAAAAGTGCATTTGTGACATCCAGCGCATCTGCCGGTTTGGCCAGATAATCAGTCGCCCCGATCTTGACGGCAGCAACAGCTGTCGCAATCGCACCGTATCCTGTCAGAACAACGATACGGCTTTCAGGGCGACGCTCGCGCAGCACTTCGACAACATCAAGGCCATTGCCATCCTCAAGCCGCAGATCGACCACGGCATAGGCAGGGGGGCGACCGGTCGCGATGGCCTTACCCGCAGCAACAGAACCGGCCATTTCGACGTTGAAACCCCGTTTTTCCATCGCCTTTGCGAGACGACGCAGAAACGCTTCATCGTCATCGACCAAAAGCAGGCTCTTGTCTTCGCCCAGATCCAATATTTCCATATTCATCGCGCGCCCTTTGGTAGTGCACACGTGAGGTAGCTCTTAGTCCTGAGCCGTCAACTCTGCTATTATCTGCAAAATTGCGCCTTGGTCTTCTTTGGCGTGGCCTTAGGATCAGGACGCATTGATATGACAGGCCGTAATCTCCGCCATTTCCTCGGCGGGCGTGGGTTGCCTGAAGAATTCGACGAACCCTTTGTCCGGAAGCATCAAATAGGTGAACGTGGAATGCTGCATCAAATAATATTCGGGGTCGTCGTCAGCCTTGTTGTAATAGGTCTTGTAGGCCTGTGACGCTGCGGCGATCTGCTCTTCGGACCCGGTGAGCCCGATCATTTTGGGGTGGAAATTGTCGGTATACTCACGCACGACTTCGACGGTATCCCGCACAGGGTCGATTGTAATAAAGACAGGCGTGACACTCATGCCTTGCTCGGCCAATATATCCACCGCCGCCGCATTGCGCGCAGCATCCAGCGGACACACATCAGGGCAAAAGGTATATCCGAAGTAAACCAACGTTGGTTCTGTAATCACGTCCGCGTCAGTGACGGTCACGCCATCCTCATTCACCAGTTCAAACGGACCGCCAATATCGCCGCCCGCAACGGCAGTGGTCCCACAGGGCGATTCAGCCTCGCGCTGCGTTATCCAGACGGTCACGCCAAGAACCGCCAGAGTCGATAAACCTGCTACGATTGCAATTATCTTGGACATGTTGTTCCCTCAAAGGCGCTTAGGTCGCATTGATCCTCTATGCCCCGCGACGTAACGATCGTCCAGCCCGCCGCATCACCAAAGAGATAACATGTCCGTTTCCGAATTCGAGATGTTCCAAGACCAGCAACGCAGCAATTGGGTCAGATTGCGCACGCTGGTCACGTTGCGGTGGTTTGCAGCTGCCGGACAGGCCATCGCCATCTTTGTGGCCACCAGGATTTATGGCCTCCAGCTTGAGGTCGGATATGCCGCGTTAGTTATCGGTGTCTCGGTCATCGCCAATCTGGTGTCCAGCGTGACCTACCCCGAAAACAAGCGTCTGTCCGAACATGAAACATGGCTTTGGCTTGTGTTTGACATCATTCAGCTCAGCCTGCTTCTTTTTCTTGCGGGCGGTTTGAATAACCCATTCGCGATGCTGGTCCTGGCGCCTATCACCATTGCAGCAACTGTGCTGCAACTGCGCAATACCATTCTGCTGGGCCTGATCACCATCGCGCTGATTACGCTGATCAGCCAATATAGTCTGCCCATTACAACCACCAGCGGCACTGTGCTGGCGCTGCCAGTGTTGTTTCAGTTTGGTTTCTGGGTGGCTTTGGTGGTTGGTGTGGTTTTTCTGGCCATCTATGCCCGGCAGGTGACAAATGAAATGCACATGATGGGCGAAGCCCTGCTTGCAACACAGCTTGCATTGGCCCGCGAGCAAAAGCTGACCGACCTTGGCGGCGTTGTTGCGGCTGCGGCCCACGAGCTTGGCACACCATTGGCCACGATCAAGCTGGTTGGCAGTGAACTGATGGAAGAGCTCGAAGAGTGGCCGGAATTGCGGGAAGATGCGATGCTGATCCGTGATCAGGCAAACCGTTGCCGCGATATCCTGCATTCCATGGGACGGGCGGGAAAAGATGACCTGCATCTGCGCCATGCGCCCCTTGAAACGGTGGTGAAAGAAGCAGCCGAGCCACACCTCGACCGCGGCAGAATTGTCGAATTCGACATCAGCCCGGAGCAGGGGGCGGATCCTATCCAGCCCTCAATCGCCCGTCGCCCCGAAATTATTCATGGCCTGCGCAATCTGATCCAGAATGCTGTCGATTTTTCAAGAGAGCGGGTTCAGATCGATATCAACTGGTCGAAAACCGACATCACCGTGCGCATCGCTGACGACGGCCCCGGGTTTCCCCAATCCGTCATCGGTCGCATTGGCGAACCATACGTGCGCCGCCGCCGCACCAGCGAAGACAGATCACAACGCCCCGGCTATGAAGGGATGGGTCTGGGTCTGTTTATCGCAAAAACGCTGATCGAAAGGTCAGGTGCAAAAATCACCTTCGCCAACAGCCGCCGTCATGGTCATGCCAGCTGGACAGGTCAAGCCACAGGGGGCGCAATCGTGACCCTGCGCTGGTCTCAGGTGGCGCTTTCCGGAATCAATCAGACCGAGGCAGGTCCGCTTGGCGAAAATCTCCGGAATCTACCATAACTGCTTGGTTAATGGTCATTTAACCGGACATTAACCTTAGTCACCGATGGTCTGCGCCGAAGGGTTCTGAACAGGCGCGACAATGGGAATGAATTTGTTAGATTTTTTGATGGTTGTGTTGGCAGCCGTTCTTGGCTCCGGTGTATTGATATACGGGCTTCAGTATCTGGAAAGGAGCGACCTGAGAAAACCGCAACGGATACGGCGGCAGGATGGCTGCCCCGTCTTTCTATTTCAGGATCGGCAATTGATTGATGCAACGCCGGAGGCGCTGGCGATGATCACGCCGCATCTGGATCGACATAGCCATTTTGAGGCCACCTTGCATGTCTTGGGGCCACACTTTCCCAAACTTCGCGAGACACTCGCGCGAGACAAAATCGAATATCAGCGCATCAATGATGGCGGTGCAGAAAACTTATGGGTGGATATTCAAAAGTCCGACGGGCTTTTGCGGCTATCCCTTGCAGCACAATCGGAGGACGGCACAAGCGGCGTCACTGATGTGATCGAACGCGACATTCGTATGTCGGAACTCCAGCTTCTGCGCGATTTCACGCAAAATACACCACAGCTGTTCTGGCAGGACGACGAAACAGGCAAATTGATCTGGGCCAATCACGCATACCTGACATTTTGCGACAAGCTTCTTCCTGATCGGCAGGACGAAAATCAGATTTGGCCGAGTGAGCCGCTTTTGCCGGATCTGCATGAATCCGCGATCAGCAAGACACCTTCGATCCGCAGGCTTTCCGTAACGCTGCCCGACCGCAAGGCAGAACAATGGTTCGACGTGACCAGCATGCGGCGGAACGACGGGTTCATCCATTTCGCCAGTGATGCCAATGCCATCGTGCGTGCCGATCAGGAACGTCGCAACTTTGTGCAGACCCTGACCAAGACTTTTGCGCAATTGTCGATCGGCATCGCGATTTTTGACAAACGCCGTCAACTTGCGATGTTTAATCCAGCCCTTTTGGACATGACCGGACTGCCCATTGGCTTGCTAAGCGCGCGCCCCACAGTGGATGCTGTTCTGGACCGGCTCCGCGAGTCCCGCATGCTGCCGGAGCCCAAGGATTATTCATCCTGGCGCGACCAGTTCACGGCGCTGGAGCAAGCCGCCAAAGACGGAAGTTATTCAGAAAACTGGAACCTGCCCGACGGGCAAACCTACCGCGTTACCGGGCGTCCCCACCCGGACGGCGCCATCGCATTTCTGTTTGAAGATATCAGCGCTGAAATCTCGCTCACTCGCAGTTTCCGCAGCGACATCGAAACCGGGCAATCGGTATTGGACTCGCTAGCTGATGCCATTGCGGTATTCTCCAGTCCCGGCACCTTGATGATGTCCAACAAGGCCTACGCCAACCTTTGGGGCCCGGTAAGTGAAGAAAGCGTGCAGCAACATGAAATCCAGCATGCCATGGCCATTTGGCAGGACCGCTGCACACCAACAAAAATGTGGGCGGACCTGCGCCAGTTCATTCAGATCCTTGGGCCACGCACCCCATGGTCTGACACAGCAATCCTTGATGATGGCCGGCAAATCACTTGCGACGCAAGGCCCATCGCAGGGGGCATGACCATGGTGAAATTCACTGTCGGGCTTCAGGCAAATCCAATTCTAAAAAAGCTGACAGAGGCCGACCCGGCAATAAGAGTCGCAAAACGCTGATTTGGGTTGCAGGCGCCGCGCCAGTCCATAGTCTTTGGACATGACGCAAAGCAGCTTTGAAAATGGTCCGCAGGTCCTCGAAAACAATGTGAGGCAGCGGGTTATTGACCAGTTTCTGCGGGATACCGCGTGGGCGGACTGGACAAGGCACCCTTTGGCCGGTGACGCATCCGCGCGGCGCTACCAAAGGCTAGGCACGCGCGACCAATCGGTCATCCTGATGGATGATCCCGTGAATATGGGTGGTGCAACCGAAAGATTTGCAAAGGTGGCCTGGATGCTGACCAGTCAGGGTCTATGCGCCCCCGAAATTCTGGCGCATGCACCGCAAGACGGACTGATGATCATTGGCGATCTTGGTTCAACGGATTTTGCTGAATGGCTTCGGCATCATCCGCAAGATCAAAGCACATTATATCATGCTGCGACCGATGCTCTTATTCAGTTACACCATGGCACCTGTGACTTGAAACTTGCCCACCTGACCCCTGCGGTGGGTGGCGAAATGATCGGGGTGCTTGATCCGTACTACACCCAAACACCGCTTGCAGACCTGACCGAACAATTGATCCTGGCGCTGGAAGAGTACGCACCGACTGCAAAAACCGTGGCACTGCGGGATTTTCACGCCGAAAATCTTATTTGGCGCCCTAACGAGGTGGGCAATCAACGCGTTGGTCTCCTGGATTTTCAAGATGCACTCTATGCGCCAGCGGGCTATGATCTGGCCTCGCTCTTGCGCGATGCACGGCGTGATATTTCCAATGATCTGGCCGAGGAGCTGATCAGCTATTTCATCGCAAACCTTGGGCTTGGCCAGGATTTCCGCGCGCAACTGGCTGTTTTGGGCGTGCAGCGCAACTTGCGCATTTTGGGAATTTTCACGAGGTTGGCGAAACGTGACGGGAAACCGCGGTATCTCGGGCTGCTGCCGCGTGTCTGGTCGCATATTCAAGAAGACCTGAAACACCCTGCACTTCGCACGCTGCAGGAGTGCGTAAATGATACATTGCAGCCACCCACAAAGCCGGTGTCCGCATGAGTTGGCCAATCCTCTTCTTTGCTGCAGGGCTGGGCACGCGAATGGGTGAACTGACCAAAGATAAGCCAAAACCGCTTGTCGAGGTGGCAGGAAGGGCGCTGATCGATCACGCTCTTGGCTTTGCCGAAACGCCCGGCATTGGGCCGCGGGTCGTCAACCTGCATTATAAGGGCGCGATGATCCGTGACCACCTGTCACAAGAGAACGTCCTGTTTTCAGACGAAAGCGAAGCACTTCTGGAAACTGGCGGTGGATTGCGCCACGCGTTGCCGCATCTTGCGCAAAGCCCGGTCATCACCATGAACACAGATGCGGTCTGGAAAGGCCCCAATCCGATTGCACAGGTTATTGCCGCTTGGCGGGATGATATGGAATGTCTGCTCCTGATGGTCCCAAGATCGCAAGTCTCCGGACATTTGGGCGAGGGCGATTTCACAATTGACGACGCTGGAAGGTTGCACCGGGGCAAAGGCGACATCTACTCTGGCGTACAAATAATCCGGACAGAAACGCTGGCTGACATAAAGGAATCGCGCTTTTCAATGAATATTGTCTGGGATCAGGTTGCCGCGCGCGGTGGGCTTTTTGGCGTGCGCTATTCCGGCCAATGGTGCGATGTGGGGCAGCCGTCCAGCATCGCAATTGCACAAAGCATGTTGCATGTTTGATCCCACTGGCAAACCCCGGATTTTTGGCTGCGCGCCCGGCGTGGATTTTGCACAGGCGCTGGTGAACGGCTTGCTGACCCACGGCGCAAACATGTCGCCCGAAGATTGGGCCAGAACCGAAATCTACGTCAACACATCACGGATGCAACGGCGCATCAGGGATGTTTTTGACAAGGGACCCGCCCGCCTGTTGCCCCGGGTGCGTCTGGTTACCGATCTGGCGCTGGACCCTGTGACCATTGATATTCCGCCGCCGGTCTCGCCACTGCGCCGGCGCCTTGAACTGTCACAACTGGTTGCGACGCTGCTGGATCAACAGCCCGACCTTGCCCCGCGATCATCGCTTTATGATCTGTCCGATAGCCTTGCGACCCTGATGGATGAAATGCAGGGCGAAGGCGTCAGCCCCGATCAGGTCGCAGCCATTGATGTATCAAACCATTCCGGCCATTGGGCACGGTCAAAGAACTTCCTGGACATCATCGCGCAGTTTTTTGGCGATACGGCAGAAGCGCCCGACAAGGAGGCACGCCAAAGAGCCGTCATTACTGCCCTCGCAAAACGCTGGGCCAGTCAGCCTCCGGCGCATCCCATTATCGTGGCCGGTTCAACAGGATCGCGCGGGGCGACCGCCTTGTTCATGCAAGCCGTCGCAAAACTGCCGCAAGGGGCGATCATTCTGCCCGGCTATGACTTTGATTTGCCCGGCAACGTCTGGGCTGCAATGGACGACAAGTTGACCGCAGAGGATCACCCGCAATTCCGGTTCAGGCATCTGATGGAACTGATCGGATTTGATCCATCAGATGTCGCCACATGGACGGATGATGCCCCCGCACACCCGGCCCGCAACAAACTGGTTTCATTGTCGTTGCGACCGGCCCCCGTGACCGATCAATGGCTGAAAGAAGGCCCTACGTTGGGCGATCTTGTCACCGCCACCAATAATCTGACCCTGCTTGAAGCCCCGTCACCGCGCGCCGAAGCCGAGACAATTGCACTGCGTCTGCGCCAAGCGGTCGAAGACGGGATCACAGCCGCGCTGATTTCGCCCGACAGGATGCTGACCCGCCAAGTGACCGCCGCTCTGGATCGCTGGGACATCAAACCGGACGACAGCGCAGGCACACCTTTGCAACTGTCACCTCCCGGGCGCATGTTGCGCCATGTGGCTGCGTTGATGGAAACTGTGCTGACCAGTGAAACCTTGCTGACCATACTGAAACATCCGCTATGCCATTCCGAGCGCGAAGACCGGGGTGATCACCTGCGTCACACCCGCGAACTGGAATTGCATTTGCGACGTCATGGGCCCCCTTTCCCGACACGCGACGCGTTGGAAGGTTGGGCCAAGACCGACCCCACCCGACAGGCGTGGGCCAAATGGGTCACGGATACGTTTATTGTGCCGATTGCATCCGAACCAAGGCTGCTTGCACACCACCTTCAAGATCATATCAGCCGCGCTGAAAAAATCTGCGGTGGCCCCGACACCGAGGAGAGCGGAGGCCTTTGGCGCGAGAAGGCGGGCCGCGAGGCTTTGCGCATTTGCAATATGTTGGAACAGGATGCCGACGCCGGTGGCATCTTGGGAAACAGAGACTACTCTGCCCTTTTTGGCGCTGTTTTGTCCCAAGGCGTCGTGCGCGACAGGGATGAAGGTCACCCAAATATCCTGATCTGGGGCACGCTCGAAGCGCGGGTTCACGGTGTTGATCTCACCATTCTTGGCGGCATGAATGATGGTGTCTGGCCAGAAGCACCCCCACCCGACCCATGGTTGAACCGCAAGATGCGGGCAGAGGCGGGATTGCTGCTGCCGGAACGCAGGATCGGGCTTTCTGCGCACGACTACCAACAGGCGGTTGCGGGCAAAGACGTTTGGATCACGCGGTCAAAGCGGTCAGCGGATGCCGAAACCATCCCGTCACGCTGGGTCAATCGTCTGACCAATCTGCTGAACGGATTGCCGGACCAGAACGGACAATTGGCGCTTGGTCAGATGCGCGCGCGCGCAGATCACTGGGCCGCGATGGCCGCCAAACTGTCGTCGCCTGTTCACCAAACGCCACCTGCAAAGCGGCCCTCGCCTTGCCCGCCGATCACGTCGCGTCCGCAAAAGCTGTCCGTCACCCGGATTAAAACGCTCATCCGTGATCCGTTTGCAATTTATGCGCGCAATGTGCTGCGCCTGAATCCACTTGATCCATTGTCGCCCAGCGCCGATGCGCCGTTGCGCGGCATTATCGTGCACAAGATATTGGAGCGGTTTATCAAGGAACAGCGTGACCCGACCGACCCCGCCGCCCTGATGCAGATCGCGCAGGAGGAATTCGACGCGCAATGCCCTTGGCCCACGATCCGTGCCCAATGGATCGCGCGAATGGAGCGGTCTGTTGACAAATTTCTTGCTGATGAACAGGACAGGCAAGCGCAGGCTGTCACATGCAACACCGAAAGTTGGGGTGAAATTGGCGTGAACCAGACCGGAGTCACCCTGACCTGCAAAGCTGACCGGATTGATCTGAGCGCCGAGGGCGAGGCGCTGATCTATGACTACAAGACCGGCACTGTCCCGTCAGCACCGCAACAGGAGAAGTTTGACAAGCAACTGCTGCTGGAAGCCGCGATGGTGACTTTTGGTGCCTTCAAGACCATTGGCCCCAAACCCGTGAAATCGGCCACATTTATTGGCGTCAACACAACGATGAAAAACAGTGCGGCACCACTCAAGAAACAACCGGTTGATCAGGTTTGGGCCGAGTTAGACACACTTTTTGCCAATTGGCAGCGCCTTGACCGGGGGTACACCGCGCGTCTTGCGCTGTTTCTCAAGAATGACATCAGCCCCTATGATCACTTGTCGCGATTTGGCGAATGGGACACCAGTGATGACCCCGCGCCAGTGGTGCTGACATGATCCGCGATGCCGCATCGCAACGGCAGGTAGATGCCGCTGACCCCGTTAGCTCGACTTGGCTTTCGGCCAATGCGGGGTCAGGCAAAACGCGAGTTTTGACCGACAGGGTTGCCCGCTTGCTGTTGCAGGGGGTCGCCCCACAAAACATCCTGTGCCTGACCTATACCAAAGCCGCCGCGACCGAGATGCAGAACCGCCTGTTCAAAACGCTGGGCAAATGGGCGATGCGCAGCAATGATATGTTGCGCGATGATCTGGCCAATCTGGGTTTGGAACGGTCCATCACCGCAGCCGATCTGGGCAATGCACGGACCCTGTTTGCCCGTGCCATCGAAACGCCCGGTGGTCTGAAAATTCAGACGATCCACTCGTTTTGCGCCAGTGTCCTACGGCGTTTCCCATTGGAAGCAGAGGTCAGCCCGCAATTCAGAGAGATGGAAGATCGCGCGGCAGAACTGCTGCGAGCCGAGGTTGTAGACCAGTTGATAGATGGCCCCGATGCGGCTGTCGTGCGTGATCTTCTGGCGCATTTCACCGGCGATGATCTGGCCAGATTGACCGCTGAGGTCGCCCGCAAGCAAGACCAGCTTTCAACGCAGGCAAGCGGCGAAGTGATCAAAACATCGCTTGGGCTGGCCCCCGATGCGACACGCGAAGACGCGCTTGGGCTTGCCTTTCAGGGGGACGAAGCAGAGATCGCCAAGGAGGTGGCAGAAGCCTTTTCGACGCAATCGGCCACCTACAAGAAGTTTGCGCAAACCTTGTCGCAACTTGACTACAAAAATCCCGATTGGGCCGGGTTAGAGACGCTTTTTGGTCTTTTCCTCTATTCCGGGACCTGTAATTCCAAGTCCGTGAATTTTCCGCAAAGCAATCACACAAAAGCGGTTGAAGCACTCGACCCGATTGCCGATGCGGTTCATGACTGGATGGATCGCACCGCTGCTGCGCGCGCGCATCTTTGGGCGATGGATGCGGCGGACAAGACCTTGGCGCTTTATGCGTTTGCTGCCAAATTCATCCCCGCCTATGCCGCCCGCAAACAAGCCATGGGCGCACTGGATTTTGATGATCTGATCCGCAAGACAAAGGCGCTCTTGACCGACCGCAGCGTTGCGGAATGGGTGCTGTTCCGGCTTGATGGCGGCACCGACCATATTCTGGTGGATGAGGCGCAAGACACAAACCCCGACCAGTGGGACGTGATACGCCTGCTGGCCGAGGAATTCCTGTCCGGCGAAGGCGCGCGCGCTGACCGTGATCGCACCTTGTTTGTCGTGGGTGACAAAAAGCAGTCGATCTATTCTTTCCAAGGCGCGGACCCTGCAGCGTTTGACCGGATGCAGGATCATTTCAATGCCGCCCATACCGCTGTCGAAAAGCCATTCAACATTACATCGCTGGATCATTCGTTTCGGTCCTCACAGGCTATTCTGTCTGTGGTTGACGAGACCTTTGTCCGCGAACGTGCCGCTGGCATGGATGACAGCCTGACGCATATTGCCTTCAAGGAAAACATGCCCGGCCGTGTGGATCTTTGGCCCGTCATCGAACCATCCAAAACCGATGATACCGGCAATTGGTACGACCCCGTCGATGCGCCCAGCGCGACGGACCATACCGTTTTGATGGCCAAGCGGGTGGCGGACCAGATCAAACATATGATCGCGCATGAAACGATCCCCGTCGAAGTCGAAAATAGCGGCCACTACAAACGCCGGAAGATCACCGAAGGCGATGTGCTGATCCTTGTGCAACGCCGGTCCGAGCTTTTTTCCGAAATCATCCGCGCGTGCAAGAATGCCGGGCTGCATATCGCTGGGGCCGACCGTTTGCGCGTGGGCGCAGAACTTGCCGTCAAAGATCTGGTTGCCTTGTTGAATTTTCTGGCACTGCCCGAGGATGACCTATCGCTCGCCAGTGCGCTGCGCTCGCCGTTGTTTGGCTGGTCAGAGCAGGACTTGTTCACCCTGTCCCATCAGCGAAAAGGGTACCTTTGGATTGCGCTGCGCGACGCTGACTATCCTCAAACCTTGGCGGTTTTGCGTGATCTTCTGGATAAAGCTGATTTCCTGCGTCCTTTCGACCTGATTGAACGCATCCTGACCCGCCATGACGGCCGCCGCAATTTGTTGGCACGTTTGGGCCAAGAGGCGGAAGACGGGATTGATGCATTGCTAAGTCAGGCGCTGGCTTACGAAAGCAACGGTGTACCCAGCCTGACCGGGTTTCTGACATGGATGGAAACGGACGATCTTGAAGTGAAGCGCCAGATGGACAGCCAAGGCGATCGTATCAGGGTGATGACTGTGCATGGGTCAAAGGGGCTTGAGGCGCCTATTGTCATTCTACCTGACACGGCCAAACGCGAAATTCGGGTGAATGACGAACTTTTTGCCGCAGACGGCACGCTTGTCTGGAAAACGCCCAAGGCACAATCAGCGCCCGCGATGCTGGCCCTTTATGATTCCTTTGTCGCCAGACAGGCGCGCGAACGGCTGCGCCTTTTGTATGTTGCGATGACACGGGCAGAGAAATGGCTCATCGTCGGGGCCGCTGGCGATGTCGGCGAGGGCGACGCAAGCTGGTACAATATCATCGCCGATGGCATGCGCCAAAGGGGCGATTACGATGTGATCTCTGGCGGGCTTGAAACCAAGCGCGTATCATATGGTGACTGGGACGGGCTTGTTGAAACCCACGCCGAAAAAGCGCCTGTCGTTGATGTACCAATGCCCGCATTTGGGCCAACGCCACTTTCTGAAATCTCCAAAACGATATCGCCATCACAAGTGAACGGCGCCAAGACGCTTCCCGGTGAGTTGGCCGACGAAGATGAAGAGGACGCCAAAGAGCGCGGCACAATGATCCACCGGCTGCTGGAGCATTTACCGATGGTCTCGCCGCAGGATCGGGTCTCACTTGGTCACAAACTGGTTGGGGCACACCATGCCGCACTTGTCCCCATGATGATCGATCTGCTGGACAGCCCTTCACTAGCGCATCTTTGGACACCAGGTGCGTTGACCGAAGTGGATATCACCGCTGACATTCCGGGGTTGGGGCGGATTCATGGCGCGATTGACAGGTTGATCATTGAAGATGGCCGGATATTGGCCATTGACTATAAATCAAACCGCATTGTCCCTGATACGCCGGAAAGGACTCCCGCAGGTTTGCTGGGGCAAATGGCGATTTATCAAGCCGCATTGGAACAGATTTATCCTGACAAGGATGTTCAGGCTGTAATTCTTTGGACACAAAGCGCGGAACTGATGCTGTTGCCCGCGTCTTTGCTTCACGATGCACTGAGTGTTGTTACGATCGCTTGACCCCGGACCGGACCAACCTTACTTTCGCATCTCAATCATTTTCGCCAAGGAGTATTACCAATGGCAACCGTAGCTGTAACCGATGCAACCTTTGACGCCGAAGTGCGCCAGTCCGATATCCCTGTTGTTGTGGATTTCTGGGCAGAATGGTGCGGACCCTGCAAACAAATCGGCCCGGCATTGGAAGAGCTTTCCGCCGAATACGAAGGCAAAGTGAAGATCGTCAAAGTAAATGTTGACGAAAACCCGAATTCGCCAGCTCAACTGGGCGTGCGCGGCATTCCGGCACTGTTCATGTTCAAGGACGGCGAAGTCATTTCAAACAAGACCGGCGCAGCGCCCAAGGCGGCGCTTCAGGGCTGGATCGACGAATCCGCCTAAGACCGATCACATCACAATCAAAAGGGCGCCCGTTTCAGCGCCCTTTTTTGTTGCATGAACCCATGATGGACTGATCAATAGGGCGCGGGGTTGTTTGCCCGTGTCACGCCCGCCATATAGGCAGAACACACAGCAGGAGCAGACAATGGCAAACGAAGAATTCCCCGGCTGGCATGGCACAACGATCATTGGCGTGCGCAAAGGTGGTAAAGTCGTTATCGCCGGTGACGGGCAGGTCAGTCTTGGCCAAACTGTGATCAAGGGTACTGCCCGCAAGGTCCGTCGTTTGTCACCGGGCGGTCAGGATGTGATAGCCGGGTTTGCCGGATCAACCGCCGACGCTTTCACGCTGCTGGAACGGCTGGAAAAAAAGCTTGAGGCAACACCGGGCCAGTTGGCCCGCGCTTCGGTTGAACTGGCCAAGGACTGGCGCACTGACAAATATCTCCAAAAGCTCGAGGCGATGCTGATTGTCAGCGACGGCAAGGAATTGTTTGTCATCACAGGGGCAGGCGACGTGCTGGAACCTGAACATGACATTGCAGCGATCGGGTCGGGCGGAAACTATGCACTTGCGGCCGGTCGGGCCATGATGGAAACGGATTTGGGTGCCGAAAAGGTGGCCCGCCGTGCAATGGCAATCGCCGCAGACATTTGTGTTTACACAAACGGGAACCTGACCGTCGAAACAATCGGCTAGGCCAGCCGATTTCAACGGGCCCCTTGGACTTGGCCCCCGCAGCCCATAGGTTCTGCACCATGATTGAACGCGATGATCTGAAAGCAGCGGTAAGCAGCGGCCTCTTGTCAGAAAAACAGGCGGCTGGCCTGATCAGCTTTGCCGACAGCAGGCGTGGCGCGCGCGAAAATCTGGCCATCGGCGACGAACCTTTTGAACTGTTCAAAGGCTTCAACGAAATTTTCATCGTCATCGGCCTGATTATTCTGGCCTCCGGCTGGTACGGGGTGACCGGACTTGCTGTCGGCACCGAGATCATGAACATCCAGCAATATGCCTCCAGCGTAAGCCTTATCAGCGCCGCTGTTATCTGGGCCTTGTCCGAATATTTCATCCGTTACCGGCGTATGGTGGCTCCCGCGATCATGCTGTCGATCATGTTTGCGGGCAATGCCGCCTTTGGGTTTATTGCCTATATGGCCGAACCATTCATGGTCGCGCAGAATGATCTAACCAGCATTCCCCCTGCACTTCTGGCTGCAACGGTGGCACTTGCCGTTTTTTGGTGGCGCTTTCGCGTGCCTTTCGCGATGGCGATGATCGCGATCGGGCTGTTCATTACAGCCACGATGTTTACTGCGGCCCGCGGCGGCAAGATCGAGGACATCCGCGACTTCTTTCTTTTGTCCGCGGGTGGCCCCTTTGCATGGATCACGCTGGCACTGGGTGTTCTGGTTTTCATCGTCGCAATGCTGTTCGACATGAGCGACCCGCACCGCGTTACCCGCCGGTCCGCCAATGGCTTTTGGCTGCATGTGGTCGCGGCACCCGCCCTGATGAATACAATCGCGCTATCGCTGATGGACCGTGATGCAACCGCCTTGTTGCTGGCTATCCTTGGTCTGTTTGCCGTTGTCGCCATCATCATTGACCGCCGGTCGTTCCTGATTACCGCAATTGGCTATGTGGTTGCGCTGACCAACACCGTTTTTGACAACAATAGCACCGCCATGACCGTACTGATCCTTGGCATCGTGCTGCTGTTGCTGGGCGCGTTCTGGGAACGTATTCGCGCTGTTATCCTTCGCCTTTTTGGCGGCTTCCTTCCCCTGGACCGCTTACCCCCTTCGCACGCTTAAGGACTGAAATGACTGACCTGACCCCACGTGAAATCGTATCTGAACTTGATCGCTTTATCATCGGCCAAAAGGACGCCAAACGCGCCGTCGCCGTTGCCCTGCGTAACCGCTGGCGGCGCAAGCAGCTGGGCGATGACCTGCGCGATGAGGTGTATCCCAAAAATATCCTGATGATCGGACCCACCGGTGTGGGCAAAACCGAAATCAGCCGACGTCTGGCGAAACTGGCGCGTGCGCCGTTCCTCAAGGTCGAGGCCACGAAATTCACCGAGGTCGGCTATGTCGGTCGCGACGTAGAGCAGATCATCCGCGATCTGGTCGATACCGCCATTCTGGATACCCGCGAACATATGCGCGAGGATGTCAAAGCCAAAGCCTATGCAGCCGCAGAAGAGCGGGTGATTACCGCCGTCGCCGGCACCGATGCCCGTGAGGGCACACGCGAGATGTTTCGCAAGAAACTGAAAGCGGGCGAGCTGGATAACACCATTATCGAGCTTGAACTGTCCGACACATCCAACCCTATGGGCGGTTTCGAAATCCCCGGCCAACCCGGCAGCATGGGCGGCATGATGAACCTTGGTGATCTGTTCGGCAAAGCCATTGGCGGGCGCACCGTCAAGAAAAAGATGACCGTTGCCGACAGTTATGAGGCCCTGATTGCCGACGAAGCGGACAAACTGCTGGACGATGAAACCGTCACCAAGGCCGCACTTGAAACGGTTGAACAAAACGGCATCGTGTTTCTGGATGAGATCGACAAGGTTTGCGCCCGTGCCGACGCGCGCGGGGCGGATGTATCGCGTGAAGGGGTGCAGCGCGACTTGCTGCCCCTGATCGAAGGGACCACAGTGTCTACCAAGCACGGGCCGATCAAGACCGATCATATCCTGTTCATCGCATCAGGCGCCTTTCATGTGGCGAAACCGTCCGACCTGTTGCCTGAATTGCAGGGGCGCTTGCCAATCCGGGTTGAGTTACGCGCCCTGACCGAAGATGATTTCGTGCGCATCCTGACAGAAACCGACAACGCGCTGACCCTGCAATATTCGGCTCTGATGCAAACAGAGGACGTAGCCGTTACCTTTGCCGAAGACGGCATCAAAGCTCTTGCGAAAATCGCCGCCGAAGTGAATGAAGCCGTTGAAAACATCGGGGCGCGCAGGCTTTACACCGTGATCGAGCGGGTTTTCGAGGATCTTTCCTTCAATGCCCCTGACCGCGCAGGCGATACCATCACCATCGATGGCCCCTTTGTCGAAGAACATCTGGGTGAGCTTTCGCGATCAACCGACCTGAGCCGCTACGTACTTTAGGGCCTTTACATCGCCGCCTTTCGGATCATGAAGGGCGGATGAAATCGTATCTGACATTCGTCCGTGAAAACGCGCCTTTTCTGGGGGCAGGTGCCCTGTTGATGATGCTGTCCAGCTTTGGGCAGACGTCATTCATTTCGATTTTTGGGGGGGATATTCGCACCGAATTTGGGCTCACCAACGGTGAATGGGGTATCATCTATATGATTGGCACAACACTCTCCGCAGCGATCATGCTGGCAGTGGGCGGGGTTGTTGACAGGTTCCGCGTGCGTGTAGTGGGGATTGTCGTTGTCCTTTTGCTTGCTCTGGCGTGCCTGGGCATGGCCTTTAACGTTTATGCTGCGGCGTTGCCGTTCGTCATTCTGTCACTGCGGTTTTTCGGACAAGGGATGAGCTATCACGCATCCGTGGTTGCACTCAGCCGCTGGTTTATCGCGACCCGCGGCCGCGCTTTGGCCACGGCCTCGGTCGGATATATGGCCGCGGAAGCGACTTTGCCGCTCACGTTTGTCTGGCTGAAGGGATATTTCGCGTGGAAAACGCTTTGGATAGGCTGCGCGATTTTCGCTGTCATGATGACCCCCGTTCTTTACCGGCTTTTGCGGCTGGAGCGCACACCACAAGCTGTTTCAGCGGAAAACGATGCATTTGGCATGGATGGCCGACATTGGACGCGGGGCGATGCGCTCCTTCATCCGCTGTTTTGGGCCTTGATCCCCGCTATCACGCTGTCCCCTGCATTCGTGACCGCTTTTTGGTTTCATCAGGTCCATTTTGCCGCCCTCAAGGGATGGGAACATCTGACACTTGTTGCCGTCTTTCCGGTGGGCACAATCACCGTCGTGATCTTTACGTTCGTCTATGGCAACGCGATCGACAAGTTCGGGGCCGGGCGGTTGTTCCCGTTTTTCCTCCTCCCGCTTGTGATCGCGTTCACCCTGCATTGGTACGCACCCAGCGTCGCGTGGTCTGCAGCGGGCGTGATGTTCATGGGGATGGCCGGGGGCGGCATGGCGACGTTGCCTGCTGCAATCTGGGCCACCTATTATGGAACCCGAAACCTTGGATCGATCAAATCCGTTGTCGCCGCGTTGATGGTTCTGGGTTCTGCAATCGGGCCGGGTCTGTCCGGCTGGCTGATTGATGTCGGCATAGATTTCGACGTGCAGATGCTGGCCTATGCGGCATCGTTCCTGTTTGCATCAGTTGTCTGCGTGATCCCGCTCAGACTGGCTGCCGCGCGGCTACCGGCTGCGGCGTAGATAGACGTAGTAGGCCCCGTGCCCGCCGTGCCGTAAATGGGCAGGCGTGACTTGCAGGATCGCCTGATTCATCGGCGGCAACGCCAGCCATTGCGGGACCTGATGGCGCAAGACGCCATGACGGGTTGGGATTGGACCGCCCTCATCACGGTCTTTGCCCTTGCCGGTAATCACCAAAACCAAGCGACGGCCCATGGCGTGCGAGCCCATGATAAAGCGGATCAACTCCGGATGTGCCTCTGACATTGTCATGCCATGAAGGTCGATCCGCGCCTCGGGTTTCAACTTGCCACGCTTCATCTTGCCAAATGATTTGTTGTCCATATTGACCGGCGCGCGCGTCAGCCGGTCTGTGATATTTGGCAATATGTCGTGGGCGCGGCGCAGGTCCGCTTTTTGTCCAACCGAGAAATCGGGAACCGGGTCTTTCGGCTTACTGGCTTTGGCTGGTTTGACAGGGTTTGGTGGTATGTCGGGCCGCTTTGGGTCCATCGGTTTGGTCCGTTCGGCGACACGGTCCCACAGCGCCTTTTCCTCGGCAGAGAGATGACGGGGACGGCGCATTCAGATACCGGCAACAACACGTTGCGCCATGGTCGTTGGCAACAGCACAACCATGCGACCGGGGTCTTTGATCTGGCCCGCCTGTTTGCCCGCATCTATGCCGGTGCCAAAGAATATGTCAGCCCGCTGCGCCCCTTTGATCGCCGACCCGGTATCCTGGGCGATCATCAGGCGGTTCATCGGCACGGCGCCCTGTTTTTCGATCCAGACAGGGGACCCCAAAGTGACAAAAGCCGGATCGACCGCAATCGACCGAAACGGCGTGATTGACCGGTTCATCGCACCCAATGGGCCACGTTCGGCGGGCACTTCACTGACCTCCCGAAAGAACACATAACTTTCGTTTTCCCACAAAAGCTCGCGCCCAGCGCGGCGGTTCTTGCGCACCCAATGGCGAATAACGGGGGCAGAGACCTGATGAATCTCAAATTCACCCCGATCCACCAACGCCATCCCGATCGAGGAATAATCGCGCCCGTTCTTGCCGCCGTATCCCACACGCATCATCGATCCGTCCGGCAGAGAAATGCGGCCAGACCCCTGCACTTGCAAAAAGAACAGATCAACAGGGTCGGTCAGCCATGCCAGCTCCAGCCCCTTGCCCGCAAGCGGCTGATCCTCGTCAATTTCGCGGCGGGTGAAATAGGGCTGGCCAGGTTCAAGATCGTCCGGCACCCCATAGATCGGGAACTGATAGCCGTCACCGCGTACGCGCGATCCGGGCAATTCCGGTTCAAAGTACCCTGTGAACAACATCGGATCGCCGTCTTCGATCAGAACAGGACGAAAGAATTTTTCAAAAAAGTCGCGCGGCTCGGGGCCAGTCTTGGCCAGATTGCAGATCACTTCCCACTGGATATCGCGCAGATCACCGCAGGTATTGACGAAAACGTCCAAGGCGGCCTGATGGTCATCGTCAGGCCAGCCATTCAACTCATCAAAAGACAGTTGGGTATATGTTGGTTCGGCCATAGTCGCGCCTGCCAGCGTCACAGAGAGATAAATACCACCGAACCAACTTGCGATCATTCGCCCGTGGCAACAAGTCGCCAGTTGGGATCTTCGGAATTCATCTGGCGCATGAAGGTCCATGTGTCCTTCATACGTTTGATCTCTTTCTCGCTACCCTCGACGATATCGCCCGCATTGTCGCGCACGACGGATGTGATCTCGGATTTGAACCTGACGGTAATCTCGCCCTCGGTCGTTGCCTCGTCAAATTCGGCGGCAACAAGGGTCATGTCACTGATGCCAATGAACTTTGCCTCGACCGTCAGACCCTTTTGCTGGCGATCGTCCACAACGGATGCAAAAGCCTCGTAAACGTCTTCGGACAGGAAGGGCACGACATCGTCAAGATCGCCGTTTTCAAAGGCCATCAAGATCATTTCATAGGCGCCGCGCGCGCCACCCAGAAAATCACTGACATTAAACGAAGGATCAACGCGCTTCATCGAAGAAAGCGCCTTGGCTGCAACGGAATCTTCGTCAACGTGATCTGTGATATCCAGATCAGGGCCACCTTCGATGACGTCAAATTCAGGTTTGCCCCGGCGTTCTTCCGTGGGCCGGGTCACGGCTGGTTTTTCATACCCTTCACGCGTTCCAAGCACGCCACGCAGGCGCAGGATTAAGAAAACAGCGATGCCTGCAAGCACCAAAAGCTGGATAATCGGAGAGTTCATCAGGACCTCGTTTCAGGGAAAGGCATAGTATTTACCCAATCGTATCTTATGTAGGTCACGGGTAGGGCTGAGTCCACCTTACGCCGGCACAACTTACGAAAGGCTATCATTATGTGGCTACTCATTGCTTTTATCGCAATACCGATGATCGAAATTGCCCTGTTTATTCAGGTCGGCGGCGTGATCGGGCTTGGCTGGACACTTCTTATCGTGCTGATGACGGCAATTGCGGGGTCGTATCTGGTGCGGCATCAAGGTTTGCGAGAGTTAGGCAACCTGCAAAGTTCTTTTTCAGAGATGCGCGACCCGACCGAACCGTTGGCAAACGGTGCCATGATCCTTGTGGCAGGCGCACTTTTGCTCACGCCCGGGTTTTTCACTGATATCGTCGGTCTTTCCTTGCTGGTTCCCGCCGTGCGGCGCGCAGCGTTCAAATGGGTGCGCAGCCGTGTTAAGGTTGCCCGTTTTGAAATGGGCCCCGGCCCTGCGCAAGAACCAGAACCGCAGGATCATGTTATTGACGGCGAATTCGAGGACGTGACCCAAACAAAAAAGCCAACACATAAACCTTCGCAATGGACGCGCCATTGAGGGTTATTGTTAAGGCTGTTAGGTAAGCGCCAACATTATTCAAACGGAGCCCTTAACAATGTCCGATACCCCCGAAAACGGTGCAGCACCTGCGCAGCCACAAGTCGTCAGCCGCGTTCTGGCCCAGTACATCCGCGATATGTCATTTGAAAACATTCTGGCCCAGAAAGGGGTCGCAGGTGACGCGCAGCCCGAAATTCAGGTGCAGGTCAATCTGGATGCACGCAAGCGGACAACCGAACACCAGTACGAAATCATCACAAAGCTGAACATCACCAGCAAGACAAAGGACAAGGGCGAACCGCTTTTCGTTCTGGAGATCGAATATGCAGGCGTGTTCCACGTTGAAGGGGTACCCGAAGAACAGATGCACCCCTATCTTTTGATCGAATGCCCGCGCATCACTTTCCCGTTCCTGCGCCGTATCGTCAGCGACGTGACGCGCGATGGTGGCTTCCCGCCGCTGAACCTTGAAACGATTGATTTCATGGCACTTTACCGCAGCGAATTGGCCCGCCGTGCCGAATCTGAAAAAGCGAAAGCCCCAACAGAGGCCAGCACAAATAACTAAGGCAGATCAAAAGCTGCCTTGGTTCAGCTGAATTTCTTCCAGACAGCGCCGTCGCCCAAGCTTTCGATAAAGGCAGCATGGGCGGCGGCTTCTTCATCTTTGAGCCTTGACGGCAGTGCCTGCGGGCGCGGGACGGGGCGCCATGCGTCGCTTGATCCGCCGGATGTGTTTGTCCGCGTATCGGCTGACAGCGCAAAGTCGGGTTGCCGCCCGCCGATAAGTTCCAGATAGACCTCTGCCAGAATTTCGCTATCAAGCAGCGCGCCGTGCAGCGTGCGCGAGGAATTGTCGATCCCGAAGCGCCGGCAGAGCGCATCAAGCGATGCCGGCGAGCCGGGGAATCTGCGCCGCGCGATCATCAGCGTATCTACCGCCTGATCCATCGGTAACAGCGGGCGATTGACCCAGCCAAGTTCCGCGTTAAGGAATTTCATGTCAAAGGCCGCATTGTGAATAACCAGCTTGGCATCACCGATGAAATCAACAAACGCCTGCGCGATATCCGCAAAGACGGGTTTATCTGCCAGAAATTCATCACCCAGACCATGCACGGCGAACGCCTCTTGCGGCATTGACCGTTTGGGGTTGATATACTGGTGATAGGTCCGACCCGTGGGCACGTGCCCCATCAGCTCAACCGCGCCGATTTCAACGATCCGGTCGCCCTCGAGCGGTTCGAATCCTGTGGTCTCGGTATCCAGCACAATTTCACGCATATTTTTGCCCTACAATGGTGTTGACCAGGTCTTTGACAGCTTTACGCGTATCATCCATCGTCAGTGTTTCAATGACATAATCCGCCCGCGCTCGTTTTTCAGGGTCAGGCATCTGGCGTGACAGGATATCTTTGAAATGGGCTTCATCCATGCCGGGACGAGCCATGACGCGCGCCCTCTGCACGTCGGCAGGGGCGGTGACAACAAGGACACCATGGAGCCAGGTATCTGCCCCGGTTTCGAACAATAGCGGCAGATCAAAGACGACCAACGGATCACGATGGTTTTCGATGAATTCGGCACGATCCTGGGCAACCAGCGGATGTACGATCTCTTCAATCTTGTTCAGCGCGCTTGGGTCCGCGGCTACGATCTGTTTGAGGGCCTGTCGTGAAACTGTCCCATCCTGAATGGCACCGGGAAATTCCATTCCCAGCGGGACCACAGCCTTGCCGCCTTTAGCGTAAAGCCGGTGCACCGTTGCGTCGGCATCCCAAACGGGCACACCTTCCTGGCGGAACATATCGGCTGTCGTGGATTTGCCCATGCCAATGGAGCCGGTCAGCCCAAGTAGGAAGCTCATGCCAGAATCGCCCTGCGGGTGTCTTCATCAACTTGGGGCCGTTGTCCGAACCAACGTTCAAATCCGGGTACACCCTGATGCAGCAACATGCCAAGACCGTCGACAGTTGTGCACCCTTTCGCCTCTGCCGCATTCAGGAATGGAGTGCGTAGCGGATTGTAGACGATATCTGTGACAGTGGCGGATGATTGCAGTCGATCAAGTGGGACCTTGAAGTCAGCTGCACCTTTCATTCCCAGTGATGTCGAATTGATGACTGTTGTTGCGTCCTCCAGGGCGATGTCGGCCTGCACCCAATCAACGACGCGGACCCGCTGGCCAAATTCATTCTTTAGCGCATCTGCCTTTGATCGGGTGCGGTTTGTCAGAATGATCTCGGGGACACCGGCTTCGGCGAGGGCAACGATAATGGCCCGTGCAGCACCACCTGCACCAAAAATCATTGCAGGTCCCGCCTTTGGGTCCCATGCGGGTGCACCTTGTTTCAGGTTCGCCATGAATCCATAAGCATCTGTATTATCAGCCATAATTCGGCCATCGTCAGTGAATGTGATGGTATTGGCCGCACCGATCAGTGTCGCGCGGTCGCTGACGTGATCTGCGATCTGCAAGATATTCACCTTATGCGGGATCGTGACATTGATGCCGGCAAAACCCTGCGCCTGAAGGTCGCGCACGCGCGCCTCTAGCTGGTCCTCAACGACTTGAATCGCGGTATATTCTCCCTCCAGCCGATAGCGGCGCAACCAGTAGCCGTGAAGCTTGGGCGACAGGGAATGGCCAATCGGGTTGCCGATCACGCCGGCGCGGGGTTTCTGTGTCATGATGGCAGTGTCCCGCGAAGTGAGAGGTAAGACAAGAGTTCGAGCAGGGGAAGACCCAGAACATTGAAGTAGTCGCCTTCGATCCGGGTGAACAGCCGCACGCCCTCTTCTTCAAGTTTGTAGGAACCCACGGAATGGCGGATGCTATCCCAATTGCGATCCACATAGTCGGACAGATAACTGTCGGACGCGTCACGCATATGCAAACGGACTGTGCCGACATGGCGCCACAGCGGTTTGCTGCCTTGATAGATCACAGCAGCCGACAACAGTTGATGCTTTTTGCCGCGAAGTGATTTCAGCTGCGCCAAGGCGTCTGATGGGTCCACAGGCTTTGCCAGGATATCCCGACCCGATGCAAGAATCTGATCGCACCCAATCACAAGCGCAGAGGGGTGTTTACCGGCAACTTTTTGCGCTTTCATCTCGGCCAGTGCATCGGCAATATCGCGCGGCGATGCATCCTCTGCGAAGAGCGCGC
The DNA here is from genome assembly GCF_003058085.1 of Yoonia sediminilitoris. Taxonomy (GTDB): domain Bacteria; phylum Pseudomonadota; class Alphaproteobacteria; order Rhodobacterales; family Rhodobacteraceae; genus Yoonia; species Yoonia sediminilitoris. The sequence continues at coordinate 236,999 of NZ_QBUD01000002.1, read as the reverse complement.
GCCGAACGGAATCCTCATCAATCCGCGGGACCGCGATATCAAAGGAGACCCCTGCATTTCGGAGCAAGGTCGCCCTTACATCAGAGCCCGACGCGAGAATGATGGGTTCAGTCATGTGGATAAAGCCTTGGAAAACTCATGTGCCTGTCTGCGGTCAAATGGTGGGATATGTCTGTGTGCGTTGAGAGTTGTGGGGAAGTAGGATGCCTTGCAACATCTCTGGCTGATTTTTCCACAGTGGGAAAGAATAAATCTACTCTGTGTAGGAATCGTCTGTTGGTGGCGTGTCAACCCGCACACAGGAAGGGTAACAGATTTTCAGTAACTATTAAGTAACTGAATTAAATATATAAAATTTCGTATTACTTGAATGCAGTGTACATTGTGAGAACTGGGTACAGTGGATAACTCTGCGGATGAAAAAAGAAACCACAGAAAATGGCCAGCCTAACCACAACATCATCTTTTCTTTTCTTAATATATAATGAAGTAAGTCAGACAAAGAGATTGGACGACGATGACAGATCTTCTGAACAGTATTTATCCTTGGATCAAAGCGTTGCACATCATGGCAGTGCTCGCCTGGATGGCAGGGCTGTTTTATCTGCCACGGCTTTACGTTTATCATGCAGAGAGAGCTGTGGTTGGGTCAGAGCTGGATCAGACCTTTCAAGTCATGGAAGAAAAGCTGCTACGGGTCATCATGAACCCTGCAATGATTGTTGCATGGATTGCCGGATTGATCATGATCGGGCTTGGTGCCTTTGACTGGGGGTCGGTCTGGGCTTGGGTGAAGCTTTTGTCTGTCATCGGAATGACAGGGGCGCATGGCTGGATGGCAGCGCGGCGCAAGGAGTTTGCGCAAGGGCAGAATACGCGCACAGGGCGGACTTATCGGTTGTTCAATGAGGTTCCCACCGTGTTGATGGTTTTGATCGTAATCGCGGTGATAGTGCGCCCGTTCTAGGCGCAGATTGACTCGCGCAGCGGTTTTGCCTAAGAAATGCAAAGCAGCCCGTCCGGGTATGTCATTTTCCATTACTGAACTCGAACCAGTCAGTCCATGTGCTGACGCTGGAAACGATTATGTCTGAACACCGCATCAATCTTGCTGACCTGAAAGCGCAAAGCCCCAAGGATCTATTGTCGCAGGCCGAAGAGCTTGAGATCGAAAACGCATCGACCATGCGCAAAGGCGATATGATGTTTGCCATCCTCAAAGAGCGGGCTGATGAGGAGTGGATCATTGGCGGTGACGGTGTGCTGGAAGTGCTGCAGGACGGTTTTGGTTTTCTGCGCTCTCCTGAGGCGAACTATCTGCCAGGGCCGGATGATATCTATGTCTCTCCCGACATGATTCGCCGGTATTCCCTTCGCACGGGCGATACGGTTGAAGGTGTGATCAAAGAGCCGGACGACAGCGAACGGTATTTCGCTTTGACGTCTGTTGAGCAGATCAATTTCGAGGACCCTGAGCGCGCCAAACACAAGGTTGCCTTTGATAACCTGACACCGCTTTATCCTGATGAGCGTTTGAAAATGGAGGTTGAGGATGCCACTATCAAGGATCGGTCAGCGAGGATCATTGATCTTGTAGCGCCAATCGGCAAAGGCCAGCGTTCGTTGATTGTGGCACCGCCGCGAACTGGTAAGACTGTTTTGTTGCAGAATATTGCCAACTCGATCGAAAAGAACCATCCGGAATGTTATCTGATCGTCTTGTTGATTGACGAGCGGCCGGAAGAAGTCACGGATATGCAACGTTCGGTCAAAGGGGAGGTTGTTTCGTCGACCTTTGATGAACCTGCTACGCGCCACGTTGCTGTGTCCGAGATGGTGATCGAAAAGGCGAAGCGTTTGGTCGAACATAAACGCGACGTTGTCATCTTGCTGGATTCGATCACGCGTTTGGGCAGGGCGTTCAACACGACTGTGCCATCGTCCGGTAAGGTGCTGACGGGTGGTGTAGATGCCAATGCGTTGCAGCGCCCGAAAAGGTTCTTTGGTGCGGCACGGAATATCGAAGAAGGTGGATCACTCACGATTATCGCGACGGCGCTGATTGATACCGGATCGCGGATGGACGAAGTGATCTTTGAGGAGTTTAAGGGGACCGGTAACAGCGAGATTGTCCTCGACCGTAAGGTGGCTGATAAACGGGTCTTCCCGGCGATGGATATTCTGAAATCCGGGACGCGGAAGGAAGAGTTGCTGGTGGATAAGGCTGACCTGGCCAAGACCTATGTCTTGCGACGTATCCTGAACCCGATGGGCACAACGGATGCGATCGAGTTTTTGCTTGGTAAGCTGAAGCAGACAAAGACCAACGCGGACTTCTTTGACTCGATGAATACGTAACTTATTGTTTTAAACAATGAGTTAGGCATATGATGACTATTTTTGCACTGGCTACAGCACGGGGTCGGGCTGGCGTTGCAGTGATCCGTATTTCGGGTCCGGATGCTGTTGATGCAGCGTCGCGTATTATGGTGTCTGTTCCGGATGAAAGGGGCGTTCGTCGCTTGTTTGATGGGGATGGTGCAACACTGGACCAAGCGTTGGTTCTTCATTTTTCTGAAGGGAAGAGTTTTACCGGAGAAACTGTGATTGAACTGCATTTGCACGGAAGCGTGGCTGTTGTGAATGCCGTGCTACGCGTGCTGGGCCAGAACGATAAGTTGCGGCATGCCGAGGCAGGTGAGTTTACCCGGCGCGCCTTGGAGAGTGGCCAGCTTGATCTTGCGCAGGTGGAGGGTTTGGCGGACCTGATTGACGCCGAGACGGAGCAGCAACGCAAGCAAGCTGTCCGGGTGTTTTCGGGCGCTCTGGGGAAGATGGTTGAAGATTGGCGGCGTGACCTCATCCGTGCGCTTGCGCTCTTGGAAGCAACGATTGATTTTGCGGATGAAGAGGTGCCAACAGATGTGACGCCTGAAGTCCTGACGCTGGTCGCTTCGGTCAGAGGTGCGCTTGATCGGGAGGTCACAGGTGTGAAAGCGGCTGAACGTTTGCGGGACGGTTTTGAGGTTGCGTTGATTGGTCCGCCCAACGTGGGGAAGTCAACGCTGTTGAACCGTTTGGCCGGGCGGGATGTGGCAATCACGTCGGAAACAGCTGGAACGACGCGGGACGTTATTGAGGTCCGGATGGATATTGACGGTTTGCCTGTGACTCTGTTGGATACGGCGGGGCGGCGTGATGCATCGGATATGGTGGAGCAGATTGGGGTGGCACGTGGCGTGGAACGAGCGCAGAATGCGGATTTACGTGTCCATATGTTAGATAAAGATCCTGAATTTATACCAGATGAGGGACCTGACGATATATATTGTTTGGGCAAAGCTGATATTAGCTATGGTCGTCTGGAAGGTGTATCAGGGAAGACAGGTGCAGGGATTGACTGGCTTATTCAGAAGATTTCCGGACGTTTATCAGAAAAGGCAGCATCCGTGGGTACTGCGATCCGGGAAAGGCATCGCGTTGCAATGGTGATGGCGATTGATGAGCTTGATCAGGTCTTAGGTATGTTGGACGACGGGTTTGAGTTGGCAGAATTGACTGCTGCGCATATGTGGTCTGCTATCAGGGCGGTTGATAGTATTGTTGGCCGTGTTGATGTAGAAGATGTACTGGATGAAATATTCAGTAGCTTTTGTATCGGAAAATAGGAATTGTTTCACGTGAAACACTTGGCGTTTGATGTCATAGTCATTGGTGGTGGTCATGCTGGCGCAGAGGCCGCACATGTAGCGGCGCGATTCGGTGCGGCGACTGCATTAATCACATTGAGTAAGGACTCGATCGGCGTGATGTCCTGTAATCCGGCTATTGGCGGTCTGGGTAAAGGGCATCTGGTGCGTGAAATTGATGCGTTGGATGGAGTGATGGGTCGCATTGCGGACAGCGCAGGAATTCAATTTCGTCTGTTGAACAGAAAGAAAGGTCCAGCTGTGCAGGGTCCTCGGGCACAGGCTGATCGTGCGATTTATCGGAGAAATATGCAGTACGAGCTGCTGAACTGCCCAAACCTGACCGTCATTGAGGGTGAGGCGGTTGATCTGATCATGCAGAAAGACCGGGTGTCGGGCGTGATCATGGCTGATGGGGCCGAGGTCGCATCGTCAACCGTTGTCCTGACGACAGGCACCTTCCTTCGTGGTGTTATCCATATCGGTGATGTATCACGCCCTGGTGGGCGTATGGGTGACAAACCATCAGTCAAAATGGCGGAGCGTTTGGACAGTTTTGCATTGCCATTGGGGCGATTAAAGACAGGAACGCCGCCCCGGCTTGATGGTCGATCCATCAGCTGGGACGATTTGGAGCGGCAACCAAGCGACAAGGACCCCAGCTTCTTCTCTTTTCTGACCAGTCAAACCAGTGCGCCACAAATTGACTGCGGGATTACGCACACCAACGTGCAAACACATGATATTATTCGGGAAAATCTTGAGAGATCCGCCATGTATGGCGGGCACATAGATGGTGTGGGTCCGCGGTATTGCCCGTCAATTGAAGACAAGATCGTTCGTTTTGCGGACAAAGACTCTCATCAGATTTTTCTGGAGCCGGAAGGGATTGATACGCACACTGTCTATCCGAACGGAATTTCCACGTCACTTCCCGAGGATGTTCAAGCCGACTATGTGCATTCGATATTTGGTCTCGAGAATGCCGTCATCGTGCAGCCAGGTTATGCAATAGAATATGATTATGTTGACCCCCGTGCATTGCGACAAACGCTTGAGCTTAAGGATGTGCCAGGCCTATATCTTGCTGGTCAGATCAACGGCACCACAGGATATGAGGAAGCAGCTGCACAAGGGCTCGTTGCTGGATTGAATGCGGCGGCGGCATCCTGCGGTAAGGAAGCGGTGCATTTTAGTCGGCGTGACTCTTATATTGGTGTCATGCTTGATGATTTGATCACGCGGGGCGTCTCTGAACCCTATCGCATGTTTACGTCGCGTGCTGAATTTCGTCTTTCATTGCGCGCAGATAATGCAGACCAGCGGCTTACAGAAAGGGGGAGAGTTGTGGGTATTGTTTCTGATACGAGATGGCGGGCCTTTTCAGAGAAAAACAAGATGCTCGCTTCCGCCAAAGATTACCTCTCAGATCTATCGTTCTCGGCGCGAGAAATCGCGTCAACCGGTGTAAGGCTCAGTCCTGATGGGCCAAAGCGAACCGCCTTGGACGCACTTTCATTGACGGATTTTGATTTTCCTCAACTCGACCTACTGACTCAAACAGATTTGGACGAAGAAATCCGGCAGCAGATCAAACGCGATGCACTTTATGCGCATTATGTTGCGAGACAAGACAAAGACGTTGCAGCGCTGGCGCGAGATGAAGATAAGTTGATCCCGCAAAATTTTGATTTTTCGCAGATTAGCGGGCTTTCGAATGAACTTGTGGCAAAGCTATCTGCGGCAAGACCCGCGTCATTGGCGCATGCTAATAAGGTTGACGGTATGACCCCAGCGGCATTGGTTCTTCTCCTCAGCGCACTAAAGCGGTACAAATCTCCGCAAACAGGGACATAACTATGTCTTGTCAGGTAGGTGGAGTAAATGTTTCACGTGAAACATTTGAGCGGCTCGAAGATTTCAGCGCGCTGGTTTCGAAGTGGACACAAAAGATCAACCTTATCTCCCCTTCGACCTTGCCAGAAATTTGGGAGAGGCATGTCAGTGACTCTGCCCAGTTATATAGGTTTTCACCAGATATTGTAGAGAAATGGGTTGATATAGGTAGTGGTGGTGGGTTCCCTGGAATAGTTGTGGCAATTCTGGCGAAAGAGAAGAGCCCAAGAACTGTCTTTACTCTGATCGAAAGCGATCAGCGCAAAGTGACATTTCTACGTACTGCGGCTCGCGAATTAGGTCTGAATGCCCACGTACTGTCCGATCGTATCGAAAGCGCAACCCGACAACAGGCAAATGTTGTATCAGCGAGAGCCCTCACAGCACTATCTAGTATGATGCCATTGGTTCAAAGACACCTTAAATCGACTGGTACAGCTCTTCTACACAAGGGGAAACGCTATGCGACAGAAGTCGCAGATGCCCGAGACTCATGGCGGTTTGACCTTGAAGAACATCGTAGTTTGACTGATCCTGAAGGTCGAATCCTTGCTATCCGTAACCTTCGCTGTGTTGGACCTTGAATCAATGAATCAGCCCAAAATTATTGCTATTGCGAACCAAAAGGGTGGCGTTGGCAAAACAACGACAACAATCAATCTTGGTGCGGCGCTGGCTGAGGAAAACAAAAAGGTCCTGCTTATCGACCTGGATCCGCAAGGAAACGCATCCACAGGGCTTGGTGTCGAAAGTAACAAACGAGATGTGACAACATATGACGTCCTGTCCGGAGAAGCATCGATCAGCGACGCAATCCAGAAAACGTCCGTTGAAAACCTGATGATTATCCCGGCCACGACTGACCTGAGTTCGGCGGATATTGAGCTAATCAACAACAATCAACGTAGCTTCCTGCTCCGTAATGTCCTGCGGGGAAGTGATGTCGCACTCAGAATTTATGACTACATATTGATAGATTGTCCGCCATCACTCAATATATTGACAGTTAATGCCATGGTTGCGGCGCATTCCATCATCGTCCCTCTTCAAAGCGAATTCTTTGCGCTGGAAGGATTATCCCAACTCATTCTGACGGTCCGCGACGTTCGGCGCAGCGCAAACCCTGATCTGCGGATCGAAGGCATTGCGCTGACAATGTATGACCAGCGCAATAACCTGTCGTTGCAGGTCGAAGATGACGCACGGGAAAATATGGGCGATATGGTCTTTAAAACAGTGATCCCACGCAATGTCCGGCTCAGCGAAGCGCCGTCTTTTGCCCTGCCTGTTCTGGCTTATGATCCTGCATCAAAGGGCAGCATGGCCTACAGGGCCTTGGCCAAAGAAGTGATGAAAAAATCAAAACCAGTGAAAGTGGCTTCCAATGGCGCGTAATACCAAATCCACCCGTGGCCTGGGGCGTGGGCTTTCGGCGTTGATGTCAGATGTCGCACAGGACGAATCGACATCGCAGTCACCCTCAAGGCCCGATTTTTCAGTCCCCATTGAACAGGTGCAGCCAAACCCTGATCAGCCACGCCGGACATTTGACCAGACAGCATTGGATGAACTCACGGCATCAATCGCCGAAAAAGGGATCATACAGCCGCTGATCGTGCGTAAGTCAGACGGAAATGACAGCTATGAGATTGTCGCAGGAGAACGACGCTGGCGTGCCGCTCAAATGGCAAAGCTGCATGAAGTCCCCGTCGTGGTGCGTGATTACAATGATACCGAAGTCCTCGAGATCGCGATTATCGAGAATATTCAGCGATCTGACCTCAATCCCGTAGACGAAGCGGCGGGCTATCGGCAATTGATGGATAGGTTTGGCCATACACAAGAACAAATGGCGTCCGCACTGGGCAAAAGTCGCAGCCATATTGCAAACCTTATGCGTCTGCTATTACTGCCTGATGAAGTTCGGAACTATCTGGTCACGGGCGCGCTGACCGCTGGACACGCGCGGGCCTTGATCGGGCATGATCAAGCTGTCCAACTCGCCCGAGAGATCATCCAACGCAAACTATCTGTACGCGAAACAGAGAAATTGGCCAAGCAGGGCCCGGCGATCAAGAAAAGATCAGTGTCCGGGGCGCCGGTTCCCAAAGATGCCGATACAGTTCAGATTGAAAACGAATTGAGCGCCAGCATTGGCATGAAAGTCACAATTGACCACAGGGCCGGCGAAGACGGCGGTAAACTCAGTATCAATTACAAATCACTTGATCAGCTTGATGATTTGCTGCGGGCCTTGTCTGGTCATTAGGCATCGAGCAGTTCACGCAGAACGGCGTTAAGGACGGGGCGCCCCTTTCGGGTTGTCTTCAAAAGGTCTTCGTTCACCTCCACGAAACCGGAATCTGATAACATATTGATTTTTCGCAATAAATCAGCGTTATTATGCAATCCAAGCCGTGCAAGAGAAACACCTTCGGTTAACCGCAAACCCATCAGCAAAAACTCGGTCTGTTGCGATTCCAGATCCAGAATATCACAGGATCCGTCCCCGTTTGCAGTCGTTCGGACCTGTTTCAGCCATTGACCCGGGGCCAACGGCGCGGCTGTGGCATACCGTTGCCCATTCAATGTCAACCTCCCATGCGCACCGGGTCCGATGCCCGCGTAATCGCCGTAGCGCCAATAAATCTGGTTATGGATGCTCTCTGATCCAGCAGGCGCATGATTGGATATCTCATAGCCCGCAAATCCGGCAGAACCACAAATGTCCTGCGTCATCTCGAACATGTCCGCAGCAAGATCATCATCAGGCAGATCGGCAAGGCGACCGGCGGCATAGCGATCCCCAAAGGCGGTGCCATCCTCAATCGTCAGTTGGTACAATGACAGATGGTCAATCGCCAAAGCCAGCGCCTGCGTTAATTCACTCTTCCACTCTGCAAGGCTCTGCCTCTGTCGGGCATAGATCAGATCAAAACTGACACGATCAAAAGCAGTGCGGGCGATGTCAAAGGCTTTCAAAGCTTCGGTAGTCGAATGAAGTCGGCCCAGCGCCTTCAGATCAGGGTCATTCAACGCCTGAATCCCCATTGAAACGCGGTTGACCCCGGCTTGCCGATATCCGGCAAAGCGCCCGGCCTCGACCGAAGTAGGGTTTGCTTCAAGGGTGATCTCAATGTCATTCGCCATTGGCCATGTTGCGCGCACACGTGTCAGGACCGCATCAACCACATCGGGGTCCATCAGACTGGGCGTTCCGCCGCCAAAAAATACCGACCGCAACACGCGGTCCTGCGTCAGAGCACCGATGCGGTCAATCTCGCTCAGATACGCATCTGCCCAGGCGGTTTGATCGATGGAAGCCACAACATGCGAATTGAAATCGCAATAGGGGCATTTTGCCTGACAAAAAGGCCAATGGATATAGAGCCCAAAGCCCCCATGTTCCCAATCTTCAGCCAAAACAGGCCTTTAACTTGGCAAAAGCAGTGGCACGGTGACTGATTTTATTCTTTTCCCAACGATCCATTTCACCAAATGTCTGGTCAAATCCATGAGGTTGAAAGATCGGGTCATAGCCGTGACCCTGTTCACCACGCATCGGCCAGACTAACTGACCGGCCATCACACCGGCGAACACTTCATCATGTCCGTCAGGCCAAGCCAGCACAAAGGTGCAGTTGAATTGCGCGGTGCGGGGATAGGGTGCGTTCACGGCCTCAAGTTCCCGATGTGTCCGTTCCATCGCCATGACAAAATCACGCCCCGCAGGCGTTTCCGCCCAATCGGCCGTATGCACGCCGGGCGCGCCATCCAAGGCGTCAATACTTATCCCGCTGTCATCGGCCAAGGCGGGCAGGCCGGTGGCCTTTGCTGCCGCATGAGCCTTGATCCGGGCATTGCCTGCAAAGGTTGTCTCTGTTTCGTCGGGCTCGGGCAATCCGTGGTCCCTGTTTGACGACAGACCAATCCCAAAGGGTGCTAGCAAATCAGCAATTTCTTCCAGCTTGCCCTGGTTGTGGGTTGCCACAACCAGCTGATCCCCTGTGAACTTCCGCATTAGTTGACTGCTGCCATTTGCGCCGCTTTCAGTTCCGAAACGCCCTTTTCTGCCAGATTCAGCAAACCATCCATCTGCGCGCGGCTGAACACCGACCCTTCCGCCGACATCTGCACTTCGATCAGCTTTCCGCCGGTCATGACGAAATTTCCATCGACGCCAGCTTCGCTATCTTCCGGGTAGTCCAGATCAAGCACCTCTTGCCCCGCATAGATCCCACAGGAAATAGCGGCAACAGGGTCAACCAGCGGATCAGAGATCACAACACCGGCCTTCATCAGCTTTTGCACCGCCAGTTTCAGAGCAACCCAACCGCCGGTGATCGATGCACAGCGCGTGCCCCCATCGGCCTGAATCACATCGCAATCCACTACAATCTGCCGCTCGCCCAGTGCCACACGGTCCACGCCTGCACGCAAAGACCGACCGATCAGGCGCTGGATTTCCTGTGTCCGGCCGGACTGGCCATTCTTGGCTTCACGCCGCATCCGGGTGTTGGTTGCGCGGGGCAACATGCCGTATTCTGCCGTCACCCAGCCAAGGCCGGAGTTTTTCATGAATGGCGGCAACTTTTCGTCAACTGTGGCTGTGCACAGCACATGCGTGTTACCACATTTGATCAGGCAAGACCCCTCTGCATGCATCGTCACACCTGTTTCGATCGTAACAGGGCGCATTTCATTTGTCTGACGGCCAGATGGGCGCATGGGACCACTCCTTTTGATTTCAGCCACTCGTTACGCTGCCCGGATGCAAAATCCAACCCCGATTGACGCTGCCGCCAACTTGGTTTTAATTGTGCAGCCCCCATATGGATAAGTGATGACAGACCAAACGCCCAATATCAAAGATATGAATGAACGCTCACGCGAAGTGTTCCGCCGCGTGGTCGAAGGATATATCGAATCCGGTCAGCCCGTCGGTTCCCGGACCTTGACCCGCGACTTCTCGGAAAAGGTCAGTGCGGCCACGATCCGCAACGTGATGCAGGACCTCGAATTTCTGGGCCTGCTGAATAGTCCGCATATCAGTGCGGGCCGCATCCCGACCCAATTGGGGCTGCGGATGTTTGTTGATGGGTTGCTTGAGGTCGGCGACCTTGACGGCAAAGACCGTGAAACCATCGACCGGACATTTGGCAGCAACGATCAGGATGTTGCCACCGTGCTGGATAATGTGGGTCAGGCGCTTTCGGGTGTGACACATGGGGCCAGTCTTGTTCTGACACCGAAACACGAAGCCCCGCTCAAACACATCGAATTTGTCTCGCTCGCGCGGGAAAAGGCGCTTGTCGTGCTTGTGTTTGCCGACGGGCACGTCGAAAATCGGATTTTCACACCACCACCCGGGCAAACACCGTCGTCAATGCGTGAGGCCGCGAATTTCCTGAACGCGATCACTGCAGGGCACACATTGTCAGAGCTGGGTGAGGTCATCGCACGTGAAATTGCAGCGCGGCGGCAGGAAATCGACAATCTTGCCGCAGAGCTGGTCGAAAACGGCACTGCCCTTTGGGACAACGAAGACGAAGCAACCGAAAGGCTGATCGTACGCGGGCGCGGCAATCTGCTGTCCGATAGCGAATCCGAGGGCGATCTGGACCGCATCCGCAATCTGTTTGATGACCTTGAACGCAAGCGTGATATTGCCCAATTCCTTGACCTGGCCGAAGAAGGCGATGGCGTGCGCATTTTTATTGGGTCAGAGAATAAATTGTTCTCACTTTCGGGTTCATCTTTGGTCGTTTCCCCTTATATGAACGCCGACCGCAAGATTATTGGCGCCGTCGGCGTCATCGGTCCGACCCGGCTGAACTATGGGCGGATCGTGCCGATCGTAAATTACACCGCACAGTTGGTGGGCAAACTGATTGCCGACCGCTCATGACAGGAATGGATTGATGTCCAACAAAGAAGAAGAACTGCAAAGCCTTGATGAACTCGCCGCCGAGGGCGACGACATGGATATGCGCAGCGAAGAGGCATTTGAAGAGCTTGAGGCATTGCGCGCAGAGCGTGACGATTTCCGCGACAAATTTATGCGTGCGCTGGCCGATGCTGAAAACACCCGCAAGCGCGCTGACCGTGATCGTCGCGAGGCTGAAAATTACGGCGGCTCAAAGCTGGCCCGTGATATGCTGCCCGTCTATGACAATTTGCGCCGTGCATTGCAGTCTGTTGAAGAAAGCGAAAAGGAAGTGAATGCGGGCCTGCTTGAAGGGGTCGAGCTGACGATGCGCGAACTCATCAGCGTCTTCAAAAAGCATGGCATTGACCCCATCGTTCCCGAAGTCGGGGACAAGTTCGATCCGCAGTTGCATCAGGCCATGTTCGAAGCGCCTGTGCCCGGCACAAAGGCAGGCGAAATCATTCAGGTCGCCGCCGAGGGCTTCATGCTTCATGACCGGCTGCTACGCCCTGCGCAGGTTGGTGTCTCTTCCACGCCTGCCTCTTGACGGGGCAGGCCAACCCGCAACACTAGCGCACGACATAGACCGACATCGGCGCGTGCGAAGCGACATACCCTGCATTCGAAGAAATCAAATGATCCTTGAAGCCGGGGATATGGCTGGCCATAATGATCAGATCGCAGTCATTCTCACTGGCCGCTTTGACAAGATCAGAACCGACGTTCAAATGCAGGTCTCCGCGCAATGCAACCTGGTCGTTGGCCTTGATGCCGTATTTCGCGGACTGATTGGCGACAAAGGCTCTTAGTTGGTCTGCGACGCGCTGCCCTTCGGTGCGCGCAGATGTTGTAGGGACAGCATCCACCACATCAACATAGACCACTTCGGCATCGTTTTCCTTGGCGGTCTTTCCGGCAAGATCAAGCGCCTTGGTCAGTTTGTCAGCGTTCTCAAGGTCAACGGGTACTAGAATTCGTGAATACATTCGGTATCCTCCTCATGTCTTCACAGACTAACGATGCCCAGTCCGGGCGCGTTGATCTCTGTCAAAGTCAGTGATCTGGCAGTTTGCCCCGTAACTCGTAGATCAATGCAAGCGCATCTTTTGGGGTCAATTCGTCGGGCATGACCTGTTGCAGGATGGTTTCCACTTCTGATTGTTTGGGCTGCGCCGGGGCCGGCGGGGGTGTCGCGGCAAACAAGGGCAAGTCGTCAATGATCGCTTTGCGCCCGCTGCCACCTTCGCGTTCGCCTTTTTCCAGCGCCTCCAGCACGACCTTCGCGCGCTCGACCACCACGGCTGGTAGACCAGCCAATCGTGCGACCTGTACACCATAGCTGCGGTCAGCGGTCCCGCGTTTGACTTCGTGCAGGAAGATAACGTCGCCGTCCCATTCCTTGACTGTGACCGTGGCGTTTTCAACCCCGTCCAGTTTCGCCGATAGCGTCGACATCTCGTGGTAATGGGTAGCGAACAACGCCCGGCATCTGTTTACGTCGTGCAAATGTTCCAGCGTGGCCCATGCGATGGACAGGCCATCATAAGTGGCAGTTCCGCGTCCTATTTCATCCAGGATCACCAGTGCGCGATCGTCCGCCTGATTGAGGATCGCCGCGGTTTCCACCATTTCCACCATAAATGTGGATCGCCCCCGCGCCAGATCATCTGATGCACCAACGCGGCTGAATATCTGGCTGACAACCCCGATATGGGCCTGTGATGCGGGTACGAAACTGCCCATTTGGCCAAGGATCGCCAGCAAAGCGTTCTGACGCAGAAACGTCGATTTACCAGCCATGTTGGGGCCGGTCAGCAACCAGATCGGTGCATCGGTCAGTCCGCAATCATTGGCAATGAAAGGCGCGCCATCTTTTTGCAGCGCGGCTTCCACGACTGGATGCCGACCGCCTTTGATGTCAAATGCACGGCTGTCGTCGATCTTGGGGCGGACCCAGTTTTCAGTCACTGCTAGATGCGCCAGTGCTGTCGCCAGATCAAACTCAGCCAAGGCACGGCCGAGCGCGCCAAGCGGCCCGGCTTGTGCGACAATTGCCTGTGTCAGGCTGGAATAGAGCCGCTTTTCAATCTCAAGTGCGCGGCTACCGGCATTCAGAATGCGTGTTTCGATCTCGGACAGTTCGACTGTTGTAAAACGTACCTGATTGGCTGTTGTCTGTCGGTGAATGAAAGTTTTATTCAGCGGTGGTGCCATCATTTTTTCCGCGTGGGTCGCCGTTGTTTCGATGAAATAGCCCAGCACGTTGTTGTGCTTGATCTTCAGCGATGCAACGCCGGACAGTTCAACGAAGTCCGCTTGCATCGCTGCAATGACAGACCGCCCTTCGTCGCGCAGTTTGCGTGCCTCGTCTAGCTCGGCGTTATAGCCCGGTGCGATGAACCCGCCGTCGCGGGATAACAACGGCGGCTCTGCCACCAACGCATCGTCAAGCAGCGCCAGCAAATCGTCGTGGCCTTTCAAGTCCTGTGCGGCCTGTTCCAGAATTGGTGGAAAGTCACCTGCGGGCAGCAACGCCGCCTGCGCAATCGTGTTGCGAATGGCGGCCATGTCGCGCGGCCCCCCGCGGTCAAGTGCCAGCCGCGAAAGCGCCCTGTCCAGATCATGGGTCCCGCGCAACTTTTCACGGATATCTTCGACCAGCCGTCCCTGTTCAGTCAGATAGGACACAGCGTCTTGCCGGTCTGTAATCACAGTCAGGGTGCAGGATGGCGAAGACAGGCGCCGTTCAAGCAACCGCGCCCCGCCAGCAGTGACGGTGCGATCAATGCATTGCAGAAGCGAGCCCTGTTTTCCGCCGTTCATGGCGTGGGTCAGTTCCAACGATCTGCGCGTCGCGGCATCAATTTGCATCACGGCAGACTGGCCTTCCTGAACAGGCGGACGCAGCAGCGGCAGATTACCCTTTTGGGTGATATCCAGATATTCGGCCACGGCCGACATTGCCGCAATTTCCGGCCGGGAAAAGCCACCGAACGCATCAAGCGACCCGACCTTGTACAATGCGCAAAGCCGCTTTTCACCAGCGGTACTGTCAAAGGCAGCGGCACCCAAGGTTGTCAGAGTTGCGCCGGAATCAGATACTATTCCAGCCCAATCCGCCTCTGATCCGTCAACGACAATTACTTCGCGGGGGGTCAGACGGGCCAGTTCAGGGCCCAACGCTGCACCCGCGCAGGGCATCACGTGAAACGCGCCCGTTGAAATATCAACCCAGGCAAGCGCACCTGCATCGCGCACTACGGCATAGGCGGCCAGAAAGTTGTGGCGACGCGCGTCAAGCAGAGAATCTTCGGTCAGCGTGCCGGGAGTGACCAACCGCACGACCTCGCGCTTGACAACGGCTTTGTAGCCGCGCTTTTTCGCCTCTGCCGGGCTTTCCATCTGCTCGCAGACAGCCACCCGAAACCCTTTGCGGATCAGGGTCAGGAAATAGCCTTCGGCGGCATGGTGCGGCACCCCGCACATCGGAATGTCGCCGCCATCATGTTTCCCGCGCTTTGTCAGGGCAATGTCCAATGCCTCGGCTGCGGCGACGGCATCATCAAAAAACATCTCGTAGAAATCGCCCATGCGATAGAACAGCAGCGCATCAGGATGCTGTTCCTTGATCTCAAGATATTGGGCCATCATTGGTGTGACGGTGGATTTGGCGGTAGTCATCTGTCCCCCCGGATCATCACGCGCAACACTATCTGCGCCAAGAATCCGGCGAAACCCCGAAATCAACCCGTTGCAGGTTCAATCCAGAACACATTATGGTCGCCGGACTGTAGTCGAGGGGAAATCATGGCAAAGAACAAGCTGACACGCGAGGACGCGTTGCAATTCCACATGCAACCAAGCCCGGGTAAATGGGAAATTCAGGCCACCGTGCCAATGACAACCCAGCGTGATCTGTCACTGGCATATTCCCCCGGCGTGGCGATCCCTTGCGAGGAAATCGCGCGCGACCCTGCGACGGCTTATGATTACACCAACAAGGGCAATCTGGTGGCTGTAATTTCCAACGGCACGGCTGTTCTGGGGCTTGGAAATCTGGGCGCGCTTGGGTCCAAACCGGTGATGGAGGGCAAATCGGTCCTGTTCAAACGCTTTGCCGATGTGAACTCCATCGACATTGAACTGGATACCGAAGACCCGGATGAATTCATCAAGGCTGTGCGTCTGATGGGCCCCACCTTTGGCGGGATCAATCTGGAGGATATCAAGGCCCCTGAATGCTTTATCATCGAACAGACTCTGAAAGAGCAGATGGATATCCCTGTCTTTCACGATGACCAGCACGGGACAGCGGTGATTTGTGCGGCTGGGCTGCTGAATGCCTTGCATCTGTCCGGCAAGAAAATCGAAGACGTGAAAATCGTTTTGAATGGGGCTGGTGCCGCCGGGATTGCTTGTCTGGAACTGCTTAAGGCAATGGGTGCCAAGCATGACAATTGCATCATGTGCGACACCAAGGGTGTGATCTATCAGGGTCGCACCGACGGTATGAACCAGTGGAAATCAGCCCATGCAGCCAATACCAGAGCCCGCAGTCTGGATGATGCCATGAAAGATTGCGATGTTTTCCTTGGGGTGAGTGCCAAGGGTGCGGTCACGCAGGAAATGGTGTCTAATATGGCGAAAAACCCTGTTATTTTTGCAATGGCCAACCCTGATCCCGAAATCACCCCCGAGGATGCCCACGCCGTCCGCGAAGATGCGATTGTTGCTACGGGGCGCAGTGATTACCCCAATCAGGTGAACAACGTACTGGGGTTTCCCTACCTTTTCCGTGGCGCGCTTGATATTCATGCCCGCGCAATCAACGACGAAATGAAGATCGCCTGCGCCGAAGCTCTTGCTGCCCTCGCGCGTGAAGACGTCCCTGATGAGGTGGCGCTGGCATATGGCAAGAAACTCAGCTTTGGCCGCGATTACATCATTCCTACCCCGTTTGACCCCCGCCTGATCCACCGCATCCCGACTGCTGTGGCACAAGCGGGTATGAAAACCGGCGTTGCCCGCCGTCCGATCGTGGATATGGACGCCTACGAACAATCGCTCAAATCCCGAATGGACCCGACGCAATCCATGTTGCGCAGCCTGAACGCGCGCGCCCGCGCTGCACAATCGACAGTCATCTTTGCCGAAGGGGACGACCCCCGCGTTCTGCGCGCTGCCGTGCTTTATCAGCGGTCTGGTATGGGCAAAGCGCTGGTGGTCGGTCGTGAAGATGACGTAAAGGAAAAGCTGACCGCTGAAGGGCTGGGTGAGGCCGTGGGCGAGTTGACCATCGTCAATGCGGCCAACACCGAGTACCTCGAAACTTATAAGAATTTCCTGTATAAACGTCTGCAACGCAAGGGTTTTGACGTGGCAGATGTCCACCGGCTTGCGGCCCGCGACCGGCATGTCTTTGCATCGCTCATGCTGGCGCATGGTCACGCAGACGGCATGGTTACAGGCGCGACCCGCAAATCGGCGCATGTCCTTGAATTGATCAATCACGTCTTTGACGCCCAACCGCACGATGGGGCAGTCGGCGTCACCGCCGTGTTGCACAAAGGGCGTATCGTCCTGATCACCGACACGCTTGTGCATGAATGGCCCGATGAAAACGATCTGGCTGATATTGCGGAGCGGGGCGCATCGGTCGCCCGCGATCTGGGACTTGATCCGCGCGTTGCGTTCCTGTCCTTTTCCACATTCGGTTATCCGGTGTCGGAACGGGCGGAAAAGATGCACCAAGCGCCGAAAGTGCTGGACACGCGCGGCGTCGATTTCGAATATGAAGGCGAAATGACCGTTGATGTGGCACTTAATACGCAGGCGCAGGAACATTATCCCTTCTCGCGGCTGACCGGGCCTGCAAACGTGTTGGTTGTTCCGGCGCGGCATTCGGCGTCAATATCGGTCAAACTGATGCAGGAAATGGCGGGGGCGACTGTCATCGGTCCAATCCTGTCAGGGATTGGCAAACCGGTGCAGATTTGTTCGACCGTTTCAACCGTGAACGATATCCTGAACATGGCCGTGATTGCCGCCTGCGGGGTAGACTGATGGCGATCTGGAATTTGGGCTCAATCAACGCGGATTTCGTCTATTCCGTACCCAAGATACCGGGGCCGGGGGAAACGCTGGCCTCTATCGACCGCAAACTTTTTTTGGGTGGCAAAGGCGCCAATATGTCTGTGGCGGCCGCCCGTGCCGGTGCGCGGGTGAACCACATCGGGGCTGTCGGAGAAGATGGGCGCTGGGCAGTTCAGCGCTTGCTGGAATATGGCGTGGATACCCGCAACATCATCGAGATCAGCACGGAAACGGCCCAAGCAATTATCATGGTTGATCCAGAGGGTGAAAATGCGATCCTGCTGCATCCGGGCGCAAACGTGAACATTCCGCAAAGTACGCTTCAAACAGCAATGGCCGAAGCGGACACCGGCGATTGGCTGGTCATACAGAATGAAACCAACCTGCAACGCACTGCTGCCGATCTGGGCAAGAAGATGGGATTGAAAGTGGCCTATGCTGCCGCGCCCTTTGATGCAGATCGGGTCAAGGCCGTGTTGCCCTACCTTGATTTTCTGATCCTGAACGAGGTTGAGGCTGCGCAGCTGGAACAGGCGACAGGGAAATCACCGGCTGAATTGCCTTTGGCTGACGTGATCGTGACTTTGGGCGGTAAAGGTGCGGATTGGTACGGCCGTGATGAAAAGCAGCATTTCGATGCAATCCCGGTGACGCCCGTGGATACGACCGGGGCGGGCGATACCTTTACCGGCTATGTCCTCGCGGCACTTGATCGGGGTATGCCCATGGCACAGGCGATCGGGCAGGCGACAATTGCCGGTGCGCTCATGGTGATGCGCCATGGCACCGCCGACGTCATCCCTGACTTGTCCGAAGTCCAATCATTTCGGACTTGATCCATTGGTGCTTTCACTCTTGGCCTGCGGGGGCATTTCATGACCAAAGTCACAACTCACCAAGCACAGGAAGATGCGCGCAATGATGACATCCTGATTTATCTGGATGGTCGGATCGTGCCCAAAGCAGAGGCTGTCGTCAGTGTCTATGATAGCGGCTTTATGCTGGGTGATGGTGTTTGGGAAGGGCTGCGCCTTTATGATGGCAAATGGGCGTTCATGGATGAACATATCGACCGACTGTTCGAGGCGGCAAAGGCGATTGATCTGGATATCGGATTGGACAGAAACGGGGTCATTTCCGCCGTGTTAGAGACGCAAAAGGCCAATGGCATGACAACCGACGCCCATGCACGGCTGATGGTCACGCGCGGGGTCAAGCATCGGCCATTTCAACACCCTAGCTTGTCCCGGCAAGGCCCGACATTTGTAATCATCATGGAACATTCCAAGCCCCAAATCCCGCGCCCGATCACGCTTGCCACTGTTCCGCACCAGCGGGGTCTGCCGATGACGCAAGACCCCAAGCTGAACAGCCATTCCAAGCTGAATTGCATCCTTGCCTGCATTGCGGCGGAAAAGGCGGGCGCGGATGAAGCGCTGATGCTGGATGTGCATGGCTTTGTGAATACGACCAACGCTTGCAACTTTTTTGTCGTCAAAAAGGGCGCGGTCTGGACCAGCACGGGCGACTATTGCATGAACGGGATCACCCGCCAAAAGGTGATTGATCTGTGCCGCGCCAATGACATCTCTGTATTCGAGCGGAACTATTCGCTCGTCGATACCTACTCGGCTGACGAGGCGTTCCTGACCGGTACGTTTGGTGCGCAGACGCCTGTCAGCGAAATCGACGGGCGGCAGATTGGAACCGGCACCCTTGGTCCGATGACAGAAAGGATCCGCCAGCTTTACAAAGATTTGGTTGCCGCATCATGAGGATCGCGATGTGGTCCGGCCCGCGCAACCTTTCAACAGCCATGATGTATGCTTTTGGCAACCGGCCCGACTTTGCTGTCTGGGATGAACCTTTCTATGCGCCCTATCTGGCTGCAACGGGGATCATCCATCCGATGCGAGATGACATTCTTGCGGCACACGAGGCCGATCCGCAAAGGGTCGCATCGCGTTGCGTAGATACTATTCCAGCCCAAAAGCCACATTTATATATGAAGCATATGCCGCATCACATGATTGGCGGCTTTCCGTTGGACTGGGCCAAAGCCTGCGTCAACGTCCATCTCATCCGTCATCCTGCCCGCGTGATTGCCAGTTATGGCGCTAAACGAGAAACGGTGACTGCACGTGATCTGGGGTTTGAACAGCAGGTTGCGCTTTATGACCGGTTGGGTGGCATTGTGATTGACAGTGCCGATATACGGGCCAACCCCGAGGGCATGCTGCGCAAACTATGTGCGCAAATCGATCTGCCGTATGACCCTGCCATGCTGCATTGGCCAGCGGGGCGGCGCGACGCAGACGGGGTGTGGGCTGCGCATTGGTACGATGCCGTGCACAAGAGTACTGGTTTCGCTGGAGCAGAAGGGCCCCTGCCTGAATTGTCAGGGCGGGATGCAGATTTGCTGGCGGAAACGTTGCCGTACTACGAACAGATGGCTAAATCAGCGATTTGACCAACTGGGCCTCGCCGTCCGACACGACTCCGGTCCGGACAAATCCGCAACGCTCGTAAAGTGAGATCGCGTCGTGGTTGGTGGTGACCGCCTGAATGAACATCCGCGGGCGGCCCCGGTTGCGCGCCCATTCACAAGCAAGATCAAGGGCCATCGTTCCGTACCCTTGCCCTTGAAATTCATCCGCAATCATCAACCGCCAAACAAAGGCGGATTGAGGGTCATCGTTTTCTTCCAGATATTCATGCTCTGCGAAATCGAGCAGGGCGATCAAACCGGCGCGGGTGTTGCCTGCCCAAATCACAAACACACAAGCCCCCGTTTCATAGGGGGCTTGTGCGAGCGTTTTTTCGTTGGGCGCGACAAAGGTCTGGTCCTCGGGCGCAACTTTCAGGTCGAACAGTGGCCGCACGTCATCACGTGTGACGGGTTCGAGCCGGACGGTCACTTCAGCCGCCGGTTCCGTGTGGCGAGCAGTTTCAGACGCAGCGCGTTCAACTGGATGAACCCTGCGGCATCTTTCTGGTCATAGGCGCCTGCGTCATCTTCAAACGTCACGTGCGCTTCGGAATAAAGCGAATGATCTGACCAGCGGGCGACAGTTTGACACGACCCTTTGTACAGCTTTACGCGGACCGTGCCCGACACATGTTCCTGGCTCTTGTCGATCAGGGCCTGCAGCATCTCCCGTTCGGGTGAGTACCAGAAACCATTATAGATCAGCTCGGCGTAACGCGGCATAATGCTGTCTTTGAGGTGGCCGGCACCGGAATCCAATGTGATCTGTTCGATCCCGCGGTGCGCCTCAAGCAGGACAGTCCCGCCGGGGGTTTCGTAGATGCCGCGCGATTTCATGCCCACAAAGCGGTTTTCGACCAGATCAAGACGGCCAACACCGTGTTTTCCGCCCAGTTCGTTCAATCTGGTCAGGATCGTCGCGGGCGACATTGCTTCGCCATTGATCGCGACCGCATCACCCTTTTCAAAAGTGATTTCGACCATTTCGGGCGTATCGGGCGCATCTTCGGGGTTCACGGTGCGCTGATAGACATAGTCAGGCGCTTCCTCTGCGGGGTCTTCCAGCACTTTGCCTTCCGACGAGGTATGGAGCAAGTTCGCATCGACGCTGAACGGTGCTTCGCCGCGCTTGTCCTTGGCGACCGGAATCTGGTGCTGCTCGGCAAATTCGATCAGCTTTGTCCGGCTCGACAGGTCCCATTCGCGCCATGGGGCGATCACCTTGATGTCGGGGTTCAGCGCATAGGCGGCCAGTTCAAAGCGGACCTGATCGTTGCCTTTGCCGGTGGCACCATGGGCGATGGCGTCTGCGCCTTCTTCTTGTGCAATCTCGACCAGATGCTTTGAAATCAGTGGGCGTGCGATGGATGTGCCAAGCAGGTAAACGCCTTCGTAGACGGCATTGGCGCGGAACATCGGAAAGACGAAGTCGCGTACAAACTCTTCGCGCACATCTTCGATATGGATAGAGGATGCGCCCATCATCTCGGCCTTGGCGCGGGCTGGTTCAAGCTCTTCCCCCTGACCAAGGTCAGCGGTGAAGGTCACAACTTCACAGCCATATTCGGTTTGCAGCCACTTGAGAATGATGGAGGTATCAAGGCCACCGGAGTAGGCCAGAACAACTTTTTTCGGGGCGGTCATGGAATAGCCTTTGCGTCAACAGAAGTTGAACCGCGCGTTATCGGTTTTTTGCGGGAGGGGCAAGGCGGCGCCCATGCGCGCACTGTCGCTTTGACTGGGCACCAGAAATGCTGCAGTGCGGCTTTGCAACGGCTTTTCAGCTAAGGTCAGCCGGAATCCCGCGGTCTAACTTCAACCCTTTCAAGGCGTTACAGTGTCTGTATTGCGTACCCGCAACAATTTAAAGTTGTCATAATCTCGATATTGTGCAATCGCAGCATTTTGGTAGTTGTTAGCGCTATCGGAAAGCACCAATATCAATCATTATGGGGATCAAAATGACCAAAGTTCAGCATACAGATGCGCAGATTCGTGAAGCGGCCTACTTCATTTGGCGCGAAGCTGGTCAGCCAGAAGGACGCGACACCGAGCATTGGCTCAAAGCGATTGACGCGCTCAAGGCAGCAGGCGCGAAAGGCAAGACCGCCAAGAAAACTGCTGCAAAGCCAACGACCGCGAAAAAGGCTGCTGCCAAGACTGCCGCAAAAAAGACGACTGCAAAAGCAAAAGCACCGCGTAAGAAAGCCGGCAAGGCAGACGCGTAAGCGGAACTGCCTGATTGGCATTTGGGCGGTCTTGCACCGACTGCCCCCCGCTCTTTTCTATCCACGCCCCGCAACAGCGACAAAATGTGCGTCGCCATCGTTGTGAAGAAGCGGAATCGCCTCGGCCAGATCCATCCAGACAGGGGTGTGGTCTGGTTCGGGTGCTTCATCCAACCGGCGGACCGGATGTGCAATAAAGATATGACAGACCTTTTCGGCCCATTTGTCGTACTCGGGCATAAAGGTAAAACGCCGGAACACGCCCAGACGTCGGGGACGCGCGATGCTCCAGCCGGTTTCCTCGTAGACTTCGCGGTGTAATGCACGCAATGGGCTTTCGCCGGGGTCGATCCCGCCGCCGGGTAATTGCAGTTCGTTATGTTCGCCGCCCTGCCACGTCAGCAAGACCTGCCCGCTCCGTCGCAAAACACCGTATGCCCCGTGCCGGACTTCGTACTGTTGCCCGGCCAGTGGCGCACTGCCATACCGTCTGATCATAGCTAACCCCCTTGGACCGAAGCTTGCCCAGCCTATATAGGCGCGGTATGCCAGCCCCTGACATGTAAGGAAAGACCATGAGCCTCGGCACCCAGATCGCATGGGACGACACCGTCCTGCCATTTCAACTTGACGCATCCGACATTCGCGGGCGCGTTGCCCGTCTGGATGGGGTGCTGGAACAGGTCTTGTCGCAGCATGACTATCCGCCGATGATCGAAGGGCTGGTGGCAGAGATGTCATTGCTGACTGCATTGATCGGGCAAACGATGAAACTGCGTTGGAAACTGTCGTTGCAGGTGCGCGGCTCTGGTCCGGCGCGTCTGATCGCCACCGATTACTATGGCCCCACTGACGATGGGCAACCCGCCCGCGTTCGCGCTTACGCATCCTATGACGCAGAGACGCTTGACCATACGGCTGACCCGTTTGGCCAGATCGGCAATGGCTACTTTGCCATTCTGATTGATCAGGGCGAGGGGACAGCGCCGTATCAAGGTATTACACCTATCGCCGGTGGGTCGCTTTCAGCCTGTGCAGAGACTTATTTTGCCCAGTCAGAGCAAATTCCGACACGTTTTGCCCTGACCCATGGCCAGTCCCAATTGCCGGGCGAAGACGTACATTGGCGTGCCGGTGGCGTGATGTTGCAGCATATGCCCAAAGCATCCCCATTTGTGGCCAGCGAAGGCGGGTCAGGCGAAGAGGGCGTTTTGCAGGCGCAGGATTTGTTGGATGATGATGAAGGCGAAAACTGGACTCGCGCCAATGCGCTGCTGGATACGGTCGAAGAGATTGAATTGATCGGCCCGACCGTTGCGCCGACCGATCTGCTTGTTCGTCTGTTTCATGAAGAACAGCCGCGTGTCTATGATGCGCAGTCGGTGAAATTCGGCTGTACCTGCTCCGAAGCGGGCGTGCGTCAAAGCCTGTCGATCTACTCGGCCAAGGACATTGCTACGATGACAACCGACCAAGGCACTGTCACAGCTGACTGCCAGTTCTGCGGCGCGCACTATGTTTTTGCGCCCGAAACCCTCGGGTTCGAGGCCAAGGATGGCAGTGCCTGATCTGCGACAACGTCTGATGGATGCGCTGTCCCGCCAAGGCACCGCATCCTCAGATTTTGATCTCAACCGTGATATTCAGGCCCCGGCCATCGCATTGACCCCAGCTGCGGTCCTTATTGCGGTTCGGGCCGAAACAGAGACTGTTATCCTGACCAAACGCTCTGCCCGGCTGAAACATCACCCGGGGCAAATCGCCTTTCCGGGTGGCAAGCAAGACCCTGATGATGCGACGCTGGCTGATGCGGCCTTGCGGGAAGCGCACGAGGAAATTGGATTACCTGGCCAGATCGTGAACGTACTTGGGACCTTGCCAGCCCACCAGACGGTGACCGGTTATAGTGTGACGCCTGTGTTGGCACTGACCCATGGCCATTATGATCCGATCCCCGAGGCGGGCGAAGTCAGTGAGGTCTTCGAGGTCCCCCTTGCCCATTTGACCGACCCGGCGATGTTCCGCGTAGAAGGCCGCCACTGGCAAGGGCGCAAACGCCTGTACTACACCGTGCCCTATGGCCCCTACTATGTGTGGGGGGCGACCGCGCGGATTCTGCGTGCGCTGGCCGAGCGTTTGTCATGACCCGCATCACGGCAGACTGGCTGACCGATCCGGGCGCGCAACAGGTCTGCCGCATCCTGACAGACGCGGGTTATCAGGCATGGTTTGTTGGCGGATGCGTCCGCAATACACTATTGGGCGCTCTTGTCGCCGATCTGGACCTGTCCACCGATGCGCACCCTGATGTTGTCACACAGCTTGCGACAGATGCGGGTTTGAAAGTCATTCTGACCGGAATTGAGCATGGAACAGTCACTATCCTTGCCCAAAATACTCCTTTTGAGGTGACGACCTTTCGTCGTGATGTCGCCACCGATGGCAGGCGCGCGACGGTCGCGTTCTCCGACAATATGACTGATGACGCCCGACGTCGCGATTTCACAATGAATGCGCTTTACGTCTCTGCCGACGGGACCGTTGTTGATCCGTTGGGTGGTTTGCCTGACCTTATTGCGCGCAGGGTTCGTTTTATCGAAGATGCCGAGCAGCGGATCAAGGAAGACTACCTGCGCATTCTGCGGTTCTTTCGGTTTCACGCATGGTACGGGGCGAATGGGCCTGACCCCGACGGGCTTGCGGCGTGCGCTGCAAACGTCGAAGGGCTGGCCAGCCTGTCGGCTGAGCGGATCACGAGCGAATTGCTGAAATTATTGACCGCCCCTGATCCCGCCCCTGCTGTCGCGTCGTTCGCAGCGACGGGCGGATTGGCGCAAGTGGTTCCGGGTGCAACGGTCCAAAGTCTGGCGGTGCTGATCCATTTGGAACAGCAGGCCGGCATCGCGCCTGACCCGATCCGGCGATTGGCGATTCTGGGAGGCGAAGTAAATGCATTGCGCTTGTCCAGACAACAATCCCGGCACCTTGACCACATCAAGTCAGAGTTTCCGTTATTGGAAGTCGCATACCGTATTGGTGCGCAGACAGCAATGGATAAAGCACTGATCGAGGCGGCAAGTGTGGGACAACAAATAGACCCTAACCTTGCCCAAAAGCTGCAAAAAGCGGCTGATCAGATATTCCCGCTCAAGGCGGCGGATTTGATGCCGGACTTGCAGGGCCCCGCCTTGGGTGCTGCAATGAAAGCGGCTGAACAGCGGTGGATTGCCTCGGGCTTCACACTCACCAAGGATGACCTGATTGGCTGAGTTTCTTCCCCTGATGGGGTTTGTTTTCTTTGGGCTCTTTTCGCCGGGGCCAAATGTTATTCTGCTCACCGCGTCCGGTGCCCGCTTTGGTGTTCAGCGCACTATTCCGCATATTCTGGGGGTGGCGATTGGCGTTGGCATCACGTCAGCGTTCACGGGTTTTGGTGTCGGGGTGTTGCTGAATACACACCCCACGTTGAAGTTGGGGTTACAGATTGGCGCCAGCCTTTGGATTTTGTGGATGGCCTACAAGCTGTGGTTCGCCAGCCCGAAACAGCCCAGCGCAAATGATCGCCCATTCACTTTCATCGAGGCCGTGCTGTTCCAGTGGGTCAACCCCAAGGTCTGGGCGGTCGCGCTAAGTGCAATGGCTTATCTGCCTGCAATGTCAGCGATGCAGCAAGCCGGAGTACTGGCGGCAACCTTCAGTGGACTCAACCTTGGCGTTTGCATCTTTTGGACCTGTGCAGGCACTCTTCTTGCATATTTGTTAAAAAACCCGCGCGCGTGGCGGGTCTTTATGCGTATCATGGCGTTTGCTCTGGTTGTTTTTTCGGCCTTGATCTTCATTTGAAATCAGACCAGTCAAATTCTGTGGTGCGCATTTATTGGACGTGAACACAACCGCACTACATAAACGAGAGGGGTGTGATTTTGTCCATCCCCTGCGCAAAGTTGGCGGGCGCGCCGCTATTGCCATCGCTTGGCGGATATCTACCATGCGGGCGGGAATGGACAATACACCCGGTTCTGGGTGCCGCAATCGGGCGGCCTTCGGGGCAACACAAACAGGTAACTGAATGACACCCGAACGTTGGATTGATCCGTTTGAGCGGGCCGAGGGACCGCCCCCCGATACGTTGATGGCGTTTCTCAGATGGTGCCTTGGCGGCAGTCTGAAGGTGACGGGGTGGGCCGGTGTTGTATCAGCTTTGGCCGGCACTCTGGAGGTGTTGACAGCGATTATGCTGGGCTGGGTGATTGATGCGGCCCTGAATTCATCGCCGGACGGGTTCTTTACGGGCAATATTGCCTTGCTGTTGGGTGTTTCTGCATTCTTTGTCATTCTGCGGCCTGCCATCCTTGGCCTGTCAGGGATTATGCAGTCAGTCGTGGTTGGCCCAGCCCTGAACAATCTGATCCTCTCGCGCTTGCATCGGCACACGCTGGGGCAGGCAGTTACGTTTTTTGACAATGATTTCGCAGGCCGGATTTCGCAAAAACAGATGCAGGCGGCACGGGCCGCGTCTGAATTGATGGTCGATATGATCCACACTGTTGCTTTCGCGCTGGCGTCTGTTGTGGGGTCCGTGATTTTGCTGCTGACGATTGATCTGCGTAGTGCCGCCCTGCTGACTGTGTGGGTGGTGGCCTATATCTGGCTGATCCGGTTCTTTATGCCGCTGATCCGGTCACGATCAAAGGCGCGGGCCGCCTCGCGGGCCATGGTGACAGGGCAGGTGGTTGATACGATCACCAACATCAAGACGGTAAAGCTGTTCGCCCATGACGCGTTTGAGGATCGGTCGGCTATTGATGCAATGACCCATTATTGGGGCAAGGCCGTGGACTATGGCTGGCTGTCCGCGTCATTCCGGTTCTGGCTGATGGCACTTGGCGGCTTGCTGCCGATCTTGCTGGTCGGGATTACGTTGTATTTCTGGTCGGTGGGCACAGCCACGCCGGGTGACGTCGTCGCAGCGGGTGCGGTGTCATTGCGGTTGGCGCAGATGACGGGCTGGGTCAGCTTTACCCTGATGGGGATGTATTCCAACGTGGGCGAGCTTGAGGATGCGATGCATACCCTCAGCCCATCCCATGAACTGATCGATGCGCAAGAAGCCGTGGAAATGTCCGCTGAGAAAGGCGAGATTGCGCTGAAGGATGTCAGTTTCAGCTATGGCGGTGGGCCGGGCGGGCTGGATCATGTGACCCTTTCAGTTGGTTCGGGCGAAAAACTTGGGCTTGTCGGTGCCTCTGGCGCAGGGAAATCGACATTGGTTGCCTTGCTGCTCAGGTTATATGACGCCGAAGAGGGGGACGTGCTGATTGACGGGCAGAACGTCCGTGACGTGACACAGGAAAGCCTGCGCCGGAATGTTGCGATGGTCACGCAGGAAACCGCGATGTTCAACAGGTCAGCTTTTGACAATATTCGGTACGGCAAGCCTGACGCAAGCATGGAAGAAGTCGAAGCCGCAGCAAGGCAGGCCGAGGCGCATGAATTCATCGTTACGCTCAAAGACCACAAAGGGCGGGTAGGTTACGATGCGCATCTGGGCGAGCGTGGCGTCAAACTGTCCGGCGGGCAGCGGCAGCGCATTGCTATCGCCCGCGCGATCCTGAAAGACGCGCCGATACTGGTGCTTGACGAAGCGACAAGCGCGCTGGATTCAGAGGTTGAAGCATCGATTCAGGCCGCATTAGAGTCTGTTATGGAGGGCAAAACCGTCATCGCCATTGCCCACCGTCTTTCAACATTGGCAAGAATGGACCGCATTGTTGTCCTTGACGCGGGCCGCGTCGTAGAGGAAGGCACCCATGCGGAACTGTTGGCCAAAGACGGGCTTTATGCCCGCTATTGGAACCGTCAGTCCGGTGGTTTTATCAATGTGAAAGACGCGGCGGAATAAATGCTGACTATCGAAAGTTTGACGCATCTTGGATTGGGGCGGGCGTCTGATGGGCGGTCACTCCTTCCGCGGGTGCTGCCCGGTGAAGAAGTGGACGTCGCGCAAGACGGTACATTGCGCATCGTCACGCCATCAGCTGATCGGGTTGCGGCCCCTTGCCGACATTTCAAATCCTGCGGCGGTTGTGCGATGCAACATGCGACCGATGCGTTCGTGGCTGACTGGAAATTGGGTATCGTGCAAAAGGCGCTGCATGCCCAAGGGATCACGCCCGCGTTTCGTAACGTGATGACATCGCCGGTGCGGTCGCGCAGACGTGCGAAATTCTCGGGTCGTCGTACGAAAAAGGGTGCAATGGTCGGCTTTCATGGCAAAGGCTCAAACACGCTTGTCGCGGTGCCTGACTGCCAGTTGGTGACGCCTGCCTTGACGGCCAGCTTGCCTGCGTTGGAAGAACTCACCGTCATGGCCTGTTCGCGCAAAGGCGAGATTGACCTGACCGTCACCGAAGCAGCGCTGGGCGTTGATGTGCTGGTCGAAACGGACAAGGCAATCACGCCCCAATTGCGTGTCGCACTTGCCGCGTTTGCGCAAAAGAATGGTTTGACCCGCCTTGTCTGGAATGACGAACCGGTTGTCACCATCAACCCGCCAACGCAACATTTTGGTGACACTGGCGTCGTTCCGCCTCCCGGTGCGTTCCTGCAGGCCACAAAAGACGGCGAACTGGCACTACTGGCCGCAGTAGAAGAAATTGTGGGTGGCGCAAAACGGGTCGTTGATCTGTTCGCGGGATGTGGGACTTTCACCTTGCCGCTGGCGAAACGGTCGGAAGTGCACGCGGTCGAAGGCGAAGCAGAAATGCTGGAAGCGCTTGACCGCGGATGGCGCGAAGGGTTTGAACTGCGGCGCGTCACAACCGAAACACGCGACTTGTTCCGGCGTCCGCTCGAAACGGATGAGCTGGGTCATTTTGATGCAGCTGTGATTGATCCGCCTCGCGCCGGGGCCGAAGCGCAGATCGCCACGCTGGCCGCGTCCGATATCAAGACGATCGCCATGGTGTCCTGCAACCCGGTGACTTTTGCCCGTGATGCAAGTCGATTGATTGATGCGGGCTTCACATTGGACTGGGTGCAGGTCGTGGACCAATTCCGTTGGTCGCCACATGTGGAAATCGTGGCACCTTTCAAACGAAAATAAGCGTGAACCGGAACTTTTTCTCTTGTTAACCTCTTTTTTCGTGTATTCGGTCATAAACGGCGCAGACCGGTAGACGAGGCACGGTATTATGATTTCAAGACGTTCAATGATGGTTGGCGCAGCACTTGGTGTGGCTGGTTGCGGGGCCTCTGTTCCCCAATACAATGGACCTGAAGTGACCCGAATCCAGGTCTTTAAAAAGCAACGTTACATGCAGTTGTTGCACAAGACGTCATTGTTGCGGGACTACCGATTTCAGCTTGGGTTTGCGCCCGACGGTCATAAACTTCAGGAAGGTGACGGGCGCACGCCCGAAGGTGCCTATCTGATCAACCGCAAGAACCCCTATAGCCGTTTCCACTTGTCGGTTGGCCTTTCCTACCCGAACGCCAATGACGTAGCGCGCGCGCGGGCGATGGGTGTTTCCCCGGGTGGCGACATCTTTATTCATGGCACCCCCGATGAATTCATGGGCACCCCCGATTGGACGTGGGGCTGTATCGCAGTCACAAATCAGGAGATGGACGAGATTTACCCGATGGTGAACCCCGGCACACAGATTTTCGTCTACGCCTAAAAGGCTGCGGGCTGCACAAAGGCTGAATCGCTGCCCATGTTCAGTGTCCACCAAAGCTTGCCTGCGGGTTCCTGAAACCATGCAAAGCCCATTTGCCGTGCCGCTGGATCCATGATGACGGCCCGCGTGTCCGGTTGGGCCATCCATGCGGCCAGCGTAGGCACTTCGCCCTCGTAGGATTCGGATATGTTTTCACCCAGCAGAATCCCACCGAAACCAACACGGCGGGCACGGTCCAGCGGGCTTGAACCGTCAGACCCGAACAGCCACGGGCGGTTCTGAATCGACATATCGCGCGCGTGTGTCGCGGCGGCGGCAGTCAGTTGGCTGTTCAACTCAACCGGCACAAGGTTTGCGGCGCTGCGGAAGGCATTGACGCTATCCAGCATCCTGAATTGAATTTCTGCTTCTTGTCCGGGCTGGATTCGGTAAAGCGTGGGTAGGGGCATCCCGTCAGGACCAATCGCCCTTTGCGGGGTTCCGCCACAGGCGCTAAGACCCAGTGCCGCCAATCCAAAAATCATTTCACGTCGATACATGTGACCGCCCAACCTATCTGTTCACTCTTCATTACCCAGATTGCTTGCACACTTCAAACCCGTACCGCAGGTCATTCACAATCTGACGTTTCTTTGATTTGCGGTGTCGCAGCAAAGTCAGTATTGAGATTGCTGAAACGAGAAATTCCGTAACGGAGAAGATGATGTCTGACGATATGTTCAACCGGTTGTCGCGCCGCAGTTTTCTGGCGGGGACGGCTGCAGCGTTTGGCACGGGTGCTGTCGCGCAAACGTCAAATTCGACCGAAATCGAAAGCGACATCAGCAGCCGTGTTCAGCGTAATATCGCCAGCTTCCGGTCGCTGAATTGGCAGCCTTACTTTACCAACCTCGACAACGGCGCGATCCTGGTTGATATCCAATCCCGCGCCTTGCATTACTGGTCCGAGGATGAGGCGATCTACAAGCTTTATCCAACCAGCGTGCCGCTTACCGAGGATTTGACCCGCAAAGGTCGGACCGAAGTGACCCGCAAGGTCGAAGGGCCCAGCTGGGCGCCGACCCCATCAATGAAGCAGCGGAATCCGGAATGGCCTGATTTTATCGGGCCGGGTCCTGATAACCCATTGGGAACACATGCTCTTTATCTGTCATGGACCTACTACCGTATCCACGGCACGCATGACACGCGCAAGATCGGCCGTCGGTCATCGAATGGCTGTATCGGGCTTTATAATGAACAGATCGCCGAGCTCTTTGGTTTTGCAAAAGTAGGCACCCAGGTGCTACTCATCTGAGGCGGTTCGCTGCACTTGGTCAGTCGCAAACCATTTATTGAAACAGGGTTTTAGCCGTCAACACTAGCTGGCTTGGGTCACCGCCAACAACCGACAACGCCAGAATCAGTACAAGCCAACTGGCACGGATTTTGGTGATCCGGCTGCGCAGCTTTTCACGAAGTCGGACCGGCATAGGACCCGGATCATTTGCAATGTAGACCGAATCATACTCTTTCGCGCTGACAGCATCATCAGCCTGCAGAAGCAGCGTGCCATTATTGTTCGTGACAGGTTCTTCTGATTCTTCATTGAATTCCCGGACCCAGTCCGGGATCGAAAATGATGGTTCGGCTTTGGGTGCTGGTGGCTTTGGCGGTGCAGGTGCCTCGGCAGACTTGAGCACATATTCGTTTGTCTCCGAAATCAAACGCGTCAACTCTTTATCAAGGTCGTTGAACGGTTTCAGGACAAGCTGTTCTTTTCGGTCCTCGCTGGTATCAATCATCGCAATCCAGTTGGCAGCGGATTGCAGGCGTTCCCTTGGCAGAACGCGCATCGCCTTATCTATCGCGGCCAGGAATTCGCGGGGATAAGCATCAAAACGGCCAGCAAGCGGAACGCAAGGGTCCTGGCTGCCGCTGGCGACTTCGGCCATGCGGGTTTGGCTGTTCGGCGGAACTTCTCCAGAGATCACATGATAGAAAGTCGCGGCAAGCGCATAAAGATCACTAGAGGGCGTTTGTTTTCCGCCCGCAAAATAGAATTCTTGCGGCGAATAGCCGTCTTTGACAATCAAAACGGCTGACATGGCGCGGGTTTCGCGACTGGCTTCTTCGCGGGCTGCACCAAAGTCGATCAGAACCGGGCTGCCCCACTTGTCCAGCAGGATGTTATCCGGTGAAATATCGCGGTGAAGCAGGTCCTGCTTGTGAACAAGGTCCACGGCATCAAGGATCTTGACCAGAATATTCTGGACCTGCGTCGGGGTCAGCGCATTTGGATCGTTTGTGATAATTTCCAGCAGATCACGGCCATCGATCAGATCAAGCGCCATGTATGCCGTGTCGTTGTCTTCGAAAACGCGGTGAACGCCGATGATGTTCGGATGGCGCATTTTCGCAATGCTACGCGCCTCACGCATGAACATATCAACGATGGAGCGATATTTATCGTGGTTCGCGGTGGATCTGACCAGAACCGATTTCCCGGACCGGTGGCAGAAAACTTCGGGGAAGCATTCCTTGATCACGACGTCACGATCAAGATAGTTATCCTTGGCAAGGTAGGTGATGCCGAAACCGCCGTTTCCGATGCGATTGGTAATCGTGAACTGGTCGCCAAGCAGCAACGTCCCATCAGCAAGGGCCTCGTTCCTCTCTTCCTGAGTGTCGTCTTCGAGGTCTAAAAGATGGGCCGCTTCCATGTTACACCAAGGTCTAGCGCCAACGAGGACGCGTTGAAAATTCATCACCTCCTAGATGCTTTGTGAATGTGGTCCATTTGGGGCCAACTTGGGGAATGTTGGCGTTTTTTGAATGCGGAATTGATCAAAATATTCGCAGGTTGGGCAGAGCTTGCCCCCACGAAACATGGACATTTATGTCGAAAAAAGCCGAATTATCGCTTTGCCACATTTGGGCGGATTTCCGCGCAGACCACCGCGAAATAATTATTGAACTGTGCCAATAGCCATCACGATTCTCCAAGTATCTGGTGACCAGAGCCTCCAGAAATCCGCCGTTTCGCCCTAGGACAGCCAACCTTTCAGGTTTCTGTCAATGACCCCGGAAAGCGCATCGATATGCGCCGGATCGTCATTCAGGCAGGGGATATAGGTGAAATGCTCTCCACCCGCCTCTTCGAAGCTTTCCTTGATCTCTTCGTTGATTTCTTCCAACGTTTCGATGCAATCAGCCGAGAATGCAGGCGCGCAGACAGCAATATTCTTGACGCCGTCCTCCTCTGCCAAGCGCGCGACTTCTTCGACGGTATAGGGTTTGAGCCACTCTTCCGGCCCGAAACGGGACTGGAATGTCGTAACGATTTGCGTGTCGTCCCAGCCCAGCCGTTCTTTCAAAAGGCGCGTCGTTTTCTGGCACTGGCAATGGTACGGATCACCCTCGCGCAGGTAGCGTTCCGGCACACCGTGGTAAGAACAAACCAGTTTTTCCGGTTTGGTTTCGGCATCCGCATAGGCCCTTTCGATGGATTGAGCGAGCGCATCAATATAGGCGGGTTCCTGAAAATAGGGTTCGACGATCCGTGCGATCGGTTGCCATTTTTCTTCCATTAATGCCCGAAAGAACTGGTCATTCGCAGTGGCGGATGTCGCACCGGCATAGTGCGGATAAAGCGGGAAGAAGAGGATTTTGGTGCATCCCGCCTCGACCATTTCGCGCACCTTGGATTTGGTCGACGGGTTGCCATAGCGCATACAGAAATCAACGCGCACGTCATCGCCATATTGCTTGATCATCTGTGCCTTGATCGCCGCCGTCTGTTTTTTCGTGATCGTCAGCAGCGGGCTTTCGTTGTCTTCTTCATTCCAGATCGATTTGTAGGCGGCACCTGATGAAAAGGGCCGCTTGGTCAGGATGATCAGCTGCAACAGCGGCTGCCAGATCCATGCCGAATAATCCACGACCCGTTTGTCGGACAGGAATTCGTTCAGATAGCGCCGCATCGACCAATAGTCTGTGGCATCAGGCGTGCCAAGGTTGGCCAAAAGAATACCCACCCGCGCAGGTTTGACCGGTGGGTGGTCCTTGCCCGCATGAACAGGACAAACGGCGGGCCGTTCAGTATTTTCGTTTTGCGCGTCGAACATTGTCATGTCCTTTCATACCGACATTAACGAGAGACTTAAATCGGATAGTATCTTCGTCAATTTTCATCATCCCGTGGCAGTGGATTTTCTGTTGCGTTCAGGGCCTCGGCCAATCGTGTCGTTGCGCTGCCGGGCCGCAAGGGTTGGGGCTGGTCGTCCGAGGGTGCCCAGCCTGTCAATGTGATCATTTCAAACGTTGCATCGACCCGGTTGTCTGCATTTCGGAAGTTTTCCGCATAGATACAGGCTGCTTCCGTCAGGACGTTGCGCCGCGTTGCATGCCTGATCCGGCCGACAAGAGCATTGTTTTCACCCATCTTGCGCAGGTCATGCATCAGGTGAAACGCGTTGACATAGCTGGCGGTCATTGGAGTGCTATCGGCCACCGGCATGGCAAATCCCGCCCGTTGCAGCAGTGCGCCCACATCCCTGATTTCGCCCATGGGTGCAATCCGGGGGGACAAGCCGCCTGTGACCTGTGCTTCAGCTTCGGCCAGTGATGCCCGCAGTTCGTGCAGCGTCTGCCCGCCCAGAAAGACGCAAAGCAACAGCCCGTCTTTTTTCAAACCGTGTCGACATTGCACCAATTGCCCAACGGGGTCATTCGCCCAATGCAGGGCCATCGCATGCAGCACGAGGTCATATGCCCCCGGTTCCAGCGCCAGCACGTCTTCGTCGCTGATGATGGTCGCATCGGGGTAGTGTTGTCGCCAGAAAGCTGGAAAACCTGTCACAATTGCTATGGCGGTAAAGGTTCTATTAACCTCGGTCAGTCTTTCATGAAATTCGTCGGCCACAGCATCATGCAGGAACAA
Organism: Yoonia sediminilitoris; assembly: GCF_003058085.1. GTDB lineage: Bacteria > Pseudomonadota > Alphaproteobacteria > Rhodobacterales > Rhodobacteraceae > Yoonia > Yoonia sediminilitoris. The sequence continues at coordinate 202,073 of NZ_QBUD01000002.1, read as the reverse complement.
TGCATCTGCTTGTGCGCGTTTGCGATTCCGCGCAAGTGCGGTCCGGTCTGTTAGCTGCGGCGTGGTCATGCCGCCCATCTAGGGTGTATTCATGCGATTGCAAAGTGTCATTCGGGCGATCTACCCCGCGCAATGCGTTGCCTGTGATGCGCAAACCGAGGCAGAGTTCGGCCTCTGTGGCCCCTGCTGGCGCGAAACGCAGTTTATTGGCGGCACGATCTGCGACACATGTGGCACGCCTTTGCCCGGTGACGATGATGGCGATATATTGCAGTGCGATGATTGCATGACGATTGCCCGCCCATGGGATCGGGGGCGCGCGGCCCTTATTTATGCGGGCATCGGGCGTACGCTTGTGTTGCGGCTGAAACATTCGGACCGGACCGAACTGGCACGACCCGCCGCATTGTGGATGGCAAAAGTCGCCCGTGATCTCATGCGCAAGGATACGATATTGGTCCCCGTTCCGCTGCATTGGACCCGTCTGGCACGCCGTCGTTATAATCAGGCCGCCTTGCTTGTGCATGCGCTGGGCCGCGAGGTGGGCGCACCGGTCTGTGCGGATGCGTTGTTGCGCACGCGCAAGACAAAGCCCCTTGAAGGACACAGCCGACATGCCCGGTTTGAAGCGCTTGCTGACGCGATCATGCCTAATCCGAAACGACAAAGCGTGATCGCGGGCAAACCTGTTTTGCTGATTGACGATGTCATGACGTCCGGGGCGACTTTGGCTGCGGGCACGACCGCCGCACTGGCTGCTGGTGCCAGCAATGTGTCAATTGTTACTCTGGCGCGCGTGGTCAAAAGTGCCTAAGTGATATCGTGTCGCGCAAAGGACAAGCTTTATGACCCAGATCGAGATTTATACGAAACCCACATGCGGCTTTTGCTTTATGGCAAAGCGGATACTGCAATCAAAAGGTGTCAGCTTTGCAGAGGTGAACATCTCTGCCCAGCCGGAGCGCCGCGCCGAAATGATCCAGCGGGCCAACGGCGGCAGCACGGTTCCGCAGATTTTTATTGGCGGACAACATATCGGTGGCTGCGATGATCTGATGGCCCTTGATCGGGGCGGCAAGCTGGATGCCCTTTTGGCGGCATGAAAACGGCGCTGATCCAACTCAATTCCGGCGATGATCCAATTGCCAATATGCGCACCACCAGCGATCTGATTGATCAGGCCGTGGCGCAGGGGGCAGGATTTGTAGCGACGCCCGAGGTCACGAATTGTCTGTCCGTCAGTCGCAGCCGTCAGCAAGAGGTGCTGACCCTCGAACAGGACGACCCGACCCTTGCGGGCCTGCGCGGGATGGCCGCATCACATGGGATCTGGCTGTCGATCGGATCGCTTGCGCTGAAAACCGATGATCCCGACGGACGGTTCGCCAACCGGTCATTCCTCATTGATCCCAAAGGGCAGATCGTCGGCCGGTATGACAAGATCCATATGTTTGATGTGGATGTGTCAGCAACCGAAAGCTTCCGCGAGTCGGCGGCATACCGTCCGGGTGACAGGGCCGTTACAGCGCAGACGGATTTTGCCAAAATCGGGCTCAGCGTCTGCTATGACCTGCGGTTTGCATACCTCTACCGCGCGTTGGCCCAAGCTGGTGCCGAAGTGCTGTTGGTGCCTGCCGCATTTTCCCCCGTCACCGGAGCCGCCCATTGGGAGCCGCTTTTGCGCGCTCGCGCGATTGAGACGGGCTGTTATGTCCTGGCCGCTGCACAAACGGGTCTTCATCAAACTGGTGAAAAATCACGCAAAACCTATGGGCATAGTATGGCAATTTCGCCTTGGGGTGAGGTTTTGACAGAGTTGGGGACCGATCCGGGCATTGCGTTGGTTGATATTGATCGGGCAGAGGTGTCTAAAAGTCGCAAACGTATTGCGGCCCTTTCCCATGACCGCCCTTTCAAAGGTCCTTGATGTCCGACACATCCAACAACCTTGCTGTATCGCTTTTTAGCGAAATTCTGGTTGTGGATCAGTTGGCGCGGGCGAATGTGGCGCGCGTCCTGCCTAAGGGGATGGAACTTTCGCATTTTTCGGTTCTGAATCATCTGGCCCATGCGGGCACCGAACGGTCGCCTGCGCAACTGGCCAAGACATTTCATCTGACCCGTGGCGCGATGACCAACACCCTGCGCAAGTTGGAATGGGCAGGATGGATACATGTCCGCCCCGATTGGGATGACGCCCGCCGCAAGATGGTGGCCATCAGCCCGGCGGGTCTGGCTGCACGCAATGCTGCGCTGGCGGCAATTGCCCCTGTGATTGCGGATGTTGTGACAAAGGTCGGCGAAGAACAGGTGCGTACCGCCCTGCCTGTCCTGCGCGCGATGCGCCGCAAGCTCAGCGAGGAACCCTAGTCAGCGGCGGGTTTTGTGGCTGCGGTGACGTAGTTCACGGACAGGTCCCTGTCAGAAATCGACCAGGTGAACCGGGCAAAGTTAAACACAAACCCCTTGCGGTCGACGGGCGTCATGCCGGACTTTTCCAAAAGCCCGAAGAGTTCGTCAGGCGTGATGAACTTGGACCATTCATGGGTGCCCTTTGGCAGCCAGCGCATCACCCATTCGGCCCCGACAATCGCCATCGCAAAGCTTTTGGGGTTGCGGTTGATGGTTGAACAGATGTGAACACCACCCGGCTTCATGAGGGCGCAACAGGCGTTCAAATAGCCTTGGGGGTCGTCCACATGTTCGACGACTTCCATATTCAGTACAGCGTCAAATTGTTCTCCAGCCTCTGCCAGCGCCTCTGCCGTGGTGTGGCGATAATCTATGTCGAGACCCGATTGTTCTGCATGCAGGCGCGCGACCGGAATGTTGCGTTCCGCTGCATCAGCGCCAACAACGGTTGCCCCAAGCCGCGCCATCGGTTCGCACAAAAGCCCGCCACCGCAGCCGATGTCGAGGATTCGCAGGCCTTTGAATGGCAAATCATCCTGCAAATTCCGCCCGAATTCAGCGGCGATCTGTCGGGTGATATAGTCCAGCCGCACCGGATTCATCATGTGAAGCGGTTTGAACTTTCCGTTCAAATCCCACCATTCAGCGGCCATGGCTTCGAATTTGGCGATTTCGGCCGGGTTAACGGTATTTGTCGCAGACATTTGTGGCTCCGCATTATGGTCAGCAGTTGTCAGACGCGATATAGGGTGATTATGGACAAAGTCGTAGGACAAAAGCGCCCAGGTGCGCATCTTTATCACCCGATTGATCCCTATGATCAACGTATGCTGAGCGTGGGTGACGCGCACAGTATCTATGTTGAACAGTGCGGCAATCCTGAAGGAATCCCTGTTGTTGTTCTGCATGGTGGACCGGGCGGCGGCTGTAGCCCGGCGATGCGACGCTATTTTGACCCTAATATCTATCGGATCATTCTGTTTGATCAGCGCGGTTGTGGGCGATCCAAACCGCACGCAAGTGTTGAGGAAAACACGACGTGGCATCTTGTCGCTGATATTGAGTTGATCCGTGAGACATTGGGAATTGAGCGCTGGGCGGTCTTTGGCGGGTCGTGGGGTGCGACCTTGGCATTGATTTACGCGCAGGCCCATGCGGACCGCGTGGCGGGCTTGGTTTTGCGCGGGGTGTTCCTGATGACCCAGCCGGAACTGGATTGGTTCTATGGTGGGGGTGCGGGTAAATTCTGGCCCGATCTGTGGCAACGATTTGCGGACCTTATTCCTGCCGACGAACAGGATGATTTTATCGCGGCTTATCATCGGCGGCTATTCTCGGGTGATCTGATGCAGGAAACGCGCTATGCCCGCGCATGGGCTTCGTGGGAAAATGCGCTTGCGTCGATCGACAGTGACGGTGTGACGGGCGAAAGCCCTGCGGATTATGCCCGCGCCTTTTCGCGGCTAGAAAACCACTATTTTTATCATAGTGGTTTTCTGTCCGAGGATCAGCAGATTTTGAACCCGACCCGGATGGCCAAGATTGCTGATATTCCGGGTGTCATCGTGCAAGGGCGCTATGACATGATCTGCCCGCCGACATCGGCTTATCAGCTGTCAAAACAATGGCCAAAATCCCGGCTCACCTTCATCGGGCGGGCGGGTCATGCACTCTCTGAACCGGGTATCAGCGCAGAGCTGGTCAGCACGATGGACAGGATGGGCGCACAACGCGACCTTCTGGGGCTTTAGGGTTTACAGCAGGGGTCCAGTCGTTAAGCTTACAGCCAACTAACGGGGAACATGTAGTATTGGGCAATGTCCTAACGATTATTTTGCAGCGCCTTGCGCTGGGTCTGCTCACATTGCTGATCGTTTCGATCGTGATTTTTGTGGCGGTGAACTTGCTGCCGGGTGATTTCGCGCAGAATATTCTGGGTCAAGGGGCCACCGAAGAGGCAGTTGCATCTATTCGCCGGGACCTAGGGTTGGATCAACCGATGCTCAGCCGCTACTTTGGCTGGCTTGCCGGTGTTTTGCAGGGTGATTTTGGGTCCAGCTTTGCGCAAATGAACTTTGCAAGCTTCAGCGGGACAACATCGGGGGCCACAACTGTCGCCGAGCAGATCGCCCCGCGTTTTGCCAATACCATGTTCCTTGCCATGGTGACTGCCATTATCGCCGTACCTGTTGCCATTACCCTTGGTGTTCTGGCTGCACTTTACCGCAACACGGTATTTGACAGGGTGGCGAACATCACCACCCTGTCGTCGATTTCCAGTCCCGAATTCTTTCTTGCCTATATCCTGATCCTGTTTCTGGCGGTGCTGAACCCCATCCTGCCGTCGCTGTCGAACATCTATGAAGGCATGGCGTTCAGTGAACGTCTGGAAAAGTCGCTGTTGCCTGCGCTGACCCTGACCCTTGTCGTCACGGCACATATGATGCGGATGACGCGTGCTGCGATCATTAACCTTCTGGCCAGTCCCTATATCGAAATGGCCCGGCTCAAAGGTTTGTCGCCGATGCGGGTGATCGTGAAGCATGCGCTGCCCAATGCTCTGGCCCCGATTATCAATGTGATCGCGCTGAACCTCGCTTATTTGATCACCGGCGTCGTCGTGGTCGAAGTGGTGTTTGTCTACCCCGGTATTGGCCAGCTCTTCGTGGATAGCGTGAAAATTCGTGACATCCCGGTTGTGCAAGCCTGCTGCCTGATCTTTGCGGCAGCCTATATTCTGCTCAATCTGACGGCAGATATCATGTCGATCCTGTCGAACCCAAGGTTGAGGCACCCCAAATGATCTGGCTTATCGGTGCTCTTGTTGTCATGGCTGGCCTTGCGTGGGGGTTCCGTTTTGCGGGACAGGCTGCGACGGGTAACGCGCCAAAGTTCCGCGATATGCCTTACGGTGTTGCCTACGGCTATGTTCTGGGGGCTGCGGTTTTGCTATGGCTGATCTGGGCCTATATGCAAGGGCGCAGCGATGATCTGGCGATTGCGAACAAGTTCTTTTTCCTGCGGATCGCGATTGAAGGGTTCATCATCTTTGCCATTGCGGCGTGGCTTTTCCGTATCCTTGGCCGGACGGTTGGCACCGCATGGAGCAAGAAGATGTTCCGCTCGATGCCGCTGACTGCCGCTTTTGGCATTTTGACGATCCTCATTTATGCGATCCTTGCGATCTTTGCAGGTGTCTTTGCCCCCTACGGACAGGAACAGATCATTCCCGGTGTGGCTGCCAACATCGTGCCGGGCGGTGATCCTGCGCTGGGGGGCAATCCCGACTTTCCTCTGGGTACCGACCAAATCGGGCGCGATATCATGAGCCGCCTGATCTATGGTGCGCAAAACACGGTAGGCATCGCCTTTGCAACAACGCTGTTGGCCTTTCTGCTGGGGGGGTCGTTCGGGTTTCTGGCGGCCACGCTGGGTGGCTGGCTCGACCAGCTTTTGTCGCGCATTGTTGACGTGCTGATGGCGATTCCGTCGCTGATTTTCGCCTTGCTGCTGATGACCATTGCCAGCGTCTGGGCACCACAGCTTGGTATCCCCCTGACCGTTTTCATGGTTGTGATTATTGCCGTTATCGACAGCACCCGCGTTTACCGTCTGGCCCGCGCGGTAGGTCAAAACATCGTGGTGATGGACTATATCGAAGCGGCAAAATTGCGCGGCGAAGGGTTGGGCTATCTGGTGTTCAAGGAAATCCTGCCTAACGCGACCGCCCCGTTACTTGCGGAATTCGGGCTGCGCTTTTGCTTTGTTTTCCTGACCATCGCGGCCCTGTCGTTCCTTGGGGTCGGTATCCAGCCGCCGCTGGCTGACTGGGGCACGATGGTGCGTGATCTGGGCGGCTTTGTGAACTATGCGCAGTTTGCGCCCTTGGCAGCGACGGCGCCGCTCTTGGCGGCGGGCGCGATTGCCCTGCTGACTGTTGCCGTGAACTTTGTGGTCGACTGGATGCTGCAAAAATCATCGGGGTTGAAAGAATGAGCGAGTCACCACTGGTCAAAATTCGCGGCATTAAGCTGGAAGGCCGCAGCGATGAAAAATGGAACCCGATCATCAACGGGATTGATCTGACCCTTGCGCGTGGCGAGGTGCTTGGGCTGATCGGTGAATCCGGTGCGGGCAAATCCACCCTTGGCCTTGCCGCAATGGGATATACCCGCGACGGTGTGCGGATCAGTGATGGCACGGTTGAATTCGACGGCATTGACCTGCTCAAGGCATCAGCCGCTGTCAAACGTGGTTTGCTGGGCAAGCGCATCGCCTATGTGGCGCAATCGGCGGCGGCCAGCTTTAACCCGGCCCACAAATTGATGGATCAGCATGTCGAAGGTCCGGTGCAGCATGGTGTCATGAGCCGGAGCGAAAGCGAAGCGGACGCGATCGAGCTTTATCGCAAGCTGCGCTTGCCTAACCCCGAAGAGATCGGCTTTCGCTATCCTCATCAGGTGTCCGGTGGCCAGTTGCAGCGCGCGATGACGGCGATGGCGATGTCCTGCCGCCCTGATCTGATTATCTTTGATGAACCAACGACCGCGCTTGACGTCACTACGCAGATTGAAGTGCTCGCGTCGATCCGAGATATCGTCGAACAGTTCAACACTGCCGCCATTTACATCACCCATGACCTTGCTGTCGTGGCGCAAATGGCGGACCGTATCAAAGTGCTGCTGAAAGGCGACGAAGTCGAAACGGCTGACACCCGCACGATGCTGTCGGCCCCAACGCAGGACTATACCAAATCACTGTGGGCGGTGCGCAGTTTCGAGCGCCCGAACAAACCGGCGGTGCAGACCGGCTCGGTCCCCGTCATCAGCGTGCAGAATGTCGATGCGGCCTATGGGAAGGTGCCGGTGTTGTACGATGTCAGCTTTGACATGCACAGCGGGCGGACCGTGGCTGTAGTGGGCGAAAGCGGATCTGGCAAATCAACGACTGCGCGTTGCATCACAGGACTTTTGCCGCCGACTGCGGGCCAAATCCTGCTGGACGGCGAGGTACTGCCGCCGGACTATCGCAAGCGCAGCAAAGATCAGTTGCGCCAGGTCCAGATGATCTATCAGATGGCTGACACCGCGTTGAACCCGCGCATGTCGATTGGCCAGATCATAGCGCGACCCGTACAGTTCTACCTTGGGCTCACGGGTGCGGAAAAGCGGCGGAAAGTCGATGCCCTGCTTGAGCAGATCGAACTGGAGCCGTCGGAATATTACAATCGCCTGCCCTCCGAATTGTCGGGCGGACAAAAACAGCGGATCGGAATCGCGCGCGCACTTGCTGCCGAGCCAAAATTCATCATCTGCGACGAAGTCACGTCTGCGCTTGATCAGCTTGTCGCGGAAGGCATTCTGCGACTGCTTGCCCGGTTGCAGGATGAACTGTCGCTTTCCTATATGTTCATCACCCATGACCTTGCGACCGTCAAAGCGATCGCAGACGAGGTTGTTGTGATGAAAGATGGCCGCGTGGTCGAACAAGGAGGCAAGGTTGAAATGTTCAAGCCACCGCACCATGCCTATACAGACCTTTTGCTGTCGTCGGTGCCGGAAATGGACCCGGACTGGCTGACCAATCTGTTGGCCCAACGCGGAGTTGATAACATCGGTGATGCAGCAGTTGATAAGATGTGAAACGAATCACCCATCGGGGTGGCAAAACATACGGCTGGGGACAGCCCGACAAAGATAACTAGGGAGACGGACTTATGAACGGAATTAGTAGACGCGGTCTATTGAAATCAGGCGTTGCCGCCGGTGTGCTGGGTGTAACCGGCCTGCCTCTGCGCGCGCAATCGCGCGGCGGCAAGTTTACCGCTGGCCTGAGCGGCGCCAACACAACCGATAGCTGGGACGGCCGGACACATTCCGACGTTTTCATGATTGCGGCAGCGCTGGGCGGCGTGTTCGACGCATTGACAGAGGTCGCAGCCGACGGCTCGCTGCAGGGTGAACTCGCTGAAAGCTGGGAAGCCAGTGCCGATGCAAAGGTCTGGACCTTCAACCTGCGGCAAGGTGTGACCTTCCATAACGGCAAAGCGTTCGGTGCGGACGACGTAATCGAATCCCTGCAACTGCACGTCGCCGAAGGCTCGAAATCAGCCGCGCAGCCGCTGGTTGCCGCGATCAAAGAGATGAAGAAACTGGGTGAGCATCAGGTTGAGTTCACGCTTGAAGCAGGCAATGCTGACTTCCCTTACCTGATGTCCGACTATCACCTGCTGATCTATCCTGCCGGTCAGGTGGAAGAGGCCATTGCACAAGGGATCGGCACAGGTCTTTATCAGGTTGTTTCCTTTGACCCCGGCGTGCGTTTCGTGGGCACGCGTGTGGCCGACCATTACAAAGGCGAAAGTGCCGGCTTCTTTGACGAGGTTGAACTGATCGCGATCAACGACAATACGGCCCGGATGAATGCCCTGATGACCGGTCAGGTTGACGCGATCAACCGCATCGACTTCAAGGTTGAGGCGCTCTTGAAAGCCAACCCGAACGTCAATCTTCAGGAAGTGACAGGCAACCAGCACTATACATTTCCGATGCTGACCGGCAGTGCGCCATTTGACGACGTGAATGTGCGTCGGGCTCTGAAATACGGAATCAACCGGCAGGAAATGGTCGACAAGATCCTGTTGGGTCACGGCAAGGTCGGTAACGATTCACCGATTGGGCCTGCCAACCAATATTACAACGCCGAGATGGAGCAGCTGGCCTATGATCCAGACAAGGCAAAATTCTATCTCAAAGAGGCCGGGCTCGACAGCTTGTCCATTGATCTGTCAGCCTCAAATGCTGCATTCGAAGGTGCCGTTGACGCAGCACAACTTTACCAGGCTGCTGCTGCACCCTGCGGAATCGATATTAACGTGGTGCAGGAACCGGCCGATGGCTATTGGTCAAACGTCTGGTTGAAGAAACCCTTCTGTGCCTCCTATTGGACTGGCCGTGCAACGGAAGACTGGATGTTCTCATCCGCTTACGAGGCGGGTGTTCCTTGGAACGACAGTCAATGGGACAACGCACGATTCCAGGAGCTTCTGTATTCCGCCCGTGCCGAGTTGGATAGCGACAAGCGCCGTGAGCAATATTACGAAATGCAGCAGATTCTGCGCGATGACGGCGGCGTTATTATCCCAATGTTTGCCAACTTTGTTCAGGCGGTTGCCAGCCGGATTGCAACGCCTGATACGATTGGCAACACTGCGCAGATGGACAACAACCGTATGCTGGAACGCTGGTCCGTCGCATAAATCCGCTTTCTTGAGTTCAAGAAAACGCCCTGCCATCTGGCGGGGCGTTTTTGTTGGACTGCCCTGTGAGATCCTTGGTTTTCTGCGCCGGTCATTAAGTGCATATCGCAACTCCCCTGAACGGCCCGCCGCCGCAGGATCGCAGATGACTTCAACCTTTGGGCCACAAGTTGGTGTGCAGTCGCTCGAAACGCATTGGCTTTGCTGGCGATACCCCGAGTATAATCCCGATAGAGACGGATTTTAGAAAATAGGCACTCAAATTTGTCCTGTTCAATGTCAGTTCATTTTGTGTCTGTTATAAAAACGATGCTTCGTTGTTCTTTGCGTTATTAGCGTGTTCGAAGCATCGATCATTTTGCGGACAAGACATTCGAATAGGCCATTTCTGCCAAAGACTATGCACCCACGGGCAGAGCCGAACTCAAGTAATCGCCTATTTGATGAAAGAGTAATACTGGTACGAGTAGGGCGTCGCATTGATCGGATTAACTCGGGGCAAGCCGGTGGGGCGGCTTGCCTCTTGCAGACTCAGAACAGAGAGCGTATATGGCTCTCAATAGCGGCATCTTGGCTTCCACCCCCAAGACACCACCGGGAAACACCAACGGGCCGCGCGCCCGTTTTTTTGTGCCGCAAACAAGGCGGTTTTGAATGATGAATGATCTGATTGCCAAGGCGGCCATTGACCGCCGCATCGCCGAGATTATCACCCCTGTTGTCGAAGACATGGGGTTTGAAGTCGTGCGAGTCCGCATGATGAGCGGGAAAGAGACCATTCTGCAAATTATGGTCCAGCGTCCTGACGGGCAGATCGAGGTTGACGAATGTGCGCAAATCTCAACTGCGATCAGTGCTGTTCTCGATGTCGAAGACCCGATTTTGGATGTTTATAATCTTGAAGTGTCCAGCCCGGGCATCGACCGCCCGCTGACCCGCATGAAGGACTTTGACCAGTGGGCCGGTTTTGAAGCCAAGATCGAGACCGAGCAGCTGATCGACGGTCGCCGCCGCTTCAAAGGGGAATTGGCTGGTACGGAAGGTGACGAAGTGCTGATCAACATCGCCGAGGGGACCGTTGGGCTCAAGTTTGACTGGCTGTCAGATGCCAAACTGGTACTGACAGATGAACTGATCCGCGATGTGCTGCGCGGACGCAAGGACGCGGGCCAGATTGATGAGGCCCAGTTTGACGAGATCGAAACCATCATCGACGCCGACGAATAAGATCGCGCCCTTTCGGGCCTGACAAGATTAAGAATGCGCCCCTTCGGGCCGATAAGACCAAGAATGCGCCCCTTTGGGCCGACGAGGAGAATACCTAATGGCCATTACATCAGCCAACCAGCTTGAGCTGCTACAAACCGCAGAGGCAGTCGCCCGCGAAAAGATGATCGACCCCGGTCTGGTGGTCGAAGCGATGGAAGAATCGCTCGCCCGTGCGGCAAAGTCCAAGTATGGCGCTGAAATGGATATTCGCGTGTCCATCGACCGCAAGACGGGCAAGGCCACATTCACCCGCGTCCGCACCGTGGTCGAGGATGATGAGCTTGAAAACTATCAGGCCGAATTCACAGTTGAGCAGGCCAAGCAATATATGGAAAACCCCGAAGTCGGACAGACTTTGGTAGAGGAAGTTCCCCCGGTTGAACTGGGTCGAATCGCTGCCCAATCCGCCAAGCAGGTGATCTTGCAGAAAGTCCGTGAAGCAGAGCGGGACAAGCAGTACGAAGAATTCAAGGATCGCGCGGGCACCATCATCAACGCGCTGGTCAAGCGTGAAGAGTACGGCAACGTCATCGTTGATGTGGGCGCTGGCGAAGCCGTGTTGCGCCGCAATGAAAAGATCGGCCGCGAGGCGTACCGCCCCAACGACCGAATCCGTTGCTACATCAAGGAAGTGCGCCGCGAACAGCGTGGCCCGCAAATCTTCCTTAGCCGGACCGCGCCGGAATTTATGGCCGAGTTGTTCAAGATGGAGGTGCCGGAAATCTATGAAGGCATCATCGAGATCAAAGCCGTGGCCCGCGACCCGGGCTCACGCGCCAAGATTGCTGTCATCAGCTACGATAACTCGATTGACCCGGTTGGCGCATGCGTCGGTATGCGTGGGTCACGCGTGCAGGCAGTGGTAAACGAATTGCAGGGTGAAAAGATCGACATCATTCCATGGAATGAGGATATGCCGACGTTCCTTGTGAACGCTTTGCAGCCTGCGGAAGTGTCCAAAGTTGTTCTGGACGAAGAAGCCGGCAAGATCGAAGTTGTCGTCCCAGAAGAGCAGCTTTCACTGGCCATCGGTCGCCGCGGTCAGAACGTCCGTCTTGCGTCACAACTGACCGGCCTTGATATCGACATCATGACCGAGGAAGAGGAATCCAAACGCCGTCAGGCCGAATTTGAACTGCGCACCAAGCTGTTCATGGATACTCTTGATCTGGATGAATTCTTTGCACAGCTCTTGGTGTCCGAAGGGTTCACCAGCCTTGAAGAAGTCGCCTATGTCGAGCTGGGCGAATTGTTGGTCATCGAAGGCGTTGACGAGGAAACAGCTGGCGAATTGCAGGCCCGTGCCCGCGATTATCTGGATGCCAAGGCCAAGAAAGCCATGGAAGCCGCCATCGCTGCGGGTGTTGAGCAAAGCCTGATCGACTTCGAAGGGCTGACACCGGCCATGTTGGAAGCGCTGGGCAATGACGGCGTGAAAACGCTGGAAGATTTCGCCACATGCGCAGACTGGGAACTCGCCGGTGGCTGGACCACCGTGGATGGCGAGCGTGTCAAAGACGATGGCGTACTGGAACCCTTTGATGTGTCGCTTGAGGAAGCGCAGAACATGGTCATGACAGCACGCGTCATGCTTGGCTGGGTTGATCCCGCTGATCTTGAAGCTGACGAAGAAGATGCCCAAGTAGAAGAGGAAGCGGAGGCCTGATTTCAGGCCTTCGGGTTCGCAGCAGATGGCACGGGGCGGTCATAACAAAGAACGGGGTGATGCAGAACGCAAATGCATCGTTACGGGCGAAGTGCAGCCAAAGGCTGGGCTGATCCGTTTCGTCGTCGGTCCAGACGACAAAGTTTTTCCCGATGTCTTGGGCAAGTTGCCCGGACGCGGTATGTATGTGTCGGCGACGCGCGCGGCATTGGAATCGGCTCGTAAGGGGCAATTCTCGCGCAGTGCCAAAAAGCCGGTGCAAGTCCCCGATGGTCTGGCAGAAGAGGTGGAACGCCAACTCTTGCGCCATACCGTCGATCTGATCGCACTGACCCGCAAGTCGGGGCGTGCGGTTTGCGGATTTGAAAAGGTAAAGGGCTGGCTTGCCGGTGGTGAGCGGGTCCGGGTTTTGCTTCAGGCCTCTGACGGGTCGGAGCGGGGCAAAGCAAAATTATGGACGCCCGAAGGTGCCCGCTATTTCGGTTGCCTCACAGCTGCTGAATTAGGTTTGGCATTTGGGCGGCAAACTGTGATACATGGCGCGCTTGCCACTGGTGGACTCAGCAATCGTGTTGTAGAGGAAGCCACAAAGCTGCGCGGATTGCGTGAAGTGGACGGGGGCGATGCGGCCTCCGGGAAGGATATAGAAGCTAGATGAGCGATAACGACGGTAAAAAAACACTCGGCCTCGGAGGTTCGCGTCCAAGCAACGTGAAGCAAAGCTTTAGCCATGGGCGGACAAAAAACGTCGTGGTGGAAACCAAGCGCAAGCGCGTTGTGGTGCCCAAGCCGGGTGTGGCCAAGCCAACGGGTGGGACGTCGCCGCGTGTCGGTGATCCGTCCAAGCGGCCTGCGGGCATTTCGGATGTGGAACTTGAACGCCGCATGAAGGCGTTGGCGATGGCCAAGGCCCGCGAGGCAGAAGACAAAGCCAAGCGCGAAGCCGAAGAAAAAGCCAAGCAAGCGGAACGTGAAGCCCGCCGCGCCGAAATCGAAGCGAAAGAAGCCGAAGACCGTGCGCGTGAAGAACGCGCCAAGGCCAAGGCAGAGGAAGAAGAGCGCAAGCGCGCCGAGGAAGCAAAAGCCAAAGCAGCGGCTGCTGCTCCGGCGGCGGCACCTGAAGTTGCCGCAGTGCCCGGCGAAGCGGCTGTTACCCGCCCCACTGCTGCACCACGCAAGACGGACCGTGGTGCAGATGATCGTGACAAGGGCGGCAAGTCCAAGCCCGGTCGCGGTGGTGATGATGGACGACGCGCTGGCAAGCTGACATTGAATGATGCGGTCGCGGGCCGCGAAGGTGGCCGCCAGCGTTCAATGGCTGCGATGAAGCGCAAGCAGGACCGCGCCCGTGCCAAGGCAATGGGCGGCTCGGTCGAGCGCGAAAAGGTATTCCGCGAAGTGGCGTTGCCGGAGGCAATTACTGTTTCTGAACTCGCCAACCGGATGACTGAACGTGTGGCAGATGTGGTCAAGGCCCTGATGACAAACGGCATCATGGCGACCCAGAACCAGACGATTGACGCAGATACGGCTGAATTGATCATTGAGGAATTCGGGCACAAGGTTGTACGCGTGTCCGACGCGGATGTCGAAGATGTGCTTCAGGCTGTCGAAGACAAGCCCGAAGATATGCAACCGCGCCCACCGATCATCACGATCATGGGTCACGTTGACCATGGCAAGACGTCGCTGTTGGACGCGATCCGCAACGCCAAGGTTGTCGCAGGCGAAGCAGGCGGCATTACCCAGCATATCGGTGCCTACCAGGTCACAACCGACAGCGGTGCTGTCCTGACCTTCCTTGATACGCCCGGACACGCGGCATTTACGTCGATGCGGTCGCGCGGCGCGCAGGTTACGGATATCGTGGTGCTTGTGGTCGCAGCTGACGATGCGGTCATGCCGCAGACGATCGAAGCGATTAACCATGCGAAAGCTGCAGGCGTGCCGATGATCGTGGCGATCAACAAGATCGACAAGCCCGCCGCCAACCCTGACAAGGTCCGTACGGATCTACTGCAACATGAAGTGATCGTTGAGAAAATGTCAGGTGACGTGCAGGATGTCGAAGTCTCTGCCATCACTGGTAAGGGTCTTGATGATCTGCTGGAAGCGATTGCCCTGCAGTCCGAAATCCTTGAACTGAAAGCCAATCCGGATCGCGTTGCCGAAGGTGCCGTGATCGAGGCGCAGCTTGACGTGGGTCGCGGCCCTGTGGCTACGGTTCTGGTTCAAAAAGGGACATTGCGCCAAGGCGATATCTTTGTTGTCGGCGAACAGTACGGTAAGGTCCGTGCGCTCATCAACGACAAGGGCGAACGCGTCGAAGAAGCCGGTCCCGCTGTCCCGGTCGAGGTGCTTGGCCTGAACGGCACACCCGAAGCAGGTGACGTTCTGAACGTGGTCGATACTGACGCACGGGCCCGTGAAATCGCCGAATATCGCGAAAAAGCAGCCAAGGAAAAGCGTGCCGCCGCAGGTGCTGCCACGACGTTGGAACAGCTGATGGCAAATGCCAAGGCCGACGAAAACGTCAGCGAGTTGCCCATCGTTGTGAAGGCCGACGTGCAGGGGTCTGCCGAAGCGATCGTGCAAGCGATGGAGAAAATCGGCAACGATGAAGTCCGCGTGCGCGTCCTGCACTCTGGTGTGGGCGCGATCACGGAATCGGATATCGGGCTGGCCGAAGCTTCTGGCGCGCCTGTGTTTGGCTTTAACGTGCGTGCCAATGCAACAGCACGGAACACGGCCAACCAGAAGGGTATCGAGATTCGTTACTATTCTGTCATCTACGATCTTGTTGATGACGTGAAGAAAGCTGCCTCTGGCCTGTTGTCTGCCGAAATCCGCGAGAACTTCATCGGCTACGCGAACATCAAAGAGGTGTTCAAAGTATCAAATGTTGGCAAGGTCGCCGGTTGTCTTGTAACCGAAGGTGTTGCGCGCCGGTCGGCGGGCGTGCGTTTGCTGCGCGACAACGTGGTCATCCACGAAGGTACACTGAAAACGCTCAAGCGTTTCAAAGACGAAGTGCCCGAAGTGCAATCCGGTCAGGAATGCGGGATGGCGTTCGAGAACTACGATGACATCCGCCCCGGTGATGTGATCGAAATCTTCGAGCGCGAAGAGATCGAGCGGAACCTGTAAGTTCACCGCGATAGTATAGCGTTCATGAAAAGGGCGGTCCTCCGGGGCCGCCCTGCGCATTTGTGACGGCAACCAAATGGCCAATGGTCACTTCGAGCCCACCAAGGAAAAGATTTCAATTGTTGCGACCGCTGTTTTACGTATGCTTTGTTAACAGCGGTCGATTTCAGGCCAATCAATCAGCTCACTCGACAGATGTCTCGTGCGGCAAGTAAAGGGCGCGACCGACACTCTGGCAAGCCGTGATGCGTGCCGCGGTACAGCAGGCTGAATGCATTGAGAGAGGGAACCCCATTGGCGCGGCAAGACACGATCAAGCTTCAAGGCATTCATGGCAGTCCCTACACTAGAAAAATGCTGGCGGTCCTGCGGTTTAGGCGTTTGCCATATCGTTTCATTGTCAATTGGCCGCAGAGCCCGGATGCGCCTGGAAATGGGGAGGGTCGCAGCGCCTTGCCGACCCCTAAAGTGCCGCTTCTTCCGACAGTCTATCTGAAAGATGAGGCAGGTGAGCTGCAAGCAGTCACAGATACCACACCGATCATTCGGCGCCTCGAAAGCCAGTTTCGGACGCGTAGCATCGTGCCGGACAATCCGGTGCTGGCCTTCCTGAACTACGTGTTGGAAGACTACGCCGACGAATGGTTAACGCGTTGTATGTTTCACTATCGCTGGCACTTCGCGGCAGACATCGAGAAAGCCGGTCGGGTCTTGCCACTCTACGTTCGGGTCAATCAGTCGCCCGAGATGCTGGACGCAGTGTCCGCCGCCTTCACGAGGCGGCAAGTCGATCGGCTTCATGTGGTGGGATCGAACGAGACGACAGCGCCGGTGATCGAAGCGAGCTATGTCCGTTTTTTGAAGCTTATGGAAAGCCACCTGCAAGCCCATCCATTCCTGTTGGGAGGTCGTCCGGCTTCAGCAGACTTTGCCATGATGGGACAGCTGACTTGTCTCACCCATTTTGACCCCACGCCGATGCGCCTGTGTGAGACACTCGCGCCACGCGTTTACGCCTGGGTCGAGCGGCTTGATGATCTCAGCGGCTATGAAGTGCAAGAACAGGGCTGGCTTGACGCCGGCGATGCGCTGCCCGAAACCCTGCTCGCTCTCCTTGGCGAAGTGGCTCGAACCCACATGCCCCAACTGATCGCCAACGGGCGCGCCGTGATCGGAAAGAATGAGACCTTCTCCAC
This sequence comes from Yoonia sediminilitoris, assembly GCF_003058085.1. Taxonomy (GTDB): domain Bacteria; phylum Pseudomonadota; class Alphaproteobacteria; order Rhodobacterales; family Rhodobacteraceae; genus Yoonia; species Yoonia sediminilitoris. The sequence continues at coordinate 185,125 of NZ_QBUD01000002.1, read as the reverse complement.
TCAAATTGATGGTTGCGATTGGGTCCAGCCAAGCTTTTCGTATCAATTGAAATGCCTGCGATGGACTCGGGAAGAGTTCCAATCGCTTTCCTCGAAAGACCAAGCCTCAGCTCGTGCGATCTTGGACAAGACAGGTTTGTCACGTTTGATCGATGCGCAACTCGCAACCGATTGAAGGGCCACTTTTTCCCGCGCAGCCGACCTCTGCCGAAAACCATGTGTGCGATACACGCCTACGTCGGCAGCTTCAGTTTGGAATTATCCCTGCATTGCTCGGTGCAAGGCGGCCAGACGCATGCGATTGCACGTGCGATATTTGCTCACCTGCTCCTACGCATTCCACGCCTGATCTTTGTCGCCTTGCCTGACGCGTGTTGGCAGCCCGATGTCATCAAGGATCGTAAAGAACGGTTTGGGGTCCAACTCTTCAACGTTTTTCATTGTCTTGCTGTCCCATGTGCCATCCGCAACCAGCAGTGCGGCGGCCACCGGCGGCACGCCTGCGGTGTATGAAATGCCCTGTGATCCGACCTCTTCATAGGCCTCTTTGTGGTCGGCAACATTGTAGACGAATACCTCGACCGGTTGGCCGTCTTTGGTCCCTTTGACCAGATCACCGATGCAGGTTTTGCCTGTATAATTCGGGGCGAGTGACGACGGGTCGGGCAGGCAGGCTTTGACAACTTTCAGGGGGATGACTTCTTGCCCCTCTGCGGTGGTGACGGGCTGTTCTGACAGCAGGCCAAGGTTTTGCAGCACAGTGAATACGTTGATGTAGTGATCACCGAACCCCATCCAGAACCGCACGTCGGCTTGCGGATAGTTCACGGCCAACGATTGCACTTCGTCGTGGCCGGACATGTAGGCCTTTTGCTTGCCGACGACAGGCAGGTCCCATTCGTGGCCCACTTCGAACATCTTGTTTTCCTGCCATGCTCCATTCTGCCAGGAATAAACCGTGCCGGTGAACTCACGGAAGTTGATCTCCGGGTCGAAGTTGGTCGCGAAATATTTGCCATGTGACCCTGCATTGATGTCCACGATATCAATCGAGGTGACTTCATCCATGAATTCATCAATCGCAAAGCGGGCAAAGGCATTCACAACGCCGGGGTCAAACCCTGCGCCAAGGATCGCGGTGATTCCCTTTTCGGTGCAAAGGTCGCGCTTTTTCCACTCGTAATTGGCGTACCACGGGGGCGTTTCACAAATTTTGTCGGGGACCTCGTGGATCGCGGTATCGATATAGGCCGCACCTGTTTCAATGCAGGCATCCAGCACGGTCATGTTCACGAAAGCAGAGCCGACATTAATGACAATTTCCGCACCGGTGGATTCAATCAACTCGGTAACAGCGGCTGTATCCATTGCATCCACTTGGTGCGCCTGCAAAACACCATCTTGCTTCATCGCAGATTTTGCATGCACAGAGGCGATGATCGCCTCGCATTTTGACAGGGTGCGGCTCGCAATATGAATGTCGCCCAAACGGTCATTATTCTGGGCGCATTTGTGCGCAACCACCTGTGCGACGCCGCCAGCGCCAATGATCAATACGTTCTTTTTCATCAGATTACCTCCGGATAGTCAGGAAAGTGCGGCGACAAAATCCGCATAGTCGAAATCACGCACCAGACGGGTGCTGCCGTCCAGTTCCTTGATGGCGATGGCTGGCATCTTGACGCCGTTGAACCAGTTTTTTTTCACCATCGTATAGCCGGCGGCGTCCTGAATGCTGAGTCGATCACCGGGTTGCAGTGCGGCGGGGAAGCGGAATTCGCCAAAGATATCACCCGCAAGGCAGGATTTGCCGCAGATCATCCATTCTTCTGGCCCGTCGTTGGGCAACAGCTTGGCGCTTTCGCGATAGATGAGCAGGTCAAGCATATGCGCTTCTATGGAACTATCGACGATGGCCAGATTTTTGCCGTTGAACAACGTATCCAGCACAGTCACTTCCAGCGTCGTTGAATTGGTGATTACCGCTTCACCCGGTTCAAGATAGACCTGTACGCTGAACTTGTCGGCAAACTGCCGAAGCCTGTCGGCGAGTTGGTCAAGCGGGTAGTCCGCGCCTGTGAAATGAATACCGCCACCAAGGCTGATCCAGTCCATCTGGTGAATAAACGCGCCAAAGCGGTCCTCGATCCCTGTCAGCATCTCGTCAAACCGGTCAAAGTCATCGTTTTCGCAGTTGTTGTGGAACATGAAGCCGCTGATCTGGTCCAGCACTTTGGCAATCGCATCCATGTCGCTTTCGCCCAAACGGCTGAATGGCCGCGACGGGTCAGCCAGGTCAAAATCCGAAGTGGACACACCGGGGTTGATCCGCAGACCACGCGTGTGGTTGCTGGTTTGCTGCGCAAAACGGTTCAGCTGCCCGACGCTGTTAAAAATGATCTTGTCCGAGTTTGCGATCACATCTGCCATTTCATGGTCAGCCCACGCCACGGAATAGGCGTGGGTTTCGCCGGGAAATTTTTCGCGGCCCAGCTTAACCTCGAACAGTGAACTGGAGGTGGTGCCATCCAGATAGTCACTGATCAGGTCGAACACCGACCATGTGGCAAAGCATTTCAGCGCGAGCAGTGCCTTTGCGCCGGATCGTTCCCGCAGATAAGCCACTTTTTCCAGATTGGGCAGCAGGCGGGACTTGTCGATAAGGTAGTAGGGTGTCTGCATGTATCGTTATAACCAGTCGCGGAGTATTGGTATCAGCGGAACATCTGCCGCAGGCATCGGATAGTCGCGTAGTTGTTGCGGGCGCACCCACTTCAACGCCTGTTGTTCGCGCGATTGCGGCGTTCCTTCCCACTTGCGGCAGGCAAACAGTGGCATCAGCAAGTGAAAATTATCATAAGAATGGCTGGCAAAGGTCAGCGGTGCCAGACAAGAGGCCCATGTATCGATGCCCAGTTCCTCTTGCAGTTCGCGGATCAGCGCTGCCTCGGGTGTTTCGCCTTGTTCCACCTTGCCACCCGGAAACTCCCAGAGGCCCGCCATGGATTTGCCTTCGGGCCGCTGCGCCAGCAGCACCCGCCCGTCAGAATCAATCAGGGCCACGGCAGAGACAAGAATAACTTTCATGAACGGTAATCTGCGTTGATCTCGATGTAGCGGCTGGTCAGGTCGCAGGTCCAAACGGTGCTTTTGCCTTCCCCCAATCCCATTTCAACTGTGATCGCCAATTCAGGCTGTTTCATATAGGCGGCACCGGCTTCTTCGGTATAGCTTTGTGCAATCCAGCCATCTTCTGCCACCAGAATATCACCAAACCGGATGCAAATCTTGTCGCGGTCGGCGATGGCACCTGACTTGCCGATCGCCATGACGACACGGCCCCAATTGGGGTCTTCGCCTGCTATCGCTGTTTTGACCAGTGGCGAATTGGCAATCGCCATTGCCACTTTTCGCGCGTCGTCATTGTCAGCGGCACCCGTGACGTTGACGGTCACAAATTTGGTGGCCCCTTCCCCGTCGCGTACAACCTGATGGGCCAAATCCAGCATGACGTCATGCAGGCCGGTCACGAACGCCGTGCTTTCGCTCACATCAACACCGGATGTCCCCGTCGCCCCCACAAGGAGCGTGTCAGAGGTCGATGTGTCGCTGTCGACGGTTATGCAGTTGAACGTCTCTTGGTTGAGCGCTGACACAATCCCCTGCAATCGTGGTTGCCCGATCAGCGCGTCGGTAAAGATATAGACCAGCATCGTGGCCATATCGGGCGCGATCATGCCGGAGCCTTTTGCGATCCCCGCAATCTTGACCGGTTTGCCATCTACATCGACTGTCACACCGGCACCTTTGGCAAAGGTATCGGTGGTCATGATCGCCTGTGCTGCGTCGGCAATCCCTGTTGGGGACAGGCTGGCGGTCAGTTCGTCCACTTTGGCGGTAATCCGATCATGCGGCAGCCTTTCTCCGATAACACCGGTCGAGGAGGTGAAAACGCGCTTTTGATCCACCCCGAGCGACCGCGATACAGCAGCGCAGATCGCCGCGACGCTGCCGTCACCGTGCTTGCCCGTAAAGGCGTTGGAATTGCCGGAATTCACGATGATCGCGGCGGGGCCGAACGGATCACCGCCCAGCTTTGCCTGACAATCCAGCACATTGGCAGACCGGGTCGCAGAGCGTGTAAACACGCCTGCCACCGCACTGCCGGGTACCAGGTCCACCAGCATGACGTCTTTGCGCCCTGCATAGCGGACGCCAGCCGCCAACGACGAGAAACGCACACCGTCAATCACCGGCAGGTCCGGAAACGCCGGTGGCGCAAGAGGAGATATTGCCATGCGCCTTTATTCCAGCAGTTCGATCATGTCGATCAGGTTGATGTCAAAATCATTGGGTCCGGGTTTGATGACAGTCGCGTTTGCGGCCAGTTCTTCCAGCTTGGCAGTGATTGCGACCTCTTGCAGTTCGGAGGCCAGTTCCTGACCCAGCTCTTCAATGGTGGGGCGCGGTTCTTCACGGACTTCGTTCAGTGTGGCGACGTGCCAGCCGAACTGCGTCTCAAACGGCTCTGAAACGGCGCCAATCTCAAGCGCGGTGATCGTAGTCTCGAACTCGGGTACCATGGCACCCGCGCCGAACCAGCCAAGGTTGCCGCCATTGGGGCCAGTGGGGCCGGTTGATACATCGCGGGCCACGTCAGCGAATGCCTGACCGCCGTCAATGCGGGTCTTGGCGGCGGCAGCTTCTTCCTGTGTGGCGACCAAAAGGTGCGATGCGTTGAACTGGGTGACAGCTTCGACATCTTCGAAACGGGCGTCATAGGCCGCCCGAACCGCCTCTTCGGTCACAGCTTCGGCTGAAAGCGCGTTGATGGTTTCACCGGCCAACAGCGACCGCTGTTCATTTTCGATTGTGAACCTGAGACCAGCCGGGGGGTTATCGGCGGCTTCGGCAAGCAATTGCTGCTGGATCAACTGCTCAACCAGCCCGTCAAAAAGCGCCTCGTTCGGAAACTGGTTGTACTGCGGGGGCAATTGGCTGCGCGCAATAATGATGTGGCCAACTGTGATTTCAGTATCGTTGACAGTGGCGACAACCGTGTCGGCTGTCAGTTCCTGCGCGAATGCGCTTGTCGAAAGCCCAAGGCCCAAGATAGCGGACCCCAAAATTGTAACATGTTTCAGCATTATACGTTCCCTTGATGCCTTGCGCGGGTGCGCGGCGTTGACACTGCATACACGGCCCCTTACATCCCTTGAATGCCTCGAGGGGGCCGAAGTTGCGCTCATATTGGCCCTTTGTATGTGGCCCGCGACTGGCCTACAAGCGACCTCCTCTCAAATAGATGTCAGACAGGCGCCGACGCGCCGCCGGAGAAAACATGCTGGGTTTCGGAACGATCGCCAAAAAGGTGTTTGGCACACCCAATGACCGCAAAGTCAAAGCGGTGCGCCCCCTTGTTGAAAAGATCAACGCGCTTGAACCAGAGTTCGAGTCGCTGACCGATGAACAGATCAAGGAAAAAACACAAAGCCTTGCCGAGCGGGCCATGGGCGGTGAAAGCCTTGATGATCTTTTGCCTGAAGCATTTGCCAACTGCCGTGAAGCGGCCAAGCGGGCATTGGGCCTGCGCGCCTTTGATACCCAGTTGATTGGTGGGATTTTCCTGCATCAGGGCAATATCTCGGAAATGAAGACGGGCGAGGGTAAAACCCTTGTCGCGACCTTCCCCGCCTATCTGAATGCGCTGACGGGCAAGGGCGTGCATATTGTCACCGTCAACGATTATCTGGCCCGTCGCGATGCCGAATGGATGAGCAAAGTCTACGGCGCGTTGGGTTTGACCACCGGCGTTGTGGTGCCCCAGCAGCCTGATGACGAGAAAAAGGCAGCCTATGCTTGCGACGTGACCTATGCCACGAACAACGAACTTGGCTTTGATTATCTGCGCGACAACATGAAATCCGAGCTGAGCCAGATGTACCAGCGCCCCCACTATTTCGCCATTGTGGACGAAGTCGACAGTATCCTGATTGACGAGGCGCGGACGCCGCTCATTATCTCTGGGCCGGCAGAAGACCGGAGCGAAATGTATGCAGGCATCGACAAGATCGCCCCTGAGATCGCTGATGAACATTATACGCTGGACGAAAAGACACGGCAGGCGACGTTCACGGATGAAGGTAACGACTGGCTTGAGGAAAAGCTGACACAGGCCGGTTTGCTCCCCGAAGGGCAGACGCTTTATGATCCGGAAAGCGCCACGCTGGTCCATCACGTCAATCAGGCGCTGCGAGCGCACAAGCTGTTCACAAAGGACAAGGACTATATCGTCAAGGACGATGAGGTCGTCCTGATCGACGAATTCACCGGTCGCATGATGACGGGCCGTCGCTTGTCCGATGGCCTTCACCAAGCCATCGAAGCCAAGGAAGGCGTGTCGATCAAGCCGGAGAACGTCACGCTCGCTTCCGTGACTTTCCAGAACTATTTCCGCCTTTATGAAAAACTGTCTGGCATGACAGGGACCGCTCTGACCGAAGCAGAAGAATTCCGCGAAATCTATGGGCTTGGCGTGGTCGAAGTCCCAACCAATAGACCCATCGCGCGGGTCGATGAAAACGATATGGTCTATCGCACAGCGATTGAGAAATTTCAGGGTGTTGTCGATAAAATCAAGGAAGCCCATGCAAACGGGCAGCCCATCCTTGTGGGCACCACGTCCATCGAAAAGTCGGAACATCTGGCCAATCTGCTGAAGGCTGAAGGGATCAAATTCAACGTCCTGAACGCGCGTCTGCACGAACAGGAAGCCCAGATCATCGCCGATGCAGGCAAGCTTGGAGCGGTGACAATCGCGACCAACATGGCCGGACGCGGGACCGATATTCAGTTGGGCGGCAACGTGGAAATGCGCGTGCTGCATGCCATGGCCGAAAACCCGGAGGCTGACCCCGAAGAGCTTCGTGCCCAGATCGAAGCCGAGGTTGCAGATGAAAAGGCAAAGGTGATCGCAGCAGGCGGGCTTTACGTGCTGGCGACCGAACGGCACGAAAGCCGCCGGATCGACAACCAGTTGCGCGGCCGCTCTGGCCGTCAGGGTGATCCGGGGCGGTCGTCGTTCTTTTTGTCGCTCGAAGATGACCTGATGCGCATTTTCGGATCTGACCGGCTGGACAAGGTCCTGTCCGGACTGGGCATGAAAGAGGGCGAAGCCATTGAACACCCGTGGGTGAACAAGTCGCTGGAACGCGCCCAAGCCAAGGTCGAAGGCCGCAACTTTGACATCCGTAAGCAGTTGCTAAAATTCGATGACGTGATGAACGACCAGCGTAAGGCAATCTTTTTGCAGCGCCGTGAGATCATGGAATCAAAGGATGTATCCGAAATTACACGCGACATGCGCCATCAGGTGATCGACGATCTGGTCGCCGATTACATGCCCCCCAAAAGCTATGCCGAACAGTGGGATACCGAAGGGCTATATGCTGCCGTGATCCGTGACATCGGCGTTGACGCTCCGGTGATGGAATGGGCTGAGGAAGAAGGCGTTGATGATGATGTCATGCGTGAACGGCTTGAAGAAGCATCAGACGCGTTCATGGCGGAAAAGGCAGAGGCCTTTGGCGCTGACACGATGCGTAACATTGAAAAGCAGTTGTTGTTGCAGACGATTGATGCCAAATGGCGCGAACATCTTTTGACGTTGGAACATCTGCGGTCAGTCGTGGGATTCCGTGGGTATGCGCAGCGTGACCCGCTGAATGAATATAAGACTGAAGGGTTCCAATTGTTCGAACGGCTTCTGGAAGGTCTGCGCGTGGATGTGTCGCAAAAGCTGGGCCAGATTCGTCCGATGTCGGAAGAGGAGCAATCCGCCCTGATCCAGCAATTGCGTGCGCAGCAGCAACAGCAAGCCGCCGCTGCGGTGGCCCCGCCAGCACCCGTCGAAAACCCGGATGCCGCACGCGCTGGGTTTGATGAAAATGACCAGCAAACATGGGGCAATCCAGGCCGTAATGACAGTTGCCCTTGTGGGTCGGGCAAGAAGTTCAAACACTGCCACGGAAGACTTGCTTAACCATAGGGTGCAAGTTTGCTTGCTTGCCTCGCCTGAAACATGACATATTTGGGTCACCCTATGACCTAAACGCCGTCTCGCTGTAGACACTGTTCGTTGGCAGATTGGTTGAGACGGGTTTGTTGCGGGAGTTGGGGATGTCCCTTATGCGGAAAAGCGGCTCTGTCGTCGCGGCGATTGGCGTTGTGTTCGGCTTGGTCTTTATTGTGCAGGACTATGGCGTCGGGACGCCGCGCGAGGTTCGCAAAGCGAACCAACCTGCGGCCAGTGCTGTGCGCAGTGTGATGATGTCCAAGTCTTCTGCCGGGGAAGCCGTTTTTGGGATGCCTGCAACCGGGTCGCAGCCTCTCCCCGAAATTTCAACCGACGAGAATATTGCCGCGATTGATTCCGTCTTGGGTGAGGTCAGTTCGCCGCGTGCAGAATTCGTGCAAAGTTCGCCAATGGATGGCTGTGTGACGTCATTACAGGCGCAGGCCAATCCGGCTGCAATGGTGAGCCTGTCGATCACATCGCCCTGCCATCCGAACGACGGGTTCGTTGTGTGGCATGATAGGTTGGCATTTTCACTTGTGACAGACGGGACAGGTGCTGCATCCGTGAACGTCCCTGCGTTACACGAAGAATCGGAGTTCGTCGTGACGCTCGAGAATCTGGAAGAAGCGCGCGTGTCCGTCTTTGTAGAGGATGCGAATGATTATGACCGCGCCATTCTGCAATGGCGGGGTGAACATAACCTTCAGCTTCACGCCCTGGAACGTGGTGCAACGTATGGTGACCCCGGACATATCTGGTCCGCGTCGACACAAAGTGCGGCTTTGGCCGTTGAAGGAGAGCGTGGGTTCATGATGCGGTTGGGGTCATCAAAGGCGTCGCTTCCTTACTGGGCAGAGGTCTATACTTACCCAGCACAATTGACCGGACGGGATGGGCAGGTTGCGTTGCACGTGGGCGCTGTCGTCACACAGGCGAACTGCGGCCGTTCTGTTGATGCGGTTGCCCTGCAAACAAACGCCAGCCAGTTCTTTGTTTCGCGTGATTTGGTGGTTGCCATGCTTGATTGTAGTTCCGTAGGTGAATCCGTGATGTATGGCAATTTGTTCGACCCTCTACGGTTGGCCAAGGGCTAACCAGCACCAAGTTTACAACAAAAGCCCTTGTGCGCGAAAGCTGACCTCGCAAGATTTTCCGATGATCAGGTGGTCATGAACAGTGATCGACAAGGCCCGCGCCCCTTCGATGATCTGGTTGGTCATGTTGATGTCGGCATCAGATGGCGTGGGGTCGCCAGACGGATGATTATGCACAAGGATCAGCGATGCTGCATTCAGTTCCAGCGCGCGTTTGATTACTTCGCGCGGATAGACCGGCACGTGGTCGACAGTGCCCTTGGCCTGCTCTTCATCGGCGATCAGCACGTTCTTGGTATCAAGAAACAGGATTCGAAACTGTTCGATATCCCGATGCGCCATGACGGTATGGCAGTAGGTCAGCAGCGCGGCCCAGCTGGAAATGACTTCCCGCTGCATCACCTTTGAACGTGCCAACCGGTGCGATGCGGCCTCGACCACCTTTATTTCGATCACGACCGATGGCCCAACACCATCGATTTGCAGCAATTGGTCCGATGTTGCAGAGAGGACACCGTTGAAACCGCCAAATGTCTTCATCAACCGATGCGCGAGCGGTTTCACGTCTTGGCGTGGGATCGCCCGAAACAGCACCAGTTCCAGCAGTTCATAATCGGGTAGCGCATTCGCCCCGCCGTGCATAAAGCGTTCGCGCAAGCGCTTGCGATGCTCGCCTATGTAGGACGGCGTGCGCCCTTTTTGCAGCGTCGGCGCAGGGACGGCTTCATCATCAGGAAACAAGGATCGGGTTTCGGCAAAGTGGCTCATCTCGCTACTCTGCCGAAAGCCTGGTTACTACTGGGTTAACTCTTCATCGAGTCCCAGAAATTTTTGACCGTATCGAAGAAGCTTGACCCCTGCGGATTGTTGTCCTCGCTCAACTTGTCAAATTCCTTGAGGATTTCCCGCTGACGACTTGTCAGTTTGACGGGTGTTTCAACGGCCAATTCGATGAACATATCGCCTATGCCGCCGCCGCGCAAAGCAGGCATACCTTTGCCACGCAGGCGCATCTGGCGGCCTGACTGTGAACCTTCGGGGACCTTGACCCGGCTGCGGCCACCGTCAATGGTCGGCACTTCGATTTCACCACCCAACGCTGCCGTGGCAATTGAAACAGGCACGCGACAGAAAAGATTGTTGTTTTCACGCTCAAACAGGGCGTGGCTGTTCACCTCGATAAAGATGTACAAATCGCCGGTCGGACCACCGCGCATCCCTGCCTCGCCCTCACCGGCAAGCCGGATGCGGGTGCCGGTTTCGACCCCGGCGGGGATATTGACGGAAAGGGCCTTTTCCTTTTCGACACGCCCCTGACCGTTGCAGGTGTGGCAGGGATTCTTGATCGTCTGGCCCATGCCTGAACAGGTCGGGCAGGTCCGCTCGACCGTAAAGAAACCTTGTTGTGCCCGCACTTTGCCCATACCTGAACAGGTCGGGCAGGTCTGTGGTTCTGAACCACCTTCGGCACCTGTCCCTTTACAGGAATCACAGGCGACGGTTGACGGGATATTCAGTGTCTTTTGCATGCCGGCATAGGCATCTTCGAGATTGATGCGCAGGTTATAGCGCAGATCGTTGCCGCGCTGGGCGCCGCCACGGCGCTGGCCGCCACGGCCACCGCCCATGAAGTCACCAAACAGATCGTCAAATACGTCGGAAAATGCGCTGCCAAAGTCGCCTTGGCCACCGCGCGGGCCGCCGCCACCGCCGCCCATGCCATTTTCAAACGCTGCGTGGCCGTAGCGGTCATAGGCCGCCTTCTTGTTTTCGTCTTTCAGGACCTCGTAGGCTTCGTTGGCTTCCTTGAACTGTGCCTCGGCCTTGGGGTTGTCAGCATTCCGGTCAGGGTGCAGTTCTTTGGCCTTTTGACGATAGCCCTTCTTGATCGCGGCAGCGTCGGCACCCTTTGGCACGCCAAGCACTTCATAATAGTCACGTTTTGCCATTGTGTTTTCCCTTTGGGAACGGAAACGACCGACCTTTGGAAAGGTCGGTCGTAGTCCTTAGCGGCAGGCCGCTTTAGTTGTCACGCTTTTCGTCATTCAGATCTTCGAAGTCGGCATCAAGAATGTCGTCCTCGGCTTCATCTGCGGGGCGTGCTTCGGGCTCTGCGTCGCCTTCTTCTTCCTGCGACGCTTTGTAGATCGCTTCACCAAGCTTCATCGCCGATTCAGTCACGTTCTGGATGCCAGACTTGATCTTTTCGGCGCTGCCGGGCTCTGCTTCCAGATCGTCCTTCAACGCGGCAATGGCCAGTTCGATCGCTTCGATGGTTGTTGGATCAACCTTGTCGGAATGCTCTTCCATCGACTTTTCGGTCGAGTGGATCAGGCTTTCCGCCTGGTTCTTGGCGTCGACCAACTCGCGGCGTTCCTTATCGGCTTCCGCGTTTTCTTCGGCGTCCTTGACCATGTTCTGGATGTCCTCATCGGACAGACCACCAGAGGCCTGGATCGTGATCTTTTGCTCTTTGTTGGTGCCTTTGTCTTTGGCGCCCACTTCAACGATGCCGTTGGCGTCGATGTCAAAGGTCACTTCGATCTGTGGCATGCCGCGCGGCGCGGGCGGAATGTCCTCAAGGTTGAACTGACCCAACATCTTGTTGTCAGCGGCCATTTCACGTTCACCCTGGAACACGCGCAAGGTTACGGCGTTCTGGTTGTCTTCGGCGGTCGAGAAGACCTGAGACTTCTTGGTCGGGATCGTCGTGTTGCGGTCAATCAGGCGTGTGAACACACCACCAAGGGTTTCAATCCCCAAGGACAGTGGAGTCACGTCCAGAAGAACAACGTCTTTGACGTCACCCTGCAGAACACCGGCCTGAATTGCGGCACCCATGGCAACCACTTCGTCAGGGTTCACGCCCTGGTGGGCTTCCTTGCCAAAGAACTTGGCAACTTCTTCCTTCACCTTTGGCATCCGGGTCATACCACCGACCAATACGACTTCGTCGATGTCAGACGTGGACAGGCCCGCATCCTTGATCGCCTCTTTACAAGGCTTGAGGCTGGATTTGATCAGATCGCCGACCAGTGATTCCAGCTTGGCACGGGTCAGTTTCATGACCATGTGCAACGGCTGGCCATTTGACCCCATCGAGATAAACGGCTGGTTGATTTCAGTGCTGGAGGACGATGATAGCTCGATTTTGGCTTTTTCAGCAGCTTCCTTGAGGCGCTGCAACGCCATCTTGTCCTTGGTCAGGTCAACAGAGTTCTCTTTTTTGAACTCGTCCGCCAGATAGTTCACGATCCGCATGTCGAAGTCTTCACCACCAAGGAATGTATCCCCGTTTGTGGATTTCACTTCGAACAGGCCATCATCGATTTCAAGGATCGTGACGTCGAAGGTACCGCCGCCAAGGTCATAAACGGCGATGGTGCTGGATTCTTTCTTGTCCAGACCATAGGCAAGTGCTGCGGCTGTAGGCTCGTTGATGATCCGCAGCACTTCAAGGCCCGCAATCTTGCCGGCATCTTTTGTGGCCTGACGCTGGGCGTCGTTGAAGTAGGCAGGAACGGTGACAACAGCCTGTGTCACATCTTCGCCAAGGTAGCTTTCGGCGGTTTCTTTCATCTTGCCGAGAATGAATGCAGAGATTTGCGAAGGCGAATATTTCTCACCGCGGCTTTCGACCCATGCATCACCATTGCCGCCATCGATGATGGCAAACGGCATGTTCTTTTTCTCTTTGGCAAGGTCCTTGTCGTCAAAGCGGCGACCAATCAGGCGTTTGACAGCAAAGATGGTGTTTTCCGGGTTTGTTACAGCCTGACGCTTGGCTGGCTGGCCAACAAGGCGCTCGTCTTCGGTGAAAGCAACGATTGATGGTGTCGTGCGTGCACCTTCGGCGTTTTCAATAACGCGTGGTTTGGAGCCATCCATGATGGCGATACAGGAGTTTGTGGTCCCGAGGTCAATTCCGATAACTTTAGCCATGTTCAAATCCCTTACGCTAGGCGGTTTGAGCGGCGCGAACCCGTTTCGGCATCCGCGCCAATAAGATGAGTCAGATCAGAGCTTTGTCTCTGAACAACGATCTTGGCGTATATAGGGACGGGAAATGATGGCTGCAATGGCCGCTGGCCGATGAAATCCGGGAAATTTGCGGAATCTCTGTGCCAGCGAAACGAACCTAGCGCCCTGCGGTCCAGCTGGCCGATACATGCTTGCGCGTGTAGAATTCGCCGAGCAACCCAACCAGCAGAAGAACCAAACCCACGGCCAGCGCATAGGGCCATGACGAGAAATGAGGGTTGTAGTGCAAAAAGATAAACCCGCGCCCTTGGTCAATAATGTGAAAAAGCGGGTTCCACGAAAAAATGGCCAGTTTGGATGCGGGCAGGGCATTTGCAACGAACATCTTGCCAGATGCGAACATGTTCACCCTGATATAAATCGAGGACAGCACGCCGATCAGCCCCGGGGCCCATGGTTTCAGGGCGAGAAATATCATCCCGACAGCCAGACCGGTGAACCACGCCAGCAAGAGCATCCCGAACGCATAGGTAGGATACAGGATGGTCAGTGGCGTGATGATGATGTGGTAAAGTGCCAGCACCACGAACAATGACAGCACTTGGATATAAAGCGACGAAAGCGCGGCCGCACTGATTGCAATGGCTGTGTTCATCGGGGCGTGCTGCATCATCGGTGATGCCGGCCCTTCGGAACCCATGACCGAACTCACTGCCTTGATATGGGTCATATAGACAAAAATGCCTGACATGATGAACAGCAGGAAATCACCACGCAGGCTCATTCCACGCAGGCCCAGTATCTCGAACATGATGTACATGGCCAAAACCAATGTCAGAGTCTGCGCGATGTTGATGAAAAGACCCATGATCGCATTGCGATGCGATTGCCTGATCGAACGCACCACTGCATGATAAATCCGCTCAAGCAGGCTAATCGCGCCCCGGGCCCGTGTGTTTCTTTGTATGGGGGCCTGAAACATCAATCGGGTCCGTGTCTGTGCCGATCAACGGCTTGCTGTTCGCTCAAGGCCCGACCATAAAGGAAAAAATGCTGATTTTCAATGAAGATGAGGCCGCAATGGACTTTGACCACCTGACCAATGTTTTGCGTGATTTGGCGCTGGACGCTGGTGAAAAGATCATGGCGGTTTACCTTGCGTCCGATTTTGATGTTCGGTCCAAGGCTGACGACAGTCCGGTCACGGAAGCGGACGAGGCAGCGGATGCAATCATCAGTGCAGGCCTGCGCGAGGCGTTCCCAGATGTGCCGCTTGTCACCGAAGAACAGGCCGACACGCACAGCCAATCGGTCAGCACATTTCTGATCGTTGACCCGCTGGATGGCACCAAGGAATTCATCAACCGTCGCGGCGATTTCACTGTGAATATCGCTTATGTCGTTGATGGGGTGCCGGTGCGCGGTGTCGTTTATGCCCCTGCCCGCGAACGGTTGTTCTTTACCGATGCAACCGGCCAATCTGTCGAAGAAGACGGCCCGTTTGAAAAGGGCCGCGTTGGTGCCGTGACACCCTTGGCCGTGTCCACGCCTGACAATGATGCGCTGAACGTGGTGGCGTCTAAGTCGCACCGTGATCAGTCGACCGATGAGTACATCAACAAGTATAGACTGGCAGATATGAAAAGCGCGGGGTCATCGTTGAAGTTCTGCCTTGTCGCGACGGGCGAGGCGGACCTGTATCCGCGCCTTGGCCGGACCATGGAATGGGACACGGCGGCTGGTCACGCTGTTCTGTCCGGCGCGGGCGGGCAAGTGGTGCGCTTTGACGATCACACACCGCTGGCCTACGGCAAACCGGGGTTTGAAAACCCATTCTTCATCGCCTTGTCACCCCACGTAGAACTGCAAAAACCCTGATGTCTGTTCTGATCGTTATACCCGCACGCTTTGCATCTACCCGCTATCCGGGCAAACCGCTTGTTGATCTGAAGGGCGCAAATGGTGTCGCCAAAAGCCTGATCCGCAGATCCTGGGAGGCGGGCCAATCTGTGCAGGGTGTTGCGCGGGTGGTGGTCGCTACTGATGACCACAGGATCAAGTCCGCCGCAGAAACCTTTGGGGCCGAGGTCGTGATGACGTCACCCGATTGCCAGAATGGCACAGAGCGGTGCGCAGAAGCATTGGACGCGCTGGGCGGTGATTACGATATTGTGGTGAATTTGCAGGGCGATGCCCCCCTGACGCCTGCGTGGTTTATCGAGGATCTGGTCAAAGGGTTGCGCGACAATCCAGTCACCGACGTGGCCACGCCTGTCTTGCGCGCCGATGGCCGCGCGCTGAATGGATTTCTGGCGGATCGGCGTGCCGGTAGGGTCGGCGGTACAACCGCCGTCTTCGGTGCGCAGCGCAATGCGTTGTATTTTTCCAAGGAAGTTATCCCTTTTACCGACCAGACCTATGAAGAGGATGCACCAACGCCGGTATTTCATCACGTCGGTGTCTATGCCTATCGGCCGGATGCCTTGCGGTCCTATCCGCAGTGGGATGCGGGACCGCTGGAAAAGCTGGAGGGTCTGGAACAACTGCGCTTCCTTGAACGCGGGACGCCGATGCTATGTGTCGAGGTAGAGGCCAGAGGCCGCCAGTTCTGGGAGTTGAACAACCCGCAAGATGTCCCCCGGATTGAAGCGATGATGCGTGAAATGGGGTTGGACTAGCCCGTGCGGAATATCAAGAAATCAGCATCTTTTGGTCATAAAACAGCAATATGACCATGAACAAGGATCAATGGGATTGAATAAAATTGGTTGTTTTGCGCGTGAGGGCGTTTCAACCTGATCATAAGAAGGTTTGAGGATGAAAAGAAAAGTTACCAAAGCAATTTTCCCCGTCGCCGGGCTGGGAACACGGTTCTTGCCCGCGACAAAGTCGGTGCCAAAGGAAATCATGACGCTCGTGGATCGCCCCTTGATCCAATATGCGATTGACGAAGCGCGCGCCGCCGGGATCGAGGATTTCATCTTTGTCACCTCGCGGGGGAAAACCGCGCTTGAGGATTACTTTGACCTTGCACCTGACTTGGAATCAGAGCTTGAGAAATCCGGCAAAACCGAACTGTTGGAAATCCTGCGCGCCACCAACATGGAAAGCGGTGCAATCGCTTATATCCGCCAGCACAAACCGCTTGGTCTGGGGCACGCTGTTTCCTGTGCCAACAAGCTGATCGGAAACGAACCCTATGCGGTGATCCTGCCCGACGATGTGATCGCAGCTGACAAACCCTGTTTGCAGCAAATGGTAGAAGCCTACGAGGAAACCGGCGGGGCAATGGTCGCGGCCATGGAAGTGGCACCGGACAAGACATCTGCCTACGGCGTGCTGAACATCAAAGAAAGCGATGGCCAAGTCGTATCTATCAATGGAATGGTTGAAAAGCCGCCGGCAGGCACGGCACCATCGAACCTTGCGGTCATCGGGCGGTATATTCTGACCCCGCATATCATGCAAAACTTTGCCCATATCGCCAAAGGCGCCGGTGGTGAGGTGCAGTTGACAGATGCGATCGCCGCCGAAATCGCGCAGGGGCGCGATGTCTTTGGCTATCGGTTTGAAGGAGAGCGGTTTGACTGCGGATCAAAGGCGGGCTTCCTGCAGGCGACAGTGTCCTTTGCATTGGCCCGTGATGAATTGCGCGATGATCTGAGTGAATTCCTGCATGCATGGGCTGACGCTGACAAAGCTGCAAAGTAACCAGTGCTGACGCCGGGTCCCCGTCTATCGCGCGGACTGTTCGCGACCTCGAAACTGGCTTATCGCCTGCGCTGGAAACGGCGCAGGCTTTTGTTCAGGTGCCTGCGTAAACGGCATCAGTTGGCGCTGCGGCAAGACCGGACGACCCTGATCAAGCCAGACTCTATTCTGGCCTTTTGCTGTGTGCGCAACGAGGCGCTGCGCCTGCCGTATTTTTTGCAGTATTACCGCGCCCTAGGGGTCGATCACTTTCTGTTTGTCGATAACGGCAGTGATGAAGGAACCGGCACATATCTGGCAGCGCAGGATGATGTGTCCTTGTGGGAAACATCAGAGAGCTACAAGCTTTCGCGGTTTGGCATGGACTGGCTTGGTTGGCTGCAAATGCGTTTTGGCCATGGGCATTGGTGCCTGACGGTCGACGCGGACGAGCTTTTGGCTTATCCGCACCACGCCACCCATGGGCTGCGGGCATTGACGGGGTGGCTTGATCAACAGGGGCGGCCGTCGTTTGGGGCGCTGATGCTGGACCTTTATCCCAAGGGGCCTGTTGAAGACCATAAATACCACGCGGGCGATGATCCGCTATCTGTACTGACCCATTTTGACCCCGGCAACTACCGCGCCCAGTGGCATCCTATCTATGACAATCTGTGGGTGCAGGGTGGCGTGCGTGCGCGCAGGTTTTTTGCGTCAGAGTCCGCCCGCGCACCCACATTGAACAAAGTGCCGCTGGTCAAATGGCATCGGCGATATGCCTATGTAACATCGACACACCAAATGCTGCCCCGGCATTTGCATGATGTGTTGGGAACAGGTGCGATGTCGGGTATTTTGCTGCATACAAAGTTTCTTTATACCATTGGCGCAAAATCGCGCGAAGAGCTGGAGCGAAAGCAACATTTTGAAAACAGTGCGCTTTATGGGACGTATCATGATGATCTGACACAGAACCCGGACCTTTGGTATGCCGGATCAATGCGCTATGAAAGCTGGCAGCAGCTTATGGAGTTGGGGCTCATCGCGAAAGAAGACTGGATATGACGGCGAAACTTGATCAAGACTGGGCCCGCATGTGAACATTGCGCAGTCATATCTTTTACGCCTGCAACGTAAGCGCTGGAAAATCCGTGCGTTTCGCAAGCGTCGTGAATTGCGCAGCGTGCAAGACCGTACAGGGGCGATCAGGCCGGGCAATATCTTGCTGTTTGCGACGTTCCGCAACGAAGATATCAGGCTGCCCTACTTCTTTGACTATTATCGCAAACTTGGCGTCGATCATTTCCTGCTCGTCGATAATGACAGCAGCGACGGTGGCGGGGACTATGCGGCAAACCAGCCTGATGTGTCGCTTTGGTCGACGGATGCGGGTTATGGCAATGCGCGCTTTGGCATAGATTGGCTGACCTATCTGCAATCGCGCTATGCTGACGGACATTGGGCGCTGACTGTCGATGTGGACGAGTTCTTTGTCTATCCGTTTTGCGACACACGGCCACTTGCGGCGCTGGGCGATTGGCTGGATGCGTCAGAGGTTCGGTCGTTCGGGACGATCATGCTGGATATGTACCCCAAAGAGCGGGTCAGCACGGCGGTCTACGAACGCGGGACTGACCCGTTTGCGATGGCGAACTGGTTTGATGCAGGCAATCATATGATTTCGCGTAACAAACGGCTGCGTAACTTGTGGATTCAGGGCGGCCCGCGCGCGCGCGCATTTTTTGCGGATAGACCTGCCAAGGCACCCGCGTTGAACAAGATACCTTTCGTGAAATGGAGCAAACGCTACACCTATGTCAGTTCAACCCACATGATCCTGCCGCGGGGGCTTAACCTTGTGTACGACCAGCAGGGCGGCGAAAAGACATCAGGCGTTCTGTTGCACGCCAAATTCATCAACATCTTCGGGGATCGTGCTGCCCAAGAGGCGGCGCGGGCAGAACATTACCAAAAGGGTAACGAATATCGTCGCTATACCCAAGACGACCCGATCTTGTGGTCGGAGTGGAGCCATCAGTACGTGAATTGGCGGCAACTTGAAGGGCTTGGCCTGATGTCAAAAGGAAACTGGGCATGAGCGTTGGGGTCATCATGCTGGTGCACACAGCGCTTGACCGGGCCGAGCAGGCGATCAGGCATTGGGTTGATGGCGGCTGCCCGGTCGTGGTGCATGTAGATCAAAAGGTAAGGCCTGCTGACTATGCAGCTTTTGTCGGGTCACTGGCCGACTTGCCTGACGTGCGTTTCTGCAAGCGACATGCCTGCGATTGGGGAACGTGGGCGTTGGTTGAAGCAACCCAAAGCGCGGCTGCGCATTTGCTGGAAAGCTTTCCCACTTTGCAGCACATCTATCTGGCGTCCGGGTCATGTCTGCCGTTGCGACCTGTCCCCGATTTACGCGACTACCTTGCCGCCCGGCCAGAGACAGACTTTATCGAAAGCACGACGACAGCGGATGTGCCTTGGACAGTGGGCGGTCTGGACGAAGAAAGGTTCACGCTGCGGTTCCCGTTTTCATGGCGCAGACAGCGCAAGCTGTTTGATTTTTATGTGCGACTACAACAGGCGGTTGGCTACAAACGCCGCATCCCCGAAAATGTTGTCCCCCACATGGGGTCGCAGTGGTGGTGCCTGACCGGGCGCACGGTGGCGGCTATCCTGAATGACCCGAAGCGAACAGTCTACGAACGCTACTTCCGCAAAGTCTGGATTCCAGACGAAAGCTATTTTCAGTCGCTGGTTCGCTTGCACTCGACCAAGGTTGAAAGCCGGTCACTGACGCTGTCCAAGTTCGACTATCAGGGCAAGCCGCATATTTTCTATGACGATCACAAAGCCTTGCTGCGCCGATCTGCATGTTTTGTCGCGCGCAAGATTTGGCCAAGGGCTGATGTGCTGTACGACAGTTTTCCGGTGGCAATGTCCGGGAAAGAGCAGTTTACCGAGCCGAATCCAAGTGCGGCTGATCGCATCTTTGCACAAGCGGTTGAGAGGCGCACGCTGGGGCGCCCGGGATTGTTGATGCAAAGCCGCTTTCCCAGCAGCGACCGCGATAACGCCATGACAGCAGGGCCTTATTCCGTTCTGCAAGGTCTGGGCGATGTGTTTGAAGGGTTCGAAGAATGGTTGGCCAAGACAACGGGTGCCACGGTTCACGGCCACCTGTTTGCACCGGATCGCGCTGAATTCAGCGGGCGTGGCCCGCTGTTTGCGGGCGGTTTGTCGGACAATGCAATGCTACGTGACTACAACCCGACCAACTTTCTGATCAATCTGATCTGGAACACACGCGGCACGCACCAGGCGTTTCAATTCGGGCCACGCGACACGCAAGATATCAACTGGATGGTCGCAAAGGACACCGATGCGCGGATATCCGTCGTGTCCGGCGCATGGATGATCCCGCTTTTCAAAGCCCGGCAAGAGTTTTCGGACCTGCGCAAGGAAGCAGCGCGCTTGCAGCAGATCGAACATGAGCATCTCAAGATTCTGCGGTCGCCCTATACGAATGCACGGGTTCGGGTCCAAAGTCTGGCCGAGTTTGTGCTTGCCCCGATGGACATGCTGCAACTTATCGTTGATGAGATGAGCGAACAAACCCACCCGCGCCTGACCGATGTCCCGCAAATGGCTGACTTGACGGGGCTTGGGGCGTTCCTACAAGACCTGCGGAACCAAGGCATGCATCCTTTCCTGACGGGAGATTTCCCCGCCAATCTTGAACGCGACAGTACGCTGCAAACGCCGCGCAAGCCCTACCTGGTGCGGTGAAGATGAAGCGATTTGACTATTTTGTCGTTTTTGCGGAAATGCGGACGGGGTCAAACCTGCTGGAAGCGAATATCAATCGTTTTGCGGATCTGTCATGCCATGGTGAGGCATTCAATCCCAGCTTTCCCGGCTACCCGCAGTTCGATGACCTGCTTGGGATTGATCTGGCCGCAAGAGAGGCCGACCCTGCCGCCTTGATTGATCGCATCAAAGCACAGGATGGGCTGGCCGGTTTTCGCTTTTTCAACAATCACGATGCGCGCGTGTTGGATATTTGCCTGCCTGATCCGCGCTGCGCCAAGATTATCCTGACCCGCAACCCGATCGACAGCTTTGTCAGCTGGAAGATCGCCAAGGCCACGGGTCAGTGGAAGCTGACAAATGCCACTCACGCGAAGGTGGAGAAAATCAAGTTTGACTTGCTGGAGTTCGAGAGTTTTCTAGGCCGGATTCAGACGTTCCAGACACTTCTTTTGAACCGGCTACAAAAATCCGGGCAGACGGCCTTTTATCTGGCGTACGAAGACCTGCGCGACGTTGACGTGATGAACGGGCTGGCGGCTTTTCTTGGTTGCGATGAACAGCTCTCAGCTTTGGATCGGAAGCTGAAAAAGCAAAATCCGGCGCCGGTGATCGACAAAGTCACCAATCCGGACGAAATGCGGGAGGGGTTGGCGGTGCTTGACCAGTTCAACCTCACACGTACGCCGAATTTCGAACCCAAACGCGGGCCCATGGTGCCTGCCTATGTTGCAGCACCCGATAGCGGGCTGCTGTATCTGCCGCTTCGCGGGGGTTTGGACGGACGGATGAGTGACTGGATGGCGGCGGTGGATGGCAAAGCACCAAAGCACCTGCGCCGCGGGTTTTCGCAAAAGACATTGCGCGCGTGGAAGCAAAACCACCAGACACACCGGAGTTTTGCGGTGCTGCGCCACCCGGTTGTGCGCGCGCATCATGCATTCTGTACCCACATTCTGTTTGACGGCCCCCGGCTGTTTCCCAAGATCCGGGCATCACTGCGCAAGGTGCACAAACTACCAATCCCGGCAGAACCGCTGTCGCAACATAACCTGAAAGGCTACGACATCGTCGCGCACCGGACTGCGTTTCTGGCTTTCGTCCGGTTCCTGCAACAAAATCTGTCAGGCCAGACTGCGATCCGTACCGACCCGGCGTGGGCCAGCCAGTTGGCTGTATTGCAGGGAATGGCGCACATCGGGATGCCTGACCATATTTTGCGCGAAGAAAGCCTACAGTCGCACCTGCCGTTTCTATGTCAGCAGATCGGGATGGATCTTGTGCCGCCATTTGCTGACATCGACGAGGTGGAAATGTCGCTTTTGCTGGAAATCTATGACCCCGAAATCGAACAGGCCGTCCGAGACGCATATGCGCGGGACTACCTCGCCTTCGGATTTGAGAACCTGCGTTAAGCCGCTTGGCTTGATTGCTCTTCAGTCAGAATTGTGTGGAGCGTGGCCGCGTCACTATTGGCCCGGAGTTTGGCGCAAATCGCAGGCTCGCGCAGCGTGCGGGACACCAACGCCAACGCTTTGAGGTGCTCAACGCCAGCATTCTGCGGCGCTAGCAGCGCAAACACCAAATCAACCGGTTGCCGGTCAACGGAAGCAAAGTTCAAGGGCTTCTCAAGACGCAGAAAAATGCCTTTGACACTGTCCACACCGGATAGGCGTGCGTGGGGCAAGGCCACGCCATTGCCAACGCCTGTTGGGCCCAGACCTTCACGTTCGATCAGGGCCTCAACAACTGCATTCGGGGAAAGCGCGTAGCTGGTCTCTGCCATCTCACCCAGATCATGAAAAAGACGTTTTTTGCTTGTGCATGATGCAATCGTTTTGACTGCATTCGAAGAAAGTAGGTCACCAAGTTGCATAAAACATTTCTTTCAAGACTACGCCGTCATCAATCCGATGTGCGCGGATCGAT
Organism: Yoonia sediminilitoris; assembly: GCF_003058085.1. Taxonomy (GTDB): domain Bacteria; phylum Pseudomonadota; class Alphaproteobacteria; order Rhodobacterales; family Rhodobacteraceae; genus Yoonia; species Yoonia sediminilitoris. The sequence goes on along the minus strand of NZ_QBUD01000002.1, from coordinate 162,541 downwards.
CCAGCCGATATTTCCGTCGTCACGTCTGTAGACGACATTAATGCCACTGTTTTTTTCATTTCGGAACACAAGCACCGGTGCGCTCGCGATTTCCATCTGCATCACTGCTTCACCGACCGAAAGGGATGGAATTTTTGTCTCCATCTCTGCCACGATCATCCCGCTTACAGCGTCATCCCCTGTTTCGTCTGACTCGTCTCTTGATTCGAGGATATATGACCCGGCATCGGAAAGTTCAACGGGTTGAGACCGTTCTTTGTGGTGATCCTTCAGGCGGCGCTTGTAGCGGCGCAGCTGCTTGTCCATTTTTTCGCCACAGCTGTCAAAAGCGGCATAAATTTCGGGCGCCTTGCCTGTGGCCTGCGCAGTCAGACCGGTGGACAGATGGACCACGGCTTCACAGGCATATTCATGGCCAGACTTCGAAAAGACGACATAGGCCTCGGTCGGGCGACCCGCATATTTACTAAGGATATCATCCATCTCGGTTCTGACATGTATTTGTAATGCTTCACCAATATCGATTTGTTTGCCACTGATTTGATATCGCATCGTTTCTCCTGTGTGTTATTTGATGACAGCGAAGCTGGCCAAAATTGTGGGCCGATTGCGTCATGCTATTGGAAAACGATAACACCTGATTTTGTGACACTTTCCCGCGTGTGGCTGCGCCGCAGCACACAAACAAAAGGAGAGTTTTTTCAGGTCTGTCATCCTCTTCATTTGGCGACGAAACACACCTGCTTGTCAATGATGCAAAGGTTAACCGGTTGAGATTTCCCTTTGGTCTATCAAGTGAGACCTCGCAGGAAACCGATCAGTTGACGCGAAAATTTTCGCCCAGATAGACCCGGCGCACGTTTTCATTCCGAACAACTTCCTCGGTTGTGCCGCTCATCAATACCTTGCCGTCATGCAGGATATAGGCGCGATCAACAATCTGTAGTGTCTCTTGCACATTGTGGTCTGTGATCAAAACACCGATTCCCCTGTTCTTGAGGTCGGCGACCAGATGTCTGATCTCGCCTACAGCAATCGGGTCCACACCCGCAAAAGGTTCGTCAAGCAAGACATACTTTGGGCCCGCGGCAAGGCAGCGCGCAATTTCGACGCGCCGTCGTTCGCCACCTGACAGCGCCATGGCGGACGCGCGCCGCAAATGTTCGATCGAAAACTCCGACAAGAGTTCTTCGAGCCGTTCCCTGCGCTTGTGGCGGTCACGCACTGCGATTTCAAGAATGGCAAGGATGTTATCCTCGACCGACATACCCCGAAAGATCGACATCTCCTGCGGCAGATATCCGATTCCCAATTTCGCACGTCGGTACATGGGCAGGGTTGTGACATCCCGGCCATCGATGACGACCTTGCCCCCTTCGGGTGTGACCAAACCGGCAATTGAATAAAAACAGGTCGTTTTGCCGGACCCGTTCGGCCCCAGCAAAGCCACGACTTCCCCGCGACCAAGGTCAAGACTGACATCGCGAATGACTGGCCGTTTGCGATAGGTCTTGCGCAAACCGACAACATGCAGGCCCGCCTGGCCCTCTGTCACCGTCAAGTTGGGACGATCCGCCATCAGTTGCTTTCCTGCTGAAGCACCGTGCGCACGCGGCCTTCCATGACGGCCGTGCCATCATCGGTATTGACGACCATCCTTTCGGCCGCAATGACACTGGGACCTTGCGTCAGCAACACATCACCCGTCATGACAAGCGTTGTTTCCTCCAGCTTGTACACCGCGCTGTCTGATTCCGCTGCTTCGGTGGGCGTGACGAATGTCACACCACCGGTTGCGATCAGTTCGCTGATCTTTCCGGTCGCTTCTGTATAAATCACCTCAACTTCGGCCGCGGCCAGACGCAAATCACCTTGGATTACAATGACATTGCCTGTGAAAATCGCGGTGCCGCTGTCCTGATCAACGGACAGCGTATCCGAGGTCACTTCGACAGCTGCGGATTGGTCAGCCGTGATTCCGCCCAAAGCAATATTTGTCTGCGCATGCGCTGAGCTGGCCGCAAGGATGAGCGCAAAGGCTGCCGTCGTCATACGTTTGAACACGAAAATCGTCCTTTGGTCATCAAGAATGCATCAGCCTTTAGGATCATATATCAGATGCACCCCCTTGGTGAAAAGCATCTGCTGTCCTTGCTCGTCGTCAGTGATCACAAATGTGACTTGGCCAGCTATCAGTGTGCCGAATGGGCCTCTGATTTCCACTTCGCCGTCGGATGTGACAGTGCCACTGTCAAGTTCCGCGATCAGGCCAGCGGATTCCATTTGATAACCGCTTGATGTTTCAATGCGTGCCAGTCCAAGAAAGCGCGCAACTCTGGTGTTGCCATCCACGTTTCCTGTTGATGAGGTGACGTCGAGGCTGCTGCCATCGGGATTGTCCATCCGCATTGCCATCTGGTCAAAATCGATTGAATCCCGTCGGTTCAGATCGGGAACGGCGCTATCAGCTTTGATGGAAAAGGTGGCGTTTTTGGAAGTCACGCCCGAAACGCGCGGCGCTGTTACGCGTTGATCTCGGGCCATCGCCAAAATCTCGGCAAAGGACACTTCAGTAGGCCGCGACGGACTGCGCGCTAAAAGGAACAGACTGGACAACAGGGCCAGCGCTGTGATCGGCAGAATGATCTTGGACCAGCTTACCAGATAGGAATGAAAATTATCTGGTCCGGCCATCGGTCAAATCACCCCGGCGCGCAGACAATCATGAATGTGCAGAATGCCGCGTGCGGTCGCGTCGGTTTCGTGGTCCGTTACAAACAAACATGTGACCTGTCCGCTCATTGCTGCGACCGCTTCCTCGGCCAGCAAGTCGGGACGGATTGTCTTTGGCTCACGTGTCATCACCTGACCAGCGGTCATATCCAGCAAGCCGTCCATATTTCGGCGCAAATCGCCATCTGTGATGACACCAATGAGTTTTTCATCAGCGTCCAGAACACCGACGACGCCAAATCCTTTCTGACTGATCACCAAGAGTGTATCGCCCATGGACGCATCTTCTTGGATCAGCGGCACGGAATCCCCGACATGCATCAGGTCGGCGACCTTTGACAGACGCGCACCGAGTTGGCCGCCAGGGTGAAACTCTCTGAAATTTTCGGGCGAAAAGTCACGATGTTCCATCAGCGCCACAGCCAGTGCATCGCCCATGGCCAGTGTCATCGTCGTAGAGGTTGTGGGTACAATCCCCTTGCCGCATGCCTCACCCAGTTGCGGTAGCAGCAGTGCAATGTCCGCGCGGGTTGCCAGACTACTTGAACCAACACTGGTTATTCCGATCAGGGGGATCGCAAAACGCCGCGTATAGCTGATTAAATTGGCGAGTTCGGGCACTTCTCCCGAGTTTGAAATCGCAATGACGACATCTGCCTGGGTGATCATTCCCAGGTCGCCATGGCTTGCCTCTGCGGGGTGGACGAAATGCGCGGGCGTGCCTGTACTGGCAAAGGTCGCCGCAATCTTGCGGGCAATGTGCCCAGATTTGCCCATTCCAGAGACGATGACCCGCCCTTTGGTATGCAGCAGCAGGTCAATGGCGTTTCCGAAAGAATCGTCGAGCCCGCTGGATAGTGTGGCAAGAGCGGCACTTTCGGTTTCGATAACCCTCTTGCCTGCGGCAAGGAATGTGGGGTGGTGTGCCATCAGTGTGCAAAAATGTCTATTTCTGGCCATCCGGTCAGATCAAGCTTTGCGCGCATCGGCAGAAAGTCAAAGCAAGCCTGTGCCATCTCGGTGCGGCCTTCGCGTGCAAGCAGGATGTCAAAGGCATCGCGAAGCTGGTGCAGATAAAGCACATCCGATGCGGCATAGTCCAATTGTGCATCGGTCAGGTTTTCAGCGCCCCAATCACTTTGCTGTTGGTGCTTTGATATATCGACCCCGACCATATCCTGCAAAAGAGTCTTGAGTCCGTGCCGATCGGTGAAAGTCCGTACCAGTTTTGACGCGATCTTGGTGCAATAGACAGGTGCCGTGACGGTCCCATATGCATTCAGCAGGGCCGCAATATCAAACCGGCCAAAGTGGAATAGTTTCAGAACCTGCGGATCGGATAGCATACTGCAAAGGTTCGGTGCGGGCCGTCGGTCCTTGTGGACTTGCACCAAATGACAGTCACCGTCGCCGCCCGACATCTGGATCAGACAAAGACGGTCCCGATGCGGGTTCAGGCCCATCGTTTCGCAGTCAATGGCAACAACCGGCCCAAGGTTCAGCCCGTCAGGCAAATCATGCTGATATAAATGGTTGGCCATGAGACGTCCTTTGATGACAAATGTTCCTGAGCAAATAGGGACTGATGATCATTTCCTCAAGCCCGCATTTGGGCACCCGAACTGCTACTGGCGAGAGAGATCTTTGTCTTGGCGTTGGAACGAAGACGAGCATCAAAGTCGGGTTTTGACATCGGGCGGGCAAATCCAAAGCCCTGACCCTCGGCACATTGACTGGCTGTCAGATGATCAGCCTGTTCGGTTTCCTCGGGTCAGTCCATCCCGACAAAAGCATCACACCATCAAACCGTGGGATCAAACAGTTACGCCAAAGCATCTGTGTCGTAAGTCCTCGCGGTTTTCCACGATCAAAAAAACCTTCGAGGTTTGCGATTGATAAAGATCAAGCAGTTCGACGGAGAATCAAGGACAACACATCTTGTTTCATGAATGCGATTGTTTCTGTGGTGCTTTGGATGCGCCTTTTGCGGAACGTCGAATTCCAATTGTGTAGCGCAGTTTTCGCGCTGCCAGTCAGGCGCCAAAGGCCGAGAAAATCATAGCCGCGATCACGCGAACTGATTGGGACGCAAAGCCGATCAGCTGTATTGGGGGCAAGAAAAATGGAACCAGTGAAAAACAAAGAGCCTTTTCGGCTGCCGGACGTGGAAGTCGAACTTTCGCTTGATCGGCCGGTCCGGACGAAATCCATCCTGTATCTTCGGCAGTTGGCGTCTGGGCGGTGGATTGTGCACGACGCGACCAATGCCCGGGGTGGATGCTTTCGGGATCGCAGATCGGCGTTGAATTACATCAATGTCGAATTCAGCCCGACCTTTACCATCGTTCTTCAAAACCATTGTTCTGCGCGTGACGCCCCCGGCCAAATATATCGGTACGAGACGAAGGGTGCCGTTCCCACAACGCCAAAAAAGCCCGCGCCGGCTGTCCCGCATGCATGGGATCAAAAAAAAGGAGCTTCACATGTTTGAAATAAACCCGGCTGCATTCAATTCGCGCGAAGATGTCTTTGCACGCCTCGAATCCCGCGTTCAGTCTTATGCGAACGCTTTTCCAGAAACTTTCGGGAAAAGCATCGGCACCGAGATGTTCGGTACCGACGGAACCCGCTATCTGGATTTTCTGGCCGGGGCAGGGTCGCTGAATTACGGCCATAACAACCCGGTGTTCAAAAAAGCGCTGTTGTCGTACATCAAGAAGGATGGGATCACGCATAGTCTTGATCTGCACACGGCGGCAAAGGCCGAGTTTCTGGAAGCGTTCGGTGATATCATTCTTGCGCCACGTCAGCTTGACTATCTGCTGCAATTCACCGGCCCGACGGGGACGAATGCCGTTGAAGCGGCGTTGAAAATCGCCCGAAAGGTCAAGGGGCGGTCAAACGTCATCAGTTTCACCAATGGGTTTCACGGGGTGTCCCTTGGGGCCTTGTCGCTGACCGGGAACAAGTTTCTGCGCAAGGCGGCGGGGGTGACCCTGCAGGGTGTGACGCAGATGCCCTATGATGGCTATCTGGGCGAGGAGGTTGATACGATCGCGGTCATCGATCAAATGCTGTCCGACCCGTCAAGCGGCATTGACCATCCTGCTGCGATGATCGTCGAAGTCGTGCAGGGCGAAGGCGGACTGAACGCGGCGCGGGATGACTGGCTGAGGGGTTTGCGCCGCCTGTGCACGGCACATGACATCCTGCTGATCGTCGATGATATTCAGGCCGGTTGCGGCCGGACCGGGCATTTCTTCAGCTTTGAAGGTGCTGGCATCACGCCCGATATAGTCACCCTGTCGAAATCTCTGTCGGGAAGCGGGTTGCCGTTTTCGGTCGTCCTTTTGAAACCCGAGCTTGATATCTGGGAGCCGGGTGAGCACAACGGCACATTCCGTGGAAACAATCATGCGTTTGTGACCGCAACTGCTGCGCTGAAAACCTACTGGAAAACGCCTGATTTTGCGCGGGAGGTTTGCGCCAAAGGCGCGCATCTGGGGCAACGGCTGCAGGATATTGTCGACCAGTTCGCGCCCGAGCTTGTCAGGGTCAAGGGCCGCGGCATGATGCGCGGGATCGCCTGTGCCGACCCTGAAGTGGCCACGGCGATCAGCGTTGCGGCCTTCAAGCGGGGACTGATCATCGAGCGCGCGGGACCGCTGGGCGAGGTGGTCAAATGCCTGATGCCGCTGACCACTAGCAACGCGCAGCTTGACGAGGGGCTTGATATTCTTTGCAGGTCCGTGGAGGACGCGCTGCGCCGAAAGCAAAGGCCCGTTCCCGTTTCGCGTGCCCCCAAGAGTGTTCCGTCAGGCTGATAGCGTCGGATTTCAAACACCGGCGGTCCGGTGCACGACCCGAGCGCGGGGATCGGGTTGCATCTTAAATTATCGGGCTCACCCACCGGGTGGGGCGGCGCGGTTATGGCTTCGCCGCAGGCCTGGAATGTGCCCAAGCGAGAGTGATCACGAGATGTTGGTATCCAGAGAATTCGATAACGCGGTGCGGTGGATGGAAGGTCAGCGGCTTGACCAGTTGTTTGAGGCCAGATGCGACGCGGTTCATGCGAGTCAAACCACCGCTAACACCACGGCGGTGATCAGCGATACCGGGACGCTCAGCTTCCGCGAACTGGACAATCGGGCGAACCAGCTTGCCCGGTATCTGCTTGTGAATGGTATCGGGTCGGGCGACCGGGTTGGGCTGCTCTTTGACAAATCGGCGGAAACCTACATCGCGCTTTTGGCAGTTTTGAAGGTCAACGCAGCTTATGTGCCATTGGATGCGGGGTTCCCGACGGAACGCATCAGTTTTATCCTTAAAGATGCCGGGGTGAAAGCACTGGTGTCCCAAGAGGTGTTCCGCCCTAAGCTGGACGGCTACAGCATTAAAACGCTTTACACCGACACCGATGCGTCACTCATCGCGCGGCAGTCGACCGCGCGGCTTGACGGGATGGAAAGGGGCGATCCGACCGATCAGCTTTGCTATATCATCTATACCTCGGGAACGACGGGGAACCCCAAGGGCGTTCCCATCGAACATGCGAGCATCTGCAATTTCGTCAGCGTCGCCGCCCAGGTCTATGGCATCGCGCCGGATGACCGGGTTTATCAGGGCATGACGATCGCCTTTGATTTCTCGGTCGAGGAGCTATGGGTTCCGTTGATCGCGGGTGCGGCACTTGTTCCCGGCAAACCCGGGACCAGCCTTGTGGGTGAAGAACTTGCGCAATTCCTGTCAGAGCGGGAGGTAACCGTCTTGTGTTGCGTGCCGACACTGCTGGCCACGATCGAGAGAGACCTGCCCAAGCTGAGGATACTGCTGTTATCGGGTGAGGCCTGTCCGCCCAACCTTGTTCAGCGCTGGTACAAGCCCGGTCGCAATATTCTGAATGCCTATGGCCCGACCGAGGCGACCGTGACCGCGACACTTGCTAAACTTTATCCCGGCAAGCCGGTCACGATCGGGACGCCGCTGCCAACCTATACGGTGGTGATCCTTGATGCGGACGAAGACAAAGCTGTCCCCGAAGGCGAGATGGGCGAGATTTGCATCGCGGGCATCGGGCTTGCGCAGGGCTATCTAAACCGTCCGAACCTGACGCATTCGAAATTCATCCGGGACTTTCTGCAAATGCCGAACAACCCGTCAGGGCGCATCTATCGCACAGGTGATCTGGGCCGCATTACCGAAGATGGCGAGGTTGAATTCCATGGCAGGATCGATACGCAGGTCAAGATACGGGGGTATCGCATCGAACTTGCAGAGATCGAAACAGTCCTGATGAATCTGCCGCATGTCGCGCAGGCCATTGTCGATACGCATGAAATCGAACCGGGACAGATTGAACTGGTTGGATATTACACCCCCAAGAAAGACGTTGAGCTGATGCCCGATGCCGATATCGCCGCATTCCTGCGCAGCTATCTGCCGGCGTATATGATGCCCGCGTTTCTTGAACGGCTTGACGCGATCCCGATGACCCCAAGCAACAAGGCGGATCGCAAGGCGCTGCCAGCGCCGACGGGTCCGCGCCTTGCCGCAGGACGTGGCGCGTTTGTCGCGCCGCAGACTGACATCGAGAAACGCCTGTCGGCGATCCTGAGCGATATTCTGCGGCTTGATCGGGTTTCGGTCGACGACAATTTCTTTCTTGATCTAGGCGGGCATTCGATGCTGATGGCCCGATTTTGTTCCGAGGTCAGAAAAGACCTGCGCCGGTCGGACGTCGCGATGACGGACACCTATCTGCACCCCACCGTGCGGCTGCTGGCAGAGCATCTGGCTGAGCGGGAAGAGACCGAACAGACTCGCGTCGCGACGCCGGCTCTGCGGTATGTGCCATCGCGGTTGCAGTATGTCGGCTGCGGCACATTACAGCTGCTGACCTACCTTGGTTCGGGTCTTTTCGGTCTTTGGTTTTTTTCTGTCACGGTTCCTTGGGTTTATGCGGTCATTGATGATCCGCTGGCATTTTACGGTCGTTTTGTAGGCTTTGGGGTCGCAACCTTTCTGATGTGGTCGGCGATCCCAGTCATTGCGAAATGGATGCTTATCGGCAAATGGCAAAAGACCCGTATTCCGATTTGGAGCCTTGCCTATTTCCGCTTCTGGTTTGTAAGCGGCATGATCAGGAGCGCGCCGCCCGTTCTTTTTGCCGGCACGGAGATCTACAACACCTACCTCCGGCTGCTTGGGGCCAAGATCGGGAAGGGTGCGGTGCTGCTGCCAAAGGTCAAGCCGGTTTGCACCGACCTTTTCCATGTCGGATCGAACAGTATCCTGCGCAACGACGTTGTCCTGTCAGGTTTTGCGGCGCGCAACAATTACATCCACATAGGGCCCATCGACATCGGCGACGATGCTTATGTCGGTAGCGGAAGCGTCATCGATATCGATACGGTGATCGAAGACGGGGCGCAGCTAGGCCATGCATCGTCAATGCAAAGCGGTCAGCGCCTACGAGCGGGCAAAAGCTATCACGGATCCCCCTCGATCGAGGCGAAAACCGCATACAACACGGTCGGACGGCAGCCGTGCTCTTCGCTTAGACGCTGGAGTTATGCGCTATTCCGGCTTGGCATCACGTTTGGCATGTTCCTCCCCGCATTTGCCTTCGTTATTTTTATGGTCTGGGACGCGGCCAGATCGATGGCGGGCGTTTCGTTCATGGAGACGGGTGCGGACATTTCCACCGTGGTGACCGCCGCTTCCGTTTTCGCTTTGATCACGACGTTTGTCGGCCTTGGCCTGCTCGTCGCTCGTCTTGCCTGGGCCTTTGCGGTGCCGCGGTTGCTCAATCCGTTTTTGGAAGAGCGCAAGGTCTATCCGTTGTTCGGTGTTCACTATTTCCTGCATGATCTTATTAGGAGGGCCACGGCGACGCCTTTTTTCACGGTACTGTTTGGTGACAGCGTGATGATTACAACTTTTCAGAAACTGGCCGGTTACAACCTGAACGACGTTATTCAGACCGGGTCGAATTTCGGGCTTGAACACAAACACGACGATCCGCTGTTGTGTGACATCGGATCGGGTACGATGGTTTCTGACGGCTTGGTGATGGTGAACACCGAAATGTCGAGTTCCGGGTTTCGGCGGCGCACGGTCGCAATTGGCCCCAACAACTACCTTGGCAACGCCATCGTCTTTCCACCCGGCGGCAAGGTCGGTGAAAACTGCCTGCTGGCGACCAAGGTCATGATTCCAACGGACGGGCCGCTTCACGCAAATGTTGGTCTTCTAGGCTCTCCCGCGTTCGAGATTCCGCGTGCCGCGAAACGGGACCAGTCACAGTCGCAGGACTTTGCGCCCTCGGAATTGAAGGACAGGTTGCGCCGCAAGACGGCCCATAACATCGGCACTCTGCTGGCCTTTGTCGTGATCAACTGGGCGATAGTTTGCGTGACGATTGGGTCCCTGGGCATGTCCATCCTGTTCTATCCGCAATACGGCCTTGCGGCGCTGGTCGCGGCGTCCCTATTTGCTTCGGTCGCGGGAGTTGCCTACTTTGTGCTGGTTGAATGGTTGAGTCTTGGGTTCAAACGACTGCAGCCGCAGGCGGTGTCGATGTACGAGCCCTATTTCTGGTTCCACGAACGCCACTGGAAGCTGAGCTCAACGCCCCTGACGCGGCTGTTCGCGGGCACCCCTTTCAAGAATATCGTGTCACGCTTGCTGGGCGTCCGGGTCGGCAAGATGGTGTTCGACGGCGGTGCGGCCTTTGTCGAAAAGACAATGATCGAGGTCGGTGATTATACTAACCTCAATACCGGATGTGTTCTGCAGGGGCATTCTCTGGAAGAGGGCTATTTTAAGTCCGATCGTATCCGGATCGGGAAATCCTGCACCTTGGGGCCGTCAGCGTTCGTACACTACGGTGTCAATATGGGGGACGATGTCACGCTTGGTCCGGATTCGTTCCTGATGAAAGGCGAGACGCTCGAGGCCAGGACGACCTGGTGCGGCAACCCAGCCCGCAGGGTCGATCACCGCAAAACGGTGGTTGTTGAACCTATGCCCCGCAAACTGGAACCGATGACGCCCCGCCGTGTGGCGGCGCGCGAGGCGCAGCCGGTCGATGTGCATGCCGCGCTGCGGCGGCACCAAGGGATCTGATCATGCTGGTGCGTCACCAATTCGGTGACGCGAAGGTCTGGATCGCCTCTGTGGAAGAGGCGCTGCTGCTGCCTGCCCGATCCGGCCTGAGCGCGGACGAGCGTGCCCGGGCCGATCGGTTCAGGCGGCCCGAAGATCGGGACCGAAGTCTGGCCGCGCGCGCGTTGCTGCGCCACGTCCTGTCCTGTTGCGTGAGTGGGCGTATTGCCCCGGATGCGTGGCGGTTCGATATTGGCCGCTTTGGCAAGCCCGGGGTCGCGGCGGGCCTACCACCGATTGCATTCAACCTATCGCATGCTGGCCCCTGCATCGCACTGGCCACGAACGACACGCATCCCGTGGGAATCGACCTGGAATGTCTGGACCCTGACCCCCGGTCTGCAATCGTCTGGGACAGTCTGACCGCTGGGGAGGTCATGGCGATTTCAGCATTGCCGGACGACGCCCGATGGCCCGCCTTTCTGCGAGTCTGGACCGCAAAGGAGGCCGCAGCTAAGGCGACGGGTTTGGGTGCGGCGATCGCGTTCGACGATCTGGAGGTCGATGCAGGGCCCCCACCGATTATGACGATCAGGAGCGCGGGCCGCATTCAGTGCTGGCCGCTTGCGCAGATGATTTATCGCACGGTGCGCTGCGCAGGGACCAGATTTGCGATGAGCCTTGCTACATCCCAGATCCAGGATCATGACCAAGCACTATCGGACATGACCGGCCTGACGGGTTTCGTGTGATGAACAGACGTGGTGACCCGACATAAAGGCGGGCTGAAATCTGGCGGCTCGACAGACCCTGCGCAGAAAGACGTAAAACGTCGCTTATCTTGCGCACGGTCTGATTTTGGTCATGACACCCATCGGGGTAGCGCTTCTGCGCCTGCCGGAAGGTGCATCTTTTCGTTGGGACACCCGGGTGGTCAGTCCTGAACGTCGGCTGTGATATCAGTTTCGTTATGTTAACTGGGGAGTGGCAGGGTCTGCCCGCCGCAGAGATCATCAATCTGTCGACTGTGGCGGCAAGTACGCCTGTGGCATGCGCCGCGTAACGTATCCAGGTTCGCGAACCGCCGTGGTGCCTTCCGGTAGGCTGCTTCATGCGTCATAATGGCAAGGATAGCCCGTTCATGCAGTTCGCTTCGGGGCCGCAGAAACCATTTCACCGATGAGGCGAATGCCTTCTGGAATGTTTTCCAACGGGATAGAGGAATACCCGAGCCTGAAGAATTCCTTTGGCTTGTCATGGCCCGTGAAAAACGGTGAGCCAGGTTCGATGACAACACCTACTTTCAGGAGTTCCGCCGCGAGTTCTTCCGTATTGGTCCCGTCTGGCGCTTTAACCCAAAGACAGCTGCCACCAAACCGCGCTGCTCCGGCCATTTCGAGCGGAGTCTTGTCCAGAGCCTCAAGAACAGCGGTTCGACGCTTGGCAAACTCTCTGCGCAGATCGCGGATCAGCAGATCGTAGTGCCCTTGGGCAAGGAAATATGCGGCGGTGCGTTGCAGATGACCCGGCGGATGCCGCAGCATCATCGCGCGTAGTTCTCTTGCCTCAGCGATCACTGGCTCAGGTCCGACGAGATAGCCCAGCCTGAGGCCCGGAAACAATGCTTTGGAAAAGCTCCCCGCGTAGAGGACACGTTGGTCCTTGTCGATGGCCTTCAAGGCTGGACTGGGGGGTTCGATGAAGCTCATCTCGAACTCGTAGTCATCCTCGACAATGACAAAATCACGGGTCTGTGCCTGTTCAAGCAATTTCTCGCGGCGGGCACGCGGCATGGTTGCCCCCGTGGGCGCATGGTGACTAGGTGTAACGAAGACAGCCTGTGTGCCGTCCGGAATAGCGTCAGGCGGCAATCCATGATCGTCGACATTGACGGTTGCAACGTCGGCGCCACACCATCGTAATGCCTGCGGCGTGTCCGGGTAGCAGGGATTTTCGCAGACGGCCTTCAATGGGACGCGGGTCAAAAGCTCGATTGCCAACCAGATGGCATTCTGCGCGCCAACTGTGATCAGCACCTGTTTGCGGTTTGCCGTAATTCCGCGCCGTGGTAGCATCCGCGACAGGATATACTCCACGAGCATGGGGTCATCTGTCGCCTCGTTGCCGGCCATGAGATCGAAGTCACGGGTTCCCATCGCTTGGCGCACACATTCGCGCCAGGCCGAATGCCGGAAGATTGCGCTGTCCATTTCACCGAACACAAACGAATAGGGCATGGATTTCCAGTCCCGCGGTTTGATAATCTTCTGACGCGCTGACAGGTTCTCGGACAGGACGTTTTGCCACAAGGTGCTGTTTTCGACCGATGTCATTCCAGTCTGGGTCGGCAGGCGCGGTACTGCACCCGAATCGGCGACCCAATAGCCGCTGCGGCTTTTTGAAATCAGAAATCCCTGATCGACCAATTCCTCATAGGCGAGGGTGACGGTCATACGGGCCACGCCCAGATGTTCGGCAAGTTTACGTGAGGAGGGCATCGCGGCGCCCGGCAGAGCCTGCTTCGATAGAATAGAAGCGATAACGGCTTCGCGGATTTGCGTTTGGAGCGGTCTCTTTGAACTGCGATCGAGGAAGAAAACATCTGCTGTGATACGGATCTTGGCCATATCTCAAAGTCTCGGTCAAACTGGACTAAGTCAATAAAAATTCTGGCCCTAACGACAGCTTTATAAAATCTCTTAGTCGGGTGTCACGTTGAAGTGCAAAGCTGGAGATTTTCAGCCAGCAAAGCGCTTTGGCATGAGCACACCTTCCGCGGACCTTAGCCAAGAAGGGCTTGGCGACGGCCCCTGATACCACCACTCGTTGTTCCTTATCGGGACAAAGACGCCAACATCTGAAACTTTTCTCAAGCTGGAGACCATGATGACCAAGACACTGACAGCTCAGGACTTGTCCGATACCTTTGATGCCTTCAACCGCCACGACGTTGATGGCGTGATGAGCCATTTTGCCGATGATTGTGTGTTCTACACGGTTGGCGGTGATGAAGTCTATGGCGGTAAAGTGGAGGGCGCCAAGGCCATTGCTGCGGCCTTTTCCGGGGTCTGGGCCGGAATGAAAGACGCGCATTGGGATCATCACAGCCATTTTGTGCAGGGTGATCGTGCGGTTTCCGAATGGACGTTCTCGGGCACTGATGCTGACGGGATGCGTGTCGAAGCCCAAGGCGCTGATCTGTTCACGCTGCGTGATGGCATGATCATCGTGAAACAGGCCCTGCGCAAGTCCCGCCCTCCCTTCAAAGCCTGATTTCCCTCTCGTTGACGGAGAAGTTGCATGCCACATCGACCAAAGCACTGGCCAAAGGCCAGCTACGATCCACGCTATGATCCAATCATCGACGCTGGCCCGGGTCACAACCGGGACCACGCGCCGACGTACTGGATCGGGACTGCTGGAACACCGCCTGAAGATGACGGGCCGGTCACAGGGGACATCGACGTCGATGTCGTCGTCGTGGGCTCCGGGTATACGGGCCTGTCCACAGCCATCCATCTGGCGAAGGAGCACGGTATCAAAGCCCATGTTCTTGAGGCCAACACCGTCGCTTGGGGCTGTTCCACCCGCAACGGTGGGCAGGCGCAGATTTCGTCCGGCCGTCTCAAGCGGTCGGAGTGGATCAAGCGTTGGGGCGTTGATGTCGCCAAGGAGATGCACGCAGAGGTTTGCGAAGCTTTTGAACTCTTCAACGATCTGATCGGCTCGGACGATATCGACTGTGATCCACAGACCGGTGGCCATTTCTATATGGCCCACCGCCAAAAGGTGATGGCAAAACTGGAGAAAGAATGCAGCGTTCTGAATGATGTGTTCGGCTACGGCTCTCGCATGGTATCACGCGATGAACTGCATGAAACCTATGTGCGCGATCAGGAAGCACATGGTGCCTTGTGGGAACCTGATGGAACCTCAATCCATGCAGCAAAGCTGGCTTTCAGCTATGTGCGTCTGGCGCGCAAGCTTGGCGCAAAAATCCACACCGCAAGCCCGGTGATGGGATGGAAGACTGTCAATGGCGTACACCACCTGACCACACCCGGTGGCACTGTGCGCGCGCGTGCAGTGGCACTGGCGACTGCAGGCTATACACCGCCCGGCTTGAACGAAAAGACCAAGCATCGCCTGATGCCGATCTTGTCCAACTCTATCGTGACACGTCCGTTGACCGATGAAGAAAAGACAGAATGCGGGTTTCAGGTGAAATCGCCCCTGACCGACACGCGGACCTTGCGCCACTACTACCGGTATTTGCCAGATGGCCGTGTTCAGATCGGAAGTCGCAGTGCGATCACCGGAACCGATGCCGAAAATCCCAAGCACCTCGCGCTGCTGCAAAAGGGTCTTTATCGCAAGTTTCCGGTGCTGGAGGGGATCGAGCTTGATTATTCGTGGTGGGGATGGGTGGATGTCAGCCATGACATGATGCCCCGCATCTTCCGGCCGGATCCAAAGCAAACGATCTTTTATGCAATGGGCTATGGCGGCAACGGCGTGATGTACTCCGCTCAGGCGGGACGACGCATGGCGCAGATGGTTGCGGGAAAGGGCAAGGAGTTGAAGCTTCCGATCTTCACCTCGCAGCTACCAAGCCACGGTGTTTTGACGCCGTTCCGCAGATTGGGCCAGCGGATGGCCTATCCTTATTACTATGTTCGCGACGAAATTCTCTAACGCCCTGATACAAGGAATACTGACATGAAAATGACCACCGAAGAGGCCTTTGTGAAGGTTCTGCAAATGCACGGGATCGACAACGCCTTTGGCATTATCGGTTCCGCAATGATGCCCATTTCTGATCTGTTTCCGCAGGCGGGCATTAAGTTCTGGGATTGTGCGCATGAAACATCCGGCGGCATGATCGCAGATGGCTACACCCGTGCCTCCGGAAAGATGTCTATGGCGATTGCGCAGAACGGCCCCGGCATCACCAACTTTGTCACACCGATCAAAACCGCATACTGGAACCACACACCTTTGCTGTTGGTAACACCTCAGGCGGCCAACAAGACAATCGGTCAGGGCGGCTTTCAGGAAATCGAGCAGATGAAACTGTTCGAAGACATGGTGTGCTATCAGGAAGAAGTACGTGATCCGTCGCGCATGGCCGAAGTGCTGAACCGCGTGATCGAAAAAGCATGGCGCGGCTCTGCCCCTGCGCAGATTAACATTCCGCGTGATTACTGGACGCAAGTCATCGACATCGACCTGCCCCAGATCATCCGGCTGGAACGTCCGCAGGGCGGTGAGCAGGCGGTCAAGGACGCGGCCAAGCTGCTGTCCGAGGCGGAATTCCCCGTCATCCTGAATGGTGCCAGTGTGGTTTTGTCCGGTGGCATCGACGCCTCTGCCAAGCTCGCCGAAGCGCTGGATGCGCCTGTCGCTTGCAACTACCAGCATAACGACGCGTTCCCCGGTTCGCATCCACTGGGCGTAGGACCTTTGGGTTACAACGGCTCCAAGGCGGCGATGGAAATCATCCAGAAGGCGGATGTTGTTCTGGCATTGGGCAACCGCCTGAACCCGTTCTCCACGTTGCCCGGCTATGGCATAGATTACTGGCCCACAAACGCCAAGATCATCCAGGTTGACATCAACTCCGACCGCATTGGCCTGACCAAAAAGGTGGACGTCGCCATTCAGGGCGACGCCAAGCGTGTGGCCGAACAAATTCTGGACAATCTTGCCGATGGAGCCGGTGACAAGGGCCGCAAAGAACGCAAGGAACTGGTCGCTTTGACCAAGTCCCGTTGGGCGCAGGAACTGTCATCGATGGACCATGAAGATGACGCAGATGAAGGTATCGACTGGAACGAGCGGGCCCGCAAAGCGAAACCAGATCACATGGCACCACGTCAGGCATGGCGTGCGATCATGTCTGCGCTTCCAAAGGACGCAATCATCTCGTCCGACATCGGCAATAACTGTGCCATTGGCAATGCCTATCCGTCCTTTGATCAGGGCCGCAAATACCTCGCTCCCGGTTTGTTTGGGCCTTGCGGTTACGGTCTGCCTGCGATCCTTGGCGCGAAAATCGGTTGCCCTGACGTGCCTGTAGTCGGCTTTGCCGGTGACGGTGCATTCGGTATCTCGATGAACGAGATGACAGCTTGTGGTCGCGGTGACTGGCCTGCCATCACCATGGTGATCTTTCGCAACTACCAATGGGGCGCTGAAAAGCGTAACACCACGCTTTGGTTCAAAGACAACTTTGTCGGCACCGAGCTGAACGAAGGTGTGAACTATGCCGAGATCGCGAAAGGTTGTGGCCTAAAAGGTGTGCAATGCACTGGTATGGAAGAGCTGACGGATGCTCTCAACACTGCTGTGCGTGAGCAAATGAATGATGGTGTTACCACCTTCATCGAAGTTGTTCTGAATCAGGAACTGGGCGAGCCATTCCGTCGCGACGCGATGAAAAAGCCTGTGTCTATTGCGGGCATCAACCGCGATGATATGAAGCAGCAGCAATTCGTCTAGGCGTCGCACTGCAAGGGTAAGGTGTCGGTTCCGGCACCTTGCCCGCCTCATTTGAAATGTAGCGCTGCAACGTACTTCACATTCACCACTTTAATTGACGCGCCGGCCTTTTCATGTGCAGTCAAGGGGATTTGTCTGATGACCACACCTTCAGTAACGTCACCGGCCTTTGCCAGTCGTGTTTCAGGGTTTTTTGCAGCCAACGGGCCAGGTTTTGCGGTGTCCGTGGTTATTGCTGTCGCAGCGCAATTCCTGTCTGAACACTACGGAGCGCCTGCCATGCTGATGGCGCTGCTGTTGGGCATAGCTTTTCACTTTCTTGCCGAAGAAGGCCGCTGTGTGCCGGGGATCGCGCTCACCTCGAAAACCGTCTTGCGCATTGGTGTCGCCTTGCTGGGCGCGCGCATCAGTGTTGAATTGTTGATCGGGCTGGGGCCAAAACTCATCGGGCTGGTGGTCGCGGGTGTGATCCTGACGATCCTGTTCGGCCTTTTGGGGGCGAAGCTGCTGGGGCGGGGCTGGCGCTTTGCGCTGCTCACTGGCGGGTCCGTGGCGATCTGTGGCGCATCCGCGGCGATGGCGATTGCGGCCGTCCTGCCAAAAAACGAACATTCCGAACGCAACCTGATTTTTACGGTCCTCAGCGTCACAATCCTGTCGACCATTGCGATGATCGCCTATCCCATCATCACCGCGTGGCTTGAACTGGACGACCTTGCCGCGGGTGTTTTCCTTGGCGGGACGATTCATGATGTGGCACAGGTCGTCGGCGCGGGGTTTTCGGTAAGTGATGAGACCGGTGAGACCGCAACACTTGTGAAACTCATCCGCGTGACGATGCTGGCCCCTGTTGTGCTCGTGTTTGCGCTGATCATCCGTGCCTACGCTGATGAAGAGCCTGCGGAGGGCAGCAAGCGCCCGCCGCTGATGCCGTTCTTTGTGGTTATGTTTCTGGTGCTGGCGGCGATCAATTCCTTTGGCCTGATCCCGTCGTTTATGCAGGGATTTCTTGCCAATCTGTCGAAATGGGCACTGTTGGTATCGATTGCAGCCGTTGGTATGAAAACGTCTCTCAAGACAATCTTTGATGTGGGCGGTCAGGCCATCATACTGATTGTCGCCCAAACCATCTTTATCGCGGGTTTCATTCTTTATGGCATCACCCACTTCGCCCAATAAAGAAGAAAGGACTCTCACATGCGTGTCGTAGATTTCAAAGAGGAGGTGACGATCACAAAACGTCGCCTCGCCGACCTGCCGGATCGCGTTGTCGAAGGTGATCCGCATCACGAAACGCAGAGGCGTTTCACTAGCCCTGACGGCACACTGATGGCCGGCACATGGACCAGCACGCCGGGAAAATGGATTGCCTTCGCCGACCGTGATGAATTCTGCGTGCTACTGACCGGACATATCAAGCTGATCGGAGAAGACGGTGTCGAACAGGAATTTCTTGCAGGTGACAGTTTCCTGATCCCCAATGGTTTTCGTGGCTACTGGCATGTGCTTGAAACAACGACCAAACACTTCGTCATCCGAAACGTCAGCGTTGAATAAGGCGTAGATCGCCACAGCCCCGGCAGTTTCGATTGGACAATTGACAGAACAAGCGCCGTGCGTCGCGATGCTTTCATTTTCGACCAGAAGGAGTGCGGGTGGCGAAAAGGTGTCCAAGATGGTGCAGGCTTCCCCGTTGGCCCGCAATATGGAGTCGGATCTTATCGTAGATGGCGAACTGCGGTTCGGTGCGGCCTTTGTGCCGAAGGTGGCAGCCCCCAAGGCACCAGACTCCCCGCTTGGCGGAAACGCGAACGTCCTCGTGTTTCCCAATCTGGATGCTGGCAATATCAATCATAAAACTGCCCAGCGTATCGGGGGTGCGTGTGCGATAGGTCCGGGATTGCAAGGGCTGGTCGAGCCCACAAACGATCTATCAAGAGGTTGCAGCGCGCTGATCGGTAGGGCCGCCTCTGCCACACCGGACTATTCCGAATTGATGCGCGGTGTGCGGTAGGCCTCGCTGTCTTGGTTCGGGTCTTGTTGCCACTGTCGCCTGTCTGCCGTCAGCGCTTTCGGAACCATTCAGGCCAAGTTGTCCAATGCGGCCGCTGACCGGGCGTTCTTGAGACACTTCATGTTACCTTCCCAAGATACCCGGCAAGTTCAACCCTTGTTCACGGGCACAATCCAGCGCGTCTTCATAGCCCGCATCGGCGTGACGCATCACACCTGTTGCGGGATCATTCCAAAGTACGTTGGCGATCCGCCGATCCGCCTCCTCGGACCCGTCACAGCAGATGACCATGCCCGAATGCTGCGAAAAGCCCATGCCGACCCCGCCGCCGTGGTGCAATGACACCCATGTGGCCCCGCCTGCGACATTCAGCATCGCGTTCAGCAAAGGCCAGTCGGAGACAGCATCAGAGCCGTCCTTCATTGCTTCCGTTTCGCGGTTGGGCGATGCGACCGACCCACTGTCGAGATGATCGCGTCCGATGACAACTGGTGCGGAAAGCGCGCCGTTGCGGACCATTTCGTTAAAGGCCAGTCCCAGCTTGTGCCGCAGGCCCAGGCCGACCCAGCAAATACGCGCTGGCAAGCCCTGGAATTCAATCCGCTCACGCGCCATATCCAGCCAGTTGTGCAAATGGGGATCGTCGATCAACTCTTTGACCTTGGCATCTGTCTTGTAGATATCCTCTGGATCGCCGGACAGCGCACACCAGCGGAACGGGCCAATCCCACGGCAAAATAACGGGCGAATATAGGCGGGTACGAACCCGGGGAAGGCAAAGGCATTTTCCAGACCTTCCTCTTTCGCGACCTGCCGGATGTTATTGCCGTAATCCAGCGTTGGCACGCCCATGTTCCAGAAATCGACCATTGCGGCAACTTGTGTCTTCATCGATGCACGCGCCGCTTTTTCGACCGCCGCCGGAGCGCTTTCCTGCTTGGCACGCCATTCGGCGACCGTCCAACCCTGGGGCAGATAGCCATGGATTGGATCATGCGCCGACGTCTGGTCGGTGACCATGTCGGGGCGCACGCCGCGCTTGACCAAATCCGGGAAAACGTCTGCTGCATTGCCGATGAGCGCCACTGATTTCGCCTCGCCCGCTTTGGTCCAGCGATCGATCATCGCGAGCGCTTCGTCCAGATCATGCGTCTTTTCATCGACATAACGGGTGCGCAGACGGAAATCGGCGCGGGTTTCATCACATTCAACCGCCAGGCAGCAGGCACCGGCCATGACAGCAGCCAAAGGCTGCGCGCCGCCCATGCCGCCAAGACCACCGGTCAGTATCCAACGACCTTTCAGGTTGCCGTCATAATGCTGGCGGCCTGCCTCCATGAACGTTTCATAGGTGCCCTGCACGATGCCCTGGGTGCCGATGTAAATCCACGATCCTGCGGTCATTTGGCCGTACATAGCGAGGCCTTTTTTATCCAGCTCGTTAAAATGGTCCCAAGTCGCCCAGTGCGGCACAAGGTTGGAGTTTGCGATAAGCACGCGCGGTGCATCCTTGTGGGTTTTGAACACACCAACGGGTTTGCCTGATTGCACCAGCAGCGTTTCGGTATCTTCAAGCGCCTTGAGGGCGGCGACAATCGCGTCGAAATCCTGCCAGGTGCGCGCGGCACGGCCAATGCCGCCATAGACGACCAGTTCATGCGGGTTTTCGGCCACATCCGGGTGCAGGTTGTTCATCAGCATGCGCATCGGAGCTTCGGTCAGCCAGCTTTTGGCGGTGATCTCGGGGCCGGTCGGGGGGAAAATGTCGCGCTGGTTGTGGCGAGGGTCGGTCATGATTTGCCTCCTAGGGTCGGGGCCAGTGCGGCCAGATTTGTCAGGATTTTCGTCAGAAGCGGGCGCAAGACGGCGGCCTTGGTATTATCGTAAGTCCAAGGCGGAGCCTGATTGGTCAGGTAAGTCGACTGGGCGAGTTCCATTTGAATCGCGTGGATGCCCTTATCTGGCTTGCCGTAGTGCCGCGTGGTCCAGCCGCCTCTGAAACGCCCGTTCAAAGTGGTGGAATAGGCGATGGCGGCTTCGCAAATGCCAGTCGTGGCGGTTTCGATCCGTGCGGCACAGGTCGCACCCATGTTTGTACCGATGTTGAAATCCGGCAGGGTGCCGTCAAACAGGTAAGGAATACGCGACCGGATAGAGTGGCAATCATAAAGGATCGCCACGCCATGACGGGCGCGTAACCGGTCAAGTTCGGCCTGCATTGCGGCATGATATGGTGCGTGAAAAGCATGGCGACGTGCGTCAATTTCAGCGGCTGTCGGGGGCGTTTCCCAGATATCCCGCCCGTCAAAGTCGGTCAGAGGCACCAGCGTTGTCGTATTCTGGCCGGGATAAAGGCTTGTCTCTTGAGGATCACGGTTGGCGTCGATGACATAGCGATGGAAGTTGGCGCGCACGATGGTCGCGCCGTCCAAAAGCCCCTCATAAAGCCGGTCGATATGCCAGTCAGTGTCGGCCAGTTTGCGTCCGTTATCGTTCAGGTTGGCGGCGACCGTATCAGGCACGAAGGTACCGGTATGCGGCAGCCCCAGCACAATCGGGCTATCACCCTGATCCACCGTGACCGGGGTCATGGCGCGTCACCTTTCACAAAGCCGGGCAGATCAACTGATGCTGCCAGTGCCCCATTTGCCACCAATGCGCTGGCCGCTTCAATGCAGGGCGCAAGATAGCGATCCTCCCTGAGCGTCGGCACCTTGGCGCGCAGCGTGGCCATTGCGGATTTCAGCGCATCACTTGTCTGCAAAGGCGCGCGGAATTCGATGCCTTGCGCGCCACACATCGCCTCAACCCCTAGTATCACATTGAGGTTCGCGTTCATGCGCGACAATCGCCGTGCAGCATGCGCGGCCATGCTGACGTGGTCTTCCTGATTGGCGGATGTTGGTGTGCTGTCGGTCGTGCAGGGGTTCGCCAGATGCTTGTTCTCGCTCATCAAAGCGGCGGTCGTGACCTCTGCGATCATCAGGCCGGAGTTCAGGCCCGGGTCAGGGGTCAGGAACGGCGGCAGGTCAAACGACAGCGTCGGGTCAACCATCAGTGCCACACGCCGCTGCGCAATCGCGCCGATCTCGGAAATCGCAACGGCGATCTGGTCAGCGGCAAAGCCGACGGGTTCAGCGTGGAAATTCCCGCCGGATACGATCAGATCGTCATCCACCAGCACCAGTGGATTGTCCGTGACGGCATTTGCTTCAATCTCAAGGGTACGGCCCGCAAAGTGCAACACGTCCATTGCGGCCCCGGTCACCTGCGGCTGGCAACGGATGCAGTAGGGGTCTTGCACGCGTAGGTCGCCGTTTACATGACTTGCGCGGATTTCAGAACCTTCCATGAGGGTGCGTTGGGCGCGCGCGACGGCAATCTGCCCCGCATGACCACGCAAGGTGTGGATGGTGTCCTGCAACGGGGCGGTCGATCCCATAATCGCATCGGTCGACAGCGCACCGGTCAATACCGATGTCGCCGCATTGCGCCAGGCACCCCATAGCCCAACCAAGGCACAGGCCGTTGAAAACTGGGTGCCGTTGATCAACGCAAGACCCTCTTTGGGGCCCAGCACGATCGGTGTGATGCCTGCTTTTGCCAAGGCGTCGCCTGCAGCCATGCGTTTGCCCTGATATATCGCTTCTCCTGCGCCGATCATCGCAGCGGCCATATGGGCAAGGGGTGCAAGATCGCCGGACGCGCCGACCGACCCTTGGGCGGGGATCACAGGGGTGACACCACGGGCCAGCATATCCTGTATAATCGCGACCGTCGTCATCGCAACGCCAGAAGCGCCACGTCCCAAAGATAACAGCTTCAGCGCCATCATCAGGCGGGTTGTGGCCGCGTCCAGTGCATCACCCACGCCGCAGCAATGCGACAGGATCAGGTTACGTTGCAGGGTGGCGACATCCTTGGCCGCGATCTTGACGCTGGCGAGTTTGCCAAAGCCGGTGTTGACCCCGTAGACAGCGGCATCACCTGTGGCGGCTTTGGCGACCATTGCATGCGCCGCCTCGATGCCATCGTGAAACGCAGCGTCCAGCGTCACGGCATGATTATGCGCCCAGATGTCATGCAATTGTGCAAGGGTCGCGGCGCCCGGTGTTAGTGTGACGGTCACAGTGATCCTCCGAAAATACGTGTGTGAAGCGGGTTGAACCCGATGCGGTAAGGCAATTCTGCCGGATGTGCGGCATCCCAGACGCAAAGGTCGGCACGCGCGCCCACGACAATTCGGCCCCGATCTCGCAGCCCGAGCGCCTTTGCCGCATGAGCGGTCATGCCCAAAAGCGCTTCAAGCGGGGTCATGCGGAAAAGGGTGCAGGCCATATTCATCGTCAAAAGCGGCGAGGTCAGCGGCGATGAACCCGGGTTGCAGTCGGTCGCCAACGCCATCGGCACGCCGTGATTGCGGAAAGACTGGAGCGGGGGGCTTTGTGTCTCGCGGAGCGTATAGTACGCACCAGGCAAAATCGTGGCGACCGTGCCGGACGCGGCAAGCGCTGCAGCGTCGGCATCCGTCGCATATTCTACATGATCGGCGCTAAGTGCGTCATATGCCGCCGCCAGCTGCGTCCCACCGATGTTGGACAGTTGTTCTGCATGAAGTTTCACAGGCAGACCCAGTTCCTTGGCCAAATCGAACACGCGGGCGATTTGGCGCGTGTCGAACGCAATGCCCTCGCAAAACCCATCGACCGCATCGACCAGACCTTCCGCGTGGGCGGCGCGCAAGGCGGGTATGCAGATGTCATCAATGTAGGCGTCCGGCTTGCCCTCAAATTCGGCTGGTACGGCGTGCGCGCCAAGAAAACTGGTGCGTACCTCGATCGGACGGACTGTCGCAATCCGGCGCGCAACGCGCAGCATTTTCAACTCTGTCTCGTGGTCCAGTCCGTAGCCCGATTTCACTTCGATGCAGGTCACACCTTCGGCAATAATTGCATCGACGCGGGTCAGGGCATCCGCAAGCAAGGCGTCTTCAGTGGCTGCGCGCGTCGCTTTCACCGTTGAAACGATCCCGCCGCCAGCGCGTGCCACCTCTTGGTAGGATGCCCCGTTCAGACGCAGTTCAAATTCGGCTGCGCGGTTGCCTCCAAAGACCACATGCGTATGGCAGTCAATGAGGGCCGGGGTCGCAAGTCGCCCCTCAAGGTCATGTGTCGGGGCGTCGCAGAAAGTGTCGGGAATATCGGCGGCAGGGCCGACCCAAGCGATCTGCGTGCCTTCGGTGACTATGACCCCGTCTGCGATCAGGCCATAGCTGCCGTTGTTTTGCAGGGTGGCAATGTGGGCATTTGTGAAAAGCATGCGGTCGACTCACTTGCAAATTATCGTGCATAATATATTTATGTGCATACATAATAATCTGTCAAGCGGAGTGAATGATGCAAACGATCTGGGCCAAAACAGCATTGCTGCCGACAGGTTGGGCAGAGAATGTGCGCGTTGACATTGATAGTGCCGGGCGGATCAGCGCGGTTGAAACCGATGCGACAGCAACGGGCCAGCCTGTGCCAATGGCACTTCCCGCCCCGGTCAATGCGCACAGCCACGCCTTTCAACGCGCAATGGCAGGGCTCACCGAACAGCGTGGCCCTGATCCGCGCGACAGTTTCTGGACATGGCGGCAATTGATGTTCCGCTTCCTGGACCGGTTGACGCCCGCGCACATCGAAACGATCACCGCCTTTGTGCAAATGGAAATGCTGGAGGCGGGTTACGGGGCTTCGGTCGAATTTCATTATCTGCATCACCAGCCGGGTGGCGCGCATTACGATGATATTGCAGAGACATCACAACGCATTCTTGCCGCAACAGCGCAGTCTGGCATTGGGCTTTGTCTGTTGCCGGTGCATTACCAGTATGGCGGATGCGATGGACGCGGATTGACTGCCGGGCAGATCCGGTTTGGCAATGGAATGGAGGATTTCCTGCGTCTGCATGACGGTGCTGCCTTGGCCATCAAGGCGGCAGGCGCTGACGCAGCGATTGGCGTGGCACCCCATTCGTTGCGCGCCGTTGGCCCAAGTGATCTGAGGGATTATGCGGCCGCATTTCCGCACGGCCCCATTCATATGCATTTGGCCGAACAACGGGCTGAAGTAGATGAGGTCTTGCAGCATTGGGGCGCGCGTCCGGTGACTTGGGCGCTTGATAATATGCAACTCGATGCCCGATGGTGTCTGATCCATTGCACGCAGATGACACCTGACGAAACCATTGCTCTTGCACAGTCCGGTGCCATCGCGGGACTGTGCCCGATCACGGAAAGCAGTCTGGGTGACGGCATTTTTGACGCTGTCCGGTGGCTGGACCACGACGGAGCCATTGCGATCGGATCAGACAGCAACATTCGCATTTCATTGGCTGAGGAGTTGCGCACGCTTGATTATTCACAACGCCTGCGCGACGGGACGCGGGCTGCCTTGGCCACACCCGGGAAATCGACGGGCAGGCGTCTGTTCGACGACATGCTGGCGGGCGGAGCCAAGGCGGCAGGGCGCGATGCGGGGCGGATCGCAGTGGGTGCCTGGGCTGACATTCTGACGCTTGATACGACGTCGGAACACCTTTGGGGCAGGGCGGGCGATGCCACTCTGGATGCTTGGATATTTGCAGGTGATGACAGGCTGGTACGCGACGTTTGGTCAGCGGGCCGCCATATGGTAAGGGACGGCAAACACATCGCTCGCGACGGCATTGTCGCGGCTTACAAGCAGACGATCGACGCCTTGAAAGACGCTTTATGAACGCACCTTCGTTTCGAAACTGGAAAAGCGTACAGGACGAGGTTTTGCGCCGTATTCATGCTCGCGAATGGAAACCCGGCGAGTTGATCCCCAATGAGGCCGATCTGGCCGAGGAATTCGGCTGTGCCCGGTCCACAGTGAACCGCGCGTTGCGATCGTTGGCAGAGAGTGGCCTGCTGGACCGTCGTCGCAAGGCGGGTACGCGTGTCGCGGCGCAACCCGTAGCCAAGGCCACGTTGGATATTGCCGTGATCCGCCACGAGGTTGAAGGGCGCGGCAGCAAGTACGGCTATCAGTTGTTGACGCGCGAGCTAACCGTGCCGCCTGCACGGGTTTGCGGTGCGATGCAAACGCCTGCCAGCGACGCGCTTCTGCATGTCCGCGCATTGCATCTAGCCGATGATGCACCTTACGCAGTCGAGGATCGCTGGATCAACATCGGCGTTGTCCCGCAGGCGCACGATGAGGATTTCGCCACGATCAGCGCCAATGAATGGTTGCTCAAATATGCCCCCTATACCCACGGTGAAATCGCGTTTTCAGCAGTGCAAGTGGCGGAGGATGACGCTGACATCCTTGGCGTTGCCCCGCAAAGTGCTGTTTTCGCTATCGATAGGCTGACATGGGACAAAGACGCCTCAGTCACCAAAGTGCGGCTGCTGTTCACCCCCGGCTATCAGTTGCGGACGTCGCTTTAGGCGAAAGCGTATTCAGAATGGCGTTGAAATCAGGGCTCTCGGCCCGCAGGCTTGACCAGATCAGGGCGATTTCGGTTTTGGCCTCGGGCGTGGCAATCGGTACCGTCACAAGGCGCTTGCCGTCATAGCTGAGATCGCCGGGAGGGCAGGAATAGCTGATGCCCACACCTGCACCGTTTGCCGCAAGCGACCGCATCATCTCCAGTGAGGCGACCTTTTGCCCGATCACAGGCGTCAGCTGTACCCGTGCAAACAGATCGCGCATGAACTCTTCTGACAGGTTTTCGGTGAACAGGATTAGCGTTTCGTTATTCAGATCAGAGAGGTCCAGTGCGACTTTTTGTGCCAGCGGATGATCCGTCGCAACAAATGCCACCGGCGCAATATCTGCCAGCTTCCGCCGCTTGAAATGTCCCGCGAACCCCACGTCATAGGATATCGCAAAATCCATCTGTCCTTCGGCCAGATAGCCTGCCAGATCAGCGAAACGCCCTTCGCGACCAGCAAATGACAGCATCGGGAAACGGTCGCCCAGTTGTTTTAGGGCCGGGGCCAGATACCACGGGGCGATGTCGGAAAAACAGCCCAGCACCCACGTATGCGAAGTGTCGCTGTCCTGTTCGATCTCGGCTCCGAGCGCCAACAAATCGCGCGCCTTGGCAATCAGGCGATGCCCATAAGGCGTGATCTCAATCGCGGCCCCTTTGCCACGGACGAAAATGGCACGTTTGAGGTGGTCCTCTACACGGGTGATCGCAACCGAAAGCGACGGTTGCGAGATGTTCATAAGTGCCGCCGCCTTGGTCAGGCTGCCCGCATCGGCAACGCCGACGATGTACTCATATTGGCGCAGGGTAAGATATAGCATGTGACTATTAATAGTATGACTAAATATTATTAGAAATTAAATATTCCGTTGCGTATGCCTGATTGCAATAGGGAGGATCATTCAATGCACCCACTTATCACGCAAGACCATGTTGACACCTTTCAGCGCGAAGGCGTCGTCCTGATCAAAGGGCTGTTCGCCGATCATGTCGAAAAGTTACGCGCAGGCATCGAGCGTAATATGAATGAACCCGGCCCATATGCGGCAGAGAACCTCAAAGAGGGCGAGGGCGGGCGGTTTTTCGACGATTATTGTAACTGGACCCGTATTCCCGAATTTGAAGATGTGATCCACCATTCAGACGCAGGCGCAGTCGCTGCGGACCTCATGCAATCGAACCGCGTGCAGGTGTTCCACGATCATATATTGGTCAAGGAACCCGGCACATCCAAGCCGACCCCATGGCATCAGGACGGCCCCTACTATTTCGTGGATGGCATGCAGAACGTCAGCTTCTGGTCCCCGATGGATACGGTAACAGGCGCCAGTCTGCGTTGCGTCGCGGGCAGTCACGCATGGGAAAAGCCCGTGCTACCAACGCGGTGGCTTGCGGAAACCAGCTTCTATCCGAACGAGGATGACTACATGCCCGTACCGGACCCCGACGCCGAAGGCATGGAAATTCGCGAATGGGAGATGGAGCCGGGTGACGCGGTGGCCTTCAACTATGGCACGCTGCACGGCGCGCGTGGCAACACGACCGACACGCGCCGTCGTGCTTTTTCGTTGCGCCTTGTGGGTGATGATGCACGCTATGTCGAACGTCCTGGCCCAACCTCACCGCCGTTTCCCGGCCATGACATGACACCGGGGCAGGTATTGCGCGAAGACTGGTTTCCGGTGATTTATCAGCGCAGTTGACGATGACTGAAAGACCCATGTGCATGAGGCAGCCAGATCATTAATCATCTTTGCTGGCGATTGTGACGATCCTGCTTTGCGCGGGCCTTTTGTTTGCGGGCAATGGCTTATTTCAGACCTTGTTGCCTATTCGTGCAGGGCAGGAAGGCTATACTGCCGCGATGATCGGCATCATGGGCACCGCCTATTTCGGTGGCTTCACTGCTGGCGGTTTTGTCGGACACCGCTGGACCAACGCTGTTCCTTGTCGTTGCGGTCCTGATCTGTCTGGCCATTGTGCCGATTAGCCTGACACCGACACCTGCGGCGCCTTTGGACCTACGCAGACTGTATCCGATCTTGCCAATGGGGATTGTGGGTTGCTTTGCATCAGGTATGGCCGAAGGTGCGTTTTGGGCGCCGGGGCCAGTCTTCGCACAAGGACGCGATATGATAACCAGTGAAATCGCGCTGTTGATGGCGGCTTTTGTATTTTGTGGCATGCTGTCGCAATGGCCGTTGGGGTGGTTGTCGGACAAGATCGACCGCTGTCTCGTCATCGGCACCGTATCATGCGGGACGGTGATATCGGGGCTCGCCATCTGGTTTCACATGGCCCCGCCAGGATTACCCACATTGATGTTGGCTGCGCTGCACGGGGCACTGATGATCCCGATTTATGCCTTGTGCATTTCACATGCCAACGATGGGTTGCCCAACGCGCAGATGGTGGAAACCAGCGGCGGTTTGATCCTCGGGTTTTCGATCGGGGCTACGATTGGCCCGGCAGCGGCGTCCTTGTTCACGAGGGGCGACCGCGAAGGCTGGTTTCAGGGCCGGTGCGACAATCGCGCTTTCTGCGACCATCATGAGCGTTGGCGCAGTAACCGCCGACAATTTCAAGATCGCTGTCGGTGATAGCGGCGGCGAACACTCTGGAACACTGTTCTTGAACGGCAAGTTTGGGTCAGAGCAGGACACAGTGAACGAAGCAGCCATCGGCACGGTGGACATGTCGATCCTTGCCATCAACAACGTCACACCATTTTCGACAACTGTTGGCGTGTTATCGCTACCATATGTGATCCTGAGCCTCGAAGATGCTGAAAAGCTGACCCAAGGCCCGATTGGCCAAGAGCTGACAGAAAACACAGTCAACGACTTCGGTGTGCGCATTATCGCATGGACCTATACAGGTTTCCGTCGTCTCACCAATTCCAAGAAGCCAGTGACGTCGGTGGCTGATCTGGATGGTCAGGACAATCCCTACACCACCAACCTGCGTTACATCTTTTCCATCGAACCACTGATCGTTTCCGAGCAGGTTTTCCAAGGCTTGCCAGAGAAAGATCAGGCCATCGTGCTTGAAGCCGGTCAACGGGCTACACAGGCTTCTGCACAGTTCCTGCGCGACAAGGAAGCCGAGATCAAGGAAATCCTGATCGCCGAAGGCATGGAAATCATGGACCCCGAGAACAATGAGAAAGAGTTCATCCAGTTGGCGACCGAAGCCGTTTGGCCAGACTTTTACGATAGCATCGGTGGCGTTGAAAAGCTGAATGCTGTGCTTGCTGAAATCGGCAGCGAGCCCGTCTCCGAATAACTTGTGACAAGCGAAGGGTCAGCGCCTTGGGGCGCTGACCAAAACTGATCGAGAGGGCACTATGACTAAATTCTGGTGTATCGTTGACCATATCGAAAGCGATATCTGTCGCAATCTTCTCGCGGCTTTCGTCTGCCTGCTGTTTCTGCAGGTCGCCGTGCGCACATGGTTCGGTTTTTGGTTTTCGTGGGTCGAGGAATTGTCGATGCAAATTTTTGTCTGGTTTGTGTTCTTTGGCGTCAGCCATGCAGCCAAGATGTGCGCATATAACCGCGTCACCTTCCAGTTCAAGTTTCTGCCCAACAAAGCGATCAAGCACATTAAAGCCTGCGCCGATTTGTTCTGAATCTTCATTAACGTCTATTTCGTCTATCTGGCGATCGACTTCATCTTCAACAAGATGAACCGTTTTCAGTCATCACAGACCATGGGCTTTCACCTGAGCTGGGTCTCTAAAATGGTTTGAATCCCAAAGAGAGCAGGCAAGTTGGGCGTCAAAGCGTAGGTATTTGTCGCAAAGCAGGCTTCTGATCTTTAATATCCAGGCTAAAATTCCGAGAGGGACGCATCCCGCCTGCTATTGAGAACGTAAGGACAATTGCATGAAACGACTAGCCCTTGACGCTGCAGACATTCGCATTCTGAGTGCATTGCAACAGCATGGCCAGTTGAGCAAAACCAGGCTGGCAGAGGTTTGTAGCCTTTCTGCGACACCCTGCTGGGCGCGGCTGACCCGATTGAAGGCTGCCGGATATGTTCGTGGCTATCACGCTGATATCGCATTAGGTCAACTGGCTGATTTCGCCCAAGTGATTGTGACAGTATCCCTCGGTCGTCATCGTAAAGCCGACTTCGACCGCTTTGAGGCTTACATCAGCGGCCGGGACGAGATCATTGATTGCATCGCCACGGGCGGCGGGGTCGACTACATCATGAAAGTCATTAGCCCCAGCCTGACTGCGTTTCAGGACTTCGTGGAAGACCTCCATGCCGAAGATCTCGGTATCGACCGCTACATGACTCACTTCGCGACCCGACAAGTGAAATCAGCTTTGCCCAACATAGCAAAGCTGGCAGGCGCGCGCGCGAAATAGCGAGTCCAGCCAAAACGGTCCTCTTTAAGTTAACATAACGGCCCAGTTGGTCCGCAAATGCGGAATCTTCAGTCCGCTTTCGTCGTCCTTCTCAGATTACATCTCGGGCAGAATGCAACAGCTTGTGGTCGTGAGGATCACAAACAAACGGGAGGACGTTTCAATGCAAGCAGATGATTTTGGTTTCGGCACACAGATCCGTAAGTCGCCTTATTTTGACGCCACAGTGCGTTGGGGCGCTCAAGGGTTTTCCGTCTACAATCACATGTATATCCCACGTGATTTCGGCGACCCCGAGCAGAACTTCTGGAACCTTGTGAACGAAGCGATCCTTTGTGATGTGGGGGTTGAGCGTCAGGTTGAAATCACCGGCCCGGATGCCGCCAAATTCACGCAGATGCTGACCTGCCGTGATCTATCCAAGATGGCCGTAGGCCAGTGCAAATACATCCTGATTACCAACGCAGATGGCGGTATTCTGAACGATCCGATCCTGCTCCGCCTTGCGGAAAACCATTTCTGGATTTCACTGGCTGATAGCGACATCCTGCTATGGGCGCAGGGGGTTGCTATCAACTCAGGCCTTGACGTGACGATTGGCGAGCCTGACGTGTCACCACTGCAATTGCAGGGCCCGATGTCTGGCGAGATCATGAAGGCGCTGTTTGGCGACGAAATCATGGACCTGCGCTATTACTGGCTGCGCGAAGTTGAGCTGGATGGCATTCCGCTGATCGTCTCCCGCACAGGTTGGTCCAGTGAATTGGGCTATGAAATCTACCTGCGCGACGGATCAAAGGGTGACCTGTTGTGGGAAACCATTATGGCAGCTGGTCTGGAATTCGGCCTTAAGCCCGGGCACACCTCGTCCATCCGTCGTATCGAAGGTGGGATGCTGTCTTATCACGCCGATGCAGACATGAGCACCAACCCGTTCGAACTGGGCTTTGATCGGCTGGTCAATCTCGACATGGAAGCGGATTTCATCGGCAAGGCCGCCCTGCGCCGCATCAAGGATGCGGGTATCAGCCGCAAGCAGATTGGCCTGATCATCGATGGTGAGCCGCTCACTGCTCCCAATACGACGTTCTGGGAAATCAATTTGGGTGGCGACACCATCGGCAAGGTCACATCTGCCGTTTATTCCCCACGCCTCAAGCGGAACATCGCGTTGGCCATAGTGTCAGCAGAACACGCCAATATCGGCGCACAGGTCGAGGTCGTTACCAAGTCCGGCCCTAGCACCGCAACGATCTGCGAGCGACCGTTCTACGACCCCAAAAAACAGATCGCAGCCGCGTAACGCCTCACTGGAAAGGCCACCTTGATGTCAGACCTTGCGATCGCGTTGCACTGGCACCGCGCCTCACCCGTATTGCAAACCGGTGCCTACTCGAACGAGCATACGGTGCAATACAACAGCCGCTATGACCTTGTTGTGGACTCCGCCCCCGATTGGGGCGGAAATCCGGACAGCACAAACCCCGAACAGGCCCTCGCCTCGGCGCTCTCCAGTTGCCACATGATGACCTTTCTGGCGCTGGCGGCCAAAGCGGGCTGGCCCGTGGCAAGCTATCATGACTATTCAGAGGCACATTTGGGCAAGAACCCCAAGGGCCAGATGTCTGTCACGCGGATCGATCTGCATCCTGTGGTGCGTTTTGATACAGGCTTCTCGGTCGGCATCGAAGAGCTCGCGCAGATGCACGGCCGCGCGCACCGCTACTGCTTCATCGCCAATACCTTGGCCGACAGTGTCGAAATCAACATTCTTTAGAGCCGAAAGAGGACGCCCATCGTGACCACACCAGATATTCTCCTCCGGGAACTGGACGCCCGGGGCATTCTACGCCTGACTTTGAACGATGTGGCGCGGCGGAATGCCTTGTCCGAAGCGATGCTGGCCACATTACGCGTGGCCTTTGAAGAAGCCGGATCAGATCCAGCGGTCCGCGTGATCGTGCTTGCTGCCAACGGACCTGCGTTTTGTGCTGGCCATGACCTCAAGGAAATGACGGCCGGCCGTGCGGGCGGTGATGGTGGTAAAACCTATTTTGCGCATGTCATGTTCCTGTGTGCAAGCGTCATGCAAGGTATCGTAAACTGCCCAAAACCTGTCATTGCCGAAGTGACGGGTGTGGCTACCGCCGCAGGCTGCCAACTGGTCGCAAGCTGCGATCTGGCAATTGCAGCAGACACCGCAAAATTCAGCACGCCGGGCGTACATATCGGGCTGTTCTGTTCCACACCCATGGTCGCCTTGTCGCGCAATGTCGCAGACAAACACGCGATGGAGATGTTGTTGACCGGCGATATGACGTCGGCGGTCCGCGCCGCTGAAATTGGGCTGGTGAACCGTGCTGTGGCACCCGAGGCGTTGCAAGACACAGTGATTGAGATGGCCTGCAAAATAGCGTCGAAGTCCAGCATGACGCTCGCCACCGGTAAACGCGCCTATTATGCGCAGCGCGAAATGACCCTGCCCGAGGCCTATGAATACGCTTCTGGTGTGATGGTCGACAATATGCTGGCACAAGACGCGCGCGAAGGTATCGGTGCGTTCATCGAAAAGCGTGCGCCCGAATGGCAGGACGCCTGAGCGATGAGCACAAACCCCTACAATACCGATCTGGATCGCAACCCTGCAAACCACCAGCCGCTTACGCCGCTGACATTTCTTGAACGCGCCGCATCCGTTTTTCCGGATCACACGGCGATCGTGCATGGCGCGTTGCGCCGCAACTACGCGGAATTTTACGAAAGGTCACGCCAGCTTGCGTCCGCCTTGGCGCAGCATGATATTGGGCGGGGTGACACAGTTTCTGCCGTGCTGGCCAACACGCCTGCGATGCTTGAATGCCATTATGGCGTGCCCATGAGCGGCGGTGTTCTACATTCCGTCAACACCCGCCTCGATGCGTCAGTGATTGCGTTCCAGCTGGACCATGCAATGTCCAAGGTCGTAATCGTGGACCGTGAATTCATGCCATTGATCCAAGACGCGCTGGCCTTGGCGACTGTGTCACCCATGGTCATCCAATACAACGATGATGCGCTCTCTGGACCCGCAACAGAGACAGATGCCGAGGAATACGAGGCCTTCTTGTCCTCGGGTGATCCCGCGTTTGATTGGCTCATGCCACTAGATGAATGGGACGCGATTTCTATCAACTATACATCCGGCACAACCGGTGATCCGAAGGGTGTGGTCTCGCATCACCGCGGGGCCTATCTTTTGGCACAAGGCAACGCGCTGACCACGTCGATGGCGAAACACGCGGTATATCTGTGGACACTGCCAATGTTTCACTGCAACGGGTGGTGCTTTCCGTGGACCCTGTCGGCCATCATCGGCACCCACGTGTGCCTGCGCCAAGTGCGCGCAGAGCCGATCTGGACCGCACTCGCAGAAGAAGGCGTGACACACCTGTGCGGCGCACCCATCGTCATGTCGCTGATGATATCTGCACCCGAGTCCGAGAAGCGCAAACTCGACCATACGGTGCAGTTCTTCACCGCCGCAGCGCCTCCGCCAGAAAAGTTGTTGGCTGATATGAAACTTGCGGGATTTGATGTGACGCATCTATATGGGCTGACCGAAACCTATGGCCCGGCCGTCGTGAACGACTGGCATCAGGACTGGTCCGACCTGCCACCCGCGGAACAGGCTGCGCTCAAATCACGCCAGGGTGTGCGCTATCTGCCGCTTGAGGGCCTTGATGTACTGGACCCTGACACCATGATGCCGGTCCCGCGCGACGGCAAAACCATGGGCGAGGTCATGTTTCGCGGCAACGTTGTGATGAAGGGCTATTTCCGCAATCCAAAAGCCACGCAAGAGGCCTTTGCGGGTGGCTGGTTTCATTCAGGTGACCTGGGTGTGCGGTACCCGGATGGCTATATCCAGCTAAAAGACCGCTCTAAAGATATCATCATCTCGGGGGGCGAGAATATCTCGTCGATTGAAGTAGAGGAAGCGCTTTACCGCCACCCCGCGGTTGAGATTGCCGCCGTCGTTGCCATGCCACATGACAAGTGGGGCGAAACCCCCTGTGCTTTTGTCGAGCTGGCCGCTGGCGAAACTGTTGACGCCGCGGCGCTAAACTTGTGGTGCAAGGGGCAACTTGCGCCCTACAAAGTTCCAGGACAATTCGTCTTCATGTCAATTCCGCGGACGTCCACTGGCAAGATCCAGAAATTCATCTTGCGCGACCAAGCCAAGGAAATAGCGAAAACAGTGATAACAGGGTAGGTGGTCCAAGGTTAATGCATAGGGGCTTTTGCTCTCTGATCAGGCTGGCAATACTGAGATGAGTCGAGCGCCGCAGGTCCGCTCCCGCAGTTTCCCTTTGCAAACGCAGCGAGGGTCTCCTATCCTCTTATCCCGTTGAAAAACAACGTGTTACTGGCGCAGACAGTGACCCTGCAAATAGAGTGTAAGCGCCCTCCCTATCAGGTCTTTCGCGGTTTCTGCGGTGCAGGAAAGATCTTCGCCAATTTCCTGAGATTCCGGGCGGTGGCGGTGAGCAGGAATTCGTCGTTTGCACCGCATGGGCCGCGTACGGCAGCCGCGCTCCAGCTTTTTGCAACGGTGGAAACGCTGCAATGGGGGACAGAGTTCTTCGGCCCGCTACTGCTGACCGAGGACATTCTCGCAAACCCGATCGCCTACAGTTACTTCTGCATGGAAATTCCGCGCAGTCCCGGCATCGGCGTGACGCTTGACCCGGAGAAGTTCGCCGCCCTCAAGGAGGGACTCGAAAAGCACTGCCCGGGAATGATCATCCAGTTTTCGACCGGTGGACGGTCAGGCGCAGGTCAAACGCGCGGCGAGATGCTGCCGCTGCGACCAGACATGGCCTCGTTGTCGGTTGGATCGAACAACGTCCCGAGCCGCGTCTATGAAAACCCACAGGATCTAGTTGACTGGCTGACAAGCGAGATGCTGGCCTACGACGTCAAACCGGAAATCGAAGCCTTCGACCTGAGCCATATCCTCAAAGCCAAGGACATGGCCGACAAGGGCCGGCTGGCGGACACGCCATATATCCAGTTCGTCATAGGTGTGAAGAACGCAAGGCCGGTCGATCGGGATGTGTTCGATTATGACATCCACACCGTGCACCGCCTTGCCGCATTTTGTGCAGAGCGCAGCATTTTAATCGGCGAGATATCAGTCTTGCTCCGAGGCAAGACTGGACGATCGTGCGTCCTTATCGCATCTGGTAAGTCGCAGAATTATTCTAGGGCCGAGAAAAAAGCGGTGGCCTCGGGAGGTGAGGACACCGCTAATTCGAATGGTTCGCCGAGGGAGGAGGTGCAGCGAACTTTTTCAGTTTGCAACGTGCTCTCGGGAGGAGATGAAAGCGTGTTGCGAATGTATGTCAGCGACTCTGGGAGGAGAAAGTCTGACACAAAGATATGTATGTGACGGTAAAAGGAATTGCTGCGCTGCGGTAATGGGAAATGCTGCAATGCAGCTATTTTTGATGGAGATGCGTAAGTCACGCGCGTTTGCGGCACTGGAAGCTTAAAAAATACGCTCAATGCAAATGAAGAGTCATCTGTCCGCGCCTCGGCATTTATCCACTATAGTGCCAGTATAGCTTTTCGCCTTCGGCGCCTGGCCAATTTGTGCCAACCTGAGGGATAGCCCGTGCATTTGGCTCACCGGCCAACTCCAGAGCTTCCCCCATACTTCCAGCAAGCGCATATACTTGACGGTTCTCAACTTCGTCCGATGCGCTTTCCAATATAATTTTCCATACGTATTTCATGCGCGCCATATTGTTTCTGGATCCCAGATGAAAAATAGACCGAGCTTGAACCCTATTGTGTTCCGGGCGCTTTGAATTTGACACAGGTCAATGCGCTTTGAATGATTTTTGATTGGTCATGACGTCCTTTGGGGGAAGCGTGACAATGATAAGTGGCGGTAAACCACGCAGCCTGAGACCGACACAATCTGCCCTGCCCTGCCCTGCCGTTCACCCACCTCTGATGGTGCCGCAACAGTTGGTCGATCAAGCACCCAATACTTGCACCCCCGATCTGACCGAGACACATATTGGGACAACAATCTAAAACTGAGACCTGCTCATGGCCCTCAAACCTGCCTTATCCATTGACAAGTTGAATGATCTCGGCCCCGAAAAGCTCGCATAGCTGGTGCTGGATGAGGCTGAGCGAAATGCGGGGTTCCGGCGACAGGTCAAGGCGGCGTTGGCCGAAAATCCGGCCCTGAGGCCATTACCAAGCTGATCGACCGGCGGCTTTCAGGGCTGACGCAGGCAAGGAGTTTCATCGAATGTGACAAGGCCCGCGCCTTTGCCGATGATCCCCACGATGGGATCTTGACCAAGCCCAGAGTACAATTGCCAGAACCGAAGCGGCTTTGATGCATCACTTGGTGCTGTCAACGACACGATGTCAGGCATCCGATGGGCTTCGGTCGGCAACAAACCCTTTGCCACCGCCACCTGGGTGAAATCCTGCTGGATCTTTTCGGCCATATCCCCGGATCATGTCGGGAACTTGGGAAGGTCATCATGTACCATGATGTTCTTTCGTGGGAGTTCTGGGCCTTTTTTGATGTTGGATTGAAATACCCCAGCACTACAATTGGTGCCAGGGCGATGACCTATGAAGGGTGCCCCAAGTGTTCAACCCGAATAACATCTGATAGATCGGTGCTACAAACGAGAGACTTTTTCGCAAGGAAGACATTTTGACCCCGGTGGTACTCCATGCCTATGGCTGAAACTCCAGATGATATCCCCCGACTTTTCCAAGACGCCTGGAACCGCAAGGATGCCCACGCGCTTGCGGGTCTCTTTTCAAACGATGCGGATTTCGTGAATGTGGTGGGCCTTTGGTGGCACAACCGCGCCAATATCGAACGAGCCCATCATTATAGGCTTACGACGTTTTTTCGTAACAGTACGATCTCTGCGCGGCGCATCAAACTCCGCCAGATCAGCGAGGATGTCGCCATTGTTCACACCCGCTGGAAACTGAGCGGACAACTCGACAAGGCTGGCGAAGCGTTGGAAGATCGCCTTGCCATCATGATGTTCGTGGCAGAACGCTCGACCACCGGCTGGATCGTGTGCGCCGCACAGAACACCGACATCATCCCCGGCATGGAAACCAATGTCATCCGCAACGGGGAAATTACAGCCGTCGATTATCGGGGAAAGGAATAGTGTTTCCAACAACTCAGGCCGAATTGGCACGACGCTGAGCTCGTTTTGACCAACGTGAACGGCCCAGAGCCGACCTTGACCGCGGTCTTCAAGTACTGCGGTCGCAGCCCGCATTGCCAACATTCGCCGCGTATGCAAAGTCTGGAAATGATCGAACTCACGGTCTGTAGGACGAAGCTGCCATTACGCGCAATTCAGCGAAGGTTCGGTCCAAGCGCGTTGCAGTCCCTCAGGTAAGGAAGGCGCTTCTGCGCGGCAGACACTTTTTCCAATTGTAACCTCGCATATAACTGCTGGGGTTTTGTTCCGGCACGGGTCGTTTCCTGACCGTCTGGTGATGCTATGACGCTTTGGCCCAGAAATTCCATGCCGTTCTCGGCCCCGGCGCTGTTAGCATAGGCAAGGTAGACCCCGTTTTCATAGGCGCGGGTGGGGATCATACGTTGTGCTACCCAACCCCACTGCGCGCCAAGGGCCGTCGGTACGAGAATCAGCTCTGCACCCTGCGATGCCACATGGCGCGCGGTTTCGGGGAACTCTGCATCATAGCAGATCAGAGTGGCGATCCGCACGTCGCGATAGGTGAACAGGGTGCACCCTTGACCGGCGGTGAAGTGATCGCGCTCAAAACCCGGCGGGATGGCCAGTTTGCGATGCCTGCCCAAGCGGCTTCCATCCGGGCCAAAGCACTGCGCTGCGTTGTAAAGGGCCTCTCCGTCTGCTTCGGCATAGCCATAGTGGATGGCAACGCCATGCGCCTTGGCAAGCGCCGCGATGGCCTGCGCGGTCGGGCCATCTGCGGGCTCTGCCCGGTCGGCTACGTCCGCGCCGATGTTGTAGCCACAGGCGAACAGTTCCGGTAGCAAAAGAAGGTCCGCCCCCTGAGCCGCGACGGCTGGCAGCGTGCCGGACAGCCAATCCTGTCGGGCCTGCGGCGTGGGCAGATCCGCAGGGGATTGCCCGACAGCAAGGCAAAAAGCGCGGACCATGCTTAGTTGTCCGTGACCAGCAGTGTGCGGGGATAGTCGGTGATGTAGTCAAACCCCGTTTCCGTCACCACAACCGAGTCACCGATGCGCCCGGCCGTCACCCCGTCGATGGAGATGCCGCCATCCACTGCAAAGGTCATGCCCGGTTGCAGGATGGTTGTGTCGTCGGCCTTGAGCTCTGGCGCCTCAAGATAGGCGACACCGATCGACCGCCCGGTGCGGTAGCCGGTTTCATACCCGCGCGACGCATAGACCTCGTTTGCGGCGGCGGCCACGTCTTGCGCCTCGATACCGGGGCGGATCGCGGAGATGGCGGCTTGCTGCGCGTCAATCGCCGCTTGCTGCACACGGGCGGCGTCATCCGACACCGCGCCAACGTGGAACATCCGGTCAAAGCCCAGCTTGTATTGCTTGAACTGCGCCATGTTGCAAAAGCAGAAATAGACTGGGTCGAACCGTTCATACGCCTTCACTGATGCCCGGCGATGCACCATGGAAGTGTCCTTGCCGCTTTGCAGGATTTGCAGGTTGTGGATCATCGGCGAGACGAACCGTTCCCAGCCTTTGTCGGTCAGAAAGCTGGCCGCCTTACGCGTGCCGGCGTCAATGACCGCCAGGGCGCTTTCGTATTCCTGTGCGCCGTCCCGTAGGCTTGCATGGGCGGCGGCCATCATCGCCCCGGCAATCTGGCCCGCTTCCTTCATCACCTGAATCTCGAACGGAGACTTGATCATCCGCATCGCACCCAGAATGGGAGAGATGTCCTTGATCGGCACATCTGGATAGGTCTCGTCCAGATGGTTGCGCACGATTGCGGGGATGGTTGCGCGTTCAACCCAGATATCTGACGGTTTGTCGCCCAAGGCACCCGCCAGCGCGCGGCCCCATGTGTTTTGGCCCGCATCCTCCCAAACGCGCACGTCTTCGACCCATGTCATTGCGCCAACCATTTCGGATTCCATCAAGGGGGTGATCACGATGGGCGCGTCATCGGCATTGACGACGAGCATGGACGGGCGGCCAAATTCGATGCCCAGATAACCCCAGAACCCCGCCAGATAGGCGATGGAGCTTTCGTCCGTGAAAACGGCGCGGCGAATGCCTTCATCCCGCATGCGGGCTCGCAAGGCATTGGTGCGGCTTTTCGCTTCTTCCAGCATGATGGTCCCCTTGGCTCAGAAACGTGGGCAGTCGCAATTTGCTAAGCTGCATACAGCTATTATGTCAATTGCGATTATTGCGCCGCAGATTGCCTGTATTTTTCCAATGATGTATGCACCATTGATGGAAAAGCATATGATCACTCCCCGGCAAGACGACAGCCCCGAGCCCAAAAGCTTGGTGGACACAATCCAGCAAGAGATCTTGCAGCGCATCTGTTTTCTGGACTATCGAGCCGGCGACCAGTTGAAAGAAGCCGAGTTAGCCGCCGAATTCGGCGTGAGCCGTACCCCTGTGCGCGATGCGATCAGCCGGATCAGCCATCTGGGCCTGGTCGAGACTCGAAACGGCGTGGGCACAGTGGTTGTGTCGCTCTCTGCCGCGCAGATCCGCCATGTCTATGAAATGCGTCTGGAGCTGGCTTCGCTGATCGGCATCTTGTCACCGCGCACAGTCACGCAGGCGGACCGCGATGCGGGCGCGCGCTTGTTGGCCGATGCCCAGACGCTGTGGGGCGATTTCGATGCGCGCCGGTATGTGGAGGTCAACCACCAGCTCCATGGTCTGATCGCCAGCCTGATCGGCAACAACGCGCTGCAATCCTTCTGGTGGCAAACCTACTATCAAGCGGCCAGCACGTGGTACAAGGTCGCCAAGCAGTTGGGCCCGGATGTGGCGCAGGCGCTGGTTGCCGAGCTTGAGGATATCACCACCGCGCTGGACCTAGGCGACGTGGCTGCTATCGGGTTTATCCAGCGCACCCATATCGGATATGGCTACCGACGGATAGAAACCCAACTGCTATCGCCTGAGCAGGGCTGACAGTAGTGTCGCAGACTCTGTTTTGAAGCGGGGCGTAAGCTTCGACTAGGCACAATTATTCTACGAGCGCGACGAACTGCTTGAAGCCGGAGAGTCCTGTTTGGCCGAATTGTCCTTTGCAAATCCTGCGCAACTTCTTTGATAATCCTGCGCCAGAGTGATTAATGCTGAGTTTCAGCAGGATAAGAATTGTGCTTTCCCTGCCATGTTTCGTGATTGATGATTTCAAAGCGTTTTGTGCGGCGAATCAATCATGCTATCCAAATGGGTAAATACCCATAAGGAGTGACAGAATGTTTCATACCGGCAGAGTTCTTGCGGCCTCGGCTGCGGCGTGCATCGGCACAGCGTCCCTGGTGCAAGCCCAGGACTTCACGCAAGACTGGGAGGGGTTCTATGCGGGTGTGCACTTGGATGGAACGACGTTCAGCAACACGATCTCGGATCTGAACAACCAGTTCAACAGTAACTCCCCCCAGATTTCCGTGCTGGACTACCAAGGGGGCGTCACGGGCGGTTATAATTACATGCTTGAGAACAACCTGCTGGTTGGTGCAGAGCTGGACTATACCTCTTCGATTGCCATCGATGAATTCTTCTCGTCCAACGAGGCAGAGACAACAGGCACGCAATATGAACATGACCTTGAAAGCATCCTGAGCTTGCGCGGTCGTGCGGGTATCGTGAATGGCAATGCGCTGTCCTTCATGACCATCGGGGTTGCACAGGGCACGACGAATTTCGAAACCTACGAAGTTGATACGGGAAGTGCCAACGACGCATGTGACACGTCAAACTGCGCCAGTTCGACGGATGATCTTTTGGGGCTGACTGTCGGGTTCGGGATGGAATGGGCATTCCGCGAGGATGTAACTGCCCGGTTTGATGTGCAGCATTATGCATTCGAAAGCGTGCAGGCGCCTGTTGTGAACGCTGCCGGTGATCCGGCTTGTTCAGAAGGTGAAACGGACCTTTGTACCGTGGGCTATGCGCCTGATACGACATCAATTCGTGTGGGCATTTCCTACCACTTTTGACAGGTCGCATCGTACCAAAGAAAAGGGCCGCCTGATCGCTCAGGCGGCCCATTGCGTTTGATACTGGCCGCGCTTAAGCAGCGTCGCTTTCGGACCGTGCGGCAAGGCGCTGCGTCATTGGCGTCAGGTTGTTGAGCGATTGCAGGTGCAGGTAGCACAACTCAAGCTCGTCCGTTTTTGCCATTTCAGCCAGCGTTTCGGCAGGCAGATTGCGCAGCTTGTCGCGGTTGATGGTTTTGAAACCTGACAGTTGGGTGCGCTCACCGCCAGCCAGATTGAACTGCGCTTGCGCGGGTTCCAGCAGATCAAGGTCCAGCAGACGCTTGGCAAAAGCCTGCGTGCGGGTGAACTGCCCCTGATATTCCGTCGAAAAGGCCAACACGTTTTCCAGATACTGGGTGCGGTTGCCGTCGGCGTCAAACAGACGTTCGCCCTGACCTTTCTTGTTCAGGCCCTCATATTCTTCGTCGATGCAAAGGGTAAAGGTAGATTGATCGTCCGATGCCGCAAAGACAAACGGATAGCGGCGGAAGAAGGCGGGGACATAGCGCCCGTCCCATGTGTTGTCACTCTTGACGTGGGCGTTTTGCCCTTCCTTCATGCCAAGGATGACCGATGGGAACACCACATCGCCGTCGCCCGCAAAGATGATCGTGTATTCCATGGCCGCCGGGGCGAATTCTGCGGCCAGCACGGGCACGGAATTCACATCGCGCGCGAAGCCATAGGTGTTGTCTGATTTGACTGACCAGTCCTTGTGCGCTTCGATCGAGATTGGCACAGCACGTTCATAGATCATCAGTTGTTTTGCCATTCGGGCAGGTCCTCTTTCATTGTTCCGTTAGGATATGTGTTGCGTATTTTCGTTCAGTATGAAGATTTAGTTTCCGGCAAAGACGCCGAAGACTTCGCCATCGTCACCCTTGATCAGGAATGCGCCACCTGCCTCTGCCGGGCCATTGGAGTCGCCTCCATAAAAGGCACCTTCCGCGTCAAGCCGGGCATTTTCCCCCACAATATCGCCTGATCCGATATCATAGCTTGACCCGCCATTGCTGGCAAAGGTCGCATTTGAATCATTCGAAATTTGCATGTCGCTGATTTCGATGCTGCCGAACGGCATCGTGTCACCCGAGAAGTCTTCGACCAACAGGTCAACCGTCTCATTGCGGAATGAAGCCGTGATCGTGGCGTCACCGCTGGCCTTCGCATACGATGCGCCGCCCGTACCGCCTAGGAGTGTTGAAACAGATGCGGGGCCGCGAAATGTTGCGCTGCCGCTACTGGGAAGGTCCTGTGTCCGAGAGACGACGCCAACAATGTAGGTGCCAGCCACGTCGCCGTCTGTGGTCACATTTACGGGTACAAGGAATGCAAAGTTACTACTGGCAAAGGCCCCATCTTCGACGGGGGTCACGGTTTGCGACCCGCTGCGCCATGCGTTTTCGCCGATCTGTTCGCCATTCTCGATCAACTCGCGCAGGTCAAGCTCTTGCGTGGGGCGATCAAGACTACCCAAAACGACCTGAACATTTGCCGCGCGTCCAGAAAATGGATCCTGCACCACACCCGCTGCTGCAATCGTGCTTTCGCCGGGGACCCGGCTATCGAGCGGTTGGTTGGTGAAAACTGTCCGTGGGCCATCATCGCCGCCGCCACCGCCGCCACATGCAGCAAGAAGGGTGCAGCCCGCGAGGGTCAGAAGTGTTTTTGTAAAAGATGTCACCTGTCGGGACTCCCGTTTATTGGGCCATTAGCCGAAGTCAAAATTGCTGGCGGAAAGGTCGCTGGCGGAAACGTCCCAGAAGGTCAGGCTGTCACTACCCACGGTCAGAACCGCGTTGCCAGCAACATTTGTGATGTTGCTCATCACGTTGCCTGCGGTGATCCCTCCCAAACCACTTACATCGACCGTATCAAGGT
Source organism: Yoonia sediminilitoris (assembly GCF_003058085.1). Lineage (GTDB taxonomy): Bacteria > Pseudomonadota > Alphaproteobacteria > Rhodobacterales > Rhodobacteraceae > Yoonia > Yoonia sediminilitoris. Next base: position 118,165 of record NZ_QBUD01000002.1, on the reverse strand, counting down.
AGACATTGAAATCGCGGGACAACCCGACTGCCGAGAATGGATCGTCACCACCGCCCTCGACATCGGCAAAGCTTGCGATGATGTCATTGCCGCTGCCGGTTGAGAAGATGAACGTGTCGGTCCCCAGACCGCCGCGCATGACGTCATCACCAGTGCCACCATCAAGTATGTCAGCGCTGCCAATGATGTTAGATGCAGCGTCACCATCAATCACGTCATTCCCGCTGCCGCCCGTGATCGTGTCGCGGCCAACGCCACCTTTGAAGTAGTTGCTGTCGGTGGACAGACCGCCATCGGTGATTGTGTTGCGGCCGCTTAGCAGCGTGACCTCGTCATTGCCTTCGCCGCCGATGACGTCGTCATTGCCAAAGGCGTCAGAGATCGTGTCATTGCCCGCACCGCCATCAACAACATCGTCGCCTGCACCGGTGTCGATTGTGTCGTTGCCAGCCGTGCCGACCACGCCTTCGTCGCCAGCCCCGAACGAAACGGACACACCATCACCAACCAAAGTGTAGAGTGATCCTGTGGCATCGTTTGCCGTGTCCTCGTCACGGCCTTCGATCGTAAATGAGAAATCAATCGCAATCCCGTCGACGGTTTCCGAAAAGGTCTCGGTCAGCGTTTCACCAAAGTCCAGTTCGGGCAGGTCTTCGGTGACAACGTAGGTGAACCCGTTGCCTGTCTCGTCAAAGGAAATCTCGCCGTACTCGCCTTCAAAGGTCAGGCCCGCCAGATCGGGATTGTCGTTCTGATCGGGGTCATCAACGGTGAAGGTCCCACGAACGGATGCAAAATCTTCTGTCAGGACAGTTCCGGCAGGAAGCGCAGGGGCAAGGACGTCCAAAGGCGCTACCGTTACGACCGCCTCATCATCTTCGCCCGTGATCGTGATATTGATTGCGCGCTGGCTGCCGTTGCTGGCGGTCAGCAGGATGCGGTCCTGAATCGTCTCGCCATCGCCGATCCTCACGAGTTCGTCTAATCCGGCCGCATTCAGCGTATATGTCCAACGGTCGGTTTCTTCAAAGCCGTCACCATCGTCGGCAACAACTATGTCGCCGAACAGACCGGCAGAGACGGTTCCGCCATCTGAAGTGTCGAAGGTGGCAGATGCGTCTTCTGTATCTGAAATTTCGACGATACCTGTCGCTGTTGTTTCATCGGCGCGCAGATCAATCTCGCCGGTGTTGTCGCCGCCAATCGTGACGCTCAGGTCAGTTGGCACAAAATCTGCCTCGGGCAGATCAACGCTGTTGAACGCGCTCACATCGATGGTTCCGGCACTGCCGCCGCCGACAGTGGCAAGTGCCGCAAGGTTTTCGGAACCGCCAAGAAAGCCAATCGTCTGGCCATCGCCAATGTCTGCGCTGGAGACGCCGAAACCAAGGTCATTGATACCGTCGTTGTTGACATCGCCCAGGCTGTTTGCAGCCAGCGTGGCAAATACGCCCGTGTCAATGCCGGTGAAAGTATATCCGTTGGTGCCATCAAGACTGGTCAGGTCAAAGTCTGTAACCAGCGCGCCGCCATAGACAAGGTAAGCCGTGCCGTTCCCAAATTCATCAACTTCGGTGAACAGAAGATCATCAAGCCCGTCGCCGCTGACATCGCCGACACCGATGCCGACAAGGCCGTTTGACGCACCACTGATTGTGATCCCTGCGTTGCCAAGGTCGCCCAAGTCAATGGCTGCGTCAGCCGGGGTAAACCCACCGGCCGATCCAAAGATCACATAGGCCTCGTCTGCGCCGGGGGCGGTGACCAGCAAGTCAGAAACCCCATCGTCATTCATGTCGCCAGCGTTTGAGATCACGTAGCCAGCTTCGTTCGCTTGCCCGCCGCCCGTCAGGACAAGCCCGGTTGTTGGGATTGTCGTCGGGAAAGTGCTTCCGGCCAGAGTGTCCAGATCGGCGCTTTCAAGCGGATTGCTGTTGCCCGTGCCGAACACAACATAGGTTGCCCCATTTGCAGAGTCTGCCGCATCAACGCCCGGCGCGCCCAAGGCGATGTCGTCAATCCCATCGCCGTTGATATCACCAACATTGGCGACCGACGTGCCAAGCGCGTCGCCACCCGCCAGACCGACAACATCGAAATCTGTGACAGTGAAGCTGGCCGTACCGCCAAGGTCCGCAATTGAAACGGCGACCACGCCGCCCTGATCCGCATCGCTGCCGCTGCCGGCAGTGGGTGCGCCGATGATCAACTCGTCGCCAGGCACACCATCAAGGTCGGCCGCCGTCAGGCTTGCACCAAAATTGCTGCCGCTAATACCGTTGATAATCACACCATTGGTGCCGTTCAGGTCCGCCAGCGTCAAATCAGCATCTAAAAGATCTTCACGACCGTAGATCACATAAACCGCGCCATCGCCGCCATTGGCGTTTGGCGCGCTGACGGCCACATCATCAATGCCGTCCCCGTTGAAGTCGAAACCACCCAGAACGGCTGTGCCGCCACCATCGCCGACGGTTGTGGTGAAGGATATGGAAGGCAGTGAACCATCGGCGGGAATGCCCGGATCAGTTTCTGAACTGGCGCCGGTGTAAATGTATGCTGCGGTGCCGTCATCGCTATCTGCGCCGACGATGAACTCTGAGAAAGGCGAGCTGCCTGTGACCAGATTGCCCCCCGTTGAAAGGCTGCTCCCTAGACCAGAGCCGAGGGGGCCTTCCAAAACAAAATAGGCAGAGCCAGCCATGTCAAATCCTTTACTTCAAAAGTCACGGTGGAAAGCCCAGCTGTGTGGTTGGCCCATCGCCCGCACCAAGAAGATAAACATAAATGTAAGCTCAGCCGCAATTGCCTTTACGAAATACTTACGTTTCGGAGAGCCTGGCATGACTAATTGGCATCATTGCGGCGTTAAACTCTGATTAACCATACAAGTTTGACAAGAATTTGCCATAATTGGGCTCTGTGCGTCGGATCAAACACCGGTTAACCATGAAGATACCTCCAACAAAGGCGCGTTAACCACCATGCGAAAAAACTTCCCGTTTCCCTGGATATTGACTCTTCAAGGGGCTGTTGCCGTTGACGTCGCAGCTCAACGGGGACTGTTTGATGCGCCGATTCAAGCGGGCCAGTTGGGACCCATTCATCATATTCTAATGGGTGTCGGGGTCTTGGCGCTGGACGAAGGCGGCCTTGTGCTGACGCCCGAATTTGCGTCCGCGTGGGAACGGTCCTCTGATGATATCCGCGCCATGGCATCGTTTTTCCGGCGGGCGGCTGCGGACATCGCCATGGGGTTCGAAGACCTCGCTTCTGACCTGCCTGCATTTATGGAAAAGTCCGCCACTTTCCGCTTGTTTCGCTACGATATGGCCGAAGGAACGACCCCCGCGCATCTTGAGGCGACCGCTCCCTGGGTGAACTATGTCGAGGCTCTTTCGCGCATCGAAGCCCCCTTGCTGGCACCCGAAATCGACCTTGGTGATTCGCGGCATCTGCTGGAAATCGGCGGCAATACGGGGGTCATGGCGGTGGCTTTGATGGCCCATTATGATGGTCTGGCTGCGACGGTTTTCGATCTGCCTGCTGTCTGTGCACTTGGCAAGAAACGGCGCGATGTGCCGGGCTTGTCATTCGTTGCGGGGGATGCGCGCAAGGCAAACGCACTCGCTCCTTTTGAAGGCAATGTGGATGCGGTCATGTTTAAATCGGTCCTGCATGACTGGCCCGAAGAGGAGGCCGTGGCCATGTTGAAACAGGCCGCTGATTTACTGCCCGCAGGCGGACGGTTGACCGTCTGTGAACGGCAGCCGTTTGGCGCTGCGGACGCGGCCATCGGCGATACGCAGACGCTTGGCAATCTGGTCTTTGCGCCATTCTACAGACCGTCAGAGTTATATAGCACACTGCTGTCTGGTTTGGGATTTGAAGTACAAAAGAAAGCGGTCGCGCTTGATACGGAGTTTCATATCGTGACTGGTGTAAAGCAATGAAATTGAATGTGATTTCAGTCTCTGGCCCGCCGGGTTCTGGGAAGTCTACGCTGGCCATGGGCCTTGCGGATGCGTTGGGCTGCGGGGTGGTTGGATATGATGATTTCGAGGTTATGACAAGCTGGGCGCCCGACGCGATCACGGCGTGGTTGGACGATGGCGCACCGATGTCAGCGGTTTCAGCACCGGGCTTGCGGGATGCCATCTTGCGCCACGAAAACTGTGTTATTTTTGAAACACCTTTCGGGAAATCATGCCCCGTCGCGGGGGACCTTGTGACCGTTTCGATCTGGCTGGAATGCCCCGATGATATCGCCCTGGCCCGGAAGCTGAGTGCCCTTGCGGCTGCAGGGTCGGGTGATCGCGGGTTTGCTGATTGGTTGGGCGGATGGCTGTCTGTTTACAGGTCAATGACGCGGCGGGCGCTAAAGATGCAGCGTAGTCGGATAATGCCATCTGCGGACATTTGCCTAAACGGATGTGACGCGAAAAAAAATATTGAAAAAGACGCAATCGCTCACATCAGGAACAGGTTAGCCATAAATTAGCCATGTATTTGCCTTGAAATTTAAACACAGTCAGAAGAAGGTGACGAAGGCGACGGCGGTCAATTTTCGGCTGCTCAACGTTTTATGCTGACGGGTCCCACTGCCGTTGGTTGTTGGAAAGATTAATTTTCGTCCTTGGGATACGGGAATTCCGGGGCAAAGGAAGGATTGACGCATGTCAATGCCATTTGATCGCCAGGCTGCTGGAGTTCTCCCTAAAATCCCATTGAACAGACGGAATCGCGCACGGTTGCGGCGTCACGACAGGGCCCGGTTTGACCGCATCAAGGAAGCCGCATGGCGTTTGATGCTTGATCCGATGGAGCAGCGCGTCCTGCTAAGTGCGGACCCTTTGAATATTTCCGCTGTTTCGCTGGCTGGCGCGGCTGATTCAGACGCTTTGACGGTCCGGTTTTTTGAATCAGATCAAGGCGATGGCCTGGGCCTGCGTCAAAGGGTTGGCGTGTCTTGGGAGGGTGGACCCGAAGATATTACCGTCCTTAATCTGGGTCCTGCCGACAGTGGAAATGGCAACGATTATAGCCTGAACAACAGCTTTGTAATCAATACCGGTGCTGGTGACGACCAGGTGTCGGTTGTGTTCGAAGCTATGACAGACCCATCCGCCGACTTCGATATCGTCCTGAATACCGAAGGCGGCAACGACACGATCACGATCACTGACTTCTCGGGGGGGTTCACTGGCAGTCTGAACCTGAACGCAGAAAGCATTGTCGTAGATGCAGCAATCGGATCAGATACGGCACGTGTGGGCGCTGTCGATCTGAATGCGACTGATAGCGCGATCGGCACATTTGTCGGGGCGACCTCTGCAACGGCGAGTGTGACGCTGAATGCCGACATCTATTCTGATGACGTCATTTCCGTTTCTGCGGACGCTGGCATTGACGCGACGCAATCGACGCTTGGCTTGCAGGCCAGCAATTTTGATCTGACAGCGGCAGCCAATGTGACTGTCGGCGAGGATGTCACAATCGACGGTGACGCAGTTTCCCTGACGGCCGATACCGATGTGGATCTGACAATTACCGGTGACTATTTGCTCGCCGCTGTTTCCGTGAATGACATTAACACCACAACTACCGTCGAGGTTCGTGCGGGTGCATCCATCATCGCGGCGAGCGGCGATGCAACGCCGGGCATTGATGGCGATCCGTCCTTGAATATCGCGGCCAGCACCAACACCGATGTGAATATCGAGCTGACGACGCTCAATGAATTCCTTGATAGTTTGCGCGACACAAGTGGCAATGTCGAACTGGTCAGTGAAACGTCAAGCGGCAATGGCTATGATTTGCTTGTCTCTACACTTGATATTGATCGCGATACCAGCGTCGAACTCAACGGGACGAGTGCGGCAGACAATGTCACGCTTGGTGCGGGCGGTGACGCCAATATAGCGGCGACCAGTGGCGGTGATATCCGCAACATTGTCACGTCTGACTTTGTTGGTGTTGCCACAACCAATTTTGGCACTGACATCACCGAAATTCTGGGCACCTTTGTCAACAGCAACACGCAAGGCTTGTCCTTGCAGGCAACATCGCTGACGCAGACCGAAACAGAAGGCAAGGCCGCCATCAACGATGTGGACATCGGGCGGACGCATATCGGGATGGCCAATGCTGTCTTGGACGCCGGTGCAGAGGATTTGACCCTCGCGGCCACCGATAGCGCCCGTTTTTATGCGACTTCAACCTCGACCTCGATCAATGCAGAAAGCTATTCCCGCGTGCAGTTGGGCTATGCCGCCGCGCTGAACATGCTGGACCGCGACACCACAATTACTCTGACGGATAGTGATCTGGACACAACCGGCATCCTTTCTGCGAAAGTTGAAAGTTCTGTCTGGTCTGTTGTTCTGTCTGAAAAACTGCAGCGGCAGGGCGTCACAAACGCATCAAACGGTGTCGACCAGTGGAGCTTTAGCGGCACCCTTGCCGTGAACGAAATGAACGGCGACGTGGCCCTGACGGCCACGAACACCACCTTTGACGGCGCGACCGTCATGATCGATGCGGACAACACTGCGATCTTCTCGTCCCGCTCGGAATCCGGCACATCGCTGACGGGGTCCAGTGGCGGGGCTGTTGGTATTTCAGTGGCCATGAACGTGCTGGGCGTGGATGTGGGCAACTACCTTGGGTTGGCCATCAATACGCTGATCGGTATTGATCTGGGGTCGTCACTAGCCCCTTACGGCGCGACGGTCACATTGACGAACTCTGCCGTCACGGCCACAGGTGCGGCCTCTGTTACGGCTGACAACATGTTGCAGGCCAGCGCGTTCATGTCGAACGCGGCCAAAACTTCTGCGGATTCCGCATTCCAGAATTCGGCCGGTGCGGCGGTTGCCTTTGTCCTTGCGCAGAATAAAATCGCGACCCGTGCCAAGGTTGAAGTGAACGGCGGTGCCGGTATCAGCGGGGCCACACTGGATGTGCTGGCCACAGATGACACCACCGTTGCCGCTGAAACGCTTGTCGTGTCGGACAGTGTGACATCGTCAAACTTCGGGCTCAGCCTGACCGACGAGTTGATTGCGACCTTTGCCGATGCGACTTACCGCACCGATGGCACAAACGCCTATACAGATGGCGTGCGCGGTCTGACATTGGTGCGCGAAGCTGATCCGACGGTGACAGTTGGATTTGGCGACACCGTCATGGCGATGCCGAACTACCTGGAATCCGACGGCGGCACAGCGACCCCCGACACCATTTATAAATTCATGGTCGATGGCACCGAAGAGGTGAACCTCGCCACCGAAGATTTTTCTGACAAGTCGCGCTGGCGGGCAGAGCTTGCCACAGACATTATCCCTACCGGACTGAATGCGACCGATGCCAACAGTCAGGCCTTTGGTGGTATGTTGGTGCGCAACGATGTGAAAACTGAATCTGCGATTACGGTCACAGGCGCGGCACTCACAACCGCCGCCGGCGATGCGATGATTTCCGCTACGGAATCAAGCAACGTGACGGCCAAGGCTGACATCGGGATTTCGTCGTCTGGCGGCAGCAGCGTTACCGGCAAAGGCGACAGCCGTGCCGTTGGTGGCGCAATTGTCATCAACACCGTCATCGGTGAAGCGACAGCCGTTCTGACGGATATTGATGGCACGGATATCGCGGGTAAATTGTCTGTTCTGGCGACCAGCACCATCACCCTTGATGCCCAGTTGAAAGCGCTTGTGAACACCGGCAGCGAAGCTGGCCTGCTTTTGATCGCGTTCAACACGCTGGGCTATGACGCGGGCAACATCGCATTCCAGACGCTTGATGCGCTGATCGGGCTTGAAATCGGGACCAAGGATGTAGCGACAACAACCGCTGGCATCAATTCCGACAACGTAAGTGCAGGCGCGATTGACGTGATCGCGACAAATGAGGCGACACTGACATCAAGCCGCGATTCCAACGCGTCCTCTGCCGCAGCGGCGGCGCAGGGTGCTGGGGGTGAAGTTCTGGCGGGAACGCTTGTGTCAAACGCTTTGGCTGGTGGTGCAGAGGCTTATATCATCAATGCCACAGTCACAGGTGTCGTCACGGACACAGGGGCAGTTCTGGTCAAGGCGGATGACGCTGCCACCCTGAATGCCACCAGCGCGTCAGTCACAGCGCAGTCAACCAGTAATGACCTGTTTGTTGGCGTGATCAATGAAACCGCGCAAAAGCTGCTGGATTCCTATAAATTCACAAGCTTGTCCGGGACCCGCGACCTGACCTTTGGCGATGATGTTTACGTCGATGGCACGGTCTTCCGCTTTATGGGTGATAGCGCAACAGATGTAGATCTGGGCACCGAGAATTACACCAACGTCAATTTGTGGAAAGAAATGACCGCAACGACGATTGTGCCTTCCAAGCTGGCAACATTGTTGATGAAGGTTGCTGGTATGAAGGGTGGCGGATCAAAGTCCACCTTTGCCATGATCACGCGCAACGAAGTTGAAGGTGGTGCCGAAGCCTATATCAAGGATGCGACTGTCCTATCTGCTGGCGATATTGCGGTCACTGCGGCTGAGCGGTCCAGGCTGAATGCGGTGGAAGCCAGCGAAGTTGAGGCAAAAGAAGCAGGCGCTGGCGTTGTCGCCACAAACTCTGTTCTGTCACAGGCCAAGGCATTTGTCGAAGACTCGGACCTGACCGCAGGCGGCGCAGATGGTGCCATCACGGTAGAGGCGCTGAACCTTATTGTGGCTGATGCCACCGTGACCCTGACGGCCGTGGCCAAAGCCGAAACCGTTGGCCTTCTGTTTGCCTTCAACACGGTCGGCTATGACAACCACAACATCTTTTTCCAAGCTGCAGAGGCGCTGTTGGGGTCTGATTATCTGACCCCACTGGTGACGGACATCCAGACCTACGGTGCTGAAGCCTATGCCAACCGCGCCAACCTGACCGCCGAGGGCGACATAACCGTCAGTGCCGAAAGCCGCGAAGCACTGGGCACGATTGATCAAGCCGCTGTTGATGCGCAGGCGCTGAATGATCTGGGCGTCGCCGATGGCGATAGCGACGATGCTGACGACGATGCGGCCGTTGCGGTTGCACTCAAGGCGCAGTTTATTGCGCTGGGCATTCTTCCTGCGGATTCAGAGGCAACGCTGACCGTCGAAACACTGGCAGAAGAAGCGCAGTGGTATGTGTCTGATGATGCGGGCAACCTGTGGCAGCTTCTGGCCGAAGTGCAGGACGATGGCACGACCGATCTGAATGTCTATCTGGTCAACCTGCTGAATGCACGGATCGGCAATGACCAAAAAGTCAAAGCCAAGAACGATCTGGCCCTCGTTGACCGTTTCCTTGCGCAAAAGAAGTTGGACAAGGACAGGGCAGAGGCCGAGAAAAAGGGCGAAGAATTCAAGGGCAAGCTGAAGTATGGCGCCAACGGGGCTGCCGCTGGCGGTGTTCTGGCTTCTAACAAGGTGCTCAGCGAAACCAAGGCGTGGATTGGTGGCGATGTGGCCACGTTTGAGAGCACGGGTACCGTTTCTGCATTGCGCGACGGCGATATCGTCCGCGCTGCCGATGGCACGCTTTATCGTTTTGATGGCGACGACCGGGTGCGCGTCACCGACTATGACAACCTCAGCATCGCTGAGCCTTTCACACTTGTCGCGGATGACACGATCAAGCTGGTCACAGCCATTACCGCCGATGATGGCACCGAATTCGCAGCTGGCGATATCCTGTCGTACACCGGTGCAGACCTGAGCGATGCTGCCGGCATCGACCTGATCGCCGCTATCATTGCGAATGGTGGCGATTTTGATGTGGTCAATCCCGTATTGTCCATCGATCTGAGTTCCGAAAATTACAACGGTCCTGACTGGACCGAGGTGACCGATGCGCGCGCCTTTACTGTGCAATCGAACAACGGCGCCCTGACAGTCTTTGCAGCTGATACAGCCAATGTGCGCGCGGATTCGTCGCTGACCGTTTCGGCCATTGTCGAAAACAACATCGACGGCTTCCAGAAAATTGCCAACCAGCTGACGCAGGAAGACTATAGCTTTACGACGTCCTCGGGGACAAAGGACCTGATCGAAGGTGACGTCGTGCGTATTGGTGCGCTCGGCCCCAACTCTGAAGAAGGCAAATTCTACCGCTTTGAGGGCGCGACCGCGACGTCAGTTGATCTGAGCGCTTTGACGGTTGGCGGTGGCGGCTTGCTTGACCTGACAAATGACACTCTCTGGACCGAGATTTCCGACGACAGCGATCTGTCTGATGTGCTGTTCCCGAGCCTCGGCAATCTGGCGGATTCCAACAGTGTCGCCAACGGCGGCATCATTGTTCTGAATGATGTGCAGGGTGGCGTTTCCGCCCTGATCGACACGATGAATGCCATTGCCGATGGTGATATCACTGTTGACGCGCTTGCGAATGCGACGTTGCTGGCGCAGCTGGCCTCTTCGGTCGAAAGCTCTGGCGGTTCTGCCTGGGGGTCTGGCGACTCCATCGCGCGCCAAGGTGTGATTTCGACCAACGCCGCCCGCAACTCTGCCACGGCAGAGATCAAGGATTCCGACGTTTCATCGACCAATGGCAGCGTGGATGTGACTGCTGCCCAGCGCACGGTCATGGATGCGACGCTGAACGCCACCGGCAAAACAGGTGATGAAGTCGTGTCGGTCACACTGGCATTCAACACGCTGGGCTATAATGCCTCAAACGTGCTGTTCAACACGGTCGAAGCCGTGTCGGCAGACCCAGCTTTCCATCGGCTTGTGGACCCATCTGCCCCCGCTTCGGCCATTGCGAAAATTACCAACAGTGACGTTGACGCCAGTGTTGACATCACCGTGGACGCAAGGTCGGAAGAGTTGCTGAACTCCACAGTATCGAACACAGCCGAGTCTGCTGCGGGCGCTTTGACAGGTGCAAACGGCAAGTCATTTGGCCTGATCATCGCGTCCAACAAGGTGCTGGGCGAAGCCAAAGCGCTGATCGATAACGCTGATGCCGCCGCAGACGCCAAGATTGACGCAGGCGACAATATCGCCGTGACAGCGACCGACACACAGCGGCACTTTGCGAACGTGAAACTGGTCTCTGCCAGCTCGACCCTGAATGATGCCGGTGCTGCGGTGTTGCAGGAAACGCTGAATGATGTGACCCCGGTTGATTGGGTCAGGTCCGCTGCTACGTCGCAGGAAGTTGCATTGCGCTTTGGCCATCTGGTGCGCATGCCTGACGATGGCGGCCCCTTTGCGGGCAAGGTCATGGAATACATGGGCCCAAGTGACCCGGCCCAAGGCGAAACGGTCTATGCCTCAACCGACCGTGTGACCGATCTGGTGCAGGGTGATCTGGTCCGTGTGGTCGATGAGGCCACAGGAGTTGCGACCTTCTACCGCTACGACAATGCGACCCCGCTGCCGCGTGATCCGAACCGGATCAACAGCATTGATCTGTCCGCGGTTGATTACGGCACGACCGACTGGGTCGAAGAAAACACCAACGCCGATGGGCTGCGCTATGACGGTGTTGTCGATCTGGCGACGACTGATTTCAGCGATGCCGACTACTGGAAGGAGTCCGTTTCCAGCCAGATCATTCCGCAGGGCCTGAACATCCCCAGCGGCGGCGATCAGGACAGCGACAGCGTCGCGACAGGCGCGATGTTCGTCTACAACCAGTTGATCGGCGAAGCACAGGCAGATGTGTCAAACGCCACATTGGAGGCCGACGACGATATCACAATCCGCGCGACCCTCAGCAGTGAAATGAAGGCGACGACCGATGCGGCGACATCTTCTTCCGGGGGTACAGTTGCAGGCACGGGCACAAGCCGTGCCGTCAGCGGCGTTGTTGCGACGAACCTGCTGACCGGGTCGGCCACAGCATCGGCCCAGGATGCCAGCCTGACTGCGCAAGCGGATGCCACCGACACAACCGGCACCGTCACGGTCGAAGCGATCAACGGGGTCAAGATGACCGCGCTGACGTCGGCAAACATCGCGACAGGTGATGAAGGCTATAACATTGTCCTTGCCTTCAACTCGATGGGCTATAATGCCACCAACGTCTTGTTCAACGCATTCGGCGCTCTGATTGGCGATCCTGACCTGACAAACGGGGCAGAAGACACCCGGAATCCCGTTGAAGCCTATGCCTTCATGTCCAACGTGCAGGTGATTGCCGCTGACGCAATCATCGTGAATGCGGTGAACGAGGCGGAACTGATCGCCGAGGTCAACAACGAGACCACAAGTGCGGCCAGCGCCTTTGTCGAGGCGTCCGGCACTACGGGCAGTGGCGTGCTGTCGCTGAACAAAGTGCTTTCCAGCGCCCGCGCAGAGGTGACCGGCGGCTATTCGGCTGCGGATGGCGGCACGGTCGATATCGTCCGGGGTGATTTTGTCATCGCAGCGGATGGCACCGTTTATGAACGCACCGGCGGAGGAATCCCCGGCTTTGACCTGACCACGCCAATCACAGACGGTGGCGGCTGGACAGAGCGCGCCGAAGGTGTCGCCGCGATCAACAGCCTGCAGGCCGGCGGCGCGGTTATCGTCACATCAAGCGATGATGCGCTGATTGACGCCAAGAACAAGATGGCGACAGCGACCACCGTTTCGAACGATGGCGGCCTGTCGATCTTTACCGGCGCGCTCGAGACGCTGATGGCGGATTACGCCTTTACAACCGCCTCAGGCCTGCAATTCCTTCTCCAAGGGCAGCGGGTTCTGGGCCGTGCCCCAACCGATCCGACTGAAGAGCGCAAGAAATATACCTACATCGGCGAAAACAGCGAAGAACCTGTTGATCTGGCGACGGTGGATTTCTCTGACACGGACCTGTGGAAAGAGGTGATTGTCACGGACATCGAAAGTCTCGTGCCAAGTTCAATCAGCCTGAACGTCACCCAGTCAGATGCGACGGCAGTTGGTGTACTGTTGTCTGTGAACGACCTGCAATCGTCTGTCAGGACAAAGCTGGCCGGTGCAGATGTTGATGTGACGGACGGTTTTGTCTTTGTGTCGGCTGTCGAGAACGCCAAGATCGACGCCAAGAACGAAGGGTTCGTCAAAGCCAAGGGCGGGTCGCTGTTTGCGGCAGACAGCAATGTGATTGCGGTCAATGCGAATATCGCAACCAACAATGTGACGTCTACATCCTCTGCCGAGGTGGTCGATGCAGATGTCACCGTCGGCAACGCCAATGAAACCAACGAAGCCAGCCGCACGCTGGATATCGGTGGCCGTGCCGAACAGCGCGACGACGAAGGTGCTGTGATCCGCGAGGACACGCAGCAGTTTGTAACGCCCGAAGACGGCGACATGACCGTCTATTCCAACAACACAGCGCAAATCGATGCCACACTTGATACAACCACCATCGCCGAGGGTGGCGGCGGAAACACTGTTGCCGTCGGTGCCTCTGTTGCGTTCAACTCTGTGGGGATTGATGCGCAGAACGTACTGTTCAATTTGGCTGATACGTTTGTTGGGACAACGGTTGCGACGCCAGACCCAAGCAGCGCGACAGCGCGCGTGGCCCGTTCAACTGTCGATGTCGCCGACGACCTGATCGTTGATGCGGACAATAACACCATCATTGACGCCGAAATCATGAACGCAGCCGTGGCAACGGGTGTTTCCCTTGCGGATCAGTCGAACGCCATATCTGTTGGCGTGATTATCGCGATGAACCGCACAGCGTCGGATACGACCGCTGAAATTGTTGATTCCAATAGCGTTCAGGCCCGTCGCGGGTCTGTGACAGTCACGTCTGATGATATGGCCGCGATCAATGCCGCCGTGACGGCAACCAGCGTTTCTGCTGCCGTGGGTACAGGTGGATCGAAGTCCGTGTCTGTTGCGGCAAGCTTTGCCCGCAACGAAGTGAATTCGAATGCCGATGCGTCGATTTCCGGCGCCAGCATTCTGGCCGGTGAAGATATTGCCGTCACTGCGATGCGCGATGCCAGCATCACCGCCCAAGGTCTGTCTGCGGCAATGGCTGTTGGCCTGTCGGCCGGTGGCAGCTCTGGCCAGATCAGTTTCTCTGGCGGTGCTGCGGTTGGGTTCAACTCGGTCAACGGGCAGGCGCATGCGGATGTGACCAACAGTACCCTGAATGCCGGTGATGAAATCACGGTCGATGCCGACAGCAACAGCCGGATTGACGCGACCGTTCTGGCGGCCAGCGTCAGCGGGGCCTTTAACCTTGGCAACGGTGCCACAGGTGTTGGCATCGGTGCGGTCTATGTGGACAACGTCATTGGCTATAGCCAGACAACCCCGACCCTGACCGGAACGGTGCTTGACACAACGGATTCCGTGACCACGATCACGAATGGCACCTACGTACAGGGCACCGAAGGCAGCCCGATTTCGGGTCAGACCTACCGCTACATTGGCGCAAGCCCGCGTCAGGTGACGGATTCAGAAGGCAACGTCATCGCCAACGGTGTTGACCTGCGGATCGAGGATTTCGCTGATGTATCCCTGTGGGAGCGTGTTGACCTGACCAAGGGTACGCAGGCGACAGCCTATGCGTCCATGGACAATGTCTCCGTCGCAAGCGGAGCGGCTGACACACCGCCCGTCCTTGTGAGTGTCACAGCAGATTCCGCCCAGGCGATCACCGCGACTGCCGCCGCTGCTGCGGTTGCGCTTGCCGGGTCCACCGGCGGTGCCCGCGCGATTGCAGGCGGTGGCGCTGCCGCGCGCAACATGATTGCAGGCGGTGCCGTAGCCGAAATCACCGGCGCAGGCAGCGACGTGAATGCAGACGCGGTCGAGGTCAAGGCAAACGACAGCAGCACGATCAACGCACTGACAGCAGCAGCAGCGGTCAGCGCCTCTGTCTCTGGCGGGACATCCATTGCCGCGTCGATCGGGCTGGGTCTGGCCTTCAACGAAGTCGATAATAACGTAAGCGCCCGTATTGTCGGCGCAGATGTGACGACAACCGCCACCGATGGTGTCACGGTCGAGGCCGTCGTCGCCCCCGGTGCCAGTTTCGTCGCCGATAATGCAGATGCGGCAGTGACCGAAGAGTCGCTGAACGATCTGACAGTCACTGACCTGAACAGTGCCGGAAATGCAGCCGAAGCGACTGATGCGTCGGAGGATTCAACCACACGCGCGGTGCTGGTTGGTCTGATGGATGCGAAACTGACCGATACGTTGGTCGCAGATACAGTTGATGACCTGAGCGAACTGGCATTTTCGAAGGCAAATGATGGCACCAAGTGGGTCATGGTCGACGGCCTTGGCCGGACCTTCAACCTTGCCTTCAACGACAGCGGCGTCCTGACATTCGAAGTTGCGACGATATCCGCAGTGACCGGAGCTGCCGCCTTTGCGGTTGGCGCAGGCAGCAATGGTTACGCCGTTGCAGGTGCAGGCGCTTATGGTCAGAACGTGGTTCTATCCAGCACGTCTGCTTATCTGGACGGGGCTGAGATTAATGCGGGCACCGGCAATGTCAGCATCACTGCCGACAACCAAAGTTCAATCAACGCGCTGACCGTTGCGGCGGCCATTTCTGCCGGGTTTGGCAGCACGGGTGTTGGCGTATCCATTGGTGCTGCGATTGCGCAAAACCTGATTGGGGCGACGACCTCCGGTTCTGATCCGGTGCTGACGACGGCTTATATCAGGGACAGCTCCGTCGTGACGTCGGGCGACGTTGATGTGACCGCAACCTCGAACCAAAAGATCAACGCGGTGAATGTGGCCGGGGCCGTGTCAATTGCGGCAGGCAGCAACGGGATCGCTGTATCCGGCACTGGCGTCTATGTGCGCAACGTGATCGACACAAATACGACCGCCATGATCGAGGGCGATGCCACGACATTGCTGCCATCGGGCTACAGCATTGACGCCGCATCAGTTGACGTTTCGGCCACGAACAACGCACAGATCAACGCGGTCGCAGGTGCAGCTTCCATCGCGGCGGCAGCAGGGTCGACTGGCGTGGGCGTATCCATCGGGGTCAGCGTTGCCCAAAACGAAATTGACGGCACAACACAGGCTGTCATTCGCAACGCCATCACTGGCGGCGTGAATGCCACAACCGGCAATGTAAATGTGACGGCAACAGACGTGGCTCAGATCAACGCGCTGTCCGCTGCGGCAGGACTTGCGGCTGGATTTGGTGGCACAGGGGTTGGCGTATCGCTGGCGGGCGCTTTGGCGTTCAACCGGATTGGTGCAGGAGTGGCCGCAACGATCAACAACGCGCGTGTTCACACGCAAACGGGTGGCGTTTCTGTCATTGCCTCCAGCGAAGGCCAGATCAACGCCGCTATCGTCAGCGCATCAGTGGCGATTGCTGCGGGTGGTACCGGTGTCGGTGTGGGGATTGGCGCGTCTTATGCCAACAACATGATTGGCCATGATTACACAAATCCGGCAACGACATTCACCAGCGACCAGACCCTGACGCCGGGCCAACAGCTTGTCACCGGCAACACCGTGCGTGTCACCCAAGGCATGAACGCAGGCCGCACGTTTGAATATATTGGCACAACGCCGTTGCAGCCGAACCAAGACACCAATGCCGATCAGGCGCTGAATGGCGCTGATAACATTCCTCTGATTGGCGTTGACTACAACAATGTCGAACAGTGGAAAGAAATCGGCATAAGCCGCACACCTGCCCCTGTGACCGCATCAATCATCAACAGCAGCATTGATGCTGCCGCTGATCTGAACGTCGAAGCTACGACAACCCAGACCATCAATGCCGCATCCGTTGCGATTGCCGCAGCACTGGCTGCGGGTGGCACAGGTGTTGGCGTTTCGCTGTCCGGTGCCGTTGTCCAAAACAGGATTTCAACCGCGCCACATGCATTCATTCAGGGCGTTGGCGCCGAAGGGATCAGCGCGCGCACCATCACGGTCACGGCCGAAGATGCCAGCGCAATCAATACCGCTGCAATCGCGGCAAGCCTGTCTGTTGCAGGTGGTGGCGTCGGTGTCGCCGTGTCGCTTGGCGTCTCGCTGGCCTTTAACACCGTTCAAAACGACGTGCAGGCCTATATTACCAACGCAGGCAACGTCTCTGCGACTGGCACGAACGCTGATGGCGAAGGTGTGGTTGTGCGGGCAAGCACCGCTGGTGACGAAGCGCCAACTGACCTGCCAGCCAGCCTGACACCTGCCTACATCAATGGCGTTGCAGATAACGACAACACTGATGACGCACTAAACAGCGCACTGGCCGCCATTGACACTGTTGATGGCGAATTGCGCGTCACCATCATTGAGGCGGGCAGCCGCTGGGCCGTGGTCGACGAATCCGGCCGGGCGTGGAACCTGACTTACGAAGGTGGACAGCTGAAAGCGCAGCGCACAACCATCAATGCGATTGCAGGCGCGGTGTCTGTCGGTGTTGGCATTGGTGGCACAAGCGTTGCAGTCGCGGGGGCAGGTGCATTTGCCGTCAACGTGGTCTTGTCGAACGTCACAGCGCATATCACGGATTCAATCGTCTCGGCGACAGGCGGCGATATCAAGGTTGACGCGGACAGCGCCAGCCTGATCAACGCAGCGGTCCTGACCGCATCACTGGCCGCAAGTGCCGGTGGCGTCGGTGTGGGGGTGGCCCTTGGTGTATCGGTTGCCCGCAACTTCATCGGCAAGGATGCCCAAGGCAACACGGTCGCAAACACCGGGCTGACCCAAGCCCGGATCACCAACAGCACAATCACCGCGCAAGGCGACGTCAATGTGCTTGCTGACTCGCTCAAGACCATCAACAGCCTCGTTTTTGCAGGCTCTGCCGCGCTCAGCGCCGGGTATGTCGGGGTGTCTGTCGCCGGGTCTGGTGTCTATGCCGAAAATGCCATTGCGGGAACAACCCATGCCACCATCGACATGGGCAACGGCAATGTGACCGGTGATGCGATCACCGTAAACGCGGCGGATTCCTCAAAGATCGAAGCAATCGCGGGTGCCGTCGCTGTATCAGTGGCGATCGGCTTTGTGGGCGTGGCTGTGTCCCTGGCCGGTGCATATGCCGACAATGATATTGCGAACGTCACTTTGGCAGACATTACCGAAACATCTCCTGCCACAGGCAGCGTGATCGCAAACGCGGGTGATATCACGGTCAACGCCAGTGACGTGGCCCTGATCCGCACGATTGCGGCAGCCGCGGCCCTATCCGTTGCGGGTGGTGCAGTCGGTGTTGCAGTGTCGGGGTCCGGCGCGGCGGCGACGAATCGGATTGGCAACACAACAAGATCCGAAGTTGTCGGTGCCACGCTCGTGGCGAACTCGGCAAACCCGGTGGAAGTGGTTCTGGTGCAGGCCTACGAGCGCGATGCCGCTGGTGAACTTGTCCTCGATGCAAACGGGCTGCCGATTCCACTTTTTGAAACGGACGCAGCGGGCGAAGTCATTTTCTACAATGCCGATGGCACGATTGCGACTGTCAATGCAGATGGCAGCACGACGCCAGCGGGTGCGCAGCCGCGTGCAATCCTGACACCGCAGCAGGAACAGGCGCGCGCGGGCGCGGACAGCGTTATCTTTAACGCTGACGGCACCATCAAGTCTGAATATTCCGGCCTTCAGGTGCAGGCGCGCGATGCCAATGGCGTATTGAGATACAACATCACGTATAATGAAACGACGGGCACCAACGAATTTGTGCCGGTCCTTGTCGCATTGACAGGCCCGCTGGCCACCAATGATGCGGTCTATCTGGCAGATGGCAACCCGCTGTTCGTCAACAGGCTGGTGCCGGGTACGCCTGTTGCACAAGACATCAATGTCACGGCTGTCAGCAATGGCCGGATCGACGCCGAAATCATTTCGGCGGCTGTGTCGCTTGGTGGCGGCGGGGTCGGTGTTGGCGTCTCTGTAGGCGGCTCGCTCGCGCGTAACTTCATCGGCAACGGCGCAAATTCCGGCGTGTTCGCCGCAGTGCGCGGTGGTGCGAACCTGACAGCGAAAACTGACATCAATGTGACCGCCAGCATGACGTCCGAGATTGACGCCTATGTCGGTTCCTTCTCTGTTGCACTTGTCGTTGGCGGAGTCGCCGTTGGTGCTGCCGGGGCAGGTTCATTTGCTTATAACACGCTGAACTATGGCGTCGGCGTTTCGGTTGACAGTTCAACACTGAACGCCGGTGGTCTGGCGAATATCACTGCAACGGACGATGCAACAATCGACGCCTCGGTTGAATCTGCCGCCGTGGCCGCTGCTGCCGGTGTTGCGGCATATGCTGGTGCTGTGGCGGTTTCTTTGGCCGAAAATACGGTCAGCAACACGATCACTGCAACCTTGCACAACAGTGACGTGAATGCGGGCAACCTGACGCTCAGCGCGACGGATGACACAGAAGTCGACGTTGAAGCCCGCGCTGCCGCCCTGTCGGTTGCAGCCGGTGTCGGCGCGGCGGTGTCCGGTGGTGGGGCGTTGGCCCAGATCACGGCGGACAGCACGGTTTCTGCCGTTGTGTCCGGAACGGGCAATGACGATGTGATCGTCGTCCCCGGAACAATGACAGTCGAAGCCATCAACAGCTCTGATCTGGATGCCGAAGTCGAAGTCTTGTCGGTTGCGGCTGGATTGTTCGGCTTCTCGGCTGCCGGATCGAAGGCGATCATCAACACACGTCAAAGCGGGTCTGCAAACAGTGTCACCGCGCGCGTGGGTGGCGTGAACCTGACCGCTGGCACGCTGGACATCGATGCGCGCTCGCAGATCAAAACCAAGGCGAACGTCGAAGGCTTCTCTGCTGCGGCAACGGCTTCTTTGGGTGTAAGCGAAGCGATTATCCGCACGGGTGCAAAAATTGTGACCGAAGTCGGATCCTCAACCGGGTCACTGACGGTTGGCACGCTGACGGCAACTGCGGGTTCGGAGTCCACGACCCCAACGGGATATCTGGCAGATGCGACGGCTCAGGCGTCAAGCGGTGCGATCCTGATTGGCGCAAGTTCGACGACGGTTGTTGTTGAAAATACTGACAATATCGCGGCACGGATTGCCACGGATGCGACCATCAACGCAGATAATCTGGTGATGGACGCCTATTCCAACGTCAAGCAGAGGGGCCTGTCATCAGCGGCCGCTGCGGGTCTTGTCGGTGTGGGTGCGGCGACGTCATCGGTCACGTCGGACACCAATGTCGCGGCGACCGTTGGCAACCGCGCGGATATCACCGGCGGCAATGTTGTGATCCTTGCAAGTGGCGTGACCGACCACGCGGCCCTGACAAAGACAGGTGCCTATGGTCTGGCATCAGGAGCTGCGGCGCGGCCTGTTACGCGGGCGACAGCGAATATTGATGCGGTTGTTCTTGATGCGTCATCCACGGCCAACCGTGCTGACATCGACATCACCGGTCTGTTCCAGATCGGAGCCTCACAGACCAGCAAGATCGACACCGAAGTCGAAACCGACGCATTTGGTGCGATTGCGGGTGCGGGCGCTGATGCGGATAATTACATTACCTCAACCGTTGACAGCGGCATTGGCAACAACGCCAAAGTGTCCTCTGGCACGATGGTTCTGACCGCCAATAACCGGTTGGATCGGGTCGATAACGGTGGCAACGATGTTGACGCGCAGACAGGCGGTATCGCGTCTGGTGCGAGTGCGAGCAGTAATACAACAGTCAACTTCGACACGACAGTCACCTTTGGCAATAACGTCGATGTCGATACATCGGATCGGTCGGGCAACCTGTTTGCCAAGGCCTTCAACGAAATCAACATCGTGGACAAGGTCCGTCTGGAAACCGCAGGTGCCGTGTCCGGTGCCGGTGCGTTCCTGTCGCTTGACGCCCGCAATGTGTCTGCCGACATCATCGTTGGCACCAACGCCGATATCGAGGCGCTCGGCGAGCTTGAGTTTGAAGCCTCTGGCAAGTTCGATATCTACTTGCAGTCCTATTCGGAAACATATGGTGCGGCCACGGTCGCGCTGGGCAATGCGTTTATCGATGTAACGCCAGCCAACACGATCACGATCAACGAAAATGCCACAGTGCTGTCGCACGGCGACATGTTCATGTCGACCGGAACCGACAAGGATCTGACGATTGAAACCGTCAAGCTGGAGGCACGGGTCGATAACATCGCGGGTTCCGCAATCCCGATTGACGATCTTGAGACTCGCGCGCTGTATCTGGCCGAGAATATTATCGAAATCAAAGGCGGTGCGCTGGTCGAAAGCTTCCAGAACATTGACCTGAACGCTGACGAACTGGGATTCGGCTCTGTCATCGGGATGGCCAAGGGGACCAACTGGGCCTCTGCCATTGGTGACGCGATCGACAGCGCCTTTGGTGGCAGCAACAATGATACCGGTCCGGGCTTTGGTCTGGCCGATGCGCGGTCGCAGATCATCAACGATGGGACAGTGCGCACAGGTGCACGGCGCAACCTGAATCTGGACATCACGGGCATCATCAACGTGGGGACAGAAGAAAACCCTGTTGCCGGTCTTGTGATGGACGGCACCCGTGACGAATTTGGAGAGTTGATCATCAAGGCCACGCTGGGGCAGGCGGGAATCCGTTCGTCGGGTCAAATTGCACTCGAAGAAGCCCGTCGCAACCTGACCACATATGGCTATGACCAGTCAGGTAATCAGCTGGATAATGAATTCACGCGGTTCTACCTGGACGAAATCAGCCGGATCGAACAGGAAATGCTGGCAACTGGTGAAGCTGTCCAGCTGTCCAATGGCCGTATCGTGCCGCGTGACCGCGTCGATTTTGTTATCTCTGTTGATGATATCGTTGCAGCGGCCGGCCGTGTCCGCATTCTGACTGACCAGTTGCACGGGTCGGGCACATTTGATGCGCCCAAAGATGTTGAAGTCACAATCACCAACGACACGATCGCGTCGATCCTGTTCAATGAAATCATCATTCCTGAACAAAACGGCGGTGTGTTCTTTAACGGATATGAAGTGACCGATGTCACCAATTCATTGACGCAAAGCGATGCGGAAAATGTCGCGGCAGTGAATGCGGCCATTCAGGCAGAAAACGCAGTCAGCGTCAGTAAGGACAATGGCCCGCTTGCTGGTACGGGCATTGCGCCTGTCGCACTTCAGGTGCCAACGCTGAATTTCTTGCCAAGCGGCATTTCCGACCCCAGCAGCCCCGGCCAAAGTGCGCCATTGATCGACATATCCGTAACGCTGAACACGCGACTGGTGGATCCCGAAGATACGGCATTCCTGGATCAAACCGATGGCGTGAATCGCCCTGTTGATCAAAATATCATCTTTGCCGGCGACATCTATGCGCCATTGGCAAATCTGCAGATTATTGGCCCTGATGGCCCCAACGATGTGAACATCGAGGTGCGCGGCACTGTCAACACGGCAGGGTTCCAGGCCGATGTGGGCGGAACCATCAGCATCATCACCAAAGGCACGGTACATGTGTCTGGCGATCCTTATGGCAAGTTCATCAATAGCGGTGTGATCGGTAATGGGACAGCCTCTGCCCTTATTACGCTTAATATTGGCGGAACCGATTTTGCGATACTCAGTTCTGGCGTCCAGACGCTGGCAAATAATCTGGATCAGAGCCCGTCGACATCTCCTGATGACCGTACTGGCGATACACGGACAGTCAGCCTGCAAGCCAACACAATCAATGTGCGCGGCGGCTATATCAACATAAACGGTGTCGTTCAGGCTGGTAAGGACACCTTCAACCTGACACTTGGCGATTATGAACAGCGCCAGATTGAAAGAGCGGGCGCAGGCGACACGCGTATTTATCTGAGCAACTCTGACTTCATTGCCACATATAACCGTGGCACAAATAGCCTGACCATTATCGGTATGGCACCGAAGGGTGGTGAGATATCACTCGAAGGTCGGATCGTCAGCACCAGCCAGGGTCAGCTGATCTCTCATGCTGGTTATCCGCGTATCTCGATTACGAACAACATGGGCCTTGCTGGTCTGAACCTTGTCGTCGAAGACATGAATGTCGATACCAAGGGTCGCGGGACAATCATCATCAAGGACAAGAACCGTGGTGTCCGCAGCGATGGCTCTGATCTTGCCCTGTACGAGACGAAATATGTCACCGACGCCAACGGTGTGGTGTCCTCCAGCACGATCCTGATTACTGATCCCAGCCAGACGCTTGGCGGTGTGACAGTCGCAAACACGCGCGGTGTTGATGGCACAGGGCGCATCATCGCGTCAGATACATTCCAGACGGTAGAAGGTTTCCGCTACGGCTGGATCGTGGGCGAAGGGTCACGCACTGAAATCATTCAGGAAGAGACACAGAACAGTTGGTTGGGTATCGATTTCCTTATCCCTGATCTGACGTCTGTCCCTGTTGTTGATACCACGGTGCTGAGCCGGTCACTGGTGCCGAATTCGAACTACTTCTATCAGGTCAATGACAAGGATACCTATAACGACCTGAGCAAGCCGTGGGATTATACTTACGATTACGACCGCACGACGCTTGAACGCACCTCTGAACAGACCGGTTATCGCAGCACGACCACGTGGTATGGCAAGACATCAACGTGGCGTCAGTTTACAACGATCGAAACCAACTTTGACAAGCACACGCATACCATTGCAGCCGACCGCGATATCGGCATCAGATTCATTGGCTACAATGCCGGTGCAATCAACATCAACGCTGGCAGTGCGAACCTGATCGTTGCCGGTCAGATCACGAACTCCACCGGGACCACCAACCTGATCACGCAAGGCAACCTGACGACCGCAAGTTATGGCGATGGCGGATCAGTCGCGCAAGTCACTGGCCGCATTGTGAACATCACTGCCAACGGAAATGTCGGTGAACGTAACCGGAGCATTCTGTCAGCGGATGCGCCTGACGTTTCGACCGCGCTCAGCTCTGTTCAGATCAGCCTGATCGACGATGTGACCGCACAGCTGAACGTGACTGCCGGTGGCGATATCTTCCTGCAACAAAAGACCGGCGATGTCCGCGTTGGCACAATCCAATCGCTTGGCGGTGGCCGAGTTGAATTGATCGCTGGCAGCATCGGCGATGATGCCACCGCTGCGACAGGCGGCTCAATCATTGCGAATGGTGCGGGTCTGATTGCGGGTGGTCAGCTGTTCTTGGATGCTGATGGCACCATCGGTACAGAAACAACAGATATCCAGCTGAACACGGGCGATCGTGTTGCGGATACGATCACGGCACGTGCCCCTGTGGGTATCTATCTGACAGAAATCTCGAATTCTCTGCGGGTGTTCGAAATTGCCTCTAGCGGTGATGTGGAGGTGTCCGTCACAGATGGTGACCTGATCGATGCAAACCAGCGTCAGATCGTTGATGAACGCGCTGTCAGCGAGCTGCTGGACGGTGTCTGGGGCGACATGCAGTTGCTTGGCGATGTTGATGCAGACGGCAACCCGACTGGCGGCCCTGCGCTGGACAAGATCAACGAAGCGATTGACCGTCTGCGCGAAGGCCGTGCCCGGGATTATGACCAATATTGGGATTGGCGCGAAAGCATGTCTGCGTCACAGTTGCAGGACGTGCGCGATGGCAACGCCCAACTCGGATTTAGCGACCCGGCCTTGCAGGCCGAAGAAGATGCAGCCCTGATCGCCTTCTATACAGAACAGGCTTATCTTGACGATCCGTCACTTGACCCCAACGATGCCGCTGATCAGGCCACAGCGGCTGCAACGGCTGCTGCTGCCCTTTCGGCAACCAAAGCGTCCCGCACCGCGCAATTCCTGACCCTTGACGCGCAGTACGGTTCAGCCGCATCGCGCACTGACCCGCGCCCGGAACTGACAACACAGGAAGAGCGTGACCGGATCGCTGCGGGCATCAAGGTCTGGACCCAGTCCGAGTTACTTAACGGTATTGGCGCAGGCTTGCTCAAGCCAGTGACAGACACCACCCTGACCACCGAAGATGCCAACATCATCGGTCGCAATGTGACGCTGGAAATCGGCGGCACTGTTGGTCAAACCCAAGGCGAAGTGACGATCATCACCAACACCGGCGCACAGCTCAGCGAAGCTGACCAACTGGTGATTGGTGCGGCAGAACGGGCCGATCTGTTCTTCCTTGTCAGCCAGATCCAGACCGGTGCTGTTGATTTTGACCTTGACGCGAACAGCATGACCTTGCGCAGCGGGACATGGAATGCCGACTTGCTGGTCGGGCAAACGGTGCAGGTGCAGGGCAATGCGGTCAACGCGACCGAAGAAAACCGCTTCTATGTGATCGAAAGTTTCTCGGCCGATCGCGAGACGATCTTCTTTGAAAATCAGGAAGATGCAGAGACTTTCGGCGCGCAGGCGGCTGAAGTCACAGCAGTTGAATTGAACGTCACTGTGAATGTGTCCGCGATCGTGAACGATCCACGCGGCACGACGCAGGATGCGATTGTCAGCGTTGAAGCAGGCAACCGTCTGACCCGCACAGAAGGATCATTCGAACCCACAGCCGACACACCCGGATTCCGTGAAGATGATCTGGTTCTGCTGTCAACAACACGGGCCTACACCCCGGAAGACGAAGCAGCACAGGTCGAAACAGCGAATGCGAACACGGCCAGCAACCGCTATGTCGTGCTGTCCGTGGATGCGACCAGCATGGTGCTTGGCAACGAAGATGGAACACCGCTGACGCTGGCAATCGAAAGCGGCGTCACAATGACTATCGACCAATATGTGCCCTTGGTCGCCGTGCAGGTACAGCAGCGCGAAGACTTCGACGTGACCGTGTCCGAGATGATCAACGTCACATCGCAGGGCGAGACTTTCCTTGGCTCTGACGCTGAAAACTCGGTGTTGCGCGTGGGCGCGATCAACGTTGCCAATGTTGGTGAGGATGCGGGCGAACTCCGCCTGAAATCCAGCGGCAGCATCATCAACGGGTCGGACGCAGATGGGACTTTGGACGAGTTCGGTGTTCCGATCGTGAACCTGACAGCCGGCTCTATTGTGCTTGAGGCCAGCCGCGGCGGCATTGGTACGGACACTGATCGTATCTATATCAATCAGCGCGAAGGCGGCATTCTGACGGCGCGTGCCTTGAATTCGATCTACGTCACCGAGGCTGCGGGTGATATGCTTGTCGGCACTGTGTTCTCGTCGGGTGGCGACGCCAATCTGGCGACGCTGAGCGGGGACATTCTGGATGGCAACGGCAACAGCCTTGTCAACATCCAGGCCAACAACATCGTTCTGAATGCATCGGGCAGCATTGGTGCTGCCAACGGCGCAGCCGGCGAAAACGATCTTGAGCTTGAAGCGCCCAATGCGGGCACATTGACCCTGACTGCTGGCAACAACATCTATGTCACCGAAGCGGGCAACATGGTCATCAACAGCGTTGTTGGTGGGCAGACGGCTGGTAATTCTATCCGCCTGACATCCGGTTCGAATATGACCGATGCCGTTGACAACACGGCCCCTGTCATCACCGGTTATAATGTCGAACTGATCGCACGCGAGGGTGTTATCGGTAACGCCAGTCAAGAGTTGGATATCAATACGACTGGTGGTCTGTTCAATGCCTCTGCGAGCCTTGGCAATATCTATGTGATGGAAACCACCGGCGATCTGATCCTTGAACAGGTCGGGACAGGCGACGCCTTTACAGCCTTCCTGACAGCGCGTGCGGGGTCTATCCTGAACGGTGCGTTGGTCAACCAGTCCAATATCACTGGCGGTCGCGCCTTCCTGGTGGCAAGCAGCAATATCGGGGCATCCGACAAGCGCTTGTACACGACAATCGGCTCGATCCAGTCCGTGTCCGGCACAGACGAGTCAGCGGCAAGCGGTTCGACCTATGTGTTTAACAACGGTTCGCTAGAGGCGCTGACCGAGAACGCAAATGCCGCGATGATGGCGCGCAATGACGTCTTTGTCACAGCGACGAGCCCGATCATCGTGTCCTCCAACGTTGTCACAACATTCGGCAACATCAACATTGTGGCCAACGAAAGCTCTGACGCGGAATATGCGGCTGACCTGAACGCTGCAATTGTGGCAGGGCGCCCTGCAAACTATCTTGATCTGACCGCGCAAGAGCAGGCAGATATCGACGCGGCCAGTGCTGCGGCCTTCCCGTCCGAGGACGATTATGACAGCGTGACCGTCAAGTCTGGCGTGACCGTCTTTGCCACCTCGGGTGACGTGAACATCTGGGCCGGCGATCACGTGGTGATCGAAGATACCGCGCAGGTGATCGCAGCCGCCGACGTCAACATCTACACCGACGTTGCGACAAATGCGGCCAACACTGACGGGTCTAACAACCTGACGGGTACAGACCCCATTGTTGTCGTGCAGGCGGGTCGTGATGACCTTGATGGCGGCGACGTGACGATCAGCGGCGCGATCATCGCAGGCACCAATATCCAGATCAACACAGGTGCAGCAGGTCCGGTCGGGCTGGCTGCCACTGAACAGCGCGATGTGGTTACTGTCACCGGTGAACTGTCTGCGGGTGCGCGGATTGATATCCTGACAGGAGGCGACAACGACACAGTCATCCTGACAGATATGGAGATGACTGCGCCACAGATGCGTGTTGACGGCGAAGCTGGCGAGGACTTCATCGAAATTCGCGACAACGGTGCTGTGACAGGCGTGCTGACCCTTGCAGGTGGTGCAGACAGTGACCGCATAGAAGTAACGCGCCTTGCATCCCACGCAGCCGGGGATCGTCTGATCCTTGATGGCGGCATGGGCGCGGATGATATGCAAATCCAGACTTGGGGCTCCATCGCGGGCGCGGCCGAAGGTGCGGATTACCGGATCACCATCGCTGACACAGGTGGTATCAATGCTGCCAACGGCGTCGATACGGTGGATGTGCTTGGTACGACTGACAACGATGTGTTCCTGAGCCGCGCGAACTTTGTGGCCCTGATGCATGGCACCGAGGACCAGACCATCGGTCTGGCACCTGATCGCCCCACATCCGTCGAGCGGATCGATTATGACCGCAGTCTGAATGGCCGGTTGAGCCTGATCGGTCTTGAAGGTGACGATGTCTTTGTCTCTGACGACAACGGCACGATCATGACGATGGACGGCGGGATTGGGAACGACAAGTTCCAGTTCGGCCAGGTCTTCGGGTCCGAACCTATTGCTGGTGGCACTTACGACGACGGCAGCGGCAATTTGATTTCCAACGGCATTGCCGCGGGCGACGATATCACAACCGTCCTGACGACGCGCGGTTATCTGTCCAGCGGTGCCAGCTATGCCGTCACGGCCTTTGGTGGCGAAGACAATGACCAGTTCACGGTCTATTCCAACCGCGCCGAAGTCCGGCTTGAGGGGGAAGACGGCAACGATGAATTCATCGTCCGCGCCTTCCTGTTGGGTACTGGTATCGACGCACAAGGCGACGTCCAGGTGCGTGCTGGCGAAGGTGACGACAGCATCGAATATAACATCAATGCCCCTGTTGATATCGACGGCGGCGCGGGCTTTGACCGTGTGGTTGCCATCGGGACCGAGGCAAACGACATCTTTGTCGTGACCGAGGACGGCGTCTTTGGCGCGGGTCTGAATATTCGGATCAGCAACACCGAAGAAGCCATCGAAGTGGACGGTCTGGAAGGTGATGATACATTCTACATCCAGTCAACGTCCGAAGGGACCGTCACCAATGTAATTGGTGGTCTGGGTTCTGACACATTCAACGTTACGGGTGATGTGAACGGGCTGGTTTATGCGGCTGATATTTCGGGCCGCTCTGCCGGGATCAACCACCGCGCCGAGATCGCCGATCCGGCTGATGTCGATTACACAACGTCCCTTCTGCAAGGCATCAGCGCGACTGTCGCCGACGCGGTGCAGGGTGTTGTCGTTGTGCAGCCAACCGGTGCAGGCACCGAAGTGGCTGAAGGCGGCGCGCCTGACAGCTATACCGTTGAACTGGCCGAGGCACCTGAAGTGGGCGAGGTTGTCTATGTGACCATCGCGGCTGGTATCGCATCGCGTCAGGACCGTCGCCTTGAAGTGCCAACCATGGCCGAGGATACGACGATCATGCTCAGCGGGAATACGATCACGCGCATGGATGGATCGTGGGTCGCTGACGGTTTTGGCGACTGGCAGGGCATCACCATCACCGACGCTGGTGATAATTCCGGCAGCTACGATGTTGTCGGTATCTCAGACGATGGCTTGACGCTGACGATTGACGGCAGTTTTGCCGACAACGTGAACACGGTGACTGGCCCGACGACCGGCATCACGGTCACTGGCCGCGAGGCGGGTACGGTTGAGTTGAGCACAAATGGTGGTGCATACACCGACGGGATCGTGCTTGAGTTCACGTCAGCCAACTGGAACGTCGCCCAAACGGTCGATCTGCGTGCTGTTGATGACGCAGCGCAGGAAGGCACCCGCATTGTGCAGATCAGCCACGCGGTCGACAGCACTGATGCGACCTTCAATGGTGCAAAAGTCAGCAATCTTATAGTGACTGTAGGCGATAATGATCTGCCAGAGGTCAAGCTGACCCAGACAGGTGCAGATACGTTCATCCACGAAGGTGGCGAATTCACCTATGATGATCCTGCGGATACTGACGACACGGATGGCATTGACCAGATCACGGCCAATTCCGAAATCACCGACACTTACGAGGTCGTTCTGTCTCGTCAGCCAGCAGAAGGCGAGATTGTCCGCGTGACGCTGACCGACGACAGCAATTCATCCGACATCATCTATTCCCAGACGGTCATCGACTTTGACAGCACCAACTGGGATCAGCCGATCACAGTGACGCTGACGGCGGTTGCGGGTGACGACGTTGAACGTGACGAACGTGTGATTGTCAGCCATACGGTTGAATCGCTGGATGCAGCAGAAACACCATTGGCAGGTGGCGTCTATGCGACGGCTGCGGTTGCCGAACTAACGGTCGAAGTGTCGGACGGCGACAGCGCAGGCATCATCGTGCGCGAAAGCGACGGTAACACAGTCATCATCGACCAGCCGGGCGAAACGGATACCTACACGATCCGTCTGACCAGAGCCCCCGTGGGCGAAGTCACGATCAACATCGTGGATGACGGCCAGAATCGGCCTGTTCCGGGTGGCCGTGTGACCGAAACTGTTTTGCAGGACCGTGACATTCCGCTGACCTTTGTGCGCAACCCTGATGGGCCAGATACAATCGTGCGCAACGATGGTCGCGACTTCCGTGAAGATGGCTTCTTGTCGGGCACAGTCATGGACATCACAGGCACGGCAAACAACAACGCGCCTTATGCGATTGCTGAGATTTCAGAAGATGGGTCGACGATCATCCTGTCAGGTGCCCAGCCTGTTGTGGATGAAGTGGCCGCGCTAGCGAACATCCGCGTGGTGATCGCACAGGTGACGTTCGATGCGACCAACTGGCACGAAGAGGTGACCGTCGCACTCGAAGCCGACACAGGCTTTGAGCCAACAGCACTTGACCGGATCACCAAGACCTTCCCGGTGGAAGATCACGACACGGCCCGCATTCGTGGCCCGCTGATCATTGACGGTGGTCCTACGAAAGGCCGTGCGATCAACGCGGCAATCATGCTGGCGACCGAAAGCGATCCAGGTCCGTTTGATGTGACTGTTGCCACGGATGAGCGATTCCAGAACGACCGCGTCAACATCTTCAACGACAGCGTGTCGCTGGATGATGAAGGGCGGATGTATAACATCGCCGACGGTCGCACCCAGATTGATGGCATTGGCATGGGCAGTGGCATCGTGTCGATCCCGCAGGGCGAAGGTCTTGATCCGCTTGAGTTCAACCGTGGCATCTCGATCTCGACCACTGAAATCATCGAGGTGATGCTGGGTCAGGGCGACGATACGTTCACGATTGATGGCACGAACATCAGTTCTGATTACAACAACACCGGCGACGGTGTTGTGAACCTGCCGATCACACTGATCCACGGTGGTGGCGGTGCGGATACGATCACGGTCAATGACATTTCGGTTGCGGAGAACGGCAACCGGTCGTTGCTGGCGATCTATGGCGACACGGATGCGACAGGCGCGCGCTACAACTTCGAAGGTGGGGCGCCGAACGGCAATGCCTTCAACTTCAACGCGGTTGGCGCGCCAGAAGACCACGGGGACACCATTGATGCCCGTAATGTCACCCTGTCTGATACCGAACTTGGGTTGGTCATCTACGGCGGCGCAGGCAACGACACTATCTTTGGCAGCACTGGCCGCGACCAGATTGCGGGCGGATCCGGCGATGATGTGATCAATGCAGGCGACGGTCAGGATATCGTTTACGGCGACAACGGCTTTGACATTGATCTGGTCACACGTGACCTGATCGAAGTCAGCTTTGTTGATCCGGCACCACAGTACCTGAGCGGCGATACACGCGTGGCTGGCCGCGACCGTTTGATCGGTGGCGCAGGGCGTGACGTGCTGATCGGTGATCACGGGCTTGTCTGGCAGGTGCCGGGTACGAACAAGATCACATCAACCGCAGATTTCGCGCGGATCGAAAGCACGGACTTCGGTGCCGGTAACGACGATACGATCTTTGGCAACGAAGGTGATGATATCGTTCTGGGTGGTGCGGGTTCCGACACCATCACGCTCGGCGGCGGTAACAACATCGCCTTTGGTGACAACGGCCTGATCGACTGGACAATGCGCGATGGCGATAACAGCTCGATCGACCTGATCCAGACGGTCGCGGCCTCGGTTGGTGACAATGACACGATCACAGCAGGGTCCGGCAATGACGTTGTGCTGGGTGGTCAGGGCACTGACACGATCAACGCAGGCAGCGGCACGAATGTGATGCTTGGTGATACGGGGCGCATCACGGGTTATTCCAGCGGCGCTGGCCTTGATAGCCTTGAGTTGACGCTGGCGACAATCACCAGCACGGACCCGACGGCAGGTGCACGTGATCTGATCACAACCGGCACTGACACCGACTATGTGGTTGCTGGCACCGGCGCGGATGACGTCACGACCGCAGGCGCAAGCGATGCGGCTGATGTGATCTTCGGCGATAATGCCGAAATGCGCTTCCGCGTTGCGGTTGCGGGCGATGTTGAGCCTGTCTTGCGCGCCGCGCGGTCGATCTTCCTGACTGATGGTGGCGCAGATACCATCCAGACCAACGCAGGCGGCGACATTGTTGTTGGCGGTGTTGGTGGCGACCTGATCACTGGTGCCGGTGGCAACGATATCATCTTTGGTGACAACGGCTATCTGGCTGGCTTCACAACAGCCCCGGTCGGAGAGGCGCTGATCAGTCTTGCGGCGGCACAAACGCTGGCCTCGACCGTTGGCGGGCGCGACACGATCCGCGTTGGTACAGGAGCGGCCATCGTGTTTGGTGGTGCGGACGAAGACATCATCGACACCCAGGTAGCTGGCACGCTGGATGCCGCTGACATCCTGTTCGGCGATCATGGCCGCGCACGGTTTGCGACCCCTGATGGGGATACGCCACAGCCAATCGCGATCCGGCTCGATAGCGTCAACACCGGCGACGGTGCGAATGACACGATCACGTCCGGTGCAGGTGCTGACATTGTTGTCGGTGGTTTCGGCTCTGACACGATCAACGCAAACGATGGGGCCAACATTGTCTTTGGTGACAATGCCCGCCTGATCGGCACGCAAGACTTTGCTTTGGCCGACGATGGTCTGCCGATGAGCCTTGTCAGCCTGACAACGATCGACGCCACCATCGGCGATGTCGACTTTATCGACACCGGTCTGGGTGCAGATATTGTGCTTGGCGGCGCTGGGGCGGATGAGATCAAGGCCAATAATGGTGATGGTCCAGCGGTCTTTGATGCATCCAACATCCTTGTCGGTGATCATGCTGAAATGATGTTCCACAACCCCGAGGCGGGCACGAACTTCCCATCGCTGGTCCGGTCGATCGATCTGATCGAAGGCGGGGACGACATGATCCAGTCTGGCGCAGGGTTCGATTTGCTTATCGGCGGCACAGGGTCTGACACGATCTTTGGGCTTGGCGGGAATGACCTGATCGCGGGTGACCACTTGCAGGTGGAAGGTACGCTTGATCTGTCTACCATGCCGCTGATCGACCCGGCCGAGGCTGCGTTCTTTGCCACATCCATCGGCACGCAAGTCGCTGATGGCGGTGCGGCCGATATGATCCTTGGCGGTGCTGGGGATGATATGATCATGGGTCAGACCGGCGCCGATACGATCTTTGGCGGCTCTGGCGATGACGACATCATCGGTGGTCACAACGTGGCTGGCGGCGCTGACGCAGGCGATGCCATTGACGGTGGCGCAGGCGACGATGTTGTCCTTGGTGACAACGGGTCGATCTATCGCAAGACCACGCTGCTGGACAACCGGATGCGGGCGCTGGCTGGCACCCAGATCTATGGCACGAACGTCAACACCAACGATGGTCAGTTGCTTGTCACAGGCACGCAGCAGGAAAATGTCGATGGCACCGTGCAGCGTGACATTCTGGTCTTTGACCATGCCGAAGGCGCATCAACCAGCGTCTATGGCGATGACTACATCGCTGGCGGGTCCGAAGATGACATGATCTTTGGCCAGCTTGGTGATGATGTGATCCAAGGTGACGGCACGATTGACTTTGACCTCAACGGCATTGCCGATGTGTTCGAAGGGAACGCCGTCGGCGCGGGCCGCGGCATGGATGGTTTGCTGACCATTGATGCATCGGTTGAGGATCATAACGGTGTTGGCCGCGACGGTGACGACTATATCGAAGGCAACGCCGGTGAAGATGTCGTCTTTGGCAACCTTGGCCGTGATGACATCATCGGCGGATCGTCTGAAAACTACGGCATCATCACACGCGCAGACCGGATGGACGGCTCTGACCTGTTGTTCGGTGGCGCGGGTACGGATACCAGCCGCAACAACCTTGGTGATGATGGCGACAGTGCCCATGCCCGTGACAGCGATACAATTGCCGGTGACAACGCAAATATCTATCGCCTTGTCGGCGTCGGCGGCGTGTCGTCGGGTGCGTACCTGACCTTCAACTACGACACCTATGGTGGTGACGTGCGGCTTGTGGCGCGCGGTGTTGATCTTCTGGATTACACCGAAGGCGGTCGCGACTTTGATGCGGCATCCGAAGCCACGGATCAGGGTGCGGCGGACGAGATTCACGGCGAAGGCGGTGATGATACCATCTACGGCCAGTTGGGTGACGACGCCCTGTTCGGTGATGCGCAAAGCGATGACATCATCGGTGGCACAGGCAACGACTGGATTTCCGGTGGTACAGGTGTAGATGGCGTCATCGGCGACGATGGCCGGATCATGACAAGTCGGAATTCAACCCAATCCGGTGAATCGCTCTATGGCATCAATGCGCTGAATTCCGTCGACAATCTGCTGATTGCGGCTGATCAGAACGCGCTGCGCACAGTCGTCGATCGTGATGGTTTGTTGGTGAAGTCGGTCAATCTGACTCCATTCTCGAACAATCCGGGTGATCAGAACGACCAGTATTGGGAAGCGACTGAAAGCTCTGACATTATCTTTGGTGGCTGGGGCGGCGACTTCCTGCATGGTGGCGTCGGGTCTGACGCGATTTCCGGTGCAGAGGCCTTGCCAATCGCGGCACGCCCACAGGATCACAACGGCAATATCATCAGCTTTGATACGCCGTTCAACCCGGGCAACGTCGCTGCGGTCAACACAACCGAATTCGGTGGTGTGACGTCGCCCGCGATCCATCTGGTGTTCCTGCCGCTGGTCGATCAGTCGATTGGCCGGGCTGTGATCAGCTTCAACGACGATAACGAAGTGACGCTTGAGGCGGGCAACAACCCCTTCTTCCTCAACTTCGACCACACCGAAGGGCAGTTGGACAACCGGTCTGAAAACGGTCTGCTGTCTGATGGCGACGACCGTATATTCGGGTCGATCGGCAATGATATCCTGTTCGGCGGTACCGGTCGCGATCACATCTATGGCGGTTATGGTAACGACCTGATCAATGCCGATGATGATCTGACAAGCGGTGGCGTCAACGCGGGCGATCCTGCGGGCCTGAACGATGTGCCAGACGATGACATCAGCTATGAAGACTTCGCCTTTGGTGGTGCCGGTCGTGACTTCCTGATTGCCAACACATCCGGTGATCGTCTGGTGGACTGGAACGGGGAATTCAACGAGTACTTCGTGCCCTACCGGAACGCTGGTGCGCCAACAGTCATCAACAGTTACAGCACCGCGATCGAGGCTTATATCGTGCGTGTCGGTCAGGCTGATGGCATGGATAGCACTCGCAAGGCTGATGTTGATCCGATTTTGCGCGCAGATGGCACGCCGCTGTCAAACGCGGGTGAGCCTTATGGCGAACTGGGTCTGGTGAACAATGACATCACCAACCCGGTCAATCAGGCTGAATTCATCAAGCAATCGGGCGCAGGTGTTCTGACAGGCCGTGGTACGGTCAACGATGGTGCTATCCTCACGCCACCTGTTGTGCCATCGGGTCAGCGTCTGGCGGACAGCACGCTTGATAACTTTGGTCCTTCCTCGACTGTGTCCGGCCAGACAGGGCTTTATGCTGGCGATGCAACAACGCGGAACACGCCGATCATTGCAGATACGGGAGCGATGCGCCCGACCGGCGAGATGATCAGCAGCTTCGTGACCGAGGTCGGCGTTGTTGTTGACCTCAGCGGTCTGGCGACACTGGCAGGGGTCAACCCGGCCGATTCCGTCTCGTCCTATGTTTATGACGAAGCGACCGACCAGTTCATTGCCGTCGATAGCGCGGCAACACCACGTGTGACGGAAACCAACACGGTGATCGAACTCTTTGACACGGACGGTGCTTTGTTTGCATATGTGGATGAGATGGGCGGCGTCTGGATTGTGGATGACATCGACGACAATCCACAAGGTCAGCGTGACCGGACTGCGCCGCCTGCCGAAGAAGATGCGATCGAGGACGATTGGCTGCTTGAGGCAACTGTGGCAACCAATGGTGCAGCTGCCGTGGCTATGCCATACCGCAGCCTGCGGGGTCGCGAAGACACATAGGTAGGTTTGGCACATGGCCGACGACAAAAACGAACTGGGCGGGCTGAACCCCGCCCTTGAGGGCGAGCAGAAAGCATCCATCACCTGGGATGATGCGAATATGCAGACCGCATTTGCCAATGTGGTGAATATTCAGGGCACACGCGAACAGGTCGAACTGTTTTTTGGTACCAACCGGTCGTGGAACCCGGCAGCGGATGCAGGGCTCAAGGTTGATCTGACCAACCGGATGATCCTGACACCTTTTGCGGCCAAGCGGCTCAATACGATCCTGACGAATGTCCTGCGCGAATATGAAGCCCGCCATGGCGTGCTCAAAACGGACGACCAGAAATGACAGCTGAAGGACGAGAGCATAGCGACCCTCATCCAGCAGACCAAACGACCCAGACAGACGCCAAAGTTGCCGCTGTTCCCGCCGGGCAGGCCGCCCTTTGGCGGACCCTGACCGATTCAGGCGATCTGGCGGAAGAAGGCCAAAGCTGGGCCGAGCTGATGCATGCCCAGTTTGACGAGGCAGGCGACATTCACGCCGCCGCTGTCTTTGCCTTTGTCTATGACGCCCCATCGCGTCAACTGAAGCCCATTGGCGGCAGCCCAATCAACCGTGTTGCAGCGGCCGCCGCGGTTGATGCCTGCATGTCCGCCGTTGACCAGCTGCGCCCTGTTGCACGCGGTGAAATGCCGGGCCAGTCCCGCGCGAGTGGCATGATAGTTGCCGCTGCCCCCTTGATCGTGAAAGACATCCCGGTTGGCGTTGTCGTGGTTGAAATGCAGCCCGACAGCCAAGCCGCCATGCGCCGTGCGATGCGCAAGCTGCAGTGGGGGTCCGCGTGGTTGCGTGACCGCCTGCGTGCCGAGGAAAGCACCCGCGAGGAAACCCGCTATGCCGCCGCGGTCGAGGCGCTTAATACCGTGATTGCCGTGGCCGAACGCGGGGATTTTTCCACCGCGACCAGTGCCGCGGTGACGGACCTTGCCACGCGATTTGATTGTGACCGTGTTGCACTGGGCCTGCGTCGCTGGCGGCGCACCAAGGTCAAGGCGATTTCCCATTCGGCCCAATTCTCCAAACGCATGGAACTGGTCGCGCGCCTGTCAGCGACCATGGACGAAGCGACCGACCAGCGCGCTGCTGTCCTGTGGCCTGACGACGGGGTGGAAGACACGTTCGCGACGCAGGCGGCCTCTGTCCTTGCGCGTGAACACGGCGCCGGGCATGTCTTCACCGTGCCGCTTTACGCTATCGACAGGTTCATCGGCGCGCTGACCTTTGAACGCCCTGCCGACAAGCCGTTTGACCTCAAACAACTGGAAATTCTCGAAGCGGTCGGCACCGTTCTGGCCCCTATTCTGGATGAAAAGCGGCGCAATGACCGTTGGCTGATCACCAAGGCGCTGGAAAGCCTCGCGGTCCAGCTCAAGCGTCTGCTGGGCCCCGCGCATCTGATCCGCAAGCTGTTCATGGCCGGTGTCATCGGGCTTGTCGTGTTTTTCTGGTTCGCCCAATCCACCTTTGAAGTCAGCGCAGAGGCGCGGGTCATCGGCACGGTTGAACGGTCCATCGTGCCCGGTTTCGACGGCTTTATCGCGGATGCGCCCGTGCGCGCGGGCGATGTCGTGGCCAAAGGCGACCTGCTGGTCAGGCTGGATGATCGTGATCTGGAGCTTGAGCGTCTGCGCCTTGTCACCCAGCGCCAGCGCCAGCAGATCGAATATGACCGCGCTGTCGCCACCCGCGACCGGGCCGAGATCAACATCCGCCAGACCATGATTGATCAGGCGAACGCCGAAATCGCGTTGATCGACGAACAGATTGAACGGACGCGGCTGGAAGCGCCCTTTGACGGGCTGATCGTGTCGGGCGATCTGAGCCAGACCATCGGGTCGTCCGTCACCCGTGGTCAACCGCTTTTGACCCTTGCGCCCGTTGATGCCTACCGCGTCACGCTGCAAGTCGATGAACGGACGATCGCTGACGTCGCACCGGGCCAGACCGGCGCGCTCCGTGTCACGGCCCTGCCCAACGAAACCTTTCCGATCCGCATCGAAAAAATCACGCCCGTGGCCACCTATGCCGAGGGTGCGACAACCTTCGAGGTCGAGGCCGTTTTCCTTGGCGAAGCCGCCGCATTGCGCCCCGGCATGCAGGGGGCGGCCCGGATTGAAATTGATGAACGTCGCCTTGTTGCGATCTGGACCAAACCGCTCGTGGACTGGTTCAAGATCACGCTTTGGCGTTGGTCGCCGATCTGATGGCGCGCGCGCTGCTCTCTGCGGACTGGTATCGGGTGGCCCCGCTCAAACCGCGCCTGCGCGGCCATGTAGAGGTGCACCGGCAACTGTTTCGCGGCGATATCTGGTTCATTTTGCAGGATCTGCACAGCGGCAAATACCACCGGATCACACCGGCGGCGAACTATATCCTTGCGCTGATGAACGGCCGCCGGACCATGCACGAGATTTGGGAGGCGGCTTGTTTGCGGTTCGATGATGACCCGCCGACCCAGTCCGAAACGATCAGGCTGATGAGCCAGCTTCACAGCTCTGACCTGATTGCCAGTGACCTGCCCCCCGACATGGAAGAAATCGGCAGGCGCCATTCCAAGCAGGAACGGCAATCGATGATCGCCCGGATCAAAAATCCAATGGCCCTGCGCCTGCCTCTGCTTGATCCTGACCGTTTTCTTGGGGCCACAGTGTCCTTGGTGCGCTGGCTGTTCACGCCGTTCGGGTTTGTTCTGTGGCTGGGCCTGATTGGCGCCGGTCTGGTTCTTTTGGGCCTGAACTGGGACGTGTTGACCAATGGCTTCACCGATCAGGTCTTGGCGGCTGAAAATCTTGTGCTGATCGCGCTGGCCTATCCGATTGTGAAGGCCCTACACGAATTGGGGCACGGTTACGCCACCAAGGTCTGGGGCGGGGAAGTCCATGAAATCGGGCTGATGTTCCTCGTGTTCATCCCCGTGCCCTACGTAGACGCATCCGCCTCTGCGGCCTTTGACAATAAATGGCGGCGCGCCGTTGTGGGTGGCGCGGGGATCATGGTGGAACTGGCACTTGCCTCTGCTGCGCTGATCTTCTGGCTGAATGCAGAACCGGGGCTTTTGCGTGCCTTTGCGTTCAACGTGATGCTGATCGGCGGGATTTCGACCCTGCTTTTCAACGGCAACCCGCTGCTGCGCTTTGATGGCTACTTCGTCTTTTCCGACCTGATCGAGATTCCCAATCTGGGTCAGCGGTCCAACAAATATGTGTTCTATCTGATCCGGCGGTATCTTTTCGGGGTCAAGGATGCCGACAGCCCTGTGACCGCCAAAGGCGAACGGTTGTGGCTGTTCACCTATTCCATTGCGGCCTTTATCTATCGGCTGTTCATCAGCTTTGCGATTGCGCTGTTCGTGGCCTCGAAATTCTTTTTCATCGGGATTTTGCTGGCCTGCTGGGCGCTTTTCAATACCTTTGTGCAGCCGACCCTGAAGGGGATCAGATACCTGTTCAGCAGTCCCGAATTGCGCCAACGGCGTGGCCGCGCGCTGGGGTTGGTCGGGTTGGTGCTTGTGGGGGTGTTTTCTTTCCTGTTCACTATGCCGGCCCCCTATACGACCGTGGCGCATGGCGTGGTCTGGCTTGATCAGGATGCGACCTTGCGCGCTGGTACGGACGGGTTCGTGGCGCAGGTCGCACCTGATGTAGATATCGGGCAACCGGTTGTGGCGCTGGCTGATCCGATCCTTGAAAACCGTGTCGAGATTCTGGAAAGCCGTCTGCGCGAGGCGCAATTGCGGTTGCGCTCGGTTCTGTTGACCGATCAGGTGCAGGCGCAATTGCTGCGTGACCGTGTGGCCTTGCTTGAAGACCAGTTGGAAGGCTTGCAAAAACGTCGCGCCGATCTGGCCGTGACGGCCCGCACTCCCGGTCAGGTGATTGTCCCTGATGCTGGTGATCTGGATGGACGGCTTGTGCGACAGGGTGAGGTAGTGGGTTATGTCATTGGCAGTGACGATATGCGCCTGCGGGTGGCCATCCCGCAGGCGCAAGCCGAAATTGTGCGCAGCCGCACCGCCGGGGTCGAAGTGATGTTTCAAGATGCTATCGGCGTGCCGGTCCCCGCCCGCCTGATCGCCGAAGTGCCGCAATCGCAAAACACGATCCCGTCGCGCGCCCTGTCGACAGAGGCCGGGGGGGATATCGTTCTGAACCCCGCAGGGATCACCGACCTGTCCACCCTGCAAAGCGTGTTCCAGTTCGAAGTGGCCACCGTTGAGCCGATGCAGATCAGCCACGTCGGGGCGCGGGCTTTGGTCAAGTTTGACCACGGGTTTGAACCGATCGGCTACCGCATTTACCGGGGTGCGCGGCAACTGTTCCTGAGGCAATTCCGTGTCTGATGTGGGCTACCCCAACCGCCGCATCCGCCTGCCGCGCATCGTTAACTATGCCGAAGCACCAGAGCGGACGGAAACCGAACTTGACCGCGCGTGGGCGTGGGTGCAGGGCGCGTTCGTGTCGCAGGGCGCGCGCTGGCGGGCACTGAAACTGCGCCCGATCCTTTGGGCGATCTGGCGTTACAAACGGCGCTACGCCAAGATGACTGACGTGGAACTCAAGGCGGCAGTGCGCCCCCTGCGCATCAAGTTGCGGCGAAAGCGGCGGGGCAACCATCTTCCCGTCTGGGCTGCGGGCGAGGCGTTTGCGCTGATCCGCGAAGTGTCGGTCCGGACGTTAGGCAAGCGGCACTACAACGTGCAGGTGCTGGGCGCTTGGGCGATGATGAAAGGCCAGATTGCCGAAATGCGCACCGGTGAGGGCAAGACACTATGCGCGACACTTGCCGTGGCAGCGATTGCGCTGTCCGGTCGGCAGGTCCATGTGATGACCGTCAATGACTATCTGGCCGAACGCGACGCCGAAGAAACCGCGCCGATCTACGATTTTCTTGGGCTGACGCGGGCTGTGGTGCTTGAGGGGCAGGACGGCCCGACCAGGCAGGCGGCCTATTTGCAGGAAATCGTCTATGCCACAAACAAGGAAATCGCCTTTGATTATCTGCGCGACCGGGCGATCCTGCGCCGCGCACCGGGTAATCTGCAACGCAAGGTCGACAAGCTTGTGCCGGGCGGTGGCCCGACCGAAGAATTGCGCCTGCAAGGTCTGCCATTTGCGATCATTGACGAGGCCGACAGTGTGCTGATCGACGAGGCGCGGACCCCGCTGATTATTTCCGGCGCTGGCGCGCTGGAGGGGAGCATCCCCGAATATGTCTATCATGCCGCCATGGATGCGGCGAAAAGCATGACCAGTGGTGTGCATTACAAGATTCCACGCGGGATCAAGCGGGTCGAAATCCTTGATGCAGGTTTTGACTATCTTGAGGACCTGACCGAAGACTGCGAGGATTCATTT
Source organism: Yoonia sediminilitoris (assembly GCF_003058085.1). GTDB lineage: Bacteria > Pseudomonadota > Alphaproteobacteria > Rhodobacterales > Rhodobacteraceae > Yoonia > Yoonia sediminilitoris. The sequence goes on along the minus strand of NZ_QBUD01000002.1, from coordinate 76,745 downwards.
GGTATTCCGGTCATTCGCGACCATTCCGTTTTGCAGGCTTTGAACGCGCTGCATATCTTTAACCTTGGCGATGCTTACATCGTGAAGGACGACAAGGTGCAGATCGTGGACGAAAACACAGGCCGCACCATGCCGGACCGGACTTGGTCAGACGGGCTGCACCAGATGGTTGAATTGAAAGAGGGGCTAGAGATGTCCCAGACCAACGAAACCCTGTCGCGCATGACCTATCAGCGGTTTTTCCGGCGCTACACCCAAATTGGCGGCATGACGGGCACCGCGCAGGATGCCGCGTGGGAGCTTTGGTCCGTCTACCGCCTTGCCGTTGTCAAAATCCCGACAAACAAGCGCTATATCCGCAAGACCGATACCGATCGCGTGTTTCGTACCGCCGATGCCAAATGGAAGGCAATCACCAAGCGGGTGAAGGCGCTCAACAAGAAAGGACAGCCGGTTTTGATCGGAACCCGCTCTATCACGGCTTCGCAAGAGGCGAGCAAGCGGCTGACGGCGGCGGGGCTGGAGCATCAGGTGCTGTCGGCAGATCAGGATGCGGATGAGGCGGCGATTGTGGCACAGGCCGGTCAACCGGGGCAGATCATGGTCGCCACCAACATGGCAGGGCGGGGCACTGATATCAAACTGGGCGAAGGTGTCGCCAAAATGGGCGGGCTTGCCGTGATCCTGAGTGAACGACACGACAGTCGCCGCGTTGATCGCCAGCTTGAGGGGCGCTGCGGCAGGCAAGGTGAACCGGGGCGGTTCGAGGCGTGGCTGAGCCTTGAAGATGACCTGATGACTGGCCCTGATGCCGCACGCCTGCGCCGTGTTGCCTATGGGGTGTCGTTTCTGGGGTCGCGCGCGACGGGTCGGTTCATCCGCGCCCGCCAGCGCCGGACCGAAGCCGCACACGCCCAGATGCGCCGCGACCTGATGCGGCAGGACCGTGCGCTGGGCGATACCATGGCGTTCTCGGGCCAGCTTGAATAAACTACACCTGACCAACCTGATGGAGAGATCATGCGCCTGACCCTTCTTGCCTGCCTTGCATTTCTGGGCGCGACACCGCTCGCGGCACAGACCCTTTCAGGTGAAACCTTTGACTGCGTCATGGACCCCGTTGATGTGATCGCACTGGGTGCGCCCGTGACAGGTATTCTGGAAGACGTGCTGGTGCGCCGTGGCGAGCGTGTGACCAAAGGCCAGCCGATTGCCCGGCTTGAAAGCAGCGTGGAAGAAGCAACCGTCAAACTGCTGCGCACCCGCGCTGACAGTGACGAGGCGATCCTTGCCCAAACGGCCCGCCGCGATCTGATTGCCGTGCAACGCGAACGCATTGCCACGCTGGTTGACCGCAATGTGGCATCCGCCGAGCAGTTGCAGGAAGCCGAGGCAGAGCTGGTTGCGGCCAACGCCCTGCTGGCGCAGGCCGAGTTGGAACGCGAAATCGCCAATCAGGAATTGGCCCGCGCGCTCCAGCAGCTTGACCAGCGCACCATCAAAAGCCCCATCGACGGCATAATCCTGTCGCGCGATCTGTCGGGCGGTGAATATGTGGCGGCCAATGGCTCTATCGTATCGATTGTCCAGCTTGACCCTCTCTTGATCGAAGCGTTCCTTCCGGTCGAACTCTATCCGGCTATCAGCAATGGGCAGCGAGCCATGATTGCCCCTGCCGCACCCTTTACGGATAACTACGAGGCACAGGTCATCACCTTTGATCAGGTATTTGATGCCGCCTCCGGCACCTTTGGGGTCGAACTTGAACTGCCCAATCCCGGCAGCCTTTTGCCAGCGGGTCACCGCTGTATCCTGTCTTTTCCAGGCGATGGCTGACATGGGCGTTGCGGCACTGCTGAAGGTGACCGGCCAATTGGATGCGCCGCGCATGTTTGAGCGGTCAGCCAAACTGTCGCCGGGTCAGTTGCACGATGATCGCGGATTGGTCAGCATGGACAAGCGCGCGCTTTATCCCGGCCCTCTGACGACCCTGACAGATACTTGCGCGGCTCTTGGCATCAGCCAGATTGAAAAACTGGCCCCGCATATAAAGGCCGCCCGCTCCGTACATTTCGGGTCGGATGGGCCAATTGCAAAATGTTATCTTGAATTCGCGCCTGATGCTGCGCCCGCAGCCGGGGTCGTGTTTCTGGCGCTCAAGATGAAAGCGGATGCAGCCCGCCTGAATACGTACAAACTGATGCCGCAGGCAGAGGCGGAACAGTGGGTGAAGTTGCGGCTTGGCGAAATCTCTGCGGTTGGTGGTGTTGCCATGCAGACGCTCTCGCTGGCGCAAAAGCATGACCCGGATGGTCAGGCCGTCGTGCTGCATGTGACCGAGGAAGGCACCGACCGCGAGTCGATTGATATTTCCGTGGCGGACGCGGCTGTGTCACTGGCGGATGTTTCGGGGCTTTTAGCCCCTGTTTTTGCGCATTTCGATGTGGATGCGGCCGACTTCATGACAACGCATGGCGCACTGCAATTCGGCCATCTGGCTATTGGTTCCGATCAGCTGGGTGAGGGATTCGCCACCATCTATTACGGGGCGCGGCCGATATGATGGACTGGGACGCAAAGGCGCGTGCGCAGTTCAGCAGGCCTGCCGACCCGGCGCTTGATTTCTGTCTTTGGCCGTATGAGCCGCCCGTGCCGCCCGCAGACGATGCGTTGCGCAGTGCTGCCTTGCTTTACAAAAGTTTTGATGTGGCCGGACTTGGCCCGCAAATGGGTGTGCTGACCGATGCGATCCGCGACAAATGGGGGCGCTTTGCCACGGTCTGGGGCGCGAAATGGTCTGACGCTGGACCAAGCTGGGAATTCTACTTCTATGATTATGCCCGCGCGGATAGGCGTTTGGGCATGAATGACCTGCTGGGGGCGATCGCCCCATATCTGCCATGTGCGCTGCAACCTGATGATAGCCTGCCCTACTTCATGTTTTCTATCGAAATTACGCCTGCAAATCTGCAAGGCGCGCCCTTGGATCAAATTGACATCTACATGGGTAATCCGGGGTCCACGGTGTCATCCGGTATCTGCTATGGGCTATCCGAAGCGGGCCTCGAGATGCGCAATTTTTATTTCTTTTTCAACGCGCTGCGCGAAGGGCAAGCGATCCGTGACAAGTTGACCGAAAGCGTGCATCTGCCGATTGCGAAAGTTAGTCCGAACGATCTGCTCTGGCCCGAAATGGCGGGTGTCGAAACCATCGTGGTGGCGAATAAACAACGCCGTGACGGGCTGTATTTTTCGCGGATCAGGGCGGCGCAGCTCGGGCATTTCCTGCGAAAGCTCAAATTTCCTGAAGGTTTGCAGGATTTTCTGGCAGAAAACCATGACGCGCTTGACCATCATCTCTATGATGCGGGTTGGGATTTCGAGAGCGACGCAGACGGTACAATTCACCCCACAAAGGGCAGTTTCTATGGCCTCCTCTGATTTTGATGTTGAAGCGGCGCTGCGGGCAGTGGGGCAACCGGGCACGCGGGGCGGGTTGACCACGCCGGTTGAACAGCTTGACCAGATTGACAGCCTCAGCCTGCGCGGGCATGAAAAATACGTGTCGCTGACGATGGAATTTCGATGCAATCTCAAGTGCGTGCATTGCATGATCGAAGGCACGATGGACCGACTTGCGCCGACGTCGGATGAAACCTTTGCGCGGGTTTGTCAGGATCAGCGCGAAAACGGGCGCTGGGACGGGCTGGTGCTGACCGGGTCAGAAATCACCTTGCGCCGCGATCTGGATCAGATCGCGCGGCAGGCACGTGCCGCAGGGTTCAAACATATCCGCATCCAGACCCATGGGATGCATCTGGGCCGCAAGGATTACGCGGACAAGCTGGTGGATGCAGGGGTCGATGAATTCTTTGTCTCGGTCGCGGGGTCGGATCGGGAAAGCCATGACCGCATTACACAAGTGAACGGCGCGTGGGATAAGATGATGGAGGGCATGGCGCATCTGGACCGCTATGATCACGTAAAAATCATCACCAATTCGGTTGTGACATCAGAAAGCTATACCCTGTTGCCGGGTATGGTTGATGCGCTCAAGCATCTGAAACGGCTGGTTCAAATGGAATTCTGGACCTATTTCCCGATGGCCGAGACTGATGAAAAGAACCTGTCGGCGCGACATCAGGATATCCTGCCCTTTCTGCGGCAGGCGATTGCGGACTGCCGTGCGGCGGGCCGCGCGGTTGAGGTCAAGAATTTCCCCGAATGTCTGCTGGGCGAATACCGTGATGCGTTGGTCAATGCCCAACCGATGCTGGTGATTGATCCGGCCTTCTGGACAGAGTTTGACCGCAACGAATTCCACCAGTGTCCGCACCGTGCGCAGTGCAGTTCGACGGAATGTCTGGGGCTTACCAGCGCCTACATCGCCCGTTTCGGGGATGAGGCGGACCTGTTGCGCCCTATTCCCTAAAACGCTTGGCAGTTGGCCCCATGCAGACATTCAAATCGTTCAATTCGGCGGCGGCCGCTCTGGCAGCGTATCAATATTGAGCGCCTTGCCCACGAGGGAAATGCCGTCCGGAAATACACATAGACGATGATACATGAATAAATTTCATGACAGGTAAATCGGGGTGCCTGACTCTGAGATTATAAATTTTTACAGACAGAACTCTCGATTTCGGCGAAACCCGCGCGCGCACTTTCGATATCTGGAAGGAACCGACAGCCGGGATCGCCGCTTGAGGCACCAGTGCGCAAAAATCACGGCCCCGAAAAATCAAACTGGCAATACCGCTGAAGCCCGCTGCAAGGGCCGTTGATGGTCCTATTTTATCCGGCGAACCAACACCACACGGTCCAGAGACCGAAGCAAAGAAACGGGCCAAAGGGCAAGGGTTGTCGCAGGTTGAAACGCCCCAACGTCCAGCCGGTAAGAGCCACAAGCAGGCCAAGTGCGGCGGCAAGCGTGATGGCCATGCTCACCGCTGGACCCAGCCACAAGGCTGCAGCCGCTCCGAGTTTGACATCGCCAAGCCCCAGTGCCTCGGCGCCGCGTAGCCGCCACCAAAGCGTCGATAGCCCCCAAAGCCCGACTGCCGTGACCGCCGCGGCAACAAGATGTTGCCACAGAAGGGACGGCCAAAGCATCCATGTGGCCAGTAAACCCGACACTGCCAGCGCCAGCGTCAGCGGGTCCGGCAGACGCATTTGACGCAGGTCAATGACGGTCAGGGCTGCCAATAACAGCAGCAAGAGGATTGAAAACGGCTGTGCGGCAGGCCAGCCAAAAGCCGCAACCGGAGCAATGGCGGCAAGCAAGATCAGAGCCAGCGTGAAGCGCATGTGTCTGTCCGTCTCCACGCGGTCGGGACCCCAATTCAAAGTTGCAATTGCATGCGACTTATACCAAAATTCAACCACTGGCAAAGGCGTGCGATTGGCGCGCCAAGACAGGGGGAAACGCGCAGAAATGCCACTTTACCGCTATTCGGCCAGACGCTTGACGGGCGAAAAGGTGACCGGCGAAGATGCAGCCGGATCGGTGGCCGCACTATCCTCGCAATTGTCGGGCGAGGGGCTGTTGCTGGTCGACGCGAAACCTGTCGGTAGTAGATTATCATGGTCGATCGGGCGCGGTGGCACCGTCAAACTTGGTGCGCTGATGACCTTTATCCGAGAGCTGCGCGCCTTGATTTCGGCAGGCATGCCGGTGGCGCGCGCCTTGTCCCACCTTGAGGACCGCAAGGATGATCCGGTTCTGGCCGCCGCTGTTGCGTCCGTGCGCACGCGCGTCGAACGCGGGGCCGCCTTGGACGCGGCGATGGCTGAACATCCGCTTGTTTTTGACCGGCTGACGCAGGCCACGGTGCGCGCCGGAACCGCAAGCGGCAATCTGGATGGTGCGTTGGAGCGGCTTTTGTCCTTCCTTGCGATCCGGCATCAGTTGCAGCGCAAGATCCGACAGGCGATGATTTATCCGATTTTTCTTCTAGTTTTGCTGGCAGTCGTGCTGGCAGTGTTGATGCTGTTCGTGCTGCCCCGGTTCTCTGATTTATATCTTGAATTTGGCGCCGACCTGCCGCTGCCCACCCAAATCCTGATGACGGCTGTCGAAGTGGCCCCCGTGGTCATCCCGGCGCTGGTGCTGGGTGTGGTGGGTGTGATCCTTTTGGGCCGGTTTTGGTTGCGGGTGCCGTCACGGCGCATGGTGTTCGACCGGCTGCGGCTGGCGCTGCCGGTCAGCGGGCAGGTGCGACGCAATCTGGGACTGGTCCAGGTCAGCTTTATGATGGCAATGTTGTTGAGCGCGGGCATGACCCTGCGCGAGGCGTTGCGCATGACAGCCGACAGCCTGTCCAACGCCGACCAGCAGACCCGGCTTGCGCAGGTTGGCGAGGCGATCAACCAAGGCCAGTCGTTGCGCGACAGCCTTGCACAAACCGGGCTTTATCCCGCCCTGTCGCAATCTTTGCTTGCAGCGGGCGAACAGGCCGGTGATCTTGACCGTATGTTTGCAGAGGTCGCCGCATTGCACCAAGAGGCACTGGATGATCGGTTGGGCCGCGTCATTGCCCTGATCGAACCGGCGATGATGCTGCTGGTCGGTATTGTGCTGGGCGGTGTCATTGTGGCTGTGTATCTGCCGATTTTCGGCATTTCGACGGTGGTGCAATGACTGATTTGTCGCTTGATCCTAACCGCGACCTGCCCGCACTGGCCATGCGTCTGGGACTGGATTTCGTTGATCTGGATACGGTCATGATTGACCCTGAGCTGTTCACCCATCTGCCGGTTGAAGCCGCATCCCGGCTCAGGGTTATGCCGATCCGGTTTGACGGGCATGCGTTGCAGGTCGCGGTGTCGAACCCGCTTGATCTTGAGGCTGAAAAGCGCCTTGTGCGCGCGGCGAAGGTCCCGGTGCGGCTTGTCGTCAGTTCGGCCAAGCAGATTGGCGATGCCCTGCGCCGGGCCGAGAGTTCCGGGCAAATGCTGGATTCCGTCCGGTCGGATTTTGCGCCCCAGATCGTGCGCGAGGACCGTGCGGGCCATGAACAGGTGATTGATCTTGATACGATTCAGGACCAGTCGGGCGTTGTTTTGCTGACCAACTCGATCCTGATTGCCGGCCTGCAAAAACAGGTGTCGGATATTCATATCGAAGTGTTTGCCGACCGTGTTGACGTCAAATATCGCATCGATGGGGTGCTTTATCCCGCCACTGAAAGTCTGGATGTCAAACATCACGCGGAATTGGTCAGTCGGATCAAGGTGATGGCGGAGCTTGATATCGCTGAAAAACGCAAGCCGCAGGATGGGCGGTTCCGGCTGCGGATTGAAGGCCGTGATGTGGATTTCCGGGTCTCTGTTCTGCCCACCCAGTTTGGCGAGGACGTGGTGATCAGGGTGCTGGACAAATCTGCGGTGGCCAGGTTTGGCAGCAGCCTGCGGCTTGAGGACCTTGGCCTGAATGGCGCAGATGTAAACTGGTTGCGGCGCGCGGTGCGCGAACCGCACGGGCTGGTATTGATCACCGGGCCCACCGGATCAGGCAAGACCACAACGCTTTATGCAGCACTCAGTGAAATGGCCGAAGGGTCCGAAAAGATCATCACGATCGAAGACCCGGTGGAATACGAGCTCGACCGCATCGTGCAAATTGCCGTCAATGAAAAGAAGGGGCTGAATTTTGCGGCCGGTCTTCGGTCGATCCTGCGCCATGACCCTGACCGGATCATGATCGGCGAAATTCGCGACCTGGAAACGGCGGAGATCGCGGTGCAGGCATCACTGACGGGGCATCTTGTGCTGGCGTCGGTCCACGCCAACAACACGATCGAGGTGATCAGCCGGTTTACCCATTGGGGGATTGATCTGCATGATTTTGTCACGTCTTTGAATGCGGTGCTGGCGCAGCGCTTGCTGCGGCGCAATTGCAGTGAATGCAGCAAACCCGTCGTTTTGTCCGATGATACCTTGCGCGCGTCGGGGCTTGACCCGCAAGCCGAGCGTGACACGGTCTGGAAAGTTGGGCAGGGCTGTGGCCACTGCCGCGACACCGGATATGCGGGCCGCACGGCGGTGATCGAAAGCCTGACGCTGACGCCTGATGTGGCCGAAAGGATGATCCGTCGTGCGCCAATGGGTGAACTGGCCGCCGCTGCCGAACAGGCAGGTATGATCAGATTGCGCAAACAGGCACTCGATCTGGCGCGTCAGGGGGTGACGTCGCTTGCAGAAGTAGACAGAGTGATCTTTGCAGAATAAGCTGGGGGCCTTTGGTGGAATACGCTAGGACACGTTTGGGCATCGTGCTGACCGCAGCGGGCGGGCAGGCAGCATTGCTGCGTCTGCGTAACCTGCGGCGCAAGCCAAAGCTGCTGGCGGCCACCCAAAGCAAGACCCGGCTGGACCATTTCGACCCGGTGGACCCTTCCCGATTTGCAGCAGTTTTTCGCGAACTGGTCAAGGACCTGCCCAAGGTCGTGCGTCGCGCGGACATGCCTGTGTTCGTCAGCCTGCCGGACCCGCTGGTGCGCGAAGATGTTCTGCGCTTTGCCGACTTCCCCGATGGGGTGGCAGAGGCACAGGATTTGGTGCGGATGCGTTTGTTGCGCGAGACCGGCGGCGCGATGGTTGATCCGGTGTGCACCTATGAGGTCATCGACCGCGCGGACGAAGTCACTGTGCGCGTGCGCAGTCTGGAACGTGCTTTGCGTGACGCGATAGAGCAAGGTGCAAGCGCCGCAGGGCTGCATATCACCCGGCTGGAAAGCTGGCTGGGCTACGCCAGTGTGGCACTTGGTGATGTGGCACCCGACGGTGCCTGCCTGTTTTCGGACGGGGACAGCTGGAGCCTGACCTGCTGGGCGCAATCGGTCCCGGAAGGATATTTCGAAGCAGGCTGGGTCGCTGACGCTGATGATGATTTGGGCAACCGTATCGCCCGGTTGATCCAGAGCTTTGCGCTGGCCCATGATGCGTCGCCGCTCACGCTTGTGGGGGCTGCACCTGATGCGCTGGTCGCCCGGCTTCCCGGCGATGTTGTTGGCGCGATACGTCCGGGCGCCGATGTGTTTGCGGCTGCCGTCACACCGGCGCAGGGAGTGGCACAATGGGGGTAGCGCGTCTTGGGAATTTCGCCAGCAAGCCAACCAGACCTGTCCGTGCTGTGACCGCTGCAATCTGGGCGCTGGTGGTACTGGCTGCTGGCGTTGTTGTCTGGTCGGTCCTGGACGTGCGCAATCTTCAGGCAGAGCGCGCCACGCTGAGTACCCATCAGGCCCGTTTGACCGAAGAATTAGCCGCCTTGCGCGATCTGGCCACAGATGCACCGACGACACAGGAAATCGCGGCGCTGGCAGAACGCACGACGGCATTCAACGCGCTGACAGGCCCGCGTGCAGCCCCGCTGCTGGATGTGCTTGCTTTGCTTGAGACGGTGCTGCCAGTCGAGGTACGGATCAGCCAACTGGTTTATGATGCGGAAGCCGGGCGGCTTGCACTTGCCCTTCAGGCCTTTGACGAAGCCGACCTGCCACCCGCATTGCGGGTGCTGGAGGCCTCGGACAAGTTGGACGATGTGATCCTTGAACGGCAACTGCGTATTCAGCAGGGCACCCGGACAATTGTGCAGTATGATATTCGGGCGGTCGCACCGTGAACCGGCTGCGATCCTATCTGGCGGTACCTTTGGTCCGAATGGGCGTCTGGGTGCTGATGCTGTTATTGGTGCTGATCATTGCGGGGGAACGCGGGGTCTGGGCACCGGCCCGCAGCGATCATGCAGCAGCCAAGGCGCAGTTGATAGCGTTGCAATCGGCCCGTGCGCAATTGCAGGCGCGGGTTGATGCCATTGCCCCCTATTCGCAAGCCGAGACCGCGCTTTCTGTGCTTGAAGTCAAATTGGCCGCGCCGATTGACCGCTCTGGCGTGGTGGAAATTCTGGCCGATGTATCGACTGCCGCAAACACCCAGATCATCCATGGTGCTAACACATTCGGGCAATCGCGCGGTGCAGTGCGACCCGTTTTGCAGGACCTCACGGTCGAGGGCAGCTATGGTGAAATTGCTGATTTCCTGACCCGGTTGGGGCAGGTGGACACGCTGACGTTGCTGCGCCGTGCAGAGTTTTCCACCAATGCCGATGGCACTCTGGTGCGCGTCCAGCTGAAACTGATGACCCTGAGCAGCGGTGCCAGCGGATGAGCGGAGTATCACGCCAGCGCAAGTTTCTTTATGGTGGCGCGGTCGCGGTGCTTTTGCTGGCCAACGTGATGCGATGGGCGGGCGGATCAGGCGAAGAGACTTCGCAGGAAACCGATGCTGGCGTCGTCTTTGTGACACCTATTGCTGATGTCGCTGTGGCACGCGACCTGAATGCCACGCCTCCGGATGGTGTGCGCGATTTGTTTCGCAGGCCCGGTGATGGCGGGTTGCGGCCCGCCGTTGCCGCTGCCCCCCGACCGGCCCCTGCACAAGCGCCTGATGCCGATCCGTTGCGCACCGCCAGACTTGCAGCTATGCGGGAATTCGAGGCGATGAAGCTGCTTGGGGTGATGCGTGCGGGTGATGATACCCGCATCATGCTGCAATACGAGGGGCAGACCATATCGCTGATTCAGGGACAGGAGGTGTTGCCCGGTTTCACCATTGGGCAGATAACCACCGACAGTGTAAGGATTGATAACACCCGGCTGGGGTTAACGGGTATCTTGGCAATGGGTGGTGTTTCGGAAACCCAGATTATCGGGATTGATGGATGATACGGTTTTGGTCTGTTCTTGCAATACTGCTGGTCGTCAGCTGCTCGGAGTCGAGCTTACGCCCCGGGCCGGGTTCTGCCGGTGCAGGCATTGCCCGAGAAGACTTTTTGAGCACCGTACAAAGTTACCGTCAGTCGCTGGCCGCTGATCCTGATAATGCAGAATTATTGCAAGGGCTGCGTGCAGTCACCGAACGGGCCGAGGCCTATTACATCCAAGAAGCACGCCGCTACAGCGACGCGGGTGATTATGGGTCGGCGCTGGGACTGGTCCAGCAGGGGCTGGTGGTGGTGCCGGGTAGCGCGGGTCTTGAACGGGAACGCACACAACTTCAGGAACGCCGCCGCGCCGCCGGCATCTTCCACGAGGCCGCCGCCGCCGCCCGTCTGGGCAGGTTGGAACGCGGAATGTCGCTTGTCGAACAGTCGCTTTCCCTTGATCCCAATAATCAAGAGGCGATTGCACTGTTTAACGCGCTCAACGCCCGGACGATCACGACCGAGGGTATTGCCCCGATCCGGCTGACGACCGGCGCACCTGTCACCGTGAATTTTTCAAACGCGGGCTTCAAAGAGGCTGTTCTGGCGTTGGGGCAGGCCTACGGCGTCAATATGATTTTTGATGCTTCATTGGAGGACAGACCCGTCACCTTGTATGCAGAGGATGTGACCTTTCAACAGGCGTTCCAGCTTTTGCTGAAGACCAATAGCGCGTTCTATCGCCGCCTTGGTCGTAATTCGGTTGTGATTGCACCGGATACGCCCGAAGGCCGGGCATCCTATGAAGATTACCTTGTGCAAACTTTCTATCTGGAAACGATGAATGCGGCAGTTGCCGCTGATCTTGTGTCACGTTCGCTGGGCATTGCAAATGTCACGATCAGTGAAGACAGCAATGCAATTACGGTACGGGAAAACCGTGAACGCCTGTCGCTTGTGGCGCAGCTTTTGTCCAACAATGACCGCGCCCCGGCAGAGGCTGTTTTAGAAGTCGAAATCCTCGAGGTGAACCGTACCAAGAGCGAGCAGCTTGGGCTTGATCTGGGCTCGCAGATTTCGATTGCACCTCCATCGACCATATTGTCCGACCTGACCCCAAGCAGTGATGCCAGTGACACATTGGGGGCAAGTGTCGTCAGCTTGCCAGCGGCGACCTTGCGGTTCTTCAAGCAGGATGTCGATGCCAAGACCCTCGCCAACCCGCGCATCCGGACCGTCGATAACCGCGAGGCGCTGATCCATATCGGCGACCGTGTACCGCTGCGGTCATCCACGATCCAGGATGCCACTGGCCAGACCCGCACGACCTTTGAATACCGCGATGTGGGTATCAAGGTGAATGTCACCCCCGAAATTAAACTTGACCGGACCGTCGTGGTTTCGCTTGAACTTGAAGTCAGTTCCCTTGGTCAGAATCTGGGGACCGCCGACGAACCGGCCTTTGCTATCGGTACGCGCAATGTGTCGAACCGCATGGTTCTGGCCGATGGCGAAACGGCGGTGATTGGCGGCCTGATCCGCGATGAGGAACGCGACACCCGCAAAAGCGTGCCCGGCCTTGGTGACATTCCGGCAATCGGCAAGCTGTTCCAGACCCGCGACGGGTCCGGTGGCCGCACCGACATTCTGTTGACCCTGACTCCCCGGATTATTCGCGGCAAAGATATTCCTTCGGCTGCGGAATCGCAGTTTTTCTCTGGCTCTGGTGACCGGGTGACCACACAGGCGACGCAGGATTTCCTGTCAAGCCGCAGTGGCGACCTGCCGACAATCAGGCTTGATTTGTCAGGTGCGGCGACCCCTGTCGCCGCGACCACCGGTAGGCCTTCCTTGCCGTCGCCCACATCGAATCTGCAAGTGCCCAATGCACCAGCTACTGCCGGCGCCGATGCGGTCCTTGCGTTTTCCCGGGCCAGCTATTCGGTGAAAGCTGATGAAACAATTTCCACCTCGATCACGGCCGCAGGTTTCGGCAACGCGGTGTCGGGGACGGCCACGATCCGTTTCCGCCCTGATCTGGTCGAGGCGGTGTCAGTCAGTACGCCCGCAAGCCTGCCGTTCGAGATTGACAACAGTCGGGGCGAAATCAAACTGACGCTGAATGACGGGATTGCGGGTGCTGCGGTGAAAGAGATCGCGACGGTTACGTTCAGGGGTGTCAAGCAGGGCTTGTCATATTTGATCTTTTCGTCCGATTTCGGGGCTGGTCCGAATGTCTCTGTTCCCGAAGGGATCGAACTAAGGTCATCGCGGATTGCGGTGCAGTAGATCAAAAGACCGTGGTGCCACGCTGGCCGAATTGCTGGTGGTACTGGTTATTATCGGAGTGCTTGCGGTCGTGACGGTGCCGATCGCGGAAACAGCAGTGCAACGGGAAAAAGAGATGGCCTTGCGAGAAACGCTTCGTGATGTCCGGACCGCCCTTGATGCATTCAACGCCGATTTTCGGGCCGAAGAGATCAGTGAAGCCGCCGCAAGCGAAAACGGATGGCCCCCAACGCTTGAAGTCTTGATTACGGGCGTTGAAGGTACGGATGGTCGGACCCGGCGCTATCTGCGCAGCCTGCCGCGCAATCCGTTTGCACGGCAGAACCGGGGGCTGGAAGAACAATGGCGCGTGTTGGGCTACACCGACCCGCCTGATGCAGAGATTTGGAACGGGGTGGACATCTATGATATCCGCCCGAGAACGGACAAGACGGCGCTGGATGGGACACAGATTGCGGATTGGTAGGCGCGATGCGGGCTTCACCCTGATTGAACTGGTGGTCGTGCTGTTCATCGTGGGGCTGCTAGCGGCGATTGCTGTGCCAAGTGTCTCGGGCGCGCTGGTGCGTGCACGCGAGGCAGCGCTGATTGAAAACCTGTCTGTCATGCGCCGGGCTATCGACGATTATCGTGGCGATCTTGGGCTATATCCTCCTGATTTGGGCACTTTGGCCGAGGCGCGATACATCAGTATCGTCCCCGATGATCCTGTGGCAGGGGAGGATGTGGATTGGCTGGTGATCGAGGATCAGGACGAAGGCGGCGTGCGCGACGTACGCAGCGCCGCGACGGGTGTTGGAACTAACGGGGTGGCATATCGGGAATGGTGAAGCGGATGAAAAAACGGGATGGGCAAGCGGGTTTCACCCTGATGGAATTGCTGGTGGTGTTGGTCATTGTCGGGCTGCTGGCTGCCATCGTGGGGCCGATCCTGTTTCAGCGGATCAGCCCGGCAAAGACAACTGCGGCCCGCGCGCAGATTGAAAGTTTTTCGACCGCACTGGATACGTTTCTGATCGACACAGGCCAGTATCCGACGACCGAACAGGGGTTGAATGCCTTGCGACTGAATCCCGGTGCGCCCGGATGGAACGGGCCATACCTGCGCAAGGAAGTGCCCGCCGACCCTTGGGGCAATCTTTATATCTACCGTGCGCCGGGCCGCAGCGGGGGCTATGAAATCCTGTCGTTAGGGGCTGATGGTCTGGAAGGGGGGGCAGGCGATGCCGCCGATGTCCAAAGCTGGCAGAACTGACGGCGGCTATACTTACGTGGCCTTGCTTGTGGTGCTGGTGGGGATAACACTGGCCGCCCAGACTACCTTTGTTCCCACCGCCACAAAAGCCAAACGCGCGACCGAGGCCGAGATCATTTTTCAGGGCCGCGCATACCGCGATGCCATTGCGCGATACTGGGCATTTGACGAAGAGCCAGCGTTTCCTTCGACTTTGGATGATTTGTTGCGTGATCCGCGTGACCCCGGCGTCAAACATATCCGCAGGCTCTATGATGTGGACAATTGGACCGCAGAATTCCGCGCCGATGGCGGCATTCAGGGGGTTTTTCCTGACCGTCGGGATATGCCGCTCAAGCAGGCGGGTTTCCCCCCCGATCTGGCAGATTTCGAAGGCAAGAAAAGCTATAAAGACTGGGTTTTTCGATTTGTGCCGGACCCCGCGCCATCTGAATGATACCGTCAGTTCCGGCAATCCTGCGGCGTATCTTGATCAGAATCGCTGTATGGCGGTTCAGATCAGATAGCTTGGGTCTGGTCCGCCTTCTTCGCGGGCTTTGACATTCTCGTCAAAAGACCCGCTGATTGCCATTTCATAGACGGTCCGATCTGACCAGTCATAGATTCCTGCGATGCCCATCCCGTATGCGATCTGTTTGGCAAATTTCTGTCTGTTTGCGTTCTCGATTTCGGCGGGGCTTTGTTGGCCGCCCCGTGCAGGCTGATTTTGGGGCGCGGCGGGCTGCTGCGCAGGAGGCTGTTGGATCTGTGGCTGCTGTGCGGGCGACTGCTGGGCAAGCGGTTGTTGCGCGGGCGGTTGTTGCGCCACTTGTTGCGGTTGCGGTGCCTGGGGTTGCTGGGCGGGTGGCATGTGGATCACCACTGCACCCTGTTGCGCTGGCGGCCCGCCACCACCGGGACCACCGCCACCACCGGGAGGACCGCCACCGCCGGGGGGACCGCCACCGCCGGGGGGGCCACCGCCAAGTGGTACCATTGCGACCCCGCCACCACCGGCACCTGCCGGTGCCGCGCCGCCGAGCGCATCCTTGGTCTGATCCCCCGCGCGCACTGTCTTTGACGCACCAACGGCAATCGTCAGCGCGCCACCTGCCACGGCAGCTCCACCATCCCACGGCATGTCGCCCGTCGCATTGGCAAGCCCTGATTCAATCGATGCCTCACCAGCGACAAACAGGGCCGCAGCCTCAAGGAAATGGATCACGGCCTGTGCCTTCTTCAAATTCGCCCGCGTGGTCGCTGACGCATTGCCCCACTCACCGGCTTCGAATTTGGCACAGATTGACCGGAGCAGTTTGAGTAGCGAAAAGATCATCAGGCTTAGCGATGTGCGCGTGACCATCCCGGTTCCGATCATCAGGGCTGCAGACCCGATTGCCGCCATGATCGATTCCGCCAGACGGACATTGTTCATCTGTTTTCTAAGTGCATCTTGCACTGGCTGCGGCGCGTTCGGATCCGCAAAGAAAGTGCGCACACCGCGGAACATCTTGCACAGGCCGACACCCACGCTCATGATGCCCGGCACAATCAACGGTATTGCACCTGCGGTGATGCCCGCAGTGATGGCGGCCCCGCCCGCGACGGCGGTCAGCAGCCCTTCAAGCATCAGCAGGCCGCCCTTTACTCTGTTGCCAAAGAAGCCAACCGCCTGAAGCACCTCTGCCGACCCTCTGAACTGGGTCACGATGGTCCTGCCGCCCGCTGAACTGGCCCCGTGCGGGCGCATTCTGGCTTGCAGGGTGCCGCGCCATGCGCTGTAGTCATCGTCGCTGAGTAGTGTGGCGCTGACGCCCAATGCATCCAACCGCGCCGCTGCAACCGGTTGATTTGGCGCGCCAATCAAGGCAGGGCGCTGTATCTGCCCTGTCGGGGCGGCCCGTCGTTGCAGCATCGTGGTACCATGCAATGCGCGGCCTGTGCGCTGCGTCGGCGCATCGGTGCCCGTTGCCATCCGGTGCGGGATCGCCGTCGCTTGATGGGTGCTCGTTAGCGCTTCGTCTGCCGGGGTGTCTTTGCGGGTCTTTTCATCTGCGAGCCGCTGCAAGGGTTGCAACTTGCGCGTAGCGGCGCTGGCGTTTGCGGCCTGCTGCAAACCTGCGAGTCCGAAAGATGACCCCGCTGCGGAAAGGTCTTGCGCATGCGGGCCTGTCGTCTGCCTGTCTTGGCGGGATGCAAAGGATCGGGCGCTATCCGCGCGGGATACGTGTTCGGGCAAAATCATGTTCCAGTCTTAGGATACACTGGGCAAAATCTGGTGAGCTTGAAGCAATGCTAGACCCTCAAAGGAAATCCGTCCAGCACGCCAAGCGTGTTCTGTAGGGCCCGACACAGCCAGAAGTTACTCTGTGTTATCTCGCACTTTGCGCCTGAACTGACATGCGCATGGCGGCGACGAACAAAGAAGGGAAGGCCCTTGATAGGCCTTCCCCTGATTGTGTCGTTGGACCTTGCCGTTTAGCGGTACTTGCGGCGGCCCATGTTTTCCTGCTCCGCGCGCAGGTTGAAGTTGCCTTTGCCACGCTTGCCATTGAGGATTTCCGTGCTCATGGCATACTGCAGGATCGATGCGGCAACAGCATCCGAGTTCACATCAAGTGCCACGTCGGAGTTGTTGTCAAAGGTATCGCACGCCAGATGGTAGCAAGGATCATAGGCGTCGCCGGCTGTGCCGCCCCACTGCGCGGCTTGCTCATCTGTCTTGATCCCTTCGGCACCGGTAAACAGCCCACCGAACGGGATACCCACGTCAAAGAAGGCCGCATAGTCAGACCGGAAGCTGATTTCGGTGCTTTCAAATGGCAAGCCACGTGCAGCAAAGAAATCTTCGTAGTAGGATTCAATGATCCCCGACCCGTCAGGGCCTTCCAGACCAAAGCTGGACCCGTCACCATCATAGACGAAGTAGACAAAGTTGGGCGATCCGATCATGTCAAAATTGAGATAGGCTGCGATATCGGCGATTTCTCCTTCGGACAGACCATCGCCATCGACCCCATTGCCCAGAACGTAGAAGTCTGAACCGACAAGGCCGGATTCCTCGGCACCCCATAATGCGAAACGGACCTTATTGCGGGGTTTGACCTTGGCCATCTGTACGGCGGTTTCCAGCAGCGCGGCAATGCCGGAGCCGTTGTCGTTGATGCCGGGACCTTCATTCACGGAATCAAGGTGCGCACCTGCCATGATGACGTTGCTGTCATCACCGCTTGTGGTTTCGGCCAGAACATTCATCGCAAGAGCAGTTCCACGGAAGACATCGACAAGGATGCTCACCTCTGCACCCGGTGTTGACGCAAGTTCAACGCCCAGATCATAGGTCGCAAAGACGACTGGAATCCCACCGGAGTAGCCGTTGCCCAAGGTGCCGTTGATCAGGCCGGTGCGGCCTTCGCTATTGCCCTGGTTGAAGATGATAACACCGACGGCGCCCGCCGCCGCAGCATTGTCAGCCTTCAGACCAAAGGCGCACGCACCCCGTTGCAGCAGGGCCACGTTACCTGCGGTAAAGCCTGTGAAATCCGCTGGTTCACATCCTGATGTCGATCCATTGCCAAGGCCCAGATCAAGATCAGCGGCCTCGACAACCCCGCTGACATCGCCGGGTTCGGATTGGCTCATGACATTATAATCAACATCCAGAACGTAATCTGTCGGGACAGGGGCCACTTGTGCGAAAGATGGTTCACCCAATTCGATAAAGGCGTTGAAGGTAAAGGGCTGTAGGGTCACATCGTACCCCGCGCCTTCCAGAACACCCGCAGCATAATCAACCGATGCGTCATACCCCGGTGTCCCCGATACTCTGATGCCGCCATTGCTGTCTGCGATAGATTGCAGCGCTGCCTGATGGCTGCGGACGCCCTCGAGGGTCACACATTCCAGCAGTTTATCGATGTTGTTATTTACCCTGTTCTCACAGGCTTCCGGGTCTGCGGCAGCCGCCGTTCCTAGTGACAGGTAACAGACAAGGCAGGCGGCCCCCGCCGCACCAGCTCTTAAAATTCTCATGACTCTCCCTTTCATATTGTTTTTCAAGGGAGAGGATAAAGCGTGTCAGAGAGACTGTATTCTGCCTCTGGTCGCAAAACCCTTAATTATTTGTTGTCGCGACACCCTAGTGGCAACTGCGCCAGGTCCCATCCCATCACACTATTGACACATTTTCGTGAGCGTAGGTCAACTACTGATTGAGAGTCGCCAAGTTTCGAACCTGTCCAAAGTAAGCCCTAGGGCCTTGTGAGGGAGTGTGCAAAACGTGGTGGGCAAGCCGTGATCCCGGCGGTCAGTTCGTTCCAGATTTCGAAAGCTTGCGCGCGGGTTTCGCGGAAACCGGGGGCGTTTGGCCGGTGTCTTTTGGGAAAAATCAGAGTAGCAGCCTGATCAGTGCTGACGTACCCAAACAGAACTCCGGCAACCCCGACGACTGGACGGCCCGCGGCATTGACTTCTCTTTATTGTTCAGCATTCCACGACACACTGCGCAGGACCGCGTTTCCCAAAGTGGTCAATGCACGCTGTGACGAAGGCCTGGACGATCCGGCGGGGTCGTGATTTGTCATAGCCGATTGCGAGAGTGAGTGGCGGAAGTGTATCCGAAATTGGCAGCGCGGCGACGTTTTCGCCGCTATAGCTTTCAGACGTCAGTGGCCGCATATTGAGGATTGCGCAGCCACGCCCTGCGGCGACAAGGGTACGGACCATTTCGGTAGAGTTCGCATAAGCCGCAACTGGCGATTGCCGCGTGCCGGGGCCAAACAGACTTTCGTAGTAAGAGGCGGCAACGGGACGGTTCAGAACGATTAACGGTTCTTGGGCAATCTGTGCCATTGATACTGTTGCATGTTGGGCCAACGGGTGCGTTGCCGGCAACAAGCAATAGGGCGGTGCAGCAATCAATGGATCGTATTTGACGGCTGGTCGAACATCCTCGGCGACGAACAAGATGACGTCGTATTTACCGTTCAACAGACCGTCCTGCGCTTGATCGTTGTCGCATTCTTCCAATGCAAATCTGACTTCCGTGTCTTTCGGGAGGAAGGCATCAAGGATTTGGGGCAAGAACGCAGGTGCGATGGGCGCGTAGTACCCGATCCGCAGTGTCCCGCTCAGCGCGTGCCTGAGGTCTGTCCCTTCCGCCAACAATGCACGATACTCCTCCAGAAGGCGTTCGCATTTGTGTTTCACCTCGCGGCCACTTGCGTTGGCTTGAATACCGCGGGCACGTTGCCGGGTCACGAGCGTGAGATCAAATTCTGCCTCGACCTGATCTATCGCTGTTGCGACCGCAGAGGCCGCAATATTCAGCTCTGTTGCAGCCTTGGCAATGTTGCCATGGCGCAGTGCTGTGGTGAAATATTCCATTGCTTTGATGGTAAGCGCCATTCAAACCTCTGCTTTTCAGTCTTTAATGATCGCTTAATACTGTTTTTCGAATGAGCGTAAACATGACAGATTTCCCGTATCTGAAGCTCTATGAGGTCTCCTGTGTCCGACGCACCGCTCAAAGGCTGGAACCACACTCCGAATGTGCCGCTCCAGGTCTCGCCATTTTTCCAGTGGCCACCGCGCCCTTTGCGGATGCTGGCATGGGTCTGGGGCTCTTGGTTCTTCATCACCGAGCGGCTGATCATCGTCGCGATTGCCTGCATCTCGTTCTACTGGTTCCAACCTCCGCTCGCGCAAACACAGTCCTTCGCTTTCGGTTGGATCGCAGAGATGTTCATCCGCAACGTGGTCCTGATGACGTGCGTGGCAGGTGGCCTGCATCTCTATTTTTACACTTTCACCAAGCAGGGACAGAAGCTGAAGTACGACCCCCGTCCGTTGATGAAGAACGGGCGCCAGTTCACACTGGGTGGTCAGATCCGGGACAACATGTTCTGGACCATCGCCAGCGGTGTAACCGTATGGACGGCCTATGAAGTCTTGATGTTCTGGGCGCTGGCCAATGGCTATGCCCCGATGCTGACATGGGCAGCGCACCCTGTCTGGTTCGTCGCCTTGTTTCTGCTGATCCCGGTCTGGGAGAGCTTCTACTTCTACTGGATCCACCGCTTCCTGCACATTCCGTTCTTTTACAGACATGTGCACGCATTGCATCATCGTAACATCAACGTCGGCCCTTGGTCCGGCATGGCAATGCACCCGGTCGAACACCTGATCTTTCTCGGTTCGGTTCTGATCCACTTTGTTGTCGCCGCACATCCCGTCCACATTCTGTTCCACCTCCAGTACTATGCCCTGACCGCAGCGACGACCCACACCGGGTTTGAGGGGATGGTGATCAAAGACAGGAACCGGTTGAAGCTGGGCACGTTCCACCACCAAATGCACCACCGATATTTTGAGTGTAACTATGGCTCCCTTGAATTGCCGTGGGACAAGTGGTTTGGGTCTTTCCATGATGGCACTGTCGAGTCCGACGCCAAGATACGCGAACGGCGCAAAAAGTTCACAAATGGCGTAAAGTAAGATGGGCAGGATGACAGGCAAAAGGTCGCTGCAGGAATTGCCCAGCTGTCTGACCTGACCCTATCTTACCGCGTCTGAATGGGTTTCGCTTTCCACGTGAGGTCGCAGCCCACGCGATCCGGGCGTCAGTTTGCAGACTGCATCCGGCGCGACCGGCCAACCCGAAAGGGTGAAAATATATTTGGACGGTTCCAATCGATACAACATGCACTGAGATTTCGATCAGCCCGTGATCCGGTCACCCTGATCTGCCCCCCCGTCGTTACCAACTCACTTCAAGCTTCTATCGCCACGCGCGCAACCATGCCTTCAGCCGATGGGGCGATGACACTGCTGAAATGGCAGCCAGAGGTGAGCCAATTGCCAGACCGCCACCCACTGCAAACAGCTTGGCAATACCGTGCGAACCCATTCAGCGGGGCAGGATCACCAGCGGGCGGTCTAAAAAACAACCAGCCCGCCTGAACATCAGCTGGGCTGAAGATCGTCGGGCAATAGCGCGTCAGGCATGTCCTGATAGCAGACCGGGCGCAGGAAACGACGAATGGCAAGCGTGCCAACCGACGTTGCACCAAAATTCGTTGAGGCCGGATACGGACCGCCATGCACCATGGCGTCCGCCACTTCGACACCTGTAGGGAACCCGTTGACGAGAAGCCTGCCTGCCTTGCGTTCCAGCACGGGGACAAAGGGCTTGGCCACCTCGATATCGGCGTCATCCAGTTGTAGCGTTGCCGTCAATTGGCCGCGCAGACTCTGTGCGACTTCAAGCATTTGCGCGGGCCCCGTCGCTGTCACCAGAATACCCATTGGGCCGAATACCTCCTCGGCGAGCGCCTCATTCGCGAGCCACGCATCGGCAGTCACCTTATAGACCGCGGGGGCGGCATTGCGGCGGTCGCATGTGGCGGTCAGCAATTCCTGTACACCGTTGGCCGATGCGACTTCGGCGACGCCGTGACGGTACGCCTCGGCAATGCCGTCGGTCAGCATCACCGCTTCACCCGCATCCGACAAGGCCGCGATGGCGGCGTCGGTGAATGCCTCGAGCGCGGGACCTTCGGGTGCTACCACGATGCCGGGGTTGGTACAGAACTGACCGACCCCCATGGTCAGCGATCCCGCCCACGCAGTGCCAAGCGCGGCCCCTCGGGCGGTCAATGCCTCTGGTAGAATGAAAACCGGATTGACTGACCCCAGTTCGCCGAAAAAGGGGATCGGCTCTGGCCGTGCGGCGCAAAGATCAAACAACGCACGCCCCGCCCCCAGCGATCCCGTGAAGCCGACGGCACGTATCAGCGGGTGCTCCACCATTGCTCCGCCAAGTTCGTGACTGATCCCCTGGATCAGCGAAAAGGTGCCCGCGGGCATTCCGGCACGCGCGATTGCCGCCGCAATCGCATCAGCTACGATTTCTCCGGTGGCAGGGTGTGCAGGATGGCCCTTGACCACCACAGGACAACCGGCTGCCAACGCCGACGCGGTGTCACCGCCCGCAGTTGAAAAGGCCAGCGGGAAATTCGACGCGCCAAAAACGGCCACAGGGCCGATGGGTCGCTGCACCAGCTTGAGATCAGGTCGGGGGAGGGGCGCGCGGTCGGGCAATGCCACATCGTGACGCCGGTCAAGGTAATCCCCCTTGCGGATATGATCGGCGAACATGCGCAATTGTCCGGTCGTGCGGCCCCGCTCGCCCTGCAGGCGGGCGGCGGGAAGGCCGGTTTCGGCACAACCCAGCCGCGTGATATCATCTCCGCGCGCGTCGATCTCTTCGGCGATGGCCTCAAGAAATGCGGCTCGGTCCGCGCGGCTGGTCCAGCCATAGGTGGCAAATGCCGCTTCGGCGGCTTGGGCCGCGCGGTCGACTTCGCTTGCGCCACCTGACGAAACCGTCAGGGCATCGCCGCTGACGGGTTGCGATGAGAATGTCTGTGAAGATGTGATCCATTCACCTGCAATCAGGTGTTTTCCGTGTGGTTGATATGTCATGCGTGTCCTCTTATTTTCCCCAGCGCAATGCGATGACATCGCGCTCTTTCGCCAGTTGCAGCAGTCGTGTGCGGGTGCGCGCAGACATCGGTTTGAGCGGATGGCGCACATGATCGGATCCGATCACGCCGCCTTCTTTCATCACCACCTTGGCGGCCCGCAGTCCGCACTGGCGGTTTTCGTGGTTGATCAGTGGCAGGCAATCACGCCAGTGGTTCAGCGCCGCGTCGATGTTGCCCGCAAGATATTCGGTGACAATCGGTTTGATCAGTTCGGGTTGCAGCGCGGACGTCATCGTGCCGGTGCAGCCCGCATCCAGATCGGCAAGCAGTGTGACTGCTTCCTCACCGTCAAACGGGCCGATGATGTCCGTGCCCCCCGCTTCGATCAGCGCGGCCAGTTTATCGGCAGCAAAGGGCGTTTCCATCTTGAAGTAGCTGACATTTGCAATTTCCTTGGCCATACGCACCAGCAGGGGCACCGGCAGCGACACGCCTGACAGTGGCGCATCCTGCACCATGATCGGGATCGAGATCGCGTCTGAGACAGCAGCAAATTGTTCAAATATGCCCGCTTCGGACGGGACCAGTCCGACGCCGTGATAAGGCGGCATCATCATCAGCATGGCGGCGCCCATGTCCTGTGCCGCGCGCGCGCGATCGATTACAAGCTGCGTGCTGAAATGACTGACCGTGACAATCACCGGCACACGGCCGGCCACATATTCCAGCGACACACGCGTCAGCCGGTCGCGTTCTGCGTCCGACAGGACGAACTGTTCGGAATAGTTGGCAAGGATGCAGATGGCATCGACGCTCTGGTCGATCATGCAGTCCAGCACGCGGCACATGCCAGCTTCATCAACCGCGCCATCATCGTGGAACGGTGTCGGGGCGACAGGCAGAATGCCTTTCAATGCGTCAGTCATGAAATCTCCTTGCGGATGAGGCGAAAGCGCGCGGTCTGCCGATAAGTTTCACCGGGGCGCAGCGAGATGGATGGATAGGATGGATGATGTGGTGCATCGGGCCAGAACTGGGGTTCAAGCGCGATGCCGGAATAATGCCCGTAGATGTGACCTTCATGGCCCGCGTCAGGTGACGTATTCAGCCGTGCGGCATCATAGACCTGAAGGCCTGGTGCATCAGTTTCGATGACCAGTGCCAGCGCGTCGGTTTCAAGCCGCAAAACCGGACGCAAACCTTCACCATTGAGGCAGAAGTTGTGGTCGATCTGGCTATCGTCCGCGATGCGGGCCGGGGTCCGGAAATCAAACGCCGTGCCAGCAACCGGGGCCGGATCACCCAGTGGTATCGCGGCATCGTCCACCGGCAAATAGTGATCTGCACTGATTTGCATGGTGTGCCCGGTCAGGCCGCCTGACCCGTCCAATGTCCAAAAGCCGTGGAATGCTGGATTGCAGAGCGTGTGCACGTCTGCCGCACCCGTCAAGTCGATCCGCAGCGCGCCGTCATCCTCAATCGTGTATGTCGCCGTCAGATGAAGAGGGCCGGGATAGCCGCTGTCCCCATCGGGCCAGGTCAGCACGAACCGTGCGTAGCTGGGGCCGTGATCGGCAAGGTGCCAGTTTCGGGTCGACAGCCCAGCGGGTCCGCCATGCAGTGCGTTGGCCCCTTCGTTCGGTACAAGCCGAAGCGTGGTATCGCCCAAGGGTGCCCTTGCGCCGGCGATCCGGTTTGCCACCGGCCCCACAATCGCGCCGAAATAGCGCATCGTGTCGCGGTAGGGGGCAATGTCAGGACTGCCAAGGATCAGCGAATGGTCAAACCCGTCCATGCGCAATTCGGTCACCGCCACACCCAGCGTCATCAGCGAGGCGCGCACAGGCCCGTTGGCAATCTGCACGCGGGTGATGTCGGCGGCATCGGGAAGCGGTGGCACATCCATTATGGACTCAGTCCTCGAACGGGTCTGTCGCCACACGGCGACCAAGGGCCAGCGCGTCGGTGACAAGGGTGAGGGGACGCAGGTCCATATCGATCCCGCCGGTCGTGACAAGTTGCGCCATCTGCGCATAAAGACGCGGGTATTCACCGCCCAGCGGCGCGGCTTGGCCCGATACGGTGCCATCCACCTCCATCACCGCGCCGCCGTCGCGCAGTGTGAGCGTGCCGCTGTCGGTGACAGCTTCGATTTCCCATGTCTGGTCACCCTGCTGGCGCCAGTCGAACACAGCAGACACATCTGCCCCGTCGGGGTGATGAAAGGCGATTTCCGCCGCAATCGGCGTCTGACAATTCGACGGCACCTCAAGCGTGGCCCCGGTGACGTGGATTTGCGCGGGCAATATCTCTGTTACGATGGAAAGCGCGTTGATACCGGGGTCAAACACGCCCAGTCCGCCGGGTTCCCAGATCCATGCCTGACCCGGATGCCAGCGGCGCACGTCCTCTTTCCAGGTCACGCGCAATGCGCGCAACATTTTGTCGGAAAGCCAGCTTTTCGCCGCGCCAACCATGTCGGCGTGCCGCGAATGCCATGTGGCATAAAGCGTCAGGCCCGCCGCGCGCGCGGCCGCATCCAGCGCATGACACTCGGCAAGTGTCGCGCCGGGGGGCTTTTCGAGCATGACGTGACGACCGGCTTCAAGTGCCTGCATCGCATAGGCGAACCGCGGCACCGGCGGCAGGCAAAGGGACACGACGCGAATGTCGGGCCGTGCCTGCAGCATCTTGCCCATATCGGTAAAGGCCTCGACCCCATCCACCGATCCGTGACGGCTGACCGTTGCAGCCAGTTCCCATTCGGCGCTGTCCGCAATTGCAGGGACATGCTGATCAACGGCAATCTTGCCTATACCTACCAAAGCGGTTTTCATCAGTGACTATCCTTTCCGACTGCCGCACCGCGGCATCCTTTGAGAAAATCAAGGTCGGCACCGGTGTCGGCCCCCTCGACGTGTTGTTGGTGAAGCCATGCATAGCCGCTATCGGGGCGCACGTGCGCCGGGTGCCATGCGGCGAGGCGTGCTGACATATCCGCATCGCTGATATCGACGTGCAAACGGCGTTCATCCACGTCTACCTCGATGATGTCGCCGCTCTGGATGACGGCAAGGGGGCCGCCTGCTGCCGCCTCCGGCGAGGTGTGCAGGATGACCGTGCCATAGGCCGTGCCCGACATGCGTGCGTCCGAAATGCGGATCATATCGGTGATCCCTTTCCTGAGCACTTTGGGTGGCAGGCCCATATTGCCGACCTCGGCCATGCCCGGATACCCTTTGGGCCCGCAATTCTTGAGAACCATCACACAGGTTTCATCAATGTCCAGCGTGTCGTCATTGATGCGTGCCTTGTAGTCGTCGATATCTTCAAAGACGACGGCACGGCCACGGTGCCGCATCAGATGCGGTGACGCAGCAGAGGGTTTCAGAACCGCGCCATTGGGCGCGAGATTACCGCGCAGCACGACAATGCCGCCCGACTGCGCCAGCGCCTTGTCGGCTGGTAGGATCACGTCCTCATTGTGGTTCTGCACCTGCGCGACTTCATCCCAGATCGGGCCGCCCGATACGGTCAGCGCATCCTTGTGCAGCTTGTCTGCCTCGCCCAGTCGCCGCAGGACCACAGGCAAACCGCCTGCATAATAAAATTCTTCCATCAGGTATTTCCCCGATGGCATCAGGTTGACGATGGTCGGGACGTCGCGCCCGCAACGGTCCCAGTCGTCAAGCGTGACATCGACACCCACCCGCCCCGCAATCGCCAGCAGGTGCACTACCGCGTTGGTCGACCCGCCAATCGCAGCATTGGTGCGGATCGCGTTTTCGAACGCGGGTTTGGTCATGATGTCCGACGGTTTCAGGTCGTCCTTGACCATCTGCACGATCCGGCGGCCGGTCATTTGCGCCATCACGCGGCGGCGGCTGTCGACCGCGGGGATCGCCGCGTTGCCCGACAGCGCCATGCCAAGCGCCTCTGACAGGCTCGCCATTGTGGACGCCGTGCCCATTGTATTGCATGTCCCGGTCGAGCGGGACATGGACGCCTCGGCCTCGAGGAAATCATCCTGTGTCATTTCGCCGGCTTTCACGGCTTCGGAGAATTTCCACAAGTGGGTGCCCGAGCCGACACGTTCGCCCCGGAAATAACCGTTCAGCATCGGCCCCCCGCTCAGCACAATCGACGGCAGGTCGCAGGATGCGGCGGCCATCAGCAAAGACGGTGTCGTCTTGTCGCAACCGACCAGCAGCACGCAGCCATCCATCGGCTGACCGCGAATTGCTTCTTCGGTGGCAAGAGCGGCAAGATTGCGAAACATCATCGCCGTGGGGCGGAAAGTATTCTCAGAGGCCGAAAACACCGGCACTTCCACCGGAAAACCACCGGCCTCATAGATGCCCGCCTTTACCTTCTCGGCCAGTTCACGCAGGTGCCCGTTGCAAGGGGTCAGATCCGACCATGTGTTCAGGATGCCGATGATCGGGCGCCCGTCGAACATGTCATGCGGCCAGCCCTGGTTTTTCATCCAGCCACGGTGATAGATCACATCGCGACTTGATCCTTCGTACCATTCCTGCGACCGCAGGCGGCGAGGCCATTTTGCCGGTTTGAATGTCATCCGATCACCCCTTCTTTTTGTTGTAGACGTCAAAGATGACAGCGGCCAGAAGGACAAGGCCCTTGATCATCTGCTGGTAATCAATGCCGATCCCCATGATCGACATGCCGTTGTTGAGCACCCCCATCAGAAACGCCCCAACGACAGCCCCCACGATCTTTCCTACGCCGCCGGACATGGACGCGCCACCGATAAAGACGGCTGCGATAACGTCGAGTTCAAGCGCGAAACCGGCCTTGGGCGTCGCTGTATTCAGGCGCGCGGCAAAGACCAGACCTGCGATGGCGGCAAGCGCGCCCATGTTCACAAAGGCAAGAAAGGTCAGACGCTCGGTCTTGATGCCGGATAGTTTCGCGGCCTTCTCGTTACCGCCCAACGCATAGACGCGGCGGCCCAGCACCGTGCGTTCAGTGATGAAGGCATAGATGATGGTGAGCACGCCCATCGTGAGCAACACGTTGGGCAGACCCCGGAATGTCGCCAGCTTGTACAGAATGAAGATCAGCGCAAAGGCGATGATCGCCGTGCGCGCCGCAAAGAAAGCGCGGGGCTCGTCCTCAATTCCGTAGGCCTTGTTGCTGGCCCTTTGGCGCAACCCCGACCAGACTACCCAGAACGCGGCGATCAGCCCAGTTGCAAGGGCCAGCATGTTGAAGTTGCGGGCACCCACAAGTTCTTTCATCGCGTCACCACCGGGCAGGATATCGGGGACAAAACCAGTGGCAATGACCTGAAATTCGCGTGGAAACGGACCGACCGACTGCCCTTCGAGCAGCCACAGCGACAGGCCGCGAAAGACCAGCATACCTGCCAGCGTGACGATAAATGACGGAATCTTCCAGTAGGCGATCCAATAGCCCTGTGCACCGCCGATGACCGCGCCCATGATGACACAGGTGACCATCGTCACCCCGATCGACATGTCCCAGTTCACCACCATCACAGCCGCCAGCGCCCCGACAAAGCCCATGACTGACCCCACCGACAGGTCGATATGCCCTGCCACGATGACAATCAGCATCCCCAGCGCCATAATGATGATATAGCTGTTCTGAAGCAGCAGATTGGTCAGGTTGATCGGCTTGAGCAGCGTGCCACCCGTGACGACCTGAAAGAATGCCATGATCGCGATCAGTGCAAACAGCAGCCCGTATTCGCGCAGGTGTGCCGCAAGATAGGTGCCGATTCTGCTGGAACCGCCTTCTTGGTTGGTTGAGTTTTCGGCCACAGACATGACGCGCTCCCTATTCGTTCACAATGAGCGACATGATACGCTCCTGACTGGCTTCAGCGGCGGGCATTTCGCCCACAAAAGCCCCTTCGTTCATCACATAAATCCGGTCGCACATGCCCAGTAGTTCGGGCATTTCGGACGAGATCATGACAACGCCTTTTCCGGCAGCGGCCAGATCATTGATCAGGCCATAGATTTCATATTTCGCACCTACGTCGATTCCGCGCGTCGGTTCATCAAGGATCAGCACCTCGGGCCCTGCAAAAAGCCATTTCGACAGCACGACCTTTTGCTGGTTGCCGCCCGACAGGTTCACGACCTTCTGGAACACACCCGGCGTGCGAATGCCCAAGTCCTTGCGGTATTTCTCTGCTACCTGCGCCTCTGCACGTTTGTTCAGTACCCCGCCTGACGCCACTTCGGGCAGATTGGCCAGCGTGATGTTGCGCGTGATCGTATCGTCGAGGATCAGCCCGAGGCTCTTGCGATCCTCGGTGACATAGGCCAGCCCCGCAGCGATGGCGCGGCTCACGCTGGACACATCCACAGGCTTGCCGTGCATTTCCACGGTGCCCGTGATGTTTTGCCCCCAGCTTTGACCAAAGATCGACATTGCCAGTTCAGTGCGCCCCGCGCCCATCAGGCCTGCGATTCCCACGACTTCGCCAGCGCGCACGTCGAAATTCACATTGCGGACTACCTCACGGTCCGCGTGTTCGGGATGATAGACCGACCAGTCGGCGACCCGCATGATCCGTTCACCGATATCGGGCGTGCGTGCAGGATAGCGGTTTTCCATCGACCGGCCCACCATATCGCGCACGATGCGGTCTTCGGTGATCCCTTCCGATGCGCTAAAACTGCTGACACTATGCCCGTCACGGATTACCGTGACCGTGTCGGCCACGCGGCGGACCTCATTCAGTTTGTGACTGATGATAATCTGGGTCATCCCCTGCGCCTTGAGCTCCAGCATCAGGTCAAGCAGCGCCTGACTATCGCTTTCCGACAAGGCCGATGTTGGTTCGTCAAGGATAAGCAGACGCACGTCCTTGGCCAGTGCTTTGGCGATCTCGACCAGTTGTTGCTTGCCGACACCCAGCTTTTCGACCTGCGTGGTGGGCGCATCGTGCAGGCCGACCTTGCCCAGCAACGTTTCGGTTCTCTGGTTCGTCGCGCGCCAGTCAATCACGCCGCCGCGGGCATTCTCGTTGCCCAGAAACAGGTTTTCGCCGATCGAAAGCAACGGCACCAGCGCCAGTTCCTGATGGATGATAATGATGCCCCGCGCCTCGCTGTCCGCGATATCGCGGAAGGCGGCCAGCGCGCCATCGTAATGGATTTCACCCTCATAGCTGCCAGCAGGATAGACCCCCGACAGCACCTTCATCAGGGTCGATTTGCCGGCGCCGTTTTCCCCGCAGATCGCGTGAATTTCACCGGACCTGACCTTCAACGACACATCGTCAAGCGCCTTGACGCCCGGAAAAGTCTTGGTGATGGAGCGCATTTCCAGCAGCGTATCCTGCATGGCATCGGCCTCGCGGTAAAAGTTATAAGATGGTGGCGGCGGACCGGCCCTGCGACAATGCAGGCCCGCTCCGCCAGTCCAGTGACGATCGGGTCACGCGTGGATCGTGCGCTTACCGGATCTTGTCCATCGTGTAGTAGCCTGTGTCGATCAGGCGCTCTTCCCAGTTGTCGCCGGTGACCTTCAGTGGTTCCAGCAGGTAAGAGGGTACAACGATTACACCGTTATCGTAGGTTTCGGTGTTGTTGATCTCGGGCTCGCCGCCTTCCAGCACGGCCTCGACCATGCCCACGGTCACCCGTGCCAGTTCGCGGGTATCCTTGAAGATCGTCGCATATTGCTCACCGGCAAGTATCGACTTGACCGATGGGATTTCGGCATCCTGACCGGTAACGATTGGCATCGCGGTATCGCCCGATCCATAGCCCACACCCTTGAGTGAGGACAGGATACCGATGGACAGACCATCGTAGGGTGAAAGAACGCCGTGCACCTGTGCGTCCGTGTAATGCGCCGACAAAAGGTTATCCATACGGGCCTGTGCAACCGCGCCGTCCCAACGCAGGGTGCCGACCGTGTCCATACCCATCTGGCCTGACACGACATTCACCTTGCCGCTGTCGATCAGCGGCTGCAAAACCGACATTGCGCCATCGTAGAAGAAATATGCATTGTTATCGTCGGGCGAGCCGCCGAACAGTTCCACGTTCCATGTTTCTGCATCGGGGAAACGCTCTTCAAGGCCGGAAACAAGCGTCTCGGCCTGCTGCACACCAACCTTGAAGTTATCAAAGGTCGCATAGTAGCTGACGTATTCGCTGTCGCGGATCAGGCGGTCATAGGCTATGACTTCGATCCCGGCGAAATGCGCGTTCTCAAGCGCATTCGAAAGTGTCGTGCCGTCAATGGCCGCAATCACCAGCGCATCGACGCCATTCGTGATCATGTTCTCGATCTGTGCCAGCTGGTTAGGGATGTCGTCCTCTGCATATTGCAGAATCGTCTCGTAACCTGCGGCTTCGAACTGCTCGACCATCGATTCACCGTCCGAGATCCAGCGCGCAGATGATTTGGTGGGCATCGCAATGCCGACAAGACCTTCCGCAACGGCACCCGTGGCAAGCGTCGTCGCCAGCGCAGTGCTGACGAGAATGGATTTCAATGTCATTTTTTCCTCCTCCTGAAGCAAGCGCTCAACCCTCCGGCGCAGCCTAAGCATGATTGGTAGACTGGCTTGATATACCAATCCAATGCAAATATGGTCGTTGTGCATAACAAAAATGGTATGTCGCGTCGTGAGCCTGTCCCTCATCCAACGGCTGAAGCCGTCCCACCTGAAACTGATCCGCGCCATCCATGACAGCGGTAAACTGCAACTGGCCGCCGAACAGGTCGGGATGTCGCAACCCGCCGCTTCGCGTCTGTTGTCCGAGATCGAAAGCGATGCAGGCGGCGCGCTTTTCGAACGCCTGCCGCATGGCATGGCGCCAACCCCGATTGGCGCAGCCTTTGTGCGCCATGCGCAGGTCATTCTTGCTGAAGTGGACGCGCTGACCAACGAGATCGACCAGTTGCGCGGAGGGATGGCGGGTGCTGTGCGTGTTGGGGCCGTGACCGGACCCGCCGTCGGCGCACTGGTGCCTGCGCTGATGGAGGTCCGCGCGGATCTGCCCGACATCCACCCGACCATCGAAGTCGCCCCTTCTGTCACCCTGATCCGCGGACTTGAGGAAGGCCGCTTTGATTTCGTTCTGGCCCGCATCACCAGCGGCAACGAAGTCCGCGCCTTTCACGCATTTCCCGGCAGGACGGAGCAGATTTGCCTGCTCGCTCGCAGGACGCATCCGCTTGCCGGACGCAAGATATCACTGGCTGAAACCTTGCCGTACGAATTCGTCATTCAGGAACCCGGCTCGCCGATCCGGACGGCAATGGAAAACGCCTTTCTGTCCAATAGCCTGCAAACACCCGCGAAGGTCACCAACAGTTCATCCTTGCTGGTCGCGCTGAGCATCCTGACAAGGTCGGACGCCATCGCGCCACAAACCTGCGAGGTCGCGCAACTCACCACCCGTGCGGCATCCGAACTGACGATCCTTGACACGCGGGAGGACATCATCGTGCCGTCCTTTCTTGTGCTGCAAGCCCGTCATCGCCAGTTGCCACCGATTGCACAACGATTACTTGACGCCGTGCTGTGCCGCCTTTGATCTAAAGAATACCGCCCCCATAATTCCTGATCCGTTGATGATTGCCAGAGGCGGCACGCCCCTGCTGTGGCCCGACGCAGCCGAAACCCTGCTGGCGCCGCGCTTGCCCTTGGCCACCTTGCTGACGCCCAACCTGCCGCAAGCCGCGCATATTCTGCGCGCGCCCTGCCTGATGCCATCGCTCCCGCTGACCCTTCGTCACCGTCACGGCTGGTGGCGGCAGGGCAGGCCGAATGGCGATGTCCTGTCAGCCGCACCTGCGCCACGTGGGTACAGTGGTCGCCACGCCCCTCAATGGCCTTCTCGTTCTGGAGGATGATCGGGTTGAAAAACCTGCCGATCTGGCCTGACGCAAGTTCGGGTGCTTCGTCGGAGGGCTTCGTGATCGCACGTTGCCCCGCACGTTATTCCTGCATCACCGTATTTCAGGACTACGTGTTCCTCATACATTTCTCACGCGCGTGTTGCCTCGGCTATGCGAAAATCGGAACCCGTCTTGGTATGCAAGCAGCAGCCGATACGCACTACCGCGGGTGGATCAACACCTAAAACGCGGATGACTACCAGAAGGCAATAATCGGGCTTGGCCCTCTTTTGTCGGCTGATCAGGTGCGGAAAATCTGGCGGGTTTGGTCAATGCCCGCGCGTTTCCGCACCTTACCCTTTGGTTGACTGTCAGCTACAGCTTTCGGTCAACTGCACGGTGCCACGGTCGATGCTATCAACCATTATGGCGCAGGTGGTGCCTTCTGCTTCGATCGTTGCGACCTCTCCGAAGCCAAGCGATGTGGTGTCCAATCCGTTGATCGCCAGAATTGCATGGCTTTCATCCGGGGCCAGACGGGATACGAATACACGAATAGCACCATCAGCCAGCTGGATCGTTTCGCCGATCTTGCTACCGGAGGGTGGCGGCAGATCATCGCCGCAAAGGGCTGACAAACCTGCTTGGCGGTCGCCCACCGCGTCCAGCGTGACACGGCAATAGGCATTGGCGGTTTGCACACCGCGCGACTGACCCACAGACAGGCTGATCATATCCAGCCCATTCGCCGCCACCCGCGCACTGACATCAGTCACCCGCGACACAAAGACCCGCACTGCACCGTCCGCCAAGGTCACCGTCTCGCCAATGCCGGGGCTGCCTTCGGCGGGCGGATCAGACATGACGGGTGCTGCCGTGGCGGGGGCTTCTGACACGGTCGGGGCTACGGCAGGTGCCGCACCTGCGGTCGCCGCCATAGTGCGCATTTCGTCTAACCCAGCGGCCAGCGCGTCGGCCTGTTCGGCTGCTGTCTGCGACAGGCTGTCGGCGACTGCGCTGGAAAGGTCCGCCATCGCCGTCGTCATTGTGTCGCCCAGTCCGGCATTCGCCTCTGTCACTGTCGCAAGGCTTGCTTCGACGTTGCCAACCTGCTCTGACAGGCTCGCCACTTCAGCGGCAAGTGCGCTATTGCTGTCAGCCATCGCCAGCATTTCTTGTTCAAGCTTTCTCAGGTCGCCCCCCTGGCTCATCGCCAAGGCTGCAATCGCCGCACCAAAAACCGTGCCCCCTAAACCAAACATGATAGGGTTTTGAGTCATTCTAATCCTCCCGTAAAAAAATAAATTTCTTTCTGCACGCCCACCAAAGGCGCACGATTCTGACCGAGCTTAGCCCATTCTTGTCCGCCAACGATGAGAAAATTGAGACCATGCCAAACAAGAGCCAATGCATGAAGGCGTTGAAGATCATGCAATATCCGTGCAAGCTATGCCGCAAAGCACGTCTGCAATGCAGAACGGGCCAAACAAACAGGGAGAAACCAATGAAAGCCATCAAGCCGCTTTTGACTGCTGGCGCACTGGCACTGACCGCAGGTCTTGCGTCGGCCCAGACAGACATAACTGTCGCAATCCAGTTGGAACCCCCGAACCTTGACCCGACAGGCGGGGCAGCACAAGCGATCGACTCGGTCCTTTATTCCAATGTATTCGAAGGGTTGACACGCTTCGAAGGGGACGGGTCAGTTGTGCCCGGACTGGCCGAAAGCTGGGAAATTTCCGATGATGGCACGGTCTATACCTTCAAGCTGCACGACGGCGTGAACTTTCACGACGGCACCACAATGGACGCTGAGGATGTGAAATTCAGCCTTGACCGCGCCCGCGCAGACGACAGCACAAACGCCCAGAAGGGTCTGTTCGCGGGCATCACGGATGTGACCGTGATTGACCCGTTGACCGTTCAGGTCACGCTGGATGGCCCCAACGGCATGTTCCTGTTCAACATGGCGTGGGGTGATGCGGTCATTGTGGCCCCTGAAAGCATTGAAGATATCGCCTCCAACCCCGTCGGGACCGGCGCATTCACCTTTGCCGACTGGGTACAGGGTGACAGGCTGGAACTGGCGCGCAACGAAAATTACTGGGGCGACGCCCCCGCGCTGGAAAATGCGACATTCCGCTTCATTTCCGACCCGACGGCGGCTTTCGCGGCCGTCATGGCCGAAGATGTGGATGTCTTTGTGGGCTTCCCCGCCCCCGAAAACCTGCCACAATTCGAGGCGGACCCCCGTTTTCAGGTGCTTGTCGGCAATACAGAGGGTGAGACAATCCTCTCTACCAACAACAAGATGCCGCCTTTTGACAACAAACTTGTAAGGCAGGCTGTGGCCCATGCCATCGACAGGCAGGCGATCATCGACGGGGCCATGTTCGGGCTGGGCACGCCGATTGGCACCCACTTTGCCCCACATAACCCCGACTATGTGGATCTGTTGGCAAACTCGCCCTATGATCCAGCCAAAGCCAAGGAATTGCTGGCCGAAGCAGGCTTTGCCGATGGTTTCACCACAACCCTGAAACTGCCGCCCCCATCCTATGCCCGCCGCGGCGGTGAGATTATCGCAAGCCAGCTGCGCGAGGTCGGGATTCAAGCGGAAATCAGCAATCTGGAATGGGCACAGTGGATTGAGGAAGTGTTCAAGGGCAAGGACTTTGGCCTTTCTATCGTCAGCCACACCGAACCCATGGATATCGGGATCTACGCCAATCCCGACTATTACTTCCAATATGACAATCCTGATTTTCAGGCGCTCATGGAAGAGTTGAACGCCACGACAGACCCTGCCGGACGCAGTGATCTGTTGGCAAAGGCCCAGACGATCATCTCGGAAGACTACGTGAACGGCTACCTGTTCGAACTGGCTGTGGCGACGGTCGCCAAGGCGGGCGTGCAGGGGCTTTGGGTCAACCAGCCTACGGCTGCGGTTGATCTGACTGTTGTCAGCTGGGCCGAGTAACCATGGATGGGGCCGCCCGGCGCGGTCCCTGCTGAGGGGGGACAGGATTGCGCAGATCTTTCGGTCTTGGTGCGGTGCGCGGCGGGGTATTGTGATGGTCAGGCATCCGCGATGATCCGCTATGTGCTGGGCCGTTTTCTGTCGCTTGTGTTAAGCCTTGTCGTCGCGTCCATCGTGATATTTGCCGTGATCGAAGTCATTCCCGGCGATCCGGCCTCCTTCATGCTGGGCGTGAATGCCCGCGCTGACACGCTGGCGGCGCTGCGGGCTGAAATGGGGCTCGATCAGCCGTTACCAGTGCGTTATTTTGCATGGGTGACGGGCCTGCTGACGGGCGATTTTGGCAACTCATGGACCTACAAGACACCGGTGGCAGAGCTGGTCAGCGACCGCATTTGGGTTTCACTGCCGCTGGCCATCTATGCGTTGATTTTGTCCACGCTGATTGCCTTTCCGGCGGGGATTTATGCGGCCAGCAGGCGTGGCAGCGCAGGTGACGTGACCATCATGGGGGCGACGCAACTGGGTGTGGCTATCCCCAATTTCTGGTTCGCGATGATCCTTGTGTTGATCTTTGCCATCAATCTGCGCTGGTTCAGCGCGGGCGGCTTTCCCGGCTGGGACAATCCGATGCAGGCGCTCAAGGCGCTGACCCTGCCCGCTATCGCTCTTGCCCTGCCGCAAGCGGCAATCCTTGCGCGGGTGATGCGGTCATCCCTGCTGGATATGCTGGGCGAGGATTTCATCCGCACCGTCCGCGCCAAAGGTCTGTCGCGCAGGCAGGCCCTGTGGCGGCACGCAGTCCGCAACGCGCTGATCCCTGTGCTGACAATCATCGGTCTGCAATTTTCCTTTCTGCTGGCGGGCGGGATTATCATCGAACAGGTGTTTTTCCTGCCCGGCCTTGGCCGCCTGATCTTTCAGTCGATTTCGGCCCGCGACCTGATTGTCGTGGAAAGCGTGGTGATGCTGTTGGTTTTCACCGTGATCGTGGTGAATTTCCTTGTTGACCTCGCCTATGCCGCCGTTGACCCGCGCTTGCGGCGCAAAGCATGAGCCGCGGTCTGATCATCGGGGCGGCGCTGTCGGTCGTTTTTGTTGTGTTGGCGGCGCTGTCGTTCATCTGGACACCCTTTGACATTGAAACACTCAATATCCCGAACAAGCTGAAACCGCCCAGCGGCGCACATTGGCTGGGCACCGATCATTTTGGGCGCGATATCCTGTCGATGATCATGATGGGCGCACGCACGTCGATTGCCGTGGCTTTGCTGGCCGTGGGGATTGGCATGGCGGTCGGTGTACCATTGGGCCTGCTGGCTGCCGCGCGGCACGGGTCCCTGTTGGATGAGCTGATCATGCGGGGCAATGACCTCGTGTTTGCCTTTCCGTCGCTGGTGATTGCGATCCTGATCACTGCGGTTTTCGGCGCCTCTGCGGTCAATGCAATCATCGCAATTGGGATTTTCAACGTGCCGGTCTTTGCCCGTCTGACGCGCGGCGCGGCGCTGCCGCTGTGGGAACGCGACTTCATTCTGGCTGCCCGCGTTTGTGGCAAGTCAGCGGCACGCATTTCGGTCGAACATATCCTGCCCAACATCACCAACCTGATGATCGTGCAGGGGACGATCCAGTTCAGTCTAGGTATTCTGGCAGAGGCGGCCCTGTCCTACATCGGGCTGGGTGCGCAGCCGCCCACGGCCAGTTGGGGACGGATGCTGGCGGATGCGCAAACACTTGTCAGCATTGCGCCGCACACGGCACTTGTGCCCGGTTTTGCCATACTGTTGATGGTGCTGGGGCTGAACCTGCTGGGGGACGGGCTGCGCGACTGGCTTGACCCGCGCATTCGGGTGGCCCGCGTATGAGCCTTCTCGCCATCAAAGATCTATCGGTGCAGATTGGCCAAGCGGAAATTCTGCATGGCATCAACCTGTCGGTGCAGGCGGGAGAGATCGTCGCCATTACAGGCGAAAGCGGGTCGGGGAAATCCATGACAGCGCTTGCAACGATGGGCCTGCTGCCACGCGGGGCACAGACGCAGGGCACCGTGATGCTGGATGGCATCGATATTCTGACAACGCCCGAACCCGCCCTGTGCCAGATGCGTGGCAACAGCATGGGCATGGTCTTTCAGGAGCCGATGACCGCCCTGA
The DNA here is from genome assembly GCF_003058085.1 of Yoonia sediminilitoris. Lineage (GTDB taxonomy): Bacteria > Pseudomonadota > Alphaproteobacteria > Rhodobacterales > Rhodobacteraceae > Yoonia > Yoonia sediminilitoris. Next base: position 39,037 of record NZ_QBUD01000002.1, on the reverse strand, counting down.
ATCCGGTGCAGACCATTGGTGCGCAGGTAGCCGAAACGCTGCTGGTTCATCGCAACATGCCCCGCAGAGAGGCGCACCGTCAGGCGGCTGAGGTCTTGCAAAGGGTCGGCCTGACCGTGCCGCCTGACCGTTATCCGCACGAATTGTCCGGCGGACAGCGGCAGCGGGTTGTGATTGCGATGGCGATTGCACTGCGCCCCAAACTGCTGATTGCAGATGAACCGACCACAGCGCTGGATGTGACCACGCAGGCCCGTATTCTGGCGCTGCTGAGAGAGTTGGTCAGCGCCTTTGACATGGGGCTGTTGATCATCACGCACGATCTGGCCGTTGTTGCCGACATCGCTGACCGGATCGTGGTGATGCAAAAGGGCCGCGTGGTCGAGGCGGCCCCAACACAGACATTGCTGGCTGAGATGCGCCACCCATACACCAAGTCCCTGTTTGCCGCATCGACCCATCAGGTCGATCTTCCTGACAGGGCGCCGGCTGCGCCGTTGTTGCGCGTTGCAAACGTTGACCGCGACTACCCGATGCCCCGCGAAAAACTGCTTGGCCCGCGCCCCCGATTTCGGGCTTTGCATGATATCAGTTTTGAGGTGGAGCATGGCGAACGTGTGGGTCTGGTCGGCGAAAGCGGTTGCGGTAAATCCACCCTGACCCGCGCTATTCTGGGGCTGGAAGATGTGCAGGGCGGCCAGATTATGTTGGACGGGCAGCCGGTGTTCACGGGTCGACATCCGAATTTGACTGTGCGGCGCAAGATGCAGGTCGTGTTTCAGGACCCCTACAGCAGTTTTAACCCCCGCCACCGGGTGGACAGGCTGATCACGGAACCGTTTCATCTGCTTGAAAGGCCCCCGACCGGGCCCGCGCGTGATGCGGCGATCACCAAGGCTCTTGCCGATGTCGGTCTGTCACCATCGGATGGGCGCAAATATATTCATGAATTCTCTGGCGGGCAGCGGCAGCGCATTGCGATCGCACGTGCGCTGATCGTGGAACCGGAGTTGATTATCTTTGATGAAGCCGTTTCCGCGCTGGATGTGTCTGTCCGCGCGCAAGTGCTGGACCTGATTGCCGACCTTTGCCGCAAACGCCCGCTTGGCTATCTTTTCATCAGCCATGATCTATCGGTGGTGCGGACCGTGACCGACCGCGTGCTTGTGATGCAGGCGGGCCGGATTGTCGAACAGGGTCCAACAGAGGATGTATTCAACAACCCGCAACACCCCTATACCAAGAGCTTGATTGCCGCCGCCCCACAACTGCCGGATATTACCCATGCCCCTGAAACCGTTTGATATACCACCTGCGCACCATTTGATCGGGGGGACTTGGATTCGCGGCAAGGCCGCGATCCAAGTCACGGACCCGTCGACCTGCGCCCAGATCACAACGATCGCCCGGGGCACGGCCGATGATATCGACGCCGGGGTTACAGCAGCACAGGCAGCACTGGATGGCGACTGGGGCGCGATGACGGCGCTGGAGCGTGGCCGCATCCTGACCAACATCGGACTGGCAGTCTTGGAGCATGTCGAGACCCTTGCGCAGATCGAGGCGACGGATGTCGGCAAGCCGCTGACCCAGGCCCGCGCCGATGCTGTGGCGCTTGCTCGCTATCTGGAATTTTATGGCGGTGCTGCCGACAAGATCATGGGCGAGACGATCCCCTATCTGGATGGCTACACCGTTTATACCTTGCGCGAACCCCATGGTGTGACCGGCCATATTATCCCGTGGAACTACCCGATGCAGATCATTGGCCGCTCAATCGGGGCTGCGTTGGCCATGGGCAATGCCTGCGTGTTGAAGCCAGCCGAGGAGGCCTGCCTGACGGCGCTTGCCTTTGCTGCCATTGCCACCGATGCGGGCCTGCCCCCCGGTGCGCTGAATGTTGTCACTGGCTTGGGCGCAGAGGCGGGTGCCGCGCTGGCGAACCATCCCGGTATCGCGCACATGTCATTCACCGGGTCTGTGCGCACTGGCGCATTGATTCAGGCCGCTGCGGCCCGCAACGTCATCCCTGTCACGCTGGAACTGGGCGGGAAATCCCCCCAACTCGTGTTTGATGATGCCGATCTGGACCGCGCCCTGCCGTTCCTGGTCAATGCGGGTATCCAGAACGCGGGGCAGACATGCTCTGCCTCCAGCCGCATTCTTGTGCAGCGCGGCGTCTATGATCAGGTGCTTGACCGCATGGCAGACGCCTACCGCGCCTTGAAAGTTGGCCCTGCGATGGATGATCTGGCCGTTGGGCCGCTCATTTCAGCCCGTCAAAAAGAGATTGTCACAGGGTATCTGGAGAAAGGGGCTGACCTGAACATGGTTTCGCAGGGAGAAATCGTGACGGATGCCGCCGGGCACTATGTCGCTCCGACTCTGTTTGCGGACGTGCCGCCCGACCATGTGCTGGCCCGCGACGAAATCTTTGGCCCTGTGCAGGTGATTATCCCGTTTGAAACTGAAACGGAGGCCCTGCAAATCGCAAATGGCACCGATTATGGGCTGGTGGCATCCATCTGGACCCGCGACGGTGGCCGCCAGATGCGGCTGGCCAAAGCGCTGAAATCAGGGCAGGTTTTCATCAATAACTACGGCGCTGGCGGGGGTGTGGAACTGCCCTTTGGCGGGGTCGGCAAATCGGGACACGGACGCGAAAAAGGGTTTGAAGCGCTTTACGGATTTTCAACCCTCAAGACTGTTGCAGCATGGCATGGGTGAGGAAATGAGACTGAAAGACAAGGTAGCCATCGTCACAGGCGGTGGTTCGGGCTTTGGCGCGGGCATCGCCCGCAAATTCGCGAGTGAGGGCGCGAAGGTCATGGTGGCCGATATCAACGGTGATGCAGCCGTAGCCATCGCAGCTGAAATCGGGGGCACCGCACAGACCTGCGACGTGGGCAACGCAGACAGTATGCAGGCGATGAAAGAGGCGCTTCTGGCGACTTATGGTCATCTCGATATTCTTGTGAACAACGCCGGCGTCACCCATTTGCCCGCCGCAATGGAGGACGTAAGCGAAGATGATTTCGACCGTGTTTTCCGGGTCAACATGAAGTCGGTCTATCTGGCTGCGCGGGCGTTCGTCCCGCAATTCAAAGCGCGGGGAACAGGGGCCATCCTGAACATTGCCTCGACCGCAGGTGTGTCGCCCCGGCCCCGGTTGAACTGGTACAATGCCTCCAAAGGCTGGATGATCACGGCGACTAAGGCGATGGCGGTCGAATTGGCCCCCAACGGCATTCGCGTCAACGCGTTGAACCCCGTCGCAGGAGAGACCCCGTTGCTGAAGTCATTCATGGGCGAGGATACACCCGAGGTCCGCGCCAAGTTCTTGTCGACAATCCCTCTGGGTCGCTTTTCCACGCCCCAGGATATGGGCAACGCCGCGTGCTTTCTATGCTCGGACGAGGCCAGCATGATTACCGGTGTCGCGATGGAGGTGGACGGTGGTCGCTGCATATAAGCCGGGACCGCGCAATCTGATTACCGATGTGGCTGGCCTGCGGGTTGGCAATGCGCAGGATGATCATATCAAGACCGGAAGCACAGTTTTGGTGGGTGACGCACCGTTCACGGCCAGCGTGCACGTGATGGGCGGTGGGCCGGGGACCAAGGAAACCGATCTGTTGGCCCCTGACAAGACGGTGCAGAAGGTGGACGCGCTTGTGCTGTCGGGCGGGTCCGCCTTTGGACTGGATGCCTGTTCGGGCGTCATGGACGGGCTGCGCGCAATGGGGCGGGGGTTTCCGGTCGGACCGATGCATATCCCGATCGTGCCCGGCGCGATCATCTTTGACCTGATCAATGGCGGGGCCAAGGATTGGGACGAAAACCCTTACCGCGCATTGGGGCGCGCCGCCCTTGATGATGCAGGCGTTGATTTCACCATCGGGACAGCAGGGGCCGGGACAGGCGCCTTGGCCGCCATGCAAAAGGGCGGCTTGGGGTCGGCGTCAGTTGTCTTGCCAAACGGCACAACCGTGGGGGCCCTCGTGGTGGTGAACGCGCTGGGCAGCGTAACAACGCCCGGTGACAGGCATTTCTGGGCGGCACCATTCGAGATTGATGGCGAGTTTGGCGGCGCGGGCCCTGATCCCATGTCAGGTCATGTGTCGCCGCAGATCAGCCGCAAGGCAGAGGCGATGATGCTGCACGCCGCTGAAGGGGCAAACACAACCATCGCGATTGTTGCGACCGATGCGCCGCTCACCAAAACCCAATGCCATCGGCTGGCCGTGACCGCCCATGACGGAATGGCGCGCGCGGTTGTACCTGCCCATAGCCCGCTTGATGGTGATCTGGTGTTCGGTGTCTCAACGACACAAGGCGAGGTTGACCATGCCGCCTTTGCTGACATAGGGGCCGCTGCCGCCGTCTGCCTGAGCCGTGCGATCGCGCGGGGGGTCTATGCCGCGACCCCGGCAAAGGGCGATCTGATCCCGACATATCGGGACACGCTGTAACGCGCTGATGTCGCGACCCCAGCGGGTCATGACAGCGAAGGTTTTGCCAGTCCTGACAGATTTGCCCCTTTTGGGCCGCCCCAAGCGCGGCGGACGCAGGAACAATCGAATCGTCAGGTCACGCCCCGATCAGTGAAAGCTTGCGGCTTTGCGGCGCTGATCAACCATCAAATCATGTTCTCATGACCTTTGGCTCTAAGAAAGTGCGATGTTTTTGTTGTGCGCTAACAGGCACATCGGTTGAAAATCCGGAAACATACAAGCTGTTGTTGCTGCTCGTTATTTATTTTTGCAGCACGCGATAGTTTGCAAGTATTCACCAAACTTAGTAAATTTTTTTTCATAAATAGTGAATTATTCCAGATAGATGCGTTCCTGTTGTTCTGTATGCGATAGAATACATTTACAATTCTGCGGGGGTGGGTTGTCTCGGTTTGCCGACGGTTTTCTCCTGCAATATCGCAAGGAGGATTATGAAATGGCCACCGAAACGATGATACGAACGGCCCCCGATGCGCGAGTGCCTCATGTTAACGCGCAGCAGTACAAGGCGCAGTACGAGGCGTCGATATCTGACCCGGATGCGTTCTGGGCCGCGCAAGGCAAGCGGCTTGATTGGATCAAACCATTCACCACTGTTCAGAATGTCGATTTCAAGCTTGGACAGGTTTCGATCAAATGGTTCGAAGATGGGGTCCTGAATGTCTCTGCCAATTGTATCGACCGCCATCTGGCAACACGTGGTGATCAGACGGCCATTATCTGGGAGCCGGACGACCCGAACGACGCCGCATTGCACATCACCTACAAGGATTTGCATCGCAGCGTCTGCAAGATGGCCAATATTCTTGAAGAATTGGGCGTGCGCAAGGGCGACCGCGTTGTCATCTATTTGCCCATGATCCCGGAAGCCGCATATGCGATGCTGGCCTGCGCGCGGATCGGGGCAATCCATTCCATTGTCTTTGCGGGCTTTTCGCCGGATGCGTTGGGTGCGCGGATCAATGGTTGTGACGCCAAGGTTGTGATCACCGCAGACGAGGCCCCGCGCGGTGGCCGCAAGACCGCGCTGAAGTCTAATACCGATGCCGCGCTTTTGCATTGTAGCGACAAGGTGAAATGCCTTGTGGTCAAACGCACGGGGGGCCAGACTACATGGACCGACCGTGACTATGATTACAATGAAATGGCGCTTGAGGCGGATGACCATTGCGCCCCCGCCGAAATGAACGCCGAAGACCCGTTGTTCATTCTTTACACCTCAGGCTCGACCGGCCAACCCAAAGGTGTTGTGCATACATCCGGCGGTTATCTGACCTATGCGGCCATGACACATGAAATGGTTTTTGATTACCACGAGGGCGATGTTTTCTGGTGTACGGCAGATGTGGGCTGGGTCACCGGCCATAGTTATATCGTCTATGGGCCGCTGGCCAATGGTGCCACGACTATCATGTTCGAAGGTGTTCCAACCTACCCTGATGCGGGCCGGTTCTGGGCTGTGTGTGAAAAGTATAGGGTTAACCAGTTCTATACGGCGCCAACTGCGATCCGCGCTTTGATGGCGGCGGGCAATGACCCTGTGGAAAGGTACGATCTGTCCGACCTGCGCGTTCTTGGCACCGTCGGAGAGCCGATCAACCCGGAGGCATGGCACTGGTACAATGATGTCGTCGGCAAGGGCAAATGCCCCATTGTCGATACATGGTGGCAGACCGAAACCGGCGGTCATTTGCTGACCCCCCTACCGGGTGCGACCGAGTTGAAGCCCGGCTCTGCCCAGCAGCCGTTCTTCGGGATCGTGCCCAAGGTTCTTGACCCCCAAACCGGGGAAGAAATCACCACCACCGAAGCCGAAGGCGTGCTGGTACTGGCCAGCAGTTGGCCCGGCCAAATGCGTACTGTCTGGGGCGACCATGACAGGTTCGAAAAGACCTATTTCAGCGACTACGAGGGCTATTACTTCACCGGTGACGGCTGCCGTCGTGACGCCGATGGCGATTATTGGATCACAGGCCGTGTCGATGATGTCATCAATGTATCAGGCCACCGAATGGGCACAGCAGAAGTCGAAAGCGCGCTGGTTGCCCATGCCAAAGTCGCCGAGGCTGCCGTCGTCGGATACCCGCACGATATCAAGGGCCAGGGCATTTATGCCTATGTGACCTTGATGAATGGAGAGACCCCGTCGCCTGAATTGCGCAAGGAGCTTGAGACGTGGGTCCGCACGGAAATCGGACCAATTGCAAAACCGGACCTTATCCAATGGGCACCCGGCCTGCCGAAAACCCGTTCGGGCAAGATCATGCGCCGGATCTTGCGCAAGATTGCCGAGGATGACTTCGGATCGCTGGGCGACACATCAACTCTGGCTGATCCGTCGGTGGTTGATGACCTGATTGAAAACCGCATGAACCGGGAGACTGCATGATGGACGGCGCGCGAACACCACAAACCCCACCTGTTCTGATCCTGCTGGGCCCGCCGGGTGCGGGCAAGGGGACACAGGCGCGTATGCTGGAAAAAGAGTTTGGCCTTGTGCAACTTTCCACCGGTGATCTGTTGCGTGCGGCCGTTGCAGCAGGGTCGGACGCAGGCCAGGCCGCCAAGGCCGTGATGGAAGCGGGCGGGTTGGTTAGTGACGATATCGTGCTGGCAATCCTGCGCGACAGGCTCGCGGCGGGCGATTGCGCCAAGGGCGTGATCCTTGACGGTTTCCCCCGCACGACGGCGCAGGCCGAAGCGCTGGATGAGATGCTGGCCGAAGCCGGACAGCGGATCAATGCGGCGATCCTGCTCGAAGTGGACGACGTCAAGATGGTCGTGCGCATTGCCGGGCGGTTCACATGCAGGGCCTGTGGAGAAGGGTATCACGATACATTCAAGGCGCCCAAGGTTGCCGACACCTGCGATTGCTGTGGCGCACAGGCGATGAACCGCCGTGCAGACGACAACCCCAAAACAGTGATGTCGCGCCTTGATGCATATCACGAACAGACCGCCCCACTGATCGCATATTACACCGACAAGGGTGTGTTGCGTCGCGTGGACGCAATGCAAGAGATCGCCGCGATCCAAGGCGCGATTGGCGCGCTGGCCAGGACTGTCGTGGCCTGAAAAATACCTGCGGACGGACCCCGTCCGCATCTGAAATAGCCAATAAAACAAGGAGGAACGCCAAATGGCGGAACGACTAACACATGGCAAGGTTGCCGAAGACGGCGCAGGTTACTGGGCCGCAAATGTCAGGATCATCGTTATCAGCCTGATCATTTGGGCACTGGTGTCGTTCGGGTTCGGTATTTTGCTGCGGCCAATGCTGGCTGGTATCGAGGTGGGCGGCACGGACCTAGGGTTCTGGTTTGCACAACAAGGGTCGATAATCGTCTTCCTCGCGCTGATCTTTTTCTACGCATGGCGGATGAACAAGCTCGACCGTGAATACGGCGTCGAGGAGGAATAAAAGATGGACCAGTTTACACTCAACCTGCTGTTTGTGGGCGCATCCTTTGCGCTTTACATCGGCATCGCGGTCTGGGCCCGGGCGGGCACGACCTCTGAATTCTATGCGGCTGGCCGGGGTGTGCACCCTGTCACCAACGGCATGGCCACTGCGGCAGACTGGATGTCTGCGGCGTCCTTCATCTCTATGGCGGGTCTGATCGCCTTTACAGGTTATGACAACTCGACCTATTTGATGGGCTGGACGGGTGGATATGTGCTGCTGGCATTGCTGCTGGCGCCTTACCTGCGCAAGTTCGGCAAATTCACCGTGTCCGAGTTTATCGGCGACCGTTTCTACTCCCCAACTGCACGCCTCGTCGCTGTGATCTGTCTTATTGTTGCGTCCACGACGTATGTGATTGGTCAGATGACAGGGGTGGGCGTGGCTTTTGGCCGGTTCCTTGAAATTTCGAACACGGCGGGTCTGCTGATCGGGGCCTGTGTCGTTTTTGCCTATGCGGTTTTTGGCGGCATGAAGGGCGTGACCTACACGCAAGTCGCCCAATATGTCGTGTTGATCATGGCCTATACCATTCCTGCCGTGTTCATTTCGCTGCAGCTGACAGGGACCCCAATTCCTGCACTTGGTTTGTTCAGCGAAACATCTGTCACAGGTGGCGAAGGCAGCGTGTATCTGCTGACCAAGCTTGACCAGATCGTGACTGACCTTGGCTTTGCCAGCTACACAGAGGCGCACAAGGACAACCTGAATATGGTTCTGTTCACCCTGTCTTTGATGATTGGTACTGCTGGCTTGCCGCACGTCATCATGCGCTTTTTCACGGTGCCAAAGGTGTCTGACGCGCGCTGGTCGGCCGGTTGGGCGTTGGTGTTCATTGCGCTGCTTTACCTCACTGCGCCAGCGGTTGGTGCGATGGCCCGCCTGAACATTACAAACCTGATGTGGCCAAATGGCACGGATGGCGATGCAGTTGCTGTGCAGACCATTGAAACGGCCCCTGAATATGACTGGATGCAGACTTGGCAAAAAACCGGCCTGTTGGATTGGGAAGACAAGAACGGCGACGGCCTGATCCAGTATTATAACGACGGGTCCGATGCGATGGCTGAAAAGGCTGCGGCAAATGGTTGGGAAGGTAATGAGTTGACCAACTTCAACCGTGATATTCTGGTGCTTGCCAATCCGGAGATTGCCAATCTGCCGGGCTGGGTGATCGGTCTGGTCGCAGCAGGTGGCCTTGCAGCGGCACTTTCTACGGCGGCGGGTTTGCTTCTGGCGATTTCCTCTGCTGTCAGCCACGATTTGCTCAAAGGCCAGCTGACACCCAACATGTCCGAAAAGGCCGAGTTGATGTCAGCCCGGATCGCCATGGCCATTGCCATCGCAGTGGCCACGTTCCTGGGTCTGAACCCACCGGGATTTGCGGCGCAGACTGTGGCGCTGGCCTTTGGTCTGGCGGCGGCGTCGATCTTCCCGGCATTGATGATGGGGATCTTTTCCAAGCGTGTGAATAACATCGGCGCTGTGGCAGGGATGCTGTCGGGCCTGATCTTTACCTTGCTCTACATCTTCTTGCACAAGGGCTGGTTCTTTGTCGCGGGTACCAATTCGTTTCCTGATACGGTTGACGGGTCCTTGTTCGGAATCCAGTCCACCGCAATTGGTGCGGTGGGTGCTGTGATCAACTTTGCGGTTGCTTACGTTGTCTCGATGCGGACTGCGGACACTCCGCAAGAGATCAAGGATCTGGTTGAAAGCGTCCGTATTCCTGCCGGTGCAGGCGGTGCTGTCGATCACTGATATGAAATCGGGGCCAGCAGCCATTTTGTTGCTGGCCCTTACCTTACGCCAATATGATTTGCGGGGACTGCACCATGACTGACACCGCATTTTCCTTTCTGCGGCATTTGCATCCATACGACGACCTGCCTGAGGGGGCGTTTGATGCGTTGCGCCAGAATGCGGTCGTTCGCACCTATCCCGCAGGTGCGCCAGTATACAAATTGGGTGCACCCCTTGACGGGCTGTACATCATAGAAAGCGGCGAGATCGCCGTGCATGATGAAAACAACCACCTGATTTCCCTGCTGCAGCGCGAAAATTCATTTGGTGAACGCGGACTGCTGAAGGATGGGCGCGCTGTCACCTCTGCCGAAGCGCGACAGGACAGTCGCCTGATCTGTGTTCCGCCACAGCTGTTTCACAAGCTGCGCGCAGACCATGAAAGCTACCGCAAGTTTTTTGACCGGACCCGTGCAAGCGGCAGTGCGGACGCGCTTGCCGGCTTTGATCTGACCCGCGTGCAGGTTGAAACGCTGATGGTGGCAGGCCCTGTCACCTGCGCCCCCACGATGAACATTCAGGACGCCGCCCGGAAAATGCGCGACGCCCGTATTTCCTGCCTCTGCGTGGTCGAAAATGACGAACTGATCGGTATCGTCACCATTCGCGACCTGTCAGGCAAGGCGCTGGCGCAAGGCCTTGCCAATGACACCCCTGTCAGTGCGGTCATGACACAGCACCCAAGGGTCTTGTCGCCCGCTTCCATTGGGTCTGACGTGTTGCATATGATGATGGAATACCGGCTTGGGCACCTGCCCATTGTGGCCGCAGGCAAGCTGGTCGGTATTGTCACGCAAACGGATCTGACCCGATTTCAGGCGTCAAACACCGCAGGTTTTGTCGCAGATGCGGCGCGGGCCGAAACCATCGACGCGCTGGCCGCTGTCACCAAACGCATTCCCAACCTGTTGGTGCAGCTTGTCGCGGCGGGCAATAGACATGACGTGGTGACACGGATGATCACGGATATCGCCGATGTAGTCACCCGCCGCCTGCTGGCGATGGCCGAGGATAAATTTGGCACGCCGCCTGCACGCTATGTCTGGCTTGCCTGTGGGTCGCAGGGGCGGCAGGAACAAACAGGTGTGTCCGATCAGGATAACGGCATGATCCTTGATGAAAACCTGAGCGAACGCGACCTTGCCTATTTCGAACGCTTTGCGCAGTTCGTCTCTGACGGGCTGGATGCCTGCGGCTACGTCTATTGCCCCGGCGATATGATGGCGACCAACCCGCGCTGGCGGCAGCCGCTGTCAATCTGGCGGGACTATTTCCAGCATTGGATCAAAAGCCCCGGCAAAGAGGCGCAGATGCTGGCCTCTGTCATGTTCGACTTGCGGCCCATCGGCGGCGATTCCAGCCTGTTTGACGGGTTGCAAGCCGAAACGCTGGCGGCGGCGCAGGCCAATTCGATCTTTACCGCGCATATGGCCACGAACGCGCTCACACATGTCACCCCGCTGGGTCTGCTCAAGGGGCTGGCGACAATCCGTAGTGGCGAACATCGCAACACGGTTGATATGAAGCTCAGCGGGGTCGTGCCGGTGGTGGATTTGGGGCGGATGTACGCATTGCAGGGCAAACTTGATCCGGTCAACACCCGCGCGCGGCTTCAAGCGGCTATCGCGGCAGGGGTCATCAGCGAAAGCGGTGGGCGGGATTTGCTGGATGCCTATGATCTGGTGGCCCAAACGCGGCTGGACCATCAGGCGCGCCAGATCAAATCGGGCAAGGCGCCTGATAATTATCTGCGGCCGTCAGATTTGTCCGCCTTTGAACGGAGCCACTTGCGTGATGCGTTTGTCGTCATCAAAACGATGCAATCTGCACTGATGCAAGGACGCGGCGTTCTGGGCTAGGATAGCGAAATAGGGAGGAGGGCTCATGTTTTTCGAACTGATCGGCACGATTGTCGCCGGTGCAGTGGCTGCACTGCTTGTGTGGGCGCTGAACCGTACGCTGAAAGGACGACTGCCCAAATGGCTCATCCCCGCAGCGGCAGGGGCGGCGATGCTGGCGGCAACAATTTCAAGCGAATACAGCTGGTACGGGCGTACGGTCGCCACCATGCCCGCAGGCCTGGCAGTGGCTCAAACAATTGAAGAGACCGCGCTTTACCGCCCATGGACCCATGCGCGCCCTTTCGTTTCGCGGTTTGTCGCTGTTGACCGGATCAGCACGCGCACCCATCCTGACCAACCCGGACTGCGGCTTGTCGATCTGGTGTTCTACGGGCGCTGGACCCGCACGGCCAAAGTGCCGATGCTGTTTGACTGTGCCGGAAACCTGCGCGCCGACGTGGTTGACGGGGTCGCATTCGGCGATGGCGGCGCGGTCTTGAACGCGCAGTGGTTCGCTCTGGATGCAACCGACCCCCTGCTCAGGACGGCATGCGCGGAGAATTGACATGTCACACCTCAGCCTGCGATTGCGCATCTTCCTGTTTTTCGGCCTGATTGGCCTTGGAAGTATCGCCGTCGTGCTGGCGGCCCTTTTGCTGGGCTATCGCCAACTGGGCAGTCCCGACGCCCTTTCATCTTTTGTGACCGTGGGGATCGTTGCTGCCTTTGGCATTCTGGCCCTTGCTACTTTTGTCTGGCGGCTTTTCGATGAAAACGTCAGCAAACCGATTGAGAGTCTGGCCGCGCAACTCCGGGTGCGTGCGGAGTCCGGGGTTGAGACCGAATTTGACGAAAAAGCCGCTCGATACCTTGGCGACCTTGCCCCCGCCGCCTGTGCGACCAGCAATAAATTGCGCAAAGCGGCGCAGGCCACAGCCGAAACCGTCGCTCTGAAAACTGAAAGGCTGGAACGCCAGCGGGCGCAACTCCTGCGTATCCTGTCTGACATTCCAGTCGCGGTCATTGTCGCGACGCAGGATGACCAGATTGTGCTTTATGACGGGCAGGCTGCTGATTTGATGGAAAACGAGGCACCCGCGAGATTGAACGGATCAGTCTGCGATTATCTTGACAAAGGGACCCTGCACGCAACGCTTGTCAGGATGAAAGACCAGGATCACAGGCGCGGCCCGATCACGATCAAGGGTAAATCAGGGGCCATCTATTCCGGTCACATCCGCATCTTTGACGATGACAACGGCTATATGGTGATGCTTGAACCGCTGGACCCGGACGCGGCACGGCCGTTGGTTTATGATTTCGACCTGTTCAACCAGACACCTAGGGCAGACATCCGTGAAGCAGCCCTAAGAGACCTGACATTTGTGGTGTTCGACAGTGAAACGACAGGGCTTGATCCGCAAAGTGACGCTGTTGTCCAACTTGGCGCGGTCCGCATCGTGAACAGGCGGATCATAACCGCAGAGACGTTCGACGTACTGGTCAACCCCGGCAGGCCGATCCCGGCCCAGTCAACCCGGGTTCATGGGATCGACGACACGATGGTTGCACACGCAAGTGACTTTGCGGCGGTACGCAAGAGCTTTCAGACCTATGTCGGTGATGCGGTTCTCATCGCGCATAATGCACCCTTTGACATGGCTTTCCTCAACCGTGACGGTGCCGCATTTCACAACCCGGTAATGGACACGGTTCACCTGTCAGCAATTGTCTTTGGCGGGTCTGCGGTACACACACTCGATGCGCTATGTGAAAGGCTGGATGTCGATATCCCGGACCATATGCGCCACACAGCGCTTGGTGACGCAATGGCAACAGCCAAAGTTTTCGTTGCCATGTTGCCCATACTTGAAGCCCGCGGCCTGCTCACCTTCCGCCAGCTACAGGCCGAGGCCACAAAACATAGCAGAATTTTGAAAGTGGAAACTTGATCGTCATTTGCCCAATCGGCCAGCTCAATAGATGCCGCCGGACGCAAAGACGCAATCCTGACAGCGGTGACGTCACAGTAGTGGCAGGCATTCCTGTTCCCTTTCCCGCTTGGTTTTGTGGGCTGTTTCCTGTCTGATGCGATTTGAAAACAGGACGTGAAAGGGGAAATACATGCGTGCAAATATGGATAATTGGCAGGAAAGGGTTGATCTTGCGGCAGCATTTCGCTGGACGGCGCGGCTCAATATGCACGAAGCGGTCGCCAACCATTTCAGTCTTGCCATAAATGACGACGGCACCCGTTTTCTGATGAACCCCAACCAGATGCATTTCAGCCGGATTAAGGCCAGCGACATGATCGTGGTTGACGCCAACGACCCGGAAACCCTGTCGGGGCCGAACGCGCCTGACCCCACGGCGTGGGGGCTGCACGGCGGTATTCACCGGCATGTACCGCATGCGCGCTGCGCGATGCATGTGCATTCGGTTTTTGCGACAGTCCTTGCGTCACTGAAAGACAGTAACCTGCCCCCCATCGACCAGACCTGCTGCACTTTTTTCAACCGATACGTGATTGACGACGGGTACGGCGGGTTGGCATTTGAAAGTGAGGGCGAACGCTGTGCCGCTCTATTCGGCGATCCCAAGCAAAAGGTCATGATCATGGGCAACCATGGGGTTCTGATCATCGGTGAAACCGTCGCCGAGACATTCAACCGTCTGTATTATTTCGAACGGGCCTGTGAAACCTATATCCGCGCGCTACAAACCGGTCAGCCGCTGCGTGTCCTGCCCGATGATATTGCCGAAAAAACCGCGCAGGAAATCGAAAGCTATCCAGAAATGGATCTGCGCTATCTGGCGGAGCTGAAAGCGATCCTTGATGACGAGGGGTCGAACTACAAACATTAGGGCATCCGTCAGCGCGATCGCCAAAACTGATTTTTTGCCTCCGGCGGGGTTATTTTTGGCCATAAGAAATTGACCCCCTTCCACCGTTTGGGATGAAAGGGGGCTTCTCCTGGCACGGCCATCGGCGTCCCCGCCTGTGCCGCCATGAAATCTTGACGCAGGATGGTTAAGAAAACCTTATCGCTTCTTATGGCCAAAAATATCCCCGCCGGAGGCTCCGACATATCAATAAACTGTTGGGCCTTGCACTATGCGGCAAGCTGCGGCACCAGAAAGCCATGACAAATACACTTCTTTCTTTTGGGCATGGCTACAGCGCGCGCGCCCTGTCGCGCATCCTGTTGCCACAGGACTGGCGCATCATCGGGACCACCCGATCCGAAGACCGCGCGCCGCGCCTGATGAATGCTGGCATCGAACCGCGCATTTGGCCGGGCGCTGATATGATCCCGGCGCTGGATGCCGCGACGCATCTGCTCATTTCCGCAGCGCCGGATGCCGCCGGTGATCCGGTCCTTGCTGCGCTGCACGACGAAATTTCAAAGCGCGCAGGTCAATTCGCCTGGGTTGGGTATCTGTCCACAACAGGGGTTTACGGCGACCACCAAGGCCAATGGGTCGATGAACAAACCCCTTTGACCCCCAGCACCAAACGCGGCATGGCCCGTGTCGATGCCGAGGCCGCATGGGGCGCAATTCCCGGTCTGCCGTTGCATATCTTCCGCCTTGCCGGGATTTACGGACCCGGACGCGGCCCATTTGCCAAGGTCAGGGCGGGCACCGCGCGCCGTATCATCAAACCGAACCAGATTTTCAGCCGCACACATGTCGCAGATATCGCCCGGGTTCTGGCGGCCTCTATCGCGCGGCCCAATCCCGGCGCAGTCTATAACGTCTGTGACAATGACCCCGCACCGCCCGAAGATGTGATTGCATATGCCGCAAACCTGTTGGGACTGCCTGTGCCCGCGGCCGAGGATTTTGAAACTGCTGATATGACCCCAATGGCACGCAGCTTCTATGCCGAAAGCAAGAAAGTGCGCAATGACCGGATCAAGGACGAACTCGGGGTGGACCTCTTGTTCCCTGACTACAAAAGCGGGCTCAGGGCACTGCTGGCACAGGAAGACGACGCCTGATTGCCCAGGAAATCGTTGCAAAAACAAGGAGCAGGACCAGTCCGGTCGCCATGTTCGTGCCATAGAAGATCATGCGTGGCACCAATTCGAGATCATTGAGGAATGGATAGGGCAATCCACTGGTAACGGTCCCCGCCGGGCCCGTGTTGGAAGGCTGCACGACCAGTTCGGCCCAAGCTACATAGACCAGAATGACACCCAGGACCCAGCCTATTGCAGGCATTATCCTGCGAAAACTGCGATGGATGAAAAGCGCGTCGATGATTTGCAATAAGGGGCCCAACCCATGCAAATAAAGTTCTAACCACCAGGCCGCCAGCATCCCGTCACGGGTTACAGACGAAGGGTCCGCAAGGAACAGCCGCCAGTACAGGAACACCACCATCGTGTTGATCACAGCCGTCATCGACACGAAACCGTCCCAGCGGCGCAGGGATCGTCCTTCTTGCAGTGCCATCATCCGGCTTGCCGCAAAGAATGACATGAACAGCGCCCAGATCGTCAGAAAGCGGAACGGCCCGCCAATGTTGTCGTTCCAGTCGCCAAAGAACAGGGTCCGCAGGCAGTATCCCCCCGCAAGAAGGAACACGATCCAGCGATAGATTGGCACTGCTGTCATGGAAAAATGTACCTCTGGGCAATGCCAGCCTTTGCCCTAATGTCAGAGTATCGTTGCATCACACCCTAAGCCGTCTTTGACCCAAGACGGGCCACGCCCAGCACATCCAGCAACTTGGCTTCGATATGTTCGGCATTCAGGCCCGCGATATCGTACATCGCTTTTGGCCCCGCCTGGTCAATAAAGATATCCGGCAGCACCATCGACCGATATTTCAACCCGTGATCAAAAACGCCCTCTTCCGCCAGCAATTGCGCCACATGGGAGCCGAAGCCACCAACGGCCCCTTCCTCGACACAGATCAGCGCCTCGTGGTCCGCAGCCAGTTGCAGGATCAGGTCACGGTCAAGCGGCTTGGCAAAGCGCGCATCGGCCACGGTAGGATTGATCCCCTTGGCAGCAAGTGTCTCGCAGGCGGTCATCACTTCTTGCAGTCGGGTGCCAAACGACAGGATCGCGACTTGCGACCCTTCCCTGATCATGCGGCCCTTGCCGATTTCCAACGGCGCGGCGTCAGCGGGAATTTCGACGCCGACCCCTTCGCCGCGCGGAAAGCGGAAAGCAATCGGACCTTCGTCATGCGCCGCAGCTGTTGCCACCATGCGCACTAACTCCGCCTCGTCCGCGGCGGCCATGACAACAAAGCCGGGCAAGTTGGCCAGAAACCCCACGTCAAAGGCCCCGGCGTGGGTCGCCCCGTCGGCGCCAACCAGTCCGGCGCGATCAATCGCAAAACGCACCGGCAACCGCTGGATTGCCACGTCATGCACGACCTGATCATAGCCACGTTGCAGGAAGGTCGAATAAAGCGCGCAGAACGGGCGCATTCCGCCAGCGGCAAGCCCAGCCGAGAAAGTGACCGCGTGCTGTTCGGCGATACCGACATCAAAGCAGCGGCTGGCGTAACGCTCCATGAATTTCGACAGGCCTGTTCCGTCTGGCATGGCTGCGGTAATTGCGCAAATCTTCGGGTCTTTGGCCGCATGTTTCAGCAGGCTTTCGGCAAAGACAGATGTATAGGACGGCGCATTGCTGGGGGACTTTTTCTGCTCTCCGGTTACCATGTCGAACTTGGCGGTCGCATGGCCCTTGTCGCTGGCCCGCTCTGCGGGGGCATAGCCTTTACCCTTTTTGGTGATCGCATGAATCAGGATGGGCCCATCGGCGCGCGCCTTGACGGTGCGCAGGACGGACAAGAGCTGCTCCATGTCGTGGCCATCAATGGGGCCCAGATATGAAAAGCCAAGTTCTTCGAACAGGGTGCCCCCGACAGTCATATGCTTGAGCACATCCTTCGCGCGCTTGGCCCCTTCGCGGAACGGTTCGGGCAACAGCGACATCGCACCCTTCGCCGCTGCCTTGAATTCCTGAAACGGTTCTTCGGCATAAAGGCGCGAGAGATATGACGACATCGCCCCTGTGGGCGGCGCAATCGACATTTCATTGTCGTTGAGGATCACGATCAACCGTTTGCCAAGATGGCCCGCATTGTTCATCGCCTCATAGGCCATGCCCGCAGACAGGGCACCGTCGCCGATGACAGCAATCGCGTCGCCACCTTCGCCGCCCAAGTCGCGGGCCACGGCAAACCCAAGCCCGGCCGAGATCGACGTGCTGGAATGGGCGGCGCCGAACGGATCATAGGGGCTTTCGGACCGTTTGGTAAAACCGCTGAGCCCCCCTTCGGTGCGCAATGTTCTGATCCGGTCGCGGCGACCCGTCAGTATTTTGTGGGGATAGCACTGGTGCGATACATCCCAGATGATCTTGTCCTTTGGGGCATCGAAAACAGCATGCAGTGCGACCGTCATTTCGATCACTCCCAACCCGGCACCCAGATGACCACCTGTCACCGATACGGCCGATATTGTTTCGGCGCGCAATTCATCGGCCAGTTGTCGCAAGTCGCGGTCTGACAGGCCCTTCATGTCCTCGGGCGTATGGACCCGATCAAGAAGCGGGGTATGTGGCTGGTCTGACATGGCGACCCTTTCCTAATGCGTCCGCGCAATTACAAAGCGGGCAGCGTCCTTTAACGTATCTGCGTTTCCGCCGTAAACCGATAAAGCATCGCAGGCCTCTTGTACCAGATCGCCTGCGCGGCTTTTCGCCCCATCCAGACCCAGCAATGAAACAAAGGTGGCTTTGCCTGCGGCAGCGTCCTTGCCAACGGCCTTGCCGACCACGGTGGCATCACCGGTTTCATCCAGCACATCATCGGCAATCTGAAAGGCAAGGCCCAGCGCTTGCCCATAAATCGACAAAGGGCCGCGCTCGGCTTCGGCCATGCGCGCGCCAACAAGGGCCGACCATGAAATCAGCGCGCCTGTCTTTCCGGCCTGCAAAGCAATGATGTCATCCAGACCCAGCGGTGCATTTGCCGTTTCCGCGGCGATATCCGCTGCCTGCCCGCCAACCATGCCGCGCACGCCGGATGCGTTGGCCAGGGTCATCGCAAGGTTCAGCCGGGCGCGGGCCGAACATTCGGCCTGACAGACCAATTCAAAGGCCAGCGCCTGCAAGGCATCCCCCGCCAGGACCGCTGTCGCCTCGTCCCACTTGCGATGCACGGTGGGCTGTCCCCGGCGCAAATCATCATCATCCATGCAGGGCAAGTCATCATGCACCAGCGAATAGGCATGCAAACATTCGATTGCCGCAGCCGCACCCACGGCAGCAGCAGGATTGATGTCATGCAGGCGGGCTGATTCGAGCGCCAAAAAGGCACGCAAAGATTTCCCGCCAGCCACCGCATAATGCATTGCAGCCGCAACGGGACTATCAAGACCCGACAAGGCAAAGCCAATCCGCGCCTGTGTCACCTGCCCCGCATGCGCCAGCGCATCGGACAAGGGACGACGGTCAAGCGCCGTGATCCGGGGCAGTTCAGCCATCAAGCGGGGCTGTGCCAGTTGGTTCACCACCATCGCCCAGTGTAATCTTAGCGACCTTCTCTTCGGCTTCTTTCAACTTGGCCTCGCACCGCGCCTTCAGCGCCGCGCCACGCTCATACAGCGCAATCGAGGCATCAAGCGCCACATCGCCGCGTTCAAGCTGGCCAACAACGGTTTCCAACTCCTTGATGGCTTCTTCAAAGCTCATCTCATTCACATCGCTCATCGGCCACGCTCCTCCAGGACTTTGACATGGGCAGCGGCAGACGCGCCCAGCGCGGCCAAGTCATAACCACCTTCAAGGCTGGATACCACCCGGCCCTGACAGTGTTTGTCTGCGAGATCACACAAGCGTTCCGTCACCCAGCCAAAATCTTCGGTCTGCAATTCCATACCCGCCAGTGGATCAGCCGCATGTGCATCGAATCCCGCCGAAATGATCAGAAGTTGCGGAGAAAACGCATCAATACGGGGCAAGACCAAGCGCTCCATCGCATCGCGAAACCCCTTTGACCCGGTCCCGCCGGGCAGGGGCACATTCAGCACATTATCAACACCAACTTCATGGGCAGCCCCGGTACCGGGATAAAGCGGGGACTGATGGGTCGAACAAAACAGGATGCGCGGATCATCCTCAACCAAGTCCTGCGTGCCGTTGCCGTGGTGTACATCAAAGTCAACGATCGCGACGCGGTCCAATCCATGATGATCAAGGGCGTGCTTGGCACCAACTGCGA
The DNA here is from genome assembly GCF_003058085.1 of Yoonia sediminilitoris. Classification (GTDB taxonomy): domain Bacteria; phylum Pseudomonadota; class Alphaproteobacteria; order Rhodobacterales; family Rhodobacteraceae; genus Yoonia; species Yoonia sediminilitoris. The sequence continues at coordinate 19,162 of NZ_QBUD01000002.1, read as the reverse complement.
CACTGCCAAAGAAACAAAAACCCATGGCGGTCTGGCGTTCGGCGTGGTGACCGGGTGGACGGACGGCTGCAAAGGCATTGGCCACTTCGCCGCCCATGACCATATCGACAGCACGCACCACAGCGCCAGCGGCGCGGTAAGCTGCGGTCAGTGATCCGGGCGACATATGGGTATCGGCATCCAGCGACCGCACACCGGAAGAAGGAGACGCCGCACGCATCGCATCGACATGAGCCTGCGGATGGGCGCGCAACAGATCATCATCCGCCACCATCGGGGCCTTGACCTGGACGAGGGGCATGCCCTCCAAAGCATCCAGTACAGCACCCAGACGGGCGACCTGCTCGGGATGGCCCGGCGGTGTCACGTGAGACAGGCAATCCTCATGCGAAATCAAAGCTGTTGTCATGTGGTCATTCCACCCCTCTTGCGAAAATCATCAGTTTCTTGTGGCCCCAAATATCCCCGCCGGAGGCATCGCATACACCACAACAGGCGCAGCACAGCATCATTCGCCCAAAGGATGCAATACATGACCGAAATGGCGTGCGCCCGCAGGGCGTTCAATCAGGTCAAGGGCTTTGAGGTCACAGCTACTCCGGGGCCAACATATAGCCTGCACCGCGCACGGTCTGCAAATAGCGAGGTTGCTTGGGGTCGGCTTCGATCTTGCGGCGCAGGCGCGTGATCTGAACATCGACTGCGCGCTCTTGTGTTTGCGCACCGGCACGGCTCAGTTCCTCGACCAGTTTGCTGCGGGTGACAGCCTCTCCGGGGACACTGGAAAAGATCCGCATCAACTGACTTTCCGTTGCAGTCAGCCGGACCAACTGGTCGCCTTGCCACATCTCTCCACGCTCGATGTCATAACGCACCGGGCCAAGGTTCAGCACCTTTGGCATAACAACAGCCGGTTCAGCCGCAGGCACGCGGCGCAAAATCGCGTTGATGCGCAGCAAAAGCTCTTTGGGTTCAAACGGCTTGGACAGGTAGTCATCTGCGCCCGCCTCAAGGCCGGTGATTCGGTCATCGGTATCGCCTTTGGCCGTCAGCAGCAAAATTGGCGTCATTATGGTCTGGCGCAGGTCGCGGCAAAGGGTCATGCCATCCTCGCCGGGCATCATCACGTCCAGAACGATCATGTCAAATTCCAGCCCCGACAGGACCCGTCGCGCATGGGCGGCGTCACGGGCGGTGGTGACCAGAAACCCCGAGCGCATCAAAAACTTCTGGAGCAAACCACGAATGCGTTCATCATCATCAACAATCAACAGGTGGGCATCATCAGCATTCATTCTGTCTTATCCTTCATCGCCTCATAGTGCTGGCGCGTCTCTTCATCCATCATTGCCTCAAGCACCTGTCGAAACCCGGCAACCGCGTTGGGGCCTGCGGCCCTGTAGGCGCTACGCATCCGGTCGCGTTGTGCGTCCGACAATTCGCGCTCCAATGCCGTGCCGGCCGGGGTTAGATACAGATGCCGCTCGCGTTTATCCTGCGTGCCGACCGTGTTCGTCACCAAACCGTCCTCGATCAAGGTACGCAACACACGATTAAGCGACTGCTTTGTAACACCCAGAATGGACAGCAGATTATTGACCGTGGTGCCCTGATTGCGGTGGATGAAATGGATGGCACGGTGGTGGGCGCGGCCATAGCCCTTGTCTGCCAGAATACGGTCCGGGTCGGCAGTAAAGCCGCGATAGGCAAAGAACATCGCCTCAATCCCTTTTCGCAACTGTTCGTCCGTCAGAAACAGCAGGCTTTGGCCCGTCTGTGGCTGCGATCCTTCTGGCATCGATACCTCCCCGATATTTCAGATCACAATACGTCAGCTTTGTTGACATTCCAAGAATCAACTGTTAGCGATTTTCATGAATTGCGCAAGATTATGTCCGAAACGGACCTATTGACGTAACAAATGCAAATTAGTAGGAGGCTCTGATGGTTGCTGCATATGATGACAGAGATGGCAAAATCTGGATGGACGGTAAACTGGTCGAGTGGCGCGACGCAAAAGTGCATATTCTGACCCACGCGATGCATTATGCCTCTTCTGTGTTTGAAGGCGAGCGGTGCTACGGTGGCAAAATCTTCAAAAGCCGCGAACATTCCGAGCGTTTGATCAAATCCGGCAAGTTGATTGATTTTGATATCCCCTACAGCGTCGATGAAATCGAAGCCGCAAAAGAAGCCGCCTTGCAGGCCAATGGCCTGAAAGACGCGTACGTCCGTGCCGTTGCGTGGCGTGGGTCGGGCACCGATATGGGTGTCGCAGCCGCTGCGAACCCGGTGCATCTGGCGGTCGCTGTCTGGGAGTGGGGCAATTATTACGGTGACGCCAAGATGAAAGGCGCCAAGCTTGATATCGCGAAATGGAAGCGCCCCAGCCCCGAAACCGCCCCCAGTCAGGCCAAAGCCGCCGGGCTTTACATGATTGCAACCATGTCAAAACACGCAGCCGAAGCAAAGGGTTGTTCCGACGCGATGATGTTTGACTACCGTGGTTACGTTGCCGAGGCCACCGGCGCGAACATCTTTTTCGTCAAGGATGGCGAAGTGCATACCCCCATCGCCGATGCGTTTCTGAACGGGCTGACCCGCCAGACGGTGATCGGAATGCTGCGTGACAAGGGGATCACCGTCAACGAACGCATCATCATGCCTCAAGAGGTTGAAGGGTTCGAACAATGCTGGCTGACAGGGACCGCCGCCGAAGTCACGCCCGTCGGTCAGATCGGCGATTACAACTTCGAAGTGGGCGCCATTACCCGCGAAATCGCGCAAGACTATGAAAAGCTCGTCCGCGCGTAGTGTAATTCAGCGAGGGGCAGCGCGCTGCCCCTCTAATCGCTTGATCGCGGCGTTTTAAGGCTGTTCCGCGTTCAGCTTTCTTTCAACTTTCGCGAATTTCTGGAGCCGTTGGCCTGCTTGCCTGTGCCGACGCTGCAATTCCAGACTTGCACGCTTTGGCAGCTTTCCCCGCTCAATCGCGATGGCACGCACCAGCCTTTCGTTGGTCACATCAATCGGTCGGTCGAGTACATGTTTGGTCATGATGTCCTCCTGCTTTGGAGGGCGACCATAACATATGAAAGGTGATTCGTCCGTTCACTTCTCGTTCAGTTCCCGGACGGCTGCATGCAAGCGAAAAAAGTTGTTTTTGCTTCTACTTTTAGACATGTCCTTTGTTCTAACGACAAAGCCTCGTCAGATCGCTGCCACAGTTCCGCCCAAATCTGACGAGACATTGTTACACTAGCCTGAAAGTGGACCGATGACTGATCTGACTTACCAACAATTTCCGAATTCGGAACAAAACAGATCTGATCTGACCGCGCTCAAGCGTATTCTCAAGACAGCACCACAGGACCTGTGGCTCGACACCGCACGGCGCGCCACGTCGAAGATGCATAACCCTCTGATTCACTGGATGCTGGCCCAGCCCGAATGTGATTTTTCAGTTGCGGTTCACGCTTTTTATCGCAGCAATCCGGTGCTGCGCATCGGGCAGGGCCGTCCGCTGCCCCCGCGACCCGACCACACAGAGATTTTTGCGCAAACCCTGTTGAACTGGGACAAGGGGTTCTATCGCAATCACGCCATCGCAGTCGGTCCGGAGGACATCACGTCCCGTGCCACAAAACGGATCAGACAAAAACTGATGGCGTGGCCCAAGGGTGCCTTGCCCTTCAAGGTGCCCAGCCGGTTTCTGTCCCCCAGCGGCGGTGCGCCCATTGATCTGCCTGCGCACCTGAACCCCAACGACGCTGCACATCTTTGGCCGCTCTACAATCGACTGGGTCTGCGGGTGCCCGCCGCCGCACCCGGATTGCCACGTCGATTGGCACGCGCCAAGGATTTGCTCGACCTGGTATCATTCCGCACCCGGCGGGCCTAGGCTAGCTGCCGACGTTACCGGTGGCCTTGCGTTGCCGCGCCCGCTTCAGCCCCAGATGCCGCTCGCGCATGATAATCAGGACCCCTGCTGAAATCACCAGACCAGCGCCTATCAGCATGGTGCCGGTGGGCACTTCATCAAAGATAAAATAGCCGATCAGCAGGGCCAGTAACATGGATGTATAGTCAAACGGGGCCAGCAGGGACGCATCGCCAAAGCGGTAGCTGCTGGTCAGGAATATCTGGCCCAAGCCCCCCAAAAGCCCTGCCATGATCAGCATCAAAGCCACCCACCACGCTGGCACGACCCATCCCCATGGTAGTGTGAACAGGGCCAAGATCGAAGAGGTGATCGTAAACCAGAATACGATCGCTGCCGTATCCTCTGTCTGTACCAGCTTGCGCACGAATACCTGCGCCAAGGCGGCCATGACCGCGCCCATCAGCACCACGATCGCGCCCAGCGTTTCGGACACATTCAGTGCTGTTCCAACCGACAATCGTGGCGACAAGACAATCAAGACACCAACCATCCCCAACGCCACGGCAGACAGGCGAAAGGCACGCACCTCTTCACCCAGAAACATCGCCGCGAAAACGACCACCAGCAAAGGTGCCGCATAGCCGATCGCGGTCACTTCCGGCAGGGGCAGCAACCCAAGTCCGGTGAACCCCAGCCCCATCGCCGACGTCCCGACCAATCCGCGCCAGAAATGGCCCATCGGATTACTGGTTTTCCAGCCATGGCGCAGCTCGCCCCGGATCGCCAGCCAGCCAAGAATAATCGGCAAGGCAAAGAAGGACCGAAAAAACACCGCCTGCCCCGGTGGAACCGTCTCGGAACCCGCCTTGACCAGACTGGCCATCGCCATGAACATGCAGACCGAAATCACCTTGAACAGGATACCCCGTAACGGCTGCATATGTGGTTTTCCTTATCCCGGCGTCACACGCAGTACGCTGCCGGAATCCAGCAAGACAAGCAAGCGGCCATCATCCAGAACCTCGACGTCGCGCACACGGCCAACGTTGGTCAAAAGCCGTTCTTCGCCCACAACCTTGCCATCCGCCAGTTTCAGCCGCACCAGCGCACCGGGGTTCAGCGATCCGATGAACAAATCCCCCTGCCACTCCGTATATGGACCATCATAGAACCCCATGCCCCCAGGGGCGATGACCGGGTCCCAATAATAGACCGGCTCTTCGAAACCCGGCGCACGAGGTTGGCCACGGCCGACATCGCTGCCACGATAGTTGATCCCGTAGCTGACCACAGGCCAGCCATAGTTCAGACCCGGCTTGGGCTGGTTCAACTCATCACCACCACGCGGGCCATGCTCGATCGTCCAAAGCCCACCGGGACCAATCGCGGCCCCCTGCATGTTCCGGTGGCCCAGTGACCAGACCAGATCATTGCCACTCTGCCCCACAAAGGGGTTATCGGCAGGCACAGTGCCGTCCGCATTGACGCGGATCACCTTGCCATGCGTGGTTGTGGCATCCTGCACCAGCGTTCCACCGTCACCTGCACCGCGATCACCTGTCGTGATAAAGACTGTGCCATCGGGCATCGGCACAATGCGGCTGCCAAAGTGGCGGCCATTGCGGGCCGGATTGTCCTGCACAAAGATATCCTGCACACCGCTCAGGGTTCCATCCGCAGCCAAAGTGCCCCGTGCGGCGGCTGTTACAGCGCCACCGCGCACAGGCTTGGCATAGGTCCAGAATACGGTGCGGTCTTGCGCAAAACCTGGCGAAACGGCCACATCCAGCAGCCCGCCCTGCCCGTCATCTGCCACCGGGGGGACCCCCGTCAGTGGCGCACTTACGCTGCCGTCAGGGTTGATGACACGCAATTGGCCGGACCGCTCAGTCACCAAAAACTGGCCATTGCCAATCGGCGCAATACCCCACGGGCTGTCGAGCCCGCTGGCAAAGGTTTCAACCGTGACGGGGGTCGCAGGGAGCGCAGGCGCGCGCGTCTGTTCGGGAAATGCAGGGGCAAAATCAGCGTTGGGCCGACCTTGATCTACTTGCGCCATGGCCATTGCAGGTAACGTCAGTAAAACGAAAATACGTAGCATGTTACGCCTCCTTCAGTCGCAAGATAGCCCAACGCGCCGCATCGGCCACCGCAGGATCAGGATCATCAACCAATGGTGATAGCGCGGCAATCAAGGTAGGGTCACCAGAATTGCCAATCGCATAGGCCACATTGCGCACAAAGCGATTGCGGCCGATCCGTTTGATCGGTGATCCCGAAAAGCGGGCACGAAAACCCGCGTCATCCAACGCCGCCAGCGCAGCCAATGGCGGGGCAACCAGATCAGGACGCGCGTCATACCGCGCATCGCGGCCTTGTTGGGCAAATTTGTTCCACGGGCAGACCGCAAGACAATCATCGCAACCGTAAATCCGATTGCCCATCAGAGCGCGTAATTCAAGATCAACCGGGCCTTTATGTTCGATCGTCAGATAGGAAATACAGCGGCGGGCATCCAACCGGTAAGGGGCGGGAAATGCAGCGGTCGGGCAAATATCCAGACAGGCGGTACAGGACCCACAGTGGCTTTGCTCTGGCCGATCCGGCTCCAGATCAACAGTGGTAAAGATTGCGCCCAAAAAGAACCAGGACCCCAGATCGCGACCCAACAGGTTGGTATGTTTGCCCTGCCAACCCAATCCTGCGGCCTGTGCCAGAGGCTTTTCCATCACAGGAGCAGTATCGACAAACACTTTGATCTGCGCGTCCGGCACCTGTTCAATCAGCCATCGGCCCACACGCTTGAGCCGCTTTTTCACCACATCATGATAGTCGCGGCCTTGGGCATAGACACTGACCGCCGCGCGGTCGTGACATTCAAGCACGGCCAACGGGTCATGGTCCGGCGTATAAGGCTCTGCCAGCATCACCACAGATTTCGCTTCCGGCCATAGGGTGGCCGGAGAGCCCCGCCAATGCATGCGCTCGGCCATCCATGCCATCTGGCCATGCATCCCGGCATCCACGAATGCCGCCAGCCTCTCCGCCAATTCCGGCACGCTCTCAGGGCGGCAAACCCCCACCTTTGCAAACCCTGCGTCCAACGCAAATTCCGTCAGGCGGGCCTTCATGCTTCTTGTGGCCAGAAATATCCCGGGGGAGGCCCGCAGGGTCGGGGGCTGGCCCCCTTAAAAGTCAAGGTCGGCATAATGCTGTGCTGGTTGAAATCCGGGCACTTCATCCGCCAGCAAGGACCGGAAAGCAGGGCGCGATTTGATCTTGGCGTACCAGTCTTTGACCACCTCATGACGGTTCCAATCCACGTCACTGGTATAATCCAGACAAGACAATTGGGCGGCGGCAGCAAAGTCAGCCAGCGTCATATCATTGCCCGCCAGCCAACGGCGTTCATCCAACAGCTGTGCCATGTAGTCCAAATGATATTTGATGGCCTTGGCGCCAGCCTTGACGTTGGTGCTATCGGGATAGCCGGTGCCCATGACCTTGCGAAAAACCCGTTCACCGGTCAGCTTTTTCGTGACCTCGTGATAGAATTTGTCATCAAACCAGCCTACCAGACGGCGCGCCTCATAGCGCATATGTGCGTCACGGGGCAACAACGCCGGTGTCGGAAATTTCTCTTCCAGAAACTCGCAGATCGCCGTGCTGTCGGCCATCGTGCGTCCATCCATTTTGAGTACAGGCACCTTGCCCGCCGGATTGCGGCGCAGGAAATCCGTATCTGCGACCCAATAGCGCTCCTCAACCAGTTCCACCTCAAGCTTCTTTTCGGCCAGCGCCAAGCGGACTTTGCGCGAGAACGGTGACAATGGATAATGATACAAGGTGTTCATGATGGGCCCACTACATCAGTTTCCCTCTAAATGCCGGAACAGTGCGCGCGGATCAATGGGTCCTGTCCCTAGGCTTCAAAACAAGCTGCGCGGCCGTCCGCCCTGATCGTTTCGGCACCGCTGATGATCTGGCGGGTCCGGTTGCGCACAAACTGAGAGGGGTTGGATGCCGACCTGTTCTTGGGGGCTGGCAAAATCGCGGCAAGGCGTGCGGCCTGCGTCGCAGAAAGATCAATCGCATTGATTCCGAAATAATGGCGGGCGGCGGCCTGTACGCCAAACACCCCTTCGTCAAACTCGGCCACATTCAGGTACAGTTCCAGTATGCGGCGCTTGGTCCAGACCGCTTCGGCCAGCGGGGTCCAGACTGCCTCGATCGCCTTGCGAGACCAACTGCGCCCGTGCCACAGATAGACATTTTTGATGACCTGTTGCGAAATTGTGGACGCGCCGCCGCGCCCCCGCTCAATCGCGGCCCGGATCGCTTTCACATCCAGTCCCCAATGCAGACAAAAGTTCGCATCCTCTGCCGCAACGGCAGAGCGGGCCATCACCGGTGCAATCCGGTCCATCGGCACCCAAACCTGTTTGACCGCGCCCAGCCTGCGCCCTTCGGCATACATATAAGGCGTCGTCGGCGGCGCGATCAGCGCATAAAGCAGCGTTGCCAGCAGTACAAAGCCTAATGCAGCGAACCCCGCACCCCAGACCAAACGGCGCACAAACCGCCAGAACCGGCCCAATAGACCCGCTTTCTTTGCATTCTTTGCGCTTTTCCTGGTGGCCGTTTTTTTGGCCGATTTTTTTTTGCTACGCTCTGCCATCTACCCCATAAGCCACGCAGAGGGTTAACGGGTCAAGAAGATCAGCACCGAATTAGGCATGTTCGTGCCAGCGTTGCTTTTTGATCTAGGGGTGCGACAACCGGCACCCTGAAATCACGCTGCCTATCAATAGAATCGTGCCGGGTAGAAAGGTTGTCTCGACTTGCGATGCAAGCCGACAGGCCGGGGGCTTTGCCCCCGGACCCCCAGGATATTTCTAGCCATAAGAAGCTGTATCTTGTCAAAAGGGGGCGGTGAATGCCGCCCCACCTTTATAGGTCTTCATTCCGCAGGAATGGCCTGTTCTTCCACGCTGAGCGGATGCGGTAAATGGACCAGCATTTCCTTGGGACAGATTTGCAGGAAGTTATGCTTTTCAATGTCCCAATGCTGCAAGATATCGGCAGCTTTCACACTGCCGGTTTCCGCTTGATGCCGTTCGATCAGGTCTTTGAGCTGCATCATCCAGTGATCGACAGTGACCGGGCAAGTCACAAGAGTTTCCATGTTGACCATCGCCGCTGACGCCTCGTCAGGGTCATAAAGATAGGCCATGCCCCCTGTCATACCTGCACCGAAGTTTGCGCCAACCCCGCCAAGGATCACGGCAACACCGCCCGTCATATATTCGCAGCCGTTTGTACCACAGCCTTCGATCACAACCTTCGCGCCGGAGTTGCGGACTGCGAAACGCTCGCCCGCGCGGCCTGCGGCGAACAGATAGCCGTCGGTGGCCCCGTAAAGGACCGTGTTTCCGATGATCGTGTTCTCGGATGCGACCAGGGGGCTGACCATCGGGGGGCGCACCACGATGGTGCCCCCGGAAAGACCCTTGCCCACATAATCATTTGCATCACCCGACACTTCCAGTTTGAGTCCAGGTGCCGCAAAAGCCCCGAGCGATTGCCCGGCAGACCCGCGCAGCTTCACCGTCAGGTGGTCGGGCTGCAGATCGTTGCGCATGCCGAAATTACGCACAATATGCGACGAAGTACGCGTGCCGATGGTGCGCAATGTGTTCTGTACAGCGTAGTCCAACTGCATCTTTTCGCCATCATTCAGGAAACGCGCCGCATCCTGAACGATCTGTGCATCCAGTGTGTCGTTCACCGGGTTGCGTGGCCGCTTGCGGTCATAGGTGATCTTGTGTGCCCCATCGACGGTGATCAGCATGGGGTTCAGGTCAAGATCATCCAGATGTGCAGACCCGCGCGAGACCTGCGTCAGCAAGTCAGCGCGCCCGATGACATCATCAAGCGAACGTGCGCCGATGTTGGCCAGAATTTCGCGCACTTCGGTCGCATAGAAAGTGATCAGATTGACCACCTTGTCCGCATTGCCGGTGAATTTTTCACGCAGCGCCTCATCCTGTGTACAAACGCCGACGGGGCAGGTGTTCGACTGGCACTGGCGCACCATGATACAGCCCATCGCGATCAGGGCGGCGGTGCCGATGCCGTATTCTTCGGCACCCATCATCGCGGCCATGACAATGTCACGCCCTGTGCGCAGACCACCATCGGTCCGCAGCGTGATCCGTTCCCGCAGGTTATTCATCGCGAGCACCTGATGTGCTTCGGTCAGGCCCATTTCCCATGGCAGACCTGCATATTTGATCGAGGTCGCGGGGCTGGCACCGGTACCGCCATTGTGGCCCGAAATCAGGATCACGTCCGCCTTGGCCTTGGCCACACCTGCCGCAATCGTGCCGACACCCGAAGACGACACCAGCTTGACCGTCACCTTGCAACGCGGGTTGATCTGCTTGAGGTCATAGATCAGTTGGGCCAGATCCTCGATCGAGTAGATATCGTGGTGCGGCGGTGGTGAGATCAGGGTCACGCCCTTGGTCGAATGACGCAGGCGGGCGATCAGGTCGGTGACCTTCATGCCGGGCAACTGGCCCCCTTCGCCGGGCTTGGCACCTTGGGCGACCTTGATCTCGAGCTCTTCACAGGCGTTCAGATATTCGGCTGTGACACCAAAACGACCCGAGGCCACCTGCTTGATCTTGGCAGAGGGGTTATCGCCGTTGGGTTCGGGGTGAAAATGCGCGGGGTCTTCGCCGCCTTCACCGCTGTCCGACTTTGCGCCAATCCGGTTCATTGCCACGTTCAGGGTCTTGTGCGCCTCTGGCGACAGGGCACCAAGAGACATGCCGGGTGTCACGAAACGCTTGCGGATCGCGGTGATGCTTTCAACCTCTTCAATCGGGACAGGCTCGCCCAATGGTTTGATCGCGAGCAGATCACGCAGGTGGATCGGCGGGTTCGACTGCATCGATTTCGAAAACTGCTGCCACATGGCATAGGACGCCGTGTTGCAGGCAGCCTGCAGCATATGCATGGTCTGCGCTTCCCACGCGTGCTTTTCGCCGGTCCGGCGGGCTTTGTAGAAACCACCGATTGGCAACACGTCAGAGCCACCTTTCCAGCCGCGCGCGTGCACTTCTTCAAGCTTGGTCTGGATGCCTGTCGTGCCGATACCGGAAATGCGCGAATGCATCCCGGGGAAATATTCGGCCACAACGGCCCGGGACAGGCCCACAGCCTCGAAGTTCAGCCCGCCGCGGTAGGACGACAGGACCGAAATGCCCATCTTTGACATGATCTTGAGCAGACCCGCGTCAATGGCGGCCCGGTAGCGGCGCATCGCATCAGTCAGATTGCCGTCGATCAGGCCGCGACGCACCCGGTCCGCAATGGAATCCTGCGCCAGATAGGCGTTGACCGTGGTTGCGCCACAGCCGATCAGCACCGCAAAATAATGCGGGTCGATACACTCAGCCGAGCGTACATTGACCGAACAGAACGTCCGCAGGCCTTGCTTGGTCAGGCCCGAATGAACGGCAGAGGTGGCAAGGATCATTGGCATGCCGACCTTGGTTTCCGACTGGTTTTCATCGGTCAGCACCAGATGGCCAGCGCCCGAACGCACCGCGTCCTCAGCCTCGGAACGGATACGCTCGAGCCCTTCGCGCAAGGCGCCCGGACCGTGGGCAAAGGTACAGTCAATGATCGCCACGCTGTCACCAAAGACACGCAGCATTTCATCATATTCCGCGTTACCGACAAACGGGCTGTTCAGCAGCAAGATCTCGGTCTGTGAAGAATCTTCGTCCAGCACGTTCTTGAGGTTGCCGAACCGCGTTTTCAGCGACATCACGCGGCTTTCGCGCAGGCTGTCGATGGGCGGGTTCGTGACCTGCGAAAAGTTCTGCCGGAAGAAATGCGAAAGCGGGCGGTAGGTCTTTGAAAGAACCGCTGACGGGGTATCATCGCCCATAGAGGCAATCATTTCCTTGCCGTCTTCGGCCATGGGTGCAAGCACCTGCTCAAGCTCTTCGATGGAATAGCCTGCGGCCGCCTGCCGTTTGCGCAGTTCGTCACCTTCAAACATTGCCGTTTCCGGAATATCGACAAGCTGATCGTTGAGCGCGACAACCTTGCCCACCCATTCACCGAACGGCTGTGCCGCGGCAAGCTTATCTTTCAGTTCCTTGTCGTGGTATAGTTTGCCCGCTTGCATATCGACGGCAATCATCTGGCCGGGGCCAAGGGCGCCTTTTTCGACGACGGCGGATTCGTCCACGGGGACCATACCCACTTCGGACCCGGCCACCAGCAGACCGTCACCTGTCACGACATAGCGCAGCGGGCGCAGACCGTTGCGGTCCAAGCCACCGCAGACCCAACGACCGTCTGTCATGGCAAGGGCCGCAGGACCGTCCCAAGGTTCCATTACGGCGTTGCAATAGCCGTACATGTCCTGCCACGCTTCGGGCATTTCGACGGCCTGCTTTGACCATGCCTCTGGCACCAGCATGGTCTTTGCCATCGGTGCATTGCGGCCAGCGCGCACCAGCACTTCAAACACGGAATCCAGCGCCGAGGAATCCGATGCGCCCGACGGGATAATCGGTTTGATATCCTCGGCCTTGTCGCCAAATGCGCCAGAGGCCATGCGGATTTCATGGCTTTTCATCCAGTTCACATTGCCCTTGAGCGTGTTGATTTCGCCATTGTGGGCCAACATGCGGAACGGCTGTGCCAGCGCCCATTGCGGGAAGGTGTTTGTCGAATAACGCTGGTGGTAGATCGCAAAGTTCGATTCAAACCGTTCGTCCATCAGGTCAGGATAGAATTCGGCTACCTGTTCGGCCAGCATCATGCCCTTGTAGATCAATGACCGGCATGACAGTGAACAGACATAAAGCTGGGCAATCTGCGCGGCAGCCGCAGCCTTTTCGATGCGGCGGCGAATGATATAGAGCTCGCGTTCGAACTTTTCTTCGTCCACGTCCTTTTCGCAACGGATCAGGATCTGTTCGATCTCGGGGCGGGTGGCGTTGGCCTTTTCGCCCAGCACATCGACATTCACCGGCACGTGACGCCATCCATAAATGTAGTGACCCATCCGCAAGACTTCGGATTCCACGATTGTGCGGCAGCGTTCCTGCGCGCCAAAATCAGTGCGTGGCAGGAAAATCTGGCCAACGGCGATCAGGCTGTCACGGTCGGGTTCGTGGCCAGTGCGGCGCACCTGATCATGAAAGAAGGGCACAGGGATTTGCACGTGAATGCCTGCGCCATCGCCGGTCTTGCCGTCGGCATCAACAGCGCCACGGTGCCAAACAGCCTTGAGCGCGTTGATGCCTTTTTCGACGACGCCGCGTGACGGGGCACCATCAATCGCCACAACAAGACCAACGCCGCATGACGCATGTTCATCGACATCGCGGTACAGGCTGTTTTCGGCCATCCATTTGCGCTTTGCTTCTTCAGCAGCGACCCAGGATTGATCAAAGGTTGTCATGTGTATTCTCCTTCAAGATATCGCTTTGAGAAATCGCAACGCCGCAGCCGTACTTGGGTCGCGCGCTTAGAAACCCGGATTCGCCGGGAAAGATAAATTCAACGGGACCATCATCACTATCAAAGCTTTCCGTGCCGACACGGGTGACGCCGGTCCCAGACAGGAAAATCCGCCAATCACGGTGGATGAATTCATTGCCCTTCGCCGCCCAGATTTCATTGCCGCTTTCGTCATAGGCGGTGATGTCATAGGTGGTTTCGTCCAAAGTGACGCCATCAATCACAATCTGACGCCCTGTCAGCGTGTCCTGACCGACATAGCGGGTTGTGCCGATCTGGTCGGACAAGGTGCGGAAGTCGTAATCGTCCACGCCCTTGGCGATCAGGTCAGACAGCGACGCACGCTCAACCGGGTTTGGTTCCAGCGTCTCTGCATGGCCGGTGCGGGCATGAAAACTGTTCAGCCACTGGGTTTCGCGGTCGATTTCACCTGCGTAGACAAGCCCCTCTTCAGTGATGCCCACGCGGCGCTGGTGGCCTTCGGGGTCGGCCTCGCAGACGAAGTGGTGATCCACCTGACAGCTTTTGCTTTGCACCGTCAGAAACGCATCGCACCCTTGCGGCAGCCCAAAAGTGGACGGGCCATCCTGTGCATGGGCGGCACCCGCCATAAAGACCAAGGCGAACACATATTTCATGGCTGAAAACTGGCCTCTTCTACGTTGCATTCATACTTGGGGCGCGCCGAGAAAAAGCCCGGCTCACCGGGGTAAGTGAATTCGACAGGGGACAGATCAATGATGTTGTCAGGGGTGGCCACATCCCATGCCTCGCCGAAAAAGAACAGGCGATGCTTTTCGCTGACAAACTGACGGCCGGCACCATTTTCGATCACATTGCCTTCACCATCCAGCGTCCGGCCCTGAAATTCTGTATTCAGCAAGGTTTCGCCATCGATCACGGTCGTCTCGCCAGTCAACTGGTCATAGCCCACGTTGCGTTCGATGCCTTCTTCCGTCTCGATAATGAAATCCCATGTGTCGATCTGGTTGGTGAATAGCTCGGTCAGCGACGCAGGGTCATCTGCCGGAAAGCGCAGGCGTTCTGCGCCATCCGGCTTGAAGCTTTCCAGCCACTGGAACTCGCGATCTACCTTCTGGACACTGAAAACCCCGGCCTGACTGATCAGGGCGACCCACTGATCGCCTGGCTCATCGGCTTCGCAGGTCCATACGTTGATCATCACGCATCCCTTTTGCTGCACGGTCAGTGTGCCTGTGCAGCCTTCGGGAGCGGCAAATGTCTGCTGCGCCACTGCGGGCGTGGCCAAAGCGATGGCGGCAAGGACTGTCAAAGATTTCATCATGTCGGCATCCTGTTCGTCGGTGTTGGGGTGGTGGGCATTCGAAGGGGCGCGCGATCATCGCGCCCGTCCATGCTCACTCTGCTGCAACGGTAGCGGTCTGCCCCAGGTAGTCCAGTATTGCAGTGGCTGAATCCCGCCCGTCACGGATTGCCCAGACCACAAGCGATGCGCCGCGCACGATGTCACCGGCGGCATAGACACCTTCGATGCTGGTCTCGCCCGTGTTGAACGCGGCCTTGACCGTGCCCCAGCGCGTGACTTCAAGCCCGTCCGTGCCCCACAGCTTCGGCAGGTCCTCCGGCTCAAAGCCAAGCGCCTTGATGACCAGATCAGCCTCTTCGACGTAATCAGCGCCTTCGATCAGTTCGGGCGACTGGCGACCTGTCGCATCAGGGGCACCAAGGCGCATTTTCTGCACCTTCACGCCCGTGACCGGATCGCCCGCAAACCCGTTTGGAGCTGCCAGCCAGACAAATTCAACGCCCTCTTCTTCGGCGTTCTGCACTTCGCGCTGTGATCCGGGCATATTGGCGCGGTCACGGCGGTACAGGCATTTGACGCTGGTCGCACCCTGACGAATGGCCGTGCGCACGCAGTCCATCGCGGTATCACCGCCGCCGATCACAACGACGCGCTTGCCGTCGGCATTCAACTCGCCGCTTTCGAATTCAGGCACATCATCGCCGAAAGACTTGCGGTTGCTGGCCGTCAGATAATCAATCGCGCTGACGATCCCGTCTGCCCCCGATTCCGGCAGGTCGCGTGTCTTGTAAACACCCGTGGCAATGAGCACCGCGTCGTGTTTGCCGCGGATCGCGTCAAAAGACAGGTCCTCGCCCACGTCGCAATTCAGGACAAACTGCACGCCGCCGTCCTCGAGCTGGTCCATGCGCTTCATCACGACATCCTTTTCCAGCTTGAAGCCGGGGATGCCGTAGGTCAGCAAGCCGCCGCCACGATCATAGCGGTCGTAGACAGTCACTTGGACGCCCTGACGGCGCAACATGTCGGCAGCAGCCAGCCCGCCCGGGCCTGCGCCAATGATGCCAACGCTTTCGGACCGTTCGGTATGCGGGCGGATCGGCTTGACCCAACCTTCTTCAAAGGCTGTATCCGTAATATATTTTTCGACCGATCCAATTGTCACAGTGCCATGGCCGGACTGTTCGATCACGCAGTTTCCCTCGCACAGGCGATCCTGCGGGCAGATACGCCCACAGATTTCGGGAAAGGTGTTCGTGGCCTGACTGATTTCATAGGCTTCCTGCAAGCGGCCCTCGGCGGTCAGGCGCAGCCAGTCGGGAATATTGTTGTGCAGCGGACAATGTGTCTGACAATAAGGGACACCGCACTGCGAACAGCGACTTGCCTGCTCTGCGGCTTTCTCGGTTGCATATTCGCTATAGATTTCGCCAAAGTCCTCTTTGCGCAGGTTCGGCGGGCGCTTTTCGGGCATATCCCGTTGCACCGTTGTGAACTTCAGCATTTTTTGACCAGACATGGCTTACACTCCATTATGAGAAGGCGAACTGCCTTTTAGAACAGGTACGAACAGATGAAAAGTCAGCAACATTGACCTTTATGGCAAAAAATTTCGATTGGATTTGATTTGCTTCCGCGAAAACATTAATTTTAGGTCCGCTTTGTGACCCATTTCGGCACTTCCCCACGATTCTGAAGTGGTTAGTTTAGCGAAATCGAATCGAAAGACAGCCTGTATGACAACTTTCAACCTGCTCCTGATCGCATTGATCCAAGGCGTGACCGAGTTCCTACCCATCTCTTCTTCTGGGCATCTGATTTTACTGCCCTCGCTGACGGGCCTTGCCGATCAAGGTCAGATCATCGACGTGGCGGCCCATGTGGGCACATTGATGGCCGTCATCCTGTATTTCTGGTCGGATGTGCGCAAGGCGGCTTATGGCACACTACGTCTTTTGCGCGGCAAGGTCGATACGCAGGGGGCGTTTCTGGCGCTGTGCCTGCTGATCGCGACGATCCCTGTGGTGCTTTTCGGGTTGTTCCTGAAACTGACCGGTCTGTCAGATGCGATGCGGGGCATCGCGGTGATTGGCTGGGCGATGATTATCTTTGGCATTGTGCTCTATTGGGCCGACCAGAAGGGGCCAATGGTCAAGCCAGCCGAAGCCTGGTCACTCAAAGACGCGTTGAAAATGGGGCTCTGGCAGGCTGTCGCCCTGATCCCCGGGACGTCGCGGTCAGGGATCACAATTACGGCTGGTCGGATGCTGGGCTACCAGCGGACGGACGCTGCACGTCTGTCGATGCTGATGTCGATCCCTACTATTATCGCATCGGCGGCTATCCTGAGCCTTGATGTGGTCGGGGCAGCGGATGCGAGTGCATTGCGCGACATCGGGATTGTTGTCGCCATGTCTTTTGCGGCCGCCTTGCTGGCGCTGACCTTGATGATGCGCCTGTTGCGGGCGGTCAGCTATACCCCTTACGTGATCTACCGGATCGCGCTGGGCATCGTCCTGCTTTGGATTGCCTACACCTAGGGTCAGGACCCTAGGCTTTCAGGTTCTTGGCCGATTCCTTGATCGCGTCGAACTGACCTGACGGACGGAAACGCCACAAATAATCCGGCAGGATCGATTCCATTGGGGTCGGTTTGATCCCCAGCGCGTCAAACCCCTGCGCATCCGCAGCCACAACATTATCAATCGCAAGGTTGATCACCTGATCTTTGGTGATCGGCCCCTTGACCAGCCCCAGCGTCGCCGCGCGCAGCAATCCGAAAGCAGAGGCCATCAGACGGGCGGCCCAGAAGGGGATGTTGATGATCAGTCGCCTGCGACGAATGATATCCAGCATCAACTGCATCAACTCGCGGAAACTGTGCTGTTCAGGACCACCAAGTTCATAGATGCCCGGTGCAGCCTTGCCCAAAACGGCCATTTCCGCAGCAGCAGCTACATCATCCACATAGACCGGCTGGAATTTCGTATCTGCACCAACAACAGGCAAAACGGGGCCAAAACGGCTCATCCCGGCAAACCGGTTAAAGAATTCATCCTCAGGCCCGAAAATGATCGATGGACGCAGGATGACCGCATCGGGCATATGGGCCAACACAGCTGCTTCGCCCACAGCTTTGGTTTTCGCATACTCGCTGGGCGCATCCGCATCCGCGCCGATGGCCGAGACATGCACCATGCGGGCAACACCCATCTGTGCGGCAATGCGGGCAATGCGCTCTGCACCCATGGCCTGAACGGCAGCGAACGTGTTCTTGCCGATACTGTCCAATACGCCCACGCAGTTGACCACCACATCAGCCCCTTCGGTCACGGCAGCCACACTTGCATCATCGCGTATATTGCAGAAAACCGGTTCGACCTGACCGACAACGCCGTAGGGTTTGACGAACATGGCTTCGTTGGTGTTGCGCACCGCAACCCGTATCCGCCACCCCTGCTTGGCCAGACGGCGCACAATATAGCGCCCGACAAAACCGGATCCGCCGAAGATTGTAACAAGATGGGACATCAGACAGCCTCTTTCTCAGGTTTCGCCACATGTACCCCCCTCGAATTAGGCAGACAAGGCGCAATCCAAGGGATGATGCAAGAGTCTTGTGAATTTTACGATAATTGTCGTTGACAGCAGAGATAGACGCGCTTAAGTCCCGCCCACACGACACCTGCCCAGGTGGCGGAATTGGTAGACGCGCCAGCTTCAGGTGCTGGTGTCTGTATGGACGTGGAGGTTCGAGTCCTCTCCTGGGCACCATTTATCATCAACATAGATGAACATATTGACCTGTAAACATTGATGTTTTGGGTGATTTATCGTATCGTTGTGACCATAGCTGAACATACGATACCCCCAGAAAACAGGCCGTATGGGGGTATCATTGGGGGTATTACCCCCACAGTGAGAGGTCGATACCCCCAATGGCACTTTCGGACGTTAAGATCAGGAAAGCAGAGATTCGGGACAAACCCTATAAGCTGTCAGACGGCGGTGGTTTGTTCGTGCTGGTAAAGCCAAACGGCTCAAAGATTTGGCAACAAAAGTACCGGCACTTCGGAAAAGAGCGGTTGCTGTCGCATGGGCTCTATCCCGACGTGACGTTGGCTCAAGCGCGCAAGAAGCGTGATGAAGCTCGGGCGCAGATGGCAAACGGTGATGATCCCGCTGTGCAGAAGCGTCTCAACCAGATCGAAGCTGAGACACAATCGCGCAGAACCTTTCGCCTCGTTGCTGAAGAGTACCTGCAAATGGCGCGTGATCGAGAGCTTGCTGAAACCACATTGCGGAAGAAGATCTGGCACGTCGAGACTTTGGCAGCCCCCCTTCTGTCTGACGTCAGCGCCTATGGGTCCAAATAGCTGTATTTGCTAAGGGAGGGTTTGTTGCTCATCGTAGCCACTGAGGAGTGGACGATGAGAAAG
>NZ_QBUD01000001.1 GCF_003058085.1 Yoonia sediminilitoris | reverse complement strand
GACCAGCACCTCACCGGCACGCGGGCCGTCAAGGTTGACCTCCATGATCTCAAGCGGCTTTCCAGCTTCAACAGCAACGGCGGCACGTGTTCGCAATGGTCTTCTCCCCTGATGGTCGCGTTGATCACAACCTTTGATTGCCATGTTAGGGCCAAGACCTTTGATCCGACAATTACGACCTTGGTACCTGTTCTGGAATTTCCTGCCTGTGGCTAGTATGGTCAGGTCGCGGAAAAGACCGGGGGACCAGCATGTCAAGATTGCACACCAGTATCGTCACTGCACTCGCGCTTTTGGTGGGCGCGCCGGTGGCCGCGGCCACGTTTGACGACCCCACTTGGCCCTGCGTCCAGCGCAAGGTTGAAAACCTGTCAGCTGGGCTGATGTGGCCGCAACCCATCCCCGACGGCAATCTGCCAGACGCAATCAGGACCCCCGCCATTCAATTGGCGGAAACCATGGCCCTGCGCCGGGTTCCATTGGAGGACGTCGAGACCGCCGTTGCTGCATTTGTGGCAGACAACGCGGGCGTTACTGATGCGGATCTGGGTCATATTTTTCAGGCCGCCTTTGACAGGCTCAACCAGAGTAGATCAAAACTGATCAACGGGATTTCTCGCTATTCGCTGACCCAAATCGACCTTGCTGCGCGTATCGAAAGTGCCCGCATCGAGATGGATCAGATCATGGCGCAGGAGGATCCCGATTTTGACCGTGTCGATGCACTTGAAGAACAGCTGGACTGGGACCAGCGCATCTATCGTGATCGTGCCCAGTCCCTGACCTATGTGTGCGAAACACCGGTTTTGCTGGAAAAGCGGGCCTATGCGGTGGCGCAAGTCTTAAGCCAGCATCTATCCGATTAGGCCTGACCAGCCTTTGTCATTCCCATTCGAGTTCCGTAAAGGCCACTGTGGCATTGCGTGGATTGAACAGATCAAACAGGTCCCATGCGCCCGATTGGCTTTGGGCGATAATCTCTGCCGCGACCCCTAGGCTGTCGCCGCGTGTGATGGCCGCGCGGGTGTCTGCGATCAGCACATCCAGATATTGGGACAGTGCGGCAGCACCTTCGGGCCAGTCTATTATTGGACCACCATGCCCCGGCATAATCTGATTGTAAGGCAGGTCCTGCAATGCCTCCAAGACCTTTTCCCACCCCAGCACGGACCCATCCAGGGCGGGGGCATGTTGGTGAAACATCAGATCGCCCGTAAACAGGATACCGCTGGTAGGGTCGCCAACGGTCAGGTCGCTGCCGGTATGGGCCGTGGGCCAAGCCTGAAGGTTCAAGGGCCTGTTGCCCAAGTCCAACTGCAAACTCTCTGTCACTGTAATGTCAGGCAGCACGACCTGTGTGCCGATGAAATCGGATGCCCCGATCAACCGACCAAAATTTGTCAGATAGGTCTGTTCACGGTCGGCCAGCGCACGTGGCAGCTTGTCATGTCCCACCACCTGCGCACCAACCTGCGCAAAGACCCCCGCCCCCAGCACATGGTCAGGGTGCATATGGGTCAGTATCACATGCGAGATCGGCAAATCGGTTTCCTGCCGGATCGCGCGATAGACCTGCTCGCCGACCTTGCGCGATCCGCCGCTATCAATGACGGCCACTGCACTTTCGCCAATCACAAAGGCCAGATTGGCGACATCGCCCTGATTGTTGGCATTTGCATCGCTTATGATCCCAAGGTGAACGAATACACCGGGCGCCACATTGGCGAATACCGCCACCCTGCCCTGTGGTTCACAGCGAATCGGCCCGACATCATAGTCAGCGGCGAACCTGCCAACATCGGGATTGTTCTGCGCCACAAGCGCGTCACACCCGGCCAGCGTTGCGGCCTCAAGCCCGGGCAATAACATATCCCGGCAGACTGTCGGGTCGGACAGGGCACATACGGTTGCGATGGCTTCAAACATCAGGTTGCTCCGGTTTGCAGGTGCAAATGTGATAACATTATTTTGAGAATCTCTGCTATGACGAAAGATTATTTTTAAAAACCTTTCGTCTATGATAATTGGAACCAATCCAAATTGGAGGTGTCCGATGAAACAGATCCTTATAGCGTCGCTGATCGTCGCCCTGTCACAAGCAGCAACAGCGCAGGAAAACCCGCTGATCGACGGACCGAGTTGGGCCGACCTGCGTGAGGATTTTGTCGGTGATACACCGTTACTCGTCGCGGACGATCTGTTTACGGTCGATGCCCCCTACAGGGCCCACGACGCCGCCACCGTGCCAATCGTTATCGCACAATCCGCAGGGGCAACGCCAATTGATCATGCCGTTGTGATCATTGATGAAAACCCTGCCCCAATGGCGGCTGATCTGACATTTGGATCAGCGATGCATCCGCTGAAGTTTGAACTTCGCGTGCGGGTAAACCAGTATTCCAATGTGCGCATTCTGGCCGATACGGCTGAAGGCACGTTTATGAAAGGGCGTTACGTCAAGGCATCGGGTGGCTGTTCGGCCCCCGCGTCACGCGACCCTGAGGTTGCGCTTGCCTCTATGGGGTTGATGCGCTTGCAGCAGTTTGACGACCCCGTGCAGATGTCGGGACAGATTCGCGATGCGCAGATCATGATCCGCCATCCCAACTACTCTGGCCTGCAACGCGATCAGGTGACCCAGTTGTTTATTGGCGCCCACTTCATCGACAAATTGGAAGTGTTTCAGGGCGACGAGATGCTGTTCACGATGGAGGGCGGCATTTCTGTCAGCGAAAACCCTGTGTTTCGCTTCTCGTACCGTGAAAACGGCGCGCCTGCATTCCATGTCCGGGCACGGGACACCGAAGGCAATGTCTTTGAAGAAACCCTGCAAAAGAACGTGGAAAGCTAGGTCATCCGGGGTGCGAGAGACCGCCTCAATCAAGCTGGCGGGAATAGACATTGTTTAGGTAGTTCTGATCCTGAATGCTGAAATGGGTTTCCCCGACCTGCACGAACCCTCGTGCGCGGTAAAAGCCGATGGCGGCTGCATTTTCTGCGTTGGTGGCGAGCCAAACAGAACTGACATCATTGTCCCGGCAATGCTGGAAAGCCGCTTTCAGCAGACTTTTCCCGACCCCTTTGCCGTGGTGGCGCGGTTGCACATAAAGCGTGGTGATTTCCGTATCGGAGCAGCCCGGAACAGGGGCTTTTCTGCCCGACGAAAGGCGAATGAACCCGTCGATCCCTTCTTCGTTTTCCGACACCAAGAGAAATTCGCGGGGGTCACGCAGAAACGCCTCGGTTCGCGGCACCGTGAATTCAGCCAAAGCAAAATCAGCGAAAAAGCTGTTCACGCCGCGTTTGAGATAAGTGCCGATCCAAACCTCAAGAGAGATGGCGGCGATGCTTGATGCATCAGATATACGGGGCTTTCTGAGTGTCATACGCAACAGGTGCCACATTTGACGGCCCAGTGAAACAACGCACCAGAGTTACGGCGCGCCGGGACCTTACATAAAGCACAAAATCTCGGCTTCGGCCTGGGCGCGGCGCAGGTCGGCAACCAATGCCTTGGCCGGGGCTGCGGTCCGAAAGATCGACAGGCGCTCGCCGCCGCCCAACTGCAAGGACAAGACGGTTTCTGCCTCCACGTATTTTTCATATGGCAGGACTGATGCAATATGGTCGATCGAGCAGGCACATTTGCGCAGCACATCCTGCCCCTGTCCGTTTGCCGCCATACAGCCAAAGATGTAGTCGGCGCGGGCAATGGTTGGATAGTCGTTCAGCTGCTCCGACACGGATTGCGCCGCAAGCGGTCCGGCAAGAAATATCGCAATTAGCGCGGCCCTCATTGCGCGGGCCCCGATGGTTGCAACGTCAGCGCGTTGGAATAGCCCGGCGTGCCGTCCGGGCCGACAGCGTTTGCGGCCAGCGACACATACCAGCCCGGTGCGTTCTCCGACATCGTGAAAGTCAGCGCCAGATCGGCATAAATCCCCATCCGGTCGCGGTTTTTGTCATTCTCGAAAGGCCGCAGGGTGATTTCTTTTGTCTCCAACTCATCCGGGCCAAAAGCTGCAACGCCGTCGATGATCGGCGCAGACGTCACCAGCGCCTCTTTGATCCGGTTGCGGATGTAAAACGGGCTGCCGCCAGCCTCTTGCGCCACATCGCGCAGGACGGTTTCGACAAAATACATGATCACCGGATTTCCCACAGTCGCCGGGAAGTTACCAACATTGCGGTATTTCTCGTCCTGAACAAACCGCAAACGGGCCATGTCGTCAGGTTCAAAATTTAATCGGATTTTGCCTGTATTCCGGTCGGCATAATCGGGATTTTCAGCAATGATGACCGCGCGGTCATATTCCAGTACCTGCGTCTCAGACAGGTCTGACAGCGTTCCTTGCTTGAAAATCAGGTCGTATGTTTCATCAGCGCTCAGCGGTGTCGCAAGCAACATCGCAAGCAGCAGGAATCGTATCATCTTCATCATGCCATCCTTTTGATTGTCTTTAGCTTATCCTTGCTGCGACGCGGGTCACTGCCGACTTTCGTCATAGTAGGTTGGTTGCTGACGTGTCTTCCAGTCAATCAGCGAGCGCAACCGCGACAGGTTGACAGGTTTGGTCAGCACCGAAAAATCGTGACGCGCGCCCAGATCCTTAATCGCATCCTCCTGATTGGCGGTAATCATGATCGCAGGGAGGTTTTCTTTTGCCGCACCGCGCAGAGCCAGAATTGAGTCAACGCCGGTCTCGCCATCGTTGAGTTGATAGTCGGCAAGGATGATGTCAGGGCTCATCCCGATGTCGGCAACCATTTGCAAAGCTTCTTTGGTTGATGCGCAAGCCAGCACACTCGCCCCCCAGCTTTCTAGTTTCTGTTCCATGGCAAACAACACACCGGGGTCGTTTTCGACCAGTAATATAATCAAATCCATACCTGCACCGACAGGCGTAGTCGGACGGTCGGCCTCTTGCGTAATCGCGTCATGCGCGGGCACGATCGGCAGGGTGATGGAAAAGACGGACCCGACCCCCGGTTTTGAGCGGACAGACACATCATGCCCCAGATGCGCGCAAGCCCGCTGCACGATTGATAAGCCAAGGCCCATGCCATAGCCGGTCCCCGCTGCGGGATCGACACGGGTGAATTCCTGAAACACCCTTTCCTGATCGGCCTTGGCAATCCCTTTGCCCGTGTCCCAAACTTCAAGCACCAGTTGCGCACCACGGCGACGGCAGCCGACCAGCACCCGGCCCGTCCGGGTGTACTGGATCGCGTTGTTGACCAGATTCTGGACAGACCTCGCCAGATAGCGACGGTCACTGCACACCCATAGTTTGGAGGGCACGACGTCAAGCCGCAGACCCTTTTCGGCGGCGATAGGTGTGAAATCCTCAATGATGGGGCGGAGCACACTGTCGATCTCAAAATCCGAGGTCGCCAGCTTCATATCCACCGATTCAAGCCGCGAGATATCCAGCAGCGCATGCAGCAGGGTTTCCATCGACTGAAAAGACCGATCAAGGCGCTGCACCGTGTCCTGCATCTGCGGCGCGAGCGCTTCATCGCCCAGCGATGAAATCAGCAGTTTCGCCGCATTGATCGGTTGCAGCAGATCGTGGCTGGCGGCGGCGAAAAAGCGGGTTTTTGAACTCATCGCCGCTTCGACTTCGGCTTTGGCTATGCGCAGGTCTTCCTCGACGCGGGCCTGTTCTGCATATTGCCGACGCAGCGCCGTGTTCACATCGGTCAGTTCGCGGGTCCGCGCCTGCACCATGTCTTCAAGCTGCTGGGTTGTCTGGAACTGAACAGTGACGTCCATGACATTCACGATACAGCCCCCGTCGGGCAACGGGTGCAGGCCAATCTCAAGCGCGGCTCCGCCGACGTGCCGCTGTCGGAGATGCATGTTATGAGCCCGGCGCAGGTAGCGCATCAAACCGGCAAAGCTTGCGTGCCACCCCCCCTCAACCAACGCCTTGGTGTTGAGATATTCCACAATCTGCGCATAGGACGTGCCCACTTGCGTCAGGTGCAATGGCAATTGCAAAAGCGTGGCAAATTGCGCGTTGTTGATCAACAAGGTGCCATCCGCCGAAAAGGTGCAGACCCCCTGTGGCATGTTGTCAAACGCGGCCTTCAGGAAATGTTCCTGCGCGTCAATCAGCCGGTCTTTTTCAAGACGGTTGGACCGGACAATCGCCGTCACCTCGGTCTGAAGCACGACGGTATTGTTGCGGCTGGTCTGCCGGTAGCTGATGACGAACCAACGATCATCCTTTAGCGCAAAGACAAAGGGCGCGGCCGCGCCGACACCCTGGTCAATGGTCCTGTTGGCAAGGTTCAGCTGGTCGGCCTGATCGCTTCGGGACACGTCATTGCTGTTTGTCACCGCATCAAGATAGCGGTCCAGCGACAGCCCGGGTTGAATGAAGGCACTGACGTCCGGGATCAGCGTCTTGAAAAAATCATTGCAGACCCGCAGCTGACCACCCGCAAAGAGGGCAAAGCCGCCGTCCATCGATTCAAGCGCATCAGTCAGGCTTTGCTGGGTCTGATTGCGCGCTTCTTCAGAGGTTTCGAGGTCCGTGTTGGTCCGCCCAAGCGTATACAGCGCATCCTCGAGATCGCGCGTTTTTTGCGATACCTTGCTTTGCAGCATCACCGCCGACTGAAACAGCGCATAGGCCGAGCGGCCCAATTCATGACGCTGGTTGGCCCGCTCGATCAGGGCCTGAATGATCTTGTCCTGCCTTTCGACCTGAACGGCAAGCGGCTGACTGCGATCAATCAAAGGACAAACTCTTGATCGGCGGAAAAGAAGGCGATGCCGACAAAAGTCTGGTTCATGTGAATCCCGCCATGCTGTTCGCCATATGTGTTGAACCCCAGAACCCGGTGACTGCGCAGGACTTCTGACGCATCGGTATCAAGCTGCTTTTGCGCAATCTCCAACCTGCGCAAAACACAGTCAAAGCCCAGAATGAAATGTGGCGCTTCGCCTTTGGCGCTGCGTACAGCGAGTTCGCTGGACATGGTTTCAATGACTTCCTTACCCCGTCCCAGCGTCAGCACCAGACCGTTTTCAATCGCCGACAGAAACATCAGCGACCCATCTTCGAGCACGCCCTGAATGGCGCGCACATGCCAGTTGTTCAAATTGCGCACCAGCACCGGATTTTCCGCAAAGACCTGTGGTGACAGGTCTGACAGCGGGCAGTCGATCATGCGCGCATATTCTTCTGCGGCAGGCGTTCCGTTGATTTCATGCACAACCCTGTCCTCGGGGTTCGCCTCGGTCACGACAAGTTGACGATTGGTTGGCCTGAAATGGTCAAACACCACACTTTCAAACTGCAGGTCTGTTTCGACAATCAGCAAGACCGCCGCGTCGGTATGAAATTCGCCGCCATGGAGCACGAACGTGACGTCATAGGCCAACCCGTGCCCGGCTGATCCACCAAAGACCGGAATGTCGCCCAGCCCTGCATCAAGCGCCGCGACAAAAGTATCTTCCTGCTTGGCCAATCCATCCGCAAAGGTCAGTGCAAACCGGTTCCAGTTCGCCGTAGTCCGAAACCGCTGGGCGAGTGTCTGGGCCTCTTGTGCTGTCTCGGCAACTGACACGGGCTTGAGCGGATGAAAAAGCGTAGAAGAACAGCGGAAATGTTCGCGCGGGAAAGCGACCAACAGCAGCGATCGGTCAGCATAGCCCTCCGGCGTAATCTGCCCGCCGCTGGTGCAGCCGAACACCGGCGTACGCGGCAAATCATGCCGCAAGGCCTCGGCGACGATGCTGTGATCCAGATGTTCGGGCACGAACACAAGCACAAAGCAGATTGCAATGTCATCAAGTTGCGCCACCGCATCTGCGACGGCGCTTTTGGCGTCCTCTTCGACCGAAACGCCGACCGAAACGATCCGCGCCGGCGCAAAACTTTCAACAAAGCGGTTCATCAGGCGTTCAGTTCAACAAGGCCCGGGCGTCCATGTCCGAAAACTCTGTACGGCCACGGTCAAGGTTAGCGCTGTTGGCAAGGATCGCGGCCTGCGTGCGGTTGCTGACCCCAAGGCGGCGCAATAGCGCTGTGATATGCGCTTTGACGGTGCCCTCTGTGACAGACAGTTCATAGGCGATCACCTTATTGGGTTTGCCTGCACAAATCAGATTGATGATCCGGCTTTGCTGCGGGGTCAGCGCGGCCAGTCGCTGCGAAATATCCTCTGGGCTGGCCGCATCCTGCGCGCGCGCGCGTGGTTGCGGCCAAAAACCGGGCGGTAGGAATTTTTCACCATCCTGCACTTCCGCCAGCGCGTCTGCAATCACGTGCCGGGGGGCATCCTTGGGAATAAATCCGGCGGCGCCTGCGTCCATCGACGCCTGAATCGTCTCATCACTGGAATCGGCCGAGATCACCAAAATCGGCACATCCGGCAGCAACTCCTTGAGCTTCAAAAATCCGCTGAGCCCTGTGGTGTCAGGCAGCCCAATATCCAGCAGAACCAGATCAGGCACCAGCCCCCCCGACAAAAGGCGGGTCGCCTCTGTCAACGAATTGGCGGCTTTGACCTGTTGCACCTTGAATGCGGTCAGAAGTGAGCTGCACATCGCGTCACAATATAAAGGATGGTCATCGACGATAAGCGTCATCTTGACCGTTTTCTCTTTTGGATTGGCTTTGCCATCATACATGTTAATTCCCTCCCCGAACGGAAAGTTACCCGAATGCGCGCGCGAAACAAGTCATGTTGGCGGTTTTGTCGCGAATGGCCTGTGGTGCACTTTCAGCCAGACGTCGCTTTGGTTGGGGATGTTGGTAGCGGCAAATCGCGCAAGCTGCGCCGAAAATCGCGGCTGAACTCTCTCGGGTCCCACATGTCGGCAGCAGGCCCGAACAGCTGTGAATCAAGCCGTGATAACAGGGCTGTGCGCATGGGGTCGGGTGGATGTTCGGCGTTCAACGCATGGGCCGCCCGCCTAAGCGCGGATGCATCTTTGCGCGCGACGGCCCGATTAAATTGCCACAACAGCCGCTTGCGATAAAGCCAGCCTTGCAATGGCGCGACAGAGATATCCTGCCGCCGCAACAGCAAAGCCATCGTCACAGTGAAAGCCAGAGCCGCTACAGCGAACAACAGCATTGGATGCATCCTGACTTCAGGATCGGGCGCGGCGGGTGCCTGTGGTAGCCCGCCTGTCACATCGCCAAACGCCACGCGCTGCGCCGAGATTTCGACCGACCGCATCTGCCGTTCAACCGTATCGAAATATGTGAAGGAAATCGGCTCCAGAATGGCGGAATGTCCGTTGGTCGGCGTGATTGTCCAGCGCCAATAGGCAACCGCCTCGGGGCCGTAGGGTGTCAGATCGACCAGTCGCTTTTCGGGGTGCGCAAAGATCAGCGCCGAGGGCGATGTCAGTGTCGGCATCGGCGGGATCATGTCCGGGCTGGCCCCCAGTGCCGATACGCGGATGATCCGCAGCACCCCTGCCCCTTCGGTCAGTTGATCGGGCGGATTTGACCAATTGTCGGCCACCTGCAATCTGCGCACGGGAAACCACCAGTCAGTCCCTGCCTGCGCGGGGGCGACCTCAAGCGTGACAGGTTCGGACTGAACGGTATGTTCAAACCATTTGTTGTCTTCATCCAGCAAGGTCAGATTGTGCCTGAATGCACCGATTGTCAGCTTGCCCGTCTTGTCAGGGAAAAGCGCCATGCGCCGGCGCATGTTCTTGACGGGTCGCCCGTCCATCATGCTTTCAAACCAGTGATCCTGCCCCAACTGCATCCAGTTGAACCCCTCCAAATCCGGCTGCTCCAGCTTTTCAAGCGTAATATGCCGCTTGTAGATCCCATGGATCGTCAACAGCACCATTTCCTGCCGCATCGGCGTTGCGGGTAGTTCTTCAAGTGTGACTGTCAGAGACAAATCATCGGGGTCGACCGTCAGGCTCTGTGCGGCGGACTGCATGGGTAACCAGACCCACAGCATCAGGATGACAAAGCGCATTACCATTCCGTCTCCTGTGGTTCTTGGCCGGTGCCATCCTTGCGCCGGCGTTTATGTTCATGGCTGATACGCGCGGAAAGGAACGCCCCCGGTACATCCTCAAGCGTGGCCAGCCACCGTGCGTTGGCCGCGATAAACGTGTCGTCAAAGACGCGACGGACATGGGCGCCGCCTGATGTTTCCAGCTCTGCCAAAGCGAGCGCGCCACCGCTGTTGGTGACACTGTCGCCTGACCCCGCGCCGCGCGCATCGCCGCGTGCAATCGGTGCGGCGGCTGTGGGCCCTTCCTTGTCGCCAAATGCGAATACCGACCCCGCATCAATGGCAGTGCCTGCATAAAATGCCCGGACCAGATCGAAATTCGCGCGTGCCTTGCTGTCCTCTTGCCCGGCCAACGCCAGATCATAAGCCTCAAGTGCTGCGGCGTAGTTGCCCTGCTGCACAAAGGTATTGCCCAGATTGTAAAGTCCCTGCGGACCTGCCGCTGTCAGTATTGCTGTTGCATCCTCAAACTGACCCGCCCGATAATATGCGACACCGCGCCATTGCGCATCCGTAAAGATATGTGCCGCCAATCGCGGCATACCCAGCGCCAAGGCCAACCGGCCAAAAGGCGCTGTCCCTCCAAGAGCCATGGCTAGGCCAAGCAGCACTACGGCGGATATGGCAATAATCTTGCGCATCAGGTCCGGTCCCGTCGAAAAAGCATCAGCGCCGGGACCATCGCCAGAACCAGCAGATAACGCCCAAAATCTGTCAGCAACAGCAACTGCAGGTCCTGGCGCGCGACCCTCGCAGGAACTTGGACTGACAGATCAGCCATGAAACCGGTCAGATTGTCGGGTTGATAAAGCCTGCCACCGCCTATGCTGACAAGCGTATCAACCATGTCCCGGCCTGCGGGGCGCGTACCGGACACGGTCGTGTCGGCCACCACAACGGACAGTTGCGCGCCTGTCTGCGTAATCCGCTCCGCCGCCCGGATCGCCGGCGGTTCCAGCCCTTCTCCATCGGTGAGCAAGATCACCTCGCCCGCGAGCACCTGCGCCTCTTCCAACAGCCCAGCCGCACGATCAAGTGCCAGCGCGGGCCGGTTGCCCTTGTCAGGCACGGTCTTGGCATCCAGCAGCGACACGGACTGGCCCAACTGCGCATGATCAATGGTTAAGGGCGATGCAAGATAGCTGTCACCGGCATAGACAATAAGTGCGGCAGGTTTGCTGCCCAGCACGCTCAACCCGCCACGGGCCATCGTCACGATCTTGGGCCAGATCGGATCGCGGGTCATTGACCCCGAAACATCCATCACAAAGACAACCCCATCAAGGTTGCGGAACGTCTGCGCCCCTTTGCGTTCGACGGCAGGACCGCAAAGCGCCACCGCGACAATGCCTGCCACGACAAAGGGCAGCGTCGTGGCGACCCGGCTTTGTGCTGTTGATACCTTGCCAAGAGCGGCCATCGCTGCCAGCAAATGCGGCTGGATATGGGTCTGCCAATCGCCGGGTTGGCCGCCCCTGCGCAAGCGCCAGACCATCAGGGCCAGCACAACGGGGACGGCCAGTCCCCAAAGGGGGCGTAGGAAAGTGATGTCTGTTAAACCGCTCATCTGCGTATCCACAGCCCGAACCAAAGACTGAGCGCACCAGCAAGTAAAGCGGGCCAGATCCAGTATTCCCGATAGGTTTGCGCCGACAGCCCTGCCCTTGCTGTTGGTTCCAGCGCATCCAGCGCCTGTGCAACGCCACGCAAATCATCCGTCGTGCGCACCCGAAACATCTGGCCGCCACTCAGGTCCGACATGGCGCGCAGCGTATCCACATCGACGACACCGCGCTGATCGGGTGCCTCGGCCAGCGCGATGGGCCCCAAGGCGATTGTATGCACCCTGACACCCATCTTGCCAGCAAGTGCGGCCACATCGCGCGGGGTTGCTGCCCCGGCGTTATTGGCCCCGTCCGACAGCAGAATGACCACCTTGGTGTCGGCGTCAGAGCTTTCCAGACGCTTCAACGAAAGCCCCAAACCGTCGCTGATATTGGTTGCCCTGCCAGATATACCGATAACCAGTTCTGTGATCGTGCGGGCTATCGCATCCGTATCAAACGTTGGCGCTGCGGCGACGTAAGCCTCTGACCCAAAGACGACCAGCCCCACCCGGTCGCCTGCGCGCGCGCGGGCAAAGGCCGCGCCCACATGCTTGACCGCATCAAGCCGGGTGGCCTTGGCACCATCCAGCGTGAAATCATCCCGCACCATCGAGCCGGACAGATCCAGCGCAATCATCAGGTCGCGCCCTGACATCGGCAGTGCCTGCTGCGGGGCCAGTGCGCGCGGCCCTGCCAGCGCTGTCACCAGCAAGACCCAGACGGCGAAAGGTGCCAGCAGTCGCACCCCGGCAAGTCCGCGCGCGCCCGTGGCTGCCCCCGCCATGATATGCCGCCCCACCCCTTCGGGTACGACCAACGCAGTCCCCGCAGACATTTGTCGTGGCAAAAGGAAATAGGAAAGCACCGGTAGCGGCAGCAGAAAAAACGCGCGGGGGTCTGCAAATTCAAGCATCGGCCTGCACCGTTTCAAGAAGCTTTTTTTCAAGTGCCCGCGCATCGGGAAAACCCTCAGGCGCATAGATTTTCTGGGGGTCCGGGCCTAGCAAGGCTGGCGCATGCGCCCGCACCAACCGCAACAGCTCCAGCTGATATGCATCCTGCGGCAAAGCGTGAAGCGCGGCAATATCTGCGGCAAGATCAGGGGCCGCGTCAGATTGCGCGCGCGGCCGGGTGAAGAGCGGGATCAGAAAACTGAAGACCAGCGCAAGCGCAAGCCCCAGCCCCGCCGCAGCCGCCAATTCCGCCCAAAGCCCGCCGGGTGCATCGGCAGGCAGGCGGATGTCATGCAGGCTTTGCAGCATCGTGTCACGGGTGATGCTGTGATCGGCCATCAGATTGTAACGCCAGCCATTGCGTCGCGCGGCGGCATTCCAGCATCAATCCGCGCAACATCGTGGTTGGCAAGGCTTTCAGGTAAACCACGCGCCGTACCTGACTTGCGGAACCTTGCCGCGCGCCGGTTTCCGTCGGGGCCATGCAGCGGATAATGTCCGGCGGGCAAGTTGTGCAGGGCCTGATCTTCGATCAACAGGAAGCGCGGGGCACGATGCTGCGACAACTGCCCTATCACGCTGTCAAAATCGGTCCCGACACTATCAAGCGCCGAGGCTATAATGACCGACGCACCACGCGGCACGATCCGCTGCAATCCGGCAAGGGCCTGATCCAGCGGCGGGTCAGCGGCAAAACTGTGGTCCGCGGCACGCGCCTGCGCGCTGTCCATTGCCGCGTCATGGGCGCGTACAAGCCCGCCGATGACGGCCAGCATCCCGCGGGTGCCGCCACGGGTGCGCACGATCACAGGCTCACTGCTTGTTATTGCCATCAGCCCAACACGCCCGCCACGCGCAACGGCCTGCCAGCCCAGCCATGACAAAGCTTCTGCAGCTGCGACTGACCGAAACGCGCGCCGCATCCCCCACAACATCGCAGGCCGGAAATCAGCAACCAGAAAGCTGACCTGATCGCGCTCTTCGTGGAAAGTCCGCACATGCAAATGACCCGTGCGTGCCGTTGCCCCGCGATCCACATAACGCATGTCGTCCCCATGCATGTAGATCCGGCTGTCGGCGATGACCGTCCCCTGCCCACGCTTTCTGATCGCATAACCACCGGGCAAGGCACTGGTCGGTGGAATCTGACCGGCATGCTGGCTGACGGCATCGCGGGTCGCAATCAACCCACTTGCCGTGACCCGGGTGCCATCTGCTGCAATCATAAAGCCTCGGTCTGGGTTTGGATGTCGGTGATAACGGCCCTGACCGTCCGCCCCTTGGCGGAGGCCGCCCAGTTCAGCGCCATCCGGTGGGCCAAAGCGTCCTGCGCGAGCGCATCAACATCTTCGGGCAACGCATGATCGCGCCCCGCAAGATAGGCCCGCGCGCGCGCAGAGGCGGCCAGCGCCAGCGACCCCCGCGGAGAGACCGCATGTTCAACCTCTGCATCAAAGGGGGCGGTGCGTGTGGCGACCACCAATCGCACGATATAGTCACGCAAGGCCGGCGAGAGATGCACGCGCGCCACATCATCGCGTGCCTGTTGCACAGCGGCCGGATCAAGCTGCGGCGCCCTTGTACTGCCGCCGCTGCTTTCGCTCTCCACCAAGTCCAGAATCCGGCGCTCGGTCGCGAGGTCCGGCTGCTCAAGCATCACATGCAGCAGGAACCGGTCCAACTGCGCCTCTGGCAAGGGAAAGGTGCCTTCATGCTCGATCGAGTTTTGGGTCGCCACAACAAAGAAGGGCGTGGGCAGCGGATGGGTCTTGCCACCGCTTGTGACTTGGGTTTCGGCCATCGCCTCCAACAGGGCTGATTGCACTTTTGGCGGGGCGCGGTTGATTTCGTCCACCAGAACCAGATTGTGAAAGACCGGACCGGGCGCAAAGGCAAAACGTCCGGTTTCGGGGTTGAACACGTCTGTGCCCGTCAGATCGGCAGGTAACAGGTCAGGCGTACATTGCACACGCGCAAAAGTGCCATGCAACGCTTGGGCCAGCAGTTTGACTGCGCGTGTCTTGGCCAGACCGGGCGCGCCTTCAATCAAGACATGCCCCCCGGTCAACACTCCGATCAAGAGCCTCTGTATCAGCGTATCACTGCCTATCAGCCCCGCCTGCAACCACGTCCGGAGCTCTGATATCTGGTCAAAACTCTGTTGCGACTTTTCTTGTAACACTGGTGGTCCCCTGCATTTGCATCGATTTTGCCCGAAACAGCCAACAAAGCCACATCGCCAAAGGTCTAGGGTCAGCCAGGGATCGCTTCGCAAGTGTCGTCGAACAGCATATGGAGATCTGGCCGTGTCATCGTCTGACGCGACAAGTCACGCAAATCATCAAAATTCTGGTCAATGTATTCCAGCAAGGCGATGGAATTCACCGTTTCAAGATGTGCGGCCGCCAGTGCGTGCAGCATGAAAATGTCAAAACCGCACAGCCCGCTGGGATTGCTGCCCAGAAGTCCGCTCATGAATTGTTCCGATTGCCACGGCACATAGCGCAGATTGACAGGCACCTCTTGCAGCTTGGAGTAAAACGGGGTCTGGCGATCGAATTTGAGGATATCAGCCCCGAAACTGACGGCTTGAAACATTTCTTCGACAAGGATGGATTTGTAATAGTCCTGTTCAAGCGGTGTCAGGTCGCGCAGGGGGGGCTGGTTGATCAGCAAATGGGCCACCGCCCCGTTGCGCCCAAAATAGCCAACCGTCTGCGCGGGCGATCTGATCGGTTCCCGCCAGCCATTGGGCAGCCGGATGTCATACGTCTGGTTCAGCTTCCGAATATCGGCGTTGAACAAGGATGATGGCGGTCTGCCGGAATAAAGCCGGATATAGACCCTCTGTTGTTCGGGACAGTTGGCTATTTCGCGCCCTGCAAATGTCACAGCGATACGCCTGTCGAACACCTCGCGTAGCAAGGTGGTAAAGCGAACAACGACCTGTCGGGCCAGCGCATGCGGCGGATCGCCGAACAAGCAAATCTCGCCTTTTGCGACTTCAAGGCTGTCAAACCGGACTGGCGGCAGATCAACGTCGCGCCGGCTCCGCGCTGAATGCAGATCAAAGACCCATCCGCTACGCGCCAGCGTCAGATAATCAGCGCGAGTCGGCCCGCTGTTCTGGGTGTTGCCCAAACCCGGCATAAGAAGGCAAAACGCGCATAGCCAAGGTCCAAGAAACCGTTTGAACGGTTGCATCATGTTATGTCCTTGCGCCCGCCCGGTTTGGCCGATCTGGCAGTCAGACGCTGTGAACAAGATAGCGGGCAAATCGAGCAAGGAAAGTCCAACGACAGATTTCTTGCCCGTTCGCCTGCTTCGCACGGGGTCTTATTCGATCACGATTTCCACGCGCTGGCCCTCACCGGTAGAGCCGGGTTGCCGCAATTCGAAGCGCCCCGGCTTGATGGCGATAAACTCGATTTCCATCGTGCCCGCTTCGTCAAACTCGACACTGTCTATGCCCAAGGGGCGGATTTCCAGCCCGTTAATAACGATTTCATTGATCCAGATCGCCCGAAAGAACCCGGCCCCTTCAAGTGCCAGTTCGCCTGTGCCATCCGCGATGATCTCGATCTCGTAGGCGGTGCCTGATTTCAACATCAGGGGGCCGTCGGCAATCGGTTTTCCGACCGACAAGGTCAGAGGTTCAAGATCCTCTTTGTTAGTGCTGGATAACAAGCCCGCAAAGCCAAGGTCATGCGCAAATGCCGGTGCGGCTACGACCACCGCCGCCAAAAATGGTAAAATCTTCATTCTGTTATCTCCTCTGTTGATTAGGTAACAAGCGTTGCGGGTGCGCCGTGAAGGGTCAGAACCCGCGTGGCGAGTCGCTCAGCCTCTGCGATGGCGTGCGTCACAAAGATCGTTGCGGGTTTCGTCTGGGCAATCAACCGCTCGGTCAGCGCCAGCATTTCATCCGCGGCCTTTGCATCAAGCGACACAAAGGGTTCGTCCATGATCAGCAAATCAGGACGGCCCGCAAAGCCGCGCGCCAGTGACAGGCGGCGTTGCTGGCCAAGTGACAGTTGGCCGGGAAAAAGGTTCGCTTTTTCGGCCAGTCCGACCTCATTCAGGGCTTCCAATGCAGCGTCATTTGTAAGATCCGGATGGACCAGACGGATATTTTCAA
Organism: Yoonia sediminilitoris; assembly: GCF_003058085.1. GTDB lineage: Bacteria > Pseudomonadota > Alphaproteobacteria > Rhodobacterales > Rhodobacteraceae > Yoonia > Yoonia sediminilitoris. The sequence continues at coordinate 1,012,852 of NZ_QBUD01000001.1, read as the reverse complement.
TGGCAGACCGCCACAGCATCAAGGTCGGTTCCTGAAAGACCATTGCCATCTTATCGGGCCGGGTGATGTGGCCCTCAAATTTTGTGTCCAGCCCGGCGATCAGCCGCAGCAGCGTCGTCTTGCCAATCCCGGAGGGACCCAGCAGCGCAACGGTTTCCCCTGCCCGCACTTCAAAGCGTATAGAGTTCAACACCTGCGTGTTGCCGAATTGCTTGGCCAGGACATCCACAGTGATCATGCGCCCCTCCAACGTCTGACGCGGGCTTCCCACGGTTGCAGGACCAGCCATTCAACCAAAAGCATCACGGCGATAAAAGACAGGGCATAAATCAAGACATGCAGTACATCGAAAAGTTGGAAATACAGGTGGATCTGAAATCCAATCCCATTCGAGCGACCCAGAAATTCGACCACCAGCACGATCTTCCAGATAACCGCGACTCCTGAACGGGCGGCACCGGCAATGAATGGTGCCATCTGTGGCAAGATGATGTGGCGCAGCACCGTGCCACGCGGCATCCGGAACACCCGCGCCATATCGCGCAGGTTCGGGTCCATTGCACGCGCACCTTCCCTGATAATGGTTGTCACATTGGGGATCTTGTTCAAAGTCACCGCGATTATCGCCGCCGTTTCATTCAGCCCAATCCACAGGTAGCACAGCACGATCAGGACCAGTGCGGGCAGGTTCAGGAACACCACCAGCCACGGGTCAAGCCAGCGATCAACCGTTGGCAGCAAGCCCATGACCAGCCCCAGTGCCAGCCCGATCGACATAGCCAGCGCAAACGCCCAGATCACCCGGATCAAAGTCCGGCCCAGGTGGTAGAACAACTCACCTGACGTGGCCTCTTCCCAGAACGGGAGCACCAAAGCGTGCGGCATCGGCAAGACCTGCGGATCGGCCGCGATCCACGCCACGGCAGCCCACAGGGCAAGCAACCCCAGCAATGAAAAGATGCGGATGCTCACTTAGTCGTGCACCTTGGCGCAGCCTTCTTCATTCGATCGGCGCAAACAGCCCTGCGGGCAGGGTCGTTGCATCCCCAACCAGATCAGCACCGCCAAGCTTGGCCATCAATTGCAGCAGCTTGTCTGCACCTTCTGCATTGATTGGACCGGGGGCGGGAATCCCTGCACGAAAGTCCGTGCGCAGGCTTTCGAATTGCGCGTCATTGTTGGCGTTCATCATCGGACGCAGCACGTCCCACGCGGCATCATCTTCGCGCAAGAGGGTCTTTGCATCACGCGACGCCTGATAAAGCGCTTGTGCGATACCGGGGTTTTCAGCCAGAAAACTTTCTTTCATGACATAGCCCAACAGCGGCACTTCGGGGTCCAGACCCAACGCCACAGACGCCTCTTCCACAGAGATCAGTTCGCGCATCCCACCGGCTTTCATCTTGGCCAGAAAGTGCCAGAAGTTGATCGCGCCGTCGGTTTCTCCCGACAAAGCCGATTTGAAAATCAGGGGTGGCGCGCCAAAGACCTGTTCGGTCTCGGCCTTGAGGTCCAGACCGTACTCCTGCTGGGCATAAGCGCGCAGGATCAGCCAGCTTTTATCCAGCGGTCCGCCTGCTATTCCGATGCTGCCGCCGGCAAGGTCGGCGAGGCTTTGCGCGGAACTGTCCTGCGGAACAACCACACCGCCAACGGCCTTGGAGTAAGGAATAAAGACATAATCCTTGCCTGCCGCGCGCTGGCGCGCCACCCAGATCCAGTCTGCGACGGCAAGGTCCGCCTCGCCGCCTTCCAATGCAACCCGCGTCGCCCCGTTATCGGCAAAGGGCTGGACTGCGAGTGTGAAGCCATTCGCCTTGTCAAACCCGTTGCGTGTGATCGTATCCAGTTCCCAGTTAACCGTACCGATTTTCAGAACCGCCGCGCGGATCACCGGCATGTCATCCTGCGCGCTTGCGGTGAGTGTTGATGCCATCAGGGCCGCGGTGGCCGCAAGCGACACCATCCATCTACGTGAAATTGAAATCATTTGAGTCCCCTCAGCTTTGCATTATTCGTCAGGCATGACCGCAACGCCCCAAGGCTGCTGGCCGACCTGTACAGATTTGATTGCGCGTTGTTTGGCCACATCAATGACGGTGACATCATTGGAATTGCCGTTTGTCGTGATGAGAAATTCCTGCCCCGGTGTAAAGGCCATCTGCCAAACCCTTTGGCCGACAAGAATATAATCGACAACTTCAAGTGTCTCCGCATCAATGACGGCAACACGGTTTGCAGGTCCAAGCGCCACGAACAGCCATTTATTGTCAGCCGTGATCTTCATACCCACCGGCTGCAACCATTCAGGCTGCACGCCCGAGACCTCAAAACCGATCTTGTCTGTCAGAACGGGCCCGTCAGCGCCATTGGGGTCAATCACACTGACCGTGCCGCCGATTTCAGAGCTGACAAACAGCTTGTTGCCGTCGTCACTGTAGACAGCGTAGCGCGGGCGCTGATCCACAAGGATGTTATGCTTGATCTTGTAATCCGATGTGTCGATGAAATGCGCCATGTTGGTCGTCTCGGATGTGTTGATGACAAACCGCGCATCCGGACTGATGGCCATGCCTTCGGGTTCAACGCCGACGGGTATTTCAGCAACAATCGTACGGCTTTGCGTGTCAACGACGGTGACCAGATTATCGTCTTCGTTGGCCACATAAAGCAGCTCGCCCGAGGGGTGGATCGTGAAAAGCTCGGGGTCAGGACCCGATGGCAAGGTCCAGACTTCCTGATAGGTTTCGGTATCGAACACGCGGATCGTGTCATCATCCGATGCACAGACATACAGATATTTGCCATCCGGGCTGATCCCGATGCCACGCGGACGGTTGCCGCCGGGAAATTCGGTGATGGGTTCCCATGTGTCGCTGTCGATCACGGTAATCGTGTTGCCTTTTTCGTTGCTGACAAAGACCTTATTGGCCGAAGCTGCACTCGACAGGCCGAAGGTGGAAAGGCATAGGCAGGCAAGAAAGTTCACGTGACGGTTCATTCGGTCCATCCTCATTGGTCAAAGGCGCTGCAAGCGCTTTCCGGTTGGTCGAGCCCCAGCGTATCCAGCGTGGAGCGTTGGTGCAAATAGCCATCCTGTGGGGACACGCTGACCGTCAATTTGCTGTCCGTCAGCAGAATCGGCTGGCGTAACTGGCCGTTCCATGGGCGGAAATTCACCTTGCGCCCCTTAAAGGCCGCAAGTTCGAAATCCTCACTCAGGATGTAATTCATCAAAACATCAGGTGCGGCGCTGTTTGTGCGGATCACCGCCTCTCCGATCACGCGCAAGGCAAGCCAGACCTGATAGTCGGCCTCTTGGACATAGCGGCCCGACAAAGCCTCGAAACGGCGTTGGAACTGAGTCGCGCCCCATGCTTCGTGGGCCGCATGAAAAGTCACAGGCCGCAACCCGCCTGACCCCATGACCGGACGGGGTGTCCACAGATGAAACGGCAGGTAGAGCCCGAAGACATCAGACGCATCCGCCGCAAGCACCACGTCATGGTCGGCCGCATCCTGCGTAAACACCGGAATCTGGCGCTGCACGAGCACATGACCCGTGTCCGTGCGCCGTGACCCGCCAGTATCCTCAAATTCACGCTCTTCGACAATTTCGGCCCCGAATTTCGTCGCTGCCCGGCGGTACGCATCGCCCAAAGCCCGATCGGCAGGATTTGAGCCATGGATCAGAAACAGACGGCGCCAGCGTTTCCACATCGCAAACTGCACCACGGCATCAGCCATCATCGACTGGCTGGGGGCCACATGCAGCGTATTTGCACGGCACATATCATCCCGCAGATGCGTATCGCGTGCGGTGGCGTTTATCACCATCACGTCCACGCCCGCCCGATCAGCGATCTTCAACAGATCATCGGCGTCGGCCATAACAATCAAGAGGTCAGTGCCTTGCGCCAGTATGGAATCAAGTTGCGCGTCCAACGCTTCGGGTGCCGTTGACACGAATTCGGTTTCAAACGTCATGCCCAGAAAAGACCCGGTTGTCTGGTTGTCCTCGTCTCCAAGTACAGCCCCGGCAAAGCCCAGATCGTCCGGCACCAGATCATACCGCGAGATTGGCAAAAGTGACGGGTAGTCAACGCGCAAAACAGTTGCGCGCACGTCAAGCGCATAGGCCGGCATGATCATGCAAAACGCAATTAGAATAGTGCCAAAAAGGCGCGTCAACACCCGCATGCTGTCTATCCCCCCTGATTGGTCTCCTCCCGAATCCGGCTTGGCCGGACCCATTCCGACCAATCGTGCACCAAAATGGTCAGAAAGCAAAACCGCTACCTTTGGCCAATTGCATGGGCTTTGGTGCCACTGCTAGCGTTCCCGCCACAAGGTGGCTCTTGCGGGTCATCTTTGCGGTGCGTGATCACTTCTTGGCCCCGACCCCGAGGCTCAGGTGGTCATACAGCGGTAAATGTCCCCTCCAACAAGAGGTTGCAAATGCGACTATTCAGACGTTCCATCCTTCTTCTTCTCACGTTTCTGCCGATCATGGCACATGCACATGGGCCAACGCGGCAAAAGGTGACACTGACCACCGGGGTCAGCGCCTCCCCGGCAGAGGTCTGGGCGGTCATTGGCAATTTTCAGGACATGAGCTGGCACCCGGCTGTGCATTCCAGCACCGGCGAGGGTGATAACGCGATTGACGCCACGCGCCTGCTGGTTTTGGGCGAAGAAGGCGGCCCAACAATCGCAGAAGTGCTTTATAAATACTCTGACGAAAAGATGAGCTATTCCTACCGCATCACAGATGTCGCGGTTGAGGTGTTGCCGGTCACGAACTATTCGTCCCACCTGACTGTCAAACCGCTGGATGATGGCGGATCGCTGATCGAATGGCGCGGTGCCTTTTATCGCGGCTATCCCAACAACGACCCCCCCGAAGAGTTGAACGATGCTGCCGCAATTACCGCTGTCACAGGCGTCTATCAGGCTGGTTTGGACGCGCTTGTCGCCCGCTTTGACAGCAACTAGGTCAGTCAGCTTTGCGGCCTTGATCACGTTTGCCGCCACTGCTTTGGCGGCAGACGAATTTGCGTTCGTAACAAACCAGAACAGCAGCGACCTGAGCGTCATTGATCTTGAAGCTAGGTCCGAGGTGGCCCGCATCGCTGTCCCCGGTGAACCGGCTGGTATTGCATTGCATCCCACAACAGGCGCGATCTTTACCGTCAGTGCCGGCAGCAAGGAAATTAACAAATTCGATCTGCACACAGGGGTGCGGCTGGCCAGGGTCAGACTTGACGGCGGGCCGATCGGGATTGCTGTGGGGCACGCGGGCAAGGCTGTCTATGTCTCTGACTGGTACAATGCCCGCATTTGGGTCCTCGACGCCGGTGATCTGTCTTTGCGCCAGACACTGACCACGGGCAGCGCGCCTGCCGGGCTGGTTGTTGCGGCGGATGGCAGTTGGCTTGCATCGGCTGACAGGGATTCAGACCAGGTATCAATCTTCGACCTGCCTGCCGGTACCTTGCGCCACCGCACCGATGCAGGTGTGCGTCCGTTTGGCATTTCCACCGGTCCGGAAGGGCGGATTTACACTGCTGATGTGGGTTCCAATTCGGTTACCGTCGTGGACCCCAATGACGGCGCTGTCTTGGGCACGGTCCCCGTGGGCGAACGCCCCTACGGTGTAGCCTTTGCCAACGGCCTTGGCTTTGTCACCAATCAATATGCCGACACAGTCAGCGCCTTTGACCTGCAAAACCTGCAAGTCATGGCAACAATCGACGTGGGCGAGTATCCCGAAGGGATTGACACAACCGCAGATGATGGCAGCATCATCGTCGCAAATTGGTTTTCGAACACGATTAGTGTTATTGATCCGCAGACGCTGACCGTGACGGCTGAAATTGAAACTGGCGATGGCCCCCGTGCCTTTGGAAAGTTCATCGCATCAGGATTTGGAGAGGCGAAGCAATGATGAAGAAACGCGCGTTGATCACTGCAGTGGTTTGCACTCTGTTGGCCAGTCCCGCTGTTGCGTTGGACCCAAGCTGGCCAGAGCTGCGGGAAACTCTGTACGGCGACAAATTCCTGACGCCCGCAGGCGACGTCATCACCATTGACGCCCCCTATCGTTCGCAAATGGATGCCCGGACGCAAATCGGCGCCACTGTGACCGCGCCACAAGGGCGGATGCTGGAAAGTATCACAGTCATTCTGGACGAAAACCCAATGCCGGTTTCTGCCGTGTTCACCTTTGATGAACCGGTGCCCCACTTCTTCTTTGACGTAACAATGCGGGTGAACGGGCCAACACCACTGCACGTCGTGGCGCGCACGACCGAAGGGCAGCTTTTCGTGGCCGACAGCTTTGTGAAAACATCCGGTCAGGGCGCCTGTGCTGCCCCTCCGGGGACTGACCCGGAACTGGCGCTGGCCACATTGGGCAATATGCAGATCAACGTCACTGAATTCGATGCGCCCGGCACGCTGTTGGAAGCTGCAATGCCATCCACCGGTACGGCGACGCATGATCAAGGCAAGCGCATGGACCTTGACCTGCAACACCCCAGCCATTCGGGAATGCAGATGGATCAAATCACCCTTCTGTATCTGCCCGCCCGCTTTGTTGATAATATCGCGGTTGATCTGGACGGGGCGGGGTTTGTCGATGTGACAGGTAGCATTTCCTTCAGCGAAGACCCGCAAATCAGCCTGTCCGTCCCCAGCCACACAAGATCAGTTGATGTGACCATGACCGACACAGACGGGTTTATCGCAACTGCACATAAAACACTTCCCGGTTTCTGACTGTTAACGCCTATGCGTTTAAGATCGTCAGAGAACAGGCATCTGGACTGAAAAGCACAGCATCAGACAGGTTTTTTCCGGCTGGCCGTGACTTTGCCTCGCTTGCGCGCTAGGTCCTTGCAGAACAGTCGCGCTGGCACAGGCCCGCGCGCACATTTGACCGGGAAAGAACACACTTGGAATTGCCTCATTACGACCTGTTTGTACTGGCCGCAGGGGCCATTCTGTTCGGCCTATTTCTATTGATCAAAGGTGGGGATTGGACCATTGACGCCGCGGTTTTCATGGCCGAACGGACGGGGCTGTCGCCGCTATTCATCGGGGCTACGATCGTGTCGTTCGGGACATCCGTGCCAGAGCTTTTTGCCTCTGTGAACGCGAATCTGCAAGGGTTTCCCGGTATTGCGCTGGGCAACGTTCTGGGGTCGAATATTGCCAACATTCTGCTGGTGCTTGGGGCCACGGCCTTTGTCTACAAGATCGAGGGCAAACCAAAGGATCTGATTAAGGATCTGGCCATGATGCTGCTTGCGACCGCACTATTGGTGGTGGGTATGCTTTCGGGCCAGATTACGACTGTCTTGGCGCTTGGGATGTTTGTGATTTTGGCGTCTTTCGTAACCTACCAGTACCTAACCAACAGCATTGTGCTGGAAGAAGAGGATGACGACGACGCAGCCGGTCATATCCAGACAATGGGTGCGGCTGTCCTGTTTTTGCTGGGCGGACTTCTGGCGCTGGCGGTCGGGGCCGAAATGCTGGTCAAAGGAGCTGTTGTTTCAGGCACAATCATCGGTGTGCCCGATGCGATTATCGGCATGACGGTTGTGGCATTCGGCACATCGCTTCCCGAATTGTCCACCTGTGTGGCGGCGGCGCGCAAGCGGTCTGTCGGTCTGATCCTTGGCAACATCATCGGATCGAACACATTCAACATTCTGTCTATCGTCGCACTGACCGCACTCATCAAACCCCTTGACGTCGTCCCCGAGTTGGCCGGTTTCCAGATGTGGGCAACCGTTGCCATCAGTGTGGCCTTTGCCGTGTGGATGCTTGTCGTCGGCAAAGTTACCAAACGTGTCGGCGGGTTGATGGTGGTCGCTTATGCGGTATTTATCGCCGGACAATATGTGGCGCCAAAACTGCTGGGCTGATGCCCCGCAGGACCGCCACTATCAAGCACAAAGGACCACGACAGATGAGCAAAGCAGAGATTGGATTGATTGGCTTGGGCACGATGGGTGCGGCACTCGCTCTCAATATTGCTGACAACGGCTTTGACATCGCTGTCTGGAACCGGACAACAGAGAAAACAAAGCAGTTTCATGCGGATGCTGGTGCGCTTGCAGACAGGATCACCCCGACAGAGTCGCTGGAAGAGCTTGTGGCCGCCATTGCAAAACCTCGTGCCATTATCCTGATGGTGCCTGCGGGACGGGCGGTTGATGACCAGATCACAGCCCTGCGCGCCCTTTTGGATGATGACGACCTGATCATTGACGCGGGCAACGCCAACTTTCACGACACCAACCGCCGCGCCCGTGACGCGGGCGACCTCCCCTTTCTGGGGATCGGCGTGTCGGGTGGCGAAGAAGGCGCACGTTTTGGCCCGTCGATCATGGGCGGCGGCAAGCGCGCCTATTGGGACCGTGTGGCCCATATCCTGACTGCGATTTCCGCCAAACACGAAGGCACCCCCTGCGCCACATGGATGGGCGAAGAAGGGGCCGGGCATTTCGTCAAGGCGGTCCACAACGGGATCGAATATGCAGACATGCAGATGATCGCCGAAACCTACGGGATCATGCGCGACGGTCTGGATATGACGGATGCACAAATAGCCGACGTTTTTGCCAAATGGGACAAGGGCCCGCTCAAATCCTACCTGATCGAGATTTCAGGAAAAGTAGCAGGCGCAATCGACCCCAAAACCAACAAGCCGATGCTTGACGTCATTGTTGATGCCGCAGGCCAGAAGGGCACTGGGCGGTGGACCGTGATCGAAGCGCAGCATCTCGCCGCCCCGGTACCCGCGATAGAAGCCGCAGTCGTCGCGCGCAACCTGTCGTCACAGCGGGACATGCGTGCCAAGGGCGAGGGTCTGTTCGGCACCGCCCCGCACCATATCCCGCACGACAATCTGGGCACCGAAACGCTGGAAAGCGCGCTCATTGCCGGGAAAATCCTGTGTTACGCGCAAGGATTTGATATGATTTCGAAAGCGTCCGAGGCGTTTGGCTGGGCGCTGCCCCTGCCCGCGATTGCCAAGGTCTGGCGCGAAGGCTGCATTATCAGGTCTGCGATGCTGGATGATATGGCGGATGCGCTCGCCACCGATGCGGACGGCAATCTGATGTTTGCCCCGCATTTTGCCGACCATCTCAAACAGCATCATGGCGCGCTTCGGCAGGTGGTCGCCCAAGCCGCACTGCACGGCATCGCCCTGCCCGCGCTGTCATCGGGGCTGGCATATTTCGACGCAATGCGCACGGCCCGCGGTACCGCCAACATGATCCAAGGCCAGCGCGATTTCTTTGGCGCGCACGGGTTTGAGCGCATAGACGGCGGATCAGACCAACATGGGCCATGGGGGAGTTGATCGGGGATGGATCAAGATCCATCTTACGGTCTGGTATCGGGCGTTACCCCAGCGCGTAACCTGCGCCCCTGACCGTCCTGACCGGGTCGTTGCCTCCATGCTGGGTCAACACCTTGCGCAGGCGCCCGACATGCACATCTACCGTGCGCGTATCGACATAAATGTCCCGGCCCCAAACCCGGTCAAGCAGCATATCGCGTGACCAGACCCGCCCCGGCTTTTCCATGAAGGTTGTGAGCAGGCGAAATTCCGTCGGCCCCAGCTTGAGGGGGTGATCTGCTCGTGTGACCCGGTGGGTCTCTGCATCAAGCACGATATCATCATAGGTCAGCAGCTGCCCCACGGTCGAGGGGCGCGCCCGCCGCAGCTGGCTGCGCACCCGTGCCATCAATTCGGAAACGGAATATGGTTTGACAACATAATCATCCGCGCCCATTTCAAGGCCCCGCACCTTGTCGACCTCTTCGGAGCGTGCAGACAACATGATGATAGGGATGTTGCGTGTCTCGGGCCTGATCTTGATCCGGCGGCAAACCTCGATGCCCGAAAGATGCGGCATCATCCAGTCAAGCACGATCACGTCGGGGGCTTCTTCATCAACACATAACAACCCTTCTTCGCCATTCTCGGCGCGGGTCACACGAAACCCTTCGGCCTCAAGGTTGTAGGCAAGCACTTCGCGCTGGGCCGCTTCGTCTTCGACGATCAGGACATGCGGTTGCGGTGCCATAGCGTGTTACTCCGGATCTGTGACAAATGGCGTCTTGTCACCCTTTGGCCGGGCTTCTTCGGGCATTTCGCCGGTGACAAGATAGATGATCTGTTCTGACATGTTGGTCGTCAGATCGCCCATCCGTTCGATGTTCTTGGCCATGAAATGCAGATGCATGCAGGCGGTGATGTTGCGCGGGTCTTCCATCATGAAGGTAAGGAATTCGCGAAACAGCGCATTGTACATCTGGTCCACTTCCTGATCACGCTGGCGCACATCCTCGGCGAGGTCGGCATCATAGCGCATGTAGGCGTCCAGCGTGTCCTTCAGCATCGCTTGCACTTCGCGGGCCATCCGGCGCAGGGCGACGTCCGCACCGCTGACGGGTGGCATGTCCACGACCGCGCTGGTGCGCTTGGCGATATTCTTGGCGTAGTCCCCGATCCTTTCCAGCGATGCTGCCAGCCGCAGCACCGTCAACAAAGCCCGCAGATCCTTGGACACCGGTGCACGCAGCGCGATGGTGCGGGCCGCATCTTCGTTGATCTGCAACTCAAGAGCGTCGATGACCTTGTCGGCTTTGCGAACCTTTTCGGCCAGCTCAAGGTCACGGTCCGCCAGCGATTGTGCGGCTAGCAGAATCGCTTCTTCGACCAATCCACCCATCTTCATAATCAGGGTAGTGATCGCTTCAAGGTCGCGGTCGTAGGCCGAGGAAATATGTTGATCAATCATTATGTTGCTCCTACCCGATCCGGCCAGAGATGTAACTTTCGGTACGCGGGTCTTCCGGGTTGGTGAAAATCTTGTCGGTCTCGTCATATTCGACGAGATTGCCCAGATGGAAAAAGGCGGTCTTCTGGCTGACACGGGCGGCTTGCTGCATTGAGTGGGTGACAATCACCACCGAAAAGCTTTGGCGCAATTCGTCAATCAGTTCTTCGACCTGCGCTGTGGCAATGGGGTCAAGCGCCGAGCAGGGTTCGTCCATCAAAAGCACCTCTGGCGAGGTCGCGATCGCGCGCGCGATACAAAGCCGCTGCTGTTGGCCACCAGACAAGCCGGTGCCGGGGGCTGCAAGCCTGTCTTTGGCTTCGTTCCAAAGGGCTGCCTTGCGCAACGATTTTTCAACGATTTCGTCCAGTTCCGCCTTGTTGCGGGCGAGGCCATGGATTTTTGGGCCGTAGGCCACATTGTCATAGATCGACTTGGGGAACGGGTTTGGCTTTTGAAACACCATGCCCACTTTGGCGCGCAACTGCACCGGGTCCACCTTGGGATCATAGATGTCTTCGCCGTCAATGCGTATGTCACCTTCGACCCGGCAGATATCAATCGTGTCATTCATCCGGTTCAAACAGCGCAAGAAAGTGGATTTGCCGCAACCTGACGGGCCGATGAATGCCGTCACCGTCTTGTCCGCAATATCGACATTGACGTCTTTGATGGCCTGGTTGTCGCCGTAGTACACCTGTACGTTCCTGGCGGTGATCTTGTTATCTTGCATTGTGCCTACTGTTCGGTCTGAATGATATTTGATGTCTAGCATAGCCTGTTACCACCGCCGCTCAAACTTGCGGCGCAAATAGATCGCGACCGCGTTCATAATCAGGAGAAACACAAGCAATGTGATGACGGCCGCGAAGGCGCGTTCAAAGAATGCCGGATCAGACCGTTGTGTCCAGTTGTAAACCTGCACTGGCAAGGCTGTTGCAGCCTCCCCAAACAGGCCAGATTCGGATGTATAGGCAGCCGGATATTCACGCACGAACGCAACCATCCCGATCAACAAGAGTGGCGCGGTTTCGCCCAAAGCTTGCGCCAGCCCGATGATCGTGCCGGTCAGGATGCCCGGGGCCGCCAGAGGCAGGACATGGTGAAAGACCGATTGCATCTTGGAAGCGCCCACACCCAGTGCCGCGTCCCGTATGGACGGAGGCACGGATTTGAGGGCCGCCCGCGTCGAGATGATGATCGTGGGTAGCGTCATCAATGTCAGCACCAGACCACCAACCAAAGGCGACGACTGGTTCAGTTCCATGAAGTTGATGAAAATCGCCAGCCCGAGGATACCAAAAACAATCGACGGCACAGCAGCAAGGTTCGAGATATTCACCTCGATCAGGTCGGTCCAGCGGTTTCTGGGCGCGAATTCCTCCAGATAAATCGACGAGGCAACACCGATCGGCAAGGCCAAACACAAGACCACCGCCATCATATAAAGAGAACCGAGGATCGCCACGCCCAGCCCTGCCGCCTCTGGCCGCTGGTCAGACGCATCAGGCAAGACAAAGAAATTCCAGTTGAATTTTGTTTCGATCACGCCGGCGTCTTTGAGTTCCTGCGCCAACACTAAAGCCTCGGGCGAGGTGTTCTGATCCAGAGCCGCTGACTCTGCTGTCACCCGGCCTTTGAAATACCCGTCAATCCGGCCCGAAGCGAGCAGATCAAAGCGCACGGTTGTGCCCACAAGCTCCGGGTTGGCCAGCACCCTGTTGCGCACGGTCGCAGCCGCCTCTTTTGAGATCATTTTACCGACGTCCTTGTCGCTTAGGTCGGTGGTCAAACCGAGCGCCGCAACCTGCGCCACCAACGCATCACGCAAAATAGGCGCGTAGCCGATTGTCGTGACTTTCGACATGACCTCCAGATCGCGGGTGCCGGATTTGTCCAACCGCGCCTCGGGTAACTGCACATCCAACGCGATATAGGTTTGCTGGAACGCACCCAATCCACTGCTCAGCACGGAACCCAACAGGAAAACGAGCGAAACCATCGCGATGCAAATTGCCCCAAGCCCGTAGGCTTTGAAGCGCTTTTCAGCCGCATTGCGCTTTTTGGTGCGCGCGTCGGTGGTGAGCAAAGAGGTCGTCATTCGTACTGCTCCCGATATCTGCGCACAATGAACAGCGCAAAGACGTTCAATCCCAACGTGATCACAAACAGCGTCAGGCCCAACGCGAAGGCCACAAGCGTTTCAGGGCTGGCAAAATCAGTGTCGCCGGTCAACTGGCTCACGATTTTGACGGTGACTGTGGTCATCGCTTCAAACGGGTTCAGCGACAGGCGGGCCGCCGCCCCTGCCCCAAGAACAACGATCATCGTCTCGCCAATCGCACGAGACGCGGCCAGCAGGACAGCACCAATCACGCCGGGCAAGGCGGCGGGAATGACAACCTGCCGAATGGTCTCTGACTTGGTGGCCCCCAGACCAAGCGATCCATCGCGCATGGACTGTGGGACAGCGTTGATGATGTCATCCGACAATGAACTGACAAAAGGGATCAACATGATCCCCATCACAAGGCCCGCTGTCATGACTGACGACGCGCTCTGCCCCAGCCCCATCGGTTCGGCAAAGTAATCGCGCAGCGCAGGTCCGACGATAAACAGCGCAAAGAGCCCGTAAACAATCGTGGGGATACCTGCCAGCACCTCAATCGCCGGTTTCGCGACCGACCGCATTCGTGGGCCCGCATATTCCGACAGGTAGATCGCAGCAAACAACCCGATTGGCACAGCAAAAGCCAGCGCGATAAAGCTGATGTAAAGTGTCCCCCACAGCAAAGGCAGAATACCAAGGTCAGAATTGCCACGGAAGTTCGGCGACCATGTGGTCGAGAAAAAGAAATTACGCCAGTCGTATTGCCCAAAGAAGTTGTATGTTTCGAACAGCATGGAAAAGACAATGCCGACAGTCGTCATAATCGCGATGGTTGAGGCAAAGATCAGCAGTCCCAAGATCCACCGTTCTGCAAGTGTTCTGGCCCGACGATCCTGCTTGATACCGATCAATGACGTGGCAAATCCAGTCACCGCCAAGCCAATGACCACAAAGCCAAAAAACCATGACCCCTGTCCGCCGGTCAGCCGCAGATAAAGGGAAATCAAAAGGATCGCGGCCAACGCAGGCACACTGGTTGACAGCACCGTGTTCAGCGCATGTTGCCGTGGCAAGGATACCAGTGTGCGGATGTCGCCCCCCGCAACCTTCATGGCGCGGGATTTTGCAATGAAATAACCTGCTACAGCGAGGCCGGTAATCACCAGAAGTAATGGCGTCAGCGATTGCATGGCGAAAACCCTTGTTCGTGTCAGCCAAGGGGCGCCCGTTCGGGCACCCTTTGGCTATTGGTGTTAGCTGCCGGAGCCCATTGTCACTTCGTCAGCCACAGTTTCCTGCACTTCTATCAACGCGGGATCAGACACAAGACCATACTCGGCCAATGGGCCATCTGGGCCAGCAATGTCGTCAGAGACAAAGAATTCTGCGAATTCCTTGACACCGGGGACAACGCCGATGTGTGCCGCCTTGATGTAGAAGTAAAGCGGACGGGACACAGGGTAATCACCTGCGGCGATGGTTTCAGTGGTTGGGACAACATCTGCCATGGTCGCGACCTGCAACTTGTCCGTGTTGTTTTCATAGAATGCCAGACCAAAGACACCGATTCCGTTCGTATCGGCCTGAATCCGGGCGAGTGTTTCGGTATAGTCGCCATCGATATCGACAGAACGACCATCGGTGCGGATCGCCATGCATTTCCCTTCGGCAGTGTCCTCATCAACGCCCGCGTCCAGCATCGCCTGAAAGAAGCCACCTTCCTCGCAACCAGCGAGGATCACCTTTTCTTCGAACACCTCACGAGTGCCGTGCTTGGTGCCGGGGATGAAAGCCTGAATCGGCTGGTCAGGGAAAGCAGGGTTCACTTCGTTCCAGTTGGTGAAAGTGTTCGGAACCAGTTCACCATCGATGAAGTGCTCGTTGGCAAGCGCCTTGTACCAATCTTCTGGTGTGAATTCGAAAGCGTTGCCGTTGATGTCGGAAGCAAAGACAATTCCGTCATAGCCAATACGAACTTCGATGATGTCAGTGACGCCAGCAGCGGCACAGGCTTCAACCTCTGACGATTTGATCGCGCGTGACGCGTTGGCAATATCAATGGTGTTTTCGCCAACACCTTCGCAAAAGCGCTTGAGGCCCGCAGATGAACCACCGGATTCGATAACGGGTGTCGGGAAGTCGAAGTTTTCGCCAAAGACTTCTGCAACGATCGACGCATATGGCAACACAGTCGAAGACCCTGCGACCTGTACGTTGTCACGGGCTGTTGCGGCGGTTGCCATGAGGGCCGCAGCTGCAGTTGTGGCAGTCAGTTTCATGAGCGACATCAGATTACTCCTGTTGTGTCTAACATCAGCAACGCGCGAGCCGCGTTACCGTTGTGGCCCACCTATTGGCCCGACACCACGCTTTTGTGACAGTTATGTAAATGTTTTATGACAGTCAGTGTGACGGCAAAAAAACAGACACCTGCGTGCCCTGTCCAAGGGTGCTTTCAATAGTCAATTTCCCCCTGTGCCGGTTGACGATGTGCTTGACAATCGCCAGCCCGAGGCCGGTGCCGCCAACAGCCCGCGATCTGTGATTATCGACGCGGTAGAACCGCTCTGTCAGGCGGGCAAGGTGATGTTCGGCGATTCCCTCGCCACTGTCTGATACGCAGATCCGCACGCCATTGGCGCGCAACTTTGTCTGCATCTGCGCCGCATCCAGCACAACGGACAAAACGCCCCCGCGCGCACCATATTTCAAACCATTTTCAATGAGGTTGGCAAAGACCTGAGCCAACTGGCCTGCATCGCCAGGTATCGTCTGGGTGGCGTCCGGGACCGAGAGCGAGACAGTCACACCTGCCGCCGACGCCTGCGGCTCAAGGCCTTTGATCACGGATGCCAGCACCCCGCCAAGGTCCACAGGCTCCAACGGGCGGACCCGCGCATCACTTTCAACCCTGCTGAGCGACAAAAGATCATCAACGAGCCGGGTCATTCGGTTCGCTTCATGCGCCATGATCTGAAGAAAACGATCGCGGGCGGCCGGGTCATCGCGCGCAGCACCTGTCAGTGTTTCGATGAACCCCAGCAGCGCCGTAAGAGGGGTGCGCAATTCATGGCTGACGTTGGCCACAAAATCACGGCGCATTTGGCCTGCGTCTTCTGCGGCGGACTGATCTTCGAAGGACAGGACCACGCAATCACCGGCGGGCGCCACTTTGACGTCGTAGACGGTATCTTTGCTGCCGTCCCGTAAAAAGTAACGGGTCTGGACCGGCGGACCACCGGCAAGCACTGACGCAATTGCATCTGCAACTGCGGGCTGGCGCAAGGTTGTGATGTAATGCTTGCCCAACTGGCCCGCACCGACAAGTGCCGCAAACGGGTCATTCATCGCAACCAAACGCTCGTCAGGACCAACAACAAGGGTTGGCGCCGCCAATGCATGGACCAGCGATGTCATCGTCTTGATTTCCAAAGTCTTACACAGCTCCAAATTATTAACAGTCTGTGTCAATTTGTCCGAACAAGAAATAAATCTTTAAGCATTAGGAACATTACCGTTAATCTCCGCGTTGTCTCAATAAGTGACAAACGAACAGAGCAAAAATACGAGATTGGGTGACGGATGTCAGGTTATGCGCGGCAGGACCTTGAGCGACCCCTTTCCTTTCATCTGGAAGGATTAACGAATACCACAGTGGTGATCGGGGATATTGCGCGTTGGAAAGCCGAAGGGCGAAATGTGCAGGCACTCAATGGTTTCCATTTCATAGATATTGATGAATTGACCCCGGAGCTTCTGGAGAAGCAAAAGGCCGATATGATATTGTCGCCGTTGGTCGCACATAATTTCGATGCCGTTGATGTGGTGTCAAAGCTGATCGAACTGGAATTCCGCGGCAAATATCGCGCGGTGTCCGATGATATCCCAGATTCTGAAATCATCAGAAAAGAGGTTCAGCTATTCGCGCCAGAGATTGATTTCGACTTGCTTTTGATGCCCAATCCAGAGCTGGGCTTCAACTGACGCCATCTGCACTGGCTCAAATGGCCTTCAGGTCCTTTCGGAATCTTGCGGCATTCTGCTGGTAGTTCAGTGCAGATGCCCTGAGCGCATTGATCGCAGCCTCGTCCAATTCACGCACCACCTTACCGGGAGCGCCCATCACCAATGAACCATAGGGGATTTGTTTGCCTTCGGTAATCAGCGCTCCGGCCCCGATCAGGCAATTTTCCCCAATCACGGCACCGTTCAGAACAGTAGCCCCCATCCCGATCAGGCTGTTGTTGCCAATCGTGCAACCATGCAGCATGGCCTTGTGACCAATGGTGCATCCGGTCCCTATGGTCAGCGGATAGCCCATATCTGTATGCAACACTGCGTTTTCCTGAATATTGCTCCCCTCGCCCACATCGATCAGTTCGTTGTCTCCTCGCAGGGTACTGCCAAACCAGACCGACGCAAGCGGCCCCAGCCTGACCCGGCCAATGATATGACAGCCCGGCGCAACCCATGCGTCGTCGGCCACCTCGGGGGTCCTGTTACCCAGCATATAAAGTGTCATGGTCTGTCTCCAAACTCTGATTGCAGCTTGCGCACGTGGTCGACCAGATGCGGCTGTTGCGGCCGGCGCAGCCGTTCGGCGGCGATGATCGTCTTGAGCCTGTCCTCGGTCGTGTCCAGATCATCATTCACCAATACGTAATCATACCCGTCCCAATGGCTGATTTCATCCCAGCTTTTTTGCATCCGCTTCTCAATCACTTCAGGGGCATCCTGACCACGGCTGACCAGCCTGCGGTGCAACTCTTTGATGGACGGCGGCAGAATGAAGATCGACAGCACATGCTCTTGCAGGTCAGAGTTCTTGATCTGCTGTGCACCTTGCCAGTCGATATCAAAAAGCACGTCACGGCCGCTTTCGATCGCGGTTTTGACAGGGCCCTTGGGGGATCCGTAGTAGTTTTCGAACACCCGTGCATGTTCCAGCATGTCACCTGCGGCGACCTGATCCTGAAAGTCGGCAACGCTGGAAAAGTAATAGTCCTGGCCGTTCACTTCGCCCGGACGGGGGGCGCGGGTCGTGGCTGACACGGAAAATTGCAGCGTGTCGTCCCATTGGCGCAACCGGCCCGCAAGCGTGGATTTCCCCGCCCCCGATGGTGACGACAGGATAATCAAAAGACCACGACGGGACATGCGTTACTCCACATTTTGAATTTGTTCGCGCATCTGGTCGATCACAGCCTTGAGATCAAGACCAATGGCGGTGAGCGGCGCCGACTGCGCCTTGGCACACAACGTATTGGCTTCCCGGTTGAATTCCTGTGCAAGAAAATCCAGTTTGCGGCCTGCGGGTGATCCGTTTGACAATAAGTCACGTGCCGCCGCAACATGCGCCCCGAGCCTGTCGATTTCCTCTGTCACGTCCGATTTTACAGCCAACAGGGCAAGCTCCTGTGCGACGCGGGATTCTTCGATCTCGGCCACATCTTCCAGCACCCGACGCAATGCCCGCGTCAGGTTTTCCCTGACCTGCGGGCCCCGGTCTGCGGCAGCGCCGGAGGCGGCCGCTGTCAGCGTCTCGATCTGCGAAAGTTGATCCAGCAAGACGGCATGGAGCGCGTCGCCTTCGGCCTCGCGCATCTTGATGAAATCCGCAATCAGCGGCGTAATGTCGGCGATGAGTGCCGCTGCAAGCGCCTGTGATTGGTCATCCGATTTGGCGGGAACAAGCACACCGCGCTGCGACAGGACGTCAGCCGCAGTGGGCTGGCCCAACGTCACACCCATCGCAAATGCCCGTTCCTGTACCGCATCCAACGCGCGCAGCACGCTATCAAGTTGCTGTTCGTCCAAGGCATAGGTGCCGCCGGTTTCTTCGCGGGACAGGCGCAGGTTGACGGTAATATTGCCCCGAGCCAGCGACTTTGAAAGCGCGGCACGCAAAGCGGCCTCCAACCCTTCGATACCTTCGGGCAGACGCAAACGCAGATCCAGGCCGCGCGCATTCACACCCCGCATTTCCCATGCCCAGGTGATCGTGCCCATCGCACCCGTCCTGCTGGCAAATGCTGTCATCGAGTTCGTCATCATGACCTCGTCACTGTCGTTGCGCCTGTGCTGTTATGGTAGAATCCCGACCATGCGCAACCTTTGGCTCTCTACCCGAATTAACCCATTAATACTTTGTTAAGTGAACTCGTGAGTAATGTTTGTTAAAAACTCTTTAAAGATACAAATTGGTTTTGCATCAAATGATGCACCCACAGCGAAAGTTGAGGTCGAAATGAAGATCGTCGAAGATAACCCGCAGCGCCGCAAAGCTGACCTGCCCGGAGTAGGCAATCCAACGCTTGAAAGCCTCGAGCGTTATTGGAGAGCCCTGCGTCATGCACAGTCGGTGCCATCACGCAATGACATCGAGCCCAGCCAGATTGATGCAGCCCTGCCCCATGCTTTCATTTTGCAGCGGGTCGCACCGGGGATTGCCCGCATGCGTGTCGCTGGCCAAAGCCTGCATGACCTGCTCAAGATGGATGCCCGTGGCATGCCACTCAGCACCTTCTTTGACCCAAGTGCACGTGACGAAATCGCCAAGCTGGTCGAAGCCGCCTTTTCCGAACCTGCAATCATCAGCGTTCCACTGAATTCTCAGGGGTCACTGATCCGGTCGCATTTGACCGGCACGATGCTGTTGCTGCCGTTACGCGACGACAAGGGCGAAACAACCCGCATCCTTGGGGCGATCGTGACAGAAGGAGAGGCAGGTTCACGCCCACGTCGGTTCGAAATCACCAAAGGCGCGCGTATTCGCCATGAAACGCTTGGACTGCAACTGGCCAGCGTTCAGCCTCTTGTCCACAAAAGCCCGGAGCCTGCAACAGAACGCAAGGCGCCTTTCCTGAGACTGGTTGTGAACAACGGCTAAAGTGACCTCACGGTAAAATGCTGTGTGGTGCACTGTACGCGATCAGGGCGCTTGATACCAAATACATGTTTCACAATGAAAAAAGGCCGCTGCAAAGCGGCCTTTTCTTGCTGTGATCGTTGGAATTATCCAGCTTTTGCCTGCAACATCGATGTCCGGCGCGCGGACAGTTCTTCAGAGACCAAAAACGCCAGCTCCAGAGATTGTGACGCATTCAGCCGCGGGTCACAGGCGGTATGGTAACGGTCTGACAGGTCCTCGTCCGTAACGGCGCGCACGCCACCGGTACATTCAGTCACGTCCTTCCCCGTCATTTCGAAATGAACCCCACCAGGGACAGTGCCTTCGGCATTATGCACAGCAAAGAATTCCTTGACCTCACGCAGCACGCTTTCAAAAGGACGCGTCTTGTAGCCCGTGGATGACTTGATCGTGTTGCCATGCATCGCGTCACAGGTCCACACCACATTGGCACCCTCTTCTTGCACGGCCTTGATCAGACGTGGCAGATGCTCGCCCACTGACCCCGCGCCGAAACGGGAGATCAAGGTCAACCGGCCTGCTTCATTGTCGGGGTTCAGGCTGGCCATCAGCGATTTGAGATGCCCGGAGGTCATGCTTGGCCCGCATTTCAGGCCAATCGGGTTTTGCACACCCTTGCAGAATTCCACATGGGCACCGTCAGGCTGGCGTGTGCGGTCGCCGATCCAGATCATATGCCCGGACCCGGCCAGCCACTTGCCTGACGTCGAATCAAGCCGGCAAAGCGCCTCTTCATACTCCAGCAACAAGGCTTCGTGGCTGGTGTAGAAATCGACGGTCTGCAACTCGTGGTTATGATCCGTGCTCAGTCCCGCAGCCTGCATGAAATCAAGCGTGTCGCTGATTCGTGCCGCCATTTCGCTGTATTTGCTGACTTCATTCATATCGGTAAAGCCCAGCGTCCACTTATGGACATCATGCACATTGGCATAGCCACCGGTCGAAAAGGCGCGCAACAGGTTCAGTGTCGCAGCGGCCTGCAAATAGGCCTGCAACATCCGCTCGGGGTCGGGAATCCGGCTGTCAGGCGTGAAATCAAAGCCGTTGATGATATCGCCGCGGTAGCTTGGCAGTTCCACGCCATCCACCGTTTCAGTCGGGGCAGAGCGTGGCTTGGCCATCTGGCCTGCCATACGTCCGACCTTCACAACAGGCACTTTCGCACCATAGGTCAGAACCATCGCCATTTGCAGCATGACCTTGAACGTATCCCGGATGCTGTCGGCACCAAACTCGGCAAAGCTTTCGGCACAATCGCCACCTTGCAGCAAGAACGCCTCGCCACGGCTGACGGCAGCCAGTTCCGCTTTCAGCTTGCGTGCTTCGCCTGCGAACACGAGGGGTGGATAACTGGCGAGACGCGCTTCAACAGCGCTGAGGGCGGCTGCATCAGTATAGTCAGGCATCTGCACCCGCGGCTTGTTGCGCCAGTCAGATTTTTGCCAGTCGGTCATTGTCATGCTCCATATCAGTTAGGACAGCGGGGTTAACGCTATCGTAGGGTGCGTATAACCCGTGAAACAAGGCGGGCCAATGGCAAATCATACCAAGGTTGCCACCATATCAAAGCAAAGGGCCGATGCATTGCCTCTTGAACGCGCTTTGCAAACCTGCTGTGGTCTGGCTTCGAATCCATCGAAGCGGATTAGCCTTTTGAACACCACCGACCCCAATATTGTCGAAGTTGCCCACACAGGCAAACCGCGCCGGTTTGTCTTTGTTCTGATGCAGGACTTCACGCTCCTCAGCTTTGCCAGCGCGATTGAATGTCTGCGCATCGCCAACCGAACGACAGGCAAGACACTTTATACATGGACGATCATTGCGGAAAACGGCGATCAGATCAGCTGCTCGAACGGGTGCAATTTTGCCCCCGACAGTGGTCTGATCGAACTCGACCGCGACGACACGATCATGATGTGCGGCGGGATCAATGTGCACAATGCCACGACAAAGCGCATCCTGAACTGGCTGCGCCGGGAGGCACGGCGCGGGGTGGTGATCGCGGGCCTGTGTACCGCCGGTTACACGCTGGCCAAGGCTGGCCTGCTGGATGGCAAGAAAGCGACGATCCACTGGGAGAATCAGGACAGTTTTGCCGAAGAATTTGACGAGATCGAACTGACCAAATCGGTGTTTGTCATTGATGGAAAGCGGATGACCACCGCAGGCGGGACCGCCTCTATTGACCTGATGCTGAGTATCGTGGCCGACGAGCACGGCGAAGATCTGGCCAACGCCATTGCCGACATCCTGATCTATTCGGCGATCCGCACAGATCAGGACACCCAACGCCTGTCGATCCCGACGCGCATTGGTGTGCGCCACCCCAAATTGTCGCGCGTGATCCAGATGATGGAAGAAAACATCGAAGACCCGATCAGCCCTGCCATACTAGCCCGTGACGTGGGCATGTCGACGCGCCAGCTGGAGCGTCTGTTCCGCCGCTATCTGTCACGCAGCCCAAAACGCTATTACATGGAACTGCGCCTGCAAAAGGCGCGCAACCTGTTGATGCAAACGGACATGACCGTCATCAACGTGGCACTGGCCTGTGGTTTTGCATCGCCATCGCATTTTTCAAAATGCTACCGTTCGCATTATGATCGCACTCCCTACCGCGAACGCGGCAGCCACGCGTCCCGGCTGTCCATCTGAGCCTGCTCAAACAATGGTGGCTGTTTGGTCGCAACTATGGTTTGGTCCATACAGGGGCCTGCCCAATCGTGGGGCCCGAAGGAATTGAGAACAATAAGGTAACTGCGGTATGAAATTCTTGCTGACTGTCATATTCGGGATGATCCTTGGGTCAGCTGCGACGTTCTATTATATTTACCAGAACCACGCAGATGCATCAGAGCAAGCACTGATGCGCGACACCCTCACGACCTATTTGCCCTTCATGGAAGAATATATAAATCCGTAGCCGATGTTCATCAGGTCTGTCCTGACTGCGGCTTTCTGTAGCGGTATGCTGGCACTCCCGGCTGTCGCACAGTCATTTGATTGCGCAATGGGTCCCTGTGTGACTGCGACTGACTGCGCGAATATCCCGCACAAGGTGAGTTTCGCGATTGACCGAAACCAGTTTGTTGATGCTGTCGACAAACGCGACCCACCGCGCCGCAAAGTCACCACGGTGCAAACTGACGCCCGGCGTTTTGAAGCGGAGCCCTTCATCTTGGGTGATCTGCGGGGGTTTTCTGTCGATGCGGGCCGTGTCATGTTTGTTGTGCAGCCGAATGGCAATGCCCTGTACAGCGATATTGCCAGAGGGCACAAACGCACGGGGCAGTGTCTTGTGACGAAATAGGTCCGGTTTGCCGTAACAAGCCGCGCCAGCTGGCCCCGGTTTAATGGACGCAGGCCCCAACCAATTCTTGTTCTTCAGCGCGGCCCTGTTAAACAGTAAAAAAATCCGAGCCGGACCGGCATTTCGCGAGACAAACCGCGAAACGTGAAAGAGGAACGACGAGCCCCATGGCACTTTTATTTCGCTGGCTGGTCACGTTGGCCACTGCACTGATTTGCCTGGTCGTCGCCGCCCTTGTTCTGGCCTATTATTTTTTCGAACGATCCCTGCCCGACTACAACGCCGCCAGCACCGTGACGGGAATCACAGCCCCGGTCGAGATCGTGCGCGACAACGCCAATGTGCCACATATTTTCGGCGAAACAGACGCAGATGTGTTCTTTGCGCTAGGCTATGCGCACGCACAGGACAGGCTGTGGCAAATGACCCTGAACCGGCGCGCGGCCCAGGGGCGCTTGGCCGAACTGTTCGGCGCCTCTGAAATTCAGACAGACGTGCTGATCCGTCGGTTGGATATCTACGGCCATGCCGTTGCATCCGTGGCCGCACAAAACGAAGATACGACAATCGCCCTGAATGCCTATTCCGACGGGGTGAATGCATGGTTGAACGAGGTTAATGCAGGCGCGCGCGGACGCGGCGCACCGGAAATGTGGCTATTCAACCATCCGATCTCCCCTTGGGAGCCAGCAGATTCGCTGGCGATCCTCAAACTGATGGCGTTGACCCTGACATCACAGGCGCAGAATGAAGTCCTGCGGGCGCGGACATCGTTGATCCTTGATAATAATGACCGGCTGCGCGACATCATGCCCGATGACCCAACCAGCGGCATCGCCGCGCTGCCCGAATTTGCCGCACTGGTCCCCAACGTGCCGGACTATATGCCAAATATGCGCATGGCTTACGACCCGCTCTCGCCGATCAAGCCTCCAATGCTGGCGGGCGCGTCCAATGCCTGGGCGGCGAATGCCGCACGGTCGGCGTCAGGGGCTACCTTGCTGGCCAACGACCCTCATCTGGGACTGACCGCACCGACAATCTGGTACCTGGCCCGGCTGGAACTCAGCAGTGGCGGCGTCATCGGCGGCACAATTCCCGGCATGCCGCTGGTACTGACCGGACGCAGTGATGCCTTGGGATGGGGGCTGACGTCGGCCAATGTCGATGATCAGGATATTCTGATTGAGGAGGTGAACCCGCAAAACCCTGACGAATATCGCGATATCGATGGCTGGAAGCCGTTCCGGACCCGCGACAGTATTATCAGTGTCAAAGGCGGTGCCGCGATCACGATCAAGCTGCGCTGGACCATCAATGGCCCGGTGCTGCCGCCCGACCAGCTTGATCTGGGGACCATCACGCCACCGGGACACGTAACAGCACTGGCTTGGAGCGCGCTGACCGACAAGGATACCTCGATGTCGGCAGCCATCGGGATCATGCGTTCCAGCACTGTTGATGAAGCGATCTACGCAGGACGGGATTTCATCGCACCCTCGCAAAACCTGACGCTGGCTGACCGCAACCGTATCGCGCTCAAGACCATCGGTGCCCTGCCCGCCCGTGACGAGGCGCACCAAAGCAAGGGGCGCTATCCATCTTTTGGCTATCTGCCGGAAAACCGCTGGCGCGGCCGGTTTCCCTATATCGACAATCCCGAATTCATCAATCCCACAGGCGGTATTCTGGGCAACACCAACAACAAGATCGTTGACCGCGAATTCCCCTTGCATGTGTCCTACAATTGGGGCGACACGCAACGGATTTACCGCTGGCGCAGGTTGATGCAAGCGCGCAGCGTCCATACCCGCGACAGCTTTATCGAAGCCCAGCAGGACACCGTCAGTTTCGCCGCACGCTCGATTCTCACACTGATGGGGGCGGACTTATGGTTTACCGGTGACGCGGCCCTTCAGGGCACGCCCGAACGCAGACGGCAGACTGCACTTGACCTGCTGTCGGCGTGGAACGGCGAGATGAACGAACATCTGCCAGAGCCGCTGATTTATGCCGCATGGGTGCGCGAATTCCAGAAACGGCTGATCCGCGATGAACTTGGGCCGCTGGCCTCTGAATTCACCCACGCCAATCCTGTCTTTATCGAGCGCGTTTTCCGCGACATTGACGGCGCGTCGGTGTGGTGTGACGTGATCCAGTCCGCGTCGGTCGAAACCTGCACGGACATTGCGCGGCAGGCACTGGATGATGCGCTGATCTGGATCACCGAAAACCATGGCCCCGCGATCGAGGCCGTGCGCTGGGGCGATGCCCATCAGGCCACACATGATCACCCGGTTCTGGGGCAAGCGCCCTTGCTGCATTGGTTCGTCAACATCCGCCAGTCGACCAGCGGCGGCGATCATACGTTGCAGCGCGGGCTGACATCTGGCACCGGCCTGCAACCGTTTCAGAATGTGCATTCTGCGGGCTACAGAGGCGTTTACGATTTTGCGGACCCTGACAGTTCCGTCTTTATCACCGCCACTGGCCAATCGGGCCATCCGCTGTCGCGCTATTATGACAATCTGGGCGAGTTGTGGCGGCGCGGCGAATATATCCCGATGTCACTCGACCCCGATCTGGCACGCGCCGCTGCCGTCGGCGTCTCTGTCTTGCGGCCAGCCAGATAAGCTAAAGCTTCTCGTAGCGGTCCTTTTGCAACTGCGTCCAGAACACAGTCAATTGCGTGCCACTGTCGTCCTGCGCTTCGTCTGTCACGACGCCCTGTTCAAACAGCCACGCCCGCTTGCGCCCGTCGGAAAAGTCCAGGTGCAGCACCTCTTCGGTACGAGGGGCTTTCAGCCGGTTTGGAATATCCGTCAGCAGCGCATCCAGCCCTTCGCCGGTGACGGCTGAAATGGCAAACAGGTCGTCGCGGCGGGCAGCCTGCGTCAACATTGCATCACGCGCATCGCCGTCAATCAGGTCGATCTTGTTCCAGACCTCGATCACAGGTGCTTCTTCGGCGACGCCCAGACTTTGCAGAATGGCCATCACATCCTGCGCCTGTTCTTCGGTTTGTGGGTGACTGATATCGCGCACATGCACGATCAGGTCAGCGTCAAGCACCTCTTCAAGTGTGGCGCGAAAGGCCGCAACAAGTTCGGTCGGCAAGTCACTGATAAAGCCGACAGTATCGGACATGATAACCTCATCCCCCGCAGGCAGGATGATCTTGCGCATGGTTGGATCAAGTGTCGCAAACAGCATGTCCTTGGCCATCACATCCGCCCCGGTCAGACGATTGAACAGGGTCGATTTGCCTGCGTTGGTATAGCCGACCAGCGCCACAATCGGGAACGGCACCTTCTTACGTGATGCGCGGTGCAATTCGCGGGTCTTGACCACTTTGGCCAACTGTTTGCGCAAGCGCCCCAACTGTTCGTCAATCGCGCGCCTGTCTGCTTCGATCTGTGTCTCACCGGGACCGCCGACAAAACCCAGTCCGCCCCGCTGTCGTTCAAGGTGGGTCCACGCCCTGACCAGTCGCGTGCGTTGATAGGATAATGCCGCCATTTCGACCTGCAACACACCTTCGGATGTGCGCGCGCGGTCGCTGAAAATCTCGAGAATCAGGCCGGTCCGGTCAAGAAGTTTGACGCCCCACGCCTTTTCCAGGTTGCGCTGCTGGACCGGCGTGACCGGCCCGTCGATCAGGACCAGTTCAACCTCGGCGTCGTGAAAGGCTGATTTCAGTTCCTCGATCTTGCCAGAGCCGAACAGCATGCCCGGATGAATGCGCGGCAACCGCACCACGTCAGAGCCGACGACTTGCAGGTCGGGCAATGCCGCTGCAAGTGCGACGGCCTCTTCCAGCGCAGGAACAGCGTCCCTGCGGTTCTGATCAGATTTCAAATCAGGGTGTAGCACCCAGGCCCTTGTCACAGGGCGGTCATGTTCGAGCAAATCTACTCTTCGCCTTCATAAAGGCTGATGGGCTGTGCAGGCATGATGGTCGAGATCGCACTTTTATAGACAAGCTGCGACTGACCATCGCGGCGCAACAGCACACAAAAGCTGTCAAACCATGTAATCACGCCCTGCAATTTGACACCATTCACCAGAAAAATAGTGACCGGCACCTTGGTTTTGCGGACGTGGTTGAGAAATGCATCTTGCAAGTTTGCTTTATCGGCGGCCATTACGACACCCTTTTTCTTGTTCTTGCGACCGCGGACCGGTCCCCCAGTTGTGGGTGCAGTATGTCGCGGGCATTCACGAGTTTCCACCCCAAAAACACGCAGTAAAATGCAACTCTATCGCTGCCAGATTTCAGGGTTGAAAAGTGCGATGATGGCCAACGTTTCCAGCCGCCCCAACACCATTGCACCAGCCAAAACCAGCTTGGCTGCATCCGGCAAGCCCGAATAGGCAATCGGCGCCTCGGCGGCGACAGTGGCAAGCGGGCCTGTGGTCGACAAAGCTGAAACGGCCAGCACCATCGAGGTTTCAAACTGCACGCCTGTAAGCGAAAGCATCAGCACGACCAATGCGATGCTCAGCGCGAAGAGCATGAAGAATATCCAGGAGATATATGCCCCCTGCTTGCGAATGCGCCGCGCGGCCTTCCCCCCGCCCCCGATGGAAGAAGGGTACAAAAGCCGGTTCTGCTCACGTTCACCATGCCGGTAAAGGGCGTAGATCCGCAACAGCTTGACCCCGCCCGCCGTCGTGGCCACCCCACCCCCGATCAGAGCCATGCCGATCAGGAACAGACCCGGCGTGCGCAAGCCGGACCAGACAGCCGCCCCTTCCCAGAACCGTGATTCAAACCCCGACGTTGTTAGAAAAGACGTGGTCGTAAAGAGCGCGCCCCAAAGTGCGTTAGCGATATCGCGCGGGGAAAAGTCAGCGTCACTTTCCGCCGCCCCCACAAAATGCCGCAAGAACAGCATAGCCGTCGCCGCCCCGATCAGCACCAATGCTGTCCGGAATTCAGGATCGCGGCGCAGCCCTTGATCGCTTTCACCCGTCAGCCCCTTGCTGAAGGTGAGCCGCGACAGGGCAAAGACAAAGAACAGGAAGATGAGCAATTCACCCCAAAAGCCGGAGGCTGCGAAATAAAGTCCCCCGATCGGTGATATGCCGGATGTGGCCAACACCGACATCGCATGACACAGCGCGATATACGGAAATTCACCCGCGATGACCAACCCGAGCCAGAGCAACAGCGTCAGCCCTGTATAGATCGGGGTCAGTGTGGCGGCATAGCGCATCAATCTTTCTGACGGGTCTGCAACAGCAGAAAACTGACGATACCTGCCGACTTGTGCGCTGCCCGAATTTGCTGCCGCGCGTACCTCGAACCCGCCAAGGTTCATCGGCGCAAAGATCGACACCGCGGTGATCCACATCAGCAGGCCGCCCATCCACCCCACCAACGCGCGCCACAGATGCTGTGACGGGGTCAGACGGCCCGCAGTGTCGTAAACGGTCGCGCCTGTTGTGGTAAAGCTGGATACCATTTCGAACCATGCATTCAGAAATGTCGTGTTGGGAACCGCCTCGTAGAAGGGCAGTGCAAACATCAAGGGCAACACCGTAAATGCCGCAAGCAACGCCACCAATTGACTCCGGGCCACGCTTTGCCGCGCATAGCTGACCGTGGCTAGACCGATCATCAGGGTCAGGATCGAAAACAGGATGAACCCGTAAAAGAAGATACGCATCGTGCCGAAATCTTCCATAACGACACCATGCAGCGCTGGCACCAGCATCGCACAGGCCCCAATGCCCATCAAGACAACGAACAATGGCAGGCGCGTGATCCAATCCATCAGAAAAAGTCGATCGAAACCTGCAACAGACGCTCCACTTCGGGAACATCTTTGGCCATCGCGAAAATGGCGATCACATCGCCTTCATCAATCCGGGTCTCACCGGTAGGTTTGACGACCTTTGCAGCCTTCACAAGGCCACCGATCAATGTACCCTCGGGAAAGGCGATATCCTTGATTTTCTGACCCGCGATAGGGGACGTCCCCAAGACCTGTGCCTCGATTACTTCGGCCTCGGCATCACCAATGGAATAAACACCGCGAACCCGCCCGTGCCGGATATGGCGCAGGATCGAACTGACGGTCGTGGCACGCGGGTTGATGTAGGCATCAATATCCAGTGGACCCATCAAAGGCACCAGAGTCGGATCATTTATCAGACAGATCGACATCGGGCAGCCCATTTCCTTGGCCCGGACCGACGCAAGCAAGTTGGTCTTGTCATCATCAGTCACAGCAAGCACGGCGTCGGCGGTGGCGATGTTTGCCTCTTCCAGCAGGCCGCTGTCCAGACCGTCACCGTTCAGAACAATCGTGCGATCCAATGCGTCGGCGGCATGTTCGGCACAGTCGCGGTCTTTCTCGATGATCTTGACGCGCACGCGATCGGTGCGGGTCTCTAACGCGCGCGCCACGCCCAGTCCGACGTTGCCGCCACCAATGATAACGATCCGTTCCTGTTTGGACTGGGTTTTGCCGAATATTTCCAGCGTGCGGGGCATATCTTCGGTGTTGGTGAAGATATAGCAGTCGTCACCGGCGAATATCTGATCACCGGGTGACGGGACGAACAAGACCCCATCCCGGCGGATGCCCACAACAATCGCGCGCAATGTCGAAAACAGGTCGGTCAGTTGGCGCAGTGGCGTGTTGATGACCGGACAATCTTCGTCAATTGTGATGCCAAGCAGCTGGGCACGGCCTTTGAAGAAACTTTCGGTGTCAAAGGCGGCAGGTGCCGCCAGACGCTGCAAGGCAGCTTCGGCAACTTCCTTTTCTGGGGAAATCACCACATCAATCGGCAGATGGTCGCGCCGGTAAAGGTCGGAATAGATGGCGTTCAGATAGCTTTGCGACCGTAGACGCGCAATCTTGCGCTGGATAGAAAAGACCGAGTGGGCCACCTGACATGTGACCATGTTCACTTCGTCAGAATAGGTGGCGGCGATAATCATATCGGCATCGCGCGCGCCAGCCCGGTCAAGGATATCGGGGTAGCTGGCAAAGCCCGCAATCCCCTGCACATCCAGCGTATCCGTCGCGCGACGAACCAGCTCAGGGTTGTTGTCCACAACTGTCACATCGTTGTTTTCACCCGACAAATGGCGGGCAATTTGCCAGCCGACCTGCCCTGCGCCGCAGATGATAACCTTCAAGACGCTTCTTCTTCAATGTAGGCAACACGTCCGCCTGCTTTGTTCGTGGTGACGACACCCAGCGACTTCAGCTTGCGGTGCAAGGCAGAACGTTCCATGCCCACAAAGGACGCGGTGCGGCTGATGTTGCCGCCGAAACGATTGATCTGGGTCAGCAGATATTCACGCTCGAATAACTCGCGCGCTTCACGCAACGGCAAGGTGGCCAGACCACCCGCCAGTACGATACGACCCTCGCTGGTTCCGCCTTCCTCTGACGCGGGCAGTTCCTTGGCGCTGATATCACCACTGCCTTCGCCCAGAATAAGCACACGTTCGATGACATTCTTCAACTGCCGCACGTTGCCGGGCCACAGCATCGTTTGCAGCAAGGCCCGCGCATCATCGGCCAGCTTGCGCAACGGCAGACCCTGGGCCTTGTTGCACAGATCAATGAAATGTTCGGCCAGCAGCGGGATGTCCTCGCGCCGTTCCTCGAGCGATGGCACCGCAATCGGCACTACGTTCAGCCGGTGAAAAAGTTCTTCTCGGAACGTGCCCGCGTCGATGGCGGCGGCAAGATCGCGGTTTGTGCTGGAAATGACCCGCAGATCGACCTGCACCTTGTCATTCCCACCGACCCGCTGAAAACGCTGGTCCACAAGCACCCGCAAGATCTTGGATTGCGTACCCAGGGGCATATCCGCGATTTCATCAAAATAGATCACACCGCCGTTGGCCTCCTCCAGCAGTCCTCTTTCGATACCTCTGCCGCTGTCTTCACGCCCGAACAGGACCTCCTCCATGCGGTCCGGTTCAATCGACGCGGAATTCACCGTGATAAAAGGCGAAGAAGAGCGGTTGGATTGCGCATGAATATAGCGGGCGGCTATTTCCTTGCCTGCGCCCGCCGGGCCAGTCAGCATAACCCTGCCATTGGACTTTGTAACCTTGTCCAACTGTGATTTCAGGTTCCGGAACGCGGCGCTGTCCCCCAGCATATCGGCATTGGCTGTCTCGCCGCGTTTGAGCTGGATATTCTCGCGGCGCAGGTTCGCGGTTTCCATCGCCCGCCGAATGACCACCATCAACTGATCAATGTTGAACGGCTTTTCGATAAAATCGTAAGCCCCCTGCTTGATCGCGGCGACCGCGATTTCGATGTTCCCATGGCCCGAGATGATGACAATCGGAATGTCAGGATGGTCCCGTTTCACCGATTTCAAGATGTCGATCCCGTCCATGTTGCTGTCCTTGAGCCAGATATCAAGGATCATCATCGCTGGTGGCTCTGCCGCGATTTGCGCCATACATTCGTCAGAAGTACCTGCGAGCCGGGTCGTAAACCCCTCATCTTGCAAAATTTCCGAGATCAGCTCCCTGATATCGCGCTCATCATCGGTGATTAGAATATCGCCCATTGTCGCCCTCATGCTGGTATTTTTGTTGCCAGCGCGCCCGCAGGCTGCACCGGAAGTTGAATTGTCGCGCAGGCCCCTTGATGGCTGTTGCCTTCAAAGGTTTCTGCATTGCCAAGTGTCAGCGTACCGCTGTGTTCCTCGATAATCTTCTTGACGATTGGCAGACCAAGCCCTGTGCCGCTGCTGCGGGTGGTCACATAGGGCTCGAACAACCGACTGCGGTCCGCAGGCAGGCCGATGCCATTGTCCTGAATCGTGATATTGATTGCCTCGTCCGTGCGCGTGACCGCGACCCGAATTTCAGGTGTGTATCCAGCGGTGCCGTGCTCTTCGATATAGGTTTGGGTGGCTTCGCCAGCATTCTTGATCAGGTTTGTAAGGGCCTGACTGATCATCGTGGCGTCCAACTCTGCCAAAATCGATTCCGCTGGTACATCGGCGATGATGCGCACATCCGGTTGGCCCGCCTGTTGCAAGGTGACCGCATCCGTGACCAGCTTGGTCAGGTCACTGAGGGTCAGACGCGGCTCTGGCATACGCGCAAATTTTGAGAACTCATCCACAATTCGGCGCAAATCATTGGTCTGACGTACAATCACATCGGTCATCTGTTCCAGCTTGTCCGCATCCTCGCCCACCTGTGCCCTGAACTTGCGCTTGATCCGTTCTGCGGACAGCTGAATCGGGGTTAGCGGGTTCTTGATTTCATGCGCGATGCGGCGGGCCACATCCCCCCATGCAGCCATCCGCTGGGCGCTGACCAGATCGGTCACATCATCAAAGGCCACAACGTACCCTTCCAACGCACCGTCTGCGTTCCGGCGCGGCGACATACGCACCAGCAGGCTTTCCTGCTGTCCTTTGCGCACCAGATTGATCTGGTCCTGCACACTGTCGTTTCCGCCGCGTCTGACGCGCTCGAACAGTTTTGCAAATTCCGGGATAGCGACAGACAGGGCACTTTCCGCCTGATCGGGCTTTACCGACAAAAGGCGCCTCGCCGACGGGTTCACAAAAGTAATCCGGCCATCCGCATCAAGCCCCACCACGCCCGAGGTGACAGAACTGAGCACACTATCGAACAACCGTCGCCGCCGTTCGCTGGCGCGGTTCGTTTCAAGCAATTCATCGCGCTGCCCCTTGAGCCGCCCTGTCATCTGGTTGAAATAATGACCCAATTGCGCGATCTCATCATCGCCGTCGTCCTCGATCACCCGCACATCAAGGTCGCCGGACCCGACCCGTTGCGACGCCGACACCAAACGCCCGACAGGACGCGACAGCCGCTCTGCAAATGACAGCCCGCCCCAGATCGCCCCAAGGATCAGAACAATCGCGAAACCGAAATAAAGCAGGCCGAACTGAAACATCAACTGCCCCCGCTCGGCCGCCAGTTCTTCGTACTGCACGACAGTCTCGGTGGTATCATCAAGCAGTGACAACACATTCCCGTCCACATCACGGGTCACATAAAGAAAGCGATCCCGAAAGGCGCTAAGCGGGATCAAAGCCCTGAATTCGTTGCTTTCAGGATCTTCGATAATAGCCAGATCAGCCGATTGCGCGATCTCGAAAGTCTCTGGTGCGGGGCGTTCAAAGTCGAACTCATATGAACGATCCCCCCGTGCCTTGATATTACCAAGCCCGTCAATGACATAGGCCTCGCTCAGGCCGCGCTCAATCTGGGGCTGGGCGTCTTTCAGCGCGCTGCGGACCTGCCCGTCGTCCATAAAGAAATTCCGTTGACGCAGCCGGTTCAGATAGGCGGCCAACGCACGGCCATCGCGGGTCAGTTCCTGCCGGTGTTCTTCCTCATAGGCCTTGGCCGTCGTCAGCGACGTGCGTAGCACGTTTCCTACGGGTTCGGAAAACAGCCCTTCCAGCGCAATCGACAACAGCAAGACCGAAAAGACCGCCACCAGCACCGTCGGGATCAGCGCCGCAAAGGCAAAGACCCGCGTCAGCCGCACATGCAAGCGCGACCCTGCGGATTTGGCACGGCGGGCCGCAATCATCCGCACAACCTGTCCCGAGACAAAGGCCGCAATCACCAGCGCATAGACCAGATCGGCCAACAGCGTGCCCCGCAACAGCGCCGAACCGGGCCCTTTATCCAAGGGGCCAACAACAACATAGGTCATGACTGCCAGTACTGGCGCCAGCAGCACCAACAGCAATGCGAAAGCGGAACGCACGTGGCGCTGGCGCTGCCAGCGGTTGAACCGCTGAAAATTCAATCCCAATAGGGTACGCCGCACGCGCAATGCCCTGTTTTGTGGTGGGGCAACCCCCACGATACCGCCAAATTCTGTGGTCTTTATGCTACGCTGACGCAGCACCGCCACGGTTATGTTGCGGTTTTACATCAATTTGCGGCGTCGTGTCACGCGGATATCGAGGTCAGTGATCTTCTTGCGCAAGGTATTGCGGTTGATACCCAGCAAATCGGCGCATTTGGCCTGATTGCCGCCTGTCGCATCCAGTGCGATTTCAATCAGCGGGGCCTCGACCTCCTTGAGGATGCGATTGTACAGACCGGGCGGCGGCTGCACCCCGCCATGCAGATCAAAGTAGCGGCGCAAGTGTTTGGCAACACTTGCAGAAAGCTTTTCACCTTCACCGCCCGAACGCAATGGTTCAATCGCGGGCTGGTTCCCCAGAACCATCTCGACTTCGCCGCGCGTGATCTCCTCTTCGGCAGCGGTAAAAACGAGACGGCGCACTGCATTTTCTAGCTGGCGCACATTGCCCGGCCAACTGTAGGCGCGCACAAGTTCCAGTGCTGCGGGGCCAAATCGGCGCAAAGTCGCGCCTTCACGCTCGGCCCGGGCCAGAAAATGGTCGGCCAGCAGCGGAATATCGTCGACTCGCTCACGCAAGGACGGCACATCGACTGTCACGCCGCCCAACCGGTAAAACAGGTCCTCGCGGAATAGGCCATCTTCCATGCGGGCCATCAGGTCGGTTTGCGATGTGGCCATGATCCGGGGCGCATTGTCGCCCAACGCATCAAGCATCCGCACGATGCGCGCCTGCGCCTCCTGGGTCAGGTCGCTGACCTCGTCAAACAGGATCGACCCGCCTCTGGCGCGGCTCAGGACTGTGGATGGCCCATCCATTCCTTCAAGATCGGCGGCTGACACGGTCACAAACGGAAGGTTGCGCCGATCAGAAAAATCATGCACCGCGCGCGCAATCAATGACTTGCCGGTGCCACTTTCGCCGGTAATCAGAACCGGCAGTTGCGTGTTCATCACCCGCGCCACAAGCCGGTAAAGCGCCTGCATCACTGCGGTGCGACCGACCAAAGGCAAATCATCGGGTTCATCATCATTCACAGGTTCGGGACTGCGGCTGACAGGCGCGCGGCGCTTGACCTCAAGCGCACGGGCCGCCCGCTTCATCAGGTCAGGCAGGTCAAAGGGCTTGGGCAAGTAATCATAGGCGTCCGCCTCTGCCGCCTGAATGGCGGTCATGATTGTATTCTGCGCCGAGATCACAATCACCGGCAAACCGGGGCGGACCGCAGCAATTTCAGGCAGTTGTTCCAGCCCGTTGCCGTCGGGCATGATCACATCCGAGATCACAAGATCACCCTTGCCTTCGTCGACCCACCTGCGCAGCGTCACAAGCGAGGACGTCGCATGCACCTTGCAGCCCGCCCGGGTCAACGCCTGCGTCAATACTGTGCGGATTGTCCGATCATCGTCGGCAACAAGAACGGTTCCGTCCATTAGTTTTCTCCTGTCAGACTGTCATTGGGTGCGCGCGGTAGCGATATCCTGAACACCGTGCGCCCCGGCACGCTATCAACGGAAATCCATCCGCCTGCGTCACCAATCAATTTAGAGACCAGCGCAAGGCCAAGCCCGGTCCCGTTTTCCTTGCTTGAGATAAAAGGCTCGAATATGTCGTCAGCGATCTCGGACGGCAGCCCGGGGCCGTCGTCTATGATCTGGATCTGTAGCGGCAAATGTGCATGTGTGCCGTCCGGCCTGCGCACCCGCAAGGACGTATCATAAAACGTGTGCAGCCGTATTGTGCCGCCACTTTTGTTTGCCTCTGATGCGTTCTTGAGAAGATTCAGGATCACTTGCAGCAACTGGTCTGAATCCGCCAGACTTTGCGGCAGCGACGGGTCATAATCTTCGATAAAATTCATATGCGCGCCAAAACCGACCGCCGCCGACCGCCGCGCACGATCCAGAACGTCGTGGATATTCAATGGCTTCAGGATGGGCTTGCGCAAATTCCCGAACTGTTCGACCTGTTCCAGCAACTGCACAATGCGCCTGCTTTCGGCCACGATCAGGTCCGTCATCTCGCGGTCTTCGGAATTGAGCCCCATCGACAAAAGCTGTGCTGCACCGGTAATCCCTGCCAACGGGTTCTTGATCTCGTGGGCCAGCATTTCGGCCATACCGATCGCCGATTTCGCAGCCTTGCCAGAAGAGTGATATTGATTGATCCGGCTGGCAATTTCGCGCGGGCTTATCATGACGATCATCGCGTCATCTGCCCCTTGCAAAGGGGCGAATTGCAGGTTGCAGAGCATGGGCGCACGTTCCCCGCTGCCGACATAGACATCATTCACGAAGAGCGACGTCCGGTTGGTACGCGCCTTGTCAAACGGGACTTCGAGCGGTGAATCGATCATCACCTTTTCCCAGATCACCTTTCCTTCAAGCTGTTTTGCCGACAGGTTAAGAAAGCTTTCAGCTGCGGCATTGCTTGAATCGATGATATTGCCGTCCACGATCAACAGCGCAGGGACAGGCAGGGACGACCATAATGCGGTATCAAGGATCATGCCGCCACCTTTCCTGCCAAGGCATCGGGCAGGTCACGCAAGACATTGGACGGGCTGGCATGGGTCAGCATTGCCTTGCGCAGGTCCGGCGGTGTGCCCGCATCATCCATGTACCACCCAAGATGTTTGCGCGCGACCTTGCGGCCATGATCGGCCCCGTAGAACGCCAGCATGGCCTCGTAATGCGCGCCGACCATGTCAATCAGCGCACTACCCTGTGGAATGTGCGGCGGCGGCGTGCCGTGCAGGTTTGCCGCCACCTGTGCCAATATCCACGGTCGCCCTTGCGCACCGCGCCCGATCATCACGCCGTTTGCGCCCGATTGGTGCAGCGCACTGCGGGCTGTCCCCCCGTCCACTATGTCGCCATTGGCGATCACAGGGATTGTCACCGCATCCTTGACCGCGCGGATAGCGGCCCAGTCGGCTGATCCTTTATAGAACTGACAGCGCGTGCGACCGTGGATTGTGACCAGCCGGATGCCCGCACTTTCGGCCCGTTTGGCCACATCCGCTGCATTCAGGCTGTCATGATCCCATCCCAACCGGGTTTTCAAAGTTACCGGAATCTCCACAGCATTCACTACCGCCTCGATCAGCGACAGGGCGTGATCCGGCGTGCGCAGCAAGGCAGACCCCGAATAGCCGCTTGTCACTTTTTTGGCGGGGCACCCCATATTGATGTCGATCATCGCCGCACCGTTGGCTTCGATCATGCGGGCGGCTTCGGCCATCCAGTGCGCTTCCCTGCCCGCAATCTGCACAGCCGTGCCTGCTTGATCATAGCCAAGTTCGGCGCGGTCCCTGACGCTTGGCTTGGCCTGCACCATTTCCTGACTGGCGACCATTTCGCTGACAACCCAGCCCACGCCGAATGAAGCGACCAATTGCCGAAACGGCAAATCTGTGATCCCGGCCAAAGGGGCAAGGGCGACAGGGGGATGCAATTTCACAGCATCCAGCCCGATGGATTCGATATTTGCCAAGAGATCACTCATTCGCCCAAACTATGTGCACTTCGTCAGAGTTAGGTTCATTCACCCAAAAGAACAATGGAATCGGGCCGCAAACCTGTTCAAAAAAAGGCAACTGATTAAAAATAAGGCGGATAGCTACTAAAACTGCCGAATTGCACGCCGGGGCCGTCCGGCTTAAACCAGTCGCAGCAAGCCGGATAGAAGAGAAATGAAAACAACCGCCATCATTGTCGCCGCAGGCCGTGGGACCCGTGCTGGCGGCGATACACCCAAGCAATGGCAGCAACTGCGGGGCCGGCAGGTGGCATCATACGCGCTGGATGTGTTTCTGACCCACCCGCGTATTGATAATGTGATCCTTGTCATGCATCCCGACGATCTGGCTGCCGGTATTGCCCCCGATGCAACGCCCAACCGGATCGTGCCCGGCGGTGCCACGCGCAAGGCTTCCGTCATGTCGGGTATCGCCGCAGCGCCTGCTGATTGCGACCTTGTACTGATCCATGATGCCGCGCGCCCATTGGTCACGCACGATGTCATCACCCGGGTTCTGGATGCTCTGGAGACGCATCAAGGTGCTGCTCCGGCCGTTGATGTGACCGACACGCTTTGGCACGGTCAAAGCGGCATCGTCACCGGACTTCAAGATCGCGACGGGCTCTTTCGGGCACAAACGCCGCAAGGGTTTCACCTTGGGCCACTGTTGGCAGCCCACAGCACCAGCGCGGCAGAGGCGACCGACGATGTTGCCGTGGCACGCGCTGCCGGGCTTGATGTTGCGATTGTGTCCGGTGATCCGAACAATATCAAAATCACCACGGCTGACGACTTTGCGCGCGCCGAAAAACTGATGGGATCACAAATGGATATAAGGTGCGGCAACGGATATGACGTCCACCGGTTTGGCCCGGGCGATCATGTCTGGCTGTGTGGCGTGCAGATCCCGCACGCGCGCGGCCTGCAAGGCCATTCCGACGCCGACGTGGGGATGCACGCAGTCACCGATGCGATCTATGGCGCGCTCGGCATGGGCGACATCGGGCAGCATTTCCCCCCTTCCGACCCGCAATGGAAAGGGGCCGCAAGCCATATTTTTCTGGAACATGCGGTCGCTCAGGCCAGGCAACATGGCTACCGGATCAGCAATGCGGATTGCACGCTGGTGTGCGAATATCCCAAGATTGGCCCACATCAACCGGCAATGCGCGCGGCGATGGCGGCGATTATGGGGCTTGATCCATCACGGATCAGCGTCAAGGCCACCACGTCAGAGCGGTTGGGCTTTACCGGCCGCGAAGAAGGCATTGCCAGTCTGGCCACAGTAACATTGGTGAAACCATGACCCATCTCATCGCGACATTCTTTTACGCAGGCCACATGCGCCCTGCCCCGGGCACATGGGGGTCACTGGCCGCCCTGCCCGCCGCTTGGGCAATCTATATGCTGACCGGCCCATGGGGGCTGGTCATTGGGGTGCTGACATCATTTGCGCTGGGCCTTTGGGCGACTGCCGAGGAAACGCGCGGCCAGGACGATCATGATCCGTCGGAAATTGTCATTGACGAGGTGGCGGGCCAATGGATTGCCTTGCTGCCAATCGCCTTTGGCGCGGCGCGAAATGACGTGGCTATCACCGACCTTTGGCCCGGCTGGATCGCCGCATTCGTTCTTTTCCGTCTGTTCGACATCAGCAAACCCGGTCCCGTTGGATGGGCCGACCGGATGCATGGGCCCATGGGGGTGATGCTGGATGATGTGATTGCAGGCATTTTTGCGGCCATCGGTGTTGTCGGTCTGGCGGCACTGTTTCATCTGGTGCTGATGTGACTGCCATGGCCCTATTGCACGCCGCCCGCGCCAACCGCGTGATGATCGCCACCGCCGAAAGCTGCACCGGCGGTATGGTGGCTGCGGCGATCACCGATATACCGGGCAGCTCTGCCGCGTTTGATCGCGGCTTTGTCACCTATTCCAACGCCGCCAAAATCCAGATGCTGGGGGTCAGTCCCGCCACGCTAGAAACCCACGGCGCCGTATCAGAGCCGACAGCGCACGAGATGGCGCAAGGCGCCCTGCGCCGGTCGGATGCAGATATCGCGGTGGCCATCACGGGGATCGCAGGGCCAGGCGGGTCTGATCACAAGCCCGAGGGCCTGGTTTGTTTCGGCATCGCCACTGCCGACAGGGTCAGCACCGAAACAATCGCGTTTGGCGCGCTGGGCCGCCCGCACGTCCGCAAGGCCGCCTGCGATCATGCGCTCGCCCTGCTGCACAAGGCTGTCGATTCATTTCCGCCTCAAAATTAAGCATTTACGCCATATTTGGCGCGCTTTATGCGCGCTTAACGGATTGCTGCAATTGCAGGCAGAAATGAGGCCAAACGCAACTTTAATAAGCGCAACGAATCCGCCCTAACCCCGTCAACCAGATCAAAGACCTGTAGGAGGGGACTATGAACGGAGCCGACACCGCGTGGATCATTGTGGCCACGGCGCTTGTATTATTCATGACATTGCCGGGGCTGGCACTGTTCTACGGGGGCCTCGTGCGTGCCCGCAACGTGCTGAGCGTATTCATGCATTGCTACGCCATCGCCTGTTTGATGAGCATTCTGTGGTTTGCTTTCGGCTATTCAATCGCATTCGGACCGGGCACGTCGGGCCTGTGGGGCGGCTTGGACAAGATGTTTCTGTCCGGCGTCACAGCCGACAGCCTGTCAGGCACACTGCCAGAAGTTCTGTTCTTTGCCTTTCAGATGACATTCGCCATCATCACCCCCGCCCTGATCGTCGGCGCCTATGTGGAGCGGATCGGTTTTGGCTTTGTGCTGCTGTTTTCATCGCTCTGGATGCTGCTGTGCTATGCGCCTGTGGTCCATTGGGTCTGGGGCGGCGGTATTCTGGCTGATGGCGGTATCTTTGGCGACAGCGGCGTCAAGGATTTTGCAGGCGGCATTGTTGTGCATGAAACCGCAGGTCTGGCAGCGCTGATCCTTGCGATCTTTCTGGGGTCACGCAGGGATCCGTCCAAACCACCCCATAACCCAGGCATGGTCATGATCGGCGCGGCAATGCTGTGGGTGGGCTGGTTCGGCTTTAATGGCGGGTCGCAACTGGCAGCCGACGGTGGTGCAGCGATGGCCCTGACCGTGACCCATATTTCGGCAGCGGCGGCATCCCTGTCGTGGGCCCTGTGGGAGCGTATCAAATTCGGTAAATCATCGCTGGTCGGTCTGGTCACAGGCACGATTGCGGGCCTTGCCTCTATCACGCCAGCATCGGGCTTTGTCGGCCCGGTCGAGGCGCTGGTCATCGGATCGGTCGCAGGCATTCTGTGTCAGGAAGCCGTGAGTATGATCCGTAACCGGGTCAAGATCGACGATACGCTGGATGTCTTTGCCGTTCACGGCGTCGGTGGTATCTTTGGGACGCTGATGATTGCGGTGTTTGGCGCCGGTTCATGGGCCGCGCAACTGGGTTCATTGGTGATTGTGGGCGCCTTTACCACTGTGGTCACGGTCGCTCTGATCCTTGTCTGCCGCCTTGTCATGCCATTGCGCGTCGATGCCGAGACCGAAACGACCGGCCTTGACCTTGCTGTGCATGGTGAGCGTGCGTACGAGTTCAATAGCTGATCAGATTTTTCAGCCTGTGCGGGTCATCCGCATGGGCTGCATCCCACAAATCATCTGCCAAGGCCCGCCCGACAACAGCGCGGGCCTTTTGCGTCAGGCGCGCCGCCCGATCATCCAGTGACATGGGCAAGCTCAGGTCGTGAAAGAGGACCGCCTCTGACCCGTCTTCCAGAATGGCCACGACGCGGGCCTGCATTTCGCTCAGTTTCTCATCAGCCTCGACCGTTACTTTGCCAGCCAGCGCGCACAGGCGCGGGTCAGCCGCGTTTTCATCACTGAAGTTTGCAATGCGCGCCGTATCGACACCCGCCAAAGCCATCGCCGCTGTCATCGGATAAGAGAATTTGCATTCAAGTCCGGTCGTCGGGGACTGGATGTTGCAGACAGACAGCCAACGGGGATGGGTCATCACCTTGAGCGATTGCACGCTGTCAGGCAAACCAATCAGCGCCTCAAGCATCGCATGGAGACCATGGCAACAGGCATGGAACTTGTGGCTGATCCGCATGATCTTCCACGGCTCTGCCATGTCCCACGCGCTCTCGTCAGCTGTGCCCGCATGGGTTGGCCCGAACCCCTGCGCTGCCGATAGGCCCATTGCGGCAGATGTCATACCCGCCTTGGCCCACAAGACAGCTTCGACTCCCGCGCGGGCCGCAAGACCCGCATTCAGCGGTTTGCCCATTGTGCCGAACTGCCCCTTGAGGCCGGATGCCGCCGTGGCCGTCAACCCAATCGCGTGGCGCGTCTGTCCAGGCGTCAGCCCAAGCAGGCGCGCGCCTGCAATACAGGCCCCGAAAGCCCCTGCGGTGGCCGTCTGATGAAAACCAAGCTGATAGTGATCGCGACCCAGCCAGAGACCAGTACGCACGGCCGCCTCTGACCCGATCACGATCGCCTGCAAAATCGCGGCCATGTCTGCGCCGTCGGCGAGCGCCAGTACCGCAGGGCAAATAACCGCAGACGTGTGGCCGATATGGTCAAAATGGGTATCGTCGTAATCCAGTGCATGGCCGATGGCACCATTGGTCAGGGCGACGCTGGCGGGGTCCGAGGCACCGCTTGCCAGAATGGCGGCAATCGGTTCATCACGGCCCGCGATCAGACAAACCGCCCAATCCATCAGGCACAGGCGCATCAGGGCCACCGGCGCGTCATCGACCTTTGCCTGCGTCAGGCCGATCAGCGCGTCCTCGGCGCTCATCCGTGCAACTCCTGCGCACGGCGCTCGAATGACCGGACAACCCGCTGCATCGCTTCATTAAAAAACATACCTGCGGCACCCTGCAAAAGGCGGTTCTTGAACTCGAAATCCACCTCAAAAGACACTTCGCACCCGCCCTCTACATCCTTGAAATTCCATTGGCTTTCCAAATGACGAAACGGGCCATCAAGATATTCGGTATCAATGCGCATGCTGTCAGGGCGCAGGGTCACGCGGCTGAGGAATTTTTCACGAAAGACCTTGAAGGAAATAACCAGATCCGCCAGCATCACGCTCTTGTCGCCCTCCTCGGTCACGCTGCGCACGCGCGCGGCTGCGGTCCATGGCAGGAATTTGGGGTATTTGGCCACATCAGCCACCAGATCATACATTTGTTGTGCAGTGTAGGGAAGGAACTTCGTTTCGGAATGACTGGTCATAAGCGGCTTTCACGGGTGACTTCACCCATGGATGTCGT
Source organism: Yoonia sediminilitoris (assembly GCF_003058085.1). Lineage (GTDB taxonomy): Bacteria > Pseudomonadota > Alphaproteobacteria > Rhodobacterales > Rhodobacteraceae > Yoonia > Yoonia sediminilitoris. Next base: position 969,974 of record NZ_QBUD01000001.1, on the reverse strand, counting down.
AAACTCAGGCAGAAAAATCAACCCACGAAAAACGAGTAGCCCATATGTCGCAACGCCCCTATGTCATTGACGAAATGATCAGCGCAAAGTCCATCGCCGCCCGGATCGAGGCGCTTGCGCGCGATATCCAGGAAGAGTTCGCGGGCACCAACAAACTGGTCGTCGTCGGGCTTTTGCGCGGGTCGTTTGTGTTCATCGCCGATCTGGTTCGTGAACTGGACCTGCCCGTCGAAGTGGATTTTCTGGAAGCTTCCAGCTACGGCGATGGCATGGAAAGCAGCCGCGAAGTGCGTATTCTCAAGGACTTGCGCGGTCAGATTGAAGGACGCGATGTGCTGGTTGTCGAAGATATTGTTGATACAGGACACACACTCAGTCACGTCAGCCAGTTCCTGCTGTCCCGCCTGCCTGCCCGTTTGCGCACGATTGCCCTGCTCGACAAGCCCGCGCGCCGTGAGGTTGACTTCAAGGCCGATTGGATAGGCTTTGAAATTCCGGATGAATTTGTTGTGGGCTATGGCATCGACTTCGCCCAACGCAACCGGAACCTGCCCTTTATCGGCAAGGTGCGCTTTACGGATGTCTAGAGCGTCAAACGCAATTGTGATGGGGCGCACGCAGAATTGATGCTGACAGTTTGGCCCGGTCCGGTTTACGCTTGGTGAATTCAAACAAAAGAGGGTCATAGAATGAAGCGTGCAATCAAACCAATCGCATTATTGGCAACGGCAATCACATTCACCAGTGCAGCATTCGCTGATGGGCATCTCAGTCGCGAACAATCCAGCGCGATCGAGGCCCGTCAGTCACATATGCAGTTGATGCTGTTTAATTTCGGCCCGATCGCTGCGATGGCGCAGGACAAAGCACCCTATGACAGCGCCCGCGCGGCACAAGCCGCTGCAAATCTGGCCGCTGTTGCGGGCCTTGACCACACAGGATACTGGATCGAAGGCACCGACAGCAGCGTGGGAGGCAACCGCGCAAAGGCTGAAATCTGGACCGACCTTGATGGTTTGATTGAGGCAAATCAGGCGCTGGTCACATCAACCACGGCACTGGCAGATGTCGCAGGTGACGGGATTGACGCGCTAAAGGCGGCATTTGGTCCTGTGGGCAAATCCTGCGGGGATTGCCACGAAACTTACCGCACACCGCGCAACTGACGCAATGAAGGCCCTGCGCAGGCTCCTTCTTCTGGCGTTGCTTGTCTTGGCGGCGGGGTGGTTTTTCACAAGACCGGCCCCGCTGTCTTCCGATGCGTTGGACGGGTACGTTGGCGATGCCACGCGCGGGGAAATCAGCTTTGCCATTGCGGGCTGCGCGTCGTGCCACGCCGCCCCTGATGGTGATCCGCAGCTACTGGCTGGCGGGCGCAAGTTTGCATCGGACTTCGGGACATTTGTTGCGCCCAATATCTCGGCCGACGTGACCTACGGAATTGGCGGATGGAGCGACCTTGAGATCGCAAGCGCCATCATCACCGGCTCCTCGCCAGACGGTCGCCATTACTACCCTGTCTTTCCCTACGCCAGCTACGCAAAGGCAGAATTGCAGGATGTCGTGGATCTGATCGCCTATATGCGGACCCTGCCCGCGTCACCTACGCCCAGCCAACCACACGCGGTTGGTCTTCCGTTCAACATCAGACAGGGGCTGGGGGCATGGAAGGCGCTGTATTTCAGGGATACATGGGTGCTGAAGGATGCCCAAACACCTGAAATCGAACGCGGGCGCTATCTGGTCGAAGCCTTGGGCCATTGCGCCGAATGTCACACATCGCGGACAGCACTGGGTGGTCTGGACACGGCCCGCTGGATGGCTGGTGCGCCCAATCCTGCTGGTGAAGGGCGCATTCCCAACATCACATCCGGCGGGCTGGCCTGGTCGGTGGGTGAAATCGCCGATTATCTGGAAAGCGGCTTCACGCCTGAATACGACAGCGCAGGCGGCGAAATGGCCGCCGTAATCCGCAATACCAGCCAACTGGACGCTGGCGACCGCCGCGCCATCGCGACCTACCTCAAGGCGCTGCCCGCCGTCGCTAACTGACGCCCAGCTTTTTCATCCGTGCCGCCCGCAGGCGGGCGAAATCATCGCCGGCATGATAGGAGGACCGGGTCAAAGGACTGGCCGAGACCATCAGGAAACCTTTGCCATAAGCGGCCTTTTCATACGCGGCGAACTCTTCGGGCGTGACAAAGCGATCAACCTTGTGGTGTTTTGGGGTCGGTTGCAGGTATTGGCCGATAGTCAGAAAATCGATGTCGGCGGCGCGCATATCCTCCATCACCTGCGTCACGGCCTGCCGGTCCTCGCCAAGCCCGACCATGATGCCGGATTTGGTGAACATCGCAGGATCCAGTTCCTTGACCCGTTGCAACAGGCGCAAGGAGTGAAAGTAGCGGGCACCGGGGCGCACTTCGGGATAAAGGCCCGGAACTGTTTCAAGGTTGTGGTTGAACACGTCAGGCCTTGCATCGACGACGATCTTTAACACACTGTCATCGCAGCGAATAAAATCCGGCGTCAGTATTTCAATCGTGGTGCCCGGGGATTGCCTGCGCACGGCGCGGATGGTCTGGGCGAAATGCTCTGCCCCGCCGTCTTCTACATCGTCACGATCCACGGACGTGATAACGACGTGATTCAGGCCCAGTTTTTTCACGGCATCCGCAACGCGACCCGGCTCGAAAACATCCAGGGCTTCGGGCGGCTTGCCTGTCGCGATGTTGCAGAAGGTGCAGGCACGGGTGCAGACTTCGCCCATGATCATCATGGTGGCATGGCCCTGCGACCAGCATTCGCCGACGTTGGGGCAGCCCGCTTCTTCACAGACCGTGACAAGCTTATGCTCGCGCATAATGTCACGGGTCTGCTTGTAGCCCTCTGATGTCGGGGCTTTGACCCTGATCCAATCGGGTTTCTTGGGTTGCGCAGAATCAGCCCGTCGTTGCTTTTCAGGGTGACGCTGGGCCGGAATTTTCAAGTCGCGCGTGGCCATCTGGAGCTCCGAAGTTATGCCCTCTTCGGATACCCCCGCCAGCGCCAAATGTCCAACAGCGATGGCCGGATGCATAACGGGCCTGTGGCAAGTGCATAACCTGTCATCGCCCAGATATTTGCCATCACCCGATCATCGGACCGAATTTGCCTTGCGTTTCTTCAAAATGGCGGGCGAGGCGCTGCAAGGCAATGCGCAACACGATCTTGCCCGACCGGGCGGACCAGCCCATGTTTTTTTCGGTTTGCTCCAACCCTTCAAGAAGGCAGCAGCAACGCAAAGCCACATCGCCCAAGCCGGGGCCAAGATCGGTGAGTGCGTCCTTGACCCTTTTGCGCGCAGCCATCGCATTGGGCGGACTGTCACTTGATCCACTCAAATCTTCCGACATCAGCGCTTCCCAGTTGTCGATTTCAGGCAGGCCAACTTGCGCAAGTTCGAAATCCTCGCGCAGACGCTCACCCACGGCAACCAGTTCACGCTTGAGAAATGGCTGACCGTCGCGGTCCTTGCGTCGCGCCAACCCGGTCAAGGGGCTTTCGGTGATCTGATAACGTGTCGCCTGACGCTGCATGGCGGTGGGTTCGGCAATATGCCAATTTGCATCACCGTTGAAATTCGCACGCTTTTCCGAAAATCCGCCCGCGCGGTTTTCGTCTTCAGCTGTCAGGCGGCGCAAGGCAGCGCGCCCGGTGCTGGTGATAAAGTATTTTGAAAGTCGCTTCCCTGGATTTGGGCAGGAAATCCAGTCCTTTAGGGCCATGGCCTGTGCGATCTCTGTTTCGACAACTGCTGTGCGCACCTGTTGTCCATCGCGGCCTTCACGAACAACAACCGATGATTCCATTTCACTCGCCACAGCCAGCACAGCACCCTGTTCGCATAACCGGCGCAGGACACGTTTTGCATCCTGATCAATGCGAGCCTGAGTCAAACCAACGGTTTGATTCGGCTCCGCTTTCCAACGCTCCACATTCATGCCTTCAACTTCCCCTAGTTTAGTAACATCTTTTGCCGAAACTTTGCCTGAAAGAGATGTAAGAGCCGCATCTATCAATGGGTCGTCACGCCGCACTTCAAAACGACGTACTTGACGTAAAATGGTTGAGGGATGACAATCTTCAGCACGCGCAACAGCCCTGATAGAAAGTCCGATCTCCGTGTGTGCCAGATAATGACGGGCAGCAACTGGCACCCATTTCGGAATTCGATTGGACCGCTCAAGTCTAGGTTCAACAGCCATCTCAATCGTTCCTCTACCGAAAGTCCTTTGCGCACAGAGTCTGTCCGCGATCGTGCAAAGCACAGCACTTATGCAACCTAAGCGTGTATGGTTACTCAAGTGTTAACGCATCTCTCATAGTTCCATCTTCGTTTAAAAAAGATAAACAATTCCTTGCGCACCGTTCTTAACTGTCGGTGTTCAGGCAACACCCGACACGGCCGTGCCACAATGACCTTGTGAAAGAACGATAAAAACACAAGGAATCGCTGTCTCATGTTGGATATTCATACACGCATCGCACAACTTAGACGTCCCACCCTGCTTGCAAGGGCAGCCCGCTTTGGGGTGGATGACTATCGGCGGCAGACACATCTGCGCCGGATTTTGAACCTGGAAAACCTTCCCAAACACCCGCAGGCGTTGATTCTCTTGCTTGAAATCGAGAGTGAGTTGAACAAAGTGCGCCGCGAAAAATCGGGGAGCTACAGTCCGGCCAGGCACGTGGCCGTCCTGATCGCCATTTCAGGCGAAGCGCGTCTGATGAAAGCTGTGGGACTGCACGCTATATGAATGCGTCGGGCATACTGGCTTTTTTCGTCGCGACATATTCGTGCAGGCGGGCTTCGATCTCTGGGTCCAATGCGGGTTGTTGGTAAGTATCCAGCAACCGCTTGACGCGCACCGCCGCCAAAGCCTGCGAATCGCGCGCACCTTCTTCGTCCCACGTCTCGAACGGCTTGTAGTCGAAAACATTCGTGCGCCAGAAGGCATCCTTGAAATTCGCCTGCGTATGGGCACAGCCCAGATAGTGCCCTCCGGGACCGACCTCTGCGATAGCACCCATCGCTTGCCCGTTCTCGCTGATATCAATGCCACGCGCAAAGTGATGCAACACACCAAGCTGATCGGCATCCAGAACGAACTTTTCGAACGATGCAACCATCCCGCCCTCAAGCCAGCCGCAAGCATGCAGCATGAAGTTAACGCCAGCCAGCAGCCCGGTTTGCAGACTGTTGGCAGTCTCATAAGCGGCCTGCGCATCAGGTAATTTCGAGCCGCAGAACGACCCGGCCGAGCGATAAGGCAAGCCCAGCCTGCGCGCCAACTGGCCTGCACCATAGGTGATATGTGCCGCTTCCGGCGTGCCAAAGGTCGGTGCGCCCGAGTTCATATCAATCGAAGCCACAAACGTGCCAAAGATCACTGGCGCGCCCGGACGGATAAGCTGCGAATAAGCAACGCCCGCCATCACTTCGGCCAGGGTTTGTGTCAGCGTCCCCACGATCGACACAGGCGCCATGGCACCACCCACGATAAACGGGCTGATGATAGACGCCTGATTATTCTTGGCAAAGACTTCAAGTGCACCCATCATCACACTGTCAAAGGTCAAGGGCGAGTTGATGTTAATCAGTGATGTCATCACCGTATTTTCCTGCACGAACTCTTTGCCGAACAGGATTTCACACATCTCGACCGAATCCTGCGCGCGGCTGGGTTCGGTCACTGACCCCATAAAGGGTTTATCGCTGTAGATCATATGCGCCAGCAACATATCGAGATGGCGCTTGTTCACCGCAATATCGGTGGGCTCGCAGACCGTACCGCCCGAATGGTGCAGCCATTTAGACATATAACCCAGTTTCACGAACTTTTCGAAATCGGCAATCGTCGCATAGCGGCGCCCACCTTCGTTATCACGCACGAACGGGGGGCCATAGATCGGGGCAAGGACCAGATTCTTGCCGCCGATTTCCACGTTACGCTCGGGGTTGCGCGCATGTTGGGTGAATTGGCTAGGGGCCGTGGCACAAAGTTTGCGTGCCAGGCCGCGCGGGATTCGGACCCTTTCGCCAGTGACCTCGGCACCTGCTGCCTTCCAGCGGTCAAGGGCTGCGGGGTTGTCCAGAAAGTCCACACCAATTTCGGCCAGCACCGTTTCTGCGTTAGTCTCAATCACGTCCAGCGCTTCTTCGGTCAGCACCTCGTAATTCGGAACATTGCGCTCAATATACTTTGCAGTCTCAACGCTGACAGCCGTGCGCTCGGCCCTGCGAGCGGCACCTCCACCACCACGTGTTCTGCGCCCGGTTCTGACTGGTGTCTCTGACATGTTCTTGGCCCTTCAACTGCTGTCTGTTGATAACCTGCGCCCGCGCATGGCCCTGCCGATTTGCGTCCCTTCCGGCGCGAAAACGACATCAGCCGTCACAAATTCGAATTGACTGCGGCCTCTTGCGCAAATCGCGGGCGCGCTTTACGGACACGCACATGGAAAAAAGCACCCACGAACGCCTTCTGATCATTGATTTTGGCAGCCAAGTGACGCAGCTGATTGCGCGGCGCTTGCGCGAACTGAATGTCTATTGCGAAATTCACCCCTATCAGAACGTGACAGACGCGTTCCTTGCTGAATTTGCCCCCAAAGCAATCATCTTTTCAGGTGGACCCGACAGCGTCACGCGCGAAGGCTCGCCACGTCCGCCGCAATCGGCCTATGAACTGGGCGTGCCGATCCTTGGCATCTGCTACGGCCAGCAGGTCATGATGCAGGATCTAGGTGGTGAGGTCCACGGAGGCAAGATTTCCGGCGGCGGCGGAACCGCAGAGTTCGGACGCGCCTTTGTCACGCCACAAGGTGCGCTACCCTTGCTTGACGGCTGGTTCATGGGCGGCAAGGAACAGGTCTGGATGAGCCACGGCGACCATGTGGCTGAGCTCGCCCCCGGGTTCAAGGTCTATGGCACATCGCCGAACGCACCCTTTGCCATCACGGCTGATGCAAACCGCAAGTTCTACGCAGTCCAGTTCCATCCAGAGGTCCATCACACGCCGAACGGCGGGAAACTTTACGAAAACTTCGTCCGCGCCGCCGGATTTTCAGGTGACTGGACCATGGACGCCTACCGCGAGCAGGCGATTGCCGCGATCCGTGAACAGGTTGGCGACAAAAAGGTGATCTGCGCATTGTCGGGCGGTGTTGATTCCTCTGTTGCCGCTGCCTTGCTGCACGAAGCCATCGGCGATCAACTGACATGCGTGTTTGTTGATCACGGTTTGTTGCGCCTGAACGAAGCCGAGGAAGTCGTTGCGATGTTCCGCGACAACATGAACCTGTCGGTCATTCACGCGCAGGAACAGGAATTGTTCCTTGGGGAACTTGATGGCGTCAGCGACCCCGAGACCAAGCGCAAGATCATCGGCCGTTTGTTCATTGATGTATTTCAGAAATATGCAAATCAGATCGCGGGGGCCGAATTTCTGGCCCAAGGGACCCTCTACCCTGATGTCATCGAAAGCGTCAGCTTTTCGGGTGGTCCATCCGTCACGATCAAAAGTCATCACAACGTGGGCGGATTGCCTGAAAAAATGGGACTGAAGCTGGTCGAGCCTTTGCGCGAACTCTTCAAGGACGAAGTGCGCGAGCTGGGCCGCGAACTGGGCTTGCCTGCGTCCTTTATCGGGCGGCACCCGTTCCCTGGCCCCGGCCTTGCCATTCGTTGCCCCGGCGAAATCACCCGTGACAAGCTGGAAATTCTGCGCAAGGCCGATGCAGTCTATATCGACCAAATTCGCCGTCACGGTCTGTACGATGATATCTGGCAGGCTTTCGTGGCCATTTTGCCTGTGCGCACCGTTGGCGTGATGGGCGACGGGCGGACCTATGATTTTGCCTGCGCGTTGCGCGCCGTCACATCCGTTGATGGCATGACGGCCGATTATTATCCCTTCAGCCATGATTTTCTGGGCGAGACCGCAACGCGGATCATCAACGAAGTGCCCGGAATCAACAGGGTCACCTATGACATCACCAGCAAACCACCCGGAACAATCGAGTGGGAGTGATCCGATCTATCGGCGGAGCGCGGCAATCAACAAATCGGACGTGAATTCACCCGGTGCGCAGGCACGCAGGTCGCCGGCAAGTCCGGTTTGAAACCAGACATTGCGCGTCTCCAGATCAACAGTCACTTTGGGACCTGCACGCAGTGGGTCCCGCCCCCAATGGCGCCCCGTCAAAGGCGGCGCGGCAAACCAATCGGTCAGTTGTGTTCCGGTCATCCCGGCTCTGCCCAGGACAAACCCCGCGATGCAATCCACTTGGCTTTCGACCCATGTGCGCAGCTTCGTTTCTTCGCTGCGACGGGCCGTGATCTGTGCCAAGGCAACATCTGCCACACCATGCCGAACCTGCACTGCATGACCAAAAGCATGGGCCACGAAATAAGCCGTCTCGGGCCGTGAGGCTGCATCGCGCTGCACAAAAATCATGTTCTGTGTCGTGCAATAAGCCACATCGGGGGCTACCGTTTCATCGGCGCCGCAATGGTCGGTGATGCGTGAAACCCGCCTGATCACCGGCATCTGATCAAATGCGGCAACAGCAGCCGTGCGCACCCTGTCAAGGTCATCAGCCAAAGATGGCCCTGTCAGACCAAGCAACAGCAGGACGCCTGCCCCCCATTTCACAAGACAGCGAAGACAAAGGGCCTGTGCCAAACTCACCATTGTGCGTCCTACTTGTTGATACAATTGCTATCATCCCCCCTTGCCCTGATTACCTGAGATAAAGCAACAGGGTGACGATGCATTTGCGGTTGCATTGACGCCAAAGTGAATGGCAACTGCGTACAACACGGAAATGGGCAGGATGCACCCCCGCGATGAAAAAGATCACAAGCGCCATTCCCAAATCGCAAGCGTTGGCAGCTTGCTATGGGCGAACAGAATGAGCGATACCATTCGCGCAGCCTTTTGGATGATTGGTGCTATAGTTGCCTTTACATCAATGGCGATTGCAGGGCGCGCTGTCAGCTTCGAGCTGGACACCTTTGAAATCATGTTGTTTCGTAGCCTGACGGGTATTGTGGTCGTTCTGATTGTAGGGGCTGCGGCGGGCACTTTGCGGCAGGTCCGGCGGACGAACATGGGCGTGCATTTTGTCCGGAACGTGTTTCATTTCACCGGACAGAACCTGTGGTTCTATGCGATCACAGTGATCCCTTTGGCGCAGGTCTTTGCGCTGGAATTCACCACCCCAATCTGGGCAATCCTGCTGGCCCCGCTTATTTTGGGTGAGCGGCTGACAAAATTTGGCCTGTTCTGTGCGGCGCTCGGATTCACGGGGATTTTGATCGTTGCACGCCCGGACCCTGCGGCACTCAGCAACGGTGTGATCGCAGCGGCGGCGTCCGCTGTCTGTTTTGCCCTGACAGCCATCTTTACCCGGCGACTGACCCGGACCGAGACAATTACAAGCATCATGCTGTATCTGACGGTGCTGCAAGCGATATTCGGATTGATCTTTGCAGGGTATGACGGGGATATTGCGCTGCCGACGGCTGACACAATGCCGTGGGTGATCCTGATCGGTTTCGCAGGATTACTTGCCCATTTCTGTCTGACAACCGCATTGGGGCTTGCGCCGGCAGCTGTTGTGATGCCCATTGATTTCGTCCGACTACCCGTAATCGCCATCGTCGGCATGATCCTTTACGCAGAGCCAATTGACCGCTGGGTCTTTGTCGGGGCGGCCATCATTTTTGCAGCCAACTACCTGAATGTGACACGCGGTAGACGTGTTGGGTGATGATCAAATGCTTGCATGGGTTGCGTTGCAAAGGGATATATTGCATTTTTGTGACGCTATCTTGGGCGCAAAACAGTGACGCGGCGTAAAAATTGACGAAATTGGCAACGCCTCACTAAGTTCGCGAACACTTCAATATCATGACAGGGATTAGGACATGAACAAAGTTTTGACCGGCGGGGCAGCGTTGCTGCTGACAACATCGATGGCCCACGCGGTTGGACTGGACCGGTCCGGACAATCGGTCGGCGTACTTTTCGAAGACGGAAACTATGCCGAACTGAGCTATGGCTACGTTTCACCGGATGTCACCGGCAACGACATCGGATTTGGCGAAAGCGATACCGGCAATGTTGCAGAGGCCTATGACCAGTTGGGCCTTGGATACAAGCGCGACATCGACAGCCAGTTTTCTTTCGCCCTGATCTTTGACGAACCCTATGGCGCAAACATTGATTACCCTGATGATGGCTCTGTCCTGATCAGCCCGACTGCGGCAGAACTGAACTCGGTCGCTCTTACCGGTCTGCTACGTTACAAGTTTGACGAGAACTTCAGCGTGCACGGCGGTTTACGCGGCCAAAGACTAGACGCTGACATCGTGCTGCCAAACGGCACCCCGGTCGAACTCGACTACAGCACTGCATTTGGCTATGTCATTGGTGGCGCCTATGAACGCCCAGAGATCGCACTGCGCGTGGCACTGACCTACTTCTCTGAGATTGAGCACACGTTTGATACGACCACCGCCGGCGTGTTCCAGGAAGAGCTTGAAGTGAAGACCCCGCAGGCTGTGAACCTTGATTTCCAGACAGGTATTGCCACAGACACACTGCTGTTCGGTTCGGTTCGCTGGGCGGAATACAGCGTGGTAGAAGTGATCCCGACACCCGTTGGCGAGTCGATCACCGACATCGACGATGGGTTCTCTTACAGTCTGGGTGTAGGCCGTCGTTTCACTGATGAATTCTCGGCCTCGATCAGCGCCACACTGGACACCGAAGGTGATGATGATCTTGTTTCGCCACTTTCACCAACCAACGGCAGCTCGTCCATCGGGCTTGGTGGCCAGTATCAGGTCAACGATAACGTCACGCTTTCCGGCGGTGTGCGCTATATCATGCTGGGTGATGCAAATGCCGCGCCAAGCGATGTGCCGCTTGTGGAATTCAAAGACAACAACGCTGTCGCCGTCGGCTTCAAGATTGGCTACGATTTCTGAACGACCCAACCACTCACTCACGGAACCCCGCCCTTGCTGGCGGGGTTTTTCTTTTGCGCTGCACGCATGATCCGGGTTGCATGATCGCAGGCAAGCGGATCAAGTCCGCACATGATACCCGCACAAAAAACCTTGTCGACACGCGCATGGGGCGAACTTTTACTGCTCTCGATAATCTGGGGGGCGTCTTTTCTGTCGATCCGGGTCGCGCTGGACGAAATCAGCCCGCTCACCGCTGTCGCCCATCGCACCGGCTGGGCCATGCTGATTCTGTGGGCCTATATTTTCTATCGCCGCTTGCCGCTGCCGTCTGAACCCAAGGTATGGGCCGCATTCCTCGTCATGGGGTTGTTGAACAACGTCATTCCCTTCAGCCTGATAGCGTGGGGGCAGTTGCATATTGAAACGGGTCTGACATCAATCCTGAATGCCGCAACCGCGATTTTCGGGGTGATCCTAGCCGCGCTTTGCTTTGCAGATGAACGGTTGACGCGCCGCAGGCTGATAGGCGCCAGCGTAGGGTTTGTCGGAGTAGCCATGGCGATCGGGCTGTCGGCGCTCAAGCAGTTTGATCTACGCTCGCTTGCGCAACTGGCGGTCGTCGCGGGCACGATCAGCTATGCGTTGGCCAGTGTCTGGGCGCGTAAGATGCTGGTCGGATTGCGCCCGCAAGTGGCAGCGGCCGGGATGCTGACGGGGGCAAGTCTGATCACAGTACCGCTGGCGTGGGTCGTCGAAGGGCCGATCAGTCTGGACTTGCAACCGCAGACATGGGCTGCGATTGGCTATTACGCCGTGGTCGCGACGGCGATTGCCTATCTGCTTTATTATCGGGTGCTGGCAATGGCAGGCAGTGGCAACCTGATGCTTTGCACGCTGCTTGTGGCCCCTGTTGCAATCATCCTTGGGGCAATCCTGCTGGGTGAACGGCTTTCGTTCAGCGCCTATCTTGGCTTTATGCTACTCGCTTTGGGCTTGATCATCATTGATGGCCGCCTGCCCGTAACGATCCAATACCGCCTGCGCCGCGCGCAAGCCGGGCGCTAGGCCACCCTGCCCCAAACGCTGCATTGTCAGTGCCATCGCGGATTTCTGCGCCGCAGGGTCCGCCAGCACGTCAATCACCGCCTTGGCAATGGGTTCCGGCTTGCAGGCTTTGCCGATGAATTCCGGCACGGTGCGGCTTTCGCTGACCAGATTGACCAGCGTGACCGTATCCACCAGCAACATCCGCCATATGATCAAGCGGCTGAGCCATGCCATGTCGTAGGCAATGACCATTGGCGTGCCATTCGCCGCCAGTTCCAGCGAAACCGTTCCGGATGCCGCCAAAGCCACATCAGCGCGTTTGAAATAGGCCGCGCGCTGCGCAGCACCGGGTTCAAGCACCGTTACTGACACATTCCACGCGCCGACAGAGCTTTTGACCAGATCATAAACGCCACTGGTCGTGGGCACCACGAAATGCGCGTCGGGGATTGCCTCTGCGATCATCCGGGCTGCCGCGCCAAACCGTTCGGCCAACCGTGACACCTCGCTTTTCCGGCTGCCGGGCAAAAGCATGACCACCGTGCCCTCCTGCTTCAGTGCTTTGGCATCGGCGTCAGAGGCAACCGGTTCAGCCACCACGGGATGACCAACAAAGTCACAATCCATGCCCGCAGCTTGCATAAGGGGCGGCTCGAACGGGAAAAGCGCCAGCACATGATCAATGTGCGCTGCCATCTTGGCCGCGCGTCCCGGGCGCCATGCCCAAACTGTCGGGGCCACATAATGGACAGTGCGCACATCGCTTGCCGCCTTGACAAAACGCGCAACCCGCAGACAAAAGTCGGGGCTGTCTATCGTAATCAGTATATCGGGGCGGGTAGACACAACCGCATCGGCCATTTGCCGAATACGGGCTTTGAGCGCGCGGTATTTCGGCAAAATCTCGGCCAGTCCCATGACGCTGAGTTCATCCATGGGAAAGCGGCTGGTCAGCCCCTCCGCCTGCATCAGCGGGCCACCAACCCCATCAAACGTCACGTCCGGGTGAAGCGATTTCAGCCCCGCCATCAGTGCAGCCCCCAGCTTGTCACCCGATGCTTCGCCTGCAATCAGAAAAATCCTCATATGCCGCCCCTTGGACGCACCCAAAGGAACATGCCTTGCGCGTTCAGAATTTTGCAAAGGGCCGCCAAATCCAGCACCATGACGCCGCCTGCCTCGATGACGATACCGTCCAGCCCGGCCTCGGCCGCGCGCATTGCCGTTTGCGGGCCGATCAGGGGCAAATCCGCACGCCGGTCCTGTCCCGGTTTGGGGCCTTTGAACAGGATTCCGCCCTGTGCAGTCACTGGTCTGTCGGGGTGCCGGACAAGCCAGTCATTGACAAGATCAGCGATTGCGCCGGTCGCCCATGCAAGCGGATCATCTGACACTGATTTGCGATCATGGAGCAGGCATAGCTTTTGCAACATGGCATCGGTGCCGTGGATATCCTCGCGCAGCACGACGTCACCATCCCGCACGACGCAGGCCTGCCCGCTGTCGGCAGCGCCCATCGCCACGACACATTCTTCACCGGCATAGGCATCGGCACTATGCTTGGATGCAGGCCCCGTTTTGGTCAGCACGCCCGTGCGTGGCAGCAAATCAGGCGCGACCTCGTGGGCCGCGACAACGCCAAAACCTGCCGCCTGAAAAATCTTGATGACAACCCGCAGGGCGCCATCATCGCCCTGGGTCAGTGCCGCCTGAATGCGTGGCACCAGGGGTGCCGTCGCCGCGTCGATTTCTGAGGGGTCAATTGGCGGGCGGCGCACGGCACCGGCCATGCATATCCGGGTCACGCCACGAGATTTGAGGTCGGCCAGAAAGCTGCCCAGATGCTCCAGCCGAAAGCTGATATCAACGGGCAGCGCAGGATCAAACCCTCGCATCGCGCAGATCAATGGACGGACTTGCAGCCGGGCGACCAGTGCCGGTGGCAAGTTGCCTGTGCCTGCAATCAGGGCCAGCATCAGCCCGGCGTGAGGAAGTTGCGATCAGTATCGCCCAGGATGAAATCAACCATCTGCTGAACATAGGCGCTATCGCTATCTTCGGTCAGGCGGCGCGCGCGGTCCTGAAACGTGCCTTCGCCATCTTTGAGCATCTGAAACGCCGCACGCAAGGCGGTGATATCTTCGCGGCTGACGCCCTTACGCTTGAGGCCAACAAGGTTCAAACCGTCCAACTCACCGCGTGGCGCCTGCACCAGACCGTGCGGCACGACGTCTTTTGTCACCATCGTCACAGCGCCAATAATTGCACCCTGCCCGATCCGCACCCATTGGTGGATGCCGCAGAGACCACCAATGATCACGTCATCCTCGATCACACAGTGGCCAGCCACAGCGGACGAATTCACAACGATCACACGGTCGCCGATCCGGGCATCGTGTGCGATGTGACAACCCGCCATAAACAGCCCGTCATCTCCAACCCGGGTCTCTCCGCCGCCGTGGGCGGTGCCGGTGTTCATGGTGACATGTTCGCGAATCCGGTTCCGGGCACCGATCCGCAAACGGGATTTTTCGCCGTCAAACTTCAGATCCTGCGGGATTTCACCAATCACAGCAAAAGGATAAATCTCTGTCCCTGCCCCGATGTGCGTATCCCCGTCAATCACCACGTGACTTTTCAGGACCACATCTGCAGCCAGCACAACATCCGGGCCAATCACGCAAAATGGCCCGATCCGGCAGCCGTCGCCAATAACCGCGCCGTCTGCAATCACGGCAGAAGGGTGAATCTCCGCCATCAGGCTTGCAGATCCATCATCGCGGTGAATTCCGCCTCTGCGGCCATTTCTCCGTCGACCAATGCGGTGCCTTTGAATTTCCAGACCTTGCCATCGGGCTTGCCTCGCGTGGTTTCCACATGCATTTCCAGCACATCACCAGGCACAACCTTGCGGCGGAACTTGCAGCCATCAATGGCCATGAAATAAACCAGCAAATTACCCTCTGTCAGTCCAAGCGACGCGCCGACCATGACGGCGGTGGTCTGGGCCATCGCCTCAACGATGGTGACGCCGGGCATAATCGGATTGCCGGGGAAGTGACCCTGAAAATGGGGCTCGTTCATGGTCACATTCTTGATGCCCACAGCCGACTGAGTTCCATTGATGCTATGCACCTTGTCAACCAGTAGAAAAGGATAGCGATGCGGCAGAATTTTCTGGATCAGCTGGATATCGGCGTTGGTGACCGGTTCAGTCATGGGGCGTTCCTTCTTGTTCTTTGCGGTCGGTTTTGCGCCGCTGCTTGACTGAGTAGCAAGCCCGCGTGAGGCGGGCAAGCAAGTCACGTCATTGCGGCAGACCATCCCCCAGTTCACGATCAATCCGCGCGATCACGTCATCGGTGATATTGGCAGAGCGCACCCAAACAACGGCGTCGCTGATGTCGATCACAATCGCAGCGCCGCGTTCAAACAACAGATTGGCGATAATCGTCTGTACGCGGCGGTCAAACTCGGCGCGGGCGTTGATTTGCCGCTGCTGAACCTCGCTGGATTTCGCCACGCGGGCGCTGCGGACCTCTTCTACCTTGGCATCGAACGCAGCGGCCTCTTCGCGGAAAGCCTTTGGGTCCATATCGGGGCGGCGGGCTGTCAGGCTCAGCTCTTCCTCGCGCAATGTGGCGATGATCCTGTCATTTTCGGCCCTGACGGCGGCAACTTCCTCTGCCAGTTCGGCTTCGATCCTCTTGCCATACAAGGACTGGATATAGATCTGGTCACTGTCAATGATCAGTACATCGTGCGAAGGCTGCTGGGCAACGGCCGAAAGGGTCGTTAACCCGAAGCAGACAACAATCGCAAAAAGCCACCGCATCAGAAACTGGTTTGGATGGTCACATCAAAATTCTTGGGGCGGTCGCGTTCTTGCGAGTCAAGATCTTCTGTGAAGTTGAAACGCAACGGGCCAATCGGCGTGTCCCACAAGATCGCAAGACCAGCCACCGTGCGTGGCGTGGCCTCATCATACAGGACGTCTTGGCCGAATGTTTCGCCCACGTTCCACACCGACCCGTAATCGATGAACGCGCCACCGGAAATTCCATATTCGCTGGGTATGCCCAGCGGGAACTCCGCCTCAAGCCGCGCCACGGCAAAAGTATTGCCGCCCAACGCATCGTCTGTTTCGGCGTCACGTGGGCCAATCCCCCCGGCTTCGAACCCGCGCATCACGCGGCTGCCAAGGAAAAAGCGATCAGTCACGCGGCTGCTGCTTTCCTGATAGCTCAGAGAGCCACCTTCGACGGTCGCCCGCAATGTCACTTCTTCGTTGAGAATCTTCGTCTCGGCCCCGGCGAGAGCCGTCGTCTTGATGAATTCCGCATCACCGAAACCGAACTCCTGACCAAAGCGTAACAAAACGCCGGCATTGGGGTTCAGGCCCGTGCGCCGTGTGTCGTAGCTGTAGGAATACCCCAAAGAGCCGGTGGTGACGGTGCCCTGTGCCGCCTCTTGGCGGATGATTTCGCTGGCACGGTCAGCCACATCTGTCAGATCGGTAAATTCATAGGCCGCAAAGACCGCCAGACGCCCGTTTTCGCTGACAGGAAAGCCCAGCGACGGGCTAATCCGGAATGTTTCGGTGTCATACAAAGCGTTTTCATTGTCAGTTGTCTTGTAGGACAGGTCAAAGCCAAAGTTCAGATCACGGCCCAGAAACTGCGGCTCGTCAAAGCCGAAACTCAGCCTGCGGTTGGCCTCGGCGGTCGAGACCTGAAAGTTCAGTCGCTGGCCACGGCCCTGAAAGTTCGACTGCCGGTACGATGCTAAAAGACCAGCGCCGGTGTCCGTATTGAAGTTCGCGCCAAAGCTGAGCGAACCTGTTGGCCCCTCGACCACGTTCACATCAATGATCACCTGACTGGGCGATGAGCCTTCGCGGGCGTCCACAGATGCATTCTGGAAAAAGCCAAGACCACGGATGCGCCGCGCACTCTCGCGAATTTCGCGGGGGTTAAAGGGATCACCCTCGACCACGCGGAACTGGTTTCGAATGACACGGTCAAGCGTTGTGCCGTTCCCCTCGATGTCGATCCGTTCCACAAAAACCCTTGGGCCGGGGCGCAATACATATTCGACATTCAACTGCAAAGCCCTGTCATTGCGCGTGATGACCGGATCAACCTGCATGAAATTGATCCCGCGTCGCTGTGCCAGACGTTCGATGCGCGAAATATCAGTTTCAATCGGGACCGGTGAATATGTTGCACCGGTTCTGATGCGCAAAGCCTCTTCAAACTCGGCCGCATTCACACCGGGCATTTCACTGCGGATGGAGACGTTGCCAAAGGAAAACTTCTGACCTTCGCGGACGTTGAAGGTCACAAGATAGGCGTCGCGTTCACGCGTCAGGCCGACATCGACGTTTTGGACAACAAAATCCGGGTACCCGCGCGAGCGGTAGAAATCAGTCAGCAATTCACGATCACGCGCGATCCGCTCGGGCGAGTATGTGTCGCGGGTGATCAGGCTGCGCAAAGGACCCGCCTGTTTGGTATCCAGCACAAGACGCAGGCGGCGTTCGGAATAGGTGCGGTTGCCGACAAAGCTGATGCGCTCAATCTCGGTCACGCCTGCTTCAACCACTTCGAACACCAGATCAACGCGATTGTCGGGCAAGCGGATGATGCGTGGGGTTACGACCGCATTGACACGGCCCTGCTGGGCATAGGCTTGTGTGATGGCGGTCGTGTCCTGTTCGGCCTGTGCCGGGTTATAGACGCGGCGCGGTTCAGAGCGGACAAGAGTCAGCAACTGGTCATCCTTGATGCGCGCATTGCCTTCGATGTTGATACGGTTGATTGTCGGATACTCGGACACGTTGATCAGAAGGGTGCGGCCAACGGGTGTGATCTCTACGGTTTCAAACAGACCCGACTCGCGAATTCGCTGGGCAGCATCGTTCAGTTCTGCCGCACTCAGCGCCTCGCCCGCAGAAATGCCCGCAAATGTCAGGATCGTGCCATCGGCCACGCGCCGATTGCCCTCGATATTGACCGCGTTAAATGCAAAACTTTGCGCGATTGCTGCGCCACCCAGACCGATCAGGGCCAGAACAAAGCTCGCCCGCTTTGCTGATTTGAAAAGCTGCGCCCCTGCACGCACCGCAAGATTGTCCATTATTATACCGCCCGTGTTCACAATCTATTTTCTACCGGAGTAACGGGTCTAGGGCAGCTTGTCAAAACGAACAAACGCGCCCTTGGGCGCGTTTCTGGCAATATCTGGTGATCTGGACGCTGGTTAGCTCAACATCACGTAGGAGCCACTATAAAGCGCAATCATGAGAATGACCGCAAAACGCAGCCAATCGATATTCAGGCGCAAAAGCGTCCGAAATCCACGATAACCTGAAATCAGTGTTTCCATGTCGTCACCTGTTCTGATTCAACAGTGCATCACTAGCAAAAAAATATGGCGAAAAGGTGGCGGCGCGTCCGCTCAGGGGCACAGCAAAACATCATTCAGGATAGTGAACGACATCAGCGATAAAATAAGCCCAAGTCCAACAAACATAAAGACCTGCAACACACGCTCATTTGGCTTACGGCGTGTCACGGCCTCATAGGCATAAAAGGCCAGATGGCCACCATCAAGAACAGGAATAGGGAACAGATTGACCAGTCCCACGGCCGCAGACAAGGCACCGATGAACCAGATAAAGCTTTGGGCACCCTGTCTGGCCATCGACCCGCTGGTTTCCGCAATGCCCACTGGCCCTGACAGGTTGCAGGTTGAAATCTGGCCCATGATCACATGTTCCAAGGCAGACAGCGACGTTGTGGCCGTGTACCACAACTGTTCGGCACCAATTTTTACAGCCTCAACAGGCCCGATGCTTTCGGTCATTTCCTCAAAAAAGATGCGCCCGGTGATGCCGATAAGCCAGCGTGTTTCAAACCCGTCAGCAGTGGGCAGATCAACGCGGCGCGGGGCCAATGTGACCGGAAGCGTGTCGCCATCCCGCCAAATCCCCAGCGTCAGCTCTGCCCCCTCAGCATTTCTCACCATCTCCTGTAATTGGGAAAATGCAAAGATCGGCTCGCCATTCACAGCCGTAATCACATCGCCCACACGCAGCCCCGCGTCATCGGCGGCAGAACGCGGGCTGACGCTCGACACGGCTGTCGGGCGCAGATAGGGGCCGTCAATTACCAGTGTCTGTCCGTCGCGCTCGATTTCATAGGCCAGACGTTCCTTTGCCGGCAGCAGATCAATCAGGCTTTCCTCGCGTTCGGCATCGACAAAGGGAATCCCCTCGACTGCGACCATAACATCACCCCGGCGCAGGTCAGACGCATAGCTTGGCGGCAAATCCTGCATCGCGCCAAAGGTCGGCGGATCAATCGCGCGGCCCTGATACATGATCGAACCGGCAAAGATCAGGATCGCAAGAATGAAATTAAAGGCGGGGCCTGCGGCCACAGTCGCCGCGCGGGCCCAAAGAGGTGCGCCCATCATGGTCTTGCGCATGTCCGCTTCGGCCACACTGCCATCTGAACCGGCACTTGCCGCATCCGCGTCGCCCATGAATTTGACATAACCGCCAATCGGCAGAGCGGCCACCTGCCAGACCGTCCCGCGCTTGTCGGTCCGGCTATACAAAACAGGCCCAAACCCAAGCGAGAAGACATCAGCATGAATACCGCACCAGCGCCCGACGATGTAATGTCCATATTCATGGATTGCCACAATCACCGAAAGTGCCACAACAAAGGCTACGATCATGAAAGCAAAGCCACCGAACATCGGTGCAAACTGCGTTAGTAGGTCCAAGGTATCATCCCAGTGTTTTGATGGCTTCGCCAGCGCGGACACGTGCCAGCTTGTCGGTCTCTAGCACACTATCTAATGTAATTTCGACATTTTGCAGCCCGTCAAATGATGACATTTTGTCCATTGTCGCCGCGACGACCTTTGCCATATCCAGAAAACCGATATCACCGGCAATGAAACCATCAAGCGCACGTTCCTTGGCGGCATTGAAAATCGCCCCTGACAGTCCGCCCTCTTGCATGACCCGTTTTGCCAGCGCCAGTGCAGGGTAGCGTGCGTTATCAGGGGCCTCAAACGTCAATGCCCCGATTTTCGCCAGATCCAGCCGTTCAACCGGCAGCGCCCGGCGATCAGGCCAATGCAGCGCATAGCCGATGGCATGGCGCATATCGGGCGGCCCCACATGGGCCATCAGCGCCCCGTCATGAAATCCCACCATGGCATGGATCAGACTTTCGCGATGCACAAGCACTTCAATCATGTCAGGAGAGACAGAAAAGAACTCTTTTGTTTCAATCAGTTCCATCGCCTTGTTGAACATGGATGCAGAATCGATCGTGATACGCTGCCCCATATCCCAGTTGGGATGGCTGGACGCCTGTGCCAATGTGGCCGTGGCCAGTTTTTCGGCAGGCCAATCGCGGAATGCGCCACCACTGGCAGTGATGATCACACGCTCCACTGCGGCCATGTCTTCGCCTACCAAGGCCTGAAAAACGGCCGAATGTTCACTATCAACAGGCAGGACAGTGGCATTATGAGCATCTGCCGTGCCCAGCAACAGCGGCCCCGCCGTAACGAGGGACTCTTTGTTGGCAAGAGCCAGTTTCGTGCCGTGTTTCAAAGCGCACAGGCCCGGCACCAGACCGGCAGAGCCCACAATGGCGGACAATGCCCAATCAACCGGGCGCGCGGCTGCCTCTTCGATTGCACCCGGTCCCGCGGCCACCTCAACGCCCGTGCCAGAGAGAAGTTCTGACAACTCCGCATAGCACTCAGGATAACAGGTCACCGCGACATCCGCGTTCAGACGCTGCGCATCAGCGGCCAGTTGCGCCACGTTGCGGCCACCGGTCAACGCAACAACATCATAGCTGTTCTGATCGCGGGCGATCAGGTCAATGGCACTCTGGCCGACTGATCCAGTCGCACCAAACAGCGTGATTTTTCTCAAAAGGCCACTCCTGGAACGTAAGCCACACGGGCAACCAGAAGCATAAACAAGGCGGCACCCAACAACGCATCAAACCGGTCAAACAGACCGCCATGGCCTGGAATCAAGGCTGAGCTGTCCTTGACGCCCATCCGGCGCTTGAGCGCGCTTTCGGCGATATCCCCCATCTGCCCTGCGAAACTCATCAGCATCGACAACAGAATGATCCACAGCCCCGCGTCAGTGAACAGGGTAAAGATGAAACCGATCAGCGCGGCGCCGATCCACCCCGCGATTGTCCCGCTCCATGTCTTCTTGGGGCTGATCCTGGGCCAGAATTTCGGCCCCCCCAGCTGTTTGCCCGCAAAATAGCCAAAGATGTCAGTGATAATCACAACCGACATCAACCAAAGCAGCCAGGTAAAACCATAGTCATTGCGAAAATTGACCAGCCCCCAGCCAGCCACCTGAATGCCGAGAGCGAAGATAAAGAAGGTCTTGACCTCGCTGCGCAACTGGCTGGCGCCAATCACCGGAACAATCAAGAACAGGAGCATCCACAACGCACCAACCTGCGCCAGTTCGCCTGACATGACCGACGCAGCGAGCGCCGCTAGCAACATGCCCTTGGTCGGCTCATCCGGACGGATCATTGTCCAAAGTTCCCAGACCATGACTGCCGTCACAAAGACAACCAGCATCTGGAACCAGACACCGCCCAAAATCGCTCCGGCCGCACCAACGACCGTCATCGCCACACCTGATACGGCGCGGACCGTCAAATCATCCCAGGTCGTTGATTGCGAGGTCGACATGATCAGGCAGGCACCGCCCCAAAGCGCCGTTCGCGACCGCCGTACGATGCCAGCACACGCGCGAATTCTTCCTTGGTGAAATCGGGCCAAAGCGTATCGATGAATTCATACTCCGCATAGGCCGACTGCCATAGCAGGAAATTGGAGATCCGTGCTTCGCCGCTGGTGCGGATCACAAGATCGGGGTCGGGCAACACATGTGTATCAAGGAAGCGCGACAAGGTCTCGGCGTCAACATCGTCATGGGTCAGTCGGCCCTGCTCGATCTCAAAGGCCAGACGTTTGGCAGCACGCGTCACTTCATCGCGACCGCCATAGTTCAGCGCCACGGTCAAATGCACGCGGTCATTGTCCGCTGTGCGCAACTCAAGCTCGTCCATCAATGAAACCAGCTTGTCGTCCAAACGGACGCGGTCGCCAATGAACCGGACACAAACGCCCTTTTCGTACAAATCACGGGCCTCGCGTTCCAGATACCTGCGAAACAGACGCATCAGCCCGGCGACTTCCGCCTGCGTGCGCTTCCAGTTTTCCGTGGAAAAGGCAAAGATGGTCAGATATTTGACGTCCAGTTCAGGACAGGCCGACACGATCTCGCGGACGCGGCGGGCACCGGCATGGTGGCCGAACAAACGGGGACGGCCGCGTTGCTGCGCCCACCGGCCATTGCCATCCATGATAATGGCCACATGACGCGGGCCGGTCTTCGGGTCGATATCTTTGGGCATGGGCGGCCCCTTTTACTGATTCAGAACAGGTCTATACCTGCATAATTTCAGCTTGTTTTGTCTCTAATGTGTCATCAACAAGCTTAATGTGTGCATCCGTGACCTCTTGCACGGCACTTTCCCAGAACTTCTGGTCGTCCTCGGAAAGGCCGTCGGCTTTGGCTTTCTTGATCTGGTCCATCCCGTCACGGCGCAAATTGCGGATCGAAACACGCGCGCTTTCGGCATAATGGCCGGCCACCTTGGTCAATTCGCGACGGCGCTCCTCGTTCAGCTCCGGGATAGGCAGCATAATAATGGTGCCGTTCAGCTGCGGGTTGATGCCCAAACCACTCTCGCGAATGGCTTTTTCGACCTTGCCAACCAACCCTTTGTCCCAGACGTTGATTGTGACCATCCGCGGTTCCGGCACATTAACAGTACCAACCTGATTGATCGGCGTCATCGCCCCGTATGCATCAACCATGATCGGCTCTAGCATCGAGCCAGAGGCTCGTCCGGTCCGCAGTGACGCCAGTTCCACCCGCAAATTCGCGATGGCGCCATCCATGCGGCGGGCCAGATCATCAGTATCCAGTTCAAAATCGTCAGACATCTTCTCGCTCTTCCTCTACGGGCCGACGCCCGGCTTTTTTAACTTATTAAGGGAATGGGCCGCCGTTGTATAGGTCGGGAAACACGTAGCTTTTGCGTATTTTCTGCGCAGAGAGCAACTTCTTATGGCCCGAAATATCCCGGGGTGTCTGAGGGGCAGTGCCCCTCAGCCCAGTATCGTACGCGGCGCAGCCGCCCTGTCGGGTCACTGATGGACCGTGGTCGAGGTCCCCTCTCCTGCCAGTATGCCCCGGAATCCGCCCGGCTCATCCAGCGAAAAGACAACAATCGGCAGGTTATTGTCGCGGGCCAGCGCAATCGCGCTCGCGTCCATGACGCCCAGATGCTTTTGCAAAACCTCGTCATAGCTTACGTGATCATAGCGGACGGCATCGGGATATTTGGCCGGGTCCTTGTCATAGACACCATCGACCTTGGTGCCTTTGAAAATCGCTTCGCACGCCATTTCATTGGCGCGCAGGGTCGCCGCCGTATCGGTTGTGAAATACGGGTTGCCGGTCCCTGCGGCAAAGATACAGACGCGCTTTTTTTCCAAATGGCGCACAGCCCGGCGGCGGATGTAGGGTTCGGCGACTTCATTCATGGTGATCGCGGAAATGACACGGGTATGGATGCCCAGTTCTTCCAAAGCCGATTGCATCGCCAGCGCATTCATGACCGTGGCCAGCATCCCCATATAATCGGCCGTGGTCCGCTCCATTCCCTGGGCCGACCCCTGCAATCCGCGAAAGATATTGCCGCCCCCGATGACCATGCAAATCTCGACACCCATGTCATGTACCGACTTCACCTCGCGGGCGATGCGCTGCACGGTGGGCGGATGCAGGCCAAAGGCCGTGTCGCCCATCAGTGCCTCACCTGAAATTTTCAGCATCACGCGTTTGAACTTTGTGGTTTCGGTCATGGCAGTCCTCTGATGCTTTTGGGGCGCGCAAGATGTCGCTACGCTGTCGCGCGCAAAATGTCGCAATTCGGAGCAAGGTTCAATGGGACTTGCATGACAATCCGGCGCGGGGCGCTTGGCCTTTGCAGTCGAGCGCCAATCAGGTAGTGCCACGCTGACCCGGAAAATTTCTTATGCCAAACATGCACGACAAAAGACCCATCACCATAACGCCCGACATCCCGGTCCTCATTGCGGGACCGACGGCGTCAGGCAAATCCGCACTCGCCCTGCATATTGCACAAACACAGGGCGGACGCATCGTCAACGCGGATGCGCTTCAAGTGTTCAATGGCTGGCGGCTGCTGACCGCGCGCCCCGGTCCTGATGATCTCGCGGTGGCCGAACATGCGCTATATGGGCATGTCCCCTTTGATCAACCCTATTCTGCGGGACACTGGCTGCGTGACGTTGCGCCGCTTTTAGAACAATCCATTCGCCCCATTATTGTGGGCGGGACGGGCCTGAACTTCAATGCGCTCACAAAGGGTCTTGCCGAAATTCCCGCAACACCCGATGCATTGCGCGCGCAGGCTAACAAACTGGATTTGAAAAGACTTTTGTCTGATCTTGATGCACAAACCCGCTCAAGAATTGACACGCAGAACCGCGCCCGCGTGCAGCGCGCGTGGGAGGTTCTCAGCAACACCGGACGCAGCCTTGCCGAGTGGCAAGACACGACGCCGCCACCCTTATTACCGCTGGAAAACGCCACCGCGATCACTTTGGAGGCGCCAAAAGACTGGCTGGATGTCAGGATCACGCGGCGCTTCGATCAGATGTTGGATCAAGGCGCACTGGATGAAGCCGCAGCGATGCTGCCCGACTGGAACCCTGACTACCTGTCGTCCAAGGCGATTGGCGCCACCGAACTCATTGCACATCTAAAAGGCCAAATGTCGCTTGATGAGGCACGCACAGCCGCGATTATCGCATCTCGCCAATATGCCAAACGGCAACGCACATGGTTCAGGTCGCGCCACAAAGACTGGCGTCAACTTCAGATTGCAACCGCTGACATATCGGCAACATTCCGATTCCGCGACGGACCAAGCAATTGATCTGAAAAGAAAACGGGCAAAGACTTGTTAAAAATCAACAATGAGGCAAGTTGATGAGCATGATCAGACCGACCCCCACCACAACACTTGCGTTGCGGTCATTGAGTTTTGCCCCACCAGCAATGCGCTGGCGCACCGAAGCGATGCGCAGCCATGACACCGGACGTCTTATCCATGTGACCAAAGGTCAGGGCCGGATCACGGTTGCGGGGCTGACGGGCGGCTACGGCCCCAACAACCTGATATATATTCCGCCTCATACCATGTACGGCATGGAAGTGGGGCCAACCGTCTTTGCCCAGATCATGACACTGCCCGCCGACACCGAAAACTGGCCAGCAACGTCTTTCCATTTGCGACTACTTGATGTGGCGATCCAAAAAGAACTGCAAGGCCTTGTCGAGGCGATAGAACGCGAATTACAGCCCACAGGGAACGTGCGCGCGGCATTGTGTCATCTGGGGCTGCTGAATGTTTTCGTTGAACGGCAGTTGGCCAAGGCTGGCATGTCAAGCAGTGATGCGCGCCGGCAAACGGCGGCCGCACGTCTTGTGGCACGCTACACCGAAATGATCGCGCGCGGCTTCAGGACCGATACATCTGTGGCCGACTATGCTGCGGCCCTGAATGTCACACCGACCCACCTGACGCGCTGCTGCAAGCACACCTGCGACAGATCTGCGCTTGGGCTGCTCAATGACCGGATTTACTATGAAGCTTGCACACTCTTGCGTGAAACAGACACCGCAGTGCAGGACATTGCCAAGTCGCTCTGCTTTCAGTCGGCGGCATACTTCACGCGCAGTTTTCAGTCACGCGCGGGCCTGACACCCAGTGAATTCCGCAAGAAGCTGGCACACGTCACCTTGTCATAGCAGCATCTCAGACAGCTTTCGGAGCGCTGAAATCTCTGCGCGCACTATACGAAAGTAGATGTCAAGGAAAGAAATACGGCATCTGACTGCTGACCCGTGGGTTCTAATCGTGCCGAATGTTCGACAAACCGGCATTATGGACTGGACACAGTGATAAGTGTCGTCCCGAATGCCAATGGGTCACAGGGAGAGAGTAATGTCGCAATCCAAACACCAAATCCATCCAATTGTGCAGACGTATCTCAAAGACCAGAAAGCCGGCAAGCTTGATCGCCGCGAATTTCTATCACGCACAACGGCGCTTGGTGTCACATCGGCTGCTGCTTACGGTTTGCTTGGGCTGAGCGCATCGGCAAACGCCGCCGGACACGCCCAGCAGGGTGGAACGGTCCGCATGCAGATGGAAGTGCGTGCACTGAAAGATCCCCGGACCTACGACTGGACACAGATCGCATATTTCACCTGTGGATGGCTGGAATATCTGGTTGAATACCGTTCCGACGGGTCGTTTGAGCCGTCGCTTCTGACAAGCTGGGAAATCAATGACGACGCCACCCAGTACACGCTGAACGTCCGTCAGGGCGTCAAGTGGAACAACGGTGACGACTTCACCGCCGAAGACGTGGCCCGCAACATCACAGGCTGGTGTGACAAGACCGTCGAAGGCAACTCCATGGCAGGGCGTTTTGCCGTACTCATTGATCCCGACACAGCCAAGGCCATCGACGGCGCAATCGAAGTGGTCGACAGCCACACGGTGCGTCTGACCCTGCCGTGGTCGGATATCACCCTGATTGCGGGCATGTCAGACTATCCTGCCGCGATTACGCCTGCGGACTTCGACCCTCAAACAATGCTGGAAAATCCGGTTGGAACAGGGCCTTACAAGCCAGAGTCGCTTGAAGTCGGTGTCAAGGGTGTGGTTGTGCGTAACGAAGACCACGACTGGTGGGGCTATGCCGAAGGTGCAGGTGCCCATCTGGACCGGATCGAATTCGTCGACTACGGGACAGACCCGTCATCATGGGTTGCCGCCGCCGCCGCTGACGAAATCGACATGATCTATGAAACCGTCGGTGACTTTGTCGAACTCTTCAACGGCATTGGCTGGGAAGAATCCGCCGTTGCATCCGGTGCGACAATTGTGATCCGGCCCAACCAGCTTGCCGAGGTTGATGGCATCAGACCCTACGAGGACAAGCGCGTGCGTCAGGCAATCGCGATGTCTGTCGATAACAGCATTTGTCTGGAGCTTGGCTATGCAGGACGCGGTGAAGTCGCCCGCAACCAGCATGTTGGCCCCATGCACCCTGAATGGGCGGATGTGCCGGCACTCGAATTCAACCCGACAAGGGCAATGGAGCTTCTGGACGAAGCAGGCATGCGTGATTTTGAGTTCGAAATCATCTCGATTGATGATGACTGGCGCAAAAACACGACCGATGCCGTTGCAGCACAGCTGCACGACGCGGGCTTTAACATCAAGCGCACGATCATTCCGGGCAGCACTTTCTGGAATGGCTGGGTGAAGTATCCGTTCAGTTCGACCAACTGGAACCACCGTCCGCTGGGCACCCAAATGCTTGGTCTGGCCTATCGGTCCGGTGAAGCATGGAACGAATTCGGCTTTGCAAATGCGGAATTCGACACGCTGCTAACACAGGCCAATTCAATTGCCGACGCAGACAAGCGGCGTGTGGTGATGGAAAAGCTGCAACAGATCCTGGTCGAGGAAGGCGTGACGATCCTGCCCTATTGGCGCACGATCTATCGCCACGCAAAGCCTGGCTTTGTGGGCTGGGATCAGCACATTGCCTATCTGCCGCCAATCATCAAGCTTGGCATTTCAGCCTAACTGACAAAAGAGCGGTGCGGCAACGCGCGGCCCTTTCCAGCAATGGCGCGCTAACAAAAGTGAATACTGTCAGTTCGCGCCAATCTGACCAACAGGGCCTTAATGTGACTGTTTATACTTCGCCGCCTTGGGGTGATGCTCCTCGCGGCGCTTTGCCTGACATTTATCGTTTTCTAGCTCACGAATCTCGGCCCGAACCTTGAAAAACTAGCCAAGACACAAGGTAATTTTCGGATGTCCGATGAAGCCGTGGCGACATGGCTTGACAACCGGGGCTACGGGCAGGCTTTGCCCATCAAATACGGCCAATGGCTGGGGGTATTTCCGTGGTATGAAATCGCTGGCACCGACGGAGAAACCCGCCGCCGCTGCCCCGAAGGCAGCAACTATTGTGGTATTCTGCAAGACGACTGGGGAGATTCGACCGTTTTCAAGGATGAGGTCCGCAGCATCATCGGCACCGTCTGGGGCTGACCGGCAAGCTGATGTTCTTTGTCATGGTCGTGATGGTGCCCGGCGCCCTGATTATCGGGGGCTTGGCAGGGATGCGCGAAGGGTCGCGCACGGACCGGACATTATCAACGGTTTCGATCGTGACCACGGCCACGCCGGAATATGTGTCCGCAGTCGTGTTCATCGCGGTCTTTGCAACCGCCACCTTCGGGATGCACTGGTTC
The DNA here is from genome assembly GCF_003058085.1 of Yoonia sediminilitoris. GTDB lineage: Bacteria > Pseudomonadota > Alphaproteobacteria > Rhodobacterales > Rhodobacteraceae > Yoonia > Yoonia sediminilitoris. The sequence goes on along the minus strand of NZ_QBUD01000001.1, from coordinate 941,388 downwards.
AAGGGCACAGCAACTTCGGCGATGGAAGATGCGACCTTCGAAAATTTCTTTTTGCCGGTGATTACAATCGCCCTCTACGGCATGGGTTATATCGCACAGATGACGCGTGCCTCCATGACAGAGGTCATGACGGCGCAATATATCCGGACGGCGCGGTTCAAGGGCGTCAGCTTTCCGAAAACCGTCCTGCGCCATGCGCTGCGCAACGCGCTGATTGCGCGTTTCACGGTCATCATGCTGCAGTTCCCGTGGTTGCTGAACGGTGTGGTCATTGTTGAAATACTTTTTAACTACAAAGGCTTTGGCTGGGTGCTTGTCCAGGCGGCGGGCAACAATGACATCGAACTGCTTTTGGGCGTGGCGATTGTCTCGGTCTTTGTCGTGCTTGTCACGCAGTTGATTTCGGATATCGGCTACATCTTCCTGAACCCGCGCATCCGAATTTCGTGAGGAGGATTGGACATGGAACCATTGACATGGACAGGGAGCCTCGGCGTAGTCCTCAATCCTGCGCTCGTGATTGTTGTTGCGCGTTTCGCGCTATCGCTTCTTGCACAACTGGTGCTGGGTTTCTTTGCACCTACGGTGACACTTCAGGCCAATGCAGACGGGACATTGATACAGCGCGTCGGCCCGCTTGGTCTGATCGAAAAGGCCAACAAAATCCTGTTCGGGCAGATTGCGCCGCTGGCCACCATCTTTGCCTTTCCGGCGATCCTGCTGTTTTACCTGCTGGTCACACCAGAGATCGTGCAAACCGGCATCCCCTCCTATATGGCTGCGTTCCTGTTTGTCTTTCCGCTGATTTTCTTCGGGTTGCTGCTAAATTCGCGCTATTACACCCAGCCAGCCATACGGACAGCGATCATGGTTCCTATCCTGGGGGTATTGGGGTGGCTGTACCTGTCAGTGATAAACCAAAAGGGCACCGTTATCGACTTTCTGCCTGCATGGCTTGACCTGTTCGATATCTCGATCCTTGTGGTCTTTGTGTCTGTGGTTTTTATGAACGCACCAACCGTGTTTCGCATCGCGCGGGCTGACACTGGATTTGCGGACCCGCGACTATGTTGCCGCCGCACAGACACGCGGCGAAGGGGCGTGGTACATCATGCTGTGGGAAATCCTGCCCAACGCACGCGGACCGCTGATTGTCGGTTTCTGTCTGCGGGTCGGATATGCGACTATCCTGCTGGGAACCTTGGGATTTTTTGGTTTGGGCCTGTCGTCGGAAAGCCCTGACTGGGGGTCCACGATCAACGAAGGGCGCAAGCTATTGCTGATCTATGCGCACCCTGCCCTGCCGCCAGCGGTTGCCCTGCTCAGCCTTGTTCTGGGGCTGAACCTGCTGGCCGACGGTCTGCGCGAAGAAAGCCTGAAGGACTAATCATGACTGATCAACCGATCCTTGAAATCGACAAACTGTCCATCTCTTTCTTTACACGGCTGCGTGAAATCCCCGCCGTGATGGATTTTTCTGCAAACATCATGCCCGGCGAAGCGCTGGGGCGTGTAGGCGAATCCGGCTGCGGCAAATCCACTTTAGCGCTTGGCGTGATGCAGGATTTGGGGGTCAACGGGCGCATTGTTGCGGTTCGATAAAGTTCAAAGCGCGCGACCTGTGCACGATGACACCCGAAGAATTGCGCGATGTGCGCGGATCGCAAATCCCCATGATCTTTCAAGAACCCATGGCGTCACTGAACCCCGCGATGCGGATTGGAAAACAGCTGATGGAAGTGCCGATGATCCACGAAGGGGTCAACGCCGAAGAAGCCTATGCGCGCGCGCTCGAGGTGGTGACAGACGTCAAACTGCCTGATCCCGAACGGATGCTGAAAAGCTTTCCGCACCAATTGTCCGGCGACCAGCAACAGCGGATCGTGATCGCACGGGCCTTGGCAGGCGACGCGCGGATTGTTGTCGCGGATGAACCGGTCTCGGCGCTGGATGTATCCGTGCAGGCCGCCGTGACCGACTTGCTGATGGAAATTCAGCGCGAACATAAGACGACGCTTTTGTTTAACAGCCACGATCTGTCTATTGTGCGCTATCTGTCGGACCGTGTGATGGTGATGTATCTGGGCCATGTGGTTGAAATGGGCACGACCGATCAGGTCTTTGCCCCGCCCAATCCCCCCTATACCGAGGCCTTGCTTTCGGTGGTGCCCATCGCGGATACATCCGTGAACAAAAAACATATCTTGCTTGAAGGCGATATTCCGTCAGCAATGAATCCGCCCAGTGGCTGCCCGTTCCAGACCCGCTGCGGCTGGAAGTCGAAAGTGCCCGGTAATCGGTGTGAAACCCACGTGCCAGATGTGCGGAAATTGCAGGGTGCGCATCAGATCAAGTGCCATCTGACGGATAAGCAGCTTGCCGATATGGAACCGGTCATCAAGATCGCGGCGGAATAAGCCGGACCATTGGCCGGTTACTGCCCCCAGATGATGCGTACGTAGTTCTGCGTTTCTTTGTAGGGTGGGACGCCGCCGTATTTTTCAACCGCACCGGGACCTGCATTATAGGCCGCCAGCGCCAGACGCCAATTGCCGAATTTTTCATATTGCTGGCGCAGGTAGCGCGCGCCGCCTTCCAGATTCTGTGCGGCTATGGTCGGATCAACCCGCAGCAACCGCGCAGTTTGCGGCATCAATTGTGCCAAACCAATTGCGCCCTTGTGTGACCGCGCGCGCGGGTTCCAGCCGCTTTCCTGCTGGACAAGGCGCAAGAACAAATCCTCGGGGACGCGGTTTGCGCGGGCCGCAGCACGCGCCGCTACAAGATGTGGCCCCGCGTAGGCACCGGTATAGCGTGGGACGGCACCCGGCGCACCGGGCACCTCGATTGTCGGGGGTTGTAGACGCACAGAGTTTGAATATTGCTGCGCCGCGCGCCCATCCAGCACGTCAAGCTGGCTGTTAAACAAGGCGGACCGCGACATGGTCGAAATCTGTTCCTGCCCCATCGCAGGTGCTGCAAGAACCAGCCCCGTTGACGCAATCAACCAACACAAAACGCGCATAAGTCTAAACCTACCAATGTCCAGCCTCTCAAAGGTAGAGCCTTTTGCGCCCGCAACCAAGTGTTTTGGAAAACATGCGCCAAGTCGTGTTGCCGCAGTGTCGCGGCTCTGTCACAAAAGGCCAACAAGAATCGAGGGAGTTTCCGCCATGGCCGGATCAGTGAACAAAGTCATTCTCATCGGGAATCTGGGCCGCGACCCTGAGGTCCGGACCTTTCAGAACGGTGGCAAAGTCTGCAATCTGCGCATCGCCACCTCTGAAAACTGGAAAGACCGGAACACCGGTGAACGGCGCGAGCGGACCGAATGGCACTCTGTCGCGATCTTTTCAGAACCTTTGGCCAAGGTGGCTGAGCAGTACCTCAAGAAGGGGTCAAAAGTGTATATCGAGGGGCAGTTGGAAACCCGCAAATGGCAGGATCAGTCCGGTCAGGATCGGTATTCGACCGAAGTTGTCCTGCGCCCCTACACCAGCACATTGACCATGCTTGACGGACGCGGCGACGGTGGCGGCGGCGGTGGCAGCTACGGCGGCGACAATGGCGGTGGCTATTCCGGCGGCGGCGGTGGCGGTGGCTACGGCGGAAATGACGGCGGCGGCTACGGTGGCGGGTCACAAGGCGGCGGTGGCAGCTCGGACATGGACGATGAAATCCCGTTCTAGGGCCGATGGACCACGGCCACCCTTGCGCAGGACGCGAGGAGCCACTAAACCACGCGCAACGCGGGTGTAGCTCAATGGTAGAGCAGCAGCTTCCCAAGCTGAATACGAGGGTTCGATTCCCTTCACCCGCTCCATTCCCCCAAATAGAATAAGGTCGGCCCATGAACGATATCACGCGACACCACACGTCAGCCCGGATGAGCCAATTGGTTGTACACAATGGCATTGCCTATCTGGCAGGTCAGGTTGGCACCGCTGGCGCATCCGTCACGGAACAGACCAATGACATTCTGGGCAAGATTGACACGCTTCTGGCAGAAGCAGGCACCGACAAGACCCGTCTGCTCACCGCGCAAATCTGGCTGTCAGACATTGGCACACAGTTTGCCGAAATGAACGCGGCCTGGGACGCATGGGTGCCGGAAGGCTACGCACCAGCCCGTTGGACCGGAGAGGCGAAACTGGCGACACCGGATTTTTCTGTCGAAATCATCGTCACTGCGGCAGTTTGAGCGGCGGATGGGTCAAAACCCATCTTACGGTTTTGCCGCTGTCAGAGAAAAAGCAGCGCCGCAGCGCCTGTGATCGCAAGGGGCATACTGAGCGGCAGTGATTTGCTGGCCGTAAAGACATGCCAATTGCTGCCCGCACCGACACCAAACTTGCGCATCTGCACCAGCGTGAATGTGACCACAAACAGGCTGGCAATAAACACACCCAAGGCGGTGACGCCGCTTTGCAATGGAATAAACAGGGCCAGCCCCGTCATCAGCTTGACGGCTCCTGCACCAAAGCCCGCAAAGGCAAACAACAGCAGGCCAACAACAAAAACCGCCGCAGCCAGACCCATCTGCCAGACATAGGCCCCTTTATCAGCGGCGGCACCCACCACCAAAATGAACAATACAAACGGCAGCAATGTCAGCCAGTTCGGGATTTTCCCTGTCTTCAACTCGATCAGCGTCGCCGCCAGCAGCAAGGCTACAACGCCCAAAGGTGCGTATTGCGCAATCATTCATCTGTCCTTTGTCAAACGCCCCGACATCCGCACTATGCAAATTTGTGGCGCCGGTCAAACCCCGTTGCTGCGCAGAAAACCGACCAGAGCGGCGGTTGATCCGTCTTTGCCCTGCGTTGTCGCAGCGCCTTCAATCACTGGCTGCAAAGCGGTCGCCAGTTCCTTGCCCAGTTCCACGCCCCACTGGTCGTAGGAATTGATCCCCAGCACCACCCCTTCCACGAAAACGCGGTGTTCATAAAGCGCGATGATCTGGCCAAGCACCTCTGGGGTGAGTTGCGGATAGGCGAGCGTGACAGAAGGCCGATTGCCCGGAAAAACCCGGTGACGGGCCTGTCGCTCCAGCTCCTCCCCCTGATACTTGCCGTCGAGCTTGCCGCGCGCTTCGTCCAATGTGCGGCCCCGCATCAGCGCTTCGGACTGGGCCAGGCAGTTTGCCACCAACAGCTGGTGCTGATGGTGCAGATCGTCCTCATGCCCGCGTGCAGCAAGCAGGAATTCACACGGCACAACACGGGTACCCTGATGTATCAGCTGGTAGAACGCATGCTGGCCGTTTGTCCCTGGCTCGCCCCAGACCACAGGCCCCGAGGGCACCGTCAGGTCGGCCCCATCCATGCTGACACCCTTGCCGTTACTTTCCATATCAAGCTGTTGAAGATAGGCGGGTAAGCGACTGAGAAGATTATCATAAGGCAGCACCGCGCGGGTTGTGTAGCCGCAAATCTGATTGTGCCAGATGCCGACCAGCGCCAGCAATGCCGGCAGGTTTTCATCCCACGCCGCAGATTTGAAATGCACGTCCATTGCCTGTGCCCCGCGCAGAAATGCGCGAAAGGCTTTGGGCCCAATAGCTATCATCAGGGACAGGCCGATCGGCCCCCACAGCGAATAACGCCCTCCAACCCAGTCGGCAAAGCCAAACACGCGGGATGAGTCGATGCCGAACGCCGCTGTTTTGTCGGCAGCGGTGGACAGGGCCGCAAATTGTGCCCCTGTGTCAGATACTTCCGCACCCATCCAGGCTTGCGCCGTGCGGGCATTGGTCATGGTTTCGATTGTGGTAAAGGTCTTGGAGGCGACAATCACCAAGGTTGTGGCCGGATCGCAGGCGCGCAAGACACCTGCGATATCAGCGGGGTCGACGTTGCTGACGAAATGGCACCGCGGACCGTCGTGATAGGGGGCCAGTGCCTTGACCGCCATCGCGGGGCCAAGGTCGGACCCGCCAATCCCGATGTTCACCACGTCGGTAATCTGGCCGCCCTGCCCTGTGAACCGGCCGGAACGCACATCTTCGGCAAACGCCTCCATCCGCGCCAGAGTATCCAGCACTTCGGGCATGACATCGGTGCCATCGACCATGACAGGCCCGCCATCAAGATTGCGCAAGGCCGTGTGCAAGACGGCGCGCCCTTCGGTTTCGTTGATCGGCGCGCCTGCAAACATGGCGTCACGTTTTGCGGCCACGCCTGCCTGTTCAAGCAGATCAATCAGCAGGCTGCGCCCGTCTGCATCAATGTTAGTCTTGACATAGTCAAACAGCATGTCGCCGAACTGTGCGGAAAAATCGGCCGCGCGGGCGTCGTCAACCAAGCTGGCAAAACGGCGGTCAGCAACCTTGGCGAAATGTGCGCGAAGTGGGTCCCACATGATCTAGCTCCTTGCCCAGTGAACGGTACTGCCCGGCAGAACTGCAGCCACGGGGGCCTGCGCGGGTGGCAGACTGCGCGCTGCCTCGAATGCTGCGCGCTTTTCATCGCCGATGATCACGATATGGCGGCGCATCGCCTGCTGAAGCACCTTGGCCGACAAGGTGATCCGTGGTTCGGGTGCGCCGGGTGCGCGCATCGCCACCAGATTATCATCACCGCGCAGCGCGCGATCAAGCTGATCAGCCCCCGGAAAGATCGACGCTGTGTGCATATCTGCCCCCATGCCCAGCAGCATCACGGATACAGGCAAAAAGCGATCCAGATTGGCGGACAGTTCCGGCAGCTTTTCCTCGGGCGTCGGCGCATCGGCATAAAGCGGCACATAGTTGGCAGCGGCAGCCTTTTCGACCAGTAGACGTTCGCGCAGCAATCTGGTGTTCGACCGCTCTGAGGTCTCTGGCACCCACCGCTCATCGGTGAGCATGATATCAACCCGCGACCAGTCAAGGCCAACAGCGCACAACTGGTCAAAGATCGGGCCCGGAGTCGTGCCGCCCGGCACCGCAAAAGAGGCCCGGTCGTGGGTCAGCAAGCTGTTTTCCAATTCACCGGCAAGCACGTTTGCCAGATCCATCATCATCAATTCCGCATCAGCGTATTCAATGAATTTCATCGCATCGGCCCTCTGTCTTTCCTCATCTGTCTAGCCCTTGATTTCACGCCAACGGCGACCGTCACGGTGCATCAGCATCATTGCATCTTCTGGCCCGGCAGAGCCTGCTTCATAATGCTTGGGCACATCGTTACGTGCTTCCCACCCGGCAATGAGCGGATCGGTCCACTGCCACGCGGCCTCAACTTCGTCACCGCGCATGAACAGGGTCTGGTTGCCCCGGATCACGTCCATGATCAGGCGTTCATATGCGTCGGCCTCTTCAATTTCATGGTCACCCAGCGCATCGGCAAAGGTCATGTCAAGAGGCACATCAACCAACCGCATGCCGCCGGGGCCCGGTTCCTTGATCGTAACCTGAAGATCCATGCCCTCGTTTGGTTGCAGTCTAATCGCCAGGATATTGCGGTGCCGGGCTTCGTCACCTTCAAAAATCGAATGACCCAAATCCTTGAAAACCACGGCGATCTCTGACGATCGCCCCTTCATGCGCTTGCCTGTCCGCAGATAGAACGGCACACCTGCCCATCGCCAGTTGGAGATGTGACACCGCATCGCGATAAAGCTTTCGGTAAAGCTGCGCGGATTTTCGACATCCTCACGATAGCTGGGCCCATCGCTGCTTTCGTCATATTGGCCACGCACGATGTGGTGCGAATCGACAGGCTCCAACGCTCTGATTACCTTTAACTTTTCGTCGCGCACCGCGTCGGCACCGAACTTGCTGGGCGGTTCCATTGCGATCAGGCAAAGCAGCTGCATCAGGTGGTTCTGTACCATGTCACGCATCGCACCCGATTTGTCATAATAGGCACCGCGCCCGCCGACACCAACCGTTTCAGCAACCGTAATCTGGATATGATCAAGGTAATGATTGTTCCAAAGCGGCTCAAACAGCACGTTGCCAAAACGCACGGCCATCAGGTTTTGCACGGTCTCCTTGCCAAGGTAATGGTCAATCCGGTAAATCTGGCTTTCGTCGAAATGTTCGGCCAGTGTGCCATTCAACGCCCGTGCGCTCTCCAGATCGCGGCCAAAGGGTTTTTCGACTACAATCCGGCTTTCGCTGTTGGCAATCCTGTTTGTGTGCAACCGTTCGGCCAGATCACCGAACAAGGATGGCGCCACCGAGAAATAAAAGGCCTGCACAACATCCTGTCTGACCTTCGCTGCCAGAGCATCCCAGCCGCCGGTGCCCTTGGCATCAATTGGCACATAGTCGAGATTACGCAGGAATCCGTCCAGCCCGTCCTTGTCCGCGGATTCTTCACCGCCGAATTCGGCAACGGCTTCGGCGATCATCTGGCGATATTCATCGGCGCTCATGTCAGAGCGCGCAGCCCCGATAATCCGTGCGCCTTCAGGCATCTGACCGGACCGATAGCGCCGGAATAGCCCCGGCAGGATTTTGCGTCGGGCCAGATCGCCGGTTCCGCCAAATATGACCAGATCGAATTCTTCTACGGGAATGACGCGCGCGACCATGACCTACTCCGCTATGAAATGTTGCGTTAGCGCTAACGCTGCTGTTACGCGTGTCCTAGCGCGAAGCATTGCGCAAGTCTACAGCGTTTCGTGCATAGCTGATGCCCGACCGTTGGTGCAAAGCCGCCGATGCCAAAGGGCTCAGGCTTCCAGCTCTGCATCCCAATAAAGGAAATCAACCCAACTGTCATGCAAATGGTTGGGCGGGAACTTGCGCCCGACGTTGTGCAACTGTTCGTGCGCAGGACGACGCGGTGCCTTGCGCAAGGACATGCCGGACCGTTTGAGCGACCGCGACCCCTTGCGCAAATTGCAGGGGCTACAGGCCGCAACGACATTTTCCCAGCTGGTCACACCACCACTCGCGCGCGGCACCACATGGTCAAAGGTCAAATCGCCCTTTGCCCCGCAATATTGGCAACAGAATTCATCCCGCAGGAATAGATTGAACCGCGTGAAAGCAACCTGCTTTTGCGGTTTGACATAATCCTTCAACACCACGACCGACGGGATCTTGATAACGGTGGATGGGCTGCGCACGACCTCGTCATATTCACTGACAATGTCCACGCGATCCAGCCATGCGGCTTTCACTGCCTCTTGCCACGGCCATAATGACAGCGGCAAGTAGGACAATGGCCTGTAGTCTGCATTGAGAACCAACGCTGGAAATTGCTTGAGCGCACCCGGTTCGCGGACAAAATCAACTCGGAAATCTGCTTGCGTCATACCTTAAGTCCCACACAAATCCAGTGCGAGAACTTCCGTAATTTCGGCGTTCCCGCATTACGTTCATCTTGGACTATATATCGCGTTAGAAATGTGACAACCCCCACAATGTGCGGCAAAATTGGCCGAAGATCTGTAACCACCGAAAGCTGCTGCCTCCGGTTTTGGCGCAAACGCCTCAGGCGACCATCGGCAACGCATCCAGAACCACAGTGGCCCGCCCGTTCAGCTTGGCGCGTTCGAGTGCTGCTTCGGCACCACGCAAAAGATCGGCGATGGGCATTTCACCATCGGCAAACACTGCGCCCACGGATGTTGTAAACTTCATGACCCCGCTTTCGCGGATCAGTTGCACCCCGTCAGTCAACCGTGCGGCGACGCCATAGGCATGTTCCACCGTCGCACCAGGCAAATAGGCTGCAAACGTCGGACCATCCATGCGACCAACGATATCCGTCTCTCTCGTCAGTTCACGAAAGCGTTGCGCCAATGACATCATACACAAATCACCCGCCTGCCGCCCCCGCCGATCATTGATGGTGCGAAAATCATCAATATCGATAAGCAACAGCACGCCACTTTGCGGCAGGATTGGCTGTAGTTGGTGGCAAAAGCTGTTCCGATTGGGCAATCCGGTCACGGGGTCGATGCCATAGACCTTTTCAAGCCGCCGGTGGTCTTTGCTCACGGCGGCCAATGACCACAACAAAACGCCTGCAATCGGGACCGCAAACAGCCCCGTATTGACCGCCAATGTTGTGAAACTCGCATTTGCGCCATTATGGATCAGGGGATACACAAATGAATTGCCCCACCAGATCAACGCAAGAATCAGGAAAAACCGAGCGCTCCACCCCAGCAAGGTGCGCGGTGACATCATCCCAATCAGCTTTGGCATGGGCTTCGCGGACATGGTGGAACTTCCCTTCTGGATGCCCTCCGACCATGGCCCGCAAAGACGACCAAACCGTTAAAAGCCGGTCCGTTCCGGAAAGATTTCTGCGGGTAAATCCACCCTAGGGCCAGGACCCTAGGACATGCCAAACCTGTCCCGCATAAAGGCAAGCGCCACCTGGAGCCCATCTGGTGCAATGCCGTGGCCTGTGCCTTTCATGATATGGGCATAGACCTCTTTCCAGCCTGCGCCCTGAAGCGTTTCGGCGGCTTGCGGCAAGGATTGCGGCGGCACGACGTCATCCTGATCGCCATGAACCAGCAGAACCGGCGGACGGCTGACGACCTCGTCAGCCAGCAATTCAGGTTCCAACAGCCGTCCGGAAAACGCGACGATACCGGCGACGGGGTCTTCTCTGCGGGGCAAGACATGCAACGCCATCATTGTCCCTTGGGAAAAGCCCAGAACGATCATTTGTTCCGGCAACAAATCCTCGTCCACCATGATGCCTGTCAGAAACGCATCCAGATCGGCTGCGGCCCGGTCAAGCCCGGCGCGGCTTTCTTCCTCGGATGATCCGTCTATCCATGGAATCGGAAACCATTGGAACCCCATCGGCGCACCGGCACACTGTTCTGGCGCGTCGGGCGCGATGAACAACGTATCCGGCATATGTTCGCCCAGCGGGTCGGCAAGCCCGATCAGGTCGGCGGCATTTGCGCCATACCCATGCAGGAACACCACACAGGACCTCAGGTCGCCCGAGATCGGTTCGCGCCGTTGCGCCTCTAAGCTTCTGGTCATCGGATGCCTTCCCTTTGTTTTGTCTGCTTGTAGTAGGCCCACATGATCCGGGCTGCAACCGACCGCCATGGGGCCCAGTCCTGTGCCATCGCGCGCAAGGCCCTTTCCCCGGGGCGTTCGGGCAGGTCGAATATCAGCTTGGCGGCTTCTTGCAGCGCCAGATCACCTGGGGCGAACACATCGGCCCGCCCCAAAGAGAACATCGCATAGATTTCCGCAGTCCACTGGCCAATCCCGGTGACGGCTGTCAGCTGATTGATGACGTCCACAGCGGGTCTTTCACGCAGCAGATCATAGTCAATGTCAGCCGCGGCGAGCGCATGGGCGTAGCGCACTTTCTGCCGGCTTAGCCCCAGTGATTTGAGGTCGTCAGCAGGTGTCGCAGCAACGGCCGCCGGGCTTGTCATCCCGGCCCTTTCCAACCGATCCCAGATTGCATTGGCCGAGGCCACACTGACCTGCTGGCTGACAATCGCACTGAACAGCTGTGCAAAACCGTCCGGTTTCAGCCGCAAAGGCAGCGGCGGCAAGCCCACCATCGCTTTGGCAAAGCGGGGGTCTTTGTCACACAGCCAGGCTGCGCCTTCGCGCACACATCCATCGCTCTTGATGATCCGTTCTTTCATAGCGCATGCACCCACGCCAATGCCTCTTCAACGGTGGCGACGGTCGGCCAGTTGCCTTTGGGCGGGCGTGCAATCAGCAAAACTGGGATACCAAGCGCGCGGGCTGCGTCCAGTTTGGTCCGGCTGAGCGCGCCGCCTGCGTTCTTGACCACCAGCCAGTCGACCGACAGACGTTTGAACAATGCAATTTCATCCTGCACCGAAAAAGGCGGGCGCCCGACCAGAAATTCGCCGCCCTCAAAGGGAAAAGGCCCCGATGGTGGGTCAATCTGGCGACAGATAATCCGGCGGCCTGTCAGATTTGCGAATCCTTCGAGCGTTTGGCGGCCAGTGCCCAGAAATACCGTTGCCCCGGGCGGAATGTGATCCGCTGCTTGCCTTTCACAGGCAATCTCTGTCCATTGGTCGCCCGGTTCTGCGACCCACGGCGGACGCAACAGTTGCAGATAGGGGATGTTTTGGGCCGCACATACCCGTGCTGTGCGCCGGGTGATCCGGTCGGCATAGGGGTGAGTCGCGTCCAGAACGGCCGTGATATTTTCGGCCTCAAGAAAAGCGCGAAACCCTCTTTCGCCACCAAAACCACCGGTGCGGGTAGGGATGGGCAAATCAACCGGGTCGCGGGTCGCACCCGCAAGTGAGGCGACGACATCGGTTCCGGCAAGCGCCTGAGCAATGCGGCGCGCCTCACCCGAACCTGCGAGCAATAGCAAGGTCATGGGCCGCTCCGTCCAATGATCCGTCCTGCGCGGTCGATGACGACAGTATCGACGGTGATTTCAGCGCCTTGCAGCATCTTTTGCACCTGCCCTCGCGCGCGCTCTGCGACAGTGGTGGCAAGCGGTTCCCCAGCAATTTCATAGGCTTCCAGCGCAGTGTTCGCATCGCGGATTGCCGTGTCACCTGCCCATTCCGCGAGCATTTCAAAATCCACCTGAGAGCGGCCTGAATGTAAATCAGCAGCCCCCTGCGCCAGTTTAGACATCTTGCCAATGCCGCCACCGATTGTGAGCCGCCCAACGGGATGTTGGCGCAAATACTTCAACAGACCACCCGCAAAATCGCCCATGTCCAGCATCGCATGATCGGGCAACCCGTGCAGCGCCTGCACCGTCTTTTCCGATGTGGCCCCGGTGCATCCTGCAACATGGCTCAACCCGTCGGCGCGGGCCACATCAATACCCCGATGGATCGAGGCGATCCATGCCGCACAACTGAACGGACGCACCACGCCGGTCGTGCCCAGAATAGACAGACCACCCTTGATCCCCAGACGGGGGTTCCATGTTTTCATGGCGAGTTCTGCGCCCCCCGGCACAGAGATTTCAATCAGCACGTTCGGGGGCTTGTCATATTGCTGCGCCAGCATGTCGACCACATCTGTCATCATCTGGCGCGGGACGGGGTTGATAGCAGGCTCGCCTACCCCGATCGGAAGCCCCGGCTTGGTCACAATGCCAACGCCCTCACCTGCGGCAAACTGCACGCCGCTGCCCGATGCGGACACGCGGGCCACAATCAGTGCGCCGTGGGTCACGTCAGGGTCGTCACCTGCGTCCTTGGTGATGCCCGCGGCAGCCCAGCCTTCGCCCGCTTCGGCCTGCGCCAGCGGAAAGGTCGGCGTCTCGCCCTTGGGCAGCGTGATCTGCACATCCTTGGGAAAGGTCCCACCCCATAGCCGGATCAACGCCGCCTTGGTGGCCGCCGTCGCACATGCGCCCGTGGTCCAGCCGCGCCGCAAATCCCCTGTTGGTTTCCTACTCATCGGCGTGACGATAGGACTGCACACAGATGACGGCAATCCGCAAATGTTGGTCGCATCACACCTTTCCAAGCCAGTGCGGGAACGGCATAAGGAGGGCATGACAGAGACCATCCCCCTTCCCGCCCACCAATGGCCGCAACTGGAACCCGGCTGGGTCTGGCTGTGCGGTGCGGGCCCCGGTGATCCGGGATTGCTGACCTTACACGCAGCCAATGCGTTGCGGCAGGCGGATGTGGTGATCTATGACGCGCTGGTACAGGAACAAATCCTCAGCTGGGCACCGCAGGCCGAACATATTTATGCGGGCAAACGCGGGGGCAAACCATCAGCAAAACAGCGCGATATCTCGTTGCATCTGGTTGAACTGGCGCGGGCTGGCAAAAAGGTATTGCGCCTCAAGGGTGGCGACCCGTTCGTTTTCGGGCGCGGTGGCGAAGAGGCGCAGACGCTTGTGCAGCATGGCGTACCCATCCGGATCATTCCGGGGATCAGCGCAGGCATTGGCGGTTTGGCCTATGCGGGTATTCCCGTGACCCACCGCGACGTGAACCAGTCAGTCACTTTCGTGACCGGGCACGACCAGTCGGGCAACACGCCCGGATCACTGGATTGGGACAGTATTTCAAAGGGTTCGCAGGTACTTGTGATCTATATGGGCATGAAACACATTGCCCAGATCGCCGCCAAGCTGATCGCCGCAGGCCGCAGCCTGTCTGAACCTGTGGCCGTTGTCACAACCGCGACAACGGACGCCCAGCGGGTGCTTGAAACGACGCTGGGCACAATCGTTGACGATATTGCGCAATCGGGATTGGAGCCACCTGCCATCATCTGCGTGGGCCAATCGGTGCTGATGCGGCAAGTGCTGGACTGGCAAGGCATGATCGCCGGTCACGCGCCACGCAACCTTGACCCGCTGGGTCGCGGGCGCCCGGCCGAGTCCGCCTGACATGAGCTTTATTATCGCAGCCCCCGCGTCGGGCAGCGGCAAGACGACCATCACCCTTGGCCTGTTGCGCGCAGTAAGCCGAACCCAAGCGGTTCGGGCTGCAAAGTCGGGGCCCGACTACATCGACCCCCGCTTTCACGAAGCGGCCTGCGGGCAACCCTGCTACAACCTTGACGCATGGGCCATGTCCGTCGCGCGGATCAGGGCGTTGGCGGCTGGCAGCACTCCGCTGATTATCGAAGGGGCCATGGGCCTGTTTGACGGCGCCCCCCCTGACGGCAAAGGCGCAACAGCTGATCTGGCGCGCATATTGGGCCTGCCGGTGATCTTGGTCGTGGATGCAAGTGCGATGGCGCAATCCATCGCACCTTTGGTCGCAGGGTTTGCGGCGTTTGACCCGGCAGTGCGGATCGCAGGAGTGATCCTGAACCGTACCGGCTCTGACCGACATATCGAGATGCTGAAACGCGCACTTGCCCCAAACGGCATTCCGGTGCTGGGTGCGGTGCCACGGCAGACAGCACTTGCCCGTCCATCGCGCCACCTTGGTTTGGTGCAGGCAGGCGAAATGACCGATCTTGAGCCGTTTCTGGATCATGCCGCCGACGTGATGAGCAACCATATAGATATCGCCCGTTTGCTGACGCTGGGTGGCACGGTGCCCTCCGCCGCACCGCCAATAACAACGCCACCGAAATACGCACGGATCGCTGTTGCACGCGACGCGGCCTTTGCATTCACCTATGCCCATGATGTCGCGAAATGGACCGATGCCGGTACGGAAATCCGCTGGTTTTCACCGCTCGCGGATGACCCTGTGCCAGAGGCGGACCAGATATTCCTTCCGGGCGGCTATCCTGAACTTCATGCTGCACAACTTGCGCAGGCACAGACATTCCTGAATAGCTTGCGGAACGCCGCGCAAACAACTGCAATATATGGCGAATGTGGCGGATACATGATCTTGGGCGAAACCCTGACCGATGCGGATGGAATCCGTCACAAGATGGCGGGTCTGCTGGGGCTGGACACAAGTTTTTCCAGTCGTAAGCTGCATCTGGGCTACCGAAAATTACGCTATGCGCAATCGGACAAAGGCGATGTTCTGAACGGTCATGAATTCCACTACGCCACGACCGTCCGCGCAGAGGGCATGCCATTGTTCAAAGCGCAAGATGCGCAAGGCAACCGCTTGCCGCCAATGGGACTTGTCGAGGGACGTGTTTCGGGCTCTTTCGCGCATGTGATTGATGTGGCTTAGGGCCTATTGCCATGGCGCACGCATCGGCGTACGGAAACGCGCATGACTGATATCGATGATAATCGCGCCAAACGTAATGTTGCCGTACTGGTGATGGCCCAAGCCATACTTGGCGCCCAAATGCCCATGATTTTCGTAATTGGCGGACTGGTTGGCGGTATGCTGGCCAGCAATCCATGCCTTGCGACGCTGCCGATTTCCTTCATCGTATTCGGTTCAATGACAACCGCCCCGTGGCTGAGTCCCCTGATGCAGCGCAACGGGCGGCGGTTCGGCTTTTTCATCGGTGCATTCGGTGGCGCTGCGGGTGCGATCGTTTCAGCTTGGGGACTTTACAGCGGGTCTTTTGTGACACTGCTTGCGGGGTCCTATCTGACAGGTATCTATATGTCTGCGCAGGGGTTTTACCGCTTTGCAGCAACGGATACAGCGTCAGACGCATTCCGCCCCAAGGCGATTTCCTACGTCATGGCAGGTGGACTTTTGTCGGCCATCATCGGCCCGCAACTAAACAAGCTGGTGCAGGACGCCTATGTCGTGCCTTTTCTGGGTAGCTACGTCGCTGTTGCCGGACTGAACCTCGTGGGTATGTTGCTGTTTTTGATGCTGGACCTGCCAAAAGGGTCACGGTCCGAGCCGGTTCTTGAAAATGCACCGGTTGGACGGACACGGGCAGAGTTGCTCAAAGACCCTCGCATTGTTGTGGCTATCATATGCGGCATGGTCGGCTATTCGCTGATGAACCTTGTCATGACCTCTACGCCGTTGGCTGTGGTCGGGTGCGGGTTCACCGCCTCAAACGCCAACGACATCGTGTCGGCGCATGTGCTGGCAATGTTCGCGCCGTCCTTCTTTACCGGGCATTTGATCGCACGTTTCGGGGTGGAACGGATCATTGCAACAGGTCTGGCCATTCTGGCCATGGCCGGTGGCGTGGCCCTGACAGGTGTCGAACTGACGAATTTCTTTGTGGCGTTGATCCTGCTTGGGTTGGGCTGGAACTTCAGCTTTATCGGCGCGACGACAATGCTGGCAGGCGCACATGCGCCGCATGAACGGGGCACCGCGCAGGGCATGAACGACATGATCGTCTTTGGGATGGTGACTGTTGCTTCTCTGGCCTCGGGCGGGCTCATGAATTGTTCGGGCGGGAATGCTGTCGAAGGCTGGAACGCGGTGAATTACGCCATGGTGCCGTTTCTGGTGCTGGCGGGCGGGTCGTTGATTTGGCTGATGCGGCAGCCCCGGACTGTGACGTAAAAGGGCGTTGGCGACGCGCATAAGCGCAGTAAAAGCTAGCGCCACCATCCCCGCACTGACAGCTGAAACAGGCGCGCACTTTGCCGGATCGGCCCAAACTCAAGATCGCCCCCTGCTACGCGGCCCGGTGCCTTGACTGCGCGCTGCAAGACGGGGCGGGCCATATGACCGACCAGCAAGGCAGCACCCGACGGTTGCGATATCAGCGCGCGCGAGCGCGTGCCCTGCTCAAACCGGCTCAATCCCTGCTGCGCAAGGGCCTGCACACCCTTTGGTGTCCCATCCAGCAGCGGTTTGCGGCCCCGCGCCTCCAGTTCAGGAATGGCGCGCAGCAGGTTGGCAACAGCGATGCCATAGGCCGCATGACGGACGGCATCTTCATCGGCTTTGCCCAGCAGGCGGGCAGCCGTCCAGACCAGATGGCCGCAGGTCGCGTCCAGATAGTTTTCAAGATGCGCATCATCCTCGAAGGCATCCGTGTAGATGTCCCAGCGGCGGGCGGCGACCAGACCATCCAAAAGGCGGGCGGCGTCAGGGTCGAGGACCTGTGCCAGCACATCCACCACATCATGGCGGCGAACGGTCCTGCCTTCGGCAATCTCTTCCAGTGCGTCACGCCACCATTGCAGGCGCATTTCTGCAATCATCGGTTCCTGTGTCACCCACGGCGCACGGGCAACTTCGATGTTGAAAGCAAACAGCGCAAACAGAACGGGCCGCGCCGCAACGGGTGAGGCCATGATGCTGCGAAACCGTTCGTGATCCGCCTTTTCAACAAGAGCAGCGCAGGCGTTCAGGGTCATGGGCGGTTAGTCCGCGTCACGGATCAATTTCCAATTGATCGCATCCACCAAGGCGTCAAAGGACGCGTCAACAATGTTCGGGCTGACACCAACGGTCGACCACATGCGGCCCTGCGCATCTTCACTGTCGATAATAACGCGTGTCACGGCCTCTGTGCCGCCATTGGTGATACGGACCTTGAAATCCACAAGACGCATATCGTCGATGATCTTCTGATAGGGGCCAAGGTCCTTGGACAAGGCACGGCTCAGCGCATTGACAGGGCCTTGATCCGACCCGTCAGGGCCGCGGCTTTCGGAAACATTAAGGAACCGCTTTCCGCCAACTTTTGTGACGACAACGGCCTCTGACAGCGACATCATTTCACCGTATTTGTTTTTGCGTCGCTCAACGGTCACGCGGTAGCGTTTGACCTCAAAAAACCTGGGCATGATCTTGAGTTCTTGACGGGCGAGCAACTCGAAACTGGCTTGCGCACTGTCGTAGGAAAACCCCTGTGCTTCCTTTTCCTTGATCCGCTTGATGATGCGGGCCAGCGCGGGGTTATCGGCGGCAACATCTATCCCGGCATCGGCAAGACGCGCACGCAGGTTTGACTGGCCCGCCTGATTGGACATCGGCACAATCCGTGAGTTGCCCACAGCAGCGGGGTCCACATGTTCATAAGTGCTTGGGTCCTTGGCGATGGCAGAGGCGTGCAATCCAGATTTATGCGCAAATGCAGACGCCCCGACATAAGGGGCCTGCTTGGCGGGCACCCGGTTGAGAATATCATCCAGCATCCGCGACGCACGGCGCAGCCCTTTGAGCGCCTCTGGCGTGACGCCAGTCTCAAACATGCTGGCATAGGGCTCCTTAAGCATGAGCGTCGGTATCAGGGTCGTCAGGTTGGCATTACCACAGCGCTCGCCCAGACCATTCAAAGTGCCTTGAATCTGGCGGGCGCCCGCCATGACCGCAGCCAAAGACCCGGCAACAGCATTTTCGGTGTCATTGTGCGTATGGATTGCAACATGGCTGCCGGGGATTCCGCTGGCGATGACGTCAGTAACGATGCGAGAAATCTCGTCGGGAAGCGTACCGCCGTTTGTATCGCAAAGCACAATCCAACGCGCACCAGCGTCATAGGCGGCGTGGATACATTGCAGGCTGTAGTCAGCGTTCGATTTGTAGCCATCAAAGAAATGCTCGGCATCAAACAGGCCCTCACGACCCAGACCGCTGAGATGGGCAAAACTGGCAGCGATATTTGCGACGTTTTCGTCCAGCGTAATGCCAAGCGCGGTTGTCACATGAAAATCATGCGCCTTGCCGACAAGACAGACAGCAGCCGTACCTGCATTCACAACGGGGGCCAGAACATCGTCATTTTCTGCAGAGCGTCCAGAGCGCTTGGTCATACCAAAGGCGGTAAATGTCGCCTGCGTCTTTGGTGGTTTGGCAAAAAACGCGGTATCCGTGGGGTTGGCGCCGGGCCACCCGCCTTCGATATAGTCAAGGCCAAGGCCGTCCAGCACATCGGAGATCTGATGTTTTTCCGACGCCGAGAACTGGACACCTTGCGTTTGCGCCCCGTCCCGCAAGGTGGTGTCGAACAAGGAAATCCGGTCCCTAGACATGCGCGCCCCCCAAAAATCTTCTCGAAGATTTTTTGAAGTACGAATTTTCGGGAAAATTCGTCATGCGATATCTCCAAGCTTGGCCGCATCGAAATCCGGTCCCGGCGTCCAGGTTGCCTGCCCTCCAACGTCAGTCACCTGCACCCCTGCGGCATTCAGGATATCACGCACGCGGTCTGCTGTATCATAATCCTTTGCCGCGCGTGCTGTTGCCCGTTCCGCAAGCAACGCATCGACGCGTGCCGCCACTGCAGGCACAATATTGGGTCCAGCCTCACCACCTTCGAAACTGGGAATATGCGCCCAGTCATTCACCAGCCCCAGCATCTCCATCCCATGTGCAAAGCCGGCCAAAGCGGTTGGTGTTTTGCCTTTGGACAGGACATGCAAACGGGCCAATGCACCGGGCGTGTTCAAATCATTGGCCAGAACCCCCAGAAACTCGGGATCGGCCTCCCATTTACCCTCGGCTTGCAGCGCCCGCAGCAGGTCCGGTCCAAATCCGTGCCCCTGCAATATACCGTACCATTTTCGCAAGGTGGCTTCTGCCTCTGCGCGCCGCGTGTCGGTCCAGTCCATCGGCTTGCCGTAATGCGTGCCCAGCATGACCATGCGGATAACCTCGCCGGGGATCCCCTGATCCAGCAGATCGCGCACCGTAAAGAAATTGCCCAGCGATTTGGACATCTTCTTGCCATCCACAAGCAGCATCTCGTTGTGCACCCAATAACGCGCAAAGTCGCCGCTGGGGTGGGCGCAGGTCGATTGCGCAATCTCGTTCTCGTGGTGCGGAAATTGCAGGTCTATGCCGCCGCCGTGGATATCGAATGTCTCGCCAAATAGCGCAAAAGACATTGCGGAACATTCTATATGCCAGCCCGGACGCCCGTAACCCCAAGGGCTTTGCCACCCCGGTTCACCATCGCCGGAGGGTTTCCATAACACAAAATCCATCGGGTTGCGCTTGTATGGTGCAACCTCGACCCGTGCCCCTGCGATCATATCCTCAACCGACCGACCTGACAGCGCGCCGTAGTCCGCATAGCTTTCCACGGCAAAGAGGACGTGATCCTCTGCGACATAGGCATGCCCCTTGCCGATCAAATCATCGATCATTTCGACCATCTGTGGAATGTAATCGGTCGCCCGTGGTTCGGCCGTCGGACGCAGCGCGCCCAAAGCATCCATATCGTCATGATACCAGCCAATCGTTTCGGCTGTGATATCACCAATGGCACGGCCCGTTTCTGCCGCCCGCGCGTTAATCTTGTCTTCCACGTCCGTGAAGTTGCGCACATATCGCACGTGATCCTTGCCGTAGACGTGCTGCAACACGCGAAACAGCACATCGAACACCAGCACGTTGCGTGAATTGCCCAGATGCGCGCGGTCATAGACGGTCGGGCCACACAGATACATGCGCACATCTTCAGGATCAATCGGCGTGAAATCTTCGCGCCGTCGGGTTTTCGTATTCTGGAGCCTGATAGTCGTCATGTTGCCTCGCGCAGGGGTTTACGCCGCGGGCTTACCAAGTTCAGTTCTGATGTGAAACGTGAAAGAGCAACCCGCGACGTATGTCAGCAGATAATAATGCAGCAAATAATGGTGCAGATGCTCTTCATGCGGATTCCATAACAGCCAACCAATGACGCGTCCAGCATTTCCACCTCTTCGCGCAAACTTGCAGGCCTTTCTGCTTTGGGACAAGCTCGGGATATGTCACGTGCCCTCGTCAACAGCATCTGTGCCGCCATGCCCGGCGCGACTGCGGCAGACCACACGACAGAACTTGACTCGTGGAAGGTCGGCGGAAAGATATTTGCCTGCTTTGGCGAACGTATCGACGGGGTTTGCACCAAAACAGACAGCATAGAAACCGCCCAGATGTTGATTAACGCAGGCGCCGCCAGCAAGGCCCCCTACTTTCACAAAAGCTGGGTTCTGGTTAGTTTCGACAGTGACGCAGATGAACTGCGCCACCGCCTGAAAAGCTCTTACGATATTATCGTCAAGGGGTTGCCGAAAAAGGTGCAGGCAACCTTGGGTCAGTCGTAACTGACCACTTCAAATTCGATCCCGTCGGCATCGTGAAAGTAAAAGCGGCGCCCGGGTTCATAGTCGGCATGGTTGTGGGTGGCGAGCCCCATCGCCTTCACCTTCTTTTCAGTCAGATCAAGGTCATCGACGACGACCCCGATATGGTTCATCGCGCCACGTGTCTGGTAACTGGCGTCCGCCTTGGTCACTGTCTGGTTGGGGTCAGTGCCTGAATAAATTGCAATATAGCTGTCATCATCGCCCACATGCATCGTATAGCCTGCGCCCGCCATGGCACCCCCTTCCCATCGGGTGCGCCAGCCAAACAGATCAGCCAGCATTTGGGCCGTGCGTTTGGGGTCCGAGACGGTAACGTTAAGGTGTTCAATTCTTGCCATTGTTACTTTCTCCCTATCAATGCAGCCAATCGCTGCCCGATCCCCGGACGGCCAGTTTGCTCCTGTGCCACCCGGAAACAGCCACATTGCAGGTCATGGCCCCAGCCAAGCCCGTCGTGGGCCATCGCGGCTATGGCCTGTGGGTCCGCACAATACCGCTTTGAGTCTTTCCCGATCATCTTGAAACTCCTCTTCCAAATTTGCATTGATCAGGTTTTAATTTCTCAAGTTAACTTTAGATCAAGAGGTTTTTTACATGACTCAGGGGTTATCCATCGGGGACCTGTCGGAAAGGACCGGACTGGCGGTGTCGGCGATCCGGTTTTACGAGACCCACGACATCGTCAAACCCCTGCGAAACAAGGGCGGGCACCGTCGCTATGGGCGGGCGGATATCCGGCGACTGTCGTTCGTGATGGCCGCACAGAACCTTGGCTTCCCACTGAGCGAAATCGCCACGCACCTGCGCGACCTGCCCGACCACAAGGCCCCGTCCAAGGCCGACTGGACCCGGATCAGCAAAAGTTTTCGGCACAGGATCGACGCGCGAATCGCGGCTTTGGAAGAGTTGCGCGACAAACTTGATGGCTGCATCGGGTGCGGCTGCCTGAGCCTGAAAGCCTGCGCGCTTTACAATCCAAATGATGAAAAAGCAGTTGAAGGTCCGGGACCACGCAACCTGACACGGTTATCTGGTTGACTTCACAACCGCTTCGGTTTCCCCCTGCCCGCTATGAAACTTGCAAACCGGATTACAGAAATAAATGGCGGCGGCTCTGACGGGTGGGACGTGTTTTACCGCGCGCGCCAGATGATTGCCGATGGCGCGCCGATTACGGAACTGACGATAGGCGAGCATGATATCGGAACCAGCCTTGAAATCCTCGGGGCGATGCATGACTCCGCGCGCGGCGGTCATACAGGGTATGCGTCTGTGCCCGGCACGGACAGTCTGCGCCAGATTGTTGCAGACCGGATCGCGACCCGAACAGGTGTTGAGACAACGGCGCGAAACATCCTGATCACCGCAGGTGGGCAGGCAGGGTTATTTGCGGCACATACGGCA
Source organism: Yoonia sediminilitoris (assembly GCF_003058085.1). GTDB lineage: Bacteria > Pseudomonadota > Alphaproteobacteria > Rhodobacterales > Rhodobacteraceae > Yoonia > Yoonia sediminilitoris. Next base: position 918,652 of record NZ_QBUD01000001.1, on the reverse strand, counting down.
GTCTGCAATCCCGGTGATCGCGCACTTTTCATCGACCCATACTATGCGACATATCCAAGCACGATACGCTCTACACAGGCGGTCCCTGTGCCTGTCCGGACAACGCCGGATGCGGCATTTCAACCGACGGCTGACGCTTTGGCGGCCAAGGCACAAGATGCGGTCTCGCTTTTGATCAATTCGCCGAACAATCCCACGGGCGCCGTTTATTCCCAAAAGACGATGCAGGCCATCGCACAAGTCTGCCACGACAATGACCTGTGGCTGATTTCGGACGAGGTGTATGACACCCAGATTTGGGAGGGCGCGCATCTGAGTCCCCGCGCCCTGCCCGGCATGGCAGCGCGCACGCTTGTGATCGGGTCTATGTCGAAAAGCCACGCGATGACAGGCAGCCGGATCGGATGGATTTGTGCGCCGGAACCTGTGATTGAGGTGCTGATCGATCTTGCCACCAACACCACCTACGGTGTTGCAGGCTATATTCAGGACGCCGCCCTCTTTGCCCTTGGCCAAGGGCCTGCTGTCGAAGAAGCTGTCGCTGCACCCTTCCGGCGTCGTCGGGACCTGACCATGGAGGTGCTAGCGGGGCAAAATATCGTGCGCGCCCTTCCAGCGCAGGGGGCGATGTATGTGCTGCTCGACATCCGTGCGACAGGGATGGACGGCGAAGCATTTGCAAATGCCCTGCTGGATGCCGAACAGATCGCGGTCATGCCCGGTGAAAGCTTTGGCCAGGCGGCGGCCGGGCACATCCGTGTCGCTATGACGATTGATGACGCAGCCTATGTCGCGGCACTGCAAAGACTTGTGGAATTTGCCAAAACCTGCGCTGACTGATCACACCGAGCACAAGGAGCGCCGCATGACCCATCCCGCTGAGACCTTCCGCGCCCTGCATGTCAAAGGCAATCCGTTCGTGATGGTGAACATCTGGGACTGTGGATCAGCCAAGATGATGCAGGCCATGGGGGCCAAGGCGCTGGCGACCTCTTCTGCGGCGCATGCTTTTACGATGGGGCGCCCTGACGGCGGCACACTCTCGCGCGACGAAGCATTGGCACATGCGGCAGATATTCTGAGTGTCGCCACGGTCCCTGTGCAAGGTGATTTCGAAAACGGCTTTGGACATGATCCAGACACCTGCGCCGAAACCGTCCGACTGGCGGCCGAAGTCGGATTGGCGGGCATTTGCATCGAAGACACAAAGCTTCCGACAGACAACGCCTATGAGTTTGAACTGGCTGTAGAGCGGATCAAGGCCGCCTGTGCTGCCGCGCGTGCCCTGCCGGTCGACTTCGTGCTGACCGCACGCGCTGACGGCATTCTGACCGGTGCCTACGATACCGATGAAGCAATCCGGCGGCTGCAAGCCTTTGAACAGGCCGGGGCGGATTGTCTTTATGCGCCTTTGCCGCCAGACATGGATGCCATGGCGCGGATCGTGGCCGCAACAAACGCGCCGGTAAATACCCTTGTTTCTGGCAGCTTTACCGCACAAAGCCTTGCAGATTATGGAAAAATCGGGGTTGCACGCATATCGCTGGGGTCAGCGTTGGCGCGGGTAACACACCGGGTCATGCATGATGCCATGACAGCAATGGTTTCGGGTGATTTCAGCCCGCTGTCACAGGGTATAAGCAGCGACATCATCGACGCGCTGTTGGAATAGTGGAATGGCGCGCAGGTCATGCCCTGCGCGCCACTTTCATGATTAGAACTGGAACGACACGCGCGCTGTTGCGGTTGTCGCATCAATGTCCAATCCGTCGATGTCATCGAAGTCATCGAACTGGTGCTGAAGAACTTCGGCACCGAAGCGAATTGCGCCATTGTAGTCGTAGCTCAGACCAAGGCCGGCAAAGTTGCCAGTACCGTCGCCGTCAACTGCGCCAGACGTTGTTGCCTGTGCCACACCAGCTGCGATGTAGGGCATGAACTGACCGGCATCATATCCAGCAATCAGTTTTGCACGTGCGACAGAGTCAAGTTCTAAGCCGTCGCCCGGCGCATCGCTCTCGATGTTGGAAGCATCATAGTCAACTTCACCACCAAGCACGACGCTACCAAGATCATACAGGTAACCTGCGTGAACACCGTAGACCGCGCCGCTTGTGTCATCATCAAGCGCATCGTTGTCCAACTCGCCATAGCCAAGCTGACCACCAGCGTAGAAACCTGTCCAGTCAGCACCCATGGGAACTGGTGCAGGGGTGATGGGAGCAGGCGCAGGCGTTGCAACAGGCTCTGACAAACCACCAGCCGAAGCCAAACCACCCAATAATACGAGCGGAAGTGCAATCATGCTTGAGCGCGCGACCTTAATTGTCGTTTTCATCATATATCTCCGTTAATTCTCGTTTCGATGCAGCACATGTGGCAACAATTAACGAAGCTTCAACACTCATCACGACGCTGTGATCGGACATGGCGGAATAAGGCAAAATTGGGGCCATATTTCGGCCATCAACCGCTCACAATTGAAATAAAATAGAAAAATATCGTGAGGTCCAGAAGGGTTGCGGCAAAAATGTCACAATTTTACCAAATTCAGGTTTTGCCGATCTGGCCGCCAAAAACCGGATGGGTGACGCTTGTCGTGCCCGGCGCACTGGTCGGCAATCCTTTTGCGACACGCACGGCGAGATAGGCAAAGGCCTGCGCTTCGATCATATCACCATCCAGCCCGACAGTTTCAATTGCGCCTACCTCACAATCAAGTGCGGCGTCCAATGTTGACATCATCGTTTCGTTTTTTCTGCCTCCGCCCACAACAAGCACCCTGCATGGCCGCGCCGGGCAATGGTGCATCGCCCGCACAACCCCATCGACGGCGGCTTGCAGCAACGTGCGCATGGCGTCGGCGTCATTCAGAGCCTTGGTTTGCGCGATCAGATCCGCAAAGGCATCGCGGTCCAGCGACTTTGGCGGCATCGCGTCAAAATAGGGATGTGCCGCGAACGCCGCCAACACCTGTGCTGCGGGCTGGCCTGTCGCTGCAAGTGCCCCCCCGACGTCATAAGCAAGCCCGTGCCGCGACCGCATCACATCATTCATCGGTGCATTGGCGGGACCGGTATCAAATGCCAGAAGCGCGCCGGGCAGTTCGGGGCTGGCAATGGCAGGATCAACCCATGTGATATTGCCAACGCCGCCAAGGTTCAGGAAAACCACAGGCGCGGTCAGCCCCAGCCATTTTGCCAACGCAAAATGATAGAACGGGGCCAAAGGCGCCCCCTGCCCGCCACAGCGCATATCTTCGGTCCGGAAGTCCCACACAACCGGCCGCTGCAACACCTGCGCCAGCCTGTTTCCATCACCCGCCTGATGTGTCCTGCCGGCCGCAGGATCATGGGCCAGCGTCTGGCCGTGAAACCCGATCAGATCGACGTCAGCAAAATCCTTGAGCAAGGCAATATGCGCTTCCTCGACAATCCGTGCGGCCTGCTCCACGCCATTCGCGGGCCACAGGCCCAGATGCGCGCGCAAGATTTCCTGCTCATCCTCACTATAGGCCCGATAGCCGACCTGACCGAAGCCAAAGATATCGACGCCGTCGGTGTCCAGTACGGCGGCATCCACACCGTCAAGCGATGTGCCCGACATGGTTCCGACAGCGCGCACACGTCTACCCTTAAACATCTTCTTTCCCTTCGTCCGTCGCCCGCCTATAGACTGCATCACGCAATTAACGGGAACAAGAAAATGACCTACCATCCCAAATCCGATTTTATCGCCATCATGATGGAACGCGGCTTTCTGGCCGATTGCACGGATTATCAGGGCCTTGATGAGGCGCTGAGCAATGGGGTGGTGCCTGCCTATATCGGATTTGATGCTACGGCAAAGTCATTGCATGTCGGGTCGCTGATCCAGATCATGATGCTGCGCTGGCTGCAAAAGACGGGGCACAAGCCGATTACGCTGATGGGGGGTGGCACGACCAAGGTAGGCGACCCTTCGTTTCGGGCCGATGAACGCCCGCTGCTGGGGCCGGAACAGATCGATGAAAATATCGCGGGCATCAAGCAAGTCTTTTCCGCCTATCTGACATATGGCGATGCACCCACCGATGCGCTGATGATCAACAATGCCGAATGGCTGGATGATCTGAATTACCTCGATTTCCTGCGTGACATCGGGCGGCATTTTTCGATCAACCGCATGTTGTCGTTTGAAAGCGTGAAATCACGGCTCGACCGCGAACAATCGCTGTCGTTCCTTGAATTCAACTACATGATCTTGCAGGCCTATGATTTCCTTGAACTCAACCGCCGCTATGGCTGCCTGCTGCAAATGGGTGGATCGGACCAGTGGGGCAATATCGTCAACGGGATCGACCTGACCCGTCGCGTGCTGGATCACGAGATTTACGGCCTCACCTCGCCCTTGCTGACCACAAGCGATGGCAAGAAGATGGGCAAATCACAGGCCGGTGCCGTCTGGCTGAATGCGGACATGTGCAGTCCCTACGAATTCTGGCAGTTCTGGCGCAACACGACAGACGCCGACACCGGTCGTTTCCTCAAGCTATATACCGAATTGCCTATGGAAGAGTGCGAGCGCCTTGGCGCATTGGAAGGATCAGAGATCAACGCCGCCAAGATCATCCTTGCCAATGAGGTCACGACCTTGCTGCACGGAACTGACGCAGCGGCCGCCGCCGAGGCAACCGCGCGCGAAGTGTTTGAAAAAGGTGGCGTTGGTGACGATCTGCCGACGCTGACCGTGGCTGCCGATGAATTGGGCGATGGCATGTCGATCGTGCAGGTGATCGTCAAGGCGGGGCTTGCCAAAAGCGGCAAGGAAGCCAAGCGCCTGATAGCCGAAAACGGTGCGCGGTTGAATGATGAGCCCCTGACAGACGCGGGCCTGATGATTGATGCCGCCACCCTGTCTGCCCCAATAAAGCTAAGCGCAGGTAAAAAGCGTCACGCGTTGGTGCAGTTGGGCTAAAACAGAATTTCGCCAAGCAAGACCGCGATGCCCAGCGGAAGCGTGAACACAGTCGCCACCACAAGCGCCCCAAAGGGGGTGGGCCTTGGTGTGGGTGCTGCAATCCCGGCAACGGTGTGCTGTTTTGGTATTTGTTTTTTCATGCCTCTATTAACCACGTCTTAGGTTTACGCTGCGTTAACAAGAGCAATGGAAAACGCATTGCCTTTACAGCAACATCCAAACTTCGGCGCCGCTTTGCGCCTGATGGGGCGCGACGTGCGTTCGGTTGACCTGCCCGGCGCTGCCCCGGTTCAGATCATCCGCCGCTTTGGCATGACTTTTGCGCCGCGTGGGCCCATCTGGACAGATGAAACCGGCACAGGTGCACGGGCAAATGCGCTGCGGGCACTCCCTTTACGCTTGATCAACAGTGAACGGTCCGATCCGGCGCTGCACGATGCCGGATTTCGGCAAACCATGACAGCAGCCCATGTCGCGGAATTGCCGCTGACGGGCAAGCCAGACGACCGGATCGCGCGGATGCGCGGCAAGTGGCGCAACAGTTGGCGCAAAGCCAGTGGTCAGGGATTAAGGTTCGAACGCACAATCTATGACACTGGCCTGCACCAATGGCTGCTTGATGCGGACACGGCCCAGCAAAAGGCCAAAGGATACAAAGCGCTCTCTCACGCGGTTGTCCTTGCCTATGCGGTCGAGTGCCCGCGCGACGTGATCATCTTTACCGCCCGCAAGAAACACGACGACGTGGCGGCCATGCTGTTTTTGCGGCATGGGATGTTCGCCACCTATCATATTGGCTGGACCAGCCCCAAAGGGCGCAAATGCAGCGCGCACCACGCCCTGCTGATCCATGCCGCCGAAAGCTTTGGCAGTGACGGGCTGGCGCGGCTTGATCTGGGCACCGTCGATACAGAACACGCGCCCGGTCTGGCACGGTTCAAGATCGGCTGCGGCGCGGATGTCCGGCCACTTGGGGGGACATGGCTGAAATTGCCGGGGTTCTAATGGGCAAAAGCGCTTGATAACACCGAAAAAATCAAGACGCGGGGGTCCAAATGACCATCTTGGAGATCGCCTCGCTCTTGATTGTGCTTGCAGGCGCATTCGGGGCGATCAACGCCCTGTCCCTGCCCGACAGCGGATGGAAACTGCTGATACTTGCCGCGACCTATGTTGTCGTTATCTTTTCAATCATAGTCCCGGGGCTGATCGCTGCCAAAGTAGCCGGACGGCAGGGGCGCACACCGGACTGCCGCAATGACCCATTTCTTTGTCTATGATGTCTTTACTGATCAACCGTTCGAGGGCAACCAGCTTGCCGTCATTCCCGACGCGACAAAACTGCCCGAGGCAGACCTGCAAAGAATTGCCCGCGAATTCAACTTCTCCGAGACGACATTTGTCTTTCCGCCCACAAACCCCGCCATGACGGCCAAGGTCCGCATCTTCACGCCGACCATGGAAATCCCCTTTGCCGGGCACCCGACAATCGGGACGGCCAGCGCACTGCGCGACACGGGGCACGAAGGCGATATGGTGCTGGAACTGGGCATTGGGCCGATCCCCTGTACCTTTGCGGGCAACATGGCGTCTTCACCACATCGGCCCCGCTTGAACGTTTGGCGCAGCCCGAACCCGCATTGGTCGCGCGCTGTCTGGGGCTTCAACCCCAACAGCTATCGCTATCCGGTCACGCACCTCTACTGGCCAGCCTGGGGCTGCCGTTCGTGCTAGTCGAATTAACTGACCGGTCCGCGCTGGCGGCTTGCCAGCCCGATACTGGCGCAATCCGTGAAGCGGCTGACCGATATCCTGCCGGTATTGATTTTTCTATCTACGCTTATGTGCCCGAGGGTGACACGATTCATGCGCGCATGTTCGCGCCCCTTGATGAGATCCCCGAAGATCCCGCGACAGGCAGTGCGGCCGCAACACTGGCCGTGCTACTGGCCCAACTGACCGGAAAGCCGCAGAATATCCGGATTATTCAAGGTGAACAGATGGGCCGCCGGTCAGTCATTCAGGCGGACAGCGACGGCGAGACCTGTATCATCAGCGGGCAAGCACGACGGGTGATGATGGGCAGGCTTGTCTGAATTCCCCGCCCCGGCACTGGAATCCCGAACGCGAGGCGGCTATCAGGGATCAGACCCAAGACCGAGACACGCATGACCGACACAATCATTTCGCGCTGCGAGGCCAACGGCCTGCGTATGACCGAACAGCGGCGCACGATCGCGGCGGTGCTGGAGGCTGCAACGGACCATCCCGATGTCGAGGAACTGTACAATCGCGCAGTCGCTGCCGACCCGCGCATTTCACTTGCGACAGTGTACCGGACCGTCAAGCTGTTTGAGGAATCAGGTATTCTGGAAAAGCATGAATTCGGCGACGGACGTGCGCGGTACGAAACCGCAGACCGAGAGCATCACGACCATCTGATCGACCTGCAAACCGGCGAGGTCATCGAATTCGTGGACCCCGACATCGAAGCGCTTCAGGAACGGATCGCCAAAAAGCTGGGGTATAAGTTGCGCGGACATCGTCTGGAACTTTACGGCGTCCCGATCAAGAAAGGCGACAGCCATTAATGGAAAACTTGCGCGGCGCGGCCTTTATGGTCCTTGCGATGGCCTGTTTCGCAATCGAGGACGCGCTGTTCAAAACGCTGTCTGCAACATTGCCGATGGGCCAGATTCTGACCATCACATGCCTTGGCGGATTGTGTGCCTTTACGCTTTGGTTTCTTATGAAATCCGTGCGGCTTTGGCAGCCCGAATACCTTGACCCCAAGGTTCTGCTGCGCAGCGCCTGCGATGTGGGTGGGTCCGTGATGTTCGCGACCTCACTGTCACTGATCCCCCTGACCACGGCATCGGCGGTCATCCAGGCAACCCCTTTGGTCGTAGCCATGGGTGCTGCGATTTTTCTGGGCCAGCCCGTCGGTTGGCGTCGGTGGCTGGCCATCACGGCAGGGTTTTGCGGGGTGCTGATCATTCTGCGGCCCGGATTGGAAGGGTTCAACAGCGCGGTTTTGCTCAGTGTCGGCGGAATGCTGGGGCTTGCCGCCCGCGATCTCCTGACGCGCGCGCTGAATGTCAGCCTGACGGGGCCACAACTCGCCAGCCACACTTTTGCGCTGATCATTCCTGCATCATGTGTTTTGATGTATGCGCAGGGGCAGCGTTTTGTGATGCCGAACGGATATGAAGCGGCGCTGCTTGCCGCCTGCACCGTGATTGCGGTTTTCGCCTATCTGACGCTGGTCGCAGCGACGCGCCACGGCAACGCGGGCATCATATCGTCGTTCCGCTATTCAAGGATGATCTTTGCCTTGATCCTTGGCTACGTTGTCTTTGCCGAAACACCGGATCTTCTGACGATTCTCGGCATTACAATTATCATTGCATCGGGTATCTTTACCCTGCTACGCGAGGCCCGGTTAGCCCGCGCTTCCCTTACCGCGGCCGCCGCGATATAGAACAGTTGTTACCGCTAACAGCCCCAAAAAAGGAGCCATCCTATGAGCACCATTATCGACATCCACGCACGCGAAATTCTTGATAGCCGCGGCAATCCGACCGTTGAAGTTGATGTCATACTTGAAGATGGCACGTTGGGGCGCGCTGCCGTGCCGTCGGGTGCGTCAACCGGTGCCCATGAAGCTGTTGAAAAGCGTGACGGCGACAAAGGCCGTTATATGGGCAAAGGAGTACTGGAAGCCGTCGCCGCCGTGAATGGCGAAATCGCCGAGGCGATTTTGGGATTTGACGCGACCGAGCAGGTTGCCATCGACATGGCGATGATCGAACTGGACGGCACGCCAAACAAGGCGCGGCTTGGGGCGAATGCAATTTTGGGCGTGTCCATGGCGGTCGCCAAAGCAGCGGCTGATTTCACCGCACAGCCCCTGTTCCGCTATGTCGGCGGCACATCTGCGCGCACCCTGCCCGTGCCAATGATGAATATCATCAATGGCGGCGAACATGCCGACAATCCGATCGACATACAGGAATTCATGATTATGCCAGTGTCGGCGGCCAATATCCGTGAAGCTGTCCGCATGGGGTCAGAGGTGTTTCACACACTCAAGAAAGAGTTGTCGGCAGCAGGCCACAACACTGGTATCGGAGATGAGGGCGGCTTTGCACCCAACCTTGGGTCCACCCGCGAAGCGCTTGATTTCATTATGACATCCATCAAGAAGGCGGGCTATACACCGGGCGAGGATATCTATCTGGCGCTCGATTGTGCCGCGACGGAATACTACAAGGATGGCAAATACGAGATGGTTGGCGAAGGTGTGTCACTGAGCAGTCAGGAAAACGCGGAATATCTGGCCAAGCTTTCCAGCGACTACCCCATTATCAGCATCGAAGACGGCATGTCCGAAGATGACTGGGACGGATGGAAACTCTTGACCGACATGATCGGCGACAAGATCCAGCTGGTCGGTGACGATCTGTTCGTAACCAACCCTGCCCGTCTGGCGGACGGGATCGCCAAAGGCTCGGCCAATTCCATGTTGGTCAAGGTCAACCAGATTGGTACCTTGACCGAGACGTTGCAGGCCGTGGAAATGGCGCACCGTGCGCGGTTCACCAACGTTATGTCGCACCGGTCAGGCGAAACCGAGGACGCAACGATCGCAGACCTTGCCGTTGCGACAAACTGCGGCCAGATCAAGACCGGCTCTCTGTCGCGATCTGACCGGCTGGCCAAATATAACCAGTTGATCCGGATCGAAGAGTTGCTGGGTGAAACAGCGAATTATGCAGGACGCAGCATTTTGAAATAGGGGGATGGGTTAAAACCCATCTTACGATGCATGAACGCAGATGAAATTATTTCCACCCTCGGTCTGATGCCACATCCCGAGGGTGGATATTATCGCCAAACCTGGGTTGCCGAAAATGAAGGTCGCCCGACAGGCACCTGCATTTATTTCCTGCTCAAATCGGGGGAAAACAGTCATTGGCATACAGTCGATGCCGTAGAGATTTGGCTATATCATGCCGGTGCCCCGTTGGCCTTGTCGGTGTCAGCGACAGCGACGGGTCCGGCCCGCACGCTGATGCTGGGTACAGGGATTGCCGAAGGGGAGCGGCCGCAGGCTATCGTACCGAAAGGGCATTGGCAGGCGGCACGCACGATGGGCGAATGGACATTGGTCAGCTGCACTGTGTCGCCCGGCTTTGATTTCGCCGGTTTTACTCTTGCGCCGCCCGAATTCGATATCGCGGCGCTACCGATCCCCGAATAAATCGCCCAGACCGCCCAGAACCGACCCTTCGCCCTTGCTCCCCCCCGGGCCAGCAGCGCGCAAAACGCGGTCAGCGAGACGCGAGAATGGCAGGCTTTGCAGATAGACGGTGCCCGGCCCCCTGAGGGTTGCCACAAAGAGCCCCTCGCCCCCGAACACCATCGATTTGAGATTGCCCGCGCGTTCGATATTATAGTCCACGTCCTTGGTGAAGGCCCCAATGCAGCCCGTATCAACACGCAAGGTTTCGCCAACCCGCAAATCGCGCTTGATCACTGTGCCGCCCATGTGAATAAATGCCATCCCATCACCGCGCAGCCGTTGCAGAATGAACCCTTCACCGCCAAAGAATCCGGCCCCAAGTCGCTGCTGAAACGCAATATCGGTGGATGTCCCAAAGGCCGCGCACAGAAATGCATCTTTCTGGCACAGCAGTTCTTCACCGATCTGCGCCATATCGACCGGAATGATCTTGCCAGGATAAGGGGCGGCAAAGGCGACACGTTTCTTGCCTTCTCCCGCATTGCTGAAGTGGGTCAGAAAGATGCTTTCACCCGTAAGCACACGCTTGCCAACATTGAGAAGCGAGTCCATGACCCCGCCTGAAGGACGCGAGCCGTCGCCCATCTTGGTTTCAAATGCGATGCCGTCTTCCATGTAGTTCATGGCACCAGCTTCGGCGATGACCGTCTCAGACGGGTCAAGTTCAACTTCGACGATCTGCATATCATCACCAAAGATTTCATAGTCGACTTCGTGGCAGCGCATTTCTTTTTCTCCGGTTGTATGGAATCAGACTAGAAATGTCGCAGTGGCAACACAACGTGCGGAATTCCATACCGGAAATAAAAAAGGGACCCCCGCAGGGGCCCCGTAGTTTCGTTGATCAGGCTCACTCTTTATGTACCGCTCGGTTTTTTGCCTGCGGCCCGATCCACGCCAAGGGCAAGCGCACCTGCCCCGGAACTTGATGAGATGGGCGAATTTTCTAGAAAATTCGCAAGACAAGGATTTTTCGAGAAAAATCCTAGCTGCACCCAGAGGTGCCACCACATGTATTGCATTTCATACAGGTGCCATTGCGTACCAGTGTGTAGTTTCCGCACTCCCCGCATGGGTCGCCTTCATACCCTTGTATCTTGGCTTTGTCGCGCGCCGTAAGCGTCGCCGTTCCAGAGGCAACGGTCGATGTCACGGTCTCAGTCACCAATGTCTGGAGAGCCGCAGATGCATCCGCCCCGCTGGCGAACGACGTCGTACCCATTCCGCCTTGCAACACGACCAGATCCTGCGGCATCCGCTTGCGCAGATAACCGGTCGAGGAAATTTGCTTGAGCACCTCCAAAGACCGAGTCGCTGCGTTTTCGGTGGGGGCTTGTATGTTCGACACGCCTTCCTGCTCGCCGCGGCCAATGTCGTCGAAAGTTGCGCCTTCTGGCTTCACATGCGCCAGATCGGTGCGATCAAGGTAGGACACGGCCAACTCGCGGAAGATATAGTCTAGGATTGAGGTCGCGTTCTTGATGCTGTCGTTGCCCTGCACCATGCCCGCAGGCTCGAACTTGGTGAACGTGAACGCATCAACGAACTCCTCCAGCGGCACACCATATTGCAGGCCTACAGATACCGCGATGGCGAAATTGTTCATCATTGCGCGGAAACCGGCACCTTCCTTGTGCATATCAATAAAGATTTCGCCCAAAGCGCCACTCTCATATTCGCCTGTGCGCAGATACACTTTGTGACCGCCAACGATTGCCTTTTGCGTATAGCCTTTGCGGCGCTGCGGCATCTTTTCACGCTCGCGGTTGCGTACCTCTTTGTAGATGATCTTTTCGACCACCTTCTCGGCCAGAACCGCCGCCTTCTCCTGCAATGATCCGCTTTCCAGAACTTCCAGCGCGTCATCATCATCTTCGACCAATGCTGCTGCCAAGGGTTGCGACAGTTTCGACCCGTCGCGATAAAGCGCGTTCGCTTTCACACCCAGCGACCAACTCAGCTCGTATGCTTTCTGACAGTCCTCGATCGTCGCATCGTTGGGCATATTGATCGTTTTCGAGATTGCGCCCGAGATGAAAGACTGCGCCGCCGCCATCATATAGATATGGCTGTCAACACTCAGATAACGCGTGCCTTTTTTCCCGCAGGGGTTGGCGCAGTCAAAGACGCTGTAGTGCTCTTCCTTAAGGAATGGAGCGCCTTCCAGTGTCATCGTACCGCAGACGTGATCGTTCGCGGCTTCGATTTCCTTCTTGGAATAGCCGAGGTGGCGCAGCAGATCGAATGTTGGATCATTCAGCTTTTGTGCTGGAATGCCCAATGTCTTGGTGCAGAAATCCGCGCCCAGCGTCCATTGGTTGAACACAAAGCGGATATCGAAGGCAGAGGCCAGCGCGCCCTCGACCTTGTCCAGTTCGGCCTGACCAAACCCGTGGCCAATCAATGACGTGTGGTTGATCGCAGGTGCCTGTCCGATTGATCCGTGACCAACGGCATAGGCAATGATCTCTTCGATCTGGGCCGACCCATAGCCCAGCTTTTCAAGGGCCGCAGGGACCGACTGGTTGATGATCTTGAAGTAACCGCCACCAGCGAGTTTCTTGAATTTCACCAGCGCAAAGTCAGGCTCGATCCCGGTTGTGTCACAATCCATGACCAGACCAATCGTGCCGGTTGGCGCGATGACGGACACTTGCGCGTTGCGGTAGCCATTCTTCTTGCCCTTTTCCAGCGCCTCATCCCAGGCTGCCACAGCCAGATCAACCAGACGCGCATCGGGACAGTTACCGTGATCAAGTGGGACGGGCTTCACGTCCAGCTTTTCATAGCCCGTCGTTTTGCCCAACGCTGCCTGACGGTGGTTCCTGATTACCCGCAACATGTGCTTGCTGTTCTTTGCGTAGCCGGGGAATGGCCCCAACTCACCCGCCATTTCGGCGGATGTGGCATAAGACACGCCAGTCATGATCGCGGTCAGTGCCGCGCCCATGGCGCGCCCTTCGTCGCTGTCATAGCCGAACCCCATGTTCATCAGCAGCCCGCCGATGTTGGCATAGCCCAGCCCCAGCGTGCGGAAGTCATAGGACCGCTGCGCGATTTCCTTGGACGGGAACTGTGCCATGGTGACCGAGATTTCAAGCGTGACCGTCCACAGACGGGTCGCATGCATGTAATCCTCGGCCTGGAACGCGCCATCCTTGTAGAATGTCAGCAGGTTCATGGAGGCGAGGTTACAAGCCGTATCATCCAGGAACATATATTCAGAACAAGGGTTTGAACCACGAATAGCACCATCTTCGGGACATGTATGCCACGCGTTGACCGTGTCGTGATACTGGATGCCCGGATCGGCACAGGCCCATGCGGCGTGCCCCACCTGTTCCCACAGATCACGGGCCTTGATGATGCGTGCGACTTCCCCGTTCTTGCGGTTGATCAGTTTCCAGTCGGCGTCGTCCTCGACGGCTTTCAGGAACGCATCAGTGACACGGATCGAGTTGTTGGAGTTCTGGCCAGAGACGCTGGAGTAGGCTTCGGAATCCCAGTCGGTGTCGTAGGTCGGGAATTCGATGCTGGTGTGGCCCTGCTTGGCATAATCCAGCACGCGTTTGATGTAAGTTTCGGGGATGGCAGAGCGCTTTGCATCCTTGACGGCGGCGGCCAACGTGTCGTTTTTCTTGGGGTCGTAGGCATCTTCGGTCGTGCCGTCCCATGCCTTGATCGCAGCGAAGATGGCGTTCAGGTAGCGTTCGTGCATCTTCGAACCGGCAACGATTGACGCAACCTTTTGTTCTTCAATGACTTTCCAGTTGATGAATTCTTCGATGTCAGGGTGATCGGCATCAACAATCACCATCTTGGCCGCGCGACGCGTGGTGCCGCCGGATTTGATCGCCCCTGCGGCACGGTCGCCGATCTTCAGGAAACCCATCAGGCCGGATGACTTGCCGCCGCCTGACAGAGGCTCTCCCTCACCGCGCAGCGATGAAAAGTTCGTGCCGGTGCCAGAGCCATATTTGAACAGGCGCGCTTCACGCACCCACAGGTCCATGATGCCACCATCGTTGACCAGATCATCACTGACCGACTGGATGAAACAGGCGTGCGGCTGCGGGTGCTCGTAAGAAGATGTCGACTTGGTCAGAACGCCGGTCTTGTAGTCTACATAGTGGTGGCCCTGGGCCGGACCGTCGATTCCATAAGCCCAGTGCAGCCCGGTGTTAAACCATTGCGGGCTGTTGGGGGCCGCGCGTTGCGTGGCCAGCATGTAACGCATTTCATCGAAGTAGGCGCGCGCATCTTCTTCGGTGGTAAAGTAGCCACCCTTCCAGCCCCAATAGGCCCATGCACCGGCCAGACGGTCAAAAACCTGCTTGGCGGACGTCTCACCACCAAATGTTGCGTCCTTGGCAGGGACCGACCGCCACAGGAACTCGGGCACGCCCTTTTCCTTGACCTTCTTCAAAGCTGAAGGGACCCCGGCCTTGCGGAAATATTTCTGTGCAATCACGTCAGAGGCAACCTGGCTCCAACCGCCCGGAATCTCACAGTCATCCAGCTTGAAGACAATCGTCCCGTCAGGATTGCGAATCTCTGATGTGGTTGTCTTGAATTCCAACGCTGCATAAGCGTCCTGCCCGGACTTGGTGAAATTACGTTCGATTTGCATCGCGTCTGCCCCTTCTTTCGCCGTCTTTGCGGCCTTGCTAAACCTTGCCGCATTTTTGGCGGCGGACCTTCATTTGTGGCAACTCGACACGCAAAATACCTGCGCCCCGATCCAAGGATCGGTTGACGAATAAAGCACCAGTTGGCACCAGATCACCTGTCGAAGTCTTTCCTGTCCCGCCACAACATATTGTGCTGTTTGCTGCGGTGCCCACAATCTGACGCATCTAGCCCTAGGGGGTCAACGGAATTTTAACACTAAATGTCGATTAAAAAACTTGACGGTCTTGCCGCGAAATGAACGCCCAAAGGCGGGCGTGATTCATGCACCGGGTTATCCACAAGCCAGCCCTTTTTGCGGACCCAAGAAAGCTTTTATCTTCGGCACACTTAGCAAGTGTCGCTCAATCAAAGCTTCAGCATCGCAGGGACGCAAACCGGCAGATTAATGAAGTTTAACAAACCATTAAGATCCGGAAACTGCATTCACCAACCATACCGCTTCTGGTTGCAAAGCAGAAATCGGGCCGAATCAACGGCCAGCTGGTTTTCAAATTTTTCGGATTTGTGGTCGGGGCGGAGAGATTCGAACTCCCGACCCTCTGTTCCCAAAACAGATGCGCTACCAGGCTGCGCTACGCCCCGGACCAAGGCTGTCTTTAGACAGGTCTAACTGATTTGAAAACCCCTAACTTTCACTCTTTTGCTCACAAGGCAAAATCGCCTCCGGGCCAAAGCTGGGATGCTGCATGACATCCCCGACAGCAACGCCAAGGCGCGCCGAAAGGCCGCCGTTGATCTCGAGCACCATCTGAATGCCATCCCCGCCGGGAATCGGGGTCAGGTCGCCGGGTATCGCGTTTTCATGGATCCCCATGATCTCACCACGCGGGCTCAGGAATAACATATCCAAAGGAATCAGCGTGTTCTTCATCCAGAAACTCACCGACTGTGGCGTTTCATAGATAAACAGCATACCTTCAAGCGTCGGCATGCTTTCAACAAACATCAGCCCCTTAGATCTCTCTTGCGGGTCATCGGCAATATTGATGCTGAATGTGGCCTGCCCAAAGTCGCCGTTGATCGTGATCTTGTCATCCGCGCAGATCGCCCACGCCGGCTGCGCGGCCATACAAGCAACGAGCGCCGCAAGTCTCACTTTGCAGCGATTTCCCATCCAACCACCTCGATTGCCATGCGGCCACGTTCGCCATCCACCAGCCGCAATCCAACAGCTTCGCCCGACTGCAAATCTGACAACCCGGACCGTCTGAGAACTTCCACGTGGATAAAGACATCTTCTTCATTTCCGAAGATATTCGCGAATCCAAATCCCTTCGCCTTGTCGAACCATTTCACCCGCGCAGGCTCGATCGGCCGTTGCGCAATGTCATCTTGCGTAAACTCAACCATGTCGCGCAACGGCACCGTGTCGTCAGCTTGCGGTGGTGTAATCGCAAGGACCTGCGTCGCCTGTAGTCCGCGCTGCGTGTCCTGCACCAGAATTTCGATCGCCGACCCGTCCACGACAGACCCCTGCCCGAAATTCCGAAGGACATTCGCGTGCAGCAATATGTCAGGCCCGCCGAGTTCGGCGACAACAAAGCCGAATCCCTTCGAGGGGTCAAACCACTTCACCTGGCCACTCACCTGCCGCTGATCGCCGGTGTTCTGCGTATTCATCCCGTCTTCCCCTTGATCAATGTCCGACCATATGTGGACAACGACCATCTCCTATATTCACAGAATACCAACCCGAAAATCACTATACAGCAACACTTTACATTTCGCGAAGTGCGAAATTCAAGGGTTGAGACGCGTAATCTGCCAGCTTTCCTCAACTGTTGCCCGCGACCAACGAAACCGATCATGGAGCCTGAAATCACCGTCTGACCAAAACTCTATCTCAAGCGGTGAAATACGATAGCCCCCCCAGTAAGGCGGCCGTTTGGGATTCGTGCCCTGCTTCAAAGTTACCTCCGCCACCTTTGCCATCAGCGCCCCACGCGACGATAGCGGTTGTGACTGACGCGATGCCCACGCGCCAAGTCTGCTTTTCAGCGATCTGGACGCATAATATTCATCTGCAACAGGCCCGTCTTCTCTTGCGACCAGCCCTCTGACCCGGACCTGCCGCCGCAACGATTTCCAGTGAAGCACGAACGCCGCCTTGCCTGCGTGTTCGATCTCGTTTGCCTTCGCACTTTCGTAATTGGTGTAAAACACAAAAGCTGCTGACTCTATTTCCTTGAGAAGTACAGTACGCACATTGGGCATTCCTGTCGAATCCACTGACGCCAGCGCAATCGCATTGGGGTCATTGATTTCCGTCTTGGTCGCCTCAGCTAACCATTCACGCGCAATGACAAAAGGATCGTCACCCGCAAATATTCCGTCCCGATCAGACATTGCCGATCCTTACCTACGCCCCTAAGCAAAGCCTTAAGTTCAATCGGTCGGGCTGGCAACCATTTTGAATAGCGGTGGCAAATGCTTGCTGACCTCACAGCAATACCATAAACCCAGCCCAACGGCGTGGATCGAGATGAAGGACATCTGAAATGAAGACGGATCTGATGCAGGGCAAGCGTGGCCTGATCATGGGCTTGGCCAATGACAAATCAATCGCGTGGGGGATTGCAAAGGCCTGCGCCGAAGCAGGTGCCGAGCTTGCGTTTTCCTACCAGGGTGATGCATTGAAAAAGCGGGTAGACCCGCTGGCGCAGTCGGTCGGGTCCGACATCGTCTTACCCTGCGATGTGGGCGACGAGGCCTCCATTGACGCACTGTTTGAGGCGCTGGCCGAGCGTTGGGGCAAGTTGGACTTTATCGTGCATGCCATTGGTTTTTCTGACAAAGGCGAGTTGCGCGGGCGTTACGTCGATACCAGTCGGGCGAATTTCCAGATGTCGATGGATATTTCTGTCTATTCCTTCACCGCAGTTGTGCAGCGGGCCGAAAAGATGATGACCGAAGGCGGGTCCTGTTTGACGCTCACATATTACGGCGCCGAAAAAGTGATGCCACACTACAACGTCATGGGCGTCGCAAAGGCAGCCCTTGAGGCGTCCGTCAGATATCTGGCAGAGGACCTTGGCAAAAAGAACATCCGCGTCAATGCCATCAGTGCCGGCACGATCAAGACCCTTGCCGCATCGGGCATTGGTGACTTCCGCCTGATCATGAAATGGAACGAATACAACTCGCCGTTGCGGCGCACCGTGACACAGGACGAGGTCGGCAAATCAGCACTTTATCTGCTGTCTGATCTTGGCAGTGCGGTCACTGGCGAAGTGCATCATGTGGATGCCGGCTATCATGTTGTGGGCATGAAAGCTGTTGATGCCCCTGACATCACCAAGGAATAGGACCGCTCCATGACTGATCGTCTTCCTCACGAAAAAGGTTTTCATATCAGCTGGGACCAGATCCATCGCGACAGCCGCGCGCTGGCATGGCATCTGGATGGCCACGGCCCGGATGATGGCGCATGGCGGGCTGTCGTGGCGATCACGCGTGGCGGCATGGCGCCCGCCATGATTGCCGCGCGCGAACTGGACATACGTACAGTCGATACGATCAGCGTCAAAAGTTACGACCATCAGGACCAGTCCGATGCAAAAGTGCTCAAGGCACCCGATCCGGACCTGATGGGCGATGGCACCGGCATTTTGATTATTGATGATCTGGTCGACAGCGGGAAAACACTGGAACTGGTCCGCACGCTTTTTCCGAAAGCGCATTTTGCGACAGTCTATGCCAAGCCCAAGGGGCGGCCGATGGTGGACACCTTCATAACCGAAGTCAGTC
This sequence comes from Yoonia sediminilitoris, assembly GCF_003058085.1. Lineage (GTDB taxonomy): Bacteria > Pseudomonadota > Alphaproteobacteria > Rhodobacterales > Rhodobacteraceae > Yoonia > Yoonia sediminilitoris. The sequence continues at coordinate 899,949 of NZ_QBUD01000001.1, read as the reverse complement.
AGGACACCTGGATATTTTTCCCGTGGGACATGGCCCTGCAATATGTCGAACCCTATCGGGGCAAAGACTGACCGCCCCAAAACATGTCGTGCGGCGCAGCCGCCCCTTTTGGAAACAGCATGACACAGCCACGCACCAAGACAACATTCTCGCCACCAGTGATGGAGGCACGCCGCTGGCTTGACGGCGTCACCCAGCCAGCCGACCGCCCGCTTTTGAACGTCAGTCAGGCGGCCCCCGTTGACCCACCGCCCACAAACATGCGCGCCTATATGGCCGATGTCATCGTGAACGAACCTGCAGCGCATCTTTATGGTCCGGTTCTGGGGCTGCCTGCTCTGCGTGCCGAACTGGCGCAGCAATGGTCGGCCGATTACGCTGGCACCATCAGCTCCGAACAGGTTGCGATCACATCGGGCTGCAATCAAGCATTTGCCGCAACGATCGCGACCCTTTGCGCCGAGGGCGATGAAGTGGTTCTACCGGTCCCCTACTACTTCAATCACCGCATGTGGCTGGACATGTCCGGTGTCAAAACGGTCCCGCTTATGGTCGGGGCAGACATGTTGCCAGACGTCGACGCCGCAGCCCGGCTGATCACGCCGCGCACGCGCGCGATTGCACTTGTCAGCCCGAACAATCCGTGTGGGGTCGAATACCCGGCCGCACTGCTGAGCGCCTTTCGCGACTTGGCCCGCGCAAATGGCATTGCCCTGATCGTTGATGAAACCTACCGCGATTTCGACAGCCGGACGGGCGCACCGCATGATCTGTTCAGCGATGCTGCATGGGATGACACGCTGATCCATCTTTATTCTTTTTCAAAGGCTTACCGCCTGACCGGGCACCGGGTGGGTGCGGTCATGACAAGCCCGCAGCGATTGGCCGAGATCGAGAAGTTCCTCGACACCGTGGCCATTTGCCCAAATCAGCTTGGCCAGCATGCGGCTTTGTGGGGGATGCAGAACCTCAAGCAATGGCTGGCCGGTGAACGCGATGAAATTCTCGACCGGCGCGCTGCCATTGGCGACCATTTCCATTTGTTGGCAGACAAGGGATGGCAGCTTTTGGGCTGCGGCGCCTATTTTGCCTACGTCAGGCACCCGCTTGCACTGTCTTCAGCGGAACTTGCGCCATTGCTGGTGAAAGAAGCGGGCGTGCTTTTGCTGCCCGGCACGATGTTCATGCCAAAGGAACTGACCGCAGGCGAAAGCCAGTTGCGCATCGCCTTTGCCAACATCGATCGCGCTGGCGTACAGACCCTGTTCGAAAGGCTGTCAAAGGTCGCGCCCTGACCCTTGCACCTGCCTGCCCCCGCCCTTATTCATGCTCCAGCCAAACGGGCAAGAATTGAATAACGGGCGGGTTCCAGAGCATGGCAAAGAAACAGGGCAAACGGTACGGACTATGGTTCATTGTGATCCTGCTTTTGGTTGGATTGGCCGGGTTCGGCACAAACGGCTTTTCCGGCAATGTGCGGTCCATTGGCACGGTCGGTGACAAGGAAATCAGCGTCACAGCCTACCAGCGCACGCTGCAAAACCAGATCAGGATGCTGTCCCAGCAGTTTGGAACGCCGATTTCAATGCAGCAGGCGCAGGCCTTTGGGCTGGATCAGGCAGCACTTCAACAGGTGATCCTGACACGCACACTGGACAATGAAGCCAGCGCATTGGGTATTTCCGTCGGCGATGAGACCGTTCTTGACCGGTTGCGCCAAATTCCCGATTTCCAGGGTGGCAGCGGCTTCAACCGCGAAACCTACCGGCTGGCATTGCAGCAAAGCGGCCAATCCGAGGCTGAATTCGAAACCACCCTGCGCGAAGATGTGGCTCGCAATCTGCTCCAAGCCGCAATTGTTGGCGGCGTGCCCACGGCCGACGCCTATGCCGACAATCTGATCCAGTATATTGGCGAACAGCGCAGTGTCACATGGGCCGCCGTCGGGCCAGAGGCGCTGACCACCGCGATCCCTGCCCCGACCGATGCAGAGCTTCAGGCGTATTATGACGCCAACCCCGATGACTTCACCCTGCCTGAGAGCCGCGACATCACCTATGCGTGGCTGACCCCTGACATGATTCAGGACCAGATGAATGTGAATGATGCCGCAATCGAACAGCTTTACAATGATCGCATCAGCGAATTTGTGCAGCCTGAACGCCGTCTGGTCGAGCGGCTGGTTTATCTGGATCAGGCGCAAGCCGATGCGGCGATTGCCAGCCTGAATGCCGGTGAGGCAACATTCGAGGATCTCGTCGTCGCACGCGGTCTCAGCCTGTCTGATATCGACCTTGGCGATGTGTCCAGGGATGAACTTGGCGCAGCAGGAGATGCGGTTTTTGCGGCCCGGTCCGGCGATGTCGTCGGCCCCTTTGATGCAGGGCTTGGACAAGCTTTGTTCAGGATGAACGCGGTGCTTGCGGCCTCTGAAACGCCGCTTGAGGACGCCGCCGATGACCTGCGCGAAGAACTGGCCGCCAATGCGGCGCGTGACGTGATCAATGACGGTGTCGATCAGGTCATTGACCTGCTGGCCGGTGGTGCCAGACTGGAAGACTTGGCAGAGCGCACCGACATGCAGCTTGGCACAATCGCATGGACCGACGCGCGGACCGACGGTATCGCCGCTTATGAGGCCTTTCGCAATGCGGCCGCTTCGGTCAGCGAAGGCGAATTTCCCGAAGTCATCGACCTTGCCGATGGTGGTATCTTTGCGCTGCGTGTCGATGGCGTTACACCGCCTGCGGTGCAGCCTTTGGAGGATGTCCGCGCAGAGGTCATAGCCGGATGGCAGGACCAGGCCCGCCAAGAGGCTGTGATCGCGCTGGCTGACGGGATTGCGGCATCCATCTTGCCGCTGACCGGATTCGATACCTTGGGCCTGACCCCTACGGTCGAAGAAAGCCTGACCCGCCGCAGCTTTGTCGCGGGCGCCCCCGCCGATTTCAACGATACCATTTTTGAGATGGCTGTTGGCGACGTGCGCGTTTTGCCCGGTGACGATGGCGCCGTCATTGTCCGTCTTGATGCGATTGCACCGCCTGATATGGCGGACGAAACCAATGTCGCCCAAAAGGCGCAGCTGGCACAAGATGCGTCCCAAGGCATCGCGCAGAATATCTTTGAAGCCTATGCAGCATCACTTCAGGCGCAGACGGAACTGAACATCAACCAGGCCACCGTCAATGCGGTAAACGCCCAATTCCAGTAGGTGCCGCATGGCGTTATTGCCCGATTATGATAGCTTCGCCCGCGCCTATGACGCGGGCAAGAATCAGGTTGTCTATACCCGTATTGCCGCCGATCTGGACACGCCTGTTTCACTGATGTTGCGGCTGTCAGGCGCTGGCAAGAACGCGTTTATGCTTGAAAGCGTCACCGGCGGAGAAGTGCGCGGGCGCTATTCCATCATCGGCATGAATCCCGACCTGATTTGGGAATGTCGGGGGACCACATCGCGGGTCAACCGCAGCGCGCGTTTTGACGATCAGTCATGGGTCGACATGGCGGATGATCCGCTGACCGCGCTGCGGGCTTTGATTGCCGAATCCCGCATCGACCTGCCCGCCGACCTGCCCGCTGCATCTGCGGGCCTGTTTGGCTATTTGGGCTATGATATGATTCGGCTGGTCGAACGGCTCCCGGACGTGAACCCCGACCCGCTGGGCCTGCCTGATGCGGTGATGTTACGCCCGTCGGTCGTGGCTGTTCTGGACGGAGTGAAGGGCGATGTGATTCTTGTGGCTCCTGCCTATGTGAACGGGGAACTTTCTGCCCGCGCCGCCTATGCGCAGGCCGCCGAACGGGTGATGGACGCCCAACGCGCGCTGGAACGCCCTGTGCCAGACGCCAGCCGGGCCCTGTCCGACCCCGCCCCAGTGGCCCCGCCGCAGTCAAACTTCAGCCATGAAGGTTATTTGCAGGCCGTTGAAAAGGCGAAAGAATATATTCGTTCCGGTGACATCTTTCAGGTCGTCCCCTCGCAACGCTGGACACAGGAATTCCGCGAACCTCCCTTCACGCTTTACCGCTCCTTGCGGCGCACCAACCCATCGCCTTTCATGTTCTATTTCAACTTCGGTGGCTTTCAGGTGATCGGGGCAAGCCCGGAAATCCTTGTGCGTGTATTTGGGTCTGAGGTGACGATCAGGCCGATCGCAGGCACCCGCCCGCGCGGCGCAACACCGCAGGAAGACAAGGCCAATGAGCTTGACCTGATGGCTGACAAAAAAGAACTGGCCGAACATCTGATGTTGCTTGATCTGGGCCGGAACGACACCGGCAAGGTCAGCAAGATAGGCACCGTGCACCCGACCGAACAATTCATCGTCGAACGCTACAGCCACGTCATGCATATCGTATCCAATGTCGTTGGCGAATTGGCCGACGATCAGGACGCCCTGAGCGCATTTTTTGCAGGGATGCCTGCGGGCACCGTGTCAGGTGCGCCCAAAGTCCGCGCCATGGAAATCATTGACGAACTTGAACCGGAAAAGCGTGGCGTCTATGGCGGTGGCTGCGGCTATTTCAGTGCCAATGGAGATATGGATATGTGCATCGCCCTGCGCACAGCCGTGCTAAAGGACGAAAAGCTTTATATTCAAGCTGGTGGCGGCGTCGTCTATGACAGCGATCCAGAGGCCGAGTATCAAGAAACCGTGCATAAATCCAACGCGATCCGCAAGGCCGCCGCTGATGCCAAGATGTTTCAGGGCTCCGGAAACTGAACGCGCGATCTACAGCGTTGCGAGAAAAAACTGAGTCACAGCCCATCGGGAAATGCATTGTAACGCTCTAGCGTTCCAACAAGATCGCCGAAGCCGGTGCCAGTTTGTACTGATCGCTGCGGTTGCGCGCAGCCCAAGCAGCAAGCGCATCAAGCGTATCCACACTCATCCGGGCCAGCAAGACGGCGTCGCCTGTTTGGCGGGCACGGAATGCGGCTTGCTCCAACGCGCGATTCACGGCCCGTTGGTCCTGTCCCTGCCCGTCCAGATCGCGTGCGACCTCGGCAGCGGGTACATTCGCTTGCCCTGCGGCGCGCAAGGTATTGCCCAAGCCTTGTTGCACCGCAATCAGCCCGCGCCCTTCTGACGCCAGAACCTGCATGACCTGCGCTGTAACGTTGCGGTCAGACTGAATGCCGTCCTGCCCGTCAGAGAAAAGCAAGACGGCTTCGGGCACGGTGCGAAAGGCTGCTTCAAACGCCACTTCAACATCAGATGGGGTCGCCCCTTCCGGCAGTTGCGCCTGCAACCCGACCTCGATCCCCTTTGCGCGGTAACTTTGCATCCGGCTGGCTGCGTCTGCCCCAAGCGGGTCGATCACGACGGTGACCGGAAAATCGAGTGCGGCCACTTTTTCGGCGGTGACACCGATATCGCCCGCATCGACCAGAACGACGGTCAGCAAAGGAAGTGCATCTGCGTTTTCAAACGGCGTGGCGAACCGCTCGATCGGGGGGGCCTGATCAGACGCACCGTCAGCTGTCTCTTCTGTCGAGTCCAGTGGTGCGGCAGGGGTCGGGGTTACACCGGGCCGATTGACCCGTACTCTTGCTGAGGTGTCCGGCGCTGGCGCGGTTTCGTCACGGGCCTGTTCGTCGACAATGATCGGCGCCCGTGCCAAGACCTCTGGCGCTGGTAATGTGTCATCATCTACGATTTGTGCGGCCAGATCCCGATTGGCCTCAGGCGCGCGCTCCACCCCCTCTGAGGGCACATCAAGCGTGGGGCTGGCTTCGGCGATATTGGCGTCTGTGTCCGACGGCGTTGGCTGGGTTGTTGCCGGTGATGCGTCGTCCTGTGGCGGGTCTACCTCTGTCACCTGTTGGTTCGGTGCATTCATGACCGGTGCCGGCGCTGGCGTCTGCGGTGCGATGATCGTCTCGTCCTCGGCCAGCGCAACCTGCGGCGGGCTTGCGGTCACGTCCGGCGCAACCGGCTCATCCGGTTCGGTCGCGATCTGCGGCTCAACTGCCTCTATTCGGGCTTCGCTTTGCACCGGATCGTCCGCGACGTCCGGCACGGCGGCAGGCGGCTCTGGCACCACCTCTGTTTCCAAGGGCGTCTCTTCAACAGGCAGGGCCTCCTCTTGGGGCGTAGCAATCGCCTGCTCTGCCGGGGCCGGATCAATCTGCGCCTGTGCAGCGGCAGGCAATTCCGCCGGTGCTTGTTCGACTGCGCTGTCCGGCGCCTCTGCGACCGTTTCCTCAGCCTCGGGTTCTGCTGCAGGTGTGTCGACGGGCGCGATGGTGTCAGATGTCTGTTCCGCGACCGCGGGCTGTTCTTCTGTGACCGCAACCTCATCGGTCTGGTCGGGCGCTGCTGCCGACGGCACCTCTGTTTGGGCCTGTGCATCAGGGGCGGGTGCCGCGTCTACAGGTGTCTCTGTGGTTGCGGGGGCGGCGGTTTCTAGCGCCCGTAGGCTGTCTGGGTCATCACCCAGTGCCGGCTCACGCGCAGGCGGTGCGGCCAATTGCGATGTTATGGCCAATGCAAAACCGCCAATGACCAAGCCCCAAAGCCCGCCTGCTACAGTTCCACGCATTCTGCTCACCTTCTTCTTTTGGCCGGGTTCCGGCACCTAGTCCCTTGACGCTAACCAGCGTTGCAGCCCATGTATACCCGAACTTATACTGTCAGCGGTCCGCTGGACGGTAGCCCCTAATTCAAACTACGCGGGATTTCTCAATGCTGTTGTTGATCGATAACTACGATAGTTTCACTTATAATCTTGTGCATTACCTTGGTGAGCTTGGTGCAGATGTGGTCGTCAGGCGCAACGACGCGTTGAATGTCCAGGAAGCGATGGCCATGCGCCCAGAGGCCATTTTGCTGTCACCGGGGCCCTGTGATCCGGCTCAGGCTGGCATTTGCCTGTCGCTGGTCCACGCGGCAGCAGAAGCCAAGCTGCCATTGATGGGGGTCTGTCTGGGTCATCAGGCCATTGGCGAGGCATTCGGCGGCAAGGTCGTGCGCTGTCATGAGATCGTGCATGGCAAAATGGGCCAGATGCACCACAGCCAAAAGGGTCTGTTCCGTGACATCCCCTCCCCGTTCGAGGCCACCCGCTATCATTCGCTGATCGTCGAGCGGTCCAGCCTGCCCGATTGCCTTGACATCACCGCAGAGCTTGAAGATGGCACGATCATGGGCATGCAGCACAAAGAACTGCCGATCCACGGCGTGCAGTTCCACCCCGAAAGCATCGCCTCGGCACATGGGCACAAGTTGCTGGATAATTTCTTGAAAATGACAAAGGTGCCAGCATGAGTGATGCGCTGAAAGCCCTTATCAATGCGGCAGCGGACCGGCCGCTTGACCCGGCAGAGGCGCGGCAAGCGTTCGAGATTCTGTTTGAAGGCGAAGCAACCCCCGCCCAGATCGGCGGTTTGCTGATGGCGCTGCGCACGCGCGGTGAATCTGTTGACGAATACGCCGCCGCTGCCGCTGTGATGCGCGCGAAATGCGTGCCGGTGAATGCGCCCGCGGGTGCGATGGATATTGTCGGCACCGGCGGCGATGGCAAACACACGCTCAATATCTCGACGGCGACCGCTTTTGTGGTGGCGGGCGCAGGCGTGACGGTGGCCAAGCACGGCAACCGCAACCTGTCGTCCAAGTCAGGCACGGCGGATGTGCAAACCCAGATGGGGATCAACGTGATGGTCGGCCCTGAAACCATCGAACGCGCCCTTGCGGAAGCCAACATCGGCTTCATGATGGCCCCGATGCACCACCCTGCCACGAAACATGTGATGCCGGTGCGCGCTGAACTTGGCACAAGAACCATCTTTAACATCTTGGGGCCGTTGACCAATCCCGCAGGTGTCAAGCGGCAGCTAACGGGTGTGTTCAGCCGCGATCTTATTCGCCCCATGGCCGAGACGCTGCATGCCCTTGGATCCGAAGCCGCCTGGCTTGTCCACGGCTCTGACGGCACCGACGAGATGACAATCACGGGGGTGACGTGGGTCGCAGCCCTTGCGGATGGTGAAGTCACCGAATTTGAAATTCACCCGGAGGCCGCCAAGCTGCCCGTTCACCCTTTCGAGTCGATCATCGGGGGCACACCTGAAGATAACGCCAAGGCATTCGCGGCCTTGCTTGACGGTGAACACAGTGCCTACCGCGATGCTGTGTTGCTTAATAGTGCCGCCGCGTTGCTGATCGCGGGCAAGGCAACTGATCTGGAAGAGGGCGTTGCGTTGGCGCGTGACAGTATCGACAGCGGGCAGGCCAAAGAGAAGCTGCAAACACTCGCCCGAATTTCACAGGAAAGCACAACCCCATGACCCTTCAACGTGCGCTTTACCTCATCGTTTCGCTGGCAGCGGCGGGGATGGGAACATGGCTGGCCTATACATCCTATCAGCAGTTGGTCGAGGCGGCACAATTGCGTGAAACCGGCGTGCGAACCATTTCAACGGTCTCGCAAAAATGGATTGTGCCCGGCGAAAGCCCCGATGACAGCCACCGGATCAGGTATGACTTTGTGCTGAATGATCAGGACTACACGTTCGAACGGTCGGTTCCGGTGCCCCTTTACAGGGTCGTGGAAAGCGGGTCGACGTTCGAAGTGACCGTGAGCGAGGAAAGCCCCGACCTGCACGAGATTTATCCCGGCCAATTGGCAGGACGGGCGCAAAATCGGCTGACGGGCGGCATTATCCTGCTTCTGATCGGAATTGCGGTATTCCTGATCAAGGGTGGTGCCTCTATTTTTCGGCGAAATGCCTGAGACATTCGACCTTTCGCGGCTTGGTGCATGGTCTGAACTGCCGTTCTTTGGTCAGCCCCTTGAACGAATTGCCGCCGGGCTTGACGGCCCCTTTCTGCCGCCGCCGGTCCTGACGTTCAGGGCGCTCGAATGCACCCAGCCTCAGGATGTCCGCGCCGTCATTCTGGGACAAGACCCGTATCACACCCCCGGGAAGGCAGATGGGTTGGCATTTTCCATTCCTGACGCGTTTGGCGGCAGGCTCGATAGTCTCGGCAATATTCTCAAGGAATTGGAAAGTGATCTGGGCGTTGCCCGCCGCCGCACATCTTTGCAGGACTGGGCAGACGGCGGTGTGCTGCTGCTCAACACAGCCCTGACCGTGCCGCCGCATGCACCCAAAGCCCACGCAAAGCTGGGGTGGTCGGCCCTTGTCAGCGAGGTTCTGGCGCACCTGTCGGACCGACCACGCGCGTTCTTGTTGTGGGGCGCGCCCGCGCAGGCCTACTCCAACCAACTGGATACGCGACATCTTGTACTCCGATCCCCGCACCCGTCACCATTGTCGGCCCACCGCGGATTTTTCGGCTCGCGCCCATTTTCAAAGGTGAACCAGTGGCTTATTGATCAGGGCGAACGGCCAATAGACTGGGCAGGCGCATGACCGACATACTTGAAAAGATCAAAAACTATAAGCTGGAGGACGTGGCAGCCCGCAAGGCAGCCATCCCGCTGGCCGAAATCGAAGACCGCGCAAAAGACGCCAGCCCCACCCGCGGCTTTCGCGACCGCCTGCTCCAGGATGCGCGCGAAGGCTATGGTCTGATCGCCGAAATCAAGAAAGCCAGCCCATCCAAAGGATTGATCCGCGCCGATTTTGACCCGCCCGCGCTGGCCAAGGCCTATGAGAACGGCGGCGCAAGTTGCCTTTCCGTCCTGACAGACGGGCCATCCTTCCAAGGGGATGACAGCTATCTGGTCGCTGCCCGCGCTGCCTGCGACCTGCCGGCACTGCGCAAGGATTTCATGTATGACACATATCAGATCGCAGAGAGTCGCGCCCTGAATGCAGACTGCATCCTGATCATCATGGCCTCTGTCAGCGATGCACAGGCGCAAGAGCTTGAAGACGCCGCATTCGGCTGGGGCATGGACGTCTTGCTTGAGGTACATGACGCCGAGGAACTTGAGCGCGCAACGATGCTGAAATCGCCGCTAATGGGGATCAACAACCGCAACCTCAAGACATTCGAGACGACACTGGACACGACCCGCACCTTGTCCAAACTCGTCCCCGCTGATCGCACGATTGTTTGCGAAAGCGGGCTGAACACGCCCGAAGATCTGGCCGAGATGGCCCGCTATGGCGCGCGCACTTTTCTGATCGGCGAAAGCCTGATGCGTCAGGACGACGTCGAAGAAGCCACCCGCAAACTGATCGCCAACCCACCACAGGGGGGCATGTAATGTCTGATCTGACCCACTTTGACGAAACAGGTCAGGCGCATATGGTCGATGTGTCCGACAAGCCGGTGACAGCCCGTGTGGCCGTTGCCGAAGGCTTTATCAAGATGACTCCACAGACGCTGGGCCTGATCACCCAAGGCACCGCCAAAAAGGGGGATGTTCTGGGCATCGCCCGCATCGCCGGGATCATGGGGGCCAAGAAAACCGCCGATCTGATCCCCCTGTGTCACCCGCTGCCGATCACAAAGGTTGCCATCGACCTGACCCCTGATACCGCCCTGCCCGGCGTGCGGATCACCGCAACCGTCAAGACCGGCGGCCAGACCGGCGTCGAGATGGAAGCGCTGACCGCCGTCAGTACAGCCGCGCTAACCGTCTATGACATGGTAAAGGCCGTCCAGAAAGACATGGAAATCGGCGCGATCCGCCTGACCTTCAAAGACGGTGGCAAAAGCGGTCGGTTCGAAAATAAATGATCACCGTCGATGAAGCCCTCGGGCAGCTTTTTGCGCTTGCCAGCCCGCTTGGCAGCGAAGAGGTGGCTTTGATTGATGCCGCAGGCCGCATCCTGGCCGAAGATGTACAAGCCCGCAGGCAGCAACCGCCCTTTGCCGCCTCTGCCATGGATGGCTATGCGGTTGATGGCGCTGATGTCGCCCCCGGTGCACGCTTTGCCGTGATCGGTGAGGCAGCAGCGGGACACAGATTTGAAAAGACTGTTGGCAATTGCGAGGCGGTGCGTATCTTTACCGGTGCGCCCCTGCCCGCAGGCACCAACCATGTCGTTATTCAAGAAGACGTCACGCGCGATGGTGACGCAATCATCCTGAATGGAACTCTGGACAGCAACCCTTACGTCCGCCCCGCTGGTGCAGACTTCAATGCAGGCGACATGATCAAGGCCCCGCGCGCGCTCAGCCCTTCAGACGTGGCACTTCTGGCGGCGATGAACATCGCGACTGTGCCTGTGACACGCCAACCGCAGGTCGCAATCATCGCTACCGGCGATGAACTGGTGCAACCCGGCGAAACACCGGGCCCTGACCAGATTATCGCCTCCAACTCCTATGGGCTGGCTGCGTTGGTCCGCCAATTGGGAGGCCATCCCCGGCTGCTGCCGATCGCGCGCGACACTGTGCCCGCACTGGAACTAGCCTTTGATCTGGCCAAAGGCGCCGATCTGATTGTGACCATCGGGGGGGCGTCTGTCGGCGACCATGATCTGGTTGGGCAAGTCGCCATGGCGCAAGGGATGGAAAGGTCATTCTACAAAATCGCCATGCGCCCGGGAAAACCGCTGATGGCGGGACGTCTGGCAGATGCGATGATGATAGGGCTGCCCGGAAACCCCGTGTCAGCGATGGTCTGCGGACACATTTTTGTGGCCCCCGTCCTGCGCAAGATGCTGGGTCTGGGGGCCCAATCGGCACCGCGTCTTACTGCGACGCTCGCCGCGCCCGTTGGCCCGAACGGCCCGCGCGAACATTACATGCGCGCGCATGCCGGACCCGAAGGTGTCACGATCTTTGATCGTCAAGACAGCGCTCTTTTGTCGGTTTTGGCCGACGCAAACTGTCTGGCAGTGCGACCAATAGACGACCCCGCCCGCGCCGCAGGTGATCCGATCAATATCGTGCAACTCTAAAGCGTTGACACAAAACAGGAACATGAGTAGAACATATGCAAAACCTGTGAGGGGAGCAGCCTATGTTGACCAAGAAACAACTCGATCTGTTGGAATTCATTCACAAGCGGGTGCAGCGCGACGGCGTGCCGCCCAGTTTTGATGAAATGAAAGAGGCGCTTGACTTGCGCTCAAAATCCGGGATCCACCGGCTTATTACCGCATTGGAAGAGCGCGGATTTATCCGCCGTCTGGCCCATCGCGCCCGCGCGCTGGAAATCGTCAAGTTGCCGGATGCGATGCAGGGCAATAGCGGCTTTTCGCCCCGCGTGATCGACGGCGACAAGCCCGACCAGCGCCCCCCCGCCGCGATGGAAATCTCGGGCGGCGCGGTGGAACTGTCGTTGATGGGCAAGATCGCCGCCGGTGTCCCGATAGAGGCTGTCAGCGACGCCAACAACAAGGTGCACGTGCCGCAGTCCATGGTTGGTCAAGGCGCCCACTATGCGCTTGAAGTCAAAGGTAATTCGATGATCGACGCTGGCATCAACGAAGGCGATGTGGTGGTTATCCGCGAAACCAGCGTGGCAGAGAATGGCGATATTGTTGTCGCCGTTGTCGAAGGGTACGAAGCAACGCTTAAACGCTTCCGCAAGAAAGACAAAATGATCGCGCTTGAGGCGGCAAATCCGGCCTACGAGACCCGCGTTTTCCGTGAAGAGCAGGTCGAAGTGCAGGGCCGTCTGGTCGGCCTGATCCGCAGTTATTAAGGTTTAAGAACAATGGGCGGTTGGGCTGGTCCTTGCCGCCGGTTCCATGGACGGTTGCCTGCGACCCCGTGGGCCGTCGTGACCACCAGTTGACCGGTTGCATCCTGACTTAGCGCCAGTGACCCCGTGTTGCGCAACGCCTTGATATCAAAGACAAGGCAGGGCCGCGCCTCTGGCACCTCCTGATTGCTGATCAGCACATCGGCGCCACCGCACCCTGTCAAATCCGCCAATGCCGTTTTGCCAGAAACCTGCGTGATCTGCCACGGCCCCAAATGCGCGGTCACGACACGCCCTGCCCTTTGCAAGCCTTTGCGCGATGCTGCAATGTCCTGTGCGACGGGGGCGCCATCATTTTCAAGCCAGATACCGGCAACAAAGCTACTGCCAGTCGGTTTTGACAGCACGCGCCCCTGATCACTGGAAAGGCCCAGCAGACTGCCGTTATCCGCCACGAGCAGGTCAGGCCGCGTGGATTGCTGCCAGATCAACAGGGCAACCACCACCGCAACGCCGCCTGCGTAGCGCCCGCGCCCTTGCCACAGAACCGCCCACAACAGCCCGATAGTCAGGATCGGCAAGACCGCAACATGGGGTGCCACAACATGGCTCAGCGCGCCGGAAAGCCCCGCCACATTCTCGGCCACATATAATATCCACCGTAATCCCAGGTCCATGAACCACAGGCCGATTTTCCAACCGCCGATTGGTGCAAGGCAGGCCGTCAGCACCGCTGCCGGCATCACAAGCATCCCCATCAGCGGAACGCTCAGCAGATTGGCGATCAATCCATAGTGCGAGATCTGGTTGAAATGGGCGGCTGCAAAAGGGGCCGTGGCAAAGCCTGCAACAGCCGACGAAATCACAACGGACATGACCCCTTGCACCCATTTTGGCAGCTTGTACGTGTCAAAGCGGCGCAACCATCCAAACACTGCCACCAACGCCGTCGTCGCCGCAAATGACATCTGGAACCCCGGCCCCATCAACGATTCGGGTTGCCAGACCAGAATGATAATCGCGGCCATCGCGACGGCCCGCAGCGTCAGCGCACGCCTGTCCAGCAAGACGGCCACAAACATGACCCCAACCATGATATAGGCCCGCTCTGTCGCGACATTGCCACCCGACAACGCCAGATAAAATGCGCCCACGACCAAAGCGCAGACCGCCGCGATTTTCTTGGTGGGCCAGCCCAGTGCAATGACCGGAATCAAGGCCAATCCGCCGCGGATCAGGGCAAAGACAAAGCCCGTGAGCAGCCCCATATGCAGGCCGGATATGGCCAGCAGGTGCGCCAGATTGGATGCGCGCAGCGCTGCCAGCGTGTCCTGCCCCATCGCTGACCGGTCCCCGGTCATGATTGCGGCAGCAAATGCGCCGGTCTCTCCCGGCATCGCCGTCTGGACCGCATGCGAAAGGCGCATGCGGGCAGTAAAAATCGCCATGCCCCACCCTGCCCCTTGCGGCGTTTCCCATCGCAGCACCGGCGTTCTTGTGTAGCCCACGGCACCCAGTTTGAGAAACCATGCGTGGCGTTGAAAATCGAATCCCCCAGGCTCGGCCGGGCCTGCGGGCGGTGACAAATGTCCGGTCATGATAAGCGTTTCGCCAGGTTCGTATGACGTCAACAGCTGATCGCCATGTACCGACACGCGCACACGTGCGGGTGTGCGTTCCGACGACATGCGTTCGAGAACCACGTGATCAAGCGTCAATCGCGGCGCGTCGCTTGCGGACCTGTCGATATTGACGATGCGGCCCTGGATCGGTCCGTAGTAGCGAAAGCCCAAAACCGGTGCATCCACATGATCGGTCCGGAACTTGGCGAGACCAATTCCCGTCAGCACAAGGATCATCGCCATGAAAACGGGCGCGTAGGCCACATTCACCAGCCGCCAGAGCACAGCGAGAAACACTGCGGCCATGGCAAGCCCCGCCAGCAAAACAAAATCCGGTTCCTGCTGAGCCGAAAAATACAGCCCGATGCCAATGCCCAGACAGACCGGCACCCATCCGATAAGCGCGCCACGCTGGGCCAGCAGCGTTTGTTCGATCACGGCGCGCACTTGTCCTTCACCCCGCAGTCTTCTATCCCCTGCCAAAGCCCGAGTTTAGGGCAAAGCTGGTTAGCGAAAGGTTAATTCCGCCATGACTGTTGTCACACGTTTTGCCCCGTCACCCACTGGTGCGCTGCATATCGGCAGCGCCCGCACGGCATTGTTCAACTGGCTTTATGCACGCGGTCGCGGCGGAAAGTTCCTGTTGCGGATCGAAGACACCGACAAGGCGCGCTCAACCGACGCGAACACGCAGATTATTCTGGACGGGTTAAACTGGCTTGGGCTGGATTGGGATGGCGATGTCAGCAGTCAATCCGACCATGCCACCCGCCACGCGGAAGTGGCCCACGCCCTGCTGGCCGATGGTCACGCCTATAAGTGTTTTAGCACACAAGAAGAAATCGAGACGTTCCGGGAAAAGGCACGCGCTGAAAAGTCATCGACCCTGTTCAGGTCGCCGTGGCGCGACCAGCCCGACAGCGCGCACCCCGATGCACCTTACGTGATCCGCATCAAGGCCCCGCGCGACGGCCAGACGACCCTGCATGATGAAGTGCAAGGCGATGTGACATGGTCCAATGACCAGTTGGATGACATGGTGCTGCTGCGTTCTGACGGGACCCCGGTTTATATGCTTGCCGTTGTCGTGGACGATCACGATATGGGAGTCACTCATGTGATCCGGGGTGATGATCATCTGGCCAACGCCTTTCGGCAAAATCTTATCTATGACGCGATGGGTTGGGACAAACCCACGCTGGCGCATATCCCCCTGATTTTTGGACCTGATGGAAAAAAACTGTCAAAACGTCACGGCGCGACGGGGGCAGCTGAATATCAGGCGATGGGCTATCCGGCAGCAGGCATGCGCAACTATCTGGCGCGCCTCGGCTGGAGCCATGGCGACGATGAATTCTTTACCGACGCGCAGGCCAAAGCGTGGTTTGACCTGAGCGGAATCGGCAAATCTCCGGCGCGTTTTGACTTCAAGAAGCTTGAAAACATCTGTGGACAACACATCGCGATTGCGGACGATGCTGCACTGCTGCAAGAAATGCAGGACTATCTGCGCGCAAAAGGCGAAACACCTTTGTCGGATGCGCAGGCGGACGGAATGTTGCGTGCCCTCTATTGCTTGAAAGAACGGGCCAAGACATTCCCTGATCTTATTGAAAAAGCGCAGTTTATTCTGAACGAACGTCCAATTGTGCCCGATGAAAAAGCTGCAAAAAACCTTGATAATGTATCCCGTGGTATACTGGGCGAATTGACGCCGCAGTTGCAAAATGCTAGCTGGTCACGTGATATACTAGAGAGTGTGGTTTCATCCGTTGCTGCCAGCCACGACATGAAATTGGGCAAACTTGCTGGGCCGCTGCGCGCGGCTTTGGCCGGGCGCGCCGTCTCTCCGAGTGTGTTTGATATGATGTTGGTTCTGGGTCGGGACGAAACCATTGCCCGCCTGCAAGATGCAAGTACCTGAAACGCGTTCGTTTCGAGTAGGGACGAGCTGAACGGGATCAACATCGCTGCGCTTGCGACGCATTGACTGCGCGCCAACTGAGATAGGGAAATGCACATGGCTCAAAATACCGATACCGCAAAGCTCACCATCAAAGGTGAGACGTACGACTTGCCAATCCATTCCCCCACCAACGGGCCGGATGTTGTTGATATCCGCAAGCTTTATGCGCAGGCGAACGTCTTTACGTACGACCCCGCCTTTACCTCGACCGCCGCGTGCGACAGTACGATCACTTTTATTGACGGCGACAAAGGCGAGCTTTTGCACCGTGGCTATCCGATCGACCAGCTGGCCAGTAAGTCCCACTATCTCGAAGTCTGCTATCTGCTGCTTTACGGTGAATTGCCCTCTGCCGAGGAGCTGGAAAATTTTGAATCGCTCGTGACCAATCACACGATGATCCACGAACAAATGCATAACTTCTTCCGCGGCTTCCGCCGCGATGCACACCCGATGGCGACCATGGTTGGTGTTGTCGGAGCGATGTCTGCATTTTATCACGATTCCACCGACATCAGCGACCCGCACCAGCGCGAAGTTGCAACGATCCGCCTGATTGCCAAGATGCCGACAGTGGCTGCGATGGCCTATAAATATTCGATCGGCCAACCGTTTGTGTACCCGCGCAATGATCTGGATTATGCGGCCAACTTCCTGCACATGTGCTTTGCTGTCCCCGCACAGGACTATCAAGTTGACCCGATCCTGAGCCGCGCGATGGACCGGATTTTCACGCTGCATGCCGACCATGAACAAAACGCCTCGACCTCGACGGTGCGCTTGGCGTCATCATCCGGTGCGAACCCCTTTGCCTGTATTGCCGCGGGTATCGCTTGCCTTTGGGGGCCTGCCCATGGTGGGGCAAACCAAGCCTGTCTTGAAATGCTCAAGGAAATTGGCACGCCTGACCGCATTCCTGAATTTATCGCCCGCGCCAAGGACAAGAACGACAGCTATCGCCTGATGGGCTTTGGCCACCGCGTTTACAAAAACTTCGACCCGCGCGCGACGGTCATGAAAGAAAGCGCGGATGAGGTTCTTGATTTACTCGGCGTGGAAAACAACCCGATCCTTCAGGTTGCGAAAGAGCTGGAAAAGCAGGCGCTTGCAGATCCCTATTTCGCCGACAAGAAGCTGTTCCCGAATGTGGACTTTTATTCCGGTATCATCCTTGAGGCGATGGGCTTTCCCACATCAATGTTCACGCCGATCTTTGCATTGGCCCGGACTGTGGGCTGGATTTCCCAATGGAAAGAACAACTGGCCGATCCACAACTAAAGATCGGTCGCCCCCGACAGCTGTATCTGGGCGAAACGACCCGCGACTATGTCGATATCGAAAAACGCTAATCAGGTAGGGCTGCCCTCGGGCGGCCCTTTCCTATGGTGGTCCTGACCACACCGCGCCTGCAATTGCGCGGCCCCGTGCCGCGTGATCTGGACGCAATGTTTGCGACCTACAGCGACCCGGGTGCGATGAAATACTGGTCAACAGAACCGCACGCGACAGCCGACATCACACAGGAACTGCTGGATCGCCGGATCGCCGCATGGCAGGTGGCCCCCTTGAATTTCCAGATCACGATGGGCGATCAATATATTGGAAATGCGGGAAACTTTCGACATGATGAAATCGGCTTCATGCTGCATCCCGACTATTGGCGCCAAGGCATCCTGACCGAGGCTATGGGTGCCATCATCCCCTATCTGTTTGCCAACACAGACCATGCCCGACTGACTGCGGACGCGGACCCTGAAAATCATGCATCCTGTGGATTGCTCAGATCGCTGGGGTTCGCGGAAACGCACCGCGCAAGGAATACATTTTGCATCAATGGCGTCTGGTCTGACAGCGTCTACTTTGCCTTGCCACGCCCCGCGACTTTGCGCTAATCAAGAAGCGGTCATCAGTTCACCAAGGCGTCGCCAGCCCGGCCACGGGCCACGCTAAACCTGATATTGGCAGATTTGCACCGCTGACCTTTTCAGCCGGGCGACAAGGGCGACCATCAAACCCGAGCGGGTTCCGGCGATGATCAAAAGGGCCAGAGCATGCCAAAAGAAATGATTTCCATCACGATTACCGACCTGTCCGCATTCACCAAGGACTTGCGAAACGCCTTGATACAACGCGATGAACTGCCCGGACATGCCACCATGCTGGGCGTGGTGGCCAAGGCTGCGGGATATGAGAACTTTCAACATCTGAAAGCCGCAAGACCTGCGACACGCACACCGGCGCAAAGCAAGCAACTGGGGAAAGCCCTGCGCACGTTTGACAATGGGATCATGATCCGCTGGCCCAAACAAACCGCCATTCAGGGGCTTTGCCTTTGGCCGTTCTGGGCGGCCCTGCCCGCCCGCACTGACCTGAGCGAAAAACAGGTCAACGCAATCTTGAATGCTGGCCACAGCTTTGGCGACCATGCGCTGTTGCGCCGATCACTGGTTGATCACCGGATGGTGCAACGCACGAAAGACGGCAAGATCTACCGCCGGATCGAACAGGCACCACCCCCTGATGCAAAGGCGCTGATGGCTGCGATCTAACGCCCTTCGTAACGGGGCGCGCGCTTTTCAAGGAAGGACACGACACCTTCCTGGAAGTCGCGCGTCATACCGCATTTGCCTTGCAACCTTGCTTCCAGCGCCAACTGTTCATCCAGCGAGTTTTCGAACGATCCACGGATCGCCTTTTTCAATTGGCGATAGGCAACGGTCGGCCCTGTTGCCAGGTGGGCGGCACGCTTTTGCACATGGTCCAGAAACGTGTCCGCGGGTGCGGTTTCATAGATCATGCCCCAGTCCGCGGCCTGCTTCGCGCTGATCTTATCGGCAAACAGAGCAGCCCCCATCGCTTTGGCAGCACCCATCTGGCGGGGCAACCAATAGGTGCCACCCGCATCCGGGATCAGGCCAATGCGGGTAAAGGCCTGCACGAAATAGGCATCCTCTGACGCGATCACCACGTCGGCGGCCAAAGCCAGATTGGCCCCCGCACCCGCAGCAGCCCCATTGACCGCAGAAATCGTTGGCACACGGCAATCAAAGATCGCCTTGAGCATCGGCACATATTCGTCGCGTAGCGTGCGCTCCATGTCGATATTCGCAGCAGAACCGCCATCGCCCAAATCCTGCCCCGAACAAAAGGCGCTGCCTGCCCCTGTCATGATTATGACGCGGGCCTCTTTTTCCGCTGCTTTGAAGGCATGGGTGATTTCGGCCCGCATTTGCGTGTTCAGCGCATTCATAACCGTTGGCCGGTTCAGCGTGATAACAGCGACGGAATTACGGATGACAAGTTGGATTGCCTGATAGTCCATGCGCGGGGTCCCCCAATAATGCGTTGTCCCCAACTTACTGAACGGATCAGTTCAGGAAAGCCCAACCGTACGTCAGGAGCGTAAAATTTCGTCCAGTTCGGCCTTTTCTTCTGCCGTCAGCCCCTCTTCCGCTGGTTTGCGCCGCCGGATCACTGTCCAGCCGACACCAAGGGCCATCAGAAACAGCGCAGGTGCTGCAAGCCACAAGATCAGATTGGCCCCTTGTGCGTCAGGACGCAGCAACACGAACTCGCCGTAACGGGATACGATATAATCAACCGCCTCTTGGTCGCTGTCGCCCGCGACAATCCGTTCACGCAGCACGATGCGCAGTTCCTTGGCCAATGTGGCGTTGGATTCGTCAATGCTTTCGTTCTGACAAACCGGGCAGCGCAACCCTTGTGACACCGCGCGCGCCCGCTCCTCTAGCGCGGGATCATCAAGCATCTCGGACGGCTCTACCGCCCACAGGGGCGTTGCAAGAAAGGCCAGCAGGATCAAAAGCTGTCTCATTCTGCTGGCACCGCGTTTGTCCGTTTGGCCGCCGCTGCCCCGACGCGCAAACGACGATCCGACAGTGAAAAACAGCCGCCCAGAGCCATCAGGATCGCACCGCCCCAAATCCAGTTAGCAAAGGGTTTGACATAGACACGCACTGCAAACCCGCCTGCATCCTGCGGATCACCGATCACGACATAGATGTCGCGCAAGATGCCGTTACGGATGGCGGCCTCTGTTGTGGGCATGTTGGCGACGGGATAGAACCGCTTTTCAGGCTTGAGCGTGGCGATCTGCCTGTCGCCCTGCCAGACCGACATGGTTGCCAGCGTCGTCACGTAATTCGGGCCCTGCAAACGCTCGACATCTTCAAGCCCGAAGCCAAACTGCCCGACTTCCCAACGATCGCCAATGTCGGCGACGCGGATATCTTCCTTTTGCCATGCCAGCATTGCCGCAATCCCAAAGATCGTGACACCCATGCCGATATGCGCCGTGGCCTTGCCCCAGTCGGCGCGCGGCAAGCGCGATATACGGCGCAAGCGCACGGTCCAGCCTTCGCGGCCACTGCGCATCCACAAATCGGCAAGCGCGCCGCCCACGACCCAGACACCAAGGGCAACACCGACCGGCCCCAAAGCCGACTTCCCGCTTTGAATGGCAAAGGCCAGCCCCGCGAGCGCCACCGCGAGCAGCAGCCACATGCCAAGCGACTTTGACGCGCGCTCCAGAGTACCGCGCTTCCATGCGATGACCGACCCCAGCGGCAGCACAATCGCCAGCGCCACCATAAAGGGCGTGAAGGCCGCATCAAAGAAAGGCGGCCCCACCGACAAGGTGCGCCCGAACAGCACTTCTGCCACCAAGGGCCAGATTGTCCCGATAAAGACGACAAAGGCACTGACGGCCAAAAGTATATTGTTCAGCACCAAGGCGCTTTCACGGCTCACCACTGAAAACACACCCTTGGCTTCCATCGCACCGGCGCGTGCCGCAAAAAGCGTCAGCGCCCCGCCCAGAAAGACAGCCAGAATGATCAGGATCAACATGCCGCGTTCGGGGTCGTTGGCAAAGGCATGGACCGAGGTCAGAACGCCAGAGCGCACGATAAAGGCCCCCAGCAGCGAAAAGCCGAACGCAAGGATTGCCAGCAGAATGGTCCAGCTTTTCAGTGCTTCGCGCTTTTCCACGACAATGGCCGAATGCAACAATGCCGCCGAGATCAGCCAAGGCATAAAGGATGCGTTTTCAACAGGATCCCAGAACCAGAAACCGCCCCAACCCAATTCGTAGTAGGCCCACCATGACCCAAGCGCGATGCCTACCGTCAGGAACATCCATGCCGCCAACGTCCATGGTCGCACCCAGCGGCCCCATGCTGCGTCAACACGCCCTTCGATCAAGGCCGCGATGGCAAATGAAAATGCCATGCTCAGTCCGACATAGCCCAGATACAAAAACGGCGGATGGAAAGCCAAACCGGGATCTTGCAAGAGCGGGTTCAAATCGCGCCCGTTAAGTGGCGGCACCGCCAGCCGCAGGAACGGGTTCGATGTAAACAGGATAAAGGCATAGAACGCGACCGAGATTGACGCCTGCACCGCAAGTACCCGCGCGCGCAGACGGTCGGGTAGCCCGCCGCCAAACCAGGCTGCGCAGGCCCCGAACAGCGCCAATATCAGCACCCAAAGCAGCATCGACCCTTCGTGATTGCCCCACACGCCCGAGATTTTGTAGATCATCGGCTTGTCAGTGTGGGAATTGGCGTAGACCAGCCGGAGCGAAAAATCCGACGTCACAAATGCCCATGTCAAAGCGGCAAAAGACCCTGCAACCAGTATGAATTGCACGGACGCGGCAGGCACAGCCATGGCCATCCAACCTGCGTTACCACGATGCGCCCCAACCATGGGAATGATCATCTGGACGATGGCAACGCCAAAGGCCAGAATCAATGCGTAATGCCCGAGTTCTGTAATCATGGGGAAGTCATACTGCAAAGCGAAACCGGACAACATAGTTGCCCGGTCAAATTTTCGACAGTTGCAGCACAATCGCGCAATTCTAACCCGATGTTTTCTCTCTTCACTCCAAAGCCGGTTACGCGAGGCCCGTTTTCAGTGCATAAGTCAGTCCGCCCATCAGTAAACCACCGATAATCAGCCGCACCAGCCATCGCAACGTGTCTTCGATGGCTGTCAGCCGTGACGTAACATTGCCGCGATGCACATCGTCAACTGCATTGCGTGTTTCCAACTGGATGACCCGTTGTTCCAGCCTGTTGAACCAGTCATTTTCCATTTTTCCCCTGCCAGTCCAAAAGGGCTGCATTTGGCGCGGACGGTGCCTGTGGCGCGCCGTCGGGCTGTTCTGGAGCCTCTGGCCCCTTGAGAGTCTGTGCCAACATCAGGCTGCTTGCAACCGACCGTTGGAAATCCTGTCCCTTGGCCTGATGACGCGCACCAAAGTAGAAACTGACGATCGCCCCCATCATCCACCATAGCGGTTCGGGGACCAATGCAATCCCTTTCATGCCTTCGGAAAAGGTTTCAGGGCTTTGGATCGCTGTCACAAACAGCCAGATCGTTCCCAACGCCAGCAAGGGACGCGGCAGCCGGTTCAGCGCATCAACCAAACGGTCAAAGACACCACGTCGCGGATGCATGAATTCAGCGGCAAACTGCTGCAAGCTGTCAGAGCGCGCCTGCGCTTCGCGGACTGCACCTTTTTCGGTGTTTTCCTTGAAAACCTCTGCGGTTTCGACAACCAGATTGCGACCATCGCCAAACAGGAAATTCATCAAGCCTGATATCAGCCCCATTTTGCTGTCCTTTTCTGATGTTGGTTGTCCGACAGATGGTAGCGTTCAGAAATGAACTCTTCCGCGCGCCTGATCCAACCGCCCTTTCCACCATTGCGGCGGCGGGCATATTTGCGACTGTTCACGCGACGGTCTGCCAGATCATAGTAATAATTGCGCCGGGCAATGCCGTAGGCATCGACAAGGTGATCCGGGGCGGCTGCCAAAGCTTTTTCAGTCGCCGCAATGGTCTGCGGTCCGATAAAGCCATCAACGACAACCGCAATACGCATGTCACACAAAAGGCGCTGCAAAATCTTCACCGCATTGGTGCCGGCGTTCACATACATGTCAAAAACCGAGGCATGCAAAGGCGCGGGCAGCCTGTCGATTTTGGGGCGCTCGTAGTAATGTTCGACGAATATCGCAACCGCGCGGTCCTTGGTCATGGCCCGCACGTCAGCGTCTGTGACCTTGTCATCACCCGTCAGATCAATACCGAGACGGCGCATCGTATGGATCGTTACGCCGAAATTTGTTGCCCCGCCCGGATCGTCGGAGTCGTTCACATAGCCGCCCTCGCGCGCAACGATGGCGGTCGCAATTTCAATCACTGTTTGCATTGGCAGCCCTCATGTCATCTAGGACATCAGACTGCGCGCAATTCGTTAATTGATCGCAGGAGCACCGTCCGGTGCGACATATGTGCCCTGCTCCTTGAGCGCGTCGATCACTTCGCTTGGCATATAGGTTTCATCGTGCTTGGCCAGAATCTCGACAGCTTCGAACCTGCCATCCACATAATGACCCTGCGCCACCATTCCCTGACCTTCGCCGAACAGGTCCGGCAAAATCCCGGCATAGATGACCTGGACCGAAGCACCACCGTCAGTGACGTGAAAGCTGATTTCCTCGCCCGCACCGCGCACCAGCGTTCCTTCTTCCACCAGACCACCAATGCGAAAACGTTCGTTGGCAGGCGGCGGCGCCTCGGTCACTTCACTTGGTGACCGGAAGAACTGGAAACTGTCATCAGGCAGCATCGCCAGCAAAACCAGAACCAGCGCCACACATACACCCGCAATTGACATCACCTGAATGCGGCGGCGTTTCTTGAGACTTGTCAGACCGCTCATGGGAACACCGGCGCCAGCATCAGGCCCTCTGTTTCGGGCAGGCCGAGCATCAGGTTGGCATTCTGGATCGCTTGACCCGATGAACCTTTGGTCAGGTTATCAAGGGCGGCAATCACGATGGTCCGGTTCGGAATCCGATCTGCCACAACGCCGATATGACAGAAGTTCGACCCCCGGATATGTTTGATTGATGGGTGCTGTCCCATTGGCAATACCTCTATGAATGGCTCCTGCGCGTATGTCGCATTCAAAGTATGATATATGTTCGCCGGGTCGCCAATAACATAGGTGGTCGCCAAAATACCGCGATTTGCCGGAATCAGGTGCGGTGTGAACTGGATATGCACATCTCGTCCGGCCAAGGCACTGAATTCCTGATCAAATTCACCGAGGTGCCGGTGTGTGCCTCCAACGGCATAGGCATGCGCCCCTTCGGACAATTCTGCGTGAAGCAGATTTTCCTTCAACGCCCGCCCTGCCCCGGACACCGCTGCCTTCAGGTCCATGATGATATGATCAAGGTCAATCACCCCCGCCGCAATCAATGGCCTCAGTGCATATTGGCCAGTGGCCGCATTACAGCCCGTCCCCGCAACCAGCCGTGCGGTCTTGATTTGTTCGCGGTAAAATTCGGTCAGCCCATAGACCGCCTCTTTTTGCAGTTCGATCGCACTGTGCGGCTTGCCGTACCATTTTTCATAGGCGGCCGGATCACGCAGCCGGAAATCGGCAGACATATCAACGACTTTTACCGATTTCGGCAATGTCGCGATGATCTTTTGCGAGGTCGCATGCGGCAAACCGCAAAACACGATCTCCACATCGTCAAAGGACATTTCGTCAATGGTTGTCAGCCGGGGCAAATCCAGATGCCGCAGATGCGGAAACACATCCGCCATGGCCATCCCGGCCTTGGAATTGCCCGAAAGCCCTACGATTTTCATCGCAGGATGGGTGGCGATCAGGCGTACAAGTTCCGCGCCCGTGTAGCCAGAAGCGCCAAGAATGGCGACGTTATGGGTCATGTGAGACTCCCCCTTTGGGGTCAGAAGTAGGAAAAACTGTCCGAAGACGCAATCAGGCTGCTTTGAAAGTAATCTGTCGTCGCAGAAACTGTGTCGCGCGGGATGACACCTGTCGCGGATCACCGGTCGTCAGAAAGGCGCTGTCGGTGCCTTTGCCAACCATATTAGGACGCCGCTCAAGATAATCGGCAAGGCTTTCAGCGACCAGATTGGCCTGTGAAAACACTTTGACTTTGTCACCCAGGGCCGCCTGAAACTGCTGTTCCATCAATGGGTAATGGGTACAGCCAAGGATCGCGGCGTCAGGGTCGGGCATTTTGCGCTTGAGTGCATCTACATGCGACTGCACCAAGGCTTCGGCCAAGATCATGTCACCATCCTCAATGGCATCCACCACGCCGCCGCAAGCCTGCGCCTCCACATCGACACCAATCGCCCGGAAAGCCAGTTCGCGCTGAAACGCCCGGCTGGCCACAGTTGCAGGGGTCGCAAAAAGCGCCACATGCTTTGCAGCCACTTCGCGGGGCGGTGAATTGTCGCCCCACTGCCGTTCGGTCAAGGCTTCGATCATCGGGACAAACACGCCCAGCACGCGCTTGTCGCCGGGCACCCAGCTTTCCTGCATCCGACGCAGGGCCGCCGCAGAGGCCGTGTTGCACGCAAGGATTACCAGATCGCAGCCTGCGTCAAACAATCGCTGGGTCGCTTTTGTTGTCAGTTCGTAAATATCGTCGGGTGTGCGCACCCCGTAAGGGGCATGCGCGCTATCCCCCAGATAGACCAGCGGCAAATCAGGCAGACGGTTTGAAACGGCATCCAGAACCGTCAGGCCACCCAAGCCGCTATCGAATATTCCTACCGCCATTACGCACCTTACATGCTGCTCTGTACTCACGGCCCAGACGCACTGCGTCTTTGCCACTGTCGCTGAACACATACGAGGCTTTGCGCAGGAAATCCATGCATCCTTTACGGTCTTTTGCGTCAGTCGCCAGCTAGAGCCTTGGGTGGAATAGCCACTGATAAACGGGACAGTGTCGCAAGACCAGGGACAGCGTTCATCATTCCGCCGCCTGCGTTACCGGCCCCGCCCGCAGGCTGGCAAGCAACTCTTCACGCCGTTTGGCGGCTTTGCGGGCATTGGCGTCTTTTACAGGGCCAAAACCACGGATATCAAGCGGCAGTCTGGCCAGCGCCATCGCTGCATCCTGCGTGTTAGGTCGCACAATCTTTTGCATTTCGGCCATGTCGCGCTCGTACTCCTTGATCAACGCGCGTTCCATCCGTCGCTCGGCAGTGCGTCCGAAAGGGTCAAACGGCGTGCCCCGCAGCCATTTCAATTTGGCCAGTTTCGGAAAGGCCCACGCCATCCGCGCCCCGAACTCCCGCTTGAGTGGGCGGTCATCAGGGCCGGTCTTTGACAAGAGCGGCGGCGCAAGGTGGTAGGTCAGCGCGAGGTCGCCCTTGAACTCGGCCTGCGCCTTTTCCGTTGTTTGGGTCAGCAACCGTGCAACCTCATATTCATCCTTATAAGCCAATAATTTATGATAGCCCAAGGCGACAGCCTCTCTCAGGGCGGGGTCAGTGAATTGATCCACGAACTTGCGGTAGCGTTTTGCCAGCCGCTTGCCCTGATAGACTTCCAGATGCGATGCGCGATAGGCGATCTTTTCGTCCAGTGACTTTGGCAGCGCCACCACATTCGGGGTCAGGATGGCCTGCGCATCTTTTGGGTGCAGATACGCCCAGCGACCCAATTCAAACGCACGCTTGTTGCGCTCCACCGCAGCACCATTCAGTGCAACAGCCTGCATGATGGCGTCATAACTCAGCGGGATCGCCCCCATCTGCCAAGCCGCACCAAAGATCATCATGTTGGAAAAGATGCTATCGCCAAGCAGGGTTTTTGACAAAGCGGACGCATCGAACAAAGCCAGCGCATCACCAAGACGCGCCTGCAAAGCAACCTGCAATTGATCGGATGGCAGCCTGAATTCAGTATCGCGGGTGAAATCGCCGGTAATGATTTCATGGCTGTTCACCACACCGCGGGTCTGGCCTGTTTTCATCAGCCCAATCGTTTTCGCGCCCGCACTGACAACCAGATCACCGCCGATCAGGGCATGGCATTCGCCAGTGGCCACCCGGATTGCATTGATATCCTGCGGCCTTTCCGCAATCCGGCAATGGATATGCACCGCACCACCCTTTTGGGCGAGACCCGCCATTTCCATCATGCCAGCCCCCTTGCCATCAATATGGGCGGCCATCGCCATCACCGCCCCGATGGTAACAACGCCAGTGCCCCCAACCCCGGTTATCACCGTGTTATGGGTACCGTTGATCATGGGAAGATGGGGCATTGGCAGGTCGGGCAAGTCCACCTCGGCTGTTGCTTCCTTGCGGATTTCAGCGCCGGATATGGTTACGAAAGACGGGCAAAACCCTTTGACGCAGGAAAAATCCTTATTGCAGGATGACTGATCAATCGCGCGCTTGCGGCCCAATTCCGTTTCGACCGGGACGATGGACACGCAGTTGGACTGCACACCACAGTCACCGCAGCCTTCGCAAATGTCGGTATTGATAAAGACACGTTTGTCAGGGTCGTGAAACAGGTTGCGCTTGCGGCGGCGGCGCTTTTCGGCAGCACATGTCTGCACATAAACAATGGCCGACACGCCTTTATATTTTCTGTACTTTTTCTGCACGGCGCCCAACTCATCGCGCGGATGGATGTCAAGCCCCTTTGGGAAGTCGGGCAAATGCACCTCTTCTTTGTCGTCATAGACAAGAGCCACATTGCGTACACCCATCGCCAGCAGTTCACGGCAGATTTGATCGGCGGTGAGCCCACCGTCGTTTCCCTGACCGCCGGTCATGGCCACGGCGTCATTATACAGGATTTTGTAGGTGATGTTGGTACCCGCCATCAGGGCGAAACGAATAGCCTGCACGCCCGAATGGTTATAGGTGCCGTCACCTAAATTCTGGAACACATGGTCGCGGGTTGAAAAGGGTGCTTCACCGACCCAATTGGCCCCCTCGCCGCCCATTTGCGTGAAACCGACCGTATCACGGTCCATCCATTGCACCATGTAATGACAGCCAATGCCCGCATAGGCGCGTGACCCTTCGGGCACTTTCGTGGACGTGTTGTGTGGGCAGCCTGAACAAAAATAAGGCAGACGCGCTGCAATTTCAGGCGCATTGTCGGCACGGCGACTTTCCGCCAATGCGACAAGCCCCGCCTGCACCCCTTCAGAGCCGCAGTTTTCTTCGACCAGAATGCCACCCAGTTTTTCGGCAATCAGGATGGGATTCAGGTCCGCCTTGGTCTGAAAAACCTCTTCGCGGCGACCTTCGGAGTGTTCATCGCCCTTATGCCAACCATAGACGCGGCGCCCGCCACGATCATCGAACAAAGCCTCTTTGACCTGCACTTCAATCAGCTTGCGCTTTTCCTCGACAACAACAATCAACTCCAGTCCTTCGGCCCACTCATGAAACGATGCCATGTCCAGCGGCCAAACCTGCCCGACCTTGTAGGTGGTGATGCCCAAGCGCACGGCCTCTTCCGCATCGATGTTCAGCAAAGACAGCGCGTGCTGCAAATCCAGCCAGTTCTTGCCTGCGGCGACAAAACCAATCTTGGCACCGGGTTTACCCCATTTGCGCTGGTCCATGCGGTTGGCGCGGGAAAAGGCCTCTGCCGCGAACCGCTTGTGATCAATCATCCGCGCTTCTTGCAGTTGGGGCGTATCAATCAGACGGATATTCAGCCCGCCATCGGGCAAATCAATATCGGGCGTGACGAAGTTCATCCGAAACGGGTCGCCATTCACAACAGAGGTCACTTCTATCGTGTCTTTCATGGTTTTCAGGCCAACCCAGACCCCTGCATATCGCGACAAGGCCCAAGCGTATTGGCCATAATCCAGAATTTCCTGCACACCTGCGGGTGACACAATAGGCATATAAGCGTCGACCATTGCCCAGTCGGATTGATGCAATGTCGTCGAACTCTCACCGGTATGATCGTCGCCCATCGCCATGATGACCCCGCCACTGGCGGATGTACCTGCCATGTTGGCATGGCGCATCACATCGCCGGACCGGTCAACGCCGGGACCTTTGCCGTACCACAGCCCAAACACGCCATCGTATTTGCCTTCGCCACGCAACTCGGCCTGTTGCGCCCCCCAAAGCGCCGTAGCGGCCAGATCTTCGTTCAATCCGGGCTGGAACGTGACCTGTGCGGGTGCCAGCACGTTCGCAGCGCGGCTCATCTGCATGTCCACAGCGCCAAGCGGCGACCCACGATAGCCCGTCACATAACCGGCCGTGTTCAGGCCCGCACGGTCGTCACGCGCGCGCTGCATCAGCATCAATCGTACCAATGCCTGCGTGCCATTCAGCAGAACAGTCTGCTTGGCTAAATCGTAACGGTCATTTAACGAAATCTGCTCTAAAGTCATGCGGATCCTCCCAACTCGGTCTCAGCATAGGTCAAAGTTACTGACCTACAAAGTGGAAAATGAGTGTTCACAACCATTTGCACCGACCCCACTATTTCGCGTAACAATCTGCAACTGTTATCGTTAACGAATTGGCGTACTGATCACTATGGACTGGGACAAACTAAGAATATTTCATGCGGTCGCGGATGCAGGCAGCCTTACCCATGCAGGCGACACGTTGCATTTGTCGCAATCAGCCGTCAGCCGCCAAATCCGCGCATTGGAGGAATCACTTAATACAACGCTGTTCCACCGGCACGCCCGTGGTCTGATCCTGACAGAACAGGGGGAACTGCTGTTTGATGCCACCAAGAGCATGAACAAAAGGCTTGAGGCTGCATCCGCGCGCATCAAGGACAGCGAAGAGGAAGTGTTTGGCGAATTGCGTGTCACCACGACAACAGGGTTTGGCACCCTCTGGCTTGCTCCGCGCCTGCCCACGCTCTACGAAAAATACCCCGATCTCAAGATTGACCTGATGCTGGAAGAGCGGGTCCTTGATCTGCCCATGCGCGAAGCGGATGTCGCGATCCGCATGAAAGAGCCGTCACAAGCTGACCTGATCCGCAAACGGTTGATGTCAGTGCGGATGCGGCTTTACGCGTCAGGCGACTATATTGCCAAGAACGGCATGCTTCAGGACGCCGAGGAAATCACAAACCACCGTTTGATTTGCCAAAGCCTGAATTCCATTCAGGTGGCTGCCGGTGCAACGCTGGTTCAACATCTTATGACCCATGACGTGCCGCGGCTGTTCACTGTGAATAACTATTTTGGTGTGCTTCAAGGTGTTCTGAACGGGTTGGGAATTGGTGTTCTGCCTGACTATGTCACAGAGGATTTCCCGGATCTGGTGCGGATCTTGCCTGATCTGGAATCCAGTGAAGTCCCCGTTTTTCTAGCTTACCCCGAAGAGCTGCGGCAATCCAAGCGGATCAGTGCGTTCAGGGACTTCGTGCAAGACGAAATCATTGCCCACAGACGCAAAATGCGCGAGGCGGCAGCCGAATAGCGGCGGGGTTTTGTGACAGCCAGCCTGTCAAATGAGCAAACGGCCCCTTTCAAACGGGTCGCAAGCTGACAGCACAGGCCAGCAAACATCACCATCGCTAGCGTGCTAGCACCAGTTCTGCCTTGAGCCCGCCGAGTGTTTCGCTCTCTCCCAAGCGCAGTACGCCGCCATGCGTTCGGGCGATATCGGACACGATTGCCAGCCCCAAACCAACACCGCTGCCCTGATCTTGATTGCGCGCCGGATCAAGACGCACAAACGGGTTCACCGCTTCCTCGCGTCGATCGGCTGGAATGCCGGGGCCGTCATCTTCGACCGTGAAACGAACTGTGCGCTCGGTCAGTGTCAGACCGACGACGGCCTGCGTGCCATAGCGCAGCGCGTTGCCAAGAAGATTTTCCAAAGCACGCCTGATGGCCAAAGGACGCAACCTGACCAGACCGTCTTCACCATCAATCTGGCCTAAATGGACTGATTGCCCCAACCGCGCGGCGTCTTCCAATATCTCTTGCAGAAAAGCTCGCGGGTTGATCGGTTCAAGGTTGTCGCCCGCATCGCTGCGCGCGAAATCAAGAAAAGCATCCAACAGGCGTTGCATATCCGCGACATCACGTTGCAGCGGGGCGACGTCGTCCTCATCCAGCATGGTCAGCCCCAGACGCAATCGCGTCAACGGCGTGCGCAAGTCATGACTGACACCGGATAACATCATGGTGCGGCTTTGCGTCTGACGTTCAAGCCGGTTGCGCATATCAAGAAATGCCATACCCGCAGCGCGTACTTCAAGTGCGCCCGTCGGGTGAAAAGGAACAACACGCCCCTTGCCATAGTCTGCCGCAGCGGCGGCCATCCGCTTGATGGGACGCAACTGATTGCGCAGGAAGATATAGGCAATGGCCGTCATAATCGCGCCCATGACCGCCATGATGACGATAAGCTGGTGCGGATTGGGGGCCGAAACACGCCGACGGCCAAAGTTCATTTCCAACACACCATACGCTGTATCGACCCAGATCACGACCCGTCCGCGATCTGCAAGCGACACAGCCCGAATATTCTCGACCTCTTCACGCAGCCAATTGATCACCATTTGCGCGGTCAGATCCAGACTCTGCATCACGTCTTCGGTACCCGGCACCGCTGGCAACTGAGTCCGAATCCGAAGCGGTCCATCCAGTGCGTCCAATGCGGCCAAAGCCGCTTCAAGACTTTCTGCCTCGTTCACCGAATCAATTAAAAACTGCAAATCAATACTCACCGCCCTTGTCATCAGGCGTGTCACACCATCAAAATGGCGCTGGATAAAGACAACCGACACCAGCAACTGCAACAGCAGGACCGGCAAGATCAAAATAAGCGCCGCCCGGCCATATATGCCACGAGGCAGATAGTTTTTCATCCAACTGAAGTTCATGGGCTGACCGTAGCGACAAGCCGTCAGATCGGAAAGGAAAGATCATCGTGGACGCACACAGCTTTGCGCCAGAAGCAGGTATACCTTTGGAACTGGCACCCGGCCTGCAACTCATTCTGGCCCCCAACCCGTCACCGATGACCTATCTGGGAACAAACAGCTACATTCTGGGGACAAGTCGCCTCGCGATCATTGACCCCGGGCCCAATGACCCGCAGCATCTTGCCGCATTGATGGCGGCGATCGATAATCGGCCAGTCTCACATATACTCGTGACGCACAGCCATCTGGACCACTCCCCCCTTGCCCGCCCGCTCGCCGATGAAACGGGCGCGCCGGTCCTTGCATTTGGTCCGAGTCACGCGGGGCGTAGCAACATCATGAAATCACTTGCACAGGATGATCTGATCGCAGGGGGTGAAGGAATCGATCTCGCATTTTCGCCGGATGTGTTATTGATGGATGGCGAAAAGATAACCGGTCCCGAATTTGAACTGACAGCTCGTCACACACCCGGCCACATCGGCAACCATCTATGCTTTGTCTGGGGCGACAATATTTTTACGGGCGATCATATCATGGGGTGGTCCACTTCGCTTGTCTCTCCACCCGATGGTGACTTGACCCAATTCATGCAATCTTGCGCCCGGCTCGCTGACATTCCCGCGCAGACCTACTTTCCCGGGCATGGCGCTCCGGTGGTCAATCCGCAGAAGCGACTGCAAGACCTTGTCGCGCATCGCAAAATGCGCGAACAGCAAATTCTTTCGAAGCTCGAAGCGGGCGAGAATGAAGTCGCGACGTTGACCCGGGCGATTTATACAGACATCGCACCGGGCTTGCGTTCGGCGGCAGAACGCAACGTACTGGCGCACCTTATAGACCTGGTTTCACGTGGACTTGCCACTGCCCACCCCCAACTGTCGCGGCAAGCCCGCTTCTCATTCCGGTCGCAGTGAAACAAGAAACTTCGTCGTTCGCAAAAAACTCGCTGAAACCCTCTGGACGCCCCCATTCCGCATTGCTATACGCGGCTCACCGTTCCGACGTAGCTCAGCGGTAGAGCAGTTGACTGTTAATCAATTGGTCGTAGGTTCGATCCCTACCGTCGGAGCCATTACCCCCTAGAGATGGCCTTTATTCATTGACTATAAATGAGTTTTGACCAAATCTGGTACACAAATTCAGTACACAGATGGTACACAGGTGGGCAGCAAATACCTAAAAAGATCAAAGACGGGTTGGTACAGCTACAGGCGTAGAATCCCTGCACGGCTTCAAAAGGTTATTGGAAAACTGGAGTTCAAGCAGCGACTTGAAACCAAAGATGAAACGACAGCATTGATTAGACTAGCGAGAGCTAACCAACTTGCAGATGCTGAGCTTAGGATTGCTGACAGCCAGCTATCTTCAAGCGAACAGAAACTGACCCGCCATGAGGTTATGAGTGCGGCGAGGCAAATGCTAATGCGTGAGGGATTCCACCCTGACCAAAAGCCCACCCTGCCCGCCGACTACACCAAAGAGCAGAAAGAACAGTTCTACAAAGACAAGCAGCGTTGGGAAGCACTGGATGAAATGTTTACTGGAGCATACCTCAGCAGTCAAGAAATTGGGGTCGATCCGCAAACTTGGGATGCTCAATACAAGAGGGATGATCCGACGGACATAATGCAGGCAGCAAGCCGGATTGTATTTGGCAAGGAGAGCACATCCCTTGAGTTGACTTGGGGTGAGGTTGTTGACGCGTACTTGGCTATCAACGCACGTGAGAAGCGACGTGATCCTCACGACCAAAAGAAGTTCGAGACCAAGACACGCAATCTATATGACAAGTTCAGGCATTTTGTTGGTGGTTCAGATACCAAGCTGAAAGCAATCAATCGGCAGGACGCTAGAGCTTTCCTTGAAACCTACAGACAAGGCCCAAAGCCCGCCAAAGAAGGTAGTATTGGGCGCTATGCCTCTCAGATAGGTGCAGTCTTTAATTTTGCGCGTAAGGAGTATCAGGACGGGACAATCTTGAACCCGTTTGAGGGCTTACGGAATATGTCGGCTGAAAGGGATGATGCTACGGACAGAAGGTCATTTACGCCAAGCGAGTTGATCCGGTTTGAAGTCGTTGTCAGGGCAAAAATTATACCTGAAATACGTTTGATCGGTCTTTTGATGATATACACAGGGTGCCGGACTAGTGAGGCCGCTGGACTTCAAGTCAAAGACATATCGCTCACCAGCAACACTCCACACATCAAGATCAGAAACAACAAGTTCCGGAAGCTAGAGAAAGGTGGCCTAGAAAGGTCAGTACCGTTAGTATCCCCCATGCTCGACGCCCTGCGCAGCTATCAGATGCCTGACAACCCTGAGGATGGTGCATTCGGTGCCTATGCCCCTAGATCAGCCTTGGACAACGTCAGCATTCAGCTAAACAAATTGATCCGAGTTGAAATGCAGGTCAGTGACCCTGAACTTGTTTCCTATTCTACGAGACACACCTTCAAGGCCCGTGGGAGGGCCGCCAGAGTATCATCAGAGGTTCTCGATTACCTTCAGGGGCATAAGACGACACAATCGTCTGCGGTGGCTATGAGGTACGGCACAGGCGCTCCCCCGAATGTTTATAAAGACGACCTAGACAGGCTTTTTGCAGTTACCGAATGGGGTTTGGATTAAGATGCTCATGGCGTCCCCAGAGTGACCGCTATCGGTTAGGACGCCAGGTTTTCAACCTGGAAAGAGGGGTTCGATTCCCCTAGGGACTGCCATTGGATTTAAGCCCCTTATTTTTAAGACAATTATTAAATTTCGGCAAAGGCATTTCCCGTAGGTATTTCCCGTAGGTATTTCCCGTAGGTCAAAAACGTTGATGTGTTATCCTTTCTTGCACCTGATTCAGATTGACTAAAATCAAAGTACGATCTTGGCGCGTTGGTATCTGCGTGTCAGGTGTATGCGTAGGCCCGAGATAACCCTAACGGTAGGTGTATGCGTAGGCCCGAGGTAACACCTGCGGTCACTCTGGTCCCGTTGTCTTCTCCGCAGAAGCATTCTCGGAGTGACCGCTCATCTACCAATGAACATTAGCAAAGCAAAATGGGGACTAGCGATTAAGCCAGCCCCCTAAAGCACTTCGATCACCTCTGGATGTAACAGTAGTAAGGCTAGGACTAATCCTGAGACCCAACAAAACCACCTCGGAACTCTCCAGATGCATCATTCGAGTAGATCACTCCTGCTACGCTGTTGGCCCCACTGCCATGAAAATCTCCATTCATGCTGGCTCCAGTAGGTCCGCTACCATCATTTATCGTCATTGAGTTTGATGAAAAGCTGCTCCCTGAAATTGATGCTGTTCCATTGACAGTATAGCTTGTGGTGGAGCCAGTGAGGGTGATGGAAGGTGATGCATCAAAGCCTGCTGTTGCTGTAAAGGTACCTAACTCCGGCTCCGCATCAAACAGAATGTTCTGCAATCCCAACACACCGGAATAAGACGCCGTTCCTGAAGGAATGTTAGTCGCCTGATACCCTTCTGTAACCAAGAAGGTGAGACCGGACGACGGCTCTTCAAATAGAACTAGTGCGGCGTCCTCATCTGTAGTGGTGGCTGCAAGCACATTGAGCACGCTGCCTTCTACGGAAATTGCACCCGATCTAATATTAGTATTTGGCCCTGTATCAACGATGCTAAGGGACTCAATGTCGAATGGGGTCACCTCACTTGTTGATTCAATTTCTGCGAGTACCGCTGTGAGCTCTGGAGTAATAACATACCCGGTGGTGACTTCTCCATTTGACACTGCGACCAGCCTCGCGACACCTGAGGCATCAGAAAAAAGTCGAATAGGAGTGGCATCGACACTTACGGACTGCTCTCCTGAGCTATCACTGCCACCGCATGCAGAAACGGCAGCCACAGACAATAGAAGTGCTATAGATTTTTTCATGTTAACTAATTCCTCAAATTGATAATATTATTAGACGCTAATTTTGATAGGTTACGCTGTAAAGCTTTATGCTAGAAATTAGTTACTCAACCTGAGATTTTATCGAGAATTTCTATCTGAGTAAGCGGCGCGATCATTCCTTTTGGGCATACGGCTCAGGGTCCCACGTTATGACATGGGCTACCCTCTAGTATTACTACAGCCAGCTATTGGTTAAGGATGCGATGCACACTCATGCGACTGATCCCCATCTTATCAGCAATCTTGTAGGTGGAGAAACCTTCATCACGTAGCTTGTGGACCTGTGCTCTGTCGATGGTGGCCCTACGACCGTGGTTAACGTAACGACCTTCTGCCTTGGCCTTGGCGATGCCCTCAAGCTGACGCTTCTTAATAATGTTGCGCTCGAACTCAGCGAAAGCACCCATCATCTGCAACTGTAGCTTGGCCATGGCGTCACTACCCTCAGGGTCAAACGTCAGACGCTCTGCGTTAAAGGTAATAGCTACACCCTT
This sequence comes from Yoonia sediminilitoris, assembly GCF_003058085.1. GTDB lineage: Bacteria > Pseudomonadota > Alphaproteobacteria > Rhodobacterales > Rhodobacteraceae > Yoonia > Yoonia sediminilitoris. Next base: position 863,583 of record NZ_QBUD01000001.1, on the reverse strand, counting down.
ATCATTAAGCTGCTGAACAATGTCCTGTAGGTCACGCAGGTCACGCGCCATGCGGTCAATGGAGTGTACTACTACAGTGTCACCCTTGCGGGCATAACTGAGCATCTCTTGCAGTGCTGGCCTTTCGGTAATGTTCTTACCTGACTTCTTTTCCTCAAATACCCTGTCGCATTCACCTAAGTCCTGACGTGCAAGGTTCTGATCTACAGTCGAGACCCGTTTGTATCCAATAACTGCCATATTCCAATTCCGCCTCGGTAGTAACATATGAGTCTAGATGTACCATAAAATGGTAACATAGCAAGTATTTTGTTACCGCATATTAGTAACATTCTGGTAGCACCTCAAAGGTAGACATTAATGTTACTAAAGGGCGGACTTTTGCCCGATTTGTTTTAGAGGCTGTGACTGGAGGGCTGTAGGTATAAAGACGACCCGCCCTACAAATGATGAGGACTGCGGATCGCCTTCTTAGGTGCAGGACGGAGAGATAACGTCCGCTGCCCTGAGTGAGTAATAGAACAAAGTCGATGTGATGTTCTTTGATCTCGGTCAACTCCTATGGCCATCACCTCAGAGCGAAAATTGACCCACAGCGGAAATAGCCCAAGGTGTTTATGGGTGATGGAATGCCGCACTCGACAATCTTCGGTGTGAATGGCAGCCTAAATAGAAAACAGGGCTTGAGGCTTTCCACCGGCAGTGCTTGGCTGTGACAAACTCTGAAAGATTGGAACAATGAGTGGCAGTCAGACTATTCCCCAAAGCTGTTGCGCAAAGGCGTTCTGAGAACGGTGGTTTATCGTACCTGTCTGATTGGCAGGTTCATTCTGCACACATCACCGCTGGGGCTATCTCGTCTTTGGCTTGCGGGCTTGAGACTGGCCCTATCTATGTTCCCATGCCCACAGGCTCAGGGAAAACCACGGGTGCTGTCTGGGGGATCGTGGATTTCGCAGAACAGTATCCGGATAAACGCCTCTGCTTCCTCACGCCCTACAAAGAAGCTGTTGAGACTGTCTATGCCAACTTAGCTAAGCATCTTGGCGATGATATTGTGGGTTATTACCACAGTGACGCTTTCGCTGATAAGAGCGCTGAATTGTCAAAAAGGATTATCGTCCTCACGCATTCATTTATCGAATATAATCAAGGCAGGCTGGACGATAGGGATTTGTTCGTAGTCGATGAAGCCATCTACGCGACTGGCGAGGCATCACTAAAGCTGCAACACTTTGATGAGGCACGCTCTTGGGCAACCAGCAACAATATCTACCCTGAAGCATTTGTTGAACTGTCAGACTTTGCGAATGAACTTGATGTTCAGCTACGTGAAAGTGGTAAGAAGTACGTCGCTCCTCTGCTCGACAGGGAATTTCCGTGGGCGGCGACAATCAATAAGATCAATCTTCAAGAACATAGCCAGACCATTACATCGATGGATGTTCTTGTTGCAGTTCAGCGGTTCTGTGAAGCATTATTGCAGGGGCTGGTATTTTTGTCGAAAGGCAGCAGCGACAAAACACGTTACGATCCTGTATTCTCGGCAGCAGTGCTGGGCATTCCACGGATCGAAAAGACTGTCATACTGAGTGCGACAGGCGGCATGGTTTACGACATCGCTGGTCCCTTTAAGCAAGACCTAGGATCAAGAGAGTATTGGACGCCACCGAGTTATGAGCGTTTGCGATTGGTACAACTTGCCGGGCCAGACATCGCAGGCTCCTATAACACATGGTCTAGTGCTTCTAAGAAGGATCAAGTCACAGCTTATGTGGATTGGTTGTTAACCACGATATCAGAACCGACCATCTATATGACGATGCCGAAAAAGATACTTGAGGGCTGTCTAAGAGGTTATCTCGACCAACAGAAGACTGGTGTGATTGAATATCCTATCAAAACTACAAAGCATGGAAAGCAATTACACATATCCCATCATGCAAGGTCCGTAGGCTCAAATGCCTTCAAGGATTGCGAAGCAGTAGTATATCTTTGGGACAACCACCTACCGCAGAGTGTCCATGTGCAAAAGTTCCATACCCTTGCCGATAAAGAGATCACCGAAGAAGCTTTAGAGGATGCCAATTCAGGAACACTTGTTGGTGACTACAGTCGCATAAGAAAGGCTCAGTTCATCGATAACATGATGCAACAAGTCGGACGTGGGCAGGTACGCTCTATTGACGAATATGCTGTTGCAGCACCAATGACGGCTTATGTCTTAACTGAACCTAACCTATTTGAAAGCCTTGCAGCGCAATATCGAGGATGTACTACAGACCAGTTACAGTATGAGGAAATAGTGGTTAATGAACCTACAGGCCGGATTGCTCGTATTCTCAGCTACATTAGAAATAGCACCACAAAAGCTGACATCCCGGTTAAAGAAATTGAACAAGCTTTGGGCTTTGATCTAAGGCGTTATCGAAGTCAGCTTGAGGGCGATTGGGACCTTGCCATGTTGGGTTATCAGTTCCAAGCTGGCGAGAAAGGAAGAGGCAAAGCTGGGTACTTTAAATGGCTGGGTGAACAATAATCTGGTTGCGGCCCTATCATAAGAATTTTACTCATCTTGATTAACTACAATAATGTACACTTTTCCAATAGAACCTTCCTTGAGAATCTGTACATTTTATGAGCTACCCACTTAAGTATCTGTCTGTAGGAGTACTGATTATTATTTTGTAGTTATTTATTTATGACTTGAGTGATTGACCCAGAGATACAGCCGCCTTCTGATTTTAGGCGTAGCTACAACCGTTTAACCACTGCGCTACATCATGTAAGCATACGCTAAACCACACACAACAAGTTGAAATCGTATCCACATCACCCTCAAGGGACTGCACCTTAGCGACAACTGAAATTACCGTAGAGTGAAATTTGCCTTTTAAGTCATGACGGCACCTATCCCCGAAACGGGGGGCCACCAACGAATGAAAGACTAAAAATGTTGAAGCAAATTCTATCGACCGCTCTTGTAGCCACATGTCTAACAACATCTGCCGCTGAGGCTAAAGAAGTCCGTGGAACTGCCTACGTCCGTGATGCTGATACGGTTGTCGTTGCGGGAACCCCCGTTCGCCTGAATGGTGTAGACGCGCCTGAGACCTCCAATCGCTACGGACGTGAGGCCAAGACTTTCATGGAGCGGCTTCTGCGTGGACGGACTGTAACATGTGATCTGAATGGCGACAGAACTTATGACCGCTGGGTAGGTACGTGCTTTATCAGTGAGGATGGGCAGCAATATGACATCGGCGCAGTTGTCATCTCGAATGGTCATGCCTTGGATTGTAGGCGGTACTCGGGTGGACGCTATCGGTCTCTAGAGCCTGCTGGTGCAAGGTCACGTCTACCTCAAGCCAACTACTGTTAGGCTAGCCCCAACATGGAACAACCTAAAAACAAGTTCGATCTTGAAGACTTCATAATTAACAGGATGCGAATGTCGCATATCTACCAGCCTGTGATGCTCAAAGTTTTGCTGGAGAATGGTGGTCACGCAACAGTGGAGCAAATTGCCAAGGCGCTTCTCAGTTACGACCAGTCTCAAGTGGAATATTACTCCATCAGAACAAAGACGATGGTGGGCCAAGTCCTGACCAAGAATGGTGTAGTTACCCCCACTAAAGATGGCACCAAAATCACTGGATACAGGCTCAATCAGGAGGGCCTCACAGAGGCCGAGAGAGCATCTCTGAGTACTATCTGCGATTCACGACTGGACGACTTCACCAACAGTAGAGGGGACGCCATATGGAGCCACAGGGGCGCTGGGCGTGAATACCTTCCGGGGTCTATTCGCTATCAAGTTCTAAAGCGTGCCAAATACCGCTGTGAGCTGTGTGGCGGACTGGAGGGGCAAGCTGCTCTACAGGTCGATCATATCCTCCCGAAGGCAAGAGGTGGGGCTGATGATCTGTTTAACTTCCAGGCTCTCTGTTCAACCTGTAACGCTAACAAGCGGGACACAGACGATACTGACTTCCGAGGCGTAGCTGAGACCTACAGTGACCGAGAGGTAGACTGTATTTTCTGTGAGTTAGGCGCTGGGCGCATCATAGCTGAGAATGAGTTGTGCATTGCTATTGAGGATGGCTTTCCAGTCACCCAACACCATACGCTAATCATCCCCAAGCGGCACGTTGCTGACTACTTCGACCTCTATCAGCCCGAGCGAAATGCCATTGAAACTATGCTACACGTCCAACGCCAAAGGATACTGGACCAAGACCCAAAAGTGACGGGCTTCAATGTGGGGATCAACGCAGGAGTCTCAGCAGGTCAGACAGTCTTCCACGTTCACGTCCACTTAATTCCACGGCGAGATGGTGATGCGGCTGACCCAAAGGGAGGCGTTCGGGGCGTGATCCCTGGCAAGCAAAAGTATTAGCTCTGAGCTTATCTGGTCAGGTTGCACTGGAACAATACAAGAACATTGCTGTATGAATGCGGGATGCCCTATGCACCTGTCACCTTAGGTTTGAAGTTCGCCGTTAGGGTCCACCACCTGACTGCACGTGATGTTTTGGTTGTCACCTGTCCTGCGTGTCACAAAGGCTATTGGGTGGCTACACACATCCTCTACGAGCGTTTCCATGAGTACCAACCGATAGAAGTCATAGCGAAAGAGTTTGTCTGCAAGAGGTGTGGTAACAAGCGGGATATGTCTTGGCGTATAGAAAGAGCAACAGGCCCTGAGTTTCCTAGATCGGCATAGGTTATGAACCTTCAAAGCGGATATTCGCCGCAACAATCACCATTGACTACTATGCGGACTTTTGCGGTCATTAAGTAAAAAACCAAAACCGTAGCGAACGGCCCATACCGGACCTTGGCCCAAGTTCGCTTTTTGCCGAGGTGCAGCTTCCCCTAAGCTGAAATTGAGCCTCGCCTTCTCTCATTACAGGGCCAACGGAAACAAGGATCATCGGTGCTTTCTGGGAGCTTGAATCTTTTCCAACTATTTGAAAGCGTCCGTTACGCTGATGGTTGTGGAATAGAGTAGACAAATTCTTTACCCAAAGGACTCTGATCGGATCAGATTTCGCGGTTGAATTCTGACTATATGTTGTTGATTTCATGGCCTTCTTCTTTCCCGTTGACTAAGACCGCCAGCACACGTTTTAACAGTCTCATCGTGGGGGCGATTCTAACTTAGGTGGATTTCATGAAGAAAACCGTATTACTGCTGTCTGTCGCTGTTGCTGTATCAGCTTGCGCCAAACGACCCTGATGCAATTGCTCCAGTAGCAATGGGAGATGCGTTCAGCAGCTTGTCCTGCAATCAGGCTCGCACAATGTTGAACACCGAAAGGTCGACGCTTGCCACTCTGTCAGCTGCGCAAACCACAGCAGCAAACAACGATGCATTCGGCGTGTTTTTGATTGGTGTTCCGATGGGAAGCGTGACCGGCGGCGATAACGAAGGCAATATTGCAGCCTCAAAGGGTAAGATTCTGGCGCTCGAGAACCGATTGGTGACCTGCTAGACGCACCAGCATGGGTCGGAAGCGCTCACTTTCGGCCCATTGCTGCCGTGGCGCATTGCCTTCTCTTGTTACGCTAGCAGCCCGCTTAAGCAGCCTGACCATTTTGATTTGTCTTGGAGCGAGATACAAAAAGCAGGCTGCTACCATCATCCTGCCTCTGCAAGTCTTTCACGCGGAACCCACAAATTTCGGAAGCCCGGCACCAACTTTCGGTTGCGATCCAAAGAAGAGCCTTGTCTCGCATCTCAATCCGGGTGTCGCAGCGTTAGCGATTTGTTAACTTTCTCGAAGCTAAGCTGGCTTCAAGCCGAAGGAGAAATGAAATGAGAGAGAAAATGACGCAGCAGTGCATAATCGACTTGGAGACTGCCTTGCTCGAATATGTTGAAAAGTATGGACCGACTGAACAAGCAAAGCGGGTAATCAGTCGCCTGACGATTGCCAGAGTAGCCTTCGGGAACAACCTTGATCAGTGAACGACAACCAACGGTCCAGAAAGGGCATTTGCCCTAGCAGTCGCGCCGTGACGTTCTCTTGGACATGTGCTGTCTCTAACTGCGGTCTCAGCACCAAATACAGCAAACGACGCATTAAATAAGGTACACAAAATACACCTTATATGGTACACAGAACTAAGCCAAAATTCAATTAAGTATCTGTTATAATTACAATACTGAAATTCCTACAGTCCTACCGTCGGAGCCATTAAATCCACCCTACATCAACAAGATAGAAGATTTGATGGCACCATGCCCAAGTCATGGGTAGAGCTTCGGGGGCCATCTAGGGCCAAAGTAGTTTATCCGGCGGTTAAAGCTCTGTTTTAACACCAATTTTCAGTTAGCACTTTGATCAGTCGCCTTGCCCAGAGGTGGTCTCGGAAATTCGGAACAGTCGTTAAGGTGGATCGCATGTCGAAAGAAGTGATCCAGAATGAAGAAACGAAAGAACCATTCACCACCCTGATCTCACTTTTGATACTGAAAGACTGACCTGTGCAGGTCCGCAAATTCACACGCCCGACACTCAGACAAGCCGTACCGATCCATCATGTCCGACACTGCCTTGCGCCTTACATCAGGCGTTTATAATTTCTTGTGGCGAGATTCATAAGCGCGGCGTTGTCCAAGATCGCATCCGCCAGCATACGCTTCAGCCGGTTGTTCTCATCCTCGTGAGCGCGCAGCTTCTTTGCATCTGACACGTTCATGCCGGCAAACTTGGCCTTATATTTAGAAAACGTCGCATCGCCGATCCCGTACTTTCGACACATCTCATGCGCTTTCACTTCAGCCTCACATTCCCTGATAATCCCAATGATCTGTTCATCTGTAAATCTGAGTTTCATAGTAAATCCTTTGCTTAGACGGATTACTAGCGACTCAGTGGCCTGATTTCAGGGGGCTGGGTCACGTTCAAAGCGTGAAACCGAACGTTATGGATGTCCTTTCCATTGCGCTTCCTTGAACTAATCTTAGACCAATTCTTGGCGAACGTTTTGAAGTCTCTACACTCTTCTTCAGAACTCTTCCCAACCGACGTCATTATCGGTACCGGTGCTTTGTAGAGGCATGGGGCCAGTTGAAGCTGGCGAGGGCGGCACTGACTGGCGATCAGTTTCTTTGTTTGGCCTTGAAGGCCGCGTGAGTTGTATCGGCTTTTCCTTCGTTTTCGCAATGGGCGCAGCTCGTGACATGCGAGCCCCCGCACTCATAAGGCGGAATTGGGCAACCAGATCAGCAAGTGTCTGCGCTTCTTCATTCAGTGAGTGGCTGCGTGCAGTTGCCTCATCAACCATCACTGCATTCTGTTGTGTGACCTGATCCAGTTGAGTCACGCCAATGTTGATTTCGCCTAGCCCGGTTGATTGTTCTTGCGCGCTGGTCGAAATCTCACTCATGAGTTCAGAAATGTGCGCAACCCGTTCCACGATCTTGTTCAGCGAATCCCCAGTCTGACCGACAAGCGTGACGCCTTTTTGCACCTGCGCGGAGCTGCCGCCGATCAAATCCTTGATCTGTCGCGCCGCGTCTGACGACCGCTGTGCCAAGGCGCGCACTTCAGACGCGACGACAGCAAAACCTCGACCGGCTTCGCCCGCGCGCGCAGCCTCAACACCAGCATTAAGCGCCAACAGGTTGGTTTGGAAGGAGATATCGTCAATCACTCCGATAATCTTTGTAATCTCATCGGAAGATTTTTCAATTTCCGTCATGGCTTTTACAGCGTTCCCCACGACAATGCCGCTTTCATCAGCGTCGTGTCGGGCGTCCGACACGATCTGCTCGACTTCTTTGGCTCCAGCGGCCGCGGAACGCACACTTGCCGTCATTTCGTCCAATGCGGCAGCCGTCTGTTCCAGAGTTGCGGCTTGCGTTTCAGTGCGCCGCAACAGGTCATCAGAGGACTGGGTCATGCCTTGCAACGACTCGCGTATTTGGCCTGTTCGGTCGACGACGCCACCCATTGTCTTGTTCAGGTTTTCAATTGTTCGATTGTAGTCGCGGCGAAGTTGGTCATAGTCACCTTTGAATTCGGTGTTGATCTTGGTTGTCAAATCACCATCCGCCAGTTTTCCGAGGGCAACGCTCAACCGCTCCACAACAGTCTGCTGTTCAGCCTGGAGTGATTTGCGCTCTTCTTCAGCATGTTGGGCGTCGCGCAAGCCATCACGAAACGCAACCAATATCCGAGCAAGACTGCCAATTTCGTCCTGCCGACCAGTATCCGCGATTTCATGATCAAAACGTTGATTGGAAACCGCCTCCATGCCGTCCCCCAAGCGGACCAAAGGCACCGTTACGGTTCTAGCGGTCATCACCCCAAGCCCTACTGCGAGTAGGGCCCCAAGACTTGTCACCAGCAGTACGATATTGCGGACACCCACCACTGGCGTCATGACTTCGGCAAGATCCAGTTCCGCGATCAGACCCCAATCCTGCCCAAACACATTTAGTGGTGCGGTTTCGGCGATCACAGGCACCCCATGTACCCCATCAGCACGTGAGAAAAACAGCGTTTCGCCGGACAATGCCGCAATGACATGCTCCGTTTTTTTCGTAGGATCGAGAATCGAGAATGTGTTGTCGTAGCGTGCGTCGCTTCTTTTGGAAAAATCCGGACCAACGGCATACATTTCACCCAGTTCCCCCATTCCAGTCGGGTTGTTGAGGACCTGAGAAATCAGTTCCGATGGCACCTGGATGGCGAAAACACCGATTTGCGCATCACTTTCGTCGATAATCGGTGTTGCAATAAAAGCTGCGGGTGCATCTGCACTGGGACCGTAGGGCAAGAAATCGACGAAATGAAGGGATTGACGGTCTGCGCCATTTGCGGCCCGAAACGCTTCCCCAAGTCCTGAACCAGCAAATTCACCATCGATCAAATTTGTCGCAAAATCAGCCTCTTTATAGACCGAATAGATAAGATCACCTTCATTGTTGAAAATGAAGATATCATGGTACCCGGCATAGTCCTTGATGTGCCTAAAATGCGGATGATAGGTCGCGTGCTGAAAGTTGTAAGGCACGCTTTCTTCGGCGCGGTCCAACATATCCTTTTCGCCCTCTGGGAACGGATTATCCGTGATGTAGGCGCGCTGACGTTCTGCCTTGGGATCATCCGCCAAGAGAGCGAATGAAATATTGAAAGCCTTTGAAGCAGCGACGACCGTGGGGTCTATGCCAAACTGTCTGATATCTTCCATTACCGACCCTGACCATGTTTCCAGCGCGCGGCGCCGTTCGTCCGTTAGAATGCTGAGGGTGTTTTGTTGCACATCCAGAATGCTTTGCTGAAACTTCTGGTAGCTCAGAAAGCCCACGGTGGCCGAAACAACGACGCAAAGCAGTGCAATGACAATCGGTAGTTTCTTTGAAATCTTGATCGAACTGAACATGACACTTTGCCTCTAGGTCGCATGACAACTAGAAGTCTCATAGGGTCCGGAAATTAAAATCGACTTAAGTAGGAACAAACAAACTGTTCTGCCAAGAAAACGCCACGCCGCCCTCGTGGGACAGTGTTAAGTCAGTATTTTCTGTACCTCCAACGCATCCGACAGAACCTGCAAAACAGTTTCTTGTGGTACGTCAGATGACACAAAGGTGGCGCCTATTCCACGCGCCAGAACAAAGCGCAACTGCCCATCCAGCACCTTCTTGTCCTGCCCCATCAGCGCCAAAATCCCCTGCGCGTCAGGCAAATCTCCGGGAATGTCCGCGATATCAACCTTCAAGCCCATGCTCTTAAGATGCGCGCGGACACGGCTTGGATCCTCTTGGCTGCAAAGCCCCAGTCGCGCAGAAAGTTCAAACGCCAGCGCACATCCAATCGCAACCCCTTCGCCATGCAGCAGTCTGTCGGAATAGCCGGTCGCGGCCTCAAGCGCATGACCGAACGTATGCCCAAGGTTCAAAAGTGCCCTGTCGCCCTTTTCGGTCTCGTCCCGCTCGACGATGTCTGCTTTCATCTCACAGGATCGTTTGACAGCCTGAATGCGCGCCGCCATATCGCCGCGTGCCATTGCGGGCCCCTGTTCTTCGAGCCATGCGAAAAACCCTGCATCCCCGAGCAAGCCGTATTTGACGACCTCACCATAGCCCGCCAGAAAATCACGGGCGGGCAATGTGCCAAGCAGGTCAGTATCGGCAAGCACCAGACGCGGTTGGTGGAACGCCCCGATCAGGTTCTTGCCGTGTGGCGAGTTGATCCCTGTCTTGCCGCCGACCGAACTGTCAACCTGTGCCAGCAATGTCGTTGGAATCTGTACGAAACTGACCCCACGGCGCATGATCGCCGCCGCAAAGCCCGCCAGATCACCAATGACACCCCCGCCAAAGGCAATGATGACATCGTCACGTTCGACTTTCTGCGCCAAAAGCCATTCAACGGTACGTTCGAGCTGCGCCCAGCATTTCGTGGCCTCGCCAGCAGGCAAAGCGAGCGCCTCCGACGTCAGACCGGCATCGGCCAATCCCGCCTGCAAGGTCGCCAGATGCAGCCCAGCCACGGTTTGATCAGTCACAATGCAAATATGCTTGCGGCGTCCAAGTCCCCTGCAAAACGCCCCCGCCTGCCCCAGCAGGCCAGTGCCAATGTGAATATCATAGGCCCGATCACTCAGATCGACGCGCACTTTTGTCGCGGTCATTCAGGTCGTCTCCAATAGGTCGGGGGCGGACGCGAGCAGGTCGATCACCCCTTGAGTCGTTTCTTCAATGGATGCATCGCGCCGGATCGGCAATCGCAACCCGGCCATTGCGTAGACCGGGCGACGTTCCCCGAATATCCCGGCCAGCGTTTGCCGCGGGTTTTCGGTGCGCAAAAGCGGGCGGGTGTCCTTGTGCCGCACCCTGTCCCATAGGGTCGAAAGGTCGGCGTCGAGCCACAGCGCTATTCCCATTTGCGCAATCGCCTCGCGGTTTTCAGCCGACATGAATGCCCCGCCACCAGTGGATACAATCCCCGGCTTGCCAGACAGCAATCGGCGCAGCACCTCCGTCTCGCGTTTGCGAAAGAATGCCTCGCCATCGCGTTCAAAAATCTCCGCGATGCTCAGTGCTGCAGCCTCTTCGATGGCGCCATCACTATCGACAAACTGCACCCCAAGCCGTGACGCAACTGCGCGGCCAATCGCGGTTTTTCCCGACCCCATCATCCCCACAAGCACAACCGTCCGCTTGAGCTGATATTCAGGTTGTTCTGACATCTGGAAGCTGTCCCTTTGTCCGCCGCACCGGCCGTTGATGAAATTTAATGAATGAATGCCGTGATCTTGCACGAAAGACCATATATAAACGTCGATAAAGGTGGCATTGAGACCACCACCCGAGGCAGAAATAACTAAGGTGAGGTACGCGATATGTGGCGACTGACAAAGGTTTTGATCTATTTACTGCTAATCGCCACGCTCGGCTTTATAGCCTACGCGTATATCGGTCCCGTCTTTTTTCCTGCTGATTTTGCTGCCCCAACTCAAGAGGTTACAAGCCCTGTTACATTGGAAACGAACTAACGTCTGGTCGCTGACCGGCCTGTTTTGCGTTCTCGCCAATGCAACGATCGGGCAAGAGGACGGCAGCCCCTTGTCCGCAATCGAGTGGCTGTCACGCAGTATCGAACCCGCCGCCATTGCAGAGCCGCCAGTGGCCGATCGCATCACAATACCAGAAGTGACCGTGACGCCGCTTGATCGCCCGTCCAAAGATAGAATTGGTCTGCTGCCAAGTCATGTCACCGGTCTGCCCCCGACAATCTGGTCCAATAGCGATGAAGACACGCTGGTGGCGCTGGTGAGGGCCGAGCGGGTTGAAACACTGCCCGCGCTTCAGGACTTTCTGCGCGTGATGATGTTGGCCGAGGCAGACCCGCCGCGTGGCGCCGGACCGGAAGGCGCATTGTTTCTGGCCCGCATCGACAAGCTGCTGGATCTGGGCGCGCTGGAACCGGCAAAATCCCTGATCGAGGAAGCAAACCCTGATACGCCCGCCCTGTTTCGCCGCTGGTTTGATGTGGCCTTGTTGAACGGCACCGAAGATCAGGCCTGCAATGCGCTGCGCAGTGCCCCGTCTGTGGCCCCCACGGCGTCTGCACGCATTTTCTGCCTTGCCCGCAACGGCGATTGGAACGCAGCCGCCTTGACCCTGAACACCAACCGGGTGCTGGGCGATATCAGTCCCGCGGAAGAGGCGCTGCTGTCGCGCTTTCTGGACACGGAACTTTATGAAGGGGAACCACCGCTGCCCCGGCCGGAACGAGTCAGCCCGCTGGTTTTTCGGATGCACGAAGCCATTGGCGAACCGCTCATCACCGCAAACCTGCCGCTGGCTTTTGCGCATGCTGATCTGCGCACGACAACTGCGTGGAAAAGCCAGCTTGGCGCGGTTGAGCGGCTGGCCAGACACGGCGCTGTGTCGGAAAATGTCATGCAAGATGTCTATACCGCACGCACGCCCGCCGCATCGGGTGGCGTCTGGGACCGGGCAGAAGCGATGCAAAAATTTGATACCGCCCTGAAATCAAACGAAATAGATCAAATCGCATCCACGTTGCCCGCCGCATGGGAAGCCGTCAAATCGGCGCAGGCAGAAGTGCTTTTTGCAAAGCTCTATGCGGCAGACCTGCAAGAGCTTCCGCTACAGGGTCAAACTGACGATATCGCATTTGAAATAGGCCTGTTGTCGCAAAACTATGAGCTGGTCGCCCGAAGCGGCGCCAAGACCGGCAAAGATCCCTTTATGATCGCGCTTGCGCGTGGCGCGCCACAAGAGGTCCGCACAACAGACCCCTTGCGCATCGGCATTCAGGCGGCATTCAACGGTGCGCCGCCGCCGCAGGTGCTCTTGAACCTTGTTGCCCAAGGTAAACTGGGTGAGGCGCTGCTGCGTGGCATGGCTATTTTTCATGAAGGTCTTGCTGGCGATGTGCGCTCTGTCACCGATGCACTGGCCCTCTTCCGTTCGGTCGGGCTCGAAGACCTTGCACGGCGCACCGCCCTGCAATTGCTTATTCTGGAGCGTTCCGCGTGAGCGATCCGGGGTTGCCCATGGCGCGGTGGGTGCAGGTGTTTCTGGAAGCGCAGGCTGCCGAACTTGACGCTGCCACCAATACGCAATTGGCCTATGCCCGGGATTTGCAGGGCTTCGCTGAATGGCTGGCTGAAAAATCGCTGCATTTTTCAACGGCCACGCGGGACAATATCGAAGGCTACATGATCGACTGCGAAAGCGCGGGGCTGGCAAAATCCACCCGTGCCCGCCGCCTTTCCGCGATCAAGCAACTGTATCGCTTTGCCTTTGACGAAGGCTGGCGCAATGAAAATCCCGCTATCCAGATCAGCGGCCCCGGCAAATCCAAACAGCTTCCCAAAACGCTTGAGATCGCAGAGGTCGATCAATTGCTTGCAGCGGCACGCAGCAGCCCGCGCGACAGCTTGCGAAACACATGTTTGATGGAACTTCTTTATGCGACAGGCATGCGAGTGTCTGAATTGGTCAGCCTGCCCGTCACTGCTGCGCGGGGTGACCCGCGCATGTTGCTGGTCAATGGCAAGGGCGGTAAGGAACGGCTTGTTCCGCTGTCGCCCCCTGCCCGCGAAGCCATGGCCGCCTATTTGACCGAATGGGACGCGACCCAGGAACTGGTGGCACAACAGGGCAAGCCGGTTTCGAAATTCCTGTATCCGTCCCGCGGTGCTGCGGGCCATATGACGCGGCAGCGGTTCTTTCTGTTGATCAAGGAATTTGCGGTGCGCGGCGGCGTCTCACCCGCCAAAGTGACGCCCCACACGTTGCGCCACGCCTTCGCCACGCATCTTTTGGCGGGTGGTGCCGATTTACGCGCGATCCAGATGATGCTGGGACACGCAGATGTGGCGACCACGGAAATCTACACGCATGTGCTTGATGAACGGCTCAAAGAATTGGTACTTGAACACCATCCGCTTGCAAAACCTTGAAGCAACCCCGCGCAATCCCCATAACAGCAGCGTATGATTTGAAAGCCTGAAATGGAAACCACAGTTTTTGACGCTGCCTTCTGGATCACCGCCGGGGCGATACTTGTCCTATTAGTCCTGTCGGGCTTCTTTTCGGGGTCTGAAACCGCCCTGACAGCCGCATCGCGTGGCAAACTGCGGGCCGCTGCTGACAAAGGATCAAAAGGGGCCGAAAAGGCGCTCAAGATCACCGAAGACAACGAGCGGCTGATCGGCTCGGTGCTGCTGGGCAACAACGTTGTCAATATTCTGGCCACATCGCTGGCGACCGCTGTTCTAACGCAGGCCTTCGGGCAAAACGGGGTGGCCGCCGCGACGCTGATCATGACGTTGCTTGTGCTGATCTTTGCCGAAGTGCTGCCGAAAACATTTGCCATCACCTATCCGGAGTCCGTCGCGGCACGGGTCGCTGGTATCATTAGCCTTGTCGTGCTGGTGTTTTCGCCAATGGTAACAGCCGTGCGCTATCTGGTGCGCGGCGTTCTGTTTGTGTTCGGCGTGCGCACCGACCCCGACAGCCACATCCTTGCCGTGCGCGAAGAAATTGCAGGCGCCCTGTCGCTTGGCCACTCTGAGGGGATCGTGGAAAAAGAGGATCGCGACCGTATTCTGGGCGCGCTCGACCTCAATGACCGCACCGTGGAAGAGGTCATGCTGCACCGCTCTGGCATTGAAATGGTCGACGCGAACTCTCCGGCCGATGATATTCTGGCCCAAATCCTGACCAGCCAGTTCACCCGCCTTCCCCTGTTCCGCGACGATCCTGAAAATATCGTCGGGGTCGTCCATTCCAAAGACCTGCTGCGCGCGATGCATAACCTGCTTACCAGCGGCAACGCACAGGGGCTCGCCGAATTTGACGTGATGAAAGTCGCGATGGAGCCGTACTTTGTGCCCGAAACCACGACACTTGACGACCAGATGCGCAACTTTCTCAAGCGCAAGACCCATTTTGCCTTGGTGGTTGACGAATATGGCGGGCTTGAAGGGCTGATTACGCTGGAAGATATCCTTGAGGAGATCGTCGGCGAAATTGCAGACGAATTCGACGAGGATGAAAGCGACCAGATCGCACCGACCGACGACGGTGCCTATATGGTCGATGGCGGCATGACGATCCGCGATCTGAACCGCGCCCACGACTGGAACCTGCCCGACGATGAAGCCAACACAATCGCCGGACTCGTCATTCACGAAGCACAGATGATCCCCGTTGTGGGGCAGGTGTTTTCATTCCACGGCTTCCGTTTCGAAGTCGTCAGCAAGGAAGAAAACCGGATCGCCACTCTGAAAATCAGAAAACTCTGACGCGTTCAGCGCGGCGACCTGACTTCAGGAAGCGCATTAGCGGTAATATAGCGACTGCCCATTGTGGAAAATCTGCACCTTTTCGGGCGCGGCGTTCAACCGCACCTTCTGCCTGCGCAGATCGTTGTGGATGCCGGGCAGTTTGCCGATGACTGCGTCATTGTCGCCAACCCGGTCAAAATACAGCAAGGTTACTTCGCCAAGGGCCTCGGTGATATTGACAGTCCCCTCGTACAGATACGCGCCATCGGCAGTGACCAGATCTTCGGGGCGCACGCCGACGTTGACCTTGAGCCCCTTGTCGGCCACTTGCGTTGGAACAGATGACACAGCCGTACCGCCGCCATCCAGCTTGACTGTGGTCATGTCGCCGGTTTCGACGATCTCACCGGAAAGCAGGTTCATCGCGGGCGATCCGATGAACTGGGCCACAAACTCGTTTTCCGGGCGCTCGTAAAGTTCAAGCGGCGTGCCGACCTGTGCAATGCCTTTGTTCGCCAAAACAACAATCCGGGTGGCCAGCGTCATGGCTTCGACCTGATCGTGTGTCACATAGATCATTGTGCTGTCGGGCATCGATTCCTTGAGTTGAGCAATTTCGATCCGCGTGGCCACCCGTAAGGCGGCATCAAGGTTGGACAGGGGTTCATCAAACAAATAGACCTTGGGATCGCGCACGATCGACCGACCGATGGCCACACGCTGGCGCTGCCCGCCTGACAGGGCTTTGGGCAAACGGTCCAGATATTCATCCAGTTGCAAAATCTTGGCAGCCCGGTTTACGGCCTCTTCAATCTCGGCAGGGGATTTCTTGGCCAGTTTGAGGGCAAATGACATGTTTTCACGCACGGTCATGTGCGGATAAAGGGCGTAGGACTGGAACACCATCGCGATACCACGTTGCGCGGGTGGGACATCATTCACAACCTGCCCGTCGATCTGCAACTCGCCGCCCGTGATCTTTTCAAGGCCGGCGATCATGCGCAGCAGCGTGGACTTGCCGCAACCGGACGGGCCAACGAACACAATCAATTCGCCCTTCTTGATGTCCAGATTGATATGTTTGAGGACATCCACAGTGCCCCCATATGTCTTTGCGACATCCGTCAGTTTCAGATCAGCCATGTCTCACTCCCCTTTATATCTTTTGGGCAAGGCAAATCTGCCAAGGCCCCAAATGCAACCTGCCATCAGCAGATGCAATTGCGCTGCCAAGCTCGGACCCTATTGGCTCCCAGTCCCCTTCCGGCAGATCAAAATCCGACGGCGTGTCGCTTAGATTAAACGCACAAAAAATCGTTTCCGCCCTGTCTATGCGCTTGAAGTGGAGCACATCGCCAGTTGCCGCCAAATCTGCATGATCGCCGCGCGACAAAGCACTGTGCGCATGGCGAAAGGCAATCGCCTTGCGGTAATGGTGTAGTAACGCGCCCGGATCATCCTCTTGCAGCGCGACTGACAAATTCAGATGCTCGGTCGCAACAGGCAGCCATGGCCGGGACATTGAAAATCCGCCGTTCTGGTTGCTGGGCTCCCAGACCATCGGGGTGCGGCAACCGTCGCGGCCCTTGAATTCAGGCCAGAATTCAATGCCGTAGGGGTCCTGCAAGTCCTCGAAGGCGACGTCAGCCTCTGGCAGGCCCAGTTCTTCGCCTTGGTAAAGGCAGACCGACCCGCGCAAGCACAAGATTAAGGTCGCATACATCCGCTGTGCGCCGGGCGGCAGGTCCCAGCGTGTCGCGTGTCGCATCACATCGTGGTTGGAAAAGGCCCAGCAGGCCCAGCCATCGGCAGCGACCTCATCAACCTGTTTAAGAACAGACACAAAACGGTCCGCCGTTGGTTGGTCTTTCGCCAGAAATTCAAAGGCGTAGCACATCTGCATCAGATCATCGCCAGCCGTGTACTGGCCCATAATCTCAAGCCCGCGTTGGGCATCGCCGACTTCACCAACAGCAGCGGCGCCAAAGGGCTCCATCACGGCGCGCAGCTTGCGCAGAAATACAAGGTTTTCCGGCTGGTTCTTGGAATAAAGATGTTCCTGATGGTTATAGGGATTCACCGAAGGAGCGATAGTTGCGTTGCGCTTTTCGGGGGGCAACGGGGGGTTGTCACGGAGTTGCGCATCGTGGATGTAAAAGTTGATCGTATCAAGCCGGAACCCGTCACAACCACGGTTCAGCCAGAACCGCGCCACATCCAGCAATGCCTCTTGCACGGCAGGTTCGTGAAAGTTCAGGTCAGGCTGCGCCACGAGAAAATTGTGCAGATAATATTGCTCGCGCCGTGCATCCCAATGCCAGGCAGAGCCGCCAAAGATTGACAACCAGTTGTTGGGGGGCGTCCCATCCGGTTTTGGGTCCGACCAGACGTACCAGTTGGCCTTTTCATTGTCGCGCGACTCGCGACTCGTTTCAAACCACGGGTGTTGATCGCTGGTATGGCTTAACACCAGATCAATCATGACGCGCACATCAAGCCTGTGGGCGGTTTCGACCACGGCGTCAAAATCGGCCAGATTGCCAAACATCGGGTCCACATCACAATAGTCGCTGACGTCATAGCCAAAGTCCTTCATCGGCGACATGAAGAATGGCGATATCCAGATCGCATCAACCCCCAGCGATGCGATATAGGGCAAGCGCTGCACAATACCGCGCAAATCCCCGATCCCGTCGCTATTGCTGTCCTGAAAGCTGCGCGGGTATATCTGATAGATCACCGCCCCACGCCACCAATCACCGTTCGGAGCTAAAGTTTGCGCCGGAATTGCTGACAATGTCATTGGTCTTTTCCTTATTTGACGGAGCCGGCCAACAAGCCGCGCACCAGATATTTCTGCATGGCGAAGAACACCACCAGCGGCACCGAAATGGATACAAAGGCCGCCGTCGCAAGGATTTCCCAGTTGCCGCCACGCGTTCCCAGCAGTTCGACAATCTGGTTGGTCATAACGGTGGTCTGGCCCGTCGCATCAATCAAGAACACCTTGGCCACAAGCAGATCGTTCCATGTCCACAGGAACTGGAAAATCGCAAAAGACGCAAGTGCCGGGAATGACAGCGGCAGAATGATCTTGGTGAATATCTGAAAGTCGGTGGCGCCGTCTACCTTGGCGTTTTCGATGATGTCACGGGGCAACCCGACCATATAGTTGCGCAAAAGATAAATCGCGAGCGGTAGCCCAAAGCCGGTGTGCGCCATCCAGGTGCCCAGATAGCCTTTGCCAATGCCGATTTCGAGGTGCAGACGCAGCAGCGGGATCAAGGCCAGTTGCAGCGGTACAACCAGCAAGCCGACGACACAGGCAATCAGCAACGCACGGCCCGGAAAGTCCATCCATGCCAGCGCATAGGCGGCAAAGGCCGCGATCACAATTGGAATTATGGTGGCAGGAATCGTCACGGTCAGCGTGTTGAAAAACGCCTTGGCCATACTGTCGGTTGTGTTGCCACTGATCAGAACGGTCTCATAGTTTTCGGTCGTGAATTCTGGCGGCGTTGTCGCAGTCACAAAGGCACGTTGCCCACGACCAGACAATTCTGTTGGACTGGTCCAGACGTAGTCGCCATTGACCTCAACTGTGATCTGCTCTCCGTCGCCCAGATCGGCGGTTTCACCTGGTTGATAGGCGGCAATATCGCGGCTGGACGTGCCCCAGATACTGATTGTCGCTTCGCTCTCGGCGGCGGAATCTGCGTCTCCTTCGACGACAAACAGGTTGCCGCTGACGGTATAAACCCCATCAATCAGCTGTTGTACGCCCTCGTCATCTGGGTCGGCCGTACGCAGCGTCAGGTTCTGTTCCGTCGGAAACAGCGATTGCCACCAGCCAGAGCTGGCGATTTGGTCTGACGTGCGAAAGGACGACACCAACAGGCCAACGGTCGGGAAAAGCCACAACAACACCAGCGCCAGCGCCGAAAGTTGTACAATCCAGCTCAGGGCGGACTTGCTTCCAGCAATGTTTTCCATTTTAGCGCATCTCCTTGCGGGCGTTATAGACGTTCCAGATCAGGATCGGGGACACCAGCAGCATGATCATCATTGCACTGGCCGAACCCACACCCCAATCGAGCGCGACAAACAGCTGGTTATACATGTAGTTTGCCAGAACCTGTGTACCCCACTGCCCGTTGGTCATCGCGAAAACGATGTCAAAGACCTTAAGGACAACAAGCGTAATCGTGGTCCAGACCACCACAATGGTCCCCGAGATCTGCGGCATCTTGATTTTGAAGAATACCTGAAAGGGATTGGCCCCATCGACAATCGCGGCCTCAACCGTTTCTTCGGGGATGCCGCGCAGCGCGGCCGACAGGATCACCATGGCAAATCCGGTCTGGATCCAGATCAGAACCATCATCAACAAGAAAGAGTTCCATCCCGGCATCGTCAGCCAGTTTTGCGGTACGCCGTAGTCAAATTCATTTGTGAACGCGCCATATGCAAGGCGCAAGAAAGCGTAGGCGAAATAGACCATCAGCAAAATGCCGATTGATCGCAAGAACGCCCCACCCTTTTCCTTGATCGCAACGCCTTGGCCGTAGGCAATGAAAAGCGCCAGCGCGGCCCCCGAAATCAACAAAAGCCCCGGCAAAAGCCGCAAAATCAGGAACGACCCGACACCGCCTTCGAATTGCAGCCAGACGGCATTCATCACGCCGATCTGGGCCTGATCAACGGGGCGCGTATCATAGATCAGCTTAAAGATAACTGCAGCACCGACAAAGGAAATCGCCATCGGCATAAAGATCAGGGATTTGGCAAAGCTACCCCATTTGATCCGGTCAGTCAGTTGTGCCGCCAACAAGCCAAAGGCAGTTGACGCTGCAGGCACGATCAGCAACCAAAGCATGTTGTTGCGCATCGCTTCCCAGAACTTGGGGTCATCCGCCATCTGGCGATAGTTGGCAAAGCCGACAAAGGCACCGTCCTGATTGCGGTCCGTCAGCGAAAACCAAAGCGTCGCAAATACCGGATAAGCAAGATACAGGCCCAATGCGATCATGGCTGGGGCCAGAAACAGCCAGGGCCGGACCATGTTGGCACGGTTGATATTGCGCCCGGCGTTCTCGCCTTTGGCGGGGAACAGCACATGATCAAGAAACTGGTTGGAGAGGTAGAAATAGGCGATGCATCCGCCCACGCCAATGACAATGGTCACAAGACCCAGTAATGCGGCATCCATAGCGCGCTCCTCCCCGTTATTTTATGGTAGTTAAGACGATGAACATCCACCGTGTCCATCACCAATTGTGCCCCCGGCAAAAACCGGAGGCACATAAAACGCGTCGTGATTACTTAAGTGCGTCCCAGGCGTTTTGTACGCCGGTTGCGACCTCGGCAGCATCCTTGCCACCGACATAATCAACCATACCTGTCCAGAACGCGCCGGCGCCGACCCCGCCAGGCATCAGGTCCGACCCGTCAAAGCGGAAAGTCGTCGCACCCAGCAGAATGTCATTCAGACCGCGTGAGGTATCGTCGATGAACTTGGAGGTATCAACGCCCTTGTGTGGTGTGAGGAAGCCACCATAGGACATCCAGACTTCGTGGGCTTCGGGCTGACGCAGGAAGGTGATCAGTTCCTGTACACCTTCGCCGGGGTTGGTGATCGCAAACAATGTGCCAGCACCCAGAACCGGGGAGCCAAGGTCTTTGCTCTCATAGGACGGGAAGTAGAAGAAATCGACGTCTTCGCCAATTTCAGTGCCTTCGGGGAAGAAGGCCGGAATGAACGATGCCTGACGGTGCATGTAGCACTGTGGCGGGCTTGAAAACATGCCCTTGGGGCTATCGCGGAAGTCTGTCGTCGCAACAGCACCGGCACCACCGGCAACATAATCATCATTGCGTGCAAATGCGCCGAACTCTTCAATCGCGGCAATGATTTCAGGTGAATCAAATGCCAGTTCGTTTGTAACCCAGGCGTCATAGATTTCCGGTGGCTGCGTGCGCAGCAGCATATCCTCGACCCAGTCGGTCGCCGGCCAGCCCGTTGCAGCGCCTGAACCCAGACCGATACACCAAGGTGTGCCACCATCGGCAACGATCTGATCAGAAAGCGCCTTGAGCTCTTCCATGGACTGCGGAATCTCGTAGCCCGCATCTTCAAAGTTCTCGGGGCTGTACCAGACCAGAGATTTCAGATCGACACGGAAGAACATGCCGTAAAGCTGCGGATCGCCGTTTTCATCAGGATATGTGCCCAGATCAACCCAAGACGGACCTGCTGCATAATTTTCAGCGATCCATTCGGCAGAGCCCTCTTCCAATGGTGTCAAGAACCCGCGCGATGCAAGGTCGGCAGCCAGACCCGGCTGTGGGAAGACAGAAATATTGGCGGCAGAGCCAGACTCAGCGTCGATAACGACCTGCTGCTCAAAGCTGTCCGAACCCACATAGCTGACTTCTGCGCCTGTCTGTGCTTCGAAGATATCGAAGATCTCGTTGACGATCTCGGCTTCGGGGCTCAGCCATGTGCCTGACACAGTGATCTGCACGCCGGACAGATGTCCTTCAGCAGCCGCCGCACCAGCGGACAGGGCAAGCGCCGCAACACCCGCATAGAGTTTCGTTTTCATTAAGTTACCTCCCAAGCGCGATTTTTTTCGCGTGCATTACATTTTCACCAAGGCTTCGCGCAGATTCACCATCAATGGAATCATAGCCAAAGCGCTTTGGCTGCCTTACAGTCGTCGAACTAAGGGTAGCTGTCAACAGGATCAATAATCCAAAAAACGCTTGGCGATCCCCGTTTTTGACGCTACTGAAACGATTACGAAGATAAAACAGCGCACTTTGCCGCACCTTCGGCACCCTGCAAATATCAAGACAGGTCAGATGAACCTTAAGGAACTATCGCAAAAACTGGGGCTCAGCCAAACCACGGTCAGCCGGGCGCTGAACGGCTATCCCGAAGTAAGTGCTGCCACCCGCAAGCGGGTTCAGGAAGCCGCGAAAGCTTCCAACTATCGCCCTAGCACACGGGCCAAAGGGCTCGCGACCGGCAAAGCGCTGACCATCGGTCATGTCATCCCCGTGTCCAGCAAGCACGAGATAGTGAACCCCGTTTTTGGTGATTTCATCGCTGGCGCCAGCGAAACCTACGCCCGCAATGGCTATGAAATGCTCTTGTCCATCGTCGATGATGCGCAAGAGGAACAAATCTACCGCGGGATGAAATCAAGACAATCGGTCGATGGCGTTATCGTGCATGGCCCAAAGATGAATGATCTGCGGATCGGGCTTCTGAGCGATCTGGGGCTGCCTTTTGCCGTCCACGGACGCGCGTCGGGCTGTGATATCCCCTATACTTGGCTCGACATGAACAATCGACAGGCGTTTGAACGGGCGACGCGCTATCTGCTGGAGCTAGGGCATCGGCGGATCGGCCTGATCAACGGGCTGGAAGAAATGGACTTCGCTTACCGTCGTCGCAACGGCTACATTGCTGCTCACAGGTCGTATGGCATCGCGACTGATCCACAGCTGATGCGGTCTGACGAAATGACCGAAGCTTTTGGCTATGAATCAAGCCGCGATATGCTGCGGCAGGCAAATCCGCCAACGGCCATTATCGTGTCATCCCTGATCTGCGCGCTGGGTGCCCGACGTGCAGTCGAGGAACATGGGCTGACGATGGGAAAGGACGTGTCAATCGTGTCCCATGACGATGTCTTTTCCTATCTTCAGAATGGCAATGCCACGCCAATTTTCACTGCCACGCGGTCATCGGTCCGTGATGCGGGGCGGCAATTGGCCGAAATGCTGCTGAACGTCATACGTAACCCCACAGCGCCGCCCCGGACTGTCTTGCTCGACGCTGAACTTGTGATAGGCGGCTCAACCGGGCCTGCCCCCCGAAAGGATTAATATGGATTTCAAACGTGCTGATTTTCCAGAAGGTTTTACCTTTGGAGCTGCGACCGCCGCCTACCAGATCGAAGGCCACCAGTTCGGCGGCGCCGGACCTTGCCATTGGGATACCTTTGCCGCCGTGCAGGGCAATGTGATCCGCAACGAAGACGGGGCCATCGCCTGCGATCACTATCATCGCTACGCCGAAGATCTTGATCTGCTCAAAGATGGCAACATGGATGCCTACAGGTTTTCGACATCGTGGGCACGGGTGATGCCTGACGGGCGCTCCATCAATCCTGATGGGCTGGATTTCTACGACCGGCTGACCGATGCCATACTTGAACGCGGGTTGAAGCCGTTTCAAACACTGTACCACTGGGAGTTACCCTCGGCTCTGGCGGATATTGGCGGTTGGGCAAATCGTGACACGGTCAAATATTTCGGCGATTTTACCGACGTCATTACCGACAGGATCGGAGATCGCATGCATGCGATTGCCACTGTCAATGAACCTTGGTGCGTGGCGTTTCTGTCGCATTTTCTGGGGCATCACGCGCCCGGTCTGCGCGACTTGCGGGCAACCGCCCGCGCAATGCACCACATTATGCTGGCGCACGGCGAAGCGATGAGCCGGATGCGCGCCAAAGGTATGGACAACTGCGGCATCGTTTTGAACTTCGACCACACTTCGCCCGCCGAAGACACGCCCCAAGCCGCTGCGGCCGCCAATTTGCAGGACGCTATCAATAATCGCTGGTTCATCGAAGCGGCCACCAAGGGCACCTACCCTGCCGAAGTGCTGGCCGGGTTCGGCAGCCATATGCCGGAAGGCTGGCAGGATGATATGGCGCAGATCAGCCAGCCCATGGATTGGCTCGGCGTCAATTACTATACCCGCCACAAGATGCTGCATGACCCCAAAACTGCGTGGCCGCATCTGAAGGCCATCGACGGTGTCCTGCCCAAAACCCAGATGGGCTGGGAAATCTATCCTGATGGGCTGCACCATTTCCTGACTCGCCTAGCGCAGGATTACGTCGGGGATCTGCCGATCTTTGTAACCGAAAACGGCATGGCCTGGGAGGACACGGTCGAAAACGGTGCTGTTTATGATCCCGAGCGGACGGCGTTCGTATCCGATCATATGCTGGCGACAAAGCGTGCCATCGCAGATGGTGCAAATGTGCAGGGTTTCTTTTACTGGTCGTTGCTGGACAACTACGAATGGGCCTTTGGCTATGAAAAGCGGTTCGGCATGATACATGTGGACTTCGAAACGCAGAAACGGACACCCAAGGCGTCCTACCACGCACTCAAGGCGGCAATCGCCCGATAAGGACGGCAACAATGGCCCATCCAAAAAATGCCTATGCAATTGTCGCGGATATCGGCGGCACCAACACCCGTGTCGCGCTCGCCGACGGGCTGACACTGGTCGACGGGACCATCCGGCGTTATCGCAATCGTGAATTTCCGGGGCTGGAAGCGGTGATCAAACGCTACATCGCCGATGAGAATAACGTGGACCCGATCGGGGCCTGTGTGGCGGTGGCGGGCCCCGTGCGCGATGAACGCGCGACGATGACCAATCTTGACTGGACCATCGACAAGGACACGCTGACCCGTGCGACGCGCGCCGAGCATGTGGCAATCCTCAATGACCTACAGGCACAAGGGCACGCGTTGGGGCATATTGATCCTGCGAATGTGCGCAGCATCATCAGCGGACCAGAGCCGCAACCCAATGCTGCGAAACTGGTCATCGGCGTCGGTACCGGTTTCAATGCGGCCCCCGTCTTTGACCTCAAATCCGGCCGTGTTGTCACACCGTCCGAAAGCGGACACGCTAACCTGCCCATTCGCAACGCGCGCGAACTGCAACTGTGCGAGTTTGTTTCCACCGCGCATGGGTTCCCTGCTGTAGAAGATGTACTGTCGGGGCGCGGGCTCGAGCGTGTCTATGCGTTCTTGGGGCAGGAAGCCGGTGATCCGCGTGAATGTGCCGCGCAAGACATCATGACCGCCTGTGCATCCGGTGATGATGAACGCGCGGTCGAAGCGGCCCGGCTTTTCACGCGGATTCTGGGTACAGTGTGCGGCAACCTTTCGCTGATACAGCTTCCCTTTGGCGGGGTCTATCTGGTGGGCGGTGTTGCACGCGCATTTGCCCCGCATCTTGTAAATTTTGGCTTTGTGGATGCGTTCAAGGACAAAGGCCGATTTGCTGGCTTCATGAACAACTTTGCCGTCCATGTGATAGAAGATGACTATGCCGCACTGACCGGGTCAGCCGCCCATCTACAAGGCCTGCACGCTCAGGGCGGGTGATGGATCAAGATCCATCTTACGGTCTGGGTGCTGTTGCTCGCTGAATGTGCCACGGCAATTCACGGCATGTGCCGCTATGCGTGCTCTTGAAGTTGCGCCTGAACGGTTTGCGTCAAGGCGTTCAAAGAAAAGGGTTTTGGCAAAAAGACCGAGTTCGGGATGCGCGATTGATCATCCCCGAAGGCGTCTTCGGCGTAACCGGACACAAAGACCACCTTTGTGTCCGGTCGGTCGGTCAACGCCTTGCGCACCCATGTCGGCCCGTCCAATCCGGGCATGATGACATCGGTTACAAAGATATCGACGGTCAGGTCATTATTCGACAAAAGTTCCAGCGCGGCTTCGGCGCAATCCGCTTCAAGGACAGTATAGCCACGCAGGCGCAGGGCCCGCGATGCAAATGCCCGCACAGGCGCCTCATCCTCAACCAGAAGCACCACGCCGTCCGCCTCGCTGCTCATTGGCTCGGGGCCAGGGGCCCGCATGTCCAGGGGCTCTGCCACCGGAAGATCATAGCTGGGGAACAGCAACGAAAATTGCGTGCCCTTGCCGACTTCGCTTTCGGCAAAGATATAGCCGCCGGTCTGTTTGACGATGCCGTAGGCAGTGGACAGTCCCAGGCCCGTGCCTTCGCCTGTGCGCTTGGTCGTATAGAAAGGCTCAAATATCTTAGGCAGTTTCTCAGGCGCAATCCCGAAGCCCTCATCAATCACTTTGACCATGACATACTCGCCCGGTGGCACGACTGCGCGGTCCTTGACCATCTGCGTTTTCATTAAAAGGTTGGAGGTGACGACCTGAATTTCGCCCCCCGACGGCATTGCATCCCGTGCATTGACCACCAGGTTCATCAGCACCTGCTCAAGTTGACGTTTGTCGGCCTTTATCTGTGACAAAGCGGGGTCATGGTTGAGGGATAGGGTTACTTTCTCGCCCACGAGCCTGTTCAGCAGGTGCGTCAAGTCAGACAGCGTGTCGCGCAGGTCAATGATTTCGGGTTGCAGGTTCTGCTTGCGCGAAAAGGCCAGCAACTGCCCGACAAGGCTTGCCGCCCGATTGGCATTTTGATGAATCTGGATCAGATCGCCGTAGTTCTGATCGCCCTCGTCATGGCGCAGAAGAAGCAGGTCGCAGTGACCCGATATTGCCGTCAGCAAGTTGTTGAAATCATGCGCAACCCCGCCGGCCAACTGCCCGATTGCCTGCATCTTCTGGCTTTGGACAAACTGCGCCTCGAGTGTCTTCAACTCGGTCACGTCGTTGAGAACCGCAATCAAATGTTTGTCAGCCCCCTCTCCCGAGATGTTCAGTGTGACCTGCACGAAGGTATCCTGATTGCCGCTGCGGCCACGCAGGAATTGCGAGATATTGCCGCCCCGCCCTTCAGCGGCTTCGCGCAGCCAGTCACTGATAGGACGCCCGAGCCCGTCCAGCATCTCGCCGATGCGCTGCCCGTCACGGTCGTCGATCTTGAGCAACAAGCGCGCCTCGCGGTTCGATGCGAGTACTTCTCCGTCGGGGGTGATCTTCATCAAAGGGACGGGCAAATCTTCGATCGCGTCCCAACCGGCATTGAAGAAGCGAGGGGTCTGTGCGGCAGTATCCGGGATCAGATATACGGCTGTTCCGCCGTTATCGAGCGCCAATTCGGCAATCACGGCGGTAATTTTGCCATTGGCCGTCTTGATCCTGTGTTGTTGCCCGGAACGCAGGGGCAGACTATCGACGATCTCACTCAATTTTTCCGGTCGCGCGCGGAGGAGCGCCTGGCATGCATCGTTGATCTGCACAATCCGGTTGTCGGCATCGACGATTATTGTGGGCAGGTGTCCACTGGTAAAACCATTGGCCAAAGGGAACCCTGCCGCTCCTGAGTCAATGATCCGCCACAAAAGCTTTGCATCAGGTAGCGGAGAAACGCTCAGCCTGAATTGGCCCCTTTGGGTGATAACATTTTCCTTGCCAGCCTCGCCAGAAGCGACCTTTTCAAGGAGTGTATCCAGAACTTTGTCAGGATCGGCCAGAATACGGCCAAACACGCCGCGTGCGGACTGTCCTGTCTGGCTGCCATACTGATCTGACGCAACATTGCTATGGGCTATCACCATGCCTTGCGGGTCGGTAACAAAGGTACAATCGACGTCGGACTCCACCAAGGACTGGTATCCGCTCTGCTTTTTTCCCAAGCCGATGTTGGGTTTTACCCAAGACTTCAAGCGCCAACCCGCCATGGCGCAGAAAATCCCACCCGCTGTGGCAAGGCCAATTTTCAATGCAAGTTGCGGTACAAAAACGCCCATGCAAAAGCAGACCATAGCAATTGCTAAGAAAATACCCGTAACTGGCATTGTTGACTGTCGCGAGGATGAAGGTAATTCAAACGATTGATCTGTCGGCACGTCCGTTCCCTCATTACACTGACTTGTCGAAGATTTACGCAGGAACGATTAACCAATCATTAAGTTTAAATGTCAAATGATTATGCAATCTTAAGTTGTTTTTTTGGTTTGCAGCACGCAAATGAAGAAACCGTCTCCGTCGGCGTCCGGCAATCGTTTCTCCTGCGAGACAATCTTCCAACTGCCGTCATTGTCGATGAAGGCGTTAACGATATCTTCGTTTTCCTTGCACAGAACTGAACAGGTCGCATAGGCAAGTAATCCCGAGGTGCAAGTCAAAGCAGCAGCAGCGGCCAATGCCTCTTTTTGCATCTGTCCAAGGTGGTCCAGATCGTCTTCTGTCAGGCGCCATTTTGCATCCGGGGTGCGTCGCCATGTTCCACTTCCCGAACAGGGGGCATCGCAGAACACGACGTCAAAATGGTCGGCATCCTGCAAGGCGTCTGTTGTCAAAATCTCAACCTTGGCACCAGCGCGTGCGGCACGGGCGGGAATGTCGGCCATGCGTCGGGCGTTGATGTCATGGGCAAAGATCTGCGCGTCATAGGCATCTGCGAAAGCAAGCGCCTTGCCGCCACCACCGGCACAATAGTCCAGAACCCGCGCACCGGGCTTGACCGGCACCCGGCCGATCGCCCATTGCGACGATGCATCCTGAAGTTCTACAAACCCGTCAACATATGCTTGCGAAAGCT
Organism: Yoonia sediminilitoris; assembly: GCF_003058085.1. Lineage (GTDB taxonomy): Bacteria > Pseudomonadota > Alphaproteobacteria > Rhodobacterales > Rhodobacteraceae > Yoonia > Yoonia sediminilitoris. Next base: position 834,989 of record NZ_QBUD01000001.1, on the reverse strand, counting down.
TGATCCGCCTTGGATTGCTGCGCACGCGCAGCGCCGTATCCACGCCCGCAACCGGGGCCGCATCAATGTCATCGGCGGCCAATAGTCTGGCCGCATCAGCACGCGATGCACGGTTCAGATTGACCCGCAAAAAGACGGATGCGCGCGTTTGCTGCACAAGAGCGACTGCCTTTGCCTTGTCTCCAAGGCTGGCTTGCCACGCAGGCCACAGCCAGTCGGGCACGTCGCACGCAGCAGGCGTATCCAACGGCACGGGCGCGTCGCACTCATCATCGGCAAGCGCCGGTGGCGCATGACCCACACCATTGAACAGCGCTGCAAGATCATGACCATCGCGCCGCATCAGGGCAATCATCAGGCTGCGCCCGTCACCCTCCCCCAAAGATCGTTTCGCGCGCAGGACGTCAAAAACGTGGTCACGGATCGCCGCGCGGTCCTTGGACCCGGCAAAGCGGCTGGACCGCGCCCAGCCGGTCAATGCCTGCTCGGCGGGCACACCCGTCAATATCTGGTCCAGGATCGTGATCGCCGCCGCGACGCGCGCACCGGGGGTCATCGGTCAACCAATCCTGTAGTTGGGGCTTTCTCGCGTAATACGCACGTCATGCACATGGCTTTCTTGCAGGCCTGCACCGGTGATCTTGACGAATTTGCAGTTCGTGCGCATCTCGTCGACGGTGGCATTGCCGGTATAGCCCATTGCGGCGCGCAGACCGCCGACAAGCTGATGCACAACCGCACTGGCGGAGCCTTTGTAGGGCACCTGCCCTTCGATGCCTTCGGGCACCAGCTTGTCGCTTGCAGCGTCCTTCTGGAAATAACGGTCAGCCGAACCGCGCGCCATCGCACCCAGACTGCCCATCCCGCGATAGGACTTGAATGACCTGCCCTGATACAAGATCACCTCGCCCGGGCTTTCGTCGGTGCCCGCGATCATCGAGCCGACCATGGCGCAAGACGCACCCGCCGCAATCGCCTTGGCAAAATCACCCGAAAACTTGATACCGCCATCGGCAATCACAGGCACATCGCCCGCGCCCGCAACAGAATCCATGATCGCGGTCAACTGTGGTACGCCGACGCCTGCAACCATGCGTGTGGTGCAGATCGAACCGGGCCCGATACCGACCTTGACTGCGTCCGCACCAGAACCAATCAAGGCTTTGGCAGCCTCGCGCGTGGCAATGTTGCCGGCCACGATCTGGACCTCGTTCGACAGCATCTTGGCGCGTTCCACCGCTTTGGCGACCCCTTCGGAATGGCCATGGGCGGTGTCAATGACGATCAAGTCGACGCCTGCCTCGACCAGGGCAGCAGAGCGTTCAAAGCCCGCATCGCCAACACCAGAGGCCGCAGCGACCCGCAACCTGCCAAGATGGTCCTTGCAGGCAACAGGGTTCAGGACAGCCTGCTCACTGTCCTTGAGCGTCAGCAGACCAGTCAGCTTGCCCACTGCGTCCGTGACCAGCAGCTTTTCGATGCGGCGCGCCTTCATCAGGGACCGGGCCTCTTCCAGATCGGCAGGTTCGCGCAGGATCGCCAGATCGTCCGAGGTCATCATCACGCTGACGGGCGTCGCATCGTCTTCGGCAAAGCGCATGTCGCGGTTGGTGACGATGCCCAGCACCTTGCCGCCCTCGCCCACAACCGGAAAGCCGGTGATGCGGTAGCGATCCATCAGCGCCTTGGCATCGGCGAGTGTCTGATCCGGGGTCAGCGTAATCGGGTTATAGACAATCCCCGAGACAAAGCGTTTGACCCTGCGAATTTCCTCGGCCTGTGCTGCCACATCAAGGTTCTTATGAACTACACCAATGCCCCCGGCCTGTGCCATCGCTATCGCCATGCGGGCCTCGGTCACCGTATCCATCGCGCTGGACAGCAGCGGGATATTCATCGTGATCGATTTTGCAACACGGGTGCGGGTGTCTGCGGTCGATGGCAGCACGCTGGATGCGCCCGGAACCAGCAGAACATCATCAAAAGTAAGTGCCTCGCGAATCTCCATCATGCGTTCCTTTATGCTGGCCATCGTTGGCATCGCGCTATCGCATGGATCGCACATGCACGAAAGGGCAATCTGTGCCGAAAGGCTCTTGCAGGCCCGCACCAAGCAACGCAAGGTTCACCATGACCACCCACAGCCCACGCAAACTGACACCGTCGCCATGGCACATCGCCCTGCCCCGGATCGCGGTCCGCGTCATTTTGATCCTGGCTGCCGCCTATATGGTCAAGCTCGGGGTGGACTGGATCATGGCGCGGATTCACCTTTTAGAGGAAGAGGCCGCCGCAAGAGCGATGGTCGGGCTGATCCTGACTGCGCTGATCGCCTATGCGGTTCTGGTCGCCATCCCCTTTGTGCCCGGAATCGAACTGGGGGTGGGTCTGTTGGTGGTGCTGGGGGCCGACGTTGCGCCCTTTGTCTATCTCGCAACCGTTATTGGGCTTTCGACGGCCTTTCTGCTGGGGCAATCACTGTCGCTTGACTGGCTGCACCGCATGTTTGCCGATTTCCGCCTGATGCGCGCCTGCCGGATGCTTGAGCGGATTAAGCAGCAATCGCGCGAAGAACGTCTGGCCGACCTGACCGGGCGACTGCCCGTCTGGCTGTCCAAGCCGTTAATTGACTACCGCTATATCGCTATTGGACTGCTTCTGAACATGCCCGGCAACAGTGTCATTGGCGGCGGTGGCGGGATCATGCTTGTGGCTGGCATCACCCGGTTGTTCCAGACATTGGCCATGATCCTGACCATCGCGCTTGCCACCATGCCCGTGCCTTTGGCCGTCTGGCTGTTTGGGCGGGGGATTTTGGGCTGACCCATGCCGTTCTGCATATTCATTATGACGGATACGACCGTTCCAATCCCCCGCTGACAGTCTATGTATGCTGCGAAACATACGGGCCTTATCCATGAGCAAAGACCATCTTGTCATTTTCACACCGTCAGGAAAGCGCGGGCATTTTCCAACAGGGACACCGGTTCTGACAGCTGCGCGCCAGCTTGGCGTCGATCTGGACAGTGTTTGCGGCGGGCGCGGTATTTGTTCGAAATGCCAGATCACCCCGTCATACGGTGAATTTTCCAAACATGGGGTTACAGTTGCACCTGATGCGCTGACGCCGTGGAACGCCGTCGAAGCCCGCTATGATGACAAACGCGGGTTGAAAAAGGGGCGCCGTCTGGGGTGTCAGGCCACCGTGCAGGGCGATGTTGTTATTGATGTGCCCGCCGAAAGTCAGGTCCATAAACAAGTGGTGCGCAAGCGCGCCGAAGTCCGCGACATCATCATGAACCCGTCCACCCGGCTTTATTATGTCGAGGTGGCCGAACCGGATATGCACGACCCTTCTGGCGATCTTGAGCGGCTGACAGCCGCCCTGCGGCGCGACTGGGACCTGCCCCATCTTGAGGCTGATCTTGGCGTGTTGACGACCTTGCAGGCGGCCCTGCGCAAGGGCGAATGGAAAGTCACCGTAGCAATCCATCTGGGCGATGCGGTCTTTAGCCCCCGGATCATTTCCATCTGGCCGGGCTTTTACGAAGGCACGATCTATGGGCTGGCTATTGATCTGGGATCCACCACCATTGCGGGCCACCTGTGTGACCTGCAAACCGGCGAAGTCATTGCCTCTTGCGGGATGATGAACCCGCAAATCCGCTTTGGCGAAGACCTCATGAGCCGGGTCAGCTATGGCATGATGAATCCAACGGGTGCCGCCGAAATGACGACGGCGGTACGTGACGGTATGAACGCGCTGTTCGATCAAATCACAGGCGAAGCAGAGATTGACCGTCAACTGATTGTGGATGCGGTTTTCGTGTGTAATCCGGTCATGCACCATCTGTTCCTCGGGATTGACGCATACGAACTCGGTCAGGCCCCGTTTGCGCTGGCCACCTCCGATGCCATTTCACTAAGAGCGAGCGAGTTGGACCTGAACCTGCATCCGGCGGCCCGCATCTATCTGCTTCCTTGCATTGCGGGCCACGTGGGGGCTGATGCGGCAGCGGTCGCCCTGTCAGAGGCGCCCGACAAATCCGAAGACCTTGTTTTGATTGTGGATGTCGGCACCAATGCCGAGATTCTGCTGGGCAACCGCGAAAAGGTGCTGGCCTGTTCATCACCCACCGGCCCCGCCTTTGAAGGGGCGCAAATCACCAACGGGCAGCGGGCTGCACCGGGCGCAATCGAGCATGTGCAGATCGACCCTGTGACCAAGCTACCGCGTTTTCAGGTGATCGGGTCCGACCTGTGGTCTGACGAAGATGGTTTTGACGCGGCAATCGCACAGACCGGGATAAGCGGCATTTGTGGGTCCGGCATTATCGAGGTCATCGCCGAAATGCGCATGGCTGGCATTCTGGATGGACCCGGCCTGATCGGATCAGCCGAACAAACCGGCAGCCCCAACTGCTTTCCCGATGGGCGGACCCATTCCTACCTGCTGTTCGACGGCACCGCACATGGCGGCCCGAAAATCGCGGTCACAAATACCGACGTGCGACAAATCCAGATGGCCAAGGCCGCCCTCTATTCAGGTGCGCGCTTGCTGATGGATAAATTCGGGGTCGATAAGGTGGACCGCGTGGTGCTGGCCGGTGCCTTTGGTGCTCATATCAGTCCCAAACACGCAATGGTACTGGGCATGATCCCCGACGTGCCACTGGACAAGGTGACAAGTGCGGGCAATGCTGCGGGGACCGGTGCGCGGATCGCATTGCTAAACACTGACGCGCGGCGGGAAATCGAAACGCTCGTCCATAAGATCCACAAGGTCGAAACCGCCATCGAACCGCGTTTTCAGGAACATTTCGTCAATGCCTCTGCCATCCCCAACGCGGTAGAGCCGTTTCCGATTTTGAACAGCATCGTTCATTTGCCCAACGCCAAATTCAACAGCGGCGGCGACCGGCAAGGTCGCAGGTCACGGCGGGCGAGGACAGGCTAGGGTCAGGGCCCTAGCGCTATTCGACCGGCACCCCGAAAATGGCGATCACAAATCCAATCAGGGCCAAACTGGCAAAGAGCACGGCTTTGCCGGGGCTGGACCGCTGCGCCCATGCGCCAATGGTGGCGATGAGCGCTTGCAGCGCATAATAGACAGCAAAGGCGCGCGAGGCATAGCTGATGATCTCGAAAACGCTGAAAGCCCACGTCAGCCCAAGACCAACAGCCACCAACGCGGCATAACCGGCCCGTTCGGAGACCCGCCCGCCAGTCAGCTCCATGATCAGACCGCCAGAACCTCCGGTATCAGCCACGGCTGCACTGAACTGGGCGCTAATGGCAGCGGTAATCAAAAGCAGCGGTAAAATCGGGGCGACGATGGCCATCATGTCGATGATCGCCGTTTCGTCCAACACCAGCGTGCCCGGCGCAAACACATAGCTGAGCAAAAGCAGGTAGACCACGCAAATAGCCGTTGAAAGCCACTGCGCCACCTGCATGGAACGGACCCGCGTCATCGGGTCATATTCATTGCCCAGATAGCGCGATGTCTCGAACCCCTGAACCGTCACCAGCAGGCCCGCGACCATGGTCAGCGCTGGCCATCCGCTGACGACGGCGGGGTTGGCGCGCAATGCGTGGCCCGCCGCTTTTTCAAGAAAGTACCACCCCAGCGCGAACAACAGGCCCGCGATAATGGAAAGTTTCAGACCGACCGATAATTGCTCCATCCGCTCAAGCGCCCGAAACCCCTTGGACCAGCCGATCAACAGGATCAGGATCAGGACCATGCTGGTAATAAGCTTTGCATTCCGGGCGGTGTCCGCTTCGGTCTGGCTGACGGCAAACGCCCCCAAAAGGTTCAGGTAATAGGCAACAGACACGACATAGGCAAAGGCGAGCGCCCAGGACGCAAGCGTTTCAAGCCGGTCCTCAATCTTGCGGCGTGCCGTGCCATGCACCGCAAGCCGGATGATATTGAAACGGATCACGCTGCCAAAGCTGTAAGCCAGCAGGCACAGGATCACCATGATCGCAGGCGCATACTGCCCGAACGATGCATTCAGGACAGGCCCCAAAACCAGAAAACCACTGCCAATGATCGACGCCAGCGGTGTAATGGCTGCACGCCACAGCCGGGCGTTGGCCAATCTGGGATACATCAGCAGCGCGCCCGCGCAAAGCGTCACCAGAACAATCCAGACATTCAACATTTCAGACGACACATCACCTCGAAAAGAAAAATTAGGCGCACACTGGAGAGTGCACGTCGAGCTTCCTTTACAGAGCCATGATTAATCAGGCGATATCAAAACGGTCAGGATGGCCGCTTTTGAGAGGCGATGCGGCCCAACCAATTCAGCGCGTCAGTCCCTCTGCATGGTTTCGGTTTCGGTTTCGATCCGCACCGCAACCGTATCACCGACCAGACCATTATTGACGCCGTAGGTCATCCCGTAGGTACTGCGGTCCAGCGTGGCATCAATCGAAAGACCCAGAACAAACCGTTTGTGGCCGAAGGGATAAACTGCCGCTTTGTTCAACTGCACATCCAGCGTGAAGGTCATGGTTTGGCCCAATATGGTCAGAAAACCTGTCACCTGCCCTGATGTATCGCTCGTCGGTGTGCCGCCATCGGCGACAAAGGTGATTTGCGGATGCGCCGAGACATTCAGGAAGTCTTTGCTTTTGACAAGTCTGTCGCGGCCGGCGTGAAAACTGTTCATAATGTCGGACTGAATCGACACCTGCACATCACTCAATTCCTGCGTGTCCATATCGTAGGTGAAACTGCTGGTGACGTCACGAAAGATGCCAAGCGTATCTGCATATCCGAGGTGCGCCACAGTGAACATGACGGTTATGTGGTCTGGATCCAACTCATCGCGGGCCGGGTCGGCTAGCGGGCCGGGTCGGCGCAAGCGCCATTTGCGCCAAAAAGCACCAAAGCAATGGGACAGCGCTCGAAGCGTGTCAGTCTCCTGAAGAGGGTTGGTAAATCTCTTTTGGATGATAGTTCAACCTAGCACAGCTTTCATATGGCGCCAGTGCGACCAGTTTCGAAACGGCGCAAAGATGGAACGAGACGTGACCAGCCAACAGATGACATGTGCGACATGAAACGTACACCGCGCGCGGGGGGCCGATGGACGGATTGATCCAGAACGCATTGTCGCGGCCATCGACAGCGCGATCATGCCGCATGGTCCCGATATATTATCCCTGCAAGAGGCCGACGGCGAATGAAGACCACACGGACGCATCTTTGACATGGAAAAGATTGTCGGCATGACCGGACTGACCTCCGCTCATGCCGACCCAAAGCTGCGACGGGGCTCCGTAAGTGATGGGTTTTTAGGCACAAACCTGTTCACGTATCCCCGTTTCACCACGACGCACGCAGATGTGATCGACCTGCCCGGGCATTGCCACAGGAGGGCGATCGCGCTTGAACTGGCCGACCAGGCCCGCCGTTTCCGGGTCATTTCGACACATCTTTCATTGTCGCAACTTTCATTGTCGCAACCTTTGCGCATTATCCAGATGCGGATTGTCAGGCAGTATTTACGCAGACAATACTGCTGGGGGACTTGAACGAAGGGCGGCCGTGGCGCGGTTTCGCCTTTGCAATGGACAGGCTGGATGGCTGGCTGGCGCGCCGCACGGGCCATACCTCGGACTTCGGAGCGCGGTTTGATATGGAAGCCGCTGCGCTGTTCGGTGACGTCCTGTCGCTCATTATCATGCGGTCCGGACAAACAGGCCCAGAGGTCCTGATACTGGGATTTATGCGTTATGCATTTGTGATCACAGGGTTGTTCATCCCCAAACTGAGGGGCGTATTGCCACCAAGTACGCGGCGCAAAACCATTTGCGTGGTGTAAATATCGGCCCTGCTGTTTCATTTTGCCCGTGATGCCGGGTTTCAGACCGCCGCGATTATGCCAGCGATAACATTGGGGTGGCCCGAAAGCAGCAAAATGGGTTTTGATCTGGTTTTTCCGGCTGCCGATATCCCCTTTTGCGGCGCGCGGTTAAACTGGGTGACAATGCCCGATCAATTCACCCTTGCAGCCTACGCCGACCTGCTGCCCCCTGATCCGCTCCCGGATTTCATCCAGATCGCCCTGATCTCATCCCATGCCCCTTGGGTCCCGATCCCTGACATGGCGCCATGGGACCAAGTCGGTGACGGCACGATCTTTAGTCCGATGGCGGCGGCAGGTCCGACCCCGCGCGAGCTTTGGAAAGACTATAACAACGTGCGCGACCAAGACCGGCTGGCGATTGATTATACCCTGCAGGCCACACTGACACATGTCGCGCGGCCGGGCGATAACGCGCCACTGGTGCTGATCATCGGGGATCATCAAGCCGCAGATTTCGTTGCAGGCAGCGACAACCGCGACGTGCCTGTCCATATGATCGGACCGCAGGCGGTCATAGAGCGGATCAACAATTGGGAGTGGACCGCCGGGCTGATCCCGGCCGCTGATTTGCCTGCCCTGCGGATGGACAAATTCCGAAATCGGTTTCTGGAAACCTTCAGCTCCCGCAAAGTTCTGGCCGAGGTGTCGGAGCAATGACGCTTCATGCGCTTAAATTCGCTGTTTCGGCTGGCCTGTTGGCGATTGTTCTGTGGCTGGCTGGTGCCCAACACGTCATGACGCATCTGCAAGGTGCCGAAATCGGCTGGCTGGCTGACGCCTTTGCTACGCTGACGCTGCTCACCTTCTTGATGGCGCGGCGCTGGCAACTGACGGCACATGCGCTCTCGATTGAGCTGGGCTACCGTCATGCTGTGGCCGAATATTACATCCCGCAACTGGTCAATCTGATCTTGCCGGGTGGCGTCGTTCGTGACGTCGGGCGGGCGGTGCGTCTGCGGCAGAAAGGCGATATGTCCGGACAGCACAATCTGTTGCCGCCGAACGTCTGCTTGGGCAGAGAACAATCTTTGTGATGATGGCCAGCGCCTTGGGGGTGGCGATGATCCTGCCCGGCGGGATCGCGTGGCCTGTATGGACGTGGGCCGCAATTGCCGGGCTGGCCGCTGGCCTGTCCGTGTGCGTTATCATTTCATGGCGCGACACGCCGATGGGTCGGTTCTTGCAGCTTGTTCTGGGCCTGACCCGGCAGCGACGTCTGCTGCTTTTGTCAGGTGCTATTGCCGGGCTGTTGGTTTTCAGCCTTTACGCCTGTGCGCGAGCGACCGGAACGGTCCTGCCCCCCCCGACACATGGCTGACGCTGCTGCTGCTGGTGCTGAGTGCCATGCTGGTTCCGCTTTCTGTGGCGGGCTGGGGCTGGCGCGAAGGGGCGGCCGCCGTTTTATTCCCGCCGACAGGTGCGACGCCGTCAGTTGGGATCGCAATGGGTATCGCTTACGGGGCGATCATGACAATCGCCGCCCTGCCCGCCCGTTCTTCATGATCAGATTTCCAATTTTTCAAAGTGACACAACCATGGAACGGAATTCAAAATGAATGCATCACTCTTCCCAAACCGACGTCAATTCCTGGCAACGGGCGCCGCAGCGGTTGGGGCAACCCCGCTGCTTGCAGACGCGCACAGCACAGTGAATTCCCAACTGTCGTGGCTGAATTCGGTGCAGTTCGGTGGCAGATATATTGCCGCACGCAAAGGATACCGGGATGCAGAAGCGCTGGATGTTTCACTGATACAAGACGGCCCAAACGCCCCGGTTGATCCCCCTGTGGTGTCGGGCACGGCTCTAATGGGCATTTCCGCTGCCGACTATATTGCCGCGGCGGTCGCACAGGCTGCGCCCTTCAAGATCATCGCGGGCGCGATGCAAAAGAACCCCTTTGAAATTGCGTCACTGGCTGCAAACCCGGTCAACACGCCTGCAGACCTTATTGGCAAAAGGATCGGCATGGCAGTTTTCAAAACCCCGATTCTACGGGCGCTTTGCACGCTCAATCACATCGATATCAACCAGATCGAGATCGTTTCGACACAGGACGACCCTGCCCCGCTTGTCACTGGTCAAGTCGATTGCCTGCTCTGCTGGGCAACCGATTTGCCGGTTGCGATGACCATCAAGGGGATCGAGAATATAACGATGCTGATGGCGGATCACGGCTATGCCATCCATTCCCTGACTTACATTGCAACCGAGGACAGCATCGCAAACAGACGTGCTGTAACTTCGTGACAATCTCTTCAGGTTTGTGTCACTTGATTCCCATATTCGATCCTCCGTTTCCTAACTATACGGGCGGACCAATTCAGTGGGGGAGGATCAATATTTGCGCTGGCGACCCGCTACGAAGGGTATGGCATGGTCCTGAGCGAAGCGATGCTGAACGGCCTGCCGATCATCAGTTGTGGCGCGGGCGCGGTGGCCGATACGGTGCAGGATGCCGGGCTGCTTGTCGCGCCAGACGACGCAAACGCATTCGCCGCAGGCCTCAGGCAGCTTCTGACCAATGCACAGGACCGGCAAGTGTTACGCGCAAAGGCGCGCAACCTGTCGCAAAGCCTGCCAACTTGGAGCGACACTGCAAGATGCGTCACACGTGTGATCAAACAGCACGCGGAAACCCATCTAACCGCAAACAATCAAAGCAAATTTTCACAATGAAACCGCTGCGTGGTCACAAGTCTGCCTGATCGGTTCAGCATTGCCGTGCCCGGTGAGCTGTCAATTTCAGACAAGGTGCACTTTCAACCTAAGATCGAAGCGGCAGGAGAAGCCCAAATGAACATCACTGGTCTACACCGACCCGCCGTCGGTCATCAGCGCATTTGCGCTCTTGCGACGCGCCTGAAAGGACCTCACAAGCACCGACAAACGATCATAACTGTCGGGCAAGCGGGCCAGGGATTTCCGGATGTGATCGCCGCAGGGTTTCTTGTACGGCCTCTTCAGGGTGCTGCTGGCAAGCCGTCCGTGCTGCGCCCCAAGTTAAGGCAGATGCCCGCCAACCTTTGAAATTATGCAGCTGTCAGAGCGGCCTCCGGATGTGGACCGCTCCTGAATTATCCGGCTCGATCAATATGCGCAGGCTTCACCACATCTGTTTCATGTCACGAAGACTGGGACGCGAGCCGTTTCTTAAGAATAGCCCTCTCTCTGGTGAGTTCCTCAATCCTTCTGATTTCAACTTCGCGTTCGATCCGTGATTGTTCCAGATTATCTCTCCAGAACTTCAGGTCAGAAGACATTGATGCGATTTTCTGAGCCGTTCCGAAGCGCCACAAGAGATAACCAAGCATAAGCCCCAACACGAACGTGCAGGTCATGAAAAATAGTATCTGGATTAGAAGAACGGACATAGTCATTTCCAAACGATATCAAGTTGGGGTTTGTTTCTTTCTAACGCCGAAGCCATTCGAATGTTATCCGGCGGTTTTGGGCGCGGCCTTCACTGGTGGCATTGTCAGCAATTGGCACAGTTTCGCCGTAGCCAGTCGTGCTCAAAGCCTCAGCGGGCACACCACGCGCAACAAGAAATTCCTGAACTGACCGCGCGCGTGCTTCACTGAGTGTTTGATTTATTGCCTCGCCGCCCTGGCTATCGGTGTGGCCACCGATGGCAAGATCCAGACCCGCATCAATGCATTGAACGGCAAGCTCAGACAAGGCCACAAGCGCGGGTTCAGAATTCGCAAGAATTGTAGATGTGCCCATTTCAAAGCCCGTTTTCTCTTCGCCAAAAATGGCGGCAGTGCCTGCTATGCAGCTCTCCAGCGTCTGTGCGGCTGCGACGTCTTGCGCAGGCGTGTTTGCGCCCGTAACAACAGTCGCCGATTGCAGGGTCGCGATTTCGCTTTCAACATCATTGATGCGGCCCATCAGGACCGTCACCGTCAGGTCCTGAATTTCTGCCTCTTCTGTCAATGCTGCAACACGTTCCTCAGCCGCTGCGAGCGCTTGCGTTCTTTCAGACAGGGTGGCCTGCAACTCTGCCAGTGCGCTGTCGGCGTCGGTTGATGCTGCCACAGCGCCGCCCTCCAACTCGGAGATGCGCGACTGAAGCGCTGCTATTTCCGCTTGCGCTTCTTTTTGTTCGACATCGATGCCAAGGATAATACCATTCAGCGTTTCGATGGTTGCATTGGACTCTGCCAGCGCGCTGCGAGCCTCTGCCAATTCGCCCTCGACCGCCGAGTTGGCGGTTTCGACCGTTTCGCTTTGCTGGCTGGCCAACTGCGATTCAAGATCTGATACCTGCGCGGACAATTTTGCGGTTGTCTCGACCAGCGACGCGCGTTCTGCATTCGCTGCGTCAAGTTGCGCGCGCACCTGTGCAAGTTCGCTCTCTAGCGCGTTCCGTGCAGCCTGCGCCGTCGTGCCCGCCGCCAACAACTCTTCGTTTTGCGTCTTTAGCGCTGCAATCTCGGCCTCAAGCGCCGTTTTCTGTTCCATCAAAGCAGCTTTGGCTGCCGCAAGATCGGCGGCGCTTTGCGCTGACAAGGCGTCGTTCGCAGCAAGCAGGTCCGTGATACGCTCTTCAAGAACCGCCTTCTCGTCGGCAAACGCCGCCTGCAAAGCGGCCTCATCTCCAACAACCCGTGCGGTGTTTGCTGCGGCCAATTCCTGATTACGGGCTTCCAGTTCTGCGATTTTGGTTTCGAGACCCAACTTCTGATCGGCAAAGGCTGCCGTCGCGGCTTCCAGATAAGCAGCCTTGTCGAACGAAGCCAGTTCCGCATTGGACGCTTCAAGCGCGGCATTTTCCGCCTCTAGCGCCAGCTTTTCGGCATCAAACGCGGCTTGAAGTGCTGCAAGTTCCGTATCGCTGTTTTGCGCATTCGCGTCAGTCAACGTGCTGTTACGACTTTCAAGATCAGCAATCTTGTCTTCAAGGGCGCGTGTTTGCGCGACCAACTCTGCGCGTGACGCGTCAAATTCTGCGCGAAGCTCTGTCGAGGTTGCCGCAATCTGGCGGTCAATGCCAGCAGGCAAAAACCGGAAGGCCGCGAAAAACGCCAGCGCTGTCAAAAGCAAGACAACAGCAATAAGCGATGGCCTCATATTGATACTCCCCGTTAACCATTTGATCCTATCGGACTTGGGCCAACGTGTTAACCTGCATTTGTGACGCTCTCTAGTCGTCAATGTGGAGCAAATACGCCCTTTATTGCCATTGGTGGTATTTTTATCAAAGCGGGCACGGGCGCTGATGATCGTCATTTGGCCCGAAAGGTTAACGCGTTTGCTTCAAAGCCTGCAGGATTCGTTGCGTGGATGTCTCGCCATATCTGTTCAGTCAGATCACTTGAGAGATGTTGAAGCGAAACTCTCCGATCCTGCGCGATCGTTGTCACCTAACATTGCATGCTTCGATCTGTCGTGACTGTGCCCAATCCCAGAAATCATTGGAACTCATCGGTTTTGCGAAATAATACCCCTGCACATAGTCACAGCCCATTTCCTGAACAAGCTGCAAGTCCCTGACATCTTCGACACCTTCGGCAACGATCTTGAGCCTCAGTTGCTGGCAAAGGCCAATGATCGCTTTGGTCATACTGCGGATGCGCTTGCTTGAGTGCAGACCGTTGATAAAGGAACGATCGATTTTGACGGTATCCACCGGAACTGAAATCAAAGACGCGATAGAGGCATGGCCAGTCCCGAAATCATCAAGCGCCAGTTTGAACCCTGCAAAGGAAAGATCGGCGGCACCCTCAAGAACAGGCGCGTTAGCGCCGTCAATGAGAATCGACTCAAGAAGCTCAAAACAGATTTGGGATGGCTTGATCTTTCTTTGTTCAATATCGCGCATGATCTCGTCCACGAACGTCTTGTCGCCAAGTTTTTCAGCCGTCAAATTAAAGGACATCTGGTCCAGTTGCAGACCATAGCGCTGCCATTTCTTGAACGTATCAAGCGCCAACTTCCGCACCTCATGATCAATGCGCCCCATCATCCGGTTTCTTTCGGCCACGAATATGAACTCCACAGGGTTCAGCAGGCCCAACTGGGGATGCAGCCAGCGCACCAGAACCTCAGCACCTGTCAACCGGCCGGTCGCGGGTTCAATCTGGGGCTGAAAGAAAGGTACAAACTCTCCGGCTGCGAGCGCAGGTTCCATTTCACGGGTCAGCCTGCCCATCAGGGCATATTTTCTTCCAAGTCGTGCATCATAAACCTGACTTCGCAGTCGCCCGCCTTCCTTTGCTTCAAAAAGGGCGAGATCAGCCTCCAACAGAAGCTGATCAAGCGATTTCGTCTGTCCTGGACAGGCCGTGGTTATCCCGATGCTTGCACCGATCTGGACCCTGCTACTCTCGTATTTGATGGGCTCCGATATCTGTGAGATAATGGAAAACGATAATTTCTCGGCCTCTGCCAGCACATCTTTGCCAGTTATGAGCGCTATGAACTCATCACTGCTGAGCCGGGCGACGAAGCCATTGTCACCAAACGCGCTGCGCAGAACGTTGGTTGCTGCCTTCAGAACAAAGTCGCCCGCAGCATGGCCGAACATGTCGTTGACCTGTTTGAACTTATCAAGATCGATGAGCAGGAATGCCAGGGCCTTCCCGTCTTGCTTTTGCGATCTGAGCATTCTTTCGGCATGGTCGGAAAACGCCCGCCTGTTTGGCAAATCAGTGAGCGGGTCGGTATTCGCACGGCGTTCCGCCGATTGTTTGGCGGACTTCAGCTTTTCTGTGAGATGCTGATGCTCAGTGATCAGTTCCTGCTGAACCGACAGCGAATTGAACAGATCCATGGATGGATCGGCAAAGGAAAAATTCCCCTCCTCCAGATCAAGAATTTCGACCGAGCTCAGCAAGCTTTGCCCGAACGAGCAGTTTACGATAAAAGTCCGGTCGTCATCGCTGATCGAGATAAATTGCGACCGAAAGGCAATTCTATGATCGCCATCAGGCCGCATGAGGGTCACTGAAATCTTGCGGGTCAGGAATCTCTTGAAGTCCTTGGTCTTGCTCAGTGCCCGCGGAGCCGTGACCTTGAATATATCCAGCAGGTTTTTGCCCGCCAGTGGTTCACCATATGCCTTTTCAAGCGTTGGACCGCTATGCAGAATAGTACCATCAGCATCAAAGACTGCGGCACAAGGACAAAGACTCTCCAGGATTGCCCTTGGCAGCGGGTCCCTCATTTTTGCCATATCCCACTGACATAGCGCAGTGAAAAAGTCGTTCTTATGTCGTCATACGCAGGTCTCGGGTCGATTGAAACTTCTACCCTTTCCCCGGTTTCTTTTGCCAAACCGTAGATCAGGCCGATCACCATCGGTTCCATCCCCTCGCGCTCACTGCCATAGTGCAGCTTATCGACGCCATCCTCACCTTTTTCATAGTCGAAATAGGGGGGTCTGAGATGCGGCAAAGACAGTTTGATGCGGTCATGCATGTCGTTCAAAGCTTCAAGGTTTTCCTGCAACGAGTTCTTTTTGGAAATCTTGAGCAGCCGGGCAATGCTGCTATCGGACGAAAATTGAATCCAATATTCGCCGAAAACCCGAAGCACCTCATCGGTGCCCATCTCGTAACGTTTTGAGATAATATCAACCAAAGTATAGGTAATTTCGTCAGGATATGACAGCAAACCTTCGAAATGATCTGTTTCGATACCGGCCTTTTCGCAAATTTGCACCCAGTCATCGGTGCCAAAGTTCTCTTCGATAAGACTTTGGATCCCATGATTTACCATACCATACATTTGCGTGTACCTCATATTGGCCCTGTTCTTCTTAGGCTCATAGGCGAATGTCACTTACAAACGGTGAATCACTCTCCTGTTTGAGCCCTGCAAATCGGTCTCTTGGAAAATGCAGGTCTTTAATTCCGGCCCATTGCGTGCGGGGGTTCTTTCAGCGCAGGATTGCTCAAACCTGCAATTCGGGGCACCACAATGAAAACAGACGTGCGGTGGAAACCATGGATGGGCAATGGGTTAGAGCATTGCAACGCCACGCTGGATGATGAGGGCTTGACCCTGAGCGGTGTCGTCGCGGGCGCAAGAGAGACCGAATACGGAGCCTATTATGTCGTGCGCACCGACACGATGTTCCACACCTCAGAGGTGCGCGTTCAATATATCGGTGGTCCTGTCCTACACATTGAAGCCAATGGCGAAGGAGAGTGGTATGATCTTCTGGCTGATGCACCGCTTCCGGATTTGAAGGGATGCATCGATGTTGACATTGGCGTGACACCAGCAACGAACACGCTACCGATCAAGCGGCTGGGGCTGAAACCCGGCGAGAGTTGCGATATTGTTGCCGCCTATGTGCCTTTACCCAGTCAGGTCACGGGGACATTCACGCCAACAGCAGCCCGACAACGCTATACCTGCATCGAAATGGGCCAGACATATCGTTACGAAGGCCTGTTCCGCGGCTTCACAGCAGAATTGCAGATCGACGCGTTCGGCCTCGTTCTGGACTACCCCGAAACGTTCCGACGGGTTTGATGGAACCCTGCCCGCTTTTGAACTATTCGGCGGCTTTTTCTTCCAGCATCAGCCATTCTTCTTCGGCATCGGATAGCGCGGACTGCCGTGCGACCAATGCATCCATGGCCTTCTGGAACTTCACAGGTTGCTTGGTGAATAGTTCGGGGTCTGACATCAACTCTTCAAGTTTGGCGATTTCTGAGGTCAGCGTGTCGATGATGCCAGGCAAGGCCTCCAACCGGTGTTTTTCAGTAAACGACAGGCCGCTGGCGGCTTTCTTTTCGACCTGTTTTTCCTTTTTTGCCAGTGGCTTGCTGGCCACAGATGCCTCGGTGAAGTCACCGCCGCGTTGCGCACGGTAATCGGTCCAGCCGCCGGCGTAGACAACGGCCTGTCCGTTGCCCTCCATCGCGATTGTCGTCGTGGCCACGCGGTCCAGAAAGTCGCGATCGTGGCTGACCAGCAGTACCGTCCCATCATAATCGCCCAGAATATCCTGCAAAAGATCAAGGGTTTCGATATCCAGATCGTTGGTCGGCTCATCCAACACCAGCAGATTGCTTTCCCGCGCCATCAGCCGGGCCAACAACAGGCGGGCCTTTTCCCCTCCTGACAGCGACCGGACTGGCGCACGCGCCTGC
Organism: Yoonia sediminilitoris; assembly: GCF_003058085.1. Lineage (GTDB taxonomy): Bacteria > Pseudomonadota > Alphaproteobacteria > Rhodobacterales > Rhodobacteraceae > Yoonia > Yoonia sediminilitoris. The sequence continues at coordinate 817,995 of NZ_QBUD01000001.1, read as the reverse complement.
GCCTCGTCAAACAGAAATTCCTTGAGGTAGCCCACCACATGTTTCGGGGCGCCGCGTACCATGATCTGATCGGACTTGCCGGACACGCCAAGTTCTGGATCGTTCGCCAGATTTTCCCATAAGGACATATCAGGATTCAGGGCTGCACGGGTCTGATCGAACACGGCGATATCCAGATTGGTGCCCAGTTTCACCGACCCTGCATCCGGTTCAACTTGACCCAGTAACATCTTGATAAGTGTGGTTTTCCCAACGCCGTTTGGGCCGACAAAGGCAATCCGGTCGCCTCGCTGCACAGTCAGGTCGAAGTTCTTGACAATGCTCTTGCCGTCAAAGGATTTCGTCAGGCCGAAAGCCTCGATCACCTTTTTGCCGGAAGTGGCGCCACCGTCAAACGCCATCGCAGCCGTACCCTGACGTTTGATCTGACTGGCCTTTTCTGCACGCAAATCCTGCAATGCGCGCAACCGGCCCTGATTGCGGGTCCGGCGGGCGGAAATTCCCTCGACCGCCCAACGCGCCTCTGCCTTGATCTTGCGGTTCAGCTTGTGACGCTGCTGGTCCTCTTCTTCCCAGACCTTGTCGCGCCATTCCTCAAACCGGTCAAAGCCCTGTTCGGCGCGGCGCACAGCGCCCCGGTCGATCCACAGTGTCGCACGCGTCAGCGCACGCAGAAATGCGCGGTCGTGGGAAATCAGGACAAAGGCGGCGCGGGTCTGTTTGAGTTCGTTTTCAAGCCACGCAATCGCCTCGATATCCAGATGGTTGGTAGGTTCGTCCAGCAACATCAGTTCGGGGGCCTCGGCCATGAGTTTCGCAAGGGCCGCACGGCGACGCTCGCCGCCAGATGCAGTCGCCACAGCGCCAGCGGGGTCAAATTTCAGGCCCTCGGCAACCATATCAACCTTATAGGCCTCATCAACATCCAGACCGCTGGCGGCATAGTCACCAAGGGTCGCAAAGCCTTCCATGGTGGGGTCCTGCTCCATATAGCCGACGGTCACACCCGGCGACACAACACGGGTGCCGCTGTCCGGCTCCACCAGTCCGGCCATGACTTTCATCAAGGTGGATTTGCCTGACCCATTGCGGCCGACAAGCGCCACACGGTCGCCGGGTTGGACAACCAGAGACAGGTCTTTGAATACGGGATCACCGCCAAAAGTCAGGGCGATGTCAGAGATCTGGAGTAAGGGTGCACGTGCCATGCCCGCCTGCTAAGGCAGGGCGGTTGCAGGCGCAAGGGCGCGCAGCGCACGAGCGCGCGCGTGGGGCACTTTTGCGACCTCAAGACAGGTAAAGACATGCAAGGTCTGCATCTGTTCATCAATCACTGCATGGTCACTGACCCATCCGCCCATGGCCAGATAGGTGCGCAACAGCGGCGGCATGGGCTGGCGACCCAAAGATGGAACATCCGCGAAGCGGATACAATTTGGCAGCAGCCTGGCCGGGCGCAAGTGCGCGGGCCCAAGGTGCCGGCGCTGAAGACGGGCCAAGGCCTGTCCATAGGGTACTGGATCAACCCCCGCAAAACTGGTGCAGCCAAACAACATGGTCGCCCTTGTCCGGTCCACATGCCCCGTCAGCGCGCCCCAGACTGTGCGCAAGACATCCGCATCCATCACCTCCGGGGCCACGCAAACTCGCCCAAGTTCCACCATGGGGGACTGGCAACCGCTCAACGCTGACAGATCATAGAATTGGGCCGCATAGCCGGCTTGCGCGGATGGCCCGTCAGCCCAGTCAAACAAGCGCGCCGTCGCAACACAGCGCCCGTGCGCATCCTGTACGATCAGATGGCGGGCAGCCGCGTCAAACTGATCGCAATCGAACCCGTCACTGCCGAAAAAGCACCGCTGCCGCAGCGCCTGACAGGCCTTCACCTCTGCCGCCGTGTGGGCAAACCGGGCAAGATACCGTCCCATCTGATACGCAAATGTCATGAGTTGCTGCCTTGGCGAAACCCGCTTTGCGCCCTAACTTACGGGGCAAGTAGAAAAGGAACAACCAAACCAATGGACAAGATCGTCAAATCCGACGCCGAATGGCGCGCCCAACTGTCTGACATGGCCTACAAGGTCACCCGCAAGCACGGCACCGAACGGGCGGGCACCCATGAGAATTTCCCAAAGGAACCCGGCACTTACATGTGCGTGTGCTGCGGCGCGCCACTGTTCGAGCAGGATGCGAAATTCGAAAGCGGCACCGGCTGGCCGTCTTTTTATCAGCCCATCGACAGCGAAATGGTCGGGGAAAAGGTGGATCGCAGCTTTTTCATGAAGCGCACAGAAGTTCACTGCAACCGCTGCGAGGCGCACCTTGGCCACGTCTTTCCCGATGGCCCGCAACCCACCGGGCTGCGGTACTGCATCAATGGTGTTGCGCTCACGTTTGAACCCGAGGAATAAACCGTTCGCGCGATTCGTCCCGCAGTACCCATGCGCTGGCCAGAATAATCACCCCGGCCCCGACCCACATCAGGCCGGGGGGTGCAAAGCCGAAAAATACCAGCCCCAGCCCCACATTCAGCGGCAGTTTCAGATGGTCAAACGGTTGCAGATAGGCCGCATCTGCAACCACATAGGCACGCACCAGCAGATATTGCGCTCCCGCTACCAGAAGCCCAGACAGTGCGACAAGCCAAAGGGCTTCGCCCGGTATGAACGCCCCTGCCCCCACAAGGCCCAAGCCGTTGACCGGCACCAGCAGGACCAAGAGATAGAGCGTCAGGCTTTCGGCACTTTCGGTCAGTGTCAGGCGCTTTGCCACCAGCGATGACGCACCCCAAAAGGCCGCGGCGCCGACCGGCAGCAACGCAGCCCATGTAAAGGCATCTTCCCACGGGGCCAGAATAAGCACACCGCCAATGCCCCCTAAGGTCACCGCCAGCACGCGGGTCGGGGTAAGCGTTTCGCGCAGAAACAATCCCGCCCCAAGCGTGACAAACAAAGGCGACAAGAGGATCAGCGCAATCGCCTGCCAGATCGGAACGACCGCCAAGCCAGCCACCCAAAGCTGCACGCCGATTGCCGCAAGCCCAACCCGCAGCAGATGCATAGGCAATCGGTTGGTCCGCCACGACACCCCCCGGACAATTGGCAGAACAGCCAATAAGGCAATCGCATATTGCCAAAAAGCAACGGTGGGACTGGGCACACCGTACCGCATTGCAGCCCCCTGCACCGCCGTGTTTGCCCCTGCAAACAGCGCGCCCGCTGTCACGAAATAGACAGGCCCCATCAGGGCCTCGGTTTTCATTTGTGTCTGGATCATCGCATCTGTCCTTTCCTGCTTGCGTTGACCCAAGGCAAAACAGGACAGACCACAGGCCAAGGCCTGCAATATGCACCCGCTCTCTTTCATCCGGACTATGACCGTCGGCTCAGGCCTCTCACCTGATCTGCTTGACCCTTTGGCCAACGGCCAAAGGCGCTCGCGGGCTCACCCCGAAGGGCATACCGCCGGTGGGGAATTCCGCCCCGCCCTGAGAACCTGAAGATGCTACGCCGGTGAACAGACTAAATCAATAGTGTATCAATATGACATGTCTGGCTGCGTTCATCACCACCTTTGTCGGGGCTGTGAAGCATACCGCTTGGGGTCAAATCAACGGCCGTCCCCGGGCCAGATGCCGGGCGGGCCATATTTTCTGGTGATCTCCGCAGGGTCGTTAGACCAGCCTCTAAAACTCTGGCTCGCTATCGCCGCCAAAGAGCTGTCCCGCATCAATGCGGCCAAGACTGTTTAGCAATTGACCAAGTACGGTGACATCATTGATGCCATCATCGGTTACGCGGCGGTCAAGTGCGACGACCTGCCCATCTTCCAGCGTGAACCTTTCCACATTGCGCACCACACCCTGCGGGGTGAAACGGATCGCAAGCACCTCACGGCTGACCTCTTGCGGGGCAAATGCGCCAAAGTGACGGAACTGGCTGGAAACGTAATAATACGAATCGCCACCGGGCACGCCCTGCGACGTCGGCGGTCCGAAATTGGACACGATGGTGTCGCGAGTCGTCTGGCCAACCTGCACTTCGGCAAGCTCTGCCTGAGACGGTGTAAAGCCGTGATAGCGGTTGATTGGTGTGCATCCGCTAGCGAAAAGGGCCGCCGCGACCCAGGCACACACGCGCAGTTGCAATGTCGTTTTGCGCATACCGGGGGTCATCCACATCCTCTTGCCTTGGGCTCTTATGCCTCTTATCTCCACTACAGCACAACCCGTCACCTGTTCAAGAATGGAAGCACCCTTGGTGAAACTGCCGCAATCACATCTGCGTTTGGCTGACCTGCCCAACAGACGTCCTTCGCCGTTCTCGCTGACGCCCACCGCCGAGGAGCGGCGCGCCATTGCAGACGCATTGGGGATCGAAGGGATCAAGAAGCTGCGGTTTGAAGGCGAACTCAGTCCGCTTGGGCAGAAGGACTGGGGCTTGCAGGCAACATTGGGTGCCACGGTCGTACAGGCCTGCGTTGTCACTCTTGGGCCGGTGACGACCCGCATCGACGAAGATGTCAGCCGCACCTATCTGGCCGAAATGCCGCAGGTTGAAGGGACCGAAGTCGAGATGCCCGAGGATGACACGGTCGAGCAACTCCCCGAGACGCTTGATCTGGCAGCTGTCATGATAGAGGCATTATCGCTGGCCCTGCCACCTTACCCAAGGGCAGACGGGGCCATGTTGGAGCAGACGGTTTTTGCCGATCCCGATGTGAGTCCCATGACGGACGATGACGCAAAGCCTTTTGCCGGGTTGGGCGCACTGCGCGACAGCCTTGAAAAGAAAGACAAATAACAGCTAGCGCCGGGCTTTGGAAAAAGACTTGCACAACATCAGAATCGCAGTATGTTCGCGGCCTCTTTGACATCGCACTCGACAGGGCTGCCACAATGGCGTAGGACCCCGGCGACGCACCAGTAAAACAGGGCTTTCGGCCCGCATAGCATAGGGTTGAGACATGGCTGTCCAGCAGAATAAAGTATCGAAATCACGCCGCAACAACCGGCGCGCGCACGACGCACTTGTCGCAGCGAACCCCAACGAATGTGACAACTGCGGCGAACTCAAGCGTCCGCATCACGTTTGCCCCTCTTGCGGGCACTACGCGACACGCGAAGTTGTTGCCGACACAACCGACATCGACCTCGACGACGACGCGGCGTAACGCAGCGGTCAGGGGCGCGGTTAACAGATGACAAAAGGCCAGACGGACGACGTTCCGACAGCGGCAAATGTTCTTTCTGTTGACGCAATGGGCGGCGATAAGGGGCCTGCGACGGTTGTCGCGGGCCTTGCTACGTTTCTGAACCAGGCCAAGGATGCCCGCGCCATCCTGCACGGGCCTGTCGGCGAACTGACCCCGCTCATCAACAAACACGGCATTGCCGGGCGCGTGACCGTGGCAGACGCGCCGGATGTGGTCAAAATGACCGACAAGCCCAGTCACGTCCTGCGGCAGGGCAAGAAAACGTCGATGTGGTCCGCGATTGACGCGGTACGCAATGGCGACGCGGCCGTTTGCATCAGCTGCGGCAACACCGGCGGATTGATGGCCATGTCCATGCTGCGGCTGCGCAAGGCCGAAGGCGTAAACCGGCCTGCGATTGCCTGCCTGTGGCCATCGCGCAATCCCAGCGGCTTCAACGTGATGCTGGACGCCGGTGCAGACATTCGCGCCGATCAGGATGACTTGCTGACCTATGCACTGATGGGGGCATCTTATGCGCGTAACGGCCTGGACATTGAAACGCCGCGCGTCGGCCTGCTCAACGTCGGCACCGAAGAACACAAGGGCCGCGCCGAACTCAAGGTTGCCCACGAACTGATTTCCAATGCGGCCGATATTGGCGAATTCACCTATGTGGGCTTTGTCGAGGGGGGCGATCTGCCCTCGGCCAAGGTTGACGTGATCGTTACTGACGGCTTCACCGGCAATGTGGCGCTGAAAACGGGCGAAGGCACAGCAAGCCTGATCGGAGAGTTGCTGCGCAGCAGTTTCAAACATTCGCCCCTTTCCATGATCGCAGCCCTTCTGGCGCGTGGATCGCTGCGGCGTTTGCGCAAGAGGATCGACCCACGCCGCGTCAATGGCGGGGTGTTTCTGGGACTCAACCACACAGTTATCAAAAGCCACGGATCAGCGGACGCAACAGGTGTGGCGGCTGCCTTGCATCTGGCTTACCGACTGGCGCAAAACGGTTTCTCCGATAAACTGGCGGCGCGGGTTGCATCTGCAGCATCTCTTGCCCAAGATGCGGCGCAAGAAGGTGCGGCAGAAAATTCAACCAGCACCATCACAGGCTAAGGCAACAGACAAAGATGACACGTCGCGCAGTGGTTAAAGGGGTCGGTCACTATTTACCCGAACGGGTCGTGCCGAATTCCGAATTCGAAAAAACTGTCGATACATCAGACGCCTGGATCAAGTCCCGCTCGGGGATAGAACGGCGCCATTTTGCGGCCCCCGGCCAGACCACGTCAGATTTGGCCACAAGAGCAGCCCAAAACGCGCTGAAAATGGCCGGGATGGAGGCCGATGACATCGACGCCATCGTGCTCGCAACATCGACCGCTGATCTGACTTTTCCTTCGGCTGCAACAATGGTGCAGCACGCCATCGGCAATACCCGTGGATTTGCCTTTGATGTGCAGGCTGTCTGCGCGGGTTTTGTCTTTGCCCTGTCTACGGCGAACGCGATGATCAGTTCGGGTCAGGCCAACCGTGTCTTGGTGATCGGGGCTGAAACCTTCAGCCGGATCATGGACTGGACCGATCGTTCGACCTGCGTGCTGTTCGGCGATGGCGCCGGGGCGCTGATTCTCGAGGGGCAAGAGGGTGACGGCACCGCCGCCGATCGTGGCATCCTGTCTACCGACCTGAATTCTGACGGTCGCTACCGTGACCTGCTTTATGTGGATGGCGGCGTTTCGACCCAGAACACCGGCATGTTGCGCATGGAAGGCAAAGAAGTGTTTCGGCACGCCGTCGAAAAGCTCGCCAAGACAGCCCATACTGCACTGGAAAAGGTGGGGCTTGATGCGGATGACGTGACGTGGGTTGTGCCCCATCAGGCCAATATTCGCATTATCCAGTCAACCGCAAAGCGGCTTGGCGTCGAAATGGACCGCGTGATCGTCACCGTGCAGGACCACGGCAACACGTCGGCTGCATCGATTCCACTGGCTTTGTCAGTTGCCGTTGAACAGGGCAAAATCAAGCAAGGCGACATCGTCGTCACCGAAGCCATCGGCGGCGGGCTTGCCTGGGGTGCTGTGGTCATTCGTTGGTAAGCTGAAACCGACTGTTCACGCCATTTGCCAAGCCCTTGTTATTGACTCTGAATTTGCCCCGCGCGTATTGTCGCAAAGTATTGAGGGGGAACGTTTATGACCGACAAGACTTTGACTCGGATGGATTTGGCAGATTCGGTACATAATGAGGTGGGATTGTCGCGCAATGACAGTGCCGATCTTGTTGAAAGTGTTTTGACGCATATTTCGGACGCACTTGTCGCGGGCGAGACGGTCAAGATTTCCTCGTTCGGGACCTTTTCAATTCGCGAAAAAGCCGCGCGTGTCGGGCGCAACCCCAAAACCGGCGAGGAAGTCCCCATTCACCCGCGCCGCGTTCTGACCTTTCGCCCCTCTCATCTCATGAAAGACAGGGTTGCCGCAGGCAACAAATCCTAAGCGATGGCTAAGGCCAAGGATGCATTCCGCACCATCAGCGAAGTCGCCGAATGGTTAGAGACCCCGACCCATGTCTTGCGGTTCTGGGAAAGCAAATTCAGTCAGATCAGACCCGTCAAAGGGGCCGGTGGTCGCCGGTACTATCGCCCCGCGGATATGGAACTGCTGGGCGGCATCAAGCATCTGCTGCACGAAGAAGGCATGACGATCAAAGGCACGCAAAAGCTGTTGCGCGAAAAGGGCGTCAAGCATGTAGCAACCCTTGGCCTTACCCTTGCGGTCGCCCCCGATACAGCAACCGCGCCATCGGCGAAGGAACCGGCTGAACCTGCGTCAGAGGCCGCAGCACCACCCGAACCGGAGCTGACGACAGAGCCGGTCGCAGCAGACCCCTTGCCTGAAGTTATTCCGCCGCAAGCCGCCCTGCCCTTTGATGATCCACCGCCGCCGGCAGAGCCAGAGGTCCCACCTGCCCCGGTAGAACCAGAGGTCGCGCCCACCGCGGCAGAAGCCCCCGCTGAAGCGCAGGACCACGCGCAACTGATCGCAGAGTTCCTTGCCGCCTTCCCCGAACCATCGTCAGAGGTGCCTGCCATGCCCGCGCGCAGTTTCGGGCTGATTTTTGCGAATGCCGACACTGTGCAACAGAACGCCAAGGCGATTGCGCCATTGGTTGCGCGTCTGGAAACCCTGCGCGACAGGCTTCGGGCAGAATAACAGAGCGTCCAAGGGCTTTTCGGTCTTGCCCCACCCGGCAAATCCGGTATGAAAGCCGCAAGTCGGGCTATGGCGCAGCCTGGTAGCGCGTCCGTCTGGGGGACGGAAGGTCGCAGGTTCGAGTCCTGCTAGCCCGACCAAAAACATCGCCCGCTTGCGTTTTCGCGCAGCGGGCGTTTTTGTATCTGGATGAACAAGACAATGACTACCGCGGGCGTTCTGGCCGATCATCAAATCAAAGCCATGATTGAAACCGGCGGGATCACTGCGTCGGTCGCGATTGCACCCGGCCAAATCCAGCCCGCATCACTTGACCTGCGTCTGGGCCACAAAGCCTACCGCGTGCGCGCATCCTTCCTTGCAGGCAGGCAGCGCACCGTCGCCGACCGTTTGGCCGACTTCCAGATGCACGAGGTCGATCTGGCCGGTGGTGCGGTATTGGAAAAAGGCTGCGTCTATGTCGTCCCCCTGATCGAACGTCTGTCCCTCCCCCAGGGGATGACAGCCGCGGCCAGTGCAAAGTCATCCATCGGACGGCTCGACCTGCTGACGCGAATCATCACCGATCACGGCGTCGAATTTGACCGCGTGCCCGAAGGATACAACGGGCCGCTCTATGTTGAAATTTGTCCGCGGTCATTTTCGGTCGTGGTGCAGCCGGGGCAGATGCTCAATCAGGTAATTTTCCGGCAAGGCAAAACGCTGATGTCAGACGACGCGTTGCGTGCGCTTCATGCGGAAACGCCGATTGTCTCGGGCGAGCCAGTAATTTCCGATGGCTTGGGGTTTTCGGTAGATCTGCGGCCCGCGCAGGGCAATCTGGTCGGCTATCGCGCCAAGCCACACACCGGCGTCGTTGATCTGGCAAAGCTTGATTACTATGATCCTGCCGAATTCTGGGAACCTGTCCACACCGATGCCGGTTGGATCATCCTTGATCCGGGTGCCTTTTATATTCTGGTCAGCCGCGAAGCGATTGTGATCCCACCCATGCAGGCCGCTGAAATGGCCCCCTATCTGGCGATGGTCGGCGAATTCAGGGTGCATTACGCAGGCTTCTTCGACCCGGGCTTCGGCTATGCCGATGCTGGCGGTGCAGGTTCGAAAGGCGTGCTAGAGGTCCGCTGCCACGAAGCCCCGTTTGTTTTGGAACATGAGCAGGTTGTAGGCCGCTTGGTCTATGAACATATGGCTGCCATGCCTGACGCCCTTTATGGGCGTGAAATCAAATCAAACTATCAAGGGCAGGGACTGAAACTGTCCAAGCACTTCCGGAGCTGACCCTAGCGCATAAAGCGGCGCAACAGCTTGATGCCTTGTTGTGCTTTCCGGCCGGTTTGGCGGGCATTGCCTGCTGTCTGCCGCTCAGCCTCTGTCATATCCGCCGGGCGTTTTCCCCGGTTTTCTGCAATGTCGATCCCTGTGTTGATGCCTTTGCGCATCAGCCTGCGGATCGCCATATTCATCAATTGGTTCGCGTTCATCTGCGCATCCTTCGTTTGCCAACCCCTAAATGGTAACTAGGGAACACGCGAAAAAATGCCAATCAAAACCGCCTAAAACTCTCAATGATTTTTGGGCCTAATTCCCCCGGGATTTATCCAAAATCGCAAGGACGACACATTTACGACAAGTAGTCGCTCCGACCTTCAGAAGAGTTGTGGGCACACTGAAAGTGCAACCCACGGATTGATCATGGCAAGCTTGACTTTCGCATTCACAGACACGGTTGGCGTGTCGATCACCGTCACCGAACAGTACAACGGCACTCTATTATTCGCGCTCGATGTAGACGACAGCGCGGGCACAGCGGCAGATCTGAATGCGTGGTATTTTGATCTGGCCGACGACAGTCTGGCCAGCGGCCTGACTGTTTCTGGGGCCGATGTAACAGATGACAATTTCGAAGCAAACAAAGTCACCAAGATCGACGCCTTTACAAACATGAACGGCGAAGTGGTCAAAGAGTATGGAAAATTCGACGGCGGCGTACAGTTTGGACATCCGGCATCGCCTCCGAGCACCAGCTTTGTCCCTGGTCATGACACTGTCGCCCTGACGCTGAATGACATTCTGGCACAGGATTTTGGCATCAGCCTGCCGTCAGTCGGGGAACTCGATGGCGCCAGACAAGACTCGATGAAACTGGGCGGCACCGCCCCCGATATACCGGACCAGCCGCCAGAGCCTGAACGGGTCAACACTGCCAACTCTGACATACTCGAGGACTTTGCCGACAAGACGTTCTCCACTGACGGAACCACTGACATTCTGTTTGACGGATCGTCGACCGTTATCACCAATGATACCAGCTTTGATGGCACCGATGAATTCATCTACACAGGCGATGTATCAGCAGCCAACAATGATCCGGGCGCAGTCGCACAGGTTGTGATGGGCGACAACGGCGGCGAGTTGATCATGTGTGCCAACGGGACAGTCGACTTTTCAGCCAATGGCGATTTTGACGACCAGACCGTGTCGCAGGAAGAACTGACATCATGCAGTTACGCAATCGAGGGTGGCGTACGGCCACGCTTGACGTCTACGTTCTTGGTCTGGGCGATGACGGGGGGCGCGGCCTCATCGTCATTGGCTACGCCCCCAGGTGCGCCCCTTTTGGGGCGTACCACCCCTTCTGGCAGGCGGCATCAGTCCTCGAACAGTTCCGTCTGATCATCATCTTCTTCATCGTCCGGTTCTTTTTCGCCAAGCCCGACGGCCCCCGGTGGTGGTCGATTTTCCAACAGCCCGGCCGAGCGCAATTCTTTCAGCCCCGGCAGGTCTCGCGCATTTTCCAGCCCAAAGTGATCCAGAAAGCCTTGCGTGACGACAAAGGTCACGGGCCGCCCCGGTGTCATCTTACGACGGCCAAAGCGAATCCACTCCATTTCGATCAACTGGTCGACAGTGCCCCGGCTTACGCTGACACCGCGAATCTCTTCGATCTCGGCGCGGGTGACAGGCTGGTGATAGGCCACGATTGCCAGCGTTTCGATCGCCGCGCGTGACAGTTTGCGGGTCTCAACCGTTTCCTTTTGCATCAGAAACCCAAGGTCGGGAGCTGTGCGGATCGCCCATGCGTCACCGATTTTGACCACATTGATTCCCCGGCCTTCGTAGCGTTTGCGCAGATATGCAATTGCTTCGGCAGGGTCACACCCGTGCGGCATGCGCCCAATCAGTTCATTGACTGTCACAGGCTCGGCCGTTGCAAAAAGGATCGCCTCGACCATGCGTTCCTGTTCGCCCATGGGCGGTGCTTCGAAAAGACTGTCGTTCTGGGGCTTACTCATGAAAGGTCATCTTTCCGGGGGGCTTTCTTGCGGATTTGGATGGCGGCAAATGTATCGACCTGCTTGATCTCGATCTTGCCTTCCTTGGCAAGTTCCAATGATGCGGCGAATGTCGCAGCCGTGGTTGAGCGGCGGCGTTGTGGGTCAGCATCCCAGCCGTCGGGCAGATAGCTTTGTATGTCGGTCCAGTCGCCCGCAAAGCCGATTAGATGGCGCATCCGTTCCAGCGCTTGCTCCATTGTCATGACATGCTGGCGGTCCATCACGAAAGGGCGGAAATCATCGCGGGTGCGGATGCGGGCATAGCCCTGCATCAGATCAAGCAATGTCGCCGTATAAGTCACCCGCCGCACGCGCTGTACGTCCTCGGTAATGCCACGCGCAAAGAAATCGCGCCCAAGCTGGTCGCGCGCCATCAGTTGGGCAGCGGCGTTGCGCATTGCCTCCAGCCGTTCAAGCTGGAAGGCAAGGTGCGCGGCCAGTTCTTCGCCGGATGGTCCATCCTCGGACGGGTCCGGCGGCAGCAGCAGCCGCGATTTGAGAAACGCCAGCCATGCGGCCATCACCAGATAGTCCGCCGCCAATTCCAGCCGCAGCGCTTTGGCCTTTTCCACAAAGGCAAGGTACTGTTCGGCCAGTGCCAGAATTGAAATCTGGCGCAGGTCCACCTTTTGGGTGCGGGATAGAGTCAGCAACAGGTCAAGCGGGCCTTCAAATGCCCCCACATCCACGATCAGCGCTTCTGCGGCCACCCGCTCGCTGACGCTGATCTTGTCTTCCTGAAACTCTTCGCCTTGCATCGCATCCTACCTCAGAAGCGCTTCAAGTTCCGCTTCCAGTGCCGGGATGTCAATGTGTTCAGGGGTTTTTCGCTGCGCCAAAGCGCGATTTGCGCGGGTGATCGCCGCATCGGTCAAATCGCCCGCGGCATCGGCCACAGCTTCCATTTCGCCGGCATCGCCGTTGCAATGCAGGATGATATCACAACCCGCCTTGATCGCGTCAGTCGCACGGGTGCCGACCGTACCCGAAAGTGCCTCCATCGACAGATCATCCGTCATCAAAAGACCATCGAAACCGATGTCCTTTCGTATCACCTGCATCATTTTGACAGATGTTGTTGCCGGACCGGTTGGATCAATATCGGAAAAGACGATATGGGCCGACATGCCCATTGCGATGTCACTCAGGGCAGCAAAGGGGGCAAAGTCCCAAGCATCAAGTTCAGCGCGCGGCGCATCAACCTGTGGCAGTTGCAGGTGGCTGTCAATCGCGGCGCGCCCATGTCCCGGAATATGTTTCAACACCGGCAGCACGCCGCCCGCCAGATGCGCATCGGCACAAATCCGGGCGGCCTGAATGACCGTTTGCACGTCACGACCATAGAGCCGGTTTTGCAGGAATGGATGTGTCGCATCCTCGGCAATGTCGGCAAGCGGCGCGCAGTTGGCATCAATCCCCACGTAATGCAATTCAGCCGCAATCAGCCGGTTTCTGATCCATTGGGCCCGCATCGGGTCGTTGGCGCGCGCCATCTGGTCGAGGGCCGGCAGATATTCGCGCCAATATGGCGCCCGCATCCGCTGGACCCGCCCGCCCTCTTGGTCAATCAAAATGGGGGCATTGCGTCCAACTGCATCGCGCAGATCACCCGTCAGGCGACGCAATTGGTCTGGGTTTTCGATGTTTCTGGCAAACACAATGAACCCAAAAGGCTGCGTTTGCGCAAAGAACCCTTTTTCCCAATCCGTGATGGCAGGACCTTGCGGACCAAGGATCGTGGCGTTTGGCGTCACTCGGTGACTTTCAGCGCAACACAATCCGCGCCTTCTGCTTCGAGTGCGGCACACAGCCGTTGCGCATCGGCGCGGTCGGCGAAACCGCTGGCGCGCAAGCGATACCATGTCCCACTGCTTTGGCTGCTGACCTGAATGACCCGTTCGCGCCCTTCCAGCAGCACGCCAAAGCGCGATTGCAGGCGCTGCCATTGGGTTGCGGCCAGCGTCGGGTTCGGAAATGCGCCCAGTTGCACAAGGTCGGTCCCCGCCGGGAATACCTTGGTGCTCACGGCCACTTCATCTGCGGTCGGTGGCGGGGCGGGCGCTGGCGCCGGGCGCACAACACGCAAGCTGGCGGGGCGGATTTCAGGGCGCAGGGACACGGCCACACCGGGCACAGACGCAGGGACAATTGCGGGCGCATCATCCGTCAATGGCGCAATCGGCTCCACCTCATTTGCGATCTGGTCAGCAAGCGCGATAATCTCGTCCGCACTTAACGGGGTGGCCTCTGCGACCACATCACTCTCAGCATTAAAGGAGGCTGGCGCGACCTCTTCGGTAGCTGCGGGTTGTATTTCGTCGGCTTCGGCCATCGGCTGCGCATCAAGGTCTTCGCGGGCCAAGCCAGCGGTCAAAGGGGCCAGCACCAGACGGTCCTCTGGGCCTCCCGCTTCACCAACGGCTGCGACTTCATTGACGGCCAATCCCCGATGTGGTGCCACTTCCCCGCCCGGATTATCGGGCAGCACCCGCATGTCGCCTTCCATGGCGCGCACCACGGGGATACCGCTGACGTCACGCATGATCAGCTTGTAACCCCAGACGCCGACGCCTGCGATCAGGGCCAGCGACAAGGCGGCCCCCAGATAATTTACATAATTACCCCTCCGGGAATCGCCCGAGGATGGAGCAAACTGCTCTTCATAGACTGCCATCGTACGCCTCACTGCCCGTGCCGTTTTCGGCTTGTGGGTCACTTGGAACTGCTCTGACCCCGGCAGCGGTACGTTAGCGCATCTCTTCCGCCGGAGTGACCCCAAGAATACCAAGACCGTGCAAAATAACAATCGCTACGGCCCGGATCAGCGCAATTTTCGCCTGTGTTGTATCTGAATCACCCTCTTGCACAAAACGCAGCGCGGGCATGTCGTTGCCCCGATTGTAAAGCGCATGGAAGTCAGAGGCGAGGTCATAAAGATAGAAGGCGATCCTGTGCGGCTCGTGGCCCTTGGCGGCGATTTCCACCAGACGCGGCCATTCGGCGAGCTTTTTGATAACGGCAAGCTCGGCCTCGTCGGTCAGGCCGGACAGGTCCACGCCGGCCAGCGTTGCATCATCGACAGCCGCAAACATCGTGGCTTTCGCGACGGCGGAATTCACACGCGCATATGCATAATTGACGTAAAAGACGGGGTTGTCCTTGGACTGTTCAAGCACCTTGTCAAAGTCGAAATCCAGCGGGGCGTCGTTTTTGCGCGTCAGCATGTGGAAACGGGTGACATTGGGGCCGACCTGATCAACCACATCACGCAGGGTGACAAAGGTCCCTGCCCGCTTGGACATCTTGAAGGGCTCGCCGTTTTTATAAAGCTTCACAAGTTGTGTCAGCTTGATATCCAGCGGGACCCTGCCATCAGACAGGGCCGACACCGCCGCTTTCATCCGCTTGACATAACCGCCGTGATCGGCCCCGAAGACGTCAATCAACTGGTCAAAACCGCGTTGCACCTTGTCGTAGTGATAGGCGATATCGGGCGCAAAGTAGGTCCATGATCCGTCCGATTTCTTGACGGGCCGGTCCACATCGTCACCGTGCGCGGTCGATCTGAACAATGTCTGTTCGCGCGGTTCCCAATCCTCTGGCAGTTTGCCTTTGGGAGGCTCCAGAGTGCCCCGGTAGATCAGGCCCTTGGCGTCCAGTTCGGAAATCGCCTTTTCGATCAGGCCGGTGCCATAGAGTGATTTTTCGGAAAAGAAGTTATCCATCGTCACGCCAAGCTGGGCCAGATCTTCGCGGATCAGGTCCATCATCCGCTCGGTCGCAAACTCCCGGACCTCTTCCAGCCAGAACTCTTCGCCCTTGTCGATAAAGGCATCGCCGACCTTGTCCTTGAGCGCCTGACCAACCGGGACAAGATAATCACCGGGGTATGTGCCTTCGGGGAATGCGACTTCTTGACCGTGCGCTTCCAGATACCGCAGATAGACAGACCGGGCCAATACATCGACCTGAGCGCCGCCGTCGTTGATGTAATATTCCTTGGTGACGTCATAGCCGGAATAGGCCATCAGACGGGCAAGCGCATCACCAAATACAGCACCGCGGGTATGGCCCACATGCAGCGGCCCCGTCGGGTTCGCCGATACATATTCGACCATCATCTTTTGACCCTGGCCAAGCGTGGATTGGCCGTAGGTCGGATCGGTCAGGGCGACTTTCACCACCTTCTGCCAGACATCCGGCGACAGCCGCATGTTCAGGAATCCCGGCCCGGCCACGTCAGCGACCACGATTTGCGGATCTGCAATCAGCTTCTCTGCCAAAGCCTGTGCAATCGCGCGCGGGTTCACTTTGGCGGGCTTGGCCAGTACCATCGCCGCATTGGTCGCCATGTCCCCATGCGCCGGATCGCGCGGCGGCTCGACCGTGACGGCGGCTGTGGACAGTCCGTCGGGCAATGTGCCATCGGCCACCATGTCGTCAAGACAGGCAATCACACGGGCGCGGATATCAGCAAAAAGGTTCATGTCACGACTTTCAAGGGCAGGACTGCGTAAGCGATCCATTTACCACGGACAGGCGCGGCGTCAACGCAGCGCCAGAACAAAGGGTTAAGTCAGGCCTATGCTGCGGGCGGCTGGCTCTCTCGGGGTTCGTCTTGCTGCCGCAGTGCAAGGATCCGCACGCCGGGTGCGCCGTTCACCTCTTCGTCCTTGCTGATCAGCTTTATTGTCCCGTTCGATGCGATCCGCGCAATCAGATGCGCGTCAGGTCGCTTTGCACGCCAGTCATCAAAAGTGAACTCTTCGGTCAAACGGGTGATCCGAAAGCCCCAGCCATCATTGATCATCTGTTCCAGTTTGGCATGGGTTTCATCCGGTCCGAACTGACGCCCCCCCAAGGTGCTGGGCAATTGATGACGCTTGCTCGCCGCTGCTTCGCGTTTGATCTGATAGACATGTTCGCGGCCAAATTCCGGGGCCAGATCGGTCGTAACGAGCGTGTTATAGGCATCATTGTCCGTGGCGGCCAAAAGCGTCGCGTAGCTGACAAACTCAAGCCTTTGTTCGGCGGCTTCCGACAGGATGTCGCCGGTGAATGTCGCAATGCCAGCGGTGCGCGCCGCCCTGAGATGCCCAAAGTTGGGATCGATCATCAGCACAGGCACGTCAGCCTTTTTCAGCGCCTCGGCAAAGGCTGTCGTCCAGTTTGAACCGCCCAGGACGATGACGCCGGGGGTTTCCGCACCTGCCAGCCCCAGCCAGCGCGCAAAAGGTGCCAGCGTGAACCCGTGAAGCACCACCGAAAAGGACACCAGTGCAAAGGCCAATGGTCCGATCAGGGCCGCATCTTCAAAGCCCAGATTAAGCAACCTGTCGCCAAAAAGGCCCGCCACTGCGACCAACACAACGCCGCGCGGTCCGGTCAGGGCCACAAGCAACTGTTCCCTGAACGGAATGCCGGACCCCAATAGCGAGATAAAGACAGACGCGGGACGCGCCACAAGGATGACCAGCAAAACGAAAGCAACGGCGCTCCAGTCCAGCAGGGCAAGCCTTTCGACGTTCAGACCTGCGGCAAGCAGGATGAAAACACCCGAGACCAGCAAGACAGTCGCATGTTCCTTGAACCGTCGCATTTCGGTATAGCTGGGCAGGTTTGCGTTGGCGATCACGATACCCATGATGGTGACGGCCAGCAGCCCACTTTCATGCAGGACCTCATCTGACAGGCCAAACACACCCAGCAGCAAGCCAAAAAGCACCGGAACTTTCATGAATTCCGGGACCCACGCACGTCTGAATGCGCGCGACAGCCCTAGGCCAGCGGCCCCGCCCAAAGCGGTCGCAACAGCAATGCCGATGACAAGGTCGGCAATCGCCACATTAACCGCGGTCGCCGTATTCAGCACCAGCACCACCTCGAAGGCCAGCACGGCAGCGAGGGCCCCAATCGGGTCATTCACAATGGCTTCCCATTGCAGCAAGGCCGCAGGGCGCTTGGCCAGCCGCGATGTGCGCAGCAATGGTGCAATCACCGTCGGGCCCGTCACTATCATGATCCCGCCGAACACGGCCGCGCTTTCCCAACTCAGACCCGCAACATAATGCAGCGCCAAGGTCGAGGTCATCCAGCCCAGCGGCGCGCCCAGAAACACGAGCCGTTTGACCCCGACCGCCGCATCATTCAGCGAATGGAAATTCAGGGTCATGCCGCCCTCGAAAAGGATGATCGCCACCGCAATGGCAATCATCGGCTGCAAAAGCGGCCCGACATCCCGCGCGGGGTTGAAAACGCCAAGGACCGGCCCGATCAGGATACCGGCCAACAACATCAGCACAATCGCAGGCATCCGCAAGCGCCATGCCAGCCACTGCGACCCGACCCCCAATCCGCCAACCAGCGCAAAGGCCAAAACCGGAGACATTGCCCCCTCGGCCAGACCTTCAACTGCCATCAATCACCCCCGGTGGTATATCTTCGCCGCCAATCAAGCGGGTATGTTCCTGAATGGCGAACCTGTCGGTCATGCCCGCAATATAATCAGCCACAATACGGGCCAGCGCCGTCCGGTCGGGCGCTTCGGCCACATCCTTGCGCCATTGCTTGGGAAGCTCGTCGTTGTTTTCCATAAAGAAGGGGAACAGATCGTTGATCATCTTGGTCACGACGCCACGCATCTCGACCACGGCAGGCGCGCGATACATGCGCTTGAACAAAAAGCGGCGGATCACTTTTAGATCGGTCCAAAGCGCGGGCGAAAACTGCACGACCATGCGCCCCGCATGACGGATGTCATGCACGGAAGATGGCGCAAGGTCAGCCAGATTCTGACGGCTGACGTTGATCACATCCTCAACCAGCACCCCAAAAAAGCGGCGCAATGCCTCGTGCCTGCGCCGATAGTAGTTCAAACCGGGATATTTGGCATCAACGCGGGCAAAGCAGTCTTTCAGAACCGGCATTTCCGCCAATTCATCCGTGCTGAAAAGTTCCGCGCGAAGTCCGTCGTGCAAGTCATGGTTATTATATGCAATATCATCGGCCAGCGCGGCGGCTTGCGCCTCTGCGCTGGCATGGGTGTGCAGTTCCAGATCATGCCGCTTGTTATATTCGGCCAGTGCATAGGGCACATCGCCAACCACCGGTCCGTTATGTTTTGCGATGCCTTCAAGGCTTTCCCACGTCAGGTTCAGCCCGTCCCATTCCGCGTAATGACGCTCCAGACTGGTCACGATATGCAGGGCCTGCGCGTTGTGATCAAAACCGCCATAGGGCTGCATCAGCCTATTCAGCGCCTCTTCTCCCGTGTGGCCAAAGGGGGTGTGGCCAAGGTCGTGCGCCAATGCCACCGCTTCGGTGAGTTCGACGTTCAGATCAAGGGCCGCGGCCACTGTGCGGGCCACTTGGGCCACCTCGATCGAATGGGTCAGACGCGTGCGGAAATAATCGCCCTCATGCTCAATGAAAACCTGAGTCTTGTGCTTGAGTCTGCGAAAGGCACTGGAATGGATAATGCGGTCCCGATCCCGCTGAAAGGGTGAGCGGAAGGCACTTTCTTCCTCCGGATAAAGCCTGCCCCGCGGATTAGCGGGGTCGGTCGCATAGGGCGCTGCCATTATTTTTGCCTGTCTTGTTCGTCTTGCCTCCTGCCCTTATATTGTAAATGTACACAAACTGACAGGTCGCAAAATGCTGACGATCCCACCAAAAGTAACGACACGCGCCTTTGAACGGCTGGCTGAAATTGGTGCCGCCTCGCAAGGCAAGGCACTGCGCATCGCCGTCGAAGGGGGCGGCTGCTCGGGCTTTCAATATGAAATCGACCTTGATGATGCCAAGGATGATGATCTTATCCTGTCTGACAAGGGCGAAACCGTGGTGATCGACAGCGTGTCCCTGCCCTTTCTGGCCGACGCCACCATCGATTTCACAGAAGAACTGATCGGCGCCCGTTTTGTGATCAATAACCCGAATGCAACGTCATCTTGTGGCTGCGGCACATCGTTTTCGATGTAATGGAAAATAACGACCGGCTTGCAAAACTGATCTTTGATCAGGTGCAGGGCCAATCCCTTGATCGCGACGCCGAGATTGACCAGATGCTGCGCGATGCCCTGCGCACCGCCCAATCCCGGCTTGACCTGCGCGACCGGATTTTTGACGAAATTCGCAAGACAAACCAGATCACCACTGATGATGTGGCCGAGGCGATGGGAGAGACTTTCGCGGACCTGATCCGCGATCTTGAGGATGATATCGGCAATGCAGAACAAAACATGCTGCCCAGCCGTTTCATGCTGAGCACCAGCATTGCAGGCATGATCGGGGCCCTAACCGCATTTGTCTATGGCGTTGCCGATGCGCCCACGGCACTGGGTGCCTTTGGGTTAGCCAGTGTTATCTTTTTTCTTACCCACACCTACTACCAACGCATGGGGCGCCTTATATCTGACCTGCGCAAGCGACGTGCTGATTATGCTGCTTTTCGTGATCTTTTGCGTCGCCGCCTGTAATGTGGTATGAAAAGTAGCAGCTTAGACAGGAGACCGTTGAAAATGGTTGAACAAATCTTGGAAATCACCCGCGGTGAACTCGCAATGCTGCTATTTTCAGCCGTGGTTCTGGTGCAGTTCCTGATTTTCCGTGCGGGTGCGATGCAGGTGTTGAACAAGCACACGGGCCCATATTTCCCCGGCCTGTCGGCTGCATTGGCCGATATTCCCGCACGAGCGGAAAAGCGGGCGAAATACGAACACAGCTAATGGCTTGTGCATTCAGGTGCACTGGGGCAAACCTTTGCTGACTGCTGGGGGTGCCTTATGAAAATTGCGACATTCAACATCAATGGGATCAAAGCACGCATTGGTGCCCTGACCGACTGGATTGTTGAACAGCAGCCTGACGTCGCGATCTTGCAGGAAATCAAATCGGTCGATGAAGGATTTCCGCGCGAAATATTCGAGGATAAAGGTTACAACGTCGAAACCCACGGGCAAAAGGGGTTCAACGGGGTCGCTATCCTGTCGAAACTCCCGCTGGAGGATGTCACCCGCGGCCTGCCCGGCGCGGAAGGTGCCGGACGCGAAGGTGCCGACGATGATGAAGCGCGCTATATCGAAGCCACTGTTGTAGGTAAAAAGGCGATCCGCATCTGCGGGTTATACCTGCCCAATGGCAATCCGGCACCGGGCCCCAAATACGACTATAAACTGCGCTGGATGCAACGGCTGCACGATCGCGCGCAAGAACTGCTGGCCGCAGAAGAACCTGCACTGATGGCCGGCGACTATAACATCATCCCCCAGACCGAGGATGCCGCCCGCCCCGAGGCGTGGCGCGATGATGCGTTGTTTCGCCTCGAAAGCCGCGATGCTTTCCGCCGCATCCAAAATCTGGGCCTGACCGAAGCTTTCCGCGTTTGCGAGGCGGGTTCGGGCCATTATTCATTCTGGGACTATCAGGCCGGAGCATGGAACAAAAACGACGGTATACGCATCGACCATTTCCTGCTGACACCGCAATGCGCCGATCTGCTTAATAACTGCTGGATCGAGTCCGAAGTGCGCGGACGCGACAAACCCTCTGACCACGTGCCTGTCTGGGTCGATCTGGCCGCATGACACCGAAAGGAGCCGACATTTGATCCTTCACCGGTTGCTTTGCACGGTTCTGCTGACCGCGCTCCCCCTGACCGCACAGGCCCAATGCAGGATCAAGGTTGCAGGATCCAACTGTGTGGCGGTCCCGCAGACGCGCGCCCCAAAACCCGGGCCAGTCAAGATCGGGGAAGTGATTGAACGCGGCGAATATTCGGTGATGATGAATGTCCGCTATTACGGCCTGCCGCCTGTCAGCGATGGATGGGTCTATATGAACATCGAAGACGAGATCTACCGGGTCGACTGGCGCAGCCTTGAAGTGTTGGAACGTGTGACCCATCAGGCCAGCCGGAACTGGTAATCTTTCAGCCTGTCACATCATGATCATAAAGCCATGACATGCGCCCCAGAAACGCATCAGGAGCAATACGCCCCATCGTGCGCAGCGCTGTATGGGCCACTTTGCGCTTCACCCCAGAGAGGTGATAGCTTTTTGCGTTTGAATTTGCCGCATTGATCGCCCGAATGACGCGGGGCTGGCGTGCGGATTGGTAGGTTTGCAAACCGTCGCTGATATCAGCCTTTTCGCCACAAGACCGGGCCAGCACATAGGCATCTTCAATCGCCAGATTGGCTCCCTGTGCAAGAAACGGCAGGGTCGGATGGGCCGCATCGCCCAAGAGCACAAAGCGGCCACTGTGCCATCTTGCGGCAACCGGATGGCGGAACAGCCCCCACAGAAACACCTGATCGACCGCATCCAGAATGGCTTGCAGTTCCGGCGCCGCATCTGCAAAAGCGGCGCGCAGATTGTCGGGGGCGTCCTTGTGATGCCAGCCCTCGGCGGCCCAATCATCGCGTTCCTGCACCGCGACGATATTCACCCGCCCATTGGGCAGCGGATAAGTCACCACGTGGCGACCGGGCAGCATCCAGATGCGGGCGACCGGTGCCATGTCAGGCAGCTTGACCATCGCGCGCCATGCCACCTGCCCCGTGAAAAACGGATCGCGCGGAGGCAGGATCTGACTACGCACCTCCGAACGCAGCCCATCCGCGCCGACAATCAAATCTGGCCGGATGTCCTGCCCTCTCACAACAAAGCCATCGTCATGGAACTGCTCAATACGGCAATTCAGGCGGACCGTGACACCTTGCGCATCGCAGGCGCGGGCCAGAAGGTCGATCAGGGCGGCCCGGTGAAAGAAGCGGTAAGGTGGCGATTGCTGGCCCAGATCAAACCGGGCGATCTGTTCGCCGGTGATCCCGTCCATCGGCAGAACAGCATCCGCTTGCAGTCCGGTCACACCCATCGCACCGGTCAGGTCCAGCTTGTTAAGTGCACGTGCGGCGTTTGGGGTTATCTGAAGCCCTGCACCGACTTCCGTCAACGCAGGAGCCTGCTCGTAGACAGTGACATGTGCATCGCTGCGCGCAAAGGCCAGCGCAGCTGTCAGCCCGCCAATCCCGCCGCCAATGATGGCAATGTCGCGCCCCGCGTTATGATCAGTCGTCGCGATGGACCTTCTCGCGGCGTTCGTGGCGTTCTTGCGCCTCAAGGCTCAGCGTGGCGATCGGCCGTGCGTCAAGCCGCTTGAGCGAGATAGGCTCACCCGTCATGTCACAATAACCATATTCGCCTTCTTCAATACGGCGTAGCGCCGCGTCGATCTTGCTCACAAGTTTGCGCTGACGGTCACGTGTGCGCAATTCCAGCGACCGGTCGGTTTCTTCAGAGGCACGGTCTGCAACGTCAGGTATATTGCGGGTCTGGTCTTTCATGCCGGCGACAGTGTCGCGGCTACCCTCAAGAAGTTCTGACCGCCAGTTCATCAGCTTTCGCCTGAAATATTCTGTCTGGCGCTCGTTCATGAATGGTTCGCTCTCAACCGGGCGATAATCATCTGGCAAAAAAACTTCGGCTTTCATCGTCATACCCTTTTGACCTCCAACGCGACGTGAGGTTCCCCCAAACCGCATCGTAATCCCCTTGTGTCGCGGGGTTTAACCTCTCAATTACTCACTGTCACCCCCCGATTTAGTTCGTTTTCGACCTGTTGATGATCCGTGAAGTCCTGCTAGGTTGCGAACAAAGCCAAAGGACTGAAAAATATGCACTTCACAGGCACCGACGCGTATGTCGCAACCGACGATTTGACCATGGCGGTGAATGCTGCCGTGACACTCGAACGGCCACTGCTCGTCAAAGGCGAACCGGGCACCGGAAAGACCGAATTGGCCCGTCAGGTCAGCGCTGCTTTGGGGCTACCGATGATTGAGTGGCACATCAAATCGACAACCAAAGCACAGCAGGGTCTGTATGAATATGACGCGGTCAGCCGCCTGCGCGACAGCCAGTTGGGCGATGAGCGGGTGCACGACGTAGCCAATTATATCAAGCAGGGCAAACTGTGGCAGGCGTTTGGGGCAGACGGCAAGGTGGTGTTGCTGATTGACGAGATCGACAAGGCGGACATCGAATTTCCGAATGATTTGCTGCAAGAACTCGACCGGATGGAGTTTCATGTCTACGAGACGGGTCAGACCGTCAAAGCCGTCCACCGCCCCATTGTCATCATCACATCCAACAATGAAAAGGAACTGCCCGACGCGTTTCTGCGCCGCTGCTTTTTCCACTACATCCGATTTCCCGACATCGACACAATGCGCAAAATCGTGGCTGTCCATCATCCGGGGATCAAGGACGCACTGCTCACTACGGCGTTAACCCAGTTTTACGAATTGCGCGAAACGGCGGGCCTGAAAAAGAAACCAAGCACCTCGGAGGTACTTGATTGGCTCAAGCTTTTGCTGGCCGAGGATCTGAGCCCAGAAGACCTCAAGCGTGACGGTGCAAACGCATTGCCGAAACTGCATGGGGCCTTGCTGAAGAACGAACAGGACGTGCATCTGTTCGAAAGGCTGGCGTTTATGGCGCGCGGCGGACGTTAGTCGAAGTCGTAATCAATCCCGCGGTCGCGCCCGAAGCTGCGGCAATATGCCGCCCAGTCTTTGAAATCCTGCGTCAGGGCAGCCATGCCGCCTTTCTCGATCCATTCGTCGCGCTTTGCCACAAATATATCGGCGGTGTAGGCCTGCGGCTTTTCCACCCCTTCGGCCTGAGCCTGCGCATAGGCAGCACTCAGCCAGCGGTTTTCGGCGATCTCGAGGTTTTCAAGATTCTCTTCGCGCTGGATCGACGAACGCCACGAACTGAAGAAAGCGGCGCATTCGGCCATGCTTTGGCTGTAGGGTTGTGCCGCCGCAGGTCCTGCACAAAGGACCAAAAGTGCCCATGTGCATCTCAAGTTCATTTATCACATCCCCGCTATTTGACTGGTATCACTGGGCAAGGACAGTATTGTCTGAACAAAACCAGAGCGAGCAATAAGAATGGACTCAGGGGCGCAGACGATAATCCGGCCTTTGCGCAGGGACGACGAACACATATGGCGCGAGCTGTGGGAGGGGTATCTGACCTTCTACAAAACCACCTTGCCCGCAGAGGTCTACGCAAGCACCTTTGCCCGATTGCTTGGCGATGATGATCATGATTTCAGTGGATTGATTGCCGAACGCAATGGCGTTCCTGTCGGGCTGACCCACTATCTGTTTCACCGCCACTGCTGGCGGATCGAAAATGTCTGCTATTTGCAGGACCTTTATGCCGCGCCCGCTGTGAGGGGCATTGGCGTGGGCCGCAAGTTGATCGAAGCGGTGTATCAGGCTGCGGATGATGCGGGCGTATCCAATGTCTACTGGCTGACACAGGATGATAACGTGGCCGGCAGGCAACTGTACGATCGGGTGGGCCAGATCACAAACTTCATCAAATATCAGCGCCCGACATGAAAGCGCTCTTGCCGATAGCATTGGCGTTGCTAGGGGCCTGTGCGACCGTGCCGCAGGGCCCAGACCCGATCCGGCTGAAGTTTCCCGCCATGCGCACCTTTGCCGCTGAAAGCCCCGGCCCGGCCACGCGCCCGAACTCTGAAATCGCACTTGATTTCGTTGATCTGGCATTTCGCATGGAAAGCGGCCGCGAATTGCCACGGCTGACGCGGTTCGAAGGACCAATCACCGTGCGCGTCACAGGTCAGCCCAGCCCAAGCCTGCGTGTCGATCTTGAAACGCTCTTGTCGCGACTGCGGTCCGAGGCGGGCATCGACATCACGCTCACCAAATCGGCAACGGCAAATATCACGATTGAACCTGTTCCCACGCGCACATTGCAGCGGGTGGCCCCCAATGCCGCCTGTTTTGTCGTGCCCCGCGTCACAAGTTGGACGGAACTGCGCCGCGCGCGTGGCACACCCACACTTGACTGGGCGACATTACAGACCCGCGAGACAGCAGCGATTTTCCTGCCGTCCGATGGCACCCCGCAGGAAATCCGCGACTGTCTGCACGAAGAACTGGCACAGGCTCTTGGCCCGCTCAACGACCTTTATCGCCTGCCCGATTCTGTCTTTAACGACGACAATATTCACGCTGTCCTAACCGGCTTTGACATGCTGATCCTGCGCGCATTCTATGCGCCGGAATTGCGCAGCGGCATGAAAGAACGTGAAGTCGCGGCACGCCTGCCCCGTATCCTTGCCCGCATCAACCCGCGCGGAGAGCGCGCTGGCGGGCGCATCCCGTCCAGCACATCAAGGCAATGGATCGAGGCTATCGAAACCTCGCTCAGCAACAGATCAACCGAGGCGCGCCGCAGGCAAGCCGCCTTGCAAGCCGTTGATATCGGACGCAATCTTGGCTGGACAGGCACCCGCGAAGGATTCGCCAACTATGCCTACGGTCGTCTGCAACTGGGCAATGACGCCAGTCTGGCACTGGGGGCATTCACCACCGCCGGACGGGCCTATCGACAGACCCCGATCACCCGCATTCATACGGCACATATTGGCGTCCAGCTGGCGGCCTTTGCTTTGATATCCGGTGATGCCGATGCAACCATTGCAATCACCAAAGAGGCCATCCCGTTTGCCCGCAGCCACCAGAACGCGGCTCTGCTATCGCTGTTGATGATGTTTCAGGCTGAAGCCCTTGATCTGAAGGGCGAAACTGACGCAGCTATGGCGGTCCGACTGGACAGCCTCGGGTGGGCGCTATATGGGTTCGGCAGTCGGGAAGCCGTCATTGACCGGCTGAACGAAATAGCGTCCCTGCCGCCGCAAACAGGCACAAACTAAAGGTTTTCCACATGATCTATCCACTCGCCGGTCTGTTGTTTGGTGCAGTCCTGGGGGCTGTCCGTGCAAAGATGCGTGGCGGCAAACTGTTTGACCTTTTGCAATGGGCGGCGGCCTTTGCAATCATCTTTGGGCTGGTCGGCCTGTTCATCCTGATCTTTATCGAACGTAGCTACGTCTAGATGTTTCTGCCCTTCTTCGACAATCTGCGCAAAGCCGGGGTGCCTGTATCACTGCGTGAATTTCTGTCGTTTCTGGAGGGCATGAAAGCGGGGCTTGCGACCTACGATATCGAAGCATTCTATTTTCTTGGCCGCACGATCATGGTCAAGGATGAAAGACATCTGGACAAGTTCGACCGCGCCTTTGCAGCGACCTTTCAGGGCCTGGATGAAATCCCGGCAGAGGCGGTCTTGAACGCCGTTGATATCCCCGCCGACTGGCTGGAAAAGCTGGCCGAAAAACATCTCAGCGACGCCGAAAAGGCCGAAATCGAAGCCATGGGCGGCTTTGACAAACTAATGGAAACGCTGAAGAAACGGCTTGAGGAACAAAAGGGACGCCATCAGGGCGGCAACAAATGGGTCGGCACAGCCGGCACATCCCCCTTTGGCGCCTACGGTTATAACCCCGAAGGCGTGCGCATCGGCCAGACGGAAAGCCGCCATCAACGCGCAGTCAAAGTCTGGGACAAGCGCGAATTCAAGAACCTTGATGACACAGTTGAATTGGGCACGCGCAACATCAAGGTTGCCCTGAAAAGACTACGCCGCTGGGCCCGCGACGGTGCCGCGGACGAACTTGATCTTAACGGAACGATCCGTGCAACGGCAGAACACGGCTATCTGGATGTGCAGACCCGACCGGAAAGGCGGAATGCGGTCAAGGTGCTTTTGTTCCTTGATATCGGCGGCTCAATGGACCCGCATATCAAAGTGGTCGAAGAACTGTTCAGCGCCGCCAAATCCGAATTCAAGCATTTTGAGCATTTCTACTTTCACAACTGCCTTTACGAAGGCGTCTGGCGCGACAACCGCCGCCGCTGGGACGCGCAGACCCCGACATGGGAGATCCTGCGCACCTATGGTCCGGACTACAAATGCATCTTTGTCGGCGATGCCAGCATGTCCCCCTACGAGATTGCCTACAAAGGTGGCGCAAACGAACATTGGAACGAGGAATCCGGCGAAACATGGCTGTCCCGCGCCCGCGATCAATGGCCCGGCCATTTATGGATCAATCCGCTTGAGGAACGCTACTGGCCATATACCCAATCGATCCAAATGATCCGGCAAATCTTTGGCCCTGACCGGATGGTGCCAATGACACTGTCAGGGATTGAGGCAGGCATGAAAGCCTTAGGCAGATGAGCCGACTTGCGCGGCCTGCCAAACGCCCCATATCAAAGATATGATCAAACTGGCCCCCATCTTGTTGGCCGTATTATACGGCCTTGTCATGTATCGATTTTCCATGTGGCGCACGGCCAAGGAATTGGATGCGCAATCGACGGAACTTGCTGACCCGATTCTGAAGGTGCTGACCGAGCGTATGGCAGCTGCGTTGGATATCGCTCGGATCAAGGTGCATATTTACGAGATCGAGCCGGTCAACGGTCTGGCGGCCCCGGACGGTCGCATCTTCATCACGCGCGGTTTTTTCAACAAATACCGCAATGGCGAAGTCACGTCAGAGGAACTGGCCAGCGTCATCGCCCACGAACTTGGGCATGTGGCTCTGGGCCATTCCCGGCGGCGCATGATCGATTTTTCCGGCCAGAACGCGATGCGGACGGCTTTGGCCATGATCCTGAACAGGTTTCTGCCCGGTGTGGGCATCTGGGTAGCCAATATTTTGATGCGTCTCGTGGCTGCAGGTCTGTCGCGCAAGGACGAGTTTGAGGCAGACGCCTATGCATCCGCACTACTTGTGAAGGCGGGCATTGGCACCGGCCCGCAAAAATCACTTTTTGCGAAACTTGAAACACTGACCGGCGCCAACGGGGCCGCGACACCAGCATGGATGCTGAGCCATCCAAAAACGGCACAACGTATCGCTGCAATAGAAGCAAATGAAGCGAAATGGGTGGTGGAGTGACAAATTTTTCTAGAAAAATTTGACGCCCAAAATCTTCGAGAAGATTTTTATGCCAGCGCCTTGCCAAAACGCGGCAGCCGCGCCTTTTTCATCAGCGCACGCATTTCCCAAGGCCGGTCAGAGAGTTGGTTTGCTTTGGCCAAAACAGCATCGGCCACACCGCGCACCTGTTCGGGGCATTCCTCCAGAAGCCCACGCAGGAAAGCATCCGGATCAGCCCGAAACACGCCCTCCTCAGCCAGTAGACTTCCCGGAAAATCTTTTGCATTCACCGTCAGGATCGCATCGCAAGACCCCGCGATAGCGGATGCCAGCACATGCACGTCATCGGCATCCGGCAGCCACAACCGGGCCTCCAGCCCCGGATGCACGGGCACGATCGCATTAGGAAAAGCGACGCCCAGCATCGCAATTTCACCGCGCGCCAAAACCTCATGTTCGGGTCCCGATCTCGCTGCTGCACGGGCCCATTCCTCCAAAATGCGGGCTGACCATCTGGGCTCGATCACTCCCTGCTGTGCGCAGCCGACAATGACTTCGCGCATGACCGTAGGATAAAGCACACAGGCATCTACCAGAACTCTCATAGACGGTAGAAAATCGCTTTGAGATAACCGGTTTCTGCCAAATGCGGCAGTTGTGGATGATCGGGGCCAGCGTAGCCGGTGTGAATGATCTGGCCCCGGCGCCCGGCCCGTCCGATGCCACGGGATGACGCATTGCGAAATTTCGACAGGTCAGCTGCATGCGAACAAGAGCACAAAGCCAGATAGCCGCCATCGGCGACCAAGGGCGCCGCCAGACGCGCCACCCGTTCATAGGCGCGCAGCCCCGCGTCGAGTGACTGGCGTGACGGGGCGAATGCTGGCGGGTCGCAGACCACCAGATCAAACTGCGCGCCCGCGTCTGCAAGCGCGGTCAAACTATCGAATGCATCCCCCTTACGTACAGAAAACCGGTCTGTCACGCCCATTTGCGCCGCCCCCGCCTGCGCCAGTTCAAGCGCAGGTGCAGACCCATCAACAGCCAACACAGAGGCCGCCCCATTGGCCAGACAGGCAAGCCCAAACCCGCCCACATGCGAAAACACATCAAGGACGCGCGCATTTTTCGCAAGACTTGCGGCAAAGGCGTGGTTGGGCCGCTGGTCAAAGAACAGACCGGTCTTTTGCCCGCCCATGACATCTGCCATATAGATGGCCCCGTTCATGGGAACGGCCAGCGGCGCATCAGGGCGCACGCCGACGGATACATCCATCCGCTCTTGCAGACCTTCAAGCGTGCGCGCGCGCCCGTTACCGTTCACGACCACGGTCGCAACACCCGTGACAGCAACCAGGGCGGCCTCCAACATTCCTATCAGAACATCTGCCCATGCGGCGTTGGGTTGCACAACGGCCACGTCGCCAAACCGGTCAATGACGACCCCGGGCAGCCCATCGGATTCGGCGTGGATCAAACGATAGAACGGATCCGGATAAAGCCGGTCGCGATGCGCAAGCGCGCGCGCAATCCGCGCCTCAAACCATGTTTGATCGATCTGTGCATCCGGATCCTGATCCAGCATCCGGCAGATGATCTTGGACGCCGGATTGACCGCCACAACCCCCATTGCCGTGCGATTTGCATCCTCCAGAGTGGCGATTGTGCCGGGAGCCAAACCACGGGTGCGCCTGTCCATGACCAATTCGTTGGCATAGACCCAAGGAAAGCCATGCCTGATGGCGCGCGCCTCTGCTTTGGGAATCAATCGGACTGTGGGGCGGCTTGCGGGCGTGTCTTTTTGTGTCATGGCGTTCTCCTACGCGCTTTCATCCGCAGGGGAAAGCCATCTGACTACAACAATTCAGCCTGCAGAACCGAAGATAGAAACTCTGTCACGCGCACCTTTTCGGTTTGGCCCGAGCGTTCCAGCCTGATGGCGTCACTGCCGCCGGGGGCGTCGAGGTTGGCCGCGATCACGCGGGCCGGTTCAATTATCGCACCTGACCCTGCATCCCGGACGGTCATCGAGAAAATGATGTTGTAAATTCCCCCTACCGAATAGCGGGTGCGTTCCGTCACACCGTGAAACCGGATCAACTGAATGTCGATAATAATCGGTTGCGGTCCATCCAGAACCGTTCTGTTACGCGCGACGGCCGTTTCGAACATCGCCTCGATCTGCGCGATCCGCGGCCCCGGCGGGTCGCCCCGCCAGACGACATCGGCGATGGGATACAGCGCCGCCTCCTCGGACACGACAAGGTCGGGGACAGCTGAAAAGGTCAGCCCACGCAGGGCGTAATTGCGTACGATATCCGGCCGTGGCTCGCCCCCGAGTTGACTTGTACATGCGCCCAATGTCACAAGTATCATGAGCAAACAGATCAGTTTTCCCAGTTTCATCACGTTCCCTGCTTTTCAATGACATTTACGTTTCGTCGATATAAATGCGCTTTCGTTGACGTTTCAACTGCGTTTCCTAGGCCCGCAATGTGACGGGATTGTGGAAACCAACTGCATTCCAGGTCGATGGCGCCGACCGCACTGCAACGCGCGTGACCCGGCGCTGGTCATGCGCCGATGCAGCACATCAATGTTACTTGTTAGCGCTAACACGATATGTTAGGCGAAGCCCGACATCCACAAGAGGTTCGCAATGGCACTTCACCCCACCATCACTGCGGTCACGGACAGAATCAGAGCACGATCCGAAGGACCGCGCCGTAAATATCTGGATACGATGGCGAAAGCTGCCGCAGAGGGTCCCCGACGGGCGCATTTGACCTGCGGAAATCAGGCGCATGCTTATGCCGCGATGGGCACAGACAAATCTGCGCTCACAGAGGCGCGCACACCCAATATCGGAATCATCACAGCCTATAACGACATGCTGTCGGCCCATCAGCCGTTTGAACATTTCCCCGACCAAATTCGCGCAGCAGCACGGGCCGCCGGCGGCACAGCGCAGGTTGCGGGTGGCGTGCCCGCCATGTGTGATGGCGTGACACAGGGCCAGACGGGGATGGAACTGTCGTTGTTTTCGCGCGACGTCATCGCGCTGGCTGCCGGTGTTGGTCTGTCACACAATGTCTTTGATGCGGCCCTCTATCTGGGAGTTTGTGACAAGATTGTTCCCGGGCTTGTGATGGCTGCCGCGACCTTTGGCTATATCCCCAGCCTGTTTGTGCCTGCGGGGCCCATGGTCTCTGGCCTGCCAAATGATGAAAAAGCCAAGGTGCGCCAGCAGTTTGCCACCGGTGAAGTCGGTCGCGACAAACTGATGGAGGCGGAAATGGCCTCTTACCACGGGCCAGGCACCTGCACTTTCTACGGCACGGCCAATACCAACCAGATGCTGATGGAATTCATGGGGCTGCACCTGCCGGGTGCGTCTTTTGTCAATCCGGGCACGCCTTTGCGCGACGCACTGACAACCGCCGCAACCGAGCGTGCGCTGCAAATCACTGCTTTGGGCAATGAATATACGCCTGTGAGTGACATTCTGGATGAAAAAGCATTCGTGAACGGATTGGTCGGATTGATGGCCACCGGCGGGTCAACCAATCTGGTCATCCACCTGCCCGCCATGGCGCGCGCCGCCGGTGTGATCCTTGATCTGCAAGATTTCAGCGATCTGTCCGAGATCACGCCGCTGATGGCCAAGGTCTATCCCAACGGGCTTGCAGACGTGAACCACTTCCACGCCGCAGGCGGACTTGGTTTCATGATTGGCGATCTGCTGAACGCGGGCTTGCTGCATGATGACACCAAGACAGCCGCAGGCAGCGGGTTGGAGCGTTACACACAAGACCCCAAGTTGGTTGATGGTCGCGTCACCTACGCACCCGGCGAGGGCAAATCGCTGAATGAAAAAATTCTGCGTCCCGCCAGCAACCCGTTTCATGCCCATGGCGGCCTGACACAACTTTCCGGCAACCTTGGGCGGGGCGTCATCAAGACCTCTGCGGTCGCGGAAGAACGCCACATCATCGAGGCCCCTGCCCGCATTTTCCACACGCAGGAAGCGGTGAAGGACGCATTCAAGGCTGGCGATTTCACTGCCGATACTGTGATCGTGGTCCGTTTTCAGGGACCAAAGTCAAACGGCATGCCCGAACTGCACAGCCTGACACCGACATTGGCCGTGCTGCAGGATCGCGGGCTGAAAGTGGCCTTGGTCACAGATGGGCGCATGTCTGGCGCCTCCGGCAAGGTGCCGTCGGCCATTCACGTCTGCCCCGAAGCCGCCGACAATGGCCCGATCGGGCTGTTGCAGGACGGCGATATCGTACGGCTTGACGCCACAAAGGGCACGCTGGATGTTCTGGGCGTCGATCTGGGCACACGGACACCCGCACAGGCTGACCTGACGGGCAATGGGACCGGTGTTGGCCGCGAATTGTTCGAAGCCTTCCGCCAGAACGTTGGCCTTGCCGCAGACGGGGCCGGTGTGGTCATCTAGGCTGCACGCATCACTCATTATTGCGCCCTGCGCCGCGCATCAAACACAAGAGACACATCATGACCCCACAAGACGCCTCAATCGCCGCTGCAAAAGTCTGCAACCTTGCGCCCGTCGTTCCGGTTCTGGTGATTGACGACGCTGCGAATGCTGCGGCTCTGGCCGAAGCACTGGTTACAGGCGGATTGCCCGCGCTGGAAGTGACATTACGGACTCCTGCCGCGTTAGATGCGATCCGCGAGATGGCAGCCGTGCCGGGTGGTACCGTAGGTGCAGGCACCTTGCTGACCCCCAAAGACGTTGAAAACGCCAAGAAAGCGGGCGCGACCTTTGGTGTCTCACCGGGGGCCACAGACCTGTTGCTGGATGCATGCGAAGCCAACGACCTGCCGTTGCTACCGGGTGTTGCCACCGCAACCGAAGCGATGCGCCTGTTAGAGCGCGGCTATGACGTGCTCAAGTTCTTTCCCGCCGAAGCCAACGGCGGCGCGCCGGCCCTCAAGGCCATTGGTGCGCCGATTCCGCAGGTAAAATTCTGCCCCACCGGCGGCGTGAGCCTGAAAAATGCCAATGATTACCTGTCTTTGGGAAACGTTCTTTGCGTTGGCGGCTCGTGGGTGGCCCCTAAGGACAAAGTGCTGGCCGGTGACTGGGCAGGCATCACAGCGCTTGCCCGCGAAGCCGCGGCCTTGTCGCGCTAGCTTTCGGTTCCCAAGCGCCCCGCGCGGCCGCCGCGCCGCCGTGGGGGGGGCGCATCATGCAGTGCGGCAAGCAACGTTTGTGTCATCGGATGGTCGTTGGGCTGCTCGGCATAGTCCAGCAACAGTGCCCGCACTTGCGCCTGCGTATCCTTTTCCACCGGCACTCCCAACGCCCAATCCAGAAAGATAGACCTGCATTCGGCGGCTGTAATCCCGTCAATGAGATAGGCTTCGCGGATCAGACCTTTGGGGTCTCTGGGATCTTTGGTCATCACGGCTCTTTCAGTTTCGCTGATATGACAGCATCGGCGGCGGCAGCGGCGGATTCCATCGCATCAAGTAAATCGCTCATCGTGTCAAACCCGGTTTCGCGCAGCAAGAACCTGCGCCCCCCTTCGCCCAATGTGTCGGGGTCAATCGCCCCGTCTGTCAATAGACGGGTCGCGGCCTGAATGTTCCACATCAATTGCGACGCATCACCGACCGCGCGCGCCTGTTGGTCGCCAAGCCACCCTGCCGCCACCCCCGCCGCCAACTGGGCGGGCGCTTCACGCGCCGAACTGCCTGTGCAAAGCGCGGCGGTTTGCGCAAAAAGTTCCGTATCCTGCAAACGGCCAGCACCAATCTTTGCATCCCACGCACCCGCAGGCGCCTTTGCCCCGGCGATCCGGTCGCGCATGTCAGCCACATCGCTCAGAACTTTGGTCGCTTTTCCCTTTTCAGCCAGAAGCGCCACGCGGAAGGATTCGATCCTGGCCCCGATCTCAAGGTTGCCAGCGACGGGACGCGCCCGTGTCAGTGCCAGATGTTCCCATGTCCAGGCTTCGTCCCTTTGATAGTTGCAAAAGGAATCAAACGACGTGGCCACGGGACCCTGCCTGCCCGATGGACGCAGGCGCATGTCCACTTCGTACAAACGCCCTTCGGCCATTGACGCGCTGAGTGCCGTCACAAGCGCCTGGGTCAGCCGGGCATAATAGGCGCGTGTGGCCAGCGGACGCCGCCCGTCCGACGCATCAACTCCGTCCGCATCATAGATCACGATCAGATCAAGATCGGACGCCGCATTCAGACGTGCCGCGCCCAGCGATCCCATCCCCAGAACCACGGCACCCTGCCCCGGCGGTAAACCGTGTTTATGCGCAAATTCCGCCACGATTTCGGGCCAGAGGGCGGTCAGCACCGCATCAGCCAACGCCGCATACTGCTGCCCGCTTTCGTCCGCCGTGATCAGCCCGCGCAGATGATGCACGCCGATCCGGAAATGCCACTCTTTGGCCCAGCGGCGGGCGGCGATCAGCTTTGCTTCATAGTCGTCTGCGGCCCGCAACACGGCTTGCAGGGCGGCCACCAGTTCGGGCAAATCCGGCCACGGATCAAAGAAGCTGCCGCCAATCACCGCATCCAGCACCGCTGCGTTGCGTGACAGATATTGCGACAAGGCGGGTGCCGTAGCGGCGATATCAACAATCAACTGGGTCAGTTGCGGGTTTGCTTCAAACAGCGAAAACAGTTGAACCCCCGCGGGCAACCCCGCCAGAAACCCGTCGAATTGCGCCAAGGCTTCGTCCGGTTTGGCAGCCTCTTGCAAGCTTGCCATGATCTGCGGGCGCAAGCGCGCAAAAATCTCGGTCGCGCGCGAGGTCCGCAATGCGGGATAACTTGGCCAGCGGTCCGTGACGTCCTTTCCCCAGTCGCCAGTCACCGGCGCAGGGGCCGCATCGGGGGCAAAGAACCCTTCGGTCAACCCATGTACCTGCTCCAGTCGGCGGGTCAGTTCGCTACGCAACCCCGCCACATCGCGCCCCATAAAGGCCGCCAGCCGGTCAAAACCATCTGTGTCATTGGGCAGGGTATGGGTCTGCGCATCCCCGATCATTTGCAGCCGATGTTCCACCTCACGGTGAAAACGGTAGTCACCATAAAGCGTATCGGCCACCTCGTGTGGGACCCAGTTGGCATCTGCAAGCCGCGACAACCCCTCACGTGTCTGGCGAACGCGCAAAGACACGTCGCGCCCGCCTGCAATCAACTGCCGGGTCTGGGTAAAGAACTCGATCTCGCGAATGCCACCCCGGCCCAGCTTCATATTGTGGCCCTCCAGCACCAACGCGCCATGCAGGCCCTTATGGTCGCGGATTTTCAGGCGCATGTCGTGGGCATCCTGAATAGCGGCAAAATCCAGATGTTTCCGCCAGACAAAAGGCCGAAGGGTTTCCAGAAACCGAGCGCCCGCAGGTATATCGCCCGCGCAGGCACGCGCCTTGATATAGGCAGCACGTTCCCACGTGCGCCCGACGCTTTCGTAATACCGCTCGGCGGCTTCCATCGACAGGCAGACGGGCGTGACGGACGCATCGGGGCGCAGGCGCAGGTCAGTCCGGAAAACGTACCCACCGGCGGCGAGATCAGACAGGGTAGCGGTCATCTTGCGGGTCACGCGGATAAAGGCGGACCGCACGTCGTGATAGTCATCAGGGTCAAAGCGGGTTTCATCAAACAAGCAGATGAGGTCGATGTCTGAAGAATAATTCAGCTCGCCCGCACCCATCTTTCCCATCGCCAGAGCAGTCATGCCCCCCGCCAACGCCGGGTCATCACCGCCGGGAAGCTTGCCGCGCGCCACCTCTGCGGCCACAAGTTCGGTCAGGCAGGCCTGCACCGACGCATCGGCGAAATCGGTCAGCACTTGCGTGACCTGTTCTAGCGGCCAGACGCCGGCAAGATCGGCCAGCGCCACAAGCAGGGCGATCCGCCGCTTGCCCTGCCGCAGTCCTGCGGGCAATTCGGACAGCGCAAGCGATGGCACCTTAGCCATGATCTCAGCGATTGCCGCTTCGGGATCATCCATCGCCTGTGGCAGCCAATCGGCCTCTGCTGCGATCAGCCCGGCCAGATAGGGACTGCACCCGGCAGTCCCTGCAATCAGGGGCTGCAGGCTGCGCTCTATTTCCGGCAAATGCGCAACCGCATCCGCCCCACGGTCGGGCTCGTATGGATCAGGGCAGCGGGTCTGGCGGGCGGCAATTGACATACCGCTACATTGCGTCGCGCCACCGTGCGGGTCAATCGCATCCGGCCCGCAAGCGCCGACAAATCAGAAGGACAAGCTGAGCGATAGCCTGATCCGGCAACCCACAGGCTTTGCCAGTCGTGGCCACGCCACTGCGGGACATCTGCACCCGATCCGCCCATTTCTTGACCCCGGATTGCCGGATTTTGATGAAACCCATGAAGCAGCGGGCGCAACAAGGCACATTTTTCCACTTGCCACTACCCTTCTAAAAGAGATTTTTTGCATACAAGTTACTGATTTTATTATTATAAAAATGTAAATGTAAAAAACATTTACATTTACCCTTGCGCCGCTGCGTCAAAACACCAATATCTCCTAATGTGAAAGGCATTCACATAAACGCAAATCAGATAAGGAGCCTACGATGAACACCGCCACCCCTTCCCCAATCGCCTATGACCGGCAGCCTGGCATCTTTGCCAAAGCTGAGATGTGGCTTGATGAGCGTGGCAAAGGCGCTTGGATTGCCGCCATGGTTCTTGGTTTCATCTTCGTGTGGCCCGTCGGCCTCGCCCTTCTTCTCTATATGATCTGGAGCAAACGTATGTTCAGCAAATCCTGCACAAAAATGACCCGCAGCGCCGCAAGGCACATGAACAAATCCTCGGGCAACAGCGCGTTTGACGCCTATAAGGCCGAAACGCTGCGCCGTCTGGAGGAAGAACAGGACAAATTCGAAGACTTTCTTGAGCGTCTGCGTGAAGCAAAGGACAAAGCCGAGTTCGACCAATTCATGAATGACCGGGCCAAAAGCACG
This sequence comes from Yoonia sediminilitoris, assembly GCF_003058085.1. Taxonomy (GTDB): domain Bacteria; phylum Pseudomonadota; class Alphaproteobacteria; order Rhodobacterales; family Rhodobacteraceae; genus Yoonia; species Yoonia sediminilitoris. Next base: position 780,407 of record NZ_QBUD01000001.1, on the reverse strand, counting down.
CCAAACGGCGACCACGACGAAGAACCAAACCGCCCGGCTTAATCCGGGGCCAATGTCCGACAGGGCTCCTCTTTTGCCGGAGGGGCCCGTTTGCAGCCACACCAAAGCCCCCGAAGGGAGGTTCCAGATGCTAAATTCACCCGTTCTTCCTGATCCGCAGACACTTCCGCAATTCTATCAGGGTGTTCTGTTCAAACGCGCGTTTGCATGGCTTCTGGATATGGTCCTGATTGGCGTGCTCTGCGTGCTGATCCTGCCGTTTACGGCATTCACCGGGGTCTTTTTCTTTCCATTCATGATGCTGGTGGTCGGTTTCATTTATCGCTGGTTCACCATTGCAGGCGGGTCGGCCACATGGGGAATGCAACTGACAGGCATCGAGTTGCGCGATCATCGCGGGCGCAGGCTTGATTCCGCTGCGGCCTTGGCACACACACTCGGATATACGATCAGCGTGGCCGTATCCCCGCTTCAATTGATTTCCATCGTGATGATGATGGTCACCGCCCGTGGTCAAGGGTTGACCGATATGCTGCTTGGTACGGTCATGATCAACAGACACGGTTAAGGCCAGAAGGGGCTGTTAAGCTTCTATTAAGCGAGGGGCTTGGCGCAGCGATATTCGATTGTTAAGGTCGTCGCGACCCAACCGGAATGTCTAATGCGCCACACACTACCCATCGCACCGCAGTTCTATGTGACCGCCCCCCAACCCTGCCCCTATCTGGAGGGCAGGATGGAGCGCAAGCTGTTCACAGCGCTGCAAGGAGAGATGGCAGACAAGTTGAATGATTCACTCTCCAAACAAGGGTTCCGCCGCTCGCAGAATGTGCTCTATCGGCCGTCCTGCGCTGAATGTTCTGCCTGCATGTCAGCCCGGATCGACGTTTCGCTGTTCACGCCAAGCCGCAGCCAGCGCCGGGTGAATAAACGTGCGGACCACCTCAAGCGGCGCGCCACGTCGCCTTGGGCCACCGAAGACCAATACGCTCTGTTTCGCAAATATCTTGACGGACGCCACGCCACAGGCGGGATGGCCGATATGGATATGTTCGAATTCGCCGCCATGGTCGAAGAAACGCCCATTCGGTCGCGGCTGATCGAATATGAAGAAGACAATTCCCTCAGAGCCGTTTGCCTGACCGATATCCTCGATGATGGGCTGTCGATGGTCTATTCCTTCTTTGATCCCGACCTCGAAAAACTGTCGCTTGGGACCTATATCATACTCGATCACATCAAGATCGCCCAAGACCTCGGCCTTCCCTATGTCTATCTGGGTTATTGGGTGCCGGGCAGTCCCAAGATGGGATACAAGGCAAAGTTCAAAGGGCTGGAAGTCTACACCGGCGGCGCGTGGAAACAGCTATCGGACCCCAGCGAGCATGACGCCGATGTGCATCCCCTGTCCACCGATCCGATTGCCGAACAGGTGGCACGCATTCACCTGCCCGACGGACGGAACTGAAGTTGGCGCCAAAAAAACCCGCTTGCGGGATTATTACGTGCCAGTCCTCAAGGGGACGACATATGCTGCAAGACATACACTGCGTCACGCAGTAACATCATATCTGGCCAGTCATATCGGCCGCCCTCATTTGCATCTTTGGCTTTGACCCGAGGTATCAGCGAATGGCGAAACGCACATGCATATCATCGGTGCAGGGCGTTTCCCGAAAAGCTGTGGCTCAGGTTTTTCGCGAAGCGCGATAGGGTCGCAGGGATTACTGGCCTATTGCGTCACGCGCTTTTCAAACACCAGAAACGTCATGAGCCCAACAGGCGGAAATGACTGCTGTTCCACCGCTTCAAGGTTTTCTTCACCCATGACGGCATCTATCGGAAAATCCGAGTGCCAACCAAGGAGATTGGCAAAAGGCGCGGTCAAACGCTCGACCATCGCCAAAAACCCCTTGTCGCGCGAGAAATGGTTGGTGATGACAATCTGGCCGCCAGGTCTGCAGACGCGCGCCATTTCGGCGACGACTTTTTCAGGTTCCGGCACAACGGATACAATGTGCATCGCAACAACAGTATCGAAACTGTCATCAGCAAAATCGAGCAGGCGCGCATCCATCTGTCGCAAGGATTTCACATGCGTCAGATCCTCCTCCACCACCTTGGCCTGTGCTTTGGCAAGCATCTCTTCGCTGAAATCAATTCCGGTTACGGCCAGATGCGGGTCATATTCGCGCAAGGCCAACCCAGTGCCGACACCGACTTCCAGTACCGTTCCCTGCCGCCGGTTGACATGGGCGACGGTCTTGCGACGCCCGGCATTTGTAATTTTGCCAAAGGTCTTGTCGTAAATGGGCGCCCAACGGGCATAAGTCGCACTGACTGCGCCAATCTCCATTTGTCGTTCCTACCTCTTTTTGTCTCGCCACGCCCAAAGGACAGCTGCAATATAGAGCAGATTAAGCACCACAAGCGTCGCCCAGATGTAAGTGAGCAGCGCTGCAATCAGGACGATTGCCCCCAGAAGGAAGTATTGCACGTTTGATCGCGACACGGTCAACAACTTGAAAGAATAGGTGGGCAACCGGCTGATCATTGCCAACCCCACCAGAACGATCCAAATTGCATCAACGCCCGCAGGTAGAATTGGGGAGTCTGAAAACAGGAATGATCCGTACATCGGCATCATCGCCAACAGGGCACCAGCGGGTGCGGGCACACCAACAAAATACCGCGGGTCGCCTTTTCCCTGGTCTGAACGGCTTTGCACGTTGAAACGCGCCAGCCGAATGACCGCACAGACGGCAAAGACAAGCACCGCAATCCAGCCAGCCCCGCCCAATTCGTGCAGCACAAACAGATACAGCAAAAGCGGCGCCGCAACACCGAAATTCAGGAAGTCCGCCAGCGAATCCAGTTCGGCACCGGTTTTGCTTTCACTGCGCAAAAGCCGTGCCAGACGGCCGTCGACCCCGTCCAGAAACCCGGCCAGCAGGATCAACATCACCGCCCGTTCGTAATCGCCCTGAAATCCGAACCGGATCGACGTCAGGCCGGCGCAGATCGCTGCCAGCGTAACCATGTTGGGCAACAGCGCAATGACCGGCAAATCGCGGCGGGCAGGTCCTTCGCTGGCCATCGTTAGGCCGTCCTGCCGTTGCGTGCAGGCTCTGATCCGGTCAAATCGGCCAACACTGTTTCGCCTGCAATTGTCCCTTGTCCCACGGCGACCATCGGGTTCACGCCATCTGGCAGGTATACATCCACGCGGGACCCGAAACGGATCAACCCAAAGCGTTCACCGGTTTGCAATTGCGCCCCTTTTTCAATGAAGCACACGATCCTGCGGGCCACGAGTCCGGCAATTTGGACAACCGCAATCTGACGACCATCGGCCATTTGCAGACACAGCGAGTTGCGTTCATTATGTTCGCTCGCCTTGTCCAGCGACGCATTGAAAAACTTGCCGGGCCGATAGGCAACCGCGACGACCTCGCCTGCGATCGGTGCCCGGTTCACATGGCAATTGAACACATTCATAAAGACGCTGACCCGCGTGAGCGGGGCATCGGACATCCCCAACTCGGGTGGGGGAACAGCTTGTTCGATCAGTGAAACGACACCGTCAGCGGGGCTGATGATCAGCCCATCGCGTGTCGGTGTGGTCCGCTTGGGATCGCGAAAGAAATAGTAGCACCAGACCGTCAGGCCCACGCCGACCCATCCCAACGGTTGCCAAATCACAAACAGCACAAGCGTCACGGCTGCAAAAATGGCGACAAACTTTTGCCCTTCGGGGTGCATCGGTTTGATAAAGGTGCCCAGCATCGTCATTGATTAACCCCATGTCATAAAGCGCGTCACACAGGCCGTCGCCAGTGCAAAACGCTGGAGGACTCCTGACAGACCACAAACGCCAGCGCAAGATGCACCCGCAAACACAGCGCCCTGAATGCGAATTGACGGCGCTAGTTCAACAGGTTGGGAACAATCGTGACAACGGAAGGGAACAGTGCAAGCAACAAAAGCCCCCCCACCTGAATGGCGATAAACGGCATCACACCCCGATAGATTTGCCCGGTTGTGATCGACCGCGGCGCAACCCCGCGCAAGTAGAACAACGCGAAGCCGAACGGCGGGGTCAGGAAGGATGTTTGCAGATTCACCGCGATCATGATCGTCACCCACTTGGGGTCAAAGGTGCCGCCATAAATGACAGGTCCGACAATCGGGATGACGATGTAGATGATCTCGAGAAAATCAAGCACAAAGCCAAGCACGAACAACACCAGCATGACCAACAGGAACACCTGCCACTCATTATCGAAAGACCGCAGGAATTGCTGGATGTAATGTTCGCCCCCGAACGAGATCAGCACAAGGTTCAACAACTGCGACCCGATCAGAATTGTGAACACCATCGAGGTGACTTTGGCCGTTTCGCGGACCACAGGCGCAAGCACCCCCCCGCTGAGCAGCACCGCACAGGACCAAAGCAGACCATACATGGCAAACAGGAAGCACCCGAACGCCACCAGATAGGCGATCCGGTTTTCAAGCAGCACAACCTGTTTCCCCATTCGCAGGTCAAAATTCACACCAATCAACAGCATGACCACGATAGCTGCCGCTGTCCAAAGAACCATACGCCCGGACCGGCCCTGTTCTTTCAGCTTGCGATAGGCCGCCAGCAAGATCGCACCCCCAGCGCCGAGGGCCGCAGCGGGTGTTGGGTTGGTGATCCCGCCAAGGATCGAGCCCAGTACGGCGACAATCAGCACCAACGGCGGAAAGACAACCCGCAGGATTTCATTGCGCGCCAAATGGCCTGCGGCTTCGCGCAGCCCGATAAAGGCGATCAGCACCGGAATCGCGATCAGCAGGGTTGTCGTTCCGGCAGTCGTCAGCGGCGATATCAACAGGGCGTCAACCAACAGCATCAACACCAACCCACCAGCACCAATAAGCAGTGGCAGTGGATTAGCCGAAGGAGCAACACCACGCGCAACCGCCAGCATCAGGCCGAACAACAGCGCCCCCAGCGCAATACCTGTACCAATCAACGGCGCTTCGGCGACACGCTGCAACACCCGTGCCGCGCGTTCTTCATCGGTCAGCGCGCGGGCTTCTCTAACGCCACCGGCATCGTCAATCGCGGCCTGCTCTGCCAGTGCAGTGTTCCATGCTTCTTCCCCGTGCAGATCCTGAATGGCGACGGCGCATTCTTCTGACACATTGGTGCGCAATGATGCAGTTAGGCCCGCGTCGGTAAAGCTGTCCACAACTACGGACTGATTACCGACAACGCCCACCTGACCCAGCCCGATCATCAATGCGATCAGACCAGCCGGCACCGTAAGGAACCATGTCAGCGCCTCATTGCGGGTCACAATCTCTCCGCCGGTGGTTTGCTCAAATTGCACGGGCGGCGCCTTGCTGGGGTTCAACAGCGCAAAGCCGAACGCATAGCTTGCATAAAGGCCCGCCAGCAGAATGCCGGGTAGCAAGGCCGCCTGAAACAGGGTCCCGACTGAAACAACAGCAGGCTCACCCAGGTAAGTCAGCGCGTCCGAACAGCCAACCAACTGCGCCCGCTCTTCCTGTGCAGCCGAATATAGGTCGCCCGCCAAAGTACCCAACAGAACAATCACAATGGACGGCGGGATGATCTGCCCCAATGTGCCAGAGGCCGCAATGACCCCTGTCGACAGTTCAGGCGAATAGCCGTTCTTGAGCATTGTGGGCAGCGCAAGAAGGCCCATTGTCACGACAGTCGCACCGACAATCCCGGTAGAGGCCGCAAGAAACGCACCCACGATGACGATAGAAACAGCCAGACCGCCAGGCAGCGGGCCAAACACCTTGGCCATCGTGGTCAGCAGTTCATCGGCGATGCGCGACCGTTCAAGCACGATCCCCATCATCACGAACATCACAACGGCCAGCAGCGTCTCGATCGATTGGCCTGCCAGCACCCGTTCGTTCATGCGGTTGACGACAAAGCTGATGTTGCGGTCCAGCGCCACTTCCCAGCCATTGGGGAACAGCACATCCTCGTATCGGGGCAAGTCGGGGTATCGAAACACAGATATCGCATCTGGCTTGACGCCTTCGGCAATCAGGGCCGCATATTCCGCCGAGTTGGTATCAACAGCGGCATGGATCAGCAAACCTGTGCCGTCCAGACCCGCAATGATCGCAAATGAAATCACCGCCGAGCCGCTGATCGCAAAGGCCACCGGGAACCCTGACAGGATGCCAGCAAAAAGGGTCAGAAAGACGATAAGAATACCGACTTCAATGCCATCAAGTCCGAAAAGCATGTCTCTACCGCCTGTCTTTTAATGAATTTTTGCGACCATTTCGGCGGTCGGGTCGCCGATTGGGTCTTTGTCAAGGAATTTGCCTTCGCTGTCTTCGCCCTCTTTCCACTCAAGGTACGAGCGATAGAAGAACGCGACCGCCTGCAACAGCACCAGTAAGGTAAACATCACCAGCAGGACCTTGAACAGGAAGTAGGCGTTGAAACCGTTGGGCGAAAAGCCGATTGTCTCGACGTTCCAGCGCAGCGCGCGTGCTTTGCCGATCAAACGTTCAAGCGAGTCAGACGCAGACGGGTTTGGCACAACAAGGTTCCGCCACAGGAAGAACCAGCCATAGAGCCAGATCAGTATCGTCGCAGGCACCATAAACAAGAGCGAGCCAATCATGTCGATCATCCGCTTGGTACGGAATCTGACTGCGGAATAGACCAGATCAACGCGCACATGGCCGCCTTGCACAAATGTGTAGGTCACGCAAAGGCAGACGATCAAGGCGTTGTAAAACTTCAGTTCTTCGGACCACCAGCTGACGTCTTTGGTGAATGAAATGCCGAAACCAAGGCTGATTTCCGCCACAGCAAAGACCCGCTGCATAAAGATGATGACGATCTGTTGCAGGACCATCAGCAAACCTGCCCATGCGAAAATCCTGCCGACGCCGTTGGCGAACCCTTCAAGGACGCGGACGCATCCCCACATGAAACGGTTGTAGATAAACCCGAAAATCGTAACGATCAGGAAAATCAGAAAGACCACAAAGAAAAGCTCGACCGATGCACCATAATAAATAAAGCGCATCAGGGATTCTTTGATCTCGGGGGTGGGCATTTGCCCATTGATATAAGGGAGCCACGCAAGCCACTCGCTTGGGTGCAGCAGCGCGTAGAACAGGTTGTAGACGGCTTCGATCAGGTTGGCGAAAAACCACCCGAATGCATTGCCACCCCATGATTCGACTAGACCCATCTGGACTGTCCCCCCGAAAAATTCATCTTGCAGATACGCCCCTTCGTATCTGACTGCGAAGGCCCCTTTATACGCTTAAAAGGGCCCCCGGTGTTCTTTTGGATCAGGGCTTAGCTCATGACACGGTCACGCTGGGCGCGGTATGCGCCTTCGGACTTCTGGATCCAGCCGGAAGATGCGGCCATCGAGGCGTTGTAGGACGCACGCAGACGGTCATAGATATCTTCACCATTGTACTGGTCCAAGGTCTCTTTTGCAGCCGCACCCATCGCATCCCAGACAGAATCAGGGAATTCCAGAACCTTAACGCCGCCAGCCTGCAAACGCTGCAAGGCAGAACCGTTGTTGTTCATGAACTGTGAAAGAGACCACTGGTGGGCTTCGCCACATGCCATTTCTACGATCTTCTGATGCGCGGGGCTCAGGCTTTCAAAGACATCAAGGTTTGTGCCAACTGACAGGCCCGCGCCCGGCTCGTGCATACCGGCGGTGTAGTAGAACTTGGTGATTTCCTGGAAACCGGCTTTCTCATCCGCCCAAGGGCCGATCCACTCGGTACCGTCAATCGCGCCGGAGGCCAGCGCCTGATACACTTCCGCACCGGGCAGGTTCTGGACAGACGCGCCCATCTTACCAAGCGCTTCGCCGCCTAGGCCGGGCATCCGGAACTTCAGACCCTGAAAGTCCTCCGGGCCTGCGATTTCCTTTGCAAACCAGCCACCGGCCTGTGGACCTGTGTTACCGCCAAGGAATGATTTCAGACCAAAAATCTGGCCCAGCTCGTCGTGGAACGCATGACCTTCACCCTGGTAGTACCAGTTGCTGATTTCCTGTGGTGTCATGCCGAATGGTACAGACGTAAAGAACGCATAACCCGGGTGCTGGTTGATGAAATAGTAATCCGCGCCGTGGTACATATCGGCCTGACCGGATGTTACCGCGTCAAAAACTTCAAATGCGCCAACAAGTTCACCAGCGGCTTTCAAGTCAACTGTCAACGACCCGTCAGACATGGCTGTGATGCTGTCGGCCACGCGCTGTGCCGCGTCGTGCACCCCTGCCAGACCACGGCCCCATGTTGTGACCATAGTCAGCGTGCGATTGCCTTGCGCATAGGCTGGCGCGGCAAGTGCCGTTGCGGCGGCGGCTGAGCCACCCAATGCTGAGTTTCTTAGAAACGAGCGACGATCCATTTAGTTTCCTCCCGGTGTTAACTTTGTTCCGCTCCTCCCAGAGCGTGAACGGATCATAATGGTGGGCGCACCCTAGCGTGCAGTTTCAGATGGTAAAATACGTACTAGTGCGTAGAAACCGCGTTTTGCCGACATTTTATGTCCGCTATTTCCAGCTTGGGCTGTGGTCACGGCCGGCATCAGTGCCCCTGATGCACACAATCATATTTGATTCGCTCCTGATTCCCGCGTAACGCTTTCGTCATGACGACATTGCTCGCACGCTTGCGCCAGGCGCGTCCCATTTCTTACGGTCAAAAGGTGTTCCTGCTGGCCACCCTGCCCTTGATCGCGGCTGTTTTTCTGATTTTTCTCGTCGTCACCAGCCAGTCACGCCAGTTGGCAGAACGCGAAATCCAGACGCTTGAGGCGCAACTGATCCAGACCAAGCGTGACGAATTGAAAAACTACCTGTCGATCGCCCGGACCGCCTTTGTGAATACCTACGGGCGTGCCGCCCCCGACGATGAGGTCGCAAAGCTTGCCGTCACCCGCGAACTGTCAGCCATGTTGTACGGGCAGGACGGCTATTTCTTTGTGTTCGACTACGACGGAAACAACCTCGTCGCCCCGCGCCAGACCTATCTGATCGACAAGAACTGGCGCGGGCTCAAGGACATCGACGGGATACCCATCACCGATGAACTGATCCGGATTGCCCGCTCTGGCGGCGGTTATCACAGCTTCAGCTGGCCCAAACCCTCGACCGGGGAAACCGCACAGATGATCGTTTATGTGAACGGTTTGCAGGATTGGCGATGGGTGATCGGGACAGGTATCTTTATCGATGATGTGCTGAACAATGTGGCGACCTCCCGCGCGGTGGTCGAGGCCCGGATCAGACGCACATCCTTCTATATCGTTGCCATCGCGATTGCCGCATTGATGGCCGTTTTCACAACGGGCATGTTTCTGAACCTGCGCGAGCGGCGTCTGGCCGATGCAAAGCTCAAGGAATTGTCGCAGCGGATCATCGACACACAAGAAGAAGAACGCGGCCGGGTCGCGCGCGAGTTGCATGACGGCATCAGCCAGATGCTGGTCGGGGTGCGTTATGCGCTGGAACTGGCCCGGCGGCGCATTGCCACGCCCGACAAAAGTTTGGACAAGGGGATCACGGAATTGGGGTCGGCCATTCAAGAAGTCAGGCGCATCAGCCGCGATTTGCGCCCCGGTGTGCTGGACGATCTGGGGCTGGGTCCCGCGATCAAGTCACTGTCCGACGATTTCATGGCGCGCACCAACGTCAGCACGGAATTCGAAACCGTTGTTTTCCGCAATCGGCTTGATCAGGACGCGCGCATCGCGCTGTACCGGATCGCGCAGGAAGCCCTGACCAATATCGAACGGCACGCGCAGGCAAGTCACGTCGATATCAGCCTCAAAGGCCACCGCACCGGCGCCATGCTCAGGGTCAGTGACAACGGAAAAGGTATGGTCTGGCCACAGCCTCCCGGCCTGCAAGGGCTGGGCCTGCGCAATATGCAGGAACGGATCGAACAGTTAGGAGGCAACCTGCGGATTCTGTCGTCTCACAGCGGCACCGTGATCGAGGCGCAAGTCCCTCTGACCCATATGCTCAGTCCCCAGCAAACGAAAGAAAGCGCATGACAATTCGCATCCTGATCGTCGACGACCACCCGATGGTGACAGAAGGCATTCAAGCCATCCTTGAAACCTACGATGACATCAATGTCGTCGGGACCCTGAGCAACGGGCAGGATGCCGTCGATCAAGTCGTGGACCTGTCGCCCGACGTGATCTTGCTCGATCTGAATATGCCGGGTCTGTCGGGCCTTGCCACCACCGAAATGATCCTTGAAGTGCGGCCCGAAACGCGCATCCTGATCCTGTCGATGCATGACAGCCCCGAGTATATCTCGACTGCGCTCAGCCATGGGGCCAAGGGATATATCCTCAAGGACGTCCCGACCGAGGAAATCCGCACAGCGATTGACCGGGTGATGGACGGCAAGGAATATCTTTGCACCGGGGCCAAGGGGTCGTTGCAGCCCAAAATCTCGGACGGGCGCGAAGCATTGACCAGCCGTGAACAGACGATCCTGCTGGAACTGGCGCAAGGCAAATCCAACAAACAGGTCGCCGCGCACCTGAATATTTCCGTTCGCACAGTCGAAACGCACCGCAACAACATCAAGCGCAAGCTGGGGATCAGTTCGACCGCAGGGCTGACCCGCTACGCAATGGAACATGGCGTACTGCAAGGGACCGGAATTTAGGGTCAGAACCCATTCATCCTGCAGTCGCGCCCCACCCCACCGCAATACATCACGGCAATGGTACTGGTGGTTAGTAGCCAGAGCCAGTATCGGTGGGCCCACAGTGACACAGGAGCCCGACAAATGACTGACTATGTACCGCCCAAAGTCTGGACATGGGATGCCGACAGCGGTGGCAGATTCGCCAGCATCAATCGCCCCGTTGCAGGACCGACCCACGACAAGGACCTGCCCGTCGGGGAGCACCCGCTGCAATTATATTCACTTGCCACACCCAATGGCGTCAAAGTGACCGTCATGCTCGAAGAGTTGCTTGAGGCGGGCCATTCCGCCGACTATGACGCATGGTTGATCAATATTCAGGAAGGCGATCAATTCGGCAGCGGCTTTGTCGAGATCAATCCAAACTCCAAAATCCCCGCGCTCAAGGACCACGAAACAGACGTGCGGGTTTTTGAAAGCGGCAATATCCTGTTGTATCTTGCCGAGAAATTCGGGGCATTTCTGCCAAAGGATATCAAGGGCCGCACTGAAACGCTGAACTGGTTATTCTGGCTGCAGGGGTCGGCCCCTTATCTTGGTGGCGGCTTTGGCCATTTCTACGCCTATGCGCCTGAAAAGTTCGAATATCCGATCAATCGCTTTGCGATGGAAACAAAGCGCCAGCTTGATGTGCTGGACCGCAATCTGGCGGACCGTCGTTTTCTGGCCGGTGATGAATATACAATTGCCGACATGGCCACAGCGCCCTGGTACGGCGCGTTGGTCGACAATCTGGTCTATGAAGCGGCCGAATTTCTCGATGTCGCGTCCTACAAGAACGTGAACCGCTGGACCCGCGAGGTGAGCGACCGACCTGCCTACAAGCGTGGCAAGATGGTTAACCGGGCTTGGGGTGAAGAGTCCGAACAATTGCGCGAACGCCATGCGGCGAGCGATTTCGAAACCCAGACATGGGACAAAATCAAACCCGCCGAAGAGTGATACCAGACGCGGGTCGCGGCACTGCGCCAGATCTGCCACCCTGCCCGTCCATGTCCGGACGGGCATGATGCACGCCCAACAAGGTAAAACAATAACTGCCTGTTGTACCTGGCTATCACCTGTTTCCATCGTCGCGTCATTCGCACATTGCTGAAGCAAACGTAAATTCCACATGTATTCAAACGAATAGCAGCCGAGTTTTCTCTTGCAGGATCCAAATCCTCACCCTAACAATGGAATCACGGGAGTCGTTAATCTTCCGTTAACCTAAAAAAGGGCGTCGCTGCACAAAACGAGTAAACGCCGGTATCAATATAAAAAGGGCGAGGTTCTCAAACCAAAATACATGGGGGACAGATGTATTTTTTTGAGACGGTACTTTCCGATCCACAAGCGTTGGCCAGAAACGGACTTCGTTTGATTCATTTTGTGGGTCTGGCACTGGGGCTTGGAACGGCAACAGTGCTTGATCTTATCGTGGTCAGGTTCTTTCTGGGCAAGACTGTGCGTCAATCCACTCTGGACGTTTTTGCCTTTTGTGCGAATGTTGTCAGCCTTGGGCTGCTGGCGCTGTGGGTTTCAGGGATCGGCTTCCTGATCTACTATTGGCACTTTGACCCGATCAACCTGACAAACGGCAAGATCTACGCCAAGATCATGATTGTGCTCATCCTCACACTCAATGGATACTTCATCCACGCCACAGTGCTGCCTTTCGTCAAAAGGCAGCTTGGAAAGACACTGTTTGAGGGGGTCTCCAAATCGCGCCAACATCTTTTGATCACAACGGCGATGGTCTCTGCTGTGTCATGGTATTGCCCCCTGATCATTGCGAACCTGCCACAGCTGAATTTCACGGTTCCGGTCATTCAGATCCTCGCGATCTATGGCGCACTGCTTGCGGCAGTGATGGTGGTCGCGCATGTCGTCCTGCTGGCAAGGACATCAGCTCAGGCATTGATCGGACAGGTGTCAGCCCAAAGCAGGATCAGGTCCAAGGTTCATGTCGGCAGGCCACCGATTGCGCAAAACATGACAGATAATGCCCATCCGATATCGGCGAGACCGCGCAACAAATTCGTCACCCAATAGCAGCGGGTCTTGTTGGCCGGGGCCTGTATCTTGCCTTGCGCGCGGTTGTTCGGCGCGCAAGGCCCAGTCAAAAGATAGATGCGCAATTTTGCAAGCGCCCCAGGGGACGCTTCAACGGTGCTGTCAATGAAGGCTCGAATGAAGGGCTAAAGATGTTCTGACCTGACTCATATTCTGAACAGTGAACCCAAAGTCCACTTGCACAACGACCAACCACAAAATCGATTGGAAAGACGCGACCACGTTAGCGATGATATCTTTTTTTATGAGTATCAGAGACTTGCGACACAGAGTGCAGGAAAAAAAATTCTTACCGGAGTATCTCAAAACTGCTAGGATGACGCCAAGTCACCCAAAGCGCACCAGACCGGCAGACATCTTGCCACATTTCCCGCACATGTCGCTTGGCCTAAATGTGGCGCAAAATTATCTGGGTGACGACAATTTGATTGTTGAACGAGACATCTGGACATGTCTATTGGTATAAAAAACGCTCCACCGCTGATCGCGCACCTGGCGCAGATATTGGCCTTTTTTCTGTTCAGTTCGCTTTCGGCGCAGGCTGAAATTATCCCACCCGACACCCGGGAATGTATCCCGTTCCAGCGGAGCCTGATCTTATCGAACGGTGCGAGCGGGACCGAAGAGGTGCTTGCAGGCATCGCGCAGTCGCTTGATCGGACATTGAGCCTGCAACCAGATGCCTACAGTATGGGCGCAGATGCCCAAGCGGCCTGCGACGCCGTGATTGCGCAGTTGAAAGGGCCCTTAAGCGCGCGGCCCCCGCTGGCCGAAACCTTGTCAGGTGTGCGCGTGCTGGCCGTGGTCGCGCGTGGTGCGACCCCGCGCATTGATGTCTATGCCCATGTGCCGGCGCTGGTTGACTGGGCAGGCGATCCATTTGTCAGCATCACAGCCTTTGTCGGAGACGAGACCTCAAGCCGCGCCTTGCCGGATGCGCTGGCCCTGAGTTTTGAGCGCGCGGCGGCCTTTTCAGCGGCCATGCGGGCATTTCTGGATGGCGACAGAGAGCGGGCAGCAGCCTTGCGGCCGGTGCCGGACCAACTTGGCGCAGTCGCTCGCGCATGGGCACAGGCGATCCCGATCGGCACCGAAACGCGCGGTTTCTTATCAACAAAGGAATTCCCCATTTTTGACACCCTGCCCTCAATCAGCGGCGAAAACCAGATTGCGCTGTTTCTTGCCGTGGCGCGCGGCACGACATCGGCTGAACAGGCGATCAGGCTCAGCATTCCCGCAAATGATGTCAGATGTAACGACGGGGAGGCCACGCACAGGTCGGAACTCCACTGGGCCCGTTTCGTTTCTGGGTTCTGGCGCACCATTGAACGGACGGCCGATCGAAATCTCGTCCCGCTTGCCGACGAGTCCTGGCTCGAAACCCTGCCTACTGTCTATGGCAACGGGCGCACATGCTTTGATGCGATGATCTTTTCAATGCTGGACCGTTTTGCTTACGGCTGGGACACAGACAAGGCTTTCGCGACACTGCGGATCATTGCCCGCGAGAGATTTGCCCGCTCGGATTTGGGTGACACGCGCGCGCAGCTTGCGACGGAAATGATGTCAGCCACGATTGCAGCAGCCTCCTTTCAACGCATTCAGACAATCACTCAGGTTTCGCGCAACGCGATCGGGCGTTCAGGTCAATGCCACCAGCCATTACAGCGCGAAATACCTGTCACGGCAGCATTCACGCCGTTTGATGTGACAACAGGGTCGCCACTTGCCCCGATTCTGGCCCTTGCCCGTCAGGTGAGAGCCGCAGAGCAGATGCCTATGGATGAAGACGACCTCGGCCAGGTCATGATTGTACCTGCCGGCAAATGGCTTGGCGCCAGTCCCGACACGCTCAGCCTGATGCTGGGCGAAGCGCGCGGGTTCAGCGATGCCTTTGCATTCAAGATGTTGCAACACTTTGGCGACGACCCGGGCGATGACGATGTGTTTCAACTGCTGCGACAACTGCGCATGCTTGACAACGCCACCTTTGCAAAGGAAATGGACCAGCTCAGGGCAAATCTGGCCAGATTGGAAATCCAGTCGGAATTGGCGCTGCAAATGCTTCTGAGCGAAGCGATAAATTTATTCGTCTCGACCCCTGATGCCGCGCGCAACCGCGTTGCATACGCCAGACTGCTGGAACTGCACCCGCAACTGGGCGATGATACCTATCTGCAAACCCTTTTCGATGCATCTGACGAAACGGCGATCCGGGTGGCCGTGATCGACGTTCTAACGCTCGCATTCACCGGCAAACCGCTCCCGAGCCAGCGTAACCCCTGGCTCGAGTTTGCCGAGGATGAAAGCAGCTTGCCGATATCGGCGATCCCGGCTTTGGGCGCTTCGGATGGCCTGGGCGTCTGGATCACTGCTGCGTCAGCCAGCCTTTTTGCGCTGACCGAAAATGACCAATCTGATACCCTGCCGGACACGCTTGCGGTTTATGGCTTGGTCGCGGCGGACGCTCTTTATCAGGCATGGATCAATGAAGGCGAAGACCCCAAACCATTCCGCCTCACTCCGGTCACAAGACGCATCCACGCCGCCCTCAACACTAATGACATAAGCAAATTATTTGCCCCCGCGGGTGATCTGTCCAAGGCCCTCGAAGAAAGTGATCTTGAAGAATTGGCAGAGATCAGCGCAACAATATGGACCGACTACATTCGCCCCTATGCGGAATTGGGGGTCGCCGCAAAATGGGGCGACGCAGACGCGCCAGCCCTCATAGATGATGTCGAACGGCTGTTCCTGCTGGCCCGCGCCCTGCAAGACCCCAACCACACCGGCGGCATTGATGTTGCATCTGAAGTCCTCAAACGGCTCGAAGAGGACACGGGCTGGCCCCCACAGTTGCGCGGGCTGCCCGCGCGGATGGCACTGGCCGCATTGCGCGCAGAACGGTCGGGACAAGCCGCATTGGCAGATGATGACAGACAGGCCATTCGGGCCGAATTTGAAAAGCTTGTGCCGCGCGATGCGCGCCAGAACCTTCTTGACGCGGGGTTCATCATCGTGGTGCTTGCGGCGCTGCCCGTTGACGTCTTGCTGAACGCCAGCGCACATGGCGGCGTCGCGCAGATGCCCGAGGATATCTGGCGCGACATTCTCGTCAATCTTGTTCAGGAATATGACTATCACCAGCTTTTGAAAGAAGGCGTCTTCCAAGAGGTCACAGACATTCTTTTGGCACTGGATGCTGCTCCCGATATCCAACAGAGCGAAGATGTTTCCGACATCATGCAAGTGGTCTCGACCCTGCTTGATCTCGACAGGCTTGCGCAAGACCAGCAACCATCCAGCGAAGCGATCGCCTTGGCGACCATGTTTACCGAAGGACTGAATGTTGATGCGACCCTTGATGCGCCTTTGGCCGAACGACAGGCCTGGAGCCGCGACGCGCTTGGGACAATCGCCGAAATTTCCGCAACTTGCCCGGAACTTGCGTCGTCCCTTCATCCCCTGCGCCTGACGCTTACCCTGCTGGCCGGCGATCCGGTCGATATCACCTCCGAACGCGATGCGCTCAGATCATTGATTGAAGACGGCGACAATTTCAAAAGCGTGCGTGTCAAGGTTCTGGTCGATCTGATCGGTGTGCGTGGAACCTTCCTGTTGTCGAATTCCCCCATGGTCTGGCCGCTCAACGGGCCGACAGGTGAATTGACAATTCACTTTTCGGCAACTGCCAGTGGTACAAAAAATCTGTGGAACATGAGCAGCAATCTGGGGCTGGTCCCCAATCCGGCGCGGTCTTCTCCGGCATTTGCAATGGCGCTTGATTTGGCGCATGCGGCAGACGAGGCTGGCGATATCGTCGCTTTGGACGCTATTTTGGGGATGATCGAAACACTTGCGGTCGGCGGCAGGCCCTACCCCGCATCCGCGCAAGACCCGGACCCAGCCCTGCCCGGAATATGGACTGGTGAAATTCTGCGGTTTGGCATCAAGAAAGGCCCACAGTTCCCTTTGTGGCCCCATGTGTCTTCTGTCGCTGACCCTGATTTGCGATTGCTCCGCATTGCGAAGGTTGCTGAAGAAAACGGGTTGATCGCGATGGCGTGGCGCCTCGCGGGGCTTGCCTTGGGCACCACGCTTGAAACGCCCCCCGGAGAAGAACCAGACCCCGATGATCCGCCCGAACAGGTGGACCCCTATTACACCATGCGACAGGAAATCAGAGACGCCTTTCGCGCACAGGACCCGAATGAAGGGTTCCATGTCGCGCGAAGTCTGGCTGCGGGTCGCGCCCGATTGCCCGCAAGGCTCGCTTATGCAGCCCTTTGCGAAAAGGATGAAACCGGATGTGATGCCGCGTCCTTCTTTGTTGGTGGCAGTCCAGACATCGATGAATGGCCACAGCCCACGACCGCCTGTGAAACTGCGGCAAGACGGACCTTTACACCTGCGCTGCAAGGGACCGCGGATGTGCGGCCATGCATGCACGGACTTTTGCGGTACGACTATGAAGTACACCCGAACGCGCCACAAATGGACGTCTTTGCCATGGCAGAGCGGATCGGACAGGCCGGCTACAGCCCGCTTCTGCTGGTACGGTACCCGCAAAATCTTCAGGTACTGACAGAAGCCGTGCTGCGCGGCGCGGCCCCGGACAAACTGTCGGGAATGCTGGGTGAAGTCGCAACCGTCGCCACGTCACTTGGGGAAAGTGACGCGGCGATTACGATGGTCTATTATTCACTCTTCGCTGCAATCGCCAACCCCGAGACCGCAGAGCTTGACGAACTGCAACGCGCGTCCGCCTTCCAGCTAAAAAGCATCACGAAGGATGAAAAGCTGGCTACCTTCTTTGATCGTCTGGCAAACGGGGCAGCCATCGACGCGGACGATCGCGCGTATGTTGCGGGCTTCCTTGAAAAGATCGCACCGTAAGAACACAAATGCCTTATTGGCCCGACCCGCCGCAGCCTTCGGTCATCTTCATGAGCCTAAGCTCGACCCGATCAGACGCATCATAGCTTGCGCCCATGATATCCATGACCTCGAATTGCTGGGCCGCAACTGCAAAATCCGCACAGGTCGTGCCAAAATCTGCAACCTCCAGTCTCTGCGCGATTTGCCCGGTCAGCGGACCAGCCGATGCAAGGCCCGGCATCACAGAAAGCACATGCAACATCCGATCAGGCCTCAGACCCGTCAGGGCCGCCACAATGGTCTCTGTCTCGTTGGTATCGGCCTCACTTGTGGGCGCATAGGCCCCCACGACCGGCGGCGTATCAGTGCGCAGCAAGGATTTGCTTTCGCCGGTTGTAATCATGATCATCTGGCGTTGCGCTCGCACGTCCGGCCCCAGTGCGTCGCCTTCAAGTGAAACGAGGTACAGATCCTCGCCCAACGGCTCCACACTGCCGATGCGCGGGGCGCCGGACAGACAGATCGTCGCCGTGCGGCAGACAAACTCCGATACTGACGTCGGCAGGACCAAGGCGGTAATCCCTGCCGCGAAAGCGCCCAACACGCCCAGAAGAACAGCGACAGGCACCCCGTGGAAAGCACTGATGATATTAATCGTGCGAGCTCTTGCTTCGCCGATCAAGGGGCCACGGCTGCCGGCAACTGCTTGACCGTGGCCTAGTCTTTTTTTGTGGAAATACCTTCAAAGGTCTGGTCACCACCAGCCACGATTTCCTTTGCGCGGACACCTTCGATATCCTTGAAAACCTGATTTCCCTCGGCCCTTATCGCCTCGGCGTCCAGGGCGAATTGCTGACGCTCCTCTTTCGGCATTGCCTCGATCGCAGCAAGCAGCTGATCGGCAAGAATCTTGATTTCGGGGTCTTTGCTGATCTGGGGCGAGTCAAGATCGGCTTGAATGGCGGCAGCATATTCCTCTTTTTCCGCCGCCTGATCAATCAATGCGACGCTGGCCACGCCGTGATCGTCCTTCAGACGTTTCATCAAGGCTTCAAAGGCGCGCTTTCCAGCCCCTTTCGCGAACTCCGTCGCCGATGTTTTCGCCATGATCCCGGCACCGGTGACAAGGATTGGATAGAGAAATGCGGAAAGCGACATGAAATTTCCTTGGCGTTGCTGGCGTAAAAGCCTGATCTCAATGGCTGTCTGACGTCAGACTAGTCACAAAAACCCTCGCACTCAAGTATTGTGATGGCACCAGCGGGTGCGGGTCAGCGGCATCCGCGACCGTCGTGAACAGGGCAAACCGACATATGCATGCAACACATAGCGGCTTTGCGCACAGTAAAAGACATTTGAACTTGAAAGGTCGTAACGCGCCCACTATTTGCTCAATCGAAGGCGATGATGCTCAAACGCTCATCATCTTCACCTCCCTGTTGGACTTCGCCGGGCCTTGTGCCCGGCTTTTTTTTGTACCCAACCAATGGTCGGGTCGGTCATCCAAGAGCAGACAGGGGCGAACAGGAATCGCAATCACACTGCAAACACGGCCTTCCCCTTCGGGCCGACCTGCCCTAAAAAGCCGCAACTGCCGAAGGGGATATGATGCAAGATCCAGAAATCAACGACGCGCTCATCGCCGCACATGGCCTGAGCTCGGATGAATACCAGCGCATATTGCAGATCATCGACCGTGAACCCACCTTCACGGAACTCGGTATTTTTTCCGCCATGTGGAATGAACACTGCTCTTATAAATCCTCCAAGAAATGGCTGCGGACCTTGCCCACCGAAGGCCCGCAAGTCATTTGCGGTCCCGGCGAAAACGCTGGTGTGGTCGATATCGGCGATGGGCAAGCGGTGGTGTTCAAAATGGAAAGCCACAATCACCCCAGCTACATCGAACCCTATCAGGGGGCTGCAACCGGCGTTGGCGGCATCCTGCGCGATGTCTTTACAATGGGTGCGCGGCCAATCGCGGCGATGAACTCGCTCAGCTTTGGTGACCCCTCTCACCCCAAGACCAAACAACTGGTGAACGGCGTCGTCGCCGGGATTGGCGGCTATGGCAACTGTTTTGGGGTACCAACGGTCGGCGGTGAAGTCCGCTTTGACCCTGCCTACAATGGCAACTGTCTGGTCAATGCATTTGCCGCAGGCATCGCCGACAGCGACAGGATTTTTTATTCCGCCGCCTCCGGCATCGGGATGCCTGTCGTCTATCTTGGGGCCAAGACCGGGCGCGACGGCGTCGGCGGGGCCACCATGGCCAGCGCCGAATTCGATGACACGATCGAAGAAAAGCGACCCACAGTGCAAGTCGGCGATCCCTTTACCGAAAAGCGGCTGATGGAAGCAACGCTGGAGCTGATGGCCACAGGTGCGGTGATTTCCATTCAGGACATGGGGGCCGCTGGACTGACCTGCTCTGCGGTGGAAATGGGCGACAAGGGTGGATTGGGGGTAAAACTCAACCTCAACGCGGTGCCCCAGCGCGAAGACAACATGACTGCCTACGAGATGATGCTGTCCGAATCCCAGGAACGGATGCTCATGGTGCTCAACCCCGCGCTCGAGGCCGAAGCCCGCGCCGTCTTCGAAAAATGGGATCTGGATTTCGCCATCGTGGGCGAAACAATTGCCGAAGACCGTTTCATCGTGGAACATAACGGCACGGTCAAGGCAGACCTGCCACTGGCGACACTGTCCGGCTCGGCCCCTGAATATGACCGGCCATGGGTGCCCACACCGGCAGCAGAGCCCCTTGGCGACGTGCCCGGCGTGCACCCCATCGACGGGCTCAAGGCACTGATCGCCAGCCCCAATTATGCAGGCAAACAGTGGGTCTACGAACAATATGACAGTCAGGTGATGGCTGACACGGCACGCACACCGGGTACAGGGTCGGGGATTGTGCGGGTGCACGGCACAGACAAAGCGCTGGCCTTCACCAGCGATGTGACGCCACGCTATGTCAAGGCCAACCCCGTTGAGGGTGGCAAGCAGGCCGTGGCCGAAGCATACCGCAACCTGACAGCCGTTGGGGCCACACCTCTGGCCACCACTGACAACATGAACTTCGGGAACCCCGAAAAACCCGAAATCATGGGGCAGTTTGTGGGTGCAATTCAGGGCATCGGTGAAGCCGTGAAAGCACTCGACATGCCGATCGTTTCGGGCAACGTGTCACTCTATAACGAAACAGACGGCACCGGCATTCTGCCCACCCCTACCATCGGGGCCGTGGGGATCATCCATCAACCAGACCAGATGATCACCGGGGTCATTCGCGACGGACATCTGCTGCTGATGCTGGGCAACAGCGACGGGCATCTGGGGCAATCGGCGCTGCTGGCCGAAGTCTACGGTCGCAACGAAGGCGATGCCCCGCCCGTCGACCTTGCCGCTGAAAAAGCACACGGCGATTTCATTCGCGCAAACCACACGTTGATCCGCGCGTGCACCGACCTGTCGGATGGCGGTTTGGCGCTTGCAGCGTTCGAGATGGCCGAAACGGCGGGGATCGGCATTCAACTCGACTCCGACGAAACACCGTTCCTGTTTGGCGAAGATCAGGGGCGGTATCTGATCGCCTGCAACTTCGATCAGGCCGAAGCCTTGATGATCGCGGCACAAAACGCAGGGCTGACGCTGGCGATGGTCGGCAAGGCCGGTGGCGACCAGATCACCTTTGGCAGCTACAGTGCGCCATTGGACACGCTCGCCCACAGCTTCCGGACCGCCTTCGAAGATGCTGTCGCCTAGATTTTCTTCGTCAATTCAAACTTCCGCCGGAGGCTCCGCCTTGTCCACCGGCGGGTCCGCCCCTAAGTTAACAGCAACAGACCAAAGGACGCCCCATGCCGATCACAGCCCACGAAATTGAAACGTTGCTGCGCGAAAGCTTCCCCAATGCCACAATTGACATTCAAGGCGACGATGGCGTGCATTTTCAAGGGCTCGTCATTGACGAAAGCTTTCGGGGCAAGAACCGCATTCAACAGCAGCGTGCTGTAATGGCCGTTATCAAGCCCAAAGTCGATAGTGGCGAAATCCATGCGCTGGGACTGACCACAAAAGCACCAGACTAGCCCTCATCAATGGCCCACAACCTGCGCAGGACGCAGGCCAAACCCATGCCTGACACAATCCGGAGCATAACAATGACCGCCCAAGACCAAATCAAGCAGACCGTCACAAGCAACGACGTCGTACTTTTCATGAAAGGCACAAAATCCATGCCACAGTGCGGATTTTCTTCCCGCGTGGCCGGTGTGCTCAACTTCATGGGCGTGGACTTCAAGGATGTGAATGTTCTGGCAGATGAAGAAATCCGTCAGGGGATCAAGGATTACTCCGACTGGCCCACAATTCCGCAGCTTTACGTCAAAGGCGAATTTGTCGGTGGTTGCGATATCATTACCGAAATGACCCTGTCGGGCGAGCTTGATACGCATTTTGCAGACAATGGCGTGGCCTTTGACAAGCAGGCCGCCGACAAGATCCGCGAAGCAAACGCCGAATAATCAAAAAGCAAACAGCGCAATCCGATTTGCGCTGTTTGCCCTTTTCTTCGAAAAAACGGCGTCAGTTGTCGGGGCTGACCTGCTCTGCCAAGGCTTCTGCGCGGGCTGCAATTTCAGCCAGTGTGTCAACAACGCCCGATGGCACTACCGGCACTTCGATGCGTTCCGGTGCAGGCGCAGGCTGCGATTGCAGAGTCTCGTACTGGGCGCGCAACTGCGCGGCCTCGGCCTCGACCTTTCTCATCTTATCCTCAAGTCCGGCCGTCTTGTCGGCCAACATCAGACCCGCCATCAGCAGCATACGGGCCTCTGGCATACGGCCCATCTGATCCGCCAGGTGCGATGCCTCGATATTCAGCATTGCCGCGGCGGAATGCAAAAAATGCTCCTCGCCCTCCTGACAGGCAACCTCGAATGTGCGGCCTCCGATTGAAATCTCAACTTGCGGCATCTTGGGGCTCCTCCAGCAATGGTCTCAGCGCATTCAGGATCACATTGATTTCGGCCACATCGGCAGAACGTTGCGTGTTCAACGCCATGACCTCTGCCGCCGCTGCCTGTTCCAGCAGTGCGGGATCAACCCCTTCTGTTACCGCCTCGCGCAGTTGCGTGTTCATCTCGCGCAACTGGACATTCGCGGCCCGCAGACTTTGCAGCTCGACATCAAGTGCGGCCATCTGTGCCTGTTGTGACTGGATATGCGACGCAACCTCGGTGATCTGGGTGTCATGATCATCCTTGAGCTTGCGTATGGTTTCAATCAGGTCGGCATTCGCCGCACGTTCACGCTCCAGCGCCTCTGCAATTTCGGGGTCTTGACGGGGCGCTGCCGCCTGCGCCGCGACCCCGGTCCTGATCCGGTCGAGCGCTGCGGTAATCCGCGCCTCCAATGCACTGATGTCACTCATCTGCCTGTCCTTTCACACCCCGCCCCCCGGGGAAACTTTTTAAAATGGAACGTCCGCTGCGTCCCTGCGCCGTATGCTTTTTGCCTCTGGATTGGCGTCTTTTTGCGAATCAAGCACCGGTAAATCTAACTTAAGCCAAGCATCGCTGGCCAGCAAACCACATGCATTCAGCAATATGAAAGACTTAGCCACCACGCTTGATCTTGGGTCGGGGCCTGCTATGAGAGCGCGACGCCAAATTTTTAACGTTTGTGAACAGGACAAGATTACCTTGGATATTGCAGCACTGCGCACCGCGAACCCCGACCACTGGATGAAAGCCGCCGCCATTCGTGCCCTGACGCTCGATGCCGTCGCCGCAGCGAATTCGGGCCACTCTGGCATGCCGATGGGCATGGCCGATGTTGCCACCGTGCTGTTTGAAAAGCATCTGAACTTTGATCCTAAGATGCCCGAATGGCCCGACCGCGACCGGTTTATCCTGTCTGCCGGGCATGGGTCTATGCTGCTGTATTCGCTGATGTACCTGACCGGTTACGAAGATATGCCACTGGAGCAGATCAAGGACTTCCGCCAATGGGGCGCGAAAACCGCAGGCCACCCTGAATTCGGCCACGCCCGCGGGATCGAGACAACAACCGGCCCCTTGGGTCAGGGTATTGCCAATTCGGTCGGCTTTGCCATCGCCGAAGAAATCCAGCGCGCCACATGGGGCAAAAAGATCATTGATCACAATACCTATGTGATCGCGGGTGACGGCTGCCTGATGGAAGGCGTCAGCCACGAAGCCATCGGTCTTGCGGGCATGCAAAAACTGTCACACCTGATTGTCCTGTTCGACAACAACAACATCACGATCGACGGCACGGTCGATATGGCGGATGTGACCGACCAGAACGCGCGCTTTGCCGCCGCAGGCTGGCATGTGCAGGCCATCGACGGCCATGACCCGCAAGCGATTGATGCGGCCATCACGGCGGCCAAGGCCGACCCGCGCCCCTCTATGATCGCCTGCAAAACGCACATCGCCATCGGCCACGCCGCACAGGACACATCCAAAGGGCACGGCGCCCTGACCGATCCTGCCCAGCTGCAATCCGCAAAAGAAGTCTATGGCTGGAACTACGGCCCCTTCGAAGTGCCCGCCGACATCAAATCCCAATGGGAAGCGATTGGCGCCCGCGGTGCACAGACACGCGCCGATTGGGAGGCACGCTTTGCGACCCTTTCGGGCACAAAGCAGGCCGAATTCAAACGTATTTTTGCAGGTGAGGCCCCCAAGAAGCTGTCCGCCACCATCCGCGCCCTGAAAAAGCAGATCACCGAAAGCCAGCCCAAGGTTGCGACCCGCAAATCCTCGGAAATGACGCTTGAGGTGATCAACCCGATCATGGCGGAAACCATCGGCGGTTCTGCTGACCTGACCGGGTCAAACAACACAAAAACGGCCGATCTGGGCGTGTTCAACCCCGACAATCGCAAAGGGCGCTACATCTATTACGGGGTCCGCGAACATGGGATGGCCGCCGCGATGAACGGCATGGCGCTGCACGGCGGGGCCAAGCCCTATGGCGGCACATTCATGTGCTTTACCGACTATGCACGCGGCGCGATGCGCCTGTCTGCGCTGATGGGCGTGCCTGCGACCTACGTCATGACGCACGACAGCATCGGTCTGGGCGAAGATGGCCCCACCCACCAACCGGTTGAACATCTGGCGATGATGCGGGCGACGCCGAACACCCATGTGTTCCGCCCTGCCGATACAGTCGAGACCGCCGAAAGCTGGGAATTGGCGCTAACCTCCCAATCGACCCCGTCCGTGTTGTGCCTGTCGCGGCAGGGGCTGCCAACGGTCCGCACGGAACATAAGACCAAGAACCTGACCGCACAGGGTGCTTACGTTCTTGCCGACGCGACAGGCAAACGTCAGGCGATCCTGATGGCAACCGGTTCCGAAGTGTCAGTGGCGCTTGCTGCACGCGACCTGCTGCAATCCGACGGCATCGGCACCCGCGTTGTGTCCATGCCATGCTGGGAATTGTTCGCAGCGCAGGATGAAAGCTATCGCCGCAAGGTCCTGCCCGCAGGTCCGGTGCGCGTCGGCATCGAGGCTGGCGTCCGGTTTGGTTGGGACCAGTGGTTGCTGGGTGAACGGGGCAACGCCAAGAAAGCCGGTTTTGTCGGCATGCAAAGCTTTGGCGCATCAGCCCCGGCCGAAGTCCTGTTCGAGAAATTTGGCATCACTGCCGAAGATACCGCCGCACAGGTCAAGGCCCTGCTTGGCTTGTAACCGGCACTGCGACAGTTCCATACGGGCTGGCAAAACGATTTGTCGGCCCGTTTCCTCTGGCGCATAGGTTATCTGCTCTTTGCCTTTCCCTGACGTGTCGGGAAAACAGCGAACTGCTTGATCGCGCAGCAGGATCGCCCTTATGATTGTTGGGCAACACATTCGAAAAGTGACCGTCATGATGCGCAGCAAGTCCAAGTTCACGGCACTTTTCTCCCTCTGCCTGTTGGCAAGCTGCGGTGCAACCGTGCGTGACAGTGCCCCCAACGCGGCGCCTGCATCAGCCCTAATCACCCCTGCCCGCCCGGAAATGATTGCTGATTATGCAAAGCGTTACCTGAACAGCCTTCAGCCTGCGTCATTCAGCCAGTCACGCGAATTTTGCGGTTTCTTCGTTGAACGCTCCGACGGCCAGATCGTCGGAACGACACCGCAGGCCGGCACTTCAGACGGGTGCAGCGCGGGCTTTGTCCCCGACAATGCCGTCGCCAGCTATCACACACACGGCGGATACCTGCCCCAATACATCAATGAAATTCCATCCATCAACGATGCGGAAAGCGCAGTTGACATCCAGCTTGACGATTACGTCAGCACCCCCGGTGGCCGGTTCTGGAAGGTGGACGGAACGACCGGCACGACCACAATGCTGTGTGCTGTCGGCTGTCTGAAACAAGACCCTATCTTTGTACCCAACCCGCAAATCCCGCCTGCCCCGCGATACACGCTGACACAACTTCGCAAACTGCAAGGCTGATGTTAGCGAAAACGGTTAGCGCAATCATCGCATTTTAACGCTAACATTCTGATTTAAATAAAGATAATCCATAGCATACAATTGCATCCCCAACTATAGCTTGACCCAACAGTGATCTGGCGAAAAGGGATAGTGCGATGACAGTAACAGTTGGTATTAACGGATTTGGCCGCATTGGACGCTGCACACTTGCCCATATCACAGAAGCCGCACGCAACGACGTTCAAGTCGTCAAGATCAATGCAACAGGACCGATCGAGACCAACGCCCACCTACTGAAGTACGACAGCATCCATGGCCGGTTCGGTCATCCTGTGACGGTGTCGGACAGCACGCTTGATCTGGGGCGCGGCCCGATTGATGTCATGTCGACCTATGACCCGGCCGAGCTGGACTGGGGCGGCGTTGACGTGGTTCTGGAATGCACCGGCAAATTCAACGACGGGCAGAAATCAGACGTCCACCTGTCGCGCGGTGCAAAAAAGGTGCTGATCTCGGCCCCTGCCAAAAACGTCGACCGCACGGTTGTCTACGGCGTGAACCACCGCGACCTGATGGCTACCGAACGGATGGTGTCCAACGGGTCCTGCACGACCAATTGCCTCGCTCCGCTGGCCAAAGTGCTGAATGAGGCCATCGGGATCGAGCGCGGCATCATGACCACAATCCATAGCTATACCGGCGACCAGCCGACGCTGGACCGGCGTCACAGCGACCTGTACCGGGCGCGGGCGGCCGCGATGGCGATGATCCCCACATCCACGGGTGCCGCAAAGGCTTTGGGCGAAGTACTGCCAGAACTTGCAGGCAAACTCGACGGCACCGCAATCCGCGTGCCAACACCCAACGTCAGCGCCGTTGATCTGACGTTCGAGGCGGGCAAATCCGTCACCGTCGCCGACGTGAACGCGATCATGCAAGAGGCCGCAGGCGGCTATATGGGCATGGTCATGGCATATGACGCCGAGGCCAAAGTCAGCATCGACTTCAACCACACGACGCAAAGCTGCATCGTTGCCCCCGATCAGACCAAGGTTGTCGGCGGCAAAACGGTGCGGGTGCTTGCGTGGTACGACAATGAGTGGGGCTTTTCAGCCCGGATGGCTGATGTTGCAGCGACAATGGGGCGGCTGCACTAGTCACTGCACCACCTATGGTCTGTGGGGCTTTGCCAATCCTGCGGCGGCGCGCTAGACCGACAGCATGACAAACCCAATCGCCATCTTTCTTGGGGCCCTCATCA
Source organism: Yoonia sediminilitoris (assembly GCF_003058085.1). Lineage (GTDB taxonomy): Bacteria > Pseudomonadota > Alphaproteobacteria > Rhodobacterales > Rhodobacteraceae > Yoonia > Yoonia sediminilitoris. The sequence continues at coordinate 752,983 of NZ_QBUD01000001.1, read as the reverse complement.
TCGGGTTCTTTGCGCTGGATCATTTTGTCCTGCACTGGAACCTGCCAGTCCTCGCCATGCAGGCGCTGGCGAAAATAACTGCCTATATCGCCTTCTGGCGCTGACCGGTTTCGCACATCAAAGGTTGACCTTTGCGTGTAAATCGCAATGTTAGCGCCAACATTACTCTAGGGAGAAGTGATTATGGCCGTGAAAGTAGCAATTAACGGATTTGGACGCATTGGCCGCAATGTACTGCGCGCCATTATTGAAAGTGGCCGCACAGATATTGAGGTTGTCGCGATCAATGACCTCGGCCCGGTCGAAACGAATGCGCACTTGCTGCGTTTTGATAGTGTCCATGGCCGGTTTCCCGCCACTGTGACGACAACCGACAGCACGATTGACGTTGGCCGTGGCCCGATGCAAGTCACAGCCATCCGCAATCCGGCAGATTTGCCGTGGGCAGATGTGGACATCGTGCTGGAATGTACAGGCATTTTCACCAGCAAAGAGGCATGCCAGGCGCATCTGGATAACGGATCATCGCGGGTTCTGATCTCTGCCCCCGGAAAAGATGCTGACAAGACAATTGTCTACGGTGTGAACCATGATGTGCTGACGTCCGATGATATCGTCGTGTCCAACGCATCCTGCACGACCAACTGCCTGTCACCGGTCGCCAAGGTCCTGAATGATGCAATCGGCATTACAAAGGGCTTCATGACGACAATCCACAGCTACACCGGCGATCAGCCGACCCTTGATACGATGCACAAGGACCTGTACCGCGCGCGGGCTGCTGCCCTGTCGATGATTCCCACATCAACTGGTGCCGCCAAGGCCGTCGGGTTGGTCCTGCCAGAGTTGAACGGCAAACTGGACGGCGTCGCCATCCGCGTGCCCACCCCGAACGTGTCGGTGGTTGACCTGACCTTTGAAGCAAGCCGGGCGACGACACCCGAAGAGGTCAACAATGCCATCATCGCCGCCGCGGACGGCCCGCTCAAGGGCGTGTTGGGCTACACCGACCTGCCGCTGGTGAGTTCGGATTTCAACCATGACCCCCATTCGTCAGTGTTCCATCTGGACCAGACCAAGGTCCTTGATGGCAATATGGTGCGGATTTTGACGTGGTACGATAACGAATGGGGCTTTTCCAACCGGATGGCCGACACTGCCGTCGCGATGGGCAAACTGCTGTAAGTCTACAGGTCCATTCATGCAAAAAGCCGGTCCCAAGGGCCGGCTTTCGCGATTCCTGCGTTGGCGTGTCCCACGCGTTTCAAGGTTGGTGCATTCACCTTTTATAGCGCGCGACCAGGCTTTCGTTCACTGCCGGTGATACGAATTTCGACACATCACCATTCAGTCGCGCGATTTCCTTGACCAGCTTCGATGCGATCGACTGGTATTGCGCCTCTGCCATCAGGAACACAGTCTCGATACTGTCGTCAAGCGCGCGGTTCATGCCAACCATCTGATATTCATACTCAAAATCTGCGACGGCACGCAGACCGCGGATGATGACACTGGCCCCCACATCGTGCGCGCAATTGATCAGCAGATTTTCAAAAGGATGTACGGTAATCTCGCAGCCGGTTGCATTTGCCAACGGGGCGCACTCGGATTTGACCATTGCCACCCGCTCTTCAAGGTCGAAAAGCGGCCCCTTATCACGGTTGATGGCAACCCCAATCACCAGCTTGTCAACGAGCGAGCAAGCCCGGCCGATTATATCCATATGCCCAAGTGTGACCGGATCAAAAGTACCGGGGTAAAGTCCTGTGCGCATGCTGCTCCTCGCTCATTGGCCGCGTTGTCGTAAGCAACATGACTTTGGGTTGGAATTCAAGCGCCGCCTAGTGGCCCATGATCATTCCTTCCAGCGCGTCTTTCTCCATCGACAGTTCAGAAAGCCGGGCCTTGACCACATCCCCGATTGAGATCAGGCCGATCATCTTGCCGTTTTCCATCACCGGCAGGTGGCGGAAGCGTCCGTTCGTCATGAGCTCAAGCACAGTGTCGGCACTGTCATGCGGTCCGCATGTGATCAATTTTGATGTCATCATGCCCGAGACCGGCTCGTTGAGACAGGCCACGCCGCGACTTCCCATCTCGCGCACGATGTCACGCTCTGACAGGATCCCGTCAAGCGACTGGCCATCTTGGGAAACGACCACCGTACCGATGCGTTTTTCCGACAGCAGTCGTACAGCATCATTGACATGGTCTGTCGGTTTCACCGAAACCACACCAACGTCGGCTTTTGACTTCAAGATTTGGGCAACGATCATCGACGTACTCCTTAACACATATTCAATAACTTGAGGGTGTCAAAACAAATGGCCGCCTGTCAAGCGTGCAACGACATTTCAGGGTTCGCCCCATGAATGTATGCACTGCAAAAAAGCCGTCGAATCGGCTGTTTACCGCCAATTCCTAATCAGCCAGCATCTTCCCAAGATAATGCACGACCGGGGTGATCAATTCCACGTCGTCCCAATAGGAACCATGCGAGAGCGGGTCCCATTGCTGCACGCTGGGGCTGCCAAGGTGGACTGGCACGTCGCGCAGGTAACGGCCTGAAACCATTTTGCTGTAGGCAGGTGCCGATGGCCCCATCGGATAGGCGAGTATGTCTTTCTTGTCGTAGAAATTCTGCCACCACGTCACGATCTGGCGGTGTTCGGGCAAGTCGCCGCCGGGATAGTCAATGGGTTGGATTTCCTCTTGTTTGTGCGCAAACAGGAAAATCGGGATGTTGCAACCGAATGTCATCAGTCCGGCCACCGTGCTCATATTTTGCAGGGGCGATCCAAATCGTCCCTGCCCAGTGCAAATCTTAAACCGCTGCAAATCATAGATATAGTTCGAAATGATATGCCCCCCAAGCGAGTGGGCAAGGATCAATAATTGACCGTCTGGACCAATCTCTTTTTCAATCTCACGGACGGCCGTTTCCACCCGGCTGTGAATCTGTTCGTAGATCGCCAATGATCTGTCTGCGGTTTTCCGGTACGCGGCGCCATCGGACATTGCCGACAAGACAAATGCGCGCACGACATCCGAACTGGTCTTGTCAGAGATTTCGGCAAGATAAGCTAATTGTCGGACACTCAGGATATCCGCCCAAAACACCTCTCTCCAGACGACCTGATCGGCCTGATCGCCGAGTTTACGTTTGACCCGACGCGCCATATCTTTGGAGAATGAAAGTTCGTCGACATTCGCTGGACGGGAATGGGCGCTGCTACCCACGCCATGGATCACAATTACACCTGTCTTTGGGTTGGGCACCGATGATTCCTTTTTTGCTGGCACCTCTTATCCACACACAATGATAATCAATCGCTAACACCCAAAGGCTTGCCATTTCGCCCATGACGGCCCAAGAATATGAACGAGCGTTCAATTCACAGGCGGAGGGTGACCCATGGACTTTGCATTAACCGAAGAGCAATCGGCGATATTCGACATGGCCCAAAGCTTTGGCGCAGAACACATCGCCCCACATGCCCGCGATTGGGAAGCCGCCGGGACTATCCCAAAGCCGCTTTGGCCCGAGCTTGCCGCACTTGGGTTCGGGGCACTTTACGTGTCTGAATCGGCTGGCGGGTCGGGGTTGTCGCGACTGGATGGCACCTTGGTCTTTGAGGCTTTGTCACAGGCCTGCCCATCTGTTGCGGCTTTTCTTTCGATCCATAACATGTGCGCCAAAATGATCGAAAACTATGGCTCTGACGAGATGCGCGCCGATGTCCTGCCCAAAGCGATCACCATGGAAACCATACTGTCCTATTGCCTGACCGAACCCGGATCAGGCTCGGACGCCGCCGCACTGCGCACCCGGGCTACCCGCACAAACGAAGGGTACAGCCTGACAGGCAGCAAGGCATTCATCTCGGGCGGCGGTTATTCGGATGCCTATATCGTCATGGCCCGCACCGGCGACGATGGGCCAAAGGGGATCAGCAGCCTGCTTGTCCCAAGCGACGCGCCCGGCCTGTCATTTGGCGCGCTCGAGGACAAGATGGGCTGGCGGTCGCAGCCCACACGGCAAGTCCAGATGGACGACTGCAAAGTCCCCGGCGGGAACCTGTTGGGGCAGGAAGGCGACGGTTTCAAATATGCCATGGCCGGTCTGGACGGCGGGCGGCTGAACATTGCCGCCTGTTCACTTGGGGCCGCCCAATCCGCCCTCGATCAGACGCTGGCCTATATGAAGGAACGCAAGGCTTTCGGCAAATCCATTGACCAGTTCCAAGGTCTCCAATTCCGCTTGGCAGACGCGGAAATCGCGCTGCAATCCGCCCGCACCTTCCTGCGGCAGGCCGCCTGGAAGCTGGACGCAGGCGCCCCTGATGCCACCAAATTCTGCGCAATGGCCAAGAAGCTATGCACCGAAGCAGGCAGTCAAGTCGCGGATCAATGTCTGCAACTGCATGGGGGCTACGGCTATCTGGCCGACTACGGGATCGAAAAGATCGTGCGTGACCTGCGTGTGCATCAAATCCTTGAGGGCACCAACGAGATTATGCGTCTGATCACAGCACGCCACCTGCTTCAATAAAGACAGCTTTTCCCATGCCTGATATTTCCATCCGCAAAGCCGGACGCACTGGCCGGATCACCCTGAACCGCCCCAAGGCGATGAACGCCCTCACATGGGACATGTGTCTGGCAATTGAACAGGCACTGGATTGCTGGCGCGATGATGACGCCGTGCAAATGGTCCTCATCGATGCGATGGGCGACAAGGCCTTTTGCGCAGGCGGCGATATTGCCGAGATGTATGCGACCGCCACGCAAGGCGACTATGACTATGGTCAGCGGTTCTGGCGCGATGAATATCGGCTGAATGCCAAAATGGACGCCTACCCCAAACCCATCGTGACCTTCCTGCAAGGGTTCACTATGGGGGGTGGTGTCGGTGTAGGCTGTCATGCATCGCACCGGATCGTATGCGAAAATAGCCAGATTGCGATGCCCGAATGTACCATCGGGCTGGTGCCTGATGTGGGCGGGTCATTGCTGTTGGCCAAGGCGCCGGGGCACTGGGGGGAATATCTGGGGCTGACTGGCACGCGTATGGGTCCTGCCGATGCCATTGAGGCCGGTTTCGCTGACTCATTCGTTGCTAGTTCCGCGTGGGACGCGTTGAAAACCGATCTGGAGGCGTCAGGCGATCCTGCAATCATCAATGCGCACACAACAGCACCCGACCAAGGGACACTGTCCGCACAGACCGCCTTGATCAACCGCCATTTCTCGGCCACGTCCCTGCCCGACATCGCGAGGTCACTTGCATCTGACGACAGCGACTTTGCCCAAGCGGCACACAAGGCCCTGACCCGAAACGCGCCGCTTGCCATGGCAACGGCGCTGCGCATCATTCGGGCTGTGCGCACAGCGCCTTCAATCCGCAACGCATTGGATCAAGAATTCCGCTATACCTATCGCTGCGGCGCACAGGGCGACTTTGTCGAAGGAATCAGGGCAGCCATCATCGACAGGGACCGCACTCCGAAATGGCAACATGCCAGCTTCGATGCGGTGCCAGAGGAAGAAATCGCAGCCATGCGCGCCCCGCTTGGGGAGGCCGCACTGCAATGGGAGGACACACAATGAAAATCGGTTTTATCGGTCTGGGGAATATGGGGGCGCCGATGGCGGCAAACCTTGCCAAATCGCATGAGGTCACGGGTTTCGACACGGTCGCGGCGCCAGAGGGAATTGCGCTGGCGCAAAGTGCGGCTGACGCGGCCAGAGACGCAGACGTGGTAATCACCATGCTGCCAAACGGCGACATTCTGCGCCAAGTGGCCGCGGAAATTCATCCTGCAATGAAAAGCGGTGCAATCCATCTGGATTGTTCCACCGTGGACGTGGAAAGCGCGCGGGCGGTTGCTGCACAGGCGCAAGGGAACGGGTTGTCGGCCATCGATGCCCCCGTGTCAGGCGGCATTGGCGGTGCGACCAACGGCACGCTGACATTCATGGCAGGTGGCCCTGCGGACGCATTTGCAACGGTGCAACCACTGTTCGACATCATGGGGCAAAAGGCGGTGCATTGCGGCCCCGCTGGCAACGGGCAAGCGGCCAAGATCTGCAACAACATGATCCTTGGGGTCACGATGATTGCCACCTGCGAGGCGTTCGTGCTGGCCGACAAGCTGGGACTGGACCGGCAGGCAATGTTTGACGTGGTCAGCACATCGTCAGGTTACAGCTGGTCAATGAATGCCTACTGCCCTGCCCCCGGCATCGGTCCGCAAAGCCCCGCTGACAACGACTACCAGCCCGGTTTCGCGTCTGAACTGATGCTCAAGGACCTGCGGCTTAGCCAGATGGCGGCAGAAGCCGCCGATGCGGACACGCCCATGGGTCAGGCGGCAACGGCGCTCTATCAACAATTCGTCGAAGAAGAGGACGGCAAGGGCCGCGACTTTTCCGCCATGCTCCCCCGTTTCGAAAGCCGGCATCGCGGCTCGTAAAATCCTTTGGTGCTTTGCAACTGTCGCGTTAGTCTTCCCTTACGTCACCACCCTAAACGGTGACACCATAGGGAGGAAGTTGAATGAACGACCGTATGCGATTTGGAATTTTTCTGGCACCGTTTCACAAGCCGGGCATCAATCCGACATTGGCACTTGAGCAAGACCTTGAACTGGTGCAATGGCTCGACCGTTGCGACTATGATGAGGTCTGGTTCGGCGAACATCACTCTGCCGGGTCCGAAATTTCCGCCAGCCCCGAACTGATGATCGCCAGTGCTGCTCCGCGCACCCGGCGGATCAAGCTGGGCACAGGCGTGGTGTCGGTCAGCTATCACAACCCCCTGTGGGTCGCCGAAAAGATCGTGCAGCTCGATCACCTGACGCGCGGGCGGGCTATGTTGGGGCTAGGGCCGGGGTCCTTGCCCACCGATGCGGCCATGATCGGGCTCAGCCAGAAAGACACGCGCGGCCTGCTGGCCGACGGTCTGGACATTATCACCCGCCTGCTACGGTCTGATGAACCGGTCAATTTCGAAAATGACCGCTGGACCCTCAAGGATGCGCGCCTGCACCTGCGGCCCTATTCCAACTTTGATCTGGCAACTGCCGCCGTCGCCTCGCCCACGGGGCCGAAACTCGCTGGCAAATACGGCACAGGCCTGATCTCGATCGGGGCCACAACCGCCGCCGGGTTTGACGCGCTTGCTCTGCACTGGGACGTGATCGAGGAAGAGGCGCGGCATCACAAACAGCAGGTGGACCGGTCAAAATGGCGGCTTGTTGGCCTGTGCCATATCGCGGAAACCGCCGAACAGGCGCGTCGGGATGTAGAATACGGGATTGAACATTGGTTCAACTATTTTCAGGAAATCGCGGCCTTCCCGCAGATGTCGATGCCGGGCCAGAACGCCAAAGAGATGATTGATTTCATTAACGACAGCGGCTTTGGGGCCATCGGCACACCCGAGATGTGCAAGGCGCAAATTGACCGGCTGTGGAAACAATCCAACGGCGGATTTGGTGCCTATCTGATGCTGGCGCACAACTGGGCGAATTTCGACGCAACGCGTAAGAGCTACGAACTGATCGCCCGTGAGGTGTTCCCGCATTTCCAAGGGCAGCACATGTCAACGATGAATGCAGCGATGCGCGCCCAGAAAATGCGGCCCGAACTGGCAGAAATTCACGCCAAGGCGGTCGAGACGGCGCAGGAAAACTATGCGGCCGAAAAAGAAGGCCGGGCAGCCAAGGCCGCCGAGCCCGCCGAGTAGCCGCCGCCCCCAAATGCCGCATCGACTGGTGCGGCATTTCGCGACAGACAAACCGATCGCCGAGGTCCGCTCAGCGGGACCTTCCCGACATTCGCTGCGGCTGCGCCAAGGTCGGCTCTGGAGGAACGACTGCGTCAAGAGCGGCGGTTGTTGGCTGAAGTGGAGAATGCAACTGCCGGGCGAACAAGATCGTTGTTTTAGCCGTTAAGCCCGCAAATTGAGCTTTGACAGCTTCGGGTGACAGATCGGTCGTCGGGCGGCCCGCAAAATGATCCTACCCATTTCTCCGAGGACGGTGATCAAACCTCACGGTTCTACATCATCTGTTGAGGTGGGTGTCTGCCAGTCTGCGAGGCTCATCTTCTGGCTGGCTTCGACATCCACCAAACGAATTTCCGTTTTCGAAAAAATCAGTTGTTTGTTGATCTTGGGAAAGTGGGCGATGTCGAACCCTGAACTTTCGCCGCCCATCAGATACACAAGGTCGTCGTCGAATGGATTGGTTAGATGATGTGGCGGACCGTACGGCGCAGGGAAAGCCATCATGTCGCCCGGACCGACTTCGATCGTATCTTCTCCGATCTCTGCGCGACCATGACCTGACAGGATGACCAGGAACTCTTCATCCCGCTCATGGCGATGAAATAGAAAGCTTTCTTTGCCAGGAGGCACGCGCGCGACATAGAGGGCCAGGCGCTGCAATCCGAAAATCGGTGACAGGCGCCTCAGGAAAACGTCCGAAGCGGGATTCAGCGGATGCCGAATGTGCACTTCTTCTAACGATTGGACGGCCGCAGCCGAAAGATGGCTGGCAGCACTGGTCTGCGACGCCACCGCATTAGCCTCCCTTGACCGACTTCATCGCCCATGCCCGCGCGGTCAATCGCACGGGGCCGCCTTGATCGAGCTTCTCTACAAGGCGTGCCTTCAGGGCTTCACGTTGCTCATCCGAAAGGCTCATGCAGTAGCCGGGCGCCGGGCCCGCACCCAAGGTGAACGGGTGCCAGAACGCTTCGAAATCGGGAAACTCGGTGACGATCTCGATTGGGGCGATTTCGGCATCTGCAAGACCGGCATCCGAACACAATTGGCCCAAACCCTTGGCCGTACAGAAAGGAAACCGCGCACCTTCGTCCAACTCAGACGCCTTTGGATCGAGTGAGGCTGCCGCCTTCCAGAAAGCGTCAATGAACCCTATTCCTCCACCCGGATAATCCCAGACATAGAAAGACAGGATACCGCCCGGGCGAAGAACACGCTGCATCTCAATCAGGCCTTCACGACGATCGGGAACGAAGTTCAGGACAAGCGCTGACGTGACGATATCGAGGCTTCCATCTTCTCCGGGTAGGTTCTGTGCCGTAGCCTGCCTAAAGCTTGCCCGAGTGTCATCGATCGTCTCGCGGGCGTGATTGACAAAGTCCTCGGACGCGTCGGTTGCAAGGATCGATTTCGGCTCATAATCCTGCAATATCGCCGAGGTCAGGGCACCTGTTCCGCAACCGATTTCCAGCCAATCGGCCGACTTTTTCGGTTCAAGCCAGATCAGGAATTCTTTCGCGACCATCCGGCTCCATCGGCCCATATAGTGTTCATAGCTTTGGCCCGCACTCCAAGAGTCGAAATCTGATTGTGTCGGCATCTTAAACCCCCCGGAGTCAGCGGAACGCGACGTTGAAATCGCGAGCCTTGCATCACTCCTATACCACAAAACTGCTTCTAAGTCCGCAACTTGCTCGAAGCCGCCCGTTTAGCACTTTTGTCTTACAATCTAAGCATGTGCTTTCTGACAGGCCGCGTATCAAAAACCGTCTTTTCTGTAACTCCCGGAAATGCGACCGAAATCAATCAAAAATATTTTGTCACAAACCCTTGGCAAAACTCACTGTGGTTTTGTCATGTTTTTGGCCGCATCCGAGGAGCGGACGTTGGCGTAAGGTGCAGCATCTAGTACTTTGGGCTCAAAGCTGCCATCGGGCGTTCCAATTTCAGGCAAGGTCTGTGCGCGACACAGTCACCATGATTTCGTCAGCTGCAATGTGCCTTTGCCATCATCATATGCACGCCCTTGCAGCCGTTGACCGTCTGGGTGATCCGCAGGTCACCTGCCAGACTGCAGAGCATATAGGCTTCTTCGCGGGTGATGCCGGCCCGCGCGCTGACCTTCACGATCATGTCACGCAGCGCCATCTGCACGCAGACGTCAAGATCAGGGTCCATGCCCATGGTGATCAGATGGGTCGGGGTTTCAGCAAAAGGGTAGCAGACGTCCAGATCCTTGCGCACGGTCAGGCGGAACCGCCCCTTCAGGGCCGTTTCGATGGCCGTCACGCAGACTTCGCCATCGCCTTGCGCACCGTGCCCGTCGCCTGCCGAAAACAGCGCTCCATCAACATTGACCGGCAAAAACAAGGTTGTCCCTGCCACCAGTTCCTTATTGTCCAGATTGCCGCCATGCACACGCGGCTCAATCGTCGAAATCCGGCCCCATCCCGGCGGTGGGGCCACGCCCATCACCCCGAAGAACGGGCTGAGCGGCAGTTTCAATCCCCAGGGCATCGTCGCTTCATTCCGGTCGGCATCCAGCGGAATGATCGTGCGATGACGAGCGTTGAAATCATAAGGCAGCGTGCCCGCCAAGGGCCGGATCATGTTATATCCCCAATCCTGCCGCAACTGCACATCGAGAATATCCACCTGCAACAGATCGCCGGGGGCAGCACCGGCCACGGCAACCGGCCCGGTCAGGATATGACCCGGCATCGCGGGCACGCCCCGGGCGTGGATTTCCAGCAATTCTGGGGGTACGTGAAAACCGTCACCCGGCAGCATATCGGGCCCGCCAGAGACAGTCTCAAGCGTGATTTCATCACCGCTTTGCACTTCGATGACAGGGGTCATGCCGGCATCGAAATATCCCCAATGACAGGTCTGCGGGCTGGCTTGCAAGTCAGTCATGCGGGCAACCTTTGTTCGGCCAGCGTCACCCAATAGGACGCGCCTGTCGGGATGATCGCATCGTTGAAATCATATTCGGGGTGATGCAACCCCTTGCTGGGGCCATTGCCGATCTGGATATAGGCACCCGGACAGGCCTGAAGCATATAGGCGAAATCCTCGCCGCCTGTGGTGCGCGGGGCTTGCGTGTCGCAGTCCCCGGCCACGGACTGCGCGGCCATCGCTGCAAAGTCGGTCTCTGCGGGGTGATTGGACATGATCGGATAGCCATTTTCGGGCCAGTCAACCTCAGCCGTCGCGCCATACGTCTCTGCGGTCAGGGCGGCGATGGATTTGAGCCGCGCTTCGATGTTCTTGCGGACAGCCGCGTCAAAACTGCGCACAGTCCCGCGCAAAGTCACCGTTTCGGGGATCACGTTAAAAGCCTCGCTTTCGGTGCGAAACGACGTGACGGACACGACGGCCGCCTGCTGCGGGTCGGTGTTGCGCGACACGACCGATTGCAGGTTCATCACCAGCGCAGAGGCTGCCAGCGTGGTGTCGATCACATTGTTGGGGCGGGCACCATGGCCACCTTTGCCGGTCACGGTAATCTCGAAGATATCGCACGCCGCATAAAAAGGCCCTGATCGGATGGCAAACGCCCCTTCGGGCAGCAATGGCGAATTATGCATGCCGTAGACTTCGGAAATGCCGAACCTGTCAATCAGCCCATCCTCGACCATGGCAAGCGCGCCTGCCCCGCCCTCTTCGGCCGGTTGGAAGATCACGGCGACAGTGCCGTCGAAATTGCGGGTCTCGGACAGATATTGCGCGGCCCCCAGCAGCATCGCCGTATGCCCGTCATGGCCGCAAGCATGCATCTTGCCAGGCACAGTCGAGGCATGGTCGGCCCCCGTCGCCTCTGTCATCGGCAGCGCATCCATGTCGGCACGCAGGCCAATGGTGCGCCCCGATGTATTGGTCTTGCCATGGATCAGGCCAACGACACCGGTGCGGCCAATACCCGTCACGACCTCATCACAGCCGAAGGCGTGCAGCTTGTCGGCGACAATCCCGGATGTGCGGTGCGTGTCATACAGCAATTCGGGATGCATATGGAAATTATGCCGCCATGCGGTGATGTCGTCATGCATTTCGGCAAGTCGGTTACGGATTGGCATCTGTGGTCCTTTCAATATCGCGCAGCACAAGATGGCCCGCCGCAACGGTGTCGTAAAGTGATTGTGCAGGCGCATAGCTCAGCGGATGCATCGGTGACGGGATCGGGCGGAAGTTCAAATCCCCCTCCAGCTTGCGCTTGGCGGGGTCGGCAATCGGCACCGCCTGCATCAGCGATTTGGTGTAGCTGTGCTGCGGGTTTTCAAAGATCGCAGCGCGTGGACCGATTTCAACGATTCGGCCCAGATACATCACGGCCACATGATGGCTGATCCGCTCGACCACCGCCATATCGTGGCTGATAAACAGAAACGACAAGCCAAGGTCAGCCTGCAATTCCATCATCAGGTTCAAGACCTGCGCCTGCACCGAGACATCCAGCGCCGACACGGCCTCGTCCGCGATAATCAGTTTGGGCGACACCGCCAGCGCGCGTGCAATCGCGATCCGCTGCCGCTGGCCACCAGACAGTTCATGTGGAAAGCGGCGCATGTAATCGCGCGGCAGTTCCACCCGGTCGAACAATCCTGCAACCCTGTCCTGCAATGCTGATCCGCTGGCCAGTCCGAAGTTGCGCAGCGGTTCGGCCACCTGCGCAGAAAGCCGCATATAAGGGTTGAGCGATGCAAACGGGTCCTGAAAGATCATCTGCATCTGCCGCCGCAATAGCCGCAGGTCGCGGTGGTTCGCCGCCAGAATATCCTTGCGATCGACGATGACAGAGCCTGATGTCGGCTCCACCAGCCGCAGGATCGACCGTCCGCAACTGGATTTGCCGCAGCCGGATTCGCCCACCAATGACAGGGTTTCGCCTTTGTTGAGCGTGAATGTCACGTCCTCCACCGCGTGCACATTGGCCACATGGCGTCGCAGGGGGCCGCCTTTGACTGGAAAGTATGTTGTCAGGTTTTTGACTTCCAACAATGGTTCTGGGTGATCTTGTGGGGTCAATGGCTTTGGCGCGGATGTATCGCCCACCAATCGCATTGGTTCCGGGGCCGCTTTGCCGCGCATCTCGCCCAGACGCGGCACAGCGGCCAGCAGCGCCTTGGTGTAGTCGGCCTTGGGGTTGGCAAATATGTCGGCCACCGGCCCCTCTTCCACCACGTCACCGCGATACATCACGACAACGCGGTCGGCGATCTGCGCCACCACAGCCATGTCATGGGTGATGAACATCACCGCCATGCCGGTTTCGCGCTTCAGCCTGTTGATCAGGGCCAGAATTTCAGCCTGAATGGTCACATCCAATGCGGTTGTCGGCTCATCCGCAATCAGCAGGCGCGGCTCACAGGCCATCGCAATGGCGATGACAACGCGCTGCCGCATCCCGCCGGACAATTCGTGCGGATACTGTTTCAGGCGGCGTTCCGGTTCGGGAATACGCACATCCCTGAGCAGCTCCAACGCACGTTCGCGCGCGGCCTGCCCGGTCATCCCCCGATGCACCCGCAAGCCATCCGTCAACTGCCGCTCAATCGTGAAAACCGGGTTGAGCGATGTCATCGGTTCCTGAAAGATCATTCCGATTTCATCGCCGCGAATGTCGCGCATGGTGTCGCCATCCGCTTGCGCCAGATCAATCGGCCCATCGTCGCGTTGCAGCGTCATACGCCCGTCAACGATGGTGCCGCCGCCAAATTCCACCAAACGCATGAGCGACAATGACGTGACCGACTTGCCGGACCCGCTTTCGCCCACGACGCAGACCGTTTCACCCGGATTGATGGCAAAGCTTACGTCCTTGACGGCCGCATCCGTCCCCTTGCCAAAGGTGACCCGCAGCTTTTCGATGTTCACGATGGGCGTCATGGGTCTGTCCTCGGGTCCAGCACATCGCGCAGCACATCACCGAACATGTTCAGCCCCAGCACAGTGATGGCCACGGCAGCCCCCGGCACCAGCGCAGTCCAGGGCGCTATGTCCAGATAGTCACGGCTGGCCTGGATCATCAGGCCCCAGCTTGCGTCTGGCGGCTGCGTGCCCAACCCCAGAAACGACAGCCCCGCCTCGGCCAAGATCGCAAAGGCCAGACTGATCGTCCCCTGTACGATGATTGCAGGCATGATATTGGGCAGGATATGGCGGATGATCATTTGCAGGTCGGTCGTGCCAGCGGCACGCGCGGCTTCCACATAGGGCATCTGCGCCACGCGCAGCGCCTCGCCCCGGATAATGCGTGCCAGAAACGGGGTGAACGCGATACCAATGGCGATGATCGTATTGGTCAGGTTCGGCCCCAACACCGCACTGATCGTCAGCGCCAGCAGCAACGCGGGAAAACTCAGCAGCGTATCGACCAGCCGCATCAGCACATTGTCGATCACCCCGCCAAAGTACCCCGATATAATCCCCAGCGGCAGACCAATCACAATGCTCATCAGCACCGCAGCCCCCGCAATCATGACAGAGGTTTGCGCGCCAAGCACAACCCGATAGAACAGGTCACGGCCCAGCTGATCAGTGCCAAAGATGTGGTTCAGCGTTGGTCCGGACAGGCGTGCGCGCATGTCCATCTGCGTTGCAAATGTGTCTGGGATAAAGAGGGGCGCCAGCAATGCAATCAGAAGCATTATCAATACGATAGCCGCCCCGACTAGTCCTTTGCCTGAAAGAAACCTGCGCATCAGGCCATCCTGATCCGCGGGTCAATCAGCATATAAAGCAGATCGACAAAAAGATTGGTCAGCATGACAACGGCAGCAATCACGAAAACCGTGCTTTGGATCAGTGGAATGTCACGGTTCAGCAAGGCCTGATAGGTCAGCCAGCCCATGCCGGTATAGTTAAACAGACTTTCCACCACGATGATCGATCCGAACAGATAGCCCACTTGCAAACCTGCCACGGTGATCACAGGGCCGATGGCATTGCGCAGGCCGTAGCTCCAGACGACCTCGCGCTCTGCCAGCCCCTTGGCGCGGGCCACGCGGATGAATTCCTGCCCCAGAATACCAATCATGGTGGATCGCGTCATGCGCGTCAGATGCGCCATCAATCCCAGCCCCAGCGCCAGCGACGGCAGAAATGCATGGCGGATTGCCCCCAGAAAATCATCGGCAGGATGCACAAAGCCGCTGGAAGGAAACCATCCCAGATAACGCGCAAACAGCAAAATCAGCATGATCCCCCAGAAGAAATCCGGCAGGCTGACACCAATCAACGCCGATGTGCTGGCGGTACTGTCCTGCCAGCGGTCGCGGTTGATGGCTGCCCAGACCCCAAGCGGAATGGCACAGGCAAGGGCAATGGCCATCGACATCACCACGATCACGCCGCTGGCCACCGCCTTTTGCGCAATCAGCGGGCCGATGGCTTCTTTGAACACTAGCGACCGGCCCCAGTCACCTGTCAGCAAACCGCCAATCCAACGGCCATATTGCACAATAAGCGGATCGTTCAGGCCAAGACTTTCGCGCAAGCCCGCCAACGCCTCTGGGTTGGATTGCGTGCCCATGATCATCATCGCCACGTCGCCGGGCAAGATGTTCGTGACGGCAAAAGTGATCACTGAAATCAGGAACAGCGTCAGCAAGACCGACAAAAGGCGGTTAAGAAGATAGGCCATAGCGGCTTTCCGGCTGGGTAAGAAACGGTCCGGACGCAAACCGCCCGGACCGGTCGGATCAGGCGTTCAGCCAGACCTTGTGGAAGTTCAGGTTCGACCCGTTGGGATGCACAATCGTATCAAGCCCGCCCACATCGGGTTGCGCCCCGATGGTGCCATTGCGGAACCACAAGATGATATCATGGGCCTCGTCAAAGACGCGCTGCTGCACGGCCTTGTAGATATCGGCGCGGGCTACCGGATCAACGGTGATGCGCGCCTGTTCGGTCAGCGCGTCAATTTCGGGGTCATTGATGCCGCGATAGTTGAACGCCCCAGTTGAGTTGAACAGGCTGTAGTAAAGGAAATCAGGCTCCCACAATGTGAAGAAGTTCATCATGGTCATCTGGTAGTCCTTGTCGACCCAACACTGCGACAGCCAGTCTGCCCATGTCAGCTGTTCAATCGTCAGGTTGACACCGGCCATACGGAACCATTCCACCAGTATCTGCGCACTTTCGATGTGGTAGGGATAGTTCGTCGTGGCCTTGAACACGATATCAAGGCTGCCTTCGGGATAACCCGCCTCATCCAGCAATGCACGCGCCCCTGCGATGTCCTGGCTGCGCTGCGTCAGATCACTGTTGTAGCTGGCGGACGTCGGATAGCTGGGCGAAGCGGTCACAGCGCCCTGCCCCCAAAGCGCGCCCTCCAGCAGCACCTCCTTGTCGATGATCATGTCAAAGGCGCGCCGCACCCGCGCATCCTGAAACGGCTCAAACGTGTGGTTGAGGTTCACAAAATCCCAGTTCAGCGGGAACCATTTGACCACCTGCAATTCACCCGCGCTCTCGATCTCGGCCATGCGGTCAGCGGGGATATCGTTGATCATATGCAACTCACCAGTGCGCAACCCGGTCAGGCGCACGGTCGGTTCGGGGATTTCGCGGGCAATCACCTTATCCAGATAGGCGGGGCCGTCCCAATAATCGTCGAAGCGCTCAAGCTCGACCTCATTGCCGAATTCACGGCGGACGAATTTGAAGGGGCCCGCCCCGATTGGCATCTCACCTTGGGTGTCACCGCTGCCTTCCGGCATGACAACGCCCGCTCCATTTTCAGCCAGACGCGACAGGAACGGCGCGTTGACAGTGTTCAGGGTCACGATCACCGTTAGCGGGTCCGGCGTTTCGATGCTTTCAACGGCATTGAACACCTCGAAATTGACGGCGCCGGTGTCGGGGTTGGCGCAACGTTCGAACGAATATTTCACATCCGCCGATGTCATTTCAGCGCCATTGTGGAACATCACGCCAGGGCGCAGGTTGAATGTATAGACCAACCCGTCCTCGCTTTGCGCAAAGCTTTCAGCCAGCATCGGGATGACGTTCAGGTCCTTATCCACCGTCACAATCGAATTATGCACGTTCTGCAAAACGCGTCCGGTCGAGGCGGTCCCCGTCTGGTGCATATCAAGGTTCTGGGTCGTCTCGGAATGGCCCCAGATCAGGGTGCCCCCCGTCACCGGCGTTGTTTGCGCCGATGCAATCATCGGTGCAGCCCCCGAAAACAGGGTCGCGCCGAACAGCGTTGTCGTATTCTTCAGAAAATCTCTGCGTTTCATAACTTCATCTCCTTGTGCGTGGGTCGTGTTCGCCACGGCCCTGTTCTGATTGAGATGCCCGATTGTGACGGATCGTTGTTATTAAGTCGGGAAAGTGGGCCGCCGTTCCGCGACCCCCAGTTTCTGCTCAAGCGCCATGCCGAGGTTCAGCAGCGGCCCTTCATCGAATAATTGCCCCCAAAGCGAGATGCCGTGCGGGACGGTGAATGTCTTTTCGCCTGCGGCCTCGCCGGTGGTCAGTTTGCCTGCACCAAGTGACGCAGCGGTCCGGCTGGCGATATCTTCAAAACCTGCGCGGATGTGCAGACAGGGGTGGCCCGTAAAATTCGAGGCCACGAGCATTGGCCCGGTCGAAAATGGCCCGATCAGCGCATCGACCCCGCTCATCATCTCGGCCACAGCCTGCATCACGCGGTAGCGGAGTCGGTCCGTTTGCACCAAATCCACCGCGGAAATGAACCGCGCCTTGCGGAAAGTATTGGGCCACGCCCCTTCGTCCTGCCATGTCAGCGTATCATCTGTGTCCTCCAGCGTCAGCGCCTCAAAGGCTGCTGCGGCTTCTGCATAGACTGTCATCATTAGCGACGCATAAGGCAAATCCTCTATCGTGACTTCCTTGACGGTGATCCCCAGATCGCGCGCCGCAGCAAGGGCCGCACGGTCCACATCTGTGGCCCCTTCCTCGAACGCCTCTGGCAGGTAGCCAAGGGTCATGCCGTCAATGCCGGCAGTTGCGTCAAATTGAAACGGTGCCGCGATTGACCCACGATCAGCTGCGTCCCCGCCGTTCAGTGCGGCCAACACCAGCCCCGTGTCTTCCACAGACCGGCAAATCGGGCCGACCTTATCCAGCGACCAGCAAAGCGCCATTGCACCGGCCCGACTAACCCGGCCAAATGTCGGACGCAGCCCTGTTGTGCCACAGCGCTGCGAAGGCGATGTGATCGACCCAAGTGTTTCCGTCCCGATAGAAAAACCGCAAAGCCCGGCCGCCGTTGCCGATGCAGACCCGGCACTAGACCCGCTGGACCCTTCGTGCAGGTTCCATGGGTTTCTGGTCCAGCCACCATACCACAGGTCATTGTATGCCAGCGCACCAAGGGTGGTTTTACCAATCAATACCGCACCTGCCGCCCGCAATCTGGTTGTTACCGTGGCGTCGCTATCGGGCACCCGGTCCTGAAACGGCTCTGCCCCCCAGCCGGTGATGATGCCCTTGGTGTCAAACAGATCTTTCAGACCGTAAGGTATACCATGCAGTGGCCCCAGCCAGACACCCGCCTGCAACAGACTGTCCATTGCCGCAGCCTCGGCGCGGGCCAAATCGGGCGTGACGGTGGCGAAACATTCCAGCTTGGGGTTCAGTGCTGCGATCCGCTCAAGATAAAGCTCGGTCAGCGCGGCAGAGGTGATCTGCCCCCTGCGCACCCATTGTGACAGATGGGTCAGCGGGGCAAAGGCGATATCTTCGGGGTCCGATGGCAGCGGCGCCGAAGGTTCGGACAATTGCAGCGCGTCAACGCCGTGGGGCATCGCAAATCCGGGCAAACGGGGGTCAAACCGGCAGGCCATCGGCGTGCCATTATCAAGCGGAAGCGTGCGGCGGGCAATGGCCAGATCACGCTGCCCATCCAGATTGCCAACCATCTGCGCCCGCTCACGCGCGGTATAGGCAAGGCCCAACAGGCGTTCTGCCCCAGCAATATCCGCTTCCGAGATTGTCTCTGTCATGTCACGTCCCCTTTTGCGAAATTAAGGTTTCCGTCCGATCTGACCAGTGGCCGCGGCCAGTACCAATGGCAGATTATGACGTCTGATCAATTTTTCATCTTTTTTCTCAAGTCTTTATCCATCGCTGGGCAATTCAGTAGCAAATGACCGGCTCTTGCGGCCTTCCGCCTTGCGCCGCACCTCCTCTGCGGCAATGGCCGCATCGACGCTTGCGCGGTCGGTCAGCCCCGAAAAATTGTCTGCCGTTGGCAGTATCTTGGCAAAATGCAGGTATCTTTCGCCCGCAACGTCCAGCAAACGGCGCAACTCTGCCAGCGGATCGGGATGGTCATCGGCGCGGATGTCAAGCCACGGGTAATCCTCGGTCCGGTGAATGCAAAGGGCGGCGGATTGCGTGCCGCGCTTGTCGCCACCTGCCGCAGCACCTGCTTCCATCGCGGTCAGCAGGCGTTCGGCAAAGGGCAGATCCATGTGCGCATTGTAGCAGGCCAGCGTTTGGGCCACCACATCCGGGCCTGCCAGCATATTGCCCGCGACCGATACGCTGTCGCCAGTCGCATGGCCCGCCCAGTCGATACATTCCGCGCCCGTATGCGCGGCAACCCGCCCTGTGCTGTCAACCATATGAAGCTGGCGCTGCGCACGTCCCCCGTCACGCCCAATCATATCCGTCAGCACCGCGTCCGCCGTTTCACCCGCCGCCAACCGGTCGGCCCCTTCAAGGCCAAACAGCGGGTTGATGAAAGCTTGCGTCGCGACGGCACATTTGCCGCCACGAATATGCGGGACCAAGGCACCGACCGCAAAAAACCGGCTGGCCACGGCAACACCATATGCGCCGGTTTCAGGGTCACGCGCGACAATGGAATAGGTCATCGCTAGCGCCCCACCGCATAGGCCTGCATCAGGCGCGGGGTCGCCGCTGCACGCAGCAACCCGTCAGGATCGCGGCTGGCAGCCGTCAATCTGCCCACCGTCCATGGTTCGGCCACCTGCAGATCATGGCCGCGCGCCCTGAGGTCGGCAATCACCGCATCGCCAAAGGCAGGTTCCACCATCAGGTGGCCGGGCTGTGTGGCGCGCGGATAGAATGACGCCTGAAAATGGCTGGTGTTGAACAGCGGCGCATCAATGCCCGCCTGCAAATTCATCCCGCCATGCACAAGTCGCAGGAACAGGATCAGCTGCCATTGGTCCTGCTGGTCCCCCCCTGGTGTACCAAAGGCAAGCGACGCTTTCCCGTCCCTACCCGCCATCGACGGCGAAAGTGTCGTGCGTGGCCGCCGCCCCGGAGCCAGTGACGTAGGCAACCCTTCGGTCAGCCAGAACATCTGTGCGCGCGAGTTCAGCGGCATCCCCAACCCCGGCACCACGGGCGAGGATTGCAGCCAGCCCCCTGATGGCGTGGCCGAGATCATGTTGCCCCAGCGATCGATCACGTCGATATGCACGGTATCGCCGCGCTTTTCCGACAGATGCGCCATCGTCGGCTCGCCCGCGCCCGCGCCGGGGCCAGCGACCACATCCTTGCCCGCGCGCTTGATCGCCTCTTGCGTCCAAAGGTCAAAGCCGTCGATTTGTCCGGGCCGTTGTTCGAACGACGCTTTCGGCCCGATCAGCTTTTGACGGTCCGCGCCATAGGCTTTGGACAAAAGCGTTTCAGTCGGAATGTCGGTGTGCGTCGGGTCGCCATAATAGGCTTCGCGGTCCGCAAAGGCGAGCTTCATGGTCTCCGCCACCGTATGCACAAAATCCGCGCCATTCAGGTCCATCTGGTCGACCCCGGACCCGTCCAGGATACGTAGCGATTGAAGGAATGTCGGCCCTTGGGTCCACATGCCCGCCTTCCAGACCGTCCAATCGCCGTAATCAACCGAAAGCGGGTCCTCATAGGTTGCCTGCCAGCCAGCCATATCCTGCCCCGTCAGAACGCCCTTGCGGCGCCCACCGGCGGCATCCATCACACAGGCCTCTTTAATCCAATCGTCAATCGCTTCGGCCACGAAACCTTCATAGAAGGCCCTGCGCGCAGCTTCGATCTGCGCTTCGCGGCCTGTCGCAGCCTCAGCCTCGGTCAGGATGCGATCGTAGGTATCGGCTAATGCAGGGTTACAAAACAGGCTTTCCGGGGCCGGTGCAGACCCACCTGGCAGCCATGTTTCATATGACGTGGGCCATTCATCACGAAAGAAATCTGCCAGCCCCTCAATCGTGGCGGACACGCGGGCCAAGGTCGGGTGCCCGTGGCGGGCATAATGAATGGCAGGCTCCAGAATATCGCGCAGCGGCAATCGCCCGTGATCGCGCAGCATCAGCATCCATGCACCAAACGCGCCGGGAATAACTGTCGCCAGCAGGCCAGAGCCGGGGATCATATCCAGCCCCTCGGCCTTGTAATGTTCAATCGTCGCACCGGCGGGGGCCGTTCCCTGCCCACAGACGACGCGCGGCGCATCCTCGCCCGCGATCTGGACCAATGCGGGCATGTCACCAAGCGGCCCGCACAAATGCGGCTCCACCACTTGCAGCACAAAGCCCATGGCAGCCCCTGCATCAATCGCCGTGCCGCCCTTTTCCAGAATAGACATGCCAACGGTAGAGGCAATCCAATGCGTCGATGTGGCAACACCAAAAGTGCCAAGGATTTCCGGGCGGGTTGTGAATTGCATGGGTGACTTCCTTAATTCAAAGAGACGCTATCAATGGTCGCGCGGGTCCAGCGCATCGCGCAGACCGTCGCCAAACAGGTTAAAACCAAGAACCACCAGAAAAATCGCTATGCCGGGCCACATCGCCATCCACGGAGCTTGCTCCAGAAATGCTTTGGCGGTGTTCAGCATGGACCCCCAGCTTGGCGCGGGTGGCTGCTGGCCAAGGCCAAGAAAGGACAGCGACGCCTCGGCAATGATTGCGGTTGCGATGGTCAGCGTGGCCTGTACCAACAATGGCGGCACAATGTTGGGCAGCACATAGCGCCAGATGATGGCGGGGTGTGTCAGGCCAACGGCATGGGCGCCTTCGACGTAATCCTCTGTCACCACCAGCATGGTTTGCGCGCGTGCAAGCCGGATGAAAATCGGGACCGCCGACAGGCCAATCGCGATCATCGCATTCGTCAGGGACGGGCCCAGAAACGCGGCCAGCGCGATGGCAAGGATCAGGAAAGGTGCGGCCAGCAGCGCCTCTGTCAGGCGGCTGATTACCGCGTCGGTCCAGCCACGGCAGTAGCCCGCCAGCACACCAAGCGGAATGCCGATGGCCAGTGCGATCGCCACGGACACGACACCGGCAAGCAGTGAAGCCTGCGCGCCCCATATCATCCGGCTCAGGATATCGCGGCCAATCTCGTCCGTGCCCAGCCAATGCGCCGCAGAGGGCGCTTTGCGCACAGCCCCCCAGTCAGTTTCCGCAGGTCCGGGGATCGGCAGGACAGGGGCCAGCAGGGCCACGATCACAAAGACACTGACAAGCCCTGCCCCGAACATGGCCGACCTGTTGCGACGCAACTTGGCCCAGACACGGCTTTGCTTGGGCGGCAAGACCGCGACGGTTTCGGCGGGCGTATCTGTCACGGCGCTCATTGATCGCTCATCCTTGGATTCAACACGCGGTAAAGCGCGTCAGACAAAATGTTCATCAAAACAAAGGCAATCGCGGTACACAGCACGATGCCCTGCACAACGGCATAGTCACGATTGAACACCGCATCGACGACCAGCTTGCCAAATCCGGGGATAGTGAAAATCTGTTCGGTCAAAACGGCACCGGCAAGCAATTCACCGAAAAGCAACGTAATCACAGTGACGACCGGCACCAGCGCGTTGCGCAGTGCATGTTTCATGACCACCCGTTTTTCCGACAGCCCCTTGGCGCGGGCGGTGCGCACGTAGTCGGATTGCAGGACCCCCAGCATCGCCGAACGCGTGTGCCGCATCAACGTGGCCGCCAGCCCCGTGCCAAGCACAAAGGCAGGCATCAGCATGGTTCGGATCGATTGCAGCGGGTCGTCCGTGAATGGCTGATATCCCGACGCGGGTAGCCACCCCAGTTTGACCGAAACCAGCAGGATCATCATGATTCCCAGCCAGAAATTCGGCACCGACAGACCCGAAAGTGCGACAACATTAGCCAGCCAGTCGATCCAAGTGCCCTTGTGATAGGCCGAAATAATGCCTGCGGGCACACCAATGACAACCGCAATGACCAGCGCCATGATCGCCAGTTGGAACGTGACAGGCAGCTTTTCGGCAAGCAGCGTCAGCACCGGCTGCTGGGTGCGCAATGACACCCCCAGATCACCCGTCAGCGCATTCCCGATCCAATTGAAGTATTGGACGTAAAGCGGGTCATTCAAACGATATTTTTCCCGCAGAAATTCGAGGATTTCCGGATTGCGGTCCTCACCGGCAAGCGCCAGCACCGGATCACCCGGCAGCAGTTTCTGCAAGAAAAACACAAGCACCGAAATCAGCACGATCGTCGGGATCGCCACCAATAACCTGCGTCCAATGAAGCTGAGCATCCAAATCCGCTTTCAGATTAAAGAAAAAGTCCCTCCGGCGACGGCATCGCCGCCAGAGGGTTGGTTCGCCTATTCAGACTTTGACACACCCGACAGACGGATCATCCCGTCAGGATAAGGGGTGTAGCCCTGAATGCTGTCATCCAGCGCCCAGATCCATGTCTGGTGGTACAGATAGATCAGCGGGCTTTCGTCGATCAGGATCGCGCGAGCGGCGTCGTAATTGGCCTTGCGCTCTGCAATATCGGTGGACGTGCGGGCCGCATTCAGCAACTCATCCACTTCGGGGTTACAGTATTTGCTGTCGTTGATCCCGCCTTCGCAGGTCACGAACTGATGGATGTTCCCGTCAGGGTCAACGCGGCCCGACCAGCCGATCTGGCTGATTTCATAAGCACCAGCTGATTGTTCGCTCAACAATGTCGCGAATTCCTTGGCGACGACGTTGACGGTGATCCCCGCTTCGCTGGCCATGGCTTGCACCACCTGCACAACCTGCTGGGCGACCGGATTGGTCGATACCTGAATTTCAACGGTCGGGTTTTCAACGCCCGCTTGCGCCAGCAAGGCTTTGGCTGCGTCAATGTCACGTTCCGGCACAGGGAATTCCGTGTTATACCAAGGCGATGACGGCGGGAACGGCTGATTGCCCGGCGCAAAGACCCCTTCAAACACCACGTCGTTCAGTACCTTGCGGTCGATGGACAGCGACAATGCCTGTCGCACCAGTTTATCGGTACCAAAGGCATTCGTCGCCTTTTCACCATTGGCGATATTCACCGTCAGGCCCTGATAGCCCAGCGATACCGCCTGCTCCAGCTGCAGCCCGTCGTCAGCGCGTACTGATGCCACATCTGTCGCGGCCAAACGCTCCACTATGTCGATGTCCCCAGCGCGCAGGTTGGCCAGTCGGACGGTGTCGTCGGTGATTGGCAAGAACGTGACCGTATCAAAGTTGATCCGATCCGCATTGTAATAATCGTCATATTTGCTCAGCACGATGCGGTCTTGCTGCACCCGTTCGGTAAAGCTGAACGGCCCGGCACAAACAGGGGCTGCACCGAATTCAATGCCCATTTCAGAGGCGGCCTTGGGCGATACCATCATGCCAGAGCGGTCGGCAAACTGCGCCAGCAGGGTCGCGTCGGGGTTGGCCAGCATGATTTCGATCGTGTAGTCGTCGACGACATTGGTGCCGGTGATGGATGCGACTTCCGATTTGCGGCGGCTTTCATCCAGAGTCTTCGAGCGGTTGATATTATACGCCACAGCTTCGGCGTTGAAGGGTTCGCCATCATGAAAGGTCACATCATCGCGCAAGGTCATGGTCAACGTCATACCGTCGTCTGACCAGCTCCAGCCGGTGGACAGCATCGGGATGATTTCCAGCTCTGGCGTGATATCCACCAGCTTGTCACAAAGCGAAGCATAGACGATCCGGCCCACAAAGGTGCGCGACTGGTCCGGATCAAGGATATCGGGATCTTCGGCAAGGCCGATCCGCAGGTCCTCTGCATGGACCCACGACGTGCTGAGCATCAGCGCGGCGGCGAGGGTAGCGAGTGGTTTGAATTGCATTTCTTTACTCCCAGGGTTGTTGTCAGGTTGTCGTGGTGGCTGGCGCGTTTGCGCCTTCGCTCCGCGCTCTTGCGGCGCGGTAGATTTCGAAACGTGCGTTTGCGGCGTCACTGCGAGTATCACTTCCGGCCGAAAGCCCGTCCAACGTCAATTCATCTGCATAGTGGCAGGCAACCTGCCCGCCCGCATCACGCGCGCGCAGGGTTGGTTTAGAGGTCCGGCAAAGATCGGTCGCATGGGGGCAGCGCGGATGAAACCGGCAGCCTGTCGGCAAATCAATTGGATTGGGTGGATCACCTTCGAGTTTCGCAGTGGCCTTGCGCGCGCCAACCTGCGGCACCGGAATAGCAGCGATCAGGGCGGCGGTGTAGGGATGGCGCGGGGCGTCAAACAGCGCATCGACCGGTGCAAGCTCGACAATTTCGCCCAGATACATCACCGCCACGCGGTCCGCCATATGACGCACAACCGCCAGATCATGGGCAATCACCACAAGGGTCAACCCGAATTCCTGCTTGAGGTCCTCGAGAATATTGACCACCTGCGCCTGAATGGACACATCCAGCGCGCTGACAGGTTCATCCCCGATCAGCACCTTGGGGCCAGAGGCCAGCGCCCGCGCAATCCCGACCCGCTGCCGTTGGCCGCCGGAAAACTCGTGTGGATAACGGTCGGCAATCTGTGGCGACAGGCCAACGCGCGACAGCAGCGCGGCCACCTTTTCGCGTCTTTGCGCCACGGTGCCAATCCGATGCACGCGCATTGGCTCTTCGATCAAGGCACCTACAGTCATGCGCGGGTTCAGCGATGAAAACGGGTCTTGAAAGATGAACTGCAATTCGCGGCGCAAGTCCCGCATCTCTTGCTCAGGAATACTGGCAATGTTGCGGCCCTCATAAATGACAGCCCCGTCGGTGGGGGTCATAAGCCGCACCAACAGCCGGGCAAGCGTGGACTTGCCGCAACCGGACTCGCCTACAATCGCAAATGTCTCGCCCCGTGCTATTTTCAGATCGACACCATCAACAGCGCGCACGACCTTTGCCTTGCCAAACAGTGGCTTGGCCACTTCAAACTGCCGTTTGAGCGCGCTCGCCTCCAGAATGTAATCAGGGGCACTCATGCGGACACCCGTTGATCAATGCCCGCCTCAAGCGGCACTTGCCAGCAGGCGACGCGATGGCCGGTTGCGACCTCGGTCATGTCCGGTGTCTTGGCACAACTGGCGTTGGCAAAAGGACAACGCGATGCAAACCGGCAGCCCGGCGGCATCTGCGATGCCTGCGGCACAACACCGGGGATTGTCACCAATCGGGCAACCCGCTGCCCCAAGGTCGGCATCGAACTCATCAACCCGATTGTGTAGGGGTGCTGCGGATCCTCGAAAATCTGCGCGACCGTGCCGAACTCAACGATCCGGCCCGCATACATCACGGCAACCTTGTCGGCCATTTCGGCCACGACGCCCAGATCATGGGTGATCAGGATCATCGCGCTGCCGCTTTGTGCCTGCAAATCGCGCATCAGGGCCAGAATCTGCGCCTGAATGGTCACATCCAGCGCCGTGGTCGGTTCGTCCGCCAGCAACAAGGCTGGATCATTGGCCAGCGCCATCGCGATCATGACCCGTTGGCGCATCCCCCCCGACAGATTATGCGGATAGGCATCAAGCCGGCTTTCGGGCGCGGGAATGCCCACTCTGCGCAACATCTCCAACGCACGCGCACGGGCCGCCTTGGCGCTGACACCCTGATGGCGCTGCACGCTCTCTGCAATCTGATCGCCAACGCGCAAGGCGGGGTTCAGCGACGTCATCGGCTCCTGAAAGATCATCGCCATCCGGTCGCCGCGCAGGGCCTGCAATTGATCCAGAGGCATCTGCAGCAGATCCCGCCCGTCAAACAGGGCCTCGCCCCCCGTGACAGACAATGGCGGTGACGCAAGCAATCCCATCAAAGACAAGGCGGTCAGGCTTTTGCCGCAACCGGATTCACCCACCACACACAGTGTTTCACCGGGGTGAAGCGTGAAAGACACATCCGCGACCAGATCACGGGACGTGCCCGCGATACGGACACTCAGGCCCTTCACATCAAGAAGCGGCGCACTCACAACGCATCCTCCAGTGTGCGGCGCATATTGTCGGTCAATACCTGCAAATGCTCCATCATGGCCGCGCGTGCGCGATCAGAGTCGCGCGCATCAATGGCCGCAATGATTTTTTCGTGCTGGGCATGATAGATCGCGCGGGTTTCTTCGGAACGTGCCATGTGGCGTTTGTGCTGCCAGTCCTCGCCCATCCGCACAGTGTCCAGCAAATCAAAAGCTGCCAGCAAAAGCGGATTACCCGCGATCCGGGCAATCAGCCGGTGGATGGCGCCGTCCCAAAGTTCAGAAGAATCCGAGTCTGCCGCCGCATAGGTCCGGTCCGCCAACAATCGCAGCCGGTCTACGTCCTCGCCGCTGGCACGGCGCGCGCACAAGGCCGCTAACTGCGGCTCGATCCCCATGCGGGCTTCCATCACGCCAAGCGCGTCCACCTCATCTGCAATTTCAGCGGCCATCTGCGCAGCTGGCCGTGGTGGCTGCCCCGCAAAAGTGCCCTTGCCCTGCCGCCGCCACAAAAGCCCCTCGGCCTCCAGAACCTCCAGCGCGCGGCGCACGGTCCGCCTGCCAAATCCATAGGTTTCTGACAATTCTCTTTCGGTCGGCAACCTGCCGTCTGACGGCAGATTACCATCGTCGATCAGCCGTCTGATCTGGGTCAGCGCGCGTGTTGTATTGTCCGAAAAACTGTCATCGTAGTTCAAGGTCGGCCCCCGCAGCAGAGCAGTGCATGCTATCTTTATAGACTTGGTGCGTACCAAATTACAAATGGTTCAACCTAACCCTACCAAAAATGGGCCCAACAGAGCCGCAAATCCGGGCCAAAAATACGCAGATGCCTAAGTATTCAGCAGTTTAGAGAAGGTGCAGGGAAAGCCCCGCCTGGGGTCCTGACCCTAGCCCTCAAGCGCGGGGTGTTCTGCCACGGTCAGGGCACCGGGGGCCAATGTCACACCTGCGGGGTCGCCATTCACGACGATACTGGAGCAATCCAGACCGCTGGCGTCAATCGCATGTCCTTCATTACGGATCGTCAAGCGGTCGCAGGTGCCAACGGCGGAAATCGTCCCGCCTGCACGCGCCAACAAGGTCAGCTCACCCACGATGACGTCCGACACTGTAATCGCGCCGCCGGTGCCCGCCTCGATCCAGAGCCTTTCGCCTGCGTCCCCCGCGAACGTGGCTGTTGCATCCTCAAAGGCCTTCAGCCCGTTCAGCACCGGTGTTTTGACGTCTACCGCAAATGCATCGTCGCGCCATTCGCTGAAAATCAGCCACCGGGTATCGCGGGAGAACGCCAGCCATGGCAGATATTCCTTGATCCGAAACTGCGCCAGATCGCCGGTGATGGCCTCTGCCGCGACCTCATATTCCGGGGCAATGGTCACATCGACTGAAATGCCCATCCGCACATCAATCGCCCGGAACTCGCTCACTTTGTAAGGTACGGATTCAGCGCGCACCAATGCAGGAGATAACGCAACACAAAGGGCCAGTGCCGTCATGAAAAACTTCATTTTCCGTTGCCTTTTGCCGGGTCGTTACGCCAGCACTAGGGAAAAAATGCATATGGTTCAATTCACTCTCTTGGCATCTGAGTAAAAACAGCAAGCGGCCGCTCGACGTACCGGGCTTACCATCGCGCTGGAACTGCGACGATGCACCCCCAAAGGCAATTGCCGCCAACTGAAAAACCGGCAGCTGTGCGTGACCGGCGCCAATCCTTGCAAGAGCTTATCTCTGATCTGGCAACTATAATGAAAGGCGCTCGGCCTGAAAGAGGCGCAGGAAATCCCAGCGTTTGTCGGTCCGCGGATGCGCGAAACAACAGGTTGCCCCGCACGCACAGGGCCGCGCACGGTATTTGCGACCTGCCACTGCAAAATAGAGCGTCAAAAACGAGGCGCAGGTGGGCCGCTACCCTATTCGGCGGCGACGTTCCGCGGCCCCAGCATCGGCTTGAGATATTGCCCGGTGTGACTGTCCGCGACTTCCGCGACCTGTTCCGGTGTGCCGGTGGCCACGATCCGGCCTCCGCCGTCGCCACCCTCCGGTCCGATATCGATGATATGATCGGCGGTTTTGATCACGTCGAGGTTATGTTCGATCACAATCACCGAATTCCCTTGATCGACCAGTTCATGCAGCACCTCAAGCAGCTTGCGCACATCCTCAAAATGCAGACCCGTCGTCGGTTCATCCAGAATATAAAGTGTGCGGCCCGTGGACCGCCGCGCCAGTTCCTTGGACAGTTTCACGCGCTGCGCCTCGCCGCCCGACAGGGTCGTGGCCTGCTGACCGACCTTGATATAGCCCAGCCCGACCCGCATCAACGCGTCCATCTTTTCGCGGATCGACGGCACCGCGGAAAAGAAAGTTTGGGCATCTTCCACTGTCATATCAAGGACATCCGCGATGGACCTACCCTTGAACTTGATCTCGAGCGTCTCGCGATTGTACCGCGCGCCCTTGCAGGTTTCGCAGGTGACATAGACATCGGGCAGGAAGTGCATCTCGATCTTGATGACACCGTCACCCTGACACGCTTCGCACCGCCCACCCTTGACGTTAAAGCTGAAACGACCGGGTTTATAGCCGCGCGCCTTCGCCTCAGGCATCCCCGCGAACCAGTCACGGATCGGAGTGAAAGCGCCTGTATATGTGGCCGGGTTTGACCGTGGCGTGCGCCCGATGGGCCGCTGGTCAATGTCGATCACCTTGTCCAGATGTTCAAACCCCTTGATTGTCTCGCATGGCCCCGGCGTCTGGCGCGCGCCGTTCAGTTTCATCGACGCGTTCTTGAAAAGGGTCTCGATCGTCAGGGTCGATTTGCCGCCGCCCGACACACCTGTCACACAAACGAATTTTTGCAGCGGGAAATCCACAGTGACGTTTTGCAGGTTGTTCCCCGTGGCCTTGACCACCGTCAGCTTTTTGCCTTTGCCCTTGCGGCGCTTGGCGGGCACTTCGATTTCACGTGCCCCAATCAGGTATTGCCCGGTCACAGAGTCCGCGTGGGCCATGATTTCCTGCGGCGTACCCTTTGCCACAACCTGCCCGCCATGCACACCAGCCCCCGGGCCGATGTCGAACACATAATCCGCTTCGCGGATCGCTTCCTCGTCATGTTCGACGACAATAACAGTATTGCCCTGATCACGCAGGTTTTTCAGGGTCGTCAGCAAGCGGTCATTGTCGCGCTGGTGCAATCCGATGGATGGCTCGTCCAGCACGTAAAGCACCCCTTGCAGACCCGACCCGATTTGACTGGCCAACCTGATGCGCTGGCTTTCACCGCCCGAAAGCGTGCCGGAATTCCGCGCCAGTGTCAGATACTCGAGGCCCACGTTATTGAGAAAACCCAACCGCTCGCGAATTTCCTTCAGGATCGCCGCTGCGATCTCGTTCTTTTGTTTGCTTAGGCTTTCTGGAACGGCCTTGCACCAGTCATAGGCTTCCTTGATCGACATCTGCACCACATGGCCCACATGCAGCCCGCCGATCTTGACGGCCAGGGCTTCCTCGCGCAGGCGAAAACCGCCACAGGTGCCGCAGTTGCGGTTGTTCTGGTAGTTTTCGAATTCTTCGCGAATCCAGTTGCTATCGGTTTCGCGATAGCGGCGCTCCATGTTCGGGATCACCCCCTCAAAGGCTCGTTCGACCTGATAGACACGGCCGCCTTCGTCGTAGCGGAACTTGATTTCCTCCTTGCCGGAACCGCGCAAAAACACCTGCTGCACCTTCGGGTCAAGGTCCTTCCAACGGGCGTTCTTGTTGAACCCGTAATGTTTGGCGATCGCTTCGATCGTTTGCAGGAAATATGGCGACTTCCCCTTGCGCCAAGGAGCCAATGCCCCGTCGGCGATCTTCAAGGTCACGTCGGGGACGATCAGTTTTTCATCAAAGAACAGTTCAACCCCCAGCCCGTCACACGAG
Organism: Yoonia sediminilitoris; assembly: GCF_003058085.1. GTDB lineage: Bacteria > Pseudomonadota > Alphaproteobacteria > Rhodobacterales > Rhodobacteraceae > Yoonia > Yoonia sediminilitoris. The sequence goes on along the minus strand of NZ_QBUD01000001.1, from coordinate 722,070 downwards.
GGACATGCGCCAAAGGGGGCGTTGAATGAAAACAGGCGCGGTTCAATCTCGGGGATCGTAAAGCCCGAAACGGGACAGGCGAAATTCTCCGAGAATGTGAAACGCTCCGGTTCGCCCTCGGTCGGGGCGGTTTCCAGAACCGTGATCCCGTCGGCCAGATCAAGGGCGGTGCGAAAACTGTCGGCCAGCCGTGTTTCAAGCCCTTCGCGGACGACAATGCGGTCAACGACCACATCAATGTCATGGCGGAATTTCTTGTCCAGCGTCGGCGGCTCGTCCAGTTCGTAGAATTCACCATCGACCTTGACGCGCTGAAACCCCTGTTTGCGCAGTTCCAGAAACTCCTTGCGGTACTCACCCTTGCGGTCACGAATGATCGGGGCAAGCAGATAGCCGCGCGTCCCCTCCTCCATCGCCATGACACGGTCAACCATGTCCTGCACCTGCTGCGCCTCGATCGGCAGGCCGGTCGCGGGACTGTAGGGCGTGCCCGCGCGCGCGAAAAGCAGCCGCAGATAATCGTAAATCTCGGTGATGGTGCCGACGGTCGAACGCGGATTCTTGGACGTGGTCTTTTGTTCAATCGAAATCGCGGGACTCAGGCCGGAAATGTGATCAACATCCGGCTTTTCCATCATGTCCAGGAACTGGCGGGCGTAAGCCGACAGCGATTCCACATAGCGGCGCTGCCCTTCAGCATAGATCGTATCAAACGCGAGCGACGATTTGCCCGACCCAGAAAGGCCGGTGATTACCACAAGCTGGTCGCGCGGAATATCAACGTCGATATTCTTGAGGTTATGTTCGCGCGCGCCGCGCACTTCGATGTTTTTCAGCTCAGCCATTTCAGCTCCTCGTCCAGTACGGGACACATAATACAGGCAGGGGCCGGGTCCAATGGGATTATAGAACATTAACGGAACATTGTCAGAATAATTTCGCACGAGACCGGCGTTGATCCGGATGTTGATGCTGATTCAGGCAATCTTCAGCCTCCGGCCATTAGCGTAAAGGATGAAAAGCGAAGGGCCCACAGATGAAAGTGATGATCCTTGCCCTGCTGACCTGCCTGCTCAGCACGCCGGTTCTTGCACAAGAGAGGCTGAATACGATTCTGGTGATGGATGGGTCGGGCTCAATGAAAGAGCGGCTTGATGGTGTGACCAAGATGCAGATCGCCAAACGTGTCGTGGGCAGGATGCTGCAAGAGTTTCCGGCAGACCAAAGGCTGGGCCTGATTGTCTATGGCCAAAGCGCGCTGGGGAACTGCGGGGACATCGACACGTTGGTCAACCCCAATGTCGGCACAGGGCAGGAAATTGGTCGGCAGCTCCGCCAGATCGCGCCTTTGGGGGAAACGCCGATGGCTGCTGCCATCGTGGCCGCAGCAGAGGCGCTGCAATATCAATCATCACCTGCGCGCGTCATTCTTGTTACCGACGGGGCCGAAACCTGTAGTGACGACCCTTGCCGCGCGATCCGCAGGCTAAAGGAACTGGCGGTCGATCTGACCGCCCACGTCATTGGATTCGACATCACGGACGAGGCCACATTGACCCAGATGGCCTGCATCGCAGACGCAACCGGCGGGCAATTTGCTACAGCGGCAAGCGCCGACGAACTGGCGATGGCGCTCTCGGCCTTGACGCGCGCCGATGGGCCATTGCGTGGCAGGGCGGTGTTTATTGCACGGCTGGGTGATCGCAATGGCGGTTTGGTGCAGGACGCCATCAGTTGGAATATCACCGGCCCCGACGGTCCGGTTGTCCGACGCGCGCAAGGTAATCCGTTGGTGCTGGAACTGCCCTTTGGGCGATATCAGGCGACCACAGCCCGACACAAGGACGGGGCGCGGGCGACGGGCAACCTGTTTATCGGAACAGCCGCAGGTGGTACCGGCACCGTTTTCCTGCCTGCGACACGCTAGCAGCCTTTTCAGCCTCGCACACCAAATCCGCCGCCCTCCAATGAAACGGCTAAAATTTGCCTCAATTTCGCCCCACCTCCCAGTAGGTTCCCCTTGGGTCACTGCTGGCCCCGGAACACTGTAGAGTTAGACACAAGGGAAGATTTTTCATGAAGATCAAGATTTTGGCTGTGGGCATTTTGCCCGCAATTCTTGCCGGTTGCGGCAGCAGCGGCGGCGACGGTGATGACGGCGACTTCGAGGTCTCAAGCGGCATCATTGACGGGGTAGAGCTTCCCGCAGGTGCAACGCTGGCTGAGTTCCCGGATGAGGTGCAGGACATCATTGCAGATTTCCGTCGCATCAACGAATCAGGCGACGAAGTCACCATGCCCACCGGCAGCGCCATGTATGCCGGGGATTTTGCGGCAGCCATCGAAGACGATGAAGGCAATCTTGGGGCTTATTTAACGGGTGATCTGAATGTAGAGGCCTCATTCGACACCTTGGAAGTGGATGGCGGGGTTTCCAATATCGTTGCCACGGATGGCGATGGAAACATGCCGTCTGTTGCCAACACACTGGTCGTTGACGCTGATATCGACGGGTCAAGAATGACCGGGTCGGTCTCGGGCGATCTGCTGATCGAGGGTACTGAGACATACGAAGTCTTTGCCAACCTCGATGGTGCCTTTGCCGGCGCAGAGGCCGCCGAGATGCTTGGCGTCATTGAAGGTCAGGTGACCAATCCGGACAATAGCGTTGATCAGGTCAGCGGGATCTTCACCGGCGCGAAGCAAGCCGCGCCGTAAGAGCCTGTAGGCATGTAAGAACAGAATGCAGGGTGGGCCTTTGACCCACCCTGTTTTCAGAAATGGATAGCCCGACCGTAGGCGTCCAGCACACTTTCATGCATCATTTCAGACAAGGTCGGATGCGGGAAAACAGTGTGCATCAGGTCTTCTTCTGTGGTTTCCAGCTGGCGGCCAACGACATACCCCTGAATCAATTCAGTCACTTCTGCGCCGACCATATGCGCGCCCAGTAATTCGCCCGTCTTGGCATCAAATACGGTCTTGACCATGCCTTCGGGTTCGCCCAACGCGATCGCTTTGCCGTTGCCGATGAATGGGAAACGGCCAACCTTGACGTCAAAGCCCAATTCCTTGGCTTTCGCTTCGGAATAGCCGACCGAGGCGACCTGCGGGTGGCAATAGGTACAGCCCGCAATGCTTTCGGGTTTGACCGGATGCACATCTTTGCCCGCGATCAGTTCGGCGACCATCACCCCTTCGTGGGAGGCCTTGTGCGCCAGCCACGGTGCACCTGCGATGTCGCCAATGGCGAACAGCCCGTCCACACCGGTCCGGCAATAGGCATCTGTCACGACATGGGTGCGGTCGATCTTGACGCCCAGACCTTCCAGCCCCAGCCCTTCGACATTGCCAACGATACCGACGGCGCTGATGACCGTGTCGAATTCCATCTTTTCGACCTTGCCGCCGGTCTCGATATGGGCGGTCACTTTGCCCTTGCCCCGGTCAAGCTGCTTGACCATGGATTTCTCCATGATCTTCATGCCCTGTTTGACGAATTGCTTTTTGGCAAAGGCCGAAATCTCGGCATCTTCGACCGGCAACACCCGGTCCATGACCTCGACCACGGTCGTGTCGCTGCCCAGTGTGTTATAGAAGCTGGCAAATTCGATCCCGATGGCGCCAGAGCCGATGACCAGCAGTTTCTTGGGCATCCGTTTCGGGGTCAGCGCGTGCTTGTAGGTCCAGACCAAATCACCGTCAGCTTCCAGCCCCGGCAACTCGCGCGCCCGCGCGCCCGTCGCTAGCACGATGTTTTTCGCGGTCAGCTCTTCTGTGCCCTTGTCGGTTTTGACGCTGACCTTGCCCTTGGCCGGGAGTGTGGCGGCACCCATGAAAACGGTCACTTTGTTTTTCTTCATCAAATGGCCAATGCCACCCGACAGTTGACCCGCCACACTGCGCGACCGCTTGACGACGGCGTCCAGATCATAGTCAACGCCGGTCGCTTTCAGGCCAAATTCCTTGGCCCGATGCATCAGGTGGAATACTTCCGACGAACGCAACATCGCTTTGGTCGGGATGCAGCCCCAATTCAGGCAAATGCCGCCAAGATGTTCGCGTTCGACAATCGCGACATTCATGCCCAGCTGGGCGCCACGAATGGCGGCCACATAGCCGCCAGGCCCCGCACCGATTACGATCAGATCAAAGTTCTTTGCTGCCACGTCGTTGCCCTCCAAAATAGATTTCGTTCAACGCTAAACTACTTTTCGGCAGACCTCTAGTGATGTCGGGGCATATCAGGCAGGCATTCTGTGCAACCCTGCCCAGGATCCTGACCCTATTTAGCGTCCTGCTGCACTGCCCTGATCGCGGCACCGTAGCCGCCCGCGTCCAGAAATACCTGCTCTGCTTGCGTCGTATGCCGCCCGAGTGCTTCGTTGCGGTAGGGGAACCGCCCGAAATCCCGGATCACATTGCGGTGGGCCTGCGTATGCGGGCCGATCTTCGCCCCCGTCAGTGGCATCCGGCTATGGATCAGACGCACGGCGCGTTCCTGATCACAGAGATTTTCCGAATGCATCAGGGGCAGATAGAAAAACTGTCGTGCGGGTTCATCAATTTTCATGTCCCACCGGTGCTCGATCGCCATTTTGGCAGCGGCCAGCGCACAGGCATCGGTGGCAAAGGCTTCACCGCTGCCCCGGAACATGTTGCGCGGGAACTGGTCTGTCAGAATGATATAGGCCAAGGTCCCTTTCGCAGAGGCCAGCCAGAGCCCCAGCGATCCGTCATAAGAGGCCCGCCAGGCATCCTCGAATCGGTCCCTGATCATCTTGTCAAAATCAGGATCGGCCCTGTACCAGTCAGCCGGAGAACATTCCTCCAGCCAGAATGCCAAAACCTCGTCCACAGTCACCATCGGTAAACTCCATCTGCCCTACCCCCGATCTACTCTGTGTCCATTCGGGAAATCGCGTCAAGCCCGACCCCGAGATTCAGCAGCAGATTGTGTTGCTTCCTCGGCAGCAATCTCTTCTTCGGCCTCGATATAATATTCCTGTGCCGCCTCTGCGACCACCGCGGTGGATGCCGCTGAGACAGGCGCATAGGGCACCGTTTCCACTTCCAGATCAGAGCGACTGCGCCGCGTCGCGCGATAAAGCCCATAGGACCCCACCGTCAGCATCAACACCGCTGTGAACAACCAGAAACCATTCGGCCCAAGCGCATCCATCATCGACCCCACAATAAGTGGCCCCATGATCGCGCCCAATCCGTTGATGAACAGCAATCCACCGGACGCCGCCGCCATGTCCTCGCGCTCCAGATAGTCGTTCATATAGGCAATCAGCAACGCATAAAGCGGGTTTGACGTCCCACCGACGATGGCGCCGGTAATCACGATGATCGTAAAGTTGCTTGGAACCAGGAACGCCAGCAGCGACCCGAACCCGCCAAGAAGTGACACCCAGATAATCAACACGCGCCGATCTGTCCGGTCGGACATCCACCCGATCGGATATTGCAGGACCAGCGCAGAGACATAGATCGCCGATACGAACAGTGAAATCTGCCCCACCGACAGCCCGACCCTGTTGCCATAGACCGCCGACATCCCGAATTGCGCCGCGAAGACGCCCCCCAGCATGAACATCCCGAAACAGGCAAGGGGCGATGCATCAATCACCTGCCGGATCGTCATCGGTTTGGTCGTCTCGAAGGCAGGCATCGGGCGCACCGACAACAGGATCGGCGCAAAGGCGAGCGACACCAGAACCGACGGGATGATAAACAAGGCGTAGCCGGACACATCACCCTGGCTGACAATATATTGCGCGACAACGATCCCGGCCATCTGCACGATCATGTAAAGCGACAGCGCCTTGCCCCGCGTTTCATTGGTGGATGCGTCGTTCAGCCAGCTTTCCGCCGTGATATAGACCCCGCAAAAGCAAAAGCCGATCACCACGCGCCCGATCGTCCAGGCCCATGGCTCCACAAGGATCGGATACATGATCAGGACCGCCGAAATCGTCGACCCGAGTGCCGCAAAGACCCGGACGTGCCCGACCCTGCGGATCAGACCGGGCGTGAAACGCGAACTGAACAGAAAACCCAGAAAATAACCCGACATGACAACGGACAGACTGAAGGTACTGAACCCCTCCAGATCACCCCGCAAGCCCAGCAATGTCCCTTGCAGCCCGTTGCCGATCATCAACATGAACATGCCGATGAAGAGAGCCCATGACCCTGTGAAAACTTGAAACATCCTGCGCCCTATCCAGCTAACCGAACCGCGCTATCACACGATTCTGTTTATAATTCATCACACGAAAGCGACGCCGTCGCGCCTATCCGCGCCTTTGGTCGGATCAGGCCTGATCCTCTGCCTCTGGCAGCAACAGCGAACTGTCGCCATAGCTGAAAAAACGGTAATTCTGGGCGATGGCATGATCATAAATCGCCTTGATCCGGTCTACGCCCATCAGGGCCGACACCAGCATCATCAATGTGGATTTGGGCAAATGAAAGTTGGTCATCAACCCATCAGTAATCTGAAACTCAAACCCCGGCGTGATAAAGATATCCGTCGGCCCCTCCCAAGGGGTGATCTGGCCATCGATTGCCGCACTTTCGATCAGGCGCAGGGCGGTTGTCCCCACCGGAATGATGCGTCCGCCTGCGGCCTTGGTTGCGTTGATCTCGGCGGCCGCCTGCGGCGTGACCTCGCCCCATTCAGCATGCATCTTATGGTCGCGCACATCGTCGACCTTGACCGGCAGAAATGTGCCCGCCCCGACATGCAGCGTGACCTTGGTGAAGGCGACACCACGTGCCGCAAGATCATCCAGCAAGGGCCCATCGAAATGCAGCGATGCGGTCGGTGCCGCCACCGCACCCGACCGGCGCGCCCAATAGGTCTGGTAATCCTCTTTGTCGGCCGCGTCTGCGGGGCGCTTGGCGGCGATATATGGCGGCAGGGGCATTGCCCCCACCTCTGCCAGCGCCTTGTCAAAATCATCGCCCGTCAGACTGAAGCGCAAGGTGGCCTGCCCATCATTGCGCCCTGTGACTGTCGCAGACAAATCATCAGAAAAGACGATCGTTTCGCCATCGCGGACCTTGCGCAGGGGCTTGATCAGGGCGGACCACGTACCATCCGCACGCGGCTCAAGCAGGGTCACATCCATCTGCGCGCTAGTGGCACCCGCCTCTCCTGTCCTGTGGCGTAGGCCGAACAGGCGCGCGGGAATCACCTTGGTGTCATTCAGCACCAGCCTGTCGCCGGGCCGCAGGATCTTGCGCAGATCGGTGACGACCAGATCATCAATCCGGTCCCCTTGTGCAAGCAGCAGCCGCGCCGACGACCGTGGCCGCGCGGGCCGCGTGGCAATCAGACGCTCGGGCAGGTCGAAATCAAAATCACTGAGCTTCATTGAACAATCTGTGGTGGGGCACGCCGGAAAATTTCGCGGAACATGCCAGGTGTAAAGGCAGAGAGCGGATTGACAGACACGACAGGTGCATCCCGCGTCCCCGTAATGTCGAAATTGAAGCCGATCAACCCCTCACCCGGACGTGTCAGCACCGACCCGATGCTATTCACCAGATAAAATGGCGAAATCACCCCTTGCAGGTTCAACTCTTGCGAGGCCAGTCCAACGATGCCATCCAGCGACACGCCCAACCCCGGACCAATGGCGCTGGCCTCGGTGATGGCGATTTCGCCTGCATTGACTTGAAAGCGCGCGTCGACCGTTTCAAAAGACAGCCCCTGCCCGTCAAGCTGTTGCAACAGACCGACCACGCTGATCGCATCCAGCAAAGCAGCCATCGCCGGCGCATCGCGGACCCGCACATCACGCAAAGCGACAGTCCCGACGTAGGCATCGCCATCACCGACAGGCACCAGCGTCAGGTCCAGACTGCCGCCGATCCCATTCATCATCAGACCGCTCGCGCGCCCGATGGCGCCCGCATCATCACCGCGCAACCGCAACGCGGTGCGCCCTTCGCGGGGGGCAAGCGCGCCAGTAATTGCGGCAGCCCCGTTGATCTGGCCGTTGAATTGTCCGGAAAACCCCGGACCGGTCCGAAACTGCCCCTGAAAGCCTGTCAGAGCGACCGTATCGGTGACTTGCAGCTGGTCCAGCCGCACCAACATCGGCCCGCCTGTGCCGCCGGTCTGCCCCCGTGGGGCATTGCGCAGATCAAGCCGTCCGCCGATGATTTCCACCAGTGCGCCCGCCCGGTCCGGTCGCAGGACCAGCGGCACATCCAGCCATTCATTGACAGCCACCCGGTCAAATCTGGCTTCTTGCAACCCGCCACCTTCAGCAAGGATGATCTGGCCGTCGGCCTGTAGCCCCGCGCCACTCAGCGTCAGTTCAGAAATCAGCGGAACAGCCCCCAGTCGTCCCTCGGCCAACAGGTCAACGGTCTGGTCAGGTGTCTTGCGCCACCCCAGCGCGGGCAGCGCCATCTCGACGCCGCGCAGGTTTGACGACAATGAAAACTGCGGCGGTGCGCCCGCCTGCAGGGCCACCGACAAATCCCCACGGCCCCGCCCTGTGACGCTGCCGGGGGGCAGTGCGATATTGAACTCTTCCAAAAAGCGGGGCGAGATTTCCGTTTCCGCCTGCAAATTACTGGTGCCAACCGGGTCCGCAAAACGTTTGGTCCAATTGACCAAAAGCGGCACCTCGCCGACGCGCAGCGGACCAGCGACCGCCAACCCCGCGCGGTCGGCAGTGATTTGCAGCCGTGGAGAGGCCAATTGCCGTCCGGGGATCAGCACGTCACTCCGCATGGCGGTTATGGTCGATTCCATCGCAAAGCCGATTTCATCATTCGTGACCCGCGGTTTTAGCGGCAAAGTCAGTCGGCCCGTCAACTGGCTACGGCCATCGGCCAACGTGACAGGCAGATTGGCCTTGTCCAGAAATCCAAACGGCGGCTGGTTCAGCACGGACAAAACCGCCGTGATCGTGCTGTCGATGTTCAAATCAATCACAGACGGCGGGTCTTTCCCCATCTGCTCAATCACAAAGCTGGATCCACCCAGCGCCATCAGGCCACCTTCGGGGGCGATCGCCCTGGCTGATGCCACGTCAATGGCAAGCCGCTTGCCGATAATCGAAAGGCTGCCGCTGCCGTCCGTTATGGCAGGCATCGACCGCATGAACTTGATCTCTGCCTCCTTGAAACCGGCATTAACGGCAAACTGCAGGGGCTGGTTGGGGGCCAGCCGCAAACCGGCGTGCGCATCCACGTAATCGGCAGTGGTCACGTTCTTTTCAAGCCAGCTGCGCGCGCCGGGGAAAATGCTGCCGGGCCAGTAGCCAATCATGGCCGATTGGCTGATCTGGTTCAGCCCCACATCGATGCCCACTTGCCACCCGTCTGGGGTGGCCGCGATGTTGCCCTTGCCCGACAGGCGCATGTCACCTTCCGATGCCGCAATCTGACCCAATTCGACTGAAAATGGCGCAAACCGCACTCGCGCATCCACCGCCGCCCGTTGCAACGTCAAAGGAACCGGAAACAAACCCGACGGATTAAACGCGATGTCGCGAAACTGAAACTGCGCCAAGAGCACCTGCGGCAGTCCCACGCCGAAGTCCTGCAAATAGGCATGGCCGCTGGCATTGAGCTGCCCCCATTCCATTTCAAGCCTGACTTCGTCAAAGCTGATACTGCCGCGCGATGGGTCATAGGTCAGATAGGCTTTGGCAGCTTCGAAGCTGATGGGCTGGGTTGCGGGGTTGGGTTGCAGCGCGCCTTTGCCGATCTCAAGGCTGGCATTGAGCGGCCCCAGCGCCCCTTGGGCATCCAGACTGGTCCGAATGGCCGCATTGACCGGCGCATCGACGCCCCGAAGCCAACTGAGTGCCGGTGACTGTGTGGCGATGTCGCTGGCAACGATATTGTCGATGTTCAAGCCCATGTTGGCATCGCGGGTGCCAAGCGCACTGGCATAGGACAATGCAACCTTTGTTACCTCTGCCCGCCCCGAAAGCAAGGAAAAGTCACCGCGCAAAATGGTCTGTCCGCCTTGGACCACCAGTGACAGCGCGCCGCCGTCCACCACCCATGACCGTCCGGCGCGTGCATCGTCAAAATTCACCACAAGTCCGGTTGCGCGCACGCCTTCCAGTGCCTTGAACTCGGGGCGCTCCAGAAATATGTCAATCTTTTCAAGCAACTGAGACAAAGACGGGGCCTGCCCCGCCTCGCGGGCGCCGCGCGCAAATGCCACCGCAACCTCGCCGCTTGCCGCGCGGCGTAAATTGACCTGCGCCCCGACAAGCGCGATGTTTTGCATCAGCACCTCGCGGCGCAGGATCAGACCGCGCGGCGACATGATGCCTTCGGCCACGGGGATCGTGCTGATCAGCGCACCGGTCGCATCCTGCAATGTAATGTCCGTCAGGCGCACGGTCGGGTGCAGATCACGCCCCAACCGGACGGTCATCGCGCCAAACTCCAGCTTGCCCCCGTCCAGAAATTCCGAGGCCCGCACCGCGATATCTTCGGCTATCCAATCGGGCGCGGTCACCTCACGGTCAACCAGCATCGCGGCAGAAACAGCTCCGAAAATCAATGGCGTCAGACACAGCAGCAAAACCGCACGAAGCCAGAATTGCCTGCGCCGGGTGATCGGCCTGGGCGGCACGACCGCTTCGGTTTCTTCGTCCTGATGCGTCACGCGATTGCCACCAAGTTCAAACATACCCTTTATCTTCGCCTGTGTCGGGCTAAAACGGAACCAAAGAAAACACAACTTCCACGAAAAGGACCACGCCATGACCGAACTTGCGCCCGGCGCACCTGCCCCCGCCATCAGTTTGCCCCGCGATGGCGGCGACATCGTCAACCTGTCTGACTTCAGCGGCAAAAATGTTGTTCTTTATTTCTATCCGCGTGACGACACCTCTGGCTGCACGAAGGAGGCGATTGGCTTCACCGAAAAACTGGCCGACTTCACGGCGCTGAATACGGTCATTCTAGGCGTGTCCAAGGATAGCGTCAAAAAGCACGACAAATTCGTCGCCAAACATGATCTGGGGGTCGCCCTGTTGTCGGACGAAGAAGGCGACGTGTGCGAACGCTACGGCGTCTGGAAGGAAAAAAGCATGTACGGCAAAACCTACATGGGCATCGAACGGGCGACATTTTTGATTGGCACCGACGGCAAGATCGCCCGGAGCTGGCCCAAGGTCAAAGTGCCCGGCCATGTTGATGCCGTGCTTGACGCGGTGCGCGCCCTGTGACCTTGCCTCTTGCCGAAATGGCCGTGGCAGTGCTGATGACCGCTGATGGCCGCGAAAAGACAGCCCTTTCGCGCCGGTATGCCGCAGAATGGCAAAGCGCGCGCAAGGCGGGCCAAACGCCTGACATCGGGACTGCCGCACCGCCGCTGTTTCCGGCCCGCCCCGACGAACCCGCATTGCTGGACCCCCGCGACGTGCCGCACCGCAAGCCGGGCACCGCCGAAGGTCAGATTGCCCTGTTGCACGCGGTTGCGCACATCGAACTGAACGCGGTTGACTTGCATTGGGACATCATCGCCCGCTTTACAGACACCAAACTGCCCATCGGGTTCTATGATGACTGGGTCAAGTCAGCCGACGAAGAATCCAAACATTTCAATCTGATGTGCGACTGTCTTGAAGGGATGGGCAGCCATTACGGCGCCCTTCCTGCCCACGCAGGCATGTGGCGGGCCGCCGAAGACACCACAGGCGACCTGATGGGGCGGCTGGCCGTGGTGCCGATGGTGCTCGAGGCGCGGGGGCTGGATGTCACCCCCGGCATGATCAAGATCTTCAGGCAGGCCAAGCTGAAGGACGCGGTCGCAGCGCTCGAGATCATTTATGCCGAAGAAGTCCATCATGTCGCCTACGGGTCAAAATGGTTTCACTTCCTGTGCGGTCGGCATGATCTGGACCCCACCGGCGTCTTTCATGATCTGGTCCGCAAGTACTTCCACAGCCAGCTCAAGCCACCCTTCAACGAAGAAAAGCGGGCCGAAGCGGGGATACCGCCGGATTTCTACTGGCCACTCGCGCAGGATGTATCGCAAGCGCGCAGATGACCCTCAGGGGCACTATTTTAGGGCACTTGCATCCAAAACAGGCGCTTTCCCTCCCATCGGGTGGCAAAAATCTTGCAGCATCTTGTTCATCTGGATAACAACACGCAACGCCTGTTGAGATGGGAACCCCGCAACTGAAACTGGGAACGGACGGAAAACACAACGTGCGATCACGACTGACACAGAAAATCCATGGCTTTCTTGAACGCCACTTTCCCGAAAGACGGCTGTTCCTGCGGTCGGACACGGAAACACGTTTCATTCGGCTCAAACCCGAAACGCAGTTGGTGGCTTGGGCAGGCTGCACAATCGTTGTCGCCTGGACAATCGTGGCAACTGCAATCTTGTTGATGGACAGTATCGGCGCCGGCAATTTCCGCGCGCAAGCGCAGCGCGATCAATTGACCTATGAACAGCGGCTTAATGCCTTGTCTGCGGAACGCGACCAGCGCGCCGCCGAAGCCTTGGCCGCGCACGAGCGGTTCAACTCTGCTCTCCGGCAGATTTCGCTGATGCAGACGGAATTGCTGAACACCGAAGAAAAGCGGCGCGAACTCGAAACCGGGCTCGAGGTGGTACAATCCACTTTGCGTGACACGATGCGGGCGCGGGAAGATGCGCGCAAGGAACTGGCGGCCCTTGCCGCGGAAACCGATCAAACGACAGTCACGGCCCTGAGCCAGGATGCGGTCGGCACGGTTGACCTGCTGGCAAATGCCCTGGCAGAAACCGCGGCAGAGCGGGACATGATCGCCGCAGACGCCGAATTTGCCATTGATCACGCCTCCGAAATGGAACTTGAACTCCGCCTGCTGCAAGAGCGCAACGACCAGATTTTCCGCCAGCTGGAAGAAGCGATGCTGGTGTCTGTCGAACCGCTTGACCGGATGTTCCGCGCGGCAGGCATGGACCCGGATAACCTGATCGCACAGGTGCGCCGTGGCTATTCCGGCACCGGTGGTCCGCTGACGCCGCTCCAGTTTTCAACCCGTGGTGGAACAATCGACCCTGATGCGGACCGGGCGAATGATATTCTGGGGGCGATGGACCGGATCAATCTGTACCGGATTGCCGCCGAAAAAGCGCCCTTCGACATCCCCGTCAAATCCAACTTCCGCTTCACGTCCGGCTTTGGCCAGCGATGGGGACGGCTACATGCGGGCACCGATTTTGCGGGCCCTGTCGGCACCCCGATCTATTCCACCGCTGATGGCGTTGTGACCCATGCAGGCTGGTCGTCGGGCTATGGTCGGCTGATCAAGATTCGCCATGAATTCGGAATTGAGACAAGATACGCACACTTGAATGCAATGAACGTCAAGGTTGGACAAAGAGTCTCGCGTGGCGAACGAATTGGTGCTATGGGCAATTCTGGACGGTCAACTGGCCCACACTTGCACTATGAGGTTCGCGTCGGGGGCGAGCCTGTAAACCCAATGATCTATATAAAAGCGGGACAAGATGTTTTCTAAATCCAAAATCAACGAACCGGGGCCCAAAGTGGCCGACAACGCAAAGGGCGCAGACACTGCCAAGTCTGCCCCCGTAAAACCGGGCGCGCCTGTCGCCAAGCCGCCAGCATCCGTGCTGTCAGCTGATTTGCTGATTACCGGCAACATCAAGACAACCGGCGACATCAATGTCGAAGGTCAGGTTGAAGGCGACATTCGCGCCCACCTGCTGACAGTCGGCGAAGGTGCGACCGTTAAAGGCGAAGTGATGGCCGATGATGTTGTGGTCAATGGTCGCGTCGTCGGACGGGTGCGTGGCCTCAAGGTGCGCCTGACATCAACAGCCCGTGTTGAGGGTGACATCATCCACAAGACGATCGCCATAGAGTCCGGTGCGCATTTCGAAGGCTCTGTTCAGCGGCAGGACGATCCGCTGTCAACCGGTGCCAAAAAGATGCCAACGACAGCAGCGGCAGGCGACACGCCGAAGTCATAAGACCGGCATATCTGAGAACAACGGGGGTGCCAGCGGCGCCCCTTTTTTGTCTTTTGCAAAAGCCTTTCGGGGCAGATGACGCCCGCGCCTGACCTGCTTCGGCTTGCCATGCAAGCCGACCGCCCGGGGGCTTTGCCCCCGGACCCCCAGGATATTTTTGGCCATAAGAAGCGAGCGGCTTTTCCCAAAAAGCGGATCGCGCTGAATTGCAGGTCGTCAGAACTTTTGGTGCTTCTGACCGCGGTATTGACCCTACGCAATTGCCTTGCGGTAAAGATGCCATGTGGCGTGCCCCAGAACGGGCAACACGATCATCAGTCCCAAAAACCATGGCAACAGCGCAAGAAGGCTCAATACGGCGACTGTCACCGCCCAGACCAGCATCACAAGGAAGTTCTCGCGGACCGCCTGCAAGCTGCGCAGCATCGCCGTGATCACGTCAACTTCGCGGTCAAGCAGCATCGGCAGACTGACGACCGTCAAAGAAAAAAGGATCAGCGCCAGTACCGTCCCAATAACAAACTCTGCAAAGATCATCTTGATCCCGTCTGCCGACAGGAACACCGCCCAGCTGTCCGAAATATTGGTCATGGTCGAAAGCCCCATGAAAAGCGCAAAAACGATATGGGCCAGAAACGTCCAGACAAGGAAAAAGAACACGATAAAGGCCCCCAGCAAGGGCAGTTGCCGATTGCGTTCAGCCCAGACAATGCCCAGCACGCCTTTCCAATCCAGCGCGATGCCCTTTTCCAGCCTGCGGCTGACCTCGTAAAGGCCCGCAGCTGCAAAGGGTGCGATCAGCGGAAAGCCAAGCGATGTGGCCAGCACCCAGCTCACATGCCCGGCCCCCAACCACAGCATGACAAAGCCGCCGACGACATAGACCGCGCTGAAGAACAGCCCGAATTGCGGCGCGCGCCGAAAGTCACGCAGCCCCGCTGACAGGGCCGCGCCCAGATCGGCCAGCCTGATTTGCTGCGGCGTTACGGATTGTGTTTCAGTTGATACCATCAGAGCACCTCCCGATCGCAGAATGGCATTATCGCCGCCCCATCGTCCAATGATTTGTCACTTCATTGGCCGTTCTGGCGTCGCGCCCTTATCTGCGGTTTCGGATCAAAGGCGAAACGCTACTCTGCGTTGGCCTCCGCACGGCTTTTGCCAGAGACAGCCATCGCCAGTGTGGCCGCCATCAGACCATCCAGATCACCATCCAGCACACCCTTTGTGTCGGACGTCTCGAAGCCGGTGCGCAAGTCCTTGACCATCTGGTAGGGTTGCAGAACATAAGACCTGATCTGGTTGCCCCACCCAGCATCACCGGCGTTCTCATGCGCCTCGTTCACCAAGGCAGAGCGTTTGTCCAGCTCCATCTGGTACAGCCGGGACTTGAGCGCCTTCATGGCGATATCGCGGTTCTGGTGCTGGGACTTTTCCGAACTGGTCACAACAATGCCCGTGGGCAGGTGCGTAATGCGCACGGCCGAATCCGTGGTGTTGACGTGCTGCCCCCCCGCCCCCGATGACCGGTAGGTATCAAGACGAATATCCGACGGGTTCACGTCGATTTCGATGTTGTCGTCCACCACCGGATAGACCTTGACCGAGGTAAAGGACGTATGGCGCTTGGCCTGACTGTCAAAGGGCGAAATGCGCACCAGCCGGTGCACGCCGCTTTCCGATTTCAGCCAGCCATAGGCATTGTGGCCGCTGATCTTGTAGGCAGCTGATTTGATCCCCGCCTCATCACCCGACTGTTCGGACTGCAATTCAACCTTGTAGCCCTTTTTCTCGGCCCAACGCACATACATGCGCGCCAGCATATTGGCCCAGTCGCAGCTTTCGGTGCCGCCTGCACCGGCGTTGATTTCAAGGAACGTGTCATTGCCGTCGGCTTCACCGTCCAGAAGCGCCTCCAACTCTTTTTGGGCGGCAGTCTTTTGCAGCGCCAGCAAGGCGGATTCGGCTTCGGCAACCACCTCGGCGTCATCTTCCATTTCGCCCATCTCGATCAGTTCGACATTGTCGTCCAATTCCTGACGGATGCGGTCGTAATTGGCCATTGCATCCACGAGCAACTGCCTGTCACGCATCAGTTTCTGGGCCGCGTCGGGATCATCCCACAGGGTCGGGTCCTCGACACGGGCGTTGAATTCCTCCAACCTGTGGGGCGCGGTGTCGCGGTCCATCCGTTGGGCAAGCAAATTGAGCGATTTCTGGATCGCATCAACAGAGTTCTGGATTTCCGCGCGCATGGGGCACCTTTTCAAGATCAACGTTGGGGGGTGATAGCCTGCGGCTGACCGCCCTGCAAGAAGCGGTCAGTAAAGACCGCCGCTTGACAGGGTGCCAAAGCTGGCTTTGGGGCCCACGGTGGCGGTCTGACCGGTCGAGGTGGTCACATTACGGCCACTGCGCGGCACATCATCAAACAGCGGCAGGTCGGCTGACATGGCAAAACCACCGTCAAACATGATGCCAAAGAGAGGCTCTTCGCCGGGGCGGAAACATTCACCAATCACATTGTCGCCACTGGCGCCGTCCGGCAGGCGGGCGCCGCTGAAACGGTCGATATTAATGAACTGGCAATCGGCGGGCACCTTGAAACTGCCTGCGCCGTATTTGTCGATGGCGTCAGACATGAAGCGGTTGAAAACCGGGCCGCAAAACCCGCCACCCGACGCGCCGCTCCCCAAGCTGCGTGGTGTATCGTACCCGATATAGCAGCCCGCTACGATGTTGGAGGAAAAGCCGATAAACCAGACATCTTTGGCGTCATTCGTTGTGCCCGTCTTGCCCGCGATCGGCACCGGCAGATTGACCGAACTGCTTGCCGTGCCCCGCTCCACAACGCCCCGCATCATGGAGGTCAGCTGATAGGCGGTAATTTCATTCATCACCCGGTCGCGATTGGACGTGATGCGCGGTGCATAGCCCGCAGCAAGGGCCCGGTCCGCGCAATCGACACAGGTCCGCTGATCGTGCCGATAGACCGTATTGCCAAAGCGGTCCTGCACCCTGTCAACAAGCGTGGGCTCAACCCGTTCACCGCCGTTGGCGAACATCGCGTAGGCCGCGACCATCTTGAACAAAGTCGTCTCGTCCGACCCTAGAGAGGCGGCAAGCACGCGGTTCATATTCTCGTAGACGCCGAATTTTTCGGCATAGCGACCCACCGTATCAATGCCGATTTCCTGCGCCAGACGAATGGTCATCAGGTTCCGCGACCGTTCGATCCCAGTGCGCAGCGGGGTCGGCCCATAATATTGCTTGGAGGCATTAGTCGGGCGCCAGACACCTTGGGGGGTGTTGATCTCGATCGGTGCGTCAACGACGATTGTCGCAGGGGAATAGCCGCTATCAAGGGCTGCGGCATAGACGAACGGCTTGAAGGACGACCCCGGCTGGCGTTGGGCCTGCGTGGCACGGTTAAACACCGAATGTTGATAGCTGAAGCCACCCTGCATGGCGATCACGCGGCCTGTGTTGACGTCCATCGCCATAAAGCCGCCCTGCACCTCAGGCACTTGCCGCAGGGTCCAGCGAACGAATGTACCGTTCTCGGTCATGCGGCGTACATGGACGACATCACCGGGGGTGTAGTTTTCAAAGAAGTCGCCTTTGATCCACTTGATATCTTCGCGGGGGATGACAAAGGGTTCTGCTTCGGTTTCGATCAGATCCTCGATGCCGATGCGCAACTGGTTTTCAGCAACGTCAAGGATCACGGCGACATGCCACTTACCGTCCAGATCAATGTCACGGGCCACATCAACAGCGGCAAGGGCCGTGCGCCATCCCTCTTCGGTGGCCAGAGCATCCTCTGCGATGGTTTCGCCGGTGCCGCGCCAGATGGTCGTGTTGCGGTCGTACTCCTCCAACGCGCGTTGCAGTGAATGGGCCGCAGAGACCTGTAATTCAGGATCAACAGTCGCGCGGATCGCAAGACCGCCGGAAAAGAATTCTTCCTGGCCAAAGTTCTGGCTCAGCTGACGGCGTATTTCGTCGGTGAAATAATCGCGCGGCGGCAGGCTGGCGCGGAAACTTGGAAAATCGCCATTCTGCACCGTGCGCAGCGGGTCGGCGAGTGCTGTCTGATATTCATCATTCGTCAGATAGCCATTCTGGAACATCTCGCGCAGGATGAAATTGCGGCGGACAATGGCGGCATCACGGTTCTTGACCGGATGATAGCTGTACGGGGCCTTGGGGTGGACTGCAAGAAAAGCAGCCTCAGCGGGTGACAAAGCCGACAGCGGCTTGTTGAAATAGGAAAGTGCGGCGGCGGTCACACCAAAGGACCGGACGCCCAGATCAATCTCTGTCAGGTAAAGCTCAAGAATTTTTTCCTTGGACATGGCCCCTTCGATGCGGGTCGCCAGAATGATTTCCTTGATCTTGCGTTCCAGCGTGGTGGAGCCATCAAGCAGGAAATTCTTCATCACCTGCTGGGTAATGGTCGAGGCACCGCGCAAGGTCTCGCCGCGTGACTGAAAGGCTTCATAGATCGCGGCGGCTATCCCGCGCGGATCATAGCCTGCGTGGGTGTAGAAATTTTTGTCCTCTGCCGAAATAAAGGCCTGTTTGACAAGGTCGGGGATTTCCTCGGCGGGAGTGAACAGGCGGCGTTCCTGCGCGAATTCGTCAATGATCCGGCCTTCGTTGGAATAAATCCGGCTGATCATCTTGGGTGTGTACTGCGACAAGGTTTCATAGGTTGGCAGATCGCGGCCATACATGTGAAAAACGGCACCAAGGGTCAGCGCACCCATCAGCGCCCCCATGGTCAGCAGACTGAAGATACCACCAAAGAATGAAAGAATGTAACGCAACACCGGGGACAGGTATCCTATCTGAGTTCCCGTTCTATATAGGCAATCCGGTACCGCAGGTCAAAAGACCAAATAGCACTTTTGCCTGTATGACACCGCGCGCGGGATCACTTTTGAGTGCCCGTTGGCCCCGGACCGCGCAAGTACAGTCGTCACGGCCAGAGCAGAAGCGCAGATTTTGCCCGACCGTAACGAGGATTTCAATCCACGCCCCAGATGGAAACAGCCGCAACAATTGCAGCAACCAAAGGTGCACGCCCCTGCGGGGTACGCAACCGGGCACGATCGGCCGCGTTTGACAGAAAACCCGCCTCGATCAGAACGCTTTGAAAATCGGCCGCAGCAAGGACGGCAAGTTGTCCTTCCCTGCGGGGGCGCGCGTTTAAACGCACGCCACGGCCTTGCATCTGTTGCACAAGAAGATCAGCGAAAGCGCGGCTTTGCGGGGCTGTTTCCTGCCGCGCCAAATCCATCAGAACCGTCGCTACCCGGTCGCCCTGCCCGCGCAGGTCAATCCCCGACAGCAAATCCCCTTGCGCATGCCGTTCAAGCATCCGCGTTGCGGCCGCATCGCCGCCATCAATCGTCAGCGTGTAGACCGATGCACCCTGCGCCTCGTCCACATCCAGCGCATCCGCGTGCAGCGAAATCAACAGATCGGCGCCCGCGGCCCTCGCCATCGACACACGCTGCGCCAAAGGCACAAATTGATCTGAATCGCGCGTCATCACGGCCTTGACCCCCGCAACCTGCGACAGGCCGCGCATCACATCGCGCGCCAAGGCCAGCATCAGATCAGCCTCGAGCAACCCGTCTCTTTGTGCGCCCGGATCAAGCCCCCCATGGCCCGGGTCGATCATGACCACGAGCGGACCGTTTGTGGGGCTGTCGCGCACCGAGCCGTCCACCACCCCGTCAAAGCCCACACCCGGCGGGGCACCGGCTTTGGTGGCGAACTCCTGCGCTGTGGCCTGCGCGAGGGTGATGCGCAAGCTCACAGCCGCATCGCCCGCGCTCATCCGGGCCGCGGACAGCACCATGGGTTCGGCAAGGTCGATCACAAGCCTTGTCCAGCCATCCCCGAGCGCTGTCGTACGAAGCCCTGTCGCCCGCCCCCGCTCAAGCAGATCAGACGTGGCAATATCGGGCCAATCGACGTTCGCCAGATCAATGACCAGCCTGCGCGGCGCATCAAGGGTAAACACCCGAAAGGGTGTTACATCACTCAAACCCAACGCGATATCAAGCTTCCACCAGCCGTCGCGAATATGGCTGCGCGCGGAATCAACCTGCACCTGTGCAAAGGCACCCGTCGCCAGCAGAAACCACAAGAGGACAACGCGGATCACCCGTTCCGGCCCGCCATGAAACGCGCCAGTCTGCGTAGCCCCTCTGCGATGTCCTCTGTCGATCTGGCATAGGAAAAGCGCAACCAATGCTGGCCGCGGGTGGCATCAAAATCGGCCCCCGGTGTGACGGCAACGCCTGCCTCTTGCAGTATATCTGCCGCGAGCTTGCGTGCATCTCCTGTATGGGCGGACACATCGGCATAGACATAAAACGCCCCGTCGGGGGGGGCGAATTGATCAAACCCGGCCGCCTTTAGCCCGGCGATCATAAGCTCGCGGTTGGCGGCATAGACGGCCTTGTTCTGCTCCAGTTCTCCGGTGCAATCCATGGCATGCAAAGCCAGCCGCTGCGACGCATGGGGGGCGCAAATGAACATATTCTGCGCCAGCCGCTCAACCCGGCGCACATGGTCGTGCGGCACGACCATCCAGCCGACACGCCAACCCGTCATGGAGAAATATTTCGAAAAGGAATTAATCACATAAACATCATCCGTTACGTTCAGTGCCGATACGGGCGGACGATCATAGTCGATCCCGTGATAGATTTCATCCGAAACCAGCGCCGCGTTGCGCGCCGCACACGCCTCGGCCAAGTCCGCCAGCGCCTGTTCATCCAGCATCGTCCCCGTCGGATTGGCAGGAGAGGCAACAATCAGCCCCGCCAGTTCGTGGGCGGCAACGTCAGCGGGCACAGGCTGAAACCGGTTTTCCAGCGACGTCTGAATGTCAACGGGACTTAACCCGACAGCCTTGAGGATTTGCCGATAAGACGGATAGCAGGGGGTACCCAGCCCAACCCGGTCGTCATTGTCGAAAAGTGCCGAAAACGCCAGCAGGAACCCGCCGGATGCCCCGCTTGTGATGACAACGCGGGACGGGTCAAGGTCAAGATCGTACCATTCACCGTAGTGGTGCGCGATCCGGGCGCGCAAGGCAGGCAGGCCAAGACCAACGGTATATCCCAGCGGGTCGGACAATTCCTGCGCCAACTGCCCCCTTGCCGCGTCAGGGGCCCCCGTCCCCGGCTGACCAACCTCCATATGGATTATGTGGCGCCCCGCCTCTTCGGCCTGACGGGCAGCCTCCATGACATCCATCACTATGAACGGATCTACGTCACCGCGGCGCGATTGTCGCATCTTTTGCCTCATGTCTGCTTTGGGGTCTATGTGCCCTTCACTGCCATGTGACGTCAATGCACCTTGGCAAGCCACGACGGATATGATCTTTGCAGGGCGTCTCAATTTTATAAAGGCCCCGATGATGATTGCTCGCTTCGCATTGCCCCTCGCGCTCTTGTTTGCCCATCCGGCAACTGCACTTGAGCTTGATAATCTGACCGCGCAGGAGCGCGTGCAATTCAGGGCAGAGGTCAGGGCCTATTTGCTTGATAACCCCGAAGTCCTGCAGGAAGCGATCGCAATCCTGCAACAACGCGAACAGAACGCCCAGCTGACAGCAGATCTGGAGCTTGCGCGCGCCAACGCAGACGCCCTGCAAAATGACGGCTACTCTTT
Organism: Yoonia sediminilitoris; assembly: GCF_003058085.1. Lineage (GTDB taxonomy): Bacteria > Pseudomonadota > Alphaproteobacteria > Rhodobacterales > Rhodobacteraceae > Yoonia > Yoonia sediminilitoris. The sequence goes on along the minus strand of NZ_QBUD01000001.1, from coordinate 700,373 downwards.
CGTCGATGGCAATCCCGAAGGTGACATCACAGTTGTTGAATTCATGGATTATCGGTGCGGCTATTGTAAGCGCGCCTTTCCGGAAGTGGCCCAACTGCTTGCCGATGACCCCAATATCCGGTTTGTGGTCAAGGAATTGCCCATCCTTGGTGAGCAATCCGTCCTCGCCTCCCGGTTTGCAATTGCGACGCAGATTGTCGGCGGTGATGATGCCTATAAGGCCGTGCATGACACGCTGATGGAGTTTCGCGGCGACATCTCGGAACAAAGCCTGACACGGTTGGGCAGCACATTGGGGATAGATACAGATGCCGTTCTGGCGCAGATGGACAGCCCCGTCGTGAGCGAAATTATCGCCGCAAACAGCGTCCTTGCACAGCAGCTTAATATCAGCGGCACACCGACCTTTGTCTTTGAAGACCAGATTGTGCGCGGCTATCTGCAACTGGCGCAGATGGAGCAGCTGGTGGAAGAGTTGCGCGCGCAATAACAGGCTTGTGATCCGCAACTTTGCGCTGTCTGATGGACAGACCGGAAACTTGATCTATTCGGCTTCTTGTAAGCTAACACAAAGGATCAAGGTATGACGACACGCCGTAGATTTTTGACCGGAGCCGCCGCAATGAGCGGCGTCACACTTCTTCCCTATCAACTGCACGCAGCCGCCCATGCCGCTGACAGCTTTGACACAGCCAATGGCAGGGTGACGGTGCATTCGGTCAGCCATGCGTCCTTTGTCATGGAAACGCCGGCGGGGGTCGTTTACGTTGATCCGGTGGGCGACGCCGCATCCTATAGCGACTTCGCCGCGCCCGACCTGATTTTGATCACCCACGAACATGGAGATCACTATAATGCGGACACGCTGGCCGCAATCGTGGGCGACACGACGCAAATGATCGTGAACCCTGCGGTCATGGCAATGCTGCCCGCCGATATGATCGGCAAAGCCACTGCCATAGCCAATGGCGAAAGCACGACAGCCGGCGATGTGGCCGTGGAAGCGATCCCGGCTTATAATATCTCGGAAGACCGTCTGAACTTTCATCCACAAGGCCGCGACAACGGTTATGTGGTAACGATTGACGGGATGCGCATCTATATTTCCGGTGACACGGAAGATACCCCGGAAATGCGCGCGCTAACGGACATCGATCTGGCCTTTGTCTGCATGAATTTGCCATTTACGATGGACGCAGAAGCCGCCGCATCAGCTGTTGCAGAATTCGCGCCGACCTATGTCTACCCCTATCACTACCGGGGCCGCGATAATGGCACGCAGGACCCTGCGGAATTTGCCAACCTGCTGGATGGTGCAACAGAAGTCAAAATGGGCGGCTGGTACGCCTGACCAAAGCGGGGATGGATCAAGATCCATCTTACGGTCTTGAAATGGCGCGCATTGACGGACCGTAAGATGGATTTCAATCCGTCCTACTCTGCGGCGACATCCCTCGCCGCGGCATCCAACTCTGCTGCCTTTCTTTCAACCTGTTCAACGATGTGATCAATCATACCCTCGTTGGACAGCTTGTGGCTTTGCGCCCCTGCCAGATAGACCATGCCGGACCCTGCCCCACCGCCGGTAAAGCCGACATCTGTCATCAACGCCTCACCCGGACCGTTCACGACACAGCCGATGATCGACAGTGACATCGGGGTTTTGATATGTTCCAGCCGTTTCTCAAGCGCCTCGACGGTCTTAATCACGTCAAAGCCCTGCCGCGCGCAGGACGGGCAGGAAATGATATTGACGCCCCGGTGGCGCAGTCCAAGCGATTTCAGGATTTCGTAGCCGACCTTGACTTCCTCGACCGGATCAGCCGACAGCGACACACGGATCGTGTCGCCAATGCCCATCCACAACAGATTGCCCAGACCAATCGCCGACTTGATCGTCCCGGAGGTCAGACCGCCCGCCTCAGTGATACCCAAATGGATCGGCGCATCGGTCGCATCTGCCAGTTGCTGGTAGGCGGCCGCCGCCATAAACACATCGGATGCCTTGCAGGAAATCTTGAACGCGTGGAAATCATTATCCTGCAGGATCTTGATATGATCCAGACCACTTTCCACCATCGCGTCGGGGCAAGGCTCGCCGTATTTGTCCAGCAGGTGCTTTTCCAGCGACCCGGCATTCACCCCGATCCGGATCGAGCAATTATGATCCCGCGCGGCCTTGATCACTTCCTTGACCCGCTTTTCATCCCCGATGTTGCCCGGATTGATCCGCAAGCAGGCGGCTCCAGCTTCTGCCGCCTCGATCCCGCGTTTGTAATGAAAATGGATGTCGGCCACGATCGGCACCGTCACTTCGGGCACGATGTCGCGCAACGCACGGCTCGATGCCTCGTCCGGCACAGAAATCCGTACGATATCCGCACCCGCATCCGCCGCCGCCTGCACCTGCGCTATGGTCGCCTTGACGTCCGTCGTCAGCGTATTTGTCATGGTCTGGACGGTGATTGGCGCATCCCCGCCAACGGGCACCTTCCCGACCATAATCTGGCGCGATTTGCGCCGATAGATATTGCGCCAGGGACGGATGTGATTGAGTGACATCAAGCTATGCTTTCGATGGTGGCCATTTCCTGTAGGGTAAGCCGCACCGCGCTATGCTGCAACCGCCCGAATGCCGCAGGACGTCTATTCGGGGCAGACAAGATTCTGCCGCGGCAGGCCGCTGCCGGTCAGACCCGTATCGGCGATCTGAACGATTTCCGCCAGATCGCTGTCCGCACCCAGATTGGCAACCGCATAGGAGGCCGTCAGACTGTCTGGCGACAGTGCAACATTGGGCGTCACAACGCCTGTCGGCCCAGCAGGCCCGTAATGTGTGCCGTTCACGCGGAAATACACCGCACCACTTTCGCCCACTCGCAAAACGGCGGGCTCTTCGGTTGTTGGCACAACGAACGTGTCGCAAGCGTTCATGATGGTTTCGTAGATAACGGAACCGTCGGCGGCACGGACACGCACCCACGCAGGGCGGACCGCCACCAGCTGCACTTCCGGCGCGGGGGGCTCGACGACCTGCACGGCGGCCGGGCTTGGCCGCTCTGGCAGATCAATGGAAGCAAAATCGATACCCGGTTCGGGGGCGGGCAGCGGCGCCAAAGCACCGATATTGCCCGGTACAAGTGTCGAAATCGGTGCATCGCGCGCCACAAGCACAGGCACATCCAACGCCTGCGGACGATAAAGCCGGTCCAATGCATCAGGCGACACATTGGCCACCCCGTCTAACGCCACACCCGAGCGCAGCGTGTTGGAGGCACCGGCAAGCGGGTCAAGATCGGACACCACTACAGGCGTCTGTTCGACAGGTGCAAACTGCACCTTTTGCACTTCCTGCAAGACGGTCCAGCCGCCAAATCCCAAACCACCGATCAGCGCCACCAGCACCGCAAAGGACCCGATTGCGCGCGGTTCGATCTGTGAAAACATCGCCTCGCCTGCGGGAATGAAGGGGGTGGAGGGCTGGGAAAAAATATCATTACCAAGCGGGCCAGCGACCGGTGCGCCCCGCTTTGCCTTGATCGACGACGCCTCGGCGGACATGCCGTGCGCGGTGACAAATCCGCTTTCTTCGCAAAAGGCAGTAAAGGTCTCGTCCGGGTCAAGGTTGAGGTATCGCGCGTAAGACCGCACATAGCCCGCAATGAAACCGGGGGTGTCAAAGGCAGACGGGTCTGCATTCTCTATCGCGGCAATATAGGGGGCCTTGATTTTGAGTTCGCGCTGCACGTCCAACAGGCTCTTGCCCATGGTCGCACGTTCCCCGCGCATCAAATCCCCTAAACGCAACTCGAAGTCGTCAAAGCCTTTGGCTTCGCCCTCTCCGGCAGCGCCGTCGCGCCTGAAGCTCTTCCCGATCATCGACTGTCCCGTCGCTTTTGCTGCCCCTAGACGCCCTCAATCCGAATCGAAAATAGTGAACGCCTTCGAAACCAATAACATATTGGTGATGACCTTGCACATATTGAAAAAAGGTTAACCGGCGAGATCGGCTCGATTGAGCGCACAATGGGACCAAAGGCTGTCCAACGCGCCAACCAGCGCATCCATTTCCAGCGGTCCATGTACGGGTGACGGCGTAAAACGCAGCCGTTCTGTGCCACGCGGCACAGTGGGGAAATTGATAGGCTGCACGTAAATGCCAAAGTCTGAAAGCAGCAGATCCGACAGTTCCTTGGTATGCACCGGATCACCCACGATCAACGGAACAATGTGGCTGCCATGGTCGATAATCGGCAGCCCCAACCCCTTGAGCCGCAGCTTCAGCGTCTTGGCCTGTGTCTGGTGCTGATCGCGCAGGGACGGGTCGAGCTTGAGATGCGCCACTGACGCCGCAGCACCCGCGGCAATCGCAGGAGGCAGCGACGTTGTAAAGATGAAACCCGGCGCATAAGACCTTATGGCGTCACACATTTTTGCAGATGCCGCAATATAGCCACCCATCACGCCATAAGCCTTGGCCAAGGTGCCGTTGATGATGTCGATACGGCCCATCAGGCCGTCACGCTCGGCGACACCGGCACCACGCGGGCCATACATGCCCACGGCATGGACTTCGTCGATATAGGTCAGTGCGCCAAATTCATCGGCCAGATCGCATATCTGTTCAATGGGTCCGAAATCACCATCCATCGAATAGATCGATTCAAACGCGATCACCTTTGGCGCCTCAGGATCGTCAGCTGCCAGAAGTTCGCGCAGATGGTCCAGATCGTTATGGCGGAAAATCCGCTTGGCCCCGCCATTGCGGCGCACGCCTTCGATCATTGACGCATGGTTCAGCGCGTCAGAATAGATAATCAGACCCGGAAAAAGTTTTGGAAGTGTGCTCAAAGTGGCATCATTTGCGATGTAGGCAGAGGTAAACAGCAGCGCCGCCTCTTTACGGTGCAGATCGGCCAATTCGGCTTCCAGCTGTTTGTGATAGACGGTTGTACCGGAAATATTGCGTGTCCCGCCCGAGCCTGCACCGGTTGCGTCAATCGCCTCATGCATCGCGGCAAGCACGGCAGGATGTTGACCCATGCCCAGATAATCATTGCCGCACCAGACCGTCACCGGCGCCTCAGATCCATCTTCCTTGCGCCACGTGGCATGCGGGAACTGACCGCGCTTGCGTTCGATATCGATAAAGGTCCGGTAGCGTCCTTCCTGATGCAAACGGTCCAGTGCAACATCTAGCTTCGCGGTATAGTCCAACAGTCTTTCCTCTCACCAACTCACAAAACACCGTCGTGTTTTGAATCGTTCTAAGCGTCATATAGAGTCATTCTGCTTCGGGCAATACGCTACAAACTGTCGCTCTGGCGACATGACTAGATGTGAACACTCCGTGAAACATTGATATGGATCAATCCATCTCTGCCCGACTGCACAGACATCGACTGGCCAGATCATTGAAATGCGGGATCAATGGGCCGTTCTCAGGCCTTCAGGGCGGCTTTATGCCTATGGCCTGTGGTATCCGAAGTGGCGCGAGAGGGTCCTTCACCGCGGCATGGGCCACCGCAGAGGGGTCCGGCCGCCAATCGGCCAATGCCAGCGCCAGGGAAAGCCGGGATTGATCGACGCGCCAGGATAACCAGACCCGCCCGGACCGACGGGCCAGAAAGATCACGCCAAAGACGGCAGGCGGCACGTAGATCAACAGGCCAAAGAGCGCGTGAACCTCGAAGATTTGCCCAAACAGACTGTCCCAATAGTCCTTTGGTGACATTTTCAACAGGTCATCCAAAGGTCGCCCCTCTTCTTTTGTGCGCGCAACACGATCTTGCACCCGAGGCATTAAGAAGCCGTGACCATCGCTACGCCTTTTTGAGATTGACCGCGCTGTCATTCCTGCCACCCTGCGCGCATATCCAAACAAAGGTGACCCCAATGACACTTGACCCCGTCCTTGCCCGCATTGACCAGGACCTGCCACAGGCGACAGAGCGCCTGCTGGAATTGCTGCGCATCCCGTCGATTTCAACCGACCCTGCCTTTAAGGCCGACTGCGACAAGGCCGCCGACTGGCTGGTGGCCGATCTGCAATCAATTGGCTTCACGGCAAGCAAACGCGAAACACCCGGGCACCCGATGGTTGTGGCCCATACGGGCGGCGATGGCCCCCATGTGCTTTTCTACGGACACTATGACGTGCAACCTGTTGACCCGCTGGACCTGTGGGACCGTGACCCGTTTGATCCGCAGGTCGAAGACACCGCCAAGGGCAAGGTGATCCGTGGTCGGGGGTCATCTGACGACAAGGGGCAGTTGATGACCTTTGTGGAAGCCTGCCGCGCATGGAAGGCCGAACATGGCGCCCTGCCCTGCAACATCACGATCTTTTTTGAAGGCGAAGAGGAATCCGGCTCACCGTCACTGACGCCTTTCATGGCGGAAAACCGCGATGAGCTGACAGCCGATATCGCCCTGATCTGCGACACCGGGCTTTATGGTGACAACACGCCCGCGATCATCACCCAGCTGCGCGGCCTGCTTGGCGAAGAGTTGACGATCACCGGCGCGAACAAGGACCTGCATTCAGGCATGTTTGGTGGTCTGGCGATGAACCCCGCGCGTGTCTTGGCAAAAGTCATCGCGGCCTTGCACGACGAAGACGGACGGATCACCATCCCCGACTTCTATGACGGAGTGCCCGAGCTTTCCAACGAACTGGCCGCCGCATGGGATGATCTGAAATTCGACCACAAGGCATTTTTGGGCGAAGTCGGCCTGTCAGAACCTGCGGGCGAAAAAGGCCGCCGCCCGCTCGAGATGATCTGGTCGCGCCCCACCTGCGAAGTCAACGGCATGTGGGCCGGCTATACCGGCGACGGGTTCAAGACGGTGCTGCCATCACAAGCCCACGCCAAGATAAGCTTTCGCCTTGTGGGCACGCAGGACCCGTTGGCGATCCGTGAAAACTTTCGCAAGATGGTGCAGGACATGATGCCAGCGGACTGCGCGGTCGCATTTAGCGACCATGGCGCGTCGGCTGCAGGGCAGATGACCACGACGCATCCCGCCTTTGATCAGGCGCGCAAGGCACTGTCGGATGAATGGCCCAATGCAGCGGCCTTTGTCGGGTGCGGCGGATCGATTCCGATCGCGGCCTACTTCAAGGACATCCTTGATATGGATGCGATGCTCATCGGTTTTGGCAAGGATGATGACCAGATCCATTCGCCCAACGAAAAATACGACCTGTCGTCATTCCACAAGGGAATCAGATCATGGGCACGAATTCTGCATGAAATGACAAGCTGACCGGCGCGTCCCGTCAGCCAACCCATAGGTGGTTGGCGGGACATGACCGCTTGTGCCTCTCGCATCCTTCCAACGCGAGTGGGCGCCCCCGTCATTGCAAATGGCGCGACGGGGCATCGGTCCACGACAGATCCGGGAAAAGACAATAGATCAATGAATTCAACCACCTATCAGGTGCGTTGAAGTCTTGTCACAAATGAAATGGTAAGTGGCGCGGTTGACGGGGCTCGAACCCGCGACCCCCGGCGTGACAGGCCGGTACTCTAACCAGCTGAGCTACAACCGCGCGTAGGTTGCGGAATAGGCCAAGTGCGGGGGGGCGTCAATGGACTTTTTGCGCTTATTGTCGGAAAAATCTTCCCACGTGCAATTCGTGCATCCAGAGGCATTGCAACAGGTCCGGCACACGTGGCGCGTTCAGCAAGGGCAGAAGAGGATCAGGGGGCATGGTGGGTGATGAGAGGCTCGAACTCCCGACATCTTCCGTGTAAAGGAAGCGCTCTACCAACTGAGCTAATCACCCGATTTGCGTGATTTAGACCAGCCATCTGAGAAGTGCAAGCCTCATTCCAAAAGCTTTTGCTGACCATCCTTCAAATGATAAACACAGCCCTGCCCACCGTGGATGTTCGCGGCCTCAAGGGCCGCGTTTCCCACGACCACACAGCGCAGCACACGTGACGTGATACCATGCGTGACCAGCACGGCAGGCCCGGCCAGATCAGCAAGAAAGGCACGCACACGCACTTCCAGCGCTGCGATACCCTCTCCGCCCGGTGCCATTTCATATTGTGCGATAAACGGGTCCGGTACGTCGGGCATGGGCAAATCATCACGCAGCAGACCGGTCCAGTCGCCGACGCCGATCTCGCGCAGGCGATCATCGGTGCGGATTGTATCGGCCAGATGCGCCAGCGCAATGCCCGCAGTCTGAAAGGCCCGCCCCTGCGGGCTCGTGAAAAAGCCGAATCCCTTCAGCCTGCGGGTCGCAAGGATCTCACCCTGCCGCGCCGCATCCGTCCGGCCTTTGGCCGTCAGCGGAGAATTCAATTCACCCTGCATCCGCCCTTCGGCATTCCAAACGGTCTGGCCGTGGCGTAGAATGTAGAGTTCGGGATAGGGCATCAGATTACCGAAATTGTCAGTGTTTGCGGTCGCAAGACAAAGCACGCCACAAACGCGGTCGCAATCCTCGAATAGCTTTGAAAACAAAAAAGGACAGCGTTGCAAAAGTCAGCCACTTGAATAACAACGTGCGAAGCACAGTGAGTGTCTGGCTTGAGCCCGGAGTGACATTCAGGCATGCGGAAGCATGGAAGGCCTTCTCGGCCATCGGAGCCAGAGCGCGTGATATGCCATCGCGGGAAAGAACTGGCATCCTGCGCCAGGTCTGATCTTCGAGAGCACCTGCCCCTCTTGGCGAACTGTCCGGCCTCTCAGCTGCTCCTCGAGGTCACCACGTCTTGTTCCGAAAAACCGAGAACGACCATGCGCTCTTTTCGTTGGGGCCGAAAGCCGATCGAACCGCGTGATGTTGTCGGGGACCTTCTCGGTCTCAAAAATCGATAGGATTAAGCTGTTCTTGACGCCAACAACGCAATCCACACGGCGGGAGTCCCGAACGTTTAGGTTCCAGTTCCCCAGTGTGGCCTGTGCGACCTCGTCTTCAACGCCATTTAATAGCTTAGTAGCGTCCTGCTGGTTCAAGCTCACAAAAAGCACATTCCCGCGGAGCAGGTCGATATCGCCCCGTTCGATAGACCTGTCGTGGATCTCCTTGACCTGATTTTCAGTCAACCAGAACCCTCGGTCACCGTGACCGGCGACCTTGTTGGTGTCGCCTACCAGTGGGATCAATGCCGTTTCGAGGAAGTGAGCTTCGGGGTCCGTCAACCCATGACTGACGATGAGGACTTCGACGTCATACCCCGCGCTACGAATTTCGCGAATCTTAGCGAGTTTATGCTCGCCTTCTTTGAGGGGCGCACCGTCCGTCTCAATCTGAACATGGCTAAAACAGCGATTTCCGTTCCCTTTCCCGATGTAGAAAACTCGGTCCTTGAGCGCCCCTTCTTCGCGGGGGTCGGCCAGAGCATAGACATAAGCCGCAAGCTTTGCGGACACCATGGCGTTGAATGGCACGAGATGATCCTTCCTTTAGGGGGGTGCAAATCCAGCATCGATCAATCATGGCTGCAGATCAAGTGAGCAGGCCTTGGGAGGCGTCCGCTCTCCGCCCTGCACATCGCTGATGCTGCGAACGGCAGAAAGTTCCGCATAGTGAAGTTTGGGAATGGACAGAGTTATTCTTCTTGAAAGCCGACGAAACGATTTTAGGGCGCGGCATTGGCTCAACAGCGCGATGCTCATTTCTTTCCAAGTTACAACCAATCGGGTTTGCACGATGCAATGCAAAAAAGGGCACGGCTGCGATAGCCGTGCCCTTTGTCAACTTACCTGATCACAACTTCAGTGCGCGCGGGCCGTCTGGTTTGGGTCCGAGGACTTGAGCGCGGCAGCGGCCGCAGCTTCTTCCGCAGCTTCATCCCAGACGATCGGCTCGGGCTTGCTGACCAGCGCATGTTCCAACACTTCGGACACATGTTTGACCGGAATGATGGTCAGCCCTTCCTTCACGTTGTCAGGAATTTCGGGCAGGTCCTTGGCATTTTCCTGCGGGATCAGGACCGTCGTGATCCCACCGCGCAGAGCGGCCAGCAGCTTTTCCTTCAAGCCACCGATTGGCATCGCATTGCCGCGCAACGACACTTCGCCGGTCATGGCGATATCGCGGCGCACAGCAATCCCTGTCAGGACCGACACGATGGATGTGACCATCGCAAGACCCGCTGACGGACCGTCCTTTGGAGTTGCCCCGTCAGGGACGTGCACGTGAATGTCGATCGTGTCGAACTTTGGCGGCTTGATCCCGATTTCAGGCGCAATGGACCGCACATAGGACGATGCGGCATCAATCGATTCCTTCATCACGTCGCCCAGCTTACCGGTCGTTTTCATCCGGCCCTTGCCCGGCAGCCGCAACGCTTCGATATTCAGAAGCTCACCGCCCACACTTGTCCAGGCCAGTCCGGTCACAACGCCAATCTGGTCGCTTTCCTCGGCAAGTCCAAAGCGATGCTTTTCGACACCCAGAAACTCGGTCAGGTTGTCGGCGGTCACTTCGATCACCTCGGCCTCTTTCTTGACGATCTTGGTCACGGCCTTGCGGGCCACCTTTGCCAATTCACGCTCCATGTTCCGCACACCCGCCTCGCGGGTATAGACGCGGACCATCGACAAAAGCGCATCGTCCGACACCGAAAACTCCTTTTCCTTCAACCCGTGGTTTTTCATGACCTTGGGCAGCAGGTGCTGTTTGGCGATCTCGACCTTTTCGTCCTCTGTATAACCAGAGAGCGAGATAATCTCCATCCGGTCCAACAACGGCCCCGGCATGTTATAGCTGTTCGCCGTAGTCAGGAACATCACGTTCGACAGGTCGTACTCGACCTCCAGATAGTGATCGACAAAGGTCGCGTTCTGTTCAGGGTCCAGCACCTCCAGCATGGCCGACGCAGGGTCGCCACGGAAATCCTGACCCATCTTGTCAATCTCATCGAGCAGGATCAGCGGATTGGTCGTCTTGGCCTTTTTCAGCGCCTGAATGATCTTACCGGGCATCGACCCGATATAGGTCCGGCGGTGGCCACGAATTTCAGATTCGTCACGCACCCCACCCAAGGAAATGCGAATAAACTCGCGCCCCGTGGCTTTGGCAACCGATTTGCCCAGCGATGTTTTACCAACACCCGGAGGGCCGACCAGACACATGATCGGGCCTTTCAGCTTGGCCGACCGCTGTTGCACAGCCAGATACTCGACAATCCGTTCCTTGACCTTCTCAAGCCCGTAGTGGTCGTTGTCCAACACCTTTTGCGCATTGGCGAGGTTCTTTTTGGTGCGCGATTTCACGCCCCATGGCACGCCCAGGATCCAGTCAAGATAGTTGCGCACGACGGTTGCTTCCGCAGACATCGGCGACATGTTCTTGAGCTTTTTCAGCTCTGCATCCACCTTTTCACGGGCTTCCTTGGACAGCTTGGTTTCGGCGATCTTCGCTTCAAGCTCGGCCACTTCATTCTGGCCCTCTTCGCCATCGCCCAGTTCCTTCTGAATGGCTTTCATCTGCTCATTCAAATAGTACTCGCGCTGGGTGCGCTCCATCTGGGACTTTACGCGTGTCTTGATCTTTTTCTCGACCTGCAAGACAGACATTTCGCCCTGCATCATACCGAACACTTTTTCCAGCCGTTCGGACACGGACAGCGTTTCCAGCAGCCCCTGCTTTTGCTCGACTTCAATGCCCAGATGCCCGGCAACCAGATCAGCCAGTTTCGCAGGCTCTGTCGCCTCGCCCACAGCGGCCATCGCCTCTTCGGGGATGTTCTTCTTGATCTTGGCGTACCGTTCGAATTCAGCCGACACATTGCGCACAAGCGCTTCAACCTCGGCAGGCGCGCCGGGGATTTCGGTCAGATATTCTGCGGATGCTTCAAAGAAGTTATCGTTCGGCAGAAACTTGGTGATGCGAACACGGCTGCGCCCTTCGACAAGCACCTTGACTGTGCCATCGGGCAGTTTCAGCAATTGCAGCACGTTCGCCAGAACGCCCGCCTTATAGATGCCATCCTGTGCCGGATCGTCCTCGCTTGGATCCATCTGGCTGGACAGCAAAATCTGCTTATCGTCCTGCATCACTTCTTCGAGCGCGCGCACAGATTTTTCGCGGCCGACAAACAGAGGCACGATCATATGTGGGAACACCACAATATCACGCAACGGCAAGACTGGGTAAGATGAACTCAATGGTTCTTGCATACTCTTTTTTCCTTTTTTAGCAGAACGCCACAGTCCCGCCTGCGCAGCAACCAAGAGCGTCCCCTCTTCGCCTCTCTATGTGGGGCGAGGGTCCCCTCTCTTCAACCGGAAAATGCCAATTCGTCGAAATCGACTGGAAATAAGATACCACAGACCAATTAGCATGAAAATGTGAATGATTGGATGGGCAGGCGCGATTAGTCGCGCCGCATTTTACGCCAGTCTCCCGCGATCATTGCCAACGCCGGACAGTAGGGCAATTGCCAGATCAGCAAGGCGGGATGTCGCCCAGCGCGCGGTTTCCATGAAAATCGGCCTCCCACGCGTCAAACGCGCCCGTACTGATCGCGCTGCGCATCCCCTGCATGATATCCTGAAAATAATGCAGATTGTGCCAGGTCAGCAGCATCCCTGAAATCATCTCCTGCGCGCGGAACACGTGATGCAGATAGGCGCGGCTGTAATGGGAACAGGCCGGACAGGTGCAATGTTCATCCAGCGGGCGCGGGTCGTCGGCGTGCCGGGCGTTCTTGATATTGACCACGCCGCGGCGGGTAAAGACCTGCCCGGTGCGCCCTGACCGCGACGGCAGCACGCAGTCCATCATATCGATTCCGCGTTTGACGGCCCCGACAATGTCATCAGGCTTGCCGACGCCCATCAGATAGCGCGGCTTGTCCTGTGGCAGTTGGTCCGGTGCAAAATCCAGCACACTGAACATGGCCTCTTGCCCCTCGCCCACAGCCAGACCGCCGACTGCATAACCGTCAAATTCAATCGCGCGCAGCGCCTCGGCGCTCTGGGCGCGCAAATCCTCCTCTAGCCCGCCCTGCTGGATACCAAACAGCGCATGGCCGGGTCTGTCGCCAAACGCATCTCGCGACCGCTGCGCCCACCGCATGGACAGTTCCATGCTTTCGGTGAGGCGCTTGCGGTCCGCAGGCAGTGCAGGACATTCGTCAAAACACATGACAATGTCCGACCCCAGCAGCTTTTGAATCTCCATCGACCGTTCCGGCGTCAGGTGATGTTTGGAGCCATCAATATGGGATTTGAAAGTCACGCCCTCTTCGGTCAGTTTGCGCAGGTCCGACAGGGACATGACCTGAAACCCGCCGCTGTCGGTCAGAATAGGTTTATGCCAATTCATGAACTTGTGCAGGCCGCCCAAGCGGTCAATCCGCTCTGCTGTGGGACGCAGCATCAGATGGTAGGTATTGCCCAGCAAAATATCAGCACCGGTTGCGGCAACACTCTCGGGCATCATCGCCTTGACCGTCGCGGCAGTGCCCACGGGCATGAAAGCGGGCGTGCGGATATCCCCGCGCGCGGTGTGGATGACACCGGTCCGGGCCTTGCCATCAGTGGCATGCAAATCAAACGAAAACTTCATGAGGTCCCACATGGTACAAAATCCCAGACTTGCCAAGGGAAGACAGGCCCACACACCCAACGATGGCAGATCGCAACACCCAGCCGGGCCGCGCGAACCACGCGGTTTTCGCGTCATGGTATAGTTTGTCAAAGAACATCAGATGTTTTTGTCCTTTACCTCGCCAATTGCCACCATGGAAAAATGCGGTCCTTGGTGCAGCATGCGGCGAATGTGTCAATAGAGCCCATTCTGACAGATGTTGCGTCGCGCGCGAATGTCCGGTTGACGTTCGATGTACTTTGTCTGTCGTGTTCATCTCACAGCGTCATGATGTATTGATTGCCAGACTGACAACATGATCTGATTTCATGTCAGGGGCTGCTCGGCCTCTGCATGTTCCGCCGCCCAGATGGTAGCGTCGTCCACTGCGACAATCGAGGCCGTTGGCACAAGGTTCACATAGGCATCCGTCTCGGACACCGGTTTCGCCTCGGTCTGGGACATTCGGTACAGCGCATAAAGCGTGATCGCCAAAAATGTAAAACCAAGCACAATCCAGAATGCGAATGGACCAATGGCTTCCATAGCAAGACCCGCGACTATAGGTCCAAGGATGGCGCCCAGCCCGAAGGTAAAGACAAGACCACCCGAGATCGCAGGCATATCCTCAGCAGGCACATTGTCGTTGGCATAAGCCAGCAGAAGTGCATAAAGCGGCGTTGTCATGCCACCAGCGAAGAAGGCCGCGGCGATGATTGGAATGAGCGGATCGACAGACAGCCAGGCAGGTGGACTTTGCGCCATATACCCCATTCCGCAGGCCGCAGCGCCAAGAAACGCGGTGCCGCAAATGATCTTGCGCCGATCTATCCGGTCGGACAGCCAACCGATCGGCAACTGCATCAGTATCGCACCACCGAACAACATCGCCACGAACAGCGCGATCTGGTTGGGACTCAGGCCGATCTCGCTGCCGAAAACCGCCCCCATCCCTGATTGGCTGGCATATATGCTCCCCAGCAAGAAGATCCCGACAGTGCCAAGCGGCGAGGCATCAAAAAGGTCCTTGAGCCCGCCGGGCTTGGCGACTTGCACAGCGGGCGCAGGCTGGACCGACAGCAGGATCGGCGCGAAAGAAATGGACACCAGAATTGAGGCTCCGATAAACAGGGCCGCATTTGCCGCGTCACCCAGCGTAAGCAGGCCTTGCGCCCCGATGATGCCAAGCGTTTGCGCAAGCATATAGGCCGACAGCATCTTTCCGCGGTTTTCATTGGTGGTTGCGTTGTTAAGCCAGCTTTCCGCTACGACATAGACCCCGGACATGCAAAAACCGATAATGATCCGCAGAACCGTCCAAGACCAAGGCTCTGCCCAGAGTGTGAAAGCGATCAGGGCTGCAGAGATGAAACTACCCAGTGCAGCAAAGACGCGCACATGCCCCACCCGCTGGATCAGGGCGGGCGTTAAACGCGCACCAGAAAGGAAGCCCAGAAAGTACGCAGAGGTCACGATGGAAAGTTCGGCCGAGGAAAACCCTTCAATCCCACCACGCAGACCCATCAGGGTAAAATGCATCCCGTTGCCAAGCATGATAAGCACAACGCCCAGAAGGAGCGCCCAAACAGAAGCCATCATGTTTATCATCCGAGCGTTCCTATCACGTTGGGGTCGCAGCGATCTTGAACCAATAGGCATTTCGATGCTGCAGGTGCAGTGCTGCAGCGCCGCATTGATGCCGCTGAGCGACATTAGGTGAAATTCCCGTCAAGAAGTTGACGCCACGAAGCAAGAATAGATATGGCTCCTCACAACGTTCCTTTATTAAGTACGATATTTCCCATAAAGCCGACACTCCGTGCCGCAACGGACAAGTCCGCTTGGTCCAGCACAGCGATCCGTGCCTCAGGCCACGCCCAAGGTCGGGATTGGATCAGAACAGCATCACGGTCGGCCCGATAGTACACGACGCGGTGTCGTGAAATGCTTGGGATAAGCCGCCGCATTGCGTCAAAGATATTCACCCCAGCCTGCCGCCATCCGGCTGTACTTGGGCCACCGATCCGCTGCCCGGCATGCCAGCGCCGTAACGCTGACAAGAACCGCCAGCGGCAACTTTTTGCATCCTAGCGCAATACACACGTATTTACGGCATATTTACGCTGTCTGTACGCGGTAAATACACCCGGTCCCGCCCCTTTACGCCGCGCGCGTCAATCCCTATATGTTCGCTCAGGTATTCAGGAAGTGAAGACATGACCGACAGCAACAGCCAGATCGAAGGCGCACCTCTGATTGCGCCATCCACAACGGACCATCCCCTGTACGAGGATGTCGTACAGGCCTGCAAGTCTGTCTATGACCCCGAAATTCCGGTGAATATCTATGACCTCGGCCTGATTTACACGATCGACATCAAAGAGGATAACGCAGTCAACGTCATCATGACCCTGACCGCCCCCGGCTGCCCTGTCGCAGGTGAAATGCCCGGCTGGCTGGCCGACGCGATCGAACCCCTGCCCGGCGTCAAACATGTGGATGTGGAAATGACGTTCGAGCCGCAGTGGGGCATGGACATGATGTCAGACGAAGCCCGCCTTGAACTGGGCTTTATGTAAACGTATCCGGTTCGATTTGACGCTCATGCTGTCTGCAAGCCGCGACCTTTGATCACAATGCGGACGCCCGCCTTGTGCCCTGCCCGCCCCTGACCTATCTTTGTCACCAAAGGAGACTTTCCCATGTTCGGCATTCCCGGCAAGCAAGCGGTCAGCATCACTGACAAGGCGGCAGCGCAAATTGCAAAGCTGATGCAAAAGGACGGCCATCAGGGTCTGCGCATCGGCGTCAAGAAAGGCGGCTGTGCGGGGATGGAATATACGATGGATTACGTCACTGATGTTGATCCGCTGGACGAGGTTGTGGAACAGGACGGCGCGCGCGTCATGATCGCCCCGATGGCGCAGATGTTCCTGTTCGGAACAGAGATCGACTACGAAGTGTCCCTGCTGGAATCCGGCTTTAAATTCCGCAACCCCAACGTCGTAGACGCCTGCGGTTGCGGTGAATCAATCAAATTCGATGAAAGCCTTGGCGCAAAAAGCTAAGACGCTTATCCGGTTCTCAGATGCACATAGGTCTCTGCGTAGCGGGCCTCGAGATGGTCGCGCGCGTTGATCACCTTGCCAGAGCCTATGGGCGCCACATTCACATCGTGATTGGGATTGAAGAACAGCGGGATTGAAATCCGCTCTGCATTGGTGCCGACCACCCTGTGCGGCGTGGCCTTGATACGGCCATTGGTCCAGCTTTCCAGCATTTCCCCAAAATTGATCACGAACTCACCGGGCGGGGCTGACACGGGTATCCAGCCACCGCCACGGGTTCTGACCTCAAGCCCCGGCGATCCGTCGGTGGCAAGCAAAGTCAGACAACCGTAGTCGGTATGTGTGGCGATGCCAAAATCCTTTGCACCGGCCCAAGCGGGGCGCACGGGATAATAATTCCCCCGCAACAGCGCCATGGGGCGGTCGAACTTGTCGCGGAAATAGCTGCCATCCTCGCCCGCCGCACTGGCAATGGCACAAAGCAGATCAAGCGCAAACGCGGTGGCATCGGCATAGTAGGATTTCAGCATCCGGACAAAACCATCTGGCTTGTCAGGCCATTGGTTCGGGGCGTAGCAGGACAATTCACGCAGTGGATTGTCAGGGGTAAGTTCCAGCCCGCAATCAAAGACCTGCTTGTAATCGGGGTTGGCATCGGGATCGACACGCTCTGACCCCGGCGCACCCCACCCCAGGTTTGATCCGGTTGCGGCCATGTCATAAGCCGCCTTTTCGGACGGCGGCAAAGCAAAGAATGCGCGGTAGGCCTCCGGCAGTTCTTCCATCCGCGCGGCGGTAAACGGGGTGTTGTAGACGGTCATGAAGCCCACGCCGGTTGCAGCCGTCGCAACCTTCGCGACCGCAGCCGCGTCCCCGGCCAAAAGCGCCGCAGCATCAATGCGCGGAACTGTCTGCATTTCGAATGTCTCTCTTTTCGTTGGTGCGTGGACTTGATACCAAGATACACAACCAGACAAAAGGACAACATCATGCCCCGGAAACTCGCCGCTGGAAACTGGAAAAT
This sequence comes from Yoonia sediminilitoris, assembly GCF_003058085.1. Classification (GTDB taxonomy): domain Bacteria; phylum Pseudomonadota; class Alphaproteobacteria; order Rhodobacterales; family Rhodobacteraceae; genus Yoonia; species Yoonia sediminilitoris. The sequence goes on along the minus strand of NZ_QBUD01000001.1, from coordinate 682,720 downwards.
GAACGGGCTGCGCAGCTCTTTGGTTGAAATCCAGAAACTTGCAGAACGCCATTCCGACACGTCCGTTGACGTGCTGATCTGCCCGCCTGCAACCCTGATCGAAGCCTGCCGCGGATTGCTGTTTGATATCGGCGGGCAGGATTGCCACACCGCGCAAAGCGGCGCGCACACGGGCGATATCAGCGCGGAAATGCTCTCTGATGCCGGGGCCACATACGTGTTGACCGGCCATTCGGAGCGGCGGACCGACCATGGCGAAACCAATGCAACCGTCGCGGCAAAATCACAGGCGGCCTATGATGCGGGGCTGACGGCGGTGATCTGCATTGGCGAAACGCTGGCCGAACGCGAGGATGGCACAACGCTTGACGTCATCGACCAACAGCTTGCGCAATCGGTCCCTGACACCGCAACTGCCGACAATACCGTCATCGCCTATGAACCTGTCTGGGCAATCGGAACGGGCAAGGTGCCCAGCAGTGACCAGATTGCCGAGGTACACAGCCACATCCGCGCCCGGATGCTGGACCGTTTTGCCGATGGCGCTGACATGCGCCTGCTTTATGGCGGCTCTGTCAAGGGAAGCAACGCTGCGGAAATATTTTCCATTGCGAATGTCGACGGGGCGCTTGTCGGGGGGGCCAGCCTGAAGGCCGATGATTTCTCGGCGATCATCAACGCGCTGGAAGAAAGCTGATTCCGCGCACCTCAGCCGGACACGTCCAGCATATTGCGCAGCATGGGTACAGCCGTCAGGATGTCGGGCATTTCATCATCGGCACCCACAAGCTCAAGCAGATTGGGGTTCTCGGTCAGGATATTTCCCGCAACGACAAGCCGCGTGAGTGGTTGCGTAATTCTCAGCGCAACCACAAGGCGCGCCATCGAATCAATCCGGCGGTCTGAATTCGCGACAAGGATAATCACGCGGTAGTTGCGGCCTTCGCATTGCTCGATCAGTTCATCATGGGGCAGACCCACTGACATATCGACATCAAGACCGTCGCGGCGGAACAGATCGGCGGCCATTTCAGTCCCGAGTGTATGGTCCTCATCAGGGACCAAAGCCAGCATCGCGGGACGCAAATCGCGCCCGTCAAGGATTGCAGGACCAACGATATGTCGCATTCCCCGAATGATACGATAAAGCCGCCCGGTAGCCAGCGTCACCTGTACAAAGGTTGCTTCATCGGTATTCCACATCTCGCCAAGCTTGCGTGCAGCACCCGCGACGTAACCCAGATAAATCAGTTCGATATCAATGCCTTCACGACGCACCGACAGCATCAGCCTGTTGGCAGCCTCTTCGTCGTCCGACAACAATGCGTGACAAAGCTGATCGATATCCTCTTCGCCGGGAAGACTTCCGGAAATCGCTGTTTTCGGCATCCGAAACGCAAGCCGTCGCACAACTTCGCGCGCCATTTCCTCGACCGAGTTCGGCGGCAGCTTTTCCCCGACCAGCTTGAAATGCTGGTCAGCCCGATCGTATTCCGAGCGATCAAAGCTTTCCATGCCCAAAGACACGTCTGTCATGAACACTCCCTCCCACGTCCGTCCCCTGAATTCATCAGCGCTGCGGCGAACTGCACTGTGGTATTCTTTTGTCTGCCTTTGTTATCACAAGCGCGCCGGTCGTCAGGCGTGGCAGAAAGTCGCGGCTAACGTGTGCGCCCTGAACGGCGATGATTTGCTTGCAATGCGCCCAAGCGTCATTCAAATGACGAGACATGAAAACACTGCGACAATCCCCGACCGCCCCCGCATTCGTGCAGAACCCCTATCCGTTCTATGATGAGGCGCGCGCGGACGGCGACTTTTTCTGGTGGGACGAATACGACATCGCCTGCGCCGTCAGCCATCAGGCAGTGCAAACAGTGTTGCGCAGCAAACAGATGGGGCGGGAGTGTCCGCCAGAGCTGACCCCCGACATCCCTGCACATCAAAAACCGTTTTATGACATTGAAGCCCACTCGATGCTGGAACTCGAGCCACCCCGGCACACGCGGCTTCGTGCGCTTGTGCTGCGGGCCTTTACCAGCCGCACGATTGCGGCGATGGAAGCGGATATCACGCAACTTTGTCACCAGTTGATCGACCGGTTTCCAACCCAGCCCTTCGATCTTCTGGACGCCTACGCGCGCCCTGTCCCCGTGGTTGTGATCTGCCGCCTGCTCGGTGTACCCGAAGAGGAGGCTGACAATTTGCTGGCATGGTCCAACGCGATGGTCGCCATGTATACCGCCGGACGCACGCGCGCGCAGGAAGATGCGGCGTCGGCGGCAGCCCGAGACTTTGCCGCCTTTATGCGCGGCTACATCGCCAAGCGGCGCAAATCACCAGCTAATGACCTGATCTCGACACTGATCGCCGCGGAGGAAGCTGGCGAAAAACTCAGCGAAGACGAGCTTATCACAACATGCATCCTGCTGTTGAACGCAGGCCACGAGGCAACTGTGCATACGTTGGGCAATGGGGTCAAAACGCTTTTGGAGCAAGGCGTGCGCGACATTTCCGAGGCGTCGATCGAAGAGATTCTGCGCTTTGATCCTCCGCTGCATATGTTCACCCGCTGGGTCTATGAGGATGTCAGCGTTGCCGGGCAGTCCTTCAAGCGTGGCGACCAGATCGCCTGTCTTTTGGCTGCCGCCAATCGCGACCCCGCCGCATATGACACCCCCAACAGGTTTGATCCGGCGCGCAAGGGGCCGCAAAACACCAGCTTTGGCGGCGGTATCCATTTTTGCGTCGGTGCCCCCCTCGCCCGGCTTGAATTGCGGATTGCGCTGCGCGTTTTGCTGTCGCGTTGCCCGGACTTGCGCATGACCGAAGTACCGCGTTATGCGGATGTTTTCCATTTTCACGGGTTGGAAAAACTGATGGTGACGCGCTGACCTGTCGTGCCCGATCACAAAGGCAGCGCAACAGTCGATTTGATCTCTTCCATCGACAAAAGTGCTGTCACATTATGCACCTTCACCTCTGAAATCAGCGCCTGATAGAATGTGTCGTAGGCCCGCGCGTTCTGCACCCGCACCTTGAGAATATAGTCTATATCGCCCGCCAAGCGGTGTGCCTCTTGCACCTCTGGACGCGATTTGAGTGCACTCAGAAAGCGCCCCTGCCAGTCAGCGTCATGTTCGGATGTGCGGATCAGCACAAAGAAACAGGCCTCGAAACCCAGCGCCTCTGCGTCCAGCAAAACCGTCTGCTGACCGATGATCCCGGCTTCGCGCATCTTCTTGATGCGATTCCATACAGGCGTCTTGGAAGAGCCGATATTTCTTGCAATTTCATCCAAGGACTGGGCCGCGTCCGCTTGAAGCGCCGCAAGGATCTTCCGGTCTGTGGCGTCGATCCGGACGGTCATTCTTGATTCTCCTTGTTCATGGGACCGTCGGTCCAAAAAGCGCATCATACAGAACGCTTGTCCTTACTTGCCCCGGATGGGGCGCAACAGCAAGAACAATGTTCTATATTGGAGCAAGAAATCAGAGGTTCGCAGATGAAGCACTTTCCGATCTTTCTTGCTGTCGCAGGGCGCCGCATTGTCTTGTCTGGCGGTGGTGATGCCGCAATGGCCAAGCTGCGCCTGCTCATGAAGACCGAGGCCAAGCTGACGGTCATCGCCGCCGAAGTGGCCCCGGAAATCCATCGCTGGGCTGCCGATGGCAAGTTGAAGATCGTCAAACGCGCGATGGAGCCAGGCGATGCGCTATGCGCCGCCCTGTTCTATGCCGCCAACGAAGACGATGCCGAAGACGCCCGCGTGTCCCGCATCGCCCATGCAGACGGTGCGTTGGTCAATATCGTCGATAATCTTGCCGACAGCCAGTTCATCACCCCCGCCATCGTGGACCGCGATCCTGTCACCGTGGCCATCGGCACCGAAGGTGCTGCACCTGTTCTTGCCCGCGCGATCAAAGCCGACCTCGAGGCGCGCCTGCCAAGTTCTCTGGGCGTGCTGGCGCGCATCGGCAAAAGCTTTCGTCAAGCCGTGGACGCACTGCCCATGGGCCGCAAGCGCCGCGACTTCTGGTCGGCGTTCTATTTCAACCATGGTCCGAAGGCCTTTGAAAAAGGGGGCGAAGCTGCCGTTCTTCCCAGCCTGAAAAAGCTGCTTGATAGGCATATTGCAGGGCGCAAAACCGACGGGCATGTTGATCTTGTCGGCGCAGGACCCGGCGACCCCGAGTTGCTGACGCTGAAGGCCCGCAATGCGCTGGATAAAGCGGATGTTGTCATTCATGACCGTCTTGTGACGCCAGAAATCCTTGAATTGGCCCGCCGTGAAGCGATCGTCATTGATGCGGGCAAGGAAGGCTTTGGCACCTCAATGGCGCAGGCCGATATTGACGCGCTGATCGTGCAACATGCACTTGATGGCCACCATGTGGTGCGCCTGAAGTCAGGCGATCCGACCGTTTTTGGCCGACTTGACGAAGAAATCGCAGCGATCGAGGCGCATGATATCAGCTACCGGATTATTCCCGGCATCACGGCGGCCTCTGCCGCCGTGGCGACCATCGGGCAAAGCCTGACGAAACGCCACCGGAACTCTGCCGTGCGTCTGATCACAGGGCACGACACCAAAGGTTACGCCGATCAAGACTGGCAAGCGCTTGCCGCAGCGGGCGAAGTGGCCGCGATCTACATGGGCAAGAAATCCGCACGCTTCATCCAGGGCCGGTTGCTGATGCATGGTGCCGATCCTGCAACGCCGGTGACAATCATCGAAAACGTCAGCCGCGCCGATCAGCAGATCATCGCGACAACGCTGGCAGAACTGGAGCCCACATTGACGCAGGCCAACCTGCAAGGCCCCGCCATCACATTTTACGGCCTCGCCCCCCGCGCGGCCCTGTCCCAAGCCGAAAAACTCAAGGAGTTTGCATAATGGCCCGGAAATTCACCCCCAAAGTGATTACTGCCAACGCCCTGCTGGGAGGCGATGCGGTCTGGCTGACCGAAGATGACCGCTGGACACGCGATATTCGCGAAGCTGAACTGATCACCGACGAAGCCCATGGCGATCTGCGCCTGTTGGAGGCCCAAGCGCGCGCGCATGAGATCGCAGGCGCCTATCTGGCCGATGCCGTGGCGGGCCGCAACGGGCCCGAACCCACGCACTTCCGCGAAGCGTTCCGCACCCGTGGCCCCTCAAACTATACCCATGGCAAGCAAGCGGAGTTGTCCTGATGTACGTCTACAACGACTTTGATGAGGCCTTCGTGCGCGAACGCGTCGCCCAGTTTCGCGGACAGGTCGAACGCCGCATTGACGGTTCCCTGACCGAGGATGAGTTCAAGCCACTGCGCCTGATGAATGGCCTTTATCTGCAATTGCACGCCTATATGCTGCGTGTGGCCGTACCTTATGGCACGCTGAATGCCGCACAAATGCGCCAGCTCGCCTACATCGCAGACAGGTGGGACAAGGGTTATGGCCATTTCACCACCCGCCAGAACATCCAGTACAACTGGCCAAAGTTGCAGGATGTGCCCGACATGCTGGAGGCGCTTGCCGATGTTGGCATGCATGCGATCCAGACATCCGGCAACACGATCCGCAACGTGACTGCAGACCATTTCGCGGGCGCTGCAATGGACGAGATCGAAGACCCGCGTCCCATCGCTGAATTGCTGCGCCAATGGTCCACAGACCATCCTGAATTCCAGTTCCTGCCGCGCAAGTTCAAGATCGCGGTGACAGGCTCTGAAAATGACCGTGCGGTGACAAAAGCCCATGACATCGGGCTGCGCATGGTGCGCAATGACGCGGGCGAGCCGGGTTTTGAGGTGATCGTCGGCGGCGGCCTTGGCCGTACGCCTATGGTGGGAAAAGTGCTGCGAGACTTTTTGCCCAAGGCCGACCTGCTGCCCTATTGCGAGGCGATTGTCAGCGTCTACAACCTGCTGGGCCGCCGCGACAACAAGTACAAGGCCCGCATCAAGATCACCGTGCATGAGAACGGGATGGAGAAAATCCGCGATTTGGTTGATGCGCGTTTTGCCGAAATCAGCAAAGGCTTTGCTGGCCACGATCAGGCATTGCTGGAACAGATCACAGCGTCCTTTGCCCCGCCCGCCTTTGTCATCAAAAGCACTGACGGTTTTGAGGCTGCGCGCCTTGCCAACCCCGCCTTCCGTTCGTGGACCGACACCAACCTGTCGCCCCACAAGGCGGACGGCTATGCCATCGTATCGATCAGTATCAAGAAACACGGGGCAACGCCGGGCGATGCGACCTCTGACCAGATGCGCGTCATGGCTGATCTGGCCGCGAAATACGGACATAACGAACTGCGGATCAGTCACGCGCAGAACGTGATCCTGCCGCATGTGCATAAATCTGACCTGGCCAAGGTCTATGCGGCCCTACGTGAGGCGGATTTAGCAACAGCCAATATCGGGCTGGCCTCCGACATTATCGCCTGCCCGGGCATGGATTATTGCGCGTTGGCAACGGCGCGGTCGATCCCCATTGCGCAAGACATCGCCACGCGCTTTGACGAATTGAAGATCGAACATGACATCGGTCAGCTCAAGATCAAGATATCGGGCTGCATCAACGCCTGCGGGCACCACCATGTGGGCCATATCGGGATTTTGGGTCTCGACCGTGCGGGGGTGGAAAACTACCAGATCACGCTGGGCGGTGACGGAACAGAAACAACAACCATTGGTGAAAGGGCTGGTCCCGGCTTCAGCGCTGATGAAATCGTGCCCGCGATCGAGCGGCTTGTGACCGGCTATCTTGATCTGCGCAAGGACGCGGACGAGACATTCCTGCAAACCTATCGCCGTCTTGGCATGGCCCCTTTCAAGACCATTCTTTATCCATCAGAGGACAAAGCAGATGCCGCTTAAGGAACTCGCCGAACGCCGCAACATGCTGCACCGGAAATCGGACGCGCAGACTATCGTCAAACATGCGCTGGACGACGTGCAGATTGGCAAGGTCGCGCTGGTGTCCTCCTTCGGGGCCGAGGCTGTCGTACTGCTGCACATGGTCGCACAGGTGGGCAAGGCCACACCTGTGATTTTCCTTGATACGGAAATGCTGTTCCCTGAAACGCTGGCCTATCAGCGCGAGGTGTCCGGGCTCCTTGGCCTGACCGATGTGCGCATCATCGGGCCGGACCGGAACGACGTGTTGACCCATGATGTAGACGGACTGTTGCATCAGGCGGACACGGATGCCTGCTGTGACTTGCGCAAGACGCGGCCTTTGAATAGGGCGCTGGGGGAATTTGACGGCTGGATCACCGGGCGCAAGCGCTATCAGGGCGGGCAGCGCGCGCAACTGCCGCTGTATGAAAAAGAAGATCGCAAGATCAAGATCAACCCGCTTGCCAATTGGTCGGCACAAGACGTGCAGGATTACATGGGTGCGCATGACCTGCCGCGTCATCCACTGGTGGCGGACGGGTATCCGTCTGTGGGCTGCATGCCCTGTACCACCCGCGCCAATGTGCTGGAAGATCCCCGCGCAGGCCGTTGGCGCAATGCGGAAAAAACGGAATGCGGCATTCACAACCGCCCACGCAAGGAGCATGCGGCATGAGCGTGATTGTCACCGACAAAGGGTTCTCCGCAGATGATTTTCGCTGCGGTTTCGTCACACCGCAGGACTGCGCCGCCAACGATTGCGATTACGGGGTCGATCTGCCCTCTGACACGGCCCCGGATGCGCTTGCCGGTCTGACCAATGCACCCATGATCCGCATTGATTTCCCGTCATCTGCTGATGGGCGCGGCTTTACGTTGGCCGCCATGCTGCGGCGGGCGGGCTACAAAGGGCGCTTGCGCGCCAAGGGGCACGTACTAGCGGACCAATACGCCATGGCGCGCCGGTCCGGATTTGACGAGGTCGAAATCGACGCGGCCCTTGCCGCCCGCCAACCGGAGGACCAATGGCTGGCCCGCGCCGACTGGCGCGCCCACAACTATCAAGCCCGCTTGCGCGGCTAGACTTTTCACCTGATCTACATCAAAGACAGTTACGGAGGGCGCATCCTACAGGTGCGCCATGATACTTATGACCGAGCAAACACCTGTGACCCAAGCCACCGCCAAAGCCGTCCCCACCCTGCCCGACGCACAGACTGTCACGCAGGTGAAACATTACACCGACCGCCTGTTCAGCTTCCGGGTGACACGGCCTGCTTCGCTGCGGTTCCGATCCGGTGAGTTTGTGATGATCGGTCTGATGGGTGATCCTGACCCCAAGACCGGCCGACAAAAGCCATTGCTGCGCGCCTATTCCATCGCGTCACCGTCATGGGATGACGAATTGGAGTTCTATTCGATCAAGGTGCCCGACGGCCCATTGACCTCACGCCTGCAACATATCACCGAGGGGGACGAGATTATCCTGCGTCCCAAACCCGTTGGCACGCTGGTGCACGATGCGCTGCTGCCCGGCAAGCGCCTGTGGTTCTTTGCGACCGGCACCGGCTTTGCACCTTTTGCGTCCTTGCTGCGTGATCCGCAAACTTATGAAGATTACGATGAAATCATCATTACACATACATGCCGCGAAGTGGGTGAGCTAACCTACGGGCGCGACCTGATCGATAGCCTGCGCACCGACGAAATGCTGGCTGAACTGATGGGTGAAGGATTTGCCGACAAGCTGAAATACTATCCCACCACGACTCGCGAAGAGAGCCCCAAGATGGGCCGCATCACCGACCTGATGCGCACGGGCGAGGCATTTGCCGATCTTGGCGTTCCACCTCTCAACCCCGCTACCGACCGGGCGATGATCTGCGGCAATCTGGCATTCAATCTGGAACTCAAAGAGATGTTCGAGGAATATGGTCTGGAGGAAGGCGCGAATTCCAAGCCGGCCCATTATGTGGTCGAAAAAGCGTTTCTGGACTAGAGAATTGGTGAAACTGTCAGAGTAAGGACAGAACCAACGCCAGAGTCACACTCCGCCTGAACCAAGCAAAAGGCGAGCAGCGCCCTGCCCGTCGATGCGGTTCGGGCGCTGTCCAACCTTTACCGGGGCATTTTTGCTGCACGGTGAGACGTCATTGTGGGCCTTGGAATAGCTGAGATCGATCAACTCAACCGCGAAACGATCACCGTCACTTCGGGTTTCTTCCCAATTTCACCTTGCGCAGACCGCCGTGCGATGGATTTCAGCTCTTTTTCCAGCTTCACGTCATCGCGCAGTGTCTTGGCATTGGCCCGGTTGATGAACTGGCTCAGGTCCTCTTCGACCACTTCAACAAGGGCCGTATTGGACGAACCTGTTTCAGTGAGACCTGAAATTTCAACCCAAGGGTCGCCCAGCGGCTCGTCGTTTTCATCAACAATCAGCGTCACAATCATATGGCCGTTCAGGGCCATGCGGATACGGTCGCGCACGATGCCGTCCAACGCACCGATCTGGACAGAGCCATCCAGATAGGTCCGTCCGGTATCGATATATTCGGCCACAGTCGGCGCGTTGCCTGACAGGTCAATCATCATGCCGTTGACTGCGACAATACCGGTCAGACCGCCCGCGTTGCCCAGCTTTACATGTTCGCGCAGGTGACGGTGTTCGCCGTGCATCGGGATCAGGATCTGTGGTTTGACAATCTCGTGCAGCGTTTGCAGGTCGGGCCGGTTCGCGTGGCCGGACACGTGATATTTGCCACCCGCATCGTCGATCACGTCGACACCCATCTCGGACAGTTGATTCATGATGCGGATCACGCCGCGTTCATTGCCCGGAATTGTCTTGGAGGAAAACAGGAACGTATCCCCTTCCTTCAACTTCAGCCCAAGGTAAGACCCCTGTGCCAATTGCGCAGAGGCCGCCCGGCGTTCGCCCTGTGACCCGGTGACTAGCAGCATCACATGTTCGCGGGGCATATTCAGCGCGTCCTCGGGTGAAACGACGGGCGGAAAGCCGTTCAAAATGCCCACTTCGGTCGCGGCCTCAACCATGCGCCGCATCGCGCGGCCCAGCAGCACAACGGAACGATCCGCCTTTTGCGCAGCAATCGCCAGCGTCTTGAGACGCGCGATATTCGACGCAAAGGTGGTCGCAACGACCATGCCCGTTGCCTCTTTCATCATGTCAGCAATCGCGTCACCGATGGTGGATTCCGACCGCCCCGGTTCCAGCGAAAAGACGTTTGTGCTATCGCAGACCAGCGCCTTGACCCCGTCCTTCGAGACCTCTTCCCACAGACTGCGGTCCCACGGGTCACCAACGACGGGTGTGCGGTCAATCTTGAAATCGCCGGAATGCAGCACGCGGCCATCAGGGCTGTCGATCAACAGTCCCGCGCTTTCGGGAATAGAGTGACTGATCGGCAGGTAAGATACTTTGAACGGCCCACAGGTGATGATTTCAGGGTAGACACCAACCACTGAAACGACGCCTTCAGGCTGGCCCTGCTCGACCAGCTTTCGCTGCGCGATATTGGCTGTGAAGGGGCGCGCATAGACAGGTGCGCCCAGTTGTTCCCAGAAATGGCCAATGGCACCGACGTGGTCTTCGTGGGCGTGGGTGATGAATATCCCGTCAATCTGCGCCTTGCGTGCGACCAGCCAACCGATATCGGGCAGGATCAGATCAACGCCCGGTGTGCCGTCCATATCGGGAAAGGTCACGCCCAGATCAACCACGATCAGCCGTTCTTTGCCCGGTTTGCCGTAGCCGTAGACATAGGCGTTCATGCCGATTTCGCCGGCACCTCCGAGGGGCAGATAGATCAGGCGGTCGCTCATGCATTGTCCTTGTTATAGCGGTGGATGACGGTCAGGCCGTGCATCGTCAAATCGTCTTCGAATGCGTCAAACAGGGTTTCGGCCTGTTGAAACAATGGCGCAAGGCCACCGGTTGAGATCACCTGCATCGGCAAGCCCCGTTCGGCCTTGATCCGCGCACATATCTCGCGGACCAATCCGATGTAACCCCAAAAGACACCTGATTGCATGCAGGCCACAGTATTGGTGCCGATCACCGCCTGCGGCTTTGAAATATCCACATGAGGCAAGGCGGCAGCGGCGTTGTGCAGCGCCTCAAGCGACAGGTTTACGCCCGGCGCAATGACCCCGCCAACATAGGCCCCGTCGTGCGCGACCACATCGAACGTGGTTGCAGTGCCGAAATCCACCACGATGAGATTGCCGCCATGCCGGTCATAGGCCCCGGCCGTATTGACCAGCCTGTCAGGGCCCACTTGCGTACCTTCATCTACGCGGGGCATGCGCGGCAGCAGGCAATCGGGCTTGCCGACAACCCATGGGCGGCAGTCGAAATAGCGGTCAGCAAAAACCCGCAGGTTCCACACCACGCGGGGCACGGTGGAACTGACGATGACCTCATCGATATGTACATCCAGTTTCTGAAACTGCATCAGACTGGTCAGCCAGACGTAATATTGGTCAGCCGTGCGCTGCCATTCTGTGGCTGTGCGCCAGGTGGCGATGAATTTCTCACCGTCCCAGATCGAAAACACGGTGTTCGTGTTCCCGCAGTCAATGGCCAAGAGCATGGGACACCCCCTTTGTTAGAAAAACACGTCAGCCGCAGCGATGGCGCGGGGACCTGTGCCGGTGATCAGCACAAGGTTGCCGTCCTGATCAATGCTGTCAAATATGCCGGTCACATCCTCGCGCCCTGTGCGGGCTGTGATGACCTCGCCCAACCGTGCGGCCTGTGCCAACCAGTCATCGCGGATGCGTGCAAATCCGAAGTGGCGCAGCTTGTCCTCCTGGGTGGCGTAGGCATCGGCAAGCGTCGTCAAAAAGTCCAGCGGATCAACATCCCAGCCGCCCGCAGCCTTCAGGCTGGTCGGCGGAAAGGCCGCATCAGTCACGCCGTCCGGCACATGCGACAGGTTGACCCCGATCCCGATCGAGAGCCAATCGATGTAAGGCCCCTGCCCACTGCTTTCGAGCAGAATGCCCGCCACCTTGCCGCCCGACAGCAACACATCATTCGGCCATTTCAGGGCCAGTTTTTCCGAAGGCACATAGATTGCCAAGGCCGCAAACAGCGCATTTGCCGCCAGAAAGGACCGTTTGGCTGCCTCTTGTGCCGTCGCATCAGGCCTGAAAACCAATGTGGCGTTCAGGTTGCCCGGCGGTACGACCCAGGCTCGCCCGCGCCGCCCGCGCGCGGCAGTCTGTGTGCGTGCCATGATCCATGTGGGTTGCCTTATGTCAGGGGCGCGCCGCGCCGCTTCGGCCATCGTGCTGTCCACGCTGTCAAGCACGACCTGCCCGTATCCACCGGGCCACGCAGCGTGGCCGCTGTCTTTAGTTGACAAGCGCCGCTGCCGCTGCTGCTGCAATCGGGTCCAGACCAAACAGGTTGATCCCCGGCACCCACGCCAGCCCGACGATGGCACCGCTGACGACTGCAGTGACCCACAGGACAGGCGGTGCACGGCCGTCCAGCGCGTCACTGTCTTCACCGAAATACATGTAATAGACGATGCGCAGATAATAGAACGCACCGATGACCGACGCGATCACACCGGCAACAGCCAGCCAGCCAAGGCCCCCGTCATAAGCCGCCAAAAGCACTGCATATTTACCAAAGAACCCCAGCATCGGCGGCACACCGGCCAGACTGAACATCATCACCAGCATGATAATGGCCAACAGAGGCTCGCGCTTGGAATAGCTTTTCAGGGCGGCGATATTTGTCACCGGGCGCCCGTCTTTTTCCATCGTCAGGATCAGGGCAAAGGTCCCAACATTCATGGTGACATAAATCGCCATATAGATCAGCATCGCCTGCACGCCCAGTTCCGTACCCGCGGCAAGCCCCATCAGGGCAAAGCCCATATGCGCGATCGATGAATAGGCCATCAGGCGTTTGATATCGGTCTGCCCAATGGCTGCAATAGCACCAAGGAACATGGACACGACGGCAAGGAAGGCTACGATCTGCTGCCAGTCGGCTACGATATCGCCAAAGGCATCATGGGCCACGCGGGCAAACAGCGCCATGGCCGCCACTTTTGGGGCCGTGGCAAAGAAGGCGGTGACAGGCGTGGGCGATCCTTCGTAGACGTCTGGCGTCCACATATGGAACGGCGCTGCCGAGACTTTGAAGGCGAACCCAGCAAACAGGAAAACCAGCCCGAACAGCAACCCGATCGAAGGGTGGTGCGCCGTTGCTTCAAGAATGCCGGAAAACAGCGTTGTGCCAGTGTAGCCGTAGGTCAGCGATGCGCCATACAGCAGCAGACCAGATGACAGCGCGCCCAACACAAAATACTTCAGTCCGGCCTCGGTCGATTTCACACTGTCGCGGCGCAACGATGCGACCACATAAAGCGCCAGTGATTGCAGTTCCAATCCCATATAAAGCGCCATCAGGTCGCCCGCGCTGACCATGACCATCATGCCGACCACAGCCAAAGCAACCAGCAGCGGGTATTCAAACCGCAACAGCCCACGCCGCTGCATATACCCTTCGGACATCAGCAACACGGCGGCCGCAGACAGCAGGATTGTGACTTTGCTGAACCGCGCAAAGCCATCATCGACGAACATGCCACCAAACCCTACATGAGTGCCCTGCCCGTTGATACCGATCCACGCTGCGAGCAGCACAAACAGAGCGGACGTTGCCCAAGTCAACACAGGGGCCATGCCGTCTTTGCTTGTGTAGACAGCTGCCAACAGTGCGCCCATGGCATAAAGTGCCAACAGGATTTCAGGCATGACGATTTGGATATCAGCGGAGATCATGTCGTCCGTTCCTTAATTCGATGCAAACTGCGTGGCGGCCTCGAAGGTCGCCAATGCTGTTTCGTAATTGCCGACAAGTGCGTTCACACTCGGGCCAATGATGTCGAGGACAAGCGCGGGATAGACGCCCAGCAGCAGTGTCATCGCCACCAGCGGCGCAAAGATCGCACGCTCGCGGGTATTCATGTCCTTGATCGTCTTCAGGCTTTCCTTGATCAAATCACCCATCACAACGCGACGGTAAAGATAAAGCGCATAGGCCGCCGACAAGATCACGCCAGACGTGGCAATCACGGCCACCCATGTGTTGACCTGGAAAATGCCCATCAGGGTCAAGAATTCCCCGATGAACCCTGATGTGCCGGGCAGGCCCACGTTGGCCATCGTAAAGAACATGAAGATCAGCGCATAGGCGGGCATCCGGTTGACCAGTCCGCCGTAGGCGTCAATCTCGCGGGTGTGCATCCGGTCGTAAATCACGCCGACACAGAGGAACAGCGCACCAGAGATAAAGCCGTGGCTGATCATCTGGAAAATCGCCCCATCAATCCCCTGCTGGTTCACGGCAAAGATGCCCATGGTCACATAACCCATATGTGCCACCGAAGAATAGGCGATCAGCTTTTTCATATCTTCCTGAACAAGGGCCACAAGTGAGGTATACACAATCGCAATCGCCGACAGCCACAGCACCAGCGGGCCCATCACTTCTGATCCGACGGGGAACATTGGCAGGCTGAACCGCAAGAAGCCGTAGCCACCCATCTTGAGCAGAATCGCCGCCAGCACCACCGACCCGGCGGTCGGCGCCTGCACGTGCGCATCGGGCAGCCATGTGTGCACGGGCCACATCGGCATCTTCACCGCAAAGCTGGCAAAGAAGGCGATCCAAAGCAGGGTCTGCATGCCCCCGATAATCTGCACGCCAAGGATACTGAAGTTTTCAGTCTCGAACGTATAGGTCATCAGGGTCGGAATGTCGGTTGTGCCCGCAGCGGTGAACATCGCCACCATCGCCACCAGCATCAATACAGAGCCAAGGAAAGTATAAAGGAAGAACTTGAAGGATGCATAAATCCGGTTCTTGCCGCCCCAGATGCCGATGATCAGGAACATCGGGATCAGACCTGCCTCGAAGAACAGATAGAACAGCACCAGATCAAGGGCGAGGAAAACGCCCAACATCAACGTCTCAAGGATCAGGAAAGCAATCATATATTCCTTGACCCGCGTACCGACGTCCCAGCACGACGCAATGACAAGCGGCATCAGGAAGGTGGTCAGCATCACGAACAGGATGCTGATCCCGTCGACGCCCATCTTATATTGCAGGCCCAGCAGCCAGTCGCGTTCTTCGACCATCTGAAAACCGGTGTTGGCGGCATCAAAGTTGGAAAGAATGAAAAGCGATGTGATGAAGGTGACAACCGTCGTGACCAGCGCGACCCACTTGGCATTGCGCTGTGCTGCAGCGTCCTCACCCCGCAGAAAGATGGCCAGAATGGCCGCCCCGATCAGCGGAATGAAGGTCGTAAGCGAAAGGATATTGCCCATTAGCCTGCCCCCCCGCCAAGAGAGACAATCGTCAGCAGCACCGCCAGCCCAAGGACCATCGCAAAGGCGTAGGTGAACAGATAACCCGACTGTGCCCGTCCGGCGAGCCGCGTAAAGAATGGAATAATCCCCATGGCCAGCCCGTTGATGCCCCCGTCAATCGTTTTCGTATCGCCTTGCTTCCACAGGATGCGCCCCAGCGCAAAGGCCGGTTTGACAAATATGAAATCGTAGATTTCGTCAAAGTACCATTTGTTCAGCAAGAAAAGATAAAGCGGGCGCTGTTGTGCGGCCAGTCTGGCAGGAAGTTCAGGGCGGCGGATATACATCTGGTAAGCCAGCGCGAGCCCGGTCAGCATCGCAAGGAAGGGCGACAGCTTTACTAGCCAGGATACCTCATGTGCGTCGTTCAGGACATGATTGTCAGGATTGGCATGAATAGCCCCCTGCCCAGGCTCACCTGTCAGCACATAATGCGGCTTGGCATGATCGCCTTCCGCAGCGGCTTCATCGCTATGTGCCGCATCATCGCCATGGCCTGCGTCCGCATGCTCCGCACCTTCGACAGCGTAAGGTACGCCAAAGAATTTGCCGACCTTGTCCGTGTAGCCAAAGAATGACCCGTAAAACACCATCCCGCTCAGGACCGCACCCACTGCGAGCACATAGAGCGGTGCCAACATCGTCATTGGGCTTTCGTGGGCATGTTCATGGGTATGGGTATCGCCGCGCGGGGTCCCGAAGAAGGTCATGAACATCAGACGCCAGCTATAGAAACTGGTCATCAGGGCCGCGATCAGCAGCATCCAGAATGCGTACCCCCCGCCTGTGCCCGCATAGGCGCTTTCGATGATCGCATCCTTTGACACGAACCCGGCAAAGCCGACGGGGAAGCCAATATAGAGCAACGGAATGCCAACGCCAGTAATGGCCAGCGTGCCGATCATCATCATCCAGAAGGTCTTGGGGATTTTGTGGCGCAGGCCGCCATAGTTGCGCATGTCCTGTTCGTGATGCATCGCATGGATGACCGAACCGGCCCCAAGAAACAGCATCGCCTTGAAAAAGGCATGTGTCAGCAGATGGAACATGGCGACTGAATAAACACCCAAGCCAGCTGCCACGAACATATAGCCCAACTGCGAACAGGTCGAATAGGCAATGACGCGTTTGATATCGTTCTGGACAAGGCCCACGGTGGCGGCAAAGAACGCGGTCGATGCCCCCAGCCACACGATAAAGCTTTGCGCCTGCGGCGCATATTCCATCAGCGGCGACATCCGGCAGACAAGAAAAACACCCGCCGTCACCATGGTCGCTGCGTGGATCAGGGCCGACACGGGCGTCGGGCCTTCCATCGCGTCAGGCAGCCATGTGTGCAGGATCAACTGCGCCGATTTGCCCATCGCGCCGATAAACAGCAGGACGGCGATCAGATTGAGCGTGTCCCACTCGGTGCCGATAAAGCTAATCGTCTGGCCTTGCAGACCAGGGATTGCGGCAAAGATATCTTCAAACCGGATGCTGTCGGTCACCATGTAAAGGGCAAAGATACCCAGCGCGAAACCGAAGTCACCGACACGGTTGACGACAAACGCCTTGATCGCGGCGGCATTGGCCGTCGGCTTGCGGTAGTAAAAACCGATCAGCAGGTAAGACGCGACGCCCACGCCTTCCCAGCCAAAGAACATTTGCACAAGGTTGTCGGCCGTCACCAGCATCAACATCGCAAAGGTAAAGAACGACAGATAGGCAAAGAAGCGCGGGCGATAGCTTTCGCCTTCCTTGAAGTTGTCGTCATGGGCCATGTAGCCAAAGGAATAAAGGTGAACCAATGCCGACACGGTGGTGATTACAATCAGCATCGTAGCGGTCAAACGGTCCATCCGGATCGCCCAGTCCGTCGACAAGGTGCCACTTTCGATCCAGCGCAGAACCGTGACCGTGTAGCCGCCGTTATGGTGGGCAGAGGCATCAAATGTCAGGAACACGATCCATGACAGCAAAGCCGCCAAAAACAGCAGGCCGGTCGCCGTCCACTGGGCCGCGGCTTCACCGATGAATTTCCAGCCAAAGCCACAAATCAGCGCGCCAATAAGCGGGGCAAAAAGGATGATGGTTTCCATGAATTCAGCCCTTCATCACGTTGACGTCTTCAACGTCGATGGTCCCGCGATTGCGGAAGAAACAAACCAGAATGGCAAGGCCAATCGCGGCCTCTGCGGCGGCAACGGTCAGCACGAACAGGGTAAAGACCTGCCCCACCAGATCGCCCAGATAACTGGAGAAAGCGACCAGATTGATATTCACCGCCAGCAGCATCAGTTCGATGCTCATCAGCAGGATGATGACGTTTTTTCGGTTCAGGAAAAGCCCGAAGATGCCAATCACAAACAGGGCTGCCGCCACTGTGAGGTAATGTTCCAGTCCGATCATCGGGGTCCCTCGTATTCTGTCTTGGTGCCGCGTAATTCAGGATAAAGCGCGTTGCAACCGCAGGTCTCTTGTGTGCCGGTCGATGTGGCAGCAGGGATACCCAGCGCAACAGCGTCTGACCGCAACTGGGCCATATGGCCCACGGCCCCATTGTTCAATATCTGCCGCGCTGCTGCTCGCTGATCCACCAGTGTTTCCCCACCGCCGTTACGGCTGGCACTTGTCAGAGTCAGTTGCTCGCCCGAGCGGCAATCGGTCAGGATCAAATCGTCTGCAAAAACCAGGTTGCCGGCAGCTTGTTTCATCGTACGGCTGGTTGCAGTCAAGACACGACCATTTCCCAGATCATGCGCGGGCAGCGCCTCAAACCTGGCAAAAGGTTCACCCTGACTGCGGATGACCTGGGCACAAACGGTCGACTCAAACGAAGAGGCACAGCCTGACACAACAGTCGCAGATGCGAAAGCAAGCGAGGTCATGCGCATCCCGCCTCCTGCCCGGTATCATATGACCGGGTCATCGCCGATGCGATGATGTGGTCTATGAAAACTGCTTTGGTCATTCAAATCTGTCTTTCGGTCGCGCCGCTGAACGGCCTCAAAGAGTTATCGTCTTGCTTCCACTATCAGTGAAACATTGGCAAACTACCCAAAATGAATTTTCGAGAAAATTCATCCGCCCAAATTTTTCTAGAAAAATTTGCAGTCACAGCCCCTGCCCCGGCTTCACGTCTCGCAGTTCCATTGCCATCGCCGGATCGCGCGACATTTGCTCCATCACGTTCTGACGTTTGACATCCACACGATGGCGTAGGGTCAGAACGATGGCTCCAATCATGGCCACCAGAAGGATCAGGCCTGCCAATTGGAACAGCATGATATATTTGTCATAAATTAACAGACCCAGCGCACGGGTATTGTCCATGTCACCTGATGGTGCGGCCAGACGGCCATCCACGCCATCCGCAAAACCCCAAACGCCAAGTGCCAGTGCAAGCTGCATGATGATGACCACGCCAATCAGCAGGGCAAGCGGCAAGTATTTGGTCATTTCCGCCTTGAGAGCAGCAAAATCGATGTCGAGCATCATTACAACAAACAAGAACAGAACAGCAACAGCGCCTACATAGACGATGATTAGCAGCATTGCGACAAACTCTGCCCCAAGCATCACGAACAGCCCCGCGGATGACAGGAACGCGAGGATCAGCCACAGCACAGAGTGCACCGGATTACGGCTCACCACGGTGAACAAGCCGCCGATCAGGGTGCTGATCGCAAACAGATAGAAGGTGAACGCAAAAACTGTCATTCGGCTTCGTCCTTTTCGTCCAATACGTCGTTGGCAAGTTCCATGGCCTTGGTCATGGCAGGCACACCTGCGAACATGCCCATCTGGGCAATGGCTTCGGCGATCTCTTGTTTTGTGGCATCCGCTTCGACCAGGTGGCGGATGGTCAGTCTGATCTGTGCCTCGGCCTGCGCGCCCAGAACAGTGAGCGCGGCCAACGTCAACAGCAACCGGGTCTTCGCATCCAGCCCGTCAGGATTGATTCCCTTGCCAAAGAACATCTCCATCGTTTCCTTTGGCATCGTCGGCCATAGCTTTTCAAAGCCCTTGGCAGTAAAGGCATCCGCGTCGATGTTCATCGATTTGGCCCAATCCTGGCCCAGCTTCATCATCGCTTCAAAGGGGTTTTGATCGCTCATCTGTAGGGCGCATCCAGTTCAAGGTTGCGCGCAATCTCTGATTCCCAGCGGTCGCCGTTTTCCAGCAACTTGGTCTTATCATAATACAACTCTTCACGAGTTTCGGTGCTGAATTCGAAATTCGGGCCTTCGACGATGGCATCCACGGGGCAGGCTTCCTGACAAAAACCGCAGTAGATGCATTTGGTCATGTCGATGTCATAGCGCGTTGTGCGGCGTGACCCATCATCGCGCGGCTCTGCGTCGATTGTGATGGCCTGCGCAGGGCACACGGCCTCGCACAATTTGCAGGCGATGCAGCGCTCTTCACCGTTGGGATAGCGGCGCAGGGCATGTTCGCCGCGAAAACGGGGGGAAAGCGGTCCCTTTTCATGCGGATAGTTCACGGTCGCCTTTGGCGTAAAGAAATACTTCATCCCCAATTTGAAACCCTGCCAGACATCCTGCAACAGGAAGTATTTGGCTGCGCGGTTATAATCGATTTGCGTCATATCAGGCTCCAATCGCCCAGCGTGCCCAGAAACCACCAAGCACTTCGAATTTTGCAAGGAATGCGACAATCACGACCCAAGCCAGTGACAGCGGCAGGAAGACCTTCCAGCCGATCCGCATCAGCTGGTCATAGCGGTAGCGTGGCGTGATCGCCTTGACCATCGCGAAAATGAAGAAGCAGAACACCATCTTCAGGACCATCCAGTGCGGCCCGTCGCCGAGGATCCACCATTCGCTGACCCCCGGAATTGGTGACAACCATCCGCCAAGGAACAACAGCGACACCAGCGCGCACATCAGCACCACGGCCATCAACTCGCCGATCATGAACAACAGGAACGGGGTCGAGGAATATTCCACCTGATAGCCCGCAACCAGTTCTGATTCCGCCTCTGGCAGGTCAAATGGTGGTCGATTGGTTTCTGCCAACGCGCTGACAAAGAACAAAAAGAACATCGGGAAATGCGGGATGATGTACCAGCTCAAGAAGCCTGCACCGGATTGCGCCGCCACGATATCCCCGAAATTCATCGAATTAGTCGAAATGATGATTCCCACAATGATCAGCCCGATGGATACTTCGTAGGAAATCATCTGCGCGGCAGAACGGAGCGAGCCCAGAAACGGATATTTGGAATTCGACGCCCAGCCGCCCATGATAACGCCATAGACTTCGAGCGAGCCAATGGCAAAAATATAGAGAATGGCTACATTGATGTCGGCCAAAACCCAACCGTCATTGAACG
This sequence comes from Yoonia sediminilitoris, assembly GCF_003058085.1. Taxonomy (GTDB): domain Bacteria; phylum Pseudomonadota; class Alphaproteobacteria; order Rhodobacterales; family Rhodobacteraceae; genus Yoonia; species Yoonia sediminilitoris. Next base: position 662,065 of record NZ_QBUD01000001.1, on the reverse strand, counting down.
GGATCACCGCCCATGAAATCACCGCCAGCACAAAGGCGATCATCGGGGCGAGAAAGAACACAGCCTTGTCCGCGCCCGCAGGAACCACGATTTCCTTGACAATATACTTGAGGAAATCCGCAAAGGATTGCAGCAGGCCGAACGGCCCGACAACATTGGGACCCTTGCGGATTTGCACGGCAGCCCAAACCTTGCGGTCCGCGTACATCAGAAATGCAAGTGCCACGAGGATCGGGACCAACAGCAACAAACATTGCCCAAGGATCACAAGGACGATGCCAAGGTTGGTATTGGTGAAGAAATCAACCATGCTTCGGTCCCTTATTCCGCCGCCATAGGCGTATTTTTGCGTGCTTTGACGCCCGCACTGAGTTCAGCCATCAGGCTGGATGCACGTGCAATCGGGTTCGTCAGGTAGAAATCGCTAATTGCATAGCGGAAATCAGCCTTACCCGGTTTTTTCACAGGAAGCGGCTGCCATTCGTTTTCCGGCACTTGGTCAATATGGCTAAGATGCGGATGCGCTTTGACCAGCGCCTGCCGCAGTTGCGCCATGCTATCGTAGGGCAAAGTTGCATCCAGATCAGCAGAGAGCGCACGCAGGATGGCCCAGTTTTCCTTGGCCTCGCCCGGCGGGAAGCTCGCGCGCAGCGCAAGTTGCGGACGTCCTTCGGTATTGACGAACAGACCGTTTTCTTCCGTGTAGGCGGCACCAGGCAGAATGATATCGGCGCGATGCGCCCCACGATCACCGTGGCTGCCCTGATAGATCACAAATGCACCGGGTGCGATCTCCACTTCATCGGCACCAAGGTTGTAAACTACCTCGGCCCCCTCAAGTGCAGCCTCCAGACCGCCTTCGGTCACAGCATCCACGTCCATGGCGCCCACGCGACTGGCGGCGGTGTGCAGGATCAGCAACTTCGATTGCGCGGCTTCGGCTGCCTTCATGGCCTGGCTAAGCACGGCTTCGCCATCGGCTTCATTCAAAGCACCCTGACCAACGATCATCACACCGGGCACACCATGTTTGTCGGAATGATCCATTGCCGCCAGCTTGGTCAGGTCATCACGCCCCGCACCAATCGTGGACACATCAAATGTCAAATCGGCGTCAGGGCCAATGCGCGCAACCTTTGCGCCGCGTGACCATGCCTTGCGGATACGCGCATTCAAAACCGGCGCTTCGTCGCGCGGGTTGGTGCCGATCAGCATAATCATTTCCGCATCATCAATATCTTCGATGCTGGCATTGCCGACGTAAGCAGACCTGTTGCCGACGGGCAGCTTGGCACCGTCAGTGCGGCATTCGACATGGCCGCCCTGCCCTTCGATCAACTGCTTGAGCGCGAACGCAGCCTCGACCGGGGCCAGATCCCCCACAAGTCCTGCGACCTTCTTGCCCTTCATCGCGGCGGCAGCGGCTGACAGCGCCTCTCCCCAACTCGCTTTGCGCAGCTTCCCGTTTTCGCGAATGTAGGGTGTATCAAGCCGCTGCTTGCGCAGCCCGTCCCAGACGAAGCGCGTCTTGTCGGAAATCCACTCCTCGTTCACGCCATCGTGGTTGCGCGGCAGGAAGCGCATGACTTCGCGGCCTTTGGTATCGACACGGATGTTTGACCCAAGCGCATCCATCACGTCGATTGATTCTGTCTTGGTCAATTCCCAAGGCCGCGCGGTAAAGGCGTAGGGCTTACTGACCAGCGCGCCGACGGGGCACAGGTCAATGATATTGCCTTGCATGTTGGAATCGAGCGTTTCACCCAGATAGCTGGTGATTTCCGCATCTTCGCCACGCCCTGTCTGGCCCATCTGGTGAATGCCCGCCACCTCGGTGGTGAAGCGCACGCAACGGGTGCAGGAAATGCAGCGCGTCATATGGGTTTCGACAAGTGGCCCGAGATCAAGATCTTCGGTGGCGCGCTTGGGTTCCCGGAACCGGCTGAAATCGACGCCATAGGCCATCGCCTGATCCTGCAAATCACATTCGCCGCCCTGATCGCAGATCGGGCAATCCAGCGGATGGTTGATCAGCAGGAATTCCATGACCCCCTCACGGGCCTTTTTGACCATGGGCGAATTTGTCCTGACGACGGGCGGTTGGCCTTCGGGGCCGGGTCGCAGGTCGCGGACCTGCATCGCGCAAGACGCGGCAGGTTTGGGCGGGCCACCCACCACCTCGACAAGGCACATGCGACAGTTGCCTGCGATGGAAAGCCGTTCATGATAGCAAAAACGCGGGATTTCGATACCCGCTTCTTCACAGGCCTGAATCAGGGTCATCGCCCCGTCAACTTCGACCTCAGTTCCGTCAATGACAACTTTGCGCAGATCAGACATGGCGTGCCTTATATGTTCCCTCTCGCGCCCGAGACTTAAACAGACAAGGCGCGTTGGCTCGACTTCTAACGCGACAAGGGCGGCGATGCCAGTCTGATCGGGAAATAATTCAGCAAATTGTACCGCGCTAACGGAAGCTTAACGCAGCATCCAGCCAACGCGTGTATTTTGGGCAATTTGATTACGTCCTACCCTGCAATAGGTGGCAGGGCGGCCATCAACAGCCCCCAGTGCGGCCAACTGCTGGCGCGCAATCCGCTCCAGCTTGCGCTTTTCGGCACGGTCATCCACATAGGCTTCGATTTCCGCGTCGGAAAAGCCCTGCGATTTGGCATAGGATTTCAGTTCCTGAAGGAAGCTTAGCCCGCGCAGAAGACGGGCACTGATACTACTGCATTGTTCGGAAATTTCGTAGGCCATGCCAACCTGAATAATGCCATCACGCACCCGCGCCACATCCCTGAGTGCGGTCTGCGCCGCGGCCCCGCTGGTCGCCAGAACCGCCAGTAGTGCAACGGAAGTGATTAATTTTGCCATGCCAGTTCTCCTGCTGACTACCTGTCGCCGTTCGTTGCGATCAAGTTGTGAGTTTGCCCACGCTATTCAATATCATGAGATCATTTTCACGGACGTTGATGGGTTAAAACCCATCTTACGGTTTGGCCTCTGGTGTAATCCAGTCCCAGCCAAAGGCTTGGTCGCTATCCCCGTGCTTGTCCCGATAGGCCAGCTTTTTCAGAGCGTTATCCAGCGTGGGTTGCGTCCCTTCGGCCACCCACCACATGACAAAATGCATCTGCACAAGGTCTTCGAACCACTCCTTGCCGCGGTCCATGAATTTTGCATGCAGCGTATCAAAAACAAACAGGCGCAACTGTGCCGGGGTTTTCCAGACCGACAGGTTTGCCACGAATTGCGGGTCCCCATCAATGCAAGCGTCAGTATTGCCGCGCCCCGGCGCGCCTGATCCTTCCATCATCCACACAAATCCTGGCATCCGTTTGCCCAGACCGTTGATCCGGTCAAGATTGTCCATGAATTCCGCGACGCGCGGGTCATCGGTCGGTGCAAGCAATCGCCCGATATTGAGTTCCGCCAAATGCATCGCCTAGGTCCACACCGCTGGTTCCGTGAACCACGCGGGCAACCCGCAAGCGGCACGTGTGAGAAGGGCCGCGCCAATGTGCGCGGCCCTGTCAAGGATCTGTGTTGCTGCCATTTGGCTATCCCACAGGAACAAGCACCGCTGCAATGGCACTGTTTTCAAGGCTTTCGGCATCCGCTGCCATGCATAGGTCAGCCCCGGTCAATTCAACCCCGTGTTTTGCAGCAAAACTGCGCTGGCTGACTTCCGTTTCAAGATCAATCGCGTTCCGCAGGCTCAGCGCTGACAAGGACCCGCGCCCGACTTCATTGCGTTTTTCATTCACCATAAGATCCAGCGCGGAATCGTAGCTATAGCGGGCGCAGTTCTGCGCCACCATCGTCGCGATTTTCAATGTCGCGTAGTACTCCGGTGTTGGCATGTTATAGAGCTTTTGCACAGCCGGGTCATCAAACGGGCGCGCTGGCTGTGGGCCGGTTGAACAGGCGGTCACGGCCAACGCTGCGCCCACGATCATCAGTTTTCTCATCATTCTGCTGCAATCCCCGCGACACGTTTATGTTTGATCCGGTCTTCGATTTCGTCCCGGAAATTCTTGATAAGCCCCTGAATGGGCCATGCTGCCGCGTCACCCAGGGCACAGATCGTATGGCCCTCGACCTGTTTGGTCACATCCAGAAGCATATCGATTTCCTCGACCGATGCATCGCCTTTGACCAGACGTTCCATAACCCGCATCATCCAGCCGGTGCCTTCGCGGCAGGGCGTACACTGGCCGCAGCTTTCGTGCTTGTAGAACTTGGACAGTCGCCAGATGTTTTTGATCATGTCGGTGGACTGGTCCATCACGATGACAGCAGCGGTACCCAGCGATGACCCTTTTTCCTTGAGCGCGTCAAAGTCCATGATTGCATCGCGCATGTTTTCACCACGCACACACGGCACGGACGAGCCGCCGGGAATGACCGCCTTGAGGTTGCTCCATCCGCCGCGAATGCCGCCGCAGTGCTTTTCGATCAACTCTTCGAAGGAAATCGACATCTCTTCTTCGACGACGCAGGGGTTGTTGACGTGGCCCGAGATCGCAAACAGTTTTGTACCCGCGTTGTTGGCCCGCCCCATTCCGGCGAACCAGTCGCCACCGCGGCGCAGGATCGTTGGCACGACTGCGATTGATTCGACGTTGTTCACTGTCGTCGGGCAGCCATAGAGGCCCGCTCCTGCGGGAAAAGGCGGCTTCATCCGCGGCATGCCTTTTTTGCCCTCAAGACTTTCAAGCAGCGCGGTTTCTTCGCCACAGATATAGGCACCGGCACCGTGGGTCAGATAAATGTCGAAGTCCCAGCCGGATTTCGCCGCGTTCTTGCCCACAAAGCCGGCGGCATAACATTCGTCGATCGCCGCTTGCAGCGCTTCCTTTTCGCGGATGTATTCGCCACGGATATAGATGTAGCAGGCATTGGCATTCATCGCGAAGGACGCGATCAGGCACCCTTCGATCAGCGTGTGCGGATCGTGGCGCATGATTTCGCGGTCTTTGCAGGTGCCGGGCTCTGATTCGTCGGCATTCACCACCAGATAGGCGGGGCGACCATCGCTTTCCTTGGGCATGAACGACCACTTCAGGCCCGTCGGGAAACCCGCGCCACCACGGCCACGCAGGCCGGAAGATTTCATCTCATTGATGATCCAGTCGCGCCCCTTTTTGATAATGGCCGCCGTGCCATCCCAATGGCCACGCTTTTGCGCACCTGCAAGGGTCCGGTCATGCATGCCGTAAAGGTTCGTGAAAATCCGGTTTTCGTCTTTGAGCATCAGCTTCCGCCTTTGTCGTTCTGGCGGGTCCGCCAGAGTTGAAATGTCTGCCATAGCGCAAAGCCGAAACCGGCCAGCGCTGCAAGGTCAAAAAACGCGCGGGTCCGGTTGGACCAGCCATATTCTGCCCCGATAAGGGTCACAAGGATCCAGAAAACACCAACGCCCGCCATGGTCAATGCGGTGCGTTGTCCTGCTTTTGCCTGTTTCGTGGATCCTTGTTGAGCCATAGAATTCAAGCGTCAGTAAACGCCGCCCTTCTCTACTTTCTTGGAAAAGTCTGTTTCGCCGCCAGCGGCCAGCGTCTTGGCCTGTTCAACCCAATTGTCCCGGGTCGCACGGCCTTTGAAACCTTCCAGATTGTCGTCCATCCAGGCCTGTTCCGCAGGGCCCCAACCGGATATTTGGTCAAAGTGGAAGATGCCCATCTCGTGCAGGGTCTTTTCCAGCTTTGGCCCGACACCCTTGATCTGCTTGAGATCGTCAGGCCCGCCTTCGCGCGCTTCTTTGAGGAAGGTAGGCGCGGCGGCATCAGCAGATGGCGCAGGTGCCTCGGCCTTGTCGCCCTCGTATTTCCAGTCGCCTTTTTTCGCGGCCAGTTCCTGCTCACCTGCAAGTGTGGCCGTCGGTTTGACCACCGGCTCTTCCGTCTTGGCGGCAGGTGCAGCAGCGGGCGCAGCTTGGGGAGCGGCGGGCGCAGGTGCTGCGGCTTCTGCGGTGGGCGCAGATTCAACCGATGGCGCGGTCGCGCTAGGCGCTGTTGCCGGACCAGTATATGGCGCAGGCTCGCGCCATCCCAGCAGCAGGTAAATCGCCGCAATCGCCGCTACAACTGCGCCAATCGCAATCGCTGCAAGACCACCGAAACTGAAAAGGACAAAGGCCACACCGGCTGCAATGACCCCAAAGAGGGCCGAAACGGCAATAATCCCCTGACCCTTTGGTGCTGTATCTTTCATCTTATCTGATCTCCCTACGGGTGGCCGCATGGGCGGCCTATCGACATTGAACACCGCGAAAAGGGTTATCACTTTCCCCACAAACCGCGACACCATGTCCTAGGTCTACCGCAAGAGGAGTGTTGCGTAAATAATTTGTGTGTAGCGGGTAACTTGTCACCTGCTTTTGCACCACCAAATGCACGCGGCCTAGGCTTTCGCCGCCTTTGCCAACTCTGCCGCCTGCGCCATCCAGTTGTCACGTTCGATCCGGCCCTTGAACTTCAGCCGACTGTCAACCCAAGCCACATCTGCCTCTGTCCACTTGGCGATCTGGTCAAAATGCCAGAACCCAAGCTCGTTCAGCGTGCCTTCCAGCTTGGGGCCAACGCCGCTGATCTTTTTCAGGTCATCGGCACTGCCGTCGCGCGGGGCGGTGAGCGTTTCGGGCTGCGCTTCTGCAACCGTTTCGGGGTTGGACTTGCCCACCGGCTTGGCTTTTGATGTCGCAGCCGCCTGCTGTTTGGTCACGCCTGTTTTGTCAGCGGGTTTGTCTGCGGCTGGCTTGGGTGCTGCGGACTTCGCTTTTTTCTTCGCAGGGACCGTGGCGGTCTTCGGGTCTTTGACCCAAGGGGTCAGCAATGGAACCTCGGTGCCGTCGATCCGTTTGACCGTATCACCGATGTCCGTCGCCAGTTGCGCACTGGCGTTATACCGCGCTTTGCCAGCTTCATGATCGGTCAGGCTGGTCAGACCGCTGAGGGGTTCAGCAGCATAACGGCCATTTTGCGGACCCGGCACCGGCACGTTGCCTTTTGCCAACTCATCGATGATTTCGCCAAGGCGCGCAGCGGTCAGGTCTTCGTAGTAGTCCTTGCCGATCTGGGCCATGGGCGCGTTGGCGCAGGAGCCCAGACATTCGACTTCTTCCCATGAAAACTTTCCGTCAGCAGACAATTCATGCGGCTTTTCGGCAATTTTATCCTTGCAGACACCAATCAGGTCTTCGGCTCCGCAGATCATACAGGACAAGGTCCCGCAAACCTGAATATGGGCAATGGAACCGACGGGTTGCAGTTGAAACATGAAGTAAAAAGATGCCACTTCCAGCGCACGGATATAAGCCATATCCAGCATGCCGGCCACATGTTCAATGGCGGGCCGTGTCAGCCAGCCTTCCTGTTCTTGCGCGCGCCACAGGATCGGAATGATCGCAGACGCCTGACGGCCGTCGGGAAACTTTTTCATCTGCGCTTCCGCCCACTTCTGGTTGTCGGGCGTAAAGGCAAAACTATCCGGTTGATCAGCGTAAAGACGACGGAGCATTTAGGAAACCTCAGCGAACGTTGACAGGCGGCGAATGCAGCAGCCTTTGGGAACGGGTTACACAGGCCCGGCAGATTTTACAACGCTTGGGGGCCGGACTTTTGCACGCAGTTGACAAGAAATCAGGCACACGCGCCCGTGTTGACCCGAAAGCCTGTCCCGTCAGGTGCGACCGAACCGCGCCCTTCGTCTTTGAGTTCCTGCAAGATGCGCGCCAGATCCTGCTGCGAAAGCGTCGCACCGGCCAGAATCACGGCGGAATTGCTCGCGTTGACTTCACAGCCGTTTGCCTCGACCGCGCGCAAGAAGCGTTCCTTGGCCGATTGTGGATTAACCTGAGGCGCTGGTTCTGGTTGTGGTGCGGGGATTGGCGCGCGCACGGGCCTGTAATCGGGCACTGCGCAGGCGGCCATCATACAAAAGGCAACAAGAGGAAGCTGACGGATCATGGCAAAGGCCCTTTTCGGCTGGATAACTTGTACGCCCTAGATTAGCGGCAGCAAATCGCCTTGACCAGCAATCTACATCCCTGCCCGGTAAATTCCGCCGATGAGCAATAACAGGTCGCTTTGCCGCATTCGCCACCGGCGATCGTTCAATCGTCGGGTTGAACCAAAAGGAAACGCCGTATCTGTTTGGGGTCAGACCCGGTCAAATCACTTTGATCCGGAAATACGCGGGGATCTGATCAAACAGCCCGCCCAGAACTCATATCAACTGCGAACGGCTTGGCACCCAGCGTCCTGTTACTGGGCAATCATGGGTGATATTCACGCTGCCTGAAAATGGGCGTTGGCGGCCAAACCTGCCGCAAATTTTCACACAAAGAAGCGCAATAGCTGCAGCACCAGCATCGTCGCGGCCCCAAGCAGCGCCCCCTTGATCATCCGTTGCCGCCCGCGCGCGAGAAGGACAGCGACAAGACCGGCGGCGGCCCCGTAAAGTAGCAGCCAGATATCAATAAACATCGATCCGACCCGCGCCTAGCGGTCAATCTCGCCAAAGACGACGTCCATGGTGCCGATGATGGCTGCGACGTCGGCCAACTGGTGGCCCTTGGCGATGTGGTCCATGGATTGCAGATGCAAATAGCCGGGCGCGCGAAGTTTGGCGCGGTAGGGTTGGTTGGTCCCATCCGCTACCAGATAAACGCCGAACTCGCCCTTGGGGGCCTCGACAGCGGCATAGACTTCGCCCGCGGGCACGTGGAACCCTTCGGTATATAGCTTGAAGTGGTGGATAAGCGCCTCCATTGAGGTTTTCATCTCACCGCGCGTGGGTGGGGTCATCTTGCCACGCGCCATGACATCACCGGGTTCATTGCGCAGCTTTTCGCAAGCCTGACGGATGATGGAAGTCGACTGGCGCATTTCCTCCATCCGGCAAAGGTAGCGGTCATAACAATCGCCATTTTTGCCGACCGGCACCTGAAATTCGAATTCATCGTAGCATTCATAGGGCTGCGACCTGCGCAAATCCCAGGCAAGGCCGGAGCCGCGCACCATCACGCCAGAGTAGCCCCACTGCTGGATTTCTTCCTCGGAGACGATGCCGATGTTGACGTTACGCTGCTTGAAAATGCGGTTTTCCGTCAGCAGGCCAGAGATATCGTCAATGATTGTCGGGAACGCCTCTGCCCACTGGTCGATATCCTCGATCAGTTCAGCTGGAAGGTCCTGATGAACCCCGCCGGGGCGGAAGTAGGCCGCGTGCAGCCGGGCACCGCAGGCACGCTCATAGAACACCATCAACTTTTCACGTTCTTCGAACCCCCACGCCAGCGGGGTCATCGCGCCCACGTCCATCGCTTGGGTCGTAATGTTCAGCAGGTGATTCAGCACACGCCCGATTTCGGAGTAAAGCACGCGGATCAGCGATGCGCGACGCGGCACTTCGGTCTTGGTCAGTTTTTCAATCGCCAGGCACCATGCATGTTCCTGATTCATCGGGGCGACGTAATCAAGCCGGTCAAAATAAGGCAGGTTTTGCAGATAGGTGCGCGATTCCATCAGCTTTTCAGTGCCACGGTGCAGCAGGCCGATGTGGGGGTCGCAACGTTCGACAATTTCACCATCGAGTTCCAGCACCAGACGCAACACACCGTGGGCCGCCGGGTGCTGCGGGCCGAAGTTGATGTTGAAATTGCGAATCTGCTGTTCACTCGTGGCGGCATCGGTCGAGCCGTCATCATAAGTGTTCACACGAATATCACCGTCCATCATGGCTCACGCCCTCGCTAGATTTTCTTGCCACCGCAGCGGCAGGGGACCCACGTTGTCGGCCACCCAAGTGTAGTGTTCATTCAACAGTTTTTGCGCTTTCGGGCGCAATTTTTCCAACATCACCACCTGCGGCCCTTCATGAACCGGATTGGCAAAGGTTGGTTTAACATGGCTGATACCAAGGAATTCGCACAAGAGCGAGAGGGCATCTTGCCCCATCATGTCTTCTGTAAAGATAATTTTCAGCCGGTCAGGCGGCACAGCACTGCGCAGTCTTGAGATAATCGCCGGATAGTCGCCCCGTTCAAGGATATGTGTTTCCTGGCCACGATTGATGATCCGGTGCAAAATGTTGTTCGCTTTTTGCGCGTAGATTTCGTGACTTTGGCGCTGACGACGCGCCTGCATCCGAATGTGCGACCAAAGCCGGTCCAGCGGGTCGCGCATAAGAAAGATGAATTTGGTCGTCGGGGCGAGCTGCGCCATACGCGACAATGTCGTTTCGGGCAGCGTTGCATAATTGGGCGTGATATCCGCCACCAGACGAACGGGCCTGCGATCAAGCAGCCATGTCGCATAGCCGAGATCGCGGGTGCGGTCCCCTTCCAACACTTTCATCAGGGCTTTCATGTCATTGATGCGCCGGTCCATGTTGGCGACCTGCCAGCCGCGGTCGGCTTCCAGCGCATCCTCTTTGATGTCGCGCAATTCGCGCAGGCGAATGCGGAAGGCTTGCATTTGTTTCTGCGAACGCTCCGCATCGAACGTATCCCAATAATGTGCCTCTTTGACCGCTGGCAGCGCACAGTCGGGGTGTTCGTGCAGATAACGATAGAGCCACGACGTCCCGGCCTTGGTCGCCCCGACGCCGAATAATATCGTTGGATCACCCGGCAGCGCGCGCGCCCTCCGCTATCAATGCCTCTGAAGCATGCCACTTTTCGGGGATCCGGTCGCCGAACCGCTCGCGCATAAAAGGATAGACCTCTGACAGATGGCCTGCGATGCGCGCCTTGTCAGCCTGCGTGACTTTCGCTTCGCTACCAGCGCCCTTGTGGACCTGTCGGCCCACATCCGCCGTGACATGATCGACCCCCAGAAAAGTGCAAAGCCGCTGCACTTCGTTTTGATCAAAAAACGTCTCGTAAAAGAAGTAGGCGATGTGCGACTGCGGAACATGCTGTTCAAGATCGGTGATTGTCAGGCGGTAATCAGAGCGCCGCAATGCCAGTGACTTCGGGGCATTCAATGTCTCTACGACGCCTTTCGAAATCGCATCCTGGGTCACATTTTCGCGGCCAAGCGATTTGCGCAAGGTGTGGCGCACGCCCGAGATAAACCGCTCAACAGGGTCGCGCATGATAAAGATGAACCTGACATTGGGCCCAAGCTGGGACATTTCGCGATAGGTTTCGGGCTTCAACAGGGCATATTGCGGACACAGCTCACCGTGGGCCTGGGCTGTCTTTGCCTGATCGGAAAAGAGCAGATCAGCATATTCTCCATGCGGCGCAGCAGGGTTGCGTGCGGCAGCAAGAGCGCGCGTCACGGCCTTGTCTTTCGCACGACTTTCGCGCCGAAAGATCTCTCGGAACCTTGTATAGATTGGTGACTCGCTGTCACGCTTGGACTGGTGCGCGACCAACCGGTAGTCCACATCAGCCCAACCTTCGGCGATGTTCCAGTAGTTCGTTTCTTTCCAGGCTGGCACGGCGATCTGCGGATGATCATGCATGAATTTGCTCATCCATGTGGTCCCGCTTTTCTGCGCACCAATCACGAAAAAAAGCGTTCTTGCGGTCTGGAAGCGGTCGTCAGTCTGCGGGTTGTCCGCATCCGTCGCAGCCGACGTCATCAGCCTGCTTTCTCGTCTTTCTTTTCGTCGCCGGGCAGGATGTATTCGGCCCCTTCCCAAGGCGACATGAAGTCGAACTGCCGGTATTCCTGTACCAGTTTCACAGGCTCGTAGACGACTCGCTTTTGCACTTCATCATAGCGAACTTCGGTATAGCCTGTGGTCGGGAAATCCTTGCGCAGAGGGTAGCCCCGAAAACCGTAATCCGTAAGGATACGGCGCAAATCGGGGTGGCCGGAGAAGAGGATACCAAACATATCGAACACTTCGCGTTCAAACCAGTTGGCCGACGGATGAACCGAGATGATAGAGTCCAGCATATCCTCTTCACGCACCTTTACCCGCAGGCGGATGCGCTGGTTTTGATACATGCTCAGGAAGTGATAGATCACGTCAAACCGCTTGGCACGGCTGGGGTAATCCACCGCTGTAATATCCACGAGGGTCGAGAATTTGCAGGCCTGATCGGTCTTGAGGAATTCCACAAAGCTAACCAGTGAAGATGGTGCCACGGTGACGGTCAACTCTTCATGGGCGATGTCCCAAGACAGCACGCAATCGGTCCGCTTCATGTCCAGATGGGCGCCAAGTTCTTTCAGGGCTTCGGTCATCATATTGTCCTTTCAGACGTGCAGCCTAGCGCACGATTGTGCCGGTTCGGCGCATTTTTCGCTGAAGCTGGAGAATGCCGTACAAAAGCGCCTCTGCTGTTGGCGGGCAGCCGGGCACATAGATATCAACCGGCACGATGCGGTCGCAGCCACGCACAACAGAATAACTGTAGTGATAATAGCCGCCACCATTCGCGCAGGACCCCATAGAGATCACATAACGCGGCTCTGGCATCTGGTCGTAAACCTTACGCAAAGCCGGGGCCATCTTGTTGGTCAGCGTACCCGCAACAATCATCAGGTCCGACTGGCGCGGGGACGCGCGCGGCGCTGTTCCGAAACGCTCAAGATCATAACGCGGCATGGAGGTGTGCATCATTTCAACAGCACAGCACGCCAGACCAAAGGTCATCCAGTGCAGGCTGCCGGTGCGCGCCCAGTTGATCATGTCGGCGGTCGAGGTGACAAGAAAACCCTTGTCCTGCAACGCCTCGTTAATCAGGCCAGCGCCATGTTCCTTGTCGGCGCCAACGGCTGTGCCTGTCATCACTCCCATTCCAGCGCCCCTTTCTTCCATTCGTATGCAAAGCCGATGGTCAGGACGGCCAGAAAGACCATCATCGACCAGAAGGCAACCATGGATACGTCCGCAAAGGCCACCGCCCATGGAAACAGAAACGCCACTTCAAGGTCGAAAATGATGAACAGGATCGACACGAGGTAGAAACGCACATCGAATTTCATCCGCGCATCATCGAAGGCGTTGAACCCGCATTCATAGGCAGACACTTTTTCAGGGTCAGGGTTGCGCACGGCGAAAATGGCCGCCGCAAGGATAAAGACCAGACCAAGCCCGATAGCGAGCCCCAGAAAGATCATGATCGGCAAATACTCGGACAACATTTCCTGCAAGGGTTTTCCTTTCCCTGTCTGGCAAGAAAGCAGTACTTGCCAAGGTTCCTCTGACACTTACCCCCCGCACCAAGCAGGGTCAACGGGTGCCGCCAGAGGATTGGCGCAAAAATTGTCGCATCTTCGGGTTAGCCGGCAAAGCTTATAGGCGCGTCAAGTCGCGTGGGAAACCTGCGTCAGTCAGCCTGGTCGGCAATGGGCTGGCGGGGTGACAGGACCGCCGCCGCAATCGACAGACAGGATACCCCATGCGCGAGCCCGTTTGCGCGGGCCGGTACGCCAGTGATCGTGTCGGCGGTTTCAGTCAGATTGTCCATCTGTTGATCGGTCAGCCAAAACATCAGATACATGCCCAGCGTGAAGTCACCCGGAAGTTCCGCAATCGTGACACGGCAACCATCTGCGGTCGCTTCAAAGCTTTCCGTTGTGACGGTCACGGCCCCGTTGGGCAACACAAGCATGGTCTGCTGCTGTTTGTCACGCACATCAATCATCTTCGCCGCCACTCGCATCACAAGTGGCTGGTTCGGGCGATCAGGGTCAGCGATTTGTGGCGCAAGGATTGCCACATCAAAAAAACCGTTGGAGTCAGCCGGTCCAGTCAGGACCCGCCCCCGCCGTCTTCCCGGCTTGAGCGTGAATTGGCTTATTGCAACCGCAGGCGAGCAATCGACAAGCAGCGCGCTTTGCATACGCAGTTTGACCGTAGGCCCCACCATCAACAAAAGCCCGATAATCAGTTGTAACACAAACATCAAAAGCCCCGCCGCAGCCACCGTGAGGACAACCATGAATAACAGCGCCGCGCTGGCATGTTCTGCAGGTGCCATGAAGCTAAGCGTCTTGATCATCGGTGCCACAAACGCCACCAAGGTTACCGTCAATGACAGGCTGACCGTCTCAAGCGGGACATTGGGAAACAGGATCACATGTCCGGCAATCAGGGTCACAACCGCCAACGCCGCAAGGGTGGCACGATCCGCCGGCATGAAACCCGGGTCCAGATATGCGCCCAGAAGCAGCAGGCAAACCGGCGGGATTGCACAGAACAGTACCAACCGGCGCAATCGGTGCAGGCGATAAATCATTTGTGCAGGTGTCGGCCAATCAAAATACATGCTCTTCCCCTCTCATATGGGGACAAATAAAACGTCAATTCAGACAGAATTGAGACGGAAATCAGACCATTTATTTATGACAATTGTCCCAATCGGGTTTGCGCCGCTCAAAAAAAGCCGAAAGACCCTCGGTCGCTTCGGGGCTATCCCATTGCGCGATAAGGGCATTTATCGAACGCGTGACAGTTGCCTCGTCTATCGTCGGGCCGAGTGATCTGGCAAACGCTTTTGCTGCGGCAACAGCCCCCGGCGCACAGTCAAGATAAGGTTTCACCTCTGCCGCGACAGCCGAATCAAGGTCATCGGCGGGCACCACCTTTGCCACGATGCCCAATTCGCGGGCCTCTGCGGCCCCGAATATCCGGCTCGACATAAAGACGCGGCGCGCGTTTGCCTCTCCCATGCGGGCCAGCACGTAGGGGCCAATGGTCGCCGGGATCAGGCCCAGTTTGGTTTCGGTCAGGCCGCATTTCACATGGTCCGCCGCGACAGCCACATCACAGACACAGGCCATGCCGACACCGCCGCCAAAGGCATTGCCCTGCACTCTGCCGATAAGAGGTTGGGGCAGGCTGTTCAACGCGCCCAGCATACCAGCCAATGCACGGGCGGCGCTGCGTTTGGCATCTGCATCACCCGCCATTTGTTCACGCATCCAGTTCAAATCACCGCCTGCGCAAAACGACGCCCCCTGCCCGGTCAGCACAACAACACGGATCGCACGGTCCGCTGCAATACGTGCTGCCGCATCGCGCAATCCGTCAATCAGCGCCTGCGACAAGGCGTTATGCTTTTCCGGCCGGGCCAGCGTCAGCGTCGCGACACCGCGCGCGTCAATATCAAGATCAATCATCGCAATCCTCGCGCAAATGCCGCCGCCTTGGCGATCACCTCTTCGTTGATGCCTGTCTCAAAGCCCTGAGCGTGTAGCATCTCCAAAACAGATTCGGTCGCAACATTCCCCGAAGCACCGGGCGCATAAGGGCAGCCGCCAAGTCCCGCGACCGAACTGTCAAATGCCCGCACGCCCATGTCCATTGACGCAGCAATATTCGCCAAGGCCTGCCCGCCAGTGTCGTGAAAGTGGCCCGCAATATCATCGACAGGTGCCACATCCAGCACGGCCCGCAGCATGGCCGTCACCCTGTCGGGTGTTGCTTTGCCGATCGTATCGCCAAGGGACAACGGCATCGGGGCCGCTGCGCGCAACAGTGAGGCAGCCTGCGCCACGGCATCCGGCGCAACCGGCCCGTCAAAAGGGCAATCGGTGACGCATGAAATATAACCGCGCAACGCAATGCCTGCATCCTGGGCTGCCTGCACGACAGGCAGCAAACGCTCTACGGACTCCGCGATCGAACAATTGAGATTGCTGCGCGAAAACCCCTCGGATGCCGAAATGAACACCGCCACTTCGTAAGTCACATCCGGTTGGCGGGCAGCAACAAATCCTTCCCAACCGCGCATGTTGGGCACCAGAACCGCATAGCGTACTTCGGGCGCCGGCGTCATTTGTGCCAACACCTGATCGCTGTCGGCCATCTGTGGCACCCATTTGGGGCTGACGAAACTGCCCACTTCGATATCGCGCAAACCAGAGCCTGAAAGCATGTCGATCAGGGCAACCTTGTCAGCCACCGAAATCACGTTTGGCTCGTTCTGTAACCCGTCACGCGGACCAACCTCGTGAATGCGGACGAATTTGTCGCCGTCGGTCATGTGGCCACGTCCCACGGCGGGTAAAAGTCGCGGGCATAGAGCCGCGTCTCACCCGGAAGCGACTTCTGGAATGCCGGACGGGTGGCAAGACGGGCATACCAGTCCGTCAGGCGCGGAAATGTATCCAGATGCACAAAATGGGTGGCCATATAGACCGCCTGCCCGACACCGACATCCGCAGCCGAAAAGTGACCCACCAGATAGGGGGCGGTCAGGCCCTTTTCGACGGTCGCCAGCGTGCGCGCCAAACGCTTGGCTTCAAGCTGCATCAGTATGGGTGAGCGCATGGCATCATCGCGCAGGGCCACATGTTGCTGCGTGAGGGTCGCGCAATGCTGGCTGATGGTTTCGGCAAAGTGAATCCAGTTCAGCCAGACAGCGCGACCGGCTTCACCCGGCGCACGCCCCAAGCCCGCATCTGAAAACCGCTCACACAGAAATTCGGCAATGGCGCCGCTTTCGGTCAGGATGTCGCCATCAATTTCGAGTGTCGGCACCCGCCCTGTCGGGTTCAGCGAGGCATAGGGTTCTTCGCGCAGGGTCTTGTCAAACGGATATTCCACAAGGTCGAAATCAACGCCCAGTTCATGCAGCAACCACAGGCTGCGCATTGACCGGGTTTGCGGACAGTGATGCAGGCGGATCATGTTGCGTCCTCCAGCGCCACCAGCATCATTCCGGCAGTCACCTGATCACCTGCGGCAACGGCGACCGACGCCACCGTTCCGTCGCGCGGCGCGCAAAGGACATGTTCCATCTTCATCGCCTCCAAAACAACCAGACGCTCACCTGCGCTGACGACCTGCCCCATTGCGACCGAAACGGCACGAACCAGTCCCGGCATTGGCGACATGACACTGTCACCGCCCTGCGCATCGGATGCACGTTCCAGCGGATCAATCAGGTCAAAGCTGTGTGTTTCAGCCCCGAACACGGTGACCTGCGCGCCATGGCGCAACGCGGGCACCCCCCAATGATCAGCCGTGCGACGTAACATCAGTTGATCACCCGCAATGGCTGCAAGTACAGTGTCGGGACCCTGAAAGGTCAAACGGACGCAGTGGATGTCGTCGCCTTGAGCCAGCATGATATCATGGCACAATGGCGCCCAAAGCGAAAAGCCGGTCAGGGCGCCGGGAGCAATCCTTGCGGCCTCTACGGCAGCAACCGCAACGGTTCTGTTGTCCGGCATGGGTGTCCGGCAAAGGCTGTCACTGTTGCGCGTGATCAGGCCCGTATCAACATCGCCGTCATTGAAGCCCCTGTACCGTGCGAGACGCCGCAAAAAACCAAGGTTGGTCACCGTGCCGGCCACTTGGGTCGCATCCAGTGCGGCATGCAACCTGCGCAATGCCGTCGGACGATCCGGCCCATGTGTTGTGATCTTGGCAATCATCGGATCGTACCACGGTGAAATCTCATCCCCCGTCATCACCCCGGTGTCGATCCGCGCATTTTCAGGAAACTGCAGGTGATCAAGGCGGCCTGTGGCGGGCAGGAACCCGGCTGGCACGTCCTCGGCATATAACCGGGCCTCAAAGGCGTGGCCGCTGATCGTCAGGTCAGCCTGCGACAGGGGCAATGGCTCGCCTGCCGCGACGCGCAATTGCCATTCCACCAGATCAACGCCGGTGATCGCTTCGGTGACAGGGTGTTCGACCTGCAAGCGTGTATTCATTTCCATGAACCAGAAGCCATCCGTGCGCAGCCCGTTTGACCCATCCACGATGAATTCAATCGTGCCGGCCCCGGCGTACCCGATGGCCTTGGCCGCCGTAACGGCCGCATCGCCCATCGCCTGCCTGACCGCATCGGTCATGCCCGGCGCCGGCGCTTCCTCGATCACCTTCTGATGGCGTCTTTGCAGCGAACAGTCGCGTTCGAACAAATGCACCGCATCCACACCATCACCAAAGACCTGCACTTCGATATGGCGGGGCGACGTGATGTATTTCTCAATCAGAACGTCGGCGTTGCCAAAAGCAGACCGCGCTTCGGACTGGGCGCTGGCCAGATTTTCTAGAAAATCTGGGGCCCCCTCGACCAGTCGCATGCCCTTGCCGCCGCCACCGGCGACGGCTTTTATCAACACGGGATAACCGATCTCAGCCGCTTTTTTAGCTAAAAAAGCGGGGTCCTGTTGCGACCCGTGATACCCCTGAACGACAGGCACGCCTGCATCTGCCATCAGTGCCTTGGCCGCGTCCTTCAGCCCCATTGCGCGGATTGCCTTGGCCGAGGGGCCGATAAAGACCAATCCAGCGTCCGTCACCAGATCCACAAATTCAGGATTTTCGGACAGAAATCCGTAACCGGGATGGATTGCCTGCGCGCCAGTGTCGCGCGCAGCTTGCACGATCAGATCACCCCGCAAGTAACTATCTGCCACAGGCGCAGGGCCAAGGCGCACGACCTCGTCCGCTTGCGCCACATGAAGCGCCTGCGCGTCTGCGTCGGAATAAACAGCGACTGTCCGCACACCCATTGCGCGGGCCGTCTTGATGATACGGCAGGCAATCTCGCCCCTGTTGGCGATCAGGATCTTGTCAAACATCACATCCGAAACACGCCAAAGCGCGTGTCCTCTATTGGTGCATTCAGGGCGGCTGAAAGAGACAGCGCCAGCACTTCGCGGCTTTTGCGCGGGTCGATCACCCCGTCATCCCAAAGCCGGGCGCTGGCATAAAGCGGGTGGGATTGTTCGGCGAACATGTCGGTCGTTGGTTTCTTAAAGGCGGCTTCCTCCTCGGCTGACCAAGTACCGCCGCTGCGTTCAATCGCGTCTCGCTTGACGGTCGCCAGCACACCTGCCGCCTGTTCGCCACCCATGACTGATATCCGCGACGTCGGCCATGACCACATGAAATGCGGACTATAAGCCCTTCCTGACATGCCATAATTGCCCGCACCATATGACCCGCCGACAACCATCGTAATCTTGGGGACCTTGGTGGTGGCCACCGCCGTGACCATTTTTGCCCCATGCCGGGCGATCCCTTCGTTTTCGTACTTCTGCCCCACCATGAAGCCGGTGATATTTTGCAGGAATACCAACGGGATTTTGCGCTGGCTGCACAGTTCCACAAAGTGGGCCCCCTTCTGGGCACTCTCGGAAAACAGCACACCGTTGTTGGCGATAATCCCGCAGGGCCAGCCATCGATATGGGCAAAGCCACAGACCAGCGTTTCGCCAAATCGCGCCTTGAATTCATCGAAGCGCGAGCCGTCGACAATACGGCGGATCACCTCGCGGATGTCATAGGGCGTGCGCAGATCAGCGGGGATCACATCAAACAGGGTCGCTGGATCCAGCGCCGGAGGTTCAGACGGCAACCGCTTGACAGGGTTTGCTTTATCCAAAGCACAGGACGCAACGGCCTGCCGCGCGAGTGCCAGTGCGTGGGCATCATCCTCGGCCAGATAATCCGCAACACCGGACAGGCGTGTATGTACATCGCCGCCGCCCAAATCCTCTGCGCTGACCACCTCGCCTGTGGCGGCTTTGACCAATGGTGGCCCCGCCAGAAAGATCGTGCCTTGCGCTTTCACGATAATAGACACATCGGCCATCGCAGGCACATAAGCCCCACCTGCGGTGCAGGACCCCATGACCACGGCGATCTGCGGAATGCCCTTCGCGGACATCTGCGCCTGATTATAGAATATACGCCCAAAATGGTCGCGGTCAGGGAAAACCTCATCCTGGTTGGGCAAGTTCGCACCGCCGCTGTCGACCAGATAGATACAGGGCAGATTGCAAGCCTCTGCAATTTCCTGCGCGCGCAGATGTTTTTTGACGGTCATCGGATAGTAGGTGCCGCCTTTGACGGTGGCGTCATTGCAGACGACCATCACCTCCACACCATTGACCTGCCCCACACCAGCGATCACGCCCGCACAGGGGGCGGCCCCGTCATACATGCCATGGGCGGCAGTGGCGCCGACCTCCAGAAAGGGCGATCCCGGGTCAAGCAGATTGGCCACCCGGTCGCGGGGCAGCATCTTGCCCCGGCCCAGATGACGGTCGCGGGATTTCTCTCCTCCGCCAAGGGCAGCCTGCTGTGCCGCGGCAGCCACTTCGGCCAGAGCCGCTTCATGTGCGTCACGGGTCATGCGGAGGGTCCTTCGGGTTGCGGCACGGACTCGCCACGGGGGCCGGCGTAATAGGTGGTCAGCACGCCGCTGGGGTGGGTGCAGGCGATAATCATGCGAATAGCCGGGTCAGGATGCGGGGTCGCCGCGCAGTCAGTGGGCCGCGCTCCATCACCTGCGGTTTCAAGATAGGCCGCAGCATAGCGGTTGATGATTTCGGTTTCGGTGGGCACATCACCAATCCGCAAGCCCAGGTAGGCCACAAAAATGGTGAGCGCCGCAAATGGCAGGAAATAGGCTTTCCGGTTCATTGCCCCACACTACCCCATTGCCCCCATCAATTCACGTCCGACCAGCATGCGGCGAATTTCGGATGTGCCCGCCCCGATCTCCATCAGCTTTGCATCGCGAAACAGACGGGCGACGGGTGCGTCATTCAGGAAGCCCGCGCCGCCCATGGCCTGCACGGCTTGGTGGGCCTGCTTCATCGCCTCTTCGGAAGCATAAAGACAACAGGCGGCCGCATCCTGCCGCGTGACGGTGCCGCGATCACAGGCGCGGGCCACTTCGTAGACATAGGCGCGGGCAGAATTCATTGCCGTATACATATCGGCGATCTTGCCCTGCATCAGTTGGAAATTGCCAACGGGTTCTCCGAACTGTTTGCGGGTACTGATGTAGGGCATGACCTCGTCCAGACAGGCGGCCATGATGCCAAGGCCGATGCCCGCCAAAACCACCCGTTCATAGTCAAGGCCGGACATCAGGACGCGCACGCCTTTGCCCTCTTCCCCCAGCACATTTTCGAATGGCACCTGCACATCGTCAAAGATCAGTTCGGACGTGTTTGACCCGCGCATGCCCAGCTTGTCGAAATGTGGCGAAGTGCTGAAACCGGTCATTTCCTTTTCGATCAGAAAGGCCGTGATCCCCTTGGACCCCGCATCGGGGTCCGTCTTGGCATAGACCACAAGCGTATCGGCATCGGGGCCGTTGGTGATCCAGTATTTGTTGCCGGACAGGCGGTAGTGATCGTTGCGCTTTTCAGCCCGCAACGACATGGACACAACATCGGAACCGGCCCCGGCTTCCGACATCGCCAACGCGCCCACATGCGCCCCCGAGATCAGACGCGGCAGGTATTTGGCCTTCTGTTCGTCGGTTCCGTTCAATTTGATCTGATTGACGCAAAGGTTTGAATGGGCACCGTATGAGAGTGAGACCGAAGCGCTCGCTCGCGCAATTTCCTCAATCGCGACCGTATGGGCGAGATAGGACATGCCCGCGCCGCCGTAAGCCTCGTCCACGGTGACACCCAGCAAGCCAAGTTCGCCCATCTCTGGCCAGAGTTCGGGCGGAAACATGTTGGATTTGTCAATATCGGTGGCCATCGGCTTGACCCGGTCCTGCGCCCATGCGTGGACCATATCGCGCAGCGCGTTCACATCCTCACCCAGATCGAACACCATTGAGGCGTGAAACATCGCACAGCTCCGCATTAATTGAACAGGTGTTCATTTGTAGGATGAGGTCTGCGCGTCTGTCAACTCACTTGCGACGCAAGACATAGCATCCAATACCGGCTCTCTTCAAATGACAGCCTTCGGCTGATGCCGGTCGCATTTGTATCACAGGCGCAGCCCATTTTTGCCCCGTGCCCAATTGACTGCCAGAGTCGCTTTCAATTGATAAGTTTGCATTCGCAGACTTTTCGCCCAAATAAAACCTGCCATAGGCAACCCGAAAACACATTTGCACGCAGCAATTAAAGCGTGTTTTTCGGCATTATGATCGACCAAAGCCAAGACTGCTGCCAGAAGCGAAACAGCTTGGCGATCCCAAGCCTATTTTAGAATGGCCCAAAAGTTTTTGTGGCTTTTTTGGCATTAACATCATGTTAATAAAAGATAATACGTAAACGAATTTCTATCGGTTTAGGTTTTTCAAGTTATGAAAATTAAACTTGCACTTGCTGCCGATTTTCTTGACATGCGCGCAAAGCGCGTCTGCTGCAACACTTAATTTTGTTTACGAAGGGTCTGCTGCAGGCTACCGCGCAGTTGCGATCGACGCAGCACCGGTGACAGTGGCTGGCGGTCAAACGCGTGTGCTTTCTGGCGGCTTAGTATGACCGACAGCACGCCGGGCGGGTTTGGCGATTTCGTTGCATGGTGTCTTGATATTGCGCCGTATTTGGGAACAACAGGTACACATGCATACGAGACGACAGAAACAGCCTTTAGTAACGGTGGCGTTTTGCTGGGTGATGCGGGTCTGTCGCGCATCGCTTCTGTCTTCAACGCAAACTACGGCTCTGATGTGACTTCAACGGCGAATAACTCTGCTGCATTCCAGCTTGCACTTCGGGAATCGGTTTACGACACTGACCAGCAGACCACCTTTGCCAGACTTCACATGCTTACGGGTCAGAGTGCAATTCGCCGTTTGCGGCGCCCTATTGCAAGCATTAGCAATGCCGTAGGCAAGAGCAATAGCCCAGCGGGCAACGGAATGGGTTCTATCGCAGTCACGCGAATCTCGTAGGACAGGCGGGCGTTGCTGGATGCAAGGACATCATCGCGGAAAGTCGGGGCGTCGCCATAAGCGGATGTCGCGACACTGGCATCCAAGAAGAAATCCTGCCGCGGAAACCGCGGGTATGTGCGTATCTCTTCAATCGTATCGATATCGGACCTGCGACCATTGCCGGTCTGGCCTTGTAAAATGTCCAGTGTTTCGGGCAGAAAGACCGACCGGTCATTCAGGAGCAGGTCACTTGATGCGGCGAACGATCCGTTGGGTCGCGAAGTGCCGCCATCGACGTCAACAAACCCCCTGACTTCGCTGAAGAAATCCAATTCATAGCTTACGCGATAGTTATCGTTCAGGGAGAGCAAGAGCACTTGCGAACGCGCAGAGTCACTGTCGCTTCGGGTGACACCGGGGAAATCATACTCAATATCGACCAGCGAATTCGCTGCAATGTCCACCTGAATCCCGTCACCAACGTCCAGTTCGACGATGGCAAAAGGGTCAATGATCGTTGTGCCATCAAGAAATCGAATGGTGGCGTTCCCACTGCCGCGTGTGTCAAAGATTGACGCCACGCCAAACCGGATCGGCACGGCCTCTGCCCTGTCAACAAAGACGGGTGTCATCAAAAGCGGCAGCGCAAGCGCGACCGATTTCGGCCATGTGAAACCCGGCAAGCCGCTTGTCAAAGCATCCAGTATAGAGAGGGGCAAGGCTGATTTCTCCTGCAATAGGGCTTTGCTGGCAACCATCTTTCCGGCTTCGTCGCAAAGCGGTTTGACGATGTCATTGGTACATGTCCCTAGCCTGCACGACTCTGTGCCGATTCGAATTGATTTTTGTCACGGCCCTCTCAAGCGCCGCCGTTGGGCGTGCTTGTTTTGTTGAAGCTCTTGCAGTTGCGCCGACCGTACCCGCCCGGGGTCTGAGGCGTCAGGTGGCCACGGCCGTCGCACCCTGAAACACTGCGCCCACCTCAGCTCGAATAATCCGCCCGATTTGGGCGCAGTCATCCAGACTGAATGTCAAAGGCAAGCGCATGTCGATGACACCGGCCAGCACCCGATCTGACGCGGGCATGCGCTCTGACGGGGCATAGCGCCAACTGTCGTAGCGTGACGTGAACCCGCTCGGTTCCGCGCCCCCGAACCATTTCAGCTCGACCCCGCGCGCATGGCAACGGGCGATCACATCGGCAACCGCCGTGGGTGACCAATCCAGCAAGAGGAATTGAAATGACGAGGCAACGAATTGTTCTTTGTCTGGGCGCGCAATCAACGAAAGCCCCGGCACATCGCGCAGGCCGTCCTCGACCGCATGATACAGCGCGTTCCAGCGCGCGCATTGGGTTTTCAGGTCGCGCAATTGCGGGCGCAGGATCGCGGCCCGCAGATTGTCCATCCGGCCGGAAATATTCGGGGTCTCGTATTTCAGTTGCGCGAATGTCTCGGGCGGGGGGGCGGCGCGGTGCCGGTCAAACAGCATATAGCTGCCCGACAGCATGATAGCGCGGGCCATCCCTTCGGTATCGTCGCTGACGAGCAGGCCACCTTCGCCAGAGTTCACATGCTTATAGGTCTGGGTGGAATAACAACCGAACCTGCCCCAGCGCCCGCTGGGCACGCCATCCCACGCAGCGCCCATAGTGTGCGCGCAATCCTCGATCACGGTCACGCCTGACCCCTCGCACAAGGCCATCAGCCGGTCCATATCGCAGATATGGCCGCGCATGTGGCTAAGCAGCAGCACGTTTGCCTGATCCAGCTTGGCGGCCAGATCATCCAGATCAATCACCAGATCGGGCGTGACCCCCACAAACACCGGGGTCGCGCCGACTGCCGCAATGGCGCCGGGCACCGGGGCCAGCGTAAAGGCATTGGTCAGCACGGCGTCACCATGCCCCACGCCACAGGCGCGCAAGGCCGTCGTCATCGCATAGCCACCCGACGCAACGGCCAGACAATATTTCGCGCCGACAGATGCGGCGAATTCTTCTTCCAAAAGCGCGGCCTCGGCCACCTCGCCATTCACGGTGTTATAGCGATGCAAACGACCATGCCGCATCACCGCATTTGCTGCTGCAATGGCGGCATCGGGGATCGGTTCTTGCTGGGTGAAACTGCCGGTGAAATTTTCTGTCATTGTGGAACTCTGTGGCGCACAGCAGGCGCGGTCAATAGGAAATTCAGCCTATCAGACGTGTTACAACGGGGCCAAGCTCTGTGTAGTGGTTGATCGTGGCTTCGGGATCAAGGGCAAGCACATCATCGCGACCGGGGCCAAAGGTGACAAGGACAGACGGGACCCCTGCGTTGCGCGATGTATCGCGGTCGGTGGCGGTATCACCCACCAAAAGCGAGCGTTGTGGGTCGCCACCCGCGCGGCGCACCGCCTCGAAATGATGTTCCGGGTCGGGCTTGCGCACAGGCAGCGTATCCGCCCCGATCAGCGACCCGAAAACGTCGCGCACGCCAAGGCTTGTCATTAACGCCTCGGCCAGCCCTTCCGGCTTGTTGGTCGCAATTCCCACAGCGTAGCCATTCGACCGCAGTTGCTCGACCGCGTCCATCGCACCGGGGTAAAGCGTGGTATGTGTGTGAATGTCCTCGGCATAGGCGGCCAGCAAAACGGGGTACTGGCGATCAACCTCGTCTTCTTCAAATCCGGTAACGCGCGAAAACCCGAGTCGCAGCATGGCGCGCCCGCCGCGCAAGGCTGTTGCGGCATCACGCTGCGCATCCAACAGATCGCCGAGGCCCAGCCCGCGAAAGCAATGATTGGCCGCCGCCACCAGATCGCCGCTGGTATCGGCCAGCGTGCCGTCAAGATCGAAGATAACTGTGCGCATGATTGCTCCTTTGTCCGCCCCCTTTCTGTAACGAAGCGTAAGGTGATGTGAAGCCCCTGCCCTTGT
This sequence comes from Yoonia sediminilitoris, assembly GCF_003058085.1. Classification (GTDB taxonomy): domain Bacteria; phylum Pseudomonadota; class Alphaproteobacteria; order Rhodobacterales; family Rhodobacteraceae; genus Yoonia; species Yoonia sediminilitoris. Next base: position 636,566 of record NZ_QBUD01000001.1, on the reverse strand, counting down.
GATAATTGCAAACATGGGTAGAACGCGGAACAGCAAAACACGGGGCAGCAATGGACACGGCACTGATCATCCTTGGCGCAGGCATGGGCACGCGCATGAATTCGGACCTGCCAAAGGTGCTGCACCAGATCGCAGGCGCGCCAATGCTGGTGCATGCGATGAAATCCGGTGGTGCCCTGAACCCCGACCATACGATCATCGTGGCCGGTCACGGGGCAGTAGCGGTTGAAAAGGCCGCCAAGGCCTATGACGCTGACGCTATGATCGCACTGCAAGCCGAACAGCTTGGCACCGCTCATGCCGTGGCACAGGCGCGTAGCGCCCTGGACGGCTTCGATGGCGACGCCATCGTCCTTTATGCAGACACGCCGTTTATAAGCCCCGAAACGCTCGCCGCGATGAGTGCGGCTCGCCTGACCCATGATATTGTTGTGTTGGGGTTTGAAGCCGCCGATCCGGGGCGTTATGGCCGCCTGATCATGAAAGATGACCAGCTTGACCGGATCGTTGAGTTCAAGGATGCGACCGAAGATGAACGTGCCGTAACGCTTTGTAATAGTGGTGTTATCGCGGCGAACGCCCGGTCGCTTTTTGCGCTGATTGATGCTGTCGACAATAACAACGCGGCGGGTGAGTACTACCTGACCGATATCATCGGCATCGCGCGCAACAACGGCCTGAGCGCGACCGTCGTGCGCTGCGACGAGGCTGAAACGCTTGGCGTCAACTCGCGTGCGCAACTGGCCCAGGCAGAGGCGCAGTTTCAGGCCAAGGCACGCGCCGAGGCGATGGAAAATGGCGTCACCCTGTCCGCGCCTGAAACCGTCTATTTCGCCCATGATACCGTGATCGGGCGCGATACGATCATCGAACCCAATGTGGTTTTTGGACCCGGCGTGACGGTTGAAAGCGGCGCCACCATCCGGGCCTTTTCCCACCTTGAAGGATGCCACGTGGCGCGCGGTGGGGTCATTGGCCCCTACGCCCGCCTGCGCCCCGGTGCCGAACTATCCGAAGATGTGAAAATCGGGAATTTCGTTGAGGTAAAAAACGCCCAGATCGCTGAAGGGGCAAAGGTGAACCACCTGTCCTATATCGGCGATGCACAGGTCGGCGCCCGGTCCAATATCGGAGCAGGCACGATCACCTGCAACTACGATGGGGTTTTCAAACATCAAACGGTGATCGGGTCAGATGCCTTTATCGGCTCGAACACAATGCTGGTCGCGCCAGTGCGTGTCGGCCATGAGGCCATGACGGCCAGCGGGACCGTCGTCACCCGCGAAGTGCCTGATGGCGATTTGGCCATCGGACGCGCCCCACAAGAGAATAAGGCAAGTCTTGCCGTGAAATTATTTGAGAAATTGCGTGCCAAAAAGGCAAAGGGAAACTGATTTATGTGTGGAATTGTTGGTGTCTTGGGCGATCACGAAGCCGCCCCCATTCTGGTTGAGGCGCTCAAGCGGCTGGAATATCGCGGCTACGACAGTGCCGGCATTGCCACGGTCAATGACCTGAAACTCGACCGGCGGCGCGCGGTGGGCAAGCTGGTCAACCTGTCCGATCTGCTGGTGCATGAGCCACTGGCGGGGAAATCCGGCATTGGCCACACCCGCTGGGCCACGCACGGTGCACCCAATACAGGCAACGCCCATCCCCATAAGGCGGGCGGCGTGGCTGTTGTGCATAACGGGATTATCGAAAATTTCCGCGAACTGCGCGAATTTCTGGCCGCCAACGGCGTCCCTTTTGAAACTGATACGGATACCGAAACCGTGGCCCTTCTGGCCAACTACTACCTTGATCAGGGGCTTTCACCGCGCGATGCCGCCGAACAGACGATCGCTCGGCTTGAAGGGGCCTATGCCCTTTGCTTTCTGTTTGACGGCCACGACGACCTGCTGATTGCTGCGCGCAAGGGATCGCCCCTTGCCATTGGCCATGGCGACGGCGAAATGTTCGTTGGGTCTGACGCCATTGCGCTGGCCCCCATGACCGACAAGATCTGCTATCTTGAGGAAGGCGACTGGGCTGTTATCACCCGCAATTCCGTTGAAATTCGCGATGCGGCGGGACAAATCGCAAACCGCGACGTGCGCACGATTGCGATTGATACCGCCCATGTCGACAAGGGTGGCTATAAACATTTCATGGCCAAGGAAATCGCCGAGCAGCCCACTGTTCTACAGGGCGCACTGGCTCACTACATCAATGCCGAGGGCACCAATGTGACCCTGCCCGACCCCGGTCTTGATTTCGCCAAGGTCGAGCGGCTCACAATGGTCGCCTGCGGCACCGCTTATCTGGCCTGTATGGTGGCCAAATACTGGTTTGAGCAAATCGCGGGCTTGCCGGTCGAGGTCGATGTCGCCTCTGAGTTCCGCTACCGCGAACCGCCCGTCACACCGGGCACGGTTGCCCTGTTCGTCAGCCAATCGGGTGAGACAGCCGATACACTTGCAGCCCTGCGCTACATGGAAGGCAAAGCCGCCAAGATCGTTTCCGTCGTGAATGTCCCCGAAAGTTCAATCGCGCGCGAAAGCGATTTGCCGCTGCCCATTCTGGCCGGGACAGAGATTGGCGTGGCCTCGACCAAGGCCTTTACCTGCCAATTGACAACCCTCGCCATTCTGGCCCTCAAGGCCGCCCATGAGCGCGGGAAAATTAGCAGCACCGAACTGGCGGATAAACTGTCGAACCTGCGGGCCTTGCCCGGTATTCTGAACCTCGCCTTGGGGATCGAGGAACGCTCCAGCCAGATCGCCGCGAAACTGGCCGAGGCCCGCGATATCCTGTTTCTGGGCCGTGGCGCGATGTATCCCCTTGCCCATGAGGGGGCGTTAAAACTTAAAGAAATCAGCTATATACACGCCGAAGCTTATGCATCTGGCGAACTGAAGCATGGCCCTATCGCGCTGGTCGATCAACATGTGCCTGTCATTGTCATGGCCCCCACCGATGCGCTGTTCGACAAGACAATCTCGAACATGCAGGAAGTCATGGCGCGCGGCGGCAAGGTATTGTTGATCACCGATCAGCAGGGTGCCAAGATCGCGGGCGAAGGGGTCTGGGACACGCTCATCATGCCCCAGATTGACCCGTTCCTCGCCCCCATTCTTTATGCGGTGCCCGCGCAATTGCTGGCCTATCATACGGCCATCGCAAAGGGCACGGATGTGGATCAGCCCCGTAACCTCGCCAAGTCCGTGACGGTCGAATAATGACCGATGACAAAAAGCAGCCCATGACGCCAGCCAAGGCGATTGCAGCCCTGCGCGCGCTCGGTGATCCGGCCAAGGCGGCCGAAATGCACCGCTACCACAAGGTTGACCGCCCCTATCTGGGCGTTGCCAATCCGGCAATTGACGCGTTGGTGAAAGACTGGCGCGCTGCGGTCGATCTTGACCAGCGCCTTGCCTTGGCGCGGGGCCTTTGGAAAAGCAACATTCACGAAGGGCGCATCGCCGCTGCAAAACTGCTGACCCAGGCCAGGATCAGACCCGATGACAGTGGCGCATGGGATTTGATTTGTGAATGGGTGCCCAGTTTCGATGCATGGGCCATTGCCGACCATGCCAGCATCGCCGGGCAGAAGCGATTGGTTGCGGACCCTACCCGTCTGGACACAGTTGAGACATGGACGACATCGGACCACATGTGGACCAGGCGCGCCGCCCTTGTAATGACCCTGCCCTGGACCAAGCAGAACAACCCCAAACCAGAAGAACTGGCCGCCCGCGACCGCATTCTGGGGTGGGCCGCCGGATATGTGACGGATCATGACTGGTTTATCCAGAAGGCCGTGGGGTGGTGGCTGCGCGACCTGTCCAAGCATGACCCGGACCGCGTGCGCGCCTTTCTCGGTGCACACGCCGACCAGATGAAGCCCTTTGCGGTCAAGGAAGCGGGGCGCAAGCTGTCCCCGCTCTGACCTCAGCTTTCCTGACACTCCGGCACGGGGCTGATCACGGTGCCCTCGCGCTGGAATTGCAGCAGGTTGTTGACCGCCAGATCACCCATCGCCTTGCGCGTCTCGATCGTGGCACTGCCGACATGTGGCAACAGCGTCACCTGATCCATGTCGAACAATGCCTCTGGCACCTTTGGTTCTTCTTCAAAGACATCCAGTCCGGCGTTGCCAAGGCGGCCGTCCTGCAGGGCCTTGACCATTTCAGCCTCATCCACGACCGGACCACGTCCCACGTTGATCAGGGTGCCATCGGGGCCCAGCGCATCCATGACTTCGCGGTTGACCAGATGATGGGTCGTCGCACCGCCGGGTGTGATGCAGAACAGCACCTCAACGTCACGCGCCAGATCGACCAGCGACGGGTAGTAGCGATAAGGTGACTCAGGTTTCTTGTTGCGGGTGTGGTAGCTGATATCGGCATTGAAAACTGCCAGCCGCCGCGCCAATTCCTCGCCGATCCGGCCAAGACCCAGAATACCGACTTTGCGATCATCAACCGAATGGGTCAGCGGGGCGGAGCCTTTCAGCCATCCGCCACTGCGCACGAAGCGATCATCACGCACCAGACGTCGGCTGGTGGCAAGCCATAACAGAAGGGCCGTATTGGCCACTTCGGCGTTCAGAACGTTGGGCGTGTGCGTCACCATGATACCGCGCGCGGCACAATCGGCCGCGTCGATATTGTCATAGCCGACACCGTAGCAAGAAATCATCTTGACGTTTGGCAAGTGTTTCATGATCTCGGGCCGCACACCCCAGTGGCCATCAGTCAGCACGGACGGCATGTCGGCACCGTTGGCGGTCAGCCATGCCTGTTGGTCGTCCTGGTCGAACAGTTTGTGGATCGTGAAAACCTCTGCCAATGCGTCGCGCATCGGCGCAGACATGGCACCACCAATCACCAGAAGGTTGGGTTTATCTGCCATCATGCGTCCTGCCCGACTGTCTGGCGTTGCTGGCCAAGGCCTTCAATCGACAGTTCCATCACGTCACCCTTTTTCAGATAGACGGGGTTTGGTTTCATCCCCATGCCAACGCCCGGCGGTGTTCCGGTCGAGATCACGTCTCCGGGCTGCAGGGTGAACAGCCCTGACAGATGTTCGATGATCTGCGCGACGGTGAAAATCATCGTGTTGGTATTGCCTGTCTGCATCCGCTTGCCGTTCACATCCAGATGCATCGCCAGCTTTTGCGGGTCTGCAACCTCGTCCCGCGTGACCAGCCAAGGGCCGGTAGGGCCAAAGGTGTCGCAGCTTTTGCCCTTGGTCCAGTTGCCGGACAGCTGGGTCTGGAAATGCCGTTCGGACACGTCGTTGATCACGCAGTAGCCCGCCACATGGTCAAGCGCGTTTTCGGCACTGACATATTTGGCGGCAGTACCTATGACGACGCCCAGTTCAACCTCCCAATCGGTGTTGGTTGATCCGCGCGGCATCATCACCGTGTCATTAGGGCCTACGATGGCGGAATTCGCTTTCATAAAGAGAATCGGATGGTCGGGGATCTTGGCACCGGTTTCAGCGGCATGGTCGGAGTAGTTCAGACCGATGCAGCAGAATTTGCCGATGCCCCCGACGCAAGGGCCAAGGCGCGGATTGCCTTCCACCAAAGGCAGGCTCGCCGGATCAACCGCGCGCAGCTTGTCCAGCCCTGCGTCAGACAGCACATCACCCGAAATGTCATCCACAATGCCTGAAAGGTCGCGCAGATTGCCGTCAGCGTCCAGCATGCCGGGCTTTTCGGAACCCGTTTCACCATATCGCAGCAATTTCATGTTCTTCTCCCCTAAGTCAGCCGGACCAGCCGCCGTCGATGACGTGCGGCTGTCCGGTCGTAAATGCAGATTCGTCGCTGGACAGATACACGACCAACGCGGCAATTTCTTCGGCCGTCGCAACCCGGCCCATCGGCTGGCGCGCGACAAATTGTTTGTGTGCTTCTTCGTACGACCCCAATTCCTCGCCCAGCGCCTTGACGCGGTCGTGCCAGCTTGGGCTTTCTACCGTGCCGGGGCAAATGCAGTTACACCGAATGCCCTTGGTGATGTAATCCACTGCGACCGATTTCGTCAGGCCAATCACGGCCGCCTTGGTGGTGCCATAGATAAAGCGGTTGGGTGCGCCGATGATCGACGAACAGGCCGAGGACATATTGACGATGGACCCGCCCCCGCGCTCCAGCATGCCCGGCAGTGCCGCCCTGATCGTGCGGAACATCGCCCGGACGTTCAGATCAAAGGCAAAGTCCCACTCCGCATCCGTGGCATCCAGAACGGTGCCGTGGTGCACGAAACCCGCACAGTTGAACAACACGTCAGGTTGGGCTGTCGCAACCCCCTCCGCCACGCTGTCATCGTCACGCGCGTCCAGCACAAGGGTTGTTATCCCGTCACCCGACAAATCAGCCAAAGCGTCCGCATTGACGTCGGTGGCAAAGACATGCGCACCTTCAGCCGCCATCGCAAGGGCCGAGGCACGGCCAATCCCCTGACCTGCGGCTGTCACCAGCGCGCGTTTTCCTGATAGTCGCCCCATAGTATTTCCTTTCTTTGCCGACCTTGCCTTGCGCGAAGGTCTAATATGTTGCACGGCCGCCGGACAGGTCGAACACCGCACCGGTCGTGAATGAGTTTTCCGGCGACACCGCCCAGACGATCATACGGGCGGCTTCTTGCACCTCAAGAAACCGGCCACGCGGGATTTTCGACAGCATATAGTCGATATGCGCCTTACTCATCTGATCAAATATACGGGTGCGGGCAGCCGCAGGTGTGACGCAATTCACAGCGATATCCATGTCAGCCAACTCCTTGCCCAGCGATTTGGTAAGACCGATGACCCCCGCCTTGGAGGCCGAGTAAGCGGAAGCGTTCGGATTGCCCTCTTTGCCCGAAATAGATGCCACATTCAGGATGCGCCCATAGCCCTGCGCCTTCATCCCCGGCACGCAGACCTTGTTGACATAGAATGTGCCGGTCAGATTGATTTCGATCACCCTGTGCCATTCAGCAACGTCGTAATCTTCGACCGTGGCATTGGGTCCGGCAATACCTGCACTGTTCACAAGAATAGTTGGCACTCCAACTTGCGCACAGGTTTGTTCGTAGGCGGCCCGCAAGGCATCCAGATCAGTGATATCACAAGTGATTGCGGTTCCGCCGATCTGCGCCATCGCAGCGACATTTTCAGGGTCAACATCCCAGCTGACAACTTTGACCGCCTGTTCGGCCAGCAGCCGCGCAACCGCCAATCCTATCCCTTGGGCGGCGCCGGTAATGACGGCCGTTTGTCCTTGAAATTCCACGATGTCAGCCCCGGCCAACGAATGGCATATTCGTCGCCATCACAGTCATGAATTGGACATTGGCGTCCAGCGGCAGGCTGGCCATATGCAGGACTGACGCCGCCACATGGGACACATCCATCACCGGCTCGACCGCCATCGACCCGTCGGCCTGCGGCACCCCTTGGGTCATGGCGCGGGCCATGTCTGTCAGCGCATTGCCGATGTCAATCTGGCCGCAAGCAATGTTGAACGCGCGCCCGTCCAGCGACAGGGTCCGCGTCAACCCGGTGATCGCATGTTTGGACGTGGTATAGGCCGTCGACCCCCAGCGCGGCACATAGGCCGAGATTGATCCGTTATTGATGATCCGCCCGCCCTGCGGTGTCTGGTGGCGCATCAGACCGAATGCGGCACGGGCGGCGATGACCGCCCCCATGACATTGATATCAATGACGCGGCGAATGTCGGCGACGGACAATTCATCAATCGGCGCCCCGCCCAAGCTGACACCGGCATTATTGAACAGCGCATCCACCTGCCCCCAATGCTGTGCGGCCTTGCCGAATGCCGCATCCACGGCGTCTTCGTCGGCCACATCACATGGCAGCACCAGCGCGCCGCTGTCACCTGCCGTCTCAGTCAAGGGGGCCTCGCGCCGGCCGACCAGACCAACCTGCCAGCCTGCATCAATAAAGGCCTGTGCCGTTGCGCGCCCGATCCCGCTGCCTGCACCTGTAATGATGATTGACGGCATGTTCTATCTCCTCCTGACCACTTGCCCCAAACTTGCAATTTGGTATACCAAACGCAAGTCTATTGCGCAGCAAATCCGCGCATTTCCGGGAACGCCCGCCATCCCTTGAATGGAGCCATCGCTTGATCGAAGAACCCACCAAACTGACCATCCGTCAGAACTTTCCGCGGCCTACGCCTGCACAGGTTGACGCGTTTCGCGGCCTTCAGACCGGCTTTGTCTGTGACGCCATGGATGGCACAGGCGGCCTTGATACGGTTATTGGCCCGGTCGGTGGCGGCGGGGAATTGCCTGCCTCTGCCGTGGGGGTGGCGCTGGTCGCAGACAACGGACCCGAGGAAATTCTGGCCACTTTGGGTGCAATGCATATCATGCAGCAAGGCGACATGATTGTTGCGGCCACGAAGGGGTGCCAAAGCTGCGCCGCCGCGGGCGATATCTTTATGAATATGATGAAAAACAAGGGCGCTGCGGGCTTCGTCACCGATGGGGCAATGCGTGATTATGATGGTATCGTCGAGGCCGGCCTGCCTGCATGGTGCAACGGGCTGAACCCCAATTCGCCATTCGCCTATGGGCCGGGCCGTGTTGGATTTGGGGCCGTTGTCGGCGGACAGACGATCAATAGCGGCGACATCATTGTGGCCGATATCAACGGTGTTGTGGTGGTGCCTTTCGCCCAAATCGACGCGGTCATCGCGCAACTCGCCCGCATCAAAGAGGTCGAGGACGCACTGGAAGCGAAGGTAAGGGCGGGTGCTGCGGACACGTCAGCCATCGCGAAGATGCTGGAAGATGGCAGCGCGGTCATTGTGGATTAGCGAGCAGCCGAAAGTGCGCACTTGCATTTGATGGAATTCAACATGCGTGCTAGCCTGAAAAAGATTGAAACGACAGAGATGAAGCGATGACGGGGAAACGACCAAAACCCGCAACGGGCCTTTGTTGATGAGGGTCCATGCGCAACCCCAAAAGGTTTCTGACCAACAGACGCGCGCGCCGTCACAGTTCACCCAGTCAAGCTTGCAGTTGGCAGCTGACCAAAGTGCTGTTGTGCGCAAACTGACCACGCTGTCAAATCTGGCGAATGCCGGCGGCGTAGCACAGCGATATCCCAATTTGGATGGCACGGATCGGAAAGATGCATTGATCTATTCAATCAACGAGCGGGCATCCGGCGAAGTGATCTATGTGGGTCAAACCACCGCAGACAGGGATTGGGAAAGGTGGCGGGAACATATCACGCTGGATACTTGGGCGCCGTGGTATGTGGACTACAACCACTACGACACGCTTCCCAGAGATCAATGGGCATATGATCGCTTTGTTCTGGAAGAACTCAAGGACGTCACAAAATTTGAAACAACTGTGGCGGAACAATATTGGATGGAGCAACACCACGGCAACTTGTGGAATGATTCCACACCATGTTCGGCCGAAAACTTTGCAAAGAGATCGGTCAACCCCGCGCTCTATGACCCAGCCCGGATTGGCCTGACATCTAGCTGGAAACCCTCGTTAAAGGCAAAATAGCCCGCCAATCAGCACTGAAAGACTGCTATTTCGCAAAAACCGCTAATTCCGGCAGACTGGTCAGGGGCGCACCAATCAGGCGCATGGCGGCTAGGCTGATCTGACTGCCTGATCCTGCTGCCCCACCCGAAGGGCGTAGTTCGAGGTTGATGGATTGGCCCTGATATTCCACCCGGCCCTGTTTCAACTCGGTGACCAAGGGGGTTTTCAGCCAGATCCCCGGTTCGGTCGGTGGTCCAAGCGATGCGATTGTCGTGCCGAGGTTCTGTTCCGACGCAGACACCTGCACGACCAGCGCCTCTTGACGGTCTTCGGCCGTTGTCGTGTCGAACTGATCGACGGTGCGCGCGCTGGGTGGTGGTGGTGGTGGCGGTGTCGGGTCAAGGGTGGGTGCGGGAGCGGCCTCTGCCGGTGCGTTGGGCGTGTCAAAAATGCCTTGCATCGACGGCGAGGTGCAGGCGGCAAGGGCCACAAAGGGGAGGATCAGAAAAAGCTTTCTCATGGATGTGATCGTATGTCGCGAAATCTGCGCATGCAAGTTGCCGTTGGGTGGTTGCGCCCGCACCCGCCCGGCCATAGATTAACCGCATGAATGTACCCTTGATTGATCCCTTTGCCCGCGCCATTGAATATCTGCGTGTGTCCGTAACGGACCGCTGCGATTTTCGCTGTGTCTATTGCATGTCGGAAAATATGACTTTCCTGCCCAAAAAAGAGCTTCTGACGCTTGAGGAATTAGACAGGCTTTGTTCTGCCTTTATCCGGCTAGGGGTCAAGAAACTGCGCATCACCGGCGGCGAACCGTTGGTTCGGCGCGATATAATGACCTTTTTCCGGAGCATGTCGCGGCATCTGGACAGCGGGGCACTGCGCGAACTGACGCTGACAACCAATGGCAGCCAGCTTGCCCGGTTCGCCGATGACCTTTATGCCGCCGGTATCAGACGGGTCAACGTGTCGCTGGACACGTTGGACGATGAAAAATTCGCAAAGATTACCCGTTGGGGGCGACTCAACCAAGTGCTCAATGGCATTGATGCGGCGCAGAAAGCGGGCTTGCGGATCAAGATCAACACCGTCGCGTTGAAAGGCTTCAACGAAGATGAGCTTTTCACCCTGACCGACTGGTGTGCCGCCCGTGATATCGATCTCACCTTCATCGAAGTCATGCCCATGGGCGATCTGGGCAACGAAGACCGGCTTGGCCAGTATTGGGCGCTGGATGATTTGCGTGGTCGTTTGGCCGAACGATTTGCCCTGACGGATCTGCCCGACAACACCGGCGGCCCTGCGCGCTATGTCCGCCTTGAAGAGACGGGCCAGAAGATCGGCTTTATCACGCCACTGACCCACAATTTCTGCGAAAGCTGCAACCGCGTCCGGATCACATGCACCGGTGAAATCTACACTTGTCTGGGGCAGGAAGGCCATTCCGACCTGCGCGGCCCATTGCGCGCGTCCGAGGCCGACGCTGATCTTGAACAGGCGATCCACGCCGCGATCGCGCTAAAGCCCAAGGGCCATGATTTCGACTATTCACGCCAGCAGATCGACGGGCAAGTCAGCCGCCACATGAGCCACACTGGCGGCTAGCAGGTCAACGCACTCTCTAGGATCAGAGCTGAAGTTTCGCCCTGCCCTTGCTCTTTGTCGCATGATCGTTGGCGCTGACTGCCCGAAGCTGACCTATTTCACGGCTTGCGCGCGACGAAATCAATCAAGGCGGCCTGGCCCACATGGGCTGTGCCGGACTGTTGGTCGCGCTCATATATGGCACAACGCTCGACCGTCCAGTTGGGAAAACTTTCACGCAATTCCGCTTCGGTATACATATTTTCGGCGTATGGCGGACCACCGGTACCACGCCCGATTTGTTCGGGCCGATAGCCATGCAGCAAAAGGCGCCCACCGGGACGTAGCGCCGTGCTTATGTTGGCGAATTGTCGCAGCCGAAACGCCGGGTCTGCAAACTGGATGAAGATCGCGACAACCATATCGAATTGTCGCGACCAGTCCCAACTATCCCAGTCTGAAACGTGGGTTTCAACGCTGACACCAGCGGTCGTGGCTAGCGCATTTGCCCGCCCGACCGCTGTGGTTGATGTATCAAAACTGGTGACAGACATCCCTTGCTGCGCCAGATGAACGCTGTTGCGCCCTTCGCCGTCTGCCACACAAAGCGCGGTTGCACCGGGGATCGCCAGCCAAGGGTTTTCAGCCAGAACCGCAGCAGGCGCGGTTCCGAACAGGTAGCCATCTTTGCCGCGGTAGCGTTCTTCCCACATCAATGGACAGGCATCCGCTTTTCAACGATTTCCGCCCACCAGCTGCATCCGGCGGGGATCGCATCATCGTTGAAGTTATATTCAGGGTGGTGGACCGACGCCGTGTCGCCGTTACCAACCAGAATATAGGCACCGGGGCGTTCTTCGAGCATATACGCGAAATCTTCGCCACCCATGACCAACGGCGCATCTTCGCAAGCGCCAGCCACCGATCCTGCGACCTCTGCGGCAAACTCGGTCTGTTCTTCATGGTTCACCATGCAGGGATAGCCACGATAGTAGGTCACCTCTGCCTTGGCACCAAAGGCCGAAGCGGTGCCTTCGCAGATTGCCTTCATACGGGTTTCGGCCAGATCGCGCATTTCCGTGGACATGGTCCGCACGGTCCCCTTGAGTTCGACCCGCTGCGCAATCACATTGAACGCCTTGGACGAAGATTCGATCGAGGTCACGGAAACGACGACCTGATCAACGGGGTCCGCATTGCGGCTGGCGATAGATTGCAGGGCGGTGACGACATGTGCCGCAACAAGCGTGGAATCAACCGTTTCCTGTGGCTTGGCCGCATGACCACCTTTGCCTTCGATTGTGATGTCAAACTGATCGGTTGCGGCAAAAAATGCGCCGGGACGAATGGCAAAGCTGCCCACAGGGAGGCCTGGCCAATTGTGCATGCCGTACACTTCCTGAATGCCGAACCGCTTCATCATGCCATCTTCGCACATCTCGCGACCCCCGCCGCCGCCCTCTTCGGCGGGTTGAAAGATGACCACGACCGTTCCATCGAAATTGCGGGTTTCAGACAGGTATTTCGCAGCCCCCAACAGCATGGCCGTGTGCCCGTCGTGCCCGCAGGCATGCATCGCACCGTCGGTCTTGGACGCATACTCCAGCCCGGTCGCCTCATGGATCGGCAGCGCATCCATATCAGCGCGCAGTCCGACGACCTTGCCGGATGTGTCGGTCTTGCCTTTGATCACGCCGACAACGCCGGTGCGGCCGATCCCTGTTACGATCTCGTCGCAACCAAAGGCCTTGAGCTTTTCGGCCACAACAGCAGAGGTGCGGTGCGTTTCGAACAGGATTTCAGGATGCTCATGCAGATCACGTCGCCATTCAGTGATTTCAGGCAGGAGTTCGGCAAATCGGTTCTTGACGGGCATTTTGTTTCCTTGGTTGCTGTCATGTGGTTGCTATCAACATAACCCTCTGCTCGCAAAGTGCCAGAGGCTAGGGGTTGCTATAGGCTTGGACCCGGCACCAGCCTGCTGCCATCGGAAAAACGCGACAGCCGAAACCGCGACAGATCGTGCCCACTGTCCCGCCCCGACGCCAGCCGCGCCGCAATCCGCCCGATGGCAGGACCAATCCCGAACCCGTGACCGCTCAGCCCGGTGGCAATCGTTAGGCCCGGCAACGCATCGCAACGGTCCACAACCGGCACCACGTCGGGCAACACATCAATCATGCCCGCCCACGCCATTTTGATGGGGGTTGGCCCAACGCCCGGAAAAGTCGCGCTGAAATCGCGGGCCAGTTTGGCGACTTTCCTCGCATTTGGCGTGGGGTTCAAAACGCGCATGCGTTCAAAAGGGCTGATCCTGTCTGCATCCCACTGGCGCGGTGTTGACCACGCATCAGGATATCCCTTGGGGGCAGCAGGCAGGAAACGGGTGCCCCCGAAATCCTGGATGAGTTGCGGGGCAAACGGGCGCAGCGCCCGAAATGCATCAGGTCCGATGAACAGCTCGTGAAAGTCGCCTTGCGCAAGCGTATAGCCGCCATCTGCCCGTCTGCGCCAGGCAAGTCGGCTGTCAACGGCACCGCCATCATAGAGGTTGGGCAGAGCATCAGTCCGGGCGACGGTGGCCCTGACGGAAAGCTGCGGTAAGCTGATCCCATGCCGCCGCAAGAACAGCGACGACCATGCACCACCGGACAGCACAACGCTGTCTGTCTTGATCAACCCCTGTTCTGTCATCACCCCGGTGACACGCCCCGCCCCCCGATCAAGCGTGCGCACAGCGCAATCTTCGATGATGGTCGCACCGGCACGCACGGCGGCGCGGGCAAATGCGGGCACGGCCTGCCAAGGCTCTGCGCGCATGTCGGTTGGCGTGTAAAGCGCCCCTGCCCAACGGCGCGCCGCGTCCGGCATCATTTGCGCCACCTGTCCAGACGTCAGAATATGGCTGCTGACCTGAAATGCGGCGGCCTGATCGAGCCATCCCTGATATTTGTCCAGATCGGCCGCGCTGTCGGCAAGATAAAGCGTGCCGGTCTGTTGCAAACCAACGCTGCCCGCCTCTGCCTCGAGCTTTGGCCACATGGTCTGCGCTTCCAGCATAATGGGCAATTCTGCAAAATCGCGCCCCTGCGCGCGCACCCACCCCCAATTGCGCGATGATTGTTCACCTGCGATACGGCCCTTTTCCAAAAGCACCGCATTGATCCCCGCGCGGGCAAGTTCCCAGACGGTCATGACCCCGACGACCCCGCCCCCGATAACCACAACATCGGCTATGGTTGGCAAGGCCGCAGTAAACTGCGCCGGTTGCGCCGCATGAATGGGAAACATCAGTCGGCCAGCGATGTGACCAGCCTGTCGATAAAGGCTTCGCCCTGTTGGAACTGATCCACAGTGATAAATTCATTCGGCTGGTGGGCCTGTGCGATGTCACCGGGCCCGCAGATGATCGCGGAATAGCCGCGTTCCTGAAACTGTCCGGCCTCTGTGCCGTAGCTGACGACATTGGTTGAATTATCGCCGGTCAGACGGCGCACCAGTGCTTCGGCCGTCCCGTTTTCCTCTGGCTTGAGGCCCGGTACTGCGAAATATTGCTCCGCGACGATTCCGGCGTCAGGGTGGATCGCTTTCATTTCCGCCTCTATTTCATGCACTCTTGCCATAAATTTTTGCTGCCATGCATTTATGTCTTCGCCCGGCACAATCCGAAACTCAAATGCGAGGTGGCAGTCTTTTGCTGTAATGTTCTGCGCTGTGCCGCCGCTGATCTTGCCCACGTGCAAGGTGGTGTAGGGCGGATAGAAGTCTGCGGCCACCGGACCGGGGGTCGCCGCAGCATTGATCGCATTCTGTTCGTTTGCCCACATAATCAGTTTGGCGGCCTCCATGATGGCGCTGACACCCTCGGGAAGAAGTGAAGAATGCACCTCGAAGCCTTTGAAATGTATGCGATATCCGATGCCGCCCTTATGCCCGTTGACCAGCTTCATCATTGACGGTTCACCCACAATGACCGTGTCCGCACGTGGCATCCCCATGCTGACCATATGGTCGATCATCGGGGGTGCGCCGACGCAGCCGATCTCCTCGTCATAACTGAGTGCGATTTGCAGCGGTCGCTTGATTCCGCGCTCCAGCGCCAGAGGCACCGCAGACAGGGCAAGCGCGTCAAAGCCCTTCATGTCGCATGTGCCGCGACCGTAAAGCTTTTTGCCTTTCCGGGTCACGACAAATGGGTCGGTATCCCACGCCTGACCGGCCACAGGGACGACATCCGTATGACCGGACAAGACAACCCCGCCTTCAACCTGAGGGCCCACATGGGCATAGAGCGATGCCTTGTTACCATCACTATTATAAACGCGATTCGCCGCAACTCCATGCGCATCAAGATATTCCTCAACGAAATCAATCAACTCCAGATTGCTTTCACTGCTCACCGTGGGGAAGGCCA
Organism: Yoonia sediminilitoris; assembly: GCF_003058085.1. Classification (GTDB taxonomy): domain Bacteria; phylum Pseudomonadota; class Alphaproteobacteria; order Rhodobacterales; family Rhodobacteraceae; genus Yoonia; species Yoonia sediminilitoris. The sequence goes on along the minus strand of NZ_QBUD01000001.1, from coordinate 621,038 downwards.
CCAACCGGTCCATGAGTGCGCGCGCGTCCATCCGCATATTTGTTTTCCTACCATTTGCTCCCGATGCCATTACTGTCACCTCTTACTTTGCAAAGCGCAAACGGGAATTGACTTGCGGCTTGCGGATTTGATGCTACCGTTTCCGAAACAGACGCAGATATAGCGGCTGATACAAAAACGACGATTGATCCAGTGGGAGGGTCGCATATGCCCGATGGGGCTTTGCCTGTTCTTGACGTACGGGACCTGAAGACTGTGTTTAAAACGCGGGGTGGTGAAGTCCACGCCGTCAATGATGTCAGCTTTGAACTGCGACCCGGTGAATTGTTGGGGGTCGTTGGCGAAAGCGGGTCTGGAAAATCCGTGACAATGATGTCCTTGCTGGGACTGTTGCCGTCGCCACCCGCCAACGTGCGCGGTGGCCAGGTTACTTTCGACGGGCGCGATCTGCTGAAAGTCAATCCCGACGAACTCCGTTCAGTCCGTGGTGCAAAGATCGGGTTCATCTTTCAAGACCCGATGACCTCTCTCAACCCGGTGTTCACCGTTGGCAACCAGATCATGGAGCCCCTGCGCAAGCATATGGGGCTGAACAAGCGCGAGGCCGCCGTGCGCGCGCAGGAATTGCTGGAGCTTGTGGGCATCCCCGATGCGGCGCGCCGGTTGCTGGACTACCCGCACCAGTTTTCAGGCGGCATGCGCCAGCGTGTCATGATTGCCATTGCGCTGGCCTGTGATCCGCAGGTCCTGATTGCCGATGAACCCACAACCGCACTGGATGTTACGATTCAGGCGCAAATCCTTGAATTGATGAAAGAGCTGCGCAGCAAACTGGGCATGGCCGTGATCTGGATCACCCATGATTTGGGTGTCATCGCAGGTATCGCTGATCGGGTTATGGTGATGTACGCCGGCCAAGTGGTTGAACATGCGCCGGTGGAGGAGTTGTTCCAAAATCCGCAACATCCCTATACCCGCGCCCTGCTCAAGACTATCCCGACCATTTCGGGCGAACGTGCGGCCCGGTTGACGATCATCGAAGGTCAGCCGCCGATCATGATGGCGCCGCCAAATGCCTGCGCCTTCCGTGACCGTTGTGACGTGGCCTTTGAAAGATGTGCCCAAGAAAACCCGCCGCGCTATGATGTGGGCCACGGCCATGACGCCGCCTGTTTCTTTGATGCGCGCACCGGAGTGCCACGCGATGTTTGATGGCCCAAAACCACTGGTCAGTGTCAAAGACCTGAAAATGCATTTCCCGATTTACGCGGGTTTTTTTCGCCGCCGCGTAGGCGAGGTGAAAGCCGTTGATGGTGTCAGCTTTGACATTGTCGAGGGTGAGACGCTGGGTCTTGTGGGCGAATCCGGCTGCGGCAAGTCCACCTGTGGCCGCGCGGTGCTGCGCCTCTATGACATCACGTCAGGGTCGATCAGCATTGATGATCGCGAAATTGGCGCAACCCCGCAATCCGACCTGCGCACCATGCGCCCCACGATGCAAATGGTGTTTCAGGACCCGCAAGCGTCGCTCAACCCGCGCATGACGGTCGAGGCGATCATCAAAGAGCCGCTGGACGAACATACTGCCCTGACCGAGGCCGAAAAGCGCGAAAAAGTCGGTGAGTTGATGGATGCGGTCGGCCTGAACCGCAAGTTTGCCAAGCGCTATCCACATGCCTTTTCCGGCGGCCAGCGGCAACGGATCGGCATTGCCCGCGCGCTGGCCCTGAACCCCAAGTTCATTGTTTGCGACGAACCGATTGCAGCGCTTGACGTATCTATTCAAGCGCAGGTGGTGAACCTGCTGGAAGACCTGCAGGAAAAATTTGGCCTGACCTATCTGTTCATCAGCCACGATCTGTCGATGGTCCGCCATATCGCCACTCGCGTGGCGGTGATGTATCTGGGCAAAGTGGTCGAGCTTGCCCCGCGTGAGGCGCTTTATCGCGATCCGCTGCACCCCTATACCAAGGCGCTTTTGTCGGCCGTACCAGAGCCGGACCCCAGCCTTGCCACCGCCAAGGAGCGGATCATCCTTCAGGGCGACGTGCCCTCCCCGTCCAATCCGCCAAACGGCTGTAATTTCTGCACCCGCTGCCCGTCGGTCATGGATATCTGCACCAAAGTGGAGCCCGACTACCGCGAGGTACAGCCAGGCCGGTACACGGCCTGTCACCTATACAACGACACTGCGGGCTAACCGCAGGTCCCGAGGCAATAGAGCATCCAACAAGGAGAGAAAGAAAATGAAACTCAAAACAGCATTGCTGGGGGCTGCCGCATCGCTTGCACTTGCCCCGATGGCATTGGCAGACGCCCATGAGGGCGAGCGCGGTCGCGACGGCGAAGTCAAGATTATCTATTGGCAGGCGCCGTCGATCCTGAACCCCTATCTGTCCGGTGGCACAAAGGAACTGGAAGCTGCCAGTCTGATCATCGAGCCGCTGGCCCGCTATGACACCGACGGCAACCTTGTTGCATGGTTGGCAGAAGAAGTGCCGACTGTTGCCAACGGCGGCGTGTCAGAGGACCTCAAGACCATCACATGGAAGCTCAAGCCCGGTCTGGTTTGGTCGGACGGGACGCCTTTGACATCCGAGGATGTGAAATTCTCATGGGAATATTGTACCGCTGAAGGCGGTGGTTGTGCGCAGGGTGAAAAATATCTGGATGTTGTCAGCGTTGACACGCCTGACGAACTGACGGCCGTTGTCAATTTCAGCGTCGCCAAGCCGTTTCCATATGGCCCATTCGTCGGTGCGCAAGCCCCGATCATTCAAAAGGCGCAGTTCGCCGATTGCATGGGCCCAAAGGCACCTGAATGCACTGATGAAAACTTCGGTCCGATCGGCACTGGCCCATTTGTTGTGACGGATTTCCGCACCAACGACGTATTCACGGCGGTTGCCAATGAAAACTACCGCGAAGCTGGCAAGCCTGCCTTTGCATCTGTGACCTTCAAAGGTGGCGGTGATGCAGCAGCGGCTGGTCGTGCGGTGCATGAAACCGGCGAGTATGACTACGCCTGGAACCTGCAACTTGCCCCCGATGTTCTGGCCGGTATGGCCGAAGCGGGATTGGGTCAGAACGTTGCAGCCTTTGGTACATCGGTCGAGCGTATCCTGCTGAACCAGACCAACGTTGACCCGGCACTGGGCGACCAGCGCGGCGTGATCGGCAACCCGCATCCGTTCCTGACAGACAAATCCGTGCGTCAGGCCATGTCGATGGCCATCGACCGTGCCCTGCTGACCGAAATCGGCTATGGCGAGTTCGGCCGCCTGACCTGCAACGTGCTGCCAGCACCGGCGATCTTCGCTTCTGACGCCAACGACAGCTGCCTTGTGCAGGACATCGAAGGTGCAAAGGGTGTTTTGGAGGCCGCAGGCTGGACCGACACCGATGGTGACGGATTCCGCGACAAGGATGGTATCAAGCTGTCCGTGCTGTATCAGACATCGACCAACGCCGTGCGTCAGGACTATCAGGCCCTGATCAAGCAGTGGTGGGAAGAAATTGGTGTTGAAACCGAGTTGCGCAATATCGATGCGTCAGTCTTCTTTGGCTCTGATCCCGGCTCGCCCGATACGTTCCAGAAGTTCTTTGCGGATGTGGAAATGTTCACAAACAACTTCGACGGCACTGACCCTGAGGCCTACATGGCCGGCTGGACCTGTGATCAGGCACCGCAGCCATCCAACCAGTGGCAGGGCAACAACATGCCGCGCTTCTGTTCGGAAGAGTATGACGCGCTGCGCGCTGAGATGGCTGTCACCGGCGATATCAACGAACGCGCCCGGCTTGCCAAGGCGATGAATGACATCCTGATGCAGGAATATATCATTCTGCCGCTGACACACCGTGGCCGGAACTCTGCCCATGCAGTGTCACTGGGCGGCGTGGCCCTGAACGTTTGGGACAGTGAGCTTTGGAACATCGCTGACTGGTACCGTATCCCCGGCTAAAGGGGTGATGGGTCAAGACCCATCTTACGACCACATCTGCGCGGGGCCGGATGCCCCTGCCCCGCGCAACATTTCTGTCAAAGTCCTGACCTGAGGCGTTGCAATGCTGACCTACACACTTCGCAGATTGCTGTTGTCGATCCCGACGCTTTTGTTCATTGCTTTTGTGATCTTCATGTTGCTGGAACTGGCCCCCGGTGATCCGATGGCCAGCATGCCCCTGACAATCCCCCCCGAGGTCAAGGAAAAGATGCGCGAGGCCCTGGGCCTTGGCCGTCCATGGTACGTGCGCTTCCCGCTTTGGCTGAACCAGTTCTTCATCGTCGAGCCGCAGTATTGGTTTGACCAGACCTTTGGCACCAACTTCGCCAACGGTGCACAACGCATCATCTCGTTCCAGTCGCGCAGCCCTGTCTTTGACACGATCGCAGAGCGGATGCCCCAAACGCTTTGGGTTGTTGGCATGTCCTATGTCGTCGGCGTTCTGATTGCCCTGCCGATCGGGATCATCAGCGCCTACAAGCAATATTCGGTCTTTGATCAGGCTGGCACATTTGTGTCGATGATCGGCTTTTCGGTCCCGCCGTTCTTTTCGGGCGTGCTGCTGATCGTGGTCTTTTCGGTGCAGTTGAAATGGCTGCCCTCCATCTATGATACAACCCATGTGGTCACGGGCTGGGACAGCTTTGTCTTTCAACTGCGCCAGATGGTGATGCCGGTCATGGTGCTGGCCCTGCAAACGACCGCGCAGGTCAGCCGGTACATGCGCGCCTCGATGCTGGATAATCTGGGGCAGGACTATGTGCGTACCGCCCGCGCCAAAGGCATGTCCGAGAGCGTTGTGGTGATGAAGCATGTGTTGCGCAACTCGATGTTGCCGGTCATCACCGTCATCGCCCTTGGTATTCCCGCAATCTTTGGTGGCGCCATCATCACCGAACAGATCTTCAAGGTAAACGGGTTGGGCCAGTTGCTGATTACCGCCCTGCAGGGCAGTGACATCCCGATGGTCATGACCATTACATTCCTGCTGGCGGTCCTGATCGTCATGATGAACCTGATTGCCGACGTACTTTACGGCATTCTAGATCCGAGGATCCGCTATGACTGATCTGACCAATGTCGAAATGGAAGTCGTTGAAAAGCCACGCAGCCAGTGGCGCGATGTGTGGGACCAGTTCAAGACCCACAAGGGGGCTGTCGCGGGCCTGTCTTTCCTGATTTTCATTACCCTGTTTGCCGCTGTCGGTCCGTTTCTGTGGGATGTGGACCCCGGCAGACTGGACATTCGCAACAAGGACGTGCGCCCCATCTACATGGGGCTCTTTGACAGTTCAGCAAAGGTCAGTTGGGCCAACCCGATGGGCACCGACAATCTGGGCCGAGATATCATGGCCAATATCATGCAGGGCGGTCGCATTTCGCTGGCGGTGGGTTGGACCGCGATGGTTCTGGCCGTCGTACTGGGGACAACCATCGGCGTGCTGGCTGGCTACTTCAAGCGGCTGGACGGTCTGCTGATGCGCTTTACCGATCTGGTGCTGGCACTGCCGCTACTGCCGCTGCTGCTGGTAATGATGCTGTTGTTTCGTGACCCGCTGCGTGCGGCCTTCGGGCCCGAGACAGGGATATTCCTGCTGATTGTTGCGGGTATCGGCATCACGTCATGGATGCAGACGGCACGCATCGTGCGTGGTGATGTCATGGCCCTGAAAGAGCGCGAGTTTGTGCTGGCCGCCCGGTCCATCGGGACCCCGGCGCGACGCATGATTACCCGTCATCTGCTGCCCAATGTGCTGTCTCCTATCATGGTGTCCGCCACATTGGGGCTGGCCACGGCGATCATCACCGAAAGTGCGCTATCCTTCCTTGGGCTGGGGTTCCCGTCCGATTTCCCCACATGGGGCAAAATCCTGTTTGACAGCGTGGACCGTATGACATCATTCCCAGAACGGGTGATCTGGCCGGGGCTTGCAATTTCACTGACGGTTCTGGCCGTGAACTATATCGGCGACGGGTTGCGTGACGCACTCGATCCCCGGATCAGAGGACATTAGCGGGGGGGGGGGGGAACCCTACTCCATATGTTTTCTGATCCGCTGCACCAGCAGCCAGACCGCAACCAGCACAACAGGCGTGGCCCCGGCGGCCATAACCGATTTGGAGATACCATAGGTTTTCTCAAGCGGGCCAAGGATATAGAGGACCAGATTGACAGCGTAATAACTGATCGCAACGACTGACAGACCCTCGACAGTCTTTTGCAGGCGCAGTTGCAGATCGGCGCGTTTGTCCATGCTGGTCAACAAATCCTGATTCTGGGCAGAGCGTTCCACATCCACCCGTGTGCGCAACAGATCACCTGCGCGCAGCGCGCGGGCGGACATTTCATGCAATCTGGTTTCGGTTGATTTCACGGTGCGCATGGCCGGATCAAACCGGCGCATCATGAATTCTGCAAACGTCTGGCGTCCGTTGAACCGCTCTTCACGCAGTACCGCAATCCGCTGATTGACGAGCGTGCCGTATGCCCCTGTCGCCCCAAATCGAAAGTCTGTCTGCGAGATCGTGTTTTCCAATTCTGCCGACACTTCGAGCAGTTCCTGCAACACCAAGGCCGCATCCACGCCGGGCTGGCACATATCACCCAGTAGCTTGCGCAGCTTCTTGTCCACCTGCCCCATCGCGGGCCCCAACTGACGGGCGCGGGACAGGCCCAGCATGGACATCGCTTTGTAGGTTTCAATCTCGCACAGGCGTTGAATCACCCGACCCACCCTGCGCGCTCCGACGTGCGGGCGGGCAAAGACGGCAAAGCGCATGTGACCGGATGTATCAATCCGGAAATCACCGGCGATCACAAGGTCATCTTCAATCACGCGGCTGATGGCAACGCTTTCAGGCACCAGCCAGTCGCGCACGTCTTCGTCGATGCCCTCGTCGCCTTCCCTGACCTCAATGCGGATCAGAGCGGACGTCACGCGGACGCCAGGCGCAGTTTCAAGCCAATCCTCGGGGAAAACGCCGAATGTAGCGGCATCGAACGGGCGGTCCGCTACCCCTTCGCCAAAGATCGTATAGGTCACAAATTCAGTATGGCTTTCCCACTTCAGTTTGTGTCTGCCGATTGTGCCAAAATAATGCGTGGCCCCCGGTGCGGGGTGCTTTGCACCGAACCGATCAAGCAAGGCGATCAGATGCGCCCAATCGGCGTCACGGTCACGACCTGCGGCATTCTTGGCAGGTTTCAACGCCAGATAGGCCGCCCTGCTGGGCGCTGCGACCGCTGGAAACGGGCGCGCGTGCAATTCATTTGCCAATGCATAGCGCAGGGGATGGTCAGTAATCGGGGACATGCGGCAGGCGCCTTTTCGTCAGGTTACAAACTGCAACCTAGCGAGGTTTCCTGCGCTGTAAACAAAAAATCGTTTAATTAATAAACCCTTAGCGGCGCACGATTGTATACCGCGCGCCGCCTTTGACCTTAGATTACAACGACATCCAGCGGAGGAAAGCCGTTAAAGCAAACCGAAGAATAGGTCGATGTATAGGCACCAGTGTTACGGATCAGCACCCGGTCGCCCGCCTTCAGGCTAAGAGGCAGTGACACAGGGCGCTTTTCATAAAGCACATCGGCGCTGTCACAGCTTGGCCCGGCAAGGATACAAGGCCCCATCGGGTCCGCATCGCGGGCGGTTTCAAACTGATAGCGGATCGCTTCGCCCTCGGTTTCGGCCAGCCCCGAAAAGCGCCCGATATCGAGAAAGACCCAACGGTGCATGTCACGGTCGGACTTGCGCGATGTCAGCATCACTTCGGCAACGATCACGCCAGCCTCGGCAACCATACCGCGGCCCGGCTCGGCCATGATGTTGGCGACGTTTGGGAAACGGGCCTCGACCATCTGCATGACCTGTGCGGCATAGGCTGTAGGCGCGTCGATTTCCTCGCCGTAGAATGCAGGGAAACCGCCACCGATGTTCAGCAGGTCCAACATGTGACCTGCGTCCAATGCAGCCTGCCAGATGTGCGCCATCGCATCCAGCGTGGGTGCCCACATCGCCGCCTGACGGGTCTGTGAACCAACATGGAAGGACATGCCCACAGGGCGCAGCCCCAACGCCTTGGCATAGTCCAGCAGACGCAGCGCCATGTCCTTGTCACAGCCGAATTTGCGGGTCAGTGGCCAGTCTGCGTGGGATACTTCAACGATCAGGCGAATGTACACCGAGGCACCCGGCGCATTGGCTGCGATCTTTTCAAGCTCTTCCTCTGCATCGGCGGCAAACAGCGTGATCCCCTGGTCCCAGGCCCATGCAATGTCTGACGCCCGCTTGATGGTGTTGCCAAATGAAACGTCCGCAGGCGAGGCCCCTTCCGCAAGGCACTGCGCGATTTCAGCCTTTGACGCGGCATCGAAATGCGAGCCCAGATCAACAAGACGCGCGATGATCTGACGCGCAGGATTGGCCTTTACTGCATAGTGGATGTCTGCGCGGCCCAAACCTGCCTTGAGCGCCCGGTATTGCGCGCTGACACGATCAAGGTCCATCACTAGTGTTGGCTGGTCAAAGCTACGTGATGCGACATAGGCATCAAGACGAGAAGGGGCGACGGCAAAGGAAGACGCGTCTTGCGCGAAGTGTAAAGTCATGGGTCATCTCCTGTAGACCCGGCCATAACGGATTTTCACCGCCGCAGACCGCTCAGTTCCAAAAGAGACGTTACCGTCGCTACGTAAACACGTGTGCGTTGACTTCACCGGCCAGAGGCGCGTGCGTTGGCGTCTATGGAACGCCATGTGAGGCAAGTCGGGATTCGGATCAAGGGGTAAAATGCCCTCAATTGAATTTTTATAACAGCATGGACCTACAGGGATTTCTGAGGCAATTGTGAGCAATGGCCAACATCGTGCTTTTCAACAAACCATACGGCGTTCTGTCGCAATTTACCGATGCGCGCAGCCCCAGCCCGCGCCCGACCTTGTCCGCCTTTATTGATGTGCCCGGGGTCTATCCTGCGGGGCGGCTGGACCGCGACAGCGAAGGGCTGCTTGTGCTGACTGATGATGGCAAGCTCCAGGCCAAGATCGCAGACCCAAGGCACAAGCTGACCAAAACCTATCTGGTACAGGTGGAAGGCGCCCCCACCGACAGCGATTTGCAGCCGCTGCGCGACGGCGTGACCCTCAAGGATGGGCCAACGCGCCCCGCCAAGGTGGCATTGATCGCCCCGCCTGATCTGTGGGACCGTGATCCACCAGTGCGTTTCCGTAAATCGGTGCCCGACAGTTGGCTGGAGATTACCATCAGCGAAGGACGCAACCGACAGGTCCGCCGCATGACGGCCCATATCGGTTTTCCAACGCTGCGGCTGGTGCGTTGGCGGGTCGGGTCATGGTCGCTGGACGGCATCGCCTCTGGCAGCATGGTGCGGCTTTAGCTGGTTATCCTGCACGGATGATGGATTGAAATCCATCTTACGGTCTGGCGTCGGTCGCGCCTCAGGTCGGGATCGGCTCTGACTGGGTTGTGATGATCCTGTCGATCTCTGCGCGCGCATAGGCCGCAAGCTTGGCCTGATCATCGCGCACCTGTCCGGGTGGCAGGTCAAGATCACCCAGCACAATGATATTTTCATCGTTCACCAGATTGGCAGGCCCCGTGTAGTTGAAGCTGCCGATGATCGTGAGCGCGTCATCAATGACCATCAGCTTGTGATGGATTTTGCGCACGCCGGTTCCTGTCCGGTTCCGGTGCAGGGTCACACCGGCGGCGGTCAGCGTATGTTTTGCCGCCCATTTCTGGTTGGCTTGCCTGCGATCCAGCACACCATTCAGCCTCAGTCCCTTTTCGTGCGCATTCACCAGCGCATCGTCAATACCGGAGGATTGCGCAAAGGTGAAAACGGCGAAATCAATCCGGGACTTTGCCTTGATCATCTGCTTGATGAATTCCATTTCTGGGGCGTGATCGGGGGCAAACAACGGCTTGGTCCGCACGCCGCTGACAAAATGCCCTTCAAGCGGTTTGCGCGGCACTTCAAGGCTGCGTTTACCAAAGATCCCCTTGCGCATCTGCCGGAATTCGCGGGCATACTCGCGCGCCACTTCGATGTCTTCAATGACCGCAATATGGTTGAGGTTCTTTGTGACCCCGGTTGTGGTGAAATTGGTTGATCCGGTCATCAGGGCCGCCCGATCCCGCACAATGAATTTCTGGTGAAAGATGCTGGGGTTGTAATCCGCCTTGGCATCCACACCCACGCGCAGCACTCGGGTCAACAATTCACGATTGATCTCGTGAACGCCCAGCCCGTCAGAAGGGGGCAGGCCCTGTTCGCGCAAATAGTCCTGTTCAAGGATCATCTGGACGCGGACACCGCGTCTGCGAGCCGTAATCAGGGCCTCGGCAATGGGCCGGTGATCCAACTCCTGCACCGACACCAGCAACTCAGACTGTGCCGCACCAATGAAGTCGATGATCGGCGCTTCAAGGCTGTCGGGTCCACCAACGGTATCGGGACCCATATGCAGGATAATTGCGCCAACAGTGACAGGCATAAAAGTCTCCAATACATCAAAATAATGGGAACAGGCTGACAGCGAAAACAGATCAGATCAAGCCAAACGAAAAACGGCCCCACCATCAAGGCGAGGCCGTCCAAGGTCGTAAGATGGATTTTAATCCATCCCCGCTCTAGTCAATTTTGGGCAACAGCGCATCCAGTGATGCCTTCGCATCGCCATAGAACATGCGCGTGTTCTCTTTAAAGAACAGCGGATTCTCAATACCTGAATAGCCCGTGCCCTGCCCGCGTTTCGACACGAACACCTGCTTGGCTTTCCAGCACTCCAGCACCGGCATACCCGCGATCGGCGAGTTCGGATCATCCTGTGCGGCAGGGTTCACGATGTCATTTGACCCGATCACAATGGCGACGTCCGTATCCGGGAAATCATCGTTGATCTCGTCCATCTCCAGCACGATGTCATAAGGCACCTTGGCTTCGGCGAGCAGCACGTTCATGTGGCCGGGCAAACGGCCTGCAACCGGGTGGATCGCGAACCGCACGTTCTTGCCCTTGGCGCGCAGTTTGCGCACCAGTTCAGACACGGCCTGCTGCGCTTGCGCCACGGCCATCCCGTAACCGGGGATGATGATCACGCTGTCGGCTTCGTTCAGGGCCGTCGCAACGCCATCGGCGTCAATTGCGACTTGTTCGCCTTCAACGGCCATCTGTTCGCCCGCAGGGCCACCAAAGCCGCCCAGAATGACGCTGATGAACGACCGGTTCATCGCCTTACACATGATGTAGGACAAGATCGCACCGGACGAGCCGACAAGAGCGCCCACAACGATCAGCAGATCATTGCCAAGGCTGAAACCAATCGCCGCCGCAGCCCAGCCGGAATAGCTGTTCAGCATAGACACAACGACGGGCATATCCGCCCCGCCGATCCCCATGATCAGGTGATACCCGATAAAGAGCGCCAGAATGGTCATCAACAGCAGTGGCAAAATGCCGCCGGTGTTGAAGTACCAGATCAGGCACAAGAGCGAACCAATGGCCGCACTAGCGTTCAGCATGTGGCCACCGGGCAGTTTCTTAGCGGATGTATCAACCTTGCCCGCCAGTTTGCCGTAGGCAATGACCGACCCGGTAAACGTCACCGCACCGATGAACACGCCAAGGAACAGTTCGACCCGCAGGATCGAAATCTCGACCCCGTCTTTCTTGGCCAGCAATGCCGCGAAACCTTCAAGCGCTTTGCGGCCCGAATCGTCCATCGCCAGAACGCGCCCCAATTCGATATGCGCGATCACGCCAACAAACACAGCGGCCAGACCGACCAGCGAGTGCATGGCAGCAACCAATTCAGGCATTTGCGTCATTTGCACGCGGGTCGCCAGCTGATAGCCGATCACGCCGCCAAGACAGACCAGCACGATCGACAGCAGCCAAAGACCGGCACCGGGGCCGATCAGGGTTGCCGCGACGGCCAGCGCCATCCCGGCAATGCCGTACCAGACCGCCCGTTTCGCGCTTTCCTGCCCTGAAAGTCCGCCAAGGCTGAGGATAAAGAGAACAGCTGCGACCACATAAGCCGCTGTTGTAAAACCAAATTCCATGTTCTCTACTCCTTAAGACTTCTGGAACATGGCGAGCATGCGCCGTGTCACGAGGAAGCCACCGAAAATATTGATGCCAGTCATAAAGACTGCCATTGCCGCCAGTATGATGACCAGAAACGATCCAGACCCGATTTGGGTCAACGCCCCCAGAATAATGATCGACGAAATCGCGTTCGTGACCGCCATAAGCGGGGTATGCAACGAATGGGCCACGCCCCAGATCACCTGGAAACCAACAAACACAGCCAGCACGAAGACGATAAAGTGCTGCATAAAGCTGGCCGGTGCCACAAGGCCCACCAATAGCAGCAACGCGCCACCGATTGTCAGCAACGTGACCTGATTGCGGGTCTGTTGCTTGAATGCGGCCACTTCCTGCGCGCGCTTTTCTTCAGCAGTCAGTTCCTTGATCGGCTCTTTCTTGGGGGCCGCTGCAATGGCTGCGACCTTGGGCGGCGGTGGCGGGAAGGTAATCTCGCCTTTATGTGTCGCCGTCGCCCCGCGAATGACGTCATCTTCCATGTTGTGGACCGGCGTGCCGTCTTTTTCGGGCGTCAGGTCTGTCATCATATGGCGGATGTTGGTTGCATAAAGCGTCGATGACTGCTGCGCCATCCGGCTTGGGAAATCGGTGTAGCCGATGATTGTCACACCGTTGTCCGTGACGATTTTCTCGTCCTTGACGGTCAACTTGCAGTTCCCGCCACGCTCGGCCGCAAGGTCAACGATGACCGATCCGGGCTTCATGCTCTCGACCATATCCTTGGTCCAAAGCTCGGGCGCGTCGCGTCCGGGGATCAGGGCCGTTGTAATTACGATGTCGATGTCAGGCGCGATCTCGCGGAATTTGGCCAGCTGAGCTGCGGCAAATTCAGGGCTGGATACGGCGGCGTAGCCACCTGTGGCTGAGCCGTCCTGCTGTTCTTCTTCGAAATCGAGGAACACAAACTCGGCACCCATCGATTCGACCTGTTCGGCGACTTCGGGGCGCACATCAAACGCATAGGTGATCGCGCCCAGCGATGTGGCGGTCCCGATGGCCGCCAGACCGGCAACCCCTGCCCCGACAACCAACACCTTGGCAGGCGGAACTTTACCAGCGGCGGTCACTTGGCCCGTAAAGAAGCGGCCAAAGTTGTTACCTGCTTCAATAACCGCACGATAGCCTGCAATGTTGGCCATGGATGACAGCGCATCCATTTTCTGTGCGCGGCTGATCCGGGGGACCATGTCCATCGCAATGACAGTTGATCCCTGGCTGTTGGCCGCTTCCATCAATTCCTTGTTCTGTGCGGGATAGAAGAACGAAATCAGCGTCTGCCCTTCACGCATCTGCTTGATCTCGGACTCTTCGGGCGGGCGCACTTTCGCGACCACATCAGCCGTTTTCCAGACATCCGCAGCGCTTGGCACAACCTCGACACCTGCCTCCTCGTAGGCGGCGTCTGTGAAACCTGCAGAGAGCCCTGCTCCTGCTTCGATCAGGCAAGAGTAGCCCAGTTTTTGTAAATCTTTGGCCGACGCGGGTGTCATTGCCACCCGATCTTCGCCAGCGAATATCTCGTTCGGTGTACCGATTTTCACGGACTGTCCCCCATTTCTTGCATGTTCTTAACGCTCAATTATAGCGCGCAAGAAAATTTCACAAGCCAATGGCAGTCATGTATTCATATGTTGGGCGCTAACAGTCACAACCAGCGGCGGGTTTTTTGGCAATATCGGGCGAAGTCCGCCCGGAATTTGCGGCGCAGCCGGTTTTCTTCGGGGATAATGAAGCGCTGGGTGATTGTGCCGATGAAAAGCGGCACCAAAACCAGTGCGACAGTCGCATCCCAACGCAGCGCCAGCCCCGCCAATACCAGCACGTCGCCCAGATAGATCGGGTTGCGCGAGCGCCGGAAAATCCCCGTTGTGACCAGATGATCGGCCTCCATATGAGGGATCACGGTTGTGCGCTGCTTGCGCATTTCGACAAATGCCAGCAGCATCAGCACCAGACCACCGCCCACAAGCAGCCCCCCCGCCAGATCAAGGGCCGGATGCCCAAACGCAAGCCACATTGGCTGCAATTGGGCAATCCACCACGTCATAACAAGTGCAAGCGCCAGCCAGACTGGCGGAAGGTCAATCCATTTCATATCCGGCAATCTGACGCCACAGCGCCGGGTTGTCACCCCCACTTGTACGTCGGCGCGATGCCGGTAGCATGACCCCAACAGGAGGACGACATATGGAACACGCAGGCAAACACGCGCTTGTCACCGGCGGCGGGCAAGGGATTGGCAAGGGCATCGCCCTGGCCCTCGCACAGGCAGGAGCACAGGTCACGATCACAGGGCGTACAGGGTCGACACTGGAACAAACGGCTGCCCTTGATCCACGCTTGCACCCGCTTGTCATGGATGTCTCTGACGAGGCATCTGTGCGCGACGGGATCAGCGCGGCCGCCGCCGAACGCGGAAAAATCCAGATTTGTGTGGCCAATGCAGGCATCGCAGAATCAGTGAAATTTGCAGATTGCACCATGGCGGACTGGCGGCGGATGATGGCCACCAATCTTGATGGCGTGTTTGTGACCCTTCAGGCGGCCCTTGCCACGTTAGAAAAGGAAGACTGGGGCCGTATGATCGTCGTCAGCTCCATCGCCGGTGTCAAAGGGTTGCGCAATGCAATCCCCTACACTGTCAGCAAGCACGGGGTCATCGGACTGATCCATGGTTTGTCAGAGGAATACCGCCCGCGCCCGATTACCTTCAATGCGCTCTGCCCCGGTTATGTGGACACAGAAATCGTTGCCAGCCAAATTCCCGGGCTCATGCAACGGTTCGACGTGGATGAGGCGGGCGCGCGCGCCGTCATCGCCAAAGGCAACCGCAGCAAGACGCTGCTTGATGTGGATGAAATCACGGCAGCGGCCATGTATGTCTGTTCGGACGGGGCGCGCAACTTCAACGGCCAGACCGTCGAAATCAGCGGCGGCCAAGTCTGAGGCAGAATCTAGCCTTCGTCCAGAAAAGATGTGTCGCCCAGATCGGGCGGCACATTCTGGCCGTGTACCTCAACATTCAGGGCCGCACCCAGCAAGATCAAATAGGCGCTGATATAAAGCCACAATAGAAGGCCGATCACGGCACCGATCGACCCGTAAACTTCGTTGTAATTGCCAAAGTTTGTCAGATAATAAGACAGGCCAGCGGACGCCGCGACCCACAGAATGACGACCACGAATGCGCCGATGGTCAGCCAGCGCCCCCGGCCCCCGATGCGGGCCGGTCCAAAGCGGTAAAGCAGACTTAGCGCCAGCATGAGCACCCCAAGCGCAATCAGCCACCGCGCCCCTTCCAGCAGCCACGCGGTTGACCCTTGGACCAGCCAATCAGCTGAGGTGAAGTTTGCCACGATGGCCAGCACAATCGGCAAGACAATCACCACCAGAACAGCAACCACGGCCAGCGTAACAAGCGCAATCGTCAAAAGGAATGCGACGAACAACTGCACAAGCCCGTTGCGTTGGCGTTGTCCTGCGATTGCATTCAGTCCCCCCACCAATGCCGCAACACCCGCCCGGCATGACCACAAGGCCAGCGTGATCGAGACAACCGAGGCCCAGCCCAAGGCTTGGCTTGGGGCGTTAACCAATCCGTTGATTTGGCCTGACAAAAGATCGTACGCGCTTGGCGGTATGATCCCTTCCATCAGTGTCATCTGCTCTGCGATAACAACGGGGTCGGCAACAAGGCCGAATATCGCGATCACTGCGGCAATGCCGGGAAAGATGCCGAACATTCCAAAGAATGCGACACCAGCGGCAATCAGACCGATGTGCTTGTCGCTAGCGGTCTTCCAAACGGCGAGCAATGTGCGCCAGAGGGTCAATAAATTTGCGATCAACGGTCTTGCCTTCATGATTGCGTGTTGAAGATAACTTAGGCGCACACCCCGGCCAAAGCCACTTTTCTTCGCAAAATGCCACAGACCTTCGCACAAATGCGGCTGTTGACAAAAAAATTGTCGCGACGGCATGACAATCGCGATAGATTGATTATCAAAGAGGGGTAAAAGCCCCAAACTAGGCAGGCAAAACTTTGAATTCGTTCGTAGATCACGTCAACACATTGGCGGAATCGTTGCAATCGCGCACATCCGCTCGCACACTCGTCGCTATCACCGGAGCACCCGCAAGTGGTAAATCCACCTTTGCGGCCGAATTGGTGCGGCTGCTTAATCTGCGCAAGCGCAAAGCTGTTGTGGTTCCGATGGACGGCTTTCACCTTGATAATCGCATCTTGGAAGAACGCAGCCTGCAACAGCGCAAAGGCGCGCCTGAAACCTTTGATGCACCCGGTTTTGTGCGGCTTGTCGAAGCGTTAAAGACCGGGGATGAAGTGTTTGCCCCGGTTTTTGACCGGACCCGCGACATTTCAATCGGTGGTGCGGTTGCCGTGCCTTCGGATGCGGAATTCGTCGTGGTCGAGGGCAACTATCTGATGTTTGACGAAGCGCCATGGACCGCATTGGCCGATCTGTGGGACGTGACCGCGCGCCTTGACGTGCCCATGCCCGAATTGCGCGCGCGCCTGATCCAAAGATGGCTAAGCCTGAATTATTCCAGAACCGTGGCGACCCGCCGTGCCGAAAGCAACGATATTCCAAACGCACAGCGTGTGACTGACAAGGCGTTGGAATGCCAGTTTACTTTTGACGGCCAACCGCATCCCCGGCCCAGCCTGTCTGTCTGAAGTGTTTCGCGAAAAGCCTGCCCCCAAGCTTTTCGGGACACGCAGTGCATCGGTCATATGCCATGGGTATTTCGCCTTATACAAATAGCAGCGCGATTGCCGGGAACAGCAGCAGGATAAACACCCGAATGATGTCGGACCCGACAAAGAACAGAACCGCCTTGTAGGTCGCTGTCATCGGCGTTTCCTTGTCCATGCTATTGATAATGAACAGGTTCATGCCCACTGGCGGCGTGATCAGGCCGACTTCGACCACGATCAGCACAAGGATGCCAAACCAGATCGCCACCTCTTCGGTGGTCATCCCGAAATCAAGCGTCTGGATCACCGGCCAGAAAATCGGGATCGTCAACAGGATCATCGACAAGCTGTCCATCAGGCAACCAAGGATCAGATAGAACAGCAGGATCATGGCCATCACCATCCACGGGCTGAACCCTTGCGTTGTGACCCAGCCAGATAGTTCCTGTGGCACTTGGGTCAGGGCCAGAAACCCGTTGTAGAACCCCGCCCCCAGCACGATGAAAAAGATCAGACCGGTGCCCGTGGCGGTCTGATAGATGCTGTCGCGAAACACGCTCCAATTCAGTGACCGCGCAAACAGAGCGATCAATCCGGTGCCAAGCGCCCCGACGGCGGCCCCTTCGGTGGGGGTAAACCAACCATTGTAGATACCACCTACAACCAGCGCGAAAACCAACAGCACGGGCCAGACCGCCAGCAGCGCCCTGAAACGGTCGCCAAAGCCGATGCGTGCTTTGGTACCCGCCTGGTCGGGATAAAGCCGCACATAAATCGCAATCGTCACCATATAGCCAAGAGCCGCCAGAACGCCGGGGATAAAGGCTGCGGCAAAAAGCTTGGCAATGTTCTGTTCGGTCAGGATCGCATAGATCACAAGGATCACCGAGGGCGGGATCAGGATGCCCAATGTCCCGCCTGCCGCCAGAGTGGCGGTCGAAAAACCCCCCGAATAGCCGTATTTGCGCAGTTCCGGCAGGGCGACCTTGCTCATGGTGGCGGCGGTGGCAAGTGATGACCCGCAGATCGCCCCAAATCCGGCACAGGCACCCACGGCGGCCATCGCCATGCCGCCTTTGCGGTGGCCCAGCCATGCCTCGGCAGCTTTGAAGAGGGCGCGTGACATGCCCGACAGGGTTGCAAACTGCCCCATCAGCAGAAAAATCGGGATGATCGACAGGTTGTAGCTGGAAAAGGTCGTGTAAACCTCTGACTTCAGCTTGGCCATGAAGACAACGGTCGTGTCGGTCGCCAACCAGATCCCACCAATCCCGCAAATCAGCATCGCCAGACCAATTGGCGCGCGCAGAAAGATCAGCAAAAGCAGGACCGGAAACGACAGATAACCAAGGGCCAGATCACTGATCATGGGCTTTTCCCCGCGATCCGCATCACCGCGCAATAGATGCTGACGATGCAGGCTGTGACGGCGGCACAAAAACTGGCTGCATAGGCCCACCAGATCGGAAACTGGATCAGATAGGTCGTCTCGCCATAACGCATCTTGTCGTGCATTCCCGCAAACAGGCGCCATGTGATCAGGATCATGACCACAGCCATGACCACGGCCCAAAAGCTTTCCAGCACATGCAAGACACTTGGGCCCAACCGGTTTGTAAAGATATCGACGGTCGCATGTGACCCTGTCAGTTGGGTCAACGGCAGAAAGGCAAAAATGGCAAAGGCGATGCCTGCCTCGACCAGTTCGAAATCCCCGTTGATGGGACCAAGCCCCACGCTCAGCAGCCAAGCGCCGAACCCACCGAGTGCCCCACTGTGCGCAACACTGTTGATTTCGCGGCCCGCAATGCTGATGCAAACGATCAGGACCAAGGCACACAACACCAGCCCTCCAAGCGCAGCCATGACGCGTGCCAGCCTGTCGATCACCTTATGCAGCACATCAAACTCCTGACGGTTTCTGGTCCGCGCGCGCTTTGGTCGCGGGTTTAGTAGGCACGGGGATGCTTGGCAATCAGTGATGAACCTATGGACAAGAAGGGATATTTGTCGCCGACAGCGACGTGTCGGCTCTGCTCACTCAATGTTGCGTTGCCCAAAGGCCTTGCGTAGCATAACGAGGTCGGGTGAATCCGGCCACGTCCTGCTGCAACCATAGGAATTGCGTGAACCCTGCACCCCAAAACCTCGACGATCTCGTTGCTTGTCCGCAATGCGATACGCTGCATCAGGCCCATGCGTTGCCGGAAGGCACGCGCGCATACTGCCAGCGATGCGGCTATGTCCTGATGACGTCACAACCAGCAGCGATGGCGCAAGTGCTGAGCCTTGCGCTGACGGCTTTTGTCATGCTGCTTGCAGCGGTCAGCTTTCCGTTCCTCTCGCTGGATGCGGGGGGGCTGCAAAATGCGACCTCAGTCATTGATGCGGTGCTGGCGTTCAACGACGGACTTGCTATTCCATTGGCCGTTGCCGTTGCATTCTTTATCCTTGTTATCCCTCTGATGCGACTGGCCGCGCTGATTTATGCCATTGGGCCATTGGTACGGGATGAGCCGCCGCGCAACGGGGCACGCAAGGCCTTTGCCCTTGCCGAACGTTTGCGCCCATGGAGCATGGCCGAAATTTTCATTGTGGGCGTCACTGTGGCGCTCGTAAAGGTGGCCGGACTGGCGGCTGTGACCATTGGCCCGGCCTTCTGGGCCTTTAGTGGGGTCGTGCTGATCACGGTCCTGAAAGACCAACTCATTTGCAGGTATTCGATTTGGGAAGCGCTGGAACAGCCAACGGAACGATAACGGCACGCGAAGCCGGCCTTGTCGCTTGCCGCCGTTGCGGTCAGGTGCACCAAAGTGATGCGCAATTCTGCAAGCGTTGCGATGGTCGTCTGGAAAGCCGCGACACCCAGAGCCTGCAAAAGGTCTGGGCGTGGCTGATTGCGGGCATCATCGCCTTTATTCCGGCCAATGTTTACCCCATGCTTCGGACCGCAACACTTGTCGAACAAAGCGAAAGCACAATCGTTGGCGGGGTTGTCGACCTGCTTCACTATGGGTCCTACGGCATTGCGATCATTGTTTTCGTGGCTTCGATCATGATTCCGGTAGGGAAATTCATGGCGATTGCCTATCTGGCAATCTCTGTGCAGACGAAATCTGCCACCCACCAGCACGAACGCCACATCGCCTATGAGGCGGTGGAGTTCATCGGGCGCTGGTCGATGATTGACGTCTTTGTCGTTGCAATCCTGTCTGCGCTGGTGCAACTCAATACTATTGCCACCATCAATCCGGGTATTGCAGCAGTCAGCTTTGCCCTTTCAGTCATTTTTACCATGCTTTCCGCACAAAGTTTTGACGCGCGATTGATCTGGGATGCGGACAGGACGACCAATGCAAGATAACGCAACCAAAGGCCCTGCACCGCTTGATGTGCGCCCAGTCAAGCGCCCGCTTTGGCGGCGGCTGTCGCTGGTGTGGCTGGTGCCCATTCTGGCTTTGAGCGTGTCACTTTATGCCGCTTGGCAGAATTATCTGGATCAGGGAACACTCATCACCATCAGTTTTGAAAACGGGTCCGGCATCAAGGCAGGCGAGACCAAAATCAAATACCGCGATGTCACGGTTGGCGATGTTGAAAAGGTCGAATTTGCCGAAGGACTGAGCGTGGTTCTGGTTCACGCACGTGTTGACAAGAGCGTCGCCCCTTATCTGGATGATGACGCAGAATTCTGGGTCGTGCGGCCTGATGTGTCTGTTCGGGGGATCAGCGGGCTCGATACCGTTTTGTCGGGCGTCTATATCGAAGGCAACTGGGACACACAGGCAGATGTGGCCCAGTATGAATTCACAGGGCTTGAAGCACCCTCATTAACCCGCGCCGGGCAACGCGGCACATCCATAATCCTGCGGGCCAGCGACGGGAATGCTGTGTCAGCGGGCGCACCGATATTGCATAAGGGCATCCAGGTCGGCTTTCTGGAAAAACCCGAACTCTCGGCCGATGGCACCGAAGTGCTGGTCAATGCCTTCGTCGAAAGCCCCTACGACCGCCGCATCACCACCAGCACACGGTTTTGGGATACCTCAGGCTTCAGCGTGTCCTTTGGCGCCAGTGGCGTGTCACTCAATGTGAATTCGCTGGCATCAATTATCGAAGGGGGCGTTGCGTTTGATACAATCGTGTCCGGTGGCCGTCCGATCCAGTCAGGGCATCGGTTTGATCTCTTTGATGGGCCGCAAGCCGCACGCGACAGCCTGTTTACGGACCCGAACGCAGAAGCGCTTGAGGTGGCAGTCTTGTTCGAAGAAGCGGTCACAGGACTAAGTCCCGGCGCAGAGGTCCGTTTTCAGGGGATTCAGGTCGGCGAAGTCACCGATATCAACGCAATTGTCGTGGGTGAAGGTGAAACCGCCGAGGTACGTCTGCAAGCTGTGCTGTCGATTGAACCGTCGCGCTTGGGGATGAGCAGTGACGCCACCCCGGCAGCGGCATTGGCGCTCTTGTCAGACTTTGTGAACCGCGGTCTGCGCGCACGCATGATTACGGGCAACATCCTTTCGGGATCAGTGTTGGTTGAACTGGTCCAGATCGACGATGCGCTGCCGGCGATTGTGACGCTGACCACAGGGGAATATCCGGTCATCCCCACCACAGAGTCGGAAATTTCGGATGTTGCGGCCTCTGCCGAAGGGGTACTTGCGCGCATCAATGCCCTGCCGGTCGAGGAATTGATGGATGGTGCCATTGAACTGATGGGCAGTATCGAACGGCTGGCCAATGATGAATATACGCGCGCCGTGCCCGCATCCGTCGTTGCCCTGATGGATGAAGCACGCACGCTGGTCGCGTCAGAGGATTTGCAGGCTATTCCCAACGATATCCGCCAAGCCGTCAGCAATCTGGATGCGATCCTGCTTGACGTCGACGAGACGCAGGTCGTGCCCAACCTGAATGCCGCGATTGCAAACACCAATGTGGCTGTCACAAACATCGCCAGTGCCACGGAACGTCTGCCAGATTTGATCGGCCAGATTGAAACCTTGACAGCCAAGGCAAATGCACTGGAACTGGATGCGCTGGTGGCCTCGGCCACGTCCACGCTGTCGACAATCGACAGTTTTGTCGAAAATGAAGACACCGCCGCATTACCCGCTTCGCTCAACGGTGCCTTGGACGAGATGCGCGGCTTCTTAACCGAAGTCCGCGAAGGGGGCGCGATCGAAAACGTCAATCAAGCGCTCGCTTCTGCCAATCAGGCCGCGCAGGCGATTGAGGAGTCCGTCAGCACTCTGCCTGCCTTGTCAGCCCGCGCCAGCCAGTTGGTCGCCGAAACCCAAACGGTGATCAACAGCTACGGAGAGCGGTCTCGTTTCACTGCCGAGACCCTTTCGACGTTGCGCGATATCCAAGAGGCTGCCGATGCCGTATCGTCGCTGGCACGCACCATCCAACGCAATCCCAATTCACTGCTGACAGGACGCTAAAACATGAT
Source organism: Yoonia sediminilitoris (assembly GCF_003058085.1). Lineage (GTDB taxonomy): Bacteria > Pseudomonadota > Alphaproteobacteria > Rhodobacterales > Rhodobacteraceae > Yoonia > Yoonia sediminilitoris. The sequence goes on along the minus strand of NZ_QBUD01000001.1, from coordinate 598,723 downwards.
CAAGCGCATTTCCCTACTGGCGGCTCTCGCATTTGCCGCATGTACGCCCGAACCCGACCGGCTTGCGCTGGCGCAACTGGATTCTGCGCTTGAACTACGTCCTTTGGTATCAAGTGCAATGGTCCGCACAGTGTCACTGCCAACTTATGCAGCCGCTGAAGAAATTGCCGTCGAAACCGGGGCCGGACTGATCGCCAGCAATACAGAGGTGCTTTGGGCCGATGACCCGCAACGCGCCATGACAATCGCTGTTGCGCGCAATCTGGGCGATATTCTGGGTATTGACGCAGGGCCGGAACCCTGGCCCTTCTTGGGGCTGCCGGACGTCAGCATTGATGTGCGCGTCGAACGCGTGCTGGCCTATGCAGACGGCACCTTCCGGCTAAGCGGTCAGTTCTATGTAGGTGGTGACGGCAGTGATTTCCGCAACCAAAGCCGCGCTTTTGCGATCAGCAAACCCATGCCGGACCTGAGTTTGCCCAGCATTGCGACGGCGCAGGCCGAAGCAGTGCTGACCTTGTCGGAAGAAATAGCAAAGACCATCGGCCGCTAGCCCGCATCACGTTTGACGGCGCTTGGGAATTCTGCGCATCGTGCCACTATGCGTATCGATAACCTGCAATATGCCAACTGGTCACAAAAGATATTTCGCCAAATGCGCGAAGGGCGCGTCGATGCTGTTCATGTGACCATCGCGTACCATGAAACCTTTCGTGAAACGGTTCTGAACATCGAAAAATGGAACCGGTATTTCACAGAGTTCCCTGACCTGATCATGCACGCCAAGACCGCTGCGGATGTGGACCGCGCCAAGGCGACGGGCCGCACGGCAATCATTTTCGGGGCCCAGAACCCCAGCCCGATGGAAGACGACATTGGACTTGTGGAAATCCTGCACAGCCTTGGGCTGCGGTTCATGCAGTTGAGCTACAACAACCAGTCCCTGCTTGCGACGGGCTGCTACGAAGAAAACGATCCCGGCATCACCCGCATGGGCCGTCAGGTCATCGCCGAGATGAACCGCGTCGGTATGGTCATCGACATGAGCCACAGCGCGGACCGCTCGACCATCGAGGCGGCCGAGCTTTCGACCCGGCCGATTGCCATTACCCATGCAAACCCCAAGGTGTGGCACCCGGCCCTGCGCAACAAATCCGATGAAGTGATCAAGGCCGTCACCGACAAGGGCGGGATGCTGGGTTTTTCGCTTTATCCGCACCACCTGAAGGGTGGAACAGACTGCACGCTGACCAGCTTTTGCGAAATGATCGCGCGCGCAGCCGAAAAATTCGGGGCCGCGTCGCTTGGGCTTGGGTCGGATCTTTGTCAGGATCAGCCCGATAGTGTGGTGACATGGATGCGCGTCGGGCGCTGGACAAAACAAACGGATTATGGCGAAGGGTCGGCACAGAGCCCCGGTTTTCCGCCTATGCCAACATGGTTTCAGGACAACCGCGACATTGACAATATCGCCGAAGGACTGAACAGAGTCGGCCTGTCCACAGAAGAAGTCGCGGGCATTATGGGTGGAAACTGGCGGCTCTTTTATCAGAACAGCTTTGCCGGTCAGTCAGACCAGTAGGTCGTGCATCGCTTCTGCAAGGTCTTCAATTACAAATGGCTTGGCCACAATCGGGACATCGGCAAACAGGGGTTCCACCCGCAGCATTTCCCCGTATCCGGTCAAAAAGCCAAACGGCTTTTTTGCTGCCAAAAGCTGGTGGGCCACGACAATCCCGCTGTCGGGGCCAAGCCGCACGTCTAGCCAGACAAAGTCATAATCCACGTCCTGAAGTTGGTCCAACGCGGCGTCAACGCCCGGCACAATCGTTGTCTCGCTAACGCCCAGTCGACGCAACAGCTTTTCAACCTCAACCGCAATGATGAAGTTATCTTCGACAATCAAAACCTTCTCTGGCGTGTTTTTTGCATCGCGTGGTTTTGTTTTAAGCTGCGGCATGTGCGGTTTCCCGATGTTTGACGGTCAACAGACTGTCGTAAAAGATTGAAAAAGTGCGGTCGGCATCTGCCGCTAGAACCGGTAGGTCCCTGGCGGGGTCAGGCAATTCATCCAGATCGCTCAGGAAGCTTTTCCAGCCAAGCGCGAGAACGTCGCTGTCCAGATAGGAACAAGCACCCAATACGGCGGTGTCGGCTGACTTCAGCCATCTGCTGCGCAACACCCGTTTGCCAAAATGTGACCCGCAAATGACATAGGCAACGCCCAGCGGATGCATCGGGGGCACAGCGCCAATCATCGGGCGTGCTGTTCCCGAGACATCAAGCACCCCAAGATCGGCTGTCAGCAACGCCTTCATTTCATCGATCACACCACTGACCCAATGATCGTTCGGCACCAAGAGATGCAGCGCGCGATAGGCAAGATGTTGTGTGCGCAGAAATGTGATGAATGAACTGCGCTGCGCGAGTGACAGTTCGCTTAGTGCGTCATCCAGTCGCGCGTGCGTGCAGGAAGTCCGTGCTTTCAAGGCAAAACGCATAGAAATTTCCCTCAGCTGATTCGGCTGGTTGATGAGGCTGCACAAGGACCCTCGAACAAGACCACATTTGAAACCACCATTCAATCTGTGATTGACCATAGAAACGACCCACAATCCCAGATGGATAAAGAAGGTTAACATTTCGTTTGGCGTCATATAAAAATCGACAGTCTGTGCGCACTTCATTGCAGAGGAAATACCGATCAAGGTTGCGTAATGACTGACGATCGGAAACACTCCCCAACACGCGGCAGAAAATGACGCGACAAACGGGAGGACACCATGAAACATATGAAAATGACCCGCCGGGTCATAATGGCGGCCGCAGCTGCGACGCTTTCATTTGGCGCGATCGCCAAGGCTGACGGACATCAAGTCGTAGATAGCATCCACTTTTTGATCCCCGGCGGTGCCGGCGGCGGCTGGGATGGCACGGCCCGCGGCACGGGCGAGGCGCTGACCAAATCCGGTCTGGTCGGACAGGCATCCTATGAAAACATGTCTGGTGGCGGCGGTGGCAAAGCCATTGGCTATCTGATCGAAAACGCGCAAAGCAACCATGGCACCTTGATGGTCAACTCGACCCCGATCGTGATCCGTTCGCTGACAGGGGTGTTCCCGCAGAACTTCCGCGATCTGACACTTGTCGCAGGCACCATCGGTGATTACGCCGCTGTGGTTGTGGGCAAGGACAGCCCGATCAATTCCATGGGCGACTTCATCGCGGCCTACCAAAGCAACCCCAATGACACCGCCGTTGGTGGCGGATCCGTGCCAGGCGGGCTGGACCATCTGGTGGCTGCCATGGTGATGAAGGCCGCAGGCGAAGACCCCATCGGTGTCAAATACATCCCCTATGACGCAGGCGGCGAAGCAATGGCGGCCCTGTTGTCGGGTGAAATCACGGCACTTAGCACCGGCTTTTCCGAGGCGATCGATCTGGCCAACGCAGGCGAGGTCAAGATCATCGGCATCACAGCACCGGAGCGCGTGGACAGCTACCCCGACGCCCCCACGATGATCGAACAGGGCATTGATACCGAGTTTGTGAACTGGCGTGGCTTCTTTGCCGCCCCTGATCTGCCCGCCGATACGCTGGCCATGTATCAGGACGCAATTGCCAAGATGTACGACACCCCGGAATGGGAAGAGGTCCGCAGCCGCAACGGCTGGGTCAATATCTACAACAACGGCGATGATTTCCTGACATTCCTTGAAGGACAGGAAAAGGAAATTGGCGACCTGATGAAAGAACTCGGGTTCCTGTAAGAACTGTCACTTGTCCGGCGGGGAAACCCCGCCGGATATCGTTCGGGGGGACACATCTTGGCACTGGATCGATGGATCGCGCTGATCCTGCTTTTAATATGCACAGCATATGCTTACACGGCATTCTTTACTATGGATGCCAACCTTGCACCCTTCATGCGGCGCACGCCGATATGGCCATCGACATTCCCCAAGGTGCTGTCTGTCATGGCGATAATCGCCTGCCTGTCCGTGCTGCTTGGGTTCGAAAAAAGCGGCGGCCCCAAGGATGGTGAAATCGATTACACCCGCTTGACGGACTACAAACTGGGACAGGCGCTGTTTCTACTGGGCCTGATGGTGGCTTATGCGCTGTTGTTGCGCCCCTTGGGTTTTTTGTTGGCCACTGGCAGCTTTCTGATTTTTGGCGCGTTGCTGCTGGGCGAGCGGCGTTATGTTACCCTGATCGCCGTTGCGGTCGTGGCGGCAGGCAGTGTCTGGTATCTGGTGCAAGAGGTCTTGGGCATTTTTCTAAGCCCATGGCCTATGATGATGGGGGGCTAGGCGATGCTGGAAGGGCTGATGATCGGGCTGGAAACCGCCTTCTCCATCAAGAACATTCTGATAGTCGTGGGCGGCTGTCTGATCGGAACATTCATCGGGATGTTGCCAGGTCTGGGCCCGATGTCGATCATCGCGATCATGATTCCTGTGGCGATCTCGATCGGCGATGCCTCGACCGCTCTGATCCTGCTGGCGGGCGTCTATTACGGGGCCATCTTTGGCGGCTCGACCTCTTCGATCCTGATCAATGCACCCGGAGTCGCCTCAACGGTGGCGACCAGTTTTGACGGCTATCCCCTGACCCGACAGGGCAAGGCAGGCAAGGCGCTGACCGTCGCTGCGGTTTCTTCATTCGCAGGGGGCACAATCGGCGCGATCCTGTTGCTGTTCTTTGCCCCTGCCCTTGCTTCGGTGGCATTGCTGTTCAACTCGCCGGAATACTTCGGGCTGATGGTTGTGGGGCTGTCGGCCATCGCGGCATTTGCAGGCACTGGCCAAATCAGCAAAGCACTGTTGATGACAGTCATTGGCCTTATGCTGGCCACCATCGGCGAAGGCGCGTTGTTCAACGCGCCACGCTTTACAATGGGGCTGATGGACCTGCAATCAGGCCTTGGGTTCATCACACTGGCGATGGCCATGTTCGCCCTGCCAGAGGCAATTTATCTGGTACTTGACCCCGGTCGATCCAAGACCGAAGGCGGCAGCAACGAGATCAAGGATTTGCGGATAACCCGCACCGAAGCCCGCCAGATTGCCCCCGTCATCGGGCGGCAATCGATCCAAGGGTTCCTGATTGGTGTACTTCCCGGTGCTGGCGCAACAATTGCGTCGTTCCTGGGCTATGCGGTTGAACGCAACATCGCACCAAAGGAAGAACAAGACCAATTCGGCAAAGGCAGCCTCAAAGGGCTCGCAGCACCCGAAAGCGCCAACAACGCAGCCTGCACCGGGTCATTCGTACCGCTGCTGACCCTGGGCATTCCCGGCTCTGGCACCACGGCCATCCTTTTGGGCGCGTTGATCGCCCTGAACGTGTCGCCCGGACCGCGCCTGATGATTGATGAACCCCAGATTTTCTGGGCAGTTATCATTTCAATGTATCTTGGCAATCTCATCCTTTTGATCCTGAACCTGCCCCTGATCCCATACATCGCCAAGGTGCTGGCGGTGCCGCGGACCTTTCTTATTCCCTTCATCCTGTTCTTTACTCTGATGGGGGCCTACATCGGGCAGAACAACGCGACCGAACTCTTGCTGCTCGTCGGTCTTGGCGTCTGTGCAACGATCCTGCGATTTGCCGACTATCCGTTGGCACCCTTGCTGATTGGCTTCATCCTCGGGCCGATGCTTGAAAACAACTTTTCGCGGTCGATGCAGCTTTATGACGGGTTCAGCTTTATTTACGAACGGCCGATGACATTGGGGCTGCTGATCTTTGCACTGTTCCTGATTGTGCTGCCCAGCTATCGCGCCCGGCGCGCACGCCTGCGCGCGGAAGGTGTGGCAGACGGCGATTGATAAAAGCGACGTCCCGCCCAGTTTGGCAAGACGGGACCCGCTCACACACTATTCAGTCGCCAGAAAACCACCCGACTGGCGCGACCACAGTTGGGCATAAAGCCCGTTTTGCGCCAACAGATCATCGTGGCTGCCATCCTCAACGACGCGCCCTTGGTCCAGCACGATAATCCTGTCCATCCGGGCTATCGTGGACAGGCGATGTGCAATGGCAATAACGGTTTTGCCTTCCATCACACCATATAGAGTCTTTTGAATTGCAGCCTCAACTTCGCTATCCAACGCTGATGTGGCTTCGTCCAAAATCAGGATCGGGGCATTTTTCAGGATAACGCGGGCGATCGCGATCCTTTGGCGCTGCCCGCCGGACAATTTCACACCACGCTCACCCACTTGAGCGTTGTAGCCCGTGCGCCCTTCAGGATCGGCAAGGTCCTGAATGAAGTCATGCGCCTCTGCCCGTTTGGCCGCCGTTATCATTTCGGCATCGCTGGCGGATGGATTGCCATAAAGAATGTTGGCCCGCACCGACCGGTGCAACAGGCTGCTGTCTTGCGTGACCATGCCGATCTGCTGGCGTAGGCTGTCCTGCGTGACGTCATATATTGACTGGCCGTCTATCAGAATATGGCCCTGTTCGGCATCACGAAAGCGCAGCAACAGGTTGACCAAACTGGACTTGCCAGCACCCGACCGACCAATCAGGCCAACACGCTGCCCCGCAGGGATCGTGAGGCTGACATTATCAAGACCACCGTGGCCCTTGCCATAGTGATGGCTCAGTCCTTCGATCCTGATTTCAGCGTCACGCACGACCAGCGGTGCCGCATCGGGGGCATCGACCACATCCTGCGGCTTCGCAATGGACCGCAGCCCCTCACGCATGACACCTGCATGTTCGAACAGGCGGATCGTAACCCACATGATCCAGCCACTCATCCCGTTCAGGCGGATCGTCAGGGCAGAGGCCGCCGCCACTTCGCCCAAACTCACACTGCCCTGCGCCCAAAGCCACATCGCCGCGCCGACCACACCCACCATCAAGGCACCATTAAGCGCATTCAGGCCAAAGGACAGCTCGGTCATCAGGCGCAGAAACCGCTGGAACCGCAACCGCAGCCGCCGCATCGCCGACAGCGCATAGGCTTCCTCGCGACTGCCATGCGAGAACAGCTTGACCGTTTCGATATTGGCATAAGCGTCAACAACCCGCCCGGTGACAAGTGACCGGGCATCGGACCATTTTTCCGAGGCTGACGCCACGCGCACCGCAATGCGCCGGACATAAAAGACATAGATCACCAGCCAGATCGCCAGCGGCAGCCCCAGCCTCAGGTCAATCTGGCTCAGGATCAGGATCGCACCGATCACATAGGTCATCGAAAACCAGATGCCCTCAAACGCCATATAGGTGCTGTCCTCAACGGCGGGGCCCATCTGCATGACCCGGTTGCTTAAACGGCCTGCAAAGTCATTCTGGAAGAAACCCGTCGACTGGCCCAGCAGATGCTTGTGCGCCCGCCATCTGGCCTGTTCTTGCATGTTTGACGCCAATGTCTGTTCAAGGAACAGATGGTTGAACGTGATCAGCAAGGGGCGCAGAAACAGAATGAAGAGCGCGGCCAATATCACTTCGGTACTGTGGGCTTGCCAAAACGAAGTGGGGCCAGCCGCCCCCATCAGATCAATCAAGCGGCCCGAATAAAAGATCAGGCCGCTTTCCATCAGCGCCACGACAAAGCCCGCAAGTGCCATCCATGGCAGCCACCGGCGGAAAGGTTGCAGTTGTGTTTTGATGTAGGAACACAGGCCACCGGGCGGGGTATCCTCGGCGAGCACAGGAAATGGATTCACAAGGTCTTCAAATTTTCGGAACATGATGCCCTCCAACGGGGCCGGGAATGTATGTAAATGGATGAAAGCGGCACAGCCGCCACGTCAGGACCGGCCGTTAGGCGCGTCGGTTCGGGGTCCTGGATATCATCATCAACATCGCTCCTTCATGAATTCCCATCTGGGTAGCAAAGCTGCGGCGTCTTGTCACCACGTCAAATAGATGGCGTCGCTGAGATGGGCAGAATGACCGTAATTTGGCAACCCTTTCCGCCCAATCCTTCATCAATCGACAGGCAACCCCCGTTCTGGAGGCAGATTTTTTCCACAATCGCCAAGCCCATGCCGCTGCCCTCAACCATATCGCGCGCTTTAAGTGTTGTGAAAAGCTGGCAGACCTTGTCCTTGTCGCCGGGCGGGATACCCGGCCCGTCGTCAGTGACCGTCATCTGCCAATGTAGGCCATTCACCTGTGTCGCCACGGTGATTGTGCCGCGGTCACGGTCGTGATGCTTCACCGCGTTCGACAGCAAGGCAATGACAAGATGTTGGATATCGGCGCTGCCAACGACAGGATGCCCCGCCAGTTGCAGGTCACAGGTGAAATTGCACAATTCCGGCAGATGATCTGCGGTATGGCGCTGGATAGGGTCCCAATGACCGTTGAAAAACGTCTGCTTGCGCCCAATCCGCGAATAGATCAGCAAATCGGCGATCATTGCCTGCAACCGCACCCCTTGAACCTTTAGCAGATCAAAGCTTTCCTGCACGTCGGTTGGCAGCGTGACCTCATGGCGCTTGAGGTCCTCATCAATCCAGTCGGGAATCGTGGCAATCGCCCGCGCGGGGGCCATCAAGTCATGCGAGATCAGATATATCGTCTGCTCCAGCGCGTCTTGCTCCGTGGCATTGGCAATTGCCTGTGCCTGAGTGGCTGGATTCATCGCCATGCTCTTTCCTTGCCCCCGTTTCAAAATGTAAGACACACACCCGCACGCATGTCTCATCATGAACAAGAATGCTTCACAGGGCGTTAAATTGTGTGATTTTATTAAGATTTATTTATGGGTTGCAGGAAAGTTCCCGGAAATTTTCGTGCGCTTTTCAGGATCGGTTAGGGATGTTGTAAGACATCCATCTTAATTCAGTGCAAAGTTGACGATCAGCATCAAGAGGCTCGGAATGGCACACGCAATCGAAAAATTTGAAAGACCGTCGCTTGGCCGGGCCATTGGCAAGGATCTATCTGCGATCTCGGTCATCGTTTTGGATGACAACGAATTCGATCAACGACAGTTGGGTCGTGCTCTCAAATCAGCGGGCATCAGTGGTGAAGTCCAATGTGTAGCTGACCTGGACAGTTTCGCGCGGTTGATCAAGGGCCAGCAATTCGACTTTGCGTTTATCGATTTCAACCTCGCAGACGGCACCGGACTGGACGCGATACAAATCCTGCGCGAACAACCCGCCGACCTGCGCGTTTTGCCGATCATGGTCGCTGGCGAGGCGCGAATGGAATTGGCTGTGCAGGCCATGAAAGACGGTTGCAAGGACTTCCTTTCCAAGCAAGACCTGTCGGCAGAGCGGTTGCGCGGTGCAATCTTTGGGGCCATGCGGCAGAAATCACGGGGAGCCGATTTTGACCTGCGCCCCGGTTCAGTAGACAATGCCATGGACAATACCGCGATCGCCGGGCTGCGCCCGCGGATCGCGCGGATGCAGCGTATTGTCAAGCAGGTCGTGAAAACAACCGAAGACGAAGATCGCCAGATTCTGCTTCAAATGCTGGACGACAATTGCAGCGAATTCACTGATTATTGCAACGAAATCGCAAAGCCCGCAGTCCCAGCGAATACCAAACTCAATTGAACCCAGCGCCATCGCCTCGCGCTTGTCCGATTTGTCAGGGACAAGGCGCGACGCGATATCTGTTTGGTGCACGGGCGACGGCACCTTGAAATGAGGCCGCAGTCTACGCCGTCCCAAGAATCTGGTTGAGTGTCGCTGACGGGGCCATCACCGCTGCCGTTTTGATCGGGTCGGAATGATAATAGCCTCCGATGTCGACAGCCGTACCACGACCAGCGGCAAGCTCGTCCGTGATTTTCGCCTCATTCGCGGCAAGTGCTTCTGCAATCGGCGCGAAATGGGCGGCCAAGGCAGCATCCTCGGTTTGTTCAGCAAGGGCCTGCGCCCAGTAAAGCGCGAAAAAGAAATGGCTGTCACGGTTGTCGGGCTGCCCGACTTTGCGGCCGGGTGACTTGTTATTGTCCAGAATGCCTTGCGTCGCGGCATCGACGGCCACCCCGAGAAGCCTGGCTTTGGCGCTGTCATTCACGCTGCCAAAATACTTCAGGCTTTCACCCAATGCACAGAATTCGCCAAGCGAATCCCAGCGCAAATGGTTTTGCTCGACCAACTGCTGCACGTGCTTGGGGGCCGATCCGCCTGCCCCGGTCTCGAAAAGACCACCGCCGTTCATCAGTTTGACGATGGACAGCATTTTGGCAGAGGTTCCCAGTTCCAGAATAGGGAACAGATCGGTCAGATAGTCGCGCAGGACGTTGCCGGTCACTGCAATCGTATTCTTGCCCGCACGAATGGTCTCAAAGGACACACTTGTCGCCGCACGTGGCGCCATGATCCGGAACTTGTCGCTGACGCCAGCCGCCGCCAGCAAAGGCACAACCAGCTTAATCAGTTGCGCATCGTGAGCGCGAGTCTCGTCCAGCCAGAAAATCGCGTCACAGCCTTCGGCCGCCTGCCTCTCGATCGCCAACTCAACCCAGTTTTCAATTGGTGCCCTGCGCGTATTAGCAGACCGCCAGATATCGCCCGCCTCAACGGTATGTTCATGAAGGATATCGCCATTGGCCGCGATCATGCGCACAATACCATCAGCAGGCACTTCAAACGTCGTCGGGTGCGAGCCGTATTCTTCGGCCTTCTGGGCCATCAGCCCCACATTCTGCACCGTCCCTGCGGTCGTCGGGTCCAGCGCGCCGTTTTCTTTGCAGTCCGCAATCGCCGCGTCATAGACAGGCGCATACGAGCTGTCGGGGATCACGCAATTGGCGTCGGCTTCCGCGCCGTCCGGCCCCCAGCCCTTGCCGCCCGCACGGATCAAGGCAGGCATTGATGCGTCAATGATCACATCGGAAGGCACATGCAGGTTGGTAATCCCCTTGTCAGAGTTGACCATGTAAAGCGGCGGACGTTCCGCCATCAGCGCGTCGATCTCAGCCCGGATCGCAGCACCCTCGGGCATCGTCTCAAGTGCTGCAAACATCGTGCCAAGCCCTGAATTCGGATCAACACCCGCAGCATCCAGCACCGCCGCATGTTTTTCGAATACCGGCTTGAGGTAGGCGGTGACCGCATGGCCAAACAGGATCGGGTCAGAGACCTTCATCATGGTCGCCTTAAGATGTAGCGAGAACAGGATGCCGTCCTGCTTTGTCGCTGCGATCTGTTCGGCCAGGAAGTCATCCAGCGCTTTGGCCGACATGAATGTGGCATCAACCACAGTCCCCGCAGGGAACACGACGCCATCTTTCAAAACAGTCACGGTGCCGTCGGCCTTTACATGTTCGATCCGGGCCGCACCGGCCTGCGCGTCAGTCAGCGTCACGGAGGTTTCATTCGCGCGGAAATCGCCGCCGGACATGGTAGACACATGCGTTTTGCTGTCAGCCGACCAAGCCCCCATGGAATGCGGATTTGCCATCGCGTATTTCTTGACGGCGGCAGCTGCGCGGCGGTCAGAGTTGCCTTCGCGCAGGACCGGATTCACGGCAGAGCCTTTGATGGCGTCATAGCGGGCACGAACGGACTTTTCGGCCTCTGTGGTGGGGTCTTCGGGATAGTCAGGCAGATCATAGCCCTGTGATTGCAATTCAGCGATAGCCGCCAGAAGCTGCGGTCCCGATGCAGAGATATTCGGCAGCTTGATGACGTTTGCATCTGGCTGCTTGACCAGCTCGCCCAATTCGGCAAGGTCGTCGGGTTGGCGCTGCGCGTCGGTCAGGTTTTCGGGAAAGGCCGCAATGATCCGGCCAGCCAGCGAAATATCTTTTGTGCCAACCGAGATACCAGCGGCGGCGGCAAAAGTCCGGATGATCGGCAACAGCGATGCAGAGGCAAGTTGCGGCGCCTCATCGACCTTGGTGTAGATGATATCGGGGGAGTTATTGCCAGCCATTTGAATGTACCTTTCCGTGTTTGCCAGACCCGTAACCAATCACGTTGTCAGAGTCCACTTTGCAATCACAAATTCAGAGGCACCTCTTCAAACGGTTCTGCTATGCGAATGTGATTTCAACGCGTCCGAAGTCAGCGAAATCAGCGACGATCTCTGTCCGGGATGAACACTCGACAGGCCGAATGAAGCTGCCCGACAGGATGATATGCCCAGGTGCAATGCTTTGGCCATATTGCGCCATGCGCCGCGCAAGCCAAACCACGCTTTCCACCGGGTCGTTAAGTACACCCGCCCCAAGGCCGGTTTCTTCAACCTCATCATTGCGTGAGGTGATTGCCCCGACCCAGCGGAGATCAAACGCATCAACGGCGTGTTTTTGTGGTCCAAGAACGATACCTGCGTTTGCGGCGTTATCGCTAATGGTATCAAAGACCGTCCGCGGCGCCTTGGTCCCGGGATCAACGCGCAGGATGCGCGTATCAAGGATTTCAAGCGATGGGGCCACATAGTCAGTTGCGACCAGCACATCGTCGCGCGTCACATCCGCACCACCCAGTGGTGCCTTCATCACAAAGGCGATTTCCGCTTCGACCCTTGGCTGGATAAAGCGCCCTGCAGGCACCGTCGCGCCACTCTCGAACAGCATATCGTCAAACAGGATACCGCTGTCGGGCACGTCGATATTCAGGGCATATTGCATCGCCTTTGACGTCAGCCCGATTTTCCAGCCGATAACATGGCGGCCCGCCTCCAGCTTGGTACGGTAAATCGCATTCTGGATGGCATAGGCATCATCCATCCCCATGTCGGGATACCGCAGACTGAGAAGCCCGATTTGATCGCCGTTCTGTTCGGCATACAGAAGGTCGGCAGCGGCTTTTTCATGATCGTCAGGGGTCATGCCGTTTCGTCCGCGACGGGGTTGCGCAGGGTGCCGATGCCGTTCACCTCGACCTCGACCACGTCACCGGGTTTGAGATATTGCGGCGGATCGAGGCGCGCACCTGCCCCTGTCGGTGTGCCTGTTACAATGATGTCGCCCGGTTGCAGCGTCATGAAAGTCGAAATATATTCGATTTCCCGCCGGATCGGATGCATCATCCGCGACAGCACATCATCTTGCCTGACTTCACCGTTCACGCGGGTAATGATGCGCGCATCATCAAGCTGTGCAGCATCGGTAAAGGGCACCAGCCAAGGACCCATCGCAGCAGAGTTATCCCAGTTCTTTCCTTGAGTTACATTGAATTTCGCATGACGGACCCAGTCGCGGATGGTGCCTTCGTTGCAGATCGTCAGGGCTGCGATGTGATCATAGGCATTCGCCTGTGCAATGCGCCTGCCCCTTTTGCCAATCACGATCGCCACTTCGCCTTCATAATCTAGCGTATGGTTTTCCGGCGGGCGGATCAGTGGCCGGTTGTGTCCGGTAAAACCGCTGGCAAAGCGCGGAAACAGCGACATATATTTCGGTGCCTCGCTACCATCCTTGTACTCGGCATTCCGGTCGGGGAAATTGACGCCGACACACAGGATGCGCTGCGCATTCGGCAGGACCATATCGAATTCAAAATCAGTGTGGGTAACGGGTTGGCCCTCTGCCTTTTGTGCCAAAACCCCAAGCCCATTTTCCTGCACGGCATCAAACAAGGTCGGCCACTGCGGGCAGGACGCATTCAGGGCGATCATGCCGCTGTCGGTCACGGCCCCGTAAAACGGCTGCCCTTGGGCTGTGTAGCTTGCGAAACGCATTTTTCCTGCTCCTTGGTCGGGGTTCATGGGGCGATGATCGGACTTGCACCCAGCCCGGAGTTCTTTGTCTCAACCCCGACGAATTTTGTGCCGTGCTCGAACCAGCTTTTCGGCGCAGGCGCCCCCCAAAGCGTTTGGCGCTGCGGGTCCTTGAGATCCCATTTGATCGGTTCAAGATCAGGGTCCACGGTTTGATAGTCTGAGCAGTAAATTTCGATCCGATGGCCATCAGGATCAAGGATATAGAGGAAGAACGCGTTCGATATCCCGTGCCGCCCCGGCCCGCGTTCGATGTTGCTGACATGGCCAGTCGTCGCCATCAGATCAAGCAGGTCGATGATGTTGAGCGGCGTTGGCACCCAGAATGCTACATGGTGCATGCGCGGGCCGATGCCGTTGGTAAAGGCCATGTCATGCACACCGCCCTTGCGATGCATCCACGCCGCCCAGAGCTTTTTGCTGTCTTCATCTTCGGTATATTCGGTGACCCTGAACCCAAAGTCGGAATAGAATGCAACCGACGCATCCACGTCATGGCTAAAGCAGTTGAAATGATCAATCCGCAGCGGTTTGACGCCACGGTAAAGCGCATATTGCTGGTGGATCGGCGGCAGACGGTCCATCTGGTGATAGAATTCGAGCGGAATGCCCATGTTGTCCGACGTCAGCAAGGTCCGGCCCTGATAGGCGCGTTGCACCCATGCGGTCGGGCGGCCCTTTTGCTGGAAATAAGCCTCTGCCCGGTCAAGATCGTCATCATCAAAGGTTTTGAATCCCATCACCTCGACCGTGCCGGGCTTGTCCGACTGCTGCAAGATCACGCAATGATGGCCGCGTTCCTCCATTGCGCGCAGATAGATGCAGCTGTCATCTTCGTCCGTGATTTGCAGGCCGAGGATCTCGGTATAGAAGGCTTTGCTTGCGGCAAGGTCTTTGACGTTCAGGCACACGTGGGACAGGCGGATCGTATTGAAATCGGGGTAAAGGTTCGGTGCGGGGACAGGCATCAGAGGGCTCCCAGTTTTGCGATCTTGTGCTGACCTGTGGCAAATCCAATGTGTTTTTGTTCCATGTAGAACTCAAACGACCAGTCCCCGCCGTCACGACCGATACCGCTGGCTTTGACGCCACCAAACGGGGTCGGCAGGTGGCGGACGTTCTCGGAATTCACCCATATCATCCCGGCCTCCAGCTTGTCGGTGAACCGCAGCGCGCGGGTCAGATCATTGGTCCAGACGTAGCCGGTCAAGCCGTAGGGGATGTCATTGGCAATCTGCAACGCCTCTTCTTCCGTTGAAAACGGGATAGAGGTCAGAACCGGGCCAAAGATTTCCTCCTGCGCGATGCGCATCCGGTTATTGGCACCGGTGAACAGCGTCGGTCGCACGAAATAACCTGCGTCGCCCACTGTCACGCCGCCTGCTGCGACGGTCGCGCCGTCTTCTTTAGCGATGTCGAAATAGCTGGTGACCTTATTGAAGTGTTCTTCGGTCACAAGCGGGCCGATTTCGGTCTTGGGATCGAGCGGGTGGCCAACTTTGATGTTGTTGACCCGTTCAACCAGCTTGGCCTCGAATTCCTCGCGTATCGTATCCTGCACCAGCAGCCGCGAGGACGAGGTGCAGCGTTCACCGTTGATCGAATAGATCATGAAGATCACCGCATCGAGCGCGCGCTCAAGGTCCGCATCATCAAAAACAATGACAGGGTTCTTGCCGCCAAGTTCAAGATGATTGCGTTTGAGCGTATCGGCCCCCTGTTTAATGATCAGGCTGCCGGTACGGGATTCGCCGACGAAGGCGACCGCCTTGATCTTGGGGTGTGCGCACAGCGCCTTACCGGCCTCTTCGCCAAAGCCGTTTACAGTGTTCAACACCCCGGGCGGCAGCCCTGCCTCTTCGGCGATCTCGACAAGCAATCGCGCGGTCAGGGGCGATGCCTCGGCAGGCTTATGGACGACAGTACAACCGGCAGCCAGAGCCGGGGCGATTTTCCAGGTCGACAGCATGAATGGTGTGTTCCACGGCGTGATGACCCCCACTGGGCCAATCGGAACCCGTGTGGTGACATTCATCAATGTCGGCGATTTCAGATGTTGGCCATCACGGGCCTGCACGACCTGATCAGCAAAATAGCGGAAATTTTCGGCCCCGCGCAGGGCGGCCTTGGACATGAACCTGTTGGCCTGGCCGGTGTCCCAACATTCACACAGCGCGATTTCCTCGGCGCGCGCCTCGATCCCTTCGGCAATGCGGATCAGGATGTTGCGGCGCTGCGTGGCTGGCAAATCGCGCCACGCGGCAAATGCATCTGATGCAGCGCCTGCCGCGGCATCAATGTCAGCAGCGCCACCCTGTGCCACCTGAGAGATCAGGCTCTTGTCAACGGGGGACCGCGTTTCAAACAGCCCGGCTTCGCCTGCCTTATCCTGTCCGGCAATCCGGTTCAAAATTCCCCTTTCGCGAAAGCGCGCCAGATAGCTGTCAAGTTTTTGGATGTTTTCGGCCAAAACCGTCATTCTGTATTCTCCAGATGGGCGCGGATCGTACCGCATTTGGGCGAAAGTGCCGCGTTGATGTCGCGCATTTCAGCCGAGAGCGCGATAGAATGGGTTGCCATCGCCGGTGCGAGGAAACGCTTCGCCCTGTCAAAGACACGCTGTATCGCATCCTTTTTCACGTCGTCCGGCCGCCCCTCTCGCAGACGCACGGACACATCCAGAAACCCATGCTTGGGGTTTCCATCCGCAATGGCGTAATGGTCGACACGTACTGCGCGCACCCGGATACCGGGCATCGGGAAGGTCGCGATTGAAGCCGCCTCTGCGCGGATGGCTTCGCATAGCGCACCAATATCAACGACCTCTTCGAGGTTGCCCGAATACTGGATTTCGAAGTGCGGCATGTATTTACCTAACAAATTAATTATTGCGATGTTAATTATTCGCCACTTCTATTGTCAACACCGTCTTGGCAGCACAGACTATAGCGGACAGAACCAAGTCAGGCCATCGCATGACCAAGCAGCTTCCATCTACCAAGCGATCACTGCCGATAGCGCTGTTGCGGGCGCGCGAAGGTGTCATGGCGCCGATCCGCGAAATGCTGGGCGAGACCGGCATCACTGAACAGCAGTGGCGCGTATTGCGTGTTTTGGCCGAGCACGGATCAATGGATTCAACGACGCTGGCGGATCGCGCCAGTCTGCTGTTTCCCAGCCTGACCCGGATCGCGACTGCGATGCGTGACAAGGGGCTGATCACCCAAACCCGGGACAATGTTGACAGGCGCCGCCAGATGATCGCAATCACGCAGGCGGGTCAGAACATCATTGATGATCATACCGAGCACGCCGCGGGGATTGTCGCGGGCTTCCAAAGCCGCCTCGGTCATGAAAACTACGAACAGTTGCTTGATCTGCTGGCCATGCTGGACCCTGACGCACAGGACTAGCTCCTGTATCGGCAGTTGTCCTGAACAGTTTCCATCTTTCGGATTTTGACAAATATCAAGCTAAGCCCATCCCACCCATGCATTTTCAAGGTGCAACCGCAGGCCCAATGCCCGTGATCGCAAGTTTGGAATGAATGGAGGGGATGAAAATGAAAAGGACACGATTGAGCATTGTTCTCGGTATTGTCGCACTCACGATAGCAAGCGGTTGCGCACCAGAACCGGTACCGCGCCCGATTTATGCAGAGCCGGTGTTCGATAAATATGGCAACCCGGATTGTCGGCCGATCGATACCCCCATTGGCGGTGCCTATACGGTCGACCTGCCCATTTGTCCGCAAATTGGCACCGAGCCACAAACTGGCAATGTGCTACAAAGCGCCATTTTTGGACCGATCGACTATGATAATGGGCCGGACAGCGTCTCGGAAAGTGGCTCGGACACAGATGACGAACCCGATACCCCTGATGACGGGGGCGATGACGACGTCACCCCGCCAGATGATGAGGAACCCGGAAACCAGAACCGGAACCGCAATCAGAACCAAAACCAGA
This sequence comes from Yoonia sediminilitoris, assembly GCF_003058085.1. Taxonomy (GTDB): domain Bacteria; phylum Pseudomonadota; class Alphaproteobacteria; order Rhodobacterales; family Rhodobacteraceae; genus Yoonia; species Yoonia sediminilitoris. The sequence continues at coordinate 581,096 of NZ_QBUD01000001.1, read as the reverse complement.
ACCGGCAGTCTTCGGGTTCTTGAGTTTGTCTTTGACGCAGCAAAAGGGGTTGGCGGTTTGATCATGGTTACATGACGAGATCGTCGCGAAAACATCTTTGTATTTCTGGCGATGGTCCCGCCCACAATTGACCAAAATCAATCGCTCCCCCCCCCGCGTCACATTATGATTTCGGAATGTAAGCCACATCCGGCGGCTGCATCGCCAAAAAACGAGTGATCGGAAGGAGAAAACAATATGGCAACGCCAATCAACCCGGGGAACGTTCAGGACTTTGACCAACCGTTGAATACGTCGCCCGACTATACTGCGATACATGTCTTTAGCACCGCGGACATCACGGCAACATTTGATGGTCAGACGCAGGGTGATGATGGTGCAAACTTCATTGACTTCAGTGGCGCAAACGGCACCAAAGTTACCAAGGACGGGGTGACACTTTATCCGATCGATAGCGAGTTCGGCTTCAACGTGACCGATTTTTCGGGGGCGGAACAGAAGACAATTGACCTCTCCTACACCGAAGGCTGGGCCGGTGATCTTATCATCGGTGATGTGCAGACCGGCCTTGTCATTTCCGATGCACCGACAGATGTTTTCAAAACCCCTGCCGTTCTGGGCACGTGGTTGACCGGTCTTGGTGACAACACGGTCAAAGCCTCGACCGAACATTATTCGGTCATGCAGAATGTCCTTTCTGACCAGAAATATCCCGGTGATCCCGATGCGGTCTATCCGCTGGACGACAACCTGATCCTGCTCAGCCAGAACCCTGATTATGACGGGCAATATGTGGCCGATCTGTTGTCGGGCGCTGTCGAAGGGGTGACGGTTGATGATGTCAATCTTGATGGCGTGGTGGATATCAAGGACCTGCTCAATCCCAATGAATCCACGATTGAATACGACATCGCCTATAGCACCGATTATTCCGTCACAATGAAAGACGACGGCAAACTGCTGTATCGCTGGGGTAACGCGGTCAAGCGTCCCAATGATGTAAGGATCGAAGCACAGCTGCCTCTGCCTGAAGAATGGAAAGAGACTGACCCCCTCAGCGAGTTGAAATCGCTGTTCCGGGTCACGGCAGCCGAACTTGTCGTTCACCACACCATCACCAACAACCCCAACGATCAGATCCGCCCCGAAGATTTCGAAAATGAATCCGCAATCGGGACCCTGCCCACCTACGAGGTGATCACCGATTATGACGGCGACATTGGCCGCACAGTCTGGGCCACAACCGACGATTACTATGCTGGTGATGGCACGCTTTATCCTGCGGGCACGATCCTGCGCGACACAATGCTGGCCGATGCCGTTACAGGCACGTTGCTGGACCAGATTGGCGCAATGTCGTCGGACCTTGAACTGGGCTTTACCAACGCATGGTACACCACCATGGACCGCGAGCCGTTCGAGCCGGAGCTTGACGGTGACACTTATGTAACTGGCCCCCGCTGGCGCCTAAAACCGGACAAATATGGGCAGGATCTGCCCGGTGTTGTTATTCCGATTGACCCCAGTGATCCTTTGCCCATCACAAGTGCCGAAGTGAAATACGAGGTCGGGGCCGAAACGCAGACTGTTATTAATTTGCTGGACTGGGCCACCCCCATTTCCCCACTCGAAATCAGCGCAGGGTGGCAAAACAATGCGGGCACAGTGTCCGCGAACGGTCTGAACCTGACCGACGATTTCGACATCGCCTTTTATATCAAGGGTGATGTCAAACCGGCCACGATTTACAGCACCGAACTTGTGATGGACTACGAAGAAGTCACCCTGCACGAGGTTGGCGCAGAAATCACCGGCACCGAAGGATCGGACTTTCTGGTTGGCATCGGATCAAACAGCTTTACCGGCGGCGCCGGAGAAGATCTGTTTGTCCTGTCCTACGGCACTTCGGTCACGGATGTCATCACCGCCAGCGTGGTTGCCGATTTTGAAGTCGGCGTGGATAAGCTGGGCCTGATCGGCTTCGACGCGCTTGCAGGGTTCAATATCGATAGCGTCGAGGACCGCGCGCTGATTTCGCAGGGCGTGTCCGGCGATGACCTGACAGTGTCCGTTGACGGTGAACTGGTGGCAACGCTGACGGGCGTGGCTGCAGCGCTTGGCGTCGGTGCAGAGGTTGATCCCGGCGAGGGGCTGAGCATTTCGGACAGTTTCCTGATCACGAACCCCGGACCAGGTGAACCAGGCGATGATGACACCATCGTCGGAACTGCAGGGCCGGATGTGCTGACCGGGACAGACGACAGCGATGTCATTCTGGGTCTTGCAGGCAATGACTATCTATATGGTCTGGCCGGCGAAGACGTACTGGATGGTGGCTCTGGTCTGGACCGGCTGACCGGCGGGGCCGACGCGGATGTGTTCGTCTTTGCCGAAGGCACCGGTTTGGATATCGTCTATGACTACACCGATGGCGAGGACATGATCCAGCTTGACGGGATCGACTTTAGCGAAATCACGATTTCCGACTACCGGACCACAGGTGCGATTTTGCAGGCGGGCAGTGATCGCATGATCCTGCGCAACGTGGATTTCACCGACATCACCATTGAAGACTTCATCCCTGACGACGGCATGCTGTTCGCGTGATGCTGACACTCCGGCGTTTCGCGACATGCTGCAAAGGCTGATGCGAAACGCCGCAACCCTATGACGAGAAAGGACAAGACCATGAAAATCAGCACACGTATCCTTGCCACTACCAGCATTGCAGTCTTGCTGGCCGGGTGCGACAATAATTCTAGCTCGACGACGACGCCGGTCGTGCCCACGCCGCCCGCAGGCTATACCTCATTTGCGGACATCATCGTGGATGGTGACGCGTTGCAGGATAAATACACCGACGCAAACGGCCTGTTGCTGCCCGGCATTATGCCCGCAGACGAGGCCGATATTCCCGACGTTGGCAGTGCGACCTACGATGGGTTCATCTCGGGCGACGTGGGCGGAAGCACGTTGATTGGTCAGTTGACGGTTGAAGCGGCCTTTGACACCAACACCATCGACAGCACAGCGACCAACTTCTTTCATGAAACCGACGGGGCCTATACGGGCGACCTGACCGGGGCGGGCCTGCTGGACCAAGATCCGCTACCGGGGGTCTCGCAGGTTTCGACAAACCTTGATGGAACGCTTTCAAACGGCGGCACCGACTATGCGACATCCATCGCGCTTGAAGGCGATATCATCGCGAATGGCACCGATCCCATTGGCGGTGTAGCCGGGTTTGCAGACGGGCTTGTCGGAGCTGAATTCTTTACCGGCGTGTTTGCTGCCGAGCGCTAGACGCCAAACAGACGCGCAGGGAAAAAGGCTTTTGACCCTGCGCGCATTGTCATAGGCGCTAAAAGAATGCCTGAAGCCCCGTGATCGCACGCCCAAGAATCAGCGCATGTACATCATGGGTGCCTTCATAGGTATTCACTGTTTCAAGGTTCACCATATGGCGCATGATGTGGAATTCATCGGCAATCCCGTTACCGCCGTGCATGTCGCGGGAATGGCGGGCAATGTCCAACGCCTTGCCACAGTTGTTGCGTTTGATCAGCGAAATCATCTCGGGCGCGGCGTGGCCTGCGTCCATCAACTGTCCTACGCGCAAGGCTGATTGCAGGCCCAGCGCTATTTCCGTTTCCATATCGGCAAGCTTTTTCTGGAATAGCTGCGTTTGGGCCAGCGGTTTGTTGAATTGCTTGCGGTCGAGCCCGTATTGGCGCGCGGCGTGGAAACAGAATTCAGCCGCCCCCATCACACCCCACGCGATGCCGTAACGCGCGCGGTTCAAGCAGCCAAACGGCCCCTTCAATCCTTCCACACCAGGCAGCAGTGCATCTTCGCCCACCGCCACGTCCTTCATCACGATTTCGCCCGTGGTCGAGGCCCGCAATGACAGTTTGCCTTCGATCTTGGGCGCGGACAGGCCATCCATTCCTTTTTCAAGGACAAAGCCGCGGATCTTGCCGCCATGCGACTCTGACTTGGCCCAGACCACAAAGACATCCGCAAAAGGTGCATTGGAAATCCACATTTTCGACCCGTTCAGCACATAGCCGTCTGCGGTCTTTTTCGCCGTTGTCTTCATGCCCGCCGGGTCAGAGCCTGCGTCCGGTTCGGTCAGGCCAAAACAGCCAATGAATTCACCTGTCACCAGTTTGGGCAGGTATTTCCGGCGCTGTTCTTCTGAACCGTAAGCATGGATCGGATACATCACCAGCGATGATTGCACGCTCATCATCGACCGGTAACCGCTATCGACCCGCTCAACCTCGCGGGCGATCAGCCCGTAGGTGACATAGGATGCGCCCAGACCGCCGTATTCTTCCGGGATGGTCACACCCAGCAGGCCCGCATCGCCCATTTCGCGAAAAATCTCGGGCGCACTTGTTTCGTTGCGATAGGCCTCAAGCACGCGCGGCTGCAATTGCTGCTGCGCAAATGTCTGGGCCGCGTCGCGCAGCATCCGCTCGTCTTCGGTCAGTTGATCGTTTAGCCGCAGCGCGTCAGCCCAGTCAAATGGGCCAAGGTCGGGGCCATGTCCAGCGAGGTCTTTTGCCATTTTATCAGTCCTTTGGATGTGTTTCGGCCAACAGGGTGGCGAATGTGGAAAGCAGTTTATGCTTGAGTATCTTCCCGGTCGCCGCAGCCGGCAGCGCGGTGACAGGAATAATACGAGACGGGCGTTTGTAACTGGCCAGCCGGGAAGCCGCCAGTGCCTCTAACCTGACCAGATCAATCGCCGCCGGATCAGCGCATTGGACAAAGGCAAGGATTTCCTCGTTGCTGCCCTCAACCGCGCGCCCGATGACCGCCGATTGAATCACATCGGGGTCATCATTCAGGGCTGCTTCGACCTCTGGCGGGTAGACGTTGAACCCGCTTCTGATGATGAGTTCCTTGCAGCGCCCGACCACATGCAGTTGACCTTGCGCGTCGATTGCCCCCAGATCGCCGGTGCGCAGCCAGCCATCTTCATCAATAACCTTGGCGGTCTCGACCATATTTCTGAAATAGCCTTTCATCACATGCGGTCCATGGGTCAGAATTTCGCCAGTCATATCATCGCCTTGTGCACCAACGTTCAGGTCAAGCTTGATCTTGATGCCGGGCAAAGCCGGGCCGACACTGGTATCGGCAAGACCCTTTGGATTACGGGTCCCACAAATGCCTGCGGTGCTTTCGGTCATACCATAACCGTTCTGCAATGCGATGCCATAAAAGGCCTCGGCCTTGCGCTTCCATGCCGGATCCAGCGGTGCAGCACCCGAAGATACATAATGCAGCTTGCTGTTCTCAAGCCGTTCCAACCCTTGTTCATGGGTATATTGCATCAGAAGCGCGTGCATTTGCGGCACACCGGGAAAGATGGTTACACCATCGCTCAGCGCCGCGAAAACCCGCGCGGGCTGAAAACGTGTGGCAAGCTGGACAGACGCCCCACAGTAGCTTGCTGCCATCAGCATCGACGCCAGTCCGAACACATGGTTCAGGGGCAACACGCCGTAAAGCCTGTCCTCAGGCGTCATTTGTCGCAAATTGGCAGAGGTCTTGCCCGCAAAGATCAGGTTGGCGTGGGTCAGCATGACCCCCTTTGGCGTGCCTGTGGTGCCAGTGGTATAAAGGATAACGGCTGTTTCATCATCATCGACCGGGTTGCTGGCGCTATGCGTGATCAGCGCAAATTCACCAAAGTCTGTCATGCGCGTTGCAGCAACTGCCCTCTTTGCATGGGTCGCAGCCTCTGACGAGGCTTGCGTCGTATAGACCACCAGTCGGGGCGTCGCATGGTCAAGAACCCGGTCCAGTTCGGCCTGAGTCATGCGTGCATTGACAGGGACGCAAATGGCACCCGTCTGGCTGGCAGCAAAGATAAAGGCCGTGACCACAATGCAGTTTTCCGCGACCAGCAACACCCTGTCACCCTGCTGCACCCCGTGGTCACGCAAGATAACACCCGCTTGTTCAATGGCGGCCTGATGCACAGCGTAGGAATAGGTACGCCCATCAAAATCAATGATCGACAGGGCAGCCGGGGATTGCACTGCCTGGCGCGCCACGAGGTCATGAATATGCGTGATTTTCACGATGAATTCCCCATTGCCCGTGCGGGCCAGAGCCGCGCAAGCGCGACGCGGGCCTCTTGCTCCAATTGCACGACAATCGGCAAGCGGCAGCCGAAGGCCCGCGTGAGGCCTGCGTCAAAGACCGGATAAACCTCTTGGGCGTTCATGATCTGGTCCTTGGTTTGCCAAAATCAGGTGCGCGCTTGGACAGAAACGCATCTATTCCCTCGGCAGCTTCGGGACTGGCAAGTGCCGCAGCCATTGCATCACGTTCCACGTCCATCTGATGCGCCAAGGACCTGCCCTGCGCAAAGCCGCCCTTCCCGCACAAGATCACCGATGTAGTCCGGGCCTCTCGACCAGCTAGCGCAAGCGCACCTTGCAGACCCCCGTAATACTCCGGCATCAATGCGTTGCGCTGCGCTGTATTCGCATTGACCACGACCAGACGGTCGTCCTTGTCCTCGAGACAGGCCAGCGCGGGCATCAGTTGCCCAGCCGTTCCGGCGGAACCCGCTTGAACACGCCTACGGCCGTTGCAATCAGCGTGCCATCGGCAGCCCTGAGGTCGGCCTCGGCGAAAAGGGTTGATTTTCCGCCGCCCGTAATCCGGCCCGTTGCCGTCAGTTCCGTGCCTGCCGGTGCGGGCGCGATGAATTGCGTGGTCAGAGAGATGGTGAGAAACGGTGCACGCCCGGTCGGGTCAACCGTCAGGCTGGCGGTGGCACCGAGTGCGTTGTCAAGCACCGCAACCGCGATGCCGCCATGCATGACCCCATGGCGGTTCATGTGCGCATCGGTCAGCGTCAGATGACAGCGGGCGCGCTTGTCAGCCTGCCCGACGTCCAGTTCGTAGCCGATCAGGCGCTGCGCGCCTGTCTCGCCCCGGATGATCCCGTCTTGTGTCATTGTCAGGCCACCGCCAGCGCGATGAAACGCTCAAGATGATACATGGTGTCGCCAAAGCGGTGATCGACCATTGTCAGGCGCTTGACGAAATGACCCAATTCGTACTCAGCCGTCAGCCCGATGCCGCCATGCATCTGGATGCTTTCCTCGACAACCTGCCTTGCAACCGTACCGATCAGGTTCTTTGTCGCGCTCACATGAACGTCGCGCACCTGCGGTACGGCATCAACATGGCCAGCAAGGTTAATGACCGCCGAGCGCGCCTGCTCAATCTCGAGCGCGACATCGGCCATGCGGTGCTGCAGGACTTGAAACTTGCCAATCGGCACGCCGAATTGCTTGCGCGTCTTGAGGTAATCAATCGTCAGGTCCCTGATCGCTTCCATCAGGCCCAGCGCTTCCGCACAAATCGCCAGCGTGGCCCGCGCGTGCGCCGTGGCAAGCGCATCAAAGGCCGCGCCTTCAGGGCCCAGCAGTGCGCCTGTATCCACCTGACCCTGATCAAGCGTGACCTCGGCAGCCAGTCCGCCACCAACCACCGGATAGCTGCGCAAAGTAATCCCTTTGGTGGCAGTCGGCACAAGGAACAGACTGATCCCGTCCCTGTCCGCCACATCGCCCGCGGTCCGGGCACTGACAATCAGATGATCGGCATTGGGCGCATTCACAACAACCGCTTTGCGCCCGTCCAGAACGTAGCCGTCATTGTTGCGCGTGGCGGAGGTCTGCACATGCGACAGATCAAAACGGCTGGTCGGTTCACCATGCGCAAGGGCCAAATGTGCGGTTCCTGCGATCACTTCTTCGACCAACGCTTTCTGCGCATCATTGCCGCAGGCCGCAATCAGCCCCCCGCCCAGAACGGCGGTGTCAATCAATGGGTCAACCGCCCCGACGCGGCCCATTTCCTCATGTACCAAGGCGAGGTCAAAGCCCGCACCTGCAAAACCGCCTTGCTTTTCGGTGAAAAGCGCACCGATCAGCCCCATCTCGGCCAAGCTGTCCCATATCTTGGGTGAATAGCCCGTGTCGGACTCTGCAATTATCTTTTGCGCGTCGGCGGTATAGCTATCGCGCAAAAGCCGCCGCAGCCCGTCTTGCAGCATCTGGCGTTCGTCGGTCAGGTCAAAATTCATGGTCAGGCCTCAGAGTTCCAGAATGGCTTTGCTGATGATTGCGCGCTGAATCTCGTTCGATCCGCCGTAAATCGACAGCTTGCGGTTATTCAGATATTGGCCTGTTACCGGAGCCGCGTAATCGGGCCCCACTGGTTCCAGATTGCTGCCTTCTTCCAGCCCCTCGCTGGCGAAAGGCATCGCGTAGGGGCCAACAGCCGTGCGCGCCATGGCGTTTATTTCCTGGCGGATCACTGTTCCCTTGATCTTGAGCATGGAGCTTTCCGGCCCCGGCGCCTGCCCGGCTGCCGCTTGCGAGATCACACGCAAGTTGGTGGTGGACATGGCCATCAGATCAATTTCGACACGTGCAATACGCGCGGCGAAATGCGGGTTTTCGATCAGCGGACGACCACCGGATTGTTCGGCCTGCGCAATCCGCTTGAGGTTCGCAAGCCCTGCGTTGGCAAAGCCGACGCCAGCGATATTGGTCCGCTCGTGGGTGAGCAGATACTTGGCATAGGTCCAGCCCTTGTTTTCTTCGCCAACACGGTTGGCCAAGGGCACTTTGACATTGTCAAAGAACACTTCGTTCACTTCCGCGCCGCCGTCGATCAGAACAATCGGGCGCACCTCGATTCCCGGTGTGGTCATGTCGATCAGCAAAAAGGAAATCCCCTCTTGCGGCTTGCCTTCTTTGGAGGTGCGCACAAGGCAGAACATCATGTTCGCATGCTGGCCCAGCGTCGTCCATGTCTTTTGTCCGTTGACGATGTAGTGATCGCCATCGCGCACCGCAGAGGTGCGCAAAGACGCAAGGTCAGACCCCGCGCCCGGTTCGGAATAGCCCTGACACCACCAGTCATCACCGTTCAGAATACGTGGCAGATAATAGTCCTGCTGTTCCCTCGACCCGAACTTCTGCAAAACCGGCCCTAGCATGGCCAGACCGAACGGCACGATCCGGGGGGCATACGCGCGTGTCAGCTCGTCCTCGAATATGTGGCGCTGTACCGCGTCCCAGCCGGTGCCGCCAAATTCCACAGGCCAGTTCGATGCAAGCCAACCGCGCTGATTCACGATCGCGTGCCATTCTTCGTGATCCTGCTTGGTCAGGGATTTGCCCTGCCGCACCTTGTCAGAAAGACGTGTAGGCAGTTCCGCCTTGAGGAAACCGTTCACTTCGTCGCGAAAGGCCCGCTGTTCCGGCGTATAATTCAGATCCATGTCACGTTCCTCTTAATAGATTTCAAACAATCCGGCGGCCCCTTGGCCACCCGCGATACACATCGTCGCCACGCCCAGTTTGGCGCCGCGTCGCTGACCCTCGGCCATCAAATGCCCGCTCATCCGTGCGCCCGTCATCCCAAAGGGATGGCCCATCGCGATAGAGCCACCATTGACGTTGCAGATCGCATCATCAATCCCCAGCCTGTCACGGCAATAGATCGCCTGACTTGCAAAAGCTTCGTTTACTTCCCACAGGTCGATATCGTCCACCGCAAGCCCCGCGCGTTCCAGCAAACGGGGCACCGCAAAGACGGGACCAATGCCCATCTCATCCGGTTCGCACCCGGCAACGGCAAAGCGACGGAACGCGCCCAACGGTGCAAGCCCAAGCCGTTCGGCTTCTTTCGCGTCCATCATCACCAACGCCGCCGCGCCATCGCTAAGCTGCGATGCATTGCCAGCAGTGATATATTGATCGGGGCCGCGCACGGGGGCCAGTTTTTGCAGACCCCCCAAGGTGGTTGAGGGGCGGTTGCATTCGTCCTTGGCAAAGTGATGTTCAACTTCGCTGATCTCTCCTGTTTCGCGATCCTTGACGGCCATCTTGACGTTCATCGGCGCAATCTCGCGGTCAAAATGCCCCGCCTCTTGTGCTGCGGCCATCCGCTGTTGGCTTTGCAGGCCCAGCGCGTCTTGGGCGTCGCGGCTGATGTTGTAACGTGCGGCGACGATGTCAGCGGTTTCGATCATCGGCATGTAGAGTTCGGGTTTATTCTCCAAAATCCACGCCTCGCGGGCGGACCGTGCGGGCGGCTGCACCATCGAAATGCTCTCGATGCCGCCGACAAGCACGGCCTTGGCCCCTTCTTGATTGATCATATGCGCGCCCATAGCGACCGCCTGCAATCCGCTTGCGCAAAATCGGCTGACAGTTGATCCTGCCACGCTGATCGGCAGACCGGCCCGAATGACGATCTGGCGGGCAATATTTCCCCCGGTGACATATTCGGGATAGCCGCAGCCCCAGATGCTTTCTTCGATCAAGCTAGGATCAATGCCCGCGCGTTCGACGGCTGCTGCGGCCACATGCGCGCCCATCACAGCCCCGTGGGTGATATTCAGCGCACCGCGCCCGGCTTTGCTGACCGGCGTGCGTGCGATTGATACGATAACAGCGTCGGACATGGGTTTTCCCTTCAGGCCTTGTTCAGACTGTCGAAATTGCGGCCCTCAGCGACCAGCTGCGTCAGGAGCGGTGCAGGGGTCCAGAAATGGTTGTCGTCTTTGGCAAAGCCTTGGATATCGGCCAGGATCACATCAAGCCCCTGCATATCGGCATATTTCATCGGGCCGCCCCGCCAGCGCGGGAAACCGTAGCCATAAAGAAACACCACATCCACATCGCTGGGGCGTTGGGCGATCCCTTCGGTCACGACACGTGCCCCTTCGTTGACCATCGCGGCCATATAGCGGTGCACGATCTCATCATCGCTGAATCTACGCGGAGTGATCCCTGCATCGCTGCGGGCTTGGGTTACGATGGCCTCTAATTCTGGATCGGAACGGCCCTTGGGGCTGTCTGAGTCATAGATGTAATAGCCCCGCCCGGTTTTCTGCCCAAGACGGCCCGCGTGAAACAGCGCATCAGCGAATGTCGGTGCGCGGTCGCGCGGATGCGCCGTCGCCAACTTGCGTTGCCGCGTGGCATAGCCGATATCCAGCCCTGCAAGGTCGGACACCTGATAGGGGCCCATGGCAAACCCGAAATCAGTCAGGGCCTTGTCAATCTGGTAGGGGCTGGCGCCGTCCAAAACCATATGGTCCGCCGCCGCCCGATAGTGCGAAAGAATGCGATTGCCGATGAAACCGTCGCAAACCCCGGCCCGCACTGCCGCTTTTCCAAGGGTTTTGGCCAGCGCGAAGGCAGTCGCTGTCACGTCAGGCGCAGTCTTGTCGGCGACGACGACCTCAAGCAGTTTCATGATATGGGCGGGCGAAAAGAAATGTAGCCCGATCACATCAGCGGGCCGCGATGTGGCCCCCGCAATTTCGTTCACGTCAAGGTATGACGTGTTTGTTGCAAGGATCGCCCCCTGCGGCAGCACCCGGTCCAATTCCGCAAAGACCTCTTTCTTGACGGCCATATCTTCAAAAACGGCTTCGATCACCAGATCGGCATCGGACAGGGCCCCATAGCCGACAACGGTGCGCAAATTGTCGTTCAGGATCCGGTCATATCCAGCCTGATCCAACTTTCCCCGCTTCATGGCAGACCCAAGGTTGCGGGTGATCGTGGCATGCGCCCTGTCTGCGGCGTCCTTATCCCGCTCGACCAGTGTGACGCGCATGTTGTTCAGCACCGCCGATGTCGCAATCCCTGCGCCCATGGTGCCCCCGCCGATCACACCGATACGGGCAAAGCCGCGCGGCGCAACACCTTTGATTTCGGGCAGCTTTGCCACGGCGCGTTCGGCAAAGAACGCATGGATCATGCCCGCGCGCTGCGGCGTGTCGATCAGGTACAGGAAGAGGCGGCGTTCTTCGGCCAGCCCTTCGGCAAAGGGCAATTTTGTCGCGGCATCCACGGCATCCAGCGCCACAAGTGCTGCCACCTCACCCCTTGCTGTTTTGGCCAGCTTCGCGCGACGGTCCGCCAACAATTCGTCCGCTTGTTGGACCCCCAAGCCACTGACAGGGCGGACAGGTGCGCCTGTCTGCAACAACTCTTGCGCATAAGCCTGTGCCGCGGCGCATATGTCGTTGCCGGTATCAACCCTGTCAATCAGCCCGATGTCGCGGGCCCTGTCCGCCAAGACCGGTGCCCCACTGGTAATCATGTCAATCGCAGGGTCCAGCCCGACCAGCCGCGGCAAACGCTGGGTGCCGCCTGCACCCGGCAACAGGCCCAGCTTGACCTCTGGCAATCCCAGCTTGGTGCCCGCCCGTGCAATGCGGTAGTGCGCGCCCAGCGCGACCTCCAGCCCGCCGCCCAGAGCGGCCCCATGGATGCCTGCCACAACTGGTTTGCTGCAAGCTTCGATCTGGTTGATGACATCAGGCAAAATCGGGGGTTGTGAGGGTTTGCCAAACTCAGAGATATCGGCACCGCCCAAAAACAGCCGCCCCGCCCCAACAACCACCGCAACGCGCGCGTCCGGGTCATTTTCAAACCGCGCAAAGGCATCGGACAGCCCTTGGCGCACTGCGTGAGACAAGGCGTTTACCGGCGCATTGTCCACTGTGATAGTGGCGACATTCTGCACGATTTCATAAGTGACAGACGCCATCAAAATCAGCCTTTCGAGTTGCGCGAAGCATGACGAAAAGGCCGTACGTTTTCAATATACTAAATTGAATTCCAACATGCGGAATTTCTACTGTCCCGAACCCCTGTTCGTTGTCGATGATCCATGCAAAGATCATCCCGACTGGCACCTGTTTGCCGACGGCATTGGCAATCACAAAGACATTCAGCCCGACAGGCGGCGTGATCAGCCCGATCTCGAGCGGTCTGATAACAACGACACCAAACCAGAGCAGATCAAAACCGTAGGTCTCAATCAGCGGGAGGATCGGCACCATAAACGGCAACAGCAGCAGATCATTTCACCCCAAACCTTGCCTCTGCCTGTGACGACCTAAGTCCACCTTTAACAATGGAGCTTCCCGATGCAGATCCTAAGATATGTTTTGGTCGTCCTGGTGGCGATATCCCCATACAGCAGTCTGGCCCAGGGGAGAGCCGCCGCTGTTGGCGTCCAGACGGTCGAGCAACAGATGCTTTCCGAAACTGTTCCGGTGTTTGCAACCGTCACAACCGCCCGCGACGGTGCGGTTGCGGGTCGCATCGCAGGCAATGTGGATAGCGTGAATGTACTTGTGGGGGACCGTGTCGCTCAGGGGGATTTGCTCGTGGAACTGAACCCGGAGCTGCTCACAATCAGGGTTAACCAATCGCGTGCCCAGATCGCCGAGGCGCAAGCAGCGACCGCAACAGCGCGCGCCCGACTTGACCGGACCCAGATCTCATTTGACCGGATTGAAGCCCTCCGCAACACCGCAACCTTCAGTCAGGGCCGGTTTGATGATGTGCAGGCGGACCTGCTTGAGGCCCGATCTCAATTGGAAGAAGCGCGCGCGAGAGAGAAATCCGCCGAGGCGCGGCTGGCTGAAACCCAGTACCAATTGGAGCGAACCCAGATCGTCGCCCCGTTCTCGGGCGTGATATTGGAGGTCACGACAATTCCGGGAGCGTTCATTCAAGCCGGCACATCGGTCGTCCGCATGTTGGACGATGATGCGTTCGAGGTGCAAGCCAACGTGCCCGCCCGCTACGTCGAGGCGCTGGAGCCGGGCGCGCAGGTGATTGCCAAGACAGAAACAGGTACAGAACTGGCGCTGCAACTCCGCGCGGTGCTGCCAGTTGAAGACCCATCGACCCGGACACGTGCTGTCCGGTTTACAACAACGGCTCCGCAGACTGACGCGCTTGTCGCTGTTGGCCAATCACTGACCGTGAACATCCCGATCAGTACTGCGCGCAATGTCCTGTCCGTTCCAAAAGACGCGCTTGTGCAATCCGCTGGCGGCTGGACCGTCTTTGTCGCGGCAGAAGACAAAGCCCAGCCACGCGCTGTCACGTTGGGCGTCGCTTTGGGCGACCGCTACGAAGTGCTGAGCGGGTTGCAGGTTGGTGATCAGGTTGTTGTCCGTGGCAATGAAAGGCTGCGTCCCGGTCAGGATATCGCCGCGTCAATCGTAGGAACAAACTGATGAACCTGATCCGCTATGCGATTGATCGGCCTGTTGCCGTCATTGCCGCCGTATTGATTGCCGTGCTCTTTGGAACATTGGCCCTGTCACGCATCCCTGTTCAACTGGCCCCTGATGTGCGCAAGCCGATCGTTGTTGTCGAAACCAGTTGGCCCGGTGCGGCGCCGTCGGAAATCGAGCGCGAGATCGTGAATCCGCAAGAGGAAACGCTGCGCGGCCTTGACGGGCTGGAAATCATGACTTCGCGGTCACGCACCGGTCAGGCTTCAGTGACGCTGGAATTTGCCGTCGGCACCGACATGAGCCAATCCTTGCTACTGGTGTCCAATCGGCTGGATCGTGTCAGCGGATACCCAGACGAGGCAAGCGAGCCATCGCTCAATACGTCGGGGTCTGACGACAGCCCGATTGCCTGGGTTCTGCTCACCGCGCAGGAGGGGAACAGCCGCCCGATGCCCACCTATGGCGATTTCCTCGAAGACGTTATCAAGGACCGGATCGAGCGGATCGAAGGCGTTTCGGCCGTCAATGTTTTTGGCGGCACCGAACGTGAATTGCAGGTGGTCATCGACCCGCAGCGGCTGTCAAGATACGGCCTGACGGTCTCAGAGGTTGTGCGCAAATTGCGCAGCGAGAATATCTCGATCTCGGCCGGTGACGTTGACGAAGGCAAACGTCGCTATGTGGTGCGCACCGAAAGTAGCCTGAACACCGAAGATGCGATCCGCAGTGTGGTCTTGCGCTCTGACGTGGCAACCGGCGGTGCCGGGCGGGTCCGGGTGGCGGATGTGGCAGAGGTCTCTTTTGCCTATAAGGACGCGACCAGTCGGCTGCGGTTCAAGGGGCAGCCGGGGCTGGCCTTTAACGTCGTGCGCGAATCCGGGGCCAATGTCATCAGCGTCATGGAAGAGTTGCGCGTTGTGCTGGAAGAACTCAGGGCGGGCCCGTTGAATGATGCCGGTCTGAATGCCCAACAGGTCTATGACGAAACCATCTATATTGAAGGTGCCATTGATCTGGTGGTGCAGAACATCTGGATCGGCGGTGCCCTTGCCGCCTTTATCCTTTTGCTGTTTCTGCGCAGCCCGCGTGCGACATTGGTCGTTTCGCTGTCGATCCCTGTGTCGATTGTGGCGACTTTCGTGGTCATGGCGCTGACAGGACGGACCTTGAATGTGATCTCGCTGGCCGGGATCGCCTTTGCGATCGGCATGATCGTTGATGCGGCCATCGTGGTACTCGAAAATATCTTTCGCCTGCGTGAGGCGGGCCATAGCCGCCGCGAGGCCGCCTATCTTGGGGCCAAACAGGTCTGGGGCGCAATTCTGGTTTCGGCACTGACCACCGTTTTGGTGTTCATCCCGATCCTGATCATGCAGCTTGAGGCAGGCCAGCTTTTCCGTGATATCGCCGTGGCCATTTCCGTGTCGGTGCTTTTGTCACTGCTCGTGGCGGTAACAGTCATCCCTGCCCTCGCCAGCCGGCTGCTGCGCGCGGATGACCGACGCCCGATGCGGATTTGGGGCCTTGATCATCTGGCTGCCGGCTTTCGCATGGCTGTGATGGCCTATGTCCGCATCACCGTGCGTTTTCGCGCCATCGGGATTATCATGGTAACCCTGATTGCGGGCGGAGCTGCGATTGCAAGTTGGGCATTCCTTCCGCGACTTGAATACCTGCCCGAAGGCAATCGCAATCTGGTATTTGGCCTGATCATTCCGCCCCCCGGCTATAACCTTGAAACCACCGAAACCATTGCCCAGCGCATCGAAGCGGTTGCACAACCGCTGTGGGAAGCAGCTCCTGCCACCCAGACAGAGGACGGGACCCCCACAATCGACGGCTTCTTCTTTGTTGCGACACCCGGCAACTCGTTTGTCGGCGCGGCCGCAGTGGACGGGCAACGCGCAAGCGAGTTGATCCCTGTGCTGAGCCGCCCGATCTTTGCCGAACCCGGCACTTTTGGTTTCATGACCCAGCCGTCGCTGTTCGGGCGCGGTGTTGGCGGCGGACGGACCATCGAACTGAACGTGTCAGGTCAGGACCTTGATGCAATTCTGGGTGTTGCTGGGCGTGCCGCCGGAATCGTGTCGCAGCTCCTGCCGCGGTCGGAAGGGCACCAGTTCCGGCCGATCCCCGGTCTGGAACTTGGTGCGCCCGAGGTCCGCCTGATCCCCGACAGGCTACGGCTGGCGGATGCAGGGCTGGATAGTACCGCGCTGGCCGCCACCGTTGACGCTTTCAACGACGGATTGCGTGTGGCACAGGTCACGATCGGGTCGGAACGTGTTGATCTGGTGTTGAAAGGTGATCCTTCCGTAACTGCGGCTGCGCGCACGCAAGATGTGGGGAATTATCCTGTTGTCACCCCCGGCGGACAGATTGTGCCGGTATCGGCACTTGCCGACGTCATGCTCACCGCGGGACCCACGGAAATCAGGCACCGCGAACGGTTGCGGACCGTCACGCTTGAAGTCCGTCCCTCGAATGATCTGCCGCTGGAGCAGGCGGTCGAACTGCTTGAAACCCAAGTCGTCGCAACCTTGCAGGAACAGGGCTTGCCCAGTGACATCAGGCTCAGTGTGTCAGGCACCGCCGACCAACTGAGCCAGACATGGTCCGCGATCCAGATCAATCTGATCGTGGCACTGATTATAGTGTTTCTGGTGATGGCGATCCTGTTTGAAAGCTTTGTACTGCCGCTCGTGATCCTGATTGCGGTCCCTGTGGCAGCCGCCGGGGGCGTGGGCGGGCTGGCCGCGCTGAACCTGTATCAGACCCAGTCGCTGGATATGCTCACCCTGTTGGGATTTATCATTCTCGTCGGGATCGTCGTGAACAATGCGATCTTGATCGTGCATCAAACGCTGTATCACTTGCGCGAAGACGGCATGGACCCGATTGATGCCATCGAAGAAGCGACAAGCAACCGGATCAGACCAATATTCATGTCGACCCTGACCAGTGTGATGGGCATGCTGCCACTGATCATCTTTCCCGGCGAAGGGTCAGAACTTTACCGCGGCCTCGGTGCGGTTGTGGTTGGGGGCTTGTCGATGTCGGCCTTTTTGACATTGCTGACAGTGCCGCCCCTGTTGCGGCTGTGCGTGCGCAAACCGGTGGAGGAACCGCAGGCGCAACCTGACATGCAAACCGCATAGGCCCGTCACATGATGGCATAAAGCCGCATCAGAACGGACTGTTCCTTGCGGGCACCGACCCCGGCAAACAACGTGCGATTAACCCAATCGTACCGGGCATCGCCTGTCTCAAGCCGCGCATGGGTGCGCATGTAATAGCTGTCCGCAGGCACGTCTTCACCGCGACCGATGGCTGCAATGACATCAGGCGGGCCATGACGGAACCCGTAGTTCACAATCTCGATTGTGGCCCCGTCATGGGTTTCAAGGGCATAACGTGTGTCCAATTCGGTCAGCCCGTCTGTAAAGATCGTTTGCCAGTCAGCCCCCACATTGAGGACTTTGCCCTGCAATTTCGGGCCATTCATCGTGCCCCCGACAATCGGAATGATCCGGCGCACACCTGCCCGCCCCTGCCCCAACGCGCGGATCGGATCAAGGTCAACGACCAGATCGGTCACATGCTCCAGCTTGGGCGTCGGAAGTTCCATCGCATCAACCCTTTCATCGCAAAACTGTTTACCTACTTAACAATATGCGGTAGTGATGTCGACAAGTGAAAGGGCAATTTCATGGCCAAACCCACAAGAGCACGCCTTCCGACCTCAGAGCCGCTAAAGATGGCCCCCGAACTGGAGGAGCTGATCGGCTACAATCTAAAGCGCGCCTACGTTGTCGTTCAAAAGGACTACCGCGCCGCCTTGGGCGACGGGGGCCTGTCGCCACGAACCTTTGCGGCACTGTCGCTGGCGGTCGCCTACCCCAATCTGACGCAAAGCAATCTGGCGCGCATGCTGGGTATCGAACGGTCGGGCCTTGTTGCTATTATCGATGAACTGGAACGCGACGGCTTACTGAAGCGGACCACAGTCCCGGGCGACCGCCGGGTGCAGGCCTTGGTTCCGCTGGAAGCTGGCATTGCGGCCCACCGTGCGACACTGGCAAAAGTAAAAGCCCATGAAGACAAGCTGTTAGAGGACCTCTCTGACGTGGAAAAAGAGACATTGATTTTTCTGCTTAGAAAAATCCGCCGGCACGAGACGGAAAGCTGACGATGTCAAACCCATCCCAAAATGCCGATTTCTGGTCCTCCGAATTTGATTACGCGCATCGCGAAGACGGCACAATCTTGATGAAACAGCGCGGCACGCCGGACGCATATTCCCCTATTCTTGCCGATTATCTGGACCATTGGGCCGACACCACGCCCGACACGACATGGATTGCCCGTCGCGATCATGGCGGGGACTGGCGCCGCATCAGCTATGGTCAGGGGCGTGCGCAGATCAGGTCGATAGGTGCCGCGCTGCTGGCGATGGGCCTCGGACCGGACCGCCCTTTGCTGATCCTGTCCGAAAACAGTCTGGAACATGCTCTGCTGGGGATGGCCTGCGCCTATGTGGGCGTGCCGTATGCGCCGCTTTCTCCGGCCTATTCGCTCATGTCCAAAGACTTTGGCAAGGTCCGCGATATTGCCGCCTTGCTGTCTCCCGGCGCGATATTCGCCGATGACGGGGCGGCATTTGGTGACGCGATTGCAGCCATCAAGGACAGCGACACAAAGGTTATCAACCTGTCGCATCCAACCGCAGGTGCGGTGACATTCGACAGCCTGCTGCAAGCCGATCCGGCCGGATCGGCGAACGCCCGCGCCGCCTTGTCGCCCGAAAGGACCGTCAAATACCTCTTTACCTCGGGGTCCACCGGCTCCCCGAAAGCTGTGATCAACACCAATCAGATGATCTGTGCGATGGAGGCCCTCGTGCGCGATTGCTACCGCTTCCTGACCAAGAATCCGCCCGTTGTGTTGGACTGGGCACCATGGAACCACACGGCAGGTGGCAACAAGGTCTTTTACATGGTGATGACCAACGGCGGCAGCTATTACATCGACGACGGCCGCCCCGTCCCCGGCAAGTTTGACGAAACCCTGCGCAACCTGCGCGAACTTTCCTGCACATGGTATTTCAACGTGCCCGTCGGCTACGACATGCTGATCGAGGCGCTCGAAGCGGACCCTGCGCTGGCCAAGCAGTTCTTTGGCAACCTGGGCATGATGTTTTACGCAGGCGCAGGGATGGCCCAGCGTACATGGGACAGGTTGCGCGCCGCAGGCCGCGCCGCAACCGGACACGAGGTGCTGCTGGCAACGGGGCTGGGTGCGACAGAAACCGCACCCTTTGCACTGGCCTGCACAGAACCGCAGGAAAAGTCCGGCAACGTTGGCGTGCCGGCACGGGAGCTCACGCTCAAGCTGGTGCCAAGTGGTGACAAGCTGGAGGCGCGCCTGAAGGGGCCGACCATCACGCCCGGCTACTATGGCGACCCTGCGAAAACGGCCGACGCCTTTGACGAGGAAGGGTTTTACCGCATGGGCGACGCCCTGCGACCCGCCGACCCGGATGATTTTTCCAAAGGGTTCTTTTTTGACGGGCGCATTGCCGAGAACTTCAAACTGAACACCGGGACATGGGTGTCTGTGGGTGCGGTGCGCGCCAAACTTGTCGATGCGATGGACGGGCTGATCAAGGACGCCGTCATCACCGGCGAAGACCAGTCGCAACTGGGTGCTATGCTGATCCTGTCGGACACTGCCGCACGGATGAACGTTTCTGAGCGGCACCGTTTGCTGACCGAAAAACTGGGCCTTGCCGCAAAGGCGGCCACGGGCTCTGCCAGTCGGGTCCGGCGGGCAATCATATTGCAGGATTTACCCAGCTTCGACCGCGGCGAGGTGACCGAAAAAGGGTCGTTGAACCAGCGGGCCTTGCGCAACAACCGCACTGATACGCTCGCCCGCCTTTATAGCGACGACCCGGACGTTATCCGGGTCTGACGCTTTTATCCCAGACTGTCGATCAACCAGACCAGCCACAGCGTAATCGCCGGGAATGCCGTCAGGATCACAACGCGCACCAAGTCGGTGATGACGAAAGGCAACGCGCCTTTGTAGGTTTCCCTGATCGGCGTGTCTTTGGCCATCCCGTTGATAATGAACAGGTTCAGCCCGACAGGTGGCGTAATCAGCCCCACCTCAACCACGATCAGTACCAGAATCCCGAACCACAGGCCGAAATCTTGCGCCGACATACCGAAATCAAGCACGATCATGATCGGATAGATGATCGGCACCGTCAAAAGCACCATCGACAGGCTGTCCATGACGCAGCCGAACAGCAGATACATCAGCAGCACGATACTCAGCACGACCCATGGCGACAGGCCGGAATTGCCAACCCACGCAGCCGCCGTTTGCGGCAATTGGCTGAGTGCCAGAAAGCTGTTGTAAAAACCTGCACCCAGAATGATCAGATAGATCATTGCCGACGCGCTTGCCGTTGCAAGAATAGCCTGTCGCAGCCGCGCCCATGTCATTTGGCCTGACGCAATGCTGATGATTCCGGTTCCTGCCGCCCCGACAGCTGCCGCTTCGGTCGGGGTGAAAACGCCGATATAAATGCCGCCTACGACGACCACAAAGATGGTCAGAACCGGCCAGACCTTGCCAAGGGCCACCAGACGTTCGGACCATGGCACGCGGTCCTTTACCATCGCCGCATTGGGTGAAACCCGCATCCAGACCGAAATCGCGATAATATAGCCCAAGGCCGCCAGAATCCCCGGCACAAGCGCCGCGACAAACAGTTTTTCGATGTTTTGCTCGGCCAGAATGGCATAGATCACAAGGATGACAGAAGGCGGGATCAAAATGCCCAAGGTACCGCCAGCCGCCAGTGCACCCGTTGCAAGCGAGCCGGGGTAGCCGTAGCGGCGCAATTCCGGCAAGGCTACCTGCCCCATCGTGGCCGCTGTCGCCAGTGAACTGCCGCAAATCGCGCCAAAGCCCGCGCATGCCCCGATGGCGGACATCGCCACACCGCCGCGCCTGTGCCCCAAAAAGCTTTCGGCGGCACGAAACAGGGATGCCGACATACCTGACAGGGTTGCAAACTGCCCCATCAACAGGAACAGCGGGATGATCGAAAAGGAATAATTCGAAAAAGTCCCGTAGGTCAGGTTCTTAAGCGAATTCAGCACCGGCAATGCCGTGCCATAAATCATGTAGGACCCGCCAAAACCGACGGCCGCCATGGCCAGCGCAATTGGCATCCGCAGGAAAACAAGCAGCAGCAGGACGGGGAATGACCAGATGGCCAGCTGTAGTTCAGTCACGACTGGCCCTCCGAGGCGGGTCTGTTGAAGGCCAGTTGCCGCACCGACCTGAGCACACAAAACGCTGCTACAACGACAAAGCCAACGGCCCCTACAAGGCAGGCCGCATAGCCAATCCAGACCGGCACCTGCGCGATCAAAGTGGTCTCACCGTAGCGCAACTTGTCCAGCATCCCCAGGCGCAGGCGGTCTGCGATCAGGTAGGCCATGACCAGCAGCCCCGTATTCATCACAACATCAAGTGCCCGGTTCACGACGTCCGGCATGGCCGATTTGAACAGGTCGACAGTTGCATGGGCGGACTTGACCTGACACCACGGCAGAAACGCGAAAATCGCTGCCCCGACGCCAATCTCGGTATAGTCATAGATGCCCCGGATCGGGCCGCAACATATCCCGGCTGAGAATAGCGCACGCCCGGCGATTGACACACAGGTCAAAGCGATAATCACCAGAAGCAGCAGCCCCCCTGCAATCGCCATCCAACGTGCAATGATTTCAGCCAGTCGTGATAGGATCACATACATCGCCAACCCCGAAAATATTGTAAGGTAGAAAGAAAAGGGGCACCCCTTTCTCGGGTGCCCCTTGGCAGGCCTTAGCCTGCAAGCATCTTGGTCTTTTCATCAATCAGCGCCTTTGCGCGATCAATCAGGGCTTGCCCGTCGATACCTTTGCCTTCCATGTCGGCAATCCAACGATCAATGACCGGTTGCGCAGCCGCTTTCCAGCGTGCCACTTCGGCCTCGTCGAGCGTGATCAGGTTGTTGCCCGCAGCCACTGCGATCTCACGTCCCGGCACATCGTAATCGAGCATCACCTGTGAAAAGGCCTGCGCCATGGCCGCACCACTTTCCGCATCCAGAATCTCGCGCAGATCATCGGGCAATGCATCATAGGCCTGACGGTTCATGACCATGATGATCGTCGCGGTATAGAGAGCTTCTTCACCGGCGAACTCCGTGTGATTCGAGATCAACTCGGTCAGGCGGATCGACGGTGTCACTTCCCATGGGATCACAGTGCCATTGATAACACCCTTTGACAGGGCTTCCGGGATCGCTGGCAGCGGCATGCCAACAGGCTCTGCACCCAGTTCAGACAGCAGGTCGTTAATGATACGGGTCGGACCGCGCAGGGTCTTGCCAGCCATATCTTCCAGCTTTTCGACCGGCTCTTCCGTGTGAATCAGGCCGGGACCATGGACCCAGCCACCCAGCACTTTGAAGTCGCTGTATTCGCTGTCCTGGAAGTCGTCCTCGATCATCTGCTGGAACGCCAGCGATGTTGCGATGGGATTTTTCATCATGAAGGGCAGTTCGAACACTTCGGTACGCGGGAAGCGACCGGGGGTGTAGCCGACAACCGACATCGCAATGTCAACAACGCCGTCGCGGGCTTGGTCAAGCAACTCTGGCGGGCGACCGCCAAGGGCCATCGCGTCAAAGTGCTGCACGTTCAAACGGCCTCCGGACGCCGCCGCAAGACGCTCGCCCCAAGGCTTGAACGCATGTGCAGGCAGCGGGGCCACGGGCGGCAGGAACTGGTGGAACCGCAAATTGGCATCCTGCGCGAATGCTGCATTTGTTCCAACACCTGCGGCAAGTGCGCCTGCGGCTGTGGTTTTCAGAAAGTCTCTTCTTTTCATGGTTTCTCCTCCCAAAGATGAGTGATTGAAGTTAATCGATGCTATTCCGTCCCGAACGTCAAACCTATTTAAAGTTACCTGAATTTGGGCTCCCGTTTTTCAAGAAACGCGCGCAGGCCTTCCTTCGCGCCATCCGATGATTGCGACATCGCTGCGGCAAGGCTTTCTGTGAACAGCCCGTCGCTGCGCGACATGTCCCCGATGCGCGAAATCGCGTTGATCATCAGGTAGTTAGAGAATGGCGCATTATCCGCGATCCGGCGGGCAAGCTTTTGCGCCAACGGCAAACCTTCGCCTTCGCCAACAGAATAATGTGCCAAACCAAAGGCCAAACCGTCCTCGGCTCCGTAGTTACGCCCGGTCAGCATCATTTCACGCATCCGGTCAGCCCCCAGAATCCGGCCGACACGCACGGTGGCGCCGCCGCCCACGAAAATACCCCTGCGCCCTTCGGGCAACTGGAACCTCACGGACGGCTCGGCAATGCGCACATGGGTCGACGTCGCAATTTCAAGTCCGCCGCCAATCACGGCGCCAGTCAGCACGGAAATGACAGGCAGGCCGCCGAATTCAATCATCTCGGAAACCCGGTGCCAGTTGCGCGAGTGGTAGACCCCTTCGATCGGCTGCCGGCTTTCATGTTCCGCCAGATCAAGACCGGAACAAAAATGCCCACCCTCGCCGCGCAGAATCACGGCATTCACCCCCTGGGGCGGGTCCGAGAAAAAGGCATCAAGCGCATCTACCAGAGCATCATTCATCGCGTTCCGCTTGTCGGGGCGGTTAAAGATGATCGTTGCGATATCGCCGTCGATTTCCACACGTGTGACCGAGGTATCCATTTCCGGCTTTTGCATTGATCTCTCCAAATATGCAAATCTTGATAACTGTTGTATAGATTAACAGTTTTGCTGTATAGCATTTTCGTAGCACTCTTGAATGCCGGAGGACAGCATGGTCGATTTCGCAAAGGTCAAGGCCATCGATTTTCACACCCACGCCGAAGAGCCGTGCTGCGATCATCGCGATGATGGCTACAATGAATTTCAGGCTGGCATGGCTGCTTACTTCAAGAATCCAGCCGGGGCGTCTGGCATGCTGCCCACGGTGCAGGACACCGCCGCCTACTACCGCGAACGCAACATTGCCGCTGTCATTTTTCCGGTGGACGCAGAACGAGAGACAGGCTTTCGCCGCTACTCCAACGAAGAAGTTGCCGGTATCTGCGCCGAAAATGACGACATCCTGATTCCCTTTGCGTCTGTGGACCCACACAAAGGCAAGGCAGGCGCGCGCGAGGTCCGCCGTTTGGTCCGCGACTTTGGCGTACGCGGGTTCAAGTTCCACCCAACGATGCAAGGATTTTACCCCAATGATCGTGAAGCTTGTTATACAGTGCTGGAAGCCTGCGCCGAAGAAGGCGTAATTACCTTGTTTCATACCGGGCAAACAGGTGTCGGGTCGGGGATGCGCGGCGGTATGGGGATGCGGCTGAAATATTCCAACCCGATGTATCTGGATGACGTGGCCGTCGATTTTCCAGATATGTCGATCGTGCTGGCCCACCCGTCGTTTCCCTGGACCGAAGAGGGTCTGGCCGTTGCCCAGCACAAACCGAATGTGTATTATGATATGTCTGGCTGGTCCCCCAAATATTTCCCCGACATATTCATCCGGTATGCCAACTCGATCCTGAAGAAAAAGATGCTTTTCGGCTCTGACTGGCCCGCTATCACACCTGACCGCTGGCTGGCCGATTTCGAAAAAGCCCCCTTCAAGGATGAAGTGCGCCCGTTGATCCTGAAGGAAAATGCGATGCGTATTCTCGGTGTGGCGCAAGACGGGGCATAATCTGCCACCGGAGCAAACGACAGGTGGGGTCCGAACGCAGCACAATAGACAATTTAACTGCGGTCGCCCCCGATCAGAAGGAAGTAACAAAATGGCAAATCCAGCCCCTCTCGACGACAGCATCACGCTTGATCAGCTCGATCGTGATCCCTTCCCGATTTACAAACGCCTGCGCGCCGAAAGCCCGGTCTTGCGCGTCAAGGCCGCTGGGCGCACATTCCTGACCAAGGCGGCGGACACAAAGTTCGTCAAAGACAACCCTGCGATCTTCAGCTCCGACGACCCCAATACGCCAATGCAACGCGCCTTTCGCGCACATACGCTGATGCGCAAAGACGGCGAGGCCCACCGCCGTGAGCGGATGGCCATGGCACCCGCTTTCGGGGCCAAGGTGATCCAGAACGACTGGATGCCGCGCTATGAAAAGATCGCCCACGATTATGTCTCGCGCCTGCCGCGTGGCGAAGTTGTGGACCTGTTTTCGATCTTGTCAGGGGCCTACGCCGCCCGTGGTCTTGCGGTTTTGCTTGGCATGGAGGAAGCCAGCGACGAGGACATGCTGGAATGGTCGCAGGCCCTGATCGAAGGGGCGGGCAATTTCGGCTGGCGCGATGCGCCTTTCGCGTGGTCTGATCGTGCAAATGACGCCATCGACGCGCTCCTTGACAGCATACAGGACCGTCACCGCGCTGCGCCGAATAATTCGGCCTTTTCCGTCATGTTGAATGCCGATGATCCGATTGAGATGTCGCAAATCTATGCAAACATCAAAATCGCGATCGGTGGCGGGATCAATGAACCGCGAGATGCGCTGAACACCATCCTTTATGGCTTGCTGACCAACAAAAACCAACTCGATGAGGTCAAACGCAACGGTGACTGGGACAAGGCGTTTGAGGAAGGAGTGCGCTGGGTGGCCCCGATTTCCGCCTCATCGCGACTGGTGACAGAAGATACCGAAATTCGCGGCTGCCTGATCCCCAAGGGTGACACTGTCATGACCATCCAAGCCAGCGCCAACCGCGACGAAGAACTGTTCGAGAATGGTGAAAACTTTCAGGTCTACCGCGATAGCAACCCGCATCAATCATTCGGCAATGGCCCGCACTTCTGTCAGGGCACCCATGTGGCGCGCCGCGCCGTGGGTCGGGTGATGCTGCCGATTTTGTTTGACCGCTTCCCCGACATGGAGATCCCTGACACCGACGCCGTGATCTGGCGCGGCTTCGGCTTTCGTGGGGCCGTGCAGATACCCGTCTTGCTGAAGTAATCCGCAATGACTGCCTTTGCCGCCCCGACCGACGATATCCTGTTTTCGCTGCGCCATGTGGCAGGCGCTGACCAGCTTGCGGACTGGGATGACGCGCTGGCCAGCGACATTCTGGCGCATTTCGCCCATTTCGCAGAACAGGTCCTTGCGCCCCTCAACGCCGTTGGCGACAGCCAGCACGCCCGGCTTGAAAATGGCCGGGTCAGGATGCCCGATGGGTTTACTGCTGCTTATACGCAACTGGCCGAAGGTGGTTGGCAGGGACTGACCGCCCCCGAAGAGGCCGGCGGCATGGGGGCGTCTGCCCTGATCGGCGCTGGCGTGTCAGAGGTGTTTTCGGGTGCCAATCATGCAATGCAAATGGTCTGCAATCTGGTGCCGGGCGCGATCAAAACCCTTTTGAAATTTGGATCAAAGGCACAGCAGGACCAGTGGATTCCCAAACTGGTCGCGGGTGATGCCCTATCAACGATGTGCCTGACCGAACCACAGGCCGGATCTGATCTGTCGGCGATCCGCTGCAAGGCCGAACCAAGTGGCGACGGCTGGCAGATAACCGGTGAGAAAATCTTTATCTCCGGCGGTGATCAGGACATGTCTTCAGACATCCTGCATCTGGTACTGGCGCGCAGCGGTGGTGCGGGACTTGGCGGGCTATCGCTATTTCTGTGCCCTGCCCAAAGCGGCGTTGTCGTCACCCGCCTTGAGGAAAAGATGGGGCTGCATGCCTCGCCAACCTGCCAGATGCGATTTGACCAGGCACGGGGCGAACTGATCGGTATCGAAGGTGAAGGGCTGAACGCGATGTTCACCCTGATGAACCACGCGCGCCTTGATGTGGCCTTACAGGGTGTGGCCCATGCCGCGCGCGCCAGCCAGATCGCCCGCGCCTATGCAGCCGAGCGCATTCAGGGCCGCAAGCCCGACAAATCCCCCGCATACCTCCATGATCATGCCGATGTGCAGCGGATGCTGGACGCACAACAGCGGCTTGTGATCGGTGCCCGCGCGATGTGCCATATCGCGCTGATGGCGCTTGAACGCGGCGATGACCCTGCCGTGTGTGACTTCCTCACGCCGCTGTGCAAGATATTCGGGTCTAAGGCGGGTATCGAGGCTGCCGATCTTGGCATCCAGATACTTGGTGGCTACGGCTATCTGGATGAATACGGGTTAAGCCAGACATGGCGCGACGCCCGCATATGCGCGATCTACGAAGGGGCAAATGGCATCCACGCACGCACAATTGCGACCCGTGGATTGCGGGCGGGTGGTGGTGCCGATGGCTTTGCTGCGTTGATCGCTGAATTGGGCGCAGGCTCACCGCGGATCGCTGACCTTCTGTCAGACTGGCAACAGATGCGGGAGACGATGACCCGGATCGCCGACCCGTTGCCACACGCCCATGCATTTGCTCAACAAACAGCAGACCTGTTCTTTGCCGCTTCATGGGTGCGGATCGCGGCGGTTGCAGCCCATCACGGGTCGCCGGATATGCTATACCGGCTGGCGCAGCCCATCATTTCACCCCAGGACATTGCAGCATCATGACAAACACTGACGTTATCATCGCAGGCGGCGGCATCGGCGGCCTTGTCATGGCGCTCACCTTGCATCAGATCGGCGTGCCGTGCCGGGTGGTCGAAACCTCTGCCGAAATGAAGCCGCTGGGCGTGGGGATCAACATACAGCCCAACGCCGTGCGCGAATTGTTTGATCTGGGCATCACCGCATCCGACCTTGATGCGGTGGGCGTTCCTGCGAAAGAATGGGTGCTCGTGGGCCTGAACGGCAAAGAAGTTTATGCAGAGCCGCGCGGCACTGACGCGGGCTACAAGTGGCCGCAATATGCTGCTCATCGCGGCGCGTTCCACATGATGCTTTATGACAAGGTGGTTGCGCGGCTGGGTGAGGACGCGGTTTTATTGAACACGAAGGCGACCGGATACCAACGCACGACCACAGGCGTCACCGCAACGCTGGTGCATGGCGATGGCGGTACAAGCAGCCTGTCAGGCAAGCTGTTGATTGGGGCCGACGGGATTCATTCCGCCATCCGGGCTCAAATGCATCCAGATCAGCCCCCAATCCATTGGGGCGGCGCGGTCATGTGGCGCGGCACGGTGCGTGCCAAACCGATGCGCACCGGGTCTTCGTTTATCGGACTGGGCACACATCGGCACCGAATGGTGATCTATCCAATCTCCAAACCTGATGCCGACGGTACCGCCCTGATCAACTGGATCGCCGAGGTGACGCGCGACAACACGGGTGGCTGGCAAGAGCAGGGGTGGTTCCGCCCGACCGATGTTGACAGTTTTGTCCATCACTTCGACGATTTCCGCTATGACTGGCTGGATGTGCCGCAAATGCTGGCGGCGACCCAGAACGCCTACGAAAACCCGATGATTGATCGCGATCCAATTCCCACTTGGGTTGATGGGCCAGTTGCCCTGATGGGTGACGCCGCACATGCGATGTACCCAACCGGGTCAAACGGTGCCAGTCAGGCGATCATCGACGCCCGCGTCTTGGGCGCGCAAATCATTGAACACCGTCTCACTCCTGCTGCGCTGGCAGCCTATGATAAACAGCTTTGCGGGCCGGTTTCCGAATTGGTCCTGCGCAACCGGGGCGCCGGGCCATTCGGGCTGCTCAATTTGCTTGATGAGCGATGCGGCGGTGTCTTTGACGATATTGAAACTGTCATTCCCGCAGCGGAAAGGGCCGCCTTCATGGCGAAATACAAAGCAGCGGCTGGATTTGCGATTGAAACGCTCAATCGCGCGCCACCAACCCTGCCACATGGGCTTGCCCTGGCCTAGGTTCAGGACCCCGCCTCTTGCGTGCTGTAAGGTGCTGGGTTTGCCTGAAAGAGATAGACCAGCAGTTCTCCGCCACGCAAAGCGGCGCGGCCGACGCACGCCTCTTCGGTTCAAAATACACGCAAAAATCAAATTGTCCCTATCGAAAGCGTTTCGCCTTTAACCTGAGGCATCAGATAAAGGCGAAACGCTGTAAAAGGATGTTCGCAAGGTCGGACCGATGTCCGATTTGCCGAGCCCTGAGCCACTTCATGTCTGAAGATTAACAGCGATTATGTGAAACGATACAAGCACCTACACGCCAACAGATGCCGACCATAGCCTGCTGGCGTTACACTCCGCGTGCCTTCGATTGTCGCAGGCGCTTCTACGCTCGGGTTTCAAATTCATACCCGGTGAACCGCCCGCACCTAAGACAGCCCTGTAAACCACCACAGCCATTCTGTAAGAGACAACTACCATGCCCGCGTTGTTTGGAATCAAAGTCTGCAAGACCGCATGATCGCCATAACTCCGACAGGCCCCAAATTGGACATTACTACGAGTGAAAATCATGCGAGCGCAAAACAACCCTGCCACATCGGCACAGGACCTTCAGGCCGATATTCTGAAACACCTCAACACATCTCTGGGCAAGGATGCGCGCCACGCCACGCTTTATGACTGGCGCATGTCCCTTTCGCTTGCATTGCGCGACCGCGTGGTCGGGCCTTGGTTCGACTCAACGCGCAAGACATACGAAGGCAAGCACAAGCGCGTCTATTACCTGTCGATGGAATTCCTGATCGGCCGCCTGATCGAAGATGTCACCATCAACCTCAACCTCGAAGAACCCGCCCGAGAGGCGATTGCCGCACTTGGTCAGGACTATGATCAGGTCGTCAAGGATGAGCCTGATGCGGCACTGGGTAATGGTGGTCTGGGCCGGTTAGCCGCCTGCTTTATGGATAGCCTGTCAACGCTGGCGATCCCGGCCTATGGCTATGGTATTCGCTATGAGCATGGGCTTTTCGAACAGCATTTCGAAAACGGCCAGCAAATTGAGACCCCGGAAGGCTGGCTCACCCAGCGCCACGCCTGGGAATTTGAGCGGCCGGAGGTATCCTATCACATTCACTTTGGCGGACATGTGTCTGAAACAGATGGCAAAACGGTCTGGCATCCAGCGGAAACGATTGTGGCCTCTGCATATGATACGCCCACCGTCGGCTGGCAAGGGAAATGGGCCAATACGCTGCGGCTTTGGGCGGCAAAACCGATCAAACTGTTTGATCTGGAGGCCTTTAACCGTGGCGACTACGTCGGTGCAAATGCGCCAGAACGGCTGGCGCGCACTATCTCGCGGGTGCTGTACCCGGATGACACCACCGAGGTCGGCAAAGAACTGCGGCTCAAGCAGGAGTATTTCTTTACCGCCGCGTCGATCAAGGATGTGCTGCGGCGGTTCTTGTCGGAGGGTCACGACCTGAAGCAACTGCACGACCATGTGGCGATCCAGTTGAACGACACGCACCCGGCCATCGCAGGCCCCGAACTTGTGCGCATTCTGGCGGATGAACATGGGCTTGATCTGGACGAGGCAATCGAGATTGCCCGCAATTGTCTGGGCTATACCAACCACACCTTGCTACCCGAAGCTTTGGAACGGTGGCCAGAGGGGCTGTTTGCCCGTGTCCTGCCCCGCCATTTCCACATCATCGCGCATATTCAAGACCGCCATCTTGCGGCGACCGGCAGTGACGTGCGTATCATCGACCATGGGAATGTGAATATGGGCGAACTGGCCTTTGTCATGGCCCACCGTGTCAATGGCGTGTCGGCGCTACATTCCGACCTTGTCAAAACCACCGTTTTTGCGGACCTGAACAAAGCCTACCCCAACCGGATCATCAACCAGACCAATGGTGTGACCCCCCGGCGGTGGCTTTATAGCTGCAACCCGGCACTGCGGGGTTTGATCAACGACACCATCGGCACCGGCTGGCAAACCGACCTTGGCAAGCTGAGTGACCTGAATGCGCACTTAGGCGATGCTGCATTCCTAGAGGCATACCGCCACGCAAAATCAGACAACAAGGACCGGTTGGCGCAGTGGCTGAAGGCAAAGCATGATGTGACCATCAACACGCAGGCAATGTTCGACATTCAGATAAAACGTATCCACGAGTACAAGCGCCAGCATATGAATATTCTGGAGACCATCGCGCTGTGGAACGACATCCGCGATAATCCAAACGGCAACTGGACACCACGGGTCAAGATATTCGGCGGCAAGGCAGCCCCCGGCTACATGCTGGCCAAATCCATCATCCGGCTGATCAACGATGTGGCTACAACGATCAACAATGATCCGGTGACGCGCGACCTTCTGCAAGTGGTCTATCCTGAAAACTACAACGTCACGATGGCTGAAATCCTGATTCCGGCCTCTGACCTGTCGGAACAAATCTCGACCGCGGGCAAGGAAGCATCCGGCACCGGCAACATGAAACTGTCGCTCAATGGCAGTCCGACCATTGGCACACTGGACGGGGCGAACGTGGAAATCCGCGAGCACGTGGGGGCTGAAAACTTCTTTTTGTTCGGGCTGACCGCAGATCAGGCCGAGGCAACACGGAACCACCACGGCTATGCCCGGCGGGCCATTGAAGCCAGCCCGCGCTTATCACGCGTGCTGGGGCAAATTGCCGAAGGGGTCTTTTCAGGGGGCGACAGGCACCGCTATTCCGACATTCTGCACAATCTTTATGAACACGACTACTTCCTCGTGACCTGCGATTTTGACGAATATTACGACGCCCAAAGGCAGGTAGACGCAGCATATGCCGACCCAACCGGATGGGCCCGCATGGCGGCCGCGAACACCGCTGGAATGGGTTGGTTTTCATCAGATCGCACAATTCGCGGATATGCGGATGACATTTGGTCCATAAAGTCAGTATGGTAGCGCAAACGGCGACAGAGCAAGGGGCGACAGGTTGATCCATCCGAAAGACGCAACAAAGATTTCGACAGGTACGCATTCTGACCCGTTCTCCGTTCTTGGCATCCATCAAATCGATAACAAGATCACCCTGCGTGTTTTCCACCCCGAAGCAGAAGCCGTTGATGTTCTGGACGCCAAGACCGGGCGCAAGGTGCTTGCGCTTGACCCTGTCCCTGATGCGCTTGGGGTCTTTGCGGGGATCGCCGCCCGGCGCAAAAAACCCTTTGCCTACAGGCTGCGCTTTTCCAAAGGGCCACATGTGTGGGAATCGGATGACCCCTACCGCTTTGGCCCTGTTCTGGGCGCGCTGGACGAGCATCTGATTTCTGAAGGCGCGCATCTGGACCTGTGGAAAGTGCTGGGCGCGCATGTGATGACCCATGAAGGGGTTGCAGGCACGCATTTTGCCGTCTGGGCACCCAATGCGCGGCGCGTGTCGGTCATTGGCGATTTCAACGGCTGGGACGGGCGGCGCAATCCGATGCGCCAGCGCGGCCATACCGGCGTCTGGGAAATCTTTATGCCCGGTCTGGGCGACGGCGAGGCCTATAAATACGAACTGCTTGATGGCAATGGCAACCTGCTGCCGCAAAAGGCCGACCCTTTCGGCTTTGGGGCAGAGCATCCGCCCAAGACCGCGTCAGTTGTGCGCAAACTGGACGGGCACGACTGGACCGATGCAGGCTGGATCGCAAAGCGCGACGCGCTGCAACGCATTGACCAGCCGATTTCAATTTACGAGGTCCATCTGGGCTCGTGGCGACGTGTGCCAGAGGACGGCAACCGCCCGCTGTCCTATCAAGAGCACGCAACCGAACTGGTGAACTACGCCAAGGATATGGGCTTTACCCATATCGAACTGATGCCGATCTCGGAATATCCCTTTGACGGATCGTGGGGCTACCAGCCCATCGGGCTTTATGCGCCCACCATCCGGCACGGCACGCTGGAAGAATTCCGCGCCTTTGTGCAGGCCTGCCATGCTGCTGATCTGGGGCTGATCCTTGATTGGGTGCCAGGCCACTTCCCCGAAGACATTCACGGGCTTGGCAATTTCGATGGCACTGCCCTGTTTGAATATGCAGACCGCAAGGAAGGCTTCCACCCCGACTGGAACACGTTGATTTATAACTATGGGCGGCGCGAGGTGTCGAATTTCCTTGTGGCCAACGCGCTTTATTGGCTGCGCGAACATCATGTAGACGCGCTGCGGGTCGATGCGGTCGCCTCGATGCTTTACCGCGACTATTCGCGCAAGGATGGCGAATGGATTCCCAACGTGCATGGCGGTCGCGAAAATCTGGAAGCGATCGCATTTTTACAACGCACCAACACGATTGCCTATGGGCAAGTGCCCGGCATCATGACCATCGCCGAGGAATCCACAGCCTTTCCCGGTGTCAGCGCCCCCGTTGATCAAAGCGGGCTTGGCTTTGGGTTCAAATGGAACATGGGCTGGATGAACGACACGCTGTCCTATATGCAAGAGGACCCGATCAACCGGAAATATCACCATCACAAGATGACCTTTGGCCTGCATTACGCCTTTACCGAAAATTTCGTGCTGCCGATCAGCCACGATGAGGTTGTGCATGGCAAGGGCTCCATGATCGACAAGATGCCCGGCGCGGGCGATGACAAGTTCGCCAATTTGCGCGCCTACTACGGGTATATGTGGGGGCATCCGGGCAAGAAACTGTTGTTCATGGGATGCGAATTCGCGCAAGGGGTCGAATGGAACCACAACAGCAGTCTCGACTGGCACCTGCTGGATCATCCGCAGCACCGTGGGGTCCAAAGCCTGATCCGTGATTTGAACGCACTGCTACGGAGCACGCCCGCATTGCACCAGCTTGATAGCAAGCCAGACGGATTTGAGTGGATCGAAGAAGGCGCGGCAGAGGAATCCATCTATGCATGGGTGCGCAAGGGCGAGGATGGGACCAAGCCCGTGCTTGTCGTCAGCAATTTCACCCCGATCGAACGTAGCGCGCGCCGGATCGGCGTCCCTTATTCCGGTCGCTGGGTGGAAAAGCTGAACACCGATGCGGCGGCCTACGCGGGAGGCAATCGCGGCAACATGGGTTTTGCTGACAGTGAACAAATTGCGGCATCCGGCAGGCCGGATTCGATCCTGCTGACGATTCCCCCCCTTTCAACGCTCTTCTTTGAATTGGATGAGCCGCACTAATTAAATAAAACAGGGACTTCTGGGAGGACGACATATGGACAATGAATCACAAAGGCTTGCACAACAGACGATGGCTTTCGTTCTGGCAGGTGGACGCGGCAGCCGGCTTTATGAACTGACCGACATACGCGCCAAGCCGGCGATGTATTTCGGCGGCAAAAGCAGGATCATCGACTTTGCACTGTCGAATGCCGTGAATTCCGGCATTCGCCGCATTGGGGTCGCCACACAGTACAAGGCCCATTCCCTTATCCGGCACCTGCAGCGCGGCTGGAGTTTCTTTCGGGCCGAACGCAATGAGTCGCTGGATATTCTGCCCGCCTCGCAACAGTTGAACAATGAAAACTGGTACAAAGGCACCGCTGACGCCGTCACGCAGAATATCGACATCATTCGCGGTTATGATCCCAAATATATCATCATTTTGGCAGGGGATCATATTTACAAGCAGGACTATTCGCTGATGGTCAAACATCACGTGGACAGCGGTGCGGATGTGACCGTCGGCTGCATTGAAGTGCCCCGTATGGAAGCGACCGGATTCGGCGTCATGAAGGTGGACGAAAACGACAAGATTCTTGATTTTGTCGAAAAGCCAGCCGACCCGCCCCCGATGCCCGGTCATCCTGATATGGCACTGGCGAGCATGGGGATTTATGTTTTTGAAACAGAATATCTGTGCAAGCTCTTGCGTGAGGATGCAGAAAACCCGAATTCGGCTCATGATTTTGGCGGGGATATCATTCCCGCGATCGTCAAAACGGGCAAAGCTGTTGCCCATCCCTTCAGCCGCTCTTGCGTGCGGTCAGGTCTGGAAGAAAAACCCTACTGGCGCGATGTGGGTACGGTCGATGCATTCTGGCAGGCAAATGTGGACCTGACCGATTTCAAACCGGAATTGGATCTTTATGACAACACCTGGCCGATCTGGACCTATTCAGAACTGACACCGCCCGCAAAATTCATTCACAACGAAGAGGGGCGCAAAGGCCATGCGGTGTCGTCGATGGTGTCGGGGGGCTGTATCATCTCCGGCTCGACATTGGATCGCTGCCTGATGTTTACCGGCGTGCGCACACATTCCTTTTCCGAACTCGAAGGGGTGGTCGCGATGCCTTACGTCGAGATCAACCGCAACGCAAAGATCAAGAATGCGGTCATCGACCGAGGCGTGCAAATCCCACAAGGACTGGTGGTTGGCGAAGACCCTGAACTGGATGCCAAACGCTTCCGTCGCACCGCCAACGGCATTTGCCTGATCACCCAACCCATGATCGACAAGCTGGATATGTGATATGAACGTTCTGTTCGTTGCCTCGGAATGTGCGCCATTCGTAAAGACCGGCGGGTTGGCCGATGTGATTGGCGCTATTCCCAAGGCGCTGGCTGCAACGGATGTCAGTGTCAAGGTGCTGATCCCGGCTTATCCGGCCTTGGCCCCCTTGGTTGCAAAGGGTCAGGCGGTCATGGACTTCGCCGACCTTTTCGGCGGCCCTGCCCGTATTGTCGCCGTGCAGGCAGAGGGGCTTGACCTGTTGCTGCTTGAAGCCGCGCATCTGTATGACAGGCCCGGCAGCATCTATCTGGGACCGGACGGCAATGACTGGCCCGACAATGATTTGCGCTTTGCCGCGCTGTCCTTTGCAGGGGCCCGGATCGGGCTGGATGGCCTCGGAGAATGGCGTCCTGACGTGATCAACGCCCATGACTGGCAAGCAGGCCTTGTGCCTGTCTACCTGCGCCAAAGCGGTGCAGCAAAGCCACCCCCTGTTGTCATGACCATCCACAATATCGCTTTTCAGGGCCTGTTCGAAGGGCATCGGCTGGCTGCCTTGGGCCTGACAGCAGATATGTTCCACCCGGACGGGGTCGAGTATTTCGGCAAGATCGGGTTTCTCAAAGGCGGACTGGCACTGTGTGACAAGATCACCACCGTCAGCCCGACCTATGCCGCAGAACTGATGATGCCGGAATTCGGCATGGGTCTGGAGGGGTTGCTGGCCAGTCGCAGCAGCGACATGGTGGGAATTCTGAACGGGATTGATCTGGATGTCTGGTCGCCCGAAACCGACCCCGACCTTGTTGCCCCCTACTCTGCCCGCAGCTTCAAAGGCAAAGCCGCAAACCGCGCCGAAGTCGAAAAGCGCTTTGGGCTTACCCCCTCCGAAGGACCGCTTTTTTGTGTGGTCAGCCGCCTGACATCGCAAAAAGGGCTTGATTTGCTGCTCGACTGTCTGCCCGGCCTTGTTGATCAAGGCGGCAGACTGGCCCTGCTTGGCTCGGGCGAGCCGGGTCTGGAAAAGGCCTTCATCGATGCCTCCAACCGCTACAATGGGGCGGTTGGCACGATCATCGGCTATGACGAGGCGCTGTCGCATCTGATGCAGGGTGGCAGCGATGCGATCCTGATCCCGTCGCGCTTTGAACCATGCGGGCTGACGCAGCTTTATGGGTTGCGTTATGGCACCTTGCCGGTCGTCGCGCGCACAGGCGGGCTGGCGGACACGGTGATTGATGCCAATGACGCGGCCCTGCAAGCGGGCTGCGCGACAGGTGTGCAGTTTGCCCCGATCAACGCAGCCATGCTTAGCTATGCCATTGCCAGGACCTGCGCGCTTTATCGGCAGCCAAAGCACTGGACGGCGATGATGCGCCGTGCCATGCGGCACCCTGTGGGGTGGGATGTGTCAGCCGCTGCCTACCGCGCTATATTCGAAGCAGCCCAAGACTGACAGGACGCATGCGCAAATATCAAATCACCAGCGGCACATCTCACCAGATCGGTGCCCACCATGATGGCGAAGGTGTCAATTTTGCCGTGTTTTCCGAACATGCGACCAAGATTGACCTTTGCCTGTTTTCACCTGATGGCAAGCGCGAAATGACGCGGCTGCCCCTGCCCGAACGTAACGGCCCCATCTGGTACGGCTATGTCCCCGGCCTGCCCGTCGGCACGCTTTATGGCTACCGCGCCCATGGGCAATATGCACCCGAACAAGGGCACCGGTTCAATCCGCACAAGCTGCTGTTGGACCCTTACACCCGCGAAATCCACGGCGCATGGTCCAACGATCCGGCCACGCTTGGCTATGACGATGCATCCTCGTCCATGGACCTGTCTTTCGATCAGCGCGATTCAGCACCCTATGTGCCGAAATCTGTTGTGTCCGACCCTGCCCTTTTCGAAGGCATGAAAAACGGACGCCACCGGCACTGCGACCGTGACATCATCCTTGAGGCCCATCCAAAGGGGGCGACACAGGCCAACCCCGCCGTCCCATCCGAACTGCGTGGCACTTATGAAGGTTTGGCTAGTGATGCAATGGTTGCGCATCTCCAAAAGCTGGGCGTCCATTCAATTGAATTGCTGCCAGTCCATAACTTTGTCGACGATGGGTTTTTGACAAAACGCGGGCTGACAAACTACTGGGGCTACAATTCCATCGGCTTTTTCGCGCTTGAGCCGCGTTATTTTGGCCCCAACGGCTTGCAGGGTTTCCGCGATATGGTTGACCGGCTGCATAAGGCCGGAATCGAAGTCATTCTGGATGTGGTCTATAACCACACTGCCGAAGGTGACCAGCGCGGGCCGACCCTGTGTTTTCGCGGGCTGGACAATGCATCCTACTATCGCCTGACGGCAGGCCAGCCACGCTATTACGTGAACGACACAGGCTGCGGCAATACGCTGAACATCTCGCACCCTTATGTGCTGCGGATGGTACTGGATAGTCTGCGGTTCTGGGTGGAATGTATGGGGGTCGATGGCTTTCGCTTTGATCTGGCCACAACACTGGGGCGCGAAGACCACGGGTTTGACCCGCGCGGCGGCTTCTTTGATGCGCTGCGCCAAGACCCCGTGCTGTCCCAGGTGCGCATGATCGCAGAACCGTGGGATATCGGCCCCGGCGGATACCGACTGGGTGAATTCCCGCATGAATTTTCCGAATGGAACGACAGCTACCGCGACACCGTGCGCCGCTATTGGCGCAACGATGCGCACAGCACACAGGAACTGGCGGCGCGCCTTTTGGGGTCGGCCGATACGTTTGACCGTGCCGGGCGGCGGAACTGGTCGTCGATCAATTTTCTGGCATCTCATGATGGCTTCACGCTTGCCGATGTGACCCGCTATACCCAGCGCCACAATGAGGCCAACACCGAAAACAATCGCGACGGCCACCATACCAACTACAGCGACAATTGCGGTGTCGAAGGCGAAACCGACGACCCCGAAATCCGCGCCCGTCGCACGCGGCGGCAACGCAACATGTTGGCGACGCTGTTTCTGTCACAGGGCACGCCGATGCTGCTGGCAGGGGATGAATTCGCCAACTCGCAAAAGGGCAACAACAATGCCTATTGTCAGGACAATGACATCGGCTGGCTGAACTGGGATAAAGCCGACCATGATTTGCAGACCTTTGTGGAGCAGCTTTCCCGCTTTCGGCAAGATCACCTTGCCGTGCGGCAAAGCCGCTTTTTGCATGGCGCGCCGCGCGCGCTTGACAGTCACCCGGATGTGGAATGGACGGACTTTACCGGTGCACCGCTGGAGTGGCGCGATCCGCATCTTGCCAACTTCTGCCTGACGCTGCGCTGTTCCGCCGAAGCCCCCTATTTCGAGCCGGACGTGGATGTTGTCTTCATCGTTTTCAACCGCAGCGACGAAGATGGTGCCATCGTCTTGCCGGATACACCTGATGGTCAATCATGGGTTCGCGCGATTGATACAGCACAGAACATTCAGGCCCCGTTCTGCGAACTTGAACACGCAAACACCGTCGTAGCCCCCGAAACGGTCGTGGCCTTTGTCCTGAAGGATGACGAAGCAACCGCCTGACGCAAGACCGGAATAAACGCAAAGAGGAACGCAAGATGACAGTTCAGACCACCCCGACGACCCCGATATCAGGGCAGATGCCCGGCACCTCTGGCTTGCGCAAGAAAACCCGCGTGTTCATGGAGCCGCACTATCTTGAGAATTTCATTCAAGCCACCTTTGATGCCATCGGCGGCGGCGAAGGGCGCCGTTTCGTGGTGGGCGGTGACGGGCGTTATTTCAACAGTCAGGCTATTCAGGTCATCATACGGATGGCCGCCGCAAACGGTGCGGCTGAGGTTATCGTCGGGCGCGACGGTATCCTGTCCACGCCAGCTGCATCAAATCTGATCCGCATGAACAAGACTGATGGGGGTTTTATACTGTCGGCCAGCCACAATCCCGGTGGCATCGACGAAGATTTCGGCGTCAAATTCAACGGTGAAAATGGCGGCCCTGCCCCCGAAAAGCTGACCGCAAAAATCTTTGAGGCCACCAAATCCATCGCCGCATACAAGATTGCTGTCACTCACGACATTGACCTTGGCACCACGGGCGACACCAAGCTGGACGATATGTTGGTGCGCGTCGTCGATCCCGTGGCCGACTATCAGGCGTTGATGGAAACGCTTTTTGACTTCGACGCGATCCGCACCCTGTTTGCGAATGGCTTCACCATGCGTTTTGATGCGATGCATGCGGTCACAGGCCCTTATGCCCGTGCGATCCTAGAAGATACGCTTGGTGCTGCATCCGGCACAGTTGTGAACGGCACCCCGCTTGAGGACTTTGGCAAAGGCCATCCCGACCCCAACCCGATCTGGGCAAAGGATTTGATGAACCTGATGATGTCCGACGCGGCTCCTGACTTGGGTGCCGCCTCTGATGGCGACGGCGATCGCAACATGATTGTCGGGCGCGGGGCCTATGTCACCCCGTCCGACAGCCTTGCCATTCTGGCAGCAAACGCGCATCTGGCCCCCGCCTACAAGGACGGGCTCGCAGGCATTGCACGCTCGATGCCCACCAGTGCAGCCAGTGATCGCGTGGCGGAAAAGCTTGGGATCGAAGCGTTCGAGACCCCGACGGGCTGGAAATTCTTCGGCAACCTGCTGGACGCCGGTCGCGTCACGATCTGTGGCGAGGAAAGCGCTGGCACCGGGTCAAACCATGTGCGCGAAAAAGACGGGCTGTGGGCCGTTCTGCTATGGCTCAATATTCTCGCGGTGCGCAAACAATCAGTGGCCGAGATTGTGACAGACCACTGGCAGACCTACGGGCGCGACTATTATTCACGCTATGATTTTGAGAATGTGCCAACCGAACAGGCCAACCAGCTTATGACGGCCCTGCGCGCAAAACTTGCCGGTCTTGCCGGACAGACATTCGCGGACCTGCAAGTCACCGCAGCAGATGAGTTCTCTTATCACGACCCCGTTGACGGATCAGTCAGCGAAAATCAGGGCGTGCGGATTTACTTTGCCGGTGGGGGCCGCGCGGTATTCCGGCTGTCGGGCACGGGCACACAAGGGGCGACCTTGCGGCTGTATCTTGAGCAATATTCGGGTCTGGACGGCGATATCAACCGCGACACACAAGACGCGCTGAAAGATGTCCGCGCGGCGGCTTATGCGGTCAGTGACCTTACCCAAGTGATCGACCGGGAAGAACCGGATGTGATTACCTGACCCCCAGATCCTGATCAAGATGCATGTCCATGGCCTGCGTGACCGAAGCGTAGGCGTGGTCAATATGCTGCTCCATGATTTGCGCGGCTTTTTCATTCTCTTTCTGAAACAGCGCATCAATGATTTCGGAATGTTGGTCCCAGACTGACTGTACCGCGTCAGGTTCGCGCAGCACCTCTGCCATAGACCGGCGGATGTGATGCCAGTTGGTCTTCATCGAGGTTTCGATCACCTGATTGCCACACCAGCCATAGATCATCTCGTGAAACTGCATGTCGGCACAGACCAACAAGCGCAAATCCCCGCGTTGGATGGC
Source organism: Yoonia sediminilitoris (assembly GCF_003058085.1). GTDB lineage: Bacteria > Pseudomonadota > Alphaproteobacteria > Rhodobacterales > Rhodobacteraceae > Yoonia > Yoonia sediminilitoris. The sequence goes on along the minus strand of NZ_QBUD01000001.1, from coordinate 540,082 downwards.
TTTCTGCCCCGCCGCGATGATCTTGTCCGCCTGCGCGCGCTGCCTGTCAGACAATACCGGCCCCGCAAGGCGCACGGCAAAAGGTTCAATCACCCGACGGTATTCATAGATTGCGCGGAACAGACCGGGGTCAAACAGTTTGACAACGACGCTGCGGCGGCCGGTATCCTCGACCAGCCCGCTGATCTTGAGGATGGAAATCGCACTGTTCACAGGCTGCCGTGACACATTGAGCTTGGCGGCGATCTCGTCCTGGTTCAGCCGCACGCCGGGCGACAATTCACCATTGCAGATGGCATCGACCAACCTGTCATATGTCTCTTCGACCAGCGTTCGTTTTGGTTTGATCGTATCCAACTTGTTTCTCGTTCCTTTGCCCTAGCGCCGGTATATCAACTCCCTTCTTGCGTGTGGACTCGTGACTAGGTCTCGTATACGAAATACGATAGTCAAACTGAGAATCGCTGAAAACCTGTGCGCTATTGACCACAAATGCGCCAATAGGAGGATGTAGTGATGTGCCAAGTTTTTGCCGGAAAAGACCCTGAACGATATGCCAGCACAACGCGGCGTTTGCGCCTGAATGGGCAAAGTACGAGTATCAGACTGGAAAATGCCTTCTGGGAAGTTATTGATAAGATTTCAGAAAATGACGGGGTGACCACGCCTACCTTCATCTCGAAACTTCATGCAGAGGTTTTGGAACAACGTGGGGAACCGGACAATTTCACATCGCTGTTGCGCTGCGCATGCCTGAAATTTGTTGAAATCCGTGCCGCAGGTGGCCCCGCAGTGATCGCCGCAGAATAGGACAACATTATAAGGCCCAAAAATCATTGCGGGTAGTAAGCTGATACTACCAGCCCCGCCCTAAACAACCTCTAGGCTAAAAGTCAACGCTGGGTAAGTTGGAGGGGGCCTTGGCCAAAGCGATACATATGATGATCCGTGTGCTGGAAGAACAGCGCGCGATCGACTTTTATCAGACAGCATTTGATTTACAGGTCGTGGATCGGCTGGATTTCACCGATTTCACGCTTGTGTACATGTCGAACGCCGAAATCGCGTTCGAGCTGGAATTGACCATCAACAAAGACCGGACAGAACCCTACGATCTGGGTGATGGCTACGGGCATCTGGCCGTTTCCGTCGATGACCTTCAGGCGTCCCATGACAGGCTGACATCAGGAGGGATGAACCCGCGCAAAATCGTGGAGTTCGCCCCCGATGGTCAGCTTGTGGCGCGGTTCTTCTTTGTGGCGGACCCGGACGGCTACCAGATCGAAGTGCTTGAACGCAGCGGGCGCTTCAAATGACATCAAGGGGAGGAGACATGATGCAGGACACCACTGGTCCAAAGGGACTGACCCGGCGCGAATTGTTGTCGCGGAGCACCGCCGCAGGCGCGACATTCGTTGTCGGCGCGGGCTTTCTTGCCGCGCCCAACGCGGCGTGGGCCGTCGAAACAACGACCCTGAAGCCTGAAACCTTTGCGACGCTGGTCCAGATGGCGCGCGATATCTACCCACATGACAAGGTGGGCGACGAATTCTATGTCGTGGCCGTGAAAGGCTATGACGCGGACACGACCGCAGACATGGTCGAAGCCGGGGTCGCCGGATTGAATGCCGCCGCTCGGGGCAAGGGGCACGCAAGCTATCTTGCAATGGGCTGGGAACGTGACCGCGTCGACATTCTGCGCGGCATGGAAGACAGCGCGTTCTTTCAGCAAATCCGCGGTGGTCTGGTCACCGGGCTTTATAACCAAAAGGCAGTCTGGCCGATCTTTGGCTACGAGGGCGCGTCTTTTGATCAAGGCGGCTACATCGACCGCGGCTTCAACGACATCAACTGGCTTTAAGGGAGGGAATGCATCATGACGGCACCCTTTGAACTTACCGACGACAACGTTGTCGTCGTCATCGGCACCGGCGCTGGCGGTGGCGTACTGGCCAACGAACTGGCCCAAAAGGGCATCAGCGTTGTCGCGTTGGAAGCAGGCGGGCGTTACCTGCCACAGGATTACGTAAATGATGAATGGGAAAGCTTCGGGCAATTGGCATGGCTTGACCCGCGCACAACGTCCGGCGACTGGCGGGTGGCAAAGGATTTCTCGGGCCTGCCCGCGTGGATCGTCAAGGCGGTGGGCGGCACCACGACCCACTGGGCGGGCGCGAGCTTGCGGATTCAGGACCATGAATTCAAAGCCAAAACGACTTATGGCAATGTGCAAGGCGCAAGCCTGCTGGATTGGCCGATAGATCCGCGCGAGTTGGACGACTACTACACCAAGGCCGAAAACAAGCTGGGCGTGACCCGTACCGGCGACCGCCCGGGACTGCCCGGCAACAACAACTACAAGGTGTTCGAGGCAGGCGCAAAGGCGCTGGGTTACAAAGACGTCCACACCGGCCGCATGGCGATCAATGCGGACGAAAACCGCGACCGGGCCATGTGCCAGCAAACCGGCTTTTGCTTTCAGGGCTGCAAATGGGGGGCGAAATGGTCCGCCGCCTACACAGACATCCCCCAAGGCGAAGCAACAGGCAATCTGGAAGTGCGCGAAAAAGCGCATGTGGCGCGCATCTTGCATAATGAGGCGGGCAAAGTCACAGGCGTCGAATATTTCGACAGCGACGGCAATTTGCACATGCAGGCGGCACGTGTGGTCTGCGTGGCAGGGAATTCCTTTGAAAGCCCGCGCATGCTTCTCAATTCGGCCACATCCATGTTTCCCGATGGGCTGGCCAATTCGTCAGGGCAAGTCGGGCGCAACTATATGCGGCACATGACCGGGTCGGTCTATGCGACCTTCGACAAGCCGGTGAAAATGTGGCGCGGGACAACGATGGCAGGCATCATACAGGATGAGGCGCGGCACGACCCATCGCGGGGCTTTGTCGGCGGATATGAACTGGAGACGCTCGCCCTTGGTCTGCCCTTCATGGCGGCCTTCCTTGATCCGGGCGGCTGGGGACGCGAATTTACCTCTGCGCTGGATTCATACGAAAACATGGCGGGCATGTGGATCGTGGGCGAGGATATGCCACAGGAAACCAACCGCGTGACACTCAACCACGATGTGACCGACCAATGGGGCCTGCCTGTCGCCAACGTACATTTCAGCGACCATCCCAACGATGTGGCGATGCGTGACCACGCCTATCAACAGGGGGCGGCCGTCTATGAGGCCGTGGGTGCGACTCGTGTGTTCCCGACACCACCCTACCCCTCTACGCATAACCTTGGCACCAACCGGATGTCTGAAAATCCGCGTGACGGTGTCGTCAACAAATGGGGACAAACCCATGATATCGCGAACCTTTATGTCTCTGACGGGTCGCAATTCACAACGGGTGCTGCTGAAAACCCGACACTGACAATCGTCGCACTGGCGATCCGGCAGGCCGACCATTTGGCCAGCGAAATGTCGCAAGGCAACATCTGATAAAACACCTGCCCCCTCACTTCCGAGGGTGCAGCTTTTCGCTTGGGGAGAAAAACCATGAAACGATTATTAAGTTCCGTTGCCGTTGCATGTCTTTGTGCAACAGGCGCGAATGCGCAAAACGCCGAGGAGGCACCCGATACCCTTGCAACACTTGGCGCGATGAAGACTGTCGGCACAACCGACTTTACCTATATCGACCAAACCGGTGATTATGCCGATGGGATCAAGGCGACGCTGGAACGCATCACCCTGCCCGAAGGCTTCAAGATCGAGCTTTACGCGATTGTCCCGGACGCGCGCCACATCGCTGTCGGCCCACAAGGGATTGTGACGTTCGTTGGCACCCGCAAGACAGAAGTCTGGGCCGTGACCGACCGCAACAAGGATCGTATCGCAGACGAGGTCAAGAACTTTGCCCCGTCGCTGCCCAAGGCGATCCCGAACGGGCCCTGCTTTACCGCCGATGGATTTCTGATCATCGCAGAGCAGAACCGCATCCTGAAATACCCCGCCGCAGAGTTCTTTTACGAAAGCCCCGATGTGGTGGCCGAACCCATCATCGCCGGTGGTGAGCTGATTCCGCCGGATGAAGAAAGCTACAACCACACCGCGCGGGTCTGCGACATTGGTCCGGATGGCAAACTCTATGTATCGCTTGGGCAGCCGTTCAATGTGGCCCCACCCGAAAAGCTGGACCTGTATAACGAAGTCGGTATTGGTGGCATCATCCGGATGAATTTGGACGGGACCGACCGCGAGGTGTATACATACGGTGTGCGCAACTCGGTCGGACATGACCACCATCCAGTCACTGGCGACCTGTGGTTCACGGACAATCAGGTAGACGGTATGGGCGATGATATTCCGCCAGGCGAAATCAACCACCAGACCGCCATGGGCCAGCATTTTGGACACCCTTGGTATGGCGGTGGCGATGTACGCACCAACGAATACGCCGGTCAGGAAGTGCCGGTTGACGTCGTGATGCCTGCGTCCGAAACGATTGCCCACGCCGCCGATCTGGGCATGCGTTTCTACACGGGCAACATGTTCCCGGACAAATACAAAAACGCCATCTTCTCGGCGCAGCACGGGTCATGGAACCGGACAACGCCAGTTGGCGCACGGGTAATGGTCACCTTCATTGACGAAGAAGGCAACGCCAGCACAGAGCCGTTTGCCGAAGGCTGGATCGACGAAAACGGCGAATATCTTGGCCGCCCCGTCGATGTAGAGCAATTGCGCGACGGCTCGCTGCTTGTCTCTGATGATTTGGCCGGTGCGCTTTATCGCATCAGCTACAGCGAATGATCAGGCCCATTCTCTTGGCTCTCGGCGGGGTTATCCTCGCCGGGGCCGGCCTTGCGCAAGAAAAGTTGGCGGGTGATCCCGAAGAGGGTCGCAAGCTCGTCCGGCAGTGTCAAACCTGCCACGGGCGTGATGGTGTTGCACGAATTCCGATTGCGCCACATATCGGCGGTGAGCCCATGCCCTATCTGACGGCGCAGTTGACCGCATTTCGGGAGGGCACGCGCGAACATGAAATGATGACCGTCGTTGCCAGGGGGCTGACGGATCAGGCGATTGCGAATCTGGCGGCATGGTATGCGCAACAGCAGGTGCAGGTGGTCTTGTCCGCGCCAGCGGAGGACGCACCCGAGGCCTGCGTCAGCTGTCATGGCGCCGACGGGCTTTCGGGCGCACCTGATGTGCCCAACCTCGCTGGCGAGTCGACGATCTATCTGGAAACGCAGCTCAAGGCGTTTCGCAATGGCAAACGCACCCATGACATCATGTCCGACATTGCCGCAGAGTTGAGCGATCAGGACATCCGCGCGCTTGCCTCTTGGTATGCCGCGATCGAGTTCAGTGTCTTGACGCAGGATTAACCCCCGGCGTCCGCGATTGGGCGCGCAGGGCAGCGTTATTCCGCAATCACCACAATGCAGGGGCTAAAGTCGCGCACCTTCGCCTATTGCGGTGCGCGGTGCCCGCAAGCAGTGTGCAAAAGCGAGGGGTAAAAATTGATAGATCACATTACTTCTGGAGTAAGCGATTTCGGGCGGCCTACGGCTTTTCATGATCGGACTTTTACCCCTTTGGAGATCAAACGCCTGTTTGATGTACCCAAAGAGCAGTCCGGTAGCGTGAAGGTGACGGGCTACGGTGATGATCACCCATGGTTCTGACTGGCCGAGGAAAATGCGACAACCGGGTTGCTGCATATTGCCTTTCAGGCGACATGTCGCGCTGACGTGGATGCCTTTCATGCTGCTGCGATAGGTGCTGGCGGAACAGATAATGGCCCGCCGGGTCTTCGCCACCACTATCACGCGGATTATTATGCTGCCTTCGTTCTGGACCCTGACGGACACAACATCGAGGCGGTTTGCCACCTACCATAGAGAGGTTTGAAAAAACACTTCAGACCATTGCAGCGGAAAAAGCTGCTGTTGGCAGCACGCCCGCCAAAGGGACGGTTCACATCAACTGCGCCCTTTGGCCGCTTCCTTTTCCATATCCAATCCGTTCAGCAGGGCAACATGGTCGGTGATTTTGGGCACAAAGTCACCGCCATTGCCAGATGCCTCGACATGGGCGAAATACTGTTTGGCCGCCGACGCCATGACCGTCATCAAACCGGCATCATCGGCCATGGCATTGAGATACCGCAGGTCTTTCGCCGCGTTCGAGATGGTGAATTTATGCACCTCTTCGCGGTCCACGGCATAGGTCATGAATGTGTCAAAGAAACCGTTCGACAAACGGCTGGACCCGATGACTTCGCGCACCTTTGAGGGCGTGATGCCGACGGCAGCGCCCAGCACTGTCGCCTCGGCATAAAGGGCGGCATAACTCATCGAGATGAAGTTCATCAACAGCTTCATCTTGTGGCCGCTCCCGGTGGGGCCGACATGGGTGATGTTGCCTGCCCAGCAGTCAAGGATCGGCTTGACCTTGGCAAATGTCGCGTCGTCGCAGCCCACCATCGCGTCCAGAGTTCCGGCTTCGGCTTCCTTCGGTGTCCGGCCCAGAGGCGCGTCAACGATGGTGCCACCCTTGGCTTCAAGTTCTGCGGCGAGTGCGGCAGTCGAGGTTGGATCAGCGGTGGTGGTATCAATCACGATCAACCCCGGCCGTGCGCCCGCCAGAATGCCGTCAGGCCCGCGAAACACGGATTCGACCTGCGGCGAATTTGACAAGCACAGATGAATTACATCACAGGTTGCGGCCATTTCTTTGGCTGTCGTGACTTCTGTCGCCCCTTTGGCGACCAGGTTATCGACGGGTTCTCGGTTGCGGTTGGCCTTGACCCACAGTGGATAGCCCTTTTCAACAAGGTTCTTCGCCATGCCGTGGCCCATGTAGCCCACGCCGATAAAGCCGATTTTCATGTCGCTCATGTCTCTTCCCTTTTTGATCGCGGGCAGGTGATGGGCCGCTGTCAAATTTCACCCACACGGTTATACCCGTGCCCGGCAGGCATTATGAATTGACCGTTTCCGCATTGACAAACCTTGTGCCAACGGCCTTGATGAAATGGTATACCATTCATCAAGTGATGCAAGGACCGCTGTGCAGTTTCCGACCAGATCAGAGTGTTTTGATCCCGTGATGCCGTGGGGGTCCTGCCCGTGATTACCTTTGCCCTTGCGGTCTTTTTCCTGATTGCAACACCCGGACCGGGTGTGTTGTCAACGGCTGGCGTCGGTGCGGGATATGGTTTTGGCAAAGGGCTTCGCTATGTGGCGGGGCTGTTCTTGGGGACCAACATCGTCGCACTTGGGGTTATCACCGGATTGGCCGCGATTGTCCTGTCCGTTCCGGTGATCCGCTGGGTGCTGATGGCGGCGTCGTTGCTTTATCTGCTGTATCTGGCCGCACGCATCGCCTTTGCGGGCTCAAAAATCGCCTTCATTGCCGCAACCGTCGCGCCCGGAATCGGGGCTGGTGTCCTTTTGCAGGCCATCAACCCCAAAGCCTATGCGGTGAACACCAGCCTGTTCACAGGCTTTCCCTACGCCCCAGAGAACCTGACCTATGAAACGATTACCAAGCTGCTGATTGTCAACGCAATCTGGATACCGATCCATCTGGCGTGGCTCTGGGCCGGGGCCAGCCTGCATCGGCTGAACCTGTCAGACAGCGCGCAACGCAAGATCAACTATGCCATGGCCGCGTCAATGCTGGCCGTTGTGGCGCTGGCCCTGATTTCGGGGCTGCGGGCAGCATGACCCCACCCTGCGAGCAATACTGAAAGGACACGAGATGAACATTCTGATTATCGGCGGCGGTGGCGTTGTGGGGCAAAAACTGGCCCACGCGCTGGCTGCAAAAGGGACGCTGCGCGGCGATGCAATCACCCGGCTGACGCTTGCCGACGTGAAAGACCCAACCGGTCTGGACGCCCCCTTTGATGTGGAAACCGTAACCTGTGACATTGCCGATGCGGCCTCTGTCAATCAGCTGATCAAGGCCGATACCGACGTGATCTACCTGTTGGCTGCCATCGTGTCGGCCCATGCCGAAGAGGATTTTGAGGCGGGCATGAATATCAACCTGTTTGGCACTTACAATGTGCTGGAACGGTGCCGCGCCCTGGGCACAGCACCTGTTGTCGTGTTCACATCTTCCATTGCGGTCTATGGCGGCGATATTCCCAACCCGTTGGGCGATCACAGCTACCCCAATCCGCAGACATCCTATGGCGGTCAAAAGGCCATCGGAGAAATCCTGATCAACGACTATTCCCGCAAGGGTTACGTTGATGGGCGCGCCTTCCGGTTGCCCACAATCTCGGTCCGTCCGGGCAAACCGAACCGGGCGGCGTCCGGCTTTATGTCGTCGATCTTGCGCGAGCCCCTGAATGGCCAAGAGGCGATCTGCCCGGTCGCTCCCGACTTTCTGCATTACTACCTCAGCCCGCGCAAATGCGTGGAAAACCTGATCAAAGGGGCGGAATTGCAGGCCATGGACCTTGGCACAAACCGCGTGATGCAGATGCCGGGGCGGGTCTGGTCGATTGCGCAACTGATTGAGGCGATGACCGCTGTCGCAGGCGACGCCCCCGCCCAACTTATCCGCTGGGACGCACAGCCAGAGGTCAAGCGCATCGTGTCAGGCTGGAAATGGGACATCCATGCCGACCGGGCAGAGGCGCTGGGGCTGTCCGCAGACGACAGTTTCGAAGATAATATCCGCTATTATCTGGAAGACGATAAACCCGCGGCCTAGCCTCGGTTGACCGCGCCTTTGAAACTGTCCAGTGCCGCGGCCAGTTCGGGGTGGTCGCGGGCATAGTCATGTGGGGTCAGCCCCAGCTTTTGTGCCTCTGCCGCCTGCCGCAGGCTGGCGATCCCCGCCGCCGGGCCGCCCGGATGGCTCATGATGCCGCCGCCTGCGCAAAACAGAAAATCGTCATTGCCCAGCAATGCCATTGACGGGCCAACCTGCCACGCGGTCTGGCCAGATGAAAAGACAGGCAACGCGGTTTGGGCGTGCCCTGCGCTGACCGGGGCCTGCACTGACACTGCGGCTTCGGCGACCACGCTGTCAGGTTCGGTGAATTTGCTGGCAAGCCCGTTCACATGCAGGTGGTCCGCCCCCGCCATGCGCCACAGCTTTTGCATGACCGGATAGGCCACCCCGATGTGCGGGGACCGTGACATCAGCCCCCAGCCGTTTCGGTGGGCGTGAACAGGCAGCGGGCTTTGGTCGCGCACGGCGCGCAGGCCAGCCAGTCCGATAGAGTTGAGCGACACCATCGCGCAGGTGGCCCCCAGTTTTTCAAGCATCTCAAGATGGCGCCACATGTCGGTGATTTCGTCGGTAATGTTGAAGGCATACATCACCTTGCGTCCGGTTTTCTGGGCTGCGGCATCAAGTGCGCCCATCACGGCCATGGCCCGGTCCTTCAGCGGACAGGCGGGGCCATTGCCCTGCAACTCATCGTCCTTGATGAAATCAATGCCCGCCAGCGCCAGATTTTTGGCCAGTTCTGCGGTCTCATCTGCGCTTAGCCCCACGCTGGGTTTGATGATCGTTCCAATCATCGGGCCGGTATCGACCCCCATCAGGCGGCGGCTGCCGGTGATACCAAACTGCGGGCCGGGCAGTGCTGCGGCAATGCTATCGGGCACGTCCAGCGATACCAGCCGAATGGCGGACACTTCGGCCAACTCGAACAGATTGCCCGCAATGGTCGCCAGTATGTTGGGGAGTGACGCACCGAATGTATCGACCGGCCAGCTGATCGTGACTGTGCCCTGTTCATAGCAGTCAGCCGAAAGGCGGCACGGTAGTGCGGGGTGATCCGATTTGCCCGTGATTGTGACCGCTTCGACCCGTGCCGCGGCCCGGTCGCGCAGGCTGTCGGTCTCGGCGGCTAGCCTGATGAAGGTGCCGGTTGATTGTTCGCCCGCCAGCACGGCAGCGGCTTGCGCCACGCCTACCGGGCTTTCGATGTCATATGTGGCTTGCAAACGTGTCATCTGGTACCTCCTCCGGCCTGAACCCAGCCGAAATAGTCGTGGCTGCCCATTTGCCCACCCTTGAGTGCCACCGTCAGCCCATTGATTGGGCCTGTTCCATGCGCCCTGCAGATCGCAGCCCCCGGAATGGTCGGCGCAACCGCCGAGAGCGCGTCAATTCCCAAGGCCTGGCAAACATGGCCCGATGTGTCGCCGCCAGACACGACCACTCGGTCGAGTTGCCCCTGCTGTACTATGGCGGACATGATCCGCCCAAGTGCCTGACCAATCCTGTCGTTCACCGCTGACAAAGCATCGCCCGCTGCCGCGCGCAGCCGTGCGACCGCAGGGTCGTCAGGCCCCGACGCAGTATAGATCAACGGCACCTGCCCTTGTTCTATCGCGCACAATCCGGTCTTGATGGCCATCGCCTGCGCGTCGGCAGCATCCGGGCCGTCGCCACACAATGACACAGCATCAAACGGAATGCAGGCAAACCCGTTGCCACGCGCCCAGTCGATCTGATTTTGTGTGGTGGACGAGACTGACCCTGACACGACCGCCATACGATTGGCCCCCGCGATGCCCGCCACCGGGATTTCAGCGGGCAAAATTCCCAAGTGACGCAAATGCGCGACCAGTGCATAGGCGATGCCCTGCGATCCCACGACAAACCGGTGCGTCTCCCTGTGGTCCCACAACAACCGCCCGGCGGCAGCGACATCAGCCGGTGTCATCTGATCAATCGTGACGCCATGCCCCGCAACAAGGGACACATCGGCACGGACCGGATCGGCCAGCGCCTCAATATCCAGACAAGTAACGGGCATATCCGTTTGCGCTTGCAGGTGGCGCGCAACATCCGCTTCGGTCATGGGGGTGACGGGATGGCGTGCCATGACCGGGTGGCGGTCCAGCCGGAACACGCCAGCATCAGTGCCTGCGAAGAGCTGGCCAAAAGCCTGATAGCGGCGCATTTTAGGGGCGGCCACGAGAATGGGAATGGCGGCAGGTCCAAAGCGTGCCGCGCCGATATCCATGGCGCGTCCGACAGACCCGATATGCGGGGCTGAATCCAGCGTTGAACAGATCTTGTACTGCACGAATTCCGCCCCCGTATCCGCCAGCAAAGCGAATATGTCGGGCAGGTTTTCATCCATCCACGCAGGCGACCGCGTGCGGGCCATGGATGCAACCCCGATGCCGCGCATGCCCGGAAAGGCCGCCAACCGGTCAGGCGATGGTGGCTTGAGGAACAAGACCGCAGGCAAACCCGCAAAGGCAAGCACCTCCATCACAGCCGCCGCACCGGTGAAGTCATCACCGAGCCAGGCCAACAGCGGGTCTGGCACCGGCTTTGTCATTTTGGCGTGATCTTTGCGATAGTCGCGGTGGAGACTTTGTTATGACGTTCGCGATGCCAGATATAGATTCCAGCCGCGATAATGATCAGCCCACCTCCGAGCGTCCAAATAGTGGGCCATGTGCCAAAAAAGACGATCCCCGCCAAGGACGCGAGGAAAATCTGGATATAGACAACTGGTGCCAGAATGGATGCATCAGCCATACGGTGTGCCGCCGTCGCCAGAATATGTCCACTGCCGCCAAATATCCCGATGAGAAGGAAAAATGCCCAGTCAGCGGCGGTTCCCGGCCAACCCCATTGTGTCAGCGCGAAAGGCAGCAAGCAAATGGCCGCAAGCCCCGATGCCCAGATTTGGCTGGTCGCGTTGCTTTCGACCCCCGCCAGAAGTCGCGTCATCACAAAATAGAGCGCGGCCAGACAGAGCGCGCCGATGTTGAGGAACATGGCCGGATGAAACCCCACACCCCATGGCTGCATGACAAGCACAACACCCACAAAGCCGACGCAAACCGCCATAATCCGGTGCCATCCGACCCGTTCGCCCAAAATGGGGATGGCCAGCAGCGTCACCACGATGGGACCCGCAAACATGATTGTCGTGGTCACTGTTATCGGCAGGTATTTCAGGGCCGTGAAATTAAGCGCCGTACTGCAAAACAAAAAAAGCGAACGCAGGGCCTGCCGCTTGGGCGCGTTTGAGCGCAAGGCCGCAAACCCGTCGCGCGGCAGAAAAACAGCCAGAGACATCAACAGATGGACAAGGTAGCGCACGAAAACCACCTGAATGGCTGGCAGTCCGGCCATCACCAGCCATTTGGCCGAAGTATCGATCAGCGTAAAGAAAAACACAGCGCCCGCCATCGCGAAAAGCCCCACGGCTGTGCGTTCCTCGCGCGGGGCGACAAGCTGCTTCATGGGCTGATCGCTTGCGATTGTCCGGTGTGCGCGGCCTTGTGGATCGCATCAAGCACCTGCATTGTCCGCCGTCCGTCGTCACCGGTTGCGATCAGATCATCCTCTGCGCCGCCAACCACAGCGGCAAAGCGGTCAAGCTGCTCGGCGATTGCGTCAACGCGGGGCAGTTCGGGTGCTGCGATCTTGTTCAAGGGATGCTGCCAGTCGGGGGCCGCCTGCCCGTCACCTTTCCACATCTGCAGTGTCGGAAAGGACAGCGCGCCTGCCGTGCCGATAAACCGCAACGGGTCTTCACCCCGCACGGCAATGGCGGGGTTTTCGCCGGTTGCGGCCTCGAACGCCCATGGCGATACCCCCGCATCCGACAGAATGAAAGTCCCCAGCGCGCCGCTGGCGAACCGCAGGGAAATGGCTGACGTGTCCTCAACCGCAAAGCCGCGGGTCGCATTGCTGTTCATCGCCGTGACTTCGGTGATGGGCCCCGCCAGACAGTGCAGCAAATCAATTTCGTGGCTCAGGTTGGTCAGGATCGGCCCCGCCCCCGGCGCGCGGCGCCATGCAACATCATAGTAGCTGTCGTGCTTGCGCAGCGCCCAGATCCCCTGCACCGCGACCATATCGCCAATGTCCTGCAACCGGGTCCGGGCGTGCGCGACAAACGGGTGGCAGCGGCGATGATGACCCGCCACAAGCGGCAGGCCCAAAGCTGCGGCCCGTGCGCAAAGCAAATCCGCATCCGCCAATGTTTCGGTCAGCGGCTTTTCAACCAGAACGCCCCAACCCTTTGCAAGACAATCCAGCCCAACCTGCGCATGGTTGGGCGTTGGGGTTGCGATCACCGCGGCTTTGGTGTCTGCCGGGACCGCATCAATGTCTGCTACAACAGGCAGGCCCATGGCAGCCAGCGCATCGCGACGGGCCGCGTCGGCCTCGACCACCGCCGAAAGGCGCACAAGGTCCGAGGCCTGCGCGCAGCCGATATGGCGCATCCCTATCGAACCGCCCCCCACAACGCATATCGCAAGCGGTGCCCCCATCAGCCGCTCAGAGGAAGAGCGTAATGATCGGCGGCCAGATCAGAAGCACCGACAATGCACACAGTTGCAGCGCAATGAATGGCAGGAACCCACGGAAGATATCCGTCAGCGAAATCTCGGGCGGGGCCACGGACTTGAGGTAGAAGGCCGCCGGACCAAAGGGCGGCGAAAGGAAGCTGACCTGCATGTTCATACAGAACACAACCCCGAACCAGATCGGAATGTAACGCGCATCGACGCTGCCCAGAAAGCCGATTTCTTCGGCAGGCAGGCGCACGACGATGGGCAGGAAAACCGGCATGATCAGCAGCACGATACCAACCCAGTCCATGAACATGCCCATGATCAGGAACACCAGCATCATCACCAGAATGATTCCCATTGTTGGCATGTCCGCACCCACGATCAGGTTCGCCACAAAAGTCGGCCCGCCGACCAGCGTATAAGCAGCGGCAAGGGCTGCGGCGCCAATTGTCACCCAGATGATCGTGCCGGTGGATTTCAGCGTGCGGATCAGACTGTCCCAGACGATTTCAAAGGTCATTTCGCGGCGGATCATGCCAATGGTAAAGACCGCGATCACCCCCATACCTGCGGCTTCGGTGATGCCGGTGATACCGCCATAGATCGAGCCCAGAACAACGCCGATCACAACAATGGGCGCAATCAGCCCCTTGCCCATTTCCCAGCCACGCGCGGTGCGCTCTCGTCCGACGATCGCAAAGACGATCACGGTAAAGATAACAAATGCGCCGATGATCCACGGAATGTCAGCCACCATGCCAAGTGGAATGGGATCTTGCCCTTCGCGGATGGCATTGTCGCCGGTCGCCGTGAAAAACAGGGCCCGCAAAAGCAACACGCCCGTTACCCACATGAAAAAGCGCGACAGGAATCCAAGAAACATCAGGCTTTTCTCGCGGCCTTCGGCCTCTCCCGGAACAGGCTCTGGTAAAGGGGCAAGCGAATGGTTCATCCGGGTACGGATGACAATATAGAGAATAAAGAAGGTTGCCAGCATGAAACCCGGCAGGAAGGACGCTGTAAACAGCGCCTTGATCGAGGTTTCCGTGACCAACCCGTAAAAGATCAGAACGATCGATGGCGGGATCATGGTGCCCAGTGACCCTGATGCGCAGATAGTCCCGATGGCAAGGTTGCGGTCATAGCCAAGGCGCAGCATTTGCGGCAGCGCGATCAGTCCCAGCAAGACGACCTCTCCACCAATGATGCCGGACATCGCGGCCATGATCACCGCCATGATGGATGTCACAATCGCAATCCCGCCGCGCGTTCTGCTCATCCAGACGTTCAGCGACGAATACATGTCGCGCGCAATGCCCGACCGTTCCAGCAGGGCCGCCATAAAGATGAAAAGCGGCACCGAAATCAGCACATAATTGGTCAATTGCCGGTAGACCGCCTGCCCCAGCACAGACAGCGGACCGCGCCCGAAATCACCCCACAGCAGATCGGGGGGGAACTTCAGGGAAAGCGTGACGACCGCCAGAAAGGCAGATGCAAAGCCAAGGGGCATCCCGATGGCGAGCAAGGCAAACATGGACAAAAGAATGATAAGTGAAAGTGTACCAATATCGACCATCAGTTCTTGTCCTCAAGCGTGCGACGGATATTTTCGATCTCGACCTCGTCGATTTCGTCCGCGGGCGTGTGCGATTCAGGCACTTTGTTCCAGTCGGCAATCAGGTTCGATACCGCCTGAATGCAGACCAGCACAATGATGATCAAAAGTGCGGGTTTGACGATCCCCGGAATTGGTGGATCCCATGCGGTGCCGAATGTCTCCATCCGCATAAAGCGGTTTTCGGCATCGGTGTAGCCGCCCCAGACCAGCGCAAAGGTGAATCCGACGATCAGCAGGACTGAGATCATATCAGAGGCCTTTTGCGCCCACCACGGCATCATGTCGTAGATGATGTAAATCCGGATATGACTGCGCTGCTGCATGGCGTAAAGCCCGGCCAGCAGGAAGACAAAGCAAGCGATCCAAAGCGACAATTCATTCGCCCACAGGGTCGGTCGCGAAAAGACGTAACGAGAGACAACTTCATAAAACATAACCAGCACAATAAACGCGGTCATGATCATGGCGAGCCGGCCAAGTATCACCGACACAAGGTCAAAAAAGCCGTCGGGCGGCGTCTCGATGGCGCCTTTGGTGTCAGACAGGAACAGGGACGCAAAGATCAGCGCCGCCGAAAGTGATGCAAGCATAACCTGCACCAAAGGCCGCCCCGCAGGCCGGATCATTTCGAACATGCCATAGGACTCTTCCGAAAGGATCCGCTGGCCGACCAGATAGGCGTACAACACCAGCGTCAGACCGATGAACAAGATCATCGCGCTCTTGATTGGTCCGCGCAGTCGCCCCAGAAAAAGCGAATTACCCTGCATCACATGCCTCCCCTCATGCCACTCCCGGACGGTACGCCCGGTTAGGAAAGGCGGGCCCAAATCAGGCCCGCCTAGCTGTCATTCTATCAGAGAACCTCTGCTGGGAAGCTCAAAGTAAACCAAGCTGTTTCAAGAAGGCGCGATGACTTTCAACCAAAGCTTTCGTTTCATCGTTCTTTTCCGCCCAGCCATCCCAAGCTTCTTGCGCAATGCGACGAAATTCTGCCCGGTCTTCAGCAGACCAATCGTACAAAGTCACGCCTTGTGCCTGCAATGCTGCTGCGGCCTCAGTATTCGCTTTTTCATTCAAGAGAGCGATTTGAAACCCGAGTTTTTGGACAGCAGTGTCGATAATACGGCGCTGAGCTTCAGTAAGGCCCTCCCAAACGTCCTTATTACAGGCAAGGTGGTCAGAGGGCATCGAGTGGAACCCAGGATAAGTAGCGTGCTTGACAATATCGTAAATGCCAAGTCCGACGTTGTTGGCCAAGCCTGACGCATCTGCACCGTCGATGATGCCAGTCTCGAGCGCAGTAAATATTTCTGTGAAATCCATCACGATAGGCGAAGCGCCCAGCCCTTCGAATATTTCAGTTTCGAGACCAGGAGGGGACCGGAATTTCCATCCCTCTAAGTCTGCAAAACCAGCCAAAGGCTTGGAAGAGCTTAACGATTCCTGCCCGTAAAGCATCCAACCTATCAGTTGCATATTTTGCTCATTATAGAGAGCCTGAGCTGCGTCATATCCATCGCCGTGGTAAAACCAAGTGTATTGCTGCCATGCGGTGTTATAGCCGCCCATTGGGTCGCTCACGAACTGAAAGGCTGGGTTTTTTCCAGTTTGGTAAGACCCACCTGTCATGTCACAATCGAGAATGCCGTTTATTGCAGCATCAAATGTTTCGACAGTTGCCACAACGGAGGACGAATAAAACATCTCGATTGTAATACTGCCATCAGACATCGTTTGAACGTCATCGATCCATTGAGCAATAGCTTTGCCGGTTGGGTGCTCAGTGGCATAGTGTGTCTGGATCCGCAGCGTAACATCTTCCGCGAATGTCGGTGCTGCGAGAATGCCCACAGCGGCTGCCGTTGTCAGTAATGATTTTAGTGACATATTTTTATTTCCTCCCTGTGCGATTTTTTGATCGCCGTTTTTGGTAACACGCCCCTCCACTGGCGTGACGTAAGATGGTATACCATCGAGGCAGAGCGTAGCGAGTGCAATCTCGACAATCAACGATTTTCGGTATACCAAATCGTAAGAAACGGTCTTTCGCTTGCGAGATTTGAAAAATCGGCGCCACGCGCGACACCTTCCAGAGCGGATGCTGCTGAATGACACAGAAAATCCTTGCTGCCCAAATCGCCAATCAGCTTCGACGTGATATTCTGCAAGGTAAATTACCACCCGGTTCCGCCATCAAGGAACGTGACAATGCGGCTGAACTGGGCGTAAGTCGCACCCCCTTGCGCGAAGCGATCCGCATCCTTGCCACCGAAGGGCTGGTCGAATTGCGCCCGGCGCGCAGCCCGATTGTGTCAATTCCCACCATCAAACAGATATCGGATGACG
The DNA here is from genome assembly GCF_003058085.1 of Yoonia sediminilitoris. Lineage (GTDB taxonomy): Bacteria > Pseudomonadota > Alphaproteobacteria > Rhodobacterales > Rhodobacteraceae > Yoonia > Yoonia sediminilitoris. The sequence goes on along the minus strand of NZ_QBUD01000001.1, from coordinate 522,849 downwards.
TCGAGGTACTGCTTTCGGTCGAGAAGCTGTCAGGCGAGTTGGCCTGCGCGCGCGCGACAGAGGAAGAGATCGCAAGCATTGCCGACATCGTTGATGACATGGCCGCGCGGTTCGATACCGCCGATCCGCTGGATATGTTCGAAACCGACATGAGCTTTCACAGCGCGCTGGCAAATGCCGCCCATAATGTGCCACTGTCCGAAATCCATCACAAGTTTCTGGCACGTCTTTGGCGCGCCCGCTACCTTGCTGCTGTACAGCGGCGCAACCGCGAACGGGTGATCGACCATCACAGCAGCATTGTTGACGCCTTGCGCGCCCGCGACCCGCAAGCAATCCGCGCCACCATCGGCAAGCATCTTGCCAACCTGCGCGAGGACATCATCACCTGCGTAAAAGAAGATCTTGCCTCCGCATCTGATGATCCGGCCACAGACAACGGCTAGGCCCATGACACGCCCGCCGAACCTGAACGCACTCCCCTATTTCGAAGCGGTCGCGCGCCGGGGCAGTATCACCCGCGCCGCCGAGGAATTATCGATTTCGCCTTCCGGTGTCAGCCAGCAAATCAAACTGCTCGAACAACAGCTTGGCGTGAAACTGTTCCGTCGGGCGGGCCGCAACCTGTCCCTGACGCTTGAAGGCGAATTGCTGGCCCAGACCACCGGCACCGCGCTCAGGATGCTGTCGGATGTGCAGGCGAACCTGCGCGGCACCCGCAACGCCGCCCGACTGAACCTGCGCGTATCCCCCAGTTTTGGCGTGCGCTGGCTTGGCCCGCGTCTTTCCGATTTCATCCGGCAATATCCTGATTTTGACCTGCGCGTGGATGCCGCCCCTGACCCCACCGATTTTGACCGCGAGATCATGGATATCGAGGTGCGCTATGGCACCGGAAACTGGGCGGGTTTGCACAGCACACCGTTGGTTGCCGATCATGTCCTGCCATTGGTCAGCCCTGCCTACCTGGCGCGCCTGCCACCTGATGACCCCCTGTCAAAGGCCCGTCTGATCGACAGTGCGCGGGCTTTGTGCCAATGGGATTTCTGGTTGTGGCACCATGGCCAAACCCGTGCGACCAATGTCAAATCGGTACTGATGGACCGGTCTTCCATGGCGCTGCAACTGGCTTGTGACGGCGCGGGCGTGGTGCTGGAATCACTTGCCCTGGCTGAGGCTGAACTGACCGATGGTCGCCTTGTTCCGCTGACCCCGGCGCTGCCGGTCCTGTCGTTTCCAGCCTATTGGATGCTGTCCCCTGCGCGCTTTCTCAAACGCCGCCCGGTCAGGCTGTTCATGGATTGGGCACAGGGGCAGGCCGCCGCGCACCAGCACAGAATTGAACGGCTGCTGGCCGACAACGGGCTGACGGTCACGCAGGTGGATGCCTCTGCCCAATTGCGCCCCGATCAGTGAATGAGCGAGCCGCCATTCACGTCAACCTCTGACCCCGTGACATAGGCCGACAGGTCAGACGCCAGAAACAGACAGCAGCCCGCCACATCCTGCGCGGTGCCCGCGCGGCCTAGGGGAATGCCCGCCAGAACCTGCGCGCGCATGTCATTTGTCAGTTTGCCGGCGGTGATATCGGTATCAATGAAACCGGGACAGATCGCATTGGCCCGCACCCCGTCGGGTGCCAGTTCGCGCGCCATCGCCTTGGTCAGGCCCAGAATTCCAGCCTTGGCCGCTGAATAATGCGGCCCGCCAAAGATGCCACCGCCCCTTTGCGCCGACACCGAAGACATGTTGACGATGCTCCCGTTCTGACGCGCCCTGAAATGCGGGATCAACGCCTGCGACATATAAAGCGTGCCACGCAGATTCACATCCAGTACCGCATCATAGTTATCGGGCTGAATATCCATCAACTTCAAAGGCTGGGTAATCCCCGCGTTGTTGACGACAATATCGACGTGGCCGAACTGTGCGATGACCTCTTCTGCGACAACCATACAGGCAGCCCTGTCAGTGACATCGCACACGAATCCCTGATGCCCCTGCCCCGGCAAATCGGCCGCAGCCTCGCTGGCCTCATCCATATCCAGATCAAGGATTGCAACGCGCGCACCGTGCTGCGCGAACAGCAAAGCGGTCGCCTTGCCCAAGCCGCGCGGGCTTGCTGCACCTGTGATAATCGCAGTCTTTCCGTCCAGTAATTTCATCACATCCATCCCTTGACCGAGGTCGTCACCGCATCGACCGAAATGCCATACTGATCGTGCAGGGTCGGCAATGCGCCCGAATCGAGGAAGGCATCAGGCAGGCCAATCTGGCGGAAGGGCACATGCACTCCGGCCCGCATCAGGGTGGCCGCGACCGCCTCTCCCAAGCCACCGGTGACGGAATGGTTTTCAGCCGTGACCACCAACCGCCCGCCCTTGCCGGCCTCTGCGATGATCGTCGCGGTATCCAGTGGTTTGATCGTGGGCACATGCAGCACGCCGCAATCAATCCCATCGGCCCGCAATTTACCGGCCGCATCCAGCACCCGCATGGTCATGAAGCCGGACGACACAAACAGCACATCCTTGCCGTCGCGCAACATCTGCGCCTTACCCAACTTGAACTGATAGCCGTATTCGCCCAGCACATCGGGCACCTGCCCGCGCAGCAGACGCATATAAACCGGTCCCGGATGATCCGCGATGGCGCGTGTTGCCTGATCAATCTCTGTCGCGTCGCAAGGGTCGATGATCGTCAGGTTCGGCATCCCGCGCATGATCGCCAGATCCTCGGTTGCCTGATGGCTGGGGCCATAGCCCGTCGTTAGTCCGGGCAGCGCGCAGACGATCTTGACCGGCAGGTTTTCCTCTGCGATCGCCATGATGATAAAGTCATAGGCGCGACGCGACGCGAAAACCGCATAGGTCGTGGCAAAGGGTGTAAAGCCTTCGCGGGCAAGTCCGGCAGCGGCACTTATCATCACCGCTTCGGCCATGCCCATCTGGTAAAAACGGTCGGGATAAGCTTTGGCAAAGACATGCAGGTCGGTGTATTTTGACAGATCAGCGGTCAGGCCCACGATGTCATCGCGGGTTTGGGCAATATCGACCAGCGCGTGCCCGAAGGGGGCCGCAACCGTGTCGCGCCCCTCGCTGTCAAGCGACGCGATCATCGCCGAGGTCGCCAACCGTTCGCCTTTGGGCGCTTTGCGTGCCGTATACTTCGACTGCCTGCGCGAAAGTTCCTGCGCGTTCATTGCGGTTTCTCCTCATCCAGTATGGCAAGCGCCTTGGCCCATTCATCAGGTTCGACGCGCACGAAATGGGTGATTTCGCGATCCTCCAGAAACGGCACACCCTTGCACATCTTGGTGTTGCAGATAATGACGCGCGGCTGCGCGCCCTCATGCGCGCGCGCGGCATCAAAGGCCGCAACCACCGCGTCCATGTCGTTGCCATCGACGGTTTGGGCGAACCAGCCGAACGCTTCCCATTTTGCTGCCTCTGGCACCTGGGCCAGCGCATGCGTCGTGGCGCCATCCGCCTGCTGGTTGTTGAAATCGACAATGGCAATCAGATTATCCAGCTTCCACTGCACGGCGGACATCACCGCCTCCCATGTTGAACCCTCGCCCAATTCGCCATCGGACAGCATGTTATAGACAAAGGCCGGGTTCTTCTTGCGCTTGAGGCCCAATGCGGCGCCAACCGCAATTCCCAGACCATGACCCAGCGACCCGCCGGTAATTTCCATCCCCGGAGTATAGGCCGCCATGCCCGACATCGGCATCCGGCTGTCATCCATGCCATAGGTGCCGATCTCATCTTCGGGAAGGATCCCTGCCTCGATCATTGCAGCGTAAAGTGCGATGGCATAGTGCCCGATCGACAGATAAAAACGGTCGCGGCCCTCCCATTCGGGATCGTCCGCGCGGTAGGACAAAGCGTGGAAGTAGGACACAGCCAGCACGTCAGCCACGCCCAGCGCCTGCCCGATATAGCCTTGGCCCTGCACCTCTCCCATCAACAGCGCATTGCGTCTGATCGCCCAAGCCCGTTGCGCCAGACTGACGTTTGATCCGCTCACATTCATCGGATGCCCCCCTTGTGGCGGACAGCAGGCCATGACGGCTATGGCAAATCAATATAATTTTCTTAATCATTAATGAAGCACAGCTTCACATACCTGAATGCCTCAGCGTGCTATAAAGCCGGAACAGGAGGGTCACGATGAATTTGTCTTCACTTCTTGCCGCGCGTGAAACGCCGGTGCGCATTGGTCTGATCGGAGCTGGCAAGTTCGGATCAATGATCCTTGCGCAGGCGAAACACATCCAGAATTACCACATCGTAGGCATTGCCGATCTGGATATGGAAAAGGCCAAAGCATCGCTGGCCCGCACCGGATGGGATGCGGACCAATATGCCGCCAAGTCGATGCAGGATGCCGTCAAGGGCGGCACCACCTGCCTGACAGAGGATGCCGCTGACCTGTTCGCCACGGCTGAGATAGACTGCATAATAGAGGCAACCGGCCACCCGCTTGCAGGCACGCGCCATGCCCTTGCCGCGATTGCGGCGGGCAAGCATGTGGTGATGGTGAATGTCGAGGCTGACGTGCTGTGCGGTGCCGTGCTGGCAGACCGCGCACGGCAGGCTGGTGTGGTCTATTCCATGGCCTATGGTGACCAGCCCGCGGCGATTTGCGAATTGGTCGATTGGGTCCACGCCTGCGGGTTTGAACTGGTCGCGGCGGGCAAGGGCATGAACTTTGCGCCCCCCTACCGCTATTCAACCCCTGACACGGTATGGGACTATTTCGGCTGGACAGAGGAAGAGGTCGCCGCCGGGGATTTTAACCCCAAAATGTACAATTCCTTCACCGACGGCACCAAGGCAGCGATTGAGATGGCGGCTGTGGCCAACGCGACAGGGCTGGACTGCCCTGATGACGGGCTCGCCTTTCATCCAGCGGGCCTGCAAGACCTTGCGACCGTGTTCAAACCGCAACGCGATGGCGGCCAATTGGCACGCCCCGGCCTTGTCGATATCGCCTCCAGCCGCGAACCGGATGGGCGTGTTGTGTTGAACAATATCCAGTACGGGATGTTCGTGACATTCCGTGCGCCCAATGCGTATACGCGCGCCTGCTTCCAGCAATATGGCCTGCTGACAGATGCATCGGGCTGGTACGGATCGATGTGGCGGCCGTTCCATTTGATCGGGCTGGAAACGTCCGTTTCGGTGCTGTCAGCCTGTTTGCGGGGCGAGGCCACGGGCCGTTCGTCCCGCTGGCGGGGGGATGCAGTCGCAACCGCCAAAGGAGACTTCGCCGCCGGTGACTATCTGGATGGCGAGGGCGGCTACAAGGTCTGGGCCAAGGCGATCCCTGCGGCCGTGTCGCGTGCGCGCAATGCCCTACCGATTGGTCTGGCGCATCACATCAAGCTCAAGAGACCCATCAAAAAAGATCAGATTGTCAGTCTCGACGACGTCGTGATCATTGACGACCAAGATATCTTCAAATTGCGGGACGAACAGAAAACGTTCCTCGACGGATAGCCTATTCACCGCCCGGCAGCGTCAATCCGGCATTGCGCGCATAGACTTTGGCCACTGCCGCGTCGTCCTCTTTGCCAAGGCCAGAACCTGACGCTGCCAGATATTGCTGCAAAGCGGCGGCTGTCAGAGGCGCGCCAAACTTGGCCCCTTTGGCAATGTCGAGCACGATCCCAAGATCCTTGAGCCAGATATCAACAGCACTCAATGGCGTGTAATCGCCCGCGATCACGTGCGGCGCGCGGCTTTCCAGCGCCCAGCTTGTGCCAGCGCATTGGCTGATGATCTCGAGGAATTTGTCAGGCGCGACCCCTTGGGTCATGCCAAAGGTCAGCGCCTCGCCCATCGCCGCAATCTGGATACCAACCAGCATCTGGTTGACCGCCTTCATCGACGACCCAGCACCGACTTCATCACCCAGATCAAACAACTGTGACGCCATCGCATCCAGCGCAGGTTGCGCCTTGGCAAATGCCGCACGGCTGCCAGAGGCCAGAATGGACAGTGTGCCATCGGCGGCCCGGATTGTGCCACCTGACACGGGCGCATCCAGATAAAGCAGCCCCAGATCAGCGCAGCGGGCGGCCAGATCGCGCGCCACATCAGGCGCAACCGTCGCGCAGGCTACGACCACAGTGCCCGCAGACAGCTTGGCCGCAATCCCGTTGTCGCCGAACAACACGGCCTCTGTCTGGGCCGCGTTCACGACGACCACAACAACAGCATCAAGGGTTTCGGCCACCTCTTCTACTGAACCGGTAGCACCGCCCGCCGCCTGAAACCGCGCAACCGCATCGGCATTGATATCATAGCCATGTGTCGTCAGACCCGCCCGCAGCAACGCACCGGCCATGCCTGCCCCCATTGCACCCAACCCAAATATTGCCACCGCGCCGCTTGCCATTGCCTGTCTCCCTTGTCATTCTTAAAATGGTATACCAAGCAGGACGGCAAGCCAAGCGCCTGTAACAAGGGCAAAGTCTTATGAAAATCACCCGCGTGACCAGCCATGTTCTGCAGAATGATCTGCCCGAAGAAGTGGGATTGGGTCACGCCCGACGAGGACTTGGCAAACCACTATAAGCGGAGCGTATGACATGCTGACACAGGCACAAAAGCAGGACTTCGAACAGAATGGGTATCTGGTGCTGCCCGATATCATCCCACAGGACGTCATTGCCGCGGTCAGGCAAGAGTATGCGACGCTGATGGATGACCTTTTTGCCGGATGGGTCCGCGAAGGGCGCGTCACCGACAGCCCGGGCCTGAGCTTTTGGGACAAGCTCAGCCTGTCATATGCTGCCGGATGTGACTGGTTTCAGCCGATGGATATCAGCCTGCCCGGCGACGTGATTACCACCGGCACGCCAATGCATTTTGGACCTGCGATCTTTGATCTGGTCATGCATGACCGTCTGTTGGGCATCATTGAGGCTTTGATTGGCCCTGAAATCACGCTCAATCCCATTCAGCATGTGCGGATCAAGCCGCCTGCCCCGCAACTGAGCGATGATGAAATCCGCGCGCATGTCACCAGCACCGAATGGCATCAGGATCGCGGCGTGGGCCATGAACAGGCGGATAGCACGGAAATGATCACTGCTTGGGTCGCGATCACCGACGCAACCGTTGAAAACGGATGTTTGCAGGCGGTGCCGGGCATTGACGCAGGCCTGCTGCCCCATTGCCCGCAAAAACAAACCGCGATCGCGCCGGGCGCGCTGGACAAGAGCAAGGCCGTTCCCCTGCCCGTCCCGTCGGGCGGTGTTGTGTTGTTTCATCCGCTGGTGGCTCATGCGTCGCTGCCCAATCTATCGGACGGTTTCCGCTGGTCGTTTGACCTGCGATTTAACGTGACCGGGCAACATACCGGGCGCGAGCATTTCCCCAAATTCATTGCGCGAAGTGCAGCCGCACCCGAAACTGTGCTGACGGACTGGCGCAAATGGAAACTAGGCTGGGAAGACGCCCGCGCAACGCTTGCCAGCGAACCGCATATCCCGATTCACCGCTGGTCCGCCGATGCGCCGGTCTGTGCCTAGCGCGCCAGCAGGTCCCCGAGGAAATCCAGCCGGTCTTGCCCAAAGAACCAGTCATCGCCCAGCATATATGTGGGCGAGCCGAAAATGCCCTTGTCTATCGCCGCTTTGGTTTCAGCCTCTGCCGATGCAACCACATTCCGATCAGACGCCGCTGCCAGAACGGGTTCAGCATCCAGACCGTGCAGGTCCAATGCCTTGGCCATGTCATCAACCTCTGCGATATTCAGATCGTGAACCCAGACTGCGGACAGCACAGCATTGACCACGGCCCCCTGATCCGCGCCGATTGTTCCGGCCCCGACAATCACGCGACAGGCCAAAGCCATCGGCACAGGCCAAAATGCGGGTGACGTGTTGATCGGCAGGCCCAGCTTTGCCGCCCAGCGGGCCATGTCCGCCTTGCGGTGCTTCTGGCGCACGTCGGGGTATTTCGCGGGCGGGAAAGACCCCGCAGCCGCAAAAACCTGTGCCATATCAAGCGGATGATAACGCACCTTGGCCCCCGCCCCGGTCGCAATTTCCGCAAAGCGGGCATGCCCCAGATAGGCATAACCCGACATCGGCGCAAAGTAATAGTCAACGACCTTAGTGGCTGGCAAACGGCAACCCTTCTTCAATGGGCAGGCTCGTGTCGCGCGACCATTCGTTCCACGACCCGAAATAGATGCGCACGTCCTTCACGCCTGCTTCTTTCAACGCAAGGAATGTGTTGGATGCACGCGCGCCCTTGAAGCAGTAAATGTAGACTGGCGTATCGGTTTCGATCCCGACACTGGCGCATTCCGCCAGAACTTCCTCTGACGATTTCATCATCGGCCCATCGGCGGTCGGCTTCATCATGCGGTACCATTCGATCCATTTTGCACCGGGGATGCGGCCTTTGCGCGGGCAGAAATCCTTGCCATAGGGGGACGAGCTGGTCGCGACCCATTCGTCCACATCGCGTACATCCAGCAATGTGACCTCTGGCATATCAAGGGCCGCTTTGACGTCATCGACAGTCAGCATCAGGTCTGCTGCCGCCGGATCAATCGAGAATTCCGCTGGTTGCGGCGACTGCGCTTCGGTGGTGGTTGGCATGTCTGCGGCCTCCCATGCAGCAAAGCCACCATGCAGAACGTTGATCTTGGGGTAGCCCAGATAGCTGAGCAAGAAATAACCCCGACAGGACTGGCCAAATCCGCTGTCCATGGATTGTTCATAAATCACGGCCATTTTCGTCCCATCCAGCCCGGCAGCGCCAAATGCATCAGCGAACTTCTGGGTCAGTTCGGCCATGCCTTCGGAATCGGAGGTAGCCAAATAGGTAAAAATGTCATGCAGGTTGACCGCACCTGGAATGTGGCCTGCGGCAAAACTTTCCGGTGCGCGGGTGTCGATAATCACGATCTCTTCGGATGGCATTGCGGCAAGTTCAGCAGGTGAAATAAGTACCGACGTCATGTTATTTCCTTTCTGGATCAGGCAGCAGGCAATTCGGCCAGCATTTTACGAAGTTGTTTTGTGGCAGGCGTCACCACGGCGATGAAGTAGCTTTCGCGCAGGCGGCGCTGTGCGGCCCCCTGACTGACGAAGCCGCGCGCGCCACAATGCAGCATGGCGAAATGCGCAGCCTTGGTTGAATATTCGCCGCCCTTGAGCCGCGCAGTAATCACGCGGCGAAAATAAGCGATGGAGGTATCATAGGGCGTTTGAGCAAGGTCCATGATTTCCGCTTCTAGTTCGTCAAGCGCTTTCTGGAAATCCTCGGGCTGCATTTCGAGGTATCTGTTCACATGACCCAACTGCCCGCGCACCTGCTCCATCAACTTTATAGAGCTGCGGATCATGCCCAGCGCCATGCCGGTTTGCATCAGTACAAATCCGGGGCGTATTTTTTGCAGGTAGCCGTCAATCGGATCAGCCAACACGAACATATCTTCGATCTGTGCATCGCGGAACTGGACGGTGCGAGTCGCCGTCCCGGCCATCGACATGAAGTCATGATCAAGAGCCGTTTTGACACCGGGTTGATCGGCACGCGCCACGGCCATGACATGTTTGACACTATCGCCCTCGTCCACCGAAAAGACGATCCCGAAATAGCCATCCTCGCCCACGTTCGACACCCACGGCAGCGAGCCTCTGACGGTGTAGCCGTTCGCGGTCCGGGTCCCTTTCAGGCGCATCTTTTCGATGCCAAAGAAAGTCTTCATCGGATTTGACAGGCCCGTGCCGCCAAGCGCTTGGCCTGCTGCCACTTTGGGCAACAAAGTCGCTTTCAGCGCAGCATTGTCAGAAGACGCGATATACCAGGCCAGCGCATTCTGGCACCACATGCAAAAGGCCGTGGAAATACATTCCTCGCCGCCACGTGCGATAGCCTGAATAGTCTGGCCCATATCCAGATCAGACGTCACATGTGTGCCATAGGCACCCGCCTCACCAAAGGCGCGCATGATGTTTTCGGGGTAAAGCCCCGCATCAATGTCGCGCACAATCGGCATAAGCTGGGATGAGGCGACCGCATCAACGCGGGTCAGCATGGCTGTTGGTTCAGGTATTCTTTCCTGAAGTGTCATTGCGGTCTCCATCTTGGGTCAGAGGCTTACGGCAACCATGTTCACCGGGCGCGAGAATGTGTTGAAGACCGGCGACCATTGGATGACATGGGCAATCAGTTCATCAATGGTTTCCTGTGGGCAGTCCGCTTTCATCGCGACGTTGATACGCACGTCCGTGAAACCAACGGGCTTTTCACCCAGATCACCTGTGCCCCAGACACCCGTGATATTCAGGTCACCTTCCATTTCAACTTCGAGGCTTTCGATGGTAATGCCACGGTGGATCGCATTGGCGTGCAGACCCACGGCAACGCAAGACCCCAGCGCGGCAAGCGATGCCTCTGACGGGTTGGGCGCGGTGTCATCGCCCAGTAGACCGGGGGGTTCGTCGACGATGTACGGTTCCAGGTCGCGGATGTAGTTGGCATGGCGAAAGCGTCCTTCGGCGACGGTTTTGCATTTCAGCGTCTTGATCGCCTGCGGGTTGGCCTTGCCGTTGGCAATCAGGGTGTTCAACCCATCCTTGTCAATCGGGGCAAGACAGCCGGTAAGCGCGGTTGCGGGTTCAGACATTGATCTCTCCTCTTTGGTTTATTCAGATGTGCGGTTCCAGTTCAGACGGCCGATGGCCTTCTGACACAGTGTATCGAGTGCAAAGCCGATGACGCCGATCACCACGACGGTGGCGGACAGTCGGTCATATTCCAGCGTGTCGCGGGCGTCGTTGATGGCGTAGCCAAGCCCGGACGTGACGCCCAGATATTCGGCAGGCACCAGGACGACCCATGCGACCCCAAGCGCCAGCCTGATCCCTGTCAGAATGTCGGTGGCCACGGCAGGCAGGATCACGGTGGTCAGCATGTGCCACGGATTAGCACCCAGATTGCGCGCGACCTTGATCCATGCGGCATCAATCCGGCGCACGCCCGCGGCAGTGGCAAACAGAATGGGCCAGATCGCAGCGACGGCGATCAGAAAGATGATCGCCCCGTCCCATGTATCAAACGCCATTACGGCAATTGGCATCCAGCTAAGCGGCGAAATCATTCGTAGGAACTGGAAAGGAATGTTCGTGATCTCGCGCAGCTGTGCCACCCGCCCGATCAGGATACCCATCGGCACCCCAATCACGGCGGCAATCAGCATCCCCAGTCCCACGCGGTACAGCGACGGCAGGGTCATGTCCCAGACCTCGCCACTGGTAATCATCACCCACAGGCGCGAAAGGGTTGGGCCCGGCGCAAAGCTGGCAAAGGCAAACATATCAGGATTGTTGGCAACCGCCCGGCCACCCAGCCACCACAGAAACACCAGCAGGGACATGCCAATCACGGCATTCATCAGCCCCCGGTAGCGGCCCAATGCGGGCAGCACACGTGCCCCGGATAAGTCGGCGGACGCTGTCATAGCTTCAGGATTTCTTCGCGCGTGTAAGGATCACCGGGATCAACCGACGGATCGTTCAGCCATTCAGGGTTCGCCTCAAGTGCTGTTTTGACAAAGTCGTAGTTGACCAGATCCTGTGTCACAAAATCAGAGTCCAGATCGGACAGGAACGTCGTGTCGCCACTGACCACCGTCTCTGACATCGCCTCGACGATCAGCTTGGTGGCCGATGGATAGGGCCATGGCTGGAAATCAATCCGCCCGTTCTGAAATTCTGTCTGATTCTTGATCGCACCACTGTCGATATAGTCGGCGTTGTCCTGATAAAGCGTCATCGCGCGGGTCACGACGGGGGCTGGTGCTGGCAGATACCCGGCACCGTCCTTTGAAAGAAGTTCGGCCACTTCCGCCTTGTTCTGGCTCGCATAAATCGCTCCGCGGACCACGGCGTTCATCACCTTCTGCGTCCACTCCGGCTTTGCGTTCGTGACCTCTTCGTTCATGCAGACGACGCAACAGGGGTGGTTTTTCCAGATATCCCCGGTAAAGCGCAGCATGCGTGCGCCTGCCCGCAATTCACCCAACGCATTGAACGGCTCGGCCACGATATAGGCATCGATCTTGCGGGCGGCCAAAGCGGGCGGCATGTCGGGCGGCGGCAGCACTTGCAGGTTACATTCATCAGGTGCCAGCGGTTCGCCCTGTGCTTTGATGACAGCCTTGATACCTGCCGCGCGCAGGGCATATTGCAGCACGATGTTGTGCATCGAATACCAGAACGGCACCGCAACCTGTTTCCCGCCAAGGCCCGCAAAGTCGGTCACGTCGGTATGACCGCCAACCACAAGGGCAGAGCCATTGGTGTGCGCCCAGGCCATGATCTTGACCGGGAAATTGTTGTTGTAGCGCATCCAGACCGGGATCGGCTTGAGGAAATGCACAAGGTTGAACTTGTTCGACGTAAAACCTTCGATCAGCGGTGCCCAGCCGCGGATGAGCGTCGGCCGCTCCGCCTCAAGCCCTTCGTCGGCAAAGAACCCTTTGGCATGGGCCACAAGCAAGGGCGTGGCGTCGGTGATGGGCAGATAGCCAATGCGCACGACATCATCGTCCTGCGCCTGCGCTATCGACGGCAGACTGCCCGCAAGACCCGCCAACATGGCGGACAACCCACCAGAGGCCAGCATATCCAAGGTCTTGCGCTTATCTTCGTCAACACCGTCGTGCCCGCAGCAGGCGGCATGCAGATCAAGGTGATTGTGGTCTTTGGAATGTGCCATCGGGTCTCTCTCGTTCAGTTTTGGGACAGGCTGTTTCGGTCAGGCAGTTTGCAGCCCCGTGTAAATCTCATTGAGCCGCGCCAGTTCGGCATCGAACGTCGGGTCGTCAGCATTGCGGGCGCGGTCGTCGAGGTTGATATCTGTATCACCCGCGATGACCCCTGCCCCTGATTTCAGGAAAACCGCGCGGTCGGCCATCAGCACAGCCTCTGACACATCATGCGTCACAAGGATCATGGTGAGGCCAAGCCGTTTGGCGATGGCCCGCACATCTGTTTGCATTGATTGGCGGGTAAACATATCGAGCGCGGAAAAAGGTTCGTCCAACAGCAGCACATCAGGGCTTGGGGCCAATGATCGCGCGAGCGCCACGCGCTGTTGCTGGCCACCTGACAGATCCTGCACGTTGCGGTCGGCAAAACTGGCCAGATCCACCAGATCAAGTACGTCAGCAACACGTTCCGCCGCCCCGTCCTTTTGCCCGGCATAGCGCAGTCCAAGACCCGCGTTCTGTGCCACGCTCATCCAGGGGAAAAGCGATGGCGCCTGAAACATCATCACCCATCGCGGCGATGGCCCCTGCACGGCCTGCCCCCCAATACGCACTGCCCCGTCTGTCGGACGGATCAGCCCCGCGATGATGTGCAGCAAAGTGGATTTACCAGAGCCAGAGCGCCCGATCAGGGCGACGACCGACCCTGGTGCAATCGTCAGATCAATCCCCGACAGCACCGGACCGTCAACGACGGCATAAGTATGTGCGACTCCGGCGATGCGGACATCTGCATCACCGGATTTTGCGACTGGCTGCGCGCGTTCGGCAGAGGGATGATCATGCTGCATCACGGTCTACCAGCTATTGTAGCCAAGGTATTTGCCGGACATCTCGACCTTGACCCGGTCGCCCTTGGGGTTTTCGACCCGCGTCACCGACATGTCAAAATCAATCGCTGACATAATGCCATCGCCGAATTTTTCCTGAATCAACGCTTTCAAGGTTGGCCCGTAAACCCCTACAATTTCATAGAAACGATAGATGCAGGGGTCGGTCGGCACGGCCTGTTCCCAGATCTTGGTCGGGCTTTCGGCCAACACGCTTTCGGCTTCCTGCGGCAGCCCCATGGTCGTGACCATCAGGGCAGCCTTTTCGGGCGGAAATGCGTTCATCCCCATGGCTGCGGAATGGGTCCAGACGGGTGACATGCCGATCTTGTCTGCGATATCTTCCCACGTCATGCCGGCCTGTTTCTTGGCCGACAGGATCATTGCGGTGACGTCTTCTTTGGTCATCATGGGCTGGTCTCACTTCCTTGGTTATTGCACGGCACGCAGATGGTCGGCCGATGGGTCAGTCGTGGTTGTGGTTGTGTCGATGCGCACTGTCTTCGGGCTGTGGGTCGTGCCGTCCGCAGGCTGCCCGGCCATATCTGCCGACCGCTGGCCAAGAAAATGGACCAGATGGTTGCGGATGGCGTAATAGTTGGGGTGTTCGACAATATCCGTCCGGCTACGCGGGCGCGGAATTGTGATTTCAACACTTTCCGCGACGCGGGCAAGCGGTCCGTTGGTCATCAGCAGAATGCGGTCGGCCAGCAGAATCGCCTCGTCAATGTCGTGAGTGATCATGAACACGGTCTGGTCGGTCCCGCTCCAGACCTTGATCAACTCATCCTGAATGGTGCCCCGTGTTAGTGCGTCCAATGCACCAAACGGCTCATCCAGCAACAACAGCTTGGGTTCATTGGCAAAGGCGCGCGCAATTGAAACGCGCTGGCGCATACCGCCCGATAGCTGGCTTGGCTTGCGGTGAATCGCATCGCCGGTCAGTCCGACCTTTTCAAGGAACTTGATTGCGTGGTCTGTAACCTGTTTCTTGGTCCAGTCCGGAAAGCGCGCGGCAACGCCGAAGGTCACGTTCTTCAGCGCGGTCAACCACGGCAGCAGCGAATAGTTTTGAAACACAACGCCGCGGTCCAGACTGGGGCCGGACACGGCCACCCCGTCCATCTTGACCACCCCGCGGGTCGGTTCAGCCAGACCTGCGAGGATATTCATGATGGTGGATTTTCCGCAGCCCGAATGACCAAGGATGCAGACGAATTCACCCTTCTCAATCCCGAAGCTGGCGTTCTCGAACACGGTGAAGTTATCACCCTTCCCGTCCGGATACTCTTGCGTCAGTTTTTCAATGCTCAGGAATGATGCAGACATGATCTTACTCCACATACGCCACGGCGCGTTGCAGCAGGCCGAACATCGCGTCGAGCAGCATGCCGACAATGCCGATCATCAGGATCGAAAAGATAACCGAGGTCAGGTCGAGATTGTTCCACTCGTTCCAGACGTAGTAGCCAATGCCTGTTCCCCCGACGAGCATCTCTGCCGCGACGATTACCAACCATGCGATCCCAATTGAAATGCGCATACCCGTCACGATTGTTGGGGCCGCCGCTGGCAGGATCACAGTAAAGGCAGTCTTGAAGGCACCCAACTCATGGGTCCGGGCGACATTCACCCAATCTTCGCGCACACCAGCCACACCAAAGGCGGTGTTGATCAGCATTGGCCAGATCGAACAGATGAATATCACGAAAATGGCCGAGGCTTCGCTATCTTGGATGATGAACAGGGCCAACGGCATCCATGCCAAAGGCGAGATGGGGCGCAGCACCTGAATAAAAGGGTTCAGGGCTTTGTAGGCAACCGACGACATGCCAATCAGGAACCCAAGCGGGATCGCGATCAATGCCGCCAGAAAATAGCCCGTCAGGACGCGATAGATCGAGTATCCGATCTGGATGCCGATGCCCTTATCATTGGGGCCTGCATCATAAAACGGATTCGATAGCTGCTCCCACGCTTTGCCCAGCACCTGACTGGGGGGTGGCACGCCCGCTTTGGGCTGCCCCCCGCCTGTCAGCAGTTCATATTCCGTCAATTCCCCCACCGCTTTCTGGGCCGGGATTGACAGTTCCCAGATCACGCAGCCCACAAGTAGCAAAAGGATCGACAGAAGCGCCGCCTTCTTGTTTTCAGAAAGGGTGCCCATCAGTCAGCTTTGATCGCAAAACTATCGACGTAGGCTTCGGGCGTTTCGGGGTCAAAACTCTTGCCCATGATCATGTGCGATTTGTAGGTGATATCCGGCGCGTCATAGCCAAGGTCTGTCATGACCTTTTTGGCGTCCGCTGCCAGATAGACCTGCTCGGCCACCGCCTTGTAGTCCACATCGCCTTCGATATAGCCCCAACGCTTCATCTGGGTCAGAATCCAGACACCCATTGAGTGCCACGGGAATGGATCGAAATCGATCCGGTCGGGCACACGCTGCACCTCGCCCAGACCATCCGCGTAGGTTCCTGTCAGAACTTGCTGAATGACTGTCACAGGTTGGTTCAGGTAGTTGGTCGGCGCGATCGCCTCGGAAATTTCGACCCGATTGTCGGGGTTTGATGCATATTGGGTCGCATCAATGATCGACTTGAGCAACGCGCCGTAAGTATTTGGCAATTCGATCGCGAAAGACAATGGCGCAGCAAATGCACAGCATGGGTGACCCTCCCAGATTTCTTTTGTCAGAATGTGGATAAAGCCAATGCCTTCATAGACAGCGCGTTGATTGAAAGGATCAGGCGACAGATAACCGTCAAGGTTCCCGGCGCGCAGGTTGGCGACCATCTCTGGCGGTGGCACCACGCGGATTTGGATATCCACATCCGGATCAAGACCGAATTCAGCAACGTAATAACGCAGCAGGAAGTTGTGCATCGAATATTCGAACGGCACCCCGAAGGTAAAACCCTTCCACTGCTTGGGGTCGCGCTTGTCGAGATGTTCGTTGGACAGCACGATCGCCTGCCCGTTGATGTTTTCCACGGCGGGCATGATGTATGGTTCAGCGACGGAACCTGCACCCAGAGTCATTGCCAGCGGCATCGGGGTCAACATATGGCTCGCGTCATATTCGCCCGAAAGCGACTTGTCGCGGGCCACGGCCCAGCCGGCTGTCTTGATGACCTGCGCGTTCAGACCGTAGCGTTCATAAAAGCCCAGCGGCTGCGCCATGATGATTGGCGTGGCACATGTGATCGGCACAAAGCCGATGTTCAAGTCGGTCTTCTCCGGCGGCCCCAGGTTATCAAGAATGGCAGCCTTTGCCTGATCCAGCGGAAATACGGACGCGAGCGCTGCGGCAGCGGTTGTGCCGCCCACCATCCCCATGAAGGACCGACGGCTCACGTCGCTATGGCCGAAGACGGACCGCACAATCGCGCTTTCCACCGCTTGTTCCAGCATATCATCGCTGGACATGTGGGTTGGCGCCGCTTCGGCCTTTGCCCCCTTGCAGGTGTCACACGAACAGCTTTGGCCGTGCCGCAGGTCGCTATCTTTCGAGTATGGATTGCCCAGACTTTTCGTTGTCATCTTGATCCCCATTTGCGTTGTCGCGATAAGATTGGCATCCTGTTTGTAGGGCCAACAGGGGTCTTGGCATTTGCCTAAGAATTCACAAGTCGCTGAAAAAAATGATAAAATATTTGGCAGTTGCGACGAGATTTCGTAATTTACGAAATTTCGCCATTGTCGCTACGTCGCTTTGCATGATCTCAATCCATGCATGAACTGCGATTCCGACATATTGGCAGCGCTTGCTTTCAGTCCCCTGCCCACGATCCTGCTGGACACGCAAGCCGACAGGATTGCAGACCATAACGCCGAGGCGGCAATGCTGTTCAATACCCGCCTACGCAACAAGAACCTGAGCCCGTTCCTAACGAGCGCCGCAACTGAAATGGCGGTCTTTCTGGACGCTGTTATACATTTCGGGCGCTACATTGACGGCACCCTTGGCTTTGCCCGCGATGATGGCAGCCCGCTGCGGCTCCAGACCTATGGCACGCACATCAAATCATCTGACAAAATACTCGTGATGCTCGGTTTTCTGGATCTTGACGCGCAGGACAGGCGCAATGCCCAAGCCGAACAGGAGGCACACCAGCGCGCAGGGCTGATGCAATGGCAGAACATCTATGGCTTCTTTCGCGAAGTCGAAATGCAAAACCAGCTGATCCTGAACGCTGCAGGTGAAGGGATTTACGGGATCAACGCCGAAGGCAAAGCCACTTTCGTCAACCGCGCTGCGCAGGAAATGCTGGGTTGGGATGCCGCTGACCTGATTGGCCGCGAGTTGCATTCGATCATTCACCACCACCATCTGAATGGCGAACTTTTTCCGTCACACACCTGCCCGATCTATAAATCATTCCGCCGTGACGAAACCGTCCGCGTAGAAGATGACGCTTTCTGGCGCAAGGACGGCAAGCCGATCTTGGTCGAATATGTCTCGACGCCGATCTATGACCACGGTGTCCTTGCCGGGGCGGTGGTGATCTTTCGCGATGTGACCGAGCGCAAGGACAATGAAAAGAAACTGCGCGATGCGCTGGCAGAGGTTGAAAACCTGCGTGTCCAGCTTGAACAGGAAAATGATTATCTGCTCACCGAAATCCGCAGCGTGAGGTCGCACACGGGCATTGTCGGGCGCTCACCGTCGGTGCGCAACCTTGCCGCCCAGATTGATCTGGTCGCGGACACCAACACAAACGTTCTTGTCACGGGTGCTACTGGCACCGGCAAAAGCCTGACGGTTTCGGCCATTCACGAAGCCAGCGCGAGGCGCAAGCGCCCGCTGGTCAAGGTCAACTGTTCTGACGTGTCCCTTGACCAGCTGGAACAAGAGCTGTTCGGCTATCGCAAGGCCGCGTTTCGGGGGGCCACCCGCGACACGGTCGGCAAACTGACCCTCGCGCAGAATGGCACCTTGCATCTGGATGAAGTGTCGGACCTGCCCAAGGCGTTTCAGGCCAAACTGGCCAATGTCCTGCAAGAGCAGAAATACAGGCGTCTTGGCGATGTAACGGATATACCCGTCAAGATGACAATCATTTCCACCACCAACCGTGATCTGGCCGCCGAGGTGCAGGCGGGTCGGTTCAGGCAGGACCTGTTCTTTGAACTCAGCGTCTTTCCGATGCGCTGCGAGCGCCTTCAGGACCGCCCCGAAGACATCCCCTATCTGGCCAAACATTTTCTGGATGCCACATCACGCAGGCTGCGCCTGCCGCCCACCCGCCTGAGCAAAGCAAACATAGAGGCCCTGTTGGCCTACCCTTGGCCCGGCAATGTGCGCGAGCTGGAAAATGTGATCGAGCGTGCCGCAATTCTTGCACAGGGCGGTAAGTTGAAGTTCGAATTTCACACCCGCGCACACGACGATACCGACACCGGCGATGCGGTGCTGTCAGATGCTGATTTGCGCGCCCGCGAACGCGACAACCTGATCCGGTGCCTGCAACGGTCAAATGGCAAAGTGTCCGGGTCGGGCGGTGCCGCGCAACTGTTGGGGCTAGCGCCCACAACGGTTTATTCGCGGATCAAGTCCTTTGCGATCACGCAAGCCGAATGGGATACGGTCTAGCCACCTTGCGGCTTGCCTTCGCGTCGCCTGGCGTGCTAACATTCACAAACATGAATATGAGGCCGACATGCAATTCACACGCCGTTTTCTGCTGCAAGGCGCTGCCTTGTCCACGATCGCCCCGCAACTTGTCTGGGCGCAATCCTCGCTGACTGCCGATGGTGCCAGACTGGACACCCTGAGCGACGGAAACCTTGTCTTGCCCAAGTCCTTTTCGCTGGGCGACGTGGCAGGCCCGGAAGCTGACGAAATTCTCGCCCGCTATGGTCTGACCGGTGATAGCTTTGAACCGGACTGCAATGTCACGCTATTGCGGTCAGGTGATCGCACGATCCTGTTTGACGTCGGCGCCGGCCCAGATTTCATGCCCACCGCTGGCAAGCTGATGGACGCATTTGATATGCTGGGCGTCGACCCGTTTGATGTGACCGACGTTGTGTTCACCCATGCGCACCCCGATCATATCTGGGGGTTGCTCGATGACTTCGGCGATCTGAATTTTCCCGATGCGAACTACCATATCGGCCAGAAAGAATACGACTACTGGACCGACCCGAACACCGTGTCGACCATTGGTGAGGCCAGACAGACCTTTGCCGTCGGGGCGGCAAACCGGCTTGGCATTCTGGCGGACCGGATCAATCTGTTTGGCGATGGCGCCGAAATCGCCCCCGGCGTTGCCGCGCGTGCAACCCATGGCCATACGCCGGGCCACATGGCTTTTGAGGTACGTCTTGGCAGTGAAAGTGCCATGATTGTGGGGGATAGCATCCTCAATAATCATCTGGCATTCGAGCGTCCGACATGGCGTGCCGGGTCCGATCAGGATCAGGACATGGCAGTTGCCACACGCGTGTCACTGCTGGACCAGTTGGCCACGGAACAGATGCGCATGATCGGCTACCATTTGCCCGGCGGCGGCATGGGCCGAGTTGAACGACGCGCCGACAGCTATGTATTTGTGGGAGAAGACGCATGATTCGGCTGGCTACCATCGCGACATTTCTTGCCACCACCGCGCTGGCTAATGAAGACATCGCCGATCAGTACCCCGGCTCTCTGCTATACAGCCCACCTGTCGAATTCATCCCTGGCGTTTTTTCGGCAATCGGGGCAACCGCCCCGCCAACCTATGAAAATGCGGGCCATAACAATAACCTGAGCTTTATCGTCACCGGTGAAGGCGTTGTTGTCATCAATGGCGGTGGATCATACGGGCTGGCGGCGGCGTTGCATGATGAAATCAGGGCGCGCACTGACGAACCTGTGGTGCTGGTCGTGGATGAAAATGGCCAAGGTCACGCGATGCTGGGCAATTCATACTGGGCCGAAAAGGGCGTGCCGATCATCGCACATGTGGACGCAGCAGCCGAATTCGAAGATCGTGGCGCGCAAATCCTGCAAGCCGCCGAACGGGTCAACAAGGACCGTCACGCAGGCACCACGCTGGTCGGCCCGACCGAGACCTTTGACGGTGAATATGTGACAGAGCTTGGCGACTACCGGATCGAAGTGCGCTATCTTGGGCCATCGCACAGCGCCGGTGACGTGGTCGTCTGGCTACCGAACCAAAGCCTTGTGATTGCCGGTGATATGGCGTTTCACGAACGGATGCTGCCGATCTTTGAAGATACCTATACCCTTGATTGGCTGGACACGTGGGACACTGAATTCGAGGCATTGAAAGCCACTTACGTCATCCCCGGTCACGGCCATCCGACCAACATGGATCAGGTGCGCAAATATACCAAAGGCTATCTGGAATATCTGCGCGGCAAGATCGGTGAACATCTGGACAGCGGCGGCGGGCTGGCAGAGGCGTATTACGTCGACCAATCCCCCTATGCCCATCTGGACACGTTCGAGGAACTGGCCACCAAGAACGCCGGCCGCGTCTATGAACAGATGGAATTTGAGTAAATTCAGGCTTTTTGCAGCTGAACCTCCTGCCGCATGATTGTATGGGTAATCATCGCCCCAATCCACATGGCCCCGACAGCAACCCATGCAGTCAGCGCAAAGATCGCCCCACCTGACATGCCCGCGCCAACCGCGCAGCCACCGGCCAGCATACTGCCAAAGCCCATCAGTGCGGCCCCGATCAGGTAATATTCCATTGGAGTATCGGCTTCAAAGCGCTGGATTTTCGCCTCTTTCGTGGCAAGCGCCATGCCACCCGCGCCAAAGAATACGCCGGGCACCAGACCAACCCCAAAGACCAACGGCAGTTGCGTGCTATTGACCAAACCCATCAGCGTATCGGTCGAAGGGCCGGTAAAAGTGATCGAGGAAATCGCGATCACTTCAAAGGAATTCATCGCGACGGCATAAGTCGCGATCCAGCCAAGCGCCACGGCCAGCCCGACCCCTGCCGCTGCGGCAATATGCGTAAACTTCGAATGGCTGTGATAGGCAAATGCCAATGCCCCGCAAAGCACACCCACGCTGATCAGCGCAGCGGCACCCGATGACAGTCCCAGCTGTGCCAACAAGTCACGCGCGGCCCCGCCTTGCACCGACCACAGGCTGGCCAGCGTTTCTCTGGCAGGTGAAAGAGCGCCGCGCAGGGCCGATTGCGCCACAAGGGTGAGCACAAGTCCCGTCACAATCGCACGCAGGTTTCCAGTTGCGGACAACACCAGCAACCGGCTGGCGCAGCCACGTGCCAGGATCATGCCAACGCCGAACATCAGCCCGCCGATGATCGCCCCGGACATGCTGCCCAGACTGGCCAACTGGCGGCTTTCGCTGACATCCAACCAGCCTGCCCAGATCGCGGACTGCACACAAACAACCGCAGCAGAAAAAGCCACTAGCCAAACGGCCATACGGTTGCCCAACTGACCGTCTGCAAGTTCTATTGTGGCGGCACGCAGGCAAAAGCGCGAATGCTGCGCCATCGCGCCGAATAACGCTCCGACGAGGCCACCAAATGCAACCAGCACAGGCCCTTCGCCATAGGTTTCGATCAGTTGTTCAAGCATGGTTGGGGCAACCGGGAATGATACTGGGTTCGGCGTGCGCCGCTATTGAATAGCCTCTTGGACAATCTCATCCAGCAGCGCCTGCACCTTTTGCATCGCACCATCCGGGTAGTTGCGATAACCGACCATGACAGCACCATCACGGTCTGCAACAAAGATGCCATAGGGACAGTAGGCGATGTTCATGTGATCTGCTTCCATCACCTCACGCGATAGCTGCGCCGAACAAAACAGAAAAATATCGGCCGCCGCAAAAATCTCGACATCGCTGCCTACATCAGCACCGGTCCGATTCAGCATCTCTCCGGTGTGGCTGACATAATCAATCACGAGGCCCTTGCCGATGATCGCATTTTCAACAGCGAATGTTGCATCATCGAAGGAACCATCAAAGGGATATGTTGTGGCGTCCTGCGCGACTGCGGCATTCGCTAGAAACCCCAGTGCGAGAATTGAAAAAAGCTGTCTCATTTGAACTCCTCTTTTGAAATCACAATATCGCACGCAGGTCGTACCGGGCCCTGATCTGGATCAAGGCCCGGTGCATATTCTAGCCAAACATGTCGGCTGTGATGCCGTCATACCAACCTTCGGACTCGCGATAGGTGGCGGCACGCACATCGGCGCTTTCGCCGGTGGCACTGATGAAACCATCGACCTTGGCGATCTTTTCGTCCGTTGCCTCGTAGGTGGCCCCAACCTTGACACCGTCATTGGTATCAATGAGCGACCAGCAGGTATTGGCAAAGCGGGCCGGGAATACGGTTGACCCTGTCAGCGCACCGCGCACCGCATTGGCGCAGACCTTGGCCTGACTGTTGGCCGAAAAGCCCGATTTCGGCATATCGCCCTGCGCGGATGCATCACCCAGCACATAGATGTTCGGGTCGATCTTCGACGACATATCAGCCGCATTTACCGGGGCCCAGTTGCCGTCAGTCACACCGGCGATATCGGCAATGCGTCCGGCTTTCATCGCCGGGATGACGTTGCAAACATCAACCTTGGTAACTTCGCCATCGATATCAACCGTCATTGCGGCTGGATCAACAGACGTGTTCGCGCCGCCAAAGTCAGGGCCGACCCGTTCAATCATACCGTCGTAATGGTTAGCCCAGCCTTCTTCGAACAATCCCTGTTTCGAGAATTTTTCCTTGGGATCGGCGATCAGGATCTTTGCTGTCGGATTCACCGACTTGAGCAGATGCGCCACCATCGACACCCGCTCGTACGGTCCGGGGGGGCAGCGGTAAGGGTTTGGCGGGGCGACCATCGCAAAGACGCCGCCTTCTGGCATCGCCATCAGCTGCGCTTTCAACAGTTCGGTCTGTGATCCGGCCTTGTAGGCGTGCGGCATCGCGTTTTGCGCAGACAGGTCCCAACCGGGCACCGATCCATCAACAAAATCGATCCCCGGCGACAGGATCAACCGATCATAGGGGAGACTGGCACCGCCAGCGAGGGTCACGGTCTTGGCGTCCCGATCGACGCCAACGGCCCAGTCATGCACAACATTCACACCACCGGCAGCAAGCCCGCCGTAGCTGTGGCCAAGCGCGTTCATTTCGCGAAAACCGCCGATGTAGAGGTTTGAGAAAAAGCAGGTGTAATAGGCGCGTGTCGGTTCGACCAATGTGACATCAATCGCGCCGTCACTGTCTTTGGCGATATAGCGCGCAACTGTCGCCCCGCCCGCGCCGCCGCCAATAACAACGACGCGTGGTTTGCCTTGCGCCAGCACCATCGGCGCCGCCAGCGTGCCCGCTGTTGCAGCCGCAACACCCAGAAATGTTCTTCTTTGTAAAGCCATGGTTTCCTCCCTGAAATTCATTCTTCGACTTGCTCGAAATATGCAGCGAGGGCTGCAATTTCTTCGTCTGACAAGCGGCCTGCCATCATCTGCATGACCGGATGCGCCCGCACGCCAACCTTATAGGCATGCATCGCCGTGACAAAGTCGTCTGCGGGCCAGCGCGTAATTGACGGAATACCTTCACCTGCACCGCTGGTTTGGTGGCAAGACGTGCATTCGCCAGACAGATATTCACCATAGGCCGGATCGCCCACAATGGCGAGGATTTCCGGCGCAACAGTGTGATCGACCGCAGCCGCAGTCGGCGCGGACTCAGGGATGTTCTGAGGATCGTCAGAGAATTTGCGCAAATACGCCAGCAGATCGTCACGATCTTGCTGGTCGTCTATGCCCCGAAAGCTCATCCTTGTGCGCGATGCGATAGCGCGCGGATTTTCCAGGAATGCATCTAGCGTTTCATAGTTCCAGACCAGACCGCCATCGGCGGCACGCTTGAGGCTGGCGGAGTACCGATAACCGTCTGCTGTGGCAGCGGCGCGGTCAAAAATGAAGTTTAGGTGCGGACCGATCCTATCGACCGCACCCTGCCCGACCTGATGACAGCCGGAGCATTGATTGAACAACTCTTCGCCCCGCGCCGCGTCTCCACCTTGTTCTGCCTGCGCAGTCGTACCAGCAAGCAGAACAAGAGCAAGAAGCAGCCGCACTATCATTCAGCAAACGACTGAAGGTAAGCGATCAAGGCGGCGATGTCCTCTTCCTTACGGACGCCACGGAAGGACATCTTGGTGCCTTCCATCGCGCCGCGGGGATCAGCAAGGAATGCCGCCATATTGTCGACATCCCAAACCTCGCCCGCCTCTGCGGCTTCGGCAAAAGTGCGCGAGTAGCGGAAACCGTCGACTACGCCAATGGTGCGGCCCATGATCCCGTTCAGCTGCGGACCGGTGCGGTTTTTCGCGCCCTCCCCCACTTGGTGGCAGGATTTGCACTGACGAAACGCACCTTCGCCAGCAGCAACCAACTCAGGGTCGGGTGCGACAACGGCGGGTTCGGCTTCAGCCGTGACCGCAGGCTCTGCTTCAGCAGCAGCCTCTTCGACGACTACCTCTGCTTCTGTGTCTGTTTCCGGCGTCACATCCAGCACTGCCGCACGCATGATGATTTCAACGCTGTCCTTGCAGTTTTCCATGCAGACATCAGCAGACGCAAACAAAGGCAGTTCTGTTTCCGCACGGTCATCCATGTAGAAATTATCCGCGTTCGGCATCTCGACGTCGAGGAAGTTATCGTTGCTGAGCGTGAAATCATCCTCGACCAGATCGTTGACGTAAAGCAGATAGGCGGTGATCGCGTAAATCTCGTCTGGTTCAAGCGATTGCGCTTCGCCAAACGGCATCGCGCGGTTCACATAGTCATAAACGGTGGACAGATAGGGCCAGTAAGAGCCGATGGTCTTGACCGGATCTTCGTCGCTAAGGGTGCCTTGACCACCGGCCAGAACCGGCCAGCGTCCGACGGCTTCACCAAAGTCACCATGACAGGCGGCGCATTTCTCGACATAGACTTCCTCGCCCGTCCAGACATCACCGCTACCAGCAGGCAGGCCAAGCCCATCGGGGCGCACGTCGATGTCCCACGCCGCAATCTCCTCGGGCAGGGCCGCGCGACCCAGACCGTAGTTGTCCTGCGCCATGGCTGGCACTGCCAGCATCAACGCACCGACGGGGGCCGCAAATTTAAGAAATTTCGACATTTTCAGCCACCCCTTGCTCGTTCACGGCCCAAGTCTGGATGCCATTGTTATGATAGATTGAGTTGTCGCCGCGCACAGTGCGCAACTGTTCCTTGGTCGGCTGCACATAGCCAGTGCTGTCATGGGCACGGCTTTGCAGCAGCAGCGGCTTTCCGTCCCATTCAAAGTCGTAGTAGAACCGGTGCATGGACTTGTCCAAAGACGGGCCGGACATGCGGGCCTGATGCCAGTTCATGCCGCCATCGGTGGTCACATCGACCCGCGGGATCGTCCCGCGACCGGACCATGCGACACCTGTGACGACCACCCGACCGGGGCCGTGTTTGATTGGCATTTGCGGACTTGGGCTGGTGATGACGGATTTTGCGTCCATCTCCCAGGTGAAGCGCCGCGCCTGACCGTTGGCCAGAAGATCGGTATATTTGCTGGTTTCCTCGCGATGGTGCCAAGGCTTATCACCGACTTCAATCCGGCGCAGCCATTTGACCCACATGTTGCCTTCCCAACCGGGCACAACCAGCCTGACAGGATAGCCCTGCTCGGCGCGCAGTGCTTCGCCGTTCATCTTGAAGGCCACAAGGCAATCATCCATCGCCTTTTCGATCGGGATCGAACGGGTCATACCAGAGGCATCGGCCCCTTCGGGCAGCAACCATTTGCCCGACGTCTTGACGCCAGCTTCCTCAAGTAGCAACCGAAGCGGTACACCTGTATACATGACATTGTGGATCATGCCGTGGGTGAACTGACAGCCGTTCAACTGTGAACCGGCCCATTCCATGCCGGTGTTGGCCGCACATTCAAGGAAATACACGTGGTTTTCGCGCGGGAAGCGCATCAGGTCTTCCATGGTGAAAACCAGCGGCTTGTCGACCAGACCGTTGATCATCAGACGGTGCTGGCTTGGGTCCACCTCAGCGACACCTGCATGGTGGCGTTCAAAGCACAGCCCGTTGGGCGTGATAATGCCATCCAATTCATGCAACGGCGTGAAATTGATCGAACTGACCGGATCAGCGGTCAGCCACGGCACGTTCTGACGGCGCACATGCGCTTCAAATTTGGACGGCATACCATAAGGCGCTTCGTCCACGCCCGGCCCCAGAAACTGATTCCATGGCTGCTTTTCAACAATCGCCGGGTCGGGTGTTTCCTGGGCTGCAACCCGGCCTGCGACAGCAGCCACCGGTGCAGCGGCAGCGGCGGTCAGAAATTGCCGACGGCTTGGCTTCTTACCCTTCGGTTTCAACAACATCTCTGTTACTCCTTTTCCGGTCTTCCCGGACGCTGACAATCCACCCTAAGGGCGGACGTAGGCAAAGCCTTCTTCTTGCAATTCAATCAGCCGCACCACGCCTGATGGCACGACGGCTGCTTCTTCCAACAGTGGCACATCAGTGCCTGCGCGTTCGATCATGGCGCGGTGAGTGTTGCCGCAGGCTGCAAAGCTGAGCCCTTCGATTTCCAGCGCCATCGCCGAAATCCTGTCGGCAACCGGGCTTTTGTCCGCGACAAACATATTGAGCCCGGGGCCATAAGCCACCAACTCAACGATCACCTCATCGCCCTGAGATGCATAGTAATTGCTGACGTTCTGCACGTTGTTGAGCGCCATATTCATGACCTGCGGGTCATTCTGGTTAACGTGGATGGCCACGCGGTGTGTTTCGCCCTCTGCCCAGACCGGGACGGCAAGCGTTGCAGTAAGGGCAGCGACGGAGAGTATCTTGAACATGTTCGTTCCTCCTTGGGGGTTAGCCGCCGACCACTTCGACGGACGTGTTTTCGGTTGCGGCGACAGTGCCCAGATTACGGATATGGTTTTCGACGACATCCCAAATGGGCGGGCCTTCTGTGCCTTCGTTGACCGACGCCCATCCCGCAACGACATAGGATTTAGCCGGATCAATCGCATCGCCTGATTTCAACAGGGTCATGTTGGTGATCCGCTCACCAATGGGCTTGGTGATATCGATCCGGTAGCCAAGACCACCCACACGGACCATATCGCCGCCTTGCTGATAGTAAGGGTCGGGGTTGAACAGGTTGTCGGCGACGTCCTCAAGGATGGTATGGATGAATTCGCCTGTCATTTCCGTGCGATAGGCATTCGGATAAGTCATCGAGGTCACGTTCCAGATGTCTTCGCGGGTAATCTCTTGGCCCGGCATCATCGATGGCCCCCAGCGCACGCCTGGCGACATCGAAATATCAGCGTCGCGTTCCTGAATAAGCGCCTCGCATATCACGTCATCCCATGACCCGTTGAAGTTCCCGCGTCTGAACAGCACCGTATCATCGGCGGTCTTGCCGATGACCTCTGACATTGCGTCGGCAAACGGGGCGCGTTCTGCGTCAATGGCGGCTGCAACCTCAGGGTCGGGTGCGATCACATCAGAGAAGATCGGGATCAGCTTGTGCCGGAACCCCATCATCCGCCCCTCGCGCACGTCAAGATCAACGCGGCTGACGAATTTGCCGTTGGAGCCAGAGGCCACGATAATCGTCTCGCCCACCAGCGCTGGCTCTGGCAGCGCATCATGGGTGTGGCCCGACAGGATCACGTCGATCCCTGTAACCCGCGATGCCATCTTTTTATCAACGTCAAAGCCGTTGTGCGACAGGCAGACGACCAACTCAGCGCCCTGCCCGCGGACTTCGTCCACCATTTCCTGCATCCGTTGGTCACGGATACCAAACGAATATTCGGGGAACATCCAACCGGGGTTGGCAATGGGCATGTAGGGGAACGCCTGTCCGATAACGGCGATCTTGACGCCGCCGCGTTCAAAGAACTTGTAGGGGGCGAAATCTTCGGCAGGTTCGTCCCACTCTGCGTCAAAAATGTTCTGGCCCAGTGCCGCGAAAGGCAGGTCAGCGACAATGTCGCGCACCCGGTCAGAGCCCAGCGTAAATTCCCAGTGGAACGTCATCGCATCAGGCTTGAGCAGGTTCATGACATTGACCACATCCTGCCCTTCCGTCTGATAACAGGTGTAAGAGCCGTGCCATGTGTCACCGCCATCCAAAAGCAGCGCGTCAGGCCGCTCGGCCCGGATACTGTTGATGACCGTCGCACAGCGATCCATGCCGCCCATCTTGCCATAGGTTTTCCCAAGGGCCGCGAAATCATCGTAGGTCAACGCGTAGTGTGACGGGCTGCCGTCGGCGATGCCGTATGCTTTGCGGAAATCAGCGCCGGTGATGTGCGGGACCTGCCCCTTGTTTGCGCCTACCCCCAGATTGATTTCAGGCTCGCGGAACCAGATCGGTTTTAGCTGCGCGTGAATGTCGGTGATATGGATCAGGGAGACATTGCCGAACGTGTCGAACTGCAACAGCTGCTCCTGACTCAACGCCTGTTGGGCCGCCAGACGGCCCCAGTTGCCAAAACCCGACCCACCGACAATAGCCGATGCTGCCATGCTCGCTTGTAGAAAATCCCGCCGAGAAATCATGCGTTTCACCCTCTGGATCATTCATCATATGCAAAAAGATGAATGTTTTAAGAAAAAGAAAGCCCGCACCCAAGACATTGGGAGCGGGCCATCAAATCAGTTTAGTTCCGGACAGCTGGCCCTTCGACCGACAGACCGTTGCCACGTGAAGCGACATAAAGCTCAAGCGCGATGAACTCTTCCGAACCAACAGCGTAGGTTTCGGCACGTGTATCACGCACACACCCCTTAAAGCGGGAGTGGACGCCATTCAGCTTCGCGTTCTTCAAACGGTAAACCGGAAAGCCGTTGGTCTGGCCCTGGCTCAGGTGGTCCGCGCGAATGTAATTGCCATAGTTGTCTTCGTGGCAATTCGCACAAGACAAATCAAGTTGACCAGTGCGGGTGTAGTACAGCTCCTTGCCCTGCTCCCACATTGACTGCGCCGGGCCATCAATGGCGACATTCATCACCTGACCGCGCGCAACAGAAGACAACAGTGCTTCCATGTTCAGCATCGAGGTGCTGTCGTATTTCCACGGCTCTGCGCCCATCTGTTCGGTGCGGCACCCGTTGATCTGCATCGCGATTGTGCGCACTTCCTCGGTTTCGTCGTTCCACTTTGGATAGGTCGGACGCACGTTCGCGAGTGATTCAGGTTCATTGTGGCAATCAGCGCATGATTTGCCTTCGGACCCTTCGGCAAGCACCCAGCTGTCGCGGCCCTGATCCACAAAGATCATGCCGGGATTGTCGAAATCATCCATTTGCAAGGCCTGCGTTTCGTCAGACCGGAAAACCCAGCCGGAATAGATCGTGCTGACGTTGTCCAGATGCTCCGGCGCGTCAGCCCGTACAGTGATTTCGGTTTCTCCATTGATAATGAGGTTTGCATCCTCATCAGCACCGACTTGTGATGCAGCTATTATAGCAAGCGCCGCAGCCCCGCCTTTAACAAATGATTTCATAGATTTTGACCCTCCCTTGCGATCAGCCTGGCTTAGCTGACCGTAATGTCTTTGGTTTCGGTGTAGACGTCACCATCATCGTCGTACCACGTAAACTCGAACGTGCCAGACTCAGGAACGACCGCATCGAACTCAAAGAATGGGTTGGTCGAGATCGCGGGCTCCATCATGACATCCAGCACCGTTTCACCGTTAAAGGTGCAGGTAAACCGGTTGATGATCGACCGTGGAATCGGATTGCCGTCGCTGTCTTTGCGCTGACCTGACTCCATATTGTGGCTGATCAAGGTCTTGATCGTGATTGTGTCACCGGCCGCGGCTTCGCGGGGAACGCGGACCCGGGGTTTTACATTTTCTGCCATGTCTTACTTTCCTCTCACTCAGCCGCCGCAGCCGCCGATGGTGACTTTAACTTCCTGGCTTGCCTGCACAAATGACCCGTCGGGCATCCGCGCGATGGCCACGACATCCTGCGTTCCGGCAAGACGGATACGCGTGGACCCGGACTGCGCGGCAGCCAGAGGACCAAAGTTGAATGTTGCAACGCCGGGTGTGGGATTGCCCATCGCCAAGATCATAATCGCCTCTGCGCCGGGCGCATCTACGGCGATCGGAACAGTGTTCCCGTTTTCTGCAATCTCGGGCGCTGTCAGCGTGATCCCTCCGGATCCGACCTCAGCACCACCTGTAAAGGCTGCGATTGCTTCTTCAGCAGCGGCTGACGCCCGCATGGGCAGCATAGCAGCCACAGCAGAACCAGCGGCAAGCATCAACGTATGTCTACGCGTCAGTTTCATAGCTTCTCCTATTTCGTTTTTGGCCGGATCAATCAGTCAGTGTCTGAAGATAGGCCACTACATCTTCAATTTCCTGGGCTGTCAGCAAAGGGGACAGCGGTCCCTCGGCTGCCTTGCCGGTGAATGCATCCCCCGGGCGTGTAAAGCCGCTGACACGGTAGAAGGCAGGCATGATCGTGCCTTCATAGGTCATCTTGGGGTTTGCAAGGATTCCGCGCAATTCTTCGGCTGTCCGGTATTCACCGACACCATCCAAAGAGGGGCCTACTTCGCCATGGAACGGGTATTCTTCCAGCGCCGTGACCTGATGGCAGGCAATACAGTTACCCTTGCCACGCGCCACCATAATTTCTTTACCGGCGGCAGGATCACCTGCAACACCACTAAGCGATGCAGTCACATCACCATATTCACCGTAAACGACATCGTCAGGGGCAACATCACCCGCTGTAACCACTGTCGCAAGAGCACTGAATGTACCCGCAAGCATTAAACGCTTCATGGTCCCTCCCTAGAGCACGAAAACTTGAGTGTACCGTAGCGCACCGAACCAGATTCTCGCAACAACAAAATCGATTTTTTGAATGTTTCGTGCCAAACGCAGCGAATTACTGTGCAAAAAATCACTCCAGTTCCCTGATATTATTCAACAATACCTTCTTCTTGTAATTTGCGCGCATGGTACTTCTGGAACGGCTCGTCACTGTCGTAGCCCTCTTCCACGACCCAGTTAAGCAAGTTGAGGGTCGTCCATTTGCCGAACGCACCCGGCATGGTTGCGACCGCTGCCTGCTGCAGGCTCAGCCCCTCTTCCACCTCGGTTGGAAGGAAAACCATATTGGGTGTGAACAACATGCCCCAGCGGCGAACCATGTCCTTTTCCGGCAGCACAGTCCCATCAAAATCGGTCACTTCAAGGTCGCCGAACATGTTGAGCTGTACCACAAAGAAATTCTCATGCAGGGCGGCGTCGATTTCAGGCATCGGGAATACCTCTTCGTGCATCTTTTTGCAGTAGATGCAGCCACGCTGTTCAATAATCAGCATCAGGCGTTTGCCTTCTGCATTGGCTTCGGCCAGATCCTCGCGCAGATCAAGAAACGTATCGCGCATCCATGCCGCCTTGTGCAGCCCATCATCGCCAAGCTCGGCAGCGAAAACAGGTTGCGAAACAAAGGCGACGACCATCAAGAGCATACGAAACATAGAAGGTTCTCCTATCCCAGGTTACTAAAAGCGGGCACCCATTCGATCATCAATTGGGCAATGAAGTTAACGGAATTGGTGACGATCAGCAGTGCAAAGATAATCAGCATGGCACCCATGACTTTTTCCACATGGGCCAGATAGCGGCGATTGCGCTGCAACCACGCCAAAAAGGGGCGCGCGAAAAAGGCCGCAATGATGAACGGGGCCGTCATTGCAAAGCCGTAAACCAGCAGCAGCAACCCGCCCCGCCAAATATCCCCCATCCCGCTGGCGACCATCAAGATGGCGGCCAAGGCAGGGCCAACACAAGGCGTCCAGCCAAATCCAAAGGCCAGCCCCATCAGATATGCGCCAATAATCGTTGTTGGCGCAGCAGAGCTTTCCACCCGCGCCTCGCGGTACAGCAAGGGCACTCTGACAACACCCAGAAAATGCAGACCGAACAGAAACAGAATTCCGGCCGCGACATAACTTAGTGTATCGCGCCACGCGCCAAAAGCCTGCCCGATGGCCGTCGCCCCCATACCCAGCAGAACGAAAATCGTTGTAACGCCCAAGGCAAAGAAGATGGCAGACAGGACCAACCGGCGCTGCGCTCCAGCGGGTATGCCATCCCCTTCCCGCAATTCGTTCATGGACAGGCCTGCCATGTAGCATAGGTAGAATGGGACCATGGGTAGCACGCAAGGCGTAAAAAACGACAACAGGCCCGCAACGGCTGCACCGAGGTATGAAACGTCAAGCATCACGGTTCCCTTGCTTCCGAAGCCGATTCACATTATGATTATTGAATGTGTAAACGTTTGGCTATTCTTTTCGTACTTCTGGTGCTGCCGCTTTTTGCAAGCGCGAAGCCTGTTCTTGTGATGGCAGAAGAGCCGGGATGCATCTGGTGCGCGCGCTGGAACGAGGAAATCGGGCCGATCTATCCCAAGACCGGCGAAGGGATCGCAGCCCCTTTGCGGCGCTACGACATCACCACCCCGGTACCGGACGATATTGAACTTGCGCGTCGGGTCAACTTTACCCCAACCTTCATTCTGCTGATCAACGGCGTCGAGCAGCACAGGATCGAAGGGTACCCCGGCGAAGACTTCTTTTGGGGACTTCTCGGACAAATGCTCGAAAAGGAAGACATCGCATTCTCAAGCGAGATTGCCAAATAAATGCGGACTTATGTTGCAGAATATCCTTGTTCGCGGAAAGATCCGGCCTATTTGCTGCCCAAAATCTTGATCGAGCAAGGAAATCGGTTATGCAAGTACAAGCATTCGCAGATACCCGAGACACAGCGCCTATGAGTTTTCCTGTTTTTGATACCAATCTGGCGGACGACCAGATGGACCAAATGATGGACAACGCAACGACGGCGACCAACTATCTGAAAGCGATCAGCCACGAAGGACGCCTGATGATCCTGTGTCATCTTGTCTCCGGTGAAAAGTCGGTAACCGAGTTGGAAGAATTACTCTCTGCACGACAGGCTGCTGTGTCACAACAGTTGGGGCGCTTGCGGCTCGAGGGGCTGGTGAGCCCGCGCAGAGAAGGCAAGACGATCTATTATCGCTTGACGGACGACCGTTCACGCAAAATCATCGGTTTGGTTTACGAACTTTTCTGCAAGTCAAACTAGCAGGTCGTTACCTGCGAAAGGAGCCTGTGGTCGTTCTAAATATCATTGGTGTACCATGCTAGAAACCATCGGAGAAACGAACGCTGCCGCATTGGTCGGGCTGTTCGGCGGTGTTCTGCTGGGGCTGGCTGCACGTTTTGGCCGCTTTTGCACACTGGGGGCCATTGAAGATATTCTGTATGGCGGGAATGATTTGCGCATCCGCATGTGGGTGCTGGCGATCGGGACCGCCGTCTTCGGAAGCTTCGCGCTCATGGCGCTTGGTCTGTTCAACCCTGCGGACTCCATCTATTTGTCAGCGGCTTGGTCACCATTGGCCAGCATCGCCGGTGGATTGCTGTTCGGATACGGAATGGCGATGGCAGGCAATTGTGGCTACGGTGCATTGGCGCGGCTTGGCGGCGGCGACTTGCGGGCGTTCGTAATTGTGGCTGTCATCGGTGTGGCCGCCTATGCCACGATGTCAGGGCCCTTGGCACCGATCAGATTGGCGATCTTCGCCCCCAATGATGTGGTCATCGCTACACCAGGGTTCGCGCATCTCTTTGGCGGCATGACGGGTCTTTCAATCCCCTTGACCGGTATGGTCATCGGGGCACTGATCGTGGTTCTGGCCCTTGCCAATGCACGGTTCCTTGCAGAAAAACGTGCAATTTTCTGGGCATTAATGGTGGCTTGCGCGGTTATGACGGGCTGGGCGGGGATGCAATATATCCACGACACGGGGTTTGCGGACCTGGCTGTCGTCGGTCACACCTTCTCTGCCCCGGTTGGGGAGACCACGCTCTACGCCATGACATCCTCTGCCCGGTCATTGTCATTTGGGATCGGATCGGTTGCGGGCGTCTGGATCGGCGCGTTCATCGGAAGTCTGATCAAGGGTCATTTCCGTTGGGAGGCCTGCGAAGACCCCCGCGAACTGCGCCGCCAGATACTGGGTGCAGGGCTCATGGGGGTCGGTGCGGTTGTCGCTCTGGGGTGCAGTATCGGTCAGGGGCTTTCTGCTTTTTCGGTGCTGGCCTTTAGCGGACCCGTCACTTTTGCAGCCATTTTCGCAGGCGCCGCAATCGGGCTGCGCCAACTGATCGTGGGCTTTGTCCCCGCCGAATAGCGCAGGGCAGCTATTGCCCTTTCCTCGAATGCCACGGCGCGTACGCTTGACACATGCGAAATGCGTGTACCCTACGACCATGGTCAGGAATTTGTTCCCGACATTCCGGCGCGCGATGAATTATGGCAAGAATCCGCCGAAATTTCGTTGACAATTTGCCCTGTGGCAACGTAAATATAACCGTAGTTATTTTGTTAGTTAGGCGGTAAATTGTTATGAAGAACCTATTTAAATGCGCATTTTGCGCGACAATTATCGGTGTCTCACTGACACCAAGCGTTTCATCTGCAAGCGAAGTCGTATCAATACTGAAAGATGAAATCGTGCTGACACTGAAAGATAGAGACGTGTCTATCACGGGTGAATTCGCGGGCTTCCAGCAAAACGCCTATCTGATAGCGACAAAGTGCGAATTGCTCAACGTGCCTGCCAAATTCGTGGATTGCGAAGGCGATTCTTGCGTGATCACACTATCGTCGAACGGCCAAGACTGAGGTCCCGTCAGGCGGCGCAGGGCTAAAGCAATGCGACCGCCTGCCCTGTTGCCGCACTCTGTTGTGCCGCAAGGCCCATCCTGACCGCCATCAGCCCATC
The DNA here is from genome assembly GCF_003058085.1 of Yoonia sediminilitoris. Lineage (GTDB taxonomy): Bacteria > Pseudomonadota > Alphaproteobacteria > Rhodobacterales > Rhodobacteraceae > Yoonia > Yoonia sediminilitoris. The sequence continues at coordinate 487,314 of NZ_QBUD01000001.1, read as the reverse complement.
AGCAACCGTCACGTCTATCGGACCTTCCCCTCGCACAGCCTGAATGAACCGCTGGTGTTGATAGAAGGTTGATCCGTTGTGATCACCCGCAGCAAGCAATTCTGGATCGACCGGAATTTCACTTGTATAAGGCCCCTTGGGCGAACGCGGACTGACCACAACCTGTGGCACCGGTGCAGGCCCTAATTTTTTGGGCCAGAAACGGCCGGGTCCGGGAACAAAGGCTTCGATTTTCCCCTGCGGGCCAACTGCGCTGATTTCTTCCTGATAACGTGCCCCTTCGGCGAACATGCAAAGTTCGAGCATCGCGCGGGTCCCGTTATCGAAATCGACGATCACGTAACCGTTGTCCCAAATGTCAGGCGTTTGGCCGTCATAGCGTTCGTCAAGATGATTCACGGACTGCCCCGCGCTGGCCATAACCCGCACCGGCTCTGCCCGCAGAATCAGGCGCATCAGGTCAAAGAAATGGCAGCATTTTTCAACCAATGTGCCGCCGGACTTGCTGTTGAACCGGTTCCAGTCGCCAACCTTTGGCAGGAACGGAAAGCGATGTTCACGGATCGTCAACATCCTGATCCCACCAGTCGCTTGCTCGGCCTGTGCAATCAGGGCCGCAACAGGGGGCATATAGCGGTACTCCATCGCCACCCAAACCGGATGCGGATAGTCCTTGAACAGCTTTGCCAGATTTTCGGCATCCGCAGGATCGGTATAAAGCGGCTTTTCACACAGGATCGGCAATGGCCGCGTTTGCACAATCTGCGCCAGTTGTGCCGCATGCAGATAATTGGGGCTGACGATCACAATCGCGTCCAGCGTCGGAAAGGCGAGAAAATCTTCAATGGTAGTCGCCACATGCGCGCCACCAGCCAAATCCGCGCACGCATGCGCCAGTTCCCTGACCGGATCATAAACAACTGACACAGCAGCATTGTCCAAAAGCGCGATATTCTGGATATGCTCGCGCGCCATCATGCCGCATCCAATGATGCCGTAGTGTATCGTTTTCAACTTGGTCTAACCTTTACCCATCCGAGAAACATAGCGCGCCCTGTCAGGTGCGAACCACGTGCGTGAATATTCGACCGGTTCCTGCATCGCATCCCAACCGGTGCGTTCGATAAATCCGACGGTCCGGCCCGCAGTCAGCCCAAAGGCATCAGGTGTCCAGTCGGGCAAATCAGCCACGCCAATCCGATCTTCGACAGATGAAATCACCAGCCCCAATTTGTGGCGATAGAAATGATACAGCGATTCAGACAGGTCCTTTGTCGAAACGCTCTCGGCCCGCGCGCCATCCAGCCAGATTTCCTCAACAGCGATGCTTGTATCATCCAGAAATCGCAGCCGCCTGATTCGGTGGCCTTGCAGCGCGTCACCAAAGAACGGAGCATCATCTGGCTTGGGCAGGCAGTCAACAGACAGCAGTCGCGCCGTCGGCAATCCGCCACCGCGCAAAAGCTCCAGCCGGAAGAACGCATAGACGGAGTCGATGACCGGCTTGTGCCGGATGTAATTGCCTGACCCCTGCACCCTTTCCAGCAGTCCTTTGCTTTCGATCTCGGCCAACGCCTTGCGCAAGGTCCCTACGGCAACGTCCAGTTCGTCAGCCATTTCCCGTTCGGGCGGCAGGCGCGCACCGTCAGCCAGATGACCGGCCGCAATCTCGCGGATCAGCATTTCGCTGACCTGGACGTATTTTGGCAGGGCCGAGGTCTTGGCCATCGCGCACCCTCCCCGGTTGCCGCTTAAAATTGATACAGTATTGTTGCACATATTCTCGCATGTTAGGCAAGGGCTAACAATACGCAGGTAGGAGCAGAATCAATGACCGTCGTTCCAGTCACCAGCGCCGATTTGGATGCGGCGGAAGTCTCTTGGTTTTCTGCGCTTTGCTCTGATGATTATCAGTTTCTGGGCGTGCCTGACGGCGCGCTGCGATCATCATGGAACCATTGCCGCGATATCGCACTGACGGCGGAAAAGCAGGGGTTTCGGAATATCCTTGCCCCCTCCTCCTATCAGGTCGGGCAGGATACATTGTCGTTCGTGGCTGGTATGGCCCCTTTGACGACCCGCATGAATTTTCTTGCCGCCATCCGATGTGGTGAAATGCAGCCCATCATGTTGGCCCGCACGATCGCCACCCTTGACCATATGTTGCAGGGGCGGCTGACGCTGAATGTGATTTCAAGCGATTTTCCAGGTGAAGTTGCCCCGTCCCCCTATCGCTACAAGCGCAGCCATGAAGTGGTGCAGATTCTGCGTCAGGCGTGGACGCGCGACGAAATCAACCACACGGGCGAGATTTACCAATTCGAGAATGTGCCAACCGGACCTGCAAAACCCTACCAGCAGAACGGCGGCCCGTTGCTGTATTTCGGCGGCTATTCCCCCGACGCGCTGGAACTGTGCGGCGCACAATGCGACGTCTATCTGATGTGGCCAGAGCCAATGGAGCAACTCAAGCAACGGATGATTGACGTGAATGCGCGGGCCGCCGCGCATGGCCGCACACTCGACTACGGATTGCGGGTGCATATGATTGTGCGCGACACCGAAACCGAGGCGAAGGAATACGCCGATTATATTGCCAGCAAACTGGACGACGAATATGGCAAGCTGATCCGCGACCGTGCCCACGACAGTATTTCACTGGGCGTCGCCCATCAGGCCAAAGCCCGCGAACTGGCCGACAAATTCGGCTATGTTGAACCGGGGTTGTGGACGGGCGTTGGCCGTGCCCGGTCGGGCTGCGGGGCGGCCCTTGTCGGGTCAACTGACCAGATTATGTCCAAGATTGAAGATTATCAAAAAATGGGCATCCGCGCATTCATCTTCTCGGGTTATCCACATATCGACGAGGCAATCCACTTTGGCGAAAAAGTCATGCCACAACTCAAGACCTGTTCCCTGCCCCACAGCTATGGGCGGGTACCATCACAGACACCACCAACGCCACTTGGCACAGGACCCCGCACGTGAACCGTATCCAGATTACTGACGACCTTTCCTTTAGCCGCATCATTTATGGGATGTGGCGGCTGGCCGATGACAGAGACACAAGCCCGGCACATGTGCAGGCCAAGATCGAAGCCTGCCTTGAACAGGGCATCACGACGATGGATCAGGCTGACATTTACGGCGGTTACGCCGCCGAGGAAGTGATGGGCGCCGCGCTCAAAGCCGCCCCTGCGCTGAAAGACCAGATCGAGGTCGTAACGAAGTGCGATATCCTGATCCCGGCGGGCCGCTATGCGCAAACGGCGCGTGGCAAATATTACGATACCAGCCGGACGCATATTCTGGCCTCTGTTGATCAATCCTTGCAGCTGATGGGGTTGGACAAGATCGACACGCTACTGATCCACCGCCCTGACCCGTTGATGGACCACCATGAAACAGGAGCCGCATTGGACGAGGTCGTCGCATCGGGCAAGGTCCGGTCTGTGGGTGTGTCAAACTTCAAACTGCACGACTGGACCCTGCTGCAATCCGCGATGAAGACGCCGCTGATTACCAACCAGATCGAGTTGTCACTCAGCGCGCACGACGGCTTTACCAATGGCGATGTCGCCTATCTGCAAGAGCGCGGCGTACCAATCATGGCGTGGTCACCCCTTGGGGGCGGCAACCTGATGACAGGCAGTGGCGCTGTACAGGACGCACTGGCAGCGGTTGCGACCAAAAATGACGTTGACGCCGCTGCGGTTGCCGTCGCATGGTTGATCGCACACCCCGCACAGGTCATGCCTGTGATGGGAACCAATAATATTAACAGAATCAAAGCATTGTCAGATGCTTTGAAAGTCAACATGGATCGGCAGACGTGGTTTGAGCTCTACACTGCCGCTCTGGGAAATGAGGTCCCTTGATGGACGCAGGTACAATCTCGACATTCGACCCAAGCAGCGACGCTGACAGCTTCCGCGGGGCGCTTGGCACATTTGTGACCGGCGTCACGATTGTGACGACCGACAGTCCCGAAGGGCCGGTTGCCATTGTGGCCAACAGTTTTGCCAGCGTGTCGCTTGATCCGCCTCTTGTGTTGTGGTCACCAGCCAAAGCATCGAAGAGGTTCGAACATTTTGCAGGCTCACGCCGGTTTGCGGTGCATGTACTGGCTGCCGATCAACGCGACGTTTGCGCGGCAATCCTTGGGTCCAAGACAGCGATCAAGGATGTACCGATGCACCTTTCGCACTGCGGGATGCCAATCATCGAGGGCGCATTGGCCAGTTTCGAGTGTAATCTGGAGGCGACCCATGATGCAGGAGACCATGTGATTGTTGTGGGGCTTGTCAAAAAGGCACATCACCGGGGCGGTCCGCCGCTGGTCTTTCATGGTGGCAAATACGGCGCATTCAGCGAAGCCTAGCGTCGCACAAGAATGCCCAGATCGGCGACATTGGTGCCCGTCGCATCGGTAATCAACAGATCATCGGCAAGCGCCAGCGCGGCATAGCTGTCGTTATTTGCCAGCAAGGCATCAATATCGCCACCCTTGGCAGCGATCCGTTCCAATGTTCCCTGATCCACCAGCCCGCCTGCCGCATCCGTCGGGCCGTCGCGCCCATCGGTGCCCCCCTGCAAACAAGTCCAGCTTGTCCAGCCCCGCGCCTGCGCCTCAAGTGCGATGCGCAAAGCCAGTTCCTGATTACGCCCACCGCGCCCCTGCCCTTGCAGATTTACTGTCGTCTCGCCGCCCCAAAGGGTCACACCGGGCCCGGATTGGTCACAGATCAACTTTGCCGCCTCTTTGACGTCACCCTCGACGGGCGCAAGAACGTGGTATGGTTCACTCAGTGCTTTCTCCATCGCCGCCACACTTTGCGCATTCGACCCGACCAGAATGTTCTGCGCGTCTGGCAAATCGGCCGGCGGCTGTGCCGCATCCAGATGGTCGCGCACAGCTTGCGGGACGCGATCCCACAAGCCACGCGTCTTCAACAGGGCAGCCGCATCGGCTGCGGTGCCGATGGGCGCAACCGTGGGCCCACTGGCAATCGTCGACAGATCATCGCCAACCACATCCGACAGGATCAGCGCCGTGACATGTTGCGGTGCCGCGTGGCGCAGGAAGCCGCCGCCTTTCAGGTCGGAAAGCTGTTGCCGGATCAGGTTCATCCCGTGGATATCGAGCCCCGCCCCCAGCAAAAGGCTGTTCACCGCCGCTTTGTCTGCCAGCGTAATGTTGTCCGCAGGGGCGGGCAAAAGTGCAGACCCACCGCCGGAAATCAGGGCCAGAACCGGCCCGCTTGCCGCATCAAGGGCGGCTATGACAGCCTGTGCCGCCCGCGCGCCATTTTCGTCCGGCACCGGGTGGCCGGCTGCAAAAACAGTGGCACCGGCAACCGGTGTGGCATTTTCATAGTTTGTCACGACAAGGCAGCGCGTATCAGGGAAATGCGCAAGGGCCGCACCCGCCATGCGCCCTGCGGCCTTGCCGATAGCAACAATCAGCACAGGCATTTCAACTTTGCCCAACAGCCGACCGACAGCCGCAGCCGGGTCAGCCGCCTGTACCCCGGCCGCAAACACCCGCTGCACCATTTCCCGATCATTTGTCGCCATGTGTCATCCCCCGCAATCACCCCGCCGGGGCAAAGATGAAACAGGGGACGTATTCCCCAATTCCCCGCGCGGGCCTACATTACGACTAGACCATCATCACAATCGCATTCAAGTACAATGGCGTCATAGGGCAAAGCCATGATAAAGGCCTGATCGTAGTCGTTATCTTCCGGGCGATTGGCCAATGGTGCATCGGCCTGCACGTCGGTCGGATCAAGGATCAGTGTCACCAGATCGCCCTTCCCCGGCACGAACCCACTACCATGCGCAAGTGCCATCGCCAGCAGTTCATCGGCGTTTTCCTGCGTCCCGTTGAACACGGTCCCGACCGTCTCGGGCTGCCGGAATTGTGAATCTCCATCGGACAGCCCCCAAATGGCGTGCTGTATTTCGGTCTGAGTATAGTTTTGTCCCGCACCCGGGCCGTTGGTGTCGCCGTTGCTTTGCGATGAGAAGTTCTGATTGAGCAGCCAGTTGATCTTGTTAAGGTTTTCCATGACGTCATTGCTGAACAGGGCCGGATCAAGCACGCCTGCATCGCCGGGCCGTACATCCATCGTCACTTCGATTTTGGATTTGAACGTTTCCGTGCGCTCAATGCAGTAGGTATCTTCAAAACGGATACCATCAAAGCGCTCATCGCCCGTCGCGCTCAACCGCGATGAATAGCTCAGCGCAATCGTCTGCGCGCCCTGAATAGCGATCGCCGTATCAGGCAGGGAATCAAGCAGCGCCTGATAGGTATTCAGCGCACCCTTCACTTCGACAGTCACCTGCGCATCATCAAACCCGCCCTGTCCGTCAGCAAGCCTGTAGCTGAACAGATCGTTGACATTGGTGCCAACAGGCAAATCGGCAGCAGCCATCCCATCCGGACTGACAAAGTTCGCACTGTCATAGCTGAGCGTGCCGTTACCGTTGACTGTTACAACCGCGCCGCTCGCCAACGTAAACTGATCACCGGCATTCACCGCCTGACCATCAATCTGTGCGATGAGCAACGTATCTCCAATATCCGGATCATTGTCATTTTCGAGGACATCAAACAGCTTTGATTCAGTCGCACAGACGCAGGCTTCATCATCCATAGCGATTGGCGGTGCATTGGATTGGATCAGGCCAGCATCAACTGTTTTGTTCTGCTCACCGATGGCAAGCGTGATCTCTGCACTGCGCCCGGTCGCCTGATCCGCGTCACTGTCCGTGGTATCGTCACCCACATTTGCCGCGGTGAATTCGAAACCATCAACTTGCGTGAACTGAACGATATAATCACCTGCTTCCAGTCCGTCGAACAGATAGTTGCCCTGTCCGTCGGTCGTGGTGGTCCGCAGAACCGCACCTGCATCATCCAGCAACTCAACCGTGACGTCGCTGACCACCCCATCGCCCGCGTCAAATACGCCGTTGCCGTTGCCATCAAAGAAGACTGTATCACCCAGCGATGCCGTGTGGGGGTCGTTGATCACATCCTCGATCCCTGCATCAACATTGCGCCTGTCCTCGCCGGGTATCAGCGAAATCAGGTCTGTGGTGCCACTGCCATTTGCATCAACGGCAACCACATCACTGTCGATTGTGTCGTCGGTGCCCGCATCGGCACTCACAAAGACCTTGCCTTCGCCGGTATCGATGAACCGGACGGCGTAGCCATCGCCCGGGCTGAGCGTTTCAAAGAGATAGTTGCCGCTCGCGTCTGTTGTCTGGGTGGCGATGACCACGCCATTCTGGAGAAGTGCGACAGTTGTTTTTGCAACCGCTGTGTCATCACCATCCTGCAGGTCATTATTGTTGACGTCAGTGAAATAGGAGCCACCCAGTGAGGCCGGGAACACAGGTTTGACATAGCAAATATCATCAATGGCACCGGACCCGCCGAGTTTGACCTCCATGCGGCTGACGCCATCGGCATCCAGCAAGACCTGCGCCACCTCGCCGTCGGCAAGATGGGGCAACACGACCCGCTTGATCAGCTGGCCATCCGCGTCATATAGCGCGACGTAGCCGCCTTCTTCGGTGTCGATTACCGTCAGGTCAAAGACGTCCATCGGGGTTGCGAAGTCAAACACAAGCGCGCCGCCAAAGGCGTTGTCGTCAGGGTCGCTGCGATCACCGTCTTCGGACACAATCAGCACCTTGCCCTGCCCATTATAGGCCAGATCATCGTCACCACCGCTGGGGTTTTCAGTGTCAAAGATCATCGCATCCGCATCACGCCAGCGCCCGTCGTGGGTGAATTTATACGCGCCAATGGTCACGTGTGGATTAAGCGTGGTGAGAACATCACCGCGTTCCAGATTATCAAAGGTCAGTTTGATCGCGTCGGGATTATCGCAGCCCTTGCTTTGAACACCCGCATCATTGTCGATGGACTGTTCACCCGTATTAAGGGAGATCCCCAGGATGACCGAGGTGGTATCGCTTGCAAAAGTGGCATCACTGTCGATGCTGTCGTCATCGCCCACATGCGGCGTGACAAGTGCTTGCCCCGATTGCGCGTCGATAAAGCGCACGCCGTAGGTGCCTGCGGTCAGCCCTGTGAAACTGTAATCACCATTTGCCCCGGTGCGGTCAGAGGCAATGACTTTGCCGTCACTATCGAGCAACTTGACACGGATGTTCTGCAAGCCGTTGTTGGCCCCGCCATTATCCAGCCCATCCCGGTTTTCGTCGCGGAAATAGCGCCCCGAAATGCTGGCATTGGTCGGGTCAATGAGATCACCAACACCTGCATCGATGTTGCGGGTTTCCTTTTTTGCGACCACGGCAAAGAGCGCGGTCGTGCCGGTTGCCGCGTCGACAACATCAGAGTCGACGGAGTCGTCCCCCAAATCGGGATCAACGAAAGGCTGCATCGATGGTTCGAACCTGACCTGATAGTCGCCCACCGGCACATCATTGAAACGGTAATCACCGCTGGAATCGGTGCGGGTCGACCCCACCTCGTTGCCATTGCCATCTATCAGCAAGACGGCCTTGTCGGCCACGTCACTGTCGCCTGCGTCATCAATACCGTTTTGATTTTCATCAACAAAATAGGTACCCGAAACGGCACCGGGCAGCGGTGGGTTATCAGCGACCTGCCGTAGCTTCAGCTTGTCGATACGCACAAATTCACTGCAATTGCCTTCCGTCGCGATCTTTACGGTATCGCCTGGCTGCAATTCTATACCTGCGATGACAAATTCGGAGAATTGACCATTGTTACTGCCGCCACCGTCACTATCGCGGTCTAGTACGATTATGCCCACGACCTCAGCATTGACGATCACATTGAGCTTCGATTGACCGTCAATTTCATCCTGCACAAAGACCGACAGATCATAGGTGCCCGCCGGACCGTCAAACCCCGTGAAGAGGTCGCCGGTCTTGTAGCCCAGCTTGGCCAACTTGCCGCCAGAGGCGTTGCCACCCTGCACGGTGTGAAATCCCTGCGCGTGCATGTCTTCAGCCTCGATAATAATGCGAGGCCGTTCCGTCGGGGCATGTGTCAAGGGACCCGAACCAAGCTTATGATAGCCAATTTTCGATGCACCCCAACAACTGCCAAGGGTTAGCGTCATGCCCGCGGACGGCACACCAAAATCGGCATTGAAGGTATAGATTTCCATGCCTGTGTGCTCTTGCTGAACGGTGATCAGTTCATATTCACGACCGTCAGGCCCACGCACGGTATATACCTTGTCCGCGTACCACTGTTCGCTGCCCCCGACAGCCAGCCCATCCACCAGCACCTCGCCGGTTTGCCCCGTGGGATCGCGCGACTGGTTTCGATGATCGTCGGACAGGCCAAAATCATTATCATACAGCGCCGCATGCGTATCCGTTGAGCCTGGCATCACAAATGAAAGACCAGAATGCGCACTCCCACCCAAATCAGCATTTGAAAGGGCGGAAAATTCAAACATCTGATAGGTCAATAGAAGGCCTCCATTACAGACACAGACCATGTCTTAACCTGATAGGACCGGCTGTTTTTATTGTTGATTGAGGATATTTTGCGCATGTTTCGGTCATGCAATCTGGCCGAAAGTTTCGCCAAGGCGGCAATGTGCATAAATTCTGCCATCATGCAAGGCATGATCTAACACATTGAAGTTTATAAGAAATAAACTGTTTATATCGTTCACAGCCAGACCCTTGAAAACGAAATACGAGAACACACCGACGCCCCCCAAAACTACTTGACCAAACAAGCAGTAAATAATCCTCAGCAATGCGGTCGCGGGGCAATGCCAATAATGAAAAGCTTTCCTTCATAATCTGCCGCGTACTGCCCATTAAATCGCATCAATTATGCAACTCACCCCACCTGTCCCCAGAATAGAAACAATCAGATGGGTTTTCGCCTTTCGTCACTCTTCTGCGCGTCGGCATGAATTACATCCCTTGGCTTTCTGTTGGCACTCGTCACTTGACGCAAATGCGCAATGTCTGCGCCACAATTTCAATAATAAGAATTTCTTACATCATGGTTAACGCGGGCAAGTTCCCCGCAATCCATACAATTTCAGCTGATCCAACCGTTCATATTGGCAAGGCGCGCCGGCAGAAAGGATTTGTCGGATGTGGCGAACGCCCGTCGTGCAACATATTGAAGTAAAAAGAATTTCTGTATTTCTGAATGACGGCAGTCGGGCGCCAGCACAATATATGCGTCTGACCCCAAGCATCGCCAGCAGTCCGGTGAAAGATCGCCGATCATTCGCTCTTCACTTTAACGGCCAGTGGTCAGGCAAGCGGCTCATTGTCTTTTGGTTGACAGAACGTAAAGAACTCGGCCATCAGGGTTATAGGGTGAGTTTAGTCAAAAAGTGAGAGTAAAATGACCAGTATATCAACAAGATCCCTCTTCTTCGCTGCCGCTTCCGCCACAATGATCGTATCATCCGCGCAGGCGGGTGGCCTCGCCGATGCCATCACAGAGCGCGAGCCGGAAGTCATCGAACAGGCCCCGCCAGCTGAAATGCCCAGTTGGGTGGTCCCAGCAGTTGCCTTGTTGCTGATCGGTGTTGCCGTCGCCGCAAGTAAAGGTGGTGGCAGCGATGACCCTGCGCCCGAGGCACGCGAAACACCAGATGAGCCAGATGAGCCAGATGAGCCAGATGCCCCGGTTGAAGAACCCGACGACACGGATCCGGTAAAAGTCATCGACGATATCCCACAAAAATAGGCCCGATTGTAGGGGGTCAGGACCCTAGCGACTTGTCCGTGCCAAAAGGGTAACGGCACACAGACCGACCAGAACAATCGCGAGGGCCGCAGGCGCGGCCTCTGCTATGTTTTCCAGTGATGCTTTGGCATGGACCCGCGTCGCCAACGTGTCGTAGTTGAATGGCCGCAACAGCAATGTTGCGGGCAGTTCTTTGACACAATCGACAAACACCAGCAGCAGGGCCGACCCGACCGAGGCCCGCATCAGCGGCATGTGAACCGCCCGCAAGGTCCCTCCTGCCGTCCGCCCCAATGACCGCGCAGCCATCGGCAGACTAGGAGAAACGCGGCCCAACGCAGCATCCGCAGCCCCTTGGGCGATTGCAAAAAAGCGCACGACATAGGCCAGCGTCAGAGCGACCGCACTCCCGGTCAACAGCAGGCCAGGGTCAGAGAAGCCCGCCCAAACGATCGTGTCCGCAACAAAATTGTCAAAGGCGGCCAAAGGCACCAGAATACCCAAGCCCAGCACAGCGCCGGGGGCCGCATAGCCGATTGCCGTGACGGGCATCAGCAGACGCGGTAAACGCCGTCCGGACAACCGGACGCCGTAAACCATGAAGACACCACCCAGAACGGTCAGAATGGCAGCAACGCCAGCCACAACAACAGTATGCGCCAAGGCACGCCGCAACCCCGGCGCCACCCATTGCGCGGCGTCAAATGCGTGACTGATCAAAACCAGAACCGGCATGACAAACCCCAACAAGAGCGGCAGGGCACAAGCCAGTGTGGCAAGATAGGCCCTTGCTCCTGCCAGCCGGACCGGCTGCACCGGGCGCTGCCCGCGTGCGCTGCCTGAAACCCTGATCTTGCGGCGGCTAATTTTTTCAAGCGTGACAAGGACCACGATCAACCCCAGCACACATGTCGCCAGTTGCGCGGCCCCCCCCAGATTACCGCCCTGCAACCAGACCGAAAAAATGCCCGTGGTCAGCGTTTGCACGGCAAAATAATCGACGGTCCCGAAATCATTCACGGTTTCCATCATCACAACCGCAACGCCCGCAGCAATGGCCGGGCGGGCCAAAGGCAAACCAACCCGCCAAAATCGGGCAAACGGTCCTGCCCCCAAAGCGCGCGCGACTTCGTAGGCAGCACCTGATTGTTCACGAAAGGCCGCGCGGGACAGAATATAGACATAAGGATAAAGCGAGGCACTGATCACCAGAATCGCTGCTTCACGGGTGCGGATCGCCGGAAACCAATAGTCGCGCGACGTCTCCCAGCCAAAGGTGCCGCGCAAAGCCGTCTGGAACGGGCCTGCATATTCCAGAAAATCCACCAGCGCATAGGCCCCAACGTAGGCGGGGACGGCAAGGGGCATCAACAAAGCCCACTGCAACAGATCACGCCCCGGAAAGCGGTACATCACCACCAACCATGCCGCCCCCGTCCCTATCATCGCGGTTAGCGCGCCAACACTCAGCATCAGCACCACTGTATTGCCCAGATAGCGGGGGAAAGTTGTGCGCATCAGATGCGGCCAGATGTTTTCGGTGGGCGTCAGGGCGAACCAGACAACCGCCAGAATCGGAACCAGCACAGCGACAGCAATGGCCAAAGCACCAACAGACCAAGGGTCAATGCGGCGGCGGCCAATACGGGGCGAGGTTATCTGACTAGTTTGCTCGGACATCTTGCGCTTCGGTTAAAGGAAACCGGTTTAACTGTCCAGAAATCCAACTATGCTCTAACGACGCAGATAACAAAGGCCCGCTCAATCATGCAGATCGCAATTCACATCGGCGCAAACTGCACGGACGAAGACAGGCTGATCAAATCGCTTTTGAAGAATGCTGATGCACTCGCCAGGCATCGGATTGCCGTGCCGCAGCCAAGTCTGTATCGGCCGGTGCTACGCGATTTGCTGCAAATTACAGGCGACACCACGATACCGGACACGGCCCGCGACGATTTGCTTGATGCCGTGCTTGCGCAGGGCGACGCGGACCGCCTTGTGCTCAGCAACGGCAATTTTATCTGCATTCCCAAGCGTATCTTTGACAATGGTACCTTCTACGGGCAGGCAGAGCTCAAGATGCGGGCCTTCCGGCGGCTCTTTGCGCAGGATCAGATCAGCCTGTATCTGGGCATCCGCAATCCCGCAACATTTCTGCATGAAACTTTCACGCGGTCGGACGCGGGGTCCATTGGCGCATTTTTGGGCCTGATGCGCCCCGAAGAAATCAAATGGTCCGATGTTGTGCGCCGGATCAGGCAGGCAGTACCCGATGTGCCACTGACCGTCTGGTGCAACGAGGATACCCCGATGCTATGGGATCAGATCATGCAAACCATGGCAGGCGCGCCAGATGCAGTGCAAATGGTCGGCGGGATGGATATGCTTGGGTCACTCATCACCAAGAAGGGCCAGCAGGCGCTGCAAACGCAATACGCCAAGGCCGCCGCCCTGTCGAACGCTGAACGTCACGACATAATGGCCGAAATATGGGAAACCCATGCGCTGGAAGGCACCGCCGAACATGTCGTCGATCTGCCTGAACTGTCAGCAGACCAGATCGCGCAGATGACCGAAGACTATGACAAAGACGTCAATCTGATCCGACAGATGCCGGGTGTCGAGATGATGCTGCCGTTCCGGTAGATCACATGCCAAGTGCGGCCATATACATTTCTAGAACGGCTTCTTCTTCGGCCAGATCATTGGCATCGCGCTTGCGGATCGCCACCAGCTTGCGCAGAACCTTGGTGTCATAACCACGGCCTTTCGCCTCGGCCATGACTTCTTTCTGCGCGTCGGCAATATCTTTCTTTTCCGCCTCAAGCCGTTCATAACGCTCGACAAACTGGCGGATTTCATCACCGGCTGCGGCGTTGACGGAATCGGTGACTGTATCGCTCATTCTGGCTCTCCTCGGTAGTGTGCCCTTCACTAGCCCCCGCGCAACCCTTGCGCAAGACGAGCCCGCGCGATATCGGGTCAAAAATACCGGAGGCTGGATATGGAAATTGTCGTTTGGGGTGGTGCCGCGCTGACAGCTTTGGGCTTTGCCGGTATCGTCTACACAATCCTTGCTGTCCGCAAAGCCAAAAAGGCAAACCTGAGCGACGAGGAACTGCGCGCTCAAGTGACCCGCATACTGCCCATCAACCTCGGGGCGCTCTTTGTGTCGATGATCGGTCTGATGGCGGTGATCATTGGTGTCATCCTGAGCTAGACACCACTTGCGATTGACACCGCGCGCTGTCCTGCCACCATGCACAACAAAACGCGCGGAGGAGAGCGGGACAATGGATCTAGGACAAACTGAACGGCTCATGCCGGTATTGGCTGCGGTCAAGGATATGATCGCGCATGAAATCGCACCATTGGACAGCGAATTTCTGGCCGAGGTGCCTATTGGCGACCGCTGGACCTTCACGCCGCGCCAGACCGAAATTCTGGAAGGGCTCAAGCAAAAGGCGAAGGACCGCAAACTATGGAATTTCTGGGACACCTTCCGTGAAGGGCCTGCCCTCAATACCGTAGAATATGCCTATCTGGCCGAAGAAATGGGCAAATCCCATTTGGCGGCAGAGGTTTTCAACTGCAACGCGCCCGACACCGGCAATATGGAAGTGTTTTCCCGTTACGGCACCCAAGCCATGAAAGATCAGTGGTTGGCGCCCTTGATGGCGGGTGACATCCGCTCGGCCTATCTGATGACCGAACCACAGGTCGCCAGCTCCGATGCGACCAACATCTCGATGTCCTGCGTGCGCGACGGCGATCATTATGTGCTGAACGGCGAAAAATGGTGGGCCACCGGTGCGGGTGATCCGCGCTGCGCTGTCTATATCATCATGGTGCGCACCAACGCGGATGCACCAAGACACGAGCAGCATTCGATGATTGTTGTGCCCGCCGACACCGCCGGGATCGAAAAGCTGCGCCCGATGCAGGTCTACGGCCATGATGACGCGCCCCACGGGCATTTCCATTTCCGGTTCAAAGATGTGCGCGTGCCTGTCGAAAATCTGCTGGTGGGCGAAGGCAAGGGCTTCGAGATCGCGCAAGGGCGGCTTGGGCCGGGCCGGATTCATCACTGCATGCGCGCGATCGGGTCGGCAGAATATGCGCTGCAACTGATGTGCGAACGGTCGGTCAGCCGGACCGCCTTCGGCAAGCCGCTGTCGCAGTTGGGTGAGAATTTCGACATCATCGCGGAAAGCCGCATGAAGATCGAACAGGCGCGTCTGCTGTGCCTCAAGGCAGCGTGGATGATGGATCAGGGCGACAAGAAAGCGGCGGCCCCCTGGATCAGCCAGATCAAGGTGGTTGCCCCGCAAATCGCTCTCGAGATCATCGATCAGGCCGTGCAGATGCATGGTGCGGCAGGCGTTTCACAAGACACCCCGCTCGCCCATATGTGGACTAACACACGCACATTGCGTTTGGCTGACGGCCCCGATGCCGTTCACCGCAGACAGGTGGCACGGGCGGAACTCAAGCCATATACGCAAGGTCAGAACGCGCCTGTGGGCTAAGTGTCAGGACAGAATACCTCGTAGATACGTTCAAGGATCGGGCGCACGCGCGGGTCAGCCAGCGAATATAGTTGGCTGCGCCCCTCGCGTTCACATGTGACAAGTCCCTCGTTGCGCAGCCGCAAAAGCTGACCAGAGACATAGGACTGGCTGGCATCCAGTGTTTTTTCCAGTTCACCGACCGACACCTGCCCCGGCACCAGCGCACAAAGAATCCGCAAGCGACCCGGATTCGATAGCGCCTTCATCAAGGCAGCGGCGTCCTGTGCGGCTGCGTCCATTGGGTCTGCAAGTATTTTGGTTTTTACTGACATGTCGGTCGCCAAACTAATTTTATACATTCCATTCTTGAAATGTATCACACAACGTCTATTATGTCCAGCAAAGGAGAATCGATATGACACCCCACGTAAAAGCTTTTTTCGATGCGGCGACCAATACAGTATCCTATGTTGTGCAGGACCCCTCCGGTCGGTCATGTGCGATCGTTGACAGCGTTCTGGATTATGACCCTGCGTCCGGACGGACAGATACATCGTCCGCCGATGCGATAATCGACTGGATCACTGAAAAAGACCTGCAGGTTGCATGGATATTAGAAAGCCATGTGCATGCTGACCATCTGTCTGCCGCGCCCTACTTGCAGGAACGGTTGGGCGGCAAGATCGGGATTGGCGCAAATATCACCATCGTGCAGGACACATTCGGCAAAGTCTTCAACGAAGGGACCGAATTCCAGCGCGACGGATCGCAGTTCGACGCTCTGTTTGACGATGGCGACAGTATTCATATCGGACAGCTGCGTTGTGACGTGATGCACACGCCCGGCCATACGCCTGCCTGTTTGACTTATGTCATTGGCGACGCCGCATTTGTCGGCGATACTTTGTTTATGCCCGATTTCGGGACAGCACGCTGCGATTTCCCCGGTGGATCAGCCGAAGACCTCTTTCATTCGATCCAGAAGATCCTTTCGCTGCCAGATGATACCCGAATTTTTGTCGGTCATGACTACAAGGCCCCCGGTCGCGATGAATTCGCTTGGGAAACAACGGTCGGCGAACAAAAGGCACTGAATGTCCATGTTGGAGCAGGCAAACCTATCGAGGAATTCGTCACAATGCGTACAGAACGCGACGCGAAATTGGGAATGCCAAAGCTTATCCTGCCGTCGATCCAAACGAACATGCGGGCAGGCAATCTGCCCGAACCCGAAGACAACGGGACAAGCTACTTCAAAATCCCCGTCAACACGCTCTGAGTAAAGGAAAAATCATGCAATCGGATTGGATTTGGGGCCTCTTCGGAGGCGGGATTATTGGGACCGCGGCAGCGATATTCCTGCTGGTTAACGGTCGTATCATGGGTGCGTCCGGGATCATCGGCGGACTTGTGGATGGATCAGGAAGAAGCGACTGGGCCGAACGCGCGGCCCTGCTTGCCGGGTTGTTTATCGTGCCGGCAATCGTAGCCATTGCCATGGGCGGCTCTGAAACGCACCTGACGGATAACTGGGTGGTCGTGGCGATTGCGGGCCTGCTGGTCGGTGTCGGCACACGGCTTGCCAACGGATGTACATCCGGCCACGGCGTTTGCGGGATTTCACGCCTGTCACTGCGCGGCATCGTTGCCACGGTTTTCTACATTGGTGCGGGCGGCCTGACCATTGTGATCTTCAAACATCTGCTGGGAGTCATCTAATGCGCGTTATTGTTTCATTCATCGTTGGTGGACTGTTCGGGCTGGGACTCTTGCTGTCCGGTATGACAGACACGACAAAGGTTCAGGGCTGGCTTGATATTTTCGGCGCTTGGGACCCGACACTGGCCTTTGTCATGGGAGGTGCAATCATCCCGATGGCCATCGCCTGGCAATTGACGCGCGGACGGACCCCGGTGCTGGGCACCGCATTTCCTGCCCCGCCAGAGCCGCGACTTGGCCGCAACCTGATTCTTGGGTCTGTGCTGTTTGGTGCTGGCTGGGGGCTGGCCGGACTTTGCCCCGGACCTGCGATCGCATCGGCAAGCTTTGGCGGCCCGACGGGTCTGGTCTTTGTGGTGGCGATGGTCGTCGGGATGATGGGGGCACCGACGGTGCGAACACGTCTGGACCGCACGATGGCGGCAGTCTAAGAAAACATCATGGATATCAAAACACTCAGCCCGTCCTACGCTGTATCGCCGCAGATTGCGGTTGAAGACATCCCCGCCATCGTTGCGGCCGGGTTCAAGACTATTATCTGCAATCGACCTGATGCAGAGGTTCCGCCAAGTCATCAGGCGGCTGCGATCAGATCTGCGGCAGAGACGCATGGGCTTGCCTTTGTCGACATTCCGGTCACGCATATGGGCTTGAATGAAGAGATGGTCGCAGCGCAAAAAGCCGCGATCGGCACCCCTGAGGCGCCGACTCTGGCCTACTGCGCGTCCGGCAATCGCAGTTCGATTGTCTGGGGATTGGCCATGGCAGATAGCATGTCCGCTGATGAAATCATCGCGGCAACGGATGCTGCGGGCTACAATCTTGGCGGGCTGCGACCGCAGCTGGAGGCGATGGGCCAAACAAACTGACCACTGTCGATGCAGCGGTGTTGTTCTTCTTGTCATCCTGCCCCAGAACCCGTGCATAAGATCATGAAAAAGCGCAAGACCCGTTTCAGGTATTGCGCTTTTACGTATTCAGGCGGCTAACGGAATCATTCTAAGGATTTTGTCGCAGGTGCCTAATCCTCTAGCGACAAAGCATCCATATCCATTGCGGCTATTCCGAATCCTTCGTCGGAGCCCGGTTCTGCGCCTGCTTCCATATCGGGTGTGTCCAGAGCAGTCTCTGGTTCAGCAAAAGTCGGGGCAGCATCCATTGCGAAATCAATCTCCCCGGCCCCCTCAAGCGCCAACCCTGCGCCTTCATCACCACCAAACCCCATCTTATCATCCGCCATTCCGCCCATCAGATCAGGCAAGGCAGCCTCTGCACCGCCGCCAAGTTCGCGCATCTGTGGCTGTGGCGGGGCTTCAACGCGGACTGCGCGGTTGCCACCCAATTGGCCGAGTTTCGCAAGCGCCACTTCCCGTCCTTTCGCGGTTACGAGGCGCACGGAATTGACGGAACAGCCCCTGAGCGGCACGACCTGCCCCACTTGCAGATTGCGCGCCTGCGCGAGCGGCATGTCAAAACGATGCAATAAAGCATCAAGCTCACTTTGTGCCTCTGCCACGCGGGCCTGAAAGAGTGTCGCCCAATCAAGCTGTTCAGTTGGTTCTGCTGGCGCCCCAAATGTTTCGACGGCAAGCGGCAGGACGACAATCAACTGTCCCGTCCGGTCTGCCACCCCCAAATCAATATCAAGGCGCATGATGCGATATTCGCAATCATCCAGAACAAGGCCAGCTGCGCGGCAGCTTTCAACCTTGGAACCAAGTTCGACCTGATCGGTCCAACCGTCATATTCGGTGCCCAATGTCGCGACAGGCATCGCATCAAGAAAGCGGATCAAGAGGTTTTCAGCCATCGTCTTATCCGTTCCGGTCGGTGCCCTGTCCTCGGCCATGCCGGCGATCAACTTGCCCATGGCCTGCATTTCAAGGATGGCCGCACGCAACTGCATGTCCAAGGCCATCAAACCAACAAGTTCACCGCCGCGCTCCAGCCCGACCAGCATCAGATTATCATCAAGTACCTCGAGCATTGGATCAAGCGTATGCACGTCCTCGCCCATCGCGGTCACTGTCACAATCAGTCCGATCGTATCATTCGCTGACTTGGTGAAAGCCAGCCGCACAGCACGCGACAGGGTCAGCGGTGTTTCTGCAACATCGCCGGTTTCGCGGCCTGTCATGCGCCGCAGAATCATTTTATGGTCGCTGTCAGACATCAGCCCGCCACTGGTGGATTTCGCCCAAAGTTAACGAATGAGTGGTTACGGTTCTGCTAACAACGCCAAACCATCTCAGGTTTTTGGCACAACCACGCGGAAAGCGGTGCCATATTGCCCTGGCAGATAGCTCACGTCACCGCCAAGCCGGTGCATGATCTCGCGACAAATGGCGAGCCCAAGGCCGGCGCCCCCGGCTTTACCCTGATCTGTGATTCTTGAAAACTTTTCAAAAATCACCTGCTGGTTCTGTGGTGAAATGCCACTCCCGTTGTCGACGAAATCAATATGATACGCAAAATCCCTTTCCGAAACGACAATACGCAGCTTTGGCTCAGGCCGGTCACAATATTTGCGCGCATTCGCAATCAGATTGATGAACACCTGCACCAACCTGTCGAGGTCGGTCGTTATAGGGACTTCCTCTGCCAGCGGTTCACGCAGCACCGCCAAGTCTCCGGACTGCGCACCTGACGCCTGAACCGCCCGGTCAATCAGATCACGCATGATACCACTTTGCTTATTTAGCGTAACCTGACCGTTCTCCAGCACGGCAAGGTCAAGCAGATCATCCAACAAGCGGGTCAAACGCACGGCTTCGTCCTGAATGATCTGGGCGTAACGCTCGCGGGCATCGGCGGCGACATCCGTGTCACCCAGAATTTCCGAAAATGACCGGATCGAGGTCATCGGGGTGCGGAGCTCATGGCTGATCTGACTGAGAAACGCATCCTTCTGAATGGAAAGCGCTTTCAATTTCTCGTTGGCCTGACGAAGTGCGCGGGCAGTCCGCTCCTGCTCTGCCGATTTTGCCTCTAGCCGATTTGAATACTCCAGAATCTGGGCAGCCTCGTCGGCTACGGCGATCAGGTCTTCGACCCGCACGCCACTGCCACCAGTCATCTGACCAATCATCGCGTGCGCGGTCGCAGCACCTACAGAACCGGACAGTCGCTTTTCCAGCTGTTCGATAAATTGTGTCGTTACCTCCGGCAAATAACCGGTCTTGCCTTGCCGCTCTGCTTCCTTTTGGAAAATGGCTTGCGCTTCGTCACTGCCCAGGATGCGTTGTACCATGACAAGCAGGTCTTCGGCACCGGCATCGGCAACGGTCCACGGGCTTGCCGAAGTGCCCCGATCAAGGACATTCACGAACTGCGCGCCCTGCAACCGTTCAAGCGGCAAAGGAAAACTGAGCAACGAACCGGAAACAAAGAAAAGACTATTCAACAGCATTGACCACATCACACAGTGTATCAGCGGGTCGATCCCTTCGATCCCGAACAACGCTTGCGGGCGCAACCATCCCAGACCAAACGGCCCATTTTCCAAAACGGCTGTCGGGATAATAGCGCCAGCCCCGAAACTGGGCAGGAACAGCGTCCAAAGCCAGACCGTCAAACCAATGGACAGACCAAGCCCTGCCCCGATGCGTGTGGCACCCCGCCAGAACAGCCCGCCCAGCATGACCGGCAGGATTTGCACCACACCCGCAAAGGACACCAGACCAATCGCTGCAAGCGATGTGCCGCCACCGGATACGCGGTAATAGATGAAGCCCAGCGCCAGCACACAGGCAATCGAAATCCGACGCGACAGCAGGATGACCTCGCGCACGTCGCCGGAAAAGACCGCGCTGGGTTGCTTGAAACGGTGCAGCCAGATCGGCACGATAATGTTGTTGGACACCATTGTTGCCATCGCGATTGTGGCCACGATCACCATTGATGTCGCAGACGAGAACCCGCCAAGGAACGACAACATGGCCAACCCTTCACGCCCCTGGCTCAGGGGCAGTGTCAGGACAAACAGGTCGGGGTTGCTGCCCGCTGGCAGCAAATCCAGTCCGACCACCGCGATGGGCACCACAAACAGGCTCATCAACAACAGGTAAAGCGGGAATGCCCAGCTTGCGACGCGCAGATGCCGTTCGTCCGCGTTTTCGACAACCAGCACCTGAAACATGCGAGGCAGGCAGATGAATGCCGCCGCAGAAAGAAAAATCAGGGTCGCCCAGCGCCCGCCTGATTGGTCCCATAGCTCGATAGGCGAGGCTTCGATGCTTTGCATTATCGTCGAGGGCCCGCCGCCTATCCCCCAGACGACAAAAACGCCAACGGCCACCAAAGCCACAAGCTTGACGACTGCTTCGACGGCGATGGCCATAACAATCCCGTGGTGGCGTTCATTCGCATCCAGATTGCGGGTGCCGAACAAGACAGTGAAAACCGCCAGCCCGAACGCAACCCACCCCGCCGCCGCGTTCAAATCACCGGCCTGCCACACGGTCCCCGCGTCCTGCGCAAAGATCGCAAAGGACAGGGTGACGGATTGCAGTTGCAGCGCCACATAAGGCGTCCCTGCCACCAGACAAATCAAGGTAACGATCACCCCCAGTTGGGTCGATTTGCCGAACCGCGACGAAATCAGATCGGCAATCGACGTGATCCGCTGTTCGCGCCCGACGCGGACCAGACGGCGCAGCATCGCCCACCAGCCGATCATCACCAAGGTGGGGCCAAGGTAGATCGTCACGAACTCAAGCCCTGACCGGGCCGCATAGCCAACCGCGCCATAAAAGGTCCAGGCGGTGCAATAGATACTGAGAGACAGCGTGTAGATCAGCGGCGACTTCAGCCACCGCGCATGGCCGGATGCGGCTTGCCGTTCTGCCAGAAACGCCACCACAAAAAGCCCGGCCACATACACCAGCGCAACAGCGACCAGAAGATTGAAGGTCAGCATCAGTCGGTTTTCTCGCCGAGGGTGCTTTCGTCGTCATCCTCGCGCAGAAAATGCGACAGGGTGGCGGCAATAACGACCAGACCGACCCACACGCCAAACACATAAATTAGCGTTTGCGATTCCGGCACAGTCTCGTCGCCGGACCAGAGCAAAGGCAGCGCCAGAAGAACCATCCCCAAGATCGGGGTCAGCTTTGCCGCGTCGCGCACGCGGCGCTGTCTATAGCGGACCCGCTCCAGAAAGAGCGGCGCTTTGGCGGGAGGGGTCATGCCTCTATCAGGTTGCGAACCAAATCACGCACTTCCGCGTTCGAGAACGGCTTGGTCATGAAATGGGTCGCCCCCAGACGTGCGGCCATGTCACGGTCTTTGTCCTGCCCGCGGGCCGTCAGCATCATGACGGGGATATTCTTGGTGGTTTCTGATGACCGCAGATCGCGCAGGATGTCAAAACCACTTCGTCCCGGCAGCATCACGTCAAGAATGACCAGATCAGGGGGCAAACTGCGTAGCTTGTCCATCGCCGTTAGGCCGTCTTCGTGCGTGTGCACCGTCCACCCGTCACGGGACAAAATAAAGCTGATGGCCTCAATGATGTTCGGCTCATCCTCGATCAAAAGGACTCGTTTGCCCATCATGCCTCCCCCTCATATTCATGTCGTGCATCGCTCCACCCAGCACAAATCGAATATCGCCTTGAAATCCCTGCGTGTCAAAGACTGGTATCAAGTGTCACGCCATCCATCGCGGGTTCTCTGCGGCTATTACACCGCGCGCGCGGGCAGATCCGGCAGGATACACCGACGGGAATCACGTTGCGGCTGTCGGCAGGCAGATCAGGCAAGACGAGCATTGTGCTGCGCAAGGCAGGCGGGCGGTCGAAGCCCGGCCTTTCGATGGCATCGGCAACGGCATAGCAGCGCAATCCGGTCTGATCGGTCCCCGGCATCACGATATCCGCCATGATCGGTTGGGTAGGACGGGAAAAAGCGGAAAAGATCGGCCAAAGCGGGCAAGCGCCACCAAAGCGCGGCAACCGGAATCCGGGCATTGTCTTGAGAAAGGTAACCGACCCGGATGCATCGACCACGGCCAATCCCGTCTGTGGATGACCTTCGCTGGGTGACAATGTCGCGAAGCGGCGCAGAACGGCAGCGAAATCGACGGCAAACGCCTGCGATAGAGCCGCCGGGTCATAGGCGCAGTCTTGTGCGGCCTGCGCAAATTGCCTGCGCGGCATCGCCACAGCATCCGACTGGTAAATCCGTGCAATCATCCGCAATAGGGCCGACGCAGGCGGCGACAGGTTCACACCGGCGACAAACGCGTCGACATCGCCTCGCGCTTTTTCAAGCTGCGGATAATGAAATGACGAAGTGGCCAGAAACGTCTCGATCTCTTCTTGCGGTGATTGCACCACGGCCACATCCGCATCCGGTGCATCCAGATAGCTGATCAACGCCTCGCTGCCCGCCCCTAGACGCAGACTGTCGGCATGGATGTTTTCGTGAAAGCGCCGCTGCCAGTCTGCGTCCAGATCCTCTTGCCCGACAAGAATGGAGGCAGACGACCGGATTGAGGTGGCCGCAGATACAACTTCATTCAAGGACATGGCCAGTTGCGGATCATAGGACATCCGGTCGGTCAGTGCCTGAACACGTTCTTCAAGCATCGCCAGCCTGTTGGCCTGCGCCGCGATCAGCTTGCTCCATCCGGGAAAACGGGCAGATAATTCCTCGGCGCGATCAACTTCGGACTTTGTGCCAAACGCGCCCGCCGCCGCGCGAATTTGATCAAGCAAGTCCCCGTCGGCATCTGCCGTCAACTGGCTGGTCTCAACCCCCAGTTTTCGGGCAATATCCGCCAACAACTTGCCTCCGATTCTGCGGCGGTTGTGCTCGATCAGGTTAAGGTAAGAGGCCGAAATTCCGACAGCTTCCGCTACGGCGGCTTGCCGCAATCCCAGATCCAAACGCTTTTCTCTGATCCTCGAACCGGTAAGCCGCTCTATCGACACAAGAAATTCCTTCAACAATTTCAAACGCTTTCTGCGCACGCGAGAAAAATCGTTTACAATCTATTCGCACGAGCTGTTGAAAAATTGACAGAAAGAACAGGCATCGGCAATGGCTTGTTGGAGATAACGACACATTTCCGTCACATTAATCCTACGCTGGAAGGCGAATATCGTGGGCCAGACTTGGCTCATGCATAAAACACTAGGGAGGATACTAATGTCCAAATCGAATTTCTCGCGTCGTGGCGTCCTGAAGACGGGTGCGATCGCGGGTGCAGGTCTCGCGCTGCCACAGTATTTGCGCGCCGACGCCCACGCTGGTTTTACAAACGCACCGGGCGACAGCGAAGTCGTTCTGGGCTTCAACGTTCCACAGACTGGCCCATACGCCGACGAAGGTTTGGACGAACTGCGCGCCTATGAACTTGCTGTCGAGCATCTCAATGGCGGCGGCGACGGCGGCATGATGTCGACTTTCTCTTCCAAGGCTCTGGACGGGACCGGTATTCTCGGCCGCGAAGTCAAATATGTGACCGGTGATACGCAGACAAAGTCTGACGCCGCGCGCGCATCGGCCCGTTCGATGATCGAAAAAGACGGCGCAATCATGATCACCGGTGGCTCCTCTTCCGGTGTGGCTGTTGCCGTGCAGGCGCTGTGCCAAGAGGCTGGCGTGATTTTCATGGCGGGTCTGACACACTCAAACGATACAACAGGTAAAGACAAGCGGGCCAATGGCTTCCGCCACTTCTTCAACTCCTACATGTCCGGTGCCGCACTGGCGCCTGTGCTTGCCGCCAACTACGGCACCGACCGCAAGGCCTATCACCTGACAGCCGACTACAACTGGGGTTATACCACAGAAGAAGCCGTCCGTTCTTCGACAGAAGCACTGGGCTGGGAAACTGTGAACGCTGTGAAAACACCGCTGACACAGACTGACTTCTCGTCCTACATCGCACCTGTTCTGAACTCTGGCGCTGACGTGCTGGTTCTGAACCACTACGGCGGAAACATGGTGAACTCGCTGACTAACGCAGTTCAGTTCGGGCTGCGCGAAGCACAAGCCAACGGCAAGAACTTCGAAATCATCGTGCCGCTCTACTCTCGCCTGATGGCGAAAGGTGCGGGTGCCAACGTTAAGGGCATCTTTGGTTCAACCAACTGGCACTGGTCGCTGCAAGACGAAGGTTCAAAGGCATTCGTTCAGTCCTTCGGCACAAAGTACGGTTTCCCACCATCGCAGGCCGCGCACACCACTTACGTGCAGACGCTGCTTTATGCAGATGCGGTCACACGGGCTGGTTCGTTCAACCCATGCGCAGTTGTTGAAGCATTGGAAGACTTCGAATTCGACGGTCTGGGCAATGGTAAGACGCTGTACCGCGGCGCTGATCACCAGTGCTTCAAGGACGTGCTTGTCGTGAAGGGTAAAGAGAACCCCGAAAACGAGTTTGACCTTCTTGAAATCGTTGAGGTTACACCTGTCGAACAGGTCACATACGACCCAGATCACCCGCAGTTCCAGGGTGGTGAATTGGGCACATGTAACCCCGGCGCATAAACACATATTGTGTCACCGCCGAAACGGCGGTGACACATCCTTTTCTCCAGACATTGTGCACATCACGCGCACCTGCTCGCGCGGGGCGATGTGGTCGTTTTGTCAAATAACAGAGGTCACCAGATGGATCAGATCATTCTGCAAATCCTAAACGGGCTCGACAAAGGTTCCGCTTATGCGTTGATTGCCTTGGGTCTGACACTCATCTTCGGTACGTTGGGCGTGGTTAACTTTGCGCACGGCGCCCTGTTCATGATGGGCTCTTTCGTTGCCGTCACTGTCAGCAAACTGCTGACGCTCAGCCACAAGGTCGTGGATGAGACCCGCACCGATTTCCTTGGCAATCCCTTGCAGGTCGACGTTCCCTATATCTACGACTGGTTTGGCGAGGCGGCAGGTAACGTCATGATTGACTGGGCGGTGCCAATATCGATTTTGTTTGCCATCCCGATCATGATCGGGATCGGTTTCGCGATGGAGCGCGGATTAATCAAGCACTTCTACAAACGCCCGCACGCGGACCAGATTCTTGTGACCTTTGGTCTGGCGATCGTCTTGCAGGAAGTGATCAAATATTTCTACGGGGCGAACCCTATCCCCACACCGGCCCCCGAAGCCTTCACAGGTAGTTTTGATTTCGGCGTGGCTTTCGGATTTGATCCCAATGCGATCATCTACCCTTACTGGCGTCTGGTCTACTTCTTCTTCTCGGTTGTTGTGATCGGTGCGGTCTTTGCATTCCTGCAATTCACTACCTTCGGCATGGTCGTCCGCGCCGGGATGGCAGACCGCGAAACCGTCGGCCTGCTGGGTATCGACATCGACAAACGCTTTACGATCATGTTCGGCATCGCGGCAGCTGTCGCCGGGCTGGCAGGGGTCATGTACACACCCATCCTGTCGCCCAACTATCACATGGGGATGGACTTCCTTGTGCTCAGCTTTGTGGTTGTGGTCGTCGGCGGCATGGGCTCCCTGCCCGGTGCCGTTCTGGCCGGCTTCCTGCTGGGTGTTCTGGAAAGCTTTGCATCAATGCCTTGGGTGATCGACATCGCTCCTGGTATCAACCAGATCATCATCTACCTCGTTGCTATTATCATTCTATTGACGCGTCCGCGTGGCCTGATGGGCCGCAAGGGCGTGATGGAGGACTAAGCCATGCTTGGACTTGAGAAAAAAGACTTCCGTCTCATGCTGATTGTTGTCGTGCTGACGCTGCTGGCTCCTTTCATCCTGAACCCCTTCCCCGAAGGCTCAGAGCTGGCCCAGTTCAACGCAGGCTATCCTGATTTGATGCAACGCTTCGTGATCTTCGGAATTCTGGCGATTGGATTTAACATCCTGTTCGGGCTGACCGGCTACCTGTCCTTCGGGCACGCCGCATTTTTGGGTGTGGGTTCTTATGCCGCGGTATGGATGTTCAAGCTGCTCAGCATGAATATCGTCCCTGCGATCTTGCTGAGCGTCGTCATCGCCGGTCTGTTTTCGCTGGTCATCGGATTTGTGTCGCTGCGGCGATCAGGGATTTATTTCTCGATCCTGACGCTTGCTTTTGCGCAGATGTCATACGCGCTTGCCTACTCGGTTCTTACACCGCTGACAGGCGGCGAAACGGGACTGCAACCAAAGGCCAGCGATGTGCGCCTGTTTGATGGTGCGCTTGAAGCGGGGGAAAACGCCACTCCATCGCTGTTTGGTCTTGCCATGCGCGACACCTACGAGATGTCAGTTGGAAGCTGGGTTTTCACATTCAACTTTGGCTACTACGTCGCAGCGGTCATGATGATCCTCGCCTTCTACATTTCGATCCGGATCTTCCGGTCGCCATTCGGGATGATGCTGCGGGCGATCAAATCCAACCAGACCCGGATGAGCTATACCGGCCTGAATTCCAAGCCCTATACGCTCGCGGCCTTTGTCATCTCAGGGATGTATGCCGGCCTTGCCGGTGGCTTGCTGGTGGCCATGGACCCGCAAGCCGGTGCCGAGCGGATGTTCTGGACAGCATCGGGTGAGATTGTGCTGATGACAATCCTCGGTGGTGCAGGCACATTGATCGGGCCGGTCCTCGGGGCAGGTTTCATAAAATATTTTGAAAACATCGTCTCCAAGATCAACAAGGCAACGCTAGAGCAGTGGTTCTATTGGATGCCCGATGGCATAGAAGATGTCATGATCGCGATTGTCTATCCGTTCGTCGGCAAAGGCTGGCACCTGACACTTGGCTTGTTGTTCATGCTTGTCGTGATCTTCCTGCCCGGAGGATTGGTTCAGGGCGGGCAAAAAATTGCCGCTATATTCCGCCGCAAGAAATCCAGCGACGCCAAAGACGGCGCCACAACGCCTGCTGAATAAGGAGAGACTGACATGGGAATCCTTGAAGTCAAAGGTATCAACAAGCGCTTTGGCGGTCTGCAAGCTTTGGGTGACGTGAACCTCAGCGTGGCCGAAAATACGGTGCATGCCATCATCGGCCCCAACGGGGCAGGCAAATCGACATTGCTGAACGTGCTGGTGGGGAAACTGATCCCCGACAGCGGGTCGGTCATGTTCGACGGGCAATCCGTCCTGGGACGCAAACCGCACGAGATCAACCAGATGGGGATCAGCAGGGTGTTTCAGACACCCGAGATATTCAGTGACCTCTCGGTCTTTGAGAATGTCCTTATTCCCTGCTTTGCCAAACGAGATGGTTCATTCCGGATGCACGCGATCGAAAGCGTCTTTTCCGAGAAGGCGATCCATCAGCAGGCAGAAGAAATCCTTGCAGATGTGAATATGCTCGAAAAACGGCATATGATAGCATCAAGCCTGTCGCGTGGCGACAAGCGGCGGCTCGAAATGGCAATGTGTTTGGTGCAGGATCCCCGTCTCTTGCTGTTGGACGAACCCACTGCAGGCATGGCGCGGGCCGACACAGAAAACACGATCAACCTGCTCAAGGAAATCCGCACAAAACGCGGGATCACGATGGCGATCATCGAGCATGACATGAATGTTGTATTCTCTCTCGCCGAGCGGATTACGGTTCTGGCGCAGGGCACACCGCTGGTGGAAGATACGCCTGACAATATCAAAGGCCATCCGAAAGTTCGCGAAGCGTATCTGGGAGAGGCGCAGGTCTGAGGACCCAAATTTTTCTAGAAAAATTTGCCCGCCATTTTCTTCAAGAAGAAAATGCAACGGCAGGAGAAACAAAAATGAACGCACCATTCAATAAACACGCCAACAACGCCGCAACTCATCCGGCCTTTCTCAGCGTCTGGGAGATCGAAGCCTATTATGGCGAAAGCTATATCGTCCAGAACATCAGCTTCAATGTGCATGAGGGAGAGATCCTGGCCCTGCTGGGCCGGAACGGTGCCGGCAAGACATCGACGCTGCGCACAATAGCCCGGCTTGACGACCCCGAGCTCAAGCATGGTGAAATCTGGCTTGACCATCAACCTTTGCATGAAATGAAAAGCCATCAGGCTGCAGGCGCGGGGATCGCGCTGGTGCCCGAAGACCGCCGCATCATTCCGGGTCTCACCGTCGAGGAAAATCTGCAACTGGCACAGATTGCGCCGCCGAAAGGCTGGTCCCTGCAACGCATCTACGACCTGTTCCCCCGGCTGGGAGAACGCCGCAAACAGGAAGGCGTCACCCTGTCAGGCGGTGAGCAGCAGATGCTGTCGATCGCGCGTGCGCTGGCGCGCGATATCAAAATTCTCTTGCTGGACGAACCCTACGAAGGTCTGGCCCCCGTCATCGTACAGGAAATTGCAAAGACACTTGGCATTATCCGCGATCAGGGAATCACAACCATAATCGTCGAGCAAAACGCCGTTGCAGCGCTGAAACTGGCCGATCGCGCTGTTATCCTTGATACGGGCACGGTCGTCTTTGACGGCTCCGCTGCGGAAGTGCTCGAAAACGAACAGTTGCGGGCACAATATCTCGCAATCTGATCACATCTGCTTAGCCAACATGACAAGAGTCCTGACGAACCGGATCGGTTTTTCAGGACTTTTTCGTGACCTTCCGCGTTAATCTTAAAGTCTAATCAACCTTTGATGCCAAATTAAGACTTCGGTGACGCGCAAAAGCGAAACTGACAGTGTCTAAAACCCGCATCTGGAGGTGCTTATTATGGATACAACGCTCGCATTGCCCCCATCCGCGGCCGCCAGCGCAATCCCTTATGCGCTGGAACAACGGCAGGCCTACGCAGATGATAGGGTTCCGCCCCCCAAGGCGCTGGACGGTATTTCCGTGATTCCGTCAGACAAGGCATTTGTGGCGCAAGTCGTGAACGCCCGTCTGTCCGGGACCGCGTTTCCCGAAAACCCCGGCGAAATAGCACCGCCTGAGCGGACCCTGAAACCCTACAACGTGCCGATGCTGCCATTCGAGAAGGAAGAACCCGCTCTTGAAGCGACCGAAGAGGACGACAGCACGGTGACCGATGTCGCAAACAAAGGCAAAGAAGACCAAGAGGCTGCCCCTGTAACCCCGATTTCCGCGACACCAGAATTAGCAGCGCCAACCGCTGATTTGCCCGGCAAGCCGAAGCGGGAACCTGTTGAACTCAAGCAACCTGCTCCCGCTCCGGAGCCCGCACAGAAAAGCGCTATCAAACAGCCTGACGAACAGTAGCCATCTTTTTCAATCGCGTCCCGCTTTCCACCATCATCGGCTTCCCCTATAAGCGTTTCGACGGTGCTTGCAGAGTACCGCCCACAAGGGCAACTGGCCGAGGAAAAGATGAGCAACAAAACATCTCACGACAGCGATGTCAGCTTTATTCAGGCGCTGGCAGAATTGCTGCGCGAAAACGACCTGACAGAGCTTCAAGTGAAACGGGACTACGCTGAAAACGACAGTTTGAATGTGCGCGTCAGTCGCCACACCCAGACAGTAGCGGTGCAGGCACCAGCGCCACGGCCCGACGTGCCCCCTGTGGCAACGGCATCGCCTGCTGCGGCGGCCGCAGCGGCAAGCGCCGAAGCGGACCCAGCCAGCCACCCGGGCGCGGTGACATCCCCCATGGTCGGCACCGTCTATATGGCACCAGAGCCAGGTGCTGCCTCTTTCATCAGCGTTGGTTCCGCCGTCAAGGAAGGCGACACATTGCTGATCATCGAAGCTATGAAAACAATGAATCACATCCCGGCCAGCCGCGCCGGCACGGTCAAACGCATCCTTGTCGAAGATGGCGGCGCCGTTGAATTTGGCGCGCCTCTCGTCATCATCGAATAGGGCGCACCAATGTTCGACAAAATACTTATCGCGAACCGGGGCGAAATCGCCCTGCGTGTCGTCAGGGCCTGCCGCGAGATGGGCGTCAAATCGGTCGCTGTACATTCAACTGCGGATTCGGATGCGATGCATGTGCGCATGGCCGATGAGGCCGTCTGCATCGGCCCCCCCTCTTCCGCTGACAGCTACTTGTCATTCCCCGCGATCATTTCCGCATGCGAAATCACCGGTGCCCAAGCAATCCATCCGGGCTACGGCTTCCTTTCCGAAAATGCCGCCTTTGTACAAGTCGTCGAAGATCACGACCTGACCTTCATCGGCCCAACGGCCGAGCATATTCGCGTCATGGGCGACAAGATCACCGCCAAGGACACGATGAAACAACTCGGCGTGCCTTGCGTGCCCGGATCTGACGGCGGCGTGCCAACCTTGGCCGATGCAAAACGGATCGGCGAGGAAATCGGTTATCCGGTCATCATCAAAGCAACCGCAGGCGGTGGCGGGCGCGGCATGAAAGTTGCCAAGACAGCGACCGAAATGGAGCAGGCATTCATGTCTGCGCGTGCCGAAGGCAAAGCCGCATTCGGCAACGATGAAGTCTATATTGAAAAGTACCTGACCACACCGCGCCATATCGAAATTCAGGTTTTTGGCGATGGCAAAGGCAATGCGGTGCATCTGGGCGAACGGGATTGTTCGCTGCAGCGGCGGCATCAAAAGGTTTTTGAAGAAGCGCCCGGTCCCTGCATCACGCCTGAGTTGCGCGCGCGAATCGGCAAGGTCTGTGCCGATGCGGTCGCTCGCATCAACTACATTGGTGCCGGGACGATCGAGTTTCTGTTCGAAAATGATGAGTTCTATTTCATCGAGATGAACACCCGCCTACAGGTGGAACACCCCGTCACGGAATCCATCTTTGGGGTTGATCTGGTGCGCGAACAATTGCGCGTGGCGTCGGGGCTACCTATGTCATTTGCGCAGGACGATTTGCAGATCAACGGACACGCAATCGAAGTGCGGATCAATGCGGAAAAACTCCCTAGTTTTTCCCCCTGCCCCGGTACGATCACCCAGTACCACGCGCCGGGTGGATTGGGCGTGCGCATGGATTCCGCCCTTTACGATGGCTATCGCATCCCACCCTATTACGACAGTTTGATTGGCAAACTCATCGTGCACGGACGCGATCGGCCAGAGGCGCTGGCGCGTCTGGCACGGGCATTGGGTGAGCTGATCGTGGACGGAGTCGATACAACCGTACCGCTGTTCCACGCACTGCTGGCCGAAGAAGCCGTTCAGACTGGTGACTATAACATCCACTGGCTTGAACATTGGCTCGATCAAAATCTGGCTTGAGCGATGCGCGATGAACCGACCCTGACGCCCGCACTTTTGTTGCAGGCCTACAGGGTCGGCGTGTTCCCCATGTCAGAAGGGCGCGACGACCCGGAAGTGTTCTGGGTTGATCCCAAGATGCGCGGCGTTATCCCATTGGATGGTTTTCGGATATCCCGCAGCCTAGCCCGGACGATGCGGCGCGGGCAGTTTTCCGTGACCGTTGATGCGGCCTTCGAAGATGTCGTAGCTGGCTGTGCTGACCGCCCTGAGACATGGATCAGCGACACCATCTTCGACCTTTATGCCGCACTTTTCCGTCAGGGGCACGCACACTCTATCGAAGTCTGGCGGGACAAGGCGCTGGTTGGTGGCGTCTACGGGGTGACTGTGGGCGCAGCCTTCTTTGGCGAAAGCATGTTCAGCCGCGCAACGGATGCGTCAAAGGTCGCCTTGGCCTATCTGGTGGATCTGCTGTGTTTGGGCGGCTTCACCCTTTTTGACACGCAGTTTATCACCCCTCATCTGGCCAGTCTGGGCGCGATCGAGATCCCGAGGGCAGAATACCGCAAACAGTTGGCGGCCGCTGTGGAGAAATCGGCCTCTTTCGATGCACCGGGGCCTGTTCCGCCCGCTCAGGACGTGTTGCAGCGTAATGCCCAGACGTCGTAGCGCGGATGGTCCAATGCATTCAAAGCAGGGGACGACGCCAGCATCCACCCGGAAAAAATCGGGGCACTGCCATTCTGATAGTAAATGTCGACCTGTGCATATGCGTCACCTGACGGGTTGTCGGTTGGATAACGGCAAGCCACCAGAGTCACTTCAAGATAGCCGATAACGCCTGTTTCACCGGTGCGCAGGGTCATGTCGACAACAGCGCCCGTCAGCTTATCAAGAACGCGCAATTCACCGCCAGTTGCCTGCGTTACTGTAGCGTCTTGCGCGAACGTCAATGTTGCGGAACACAGGCAAATCGCTGATAGCATGGCACGCATGACGGCTTCCTATTCAGGCGTCCAGGCCTCATAGTCAGATCGCTCTGCCGGTGCGGACCGGCGAATCGAGCCCGCAGGCGCATAGGCCGCCGCAGTACCTGTCAGGTTTTCCTGATGCGGTTTTTCCCAGTCCTTGTGTTTGACAGCAACTTCCGTCGGCGGCTGGTCCCACGTGCGGTGCAACCAACCATGCCACTCTGGCGAAACCCGCGACGCTTCGTTTGCACCGTTATAAATGACCCAACGGCGGCTGTCGTCGGCGTTGCGATAATAGATGTTGCCTTCCGCGTCCTCACCAACTTTTTCGCCATTGCGGCTGGTCCACAGTTGGGTCCCGTAGGACTGCCCGTCCCACCAGGTAAAGATGCGTTTGATATTATGACCAAGGCCCATGTCGCGTCTCCGATTTCTGCTGTTGTCTTGCACGAACTGCGCGCCAACGTCCAGCCTTACATGTGTTGCAGTCACTGGCCTGCGCTGAACTGCATGCGATTTTTGGCAGCATGAATGACCCTAATCGGCGATCCGTGCTGTCACCTCTATTTCGATTTTCATTTCCGGGTTCTGCAATTGCGCCGATATCATCGTCGCTGCCGGGCGCGCCTTGGCGAAGGTGGCAGAGGTTACGGGCCAGCAAGCGGGCCAGTCACCCGCATCGGGCACAATATAGGTAACGCGCACCACATGATCGATGCCGCTGCCCGCATCGCTAAGCGCTTTGCCAATCGTTTCCAACGCGTTGCGGCATTGGTCAACAATGCTATCCGGCATTGTCATTGTGCTGTAATCATAACCGGTGGTACCTGCCACAAAGACCCATCCATCCGCGACAACTGCCCGGCTATAGCCGATCTGCGCCTCGAACGGGGACCCGGTAGAGATATGGCGCACGTCCACGACCTAGCTGGCCGTGGCGGCTTCTTTTTCTTTCTTGCCACCATCGTCATGGATCATCAGAGGGGCAACATCGGAAGTGACCGCCTCCTCGTTCACGACGACCTCGGTCACCGTTTCCATGCCGGGCAGGTCAAACATCGTATCCAACAGGATATCTTCCATGATTGACCGCAATCCACGTGCGCCTGTCTTGCGCTCAATCGCGCGCTTGGCGATCGCCGACAGGGCATCATCGGTGAACGTCAGCTTTGTGTCTTCCAACTCAAACAGCCGCTGGTACTGTTTGACCAACGCGTTCTTGGGCTGGGTCAGAATCGTGATCAGCGCATCTTCGTCCAGATCGGTCAGCGTTGCGATCACGGGTAGACGGCCCACAAATTCGGGGATCAGCCCGTATTTCAGCAGATCCTCGGGCTCCAGGTCCTGAAATACCTCACCGACGCCGCGATCATCGTTTTCCTTCACGTCGGCACCAAAGCCCATGCCGGACCCTTTGCCGCGCTGACCGATGATCTTGTCCAGACCAGCGAAGGCGCCACCGCAGATAAACAGGATGTTGGTGGTGTCAACTTGCAGGAACTCTTGCTGCGGGTGCTTGCGCCCCCCTTGCGGCGGTACGGAAGCAACGGTGCCTTCCATGATCTTCAACAGGGCCTGCTGCACACCTTCGCCAGAGACGTCGCGCGTGATCGATGGATTGTCAGACTTGCGGGTAATCTTATCAACCTCGTCAATATAGACGATCCCGCGCTGTGCGCGTTCGACGTTATATTCAGACGCTTGCAGCAGTTTGAGAATGATGTTTTCGACGTCTTCACCGACATAGCCAGCTTCCGTCAGGGTAGTCGCATCCGCCATCGTGAAGGGCACGTCAAGAATGCGGGCCAGGGTCTGGGCCAGCAGGGTTTTCCCGCAGCCGGTGGGGCCGATCAGCATGATGTTGGATTTTGCCAGTTCAATGTCGGATTTGTCGGCGTGGTTCAGACGTTTGTAGTGGTTGTGAACCGCAACAGACAGCACCCGCTTGGCGTGCAGTTGGCCAATGACGTAATCATCAAGTACCTGACAGATTTCCGTCGGTGTGGGCACACCATCGCCTGCCTTCAGGCCCGCTGTTTTCGTTTCCTCGCGAATAATATCCATGCAAAGTTCGACGCATTCATCACAGATAAACACGGTCGGACCAGCGATGAGCTTTCGTACCTCATGCTGACTTTTGCCACAAAAACTACAGTACAGCGTATTCTTGCTGTCACTACTGGATGTATTCGCCATCTCACACCTCTTGACCCATTGGTCGTTCTAACTGACTTCAGGCTGCCCTTGCCCTAACAGTAGGACAGCCTGCCTGGGTCCACAATGTCAAAATGACAATGCGCACGGCGTAGTTAACAGACAGTTTATTCGTCCGACTTGTCGCGATTCTCGACGATTTCGTCGATCAGACCCCAATCTTTTGCCTCTTCAGGCGACATAAAGTTGTCACGCTCCAATCCTGCTTCGACTTTCTTCAGGGTCTGGCCAGTATGTCTCACATAAATTTCATTCAGACGGGTTTTCAGCTTTTGCGTTTCGGCCGCGTGAATCATGATGTCGGTCGCCTGCCCCTGATAGCCACCGGACGGCTGGTGCACCATCACCCGGCTATTTGGCAAAGAGAATCGCATGCCCGCGTGCCCGGCTGTCAGCAAAAGCGAGCCCATGGAGGCCGCCTGCCCGATGACCAGCGTACTGACCTTGGGTTTGATGTATTGCATCGTGTCGTAGATCGACAAACCGGATGTCACCACACCGCCGGGGCTGTTGATATACATGCTGATTTCTTTTTTGGGGTTTTCAGCCTCAAGATGCAAAAGTTGCGCCACGACAAGCTGGCTCATCCCGTCATGGACGGGGCCATTCACAAAGATGATCCGCTCTTTGAGCAGACGCGAGAAGATGTCATAAGCACGCTCCCCCCGGGCGGTCTGTTCAACGACCATTGGGACAAGGTTCATATAGGTGTCGACGGGGTCTTGCATGGTGGTATGCCTCACTGTTGGACGGGACCGTCCTACTTCATAAATCCTGACAGAGTCTTAGTGGTGCCGGTCAGGGGCTTCAAGGGTCGCAGAATAGCTTTGACAAATCGTAAGCTAAGGCTTACGGTAAGTCATGAGTTACGTAGATGCAATAGAGGCGCTTGCCGATCCGACCCGCAGGCAGATCATCGACAGGTTGCGCGGCGGCGGACTGCCGGTCGGTGCGATTGCCGAAGGGATGGCAGTCAGCCGCCCTGCGGTCAGTCAACATCTTCGTGTGTTGTCGGACGCGGGGCTGCTGACAGTGACGCCGCTGGGGAACAAGCGCCTTTATGCAATTGCGCCCGATGGCGTGGATGATCTGCGCGCCTATCTGGATGGATTGTGGGATGATGCGCTCGCCGCATTCGCCCGCGCCGCCGACGCCCAGGCAAAAGGAAAGACGCATGATTGACCCAATTCAGAAATCCGTGACCGTCCCGCTGACCCCGACAGAGGCGTTTGCGCTTTTTACCAGCAAGATGGATCTTTGGTGGCCCAAGGCCGGATATTCTGTGGGAGGTGCGGCCAGCAAATTGCATTTCCCCTCACACAAGAATGGTGAGATCACCGAAACCGACGCGGGCGGCACAACCCATGTCTGGGGCAGAGTTATCGCCTGTGAACCGGGCGCATATGTCGCGTTTTCGTGGCATCCAGACCGCCCCGAAAGCGAGGCAACCGTGGTTGAAATGCGCTCTATCGCGACCGACACAGGCACCAGTTGCGATCTGACCCATGGCGGATTCGATATATTGGGCCCAACCGCTGATGCGATCAGCACCAGTTATCTACATGGTTGGGACATCGTGCTTGGGTGCTATCGCGGTGCGGTCAAACGACGCGTGTTTGCCTGATATCGAAAGTTGGGATGGATCAAGACCCATCTTACGACGTTGAAATGGCTGACGCCCGCTTTACCTACAGCGGATGTTTGAAACCGGATACACTGCCGCCTTGCAGAGATTGCATGATTTCGTCCCGAAGGCGGGCCGGGATTATGCAAGCAAACGCAACTATGACGACACCGCGCATGTGTCGGCCCTGTCACCCTATATTCGCCACCGAATCATCACCGAAGAGGATGTGATCCGCGCCACCCTTGGTCGCCATTCACTGCAAGCGGCCGAAAAATTCATTCAGGAAGTTTATTGGCGCACCTACTGGAAGGGCTGGCTGGAAATGCGACCCGCTGTCTGGGACCACTACAAAGCCGATTTGCGCGCAGCCCTGCATCGCACCCACAGCGAAGCGGGTTTACGTCAGGCGTGGGAGGCGGCCTGCAAAGGCGACACTGGCATTGCCTGTTTTGACCATTGGGCGCATCAGCTGGCACAGACCGGATATCTGCACAATCACGCCCGCATGTGGTTTGCGTCAATTTGGGTTTTCACATTGCGGCTGCCATGGGTGTTGGGCGCTGATTTCTTTATGCGTCATCTGATTGACGGCGACCCGGCCAGCAATACCCTGTCATGGCGTTGGGTCTCGGGCCTGCAAACGGTGGGAAAGACCTATCTGGCCCGTCCCGACAACATTGCAAAATATACCGAAGGCCGATTCCGCCCGACAGGGCTTGCCGCTGTCGCCCCCCCGCTGGAGGGCCTACCCCACCCCACACGCACCCCCTTGCCAGTCAGCGACACAATCACCCCCGGGAAACGCACCGGTCTGCTGATCACCGAAGAGGATAAGTCAATCGGTTGGTTGCTGGACCAGTTCACACCGGATGCGACGGCCATCATCCAGACCACACAGGCCCGCAGCCCGCTGATGACCGCGCAAGGGGTGCAGGATTTCGTGGCTGGCGGGTTGGCTGACTGCGCGGGCAGGTATCAGGCCCGATTAGGACATCTCAAGCGGATCTCGACCGATGCCCTGTCTGACTGGATCGCGACGCACGAGCTGGAACAGGTTGTGACCTCCTACCTGCCTGTCGGGCCGACCCGTGATGCATTGTCCGGGCATGACCTGCGCCAGATAATACGGCCCTACGATAGCAGTGCATGGCCCCATGCAACCCACGGTTTTTTTAGGTTCAAGGAAAAAATCCCCAAACTGATCGGCGACCTTCGTGGCCTTGCGACGGTCTGACATCTTGTGCGACGGCACGGACCGACCTAAACTAAACCAAACAGTTCAGCCGCGGAGGAACCCATGCCCACCACACTGACCATCAATGGCAAGACCCAAGATATCGATCTGCCCGGTGAGGTGCCCCTGCTTTGGGTGTTGCGCGATGAAGTTGGGTTGACCGGCACCAAATTCGGTTGCGGCGTTGCCGCCTGTGGTGCCTGCACCGTCCATATCGATGGCGAAGCGGTACGGTCGTGTCAGGTCGCGCTTGCCGATGTCTGGGGCGATGTGACAACGATCGAAGGGCTGGGCACCCCCGACAACATGGCCACGATCCAGCAGGCCTGGGTCGATCATCAGGTTGCGCAATGCGGCTACTGCCAGTCCGGGCAGATCATGAATGCCGCCGCCCTGCTGGACCAGACACCTAACCCGACAGATCAGGACATTGATGACGCGATGCAGGGCAACCTGTGCCGTTGCGGCACTTATCCACGCATCCGCGCCGCCATCAAAGACGCCGCCCAGCGCATTCAGGAGGCTTGAGCCATGGCCAATTTCCGCAAGATTGCCCGCCGGACTTTCCTGATCGGAACCGTCGCAATTGCCGGTGGCGTTGCGTTCGGCGTCTATCAGGTCCGCAAGGATGCGCCCAACCCGCTGACCCCGGGCGAAGGCGAAGCGACGCTCAACCCCTATATCCTGATCAACAGCGACGGGATCACGATCATCGCACCGCGCGCGGAAATGGGCCAAGGGGTGCACACGACACTGGCGGCCCTTGTGGCCGAGGAAATGGACGTGGCATGGGAGGATATCACCGTGCTGCACGGCCCTCCCGCACAGGCCTATTACAATCAGGCGTTGCTTGGGCTTGCCCTGCCATTCCGGCATTACGCCGATACAGCGTTCAAACACACGCTGCGCCAAGGCGTTGGAATGGTTGGAAAATTACTGAACCTGCAAGTCACAGGCGGGTCAACATCGACCAAGGACGCATATGAGAGGATGCGCCATGCGGGGGCCTCTGCGCGCGAGGCACTGAAGCTTGCGGCGGCGGCACAATTGGGCACCGATGCGGGCAGCTTGCGCACTGAGAACAGTCAAGTCATCGCCCCCGACGGCAGGACCATCGCCTATACGGCACTGGCAGAGGCGCTGCGGGACATCACCCCGCCCGATGTGGAACTGCGCGACAAATCGACGTGGAAATACCTTGGGAAATCCATGCCACGCACCGACATGGTCGCCAAATCAACGGGCACCGCGCAATACGCAACCGACACAAAGCTGGACGATTTGAAGTTCGCAACCGTACGGATGAACCCGCGCCGCAGCGGCATGGTGTCCTTTGACGATAGTGCTGCAAAGACCATGGCTGGCGTTGAGCAAATCATTGATCTGGAGGACGGCATTGCCGTTGTCGCCAACAATACATGGTTGGCACTCCAGGCCGCAAATGCGGTGGAAATCACTTGGGAGGACGCAAGTTATCCTGCTGATACGGCAGCTTTGCTGGCCGCAGTCGAAGCATCGTTCAAAGAGGAACCTAACAGCGTGATCCGTGATGACGGGGATGTGACAGCACCTGTCGATGGAACCGAAATCACCGCCACATATCAGGTGCCCTACCTTGCACATTCCACAATGGAGCCGATGTGTGCGACAGCACTATATACCGATGACGGACTTGAAATCTGGGCGGGCAATCAGGCCCCTGTGATTGTACGCGACAAATGCGCCGAGGCCGTGGGGCTGACGCCCGAACAGGTCATGGTGCATACAACCCTGATGGGTGGCGGCTTTGGGCGGCGCAGCGAATATGATTTCTCGGTTCAGGCTGCAAAGATCGCCAAGGCAATGCCCGGTACCCCCATCAGGATGACATGGCCGCGCGAAGAGGACATGACCCACGATTTCTATCGCCCCGCTGCGATGGCACAGTTCAGGGGTTTCGTTGCTGATGGTGAAGCCCAGCTTGTTGATGGCAAGATTGCAGCGCAGTCAGTGACCCATAATTCCAGCAGGCGGCTGGCAGGTCAGATACCACCGGGACCAGACCGGGGCCATGTGGAAGGCGCGGCAGACCAACCCTATGCCATTCCCAACTTCCGCGTGTCAGGGCATTTGACCGACCTGACAGTGCCGCTTGGTTTTTGGCGATCCGTGGGTAATTCGCACAATGGGTTCTTTTTTGACACGTTCATTGACGAAATGGCCCATGCCGCAAAGGTCGATCCGCTGCAATTCCGCCTGAAAATGGCGCGCGCAGAACATGCACCCTCTGCGGGGGTGATTCAGGCCGTCTATGAGATGTCCGGCTGGACCGGGAATACGCCTGACAATATCGGGCGCGGGGTCGCATTCACCTACTCATTTGGCACGCCCGTTGCAGAAGTGGTTGAAGTCGAGGACACCGGAAACGGCATCAGAATCAACAAATGCTGGATCGCTTGCGACGTAGGCACAGCACTTGACCCGCGCATCATCGAATCGCAGATGGTGTCAGGGGCGATCTACGGTTTCTCGGCTGCGATGCAGGGCGAAA
This sequence comes from Yoonia sediminilitoris, assembly GCF_003058085.1. Classification (GTDB taxonomy): domain Bacteria; phylum Pseudomonadota; class Alphaproteobacteria; order Rhodobacterales; family Rhodobacteraceae; genus Yoonia; species Yoonia sediminilitoris. The sequence continues at coordinate 446,678 of NZ_QBUD01000001.1, read as the reverse complement.
TTACTTTTGCCGATGGTGCTGCAGAGCAGCGCAATTTCTATGACTATGACGCCATGCGCATGCACAACACGCCCGCATTCGAGGTCAGAATCCTGGAAACAGCTCCTTTTATGGGCGGCGTCGGCGAACCCGGAACACCCCCGTCAATGCCTGCACTGGGGAACGCCTTGTTTGACCTGACAGGCACACGGGCGCGTACGCTGCCGCTGAACAAGACATTTGACCTGATCCTGTAAGACCGGGTCAGGCAAGCCATGTCCTGTAGTCGCTGACCAGCAAGTGGGTGGGGTCTGTGTCCTCTTCCACCTGCGCAAAGCGGCCAATGGGTTCGCGAAAAAGATTGTCCGTCTCGTCATCGTTCACGGTCGAGACTTCACCAATCAGCACATCGCCGCCCTCGCCCCAGAAGGCGTGCCAATCGCCGGGCATCAAGGTCACACTTTCACCGGGGGCAAGATACAACTTTTCGCCAGCATCGAAATCGCGTTTGATTCCATCGCACAGAACGGTGCCACCGGCCGTTTCATCAAAATTGCCACCGGCGTCTGATCCGAAAAGCTCCACCACCAAAGTGGCCCCCCCACGATTGATGATATCTTCCGCCTTAATCACATGGGTATGCATAGGCGACAGCTGGTCCTGCTTTGAGATCAAAAGCTTCTCAGCGTAGCACATGCCGCCGCCGCGTTGCAGGTCAGCGAGGCGACCGTTGCGCAGCGTGAAGAGAAACAGGCCCATTTCATCGTAACGCCCTGCCCCGTAATCGGTGATATCCCAGCCGCAGCGGGCCTCGATCACAGCACGGGCATCACTTGCACGGGCCTTGAAGGTTTCCGGTGTCCAATAGGCCCAGGGCGGAAGCGTAAATCCGAAGGAGCGGATCATTGCGTCGGCCTCTGCCATGATGTCGTTGATGGTAGAGCGTTTCATCGTCTTCTCCCTCGGGCACAAGTATTTTGCATTCCGTGTACTAGGGCAACGTTGAACGCGCAAGAAACGGGGATGGGTTAAAACCCATCTTACGGTTTGGTGTCGGTCAGCTTTCGGTGCCCAACGGCGCAGAGCGATCGCGCCCCGGCTAGGCCGTTTTGCGCAGGGCTCCTGCACACCATGTCCGGCAGGCATCGCCGAAAGCCTGAAAAAGCGGTCGAGAGACCGGGTCAGCATCGGCATTCCATTCAGGGTGCCATTGAACAGACAGGGTAAATCCGGGTGCATCGGCGATATAGGCCGCCTCGGGCGTGCCGTCGGGTGCATGGCCGTCAATAACAATCCGTGGACCGGCTTGCTTGATCCCCTGCCCATGCAAAGTGTTCGTCATCACTTCAGTGGCCCCCAAAAGTTGATGGAATGGCCCGCCTTGGGAAAACGTCACCTTGTGGCGCAGTTCGAACTTCTCTTCTAGCGTGCCATCAGGTGGCATCCGGTGGTTTTCGCGTCCCGGCAGATCACGGATTTCGGGATAGAGCGAGCCACCCATAGCGACATTCACCTCCTGAAAACCACGACAAATTCCGAAGATCGGCTGGCCGCGACTGACGCAGGCTCTGATCAATGGCAGGGCGAGCCTGTCCCTGTCGCGATCAAATTCACCATGGGCGACGGTTGCAATCTCGCCATATTCTTCCGGGTGCACATTGGGACGACCGCCCGTAAACAAAAATCCGTCACAGGCGTCCAGCAGATCATTGAGCGGCGCGGCCTCAGGGTTGGCGGGAATGATCAGCGGCAGACAATCGGACACTTTCGCAACCGCATCCGCGTTCATCTGCCCGGCCGCATGTGCCGGATACTGATCATTGATCAGATAGCTGTTTCCAATGATACCAATGACAGGCCGTGCCATGATTTTTCCTTATGACTTCACATCGGTGTAGCGCCAATTTGCAGCCTGCGAAAGCCGTGTCCACGCACAGAAGCAGTGACAGGACCACACATGCGGCAGAACTCACCATAAGGCCTATCATTTAAGCAGCCCTGAATTTTTTGCAAATCAGACGTGAAGATCGGCAAGGCCGACAGCCCGACCCGCCAACGGGCGGCGCATCGGTCTGCACGACCGGTTTGGCGGCGGTTTCAGCCTTCGCCGACCAAACCAGCAGCTTCGATCCCGGCGAGCGCAGCCGTCAGATCATTGTCCGAGGTATCACCAGTGACACCAACGGCACCAATCACGGCACCACGCTTGTCCCGGATCAGCACACCGCCCGGCACAGGGATAACATTGCCACCAAACACGCCATTTGCGGCCGCCATGAAATAGGCCTGCTGCTCGGCACGGGCCATTTGGGCGGTGCCCGCAATGCCCAGCATGATAGACCCGTAGGCCTTGCCATGGGCAATAGCAAAGCGCCCGGGAGAGGCTCCGTCAGCACGTTCAAACGCCTTCACATGGCCGCCCGCGTCCAGAACGACGACGGACAGCGGCTTGAATTCCATTTCCTCACCTTTGGCCATGGCCTTGCGGATGATAGTGCGGGCTTTGTTCGCCGATATTTCAGCCATCGTTCTTCTCCTTGGGACTAAACCCACATTTACAAATTCTGTCTGACAGATACCAAACCGTAAGATGGGTTTGAACCCATCTGCCTTTAATGGTTACGTTGCGCCTTCAGTTCCAGACGGCGCTGGTGCAGCACAGGCTCGGTGTAGCCTGATGGCTGGATGCGGCCTTTGAATACCAGATCACAGGCGGCCTGAAACGCGATACCGTCGAAATTCGGAGCCATCGGGCGATAGGCAGGATCATCCGCGTTCTGCCCGTCCACCACAGCGGCCATCTTTTGCATCGCCTCCATCACCTGTTCCTGCGAGACAACTTCATGGTGCAGCCAATTGGCCAGCGCCTGGCTGGAAATCCGGCAGGTTGCACGGTCTTCCATCAGGCCGACATTGTTGATGTCAGGCACCTTTGAACAACCGACACCCTGATCAATCCAGCGCACGACATAACCCAGAATACCCTGGGCGTTATTCTCGATCTCGCGCACCTTCTGGTCATCGGTCCAGCGCTGGTATTGCGCCAGCGGAATATCAAGGATCGAGGACACATAGGCGCGGCGCCCGCCTTTGCGCAGCCGCGCCTGAACAGCCATCACATCAACCTTGTGGTAATGCAACGCGTGCAGGGTCGCCGCAGTCGGGCTTGGCACCCATGCACAATTCGCACCCGATTGCGGATGGCCAATCTTCTGTTCCAGCATCGCCGCCATCAAATCAGGCATCGCCCACATGCCCTTGCCGATCTGGGCCTTGCCCGAAAATCCGCATTCCAGCCCGATATCAACATTCTGATCCTCATAAGCGCCAATCCACTGCTTGCGCTTGATGAAATCCTTGCGGCTGAAGGGGCCTGCTTCCATTGAGGTGTGGATTTCATCGCCGGTGCGATCCAGAAATCCGGTATTGATGAACGCCACGCGCGACTTAGCCGCACGGATACATTCCTTGAGATTGACGGTCGTCCGGCGTTCTTCGTCCATGATACCGATCTTGACCGTATGACGGGGCAAGCCCAGCGCGTCTTCGACACTGGCAAAGATATCGTTGGTAAAAGCGACCTCTTCGGGTCCGTGCATTTTGGGCTTCACAACATAGATCGACCCGTAGATCGAGTTCCCCCCGTCACGCTGCAAATCATGCATCGCAATCACGGTGGTAAACATCGCGTCCATCAGCCCCTCAAAGACCTCGTCACCTTCGGCATCAAGGATCGCGGGATTGGTCATCAGGTGGCCCACATTACGGACCCACAGCAGCGCGCGGCCCTTCAGGGTCAGCGGGCTGCCGTCGGCTGCGGTATATGACACATCTGCCGCCAACCGGCGGGTCCGGGTCTGGCCACCTTTGTTGAACGCGGCTTCCAGATCCCCCTTCATCAAGCCAAGCCAGTTGGTGTAGGCCAGCGTCTTATCCTCGGCATCGACACAGGCCACGCTGTCTTCGCAATCCATAATCGCGGAAACGGCGCTTTCCAGACGCACATCGGCCAACAGCGCCTGATCGCGACTGCCAATCGGGTGGGCCCGGTCAAAGACCAGTTCGACGTGCAGACCGTTGTTGACCAGCAAGATCGCGTCTGGCGCCTTGGGGTTGCCGCGATAGCCCACGAATTTGGCCGGGTCCTGAAGCGGATTGTCATCAACCAGCAAGGCGCCATCATGCACGTAATAGCGGCGCACGTCCGCGTGGCTTGCGCCAACCAGCGGAAAGGCCTCGTCCAGAAACACACGGCTGCGGGCCACGACGCGGGCACCATGACCACGGTCATAACCGCCTTTTGGCGGCAGCGTGCCCATTGCGTCAGTGCCATAGAACGCATCATAAAGACTGCCCCAGCGGGCGTTGGCCGCATTCAGGGCGAAACGGGCGTTGGTAATCGGCACAACCAACTGCGGACCCGGCACCTTGGCAATCTCGGGGTCCACATTTGCCGTGTCGATTTCAAAGGCCGGGCCTTCGGGCACCAGATAGCCAATTTCTGCCAAGAAAGCTTCGTAGGCCGTGCGGTCATGCGGGCTGCCTCGGTGCGCGATATGCCACGCGTCAATCTGTGACTGGATGTCTTCACGTTTGGCCAGAAGGGCGCGGTTGCGCGGCGTCATCTCGCCCACGAGGCCCGCAAAACCTTTCCAGAACTGGTCAGCGGTCAACCCGGTGCCGGGCAATGCCTGTTCTTCGACAAATGCCGCCAATTGCGTATCAACCTGCAAACCATGTTTTTCGACCCGATCCGTCATCATTCTTCCCTGATTTAGCTTGCGACAACCTATCGCATTTTCAGGAGGGGCCTAAAACAAAAGTTTCCGATAGGCAACAAGCCTGGTCATTCCATCTGACCAATTCTACGCACCGGACCGGTTGCGCTGCATCCGGCATTTGTCAGAACAATAGCGCACGGCGTTCCAGTCCCTGGCCCACTTTTTGCGCCAGACAAATGGGCGGCCGCAGGTCGCGCATGTCTTTTGCGGCAGGTCGGTCTTTTTGCGCATCTTTGCCATAGGACGCAACATGGCGTGCTGCGCCAAATTTTCCACCCAAGGCCCCCAATGACAGTGGCAATCCAGATCGCGCGACCCTACGCTGCTCCAAACAGCGAAAACGGACCGGACCCATGAAAGACGCCGCCCCCCAGACGATATATCTGCGCGACTATGCCCCGCCGGCCTTTCTGATCGACGACGTGCAACTGACCTTCAAGCTGGCCCCATCGGCGACGCGGGTGCTGTCGCGAATCCATTTCCGCCCCAACCCCGATGCCAAAGACAGCGTGTTTTTCTTGCATGGCGAAAACCTGACCCTGATCCGCACGGCCATCAACGGCAACACTATCACACCAGAAGTCACTGACGAAGGGCTGACCTGCACAGTCCCCGACGGCCCCTTCGTTTTCGAAGCCGAAGTCGAGATCGACCCCGCCGCCAACACCAGTCTGGACGGGCTTTATATGTCGAACGGCATGTATTGCACCCAGTGCGAGGCAGAGGGCTTTCGCAAGATCACCTACTACCCCGATCGCCCCGATGTGATGGCAACCTTCAAGGTCAGAATCGAATCTGAACTGCCTGTTTTGTTGTCCAACGGCAATCCGGTGGCACAGGACGACGGCTGGGCCGAATGGTCGGACCCGTGGCCCAAGCCCGCCTACCTTTTCGCCTTGGTCGCCGGTGATCTGGTCAATCATCCCGATAGTTTCACCACAATGTCCGGCCGCGATGTCGCCCTGAACATCTGGGTCCGCCCCGGCGACGAGGGCAAATGCGCCTTCGGGATGGAGGCGCTTAAGAAATCCATGAAGTGGGACGAAGAAGTCTATGGGCGTGAATATGATCTGGACCTGTTCAACATCGTCGCAGTGGATGATTTCAACATGGGGGCGATGGAAAACAAGGGGCTGAACATCTTCAACGCTGCCGCCGTGCTCGCCAGCCCCGAAACCGCCACCGATGCCAATTTCGAACGGATCGAGGCGATCATCGCCCATGAATATTTCCACAACTGGACGGGCAACCGGATCACCTGCCGCGACTGGTTCCAACTGTGCCTCAAGGAAGGGCTCACCGTGTTTCGCGATCAGCAGTTCACCGGCGATATGCGCGGCCATGCGGTCAAGCGGATCGACGATGCGATTGCCTTACGCGCACACCAGTTCCGCGAGGATGCAGGCCCCCTCGCCCACCCGGTCCGGCCCGAAAGCTTTGTCGAGATCAATAACTTCTACACCATGACAGTCTATGAAAAGGGCGCCGAGATTATCGGCATGTTGCGCCGCCTCGTGGGCGCAGGCGATTACAAAAAGGCGCTGGATCTTTATTTTGCTCGCCACGACGGCGACGCAGCCACGATCGAGGACTGGCTGGCCGTCTTTACCGATGCAACAGGCCGTGACCTGACCCAATTCGCCAGATGGTACAGTCAGGCGGGCACCCCAAAGGTCACGGTCCGCGACGAATACAGCAACGGCACCTACCGGCTGCATCTGTCGCAAAGCACGCCACCAACGCCGGGTCAGCCGCACAAAGAGCCGCTTGTCATTCCCATCGCCGTGGGCCTGCTTGATGAAGGCGGCACCGAAGTTGTGAAAACGACCCTGCTTGAACTGACAGAGGCCGCAGAGACCTTCACCTTTGACGACCTGTCCGGCAAACCCATTGCGTCGATCCAGCGCGATTTTTCGGCGCCGGTGATCCTCGACTATCCCCAGTCGAACAAGGACCTTGCGTTCCTGCTGGCGCACGACACGGACCCGTTCAACAAATGGGACGCGGGGCGCAGGCTGGCACAAGACGTGCTGCTGCGGATGGTGCGCGATGATGCGGCGCCTGACGCGGCCTATCTTGACGGTCTTGCGACGGTGCTGCGCGACGACAGCTATGATCCGGCCTTTCGCGCCTGTGTGCTGTTGCTCCCGTCAGAGGAAGACACCGCAACCGCCCTCGTCGATGCCGGACAAACGCCGGACCCCATGGCGATCTACCATGCGCATGAGGCGCTGAAACTTCTTTTGGCGCAACAGCTGCAAGACAGCCTGCCCCGGCTTTATGCAGATATGACGGTGACAGGGGCATATAGCCCCGATGCGGTTGCCACGGGCAAACGCAGTCTTGGCAACGCCATCCTGTCACTGATGTCGAAACTGGACGGGGGCAAGCAGGCCAGCGCGCAATATACCGACGCCGACAACATGACACAGCAACTTGCAGCGCTGGCCGCACTGTTGAAAATCGGGAAAGGCCAGCCAGAGTTGGCAGCCTTTGAAACGCAATGGCAAAACGACCGTCTGGTGATGGATAAATGGTTCGGCCTTCAGGTCAGCTGTGCCGCCCCCCGTTTGGCAGCAACGACGGCCGCCAATCTGACGGCGCATCCGGCTTTCGATCTGAAAAACCCAAACCGGTTCCGCGCCGTCTTTGGCGCGCTCAAGTCCAATACGGCGGGTTTTCACGACCCGTCCGGTGCGGGTTATGACCTGCTGGCCGACTGGCTGATCAAGCTTGATCCGATCAATCCACAGACCACCGCACGGGTCAGCACGTCGTTTGATACATGGAAACGTTATGACCCGGACCGGCAGGCAAAAATGCGCGGCGCGTTGCAGCGCATCGCCGCCACCCCGCATCTGTCACGCGACACAACCGAGATGGTGACACGGATTTTGGGCTAATTTCTGCCAGTAGCAAACGACAATATCCGCAAATCACCGCTGGTCAGCCAACCGCAACACACCCGTCATGGAACCGTTACGCCGCGCGCTGCTATATAAGGTCATGGAACACCGCATTGACCCGCTGATCGCCGAACGTGCGCCTTGGCTTTACCGCGACGGGCGCGGGTCCGGTCTGGCCCGCGCTATGCTGCACCGCTTACTGGCTTATGACAAAACCGTCAGGATCGCGCAGTCTTTCGAACATAGCTCCGCCGACGAGATCATGTGCGACATGGGCAACCGGCTGGCCCGAACGGTCACCGCCAAGGGGCTTGGACATATCCCCGCACATGGACCTGCGCTGATTGTGGCGAACCATCCGACCGGCATTGCCGACGGAATCATCCTGCACCACCTTATCGCGCGGCAACGGGCTGACGCATATTTCTTTGCCAACCGGGATATCCTGCGCGTGCTGCCGCAGATGGGCAGCATGATTGCGCCTGTCGAGTGGCGGACCGACAAGCGCAGCCATGCCAAGACCCGCGAAACCATGGCATATGTGCGCAGGGCAACCCACGCAGGGCGGTTGGGCGTGATTTTTCCCTCCGGGCGGCTGGCCAAGCGTCGTGGGCTGCGGCTGCATGAACGGCCTTGGATGGGGTCTGCGGCGATGCTGGCGCGTAAATTCGACCTGCCTGTTGTGCCCGTCAACATACAGGCGCGCAATTCGGCGCTGTTTTATCTGTTTGATCGCATTCACCCGACATTGCGGGACATCACCCTGTTTCACGAGACACTGAACAAGGCAAAGCAGCCGTTCCGGATAACAGTGGGCGACCCAATCTCGGCTGCGGCTATTCCGCACAATCCGGCCGATGGAATAGCACTCCTGCGCAGGGCGACCCTGGCGTTAGGCGGCAAGGATGCACCGACGGTCAGTCTTGTATCGGCGTCGCGCTTCGCGATGAAAGGCTGACACCCGTTTGTGTGCGCGCCACCGGGCGCATGTTCATGAGCGGCTGGCAATAGCTTTGCGCGCTTGTCCATGCGGCCATTTCGGCAATCTTGCCGCGTTTCGTCATCGGGCCCCAATCGGCAGCGACACCCCGCCAACGGCGGTCAAAAAAGGCAACCGCATTGTCGCGCGGGACGGTCACGGCCATGATCCGGGCTGCACAGCTCAGGTTTTCGGTCGGGTTCTTGAGCGCCGCACCACTTGTCGCGCGGCAGCCATAGCCGCGGGCGGTCGCAGGATAGATTTGCAGCAAGCCATACCACAGGTCCGGGCCACCGACAGCCGCAGGGCGGTAGGTGCTTTCATGCTTTGCCAGCGCCGACATCATGCCAACCCAAAAAGCGCGGCGTTTGTCGGTTCCGTGATCGGCATAGGCCGGGCACCAGCGGTCGATGTCACGGGGCACCACGCTTGTCAGCACAGCGGCATGGCCCGCGACGGCCGACATGGCCGCGCGCGTCCACAGCTGGCCGCCCGGTTTGAAATCCCAGCGGGCGCGCGGCAGGAACATATCGCGCTTGACCGGTCTGACATCGGGGACGCGGGTTTCAATGACTGCCGGATAGCGCACAATATGGGCGGGGCGCACATATGGGCGCAGGGCCCCGAGGGCCACAGCCTGTGCATCCTGACGGGAAACGGGGCGCAAATCCGGTACATCAGCGAGGCATGTGCCCGCGAAAACAATCGCCGCAACCGCCCCCACGATGGCTTTGGTCAATTTCATTGCATTAATCTGCCCCAAACCCGCACTTTCGGGCAAGCGTTGAATCCGCAATCTCTTGAAGCTGCGCGAGGCTTTGCTTAGACAGCCCCTCAAGACACCAAAAAGGTATGCCCGATGCTTGATCTGACCTACGACACACCCGCCCCCAAAACCATTGCCGGCGCGCAAAATGACTGGGAACTCGTGATCGGGTTGGAAGTCCACGCGCAGGTAGCGACAAACGCCAAGCTGTTCTCGGGGGCCTCCACACGTTTTGGGGCCGAACCTAACAGCAACGTGGCCTTTGTGGATGCGGGCATGCCCGGCATGCTGCCCGTCATCAACGAAGGTTGCGTGGAACAGGCGGTGCGCACCGGCCTTGGCCTGAACGCGCAGATCAACCTTGTGTCGGCCTTTGACCGCAAGAACTATTTTTACCCCGACTTGCCGCAAGGTTACCAGATTTCGCAGCTTTACCACCCGATTGTGGGTGAAGGCGAAGTGCTGGTGGAAATGGGCGACGGCACCGCACGCAAGGTGCGCATCGAACGGATTCACCTTGAACAGGATGCTGGCAAGTCGATCCATGACATGGACCCAACCATGTCATTCGTGGATTTGAACCGGACCGGCGTCGCCCTGATGGAAATCGTCAGCCGCCCCGACATTCGCGGGCCAGAGGAAGCCGCCGCCTATGTGCTGAAATTGCGCCAGATCCTGCGCTATCTGGGCACCTGCGATGGCAACATGCAAAACGGCAACCTGCGTGCCGATGTGAACGTGTCGATCTGCAAGCCCGGCGACTACGAAAAATATCAGGAAACACAGGATTTCTCGCATCTGGGCACCCGCTGCGAGATCAAGAACATGAACTCCATGCGCTTTATCCAGATGGCGATCGACGTCGAAGCTCGCCGCCAGATTGCCTTGATCGAGGACGGCAAAGAGGTCGTGCAGGAAACCCGGCTCTATGATCCCGACAAGAACGAAACGCGGTCCATGCGCTCCAAGGAAGAAGCACATGATTACCGCTATTTTCCCGACCCTGACCTGCTGCCGCTCGAAATTGAACAAACGTGGGTTGATAATATCAAAGCCGGGCTGCCTGAACTGCCAGACGCCAAGAAAGCCCGCTTTATGGGGGATTTCGGACTGTCCGACTACGACGCATCTGTTCTGACCGCCGAGGCGGAAAATGCGGCGTTCTTTGAAAAGGTGGCCGAAGGGCGCGACGGCAAGCTAGCCGCCAACTGGGTCATCAACGAATTGTTCGGGCGGCTCAAGAAGGACGACAAGGACATCGGCACCAGCCCGATTTCGGCTGAACGTCTGGGGCAGATCGTGGGGCTGATCAAATCCGGTGATATCTCGGGCAAGATCGCCAAGGATGTCTTTAATATCGCTTACACCCAAGACCGCGACCCGACCGAAATCGTGGAAACCGAAGGTATGAAGCAGGTCACCGATACCGGCACAATCGAAGCTGCGGTGGACGAGATTATTGCCGCCAACCCCGCACAGGTTGAAAAGGCCAAGCAAAACCCGAAACTGGCTGGATGGTTCGTGGGGCAGGTCATGAAAGCCACCGGCGGCAAGGCGAATCCGGCGACCGTCAACCAATTGGTCAGCAGCAAGCTGGGGCTGTGATCCTCATAATCCCCCGAATACTTGGAATCACAGGGGTTTCTTGCTATGTCGGTGCGGTTGAGATGGGAAGGCGACGCAATGACTTACGAATATAAAGTGGTGCCCGCACCGACCCGCGGCCTTAAAGCCAAGGGGGTCAAGACCGCCGAGGACCGTTTCGCCAACGCGCTGCAAACCGCGATGAATGATCTGGCCGCCGACGGCTGGGAATATCAGCGGACCGATACGCTGCCCTGCGAACAGCGCGAGGGGCTGATGAGCAAGACGACCGTCTATCAGAATATGCTGATCTTTCGCCGGCGGACGGCCCAGGCAGTAGCGGCCCCATCTGCCCGTGCAGAGCCCGCCAGCGAAAAGACCGCCGTCGCACCACCGCTGGCGCAAGAGCCTGCGCTTCCCCGGACAGGTGATGCCGCCACGCGCCCGCTTCATGGTGCAGAACGGCTGACGGCAGATGACAAGCAGCAATTGCTGAAGTCCGGGACCGGCGAAAAGCCCAAAAAATCCGACGTCGCGGCGGAATAGCCTTTACTTGATCTCGATCGCCAACGCGTGAATCCGGCCCATGATATCGGGGCCCAACGCGCTGTGGATCGCGCGGTGGCGGGCAATTCGTGACATGTCGTCAAATTGTGCGGCCTGAATTATCACCCGCCAGTGGCTTTCGCCTGATCCATCATCGCCTGCATGACCCTGATGCATCGCACTTTCATTCACAACCTCAAGCTGCGTTGGTGAAAGTTTTTGCAATGCCCCGGAAATTTCTGCGTCAAGTCCCATTATTTTGCTCTTACCCTCTTCAATCTTTTGCTGGGGAGTTTAAAGTATGTTGTCCGAACCGGAAAGGGATGACGCGAAATGAAGAAAGATGACCCCTTTGGTTTTGACATGTCGGTGTCAAGTTCAAAGAAAAAGAACCCGCGCGGACGGCGTGGGATGTCTGGTGCATCAGAAACATCGATGCGCGTCTGCGACCATGAGGGCTGTGAAGAGGCTGGCAAATACCGCGCGCCCAAGTCGCCTGACGTGCTGGATGACTATTTCTGGTTTTGCCAGACGCACGTGCGGGAATACAATCTGAAATGGAACTTCTTTGACACCACGTCAGAGGCCGAACTGGCTGCACAGATGGATCAGGACCGCGTTTGGGAACGTCCGACAAAACCAATGAAGCGCAGCGTGGAAGAACGCGCATGGGCGCGTTTAGGTGTGGATGATCCACATCAGGTGCTTGGCGTGAATGCCACCCGCAATCCCGGCAAAGGGGCCACTTCCGGGCGACGCCTGCCGCCGACCGAACGCCGCGCGATTGAAATTCTTGAGGCCAAGGACAATTGGTCAAAGCCGCAAATTCGCAAAGCCTACAAAGCCCTTATCAAAGTCCTGCACCCGGACATGAACGGGGGCGACCGCAGTCAGGAAGAACAGTTGTCCGAGGTCGTTTGGGCGTGGGACCAGGTTAAAGCCAGCCGCTTTTTCCGCGAAAAGGACTAACTCCGCCGATGGTCAGAGCCCACCCATCCTGCGCCGTCAGCGCCGATTTCACGAAATATCATTGGGTAAAGGGCGTCTTGGAAACGGTCCAGAGGATTATTTCAGCCCTGAACGCGCGGAGCCCCGGCTTGCGCTGCGACGGGCATAGTTGTTCTACGCACAAGCGGCGCACGCCGCTGAGATGATGTGAAATCCACGCCCTGCGGGTTTAACGGATTTTCCCTAAGTGAATTTGCGAAACAGCTTGGTCTGATCGAACATCTCTTCCAGCGACTGCATCCGGTCTTTTGTGTCGTCCCATGTCAGGTTCTGCATGGTCGAAATCATCGTCTCCAGCAGCAACAGCGGGGTGACGACCGAATCCCATGCCGACGGGACAACAATCCGGCTGCTGAAACTGTAGGTGGCCAGTTGGTGAACAGGCGATCGCCACTGGTCGGTAAAAAGAATGATCCTCGCGCCCCGCGCATGGGCCATTTCAGCCAGCTTCAGGGTGTTATTTTCATACCTGCGCATGTCGAAGATGATGAAAACGTCGTCTTCTTTCACATCCAGCAAATAATGTGGCCATGCATTCGACGTGGACTGGATATGGGTCAGCTTCGCGCGCATGACCTGCATGTGCAGGAAAAGATATTCAGCCAGCGTATGGGTCACGCGCCCGCCGACGACATAAAGATGATGCTCCGTATCCGCGGCAAGCGCGCAGGCGGCATCAAATTCGGCAGGGTCAATCTGCCCCAATGAATGACGGATATTGTCGATCACCGCATCGGTGAAGCGGTTCAAAAGATGCTCTGACGGGGCCCCTTCAGCCCATGTGTCATGCTTGGCAATCGGGTCCTTGGCCTTGGCTTTCAGTTCTTCGCGCAGTTCGGCCTGAAACTCGGGGTATCCGCTGAACCCCAGTTTTTGCACCATGCGGGCCACAGTCGGCACCGAAACCTTGGCATCCTTGGCCAATGAACTCAGCGGGCCAAGCCCTGACGCAGGATAGTTTTCAAGGATCGAATGCGCCAACTGGCGCTCGGCCCGCGTCAGATCATCCAACTGCTTCTGGATGCGGTCAGAGATTGTCAGTGGCACATGGTTCATACTCTTTGCCCCCTTTTGATCGATAATATACCAGAGTTATCTGAAGTGTTATATTTTTCTCAAAATTAAGTTGACAAAATCTCTGGCTGGCGGAAGGTTAACTGGTGATCGGAGGGTAAATGGCGAACCAAGGCACCATCATAGTGACGAATGCAGGGGGCGCGTCCCCTTTCGTTTTGGTGTGCGAACATGCTTCCCATTACATTCCTGCGCAATTTCAATGGCTTGGCCTGACGCCAGAGCACAGGGAAAGCCATGCCGCATGGGACCCGGGGGCTGCGGCAGTAGCGCAGGTCATGTCAGCACAGCTTGATGCGCCCTTGGTCGCCAGCGGCGTGTCCCGGCTGATCTATGACTGCAACCGCCCGCCTGATGCACCCGACGCCATGCCCGCCAAAAGCGAGATGATCGACGTTCCCGGCAATGCCAACCTAAGCGCGCAGGACCGTCAAACGCGGACCGACCAGTTCTATCGGCCATTTCAGGCGGCACTTGCCACTGTCATCAGCGAAATGGCGGAACCCATCATCGTCACCATCCACAGTTTTACCCCTGTCTTTCACGGCCAGAAACGGGATGTCGAAATCGGCATTCTACATGACAGCGACACACGGCTTGCGGATGCGCTGATTGACAGCGCTGCAGCCCACACCACGGCAGCGGTTGCCCGCAATCAACCCTATGGGCCGGAACATGGTGTGACCCATACGCTGAAAGAACATGCCATCAAGGCTGGCCATCCCAATGTGATGCTGGAAATCCGCAATGACCTGATCGCCACAGCAGATCAGCAACAGGCCTTCGGCTTGATGATCGCCAGATGGCTGACCCATGCCTGTGCGCGGCTTGAGTTGACGGGGTTCGCCCAATGATCGGCCTGATCCGTGGCTACATTCACGCGGTTGACGCAGTTAACTATCGGCTGGGCCGGGTCATCATGTATGGCATTTTCGTCCTGATGGGCATTCTGCTCTGGTCGTCGATCAGCAAGACGTTTTTTCTTCCGACACTCTGGACCCTGGAGATGGCCCAGTTCGTGATGGTCGCCTACTATATCCTTGGCGGCCCCTATTCGATCCAGCTGGGATCAAACGTGCGGATGGATTTGCTTTACGGTGAATGGTCCACGCGCAAAAAAGCGTGGTTTGACCTCTTCACTGTTCTGCTCCTGATCTTTTATCTGTGTGTGCTTCTTTATGGCGCCGTCAGTTCCACCGCCTATTCGCTTGGCTATTGGGGGACAGAGCCGTTTTCCTTCTTTGCTGGGTTGCTCACCGGGTCCGAAGAAATCGGCCGCATGGAACGTTCGTCTACCGCATGGCGTCCGTACCTTTGGCCGATCAAGGCGGTCATGATCGTTGGCATGTTCCTGATGCTGCTGCAATGCCTGTCGGAATTCTTCAAGGATCTGCTGCGGATCAGGGGTGAGGTGCTCTGATGTCGTACGAACTTATCGCCACCCTGATGTTTTCATCCATGATGCTGATGCTGCTGACAGGGCAACGGGTGTTCGGGGCTATTGGGTTTATTGCCGTCGTCGCCGCCCTGCTGCTGTGGGGCGACAGGGGCGGATTTGACATCGGTTTTTCGGCCGCCATGAAGCTGATGAAATGGTATCCGCTGCTGACCCTGCCGATGTTCATTTTTATGGGCTACGTGCTGTCGGAAAGCAAAATCGCTGATGATCTTTACCGCATGTTCCATGTCTGGATGGGCGGACTGCGCGGGGGGCTGGCGGTTGGGACAATTGGCCTGATGGTCCTGATCTCGGCCATGAACGGGCTAAGCGTGGCGGGCATGGCAATTGGATCGACGATCGCTTTGCCCGAACTGCTCAAGCGGGGTTATGACAAGCGCATGGTCACGGGGGTTATTCAGGCGGGTTCCAGTCTGGGGATTCTGGTGCCGCCGTCTGTTGTGCTGGTGCTTTATGCGATGATTGCGCGGCAACCGGTGGGTCAGCTTTGGCTGGCAGGCGTCATTCCGGGGCTGATGATGGCAGGGCTGTTCATTGCCTACATCGTAATCCGTTGCCGAATGAACCCTACCCTTGGCCCCATTCTGGACCAAAGCGAACGCGACATTCCGCGCGCGGAAAAGCTACGATTGTTACGCGCGGGCCTGCTGCCACTGATGATCTTTGCCGTGATGATGGTGCCCTTTGTCAAAGGCTGGACCTCGCTTGTCGAAAGCTCTGCCATCGGCGCAATTGCCGCGTTTCTGGCTGCGGTCCTCAAGGGGCGGATGACCCGCGAGGTGTTTGAAAATTCGGTGCGCAACACGCTGGGCATCACCTGCATGTTCATGTGGATCATCCTTGCCGCACTCGCCTTCGGGGCCGTTTTCGACGGGCTGGGCGCAGTGAAGGCGATCGAGAGCGTCTTTACAGAGCGGCTTAACCTATCGCCATGGATGATCCTGATACTGATGCAGCTCAGCTTTATCCTGATGGGCACATTTCTGGATGACACCGCCATGCTGGTGATCGTCGCCCCGCTTTATGTGCCATTGGTCGGCGCGCTTGGGTTCGATCTGATTTGGTACGGCATCCTTTACACGATCACGACCCAAATTGCCTATATGACCCCGCCCTTTGGCTATAACCTGTTCCTGATGCGGGCGATGGCCCCGCCCGAGATCAGCCTGCGTGACATCTATGGCTCCATCACGCCGTTTGTGCTGATTATGGTGCTGGCGCTGACCCTCGTGATGGTCTTTCCCGGCATCGCCACTTGGCTACCCGACTACGTTTACAACAAATGACAATAACCGACCGGGCCAACCCGGCATAACCCAACAAGGAGAGTAAAAATGACGACCAGACGCAAGTTTATTCAAGGGGCCGCCGTGGCCGCCCCCGCTGCCTTTGCCACACCGGCCTTGGCGCAAAGCACAATCAAATGGCGCATGCAGACATACGCAGGTGCCGCCCTTGCTGCCGAAGTCATCGACCCGGCGATTGCCATGTTCAACAAGATCGCGGGCGACCGGATGCAGATTGAACTGTTCTATGCCGACCAGCTTGTGCCCACTGGCGAGTTGTTTCAGGCCATGCAGCGCGGCACAATCGACGCAGTGCAGTCCGATGACGATTCCATGGCCTCACCGACCGAAGTGACTGTCTTTGGCGGCTATTTCCCCTTTGCCTCGCGCTATTCACTTGATGTGCCTGTCCTGTTCAACAAGTACGGCCTGAATGAGATTTGGGACGAAGAATATTCCGCCGTCGGCGTCAAACACATCAGCGCCGGCGCATGGGATCCCTGCCATTTCGCCACCAAAGACCCGATCCGCAGTCTTGCCGATCTGGAAGGCAAGCGGGTCTTTACCTTCCCCACTGCGGGCCGGTTCCTGAGCCAGTTCGGGGTCGTGCCCGTCAACCTGCCGTGGGAAGATATCGAAGTCGCCATGCAAACGGGCGAATTGGATGGCATCGCATGGTCCGGCATTACCGAAGATTACACCGTCGGCTGGGCGGATGTGACCAACTACTTCCTCACCAACAATATCTCGGGCGCATGGGCCGGGTCATTCTTTGCCAACATGGACCGCTGGAACGAACTGCCCGAAGACCTGCAAACGCTGTTCCGGGTGTGCTGTGACCAGTCGCACTACTACCGCCAGTGGTGGTACTGGGGCGGCGAAGCCGACCTGCGCGTCAATGGCCCCAAGCTGGAACTGACATCCATTCCAGACGATGAATGGGCAACGGTCGAAGCGGCCGCCTATGAATTCTGGGAAGAGATCGCAGCCGAATCCGACACCAAGCGCCGCGTTGTCGATATCATCAAGAAATATAACGCGGATATGGTCAAAGCTGGCCGCCCGTACCGTTATACCTGATCCTCAAACAATTGAGCCGCCCCGGATCAACACCGGGGCGACTTTGCCCTGAAAGGACATGACATGCCCGGCAACCTGACATTCGATGATCTCAAATCCCGCGTCACGGACGGCGCGATTGATACGGTTCTGGCCTGTTTCGTGGATATGCAGGGCCGCCTTATGGGCAAACGGTTTCACGCCGTGAATTTCATTGAAACATCATTTGCCGAAACCCATTGCTGCAACTACCTGCTGGCAACCGACCTTGAGATGGCAACGCCCGACGGCTACGCATCGACAAGCTGGCAGTCAGGCTATGGCGATTATGTGATGCAGCCGGACCTTGCCACCTTGCGCCTAGTGCCGTGGCTGGAAGGCACCGCAATGGTGCTTTGTGATGTGCTGGATCACCACACGCATGCCCCTGTCCCACATTCGCCTCGTGCGATCCTCAAGGCGCAGATCGCCCGCCTTGAAGCGCTGGGGTTTGAGGCAAAGATGGCGACCGAACTGGAGTTTTTCCTGTTCGAGCAAAGCTATGACGACATCCGCAAAAGCGGATTTCGCGATTTGCAGCCGATCAGCGGCTACAATGAAGATTACCACATCTTCCAGACCACCAAGGAAGAGGGCATCATGCGCCCGATCCGCAACCATCTTTACGCTGCCGGTCTGCCGATCGAGAACAGCAAGGGCGAGGCCGAAACAGGTCAGGAAGAGCTGAATATCCGCTATTCGCCTGCGCTGGATTGTGCCGATTATCATTCCATAGCGAAACACGCGATCAAGGAAATTGCGTGGCAGCAAGGCCGCGCGGCAAGCTTCCTGCCGAAATGGCACCATGATCGCGTGGGATCGTCCAGCCATGTGCATCAGTCATTATGGAAAGACGGCGAGCCTGCGTTCTTTGACCCCGATGCCGACCATGGCATGTCCACCCTGATGGGCCACTACATGGCTGGTCTGATCAAATATGCACCTGATTACACGTTTTTTCTGGCACCTTACATCAATAGCTACAAACGTTTCGCCAAGGGCACCTTTGCGCCCACCAAAACAGTCTGGTCCGTCGACAACCGCACCGCAGGTTTCCGTCTGTGTGGCGAGGGCACCAAAGGCGTGCGCGTCGAATGTCGCATCGGCGGGTCCGACCTGAACCCCTATCTGGCGCAAGCGGCGATGCTGGCTGCAGGAATCAAGGGAATAGAAGATGGACTGTCACTGCCCCCCGCAACCACTGGCGATGTCTACGAGGACGCCAAGGCGCAGGACATTCCGCAGACCTTGCGCGCGGCAACGCAAACCTTGCGCAACTCCGCCTTTCTGCGCGAAGCGATGGGGGATGATGTGATTGACCATTACACCCGCTGCGCCGAATGGGAGCAGGAAGAATTCGACCGGGTCGTTACCGACTGGGAAATTGCACGTGGCTTTGAAAGGGCCTGAAGAAATGACGATCACCTGTATCTCGCCGATTGATGGCTCCACCTATGTCGAACGGCCCACGCTGTCGCGGGCGCAGTCTGAAGACGCCGTCGCGCGCGCCAGGACCGCGCAAAAAGAGTGGGCCGCCCGCTCCTTGGATGAGCGGATCAAGCTGGTGATGGACGGAGTCGCTGCCGTTGGCGCAATGAACGATGAGATCGTGCCGGAACTGGCGTGGCAAATGGGCCGCCCTGTCCGCTATGGCGGTGAATTCGGCGGCTTCAACGAACGCGCCACATACATGGCCGAGATCGCGCAAGAGGCATTGGCCGACATCATGGTTGAAGACAGCGCGGCCTTTCGCCGTGTCATCAAGCGCGTGCCGCATGGGGTCGTTCTTGTCGTGGCACCTTGGAACTATCCCTATATGACGGCGATCAACACGGTCGGCCCTGCCCTGATCGCAGGCAACGCGGTGATGCTGAAACATGCCAGCCAAACCCCATTGGTTGGTGAGCGGATGGCAGCGGCGTTCCACAGCGTTGGCATTCCGGCAGACGTCTTTCAGAACGTCTTTCTGGACCACCAGACAACATCTGATCTGATTGCAGCCAAGTCATTCGGCTTTGTAAATTTCACCGGCTCTGTCGGTGGCGGCAAGGCGATGGAACAGGCCGCCGCTGGTACATTTACCGGCATCGGGCTGGAGCTTGGCGGCAAAGACCCCGGCTATGTTATGGCGGACGCAAATCTTGACGCCGCTGTCGACACGCTGATTGACGGGGCCATGTTCAATTCCGGCCAATGCTGTTGCGGGATCGAACGCATCTACGTGCACGAAAGCCTGTTTGATGCATTCGTCGAAAAGGCCGTTGCCATCGTGAACGGCTACAAGCTGGGCAATCCGCTTGATCCTGAAACAACGCTCGGTCCGATGGCGCATGTGCGCTTTGCTGACGAAGTGCGCGCACAAACGTCCGAGGCGATTGCAGACGGCGCCAAGGCACATATTGATCCCGCACTTTTCCCGCTGGACGGCGGCGCCTATCTGATGCCGCAAATCCTGACCAACGTAACGCACGACATGCGCGTCATGCGCGAGGAAAGCTTTGGCCCCGTCGTTGGGATCATGCCCGTCAAGGACGACGACGAAGCAATCGGGTTGATGAATGACAGTGACTTCGGGCTGACTGCATCGCTCTGGACCCAAGACGCAACACGCGCTGAAGCCATCGCCGACCAGATCGATACCGGAACGGTATTCATGAACCGGGCCGACTATCTGGACCCCGGCCTGTGCTGGACCGGCTGCAAGGACACCGGGCGCGGTGGCGGTCTGTCAATCATTGGCTATCACAACCTGACCCGACCAAAATCTTACCACCTGAAAAAGGCATAAATCATGTCGCTGACTGCAAACTGGTCCTACCCGACCGCTATCCGTTTCGGCGCAGGCCGTATCGTTGAAATCGCTGATGCCTGTGCGGCGGCGGGCATCAAAAAGCCGCTGTTGGTCACGGACCGCGGGCTTGCCGATATGGATATCACAGCCCGCACGCTGGACCTGCTTGAGGCCGCTGGTCTGGGCCGCGCGATCTTTGCCGACGTTGACCCGAACCCCAATGAAAAGAATGCAGCCGCCGGCGTGCAGGCGTTCAAGGATGGCGGGCACGACGGGGTTGTGGCCTTTGGCGGCGGCTCCGGCCTTGATCTAGGCAAGCTGGTTGCGTTTCTGGCAGGGCAGACCCGGCCCTTGTGGGATTTCGAGGATATCGGTGACTGGTGGACCCGTGCCGATGCAGATGCGATCGCGCCGATTGTTGCCGTGCCCACAACGGCGGGCACAGGGTCGGAAGTCGGGCGCGCGTCCGTCATCACCAACTCGGAAACAGCCGAGAAAAAGATCATCTTTCACCCCAAATTCCTGCCCAGCGTGGTGATTTGCGACCCCGAACTGACAGTCGGCATGCCCAAATTCATCACCGCAGGCACCGGGCTGGATGCCTTTGCCCATTGTGTCGAAGCCTTCTGTTCGCCCCACTACCACCCGATGTCGCAGGGCATCGCGCTGGAAGGGATGCGGCTGGTCAAGGAAAACCTGCCCCGCGCCTATGCCGATGGCACCGATATTGAAGCGCGCGCCAACATGATGTCGGCGGCGGCCATGGGGGCCACGGCCTTTCAAAAGGGATTGGGGGCCATTCATGCGCTGTCGCATCCCATCGGCGCAATCTATCACACGCACCACGGCACAACGAACGCGGTCTGCATGCCCGCCGTTCTGCAATTCAACAAACCGGCTATCAGCGATGTGATCGCGCAGGCGGCCAACTACCTGGGCATTGACGGGGGCTTTGACGGCTTTTGCAATTATGTGGATGACCTGAACGCCAGCTTGGGCATCCCCAAAACGCTGACGGCCCTCGGTGTGACAGACCCCGACATCGACCGGATTGTCGCTGGCGCGCTGATCGACCCCAGCACGGGCGGCAATCCAATCGAAATGACAAAGGACAATACAACCAAACTCTTGCTTGCCTGCATCTGAAACTGGCAGCATAAAGTCTGCATCGTCGTTGGGAGAATCAGACCAACTGGTGCCGAAGGAGCAACCGCCCCGGAAACTCTCAGGCCAACGGACCAGCGTCGATAAGAATACTCTGGAGAGTGGCACGCATGCCGTGCCCGCCGAAGGGATAGCAATCTCAGGCGCAAGGACAGAGGGGGCATCACACGCGAGAGCCTTTGCTTTCGCGTAACCGTGGTGCCGGAGGATAGATCAATATCTGAACGGCTAGGAATGAAAGGGCCGTTATGTCTGACCTTCTACAGACCCCGTTGCATGATATGCACCTGACACTGGGGGCCAAAATGGTGCCCTTTGCAGGTTACAATATGCCGGTGCAATACCCTATGGGTGTGATGAAGGAACATGCGCATACCCGCGAAAAGGCTGGGCTGTTCGACGTCAGCCACATGGGGCAGGTCATCATCAGGGGCGCCGACTACGCTGCTGCCGCAACAGCCCTGGAAAGGTTGATCCCCGTCGATATTCTGGGGCTGGGCGAAAACCGGCAACGCTATGGCTTTTTCACCAATGACGCAGGCGGCATCATGGATGATTTGATGCTGGCCAACCGTGGCGATCATATCCTTGTGGTGGTGAACGCCGCCTGCAAGGCCGCCGATATTGCCCATATGACCGCGCATTTGCAGGGGGTCACTGTCACGCCCGTCACAGACCGGGCCTTGCTGGCGCTGCAAGGGCCCTTGGCCGAAACCGTGCTGGCGTCGCTCAACCTTGCCGCGGCAGACATGCGGTTCATGGATGTGGCCACTCTGCCCCTCAACGGCGTGTCATGCTGGGTGTCGCGGTCCGGCTACACAGGCGAGGACGGTTACGAGATCTCCGTGCCCGCCGCCGATGCCACCGAACTGGCAGAGCAGTTATTGTCGCACGCCGATGTCGCCCCTATCGGGCTAGGCGCGCGCGACAGCCTGCGGCTTGAAGCAGGGCTTTGCCTTTATGGGCACGACATTGACACAGGCACGACACCAACCGAGGCAGGATTGAACTGGGCTATCCAGAAGGCGCGGCGCACCGGCGGCACTCGTGCTGGCGGTTTTCCCGGCGCTGACATTATCCTGCCCGAGATTGCAGGCGGTGCGGCGCGCAAACGTGTCGGCCTGATCCCCCAAGGGCGTGCGCCCATGCGCGAGGGCGTGCTGCTCTTTGCCCAAGTTGATGATGACTCACCGATTGGTCAAATCACATCCGGCGGATTTGGCCCGACCGTAGGCGGGCCGATTGCGATGGGGTACCTGCCCACGGCGCAAGCCGCCACCGGCACGACAGTCTACGGCGAACTGCGGGGCAAGCGGCTGCCCCTGACGATCAGCCCCCTGCCCTTCACACCTGCCAACTTCAAACGCTAACCGACGGAGACCAAATATGAAATTCACCGAAGAACACGAGTGGCTGCGCCCCGAGGACGACCTGATCGTTGTGGGTATCACCGAACATGCGACCACGCAGTTGGGCGATATTGTCTTTGTAGAGTTGCCAGAGGTCGGGGCCACCGTGCTCAAGGACGACGAAACCGTGGTGATTGAAAGCGTCAAGGCAGCGTCCGACATTCTGGCGCCGCTGGACGGCGAAATCGTCGAAGTGAATGAGGCGCTCGCCGAAAATCCTGCGCTCGCCAATGATGACCCTGTCGGGGACGGCTGGTTTTTCAAGATCAAACCCTCGGACCCGTCACAGATGGACAGCTATCTGGACGAAGCCGCCTATCAGGCCCTTATCGGTTAACCATCGGAGAGCTGCCATGACATTCACCCCCACTGACTACCTGCCATATGATTTCGCCAACCGGCGTCACATCGGACCCTCCCCGGATGAGATGGCACAAATGCTGTCAGTGGTGGGTGCGGCCGATCTTGACGCGCTGATTGACGACACGCTGCCAGCAACGATCCGGCAAGCCAAACCGCTTGATTTCGGCAAACCCATGTCGGAACGCGAATTGCTGCATCACATGAAGGTCACCGCCTCTCAGAACAAGGTGCTCACCTCGCTGATCGGGCAAGGCTATCATGGCACCGTCACGCCACCTGCGATCCAGCGGAATATCTTTGAGAACCCGGCGTGGTACACCGCTTACACACCCTATCAGCCCGAGATTTCGCAAGGACGGCTTGAGGCGCTCTTGAACTTTCAAACGATGGTGTCTGACCTGACCGGGCTCGAGATCGCCAATGCATCGCTTCTGGACGAGGCGACGGCCTGCGCAGAGGGCATGACCATGGCGCAGAGGGTCGCAAAATCGAAAGCGACCGGCTTTTTCATCGACGAAAACTGCCACCCGCAGAACATCGCCGTGATGAAAACGCGCGCTGCCCCCTTGGGGATTGAACTGATCATCGGCAACCCCGATGATCTGGATCCCACGGCTGTATTCGGCGCGATCTTCCAGTTTCCCGGCACCCATGGGCATCTGCGGGACTTCACACCCGAAATGGTCAAGCTACACGATGCCAAGGCCATTGGAATCATCACCGCCGATCCGCTTTCGCTGACCTTGCTCAAGGAGCCGGGCGCAATGGACGCCGATATCGCTGTCGGCAGCACCCAACGGTTTGGCGTGCCTGTGGGCTATGGCGGGCCACACGCGGCCTACATGGCCACGCGGAGCAACTATGCGCGGTCCATGCCGGGCCGGATCGTCGGCGTATCCGTCGACAGCCACGGCAACCGCGCCTACCGGTTGTCCCTGCAAACCCGCGAACAGCACATCCGCCGCGAAAAGGCGACATCCAATGTCTGCACAGCGCAGGCGCTGCTGGCGGTGATGGCGGGTTTTTATGCGGTGTTCCATGGGCCAGAGGGGTTACGGGCGATTGCACAGCGTATTCATCGCAAGACCGCACGATTGGCCGAAGGGCTCAAACAGGCGGGCTTCGATGTGCGCCCGCGGACCTTTTTTGACACGATCACAGTTGAGGTTGGCCCACTGCAAGCAGCGGTCATGAAGTCAGCGGTCGATGAAGGCATCAACCTGCGCGCAGTCGGTACCACCCAAATCGGCATCACGCTGGACGAACGCACACGACCTGCGACAATCGAGGCCGTCTGGCGCGCCTTTGGCATCGACCGCGAAGACAAGGACTACACCCCGCATTACCATGTGCCAGAAAAGCTGATCCGCACGTCTGACTTCCTGACCCATCCGGTGTTTCACATGAACCGGGCCGAAACGGAAATGATGCGCTACATGCGTCGTCTGGCTGATCGTGACCTCGCCCTTGACCGCGCGATGATCCCGCTTGGGTCTTGTACGATGAAACTGAATTCAGCGGCGGAAATGATGCCGGTGTCATGGGATGAATTCGCGCATCTTCATCCTTACGTGCCGCGCGATCAGGCCGCAGGCTATACCCGGATGATTGATGATCTCTCAGCGAAACTATGCGACATCACCGGATATGATGCGATTTCGATGCAGCCGAATTCCGGCGCGCAAGGCGAATATGCGGGCCTTCTGGCCATTGCCGGCTATCACCGTGCCAATGGGCAGAGCCATCGCAACGTCTGCCTGATTCCAATGTCGGCACATGGTACCAACCCCGCTTCGGCCCATATGGTCGGCTGGAAGGTCGTGCCGGTCAAATCGGCGGACAACGGAGATATTGATCTTGAGGATTTTCGCGCCAAGGCCGCGGAAAATGCCGAAAACCTTGCCGGATGCATGATTACCTACCCCTCGACCCATGGGGTGTTCGAGCAGACGGTGACCGAAGTCTGCCAGATCATTCATGACCACGGCGGGCAGGTGTATATCGATGGGGCCAACATGAACGCCATGGTCGGGCTGTCACGCCCCGGCGATCTGGGCGGCGATGTGAGCCATTTGAACCTGCACAAGACATTCTGCATTCCGCACGGCGGCGGCGGCCCCGGCATGGGGCCGATTGGTGTCAAATCCCACCTGATCCCCCATCTGCCCGGTGACCCGACAAGTGGCGAGGGCGCAGTTGCCGCAGCGGCGTTTGGCTCGCCCTCACTGCTGCCGATCTCTTGGGCCTATTGTCTGATGATGGGCGGTGACGGGCTGACGCAGGCAACGCGCGTGGCGATCCTGAATGCCAACTACATTGCCAAACGGCTCGAAGGGGCGTTTGACGTACTTTACAAAGGCCCCACAGGGCGCGTTGCGCATGAATGTATCATCGACACCCGCCCCTTTGCGGACAGCGCGCATGTCACTGTGGATGATATCGCCAAACGGCTGATGGACTGCGGCTTTCACGCACCCACAATGAGCTGGCCGGTGGCAGGCACCCTGATGATCGAACCGACCGAGTCCGAGACAAAGGCCGAGCTTGACCGCTTTTGCGAGGCCATGCTGGCGATCCGCGCCGAGATTGCCGAGATCGAAAGCGGCAAGGTGGATCCGGAAAACAACCCTCTCAAGAATGCGCCGCACACGATGGAAGATCTGGTCAAGGATTGGGACCGCCCCTATTCGCGCGAGACAGGTTGCTTTCCGCCAGGTGCGTTCCGCGTCGACAAATATTGGCCACCGGTCAACCGCGTCGATAATGTTTGGGGCGATCGGAACCTTGTCTGTTCCTGCCCCCCGATGGAAAGCTACGCGGAAGCTGCCGAGTAACCCAATTTCCGACTATATGGCGTCGCCAAAAAAACCTGCGTGACAGCTGTTGACGAAACGCTGTGCGCCGTTCTTATGCCGTGGGCGTTTCGGCTTGCGATGCAAGCCGACAGGCCGGGGGCTTTGCCCCCGGACCCCCAGGATATTTCGGGCCAAAAGAAGCAGCACCAGTCCACAGGGCGTTTTGGCGTACTGTGCAACAAAAAAGGGGCCCGCCGAAGCGCGCCCCCGCCCAAATCAGGCTTTTGGAAATTCAACGACCGTATAAATTTGCTTGTGAAATGGCGCTGAGCTGCGTGACCGCACGCGCGGATGACCCAAATTCATTGTTATTCTTTACCTGTCGCCGGACGGCGATCAGCAAATGCGCACCGAAATGGACAACAGCCCACGCAATCGCCAGCAACGGATTTACAATGAATGCTGAAACGAGCATGAAAGGCCCGGCCAAAGTGCCATAGCCGGGCGCAATCAACGTCCCAGCAACAAGTCCTGTCGCCAAGGTCACGATCACCATGCCGACACTGGCACGGGCGAACCCGAGCACGCCTGCACCGCCAATCCAATGGCGGGCAAAGAAAAATGCGGCCCCTGCAGACGTTGCCCCGGCGATAACCGCCCAGACATCAAGCATCGACCACGGTGGCACGGTCGTCACATCTGCATTAATCAGAATCATCAGGGTAATTCCGGCCGATGCAGCCATCACCGCGCCATAGGCCGCAATCATGGAGCGCAGCCCCGGTATATCATGTACGTACTCAAACCAACGCGCGAACATTGCGCATACCTCCTCGTTACTCATGAAATGATGTCCTGACGTCACTTACCCAATGCGTCTGTGCGAAAAGCACCCAACAAATCATCCTCAATGCCCCGTTTTTGCCATATTCCGCCGAGCCGCTCAACTGAAAAACGGCGGACTTTCGCCGATATGGCGGAAGGTTTTGTTATTTCTTGATATTTTTGCAAAACCAAGAGTTCGGGCAGCTGGATCGCACCGTCTGGACGCGCGACAATCAATTGAATCTCCAAGCATTATTGACAAACGCTCGTCACATTGGAGTGGGAATGTGCCCAAATCCGTAAAACGGCACCCTTGACGCGCCAATGTTGCGCACGCGTCAAGCTTGCGTGCAGACAATTGCCCCGCATGACGGGGCTGCCCCTTGCAAGGTCGCGCTGAATGTTGCATTTCGGGCGTGGACGCGAAGACGCACAGGAAAAGGCAACCCACATGGCCGACGGCACAATCGATATGCAAGCAAAACCGACCGAAGAAATCTCTGTTCGCGAGGTGTTTGGCATCGACAGCGACATGAAGATCAAAGGTTTTGCGGAACGGTCTGACCGGGTGCCAGAGATCGACCCGACCTATAAATTCGACCCCGATACGACTTTGGCGATCCTTGCAGGCTTTGGCTACAACCGCCGCGTCATGATTCAGGGCTACCACGGCACGGGCAAATCGACCCATATCGAACAGGTGGCCGCGCGGCTGAACTGGCCCTGTGTGCGCGTGAACCTTGATAGCCACATCAGCCGGATCGACCTGATCGGCAAGGATGCGATCAAGTTGCGTGACGGTGTGCAGGTCACTGAATTCCACGAAGGCATTCTGCCATGGGCCCTGCGCAACCCGGTGGCCATCGTCTTTGACGAATATGATGCCGGTCGCGCCGACGTCATGTTTGTGATCCAGCGCGTGCTGGAATCCGACGGCAAACTGACATTGATGGACCAGAACGAAATCATCACGCCAAACCCATATTTCCGCCTGTTCGCCACCGCAAATACTGTTGGTCTTGGGGACACAACAGGTCTGTACCACGGCACCCAACAGATCAACCAGGCGCAAATGGACCGTTGGTCACTGGTCGCAACGCTCAACTACCTCAGCCACGATGCGGAGGCCGCTATCGTTCTGTCCAAGTCGCCACATTACAATACCGACAAGGGCCGCAAGATCGTATCCCAGATGGTCACCGTCGCCGACCTGACACGCACTGCATTCATGAACGGTGATCTGTCCACGGTCATGTCGCCGCGGACCGTCCTGTCATGGGCTGAAAACGCGCGTATTTTCCAGGACGTAGGCTATGCGTTCCGGCTGTCCTTTCTCAACAAATGTGATGAACTGGAGCGCCAGACCGTCGCGGAATTCTATCAGCGTTGTTTCGACGAAGAACTGCCGGAAAGTGCTGCCAGCCTGAGCCTTGGCTAAGGCCCGAACCGGATAAACGATTGCAAGGCGGGGTCTTCCCCGCCTTTTTTTTTGGCCGGTCCCCCAAGGTGTGCGAGCAATTCGATTCAAAAAGTTACCATTTTGCCTTATTTTTGTGCGAATTGCTTAAGACTGTATCTTCATGATCAGTGGTATGAGATGTTTTATCTGTGCATTGACCTTGTGGCTGGCAGTTGTGGCAGCCACGGCCCACGCCCAGACGGTTGACAGACTGCGCACCTTTGCCGATTGCGCGGGTCGGTTGTCGGCGGTGATGGAATATCAATGGATGTTTGACGGCGCGGCCTCTGAACAGACGAAGGCGCAAAGGGCCGCTGTGATTGAACTGATCGAGGCGATCATGCCCCAGGATGCAGGGCGGCAGGTCCTGCACTGGCGGATCACGGCAAAACAGGCGCAGTCGGCCTTGTTGACCCGCGCGACCTTCAACGACGACCCGGGCGATGCTGCATGGGCCATGCAAACGGCAGAACGGTTTCGCGCTGAATGTACATCGATGTTGCTGAGTTAATCGCAAAACCGCACAGGAATGGCCACGCGCATGTCGCAATCCGGTCAGGTTCCACCATCACACTTACCAGAGTCGAACAGTTTGGCCAGAATCGCAGAGTTTGGAGGTGATGATGAAAATGAAGATAGGAACCGCGCTGCCCGAGGGGTATCAGGTCAGCCACGAAGACTTATCGGAGTCGATGACAGCATTGATTGCACATTACCTGCTCCCCTTGTTTGCGGAAAACATGCCTGACGCCATGGCAAAGGCAAACGTCAAAGGCATTGTGACCGAACTGGCCTACCTGTTTGATGAAGGCGAAATCGAGATTGGCGGCAAGATTTATCGCCCACGGATCGCTTTTGTGGATAACACCGGCGCAACACTTCCGGGGTTTAATAAAGTGAAAAACTTTCATGAGATGGTAGACGATCCTTTCGACATCGCACCAGAGGCGAAGATTACATTCGAGGACGTCGAATTTGATGCGGATTAAGGCGGTTTCCCGGCTCTGCCCTCTGGTCATTGCACCCCACGGGTTCTAGTTTGCGAAGCAGCAAAGGACGCCGCCGATGAACAAACCTTCAGACAATCCCGCCGACCCGTTCAAAAAGGCGTTGGCCGAGGCCACGAAAGTCATGGCCGACGATCCGGAACTGTCCGTCACCTATTCGGTCGATCCCGCGGGGCAGACCGCCGAAACCATTCGCCTGCCGCAAGTCAGCCGCCGGATGACAAAGGACGAGGTGCTGCTTGCCCGCGGGACCGCTGACGCCTTTGCCCTGCGCCACAAATTCCATGACCCGAAAGTTGCTGCCCGCTACATGCCGCAGGGCCAGATGGCGCAAGATCTGTACGAGGCAATGGAAACCGCCCGGATTGAGGCGGTCGGCGCGAAATACATGCCCGGCACCGCAGGCAACATTGATGCCAAAATCGGCAATGAGGCGATGCGCAAGGGTTACGACCAGATCACGCAGGCCGCTGATGCGCCGCTATCTGTGGCCGCGGGCTACCTGATCCGTCATCTGGCAACGGGCCGGGATTTACCAAAGGGCGCCGACAATGTCATGGAGCTGTGGCGTGGCTTTATCGAAGAGCAATGCGGCGGCACTTTGGAAAGCCTGTCGGACACGCTTGAGGATCAACAGGCCTTTGCGAAATTTGCCCGCCAATTGATCAGCGACATGGGCTATGGCGATCAGCTGGGCGACGACCCCGACAGCCTTGATGATGATCAGGAAGACAATGCCGAAGAGGGTCAGGACGACCAGCAGGACGAACCCGACAGCACTGGCGATGATGACAATGACGGCGAAGATGCGGATGCATCGCCTGAACAAAGTCAGGACGATACGCAGGATGCATCGCAGGCTGAAGTCAACATGGACGATCAGGCCGATGCCGAAATGGGCGAAGAAACGGAAATGCCCGAGGGAGAGGCCCCGCTGGAGCCGCCTGCCCCGCAGCCTGTGTCTGACGCCGACCCTGACTACAAGGTTTTCTCGACCGAATTTGACGAAGAAATCAGTGCTGCCGATCTGGCCGAACCGGTGGAACTGGAACGGCTGCGCGCCTATCTCGACCAGCAACTGGAGCCCTTGAAAGGGGCGGTGTCGCGTCTGGCAAACAAATTGCAGCGCCGCTTGCAGGCCCAACAAAACCGGTCGTGGGAATTCGACCGCGAAGAAGGCATTCTCGACGCGGGCCGTCTGGCACGTGTCGTGGCGTCACCCACCACGCCCCTGTCATTCAAGGTCGAAAAAGACACCGAATTCCGCGACACGGTTGTCACGCTTTTGCTGGATAATTCCGGCTCGATGCGCGGTCGCCCGATTTCTATTGCGGCGATCTGTGCCGATGTGATGGCGCGGACATTGGAGCGCTGTGATGTGAAAGTTGAGATCCTTGGCTTTACCACCAAGGCGTGGAAAGGCGGCCAGTCCCGCGAAAAATGGCTGCAAGAAGGACGCCCCGCGACGCCCGGACGCCTGAATGATTTGCGCCACATCATCTATAAATCGGCCGACGCCCCATGGCGCCGGACCCGCCCAAATTTGGGCCTGATGATGAAAGAGGGCCTGCTGAAAGAAAATATCGACGGTGAGGCGCTGGAATGGGCGCACCGCCGCATGACTGCCCGGCACGAGCAGCGCAAGATCTTGATGGTGATTTCAGATGGCGCGCCGGTGGACGATTCCACGCTGTCAGTGAACCCCGCGAATTACCTGGAAAAGCACCTGCGCGATGTGATTGCGATGGTCGAAAAGCGCAAGGCGGTTGAACTGGTCGCCGTGGGTATCGGCCATGATGTGACCCGTTATTACGAGCGCGCCGTCACAATTACGGATGTCGAACAGCTGGCAGGTGCGATGACCGAACAGTTGGCGGCGCTGTTTGACAGCGATCCGCGCAAACGCGCACGTGTGCTCGGGATGCGGAAGGCGGGATAGCCTCCGGCGGAAGTTTGATTGGACGAAGAAAGTCAGGGGCCCTGTGTCATGTTCCAAACGTTTGATGTGCAATCTGTTCCGGATCAGGGGCCGCCACGCCTGAAAGCGTTGCGCGCCGCCATGGCCGCAAAAGGCGTTGATTGTTTTTTGGTGCCCCGCGCCGATGCCCATCAGGGCGAGTATGTCGCTCCGCGCGATGCCCGGCTTGCCTGGCTGACCGGGTTTTCCGGATCTGCCGGATTTTGCGCTGTCTTGCAGGACAAGGCCGGGATTTTTGTTGATGGCCGCTACCGTGTGCAGGTGCGCAGTCAGGTTGCCGATGATTTCACCCCGGTCCATTGGCCTGAAGTTCAGTTGGCGGATTGGCTCAACGAACAGATGCCAAGTGGCGGCGTTGTCGGATATGATCCTTGGCTTCATAGTGTAAATGATATCAATACGTTACGGACCAAACTGGAAAAAGCGGTTTTGCAGCCCCTCGACAATCTGGTTGACGTGATCTGGCAGGACCAACCGCCTCCCCCTGCTGCGCTATTCAGTGTTCACCCGCTTGATCAGGCAGGCGAAAGCCACGATGCCAAACGCGCGCGGCTGGCCAGGGAACTTGACGCCAAAGCCGCGATTATCACCTTGCCCGACAGCATTGCATGGCTGCTGAACATTCGTGGCACCGACGTAGAGCGTAACCCGGTCCCCCATGCCTTTGCGATTTTCGATGAAAGCGGTCTTGTTGATTTGTACTGCGGGGAAGGCAAGGCTGCCGATGTGTCCGCGCATCTGGGTGCCGATGTCAGCATCTGTGACGTCGGCGGGTTTCTGGATGCTGTTGCGCAATTGGCCGGTCCGGTGCGGATTGACCCGGACAGCTGCCCTGACCTGATTGCGCAGGTTTTGCGCGACAATGATATCGCACTGAAAGAAGCCCGTGATCCTTGCATCCTGCCCAAGGCCCGCAAGAATCCCACCGAAATCGCAGGCGCCAAAGCCGCACACGCCCGTGACGGGGTTGCGATGGTCCGCTTTCTGGCCTGGCTTGATGCCACCGCACCCGGCGGCACCTTGACCGAGATTGACGTTGTCAAAGCACTGGAAGGCTTCCGGACGCAGACCAATGCGCTGCGTGATATCAGCTTTGATACCATCTGCGGGTCAGGCGCGAACGGGGCGATTGTTCACTACAGGGTGAGCGAGCAGACCAACCGCCCTGTTGCGCAGGATAACCTGCTGCTGGTGGATAGTGGCGGCCAGTATGTGGACGGCACCACCGATATTACCCGCACCATCGCAATTGGCACCCCCTCCGATTTACACAGGTCCTGCTACACCCGCGTCTTGCAGGGGATGATCGCGCTGAGCCGGATTCAGTTTCCCAAAGGCGTTGCGGGCAGACATCTGGATGCGCTGGCGCGTGCCCCGCTATGGCTAGCCGGACTGGATTACGATCATGGTACCGGCCACGGGGTCGGCAGCTACCTGAGCGTACACGAGGGCCCACAGGGCTTTTCGCGCCGGTCAGATGTGCCGCTGGAAACGGGCATGATCCTGTCCAACGAACCGGGCTACTATAAGGAAGGCCATTTCGGCATCCGGATCGAAAATCTGGTTGTGGTACAAGAGGCCGCGGCACAGCCCGGCGATGATGGTCGCGACATGCTGGCGTTTGACACATTGACATTTGTGCCCTTTGATCGTCGTCTTATCGACGTCGGTATGCTGACCCGTGAAGAACGGGACTGGATTGATCGGTATCATGCCGATACAGTCGCACTTCTCGGAGAAAGGCTTGACCAAGAGGCGCGCAATTGGCTGACGCAGGCCTGCGCCCCTTTGTGATCCCGTGCCGATGTGAATGCGCACGATATCAAAGGCGCACGACGTATGTTGAATGAAAGGGCAATGCCATGGCTGACCATATCAAAATCCGGCCTGCCGGTGGAAACTGGACAATTCGCGCAGGCGGCGCGGTGCTGGGCGAAAGCACCAATGCATTGGAACTGATTGAAGGCGATTACCCCCCCGTTATCTATTTCCCGCGCGCCGACATTGCGATGGCGTTTCTTGAACCCAGCGACACGAAATCAACCTGCCCCTACAAGGGCGATGCATCCTACTTTTCCATAGTGGCCAAGAGCGGCCCCATCAAAGATGCGGTTTGGTCCTATGAGGACCCCGCAGAGGCTGTATCGCAGATAAAGGACCATCTTGCCTTTTACACAAGCAAGGTGGCCGTCGAAAAGGTCTGAACCGCAGTCCTCAGGAGTGTTCTTCCGCCGCCGCACTGGCGAGTGCGCGGTTGATCACCCGCAGGGCATCCACATGAAATAACGCGCCCAATAGCTTTGGCGGGCTTCCCTCGCCTGTGATCGAAATGACAGGCACATAATCCCTGTCGGATTGTTCGAAAAGCGGCATTGCCTGTTCAAGGGTGGCGTTCGCATCGACATAGACCCCCTCGGTCACAAGATCCCAGCAGATCTGTTCCGGCGCGCACCGCGGGGCATTCACCGTGCGCAGCAGGTCAGTCACCGCAAAGGTCGTCAGCAGGTAAGTCTGCGGACCTGCGGCGAGCCGCACATTACGCCGCTGTAACTGGGTCAGGAAAAACGACCGGTCCACAAGTTTTGCTGAAATCGCCGTCGAGAGCGACACAGACACCATGACGGCCAGCCCTGTCTGCCAGTCGCCTGTCAGCTCAAATACGATCAGCGTGGTCGAGATCGGCGCGCCAAGGACTGCTGCCGCCAAAGCACCCATGCCCGCGAGCGCGTAAATCGTGCCTTCACCTGACACATTGGGAAAGATCGAAGTTGCCACAATCCCAAACGCCAATCCCGTGAGCGCCCCTACCATCAAAGAGGGCGAGAACACACCGCCCCCCATGCGCCCGCCCATCGTAATTGAAACCGCCACAAGCTTGAGAAGGACAAAAACGACAGCCTCGTGAAAAAGCAACTCTCCGGTCAGTGCTGCCGTTGTTGTCGCATATCCGACCCCCACGATATGCGGCCACCAGATAGCCAGCAGCCCCAATAACGCGCCGGCAACAGCGGGCCGCAGGAACCGTGGCATGCCGGTCCTTTGCTGAACGTAGGTGCCGATATCCTCGGTCCAGAAGATCAGCTTCATCATGATCCCGGCCAGGATACCACACAGCATCCCAAGCAACAGGAAGGCGGGCAATTCAACATAAAACGCCAAGGCGTTCTGGACCGGCAGGACAAACTCGGTGACGTCGCCAAAGGCCAGCCGGTTGATGACGGTGCCTGCCGCTGATGCAATCACAATCGGGGCGAACGCATGCAAGGCGAAATGGCGCAGAACAACCTCCAGTGCGAACAGCGCCCCTGCTAGCGGGGCGTTGAAGCTTGCCGAAACGGCTGCTGCCACGGCGCACCCCAAAAGATCCCGCCCCGTGACCCCATCTGCACGGATCAGCCGGCAAATCGCGGTCGAGATCATCGCCGCCAAATGGACGACCGGCCCCTCGCGGCCTGATGAGCCGCCCGAAGAAAGCGTCACCAGTGATGCCGCCGCCGAAGCCAGACCGCGGCGCACTTCGACGCGCCCCTCGCGCAAGGCCGCGCCCTCGATGACATCGGCCACCGACCGGACCCGACCGTCCGGCGTGAACCGGTCCAGTATGATACCGACAATCAAGCCACCCGATACAGGAACCAACAGCACCCAGTACCAAGGCAGCGCCGCCACTGCCGATGGAATTGTCGCGACATCGTCTGATTGATAGAGAAGAGTTTCGAGTGCTTCGATACCAAGGCGAAACAGCACGGCGGCACAGCCTGCGGCTATGCCGATCACCAGCGCAATAAACCAGAACTGAATTTGGCTCGGGCCCCTTGCCTTCAAAACGACAAGCGCGTCGTGCCAAGAGAGCTTTGCAGCCGCGATCCCCGATCTGAGTTGGGTTTTGATGAAATGCTTCACTTGGTCCTGCAATTTATCAAGAAGGCCCACGCACAATCACGCACGCGCTTTATCTGATCGGAGTCTTAACAGGACAGCCAAGGGACACAACTTTGATCTCAGCAGTGTCTGAGAGCGTCTTGGATGGTTTGAAAAATACAGGTGACTTTCGGGATCATTTCAACGCAAGGCACTCCGAGACGCCATTTTTGAGAAGTGCGACCGTCAATCATTTACAATTCGTAGTCGCGCCATCGCCACATAAAACACCATAAGCGGTAATTTGCCGATGCAAAATTCATCACAACGTTTGAATGTCTGTATTTGACCTTCCGGAATTTGTCTGTTCCGTCCTTGGAAACAAACAACCCTCGCGTTACCTTTATCGTTAATCTGCCGTTAATTATCCACTATGACTGCACCGCGACAGCGCAGAAAACACCCTTAAATCTGCCCTCCAATACGTTGAAAATCATGCTGTTTTAGTTAAAATATGTGCTTTAAAGTCATTGTTTTGAAAGGCAATGCGACTTCCCTATTTTCTTAACGAAATCTCCCAAAAGTTGTTAGGTCAGTGACGGTGACATACTTTGGGACAGGTTGCTGCACGGACCAAATAACTGGTATTTGATTCACATGAGGTCAATTTGATCTCGTGTTGTTAACGAGTGATTGGGTTCGGTTTTGCATTTCGGCGAAAACCTGCTCAGGGTAAACAGAACGGACCGATTGCGGCCTTTCTGGAACGATTTAAGATCGTGCGTGGCGGAGGTGAGTGGCCAAAACGTGCATTGTTACGAGTGGGTTGGGTAACCCGTAAAGTTCTGGGGGCGGTACAGTCAGCAAGAAGCCAACGGCTTTGGACCTGGCAGTACCGCCCTCAATTCATTCAGTTCAGGCTTCAATCAATGCACGCGCGGCATGTCTTGCCGCATCCGTGATCTTGTCTCCTGACAGCATACGCGCGATTTCATCAACACGGGCAGACGCATCCAGCGGGACAACGGTCGAGGTCGTGCTTTGCGCATCCTGCCGCTTTTCAACACGCCAGTGGTGCCCGCCCAACGCCGCGACCTGGGGTGAATGGGTGACAACCAGAATCTGACCCTCTTGCGCCAGTTGCGCCAATCTGCGGCCCACGGCATCAGCGGTCGCCCCCCCGACTCCACGGTCAATTTCATCAAAGATCATCGTCAGACCGGCATCGGCTTGCGTCAAACACACCTTGAGAGCTAGCAGAAAGCGACTCAACTCCCCACCAGAGGCGATCTTGTTGAGTGGTCCCGCCGGGGCACCTGGGTTTGTAGCAACAGTAAATGCAACATCATCTGCGCCTTCGGGGCCGGGCGTACCCTCTGTAATTCTGGTCGCAAATATCGCCCGCTCCATCTTGAGCGGCGCAAGCTCGGCACTCATCGCCGCATCAAGTGCCGCCGCCGCACTGACGCGTTTCCTGTGCAAGGCGTCCGACTTTGTGCCAAAATCAGCGGCCGACTCGTCAACGCTGGCCTGTAACGCCGCCAGATCAGCCGCGCTGTCATCTAGCACCGCCAGACGCGCCCGCAGCCCATCGGCAAAATCGGACAGATCATCGGCAAGCACGCCATGTTTGCGCGCCAGACCTCGAATGGCAAAGAGCCGTTCTTCGACCTCTTCCAATTCGTGCGGATTAAACGACAAGGCATCCAGACAGGCCGAAACCCCTTGCTGCGCCTCATCAAGACTGGCCATGACCTGCTCTAAAGCCGCCAGCGTGGGATCAAGCTGCCCTTCCGCCTTGTCAGCGACGCCAACCAACCATCGCGATGCATCGCTGACCATGCCCTCTGCGCCGTTCAACCCCAGCGCTTCACCAGCCTTGGCAATGTCCTGAATGATCCGTTCGGCCGCCTGCATCAACCTGCGCTGTGTGTCTAACGTGGCCTCTTCGCCCGGCTCCGGCGCAATCTTGTCCAGCTCGGCCACAGCATGCCGCAGGAAGTCTTCCTCCGCCTTGGCCTCTGCCACCAGAGCCTCTGCTTCGGATAGTCGTTTGCGCGCCCTAGAAAGGCTACGCCAAGCGCTGCGGACCTCTGCGATATCATCATCAAGCTGCGCGTAGGTATCCAGCATCTGACGGTGCCCGCGAGCGTTCAGCAACCCGCGATCATCATGCTGCCCATGCAGTTCAACCAGCGTTTCCGACAAAGCGCGCAGAACCTCGCCACTCACACGCCTGTCGTTGATCCATGCCGTCTTGCGGCCATCCTTTGTGTTCACCCGTCTGAGAATCAATTCATCCTCTGCGCTGATCCCCGCGTCAGCCAGAACCGCGAACGCCGCATGACCGGCAGGCAGGTCGAACCACGCCGTCACCTCACCTTGCTCTGCGCCCTGACGCACCAATTCTGCCCGGCCTCGCCAGCCAAGTACGAAACCGAGGCAATCCAGCAAAATCGACTTTCCAGCACCGGTTTCGCCTGTCAGCACATTCAGACCCGGCTGAAACGTAAGCTCCAGCCGGTCAATGATCAGCATGTCACGAATATCGAGCCCGCGTAGCATGTCAGCGGCCCTTGATGGCGGGGGCTAACCCGCGTGGGTCAAAGCCATTCACCACGCACCACCTGCCGGTAGATCGAAGCCAGCCAATTGTCACCAGAGGCCGTCGGACGCAAGCCGCTACCCTTCAACAGGGCAAAGCTTGATTCGTACCATGGGCTGGATCTGTAATTGAACCCAAGGATGGCCCCTGCTGACTGGGCCTCATCGATCAGTCCCAGTGCCAGATAGGCCTCAACCAGCCGGTGCAGCGCCTCTGCGGTGTGAGTGGTCGTCTGGAAATCCTCAACCACGGTTCGGAACCGGTTGACGCTTGCCGCAAAATACCCCCGCTTGAGATAATAGCGCCCGATCTCCATCTCTTTGGCGGCAAGATGATCGAAAGCCAGATCGAATTTCAAAACAGACGTGCGGGCATATTCACTGTCGGGATACTGCTCAATCACCCTTCGTAATGATTGCAGGGCCTGAAAGGTCAACCCCTGATCCCGACCGACCTCATCTATTTGATCATAGTAAGACAACGCCAGCAGATAGGCCGCATAGGGGGCGTCCTCCTCTGCGGGGTAGAAGTCAATGAAACGCTGGGCAGAGGCGCGGCTGTTGGGGTAATCCTCGTCCTTGTGATAGGCGAATGCCTGCATGATCAGTGCACGCTGGGCATATTCCGAATAGGGATATAGCCGCTCAATTTCTCCAAAGGAAAAGGCCGCATCATCGGCATTGCCACTTTCAAGCTGGCGTTCGCCACGCTCAAATATCTGCTGGGCGGTCAAGCTCTCAAGTTGGACATCAGACCCGCCGCTACAAGCCACCAGCAGCGCGAAAGCCGCAACTGCGCCAAACCGAACGAACCTGAGGCTCTTGAAATGACGACTGCCTGCCATGTCTGAATTGTCTACCCTGTGGTCGATCTGAATTTGGGCGCGTCAGCCCTTATCAGCTTCGTCTAGCAGAAAAATTTCCGGTACAAAATGACTTTTACATGCTGTCCGCATCAAGAAAAGGTCAGTTGCCCTCAGGCCACCGCGCGCAGGTCATCCATGCTGACACCGGCACCGGGCAATTGAGCGGCCATCTCGACGTCACAAGTCACCCAGCGCCACGCTGTATCGTCCGCAAACAAGGCGCGCAGCAACGCATTGGTCAGTGCGTGACCAGCCCGGTACCCCCGATAGCAGCCCAACACCGGCGCACCCGCAGTGTAAAGATCACCCAACGCATCCAGCATCTTGTGGCGGACCGCTTCGTCACGATGGCGCAGGCCCCCGGGGCTCAGCACCTTGTCGCCATCCACCACAACTGCATTTTCCATGGTGCCGCCAAGTGCAAGCCCGTTGGCGCGCATCGCCTCAACATCAGATGAGCGGCAGAAGGTGCGGCTGTTGCACAGCTCGCGGACAAATGCACCGTTGGCCAGATTCAGCGTCTTTTGCTGCTGCCCGATGGCCGCGTCTTCGAAATCAATCGCGAACTCAATCTGCAACGTCTTGGCTGGCGACAGCGTCGCGACCGCCTGCCCGTCTGCGACAGACACCTGCTTCATCACTTCGATGGCCCGCAAAGGTGCCGCCAAACCCACAACGCCGGCATTCATGATGTCGCGTACAAAAATCGCAGCACTGCCGTCCAGAATTGGCACCTCTGGTCCGTCGATATCAATCACGGCATTGTGCACACCACACCCGGCAAGCGCAGCCATCAGATGTTCAATCGTCGAAACCGTCACCCCATCGCCATTCACCAGCCGTGTATTCAGCGGCGATACAACGACATTGTTCCACGTCGCAGCAAGGATAGGAAAGCCAACCACATCAACGCGCCGGAATACAATACCGACAGAGGCCGCCGCCGGACGCAAAACCATACGCACCGGCATGCCGGTGTGAAGGCCGACACCAGAAAACGTGACTTTTGATTTCAGCGTTGTTTGCACGATCGGAAAGACCCTTGCGACAGGATGTGAGTGTTGAAAAAGCAGTAATGGGTAAGTGTCCCTGCCTCAACTCACTCTTTGCGACGGACTGAAACAAAAGGACGCACCCGCATAACGTATTGTAATATATAGAAAAAGGGCCGCCAATGGCGACCCTTTGTCATTCTTCAACACAAAAAACTGTTACAGCTTTGACATTTATCAGTTTGCCTGACGGCGCAAGAAGGCAGGAATTTCGATTCGCTCTTGCTCTTCAACCACTTCGGGTTCCTGATGGATCGCTGTCACCTGCGGCTGCTGGCGTGCAGTTTGCTGCGCGCCACCTTCGGCCTGCGCGCCTGTCATACGGTTGATCAGAGAATTGATCCCAAACCGCGGTTTTTCGGCTTCGGTCGCCTGTGGCTGAGGTTGCTGGGCCGGCTTTGGTGCCGAACTTTGGGCCTGACCCGGTGCCCGTGCAACAGCAGCTTGCAGACGCGCCATGGCCTCTGGCGTTGGTGTACCCGGTGCAGGTGCGCGCGGTGCCACAAATGTATCGGCTTCGCTCAGATGCACGTCAGGGCGTGGGGTATAGGCAGGTGGCGGCAAATCGTCTGCGGCAGCGGCAGGTTGCTGGCGCACAGGCTCGGGGTCCGCCACGCGCTGCTGCGGCTCGGGGTCGGCTATGCGCGGCACTTCAAGCTCGGCAAAGACCGGCTGTTCTTCAACGGGAGCCGGTGCTGGCTGCTTTTCAGCAACTGGCGCAGGTGCAGCGGCCGCAGGGACCAGTGGCGCTGCCATCGAACGGCGGGGCAAAGGCGTATCTGCATTGCTCACGGCCGCATCAATGCCGGTTGCGACGACAGAAACGCGCATCTTGCCTTCCATGCCTGTGTCCAATGTGGAACCGACAATGATGTTCGCCTCTGAATCCACTTTTTCGCGGATTTTGTTGGCCGCCTCATCAAGTTCAAACAACGTCAGGTCGTAGCCGCCCGTGATGTTGATCAGAACACCCTTGGCTCCTTCAAGCGAGATTTCATCAAGCAGCGGATTCGCGATGGCTTTTTCAGCCGCCTGAACCGCACGGTTTTCACCGTCTGCTTCGCCAGTGCCCATCATCGCCTTGCCCATCTCGTCCATCACGGCGCGAACATCAGCAAAATCAAGGTTGATCAGGCCCGGACGGACCATAAGGTCAGTCACGCCTTTGACGCCTTGGTAAAGCACATCGTCAGCAAGCGCGAAGGCTTCGGTAAAGGTCGTGTTTTCATTAGCCAGACGGAAAAGGTTCTGGTTGGGAATGATGATCAGAGTGTCAACGACCTTTTGCAGCGCCTCGATACCCTCATCGGCCTGCTTCATCCGCTTGCCGCCCTCGAACTGGAACGGCTTGGTGACAACACCCACGGTCAAAACACCCAATTCGCGGGCAGCCTGCGCGATGATCGGCGCGGCACCTGTTCCGGTGCCCCCACCCATACCCGCAGTGATAAAGCACATGTGCGCACCCGCCAGATGATCAACAATCTGTTCGATGCTTTCCTCGGCAGCCGCAGCACCGACGGTCGCGCGGGCACCAGCCCCCAACCCTTCGGTCACTTTCAGGCCCATCTGGATACGCTGCTCGGCGCGCGCCTGCTGCAGCGCCTGCGCGTCTGTGTTGGCCACGACAAATTCAACACCGTCGAGTTCTTTCTCGATCATGTTGTTCACGGCGTTGCCGCCTGCACCGCCAACACCAAAGACAGTAATACGTGGCTTCAGCTCTTCATGCCCGGGGAGGGATAAATTCAATGTCATACTCGATCCGCCTGTTTTATTGCCCGTGCCCACGAGCGCCTGCTGATTATTAGCGCTACCTTACCCGAGTGGTGCCGAAAGGTCACGCTAAAAACACGAAAAAGCCACCAAATATGGATATTTTTCTGGACTTTCCCGCTCGATATCGGCGCATCGGCAAGATGTTGCGTATTACCAGTTGTCCTTGAACCATTTCACGGCCCGTTTCAGTGATCTGGCCGGGTAGCGATCTGCCGGAATTTCAAAATCCCACCATTCATCCTGTGGATTCGCCGCAAACAAGGTTAGACCGACAGCACTGGAAAAGGCCGGACCAATCGCCGCCTGCGGTAGCCCCTGCACGCGCAACGGACGGCCAAGCCGGACCTGCTGGCCCAGTATCTTGCTCGCGACACCATCCAATCCGGGGATTTGCGATCCGCCACCGGTCAGCACAATCTGCTGGCTTGGCAGATGCTCGAACCCGGCGGCATCCAGCCTGCTACGGACTTCTTCAAGGATTTCCTCGACACGTGGGCGCATAATGCCAATCAGTTCGGCGCGCGACACGGTGCGGCGGTCATGTTCCCAATCTCCGGTATCGCCGCCGATTTCGATCATCTCGCGGTCATCCATCCCGGTGGCCACGACGCCGCCATAGAATGTCTTGATCCGTTCCGCCGTCGCAGTGGGGATTTGCAGGCCCATTGAAATGTCAGAGGTCACATGCTCTCCGCCCATGCGCACGGCATCGGCATAGATCATCTGTTTCTTCATAAAGATCGAGATCCCCGTGGAGCCGCCACCAAGATCAATGCAAGCCGCGCCCAACTCCTGCTCGTCCTCAACCAGCGACGACATGCCCGACACATAGGCCGAAGATGCCAGCCCCGCGAGCTCCAGATCACAGCGTTTGATACAGTAAAACAGGTTCTGAATAGCCGTCGTATCCACGGTCAGCATATGCATGTCAGTGGTCAGCGTGTTGCCAATCTGGCCGCGCGGGTCAGCCAGACCAGAGCGGTGATCCAGCGCGAAGTTGACCGGCTGGGCATGCAGCACTTCGCGGTCCATGCCGTAGTCGGGCACGTCACAGTTGGCCATGACCTGGCTGATGTCCTGTTCTGTCACCATGCCGCCGGACACATCCAGGGTTCCATCAAGGCCATATGACCGGGGCCGCGCGCCTGACAGACAGGCAATCACATGGTCCACGCGCACATCGGCCATCTTTTGCGCCGCCTGAATAGCGGTACGGATGGCGCGTTCGGTTTCCTGCATCGCATCCACCTCGCCAAAACGGACACCACGCGACCGGGTTGTTGCGGCGCCGATGACACGGAACTGGGACTGTCCCGCCATCGAACCAACGCCATCGGCATCGCGAAAGCGTTCCGGCCCGTCAAAGCGCAGGACAAGGCAGGCAATCTTGGAAGAGCCTACATCCAGAACCGCAACAACACCGCGCTGCATCGCCGCTTTGCGCATCTGGCGCATGGCCCTTTGGCTGTCGTAAAGATCACCCATTACTCATCTGCCCCATTGTTAATCTGGATTTCAACGCCGCGCCGCATGGCCAGCGATGCTTCTTCGCTCATGCGCAAGGTCGGCCTTTGCGCGTTGCGCATATCAACGATAACCACATCGCGTTTCAGCATGTCCTGCGCACTATTGAGCGCAATAATCCGGTTGAGCGCGGCAACCGGGCCCTCGGCGGGCAGCAGAATGCGCTGGTCGCGGTCCAGCACGATGTCCCAGCGCCGCTCACCCATGCGCACAACGCCGCGCACCCGGTCACGCAAGGGGCCTGTGCCATTGAAAAGTGCGAGGGCCTGCGCGATGTGCTGCTCGGCCCCGTCGCCGGCAATCAAGGGCAGATCGAGCCTTTCAGAGCGAGTCTGCACCCTGCCCGACACAACGCCATCGGCATCAATCAGGCGCAAGACATTGGCGTCGCGCCACAGCGCCACAGGCACCCGCGGGCTGACATGCACTTCAAGTGCGCCGTCCTGCCCAACGCGAACGCGGGCCGATTTAACGGCCTCCAACGCTTCGGCAGCTTTGCGCATGCCTTCCAGATCAAGTTCGAACGATGACACCGGAAATGTCAGCGGCAGGACGTCCGCCACATCTGACGCCAGCGCACCTGCAACACCGGTGATCTGTAATTCCTGCACCATGAATTGCGGGCGTTCCTGAAAACCGCGCTTGGCGGCCTCGATCCGCGCGGTCAGGGCGGCCCGGTTTTCGGAGTGCGCGAAATAGGATGCGCTTATCGCCGCAATCAGCAGGACCGGCACACCAATGCGCATCGTCGTGCGAATGCCCGGTGTCAGCATCAGACGTTGATAGCGGTAGCCCAGCCTTGAAGGGGCAGGATCGTAGGGCACATCCTTTTTGCGGCGGCGGATCAGCGATCGCATGATGCATCCTCCACGAGCCAGCGACAGAATGCGGGGAAGCCATAGCCCGCATACGCGGCCTGCTCGGGGGCCAGCGACGTGGGCGTCATGCCGGGCTGGGTGTTGGTTTCCAAAAGTATCAGGCCAGCCAGCCCCTTGCTTTCGTCCCAGCGAAAATCAGTCCGGCTGAGCCCGCGACAACCCAGTGCGTGGTGGGCGCGCAGGGCATAATCCAGGCACGCCTCAAAAATTTCGTTTGGTATTTCAGCCGGAATGATATGGCGCGACCCGCCGGGTGCGTATTTCGCCTGATAGTCATACCAGCCATCGGTGATGATATCGGTCACGGTCAAGGCGCGGTCGCCCAACACGGTTGTCGTCAGTTCGCGACCGGGCACAAACTGTTCGACCATCACAACGTCAGGCATATCATCCGCGAGCTGCGGCGGGCCGTTGGCCTCTGCACCTACAATATAGATGCCGACGCTTGACCCTTCATTGTAGGGTTTCACGACATAGGGCGGCGGCATCACATGGGCGGCGCGCACATCGGCGGCCTGCGCAAGCATGCTTTCGGCAACAGGCAGCCCCGCAGCGCGGTAGACCTGCTTTGTGCGTTCCTTATCAAGGGTCAGCGCTGAGGCGAGAATGCCCGAATGTGTGTAGGGAATGCGCAGCCACTCAAGAATGCCCTGCACGGCACCATCTTCACCCCAGCGCCCGTGCAGCGCGTTGAAGACCACGTCAGGTGCAATATCGCGCAAATGCGAGGCCACATCGGGGCCCGCATCGACCTCGATCACTTCGCATCCACTGTCCCGCAAAGCTGCCGCACATTCACGGCCCGACGACAGCGAGACTTCGCGCTCCGCTGAGGGGCCGCCCATGAGGACTGCAACTTTCGGGTTTGCCCTGCTCGACATACCCATCCGCCTTGATCGCAGGTCTTTGTGACCTGTCCGTTTTTGGTGATCCTTGCCTCGGACCATGGCCGTTTTCGGCCTGTTTTCAGCGGCTTACTCAGACAAGAACTGACCAACCCGCTTGATTTCCCATTCTAGCGTGATCGCTTGCGTATCGTAAACCTTTTTCCGCACAAGTTCGCCTAATTCTTCAAGGTCGGCAGCTGTCGCCCCGCCGGCGTTGGTCAGGAAATTCGAATGTTTTTCGTTCATGAGCGCGCCACCGATCCGGGCGCCGCG
The DNA here is from genome assembly GCF_003058085.1 of Yoonia sediminilitoris. Taxonomy (GTDB): domain Bacteria; phylum Pseudomonadota; class Alphaproteobacteria; order Rhodobacterales; family Rhodobacteraceae; genus Yoonia; species Yoonia sediminilitoris. The sequence continues at coordinate 401,697 of NZ_QBUD01000001.1, read as the reverse complement.
CATGCCTGCCTCATCAATCACCTTCCAGGCCTTCAACTCATGTGTGTCGTCCGCCTGCCCGGTTGAGGAAAAGCCAGCGGGATTGCGAAAAGTCGAACCGGCCGTTCGGTCCTTTGTGGGCTGGGTTTCGTCGCGTTTGGCCAATTGATCGGCCATGCGCTGGTGCAAAAGATCAGGGTCCGCTTGCGGGGCTTCAAACCGGGCCGCGATGATCACCGCCTGATCCGGCACCACGCTTTGGCGATAGGCCAGTTGCAGGTCATCGCAGCCGACCTGTTTGATTGTACCGTCGCGCAAGACCAGGGTTGCCGACGTTAAAACGTCGGCCACGTATGACCCGTAACAGCCCGCATTCATGCACACTGCACCACCGATGCACCCCGGAATGGTGCGCAGAAATGTCAGGTCCAACCCGGCGTCTGCGGCCCGGCGCGCCACATGCGCGTCAAGCGCTGCCGCCCCTGTCCCGACCGATGTGCCATCAACAGCAATCTGGTTGAAACCGCGCCCAAGCTTCACGACCACGCCCGCCATGCCCCCGTCGCGTACAATCAGGTTGCTGCCAACACCCATTGGAAAGACGGGAACGGCCGGATCAAGGGCCGCAAGGAAAGCGCGCAGATCGTCAACATCGGCGGGCTGAAACAGCACCTCTGCCGGGCCACCGACCCGCATCCATGTCAGTTCCGATAGGGGGCGTTGCGCCGTCAAAATGCCGCGTACGGGCGGAAGTTCAAACATGTGCATCCTTTTTGCCTTTGAGCACGCCAGCAAGACCGCAAGGGAAGGCACACCCCGCTTGGCGCTGATGCACAAGCAGATAACCCGGATCGTCCCGGCCTTTGGCTGCCTCCATCCCAAAATACATCATGACTGTAAACCCGCCCCAAAGCGTGATCCACAATACAAGCCCAGAGCGACACTTCAGCGCCCATGATTCTTTCCCATGAACTGAACGGCGTTCAGGTTACCTCTCAGGACTCTTTTCGATCATCCCGCTTGCGCATCAGATAGCCCAGAAAGCCGCCTGCCCCCGCCCCCAGCATGGCAGGCAAAAAGATCAATAATGCCAATGTCATCGCAAAGACGGGGTCGATCCCAAACGGGCGCCCTGCGGCGTAAAGAAGAACGGCCAGCCCGCCACCAATCACGCAGCTGATTGACAGCGCGAGGCCCGATTTGCCGCCCCGCACAAGTTGCGTCACCCAGATAAATGGAATCAGCGCACAGCCGATCATCACACCCAGAAGCGCCAAGCCCTGCATCCTAAAGCCCTATTTGCCGCCGCATCCAGCGCAACAGAAACAGCAATGGCCACCGCAGCACCATTGCCCCGACGACAAGACCCAGAGCCCCCATCAAAGGCCCGCTGTACCATGTGACCCAAATCAGCAGCGGAACCCCCACCCCGATCAGCACATAGGCCCGCCGCCAATGTTGATCATTCGATGGGATCGATTGCATGATAAAGGCCGCCACAACCCACAGACAAATCGCCAGCAAGGAAAAGATCATTTCGGGACCTCCGGCCGTTCCCCCCGGGCCCGGCGATAGAAATAGATCAAAGGGTTGCGGAACATCGACACGAATGCAAACAGGCCGAGCACCGCAAAGACCCAACCGTAATCATAACCGATCCTTACAATCAGGAAAGGGGCAAGCAGAAGAAGCGTCACGCCGGGCACATATTGCAGGCGCATCGGCAACAAGGCCACCCCCGTAGCCGCCAGGACCCAGACGCACCCTATGAGAAGCGAATAATTCACTCAGCAAGTTTGAGGGGTAAGTCATTGGCCCATGCGCTGATGGTCCCTGCACCCAGACAAATCACCATATCCCCCGGCTTGGCCTGTTCGCGCACGATCCGCGTCAGGTCATCCTGACTGTCGACGATGCGGGCATGCCGGTGTCCGTGGCGGATCAGCCCGGCGACCAGATCGGCATGTGTGGCCCCTGCAATCGGCTCTTCGCCAGCGGCAAAAACCTCGGCAATGCCAACCACATCGGCATCGTTGAAGCAGGCGCAGAATTCGTCGAAATGGTGGTGCAGGCGGGTAAACCTGTGCGGCTGGTGGACCGCGATCACGCGGCCTTTGGTCGATTGACGGGCCGCTTTGAGCGCTGCGGCGATTTCAACCGGATGGTGGCCGTAGTCGTCAATGATCGTGACCCCATCCACCTCCGCAATCCGGGTAAAGCGCCGGTTGACCCCGCGAAACCCCTTGAGCGCCGCGCGGATTTCATCCTTTTTCATCCCCAGATGGCGTGCGACGGCCACGGCGGCCAATGCGTTGGACACGTTATGATCGCCGGGCATTGGCAAAGTGCAGCCTTCGATCATTGCATCCTCGCCCTGCAAGGCGATGTCAAAGTGGGCAGAGCCCGCCTCATACGTCAAATTCACCGCACGCACGTCTGCCTGCGCGTTGAACCCGTAGGTCATGACACGGCGGTCGGTGATCTTGCCCACAAGCGACTGCACGTCAGGATCATCGGTGCAACAGACGGCCAGACCGTAAAAGGGAATGTTCGACACAAAGTCATAAAAACCCTGATGGAGCGCCTCTTCGGTGCCCCAATGTTCCATATGTTCAGGGTCGATATTGGTGACAACCGCAATTGTGGCAGGCAGGCGGTTGAAGGTGCCGTCGCTCTCGTCAGCCTCGACCACCATCCATTCGCCCTGCCCCATGCGGGCATTGGAGCCGTATGCATGGATAATGCCGCCATTGATGACGGTCGGATCAATCCCGCCTTCATCCAGCAGGGCCGCAACCATCGTGGTGGTGGTCGTCTTGCCATGCGTGCCCGCGACGGCCACGTTGGATTTCAGGCGCATTAATTCGGCCAGCATCTCGGCCCGGCGGACAACAGGCAGACCGGCAGCGCGGGCGGCATCCAGTTCAGGATTGCCCGGCTTGATCGCGGACGAGATCACGATCACCTCGGCGCCTTCCAGATTTTCGGCCCGCTGCCCCTCGAAAATGATGGCACCCAGCGATTTCAACCGCGCGGTGATCTTGGAAGCCTTCAGATCAGACCCCTGCACCTGATAGCCATGGTTGATCAGCACCTCGGCAATGCCGGACATGCCGATGCCGCCAATCCCTACGAAATGAATCGGGCCCACATCAAGGGGCAGTTTCGTTGCTGCATTCATAATCGGGTTCCCGTCCATCATTTTGCCTGTCCCTCTGCCAGATTTTCGACCAATTGCACAAGGCGTTCCGTTGCATCCGGAACCCCACAGGCCGCCGCCGCGCGTGACATGCGCATGGCCCCCTCTTCATTTTCCATCACCAGAGCGATCTGCTCGCGCAGCGTATCCACCTCGAACATCGTTTCGGGCATCATGATGGCGGCGCCTGCCTCGACCAATTGCCGCGCGTTGGCCGTCTGCTCATCGCGCACAGCCGCCGCATAGGGCACCCAGATCGCCGGGCGGCCCACAATACTGACATCCGCGACCGTCGACGCACCGGACCGTGCAATCACCAACTGCGCATCGGCCATGCGGCGCGGCACATCATCAAAGAACGGCTGCACATCGGCCGTGATCAACTCGCCTGCGTAATAATCCGTGACCCGCTTGAGATCCTCGGCGCGGGCCTGCTGGTTTACCCGGATATTGCGGCGCAGATGTTCCGGCAGGCTGGCAATGGCGGGAGGGACCACATCAGACAGGATGCGCGCGCCCTGACTGCCGCCCATCACAAGGATCGACATCGGGTAGTCGCCTGGCGGAATATAAGGGGCATTCTGGCGCTCAAGAATGGCAGCGCGGACCGGGTTGCCGGTGTGCACACCGTCAACGCCGCGCGGCAAATCGGTTGGCCATGTGCCGCAGGCGACCCGATTGACCCGTTTTGCAAACACCTGATTGACGCGGCCCAGAACGCCGTTTTGTTCGTGAATCATACGCGGAATACGCAAGACCCAGGCCGCCGACATTGCAGGGATTGCCGGATAGCCGCCAAAGCCCACCACTACCGCAGGCCGGTCACGGAACATGCACCATGTCGCAGCGGCTACACCGGCGACAATACGCAAAGGCACCATGAGCTTGTGCAAGAGACCGCCACGCGCAAAGGTGGCGCTGCCAACCACTGAAATCTCGACGTCGTCCGGGAAATTCCCGGTATAGCGGGCACCACGCGCATCCGTGGACAGGCGCACGCGCCAGCCTTTGGCCAACATCGCCTCTGCCAATGCCTGCGCGGGGAACATATGCCCGCCGGTGCCGCCCGCGGCAATAATCAAGAGCGGCGCGCTCATCTGTTCGCCCTGCGCAGCAAGATATCCTCCATCTCGCCTTGCGGGCGGGTGCGGGTAAAGGCCAGCAACATGCCCACGGCAATGCCGCCCGCAATCAGGGACGACCCACCGTAGCTGACAAAGGGCAATGTCATGCCCTTGGCAGGCAAAAGGCGCACCGCGACGCCCATATTGATCATCGCCTGCACGCCAAAGGCACAGGCAAGCCCGGTGCCTGCAAGGCGAATGAACGGGTCGCGTTCCTTCATCAGGCGCAGCAGGGACCGCACAACGATAATGGTGTAAAGCGCGATAATCAGCAGAACACAGATCAGGCCGTACTCCTCTGCCGCAACCGCAATGATGAAATCAGTGTGCGCATCAGGCAGCGACCATTTCACCTGCCCTTCGCCCACGCCAACACCAAAGAACCCGCCTTCCCGGATGGCGTTAGTAGCATATCCAAGCTGGGTATTGGGGTCCAGATCGGGCGACAGAAAACCATCAATCCGGCGCGCGAAATGCTCTGAATTGGAATAGGCGAACGTGCCGCCGACAATGACGAGCCCGGCCAGAACAATCAGCAACAACATCGGCGCACCAGCCACGAAATACATGACGCCCCACGCAAACAAAATTAGGGCTGCCTGCCCGAAATCGGGCTGCATGGCCAGCATCAGCACAATCACTGTGGCCAAAACAAAGGAATAACTTTTGCCGGGCGGGCCACCAATTTGCTGGCTGGCCGCCAACAGCCAGGCGACCATGACAACAAATCCGGGCTTGAGGAATTCAGAAGGCTGCACCGACGCAAAGCCCAGCGAATACCAGCGCGTCGCCCCCTTGCCAAAATCCGTTCCCAAAACCGGCAGGAAAGCCAGCGCAACAAACGCGGCCAGAAACCCGAGCACCGCAAGCCTGCGGACCAGCGTGGGCGACATCATCGACACCACGAACATGACAACCATCGCCATACCGCCAAAGACCGCCTGCCGGGTCACATAATGAAACGGCTCCAGCCCGTTCTTGGCGGCCAGCGGTGGCGAAGAGGCCAACCCCAGCAACAGCCCGATGCCGAACAGGACCAGAATGCAGGACAATGTCCATTTGTCGATTGTACGCCACCACCGTGGCAAAACCGGATCACCGGAATGTACCGGTGCCGCGCCATAGACCATTTCCGTCATGGATCACCGCCAAACTGCCTCAAACGCCCGGTTTTCCGGGTCTGGAATTACCATAGATGGCATTGGACGCTGATTCTACTAAAAATCGGCTCGCTTGTTCTTTTGGCCAGAAATATCCCCGCCGGAGGCACCTGCGCCCACAAAAGCTTGCACCGCGCGCAATTCCGCGCCACATCAGCGAGATGAACGTGAATACACTGATTATCGGGGCGGGCGCTGCGGGCATGATGTGCGCAGCCCACGCGGGGCCGGGCACGCTGGTTGTCGACCACGCCAAGGCGGCAGGGGAAAAGATACGGATTTCCGGCGGCGGGCGCTGCAACTTCACCAACCTGCACGCCAGTCCTGCCAATTTCATCAGCCAGAACCCGCATTTCTGCAAATCCGCGCTCAAGCGCTACAGCCAATGGGATTTCATGGCGCTCGTCGATCAGCACAACATCCCATGGCATGAAAAAACGCTGGGGCAGCTGTTCTGCGACACCTCTGCCAAGGATATCATTGCCATGTTGCGGGCGGAAATGGACAAGGTCGGCGCGCAGTTGTGGCTGCAATCAGACGTTGGCAAGATCGACCACGATGGCAGCAGCTTTCAGGTCCAGCTGACCAGGGACGGGCGCGAAACCGATATTCAAGCCCGAAATCTGGTGGTGGCCTGCGGCGGCAAATCCATTCCCAAGATGGGTGCGACCGGTCTGGGCTATCAGATCGCGGCCCGGTTTGATTTGCCGGTTGTTGCACCTCGTGCCGGTCTGGTGCCGCTGACCTTTGGGGATGATCGGTTCAAACCCTTGGCGGGCACCGCGACACCGGCACGGGTCAGTGCGGGGACCGCCAGCTTTGACGAAGCCATCCTCTTTACCCACCGGGGGCTGTCCGGGCCTGCGGTGCTACAAGCCTCTTCATATTGGCAAGAGGGTGACAGCATCACCCTGAACCTGACTCCACAAGGATCGCTTCTGTCGTTCCTGCAGGACCAGCGCCGCAGTCAGGGCCGCAAGGCGCTGACAACCGTGCTGGGGAATGTTCTGCCCGGTCGGCTGGTGGATTTCCTGCGCACCGATCTGGCGCTGACAGGGAATATCGCGGACCAAAGCGACGCACAGCTTGGCACGCTTTGCGAAAGCCTGCAAAATTGGACCCTGACACCGGGCGGATCAGAAGGCTACCGCACCGCAGAGGTCACTCTGGGCGGTGTGGATACGGATGCGCTTTCGTCAAAAACAATGGGGGCGAAATCCGTTGATGGCCTTTATTTCATTGGTGAATGCGTCGATGTGACGGGTTGGCTGGGCGGATATAATTTTCAGTGGGCATGGTCATCAGGCTGGGCCGCCGGAAGGGATATCGCACAACGGACCAGATAGGCCTTGCCGCCCTGAATGGCCCCGAAAATGACGAAACCCGCGACCTGAGACTGACCCTATAGCAGTTTTGCCTGCCGGTCCGCCAAGACAGGCAAGCGGCCATCGGAAAATTCAATCTCCAGCGTTGCCGCTTTGCTGGCGGCTGCCTTGCCGGTCACAACCGCGCCATCACCCCGCACCACAGCATAGCCGCGTTTCAACGTCTCGACATAACCAAGCGTTTCGCGCAACCGATCAAGGGCGTCGAGGCGGGCAATCCGCTCGGCCTGTTGCCGCGCAGCACGTTCCGACAACCGCCGCAAGAACACATCCAGACGTTCCGCCTGACGGTCAATACGATCCTGCAAAAGCTCTGGGCGCAACCCGCGCCCCGCCTGTTCAAGCGAGACAGTCCAATCACGTGACCTGCGTTTTAACGCAGGCCCCAAGCGACCAGACAAGGCCTCCAGCCGCCTGCGGTCTTCGCCAACACGGCGGGCCAAAATGCCCGGACGCAAGGCGGCCTCTGACAGTTGAAGCCGCTTCTTGGCAGCAGCCCCGGTCAGCGCCGCAGGCAGACGTTCGCCCAGATAATCCAGCCTCTGGCGCGGGCCATCGACCAATGTCTCCACCTGTGGCAGCGCACGCCCCAGATCGCGCAGGCGCTGCTGGCGTTGCTGGACGCCTGTGGTCAATGCACGACTCAACCGCGCGCCTTGCTGGTCGACCCATGCAAACAGCTCCATGCGCACAGGCACGGCCAGTTCCGCCGCCGCTGTCGGGGTCGGTGCGCGCTTGTCGGACACGAAATCAATCAATGTCGTATCCGTTTCATGTCCAACTGCAGAAATCAGCGGAATGTCCGACGCCGCCGCCGCGCGGGCGACGATTTCTTCGTTAAAACCCCACAAATCCTCCAGCGAGCCGCCGCCCCGGGCCACAATCAAAAGGTCCGGACGCGGCAAGGCACCGCCGGGGGTCAGGCGGTTGAAACCGGCGATCGCTGCGGCGACTTCGGGCGCGCATTTCTGGCCCTGGACAGCCACCGGCCACACCAGCACCTTGCGCGGGAACCGGTCACGCAACCGGTGCAAAATGTCACGGATCACTGCACCGGACGGCGAGGTGATGACACCAATCACATCTGGCAGGTAGGGCAAGGGGCGTTTGCGCTCCGAGGCAAACAAGCCTTCGCCCTGCAACAGGGCCTTGCGCTTTTCAAGCATCGCCATCAGGGCGCCCACACCGGCAGGTGCGATATCTTCGATGATGATCTGATATTTGGACTGGCCGGGGAATGTGGTCAGCTTGCCGGTGGCCACAACCTCCATGCCCTCTTCCGGGCGATGCGCCAACCCTTGGACACGGCCTTTCCAGATCACGCCAGCCAAGACGGCACGGTCATCCTTGAGATCCAGGTAAATGTGACCGGACGCAGGGCGCGACACCCGCCCCACTTCCCCCCGCACACGAACGTGGGAAAAGCCACCCTCGATCGCCTTCTTTACTGCTCCAGAAAGCTCTGTGACCGTAAATTCGGGGGTATTGTCGGCAGGGGCATCGTCAAAAAGATCGTTCATTCAGTCTCCGGGTGCAGGTTTTGCAATGGAAGTGATGAAAACTTCCAACGCAGGAACATGCTTCCCGTAATAACAAACGCCCCGAAAGCCGCAAATATAATCGACCCGATCAGCAAAGCGAGCGCAAAAGCGGTCAACCCGACAGACCACATCAGAAATGATGACAGGTTCACCGCACCCACGTCCGGGTCGGGCCAATATTGCACTTGCGCGCGTCCAAACTCGCGCGCGTAAAACTCCAGCGTGCGCTCATAGGCCGGGTCTTCTCCGATTGGCAGCGGATCAGCAGCGTAATGGATGGTGCGGCCAATCACGCGCGGGCAGAAATCCTGAAAATAGGCCTTTTCATCGCTGATATGCAGCCGCCAGACCAAGGCGACAATAGGCGACGGCGCAAGCGTTTCGCCCGTGCAGCCGACCAAATACATAAATCTGCGATATTCCTCGACCAATGTGTAACACACATCAATCGAATGGCCCGACTCTTCGTGAAGCCGATCAATCAAAGACCGCGTCAATGGGCGTTCGTGAAAGCTGTATCCTTCAAGCCGATGCCAAAGACGCCGGTCTCTTTTTTCCCGTCTCATAGCGGAGTACCCTCGTACAACGCCCCCAACGCAGAAGTTATTACGATTTTTTCGGGCAGGCCAAGCAAAAGCTGACGGGTCTTTGCAAAAATCAGGAGAGTGTGACTATCAAGCCTAAACCTTGACGTGCGCGGAGCTCGGGCGGGGTTCTCTATCTGGGTCCCTGCACGGTTGTTCACCCGCACAGGATCGTTTATCCGCACGGCAACATATTTTTGCAGGTCATCGAGGGCAGCCCATATGAATATATTGATTCTTGGCAGTGGAGGCCGCGAACATGCATTGGCATGGGCGATCCAGCAGAACCCGAAATGTGACCGTTTGATCGTCGCCCCCGGAAATGCAGGCATCGCGGCAATTGCCGATTGCGCAGATATCGACATTCTGGACGGCGGGGCGGTCGCCACGTTCGCAGAAGAAAATGCCGTTGATTTCATCGTTGTCGGGCCGGAAGCACCACTCGCCGCCGGGGTTGCAGACCGTCTGCGTGCGGCGGGCATGCTTGTCTTTGGCCCCAGTCAGGCGGCAGCCCAACTGGAGGCTTCCAAGTCCTTTACAAAGGCCATCTGCGACGCGTCCGGCGCGCCCACGGCCGCATATGCGCATTTCGACGATGCAGACGCCGCGCGGGCGTACATCCGCGCGCAAGGCGCACCGATCGTAGTAAAGGCCGATGGTCTGGCGGCTGGCAAAGGCGTCATCGTCGCGATGACAGAGGACGAGGCACTGGCAGCGATCGACGATATGTTTGATGGCAGTTTCGGCGACGCCGGGGCCGAAGTTGTGATCGAAGAATTCATGGACGGCGAAGAGGCGTCATTCTTTGTCCTGTCCGACGGAAAAACGATCCTGCCAGTTGGCACGGCACAGGATCACAAGCGGGCATTTGACGGCGACACCGGACCCAACACCGGCGGCATGGGTGCTTATGCTCCAGCCCCCGTCATGACCGACGCGATTACGCAAAAGGCGCTGGATGAAATCATTCAGCCCACCATCGACGAAATGGCAAAGCGCGGCACACCGTTTCAGGGGGTACTGTTTTGCGGGTTGATGATCCAGAACGGGCAGCCACGACTGGTGGAATATAATGTGCGCTTCGGCGATCCTGAATGCCAATGCCTGATGATGCGTTTGGGCGGGCAAATCCTTGATTTGCTACTCGCCTGCGCCGAGGAACGTCTGGACAGTATAAAGGCCGCCTGGGCTGATGACCACGCTTTGACAATTGTGATGGCAGCCAATGGCTATCCCGGTGCCTATCAAAAAGGAAGCGTGATCAAAGGGCTGGAGCGTCAACCCGAAGACAGTTTTCACATGGTGTTTCACGCGGGCACAAGCGCCAGTCAGGGGCAGATCACAGCCAACGGCGGACGGGTATTGAATATCACCGCCCGCGGGGCCAGTCTGGCCGAAGCCCATGAAAGGGCCTATGCCATGGCGCAAAGCATTGATTGGCCTGACGGTTTCTATCGGTCTGATATTGGCTGGCGGGCGCTATAGATTCGCACCACCATCCGGCAATGAAAAAGCCGCACCAGAAAGTACGGCTCTTTGTTTTGGTAAAGTCTGTCGCGAAACGATGTCGCTGCGTAATTAGGCAGCGCGGCTGACCAACACAGAGTCGATCTCGGCTGCGGCGGCATTTTCGTCGTTGCCCGCAACAGCGGCGATTTCGCGCGTCAGCCGCTCCAGCGCGGCCTCGTAAAGCTGGCGTTCCGAATAGCTTTGCTCGCGCTGGTCATCCTGACGATGCAGGTCGCGCACGACTTCCGCGATCGCGATCAGGTCGCCAGAGTTGATCTTTTGCTCATACTCTTGCGCGCGGCGCGACCACATCGCCTTTTTGACTTTCGCCTTGCCCCGCAAGGTTTTCATCGCATGGCTAACCACGTCTGGCGTCGCAAGCGCGCGCATCCCGACTTCCGTTGCCTTGTGGGTGGGTACCCGCAACGTCATCTTGTCTTTCTCAAAAGCAATCACAAAAAGTTCCAGTTCAAAGCCCGCAACTTCCTGTGTTTCCACCTTGATGATTTTCCCCACCCCATGTGCCGGATAAACGACAAACTGCTCTGGGCTGAATTCACTTTTCTTCTTGCTCATGGTCTTCCTTTCACCGCGATCCACCGGTACGCGCGACAAAAAACCGGCGGCAACATCACGTCACCGTCGGGCATCTCGCGCATAACTCTGGATCACTTTTTCCGCATCATTGACGATACTATATCACAAAAATGCACTTTTCGGAAGCGCCGCAAACCCTTAAAAACATGGTTTTTTAGGGAAAACCAGAAAGCGAATCAGCCGCCCTCGCCTGCGGCTTCGGAAAACAGGTCCATCTTGCCCTCTTTCCCGTCCATTTCATCAGCGGTCGGAAGCGGGTCTTTTTTGGTGATGATGACAGGCCACATCTCGGAATATTTACGATTGAACTCGACCCATTTTTCCATGTCCGGCTCTGTGTCAGGCCTGATCGCATCAGCCGGGCACTCTGGCTCGCAGACGCCGCAGTCGATGCACTCGTCAGGGTGGATGACAAGCATGTTCTCGCCTTCATAAAAGCAATCCACAGGGCAGACTTCGACGCAGTCCGTGTATTTGCAGGCGATACAATTGTCGTTGACGATGTAGGTCATTAAGGCATCCGAATAGCTATCTGTGCCTTGCTAGAATAGACAGCGGTGTCATTCAAGATGCATTGCCCGGCATAGATCATCATTTTGGGTTCACGAAACCGCTATCCGCAAAAAGCGCTTCAGCCAATACTGAAGCGCCTCATAGGTGCCGTTTGTTTCCGACAAGTCGGCGGTATTTATTGCGCCAGATAGGTCAAATCGATCGCCACAGTCATTGCACCGATGACTTCTGATGTGTCCGGGTCGACCATCGGGATCGAGACCTGCGATTGAACCGCTTGCGTTGACTGGTCCAATTCGACGTCGCCCAAATGGACGGCATCCGGGCCCATCGGGTAGGTTTGCGTGAATTTCGCCTCGTCACCTTGCCAGTAGTCGGATGTAACGGCGGATGCCGCAACATTCATGCCATGGGAATCCATGATGAATACCTCAGTAATGGCCCCAGCAGATGCAACGACCTGTTCTCGCAAGAAATTTGCCGCAGGATTGATGAGCACTTCTTCGATGTTTTCCGCACCTTCGATGTCGACCTGCGCGCGCCACAAAAGGTCCGCCTGATCAATCATGGCCTGATCGAAGTCAGCTGTTCTGACGTTCTGTTCGTTGATAGCCTCAACGAGGACGGGATTGGATGCCCATGCCCGAATATTTGTTTCAAGAAAGTTTTGCAGCGCGCCATGGTATTCATCGGCATGGGCCAAAGAACCGGAGCCCGCAAGGAATAGAAGCCCGAGAGTAGCTAGTCGCATTTTTGTCGCCTTTTGTTTGAACTGAAAATCATGGGCCACACGGTAGCCCCGTTTCGTTTCTGAAAGGTGAATAGGCGCACGATAAAAAGGCTGCCCTAGATGACGGCCATCTGACCGGAAAAGCGCGTTTGCGGCGGTCGCCGGGGTCAGGACCCTAGTCCAACCTCATATCACGTCGGTCTTTCTTGGTTGGCCGACCGCCGCCCTCATAGCGTGGGTTCGGCCCGCGCGCCTGCACCGGGCGGGGCTTGGTGGCAGGGGTCAGATCTTCATAAAGCGCTTGGGCTTCGGGGGCTGGTCCGCGCCGCTCTCCGCAGGCGAGGACTTTCACGACCCGTGCTGTGTCAGCCTGCACAAAGGTCAGCACATCTCCCGCCCCGACCGCACGCGCAGGTTTGCTGACGGGGGTACCATCAACGCGGACCTTGCCACCTGAAACAACCCCGGCGGCAAGGCTGCGCGATTTGAAGAACCGCGCATGCCATAACCACTTATCCAGCCGGATCGTTTGCCGGGGCGCGTTGGTCAATTTTTCTTGAACCCTGCCAAGGCTGCGGCAAAAGGATTGTCGGGATCAATCTGCTTTTCCTTCTTGGGTTTGGCCTGAAACCTTTGCGGCTTGTTGTTGCCACCAGCTCCCGGTTTGCCCTTGCCCTTGGGTTTGCCCTTGCCACGTGGTTTGTCGCCTTGCGGGCGTGCATTCTGACGGGCGCTGCGACCGCCCCACGTGAAGGTATAAAACACTTCGGTTTCCGGGCTGGCGACAGCAGCATCAGCCGCCACACCCACCGGTGTCTCATTCGCAGCCGTCTCGGGCACCGGCGCGCTGGCGGGCTGTTCGGCGGGCTCGGCAATGACAGGCGCTTCACCCTGATCGGGGATCTGGTCAACGGGCACATCTTGTGGCGTATCCACCGCATCAACAGCCGCCCCCTCATTGGGGGCATCGCGATCCATCACGGGTGTGCTGTCGGACACATCCTGCGCCGCACCGGGCACAACGGCAGTGACAGGCTTGACCTTTTCACGCTCGGCTTTTTCGGCCTTGTAACCCAAGCCTGTCATCAAGTCGGCAAACTGATCAAGTGTCATGCCCGTAATCGACAACATATCGGGGTTGGCCTCGAATCCGCCGCGGCTGTCCTGGGCGCGCAGCATGTCAGCCAGACGTTCCAGCATATCGATACGGATCGCACGTTCGCCAGCGGCGCGGTATCCGGCCATGGCGTAATAGCCCGGGACAGCGTCCTTGGCGGCCGGAACTGTAACAAGGCCCGGCGGCGGGCTTTCGGGGAATTCCGACAGGCCCTTGGTCAGGGACCAAAGGACCAGTCGCAAGCGCGTCGGGGCAGGTTTCAGCAACAGTGGCTGAAAGATCGTAAACTGGCCAAAACGCACACCATGCTTGCGCAGCGCGCCTCTGGCGTCCTGGTCAAGCGCCTTGACCTCATCGGCCACCTCGCCCCGCGGAATAATGCCGAACCCTTCGGCCATCCGGTAGGCAAAGCCTTTGGCCGCACCTTCAAGGGTGTCGTCGTTCTTGAGCGCCAGCAGGCCCTCGAACCCGGCCGCAATCTTGCGGTCGATGAAGTGCTGCAAACGGCGCTGGACCTTGGCGGCGACATCAGGGCCTGCCTCATCATCGACAAACTCCTCAACGCCTGGCTTGAAGGGATCGGCGCCGGCAACCAGCTTGCCCACGGCCTGATCACCCCACATCAGCCCACCCTGTTCGGTGAAATCAATTTCGGGATCAGGGGAATTGTAAAACCTGTCAGCCAGCAAATGAAATTGTGGCACAAGCGCCTGAACCGATGCAGCGCGCAGTGTCTTGGCCTCGTCCGGGCTGCCCGCCTTGTCCATGCGAAAGCGAAACCCTTCCAACCGTCCGACAAATTCGCCTTCTACGGTTACTTCACCCTTTTCGTTCACGTCAGCCAAAAGGCTCTCCTTCTGTTTGAGCCGGCGAAGCAGAATACTGGTCCGCCGGTCCACAAATCTTTGTGTCAATGCGCCATGCAGCGCGTCTGATAATCGGTCTTCTACAGCGCGAGTCTCTTCACGCCAATGTGATTCTTCCTTTAGCCAGCCATTGCGTTGGGCCACATAAGTCCAGGTGCGAATATAGGCCAGCCGCTTTGACAGCGTATCAATATCGCCATCCGTGCGGTCAATCCGGCGCACCTGCAACCCGAACCAATTGGCGGACACATGCCCAAGTTGGTGCAAATCGTTATATATATGGGTCAGGAGGCTAGCATGTTCTCCCGCAGAAATCCCGCGAAAATCGGGAATTCTGCAAACATCCCACAAAAGCCTGACGGATGGGCCGTCAGACGCGCGGGCGGCGACCTCCGGATCTGCAGCCAGCGCCTTGAGCGCACGCAGGTCATCGCTTTCACGGACACGGCTGAGCCAGATATCATCGGTGCGGGTCTCCAGATTGGCAATCAGACGCTTTATTGATCCGAATTGCAGATCGCCATTGCGCCATTGCAGCTTCTTGACCGGTTGAAAACGATGGTCGCAGATGGCTCCGGCCACGCCTTCATCCAAGGCCGGGGCCTCGCCTGTGACGCCAAATGTCCCGTTGTCGACATGACGACCGGCACGGCCTGCAATCTGGGCCAGCTCCTCTGGCATCAGATGGCGCATCCGGCGGCCATCGAATTTGGTAAGGGCAGAAAAGGCCACGTGACTGATATCAAGGTTCAGGCCCATCCCGATCGCATCAGTCGCGACCAGATAATCGACATCGCCGTTCTGGTACATCTCGACCTGCGCGTTGCGGGTGCGCGGGCTGAGCGCGCCCATGACCACCGCAGCGCCGCCCTTGGTCCGGCGCAGCAATTCTGCGATTGCATAGACGTTTTCAACCGAAAATCCGACGATCGCAGACCGCGCCGGCATGCGGCTGATCTTCTTTGAGCCTGTGTAACTGAGCTGCGACATGCGTTCGCGGCGCATGAACTGGGCATCGGGCACCATGGCTGCAATCGCCCCGCGCATCGTTTCGGCCCCCAGAAACAGTGTTTCATGCAGGCCGCGGGCGTGCAGCAACCGGTCGGTAAAGACATGGCCGCGTTCGGGATCGGCGCAAAGCTGGATTTCATCGACCGCCAGAAAATCGCATCCCATACCCTCGGGCATCGCCTCGACCGTGCAGACCCAGTATGCCGCGCGGGGTGGCACGATCCTTTCTTCCCCTGTGACCAGCGCCACAACAGAGGGGCCGCGCACTGCAACGATGCGGTCATAGACCTCGCGGGCCAACAGGCGCAGCGGCAGACCTATCACCCCGGTGCGATAGGACAGCATGCGCTCGATCGCATAGTGGGTCTTGCCCGTGTTGGTCGGGCCTAAAACAGCCGTGATCCGAGAGGAAATCATACGTGTTCCTGTCCACGGGAAGCGCGATTAGAGTGCGCGTCCCTCAAGCTCGACTTGCAGGGTATCGACAGCCTGTCTGGCCTCGGGCGATTGCGGGTTCAACTCCAGGATCAGGGCGTAGAGTTCAAGCGCATCATCAACCCGCTCCAGTTCGCGCATAATGTTTGCCAAACCGCGCATCGCCTCGAAATGACGCGGGTTGAGCCGCAGCGTGGTTTCGATATCGGACAATGCAGGGCCAATCAAACCCATCGCGTAATAGGATGTCGCCCGCCCGAAATACCCTTCCGAGAATTCCGGCGCATGATCAACGACCGCGCTGAAATGCTGAACGGCGACATCGGGATTGCCTTCTTGCAGCGCCTCTTGTCCGCGCCGCAGCAACAGGTCCATCGCCGGCGAGCCGCTTTTTTCCCACTGGGCAATGATCTGGCGTTCGATACGCGCGTAGCTATCTTCGTCGGCACCCAAAAGCTCTTGATAAAGCTGGTCCAACGGGGTCTGCTCGTCCTGCGCCGACACGGGAAGCGGTAAGGAAAACCCTACTCCCAGAAAAAGTGCCGCAACGATACATTTGAAGCGATGTGTTTGCGTGATCATAAGTCCAATGTAGCGCACCCAGCGGTCAACACCAGAGGGCGCGGGTAACAACATCAACATAGAGGACGAAAAAACATGAGCGACGTTGTAACAGAGGCGGTAGCCGCACTGACTGCGAAAATGGACGGTGCCGGCTTTGAAGGGTCCGCGAAGTTCGTTATCGAAGACGAAGGGGCAATCGTGATTGACGATGACGGGGTGCGCGCCGATGATGCGGAAACCGAGGTAACGCTGACCGCTGACACCGATACATTCAAAGCCATTCTGGATGGTGAATTAAACCCGACGACCGCTTTCATGACACAAAAGCTGTCAATTGACGGTGATATGGGCGTCGCCCTGAAGTTGGCTGGCGTCCTTGCTTGATTTCATGGACTGCGCCCCCTTTTTTGATGATATTGCTCACGGGCCGGACGGGGGCGCGGCACATTGGTTACATACCGCTGATGGGCTGCGCATTCGCGTGGCCCACTGGCCCAAGACAGATGCCAAAGGGACGGTGCTGATCTTTCCCGGACGCACCGAGTACGTTGAAAAATATGGACGGAGCGCGCAGGCACTGGCCGATCGGGGCTATGCCAGTCTGGCCGTTGACTGGCGCGGGCAAGGGATCGCTGACAGGATGATGGACAACAGGGCCATTGGCCATGTCGGACGCTTCTTTGATTACCAGAAAGACGTGGATGCGCTTGTCGCGCACGCAAAGACGCTTGATCTGCCCCGCCCGTTCTTTTTGATCGGGCATTCGATGGGGGGCTGCATTGGGCTGCGCGCCCTGATGAGAGGGCTGGATGTAAAGGCCGCGATGTTTTCCGCGCCGATGTGGGGGATACAAATGTCGCTGGCGCTGCGGCCCGTCGCATGGGGTCTGTCAACGATGAGCAAACCCCTGGGATTTGACGACGCGCTGGCGCCCGGCCAATTTGAACAGCCTTATATATTGCGTGCCGATTTTGCAGAAAACACGCTCACGGCAGATCGGGAGATGTTCAACACATTGCGGGATCAAGTGCGGGCACACGCCGATCTGGGGCTGGGGGGTCCGTCTTTGCGCTGGCTGAATAAGTCTCTGCGGGAAATGCACCGGCTAAGCCTGCGCCCGGCACCAGATGTACCCTGCATTACATTCCTCGGCAGCGAAGAGGCGATTGTTGATCCCGAACGCATACGCCGTCGGATGCATGATTGGCCCGGTGGTGCGTTGCATGTGATCGCGCGCGGGCGGCACGAAATGCTGATGGATGCCCCCAGACTGCGCGAGACGATGCTTGATCAGACGGCCGCACTTTTTGATGCGCACAGGTGAGATGGGTTAAAACCCATCTTACGGTCCTTCAACGTCGGCCAGACAATGCAGTGTAAGATGGATCTTGATCCGTCGCCCTCGTATAAACGCGCACTACATAGCGTTGCATGACAGACGTACTTACCTTTACCGACAGGGGCATCTACTGTCCCGCAGGCGACTTCTATATCGACCCATGGCAGCCGGTCGAAAAAGCGCTGATCACCCACGCGCATAGTGACCATGCGCGATCCGGCATGGGGCATTATCTCGCGACAGAACAGACCGCTCCCGTCATGCGCCACCGGCTGGGCCCCATCCGTCTGGAAACCCTCCCTTTCGGACAGGAACGCCAGATCGGCGCGGCCCACGTGTCCTTTCATCCGGCGGGCCATGTGCCGGGGTCCGCGCAAATCAGGGTTGCCGTCAAGGGTGAGGTCTGGGTCGCCTCGGGCGACTACAAGACGGTCGCAGACGGGCTGTCCGAACCTTTCGAGCCAGTGCCCTGCCATGCTTTCATCACAGAATGCACCTTTGGCTTGCCAATCTTTCAATGGACCCCGCAGGATATCCTTGCCCGGCAGATCAACGATTGGTGGGCTACAAATGCTGCAGCAGGCAAAGCATCGATTCTCGGGGCCTATGCCTTGGGCAAGGCGCAACGGCTGCTCAGCACTGTCAACCACGATATTGGCCCGATCCTGACGCACGGCGCTATCGAGAATACAAACGAAGTCCTGCGCAATCAGGGCGTAGTGCTGCCCAAAACCACCCGAATCACACCAGACCTGAACCCCAAAGACCACCCCGGCGCGTTGATCCTTGCCACGCCCAGCGCACTTGGCACCACATGGGCGCGCCGCTTTGGGCCTGCCTCGACCGCGTTTGCCAGCGGCTGGATGGCCCTGCGCGGGGTGCGTCGTCGCCGCGCCGCAGACCGGGGGTTCATCGTGTCAGACCACGCCGATTGGGAAGGGCTCAATGCCGCCGTCAAGGCGACGGGTGCTACCCGGATCTTTACCACCCACGGCTACACCTCTGCCTTTCAGCGTTGGCTGTCAGAGCAGGGCTATGACGCGCATATCGTCAGCACGGACTACCAGGGCGAGTCCCTCGATCAAACCGAGGAGGCCGAAGCATGAAGGACTTTGCCGCCCTCTTCACGCGCGTCGACGAAACCACAAAGACCACGGTCAAGACCGCCGCCCTTGCCGACTATTTCCGCACAGCATCACCACAAGACCGGCTATGGACAATTGCGCTATTTACCGGACGGCGGCCCAAACGGGTCATCACCGCTACAAAATTGCGTGAATGGGCAGCGCAGGTCGCAGGCCTGCCCGATTGGCTGTTTGAGGAAAGCTACGGCATCGCAGGCGATCTGGCCGAAACCATCGCGCTGGTCCTGCCAGAAGCAAAGCAGACAAACGACGCCTCCTTGTCCGACTGGATCGACTATATCAAATCGCTGGCCACACGCGACGATGATGCACGCAAAGCGGGGATTTTACAGGCATGGGATAGCCTTGAGCCCACGCAAAGGTTCCTTTTCACCAAACTGCTCACCGGGGGCTTTCGTATCGGTGTCAGCGCGAAATTGATCACCCGCGCATTGGCGCAGGCGACCGGCCAGCCAGAGGCCGAACTGACCCACAAACTGATGGGCAACTGGACCCCCGACAGCGTGACATGGGACACATTGATCGAGGCAGACGACCCAACGGCAGACCTGTCCCGCCCCTACCCGTTCTATCTGGCCTATCAGCTTGATGACCTTGGCGCACTTGGTCCGCCATCAAATTGGCACGCGGAACGCAAATGGGACGGGATCAGGGGGCAGTTGATCATCCGCGGGGGCACACACTACCTGTGGTCGCGGGGCGAGGATTTGATGACGGACCGCTTTCCCGAACTGGCCCAGTTGCAGGACTTTCTGCCTGATGGCACCGTGATTGACGGTGAAGTGCTGGCCTTTGCCGACGATAAGCCGCTGTCGTTCAATGCGCTGCAAAAACGGATCGGGCGCAAGACCGTGCCAAGAAAGCTTTTGACCGAGGCCCCGGTTATCATCATGGCCTATGACCTGCTGGAACACCAAGGGCAGGACGTGCGCAAACACCCCCTGCAAGCCCGGCGTGAACTGTTGGAAAGCACTATCGCAGAGTTGCCACAGGCTGCTCCGCTCAGGCTTTCCAAAGGGCTGGAATTTCAGAACTGGGATGATCTGGCGGCGGCACGCGACCAATCGCGGGCTGTCGGGGCCGAGGGACTGATGCTGAAACACCGCGACAGCCCCTATCTGTCAGGGCGCAAAAAAGGTGACTGGTGGAAATGGAAGATTGATCCGCTGACAATTGATGCGATCATGATCTACGCGCAGGCAGGCCATGGACGACGGGCGAACCTGTTCACCGATTACACCTTTGCCGTCCGTAATGGCGCTGATCTGGTCCCATTTACCAAGGCCTATTCCGGGCTGACCGACAAAGAATTTCGCGCAATCACGGCTTGGGTCCGCAAAAACACGCTTCAGCGTTTTGGACCGGTGCGGCAGGTGCCCCCAACCCATGTTTTCGAGATTGCTTTTGAAGGTATTCAAGCCAGCCCGCGGCACAAATCAGGCGTCGCCCTGCGGTTTCCGCGCATGCTGCGCTGGCGGCAGGACAAGCCGGTCGCCGAAGCCAATACATTGGACGACCTGAAAGAAATGCTCGACACGTACGGCTGAACAGCTTTTAACCTCGCGCGACAGAGACTATTTATCGTGAACACAGCCAAAATGAGGCGACAATGAGTTTTCAAACACCCGCAGATTTTCCCAAACCCTTATTTGATGCCAATGCCAGCGGCGGCGACGCCTTTGGCGATCTTCCCGAATGGGACCTGAGCGATCTTTACTCAGGCACCGACAGCCCCGAACTCGCCCGCGATCTGGACTGGCTGGAAGATGAGTGCGCTGATTTTGCCAAGTCATACGAGGGCAAGCTAGCAGGTCTTGATGCGGCCGGGCTTTTGAAGGCCGTGCAGCGCTATGAGCAGATCGACGTGATTGCCGGGCGCATCATGTCATTCGCCGGGCTGCGCTATTATCAAATCACCACCGACAGCGATCGGGCCAAATTCATGGCCGACTGTCAGGACAAGATCACCAATTTCACAACACCACTGGTCTTTTACGGTCTGGAATTCAACCGGCTTGACGATGCGCACCTGACCAGTCTGCTGGACGCAAACGCCGACCTTGCCCGTTACAAGCCGGTATTTGACCGGATGCGTGCAATGAAACCGCATCAACTGTCCGATGAGCTTGAGAAATTCCTGCACGATCAATCGACCGTCGGGGCCGCCGCATGGAACCGTCTGTTTGACGAAACGATGGCAGGTCTGGAATTTGAAGTAGATGGTGAAACGCTCAGCCTTGAGGCCACGCTTAACCTGCTGACAGAACAGGACAGGTCAAAGCGCGAAGCCGCGACACGCGCACTGACCGTCGTTTTCCGTGAAAACATCAAGATCTTTGCGCGCGTGCACAACACGCTGGCCAAGGAAAAAGAGATTGAAGATCGCTGGCGCAAGATGCCCACCCCGCAAACCGGACGACACCTCGCGAACCATGTGGAACCGGAAGTCGTACAGGCCCTGCGCGACGCGGTCGTGGCCGCCTACCCCCGCCTGTCGCACCGTTATTACGCGCTCAAGGCCAAATGGCTGGGGCTGGAGCGGATGCAGGTCTGGGACCGCAATGCCCCCTTGCCGATGGAGGACACCAAGGTCGTCAACTGGGACGAGGCGCGCGAAACGGTCCTGACCGCCTATGCAGAGTTCGACCCAAAGATGGCTGACATCGCCAAGCCCTTCTTTACCAAAGGTTGGATCGATGCCGGTGTAAAGCCGGGCAAGGCCCCGGGGGCCTTTGCCCACCCGACGGTGACACCGGTGCATCCTTATGTGATGCTGAATTATCTGGGTAAACCGCGCGATGTGATGACCCTTGCCCACGAGTTGGGACATGGGGTGCATCAGGTTCTGGCTGCCGAACAGGGCGAATTGCTGTCCTCAACCCCGCTGACACTGGCCGAAACCGCCTCTGTCTTCGGTGAAATGCTGACCTTTCGCAAATTGCTGGATGGGGCCAGAACCAAGCAAGAGCGCAAAATCCTTTTGGCTGGCAAAGTCGAGGATATGATCAACACCGTTGTCCGCCAGATCGCGTTCTACGACTTTGAATGCAAACTCCATGCTGCCCGCGCCAAGGGCGAATTGACCCCGGACGACATCAACGCGCTCTGGATGTCGGTACAGGCAGAAAGCCTTGGCCCGGTGTTTGACTTTGTGGACGGCTATGAAACCTTCTGGTCCTACATCCCGCATTTCGTACATTCACCGTTCTATGTCTATGCGTACGCATTTGGCGACGGTTTGGTGAACGCGCTCTACGCGGTCTATGAGGAGGGCGACCCCGACTTCCGCAACAAGTATTTCGACATGCTGCGCGCTGGCGGATCAAAGCACCACAAGGAACTATTGGCACCTTTCGGGCTGGATGCGTCTGACCCGAAATTCTGGGACAAAGGACTGTCAATGATCAGTGGCATGATTGATGAACTGGAAGCGATGGAAGACTGATCGCAGAGCCCGGTCCCGTTGGGGCCGGGCATGCGTTTGGTGGGGCGCTGGCGCCGACCGCGGTCAGTCCAGTTCAGTCCACGGCCACGGCTTCACTTCGCTGGCAGCAGTCTGGTAACGGGCGGCCTTGGCCATCCAGACCCCCATCGTGGTGCCCATTTCGGCCAGTTGTTCATTGGGTTCGCGGTTGCTGAGCAGCATGATCAGGAATTGCGCCACCATCATCAGCCCCAACAACGTGCTCGCCATGCTCATCAGCACTGCGATGATCACCATGTTCACAAGGCGAAGCCAGATATTCTCGAAATCCGCGTCGTGGTCTGGTGCGTCTTGATCCTTGGCCATAGTAGACCTCCTATTTTGCAGGCCCGCCTGCGGCGACAACCATCTCTATCATCTTTTGTGTTCCACGGGAAAATTCAAGAGGGCACGGGTACGCCGCACCACTCTGTGCGGATCTGCAAAAACTCTCGACCTGTAGAACATACTGGTTCACGCCGGGCCAACGCTCTGTCGTGACCCTATCGCCCTGCTCCAACACAAGCTGTGCCATATCATGCACGTTGGCATTGAACGGGCAGGTCAGTGTCAATACCCCACTATCACCGTGAAAGGTGATTTCCTGCCGTTTGGCCATGCGCATCGACACGATCGCACTGTAGGTGAAATCAGGAAAATTGGCTGCAACCTGTGCAAACACATCCACGTCGTTTTCATAGCGCAACTTGGCATAGGGCACTGCGGCGGGTTCCAGCCCTGTCACAAAACGGGCAGCGCCAAAGGTATAGACACCGATGTCGCGCAGACCACCACCGCCGGTTTCGGGGCGGTTGCGGATGTTATCGGTCGCCTCTGCGTTGTTGTAGCTAAAGACTGTATCCACATGCACCAGATTGCCAATGGCCCCTGCGGCAACCAGTTCACGGGCGCGCAGGAACTGCGGGTGATGCACGATCATATAGGCCTCTGCCGCCAGTTTGCCTGATGTATCGCGGGCCGCAATCAGCGCGTCAAATTCAGCGTCCTCCATGACCATCGGCTTTTCGCACAAGACATGCTTGCCCGCTTCCAGCGCCTTGAGCGTCCATGCCACGTGCAGGTGATTAGGCAGAGGGATGTAGACGGCATCAATATCAGGGGCCGCCAGCAACGCATCGTAGCTGTCGTAAATCTGGATATCAGGGGCAAAGGCCTGAAACCCCTCCGCCTTCTGCGGGTCGGACGTGGCCAATGCCGAAAACTGTGCGCCACGCGCGGCATGAATGGCCGGTGCCATGAAATTAAGGGCAAACTCAGCGGCGCCTAAAACGCCCCAACGGATGGGTTGCATGGGATTCTCCTTGTCTTGCGCGCGATGTTAGCGCCAACGCAAGGTCAAGGGAATGTCCCAACAGTTTTTTGCAGCCCTCAATGGGCAGAGGCCATTTGCCCCCCAAAGACCGCATCAGCCTGCCACAAGTGGCGCCGTGAAGGTGTACTGCCGGGATCGATGTCGACGGTGACGGCGCATCGGTTTTCAATCTGCTGGCGGGAGTCACGGATCAGTCCGACCAATTCGGTCAACCGCTCTTTTCTTGATGTTGTCACGCGCGGGTCTCACTTCATTACGCAATCAGCCACCACCCGCGATCTATCTGCGCATCGAAATGGACCTGCGATTGTCCAAAGGCTGGCAAGATTACGACCTTATCAAGGTGACAAAACTCAATTGTCTTGGCGTCGGGTTCAGAACGGCAATCGCGCGTTAAAAATGACCAACCTCGCAAATTATGGTGGTCCGCTGTGCGGGACGAAGTTGCGGTTGGCATTTCGCAGAACTCTGTCCATTTGGTACAACCGCCCGGCGCAGTCCGGGCATCGCCCGACCACCCCCCTGTGTCAGAATGGGCTCAAAACAGACAACAAGCGTTCACGCACATCAACAAAAAAAAAACGCGGCAGTTCCCCTGCCGCGCCCTGCAAAGTCTGTCTGTGCGTGGCTAGGCCGTCGCCAGCATGCCCTTTTCGCGGGCAAGGTCCTGCATCTTTTTCTGTAACTTTTCAAACGCGCGGACTTCGATTTGACGAATCCGCTCGCGGCTGACGTCATATTGCCCGCTAAGGTCTTCCAACGTGACCGTCGTCTCTGACAGGCGGCGCTGCACCAGAATGTCCTTTTCACGGTCGTTCAATACCTGCATGGCTTCGGCCAGCAATTCGCGGCGCGCGTCCAGTTCGTCGTGCGCTTCATAATCGGCGGCAGTGTTGGCGCTTTCGTCCTCAAGCCAGTCCTGCCACTGCATCGAACCTTCACCGTCAGAGCCAACCTGCGCATTCAGCGACGCATCACCACCCGACAAACGGCGGTTCATCGAGATGACCTCATCCTCGGTCACGCCCAGATCAGTCGCGATCCGTTTCACATTTTCAGGGCGCATGTCGCCATCTTCCAGCGCGCCAATTCGTGATTTGGCCTTGCGCAGATTGAAAAACAGCTTCTTTTGCGCCGACGTCGTGCCCAGTTTGACCAGCGACCATGACCGCAGAATATATTCCTGAATAGAAGCCCTGATCCACCACATGGCATATGTGGCCAAGCGGAACCCCTTTTCAGGGTCAAACCGTTTGACAGCCTGCATCAGGCCAACGTTGGCCTCTGAAATGACCTCGGCTTGTGGCAGACCGTAGCCGCGATAGCCCATGGCGATCTTGGCAGCCAGACGCAGGTGCGATGTCACCAACTGGTGCGCGGCGTCAGTGTCTTCATGATCAACCCAGCGCTTGGCAAGCATATATTCCTGCTCTGGCTCGAGCATGGGGAACTTGCGAATCTCTTGCATATAGCGGTTCAGCCCGCCTTCCGGTGTCGGTGCCGGTAAGTTTTTATAGTTACTCATCTGTCCTGCCCTCCCTTATGTATAAAGGCTTAACATTGATTTGGGGACACTAGCTCACCTTTTCAAGAGGTGGTTATGTGAATTTGGTAAACACAATATGAACTGATTGGTTCAGTTTCGTAAGGGGGATTTTCGTGCGCTCACGCACATGGGATGGAATGTTTCAGCCCTTAGGGTCAGGCCCCAAGCGCGCGCATCAAATCGCTCATATCTGCGGGTAAATCAGCGGAAAACTGCATCTGTTCGCCAGAAACCGGGTGGACAAACCCCAAAGTGGCGGCATGCAGCGCCTGCCGGGAAAAGGCGGCAGCCGCAGCGACGCCCGCTTCGCCCAATGCCTTGGGGGACAGTTTGCGCCTGCCGCCATAGACCGGATCACCCAGCAAAGCATGGCCGCAGTGGGCAAGATGTACGCGAATCTGGTGGGTGCGCCCGGTTTCAAGCCAGCATTCGATCAGGGCCGCGCTGACCGGACTGCCGTAGGTTTCGACAATACGGGCGCGGGTCACGGCATGCCGACCGGTCGTGAATGAAACGGCCTGCCGCTGGCGGTCCGTCTTGTGGCGGCCAAGGAAGGTCTGCACCTTCAGGATATTGCCCGGCTCGAACGATGTGCCCTTGATGCCGCGCAGGCGCGGGTCGTTGGCGTCCGGTGCACCGTAACAAATCGCCAGATAGCGGCGTTCGACTGTGTGGGCGGCAAACTGGTCGGCCAGATGCTGATGGGCACGGTCGGATTTCGCCGCGACCAGCAGACCGGTCGTGTCCTTGTCGATCCGGTGCACGATACCGGGGCGCTTCATGCCGCCAACACCCGACAGGCTGTCGCCGCAATGATATATCAACGCATTGACCAATGTACCGCCAGGTGTGCCGGGTGCAGGATGCACGACCATGCCCGCCGGCTTGTTGACGACAATCAGGTCATCATCTTCAAACACAACATCCAGCGGAATATTTTCGGGGCCGATATGGCTTTCTTCGGCGGCGGCCACCGACACAGCAACCCGCGCCCCTTCGGTAATGCGAAACCGCGGGTCGGTGATGACAACGCCACCAACCTGCACGGCACCGTCAGCGATCAGCTTGGCCAACCGGGACCGGCTGAGGGATGCATCATCGGGCACATCACGGCCAAGCGCCTTATCCAGCCGTGGCGGCGGATTTGGCCCGATTTCAAATTCAATGACAGTCACGCCCACGGGCCTACTCCAACGGATCATGGGAGGGAGGTGGTACCGCCTCCCCGGCTTGAACGGGGGACCCCTGGTTCCACAAACCAGTGCTCTAACCAACTGAGCTAAGGCGGCAACAATCGTCGTTTAGCTTTAGCGCGGCGCGATTGCAAGACCTTCAAAGGGTAATCTGCCACGTCTCTTCCACCAAATCACATCCAAAGGAATGTACGGGTTTGGCGGCGACGCGTTCAAAACCATTGCGCCGGTAGATGCGACCCGCGGCAACGTGGCTTTCGTGTGTCCACAAGGTCAACTGCGCATAACCGACCGAGCGGGCAAACCGCAGGCATTGATCCAGCAAGGCTTGGGCAACGCCCATCCCCCGTGCCTGATCCACCACGTAGAACAGGCGCAGCTTGCCGGTTTGCGCGTTGATCCGCACACAAAACATACTGCCCAACCGCACACCATCCGCCTGCGCGATCCAGCCCGCCTCTGTCCTTGGGTCAGCATCGGACAGGAAATCCTGAATGATCCCGGCCACAAGGGGGCCAAAACTGTCGTCAAACCCCTCGACCTGCGCGTAGTGATCCGCGTGCTGGGCCACCAGCCAATCGGCATCCGCTGCGGTAAAGGGGCGAAGGGTGAACTGCATGATGCGCAGATTTGCAGACCGGCCCTTGCCAATCAAGGGGGCAAAGCTGTAGTCACAATGCGCAGATGAGGGGAACCAGGATGGGTATCAATAGCGAACGCGATCTTGAAGCGAATATTCAAATCGGACCGACGGATGTCGGTATGGTTCGTATCTTTGTCGAGGCTGGCAGCACCGAGATTCCAATGGATTTCGACCCGGATGAAGCTGACGAAATTGCCGAAGAACTCAAAGCTGCAGCGATGGCTGCACGGGCGGTCAAAAAGCGGTAAGACTCTGCGATCTACGGTCTGTCGGCATTCATATCGCGATCTTCACCCAAAACCTTCCGCAAAACCCGGATCGCGGGCCGCCTGCGCACGCACCGCAGCATGGCGTGCGAACTTTTGCACCATGAGCTTGCGGCGGGCGGGTGCGAGTTTACTTTCAGGGCCCATGCGAATGATTTCAGCGTCATACCCGTCTGCCAAAATCAGGCCAGTATCATCAGGCAGCAGTTCTGCCGGGAAATCGCCATCGACCGCCCAGAAAAACCGGTCGCACCATTCCAGATAGCCCTGCCACTTCTGATCCGACTGGAAATCCACCCGGCTTGATTTGCATTCGATCACCCAGACTTCACCCTTGGGTCCAAGCGCCATCACATCGACGCGCAACCCGACGGTCGGCACCAGTTCTTCGACACTGACAAAATCATGACTGCGCAGATGCCGCCCAACGCCACGGGCCAGCAATTGGCCGGGCATGAGCGGTTTTATGACGTGATCTTCGGGCATGGGGCAAACATGAACAATAGGTGAACAAAAATCAATTCCAAATTTGTGACGGCGCTGACCGGACCCGCAACAGTGGTCAGTTGTCATAAAGCAGGCCGCGTTTGCACGAAGCGCCCGTTGGGCAATATTTGCCTCAGGCCGCGCGGTCATGGCATTTCTGCGAATCTGTTTTGGCCGCGCACCCAGAAAATGTCACGCGCCTTGGATCGGAAAAATCAGGGTTTTCCCCTTAAAACTGACCAGTTCACCACCTGCGACATTGTTTTTTGTTTTATTTCAATACATAAGCGGAAATCCGCCCATAAAATGCTTGCATAAGCAAGCGCGCAATATGGCGCGAATGGGGCAAGTGACTATGGGTCAAGCCTTTCTTTACCTTGCGTCCGTCACGTTTTAGTCAGGTTTGAGAGTCAAACATGTCGATAAGCAAAGTAAGGAGTTTACCAATGACATTGTTTACCGACATCACCTTTTTCGAAGTTTGTATGGCTCTTTTGACCGTTGGTCTGGCCGAACGTGCTTTGCTTGCCTACGCTCCCATTGAAATGGTTGGTCCAAACGGGTGGCTGATCAAAGGGAAAGTCGAAGAATAAAGGACACGCGGCGGCTTGTTCTTTCGCTCCCCCAGCCCTACCTTCTCTGATGGCGGGCTTCTGCTCTTCTCGTTGTAACGGGGTTACATTCCAGTGGCCTTAAGCAAATCCGAGGGAGCTGGCTCTGTCTGAGCCCTGGTTCAGTTATCTGGCGCCCACCTGTAAATACAGGTCCTCGGGAATAAATCCCATACGGTCGCTGCGGTTCCCGCCACCTGTCATCCAGCGCAAACAGATCACGATCTCGGCGGATGCTTCATGGCTGCAACGGCTTTGCGCTATCAGCCTTGACCCTCACAGGGGTCATGTGACCGCGGCGTGGTCCATTGTCCCCCTTGTCGATGTTCAGCATGATCGACACACCGAACTGCACACTGCCAAAAATGGTACCATGGAAGAACCAAAGCAAGAACACAGCCAGCCAGCCAATATCGGAGCCCATGATCAATGACCGCAGACCCGCGACGTC
Organism: Yoonia sediminilitoris; assembly: GCF_003058085.1. Lineage (GTDB taxonomy): Bacteria > Pseudomonadota > Alphaproteobacteria > Rhodobacterales > Rhodobacteraceae > Yoonia > Yoonia sediminilitoris. Next base: position 372,907 of record NZ_QBUD01000001.1, on the reverse strand, counting down.
AAGCCAGAGCAGCAGGCCCACAAACAGGGCAGACAGGGCAAACCCGATAATGCAATGGCCGATATAGAAGCGCAAAAGATTTGGTTCTTTGGGCTGAGACATGGTATTTCCCCCGGTTCTTTCCAAAATAAGTGGGTTCGTGCCATCGTTCAAGACGTCGCGCACAGCCAAATGCTGGATATGCGACGGCTTCACCCTAACTCGTCGTAGATGAAGAAGTTATTTACAGTGTTCTTTGCGATCTGCCTGTCCGGGTCAGCCGCAGCGCAGGACATTATCGTGTCCTACCGGGATGGTGCACCCGCAGACACCTTTGTGATCGAAAACCAGTCCTGCGCACTGTTCAATGCGCAATTCGTCATTGATTTGCACACAAGTGTGGCTGGTGTCTTGATCGATACGGCCTACGGCGGGCCGGGATCATGGGACCCGTTGCCCGCAATCCTGACCGAAGGCGACGCCACGCTGGCACCCGTCAGTGACGGGGACCGCAGGTTGGAAATTCAGGTCAATGCGCTGCAACCCGACGGGCGCGTCGCCGTCACGCTGGACACAGACGACAGCGTCAGCGCGACCGAGGGTCAGCGGGTACATGTTTCCGGCAGCGAAATCGCGGGGGCAACGGTGCAAATGGTCGTGGGCGGGATCGGAACGCAAGCGGTTTTTGACACGCTCGGCGATGCGACATTGGTCAACCCGACCTGTCTTGCACCTAGCTCGTGAATTTATCGGGCTGGACTTCGCGGGCCATATAATCCAGCACCGCGTTGACGAACTTGGGTTCTTTTCCATCATGTGAAAAGGCATCAGCGATGTGCATAAATTCAACAATGACCACTTTGGGCGGGGTCTGCTTGCCGATCAGTTCTGCCCCGGCCGCCCGAAACAGGGCGCGCCATGTGGGGTCAATGCGCGCGATCGGCCATTTTGCGACCAGCGCACGATCTGTCATCTGGTCAAGTGCTGCCTGATTATCGACCGCCTTTTCCATCAATCCGCGAAACGTATCGATGTCACCCTCGGTCATCTCGCCCTCGTCATAGGTGGCACCAAAGCGGTGGTCCTCGAATTCACGCATCACCGCATCCACGGTCTGCCCAGAGGCTTCCATCTGGAACAATGCCTGCACGGCATAAAGCCGGGCGGCAGATTTCATCTTGCGGCGCTGATTGTTTGAAATGGTCATGTCGTTGATGTGCCGGGGTCGCCCGCCAGCAAGATTTCCCTTGTGAACCCGACCCCCTTGGAGGTCTCGCCCCACTTACGGGCGAGGGCGATCAGGTGCAAGGCCGCAGCCGCTGCACCGCCACCTTTGTTCATTTGTGCCGGATCAGCGCGCACCATGGCCTGATCATAATTCTCAACGGTCAAGATACCGTTGCCAATGCACACCCCCTGCAACCCAAGCAATTGCAAGGCGCGGCTGCTGTCGTTGCAGACGGTGTCATAGTGGGTCGTCTCACCGCGGATCACACAGCCCAGCGCGACATATCCGTCGAAATTGCTCATCCGTTCAGCGATGCCGATCGCCGTGGGGATTTCCAGCGCGCCGGGGACTTCGACGATGTCCCAACTGCCACCGGCCTTTTCAATCTCGGCCTTGGCGCCAGCAATCTGGTTGTCGGATATGTCCTTGTAATAAGGCGATGCGACGATCAGAATCTTCACCGGCTTGTCAAAAGCGGGCAGCGGCATGATGTAATGGGACGGTCCGGCCATCAGCCAATCTCCGAGATTTTGCGGGTACCGGTGATACGCAAGCCGTAGGCATCGAGCCCTACAACCTTGGGCTTGGGGGAATTGGTCAGCAGTTCAATGTCGTGCAGCCCCAAAGAGCTGAGAATCTGCGCGCCCAACCCATATTGGCGCAGCGTCTGCGGCGAGGATTCTTCGTCCATCTCCAGTTTCATATGCACATCGCGCAACAAGACAAGGACACCACGGCCCTCTTTTGCGATCAATTCCATCGCATCGCCAAATTCATTGCGGCGCCCGACAGGACCCGCGCCAACCACATCCAGCAATGGATCCATCGCATGCATGCGCACCAGAACCGGTTCGGGCGCGTCAAGATCGCCTTTGATCAAGGCGATATGTTCGGCACCCTGGGTTTCATCGCTGTAGATGCGCAGCTCCCATTCACCGCCGAATTCAGAATCTATCTTGCTGGTGTCGCGGACACGAACCAGATTATCATGGCGGCGACGATAGGCGATCAAATCGCTGATGGTGCCGATCTTCAGGCCATGCAGCTGGGCAAAGGCGATCAGGTCCGGCAGACGCGCCATTTCGCCGTCTTCTTTCATGATCTCGCAAATTACGCCGGATGGGTTCAGACCGGCAAGGCGGCTGATATCTGTTGCAGCTTCCGTATGCCCCGCCCGGACCAGCACACCGCCGTCACGGGCACGCAGGGGAAAGACATGGCCGGGGGTTGCGATGTCAGCCGCACCCTTGGACGCATCGATTGCCGTGGCAACGGTGAGGGCACGATCATGGGCAGAAATGCCTGTGCTGACCCCCTCGCGGGCTTCGATGCTGACGGTAAAGGCGGTTTCATGGCGCGATGAATTGTGTGAGGCCATGAGTGGCAGTCCCAACGCATCAATCCGCTCACCGGGGAGCGTCAGGCAAATCAGGCCACGACCATGCTTGGCCATGAAATTGATTGCGTCCGGGGTGGCCATCTGGGCGGGGATGACAAGGTCGCCCTCATTCTCGCGATCTTCATGATCGACAAGTACAAACATGCGGCCATTGCGGGCATCCTCGATGATGTCCTCGATGCGGCTGATGGCGTCGGACCAGTCCTGTTCGACGGGGCCGGGTGTTTCGAAATTCTGGTTCATGCGCGTCCTCGCTGGCCTACCCCGCCGCAGATAGCCCAGCGCATTTGATTTGGAAAGGGTGATGGATCAAGATCCATCTTACGACGCAACGCCTGACGTTCCACAAAAAGTGCCACAGCCAATGCAGCGTAAGATGGGTTTTAACCCATCCCCGGTGCAAAATACTCATCTGCCACCAGATAACCTGCCATAGCAGCCGCCTCACTCCACTCGCGTTCAAATGCGGTATCACCGACCACAACAAAACGATCAGCCGGGGCAGGAAGCTGGGATCTTATCGTTTCACGCATCGCAGACCAACTGTCCGTGAAACGCGGGGCAATGATGGCATCGTCAATTCCGGACATCAGCGCCAGTTGGGCAGGACGCAAAGGGGACTGCGCAGCCCCGACCCGGCGGACATCGCGCAGCATATGCATCTTGTCGGCGCGATCCTGCGGCATCTTCTGCCCTGCGCGCAGCACCCGCAGCGCATTGCTTGAAAACAAAAAGCCAATCAGATCATGACCGTTGCTTGCCCTGATCCCGGCATAGGTCCGATATGGCAAACCCAACTCTGCCGCGCGTTTGACCCGCCGCCGTACAATTTCAATCGGCAGCGTCGGCAACAGGTCCTTGCGGGCCTTGGTCCAGACATGCTTGCGCCAGCTTTGTCCCGGTTCATCCACCCGGCCAGAGTTATGTCCTATCCCTGCCATTGCGTTCCTAGCCCAGCTTTTCCACCTGCAGCATTGCGTGCCTGATCGGCGCTGTCAAATGGCGCTGCGGATCTTATCTGTACTCCTGCAAGCGCGCCACATAGCGCGCCATCGTATCGATCTCGAGGTTGATCCGGTCGCCGATAGCGACATTGCCCCATGTTGTTTCAGATTTGGTGTGCGGAATGAAGTTGATGCCGAAATCACGCCCGTTCACCTCGTTGACCGTCAATGATGTGCCGTTCAGCGCGACCGACCCTTTGGGCGCGATAAAACGTGCCAGCGCGTCAGGCGCACGGAATGTAACCCGCGTGCTGTCGCCCTCATCGGCCATGCCGACAACTTCAGCCAGCCCATCCACATGACCCGACACAATATGACCGCCCAATTCATCACCCACCTTCAGGGCCCGCTCCAGATTGACGATATGGCCGACCATCCAGTCGCCCAGATTGGTCGCCCCGACGGTTTCAGCGGAAATTTCCACGTCAAACCAATTCTGAGGCTCCGCACCCAATGCGACCACAGTCAAACACACCCCGTCACAAGCGATCGAGGCGCCAATGTCGATGCCCGCGATGTCATAGCCGGTCCCGATCCGCGCCCGCAGATCGCCGCGCTGCTCAAGCTCCAGCACCTTGCCCTGATCTGTGATGATCCCTGTAAACATACCACGCCTCTGCTATTTTGCTGCACCAGACCTAGCCCTTTGCATTGGGGCGGACAAGCCGCTCTGGGCAATGTAAAGCGCAGCAGGCAATCTGGCCTCTGTATCTGACCCGCTTGTGCTGTCATAATGTTGGGGAAATTATCACCGAGTCCCATTCCGCCGTGCCAGATCCGACCTCACGCCACTTCCTTTTTCTGCAAGGGCCGCATGGACCTTTTTTCTATCTATTGGGCAAGGCCATCATGCAGTCGGGCGCACAGGTCACGCGCATGGGTTTCAACGCGGGCGATCAGGCGTTCTGGTTTCGGGCGCATAACTTCATTCCATATGAAGGTAAGACCGAAGACTGGCCCGCAACCTTTGCCAACCTGATTGCGGCAAAAAACATCACCGACATCGTTCTTTATGGCGACATTCGGCCTGCCCATGCCCGCGCCATCAAGGTTGCCAAGACCGCCGGTATCCGCATCCATACTTTCGAAGAAGGATATATGCGCCCCTATTGGGTGACATATGAACGCGATGGCAGTAACGGCCATTCACGCCTGATGGACCTGAGCATTGATGAGATGTCGGTCGCCCTTGCCATTAATGATCACGATATGCACCCGCCGCCCGCCGTTTGGGGTGATATGCGACAGCACGTATTCTACGGAGCGCTCTATCATTGGTTTGTCCTTTTTGCGAACCGGCGATACCGGCAATTCAAACGGCACCGGCACCTGTCAGTCGGGCAAGAGGCGTGGCTTTATACCAAGCGGTTGTTCACCATGCCGATCATCGCTGCCCGCAGGTCCTTGTCGACCCGGCGCATCCGGCAGGCGGGCTATCCCTATCATCTGGTATTGTTGCAACTTGAACATGATGCCAGTTTCCAGGCCCACGCGCCCTTTACCCGGATGGAACAGTTCTTGCAGCTTGTCATTGACGGGTTCGCGAAAGGGGCACCCGTGCATCACCATCTGGTTTTCAAGGCACACCCGCTGGAGATCGGCCGTCTGCCATTCGCGAAAATCATTTCCGCAATGGCACGGGCGCACGGGATCAGCGACCGGGTTCACTTTGTGCCCGGCGGCAAACTGGCGCGGCTTCTTGATCAGGCGCGGTCGGCGGTGACTGTGAATTCAACGGCCGCCCAGCAAGCGCTTTGGCGGGGCATTCCGGTGAAGCTTTTTGGTGCGGCGGTCTATGACAAGCCGCAGTGTGTGTCAGCGCAACCTTTGCCCGACTTCTTTGCAGCCCCGCAACGGCCCGATGCGCAGGCGTACCGTACCTACAGGCGGTTTCTGCTGGCAACCAGTCAGGTGCCCGGCGGGTTCTATTCCGCGCGCGGTCGGCGGCAGTTGATCCGCGAAGTGACGGATATGTTGCTGGCAGAACAGGACCCCTATCAGATGTTGCTGGATGGTCCTGCGTCGGTGCGGCCAAACCTCAGAAGCCTGGGCTGATGCATGCCCCTAGCCCTGAAAAACGGATGCGGCTTTACGTCTATAACGGCGGTTTTCTGACGCAGACCCGCGTGCGCCGGATCATGGCCCTTGCGGGATATGACATTCGGGTCGGCGCCCCGGGGGATGGCGATGCGGTGGGCGTGTGGGGGCACAGCCCGACAGCGCCACGCGGTGAAGCCGTTGCCGCCAAGCAGGATGCGCCTGTGGTGCGGGTCGAAGATGCCTTTTTGCGCTCTGTTGGTCTGGGGCGTGATGGCGATGTGCCCATCGGTTTGCATATTGACCGCAGGGGCGTGCATTTTGACCCTGCAACGCTGTCTGAGCTTGAACTGATCCTGCAGGATGACCCGCTGGATGATACAGCCTTGCTGGACCGTGCCCGCGCAGGGATTGCGGCGATGAAAGCGGGCCATCTTTCCAAATACAACGCCTTTGACCCGGCTCTGCCGCCCCCTGCCCCGGGTTACGTGCTGGTGATTGACCAGACCCGCAAGGATGCGTCGGTCAAGGCCAGTGGCGCTGACAGCAACAGCTTTCGCGAGATGCTGTTTTATGCCCAGACCGAGCACCCGGGCGCGCGGATCATCATCAAGACCCATCCCGAAACGCTGGCAGGCCACCGCGAAGGGTATTTTTCCGCAAAGGATGCCACCGGCCAAATCAGCCTGTGTGACCAGCCTTTGTCGCCATGGGCGCTGCTGGAGGGGGCCATCGCCGTCTACACGGTTAGTTCGCAGCTAGGGTTCGAAGCAATATTGGCAGGCCATCGCCCAACAGTGTTCGGGCAACCGTTCTATGCAGGCTGGGGGCTGTCAGATGACCGCAAGCCGGTGCAACGCCGCCAGCGCAAGCTGACCCGCGCGCAATTGTTTGCAGCGGCGATGATCCTTTATCCGACATGGTATGATCCTTTTCATGATCGCCTGTGTTCCTTTGAGGAAGCGGCGGCGACGATGCAGGCACTCGCCGATGCGGCACGCGATGATTATCGCGGCTGGGTGGCCGCAGATATGCGGCTGTGGAAACGTGCGTCACTGCAAAGGATTTTCGGCAAGCCCCGCCCGGTGATCTTTGCCAGCGCAAAGGCTGCCGTCGCTAAAGCAACGGCCACGGACAGGCGTCTGATGCGATGGGCATCAACCGGCGCGCGGGATGCGGTGTTGGTCGAGGACGGGTTCTTGCGCTCGCGCGGTCTGGGCGCTGATCTGATCCCGCCGCTGAGCCTGGTGCTTGATGATCTGGGCATCTATTATGATGCAACCCGCCCCAGCAGGCTTGAACATTTGATCAACGCAGCCACTGACCTGCCGCAGGGTGCGCGAGACAGGGCAGCCGCCTTGATTGACCGGATCAACGATGCGCGCCTGTCAAAATACAATCCGGACGCCGCCGCCCCCCTGCCCGACATTCCCAAGGGCCGCCGCATTCTGGTGCCCGGTCAGGTCGAGGATGATGCATCAATCACATTGGGCAGCCCTGATGTGAAGACCAACCGCGCGTTGCTGGAAGCTGTCCGCACGGCCAACCCTGCCGCCGTTCTGATCTATAAACCGCACCCTGACGTGGCGGCAGACCTGCGCCCCGGCAAGGTCACAGGTGCAGACCAGATTGCCGATGTGATCCTGCCCGCCTGCGATCCGATTGCGGCCATTGATGCCGCCGATGAAATCTGGACCATGACATCGCTGCTTGGGTTCGAGGCCCTGTTGCGCAACAAGCAGGTCATCTGTCTTGGCACGCCCTTCTATGCTGGCTGGGGCCTGACCGATGATCGGGCCATGCCGGTCACAAGGCGCACCGCGCGCGTTGATTTGCCCGGTCTGGTCCATGCCGCATTGATTGCCTACCCCCGCTATTTCGATCCCGTGACTGGTATGGCCTGCCCGGTCGAGGTGATCGTCGACAGGCTGGAAAACAACGACATTCCCGTCCCCGGCAAATTGAACCGGATGACAGCCAAGTTACAGGGGCTTTTTGCCGGCTATGCCCACCTCTGGCGCTGATGCCCGCCTGACCCAGCGGTGTTGAATATCCGCCCCGATCCGGCGCACATCCTTCAGCGCAAAACCCGGCGCCGCGGCGAGACGGTCAACCCCCATGGGCCCTAGGGCGGGTGTGCCCTCTGCCCCGATGGCCAGACCGGCGGTAAAGACGACCAGTTCATCAACCAGATCAGCCGCAAGCAATGATGCCGCCAGCATTCCCCCGCCTTCGCAAAAGACCCGGGTGATCCCTTGATCCGCAAGCGCCCCCATCATGGAGACCGGATCAATCTCGCCGCTGCGCACCGCACATTCCAGCCCGCGTGCGCCCTGCGCTTCCCATGCGCTAATGTCCGCACCCGGCCCGTGGCAAAGCCAGACGGGCACGTCATTGGCACTTGCCGCCATCTGACCTGTGGCCGGTATCTGTGCCGTGCGCGATGCGACCACCCGCACAGGGTGCCGGGTGATCCCCAGCCCGCGCACGGTCAGTGACGGATCATCGGCCCGCACGGTGCCTGCCCCCACCAAAACCGCGTCATGGCGCGCGCGCATCATATGGACAGCACGCCGCGCCTCCGGCCCCGTGATCCACTGGCTTTCGCCGCTGGCTGTTGCGATCCGCCCGTCCAGCGTGCCCGCCAGTTTGAGTGTCAGAAACGGGCAGTTCCGGGTCACGCGCAGAAAAAAGCCTGCATGGTCTTGTTGCGCCTGCGTCTCCAGCACCCCGGTTTCGACCGTGATCCCTGCCTGCCTGAGCATGGCAATACCGCGACCGGCAACCCGCGGATCAGGGTCGGTTGTGGCGATGACCACGCGCGACACCTGTGCGGCGATCAGTGCATCGGCGCAAGGCGGGGTCTCGCCGTGATGGGCGCAGGGTTCCAACGTGACATAGACGTCCGCACCTCTTGCAGATGCGCCCGCCTGCGCCAGCGCGATCGGCTCGGCATGTGGCCTGCCGCCATCCGCCGTATATCCGCGCCCGACGATCGTCCCGTCTTTGACAATCACGCATCCGACAGCCGGGTTCGGCCAGACACGCCCCATGCCGCGCCGGCCCAAACCAAGCGCAAGCGCCATGAAGCGCGCATCAGTCGCCTGCGTCACCTATCTTCCGGAACGTCCGGGCGCAACTCACTGACAAACTTGTCGAAATCATCTGCGGCCTGAAAATTCTTGTAGACGCTGGCAAAGCGCACATAGGCAACCGTATCAATCCGGGCGAGGCTTTCCATCACGATCTCACCAATCGTGCCAGACGGAATATCGGTCTCTCCCATGCTTTCCAGACGGCGCACAATCCCGCTTATCATCTGGTCCATACGTTCGGGCTCAACCGGGCGCTTTTGCAGGGCGATCCGAATGGAGCGTTCCAGCTTGGGCCGGTCAAAATCCTCGCGGCGCCCGTTTGACTTGATCACCACAAGGTCGCGCAACTGGACCCGCTCATAGGTGGTAAAACGCCCGCCACAGGCAGGGCAAAAGCGACGGCGGCGGATCGCTACATGATCCTCGGCGGGTCGGCTGTCTTTTACTTGGGTATCAACATTTCCGCAAAAGGGGCAACGCATGTCTTGTCCTTGTCCTACCTGTCCCACGGCTAAGGGTTGTGTCCGGTCCGGGGTTATCCACAGGCACTATAGGAAGCCATGCAGGTTTTGGGTAGGGGGCAAATCAAGCCGCAAGATAGACCTTTTGCTGAGCGTTGCCAAAGTGACTCGGTCAGCCGTCAAACCCGTCCGGGTAGAAGCGAGCCAAATGCCGTTTGAGGGGATCAAGATGGGCATCATACCTGCGCCAGCGGTCAACCGACGTGCTGTAGACCGGCTGCCGGACCTGCCGGGCAGACAAGGTGCGGCTTTGCTGGCCTGCACTGTGATAATCAAGGCAGGCCGGGTCCCACGCCAAATTAAGGAAATCCACCATCCGCCGCGCCTGCCCTTCAAGATCGGCGATAACATCCTCATAGGCGACTTCAAGAACAGGGTTCGGCAGGACCTTGCGCCAATGGTCCATCAACTGCCGATAATGCACATAAGAATGGCCAAGCGTATCAAGATTTTGGGTATAGCGATGCCATGCCGACAGCGGCTGCATATAACAGGAGACACAGGTGTCCATCGGGTCGCGGGTCACATGAATGATCCGGGCCTTGGGCAACATGGCCCCAAACAGCCCGAGCAGTTCGAAATTATGCAGGTTCTTGTCAATGACACGGGGGGCGCCCTGCCCGTCAATGCCGGTCAGATAGCGCTGCGCCAGTTCCTGCAGCGCCTTGGCGGGCAATTGCTTGATCGCGCGAACCATTTCCGGGCCGTTGTGGCGCCGCAGTCTGGCCATTTGGGCGATTTCCGACAGGGCGGGGCTTTCGCCCAGACTGGCGACCTGAGCATGGCTTGCCAGAACCTGCTCGACAAGGGTGGAGCCACTGCGCGGCATCCCCACAATCAGCACCGGCCTGTCATCAGCCGTACCTTTGCCAAAGTAATCCGCCCGCGAGATATTCTGGCACAATTGCTGAACATAATTGCGATAGCCCGCTGCGTCATAGGTCATGGGTGCCATTGTCTTGGCTTTTGCAAAGGCATCAAAGGCCGCGTCATAGTCCCCTATATCATTGTACCCCTTGCCCAGCAGCTTGAGCAGATGCGACAGCGGCTTGCCACCAATGGTTTCATAGCGCGGCAAAAGATCATCGCGCATGGAGGCAAAGACGGGATCATCCTGCGTGATCCGCGCGGCATCCATGTAAAGCCCCAGCAGGTTGATATCATCGGGCCTGTCAGTCAGTAGCGCACACGCATGTGCGGCGGCTGCGGCGGCATCGCCGCCGCCCAACAAGGCCCAGCCTTTCTGCACCAGCAGCGGCCGGTGATCCGGGTCATGCGCCAACCCTTCATTGATATGGGTTAACGCGGCTTCAAAGTCGTTGCCCTGCAATGCAGCAAAGGACGCGGCATAGTGCACGTCGGGGTCCTGCGGCGCGACCTCCACTGCCTTGGCCGCGTGTTCCTTTGCTTTGGGCAGATTTCCCAGATGAGCAAAAGTTTCGGCCGCCAGCGCATGGCTTTGCGCATCGTCGGGGCGGGCCTTGAGCAGGGCCTGAACCGGCGGCAAGGCCTTTCGGAAATTGTGCGTATGGCGATTATGAAACAGAATTGCTGCCCGCAAAACCGGCGCTTTCACCCGCTTGTCAGCGAGCAATTTGTCATAAATCGCTTCTGCTTCGCGAAAACGGCCCGTCTTCGCAAGATCTTTTGCCTGTTTCAGCATGCGCCCATCCCATTTGCCTCGTTGGCGCAATTAACGGGAGCAACTGCAGGAAGTCAAAAGCAGATTACTGCAATAACCCGGTCACCTGCCGCTGATGTGGCCGATCACGGTGTTCGAACAGATAGATGCCCTGCCATGTGCCCAGCGCCATGCGCCCATCAATCACCGGGATCGACAGTGATGTGGGTAGCATCGGTGCCTTGATATGCGCGGGCATGTCGTCGGGCCCCTCATAGGTGTGGGTCAGATAAGACATGGACGGGTCGGTCGTGGGCGGGACAAGTCTTACAAAGAAATTTTGCAGGTCGGTCTGCACCTCGGGGTCGGCGTTTTCCTGTATCAACAGGCTGGCAGAGGTATGGCGGACGAACAAAGTAAGAAGACCGGTGCCGCGCACCCAACCGCTCACTTGGGTTGTGAACTCATAAAGACCGGGTCCGCCTGTCGCGATATCAAAGTTGGTATGCATAGCGACTTCTACCGCCATTCCTAGCCCGATGCACAGGCCAAAACCGGAGCCGTTTTCTGGCCATCCGCTGGCGGCAAGGCAAGCAGCGCGGCCAGTGTCTGTGGCAGGCGCGGCACGCAAACCCCGGTCAACGTCACAGTATGCGTCGCAGTGACCTTGGCATCTGTCACTGCATACGCGGGCTCTGTGCTGTATGCGTTTGCGGGAAGTGCGAAAGAAACAATCGTGAGTGTAGCCATTGATCGCAGAGTGAGGCGGGGCATGATGATTATCCTTTTTCTTTAAGACAAATGCGCCCATTACGCCGCCTGTTCAATCGGCTGACATGCGCAATCACGTGATCGTAAATGCACAGGAGTGGGGCGTGAGCCAAAAAAAGCACCTCAATGCAGCCATAGCACCCGCGCTACAAAACAAAACGGCAGGCCGGCGATGCCGGGCGAGACATCACTTCCAGTGAACAATGAATGATCGGCGGGATCTCGCGATCAACATTAAAGGTAATATTGCCGCGTTCGCTTTGGTGTGTAGACCAATAAAACCAGCCAACAAAAAAGCGCCCCGCGGGACGCTTTCTTTGGTATCTACTGGTCCAAGAAACTTCTCAGTTTCCGGCTCCGGCTGGGGTGCTTGAGCTTCCGCAGCGCCTTCGCCTCGATCTGACGAATACGCTCGCGGGTCACACTGAATTGCTGGCCCACTTCTTCGAGCGTGTGATCGGTGTTCATGCCGATGCCAAAGCGCATCCGCAGCACACGTTCTTCACGCGGCGTCAGCGATGCAAGCACACGTGTCGTGGTTTCCTTCAGGTTCTCCTGAATGGCAGAATCCAGCGGCAGAATCGCATTCTTGTCCTCGATGAAGTCGCCAAGCTGGCTGTCTTCCTCGTCGCCAATTGGCGTTTCCAGCGAAATCGGTTCCTTGGCGATCTTCATCACCTTACGGACCTTTTCCAAAGGCATTTGCAGCTTTTCTGCCAATTCCTCTGGCGTGGGTTCACGGCCGATTTCATGCAGCATCTGGCGGCCGGTACGGACCAGTTTGTTGATCGTCTCGATCATATGCACAGGAATACGGATCGTGCGCGCCTGATCGGCAATGGACCGGGTGATCGCCTGTCTGATCCACCATGTGGCGTAGGTCGAAAATTTATAGCCGCGCCGGTATTCGAATTTATCCACGGCCTTCATCAGGCCGATGTTCCCTTCCTGAATAAGATCAAGGAATTGCAGACCACGGTTCGTGTATTTCTTGGCGATGGAAATCACCAGACGCAGGTTGGCTTCGACCATTTCCTTCTTGGCCTGACGAGCTTCTTTTTCGCCCTTCTGGACCTGCTGCACGATACGACGGAATTCGGTAATATCGACACCGACATACTGGCCGACCTGCGCCATATCGTTGCGCAATTCTTCGATCTTGCCGGTCGATTTCTCGATCATCATCTGCCAGCCGCGTCCAGAGCGTTCTGACATTTCCTCAAGCCAGTTGGGGTCCAGTTCGCGGCCACGGTATGCGTCGATGAATTCGCGGCGGTTGATGCGGGCCTGATCGGCGAGTTTCACCATCGCACTGTCGATTGACATGATGCGGCGGTTGATCCCGTAAAGCTGGTCGATCAGCGCCTCGATCCGGTTGTTATGCAGGTGAAGTGAATTCACCAGTTCCACGATTTCAGAGCGCAACTGCTGGTACTTGCCTTCCTGCTTGTCCGAAAATGAGGAGTCCTCATTCAGGGTTGCAGACATCCGCGCGTCCTGCATATCGGACAGATCGGCAAAATCGCGGGCAATAATTTCAAGCGTTTCAAGCACGCGCGGCTTGAGCGCGGCTTCCATCGCAGCAAGCGACATATTGGCCTGATCTTCCTCATCATCGTCGTCTTCCTTGACGATGGGGTTGCCGTCGGCGTCAAGCTCCTGCGCGGCTTCTGCCTTTTCCGGTTTGTCGGCAGCAGGCCCGGCGCCGTTCGCCACGGGGGCGACAACTGTTTCTTCGCCGTCTTCATCAAGCTGATTGCCGAACGTGGTTTCAAGATCAATCACATCGCGCAGCAGAATGTCTTCTGACAGAAGTTCGTCGCGCCAGATCGTGATCGCCTGGAATGTCAGAGGGCTTTCGCACAGCCCAAGGATCATCGTGTTGCGGCCAGCCTCGATCCGTTTGGCGATGGCGATTTCGCCTTCGCGGGACAGCAATTCAACACTGCCCATTTCGCGCAGATACATGCGCACCGGATCATCCGTGCGGTCCAGCTTTTCCGCCTCTGCCCCGCCAAGCGTAACCTCGCGCGAGCCGGCGACAGTCGCAACGGCGGTGGTACCCTGATTTTCTTCGGTCTCTTCTGACTCTTCTTCTTCGGTGACCTGAATGCCCATTTCGGACAACATCGACATTACATCTTCGATCTGGTCTGACGATACCTGCTCTGGCGGCAGCACGGCGTTCAGCTGGTCATAAGTGATGTAGCCACGTTCACGCGCATCGGCGATCATCTTTTTGACTGCGGCCTGGCTCATATCAAGGCTGATATCGCCATCCTGGTCGTTGTCCTTGCGATCGTCGTTGTCTTTGGCAGCCATCAAATGGACCTTTCGCGCAAAATCTTCATCGTCGTCGAAGTGATTCGACTGATTCGTTTAAGTCGAATCAATCCTGCATTTGATTGATTCGCAAGTCGGGCACGCCGTGTTTCTAAAGGCTGTTGCTTTGACATTCACTTAGAACGTGCCGACCCTTTTTCAAAAGCGATTTGGTTCAAAAGCGAATCAAATGCGCTCCGCTCGTCTTTGTTCATCAGGGCCCCGTTTTCGCCGGTCTCGTATTCGGCCTTGTCTTCGTTGTCCCCCCGCCCGGCTTTATCCAGCGCGGCAGATGCCTGCGCCAAGCGCCACGTCACCCCTTCATCTGCTGTGCCGCTAAGATCTTCGACAGCATCTTCAATTTCGCGGGCGTGACCCTGACGGGCGGCCAGCTTGGCAAACTCTTCGGCAAGGCACAGCCGTGCTGTTTCCATATTTCCCGCCTTGCGCACTGCGGGGCTAATGGCGACATGGCTTTGGCCCAGCAGATTTTCAAGAGGTGCAGCCCCGATTTCGGCGATGATGGCTGACTTTAGGTCATCTGCGCCAAGGTGTCGCAGGATGCAGGCCTGCATCGCCTGATGTGTCTGGTCACGGCATTCCACCCGTTCCAACGCACTTTCAAAGTCAGGCGATACCGACGGATTGCAGATCAGCGTGGCAAGGATCACCGCCTCGCGCAGGTGGTCCTCGCTGGCGCCACCGGCCCCGAGGATAGAGTTCTTGCTGGTCGCCACCGGACTGATCTCGCGCCGCCACGGGTCTTTGTTGGCCATCCATGCCCGCTGAGCGCCATGTCTGGGAGCGGATTTGCGGGCAGAAAACAGTGCCCAGCGCAAATCCTTGATCGCCTGACCATAGTGCGACCTGATCGAAGGGTCCTGAATCAAAAGGACCTTTTCACGCAGGGCCTTGTCCAGCGCGGCCCGGCGTTCGGGACTGTCGAAGTTCCGGCCTTCGGTTTCGCGCTGCCACAAAAGCTGGACCATCGGAATGGCCGCATCAATCAGCTTTTGCATCGCACTCGCGCCTTGCTGCTTGATCAGATCGTCGGGGTCCAGCCCATCCGGCATCAGCGCAAAGCGCAGCGACTGGCCTGCTTGCAGCAACGGCAGTGCAATATCGATCACCCGCATGGCGGCACGCAATCCCGCTTTGTCACCATCCAGCGCGATGATCGGTTCGGCCGCGATCCGCCACAGCAGGCGCAACTGGTCCTCGGTAATTGCGGTCCCCAATGGGGCAACAGTTGCTGTAAAACCGGCCTCTGACAGGGCGATCACATCCATGTAGCCTTCGGCCACGATCAAAGGCTTGCCCTTGCCGGCGGCCTCGCGGGCGGGTCCGTGATTGAACAGGCTGCGGCCCTTGTCGAACAAGGCTGTTTCAGGGGAGTTATAGTATTTGGCGGGATGGTTCGGGTCCATGGCCCGCCCGCCAAAGCCGATGGCGCGCCCGCGCGCATCGCGGATCGGAAACATGATCCGGCCCCTGAACCGGTCATAGGGGGCACCGCCACGGTCACTTTCCGCTGCAAGCCCGGCCTCGATCACCAGCTTGGGATCAACGCCCTTGCCGGTCAGATGCGCCATAACGCCCCCATGCGCAGGGGCAAAGCCTATTTCCCAACGGGTCTGCGCGTCCGGCGACAGCCCGCGCCCGGCCAGATAATCACGCGCGGCGGCGGCCTGCCCGGTCTGCAATTGCAGGCGATGGTATTGCACCGCCTGCTCCATGATATCAATCAGTTGGGTGCGCTTGTCGGCCTTTTGCTGCGCGAGGGGATCTTGCTGCGGGATGGGCAGCCCGGCCTCGTCCGCAAGGATCTTGATCGCCTCCATAAAGCCCACATTTTCGGTGTCCTGTACAAACGAAATCGCGTCACCTTTGGCATGGCAGCCAAAACAGTAATAAAACCCTTTGCGGTCATCGACGTGAAAGCTGGCAGACTTTTCCTGATGAAACGGGCAAGATGCCCACAGATCACCCTTGCCCTGATTGGACTTGCGGCTGTCCCACATCACTTTGCGCCCGACAACTTGACCAAGGGACAAACGGGACCGCAATTCATCCAGGAAACCGGGTGGTAGACTCATATGCGCACTATCGGTGTTGTTCCGTCCAAAGTCGAGAAGCACAAAGCCGCGATCGGGGCAAATCTTAAAACGGTGGCAGGGATCGCGATGCCCACTGGCTGCGACAGAAGCCCGGAAACGTGAACTAGCGGCACGCTGCGACTATTCTATTTCGCGCCCCAAACCTCGGCCTGAATGGCGGCTTCGATCCCCGTTGCCAGCGGTTCATGCGATTCGGCGTCAAGATGGGCATCGGCGGAATATTGTTGATTGCCGTCGGCGGAATATTGCCGAAAAATGCATATTTCCCCAATAGTTATGCAAAACTGGCGGCAATGCCGCCCTGCACTTGTTTCCCGACGTTCGACAGTAAACCATTGTTTGACCTATTGACGCTATTCGTGTGGGGGTGTGCCGCAGAGGGTAACTTCGTTGCCCAATTAATGACACAGCCAAGTGATAAACTTTGCTTGGGCAAGTGCGCGTGCCAGACTGTAGGCACTGCGCGGGCGATCTGTAACGCTGCCGGAGATGAAATCGATGCTGAAGCGAAATTCCGCCGCAACCGGTGTGCGGAGCGAATTTAACGACAGACGCGCCGCTTTGCTGCGCCAGTTCGGTCGTGAAGAAGACGGCAGCATCATTGTCATGACGATCCTTCTGCTGGTCATCGGCGGTATGGCCGTTGACTTCATGCGCTTTGAATCGCGCCGCGCATTCCTCCAGAGTGTGGCAGACCGCGCGGTGCTCGCCGCCGCGGACCTTGACCAGCCCTTGGATCAAAAGGCGGTTGTCACCGTATATTTCCAGAAAGCAGGCTTTGACGGGGCAATTCAGGGTCAGCCAATTATCGATGACAATAACGGCAATGTCCTTGTGCCGGTGAACTCATCATTGGACATCGACACCTTCTATTTGCGGTTCATCGGGATTGACCAGTTGACCGCGCCCGCATCCTCGGAAGCGCGCGAAGGTGTTGGTCAGGTCGCAGTGTCGCTTGTGCTTGATATCTCCGGGTCAATGGACCAGATCGTCAGCGACGCAACGCTGCCCACGCCAAGCGCGCGCAGCTGTCCCGCGCCCGTGGGAAGCGGGTATCACAATGCAACCAACCTTGCGCGCGTGAGCCGGATCAAACTGCTCCGCGAAGCGGCATGTGGGTTCGTCTATGACCCGATCCCCTCCGAAACGGCCGGACAGGTGACATTGTTATTGGTCGCCTATACTTCGCAGGTCGCGCTAAGCGGCGAATTTTGTGACGCTTTAAGAACAACGGACCCATTGGTCGGCATCGGTGGCACCGCCGCAGAAATTCCCGAGACCGAGGAAGAAATCACAGTAGCATTGTCAGCCGCCACACTTTGGCGCAACCCGTCGCGGTGCGTCGAATTTGAAGATTCGGACTACGAAGGCGGGCGCGCGCCAAGAACTAAAGGCCAAACCGACGACGAAGAAGAATTCGGCACAACCTTGTACGCAACCAAGACATATACCCAAACCAGGTCGTTTCAGTACAACGTAGGCGGTTTGTAGGATCGTGGTGGCGTGGAAGACAACACAAGCGGTACAACGCGCTCAACCAAAGT
The DNA here is from genome assembly GCF_003058085.1 of Yoonia sediminilitoris. GTDB lineage: Bacteria > Pseudomonadota > Alphaproteobacteria > Rhodobacterales > Rhodobacteraceae > Yoonia > Yoonia sediminilitoris. Next base: position 355,269 of record NZ_QBUD01000001.1, on the reverse strand, counting down.
CGATGGTCAGATGTGCCCGACCAAAGAATTTGAAGGTGTGTTGCCCATCAGCGAAGATGAAGACGAACTGCGGCTCCGGATTTCCCTGCTTGAGCCACGCGGCGGTACGGCGATCTTTACTGGTGCGAAATGGGGTATTTCATTGCTGGACCCAAGCATTCGACCAGTCATCCAGAATGTTGACACAGTCGCGGCAATCCATCGGGAGACCCGCCCACTCGACTATCCGGACGCGACGGCCGAAGCCGAAGCAAAGGCACCTTCCTATACGTTTATGGTGCTTATGACCGACAGCCAGAAAAGCAATGTCGCTGGAAACAGCCCCCGTTACGACGAGGGATCAGAGATGCGTCGATTGTTCGACAGCGACCCGACACAACATCTCACCTGGATACGGAATCGGTCCGATGACCGCCTGACCTCGTCACAACGTCAGTTCAAATATTATCTCAGAGAACTCGCCCCCCACGGCCCAAGTAATGCGGACCCCTTCTCCGGCGGTGGCGCCTTCTTCAATGTGATCAACACCAATGTTCAGGATGAGACAGAGGCTGACCGCCTGTCGAAGGGGATGTGCCGCACGGCAAAAGCACGCGACATCGTGGTCTACGGGATTGCCGCCGGTGCCACCTCAAACGGCGAAACGCTCATGAATTGCTGCGCTTCCGAACTTAAAGGCATCTATTACAAACAAACAAGCGGTGCTGATCTGGACAACATCCATGCTGCTGTTGCAGAACAGCTTATAGACTTGAGGTTGACCCATTAATGACCAATATCACGCAGAAAGTGCGGTACTGGGCCGCGAAGTTCGTCAAGGACGAAGCAGGTGCGACGTCGATTGAGTTTGTGATCGTGTTTCCGGTTTTCATGCTTTTCTTCGGCATGATCTACGAAAGCGGCATGGTTTCGGCGCGGCATGTGATGCTTGAACGCGGCGTTGATATCGCCGTGCGTGATGTCCGCATCGGCGTCATTACCGACCCGACACCCGACCGTCTGCGCGCCCGGATTTGCGAAGTCGCCTTGTTGATCCCCAACTGTGACACGCAGCTCAAGCTGGATATGGTCACGCGCAGCCTGCGCGACTGGACCCCGATTCCAACTGACGTTTTGTGCGCGAACCGGGGTGATCCCGCCGCACCAAAGGTCCGCTATACCAATGGTGGTAACAATGAATTGGTCTATCTTCGCGTGTGCGCCCGGTTTGACCCGGTGATGCCCACCACCGGACTGGGGAAAGCGATTGTGGAAAACAACTCTGATTCAGCTGCCGGCGGGTCATTTGCGTTGATCGCCTCCTCTGCTTTTGTTGTCGAACCCTTCAGAAGAGAGGAAGAGTGATATGAGGCACCTCGGTGCAATCTTTTCCGAATTCCGCGACGATGAAAGCGGCAATGCCGCAATCGAACTGTTACTTTGTCTGCCCATTCTGGTCTGGGCGCTCTTGTCCACCATCGTTTACTTCGACGCCTACCATGACGAAGCGATCAGCACACGCGCCGGTCTGACCATCGCCGATATGTTCAGCCGCGAAGACGCACCGGTCGACAGCGACTATATGAATGGCGCGCATGCCTTGCTGACCTCGCTCACCGGCGTGACCGACAGGACGTCGACAGAGGATACCTACGAAGGGTCCAAGCTGCGCGTGACCGTCTATGAATATGTGCAGGCAAATGACGTCTTCCGTGTAATCTGGTCCGAGAATATCGGCTTTGGTGTCAATTACACTGACGCGAACCTTGCCAATCTGCGCAGCGCCCTGCCCGACATCGCCGACGGCGACACGGCAATTCTGGTCGAAACGACGACTACTTATAATGCACCCTTTGCGGTTTCGATTTCGCCGTTCATTGTGCCCAATCTTGATGGTGTGGAGTTCAAGACCTTTACCGTCATCAGCCCGCGCTTTGCAGAAAGTATCTGCTGGGATCGCGCTGGCGATGATGATTTGTGTCGTTTGTCCAATGTGACGCCAGCGACCTGATCAGCTCTCGGACGCGATCCGCAGGCTGATCTGTTCTGCCATGAATTTCGCTTCTCCGGCAGAGGTCACACCACCAACCCCCACGCGGCGACCAAGCCGCCACCAAAGCCCCGGCGCCCATGCCCGGGGCTTTTTGCTTTTCAGGATCAGGGTGAACCCGTTCGACGGCTTATGCGAAAACGCGCCGCGATCAACCGATGCGATCTCGTCCAGACGCGCAAGGACCCGTCCAGTGCTTTCACGCAGCTCAGTCTCGGTCAGTTCCAACGCAACGCGGGTGCCTGCACGCATCCGTTCCGCCAGCCAGAAAACCAGCGCGCCAAGACCCACCATGAAAATTGTCCACAAGACCGATGATGGTTGTGACAGCGGCAGATAGACCAGTAATGCCCCCAGAAACAGCAGAACACTGTACCCCAAAAGCCGCCGTGTGGTCGACGCCGCGACCCTTGCAAAGACGCCATGTTCATCAGCTTCAAACATTATTTCTCCTTTGCGGCTCCTAGGGTCAGGCGCCGCCTGTCGGTGCTATGCCATGACGGCTTTGCGCACCAGATCCCAATAGATGGCTTCTATTTTGTCCATGCCCAACCGTCCGTCTTCGCGGTACCAATGGCTTAGTCCGGTCAGCATGGCAATCAGGGCCATTGTCGAAACCCGTGTATCGGCAACGGAAAAGACGCCCTCCGCCTCACCATCACGCAATATCTGCTCGAGGATATTCTCGTAATCACGGCGCATCGCCTCGACAGCCGTGAAATTATCCGGCGAGAGATTGCGCAATTCCATGTAGGACACGAAAACATTGTCGGACCGCGGCAAGTGATAGCGAATATGAAAACAGGTAAAGGCCCGCAGCCGGGTCACGGGATCGCCGCTCATGTCTGTTGCGGCCACCGCGTCCAACAAGTCGCGCATGTGGCTATGCATCAGATCATAAAGCAGACTCTGTTTGTCTGACGTGTAGTTATAAAGCGCACCGACCTGCACCCCGACCTCTGCCGCGATCTGGCGCATCGAAACAGCCGCATACCCATGTTGCGCGATCAGCCGCAGTGCGGCCTGATGCACCTTGGGGCCGGTGATATCGGAATGTGAACCTTGTTTGCGCGCCATGGGTAGCATGTAACTGAACAACTGTTCATTTGAAAAGCCCCTCTGACGGCTCTTGCACCGCGCAGGGCCCGCCGGATATAGGCCGACTATGCGCTTCGCCATCATCATCCTGCTTGGCCTGACCGGCTGCACGACCTTTCCGGCGCTGGAAGGGACAATCTCGGATGATGCGCGCGACGCCCCCTACCCTGTCCTGACCGCCCGGCCGACGGCCGGGGATAGCACGACGACGCCAGATACCGACGCGGACCTTCAGGCGCGCATCGAAGCACTTGAACGGCGTGCAGAGGTCCTGCGCGAGACCGAAATCGGTGCGTTGCAGTAGCGGGCCCTATTGGATAGTACCGCTACAACGACTCGAGCATACGGATACACCAGATGAGCAAACCACTGCGTCTTGGCATTGCAGGACTTGGCACTGTTGGTGTCGGAGTTGTCAAAATCGTTCAAAAGCATGGGACGTTGCTGGCAGCCCGCGCAGGTCGACCCATTGTCATCAGTGCGGTGTCGGCGCGGTCGCGGGACAAGGACCGCGGCGTCGACCTGTCCGATTACGCATGGGAGGACGATCCCGTTGCCTTGGCCCAGCGTGATGACGTCGATCTCTTTATCGAAGTGATGGGTGGGTCCGAGGGCGCGGCAAAGGACGCAACCGAGGCGGCAATCAAGGCGGGCAAGGATGTGGTCAGCGCGAACAAGGCGCTCTTGGCCATTCACGGACAGCCCCTTGCAGCCATGGCCGAAGACGCCGGTCAGGTCATCCGTTTCGAGGCGGCCGTCGCAGGCGGAATTCCGGTTGTCAAATCGCTGACGGAAGGGCTTGCGGGCAATGAGATTACCCGTGTGATGGGCGTGATGAACGGCAGCTGCAATTATATCCTGACCCGCATGGAAGATGCAGGGCTGACCTACGAAGCCGTTTTCGAAGAAGCCAACCAGCTTGGCTATCTCGAAGCGGACCCTGAACTGGACGTGGGCGGCATTGATGCGGGTCACAAGCTTGCCCTGCTGGCCGCCATTGCCTTTGGCACGCAGGTCGATTTTGAGGCGGTCGAGCTCGAGGGGATCGGATCGGTCACGATCGAAGATATCCGGCAGGCCGCCGATATGGGTTATAAAATCAAGCTGCTTGGTGTCGCGCAACTGACCGGGCGCGGTCTTGAACAGCGCATGTCGCCATGTCTGGTGCCGGATACGTCACCGTTGGGGCAACTTCAGGGCGGGACCAATATGGTCGTGCTGGAAGGTGATGCAGTCAGCCAGATCGTTCTGCGCGGCCCCGGTGCCGGCGAGGGCCCGACCGCCAGTGCTGTCATGGGTGATGTGATGGATATTGCACGCGGCCTGCGGATTTCGACCTTCGGGCAGCCTGCAAACAGCCTGCGCAAGGCCAGGGCCGCGCGCGCCGCTGTGTCTGCCCCTTACTATCTACGCCTGCAACTGCTTGATAAACCCGGTGCCTTGGCCAAGATTGCCCGCGCCTTGGGCGAAGCGGGGATTTCGATCGACCGCATGCGCCAGTACCAGCATACGCAAACCACAGCCCCCGTATTGATCGTCACCCACAAGACAACCCGCACCGCTTTGGAAGAAGCCGTGGCCGCATTCGCAACAACGGGTGTCCTGCAAGGCGACCCCGTGACGATCAGGATCGAAGCCGTCTGAGCCCCCGTGATGCACGGGCCTTTAGCGCAAACAGTCTTGTTCCCGGTGGCCAGACAGGCTTTAGGTAGATCAATGGAAAAAAGGACCTGACCAGATGCCCCAAGCCGCTGATTTCAACGACCGTATGCTTTCACTCGGCCTTGCCCGCGTTTCAGAAGCCGCAGCTATTGCCTGTACGCCGCTGATTGGCCGCGGCGACGAAAAGGCCGCCGATCAGGCGGCGGTGGATGCCATGCGCACCCAATTGAACCGGCTTGATATTGCAGGCGTCGTCGTAATTGGCGAAGGTGAGCGTGACGAAGCGCCGATGCTGTTCATCGGCGAGGAAGTCGGCACCGGCAAGGGGCCGGGCGTGGATATCGCGCTGGACCCGCTGGAAGGCACCACATTGACCGCCAAGGACATGCCCAACGCGCTGGCCGTGATCGCGATGGGTCCGCGCGGGTCGATGCTGCATGCGCCCGACGTCTATATGGACAAGCTGGCGATTGGTCCGGGGTTTCGTCCCGGTGTTGTAACGCTTGATATGTCCCCGTCCGAACGCGTTTCGTCTCTGGCCGCAGCCAAAGGCTGTTCAACCAACGACATCACCGTTTGTGTGTTGGAGCGCCCCCGCCATGAAGAGATGATCGCCGAAATTCGCAGCACCGGCGCGGCGATCCGCCTGATTACCGACGGCGATGTTGCGGGGGTCATGCATACCGCCGAACCGATAAAGACCGGGATTGATATGTATATGGGTTCAGGCGGGGCACCCGAGGGCGTTCTGGCGGCCGCCGCGCTCAAATGCATGGGCGGTCAAATCTTTGGCAGACTGACCTTCCGCAATGACGATGAACGCGGGCGTGCCAAAAAGGCCGGCATATCCAACTTCGACCGCGTCTATACCCGCGATGATATGGTCACAGGTGACGTGATTTTTGCGGCCACTGGCGTGACAGATGGATCCCTTGTGCCGGGGATCAAACGTGAAGTGGGCTTTGTGACCGCTGAAACCATTCTGATGCGCTCCAAGACCGGTTCTGTCCGCCGGATGGTTTATCGTAACCCTGTCGACTGATCCATCACTGCAGGCGATTATGTTTTTGCATTCTGTTTCGACTTGCTGCGCAAGCCGACAGGCCGGGGGCTTTGCCCCCGGACCCCCAAGGATATTTTTGGCCATAAGAAAGAGGGTGTTGCGTCGTTGGATGGCAGGGCGGTGAAGCAGATTGGGCGCCCCCTACCGCAGGATTGACCCGTGTGCTGCTGCTTGTGCAGCCATGTGAGACTGGCCATTATTTCCATCAAACGAAAACATTGCGTGGTCAAGCGCGCGGCCCCGTCATATAGATTTTTCCCATGACAATGCCCCTAGAAAAACCCGCATTTCTGAATGTCACCGCCTCTGCAACCGGTCGCCGCTGGATTGGTCCGACCCAGGAAGAGGACCGCCTGTCGGAAGCGATGGCACAGGTCGTCGACTTGCCCGCCCCGTTGTGCCGCACGCTTGTCAAGCGTGGTATCAGTGCAGAACAAGCTGCGGATTTTCTGACCCCGACGTTGCGCGATCTGATGCCGGACCCGCGCAGCCTGCGTGATATGGCGGCCGCAGCCACCCGATTTCTGCAAGCGGTGTCCCAAAAGCAGCGGATCGCCATCTTTGCCGATTATGATGTGGATGGCGGATCATCTGCCGCCCTGCTGCTGACATGGCTACGCGAGATGGGACGCAGCGCGACCTTGTACGTGCCCGACCGGATCGACGAAGGGTATGGCCCCAATGATGAAGCCATGGCCGCCCTTGCCCGCGATCATGATCTGATCATCTGCGTCGATTGCGGCACCTTGTCCCACAGCCCGATTGCAGCCGCTGCTGCTGCCGATGTGATCGTGCTGGATCACCATTTGGGCGGTGAAACGCTGCCACCTGCATTGGCCGTGGTCAATCCCAACCGTCAGGACGAAAGCGGCGATCTGGCGCATCTTTGTGCAGCGGCCGTTGTATTCTTGATGCTGGTCGAGACGAACCGCCAAATGCGGAATACCGGTCACAAGGGCCCCGATCTGATGGCAATGCTTGATCTTGTGGCGCTTGCCACAGTCGCCGATGTTGCCCCGCTGACCGGACTCAATCGTGCCTTTGTCCGGCAGGGACTGACCGTGATGGCCCGCCGCCAGCGCATCGGCTTGACGGCGCTGGCAGATGTGGCCGGACTTGATCAGGCACCGACAGGCTATCATTTGGGGTTCCTGCTTGGGCCCCGCGTCAATGCCGGTGGTCGCATTGGCAAGGCAGATCTGGGTGCGCGACTGCTTGCCACTGCCGACAGGCATGAAGCCGAAGGATTGGCCGCACGGCTTGATGCGCTGAATACCGAACGGCGCGAGGTGGAACAGCAGGTCCGCGAACAGGCAATGGAACAGGCCGAAGCGCGCGGATTGGATGGACCACTTGTCTGGGCCGCTGGCGAAGGCTGGCACCCCGGTGTGGTCGGTATTGTGGCGGCGCGCCTGAAAGAGGCGACCAACCGCCCCGCCATTGTCATCGGGCTGGACGGCAACGAAGGGAAAGGGTCTGGCCGGTCAGTCACCGGTATTGATCTGGGTGCCGTCATCCAGCGTGCTGCGACAGAGGGGTTTCTGATCAAGGGCGGCGGTCATAAGATGGCCGCCGGACTGACTGTCGCACGCGACCAGTTGGAAGCGGCGATGGACCATCTTGGCGCGCTGCTGGAAAAGCAGGGCGCGGCGCATATCGGCCCTGCGGACCTGCGACTGGACGGCGTCCTGATGCCCGCTGCCGCAACGGTTGATCTGGTGCAGCAGATTGAAGCGGCAGGGCCATTTGGTGCCGGTGCCCCTGCCCCCCGCTTCGTGTTCCCCGATTGTCAGATCAAATTTGCAAAACAGGTGGGCGCGAACCATCTGAAAGTCAGTTTCAGCGACGGGATCGGGCCGCGAATCGATGCCATCTGTTTTGGCGGCATGGACGGTCCGATTGGGCCGATGCTGGTGGGTCACAATGGTGCCCGCTTTCATCTGGCCGGCCGGTTGGAGATCAATACATGGCAAGGGCGGCAGTCCGTACAACTCCGTCTTGAGGATGCAGCACCCGCACATTGAATTACTTCAAAAAAGCTGAAAAAACCTCTTGCGCGTCGCGCGTGCTTTTCCTAAAAGCGGCCCACCAACAGCGGTCCCTTCGTCTATCGGTTAGGACGCCAGGTTTTCAACCTGGAAAGAGGGGTTCGATTCCCCTAGGGACTGCCATTGGTGAAATTTCCCCTATACCCCAAACCGTTGCACGCGAAATATGTGCCGCCAGTTGCCTTACAAATGGTAGCGCATCTTTTGCAGTGAAACTGCGTTTCGTGAACCGTCATGGTGCATTTTTTAGTTGGGGCGGCTCCGCTTAGATGGGGCAAGCGACGCTTTTCTGCGCGCCGCCACGGCCCACGACCTCCGCAAACTGGCGAGGATTTTCCCCGCACCGCAGCAGATGCGCAAAGCCCGAACAAAAACGCGACTACAGGCTCAATCAGATGTTAGTTTCTGTGCAGGCATCAGGCTGTTTTTCCACAGGCACCGCAGGGAGCAGCCATTCACTGCAACGCGGCAAAAACTTTGTGAGCAGTCAAAAAAGCGGACATCGGGCCAGGCCGGACAAGGTGCGCGGCCACTGGTGTTTTTTCTGGGGGCGCGGGGGCGACGCAGGTGGCAGCGCCACGCCGGCGCAACACGGGCAGGCTGAACATTGTGCAGGCCGCTGATCTTTTTGCCCGGCAGGCGCCCGTGGTCATCACGCGATTATGCACCCGCTCGTGCCACACGCCAGGCTGATCATCGTCGAACATGCCGAACCTCGAACAACCCCAAATGACAACCAAAGCCCTGCCCCGATGGAAGTGACCTTTCCACCGTACCGCTTGCGTTAATGAAAAAACGACACGCCAACGGTCTGCAATGCCATCGAGGAGGCCCAAGGCAAGCGCGGCTTGACGAATGCGACGTCACCGGGTTTGATAACGCTCTTCCTGCAAGACGATCACTACCCCACAGGAGAGGCGGCTCTGGCCGCAAGCGCTGATGCGATAAAGGCCGAATGGGAGACAATCGTTGCTGCCGGACGCGACATCCGGCTTGATTGCCGCGACGACGGCATGCCAACTTGCGCCAGCACACCAGTTTTTCACATTGTGACCAACAACAGGAATTGAAACTAAATCCGGTCCGGGCGCGTATAGTAAGGTATGACCTATTCAATCGCCTCTCTTTTTGCCCGTTTGCCCCAACGGCGCACATTGCTGAAATGCGGGCATGTGTTGATGATCCCGTTGCTGATCTGGTTCATCCTTGTGACGCCGGAAGATGTGCTGCCATTCGGACCGGCAGCGTTCCAGTTTCATTCAATACTCGCGCTGGTCTTTGTGACCATTTCGCTGATCTGGATGGCGGATTATGCGCGGCGCGGGTTGGCAGGACGGCCGGGGCCGAAACTGGGGCCACGGGCCCGACGCATCCACAGGCTGCTGAACACAGCCATCGTCTGGGGGCTGTGGGGGGTCGCGATTACGGGTTTCCTGTTGGGGCTGACATCAACCAGACTGCTCAAAGCGGGGGGCTTTCTGCCGATTGCACCGCCCATGGGTCTGCCCCGCGCGAACGACATCATCGGCACATTCCACATCTATGAATTCTATCTGCTGGGCGGGTTGGTCGCTTTGCACGCTGGCTTCCACATCTGGCGGCACCTTTGGCTGCGCGACAATGCCTTGCGGATCATGACCCCCAAACGGCTACATAAATATCTGTAACCCCGGCTGCGGGGTTGTTATCAGGGGCCATGACACAACGCCGCCTGACAATCTTTTTGCATTGGTCGGTCCTGCTTTTGGTCCTCGTCATGGTCAAAGGCGGCACCGCCAGCCCCTACGTGCGGTGGGCCTTTGTGGTCGCGGGCGGCCTCTGGCTGGCGATGGCCGTCACACGCGGGATGCTGTGCAAGCCGGGGCCAAAGTTGCGCGGGACCCTGCGCACGGCCCATTCGTGGGTTCACCGGGGCATGTACGGCGTTCTTGCGCTGACGGTTGGCGCAAATGCCGCTGCCCTGCTGGGGCTGGCACCGCATGACACAGGCTGGATCCCGCTGCTGGTCTTGCTCGGCGCGGGGGCGCTGCACGGGCTCTTTCATTTCTGGCGGCATAATGTTTTGTATGACGGGGCACTGCGCAACATGTCACCCCGGATACTGCATAAGGTCCTGTGATGACCGAACAGGAACACCACTTTCCATGCACGGCCTGCGGATCGGACCTGCGATTTGATCCCGGCGATGACCGGCTGATCTGCGATCATTGCGGCCATGTGGAAGCGATCGAAGTGACACGCACCGCAAGGGGGGGCATCAAGGAGCTTGATTTCCGCACCGCCATCGACAATCGGTTGAGCGCGGAAGAGATCGAAGAAACCCGTGTGATCACCTGCCCCAATTGCGGGGCCACGACCGAACATGACGCGGACACGCACGCTGCCGAATGCCCGTTTTGCGCGACCCCAGTCGTCACCGGCACCGGGACACACCGGCACATCAAGCCACGGGGCCTGCTGCCGTTTGATCTGGATGAAGGCCGCGCGCGCGATGCGCTGATCAATTGGCTAGGAAGCCTGTGGTTCGCCCCGAACGGGCTGACTGACTATGCCCGCAAGGGTCGCAAGATGAATGGCATTTATGTCCCCTACTGGACATTCGATGCGGACACCAAAAGCAGTTACCGCGGCCAGCGCGGCACGCATTATTATGAAACAAAGACAGTCGTCAGGGATGGCAAGCGCAAACAGGTCCGGGTGCGCAAGACACGCTGGCGCCCGGCCTCCGGCAGGGTCGCGCGGTTCTTTGACGATGTGCTGGTCCTTGCGTCAAGATCGCTGCCCAAAAGATACACCGACGGGCTGGAACCCTGGGACCTATCCGCGTTGGAGCCTTACAAGCCCGAATATCTGGCCGGGTTCCGGGCGGAAGGGTATCAGGTCGAACTGGCCGACGGGTTCACCGAAGCGCGTCAGTATATGGACCGGATGATCCTGCGGGATGTGAAATATGATATAGGCGGCGACGAACAACGGGTGTCAGACGTGGACACGCACGTCAGCGATGTGACCTTTAAACATATCCTGCTGCCGGTCTGGCTGGCCGCCTACAAATATCGCGGCAAATCCTATCGCTTTGTCGTCAACGGGCGCACAGGTCGGGTGCAGGGCGAACGCCCCTATTCTGCCTGGAAAATCACTTTTGCAGTGCTGTTTGGGTTGATCGTCGCACTGATCGTCGGATACGTCATCGCAATGAACCAATAGACCGGGAAAAGAACCAATGATCCTATGTTGCGGCGAAGCCCTGATTGACATGTTGCCCCGGCAAACAAGCAACGGTGAAAAAGCCTTTGCGCCCCATGCTGGCGGCGCAGTCTTTAACACAGCCATCGCACTGGGACGTCAGGATGTGCCGGTGCAGTTCTTTTCAGGGCTGTCGTCGGACCTGTTCGGGGACATGCTGCGCGCGGGCCTCGCGGCGTCACAAGTCGACAGCAGCCTTGCGGCCACCAGTGACAGGCCGACGACGCTGGCCTTTGTGACGCTGACCGATGGGCAGGCCTCTTATGCGTTTTATGATGAGAACACAGCAGGGCGCATGTTGTCTGTGGACGACCTGCCGGAAGTCACTGCGCAGGCCGTGTTTTTCGGTGGCATATCGTTGGCCGTTGAGCCCTGTGCAATGACCTATCAGACCCTGCTGGACCGTGTTGCCGGCGACAAGGTGACGATGATTGACCCCAACATCAGGCCATCTTTCATCAAGGATGAAGCGACCTACCGGGCACGAATCACTGCGATGATGGCGCAAAGTGACATCATCAAGATGTCAGACGAGGACCTGGACTGGTTCGTCCCCGACGGCACGATCGCAGACAAGGCGCACAGCCTGTTGGATCGGGGGGCAAAACTGGTCTGCGTCACCGAAGGCGCCAAGGGGGTAACAGGCTACACCGCCGATCATGCGCTGTTTGTGCCCGCGCAAAAGGCCACGGTCGTTGACACCGTTGGTGCCGGTGACACATTCAACGCAGGGCTCCTCGCCGGTCTGCATGCGGCGGATGCGCTGAGCAAAGAAAAAATTGCGCAACTCGACGCGGACACGATCCGCGCGGCTTTGGCGCGCGGCGCCAAATCGGCAGCCATCACGGTCAGCCGCGCCGGGGCGAACCCGCCATGGACGGCCGACCTGTGAGAGCACTGGTCCAAAGGGTAAGCCGCTCCTCCGTTTGCGTGGATGGCGCAACGATCGGTGAAATCGGGCATGGCGTGCTGATCCTGATTTGCGCCATGGACGGCGATACATCAGCGCAGTCAAGCGCCATGGCGGCAAAGATCGGCAAGCTGCGGATTTTCAAGGATGACGCGGGCAAGATGAACCGGTCTTTGATCGACACCGGGGGCGCGGCGCTGATCGTAAGCCAATTCACTTTGGCCGCTGATACGTCGCGGGGCAACCGGCCCGGATTTTCTGCTGCCGCAAAACCTGATATCGGCCGGGCGCTTTACGAACAATTCATTCGCGACATGGGTTCGCTCGGGATCAAAACCGCACAAGGGGCGTTTGGGGCGGATATGGCCGTCAGCCTTGTCAATGACGGACCAGTTACAATCTGGATCGACCTCTGAGATGGATCAAGATCCATCATACGCTACATTGTGGATTGACATTGAAGAACCGTAAGATGGGTTTGAACCCATCGCGCCTGAAAATCAGCAGCTCTTGCCGACCACCAGCACCCAATATGGTCCTTTGGGACCTTGCGTGATACCGATCCCGAATTCCTGAATGCGCGGATGCAGCATATTGCGGCGATGCCCCGGCGAATTCATCCATCCACTGACAATCTGCGCCGCACGGGGATATCCCCACGCCAGATTCTCGGCCACAATGCAATCATTATATCCGGCCTTTTGCACGCGTACCTGCGAGCTTGATCCGTCAGACCCGCGGTGATCGAAAAAGCTGTTCACCTGCATATCGCAGGCATGCGCCATCGCGGCCCGGCCCAGTCGCGCATTGAACTGCAAGGGCGATTGCCCGTTGGCGCGCCGACTGGCATTCACACCGGCTGCAATTTCGGTCGCAAGCGCCGTCGCGTTTGCCGGTGCGGAACAATCGGACGCAATTGCCTTGCCACCGACCATCATCGTTGCAAATGCTATTGCAAATATCCCAAATCGCGTCATCGCGTCAGCCTCTTCGGTCATCTAGCCTACAATCAATAGATGAACAAAAAACGAGGCAATGCTGAGGCGCGCTTAGGTCCGGGTCGTGGCGATTAAATGCCAATCCTGCGCAATTGTTCGCCGATTGTGGACAATAAAAAGGTTAACGCCGCACTACATATGATTGTGGGACCAACCGGCGTGTCAAACACCAGCGCAATCCGCAACCCGGCGATCGCGCATAGCGCGCCTATGGCGACAGCCAGCAGCGCCATACGCTCTGGCGTCTGCGCATATTTGCGGGCTGTGGCGGCGGGAATGATCAGCAGTGCCGTAATCAGCAAGGCACCGACAACCTTCATCGCCACCGCGACAACCGCTGCCATCAACAAGGTCAGGATCAACGATTGCCGGCGCGGATCAATCCCCGCCGCATAGGCCAGATCAGCGCTGAGGGTCGCGGTCAGCATGGCCGACCAGTGCCGCCAAAGCACCAGCGCCACAATCGCCGTTGCCGACCAGATAATGGCCAGATCCGGCCGGGTCACCGTCAGGACATCCCCAAACAGATAGCCATCCAGATCGATCCGCTGCCCGGGAACCAGGGTGACAGCCACCAGACCGAGGGCCAAGGCAGAATGCGCCAGCACGCCCAGCCTCGTATCCACAGCCTCGTCCCTGCCGCTCATGCCATAGATGCACAGCGCCATACCCAGTGCAACAACGCCGACGCCCGCGAATACCGACACATCGAACAGCAACGCCAGCGCCACCCCGAGGATCGCGGCATGTGCTGTTGCGTCCCCGAAATAGGCCATCCGCCGCCAGACAACGAAACAGCCCAGCAACCCTGCTGCAACGGCGACACCAACACCGGCCAACGCAGCCCGGACCAGAAAATCATCCAACATCTATTCGGCCGCCTCGTGATGATGATGGCCATGATCATGTTCGTGTCGATACAAGGCCAGCGCGCCACCAGTGCCTGTGCCGAAAAGCTCTCGATAGGCGGGTGCCGCCGACACGACCTCAGGGGTGCCTTCGCAACAGACATGCCCGTTCAGACAGATCACGCGGTCCGAGGCGCTCATTACCACGTGCAATTCGTGGCTGACCATCAAGACAGCACAGCCCAGATCGCGCCGCACCGCTTCGATCTGTTGGTAGAACGCGGCCGATCCTGGCTGGTCCAGCCCCTGCGTTGCCTCGTCCAGCATCAACAAATCCGGGCGACCAAGAATAGCACGCGCCAGCATCACCCGCTGGAATTGCCCCCCCGACAGGTCCGACATTTGCCTGTCAGCCACATGGGGAACCCCGGCTGTCTGCAATGCGGTCACTTCTGCCACAGCGGATACGCGTGCTGGCAGGTTCAGAAACCGCGATACCGTCATCGGCAGTGTCGCATCAATCTGCAACTTCTGGGGCACATAACCAATCCGCAGATTGGCCCGCCGATCCACGCGCCCCTTTTGCGGGCGCAGCGCCCCGACCAGAACCCGCAGCAATGTCGATTTGCCAGACCCGTTGGGCCCGACAATTGTCACAATTTCGCCCGGCTCAATGGTCATATCGACACCTTGCAGCACCCTCTGGCCACCATAGCGCAGTTCGAGTCCAGTCGCCGTAATCAGGCTCATGACTGGCATCCGGGGCACAGACCCTCGGCCTCGATCACCGTCTGCTCGACCTGAAATCCGCTGTCTGCGGCCTCCGGCCCCAATGGCTGCCGGGCAAGAGCTTCGGCCACCTTTCCGCAGCCGCGGCAAATCATGAAGGCGGGGTCATGCGCAGCACCGGGATGGGCGCAGGCGATAAAGGCGTTAAGCCGCTCAATGCGATGCACGAATCCCTGCGCGACCAGAAACGCCAACGCACGGTAAGCAACCGGCGGCTTTGACCCCAACCCTTCGGCATCCAGCCGTGACAACACATCATAGGCGCCCATGGCCGCATGCGACTCCAGTAGGATTTCAAGAACGCGGCGGCGGACCGGCGTCAGATGCACATTACGCTGAGCACATGCCGCATCGGCAGCCCGCAGCGCAGAGGCGACGCAGGTACTATGATCATGTTTGGCAAAACCGACGGTATCGGGCATTTCGCCCCCTTGTGATGTTATAACATACACTCTATAGACACTGCCGCAGTATTAGACAAGGACCCTCAAATGCATAGATTTGCTTTCCTGCTGGCCTTCTGGCCTGCGCCATTGTTGGCGGATGCGCCCAGAGTGATCACCGACATCGCCCCCATTCACAGCCTTGCCGCGCTGGTGATGGGTGATCTGGGCACAGCAGACCTGCTGTTGCCGCCGGGTGCAGACGCCCATGATTTTGCGCTGCGGCCCAGCGATGCAGAGAGGCTCGGTGACGCAGACCTTGTGATCTGGGTGGGGCCGGAACTGACCCCGTGGCTGGCGGACCCGATTGCAACACTGGCCCCGCAAGCGACACAACTGCCGCTCACAGCAAGCGCGAACTGGACCCCGCTGACAACGCATGACGGCGAAATTGACCCACACGGCTGGCTTGACCCGATGATCGCCAGCGGCTGGGTCAGTGATATTGCCACAGCACTGGCCGCAGCTGACTCCGAAAACAAAGCCGTCTATATGGCAAACGCGGACAAGACTGTTACCATGCTGACCGCGCTCAATGACGATATCCAAAGCCGGTTGCGCGGACTGGATCAGTCGGGTTTCATCGTCCCACATGATGCCTACAGCTATTTCGAGTCGATGAACGATCTGGAACATACAGCCAGCATCGCGGACGCACACGCACATGCCCCCGGCCCCGGCCACCTTTCCGAAATGCGTGATCTGGTGGTCTCAAATGATATCGTCTGCGTGTTCAGCGACGCCGAAATCGGGGCGCGCTGGGTCGATGTGGTGATCGAAGGGACGGACGCGCGCACAAGCGTGTTGAATGGGACCGGCGCGGGGTTTGACGCAGGGCCAGACCTATATGAGGCAATGCTGCGGCAGATGGCCGATGCGTTCGCTCAGTGTCTGGGCGATTAACACTGTGTCCTTTTGGGCCAGAACAATGGGGGTTCGCAGGGAAATGACGTAATGGGCACGTCATGCAATAGCCAACGTTCTGCCCTGACTGCCGCGTCCGCTCGCAGGGCGCAGCAGTCAGCGTGAAGTTCAACAAGAGGCGCCTTTTCTGACCCACGTGACGTCGGCGCGTGCTGACCTACTTCGCAGCTGCTTCCAATGCAGCAATGCGCGCTGAGAGTGCTTCGTTTTCTTCGCGGGCTTTCTGGGCCATGGCGCGCACGGCGTCGAATTCTTCGCGGGTGACAAAATCACGGTCGGCCAACCAGCGGTCCATCATCGATGACATGGCGGTCTGTGCCTCGTCCTTGGCACCTTGGGCGACGCCCATCGCATTTGTCATCAGCTGGCTGAGATCATCAAAAATCTTGTTCTTGTTCTGCATCAGGGTCTCCTTTGCGCTTGGACCACATATGGGCGCTCTGCGGCCGGGACACAAGCGGGTGCAACTGGTTGACTTCGTCGCAGCGGCGCGAAAGGAATACGGCCATGAATGCAGCGCTCCCCTTTCCGGCGATATCGCCCGATATCTTTTCGTTCACCATCGCGGGGTTCACCATCGCGCTCAAGTGGTACGCCATGGCCTATATCGTGGGCATCGCCATTGGCTGGGTGGTCATCAAAATGGCGCTCAAACGGCCTGCCCTGTGGCGCGGTGATCCACCCATGGCACCAAGCAAGCTTGAGGATTTGCTGACCTACATCGTGGTTGGCGTCATCGGCGGCGGCCGGTTGGGATACGTGCTGCTGTACAAGCCCGCCGATTTTCTGGCCGCGCCGCTGGATATCATCAAGATCTGGGAGGGCGGGCTGTCGTTTCATGGCGGCTTTATCGGGGTTGTGGTTGCGGTCTATCTGTTCAGCAGGCGGCATCAGGTACCCCTGCCCGATCTGGCCGACATCATCGCCGTTGCGGCCACCCCGGCTATTCTGCTGGTGCGCTGCGCCAATTTCATCAATGCCGAACTCTGGGGGCGGCCCACGGACCTGCCGTGGGGGGTAATCTTTCCGGGTGCGGACGCCCAGTCTTGCGCGACCGCCACAGCCCCTTGCGTGCGCCACCCCTCTCAACTCTACGAAGCGGGGCTTGAAGGGCTGTTGCTGGGCACTGTCCTGATGCTGATGGCCTTCCGCTTTGGCGCGCTCAGGACACCGTGGTTGCTGACCGGCACCTTCTTCACAGGCTACGGCATTTCGCGGTTTCTGGTCGAATTCGTGCGCCAGCCCGATGCGCATTTCCAAACCGCTAATAACCCGCTGGGCCTGCGGTTCCATATTGATGGCATCGGGCTGACGATGGGACAATCGCTGTCATTGCCGATGATTCTGGTGGGGATCACAGTCATTCTTCTGGCACGGCGGCGACAGTGAGCAGCCTGCGCGAACTCCTGATCGACCGGATTGCCCGCACAGGGCCGATCAGTCTGGCCGATTATATGACGGACTGCCTGATGCACCCGACACTGGGTTATTACAGCAAACGCGACCCGCTGGGGACTGCAGGCGATTTCATCACCAGCCCCGAGATCAGCCAGATGTTCGGCGAACTGGTCGGGCTGGCACTGGCGCAGACATGGATGAATCAAGGCAGCCCCTCCCCGTTCGCCCTTGCAGAGCTTGGGCCGGGACGCGGCACGCTGATGGCTGATGTGATCCGCGCTACCAAAGCCGTGCCCGGCTTTCACGCGGCGATGTCGGTGCACCTGGTCGAAACCTCGCCCGCATTACGCGCAGTTCAGGCGACCAACGTGCCGATTGCCACATGGCACGATCACGTGGACAGCCTGCCGGACCTGCCACTTTTCGTGATCGCCAATGAATTCTTTGACGCCCTGCCGATCCGGCAATTTGTCCGGCAAGGCGACGCGTGGCGCGAACGCATGATCGGGGAGGACAGCGGCACCCTTGTCATGGGGCTGTCGGATGCGGCACCACTGACGATTCTGACGCACCGTCTTGCGGACACAAAAGACGGGGACCTGATCGAACATTGTCCTGCGCTTGCGGGCATTTGCGCCACGTTAGGTGCACGGATTGACCGACATGGCGGTGCCGCGCTGATCATCGACTATGGCGACTGGCAGTCGCTCGGCGATACGCTGCAAGCCGTCGCGGGGCATGCCAAGGCCGATCCGCTTGCCACGCCCGGTGATGCCGACCTGACCGCGCATGTCGATTTTGCGGCCATCGCCCAAAACGCAGCCCCCGCGAAATTCAGCCGATTGACTACACAAGGCATCTTTCTTGAACGGTTGGGCATTACCGAACGTGCGCAAAAACTGGCGCAGCAATTGGCCGGTGACGCGCTTGAAACGCATATCAAGGCACATCGGCGCTTGACCCACCCCACCCAGATGGGAGACCTTTTCAAGGTAATCGCTCTGTATCCTGCAAATGCACCGCCGCCACCCGGATTGGAACCATGACGCTGGACTTCATCACCCACCCGTCGCTGGACGGGACGCCACACGGGTTCTTTACCCGTGCGGGCGGGGCGTCGTCTGGTGTGTTTGCCGGATTGAACTGTGGTTATGGCAGCTCGGACCAGCATGACATCGTGAGCATCAACCGTGGACGGGTTGCCACAGCGATGGGGGGCAGCCTTGGTCAATTGGCGGGGGTGCATCAGGTGCATTCGGCCAAGGCGGTACCCGTCAGCGGCCCATTGACCGAGCCGGTACAGGCCGACGGGCTGGTGACAGACACCCCTGACGTGATCTTGACCGTCCTGACCGCCGACTGCCAGCCGGTCCTGTTTGCCGACGCAAAGGCCCGCGTCATCGGCGCGGCCCACGCAGGCTGGAAAGGCGCACTTGACGGCATCCTCGACGCCACTGTCAACGCGATGGAGGCATTGGGTGCCAAGCGCACACGGATCGCAGCCGTCATCGGGCCGTCGATCAGCCAGCGCAACTATGAAGTCGGGCCAGAATTCCGCGACCGTTTCGTGCAGACCGATCCCGCCTATGACCGGTTCTTTTTGCAGGGGCACGGTGACCACTTTCAATTCGACCTGCCCGGATTCGGGCTGTTTCGGCTGCACCAGATCGGGGTCGACACGGCAAGCTGGACCCGGCACTGCACCTATGCCGATCCGCAGCGGTTCTATAGCTACCGGCGATCCATGCATCTGAAAGAGGCAGATTATGGCAGACTGATCGCAGCAATCAGACTGTAATCAAGGCCGCAATAGGGCAAGCGGTAATCCTCCGATGCGCCAAGACCTTCAAAATCGACGTAAATCCCCGCGACTTCTATTTTTTATCATTATTTTCAAAATCTTAATTCATCAACAGTTCGTTTCCAAACAAGGGTGCGCTTGTCATGTCCTTGCCAAACTGTCGCCTGTTTGACCCTGCATCTTGTTGTCTCAAGGCGTGGGGACGCAAGACAAGACAAAGGCAGAACCATGAACGATCGTTGGCACAAATCACTTCAAGCAGCTGTTGCAGCCTATGACACGCCCATGCCGTGGGACCGGGGCACACAAAGCAAAGAGTTGATTGCGCGGCGCAAAAGCGAAAAAAAGATCGAGATCAGACGGCATGTCATACGGACAGAAAACCGCGTGTCCTCGCGCGGCAAGTGACGTGCACACCGCATCAGAGAAAGACTTGCACAGCCACCGCGAAAGACATGGTTGGCGCAAATATGACATCAGCTATCTGGACGGGCACGGTAAAATCGCAGAGATCAGCCGCCGCGCCCCGGCGCTTCCCGCGTTCGAGGATTGTTTCGGCGCGCTTGGGCACGGGGCCATCATACAGACGGCAACTGGCCCGATGGCGGCCGAAGATCTATTGCCCGGCGATCAGGTCAAAACGGCCGACGGCATGCTGGAAACGCTTTTGTGGCGCGGGTCAATCACCATCATGCCGGACCCTGACGGCGCCGCTGGGGCAAACAGCACGCTGGTCCGGGTAACAAGCGACGCGCTGGGTCCGCAACGGCCCGCGGCAGATCTTGTGCTTGGCCCCGCGGCGCGACTGCATCATCGCTCCGCCGGTGCGCGCACATTGACAGGCAGCCAATCCGCCTTTGTTCCGGCCCGCGATTTCGTTGACGGCAGCCACTTTGTCGATCTGCGCCCGGTAGCACCCGTGCGAGTGTATCAGTTGGGCTTTGCCAGACATGAAAAGATCACCGTCAACGGCGTGGCAGTCGAAAGCCTGCATCCGGGCACCTTTTTCACGCTGGGTCTGAAGGGCGACCTGCTGACACAGTTTCTGTCGCTCTTTCCGCACAAGGAAGACCTGTCTGACTTTGGCACGCTCAGGCATCCGCGCTTGCGGATGCGCGATCTGGATCTGGTCGCGATGCGCTAGGCCGCTCGCGGTGCGATACACACAGACCGGCCCCAGAAGCGCCATAGCAGCAAGATCGCTGCTGCCAGAAGCCCTATCACCAGCCCAAGCCACAAACCAACCGCGCCGTAGCCCAGCGTGAACCCAAGCACATAGCTGACCGGCAATCCAATGATCCAATAGCTGACGGTCGCCATCACCATGGGCACAGTCGTATCCTGCACCCCGCGCAACAGCCCCAGCGCAATCACCTGCGCCCCGTCAACAAGCTGGAACAGGGCCGCAACCATGACCAGGCTCGCCCCCACACGCAACAGGGTGGCGCGCTCAGGCTCTGCGGGGTCAATGAACAAGGATACAAGCGTTTCTGGAAAAGCCAGAAAAATGACCGAGGTAATCATCGCAAAAAACGCAGACATGCCAATCGCCGCAATCCCCCCTGTGCGCAGACCGGTTTCATCCATCCGCCCCAAGGCGCGGCCCGCACGCACAGTTGCGGCCTGACTGAAACCGATATGCACCATGAACGTCAGGCTCGCCAACTGGATCGCAATGCCATGCGCGGCAAGTTCAATCGCGCCGATCCAGCCCATCATCACAGCGGAGGCGCTGAACAACCCCCCTTCGGCCAGAGAGGTCAGCCCGATCGGCCATCCAAGCCTGAAGACACGCGCCATGATTTCGGTATCGCTGCGCCAGAAATTCCGGAACAGCTGGTATTGCGGCAAGGTGCGCAGCGTATAGATCACCAGTACCGCCACAGTGACCAGCGTCACCGCAAGTGACGCAATCGCAGCCCCCCTGATGCCCAGTTCAGGCGCGCCCCAATTGCCGAAAATCAACGCGTAATTGACAAAGATATTCATGATTGCCGTGCCAATGGTGCCCCAAAGAATGATACTGGTATGCTCAAGCGCTGCCAGAAACGACTTCATCGCCATCACGATCAACGCAGGGATCATCTGCCAGATCACAATCTGAAGATAGATATGCGCCATGGCAGACACATCCGGGTCTTGGCCAATGGCGATCAGGATATCCTCGGCCCAGAAAAACGGGATCGTCACCGCCAATCCGTAAAAAATCGACAGCCACAGCCCCATGCGGGTGACGCGCCTGACCTGTACCTCGTCACCGGCTTCCGATGCGGCGGCGACCATCGGCGTCAGCGCCTGCGCAAACCCCGCACCCACGAGAAAGGTGACGAAAAACATGGTGCCGGCTAGTGTAGAGGCCGCCAAGGCCGTCACATCATACCACCCCAGCATGACCGTATCGGTAATATGGATCGCAAATTGCGCCAGATTGCTCAGAATCAACGGCATACCCAGCGCCCAGACGGCACGCGCGTGCTCAGGATATGTGGTGGCGACTTTCTGCATGGCGCCAGCCTTATGTCGGATTATCGCTTCCGTCCAGTGACATCGGCGCGCCCGATTATCCGGCGTCGATCTCCCCTGCCCGAGCCAGCTGCCTGCGGTGGCGCACAATCAGCACCTACACTCGCGATCATGTGCCAGCGACGGGGCTCCCAACCGCTGATCGGTGACCGCGATCGACCAAACGGGGCAGATCATTCCCTGGTTCAAATCAAGCCATTCAGAACATGCCATAGCCGCCAATGACCACGACCTTCATGGCAGAAACCGGGGCTGAAACGCAAGGTCAGGCAGCGCGCAGGTCGCGGGACGAGGCGCAAAAGCACGGCCACATGCCCTACTCCGCCAACCGCTTGCCCCAACGCGATCATTTCATCGGCATCGCGGCAAACGCGCCCTTTCGTGATAAACAGCCAGCTTTCGGGATCAACGGGATCAAGCCCGTGTGCGCGCATCAATGCGGCACCTGCCTGCCCCTGAATGGGGGCAATCCTGATTTGGCCGCTGCGGTCCAGCCGTTGGATCATCCGCGCGCCCCAACTGCACAGCGCACAGGTGGCATCCATCACGGCGACGGGCGGCTACATTTCAGACACCCGTGGCCTGAAATTTCTGCATCAGATAAGGGCCCGAGCACACAGGCGCATAAGTGTCAGACCCATCCAGCGGCGTGATTTCAGCATCCCAGTCAGGCTGGTGGAAAAAGGCAAGCGACTGGCGCGGCGGCTGACCCGGATGTGCCACAACACGGTGCATCGTGCTGACCCAGCGATCCGCGGTCCAGCGCGCCATCAGATCGCCGATGTTGATGACAAAAGTGCCTTCATGTGCGGGCACATCAATCCAGCTGTCATCGCGCATGACTTGCAGCCCCTTTCGGCCCGGTTGCGGCAAAAGGATTGTCAGTGACCCATAATCGGTATGGGCCCCCGCCCGCTGTTGTCTGTCCAAAGGTGCGGTATCCGTGGCCGGATAATGCAAAGCCCGCAGGGCAGAAATGGGATGCGCGATAAAGGGCGCGAAATAGCCGTCCGGCAACTGCAACGCGGCGGCAAAGGCGCGCATGACGCGGGCCGCCAATGCCTCCATCGCGCTATAATAAGCCTCCCACGCAGGACGAAAGCCGGGCAAATCCGGCCAAAGGGTTGGCTGATAACAAAAGGCCCGCGCATCATCGCCTGCATCCTGCGGTACTGCCAGCGGGCCACCGTTGAAACTCTCTTTCAGGTCAGGCGGCGTCTCTTCGCCCTTTGAGCGGGCAAGCGCTTCGGTCTCGGGCCCCAGATACCCGTAAGGATAGCCCTGATAAGGGGGGCTGACCTTCCGCTTGTCCGTGGCATCCTGGGCAAAGAACGCAGTGGCGGCGGCCCACATATCATCAATGGTGGACTGCGCGACACCGTGCCCTTCCAACAGCAAAAATCCGGTGTCACGACAGATACGGTCAAGATCGGTTGCAAGGACGTGGCGTGCATCTTGATGCGCGGTCTCGAAAGCGGCCAGATTGAAAGTTGAAAAAGACATTACAGCACATCACGCCATGAATGCTGCGGCGCAAAGCCGACCATGCGCTTGGCCTTGTCATTGGCATAAAATGTTTCGTCCGGGCGCATGTCACGCTTTACCGGAACATCGGGGTAGAACTGCGCGATGACCGCGTCCGATGTGATCCCCACCGACATATCGTCGTTAGACACATTAAAAACCTCATAACCCAGACCATCGGTTTTCAGGCAGCAATCCACCATATGACCCAGATCGCGGGCATCAATATAGGCGAATATATTGCGGCGGCGCAGGCCGGGGTCCTTCATGAAGGCGGGGAAATTTTCGGCGTACTCGTGCGGCTCAATCACATTGTTGATGCGTAACCCATAGATATCCGCCCCCGAGCGCGCCTGAAACGACCGGCCCGTGGCCTCGTTGCAAACCTTGGACATGGCATAGCTGTCGTGCGGCACCGTCGGGTGCTCTTCATCCACAGGCACATAGTCGGGCTTGACCTCGCCATCTGCAAAACAAACGCCATAGGTCGTCTCGGAGCTTGCAAAGATGATCTTGGGCACGCCCAGCTTTACGGCCGCCTCGACCACATTATAGGTCGACAGTGTATTCTGACGGAAACATTCACCATCGGTGCCAATCATCACACGGGGGACGGCTGCGAAATGCACCACAGCGTCATATTTGGGCACACCTGTGCCGGGCTCAAGCTCGTGAAAATCGGCATATTGCGACATTGCGCCGATCACCTGCCCCGCATCACACAGATCAACCAGCAGTTCTGAGCAATCGAGCCCTGACGGCTGTTTGTCGATATTCACCACGACATGCCCCTGCGCCTGCAAATGCCGGATCGCCCATTTGCCTGCCTTGCCACTGCCACCAGTAAAGAAAATCCGCATGTCACCCTCCGTTTGCCGCCACCCTAGCCCGTCAACAGGGAAGTTCAACGCTGTTCATCCGGTTCCGGCACCGCTAGCCTGAACACCGAACGCGAACGCCATGCAGGAGCCGACAGATGCGCGCACTTCCCACAGCCCTTGGTCTTTTGGCCGCGACAGCCGCCAGCGCCGAAAACCGGATCGACATCGTGCGCCCCGATGCACCGGAACTTGCGCACTACGGCGACCACAAAATCGGCGTCACGACCCTGCAATTCACCAACCGCGATCAGATTGACGTGGTCAACACCGAAGCAGAAGGCGACATCGCCCGTTATGACCGGACCCTGACCGTCGAAGTCTGGTATCCGGCCAAAGACTCAATCACACCCGGCGGCACCATGACAGCTATCGTGCGCGACGGGGTAACAAAGGCGACCCTGACAGGGCAAGCCGCCCGCGACGCAGACCCGGACACCAGCCGGACGTTCCCGCTGGTGATTATATCTCACGGCTATCCGGGCAACCGTTTCCTGATGTCGCCGCTAGGTGAAAACCTTGCCTCCAAGGGCTACGTCGTGGCCTCTATTGACCACCGCGACAGCACCTATGATGACCAGACCGCCTTTGGGTCCACGCTTGTGAACAGGCCATGGGACCAGCGTTTTGTCATTGATCGGATGGGCGCACTTGAGGGTGATCTGGGGCAAATTATCCAATCCGACAACATCGCCATCATCGGCTATTCCATGGGCGGCTACGGGGCGCTGATCTATGCCGGTGCGGGCGTCACGCAAGCCAGCACGGAATATTCATGGGGCGCACCGCAGGGGCTGCTGGAACGCAACATGATGGGCACTGACAGCCACGCGCAACTGCAAGACCCGCGCGTCAAAGCCTTCGTGGCCTTCGGGCCATGGGGCAACAACACCGGTTTTTGGGACGCGGACAGCTGGTCGGGGATCGAAAAGCCGCTGATGCTGATCGCGGGCAGTGTCGATGATGTGTCGATCTATGACGCAATCCGCGGCATCTTTGACGACACCAAAAACACAAGGCGGCACCTGCTGACCTTTGAAAACGCCAACCACAACGCAGGCGCCCCAATGCCCGCCCCGGTTGAAACCTATGACCTGCCCGCCGCTGACGGCTGGTTCCCCTTTGGGCACTATGCAGACGCGGTCTGGGATACGACCAGAATGAACAACGTCAGCCAGCATTTCGTCACCGGCTATCTTGACCTGCACCTCAAAGGCGATGAAGGCAAGGCCGCCTATTTTGACCTTGTGCCTGACGGAAACGCTGCCGTCTGGTCGCACGATGACGCAGGCAACCCCACAGACGACCATACATATTGGAAAGGCTTTCGGCCGCGCAGTGCCTTTGGGCTCAGGTTTGAAACGAAATCAGCAGGCGAATGAAAACTGGCCCCCAGCCGGAGCACGCCCCTCACAGCCCATGATGCAAGACGCAATGCATGTCCGCCGCGCGCCCGGTGTGGCCGCTTTCTTTGATGTGTCAAATGGCGGCTATCGCAGGCCACATCCTCTGTGCGGTACTGAAATTAGATTTCTCTGGACTTGATAAAACTGAATGTCATGGTCTTGGCATGTTAATTTGGAAAGGTGACGCGATGATTGATGTGCAAGCCGTGGCCAAGATGGCGGCAGATTATACAGCAGCTTGGAACTCTAAATCCGCAGAGGCGGTAGCCTCTTTCTTTGCAGAAGATGGGGAAATCATAATTAATAATGGCGACCCATGGAGCGGTCGGTCGCGCGTTCAGGACATGGCCGCAGGCTTTTATGCGGACGTCCCGGACTTGACGCTTTCCTGTGATGATGTGCGTTGTGCAGGAAATCATGTTATTTTCATTTGGACATTCACTGGCCACGATGCAAACAGTGGAAATCCATTGAACATTCGGGGCTGGGAAGAGTGGGAGGTTGGTGACGATCTCAAGGTCAAAGCGTCTCGTGGGTGGTTTGATGCCGAGGATTACGGGCGGCAGGCCGAAGGCAAGTAGCCACGCGAGGGTCAGACTTGTTTTTGCGTCTTTTTGAGATGGCAAACGCATTGTATGGTGACTGTTCTGAAAGCTGCCATTCAGCCGCGTTGTCTGAATGGCGCTTTGTCCCGCAAAGCTGACAAATCGGCACACAGATCTTTACTGACGACTGACCAAATGTCTCTTCGGGACCGATGCGACGGCCGCCCTGTTCGCTGCATGCGTGTCCCAATGTGACAGACTTTCGTCTTGGTGGCGTTTTGCATCGTCCTGCGGCACTGTTTCCCCTGACAAAAGGGGAGGAAGCACTGTGCTTGACACAACGACGAACGACCAGGTGACACAATTTCTGAATGAATTTGGCGCGGCACTCACCACGCACGACATTGACGCCGCCACAGCAATGTTTGTTGATGATTGCTACTGGCGCGATCTGGTCAGCTTTACATGGAATATCCGCACGATGGAGGGGCCCGATCAGGTCCGCGATATGCTGACCGCGCAATTGTCCCACACCAAACCCGGTGCCTGGGCATTGGCCGAAGGCGAGACCGCCACGGAAGAAGGCGGCATCACAACCGCATGGATCACCTTTGAAACCGACGTAGCGCGCGGTTACGGCCTGCTTCGCCTGCGCGACGGCAAGATCTGGACCTTACTGACATCCATGACCGAACTCAAAGGTCACGAGGAACCTATGGGCTACGACCGCCCGTTGGGGGCCAAACATGGTGCGGGCAAGGGCCGCATGTCTTGGGCGGAAGAGCGTGAAAAGGAACAGGCCGAACTGGGCTACACCACACAGCCCTACACCGTCATCATCGGCGGCGGTCAGGGTGGCATAGCGCTTGGCGCGCGGCTGCGGCAGTTGGGTGTGCCCACGATCATCGTGGAAAAAAACGACCGCCCCGGCGACAGTTGGCGCAACCGCTACAAATCGCTGTGCCTGCATGACCCGGTCTGGTACGACCACCTGCCTTATCTGCCGTTCCCGCCGAACTGGCCGGTCTTTGCCCCCAAGGACAAGCTGGGCGATTGGCTGGAAATGTATACCAAGGTGATGGAACTGAATTACTGGACCAGATCCACCGTCCAGAAGGCCAGCTTTGACGAGGACAAGAAAGAATGGACCGTCACCGTTGATCGTGACGGCGAACAGGTGACGTTGCACCCCAAGCAACTTGTCTTTGCCACCGGCATGTCCGCCAAACCGAACATGCCCGACTTTCCCGGCATGGATAAATTCAAAGGCGACCAGCAACACTCCAGCCAGCACCCCGGCCCCGATGCCTACAAGGGCAAAAAGGCCGTTGTCATTGGCTCGAACAACTCGGCCCACGATATCTGCGCCGCCCTGTGGGAAGGCGACGTTGATGTGACCATGGTGCAGCGATCATCGACCCACATCGTGCGGTCAGAACCGCTGATGGAAATCGGCCTCGGCGATCTTTATTCCGAACGGGCGGTTGCTGCGGGCGTCACGACGCAAAAGGCCGACATGATCTTTGCCTCCCTGCCCTACGCGATTTTGCATGAGTTCCAGATCCCTGTGTATGACAAGATCAAGGAAGTTGACGCGGACTTCTACGCAGGACTTGAAAAGGCAGGGTTCCAGCTTGACTGGGGCGCTGACGGGTCGGGCCTGTTCATGAAATACCTGCGGCGCGGGTCGGGCTATTACATCGACGTGGGCGCCAGCCAGTTAATCATCGACGGCAAGATCAAGCTCAAGGCCGGTCAAGTGACCGAGGTGGTCGAGGACGGCGTCATTCTTGACGACGGCACCAAGCTGGAGGCCGACCTGATCGTATATGCCACCGGATACGGGTCGATGAACGGCTGGGTCGCGGATCTGGTCGATCAGGAAACCGCCGACAAGGTGGGCAAGGTCTGGGGGCTCGGCTCTGACACACCCAAGGACCCCGGTCCTTGGGAGGGCGAGCAGCGCAACATGTGGAAACCGACCCAGCAAGAGGCACTCTGGTTCCACGGCGGCAACCTGCACCAGTCACGGCACTACTCGCAATTCCTGTCGCTGCAACTCAAGGCGCGCATGGAAGGGATCGACACGCCCGTCTACGGACTGCAGGAGGTGCACCATCTGGGGCGGTAGAACAACGCCAGCCTCACCCTTCGTGCATTAAACAAAGGGCAGCCCCCGATCCTGGGTGGGGGTGAAGCCCCCTCCCGTCATGCCGAAGGCATGCCGTATTCAATTGGCGTGCCTCTGGTGCGACGGGAGGGTCGGGGGCTGCGTTCGCCAGGGCGCGGCGCACCAGACTATCCCCTGTCCCATATATCCTGCGCCTCAATCAGCCATTAACCCCAATCCACGATTGCCCCCACCCCACCTGCCTGCCATTATGGCCCAAACCATAACAATGAGCAGTAGACTATGGCCGATGATCTCCTCTCCGGGGCGTCCTCCCCCAACGAATACAACGCCGCCTCGATCGAGGTTCTTGAAGATATGGAGCACGTGCGCCTACGTCCCGGCATGTATATCGGCGGCAAGGACGAACGCGCCCTGCACCACATGGTCGCCGAGATCATCGACAACTCCATGGACGAAGCGGTCGCGGGCCACGCCACATGGATCGAGGTTGAACTGCACGAAAACGGGCACGTCACAGTCCGCGACAACGGGCGCGGCATCCCGATTGACCCGCACCCCAAACAGCCCGACAAATCCGCACTCGAAATCATCTTTTGCACGCTGAACGCAGGCGGCAAATTCTCTGGCGACAGCTACCAGACGTCGGGGGGGCTACACGGAGTCGGATCGTCGGTGGTGAACGCGCTGTCCGATCATCTGCGGGTCGAAGTCGCCAAGAACAAAGAACTTTACATGATGGAATTCTCGCGGGGCATCCCGCAGGCGCCGCTGGCCAAAATCGGGGCCGCCCCCAACCGGCGCGGCACCGCCGTGACCTTCCATCCCGACGCGGAAATCTTTGGCGGGCTGACCCTCAAACCGCGCACGCTCTTCAAGATGGCGCGGTCCAAGGCCTACCTCTTTTCCGGCGTCGAAATCCGCTGGAAAACCGGCATCAACGACGGGGAAACACCGCTTGAAGCCACCTTCAAATTCCCCGGCGGACTGGCCGATTACCTCAGCGAAACGCTGGGCAGCGCCACCACCTACGCCGACAAACCCTTTGCAGGCACGGTCAGCTTTCAGGACAAATTCAACGTGCCGGGCAAGGTCGAATGGGCGATCAACTGGACCCCGGCCCGCGACGGTTTCATCCAGTCCTACTGCAACACCGTGCCCACGCCGGAAGGGGGCACACACGAAGCCGGCTTCTGGGCCGCCATCCTCAAGGGGATCAAGGCCTACGGCGAATTGGTGTCGAACAAAAAGGCGGGCACCATCACCCGCGAAGACCTGACCACAGGGGCCGGCGCGCTGGTGTCCTGCTTTATCCGCGAACCGGAATTCGTGGGCCAAACCAAAGACCGTCTGGCCACCACCGAGGCCCAGCGCATGGTCGAAAACGCCGTGCGCGACCACTTCGACAACTGGCTGGCGGCCGATACGAAATCCGCAGGGGCGATCCTTGATTTCCTTGTACTGCGGGCCGAAGAACGCCTGCGCCGCCGTCAGGAAAAGGAAACCGCCCGCAAATCCGCCACCAAGAAACTGCGGTTGCCCGGCAAATTGACTGATTGCACGTCCAAGGACCGTGTGGGCACCGAACTCTTCATCGTCGAGGGCGACTCGGCCGGCGGGTCCGGCAAGGGCGCGCGCGACCGCAAGACGCAGGCGCTGCTGCCGCTCAAGGGTAAAATCCTCAACGTGTTAGGGGCGGCGTCGAACAAACTGTCGTCGAACGCGGAAATCAACGATCTGTGCGAAGCCTTGGGCGTTGGCATGGGCACCAAGTTCAATGTCGATGACCTGCGCTATGACAAGATCATCATCATGACCGATGCGGACGTGGACGGCGCGCATATCGCGTCGCTGCTGATGACATTCTTCTTCACGCAAATGCGTCCGCTGATCGACCAAGGGCACCTCTACCTTGCCTGCCCGCCGCTTTACCGGCTGACGCAGGGGGCGCGGCGGGTCTATGTGGCCGATGACGCTGAAAAAGACGCGGTGATGGCCAAGGGTCTGGGCGGCAAGGGCAAAATCGACGTGCAGCGGTTCAAGGGTCTGGGCGAAATGGACGCAAAGGATTTGAAAGAAACCACCATGGACCCCACCACCCGCAAACTGATCCGCGTCACGGTGACAGATGACGAACCCGGCGACACGGCGGACCTTGTCGAGCGCCTGATGGGCAAAAAGCCCGAACTGCGGTTTCAGTACATTCAGGAAAACGCGCGGTTCGTGGAGGAGTTGGATGTTTAGATTGGCCTGCCATTTGCAACCCACTCGTGCATCGCATCGAGAACTTCACTGGTTGGATATTCTCGAATGTCATCTTCAGAGGCACCCGCAGCACGCATCTTTTCCCAATACCATTCCTGAAAATCGGTGTAGTTTCGAAAAATTGCTGTAGGTCCGACTCCATCGGCCCCTGCGACATTGACTAACCAGTTTCTGACTTTCTTCACTGCTAACTGATAGTCTCCTTTATGTGCTTGAATATCGCTTCCAGAAATATCAGAAAGAGCAGCCTGATAACGATAGCGTTGTTCTTCTAAAATCAAGAAGCGCTTTGCTTCTCGTCCGTCTCCAAAATATTGACGGCAACCATAGTCTATACCGAGCTCAAACGGCATATTAAGCCTAAAATGCTCGCCTACCTTTCGTGCCTGACATCGACTAAGATCATGGATGGAAAATTTTGAAGCCTCGATTAATTCTCGAATCTTCACAAGACGGACATCACCAGAATCTTGATTTTCACTTGCCAGACGCGGAGTAAATCCCAAGTCGACAATACAAAATAAGATTGCCTGCAGGAGAGGCTCGTATTCTTCGTCAAAAGGGCAATTTACAAATACACATTTCTCAAAATTATAATCCGGCAACAATTAGCCTTTCGACTTTCTTGGGTCGTTGCCATATGAGTCTCTTTCTCGAATACGCCCATCACGACCGTGGATATATAACTCTGTGCCTTGGTTCTTTGCAATCTTTCTAGCTTCAGAAATTGCTTCGCCTTGTGTTGAATATACCCCTGATGCACGAGATGAACCTGCTTTTCGCACGCTCCACTTGCCGCCGTTCGGTACTACGTGTTGACCCTTAGCGCCCATGGTTTGCCTCATATTGGTCCTCAAACATACTGTCATAATATCAGTTGTCCGACAGAATTATACAAGTGGTTTGCGCCTCATATCTTACCGAAAGCAAACCATAGGCTGTGCGTTGGCTGCGTACCGCTGTACCGCCTACCACAACGGTGCGCATAAATGCGCACCCTCCATCACCACCTATCCCCATACAGGGCAGCGCCTGACCGTGGGTGGGTGCAAAACGCCCTCCAGGGGGGAGGGTTTGAACCGTCTCGGAAATGGTCCGGTGGACCATTTCAGGTTCAAACGGGCGGAGCCCCGGACCGGGCGCTGCCCGGCGATGCCGGGCGGGACTTTGGCATCAAGGCGCGTGCAGTAAACATCTAACCAAGCAAGAATTTAGCTTTTCTTCTCCATAGGGGAGGGTTGAGAGCGTCTTGCAAACGATCCAGTGGATCGTTTGAGCGATCAACGGGCGAAGCCCCGGTCCGGGCGCTGCCCGGCGATGCCGGGCGGGGCATCGGCATCAAGGGCCGCACGATCACTCAAACCGTGAAAACCCCGCCCCAAACCATCAAACCCATCAACACAAACCGTATGTACGTTGTATTGACACCATACGTACGCCGTCTTGACGCACCATTGCGGGCTTCTCCCCGCTGCGGTATCCGCGCATACTCCCGCGCATCCCCACCGACATCGGACCCCAGATGAACCCGCTCTACCGCAACGACACCAAAGGCCAGTACCCGCCAAGCTGGTACGCCGCCTCGACCGATATTCCCCCTGCCCGCCCCGCATTGCGCGGCGATGCGCAAGCCGATGTCTGTGTCATCGGCGCAGGCTTCACCGGTCTTTCTGCCGCGCTGCATCTGGCCCGTGCGGGGCTGGATGTGGTCGTGCTGGATGCGCACCGCGTGGGCTTTGGCGCGTCGGGGCGCAATGGCGGACAGGTCGGCTCTGGCTACAACATGTCCCAGCGCGATCTGGAAAAACGCTGCGGCACGGGCAACGCCCGCCTGCTATGGGAACTGGCCGAAGAGGCCAAGGCCGACATCCGCGAAAACTGCCAGACGCTCGCACCCGACGCGCGCTTTACCCCCGGGGTCGCGCACGGTTTTTACACCCGCAGTGAGGCTGACAGCCACGCCCGCGACGCGGCCCATCTGGCCGACACCTACGGCTATGACCAGATCGAGACGCTCAGTCCTGACGCCATGCGTGCCATCGTAAAAACCCCGCTTTATCAAGGGGGTGAGCTTGATATGGGCGCAGGTCACATCCACCCGCTGCGCTATGTCTTTGGCCTTGCGCGCGCGGCAGAGGCAGCCGGTGCCCGCATCTTTGAGGGCAGCGAGGTCCACCACATCGCCCACGGCGACCCTGCCCACGTGCGCACCGGCGCGGGCCAGGTCAGGGCCAACCATGTAGTGATCGCAGGCAACGGATATTTGCCGAATATCGAACGCAAAATTGCAGCCAGAGTGATGCCGATCAACAGTTTCATCTGTGCGACCGAACCCTTGGGCGACCGCGCAGCAGAGGTGCTGGCCCGCGATATCGCCGTCGCTGACAGCAAGTTTGTGGTCAACTATTACCGCATGTCCGAAGACAAACGATTCCTCTTCGGGGGGCGCGAAAGCTATTCCATCGGCTACCCCGGTGACATTCAAACCGCCCTTGTTCACCGGATGGTGACACTTTTCCCGCAACTTGCGGGCGTGAAGATAGACCATGTCTGGGGCGGCACGTTGGGAATTACGATGCCGCGCCTGCCTGCCGTGCAGCGGATCGCACCGAACGTCATCTCGGCCGGTGGCTTTTCGGGGCACGGCGTCGCACTGTCCGGTCTGGCCGGTAAGGTGATGGCCGAAGCCGTGCGCGGACAGGCAGACAGGTTTGACACGCTTGGCACACTGAAAGTGCCCAACTTCCCCGGCGGTGCCGCATTCCGCGCGCCCCTGCTGACCTTGGCAATGACCTGGTACGCGCTGCGCGATCGTATCGGTCTGTAACCCCTGAAACGGCCAGATAGCGCCGCACTCTGGACACAATGGACGAATATTTGCACGATTGAAGCGGAAACCGACAGGAAAGCCTGCATGACGTCCATCTCCCTTGCCCGCAGTGGAACCCGCGCCAGCTACTTCCACAAAGCAGAGCTGACCTTCATGGCAATTATTCTGATTGCGGTTAGTGTGAATGTCTTGGTCGATGCCACCGGCCCGCAAAAGATCGGTTGGGGCTCTTTCGGATTGGGTCTGTCGGGGGCGGTCGGGTTGATTGCGCTCGCCGGTTATTACCGCCGGGCCTACCCCTATGCAGCCTGGATCGGCAAGGCCATGCTGACGGTGTCACTGGCGTCTTTGCTGGGGATTATGTTGGGCATCTTGTTTCACCAGCAAATGCCGCGCCCGACACCTGTGTTGACCGAAGCCCTTTTGGCCATGGATCATTGGTTTGGTTATGACTGGCCAACAGCTGTTAACTGGGTGGCCAACGTCCCCTACCTGGGGACATTCCTGCGTTACGTCTATCTGTCGTCATTTATCCAGATCATGATGCTGATCTGCCTGCTGGCCTATATGGGCCGCAATCGGCAACTGGATATGATGATGTATACCAACGGGCTGTCGTTGGTGCTGGTCTATGTGATGTGGCAAGCCTACCCCAATATCAGCCAGTCAACCTACCTGCCGATCCCGGTCGATGTCGCGATGGCCGCTGATCTTGTCACCAACAGCGCCTATGGCGCGATCCTTCTGGACATGGCCCAGAATGGCTTGCCCGTGGTTGAGATGGATAAGATCAAGGGCGCTGTCGCGTTTCCATCCTATCATATGGTGATGTGCGCGCTTGCTGTCTGTTTTGCGCGTGGCACAAAGCTGTTCTGGCCATTTCTGATCATCAATATCATCATGATCCCCGCAATTCTGGTCCATGGCGCGCACCATATAGCAGACCTGATAGGCGGCGTTTTGGTGATGGCTGTCGCAATGATCCCTTCAGCGATCATTCTGAAGCGCTGCTACTGACGCGTTTCAAGAACACACCAATGATCAGCCCATCGCGCGCTGCACGACCCCGGTCAGACAACCCACTGCCCCCGCGGCCTTGCGTAACTCAAAGGTGGGTGTCTCGATGACTTCAATACCAAGGTCTTGATACCATGCGCTGATCAGATCATTGCCCGCTGGCATCAGGATCTTGCCAGGACTTAATGTGACAAAATTCATGGCTCGGTTGGCTTGGGCTTCGTCCTCATCAGGCAGGAAAACAACATCATAGCCCCGATCACGCAACGCCGTCACAGCTGCATGCGGGGTCCGACGTGGCCAAGCGATCGCAAGGTCCCGGCTGGCAATGCGTAACATCCCCATCAGATGCATAGTGCCAAACGGCATATCGACTGCTGTGACCTCAATCCCCAAATCGAGGCACAAATCATTGATCTGGCTGATCGCAGCCTGATTGGTGCGCAAGCCACGGCCGATCAGGGCAGATCGCGTGTCTAACCAAATCAGATCGGCCCCTTCAAACGCAGCTTTTCCTGTCAATGTGCGCAAGATCGGGACATTGGCCATAGCGAGCGCCTGAGCCACCGCGATTTCTTCGCCCGCGCGCACAGTCGAGGCAGGCCGCCCGAGGATCGCCCCTTGCGGCGTCATGACAAACAGATCAGCACAAAACATGCGGTTGGGCGCCGGATCGGGCACATCGGGGACAGTCAGCACAGTGACCCCGGCATTCGTATATGCCGCAACCATCTGATCATGTTCGGCCTGCGCACGACCCAAATCCAATGGGGCCAGCTGTTGCGCGGCGTCGTGATCCGACACGATGATTTCGGGGCCGGGTCTACGCACCAGTACGGACTTGAGGCTTCGCCACTCGCTATCTATGCCGCCCTGCCAAAGCGGACCCATCTCTTGCGCATGATCATCGGTGCGTGGCGACCAACCTTGACCACCATAGGCGGCGCTGTCGAACGAGGACTCCGCCATCAGGATCTATTTGCCCATCTTCGATAGTTTCTCCTGCAATGCGGCAAGCTGTTCCTTGATGTCGCCAAGGTCGTCGGCCTCTTTTTCAGGCGCGCTCGTTCCCGGCATGATGCCTCCGGTCATAGCCTTGAAGAAAGCTTCTTGCTGCGCGCGCATCGCCTCAAAGCCGGGCATAGCCGACATCGGGTTGGCTTTGCCCAGATTGCCCATCGCTTTGGATTGCCCCTCGCGCAGCATCTCGAAACTTGCCTGCAGGAACTGCGGCACAATCGAGACCGCCTGGGTCGAGTAACTCCGCACCAGATCCGTCAAGACATCAACAGGCAATACATTTTCACCTTTGCTTTCGTGCTCTGCGATTATCTGCAACAGGTATTGCCGTGTCAGATCGTCGCCGGACTTGAGGTCGACAATCTGGACTTCGCGCCCTTCGCGGATGAATGTGGCGATGTCCTCAAGCGTGACATAGTCACTTGTTTCAGTGTTATAGAGCCGTCTGCTCGCATATCTCTTGATCAGAAGCGGCTTATTCGTTTCAGGCACGCGCGGTCCCTCCCAAGGCATGTTGCAATGCAGCAAAGCCTAGGCTGCGCCCGCACAAAAAGAAAGGGATTTGACGCACCCGCGCAGTAAAACGGATAATTTGCAGGCGCGCGCCGCGCCCATGCCATGCCCTTTATTGCGTCCTTGCCGCCAGCGTCAGGACATTTTTGCCAGTGTAGCCAATTTTCTTAAAACTCTGCGATCATGGGCACCAGGGCCCAAGTGCAATCTTCATATCCTCGGGCCGCAAGAGAGATATCAATGACTTCACAGCCTTATAAGCCTTTACCCTTGCTGACAGGGCGCGGGCCGACGGGACTTTCGATGCCAAAGTAGGGTGGGTTGGTTGCCCGCCTCGCCTGTGTTCCGGGCTTGGCCATGGGCAGATAAGGAACTGGGGTTTCTTTACTTCAAATTAATGGCCACGGCGCAATAACACACACGCCCGCCGCTCGCTGCGGTCCCGATTGCAATGGATGGAATGCAGAACATTATGACAAGCGAATGTGCGACATACGATTTACCCGAAGTGATGAAACTTGAAGACTGTCAGGAGCTTCATTCCTTTTTGATCAAGCAGCAAGGCACACCGGTGGCGCTCAATTGCACTGCCGTGACCCGGATTTCAGGGCTTGCCGCTCAGATGATTCACTTTGCCGCTGGTGAGTGGGCGGGAGAAGACGTTGACTTTTCTTTGCGTGACCTCAGCCCCGGCTGCATCACAAGTCTGACCACCCTGGGTCTGGGCGGCTTGGTCGCCAATGAAGGAGCAGCAGGATGAGCGCACATATCTTAGCGATTGATGATTCAAAAACGATCCGAACTCTGCTGACCAATTGTCTTGAAGGTGCGGGCTTCAGCGTGACGACCGCTGTAGACGGTGTTGATGGCGTGAGTAAGTTTCAGGAGGCTCATGCTGACCTCGTGATTACGGACGTCAATATGCCGAACAAGGACGGTTTTGGCGTAATTGAGGATATCCGCGGT
Source organism: Yoonia sediminilitoris (assembly GCF_003058085.1). Lineage (GTDB taxonomy): Bacteria > Pseudomonadota > Alphaproteobacteria > Rhodobacterales > Rhodobacteraceae > Yoonia > Yoonia sediminilitoris. The sequence goes on along the minus strand of NZ_QBUD01000001.1, from coordinate 318,394 downwards.
GGCGATGTAAATCGCGGTGTGCCCGTCCTGGTGCTGACAACGGAAAGTGGCGCCGCTCTGAAAGAGAAGGCGCGTAAAGCAGGGGCTACGGGCTGGATCGTGAAGCCATTCGACGATGATTCTCTCGTGTCCGTCATTCGCCGCCTGACAGGAGCGTAACATGCCAGCTGACTCATCAATTCTTGATACTTTCTTTGAGGAGTGTGAGGATCTTATCGTTGCCTTGACCGAAGGATTGGTTGAGATGCGCGATGGTGATGCTGACGACGAGACGGTAAACGCCGTTTTCCGCGCAGTTCACTCCATCAAAGGTGCGGCAGGTGCCTTTGCTTTGGATGAACTTGTCGGCTTTGCTCATAAGTTCGAAACCGTCCTCGACGAGGTGCGTTCGCACCGGCTCGAGACAGATGAGAAATTGCTGCGTACCTTGCAGCGGGCAGGCGATATTCTGGCCGATCTGGTTGATGATGCACGTGACGGGACCCCAGCCAACAGGGATGTTGTTGATCCAGTCCTTGCAGATCTACAGAGCTTCCTTGGCGAGGAAACGCTCGAGCCCGAAGAGGAGTTTGTTTTTGAGGCAATGAGCCTGGGATTTGCTGACGAAGATGCGGCAAATCCAGGGTACAAGGTATCTTTCACACCCGGGCAGGAATTCTATGCAACCGGTAATGATCCTGTCCTGGTCATTGCGGCGCTCAAAGAGCTTGGCCCTGCGACGGTCACTGTCGACGACAGTGCACTTCCAGACGGCATCGAAGATTATGTCTGGGACAAGGGTTATCTGACTTGGCATATTGAAATCGGAGACATCGCGACCGACTTGCCGATTTATGACGTGTTCCAGTTCATGGATGATATTTGTGAACTCCGTGTCACCCCATTGGATACCGGTGCAGAGGCCCCCGTCGTCGGGCTGGATGAACCCCTCGCTAATGTCGCATCCGAAGCTGAACCCGTTGTCGCGATTGAAGAAGCACCTGCCAAATCAACACGGGCGGAAGTGACTGACAGTACACCCAATGTGCCAAGCCCCCCCAAGGGTGGCGAGTCTGGCGACCGCCCCGCAAAAAAAACCGCCACGACATTACGAGTAGACCCCGAAAGAGTTGACAGATTGATCAATGCGGTTGGCGAACTCATCATCAACCAATCCGTCATTTCTCAGCGTATCGAAGAAGCGGCACTCCCTAATTCGTCAGAGCTTTTCGGCGATTTGGACGATTACAAGTTGCTTGCCCGCGAGATTCAGGAAGGTGTGATGGCAATCCGGGCGCAGCCTGTCAAACCTCTGTTCCAACGCATGCTGAGGATTGCGCGGGAAGCTGCAGATGCAACAGGCAAGGATGTTGAACTTGTCACCGAGGGCGAAGCAACAGAAGTAGACAAGACCGTGGTCGAACGCCTTGCTGATCCGCTCACCCATATGATCCGCAATGCGATTGACCATGGGATCGAAGCGCCTGACAAGCGCAAAGCTGCGGGCAAAGTCCAAACGGGAACATTGCGCCTATCCGCCAACCAACGATCGGGAAGCATCGTGATCGAAATTGCCGACGATGGTGCAGGTCTCAACCGGCCCCGGATTCGGGCAATTGCGATTGAAAAGGGCCTAGTATCTTCTGACGCAGTCCTGACCGACCCGGAAATCGATATGCTGCTCTTCGCACCCGGCTTCTCCACGGCTGCGGAAGTCACCAATCTATCCGGCCGCGGTGTTGGCATGGACGTGGTCAAGACCGCGATTACAGCGCTTGGTGGCCGCATCGCCATTAGCACCGTCCCAGGAGAAGGCACAACCTTCTCAATCACCTTGCCACTGACCCTCGCGGTTATGGATGGGATGATTATCACAATAGGCGGGCAGACAATGGTTGTTCCAATTTCAAGCATACTGGAAACGATCCGCCCGGCAGAAAGTGACATTTCAAAACTCGGTTTGAAGAGTGAGTTGCTGAAGATCCGCGGTGAATACGTGCCAATTGTCGATCTGGGAGAACAACTCGGACATCCACCGACAGACAAGAAAATATCAGACAGAATACTCCTGCTGATACAAACGGAATCAATCGCACAATGCGCGCTAGCCGTAGACGATATATTCGACCAACGACAAGTCGTCGTGAAAAGCATGCAAGGCAACTACGGTTCGATCGTCGGCGTATCCGGAGCGACAATATTGGGCGACGGCAAAATTGCGCTCATTATCGACCCCGATGCAATAGCATCAGGACCTGGAATGTCATCTCATATCAATGCGTCATTAGAGGGAGACCGCAGCCATGCAAGAGCCAGCTGACCCAACCCAAATAAAGAAACTAGAGTTCGTCACGCTTGTGGCTGGGGGACAGAATTTCTGTATTGAAATTACGCAAATACGAGAGATTCGCCGATGGTCACCGGTCACAATACTTCCTCACTCTGCATCACATGTACTTGGTGTGATCAACCTGCGCGGCGCAGTGATTCCAATTATTGATCTTGCCGCCAAACTGGGCTTCGAGAAAATTGAACCAACGGAGCGTCACGTGATTATCATCACTGCCATTGATGAGCGCATTGTCGGCTTGTTGGTCGAGTCTGTCTCGGAAATTCTTGGGGTCAACTCTGACATGGTTCGCGAAACACCCCGTGGCCCTGAAGATGCAACAACGCGTGCTATTCTCGGGGTGATCCCAGTCGGCGACGACATGACAAAAGTCATCAATCTAACCACACTTATGCCCAATTCCAGTCAGGCGGCAGCATGAGCATCGCTACAAAAAGCTCGGAGACACGTGACGAGTACACCTTTACGGACGAGGATTTTCGGGTCATCGCACAGCTCGTCAAAAATAAATATGGCTTGTTCCTCCAGGAGTCCAAGCGGGCGCTTGTCTATTCGCGTCTTGCAAAGCGGATTCGCGCCCTCGGTTTCAACAATTTTCGTGAATACTGCAAATTGCTCGGTAGCCCGGCGGGCGAGGCTGAGCAATCTCATCTTCTCACAGCGCTGACAACAAATGTGACACATTTCTTTCGCGAGAAACATCACTTCGACCAATTGCAGAATGAGATCTTGCCCACACTCTCCCAAGCAGCGCGCTCTGGTGAAACGGTGCGCATTTGGTCAGCAGCCTGTTCCGCAGGTCAGGAGGCCTATTGCCTCGCCGCTACTGTATTAGAGGTTTTCCCGGAAGCTCCTCGCTTCGATTTCAAGATTCTCGCAACTGATGTAGATCCTGTGGTTCTTAAAAAAGCAAAAAAGGGCCAATACCCGCGAGAGGAGAGAGACGCGATTCCAGCTGATCGGATCGCTAGGATGGTTGATCCTCAGAGTGTCAATGACGGCGTCTTCGCCATGCATCACAGCTTGCGTGAGCTGATCTCTTTTGGCCAGCTGAATCTCATGGAACCGTGGCCGATGCGAAAGCGATTTGATGTCATAATGTGCCGCAATGCGGCAATCTATTTTGACAAATCGACACAAATGCGGCTGTGGTCACGGTTCGGTGAGATATTGAAGCCGGGAGGCTACCTCATGATCGGTCATTCAGAGCGCCTTTCCGGACCAGCAGCGGCAAAGTTCGAAAGTGCTGGAATTACCTCCTATAGAAAGACCCACGCAAATTAGCGCGGCATCACGCTGTGCAAGAAGGGAAACCTAAGAAATGAGCCTTAAAGATACTTTGCGCGTCATGGTCGTCGACGACATGGGCGTCAGCCGTGGATTGCTAATTCAGGCGATTGAAGAAATGGGTATTTGGAAGAACCAAGCTGAAAATGATGGACAAGCGGCATTGGCAAAGCTTGTCGCAGATCCCGTCCATTTAGTATTATCCGATTATAATATGCCAGGTATGGATGGATTGGAGCTTCTAAAAGCACTCCGGCAAAACAAGACAACCGCTCGAATTGGCTTTATTCTTGTAACGGGCAACCCGACACCTCAAATTGTGGCTCAAGGCAAGGCACTTGGCCTGAACAATATCATTAAGAAGCCATTTTCGACCGCGAGCATGAAGCAATGTATCGAAAGCGTCGTTGGGCGCCTATGACAGCCTTGTCAAAATGCGAAGCCTATCTTGGGACTGATATGTTCATGGATCGCATAACCGTTGCCTGTCGCCAGATTGGACTAATGGTCGCTGAAATCGAAAACTCTGTAATCGATGCAAACCAAGTTGTTGATCGTTCAGAAATACCTCGCCAAACTCTGCAAAAAATTGATCTTGTTATTCAGTCTATAGAAGAATTGGCTTGCATTTTTGAACGCGCTCGCTCGGGCGAAGTGTCTTTTCGTGAAGTCGACCTTGACGCAGTCATTTCTCCTGGACGACTGGAATGGCTGCGTACTCTCGTATCTGAAGGCGTCATTGTGGATTCTATTGCACGGGGCAACGACGACATCTCATTATTTTGAAAGACATCATGTGGACCTGTCGCATCGTTGTGCCGCTAGCCATGCTTGTTTTTGCCGCCTGACCTACCGAAAAGGTGCCCAACCGCGCGTTTAGAGGTGCAAACTATGATCTGAATTTTAACGCGTTCGTAAACTTCTAAGATCAAAAGGACGGAGGCTGCGAATGTTTGCAGAAATGACAACGGTCATTCATTTATTCTACAAAGAAAGGCGGAGTCTTTGAGCGAAATCCTGATTGCACATTCTTCGCCTACAACTGCCGGGCGTATGCGACGCATTATTGAGCTTGACGGCGAATTTCATGTTGCGAAGATTACTTCTGACTTAACCCAAACCTATGATTTCGCAGAACATCAAAAGCCTGATGCCGTTATTCTAAGCCATGCGCTATCAGATTGCCCCGAATTTGAGCTTCTCGCATCATTATTCCGGATCATGGGCATTGGCTGCATCGTCGTTGGTACGCATGAGACCCCTTTGCCTGCGGAAAGTGGGCCGAGCATTGCAAGAATTGCGACGGACGCCCCCGACCAAGCCTTGCTCAGCATAATCCGGCAGGTTTGCTCCAGGGCCACGCGCACCGGAGCCCCGTCTCCTCCCCGACCTCAGAGTCAGACATTTGATCCCACGCGCTTGATCCTCATCGGATCATCAGCTGGTGGTGTGGAAGCATTGCTCAACGTGTTGAAGCACTTCACCAATACATGCCCGCCGACTTTGATCGTTCAGCACACCGGTGGTCAATTCGCAGCAAGTCTCGCCAGACTGCTCGACAGTGGAACTGCGGCAAACGTGTTGCCCGCGGCGTCCGGCATGTGCCCGGAAGCGGGCCACATCTACCTTGCGCCCGACGATACGGCACATCTCCGGCTTGCCAGAAGCCGCAGAAAAAGAATAGAAATATGGCCCGGTGATCCGGTCATGGGGCACAGACCATCAGTTGATGTGATGTTTCAATCAGCAATCCCCTTCGGTCAGGATATCATTGCCGCTATTCTGACGGGTATGGGGCGCGATGGTGCAAATGGGCTTGCGGCCCTACGTCGTGCCGGGGCACGGACGATCGGGCAAGACGAAGCATCCAGCGTGATTTATGGCATGCCAAGGGTTGCACATGAACTAGGCGGTGTCGAAAAACAGCTCCCTATCCATGAAATCGGGCCAGCACTTTTGAGTGCGGCGAAGTTAAGGACGATCGCATGAGTTTTGGCGCCCCTTCGACCAACCCACAAAAGACAGTGACTGTTGTTCAAGGCGAATATTCAGTGTCGGCAGACCCCGCCGTCGTCATGTCCACTGTCCTCGGATCATGCATATCAGTTTGTCTCTATGACGATGTCGCGTCGGTCGGGGGCATGAACCATTTTTTGCTTGCCGGAGAGAAGGGAAGCAGCAGCAGTGACCTGAAATATGGCGTCAACGCGATGGAGCTTCTGATCAACAAGGTCCTGCGGGCGGGCGGGAACCGGGACAACCTGAAGGCAAAGCTTTTTGGCGGTGCACGTATGACAACCCATGCCCGTGACATCGGTCAGTCCAATGGTATCTTCGCCAAAGAGTTCCTGGAGCGCGAGGGAATCCCGTGCATATCGCAAAGCATCGGTGGCGATATGGCGCGTCGCGTGCAATTTGTGCCCACAACAGGTGCGGCCAGACAATTACAGGTTAGCGGACAAGCACCGGACGAAGTTGTCAAACCGCAACCGAAGCCAGTTGATGACATCACACTGTTTTAGGCTCTATGCCGCAGGCCCTGTCGCTGGGGCCTGCAAGAAACCGCGATTGTCGTGGATCCCTCATCAACAACAGGCCCTGTCGCCATTGCCGACCGCTGAGGGGGCCTATCAACCCATCGCTTGCAGACGTTTCAGCAGCGAAGAGGTATCCCAGCGCCCGCCACCCAATTTCTGAACATCCTTATAGAATTGATCGACCAAGGCGGTCACTGGAAGGCTTGCGCCGTTTTCATCTGCTGTATCAAGGCAGATACCAAGGTCTTTGCGCATCCAGTCAACGGCAAATCCATGTTCAAAATGATCGTCCAACATCGTTTCATAGCGGTTGGACATCTGCCAGCTGCCAGCCGCACCCTGACTGATCACTTCCACAACTGCTTTGCCGTCCAACTCGGCCTTCTGGGCGAAATGGAGTGCCTCGGACAAGCCCTGAACCAGCCCAGCGATCGCGATCTGATTGCACATCTTCGTCAGTTGGCCAGCACCGCTTTCACCCATTCTGCGACAAATGCGGGCATAGGCCTGCATAATGGCTTCGGCGGAATCATAGCTTGCCTGATCACCCCCGCACATGATTGACAGCGCACCGTTTTCTGCGCCTGCTTGCCCGCCGGAAATAGGCGCATCAATGAAAGCAATGCTTTTGTCGGCCGCCACGCTGTACAACTCGCGCGTCACAGCCGCCGAGACTGTGGTATGATCCACAAAGATCGTATGCGCCCCCATACTGGCAAAGGCACCGTTCTCGCCAACACACACGGCACGCAGATCATCATCGTTCCCAACGCATGACATGACATATTCCGCGCCCTCGGCTGCGGCCGCAGGTGTGGTCGCCATCGCCCCGCCGTGCTGTGCCACCCATGCCTCTGCCTTGCTGGCGGTCCGGTTGTATACCGTTACGTCATGCCCGGCCGCCTTAAGGTGTCCAGCCATAGGATACCCCATGACCCCAAGGCCTAAGAATGCTACTTTTGCCATGATTTTGGTCCTTTTCCTGTCTCTTGGTGCGCCCTAGTCCACGGTTTCCCATGGCACCGTGAATGCGCCCAACGCGTTTTTGATGTCATCGTCAGATACAGACCCTGATTTTGAAATATGTGCAACCAGCCCACGCTTTTTATCCTCCGTGACAGCGGTGACGGTGGCATCGATATCCGCCAATGCTGCGTTGAAAACACGGGTGATTGCTGATTTGCGCAAGTCAGGTTTAAAGATTTTTCCCACTGCCGTCTTGGGTAATTCGGGCATGATCTCCAAATGTTTCGGGTGTGCCGCGCGTTCGTGAATGCGCTCTTTGGCATATGCGATCAGCTCTTCGTCTGTCACATTGGCACCTGCAACCAGTTCGACAAAAGCGCAAGGCACCTCGCCCGCGTGCGCGTCGGGTTGGCCGATGGCACCGGCAAAGGCAACGGCCTCGTGACCGGCGAGCGCCTCTTCGATTTCGGCGGGGTCGATGTTGTGGCCGCCACGGATGATCAGGTCTTTGGCCCGCCCCGTGATCCAGACATATCCATCCGCATCGATCCGCCCCAGATCACCCGTGCGCAAATATTGCTTTTCAGATCGGGTGCCGGGGTAGTAAAGATCTGCATTCTTGTCCGCCTCGGTATAGGTTTCGCCCATGGAAACGCCGGGATTTGACACGCAAATCTCTCCGATTTCATCAACGCCGACCTCTTCGCCAGTCGCGGTCGATATGATCTTGACGTCGGTGTAGGGAAAGGCATTGCCGATTGAACCCACACGTTTTTCACCGTCCGGCGGGTTGATAGAAACAAGACATGTTGCCTCGGTCAGCCCATAGCCTTCGCAAATTGTGACACCTGCGGCGGCTTCAAACCGCTTGTACAATTCCAGCGGCAGCGGCGCTGATCCGCAAAATGCCAGCCGCAGCGTGGAAATATCGGCATCGACCTTGCGCTGCATCAACGCGGACATCGCCGTTGGCACAGTAATCATGAAGGAGACTTTATGTTTCTCGACCAGCTTCCAGAAGTTGTCGAAAACACCTTCGCCACGGTAACCTTGCGGCGTCGGAAAGACGATCTCGGCACCCGACCCAAGCGACGCCCCCATACAGACGACAGTGGCAAAAACATGGAACAGCGGGAGTGGGCAAATTTGCACATCCGTTGACTTGAAAAGCAGCCTGTGACCCAGCCAGGCGTTATAGATTATCCCCGAATAGCGGTGCTGCACGACCTTGGGCATCCCCGTGGTCCCGCCCGTGTGGAAATAGGCCGCGACGCGGTCGCCTTCACTGTCCGCGAAAGTCAATTCTTTGGGTTGCTTGGCCATCTCAGTGTTGAAATCCAGCACCTGCGCCTTGTGTGCAACGGGGTTCTTGGGCCGGATCAGCGGCACGATGAGCCGCTTGAGACCCGTCAGGTATCGGTGCAGATCAACTTCAAGCACGGTCTGCACATTGGGCGCCAATCGCACGGCTTCCGCGGTTTTCTGTGCCACGTCGGTTTTGGGAAAAGCTTTCAGCGTCACAACAACTTTGGCGTTGGTTTCGCGCAGGATCGCCGCAATCTGTTCGGCATCCAGCAGCGGGTTGATCGGGTTCACGATACCCGCAACCTGTGCCCCCAGATAGGTCAGCACCGTTTCGGTTGCGTTCGGCAAGATAAAGGCGACAACGTCGTTTTCACCGACGCCGAGACTGCGAAAAAGATTGGCCGTCTGCGCGGTCTTTTCGCGCAACTCCGTCCAGCTGAGCGTCTCGGACCTGCTGCTGGGGTCTGACAACAACCTGTAGGTGACAGCATTGCGCGCGCCGTGAGCCGCTGCCGTCTGGCTGAGCATTTCAAAAGTTGTCTTAGGCAGATCGCGGGCATCCCACGACATCTCATTCTCAATCGCCGTACGGTCCGCAATCGTTGCGTAGCCCATTCAAACTCCTCCCAAAGTGACGGTTTTAGTCAGCGTGGGGAAAGTCTGCTAAAATCGCAAGTCTGACGCTGCGAAAAAACGGATTATTCCGCCGCGATATCTGCCGTGAATTGCAGGCGCGCCAGCCGTGCATACAGCCCACCCTGCGCAACAAGGCTGTCATGGGTGCCCTGGGCCACGATTTTGCCCCCGTCGAAAACGACAATCCGGTCGGCTTTTTTGACGGTCGCCAGTCGGTGCGCCACGATCAATGTCGTTCGGTTGCGGGCCAATGCTTCGACAGCCTGCTGCACCGCCTGCTCGCTCTCTGCATCCAGCGCGCTGGTCGCTTCATCCAAAAGCAGGATCGGTGCATCGCGCAATATCGCACGCGCGATGGCGATCCGCTGCTTTTGACCACCTGACAGCATGACGCCCCGCTCGCCCACATAACTGTTATACCCTTCGGGCAACGCAGTCAGAAAATCATGGGCGGCCGCAGCCTTTGCGGCGGCTTCGACCTCTGCGTCGCTGGCACCGGGCTTGCCAAAGCGGATGTTTTCGCGCGCCGTGTCCGCAAAGATCACAGGATCTTGCGGGACAAGCGCAATCTGTTCGCGGAATTCAGAACGGGCAAAGTCACGCACGTCAATCCCGTCCAGACGGATCGCGCCGTGCTGGGGGTCGTAAAACCGCTGGACAAGTTGAATGATGGTCGTCTTGCCCGCACCGGACGGGCCAACAAGGGCAACAGTTTCGCCCGGGGCAATCTGTAGGTCGATGTGATCGAGTGCAGACATATTCGGGCGTGACGGATAGCTGAACTGCACATCTTCAAAGCTAATTTCCCCCTTCAGGGCGGGCACTGGCCTTGGCGCGGCCGGATCAATGACAGTGTCATCGGCTGTTAGCAATTCGACCAGTCGTTCCGTAGCCCCTGCCGCACGCTGCAATTCGCCCCAGATTTCGGTCAAAGCGGCCAAGGCACCGGCCACCATGATTGTGTAGATCATGAACTGCACCAATTCGCCTTCAGTGATCACCCCGGTTTGTACGTCGTTTGCCCCCATCCACAGGAACCCGACGATGGCAGAAAACGCGATAAAGATGACAATCGCCGTCAGGATTGCGCGGGTGGCTATGCGCTTGCGGGCCGCGACAAAGCTTGCCTCGGTCACGTTGCCGAATTTCAGGCGGCTCCGCGCCTCGTGTGAAAAGGCCTGAACCGTCTGCGCCGACAGAAGCTGTTCAGACGCATCGCCACTGGATTTGGCAATCAGGTCCTGGTTCTCTTTCGACAGGTTGCGCACGCGCCGCCCCAACAGGATAATCGGCAGCACGATGACCGGGATCGGCCATAGCACCAGCATCGACATTTTCACCGAAGTGAACAGCATCAGCGCAATGCCCCCGACAAAAATCAGCATGTTGCGCAGGGCTATCGAGACCGAGCTACCAAGAACCGACAGAATCAATGTCGTATCGGTGGTGATCCGGCTGAGTACCTCGCCCGTCATGATCTTTTCGTAAAATGCGGGGCTCATCCCGATCATACGATCAAAAACAGCCTTGCGAATGTCGGCAACAACACGCTCGCCCAACCGCGTGACAAGGTAGTACCGAAGCGCCGTCCCCACGGCGAGCAACGCGGAAATCCCGAGGGCTGCAATGAAATAGCTTTGCAGAATTGCGCCTTCGCCAACATCGAAGTTGTCAATGACACGGCGGACAGCCAAGGGCAGGACCAGTGAAACACACGCCGTCAGCACCAGTGCACCGATTGCCGCAACCATAATTGCCTGGTAAGGCCGCACAAAGGGCCACAGGGCCTTCAGCGCGCTGATCTTTTTCGAAGATTCGCGTTCTTCCTGCGCGGATTTTGGTGCTCTGGCCATCGACTACTCACGTTTGCTCTGTGAGGACATAAAACCGCTGTCATGGATACACAAGCCAAGCGCGCGCCTAACAGATATAAAAATCTGAATATATGGGGCCGGGAATGGAGCGGGCGACGCGCCTCCAGACCCGGCTGATCAAGATTGTTGCGTGGATTGTCCGCTATGCCCGTGCCATCACGTTCCAACTGGCCGAGGTGGCTGTCAGCGGTGATCTGTTCACCCGCATCCTCACGGCCATCCATCGGCCGCGTGTGCCGCCGGCTCCCGGATGAGGACCAAAGCGGCAGAACTGCAGGGCAAGCGGCTCGGCCGGTCTGTTCAAACGAGTATCGATCAGACCAAATTCCGGAGCAACCCCACCGTCGTGACCAGAAATCGCACTCAGTTCACGCGTCAGGTGCCCGAACCGCGGGACGTCTCGATCCGGAGGCTTGATCGAGGCGTTGAACTGCAACATCATGTAGGACAAGGCGTTCTACTTGGGGAATGTCGGTCTAGGGATGTTGCTCAAGCCGCTGATAAAGGAACATGTCATGATAACAGTGGCGGGAGACTATAGATGACGCCGAATGACGCGAGCGAGCCGGTGTCGTTGCCCAGGGCAAAAGGACCGAAACTATGACCTACCTAGCAGAATCTGAACGACTGTTCTTACGACCCGCGTCGCCGACCGACTGGCCGGTATTCCGCAACTATGCGCTGTCTGAGCGCGCGGAGCTATCGATGGGCGTCGATACCGAGACTGCTGCGTGGCAAGGTTTCGCACATCTGATCGGGCATTACGTCATCCGCGGATTCGCGCCCCTCGCCATCGTCCTGCGGGAAGGAGGCGACCGCGCCATCGGAATGGCCGGACCGTATTTCCCGGCGGGTTGGCCGGAGCCGGAGCTCGGCTGGCAGATCTGGGACGGCCAGTTCGAGGGCAAGGGATATGCCTATGAGGCGGTCTTGACGGCACGTCGTTGGTCGGCGGAGGCCTTCGGATGGAAGTGCATGGTATCCTACATCAAGGAGGGGAATGAGCGCTCGGTCCTCCTCGCGGAGAGGCTGGGCTGCATCCGGGACGAGGCCGCCGAGCGCCGTGCGGACGACTCTCCCGTCTGGCGCCATCCAGAATAGCGCTTCTTGTGCGTGAAACCGAGAGGTGCACGAAGTTCAACTGAGCCTGCAAGTATTCTCACGTTCCACGTCCCTTTCGGGCTCGTCTGGATCATCTGAGGGTTTCGCTTCAAACTTGGTTGTGACTTGTCTTATACGGGTAAGCTCAAGATATTGCAGATTATTAAATTATCACAATATGCGTTGACGGGCAAAAAAGTTACGACAACGCCTGTGCGACTTTATGGTGGGTTGCTGGGTGCGCCTATATATTACTCATCAAAAAATGCAGTATTATCAGGGTTCTATTCAACATATTGGAGCGGGCGACGGGAATCGAACCCGTATCATCAGCTTGGAAGGCTGAGGTCTTACCATTACACAACGCCCGCGTAAGACACCGATTAGGCCAAGTGGGCGATATGGTCAAGGAAACCATGTCTTCTTTTGGCGAAAAATATCCCCGCCGGAGGCATCGACAGAGATCGCGCGCGCCACGGTCAACCCATGGCGCGCGCGCATTAATCACTTCACCGTAATACGGCCGTCCGTGTAAGGCGTGAACGGGCTGCTGGCTGCGATGAATTCCGCAGTCACATCAGCAAGATCGGGGCCGTAATCATAGGCATTTGCCGCATCCTTGAACATGGCATAACCGTCGCCGCCGTTGCGCACATAGTTGTTGGACACAACGCCGTAGGTGGCAGCGAGATCAATATCTGCGCCACCGATCTTGACATCGGATATCCGCGAACCCGCCTCTGCCGAAGGATCAACCGTAAAGGTCATGCCTGCAACCTGCGGGAAACGACCGGCCCCTTCTTCCATCTGGCTCACACCATTTTCAAGGGCCGCGACAATGGTTTCGCCTGTGACTTCAAAAGTGGACAGCGTGTTCTGGAACGGCAGAACCGTCAACACTTCGCCCATTGTGACTTCACCCGCGTCGATAGATGACCGGATGCCACCGCCATTCTGGATCGCGACCTGAATACCCTGGCCTTTGACACGCTCAAGCATGGCATCGGCAATCAGATTGCCCATCGGACATTCAACAGACCGGCATTCGTCGCGCGCGCCCACAATTTCCGTTGCGGTTTCAGCGACGACCTTGTTGCGGATTTCCTCCAGCGGACCAGCCAGTTCAGCGATGCGCGCCACGGCGCCTGCATCTTCGGCGACTGCCCCGTCAATCAGGATCGGCGCGCCAGCCGCTTCGGTCACAACGCCCGCATCGTCAAATGTGACGTTCAATTCGCCAAGGAATTTGCCATAAGCATAAGCCTGCACAATGGCCGTATCGCCCACCATCGTAGGATATGGGCCAGCCGCACGGTCGCTGTCGCCCAACAAGGTGTTTGAGTGCCCGCCAACAATCACGTCAACGCCCGTTGTGTTCTCGGCAACCGCCTGATCCACGCCATACCCAGAGTGCGAGAGTACGATAATCTTGTTCACGCCTTCGGCAGTCAGCTTGTCCACTTCCGCCTGCACCGCCGCAGCGGGGTCGCTAAAGGTGATGTTGTCGCCGGGTGACGCCAATTCGTCCGTGTCTTCGGGTGTCAAACCAATCAGGCCAATCTTTTCGCCACCACGTTCAATAACGGTCGAGGGCATCAATACGTCTGCCAGCAGGGTTTCGGCGGACACATCCGCATTCGACATGACAATCGGGAAATCAACCGAGTCCATAAAGCCGCGCAGCACTTCGGGCCCATCGTCGAATTCATGGTTGCCGACAGTCATCGCATCATAGCCAAGTTGGTTCATAAACTCGGCAGCCATGGCCCCCTTGTAGTAGGTATAAAACAGCGTGCCCTGAAACTGGTCGCCGCCATCCACAAGAATGCTGTTGTTGGACCGCGCACGGGCTTCATCCACGGCGGTGATCAGACGCGCCGTACCACCAAAGCATTCGCCAGCCGTGTTATCTTCGGCAGAGCATGGACCATCATATTTGGAGATCGGCTCGAACCGTGCGTGAAAGTCGTTGGTGTGCAGGATTGTCAGCGAATAGTCGGCAGACGCCGCCCCTGCGGTCAGTGCCAAAGCACATGTTGTTGTCAAAATACGTGAAATCATTTTTGGATTTCTCCCTGTTCAGATGGCATCAGAGTGGCCTTGCCATAGCGCAGAGTCAAATAAGTTAACTGCTCAAATTAGTGGCCGTTACGTCAACTTTAGGGCAACCCGTGATCTTGACCTTTGCACCTGTGCGGGCCATCACCCCCGACATGCTGATATACAAGATTTTCAGGGCCGATGAGTGGTCCCAAATGCAGGCTGATGGCGATACCACCGGAGCCCCGATTGACGTGGCTGACGGGTATATCCATTTCTCGGGCGCTGATACCCTGGCCAAGACTGCGGCGCTCTACTTCGCGGATGAAACCGACCTGACCCTGCTTGCGGTCGAGGCTGAAGGGCTTGACGGATTGAAATGGGAAGAATCCCGCGGTGGTGCGCTGTTCCCGCATCTGTTCCGCAAGTTGCGAATGGATGATGTGGTTTGGGCAAAACCACTGCCTGTTACGGGTGGCGTTCATCAATTCCCTGCCGACCTATGAAGCTGCTTGAGCAGATTGGCCTGACGGCCTTGCGCCGGATTGACCCGGAAAAGGCGCACGGTCTGGCGCTGGACGCGCTCAACTTGGGACTTGGCCCGCGTGGCGGTGCTTACACGACGGCGCGACTGCAAACGACCGTTGCCGGACTTGATCTGCCAAACCCGATTGGCCTTGCAGCCGGTTTTGACAAGAACGCCACGGCTCTTGATGCGCTCGCAAAGTCGGGTTTCGGGTTCATCGAGGTAGGTGCCGCCACCCCGCGCCCGCAGCCGGGCAACCCCAAGCCACGCCTGTTTCGCCTGACGCAGGACAAGGCTGCGATCAACCGCTTTGGTTTTAACAATGACGGCATGGATGAAATCGCTGATCGCCTGTCCCGCCGTCCGCAGGGGCCTATTGTTGGCCTGAACCTTGGGGCCAACAAGGACAGCGCGGACAAAGCAGTGGATTTTGCAACTGTGCTGACCCGCTGCGGCGCCTTTGTTGATTTCGCCACCG
The DNA here is from genome assembly GCF_003058085.1 of Yoonia sediminilitoris. GTDB lineage: Bacteria > Pseudomonadota > Alphaproteobacteria > Rhodobacterales > Rhodobacteraceae > Yoonia > Yoonia sediminilitoris. The sequence continues at coordinate 303,315 of NZ_QBUD01000001.1, read as the reverse complement.
TCAATGTGTCGTCGCCCAACACCGAAAAACTACGCGACTTGCAGGGCAGAGCCGCCTTGTCCGCCCTGCTTGCAGGCGTGATGGAAGCGCGGGCAGCTCTGGCGCAGCCGATTCCCATTTTCCTCAAGATTGCGCCTGACCTGACGGGGGACGAACTGGCAGAGGTCGCAGAGGTTGCAAATGCATCGGGCATCGCCGCGATCATCGCGACCAATACAACCCTTGACCGAGACGGCCTGCATGGGCCGCACAAATCCGAGTCCGGGGGGCTGTCAGGTCAGCCGCTGTTCGAAAAATCAACCCGGGTGCTGGCACAGCTTTCCACCCTGACCGATCTGCCGATCATCGGAGTTGGTGGTGTTGGCAGTGCCGAACAGGCCTATCAGAAAATTCGCGCAGGGGGGTCAGCGGTACAGCTTTATACGGCGCTTGTGTATGGCGGCATTTCAATGGTCGATGACATCGCGCGCGGACTTGATGAATTGCTGGCCCGCGACGGTTTCGCCAATGTGGCCGATGCGGTCGGGTCAGGCCGCTCTGACTGGCTCTGACGCTGACGCCTCAAGCCCCGGGTACTTCCAGCCCAATGTCGCGCCACGCACGACAAAGCTGAGCAACAACCCCAGCCATAAACCGTGATTACCCCAAATCGCCATCAACGGGATCACGGCCACGAAATAGATGATCGCAGACAGGATCATCATGTTGCGCATGTCTGTCGTGCGGGTCGCCCCGATGAATATGCCATCCAACATCCACGCCGCCACCCCGACAATGGGGGCCGCGACCATATAGGGCAGGAAAACCCCGGCGGCCTCTTGCACCGGCACGTTCTTTGCCATGATCGCCACAAGACCCGGGCCAAAGACCACAAACGACAGGGCCAGCACGCCCCCGGTGACAGCCCCCCAAAAACTGGTCAGAAGGGCGCTGCGCCGGAGCGACGCGGTGGAACGCGCGCCCAGCGCATTGCCCACCAGCGCCTCTGCCGCGACGGCAAAGCCGTCCATCGCATAGGCCGTGACTTCGAGAAATTGCAGCAGTATGTGATTTGCCGCCAGTTGCACGTCACCAAAGCGCGCCCCGAAAAACAGGAAGCTGACAAATATGGCCTGCAACAGGACAGAGCGGATCAGGATATCAGTGTTCACCACCGCCATATTGACCAGACGTTCCCGGTCAAACACACGCGGCCAGTCGCACCATGCAGGCACCCGGAACGCATCGCGACACAGCCAAAGGCCCAGCAGGACACCGGACCATTCCGCAATGAACGTGGCCCATGCGACACCCGGCACGCCCCACCCCATGTGCAGGACAAAGACGAGATCCAGCACGATATTGGTCCCGTTCATCAGCAGTTGGATCATGAACACAGCGCGGGTGCGTTCCTGCCCGATCAACCAGCCCGTGACGCCGTAAAGTGCAATAATCGCAGGCGCGGACCAAACCCGGATCGCCATATATTGGCGGGCAAGCCCTTCGACTTCCGCGCTGGCGGGTGACAACGCAAAGGCCCCGGCAAACAGCAGGGCTTGCGATGCAATGATGATCACCCCTGCCCCAACCCCGATAATCAGGGACCGGGTCAACAGGGCTGCGACCTCGCCCGAGCGGCCTGCGCCAGTGGCCTGTGCAGTCAGCCCAGAAGTGCCCATCCGCAGAAACCCGAAAATCCAGTAGATTGCGGTCAGAATGATGGCACCGATGCCCACGGCACCAATCGGCGCGGCCTCGCCCATTTGCCCGATCACGCCGGTATCGACCACTCCAAGAATGGGCACTGTGGCGTTCGACAATACGATTGGCAGCGCGATGGTCAGAACACGCCGATGCGTGATCGTGTCAGCCATCACGTTTGGGCATCAGAAAATGCCCGGTGGCTTGCGCAAAAAGACGGCTGCGATTGTCTTGCCACGCCTCGACCTGCACAGATGCATAACGGCGGCCCGACCGGTTCACGGTTGCGCGCGCATAAGCGTCGCGCGGCAGGCCGGTGCGCAGGTAATCCACGGTGAAGTCGATGGTCTTGGGCAGGTGAATTTCCGGTGCAGCCTCTGCCGTCTTGCCGCCCTCCATGTCTTCCCAGACCATGGCCCAGCTCAGTTCCATGATGGCGGTCATTTCCAGAAAGGCAGCGGTCACGCCACCGTGCAGGGCGGGCAGCATCGGGTTGCCGATCAGGGCCTCGTCAAAGGCCAGAACGCCGGTCAGCTCATCGCCGCGCCGGTCAATCGTGATCCCCAGAAATTGCATGTAGGGCACACGCGCGACAAGCGATTGCAAAGCCGCATCACGGCGCTGCTTGACGACCTGCACAGGCTCTGGACGGCGGCTCATGATTTTGGCCTTTCAACGGTGAATGTGCCTGTGGCCGTTGCCACCGGACGGGACGCATCAGAATCGACTGCCGTCGCCCGCACAAAAGCGACTGATCGCGTCACGTGATAGCATTCGGCGGTTGCCGTGATCCGCTGGCCCGGTGTGGCGGCCCGCATATAGTCAATCCGCAAGCTGATCGTCGCCGTGCCCAGCGGCGCATCGGGGTGCACCATGACAGCCGCCCCGCCGCATGTGTCCATCAGGGCGGACACCGCGCCACCGTGCAATACACCGGTTTCCGGATCACCAATAAACCGTTCGTCGTAATCCATGCCAATAACAGCCCGGCCCGCGCCAATTTCGCCGAGCGTCATGCCAAGCGCACGGGAATGCGGGATCGCCTCTATGAACTGCCGCGCGATCTTTTCGCGGCTGCTAGCGCTTTCATCTGACATGGCAGGCTTTCTGTTGTCCGAGCTTTGAAGCACAACTTGTCATGCGCGGCGCGGACCGCAACCCCCATTTTGCAGCCCCGATTGCCAAAGCACCTCATACCGACGGATTATGATCATTCCCGCCGTTGCCCAGCCTAAAGCTTCTCGCTAGAATACACCCAAGGGAGCAGCGGATGACAGAAACACGCCTTTCATTCAAAGAAATGTGCGCCGAATTCGACGTCACGCCGCGCACGCTGCGCTACTATGAGTACATCGAATTGCTGCACCCCGAAAAGCAAGGGCGGTCCCGCTTTTATGGCCCAAAGGAGATGGCGCGCATGACGTTGATCCTGCGCGGGCGTCGGTTCGGCTTTGCATTGGAAGACATCAGGCAGTGGCTTCTGATCTACGAACAACAGGGCACCGAAGCCCAGATGCGCGAATGGATCACCCTTGCCGATCGCCAGATGATTGAACTGCAGGAACAGAAAAAACAGCTGGAAGATACGCTCGCAGAGCTGAAATCCTTGCGCAATGAGACCGCGCAAACCCTCAGATAGGTCAGCAAATCGCAGTCCCAAAATGCATTTTGCTGTGATTGGCACAGCCAATAGCCGCCAGCCAACCGTTATCGAAGTCATGCTCTGAGGGGCAAATGCCCTGCCGCGTCCCACTTACAAAATTACGCATGACCCAGCGTCAGTTTTGCTGACCTTTCGTCAACGCCTTTGTGACGCCACGTTACGTTTACGTTAACGTCAGCTTTGCTTGTAAGATGGCAGCACAAATTACAGGTGCGAGTCATTCCAACACGCATAAGGTCAAAGCCAATGACAAATGAAACAATGAATATTCGAGAAATGTGTGACACCTTCGGCGTCACTCCACGCACTTTGCGGTTCTATGAAACCAAGGAGCTTCTGTTCCCGATCCGTGAAGGACAAAAGCGCCTGTTCACCCGTCGCGACCGGGCCCGGCTCAAGCTGATCCTGCGCGGCAAGCGGTTTGGCTTCAGCCTTGAGGATATTCGCCAGCTATTGGACCTGTATCATATGAACGACGGACAAGAAGCCCAGCTTTCACGCAGTTACGAACTGGCAAAGAGCCATCTTGCCGACATGGAAGCGCAAAAGGCCGAATTGGAAGACGCCATCGCCGAAATGAAAGAACAAATGGCATGGGGCGAAAATCGCCTTGCCGAACTTGCCAGGAAAAAAGGTGCTGCGGCCTAAGCCGCCGCCGCCACATCGACCGAAACGGAGAGACCCCCACATGCCGATTTATAATGCGCCGACCAAAGATCTTCAGTTTGTCCTGCATGATCTGCTGAACGTCAGCGAACAGGATATCCCCGGTTTCGATGACCTAGACCGCGATTTCACAGGCGCGGTGATCGAAGAGGCTGGCCGGATCGCAGCCGAGGTCCTGCACCCGCTGAATGTGGTCGGCGACACCGAAGGTTGCACGCTGGAAAACGGCGTCGTTCGTACGCCGACAGGCTTCAAAGCAGCCTTTGAGCAAATGAAAGAGGGCGGCTGGACCGCGATGGATTGCGACCCGGAATATGGCGGTCAGGGCCTGCCCTATGTGATGCATTCCGCAGCGCAAGAGCCGTTTGTGTCCGCCAATATGGCGTTCAACATGTATCAGGGCCTGACCCACGGGGCCTATTCGGCGATCCACGCCCACGGTTCGGACGCGCAAAAACAGACATACCTGCCCAAGATGGTCACATGTGAATGGACCGGCACCATGAACCTGACAGAACCGCACTGCGGCACGGACCTGGGCCTGATGCGCACCAAAGCCGTCCCGCAGGCAGATGGCTCTTACAAGATCACCGGCCAGAAGATTTTCATCTCGGCGGGTGAGCATGACATGGCCGAAAACATCATCCACCTCGTGCTTGCCAAGATCGAAGGCGGGCCAGAGGGTATCAAAGGTGTATCGCTTTTCATCGTGCCCAAGTTCCTCGTGAACGAAGACGGGTCCCTTGGTGCCCGCAACGGCGTAGCCGTCGGCAGCATCGAAGAGAAAATGGGCATCCACGGCAATTCGACCTGTGTGATGAATTATGACGACGCGACCGGTTATCTGGTTGGAGAAGAACACAAAGGCATGCGTGCGATGTTCACAATGATGAACGAAGCCCGGCTCGGCGTTGGCCTGCAAGGCTATGCGCAGGCCGAAAGTGCCTATCAGAACGCTGTCGCCTATGCCAACGACCGCCTGCAAGGGCGCGACGTGACAGGGCCAAAGAACCCTGATGGCCCTGCAGACCCGTTGATCGTGCATCCCGATATTCGTCGCAACTTGATGGACCAGAAAAGCTTTGTTGAAGGCGCGCGTGCCTTTACGCTCTGGGGTGCCTATCTGATTGACCGCGCGCACCGGAACAGCGACAAGGATGCAGACGGACTGATTTCCCTGATGACGCCTGTGTTGAAAGGTTTCCTGACCGACAAGGGCTTTGAATATGCTATCGCCGCGCAGCAGATTTACGGCGGGCATGGCTATATCGAAGAATGGGGCATGTCCCAATATGCCCGCGACGCGCGCATCGCGATGATCTACGAAGGGGCGAACGGCGTGCAGGCACTTGATCTTGTGGGCCGCAAGCTGGCACAGGACGGCGGCAAACATGTGATGGGATTCTTTGAGATGGTCAAAACTTTCCTCAAGGAAAACGAAGGCAATGAAGCCCTGAAAAAAGACTTCCTTGACCCGCTCAAGGCCGCGTCAAAGGATTTGCAGGCGGCTGGCATGTACTTCATGCAGAATGCGACAAAGCCGAACAATGCATTGTCGGGGTCATATGATTTCATGCACATGATGGGGCATGTCTGCCTTGGTTTGATGTGGGCGCGGATGGCGAAAGCGGCACAAGAGGCGCTGGATGCCGGGGCCTCGGACAAAGCGTTTTACGAGACCAAGATCGCAACCGGTCGCTACTACATGGCGCGCCAGTTGCCATCGACAGCGATGCATCTGGCCCGGATCAATTCGGGTGGCGATACTGTGATGGCGCTCGACGCGGCAAACTTCTAAGCTCACCGAAAGGGCGCGCCGCATTGGTGCACCCGCCGTAGGTTGGGAGGCCTTGTTCATGTCTATGAAATTACACTGTTTTGGTGAAAGCGGGAACGCATACAAGGCTGCCCTGACCCTGACCCTCGCCGATCAGGCTTGGGAACCTGTCTATGTGGATTTCTTCAATGGTGCGACGCGCACGCCGGAATTCCTTGCGCTGAATATCATGGGCGAAGTTCCTGTTCTGGAAGATGGTGACGTCATTCTGACCCAATCGGGGGTCATTCAGGATTACATCAGTTCCAAATCCGGCAAACTGGGCGGCAAATCTGCCGCTGAACGCCGCGAGGTGCTGCGCTGGATGTTCTTTGACAACCACAAGGTGTCGGGTGTGGCGGGTGGATTGCGCTTTAACATGAACTTCCTGCCCGAAGCCAAGCGCAGCGCCGATGTCATCGGCTTCATGGCCATGCGCCTGAAATCCGCGCTCAAGGTAATGGAAACACAGTTGGATGGCCGCGACTGGCTGGCCAGTGATGAAATCACAATCGCCGATATCGCCTGCGCCGGGTACCTGTTCTATCCCGAAGAATTCACATTCGACCGCAAGGCGTTCCCCCATATCGACCGCTGGCTTGACGCAATCGCAGCCCAGCCCGGTTGGAAACACCCATACGACTTGATGCCCGGCTCACCTGCTGACCGGGCCTAACGGAGGACATAATGACCGAAGCCTATATCTATGACACTGTGCGCACCCCGCGCGGCAAGGGGCGTAAGGACGGCAGCCTGCACGAGGTCACATCGGCCCGCCTGTCGGCTGGCGTGCTGAACGCGCTGAAAGAGCGGAACAACCTTGAAGGGCACGCCGTCGAAGATGTGATCTGGGGCAACGTCACACAAGTGGGCGAACAGGGCGGCTGTCTGGCGCGAACCGCCGTGCTGGCGTCCGATCTGGATGAAAGCATTCCCGGTCTGGCGATCAACCGCTTTTGTGCGTCGGGCATGGAAGCCGTGAATCTGGCCGCCAATCAGGTTAAGGGCGGTGCCGGTCAGGCATACATTGCAGGCGGCGTCGAAATGATGGGCCGCGTTGCCATGGGCTCTGACGGGGCAGCGATTGCGGTTGATCCGTCCATCGCGATGGAAACCTATTTTGTCCCACAGGGGATTTCTGCCGATATCATCGCCACCGAATATGGGTTCAGCCGCGATGAGGCCGATGCGCTGGCTGTCAAAAGCCAGCAACGCGCCGCCAAAGCATGGGAAGACAAGCGGTTCGCAAAATCCATTGTGCCCGTCAAAGATCTAAACGGTCTGCTGATCCTTGATCAGGACGAATATATGCGCCCCGGCACCGACATGCAGTCGCTGGGTGCCCTGAACCCCGCGTTTCAGGCGATGGGCGAAGCCATGCCCGGCTTTGATAAGGTCGCCTTGATGAAATACCCGCATCTTGAGCGGATCAACCACATCCACCATGCGGGCAATTCGTCCGGCATCGTGGACGGGGCCGCAGGTGTGCTGATCGCGAACAAGGAATGGGGCGAAGCGCACGGGATCAAGCCCCGCGCCCGGATCAAGGCCACAGCCAAGATCGGGACAGACCCGACCATCATGCTGACCGGTCCGGTCCCCGTCACAGAAAAAATCCTGGCCGACAATGGCATGTCGATCAGTGACATCGACCTGTTCGAAGTGAACGAGGCCTTTGCATCCGTGGTCATGCGTTTCATGCAGGCCTTTGACGTGGACGACAGTCTGGTGAACGTCAACGGCGGCTCCATCGCGATGGGCCACCCGCTGGGGGCCACAGGTGCCATCATCATCGGCACACTGCTGGACGAGTTGGAGCGGACGGGCAAAGGCACCGGACTGGCAACGCTGTGCATCGCGTCCGGGATGGGGGCTGCAACTATCATTGAACGGGTCTGATACTGTGGGACGAAGCGATCAAACGGCAAAGGTGATCTATCAAGGCCTGCTTGACCGTCTGACCGACGCCTATAATGCGGGCGATTTCTTGGCGTTCCAACAGCATATCCGGCTACCGCACGAGATCACGACGCCCGATGAAAGTTTCGTCATTCAAACAGTGGATGAGATGAAAAAGGTGTTTCAGCGCCATTTGGATTACTCCAAGCAGATAGGGATGAATATCTATCATCGGCGCTGCCTCGAAGCGCAGTTTCTCGAGGGTTGTTGCATCAAGGGAACGCATGTTTCGCGTCTGATGCGGGACGCTGTCCAGTTGACGCCACCTTTCGAGGTCGAATGCATGATGCACCGGATTGAAGGACAGTGGCTTCTGTCCTCTGCGTTCAATCGCGCAAAGCGTAATTCAAGCGTGCGCCATGCCCTCAGGGCGGTGCAGCAACAGGGCAGCGAACAGCCCGACAAAGGAACAAACAGCCCAACGGCCAAGGAGACCTAGAGTGACCGACTTTACAATGACCAAAGACGCCGACGGCGTGGCAACGATCGTCTGGGACACGGTCGGCAAATCCATGAACGTGATGAGCCGCGAGTCAATGGCCCAGCTTTCGGAGCTCGCAGAACAGGCATTGGCCGATGATGCGGTAAAAGGCATTATCATCACCTCTGGCAAAGACACATTTGCAGGCGGCATGGACCTGAATGTGCTAGCCAGTATCCGCGAAGAAAGCGGCGACAATCCGGAGCAAGGGTTGTTTGACTTCACCATGAACGGCCACAAGATGCTGCGCCGTCTGGAACGCGCGGGCATGGACCCCAAGACCAACAAGGGCGGCAAGCCAATTGCAGCCGCCCTGCCCGGCACGGCCCTTGGGATCGGTCTGGAACTGCCGCTGGCGTGTCACCGCATCTTTGCTGCCGACAACCCCAAGGCCAAGATCGGCCTGCCCGAGATTATGGTCGGCATCTTCCCCGGTGCCGGTGGCACGACACGTCTGGTGCGCAAGATGGGCGCGATGGCCGCGTCACCCCTGCTGCTTGAGGGCAAGCTGAACGACCCCCAAAAAGCCAAGGCCGCAGGTGTCATCGACGAAGTTGTCCCCGCTGAGGAATTGCTGGCCAAAGCCAAAGAGTGGATTCTGTCTGAGCCCAAGATCGTCAAACCTTGGGACGAAAAAGGCTACAAAATGCCCGGCGGCACGCCCTATCACCCCGCGGGCTTCATGACCTTTGTCGGGGCATCCGCGATGGTCAACGGCAAAACCCAAGGCGCGTTCCCCGCTGCCAAGGCGCTCTTGTCTGCCGTCTACGAAGGGGCGCTGGTGCCATTCGATACCGCGTTGAAAATCGAGGCGCGCTATTTCACCAACATCCTGATGAACCCCAGTTCATCCGCGATGATCCGCAGCTTGTTCATCAACAAGGAGGCGCTGGAAAAAGGCGCCAACCGCCCGGCCGCCCCTGACCAGAAAGTCAAACAGGTCGGCGTCATCGGCGCGGGCATGATGGGCGCGGGCATCGCGCTGGTCTCTGCGCTCGCAGGGATCAAAGTGGTCCTGATCGACAGCACACAAGAGGCCGCCGACAAGGGCAAATCCTACACAACCACCTATATGGACAAAGGGATTTCGCGCAAGAAAGCGACCCCAGAAAAGAAAGAGGCCGTGCTTGGCCTGATCAACGCCACCACAGATTACGACGCGTTGAAAGACTGCGACCTGATCGTGGAAGCCGTGTTCGAGGACCCCGGCGTCAAGGCCGACGTCACCGCCAAAGTGCAGGCTGTCACCGGCCCCGATTGCATCTTTGCGACAAACACATCGACCCTGCCGATCACTGAATTGGCCAAAGCGTCAAACGATCCTGAAAAGTTCATCGGCATCCACTTCTTCAGCCCTGTAGACAAGATGCTGCTGGTGGAAATCATCAAGGGCAAGGCCACAGGTGATGTGGCCGTGGCAAAAGCGCTCGATTACGTGCGCCAGATCCGCAAGACGCCGATTGTGGTGAACGACGAACGGTACTTCTATGCCAACCGCTGCATCATTCCTTACATCAACGAAGGGATGCGGATGGTCCAAGAAGGGGTGGCACCGGCCCTGATCGAAAACGCGGCCCGCCAATTGGGTATGCCTTTGGGGCCGCTGCAACTGGTCGATGAAACCTCGATTGATCTGGGTGCCAAGATTGCCAAGGCGACCAAGGCCGCGATGGGCGACGCCTACCCCGACAATGACGTCGACGAGATCATTTTCTGGATGTTCGACGAGGGGCGGCTGGGCCGCAAATCGAATGCGGGTTTTTACGAGTACGACGAAAAAGGAAAGCGCCAGGGACTTTGGCAAGGGCTGGCAGAGAAATATCCACACGCCGAAGATCAGCCTGATCTGATCACAGTGCAGCATCGTCTGATGTTCGCGCAGGTGCTTGAGGCCGTGCGCGCGCTTGAGGAAAATGTGCTGGAAGACATCCGCGAAGGCGACGTAGGCGCGATCCTTGGCTGGGGCTTTGCGCCATGGACAGGCGGGCCGTTCAGCTGGCTGGACATGCTGGGCAGCGCCTATGCCGCCGAACGCTGCGATCATCTTGCAGCCCGATTTGGCCCACGCTTTTCTACACCGGCTTTGCTGCGTGAAATGGCGGACAAGGGGCAAAGCTTTTACAAACGCTTCGCCGGAGAGGCGAAAGCCGCCTGATCCGGCGCCATGTCCCTGACGCGTCAAGGGACCTCTTGCAAAATGCTGCAAACTCCCCCTCTAATGCGAATAAGAGGGGGAGAACGATATGGATGAAACAGGTCTTCAGAAGCGGTCCGCGAACTATGTGCCCCTAACGCCATTGTCGCACCTGCAACGCGCCGCCAAGGTCTTCACAGACCGCGAAGCGCTGGTTTATGGCCAGATCAGAAGGACTTACGCCGAATATTTTGGGCGGGTCACAAAGTTAGCCTCTGCGCTAAGTAAAGCGGGCGTTGGCAAGGGCGATGTTGTCGCAACGATCCTGCCCAATATCCCCGCACAATCCGAAGCGGGCTTTGCCGTGCCTGCCTGCGGCGCCGTTCTGAACACGATCAACACGCGGTTGGATATCGACACGGTCGCCTATATCCTCGACCATGGCGAAGCCAGGGTCGCGCTTGTGGACAGCCAGTTTTTGCCCATGGCGATGCAGGCTGTCGGGCAGATGCAAGGGACACCCCCCCTGATCATCGAAGTCCCCGACCCTGTGGCTGGCATCAAGGGCATTGGCGAACAACAGGATTACGAAGCGTTCCTTGCCACCGGTGACACCGATTTCAAATGGGTGATGCCAGAGGACGAATGGGACAGTCTTGCGCTGAATTACACGTCCGGCACGACGGGTCGGCCCAAAGGGGTCGTGTACCATCATCGCGGGGCCTATCTGATGACAATGGGCACGCCGATTTCATGGCAATTGCCGCTGTTCCCCCGGTACCTGCAAATCGTGCCCCTGTTTCACTGTAACGGCTGGAACCACACATGGATGATGCCCGCCCTTGGCGGCACAGCCATCTGCTGCCGCGATATTACCGCCGCTGCGATCTATAATGCGATTGGCGACGAAGGGGTGACGCACTTTGGCGGGGCGCCGATTGTCCTGAACCTGATTGTGAACGCCAAACCGGACGAACGACGGGACTTTGACCATACGGTCGAAGTCTTTACCGCCGGCGCCCCACCTGCACCTGCAACGCTGGCGGCGATCGGTAAACTGGGTTTCAATGTCACCCAAGTATATGGGCTGACGGAAACCTATGGCCATGTGACTGAATGTATCTGGGACAGCGCATGGGACGCGCTGCCCGCCGATGAACAAGCCGCAATCAAGGCCCGACAGGGGGTCGCGTTTCCAATGATGGAAGACGTGACCGTCGTGGACGATCAGATGCAGCAAGTGACCATGGACGGGGCCACCCAGGGCGAGATCGTCATGCGGGGGAACGCCGTCATGAAGGGCTATCTGAAGAACCCCCAAGCAACGGAAAAGGCATTCGCAGGTGGATACTTTCATTCCGAAGATCTGGCGATCCAGCATCCGAACGGGGCAATGCAAATTGCCGACCGGGCCAAGGACATCATCATTTCCGGCGGCGAAAACATCAGTTCGGTCGAAGTCGAAGCTACCTTGATGAACCATCCTGCGGTCAACCTATGTGCAGTCGTCGCAAAGCCAGATGACAAATGGGGGGAAGTGCCTTGCGCCTTCATCGAACTGAAAGAGGGCGCCAGTGTCGAGGAAGCTGACATCATCTCCTTCACGCGGCAACGTCTGGCGGGTTTCAAGACCCCCAAACGGGTCGTTTTTCAGGAACTTCCCAAAACGTCGACAGGCAAGATCCAGAAGTTCGAATTGCGGGTGATCGCCAAGACGCTCTGATGTCGGCGACATATTGCAGATTGCGGATGCCTCCGGCGGAAGTTTGAGCGGACGAAGAAAGAGGATTGTGGTGCGCGCTGACGAGTTGTTCGTTTCGGATCAGACCGGTTTAGGGTCCTCGGCAGCGCGACTTTCCACGTCACGGTCATCAGCGCTTCCGCCTGTACCGCTTGTCCAAATTGAGGCACGTTGGTTAATGAATAGTGAAGTTTGACTTTCTTCGTCCGCTCAAACTTCCGCCGGAGGCATCCGCCATTGGCAAGGCAGTCATCGCGCCTACATGACGTGGCACAGTCGCAAAGCGTCGTAAATGGCCGCGTGCGTGTTGCGCGATGCGACAGCATCACCAATCCGAAACAGCTGGAATTTTCCGTCGGATTGGCGACGGATGTTTTGCGGCCGGTGTCTGATGAATGCAGTCTGGTCTAATTCACCGCGGTTGACTGACACCTCGCGCAGATCAAAATAAAGCTCATCCAGCGGAATAATGCCATAATTCAACACAACCTGGTCGTACTGCCTGCCTTCCACCAGACGACTGTAATCCGTGCCAATTGACGCGGTCAGCATGTTGCCGTCTTTTTGCACCCCCAAAAGCCTGCGTGCCACGGTAAAACTGACATCCTTGTCTTGCAGGCTGCGCATGTATGGCACCAGATTCATTGCCATGATTTCCGGGGCAAATGTCCGATCCGGTGTCATCACCTCCACCCGCGCCCCGGCCTCTGCGGCGATTTCTGCGGCCTGTAATGCGGGATGGTCGCCTGCCTCATCGTAGATAAGAATGTTGCCCGCAGGTTTGACATCACCGGCAATCAGGTCCCATGCGCTGATCACATTGTCTGCATCATGATCCGTTTCCAGCAGTGACAGATTGGGCAGCCCGCCTGTCGCGATGATGACCACATCAGGGTCCAATGCAGTCACATCACCCAGCTCTGCATAATTGTTAAAGCGGAAATCCACACCCCGCGCTGTGCATTGTGCCATCCGCCAGTCGATGATCCCCATCATTTCGCGCCGTCGCGGCGACAGGGCGGTCAGGCGCACCTGCCCGCCCGGTTGATCCGCTGCCTCGAAAACGGTCACATCATGCCTGCGTTCTGCGCATACGCGCGCCGCCTCCAGCCCCGCAGGCCCTGCACCAACGATCACGACTTTCTTGCGGACAGGTGCAGGCCCGATGACTTGCGGGATTTCAAGTTCCCGACCGGTCGCCGCATTATGCAGGCACAGCGCCTCGCCTCCCTGATAAATCCTGTCAAGACAGTAGGTTGCACCGACGCAAGGCCGGATATCATCCTCGCGGCCTGCTATGATTTTGCGCACCAGATGCGGGTCCGCAATATGCGCCCGGGTCATGCCAACCATGTCAAGCAGCCCCGCGCGCACCGCATGGCGCGCGGTGGCAACATCGGGAATCCGTGACGCATGAAACGTCGGCAGCCCCGTTGTGCCCCGCACGCGGCCTGCAAAATCCAGATGCGGCGCATAGGCCATGCCCTGCACCGGGATCACATCGGTCATATCGGGGTCGGTCGAGACCCGCCCGCGAATGATATTCAGGAAATCCACGCCCCAATCCGCAAACATCTGCCCCATCCGCAACCCGGTTGGCGCATCGATCCCGCCTATGACCGTTTCATCGGCCGTATAGCGCACCCCGACCAGAAAATCCGGTCCCACACGCTGGCGGATCGCGTCATAGACAGCCTTGCCAAAAGCCATCCGTGTTTCAAGCGTGGCGGACCCGTAGGGACCGTCAAGCTGGTTGGTCAATGGCGACTGGAACTGGTCAATCAGGTGACCGTAAGCCTCGATCTCGATCCCGTCCATCCCGCCTGCTTTCATCCGCTCGGCCGTGTCGGCGAAATCAGCAACCACACGGGCAATGTCCCAGTCTTCCATGACTTTGGGAAAGGCACGATGCGCAGGCTCCCGGTGCGGTCCGGAAGAAATCGACGGCAACCAATCGCCTTTGTTCCATGTGGTTCGCCGCCCGAGGTGCGTCAGTTGGATCATCGCGGCACAGCCATGTTCGTGGCAGGCATCCGTCAACCGCTTGATCCAGGGCACAACCTCATCGCGATAGGCCAGTATGTTGTTGAAAGCGGGCGGGCTGTCGCGCGACACGGCCGCAGACCCTGCTGTCATGGTCAGGGCAACACCTGCTTTGGCCCGTTCTGCGTGATAGGCAACATAGCGATCCTTGGGCATCCCATCCACCGCATAAGCAGGTTCGTGGCTACTGATCATGATCCGGTTGCGCAGCGTCAAATGGCCCAGTTCGAAGGGGTCAAGTAAAGGATCAATGGACATAGGCGCCTCCGGTGGTTACGCCCCTATCTGGCCTGCGATACCCTGTTCCGGTCAAGTCTGTTTCCGACATGACATTGGCCGTTCGACACAGTAGCATGGCCGAAAAAGGTAGTTGGGGCATGACGGCGCTTAATCAATATGTGCGGCTTGAAAGTGGTGGCCTGTGGCGGCCCGAGCCTGATGCCCAGCGCAGGGATGTCGTTGTGTCATTTGGTGACGCAACATTGGTGATCTCGGATCAGGCGGGCAGACCGCTGGCCCATTGGTCCCTGCCCGCCGTTATCCGCCAAAACCCCAGCGAACAGCCCGCGATCTACAGCCCTGATGAAGAGGGCAGCGAGGCGTTGGAAATCGCCGATGAGACGATGATCGACGCGATCGAGCAGGTGCGCAAATCACTGGACAAGGACAGGCCCCATCCGGGCAAGTTACGCCACCGGATCACTGCAGGGGCGGTGGCGGTCGCGATCTTGCTGGCTATCTTTTGGCTGCCCGGCGCACTGACCCGGCAGACGCTTGCGGTGGTGCCGTTGCCCAAACGTATGGAAATCGGTGCTGCGATCCTTGGCCATATGCAAAAACAAACCGGCCCCACCTGCCGCGAGGCGCGCGGTGCCTTGGCTGCTGACCGTCTTGCCCAGCGCCTTTTTGGCGCTGAAACAAAGACGCGCATTGTCGTTGTACCACGGTTGGCGCAGGGCGCCGTTGCCCTGCCCGGTAGGGTGATAGTCTTGGATCAGAATATCCTCAAGGGTGCCGATGACCCTGCGGTTGCCGCAGGGTATGTGCTGGCTGCTCATGCGGATAGAAACCGGACGGACCCGTTGGAAACGGTTCTGCGGACGGCGGGACTCGGCGTGACGTTTCGCTTGCTGACCAGCGGCGAAATCCCGTCAACGGTGCTGATGGCAACGGCCTATGCCCATGTCATGGCCCCGTGGCCCGAGCAGGACGCGACCTTGCTGCGCCCTGCTTTTGCGACCGCGAATGTACCCATGGCCCCCTATGCCGCCTTGGTCGGGATCGCGCCGGGCGATACCGCGCCGTCCGATTTTCCATTAATCCTGTCTGATACAGACTGGATCAGCCTACAGAACATCTGCAGCGAATAGCGTCTTACCTATTTGGTGCCGAACATCCGGTCGCCCGCATCACCAAGGCCCGGTACGATATAGCCATGTTCGTTCAGGTGACTGTCAATTGCGGCGGTTACGATTTGCACATCCGGATGCGCTTCTTTCATGCGCGCAATCCCTTCGGGTGACGCCAGCAGGCACAAAAAGCGGATGTTTGTTGCACCTGATTTCTTGAGCAGGTCAACGGCGGCCACGGATGAGTTGCCCGTCGCCAACATGGGATCAACCGCGATCACCAGCCGGTCGGCCAATTCTGTCGGGACTTTGTAATAATACTGCACGGGTTGAAGCGTTTCTTCGTCACGGTAGAGGCCCACAAAGCCCACCCGCGCGGACGGGATCAATTCCAGCACACCGTCGAGCAGCCCGTTTCCCGCCCGCAGAATCGACACAAGCGCAAGCTTTTTGCCCGCCAGCACAGGCGCATCCATCGCTTCGAGCGGTGTTTCAATCCGCTTTGTCGTCATCGGCAGGTCGCGTGTCACTTCGTAAGCCAGCAACTGGCTGATTTCGCGCAGCAATTGCCGGAATACAGCGGTCGACGTATCCTTCTGCCGCATCAGCGTCAGCTTATGTTGCACCAGCGGGTGCTGAACGTGGTTGACGTGCTCGGTCATGCGGTCTCCAGTTTTTTTGCGATCTTTTCGCGGGTAGTGTCATCACAAAAGGCGGCTTTCAAAGCTGTGGCATTGATGGCAGCAAAGTCATCTTCGGCCCAACCAAAGGTCTTGTGCAACATATCATATTCTTCGGTCATCGTTGTGTGAAAAAACGGCGGGTCGTCGGTCGAGACGGTGACCGGGACACCAGCGTCGCGTAGTTTCACAATCGGGTGGGCAGCCCAGCCAGACACGGCCTCGAGGTTCACGTTCGAGCCGGGACAGACCTCTAGCACGATTTCTTCCTCGGCGAGCTTTTCCACCAGCGCGGGGTCGGATGCAGCACCAATCCCGTGGCCAATGCGGGACACCTTCAGATGTGTCAGTGTCTCGGCGACCATAGACGCCCCGCCCCATTCGCCTGCATGGCAGGTCAGCGGCAGCCC
This sequence comes from Yoonia sediminilitoris, assembly GCF_003058085.1. Classification (GTDB taxonomy): domain Bacteria; phylum Pseudomonadota; class Alphaproteobacteria; order Rhodobacterales; family Rhodobacteraceae; genus Yoonia; species Yoonia sediminilitoris. Next base: position 286,693 of record NZ_QBUD01000001.1, on the reverse strand, counting down.
GGCTTCGCGGGCCATGTCAAAGCTATAGGCATAGTCAGCGGGCCGTCCGACCATTTCACCGCCCGCCATGCCGTATCCGACGATGAATTCACCCATGGTTTCCGCCGCACATCTGGCGGCGGGCTTGCAGGCGTCCGGACCGAAATGCCGGATACCGGTGACGATGCCGCGCAGGGTAATCCCCAACTTGGCTTCTGCCTCATCTGCAGCCTCTTTCATGGCTGCCAGATACTCATGCCATGCATCCAGATCACCGCCGCCGCAAAAGTCGGGCGATACGAATGTTTCCATATAGACAACGCCATGAGCGGCGGTTTCATCCAGCACGGCGCTCACGAGCCGCCGGAAATCATCGGGCGATTGCAGGGTGGTGCAGGCTGCCTCGTAGACTTGCAGGAAATGGTCAAAATTGCGGAATGCATAGCCACCGTCAGCTGTGAAAATCTTGCTGATGTCGATCTTCTTTTCAGCCGCCAACCCCTTGATGAAGGCAGGTGGTGCGCAGCCTTCCAGATGGGTGTGCAATTCAACCTTGGGGGTGGATTTGAACGTCATAGAAAGCTTTTCCCTTCGCCCTGATAGGGGATTTTCAGATGTGCCGCGACAGAGGCACCCACATCACTGAAATCCAACAACCCCAAAGGGCGCGCACCGGCCCCATGTACCAGAACCGGCACCCTTTCGCGGGTGTGGTCAGTGCCCGGCCATGTCGGGTCATTGCCATGATCAGCCGTGACGATCAAGAGATCATTGGTGCGCAATTTCGGCAGCAGTTCCGCCAATGCCGCATCAAACCATTGCAGGTGGGCAGCATAGCCTGCAGGGTCACGCCGGTGCCCGTATTCGCTGTCAAACTCGACCAGATTGGCAAAGATAAAAGATCCGTCATCCGCCTCGGACACCAGATCATCGAGATGGCCCATCAGCTCCGCGTCACGCCCTTTGCGCAGGTCACTGATCCCGCTCATTGAGAAAATATCCCCTATCTTTCCAACCGCATAGACCTTGCGGCCTGCCTGTGCGACGTAGTTGCAGATGGTTGGCGCCGGGGTCGCAATCGCGAAATCCTTGCGATTGGCTGTGCGGGTGTAATTGCCTGACGATCCCACAAAAGGCCGCGCAATGACCCGCCCGACTTTCATGCCGTGCAGGGTGGGTGCGATGGCGGCGCACAGGTCATAGAGACGCTGCAAGCCAAAGTGGTCTTCGTGGGCGGCGATCTGCAGGACAGAATCCACGGACGTGTAGCAAATCGGCCAGCCTGACTGCACATGCGCGTCGCCAAGTTCTTCGATGATCACCGTGCCTGAGGCATGGCAGTTGCCCAATATGCCATCGGTGCCCGCCGCCGCACAAATCTCTGCGGTCAGGTCGTCAGGGAAGGCCGGTTGCGTATCAGGAAACGTATGCCATTCCCACGGTACCGGCACCCCGGCGAGTTCCCAATGGCCTGACGGGGTGTCTTTGCCACGCGATTTTTCCGTCGCCGCACCCCATGCACCGGTTGGAGTGGTGTCCAACCCCTTTGCGGTCTCTGCGCTGGCCAATTGCACCGCAGCCCCAAGCCCCATGGCATCCAGCGTTGGCACACAAAGGCCCGCGGTTTGGGCAATATGCGCAACCGTATTGGCCCCCGTATCAGGCAAGGTGCCGTTGAAATATTGGTCTGCATCCGGCGCACCGCCAATGCCGACACTGTCAATCACGATCACAAAGGCGCGGGGCATCAGGTGATCCTTTCCACGATCATCGGTCCGGGCGTTGCCGGTTCGCCAATTGTTATGGCAGCGCGAATGGCCTGCGCAGCCTGCTCTGCGCCTTCTTCGCTGCTTGCGTGCAAGGTGCACAGCGCGTCACCTTTTGCGACCGCCTGACCAAGGCGCACCACATCCGTCAGCCCGACGCTGGGATCAATCCGGTCGGTTTCCACCTGACGGCCTCCGCCAAGCCCGACGACAGCAAGGCCCAGCGCCTGCCCGTCGATTGCGCTGACATGGCCTGCAACGGGAGCGGTCACATCACCCACCACGGGCGCGCGTGGCAAATGGGTATGCCAGTCCTCTGCCATGTCAGGCGGGCCGCCGAGGGCCGCAATCATGGCGGCAAATCGCTGCATCGCCTCGCCCGACGTAATGGCCTGTGTCAAGCGTTTGCGGGCGGCTTCAACCGGTTCGCCTTGTGCTGCCAGAAGCGTGGCCCCCAAATCGATCGTCAGATCATGCAGCCGGGGCGCTGCCGCGCGATTGCCGGACAATACCTCCATGCAGATCGCGACTTCAATTGCGTTGCCCAACGCAGGCGCCAAAGGTTCATTCATGTCAGTGATCAAGGCCGCGGTCTGGCAACCTGCTCCATTCGCCACATCCACCAAAGCGCGCGCCAAAGTGCGGGCATCCTCGGCAGTCTTCATGAATGCGCCGCTGCCAACTTTGACATCCAGCACAAGCCCTTCCAGCCCCGCTGCAAGCTTTTTGGACAGGATCGAGGCGGTGATCAAATCCACACTCTCGACCGTCGCAGTCACATCGCGGATGGCGTATAGACGCTTGTCCGCCGGGGCGATCCTGCCCGTCGCGCTGACGATTGCGCAACCGATCTGACCCACAATCTGGTGCAAGCGGTCCTCGCTCACATCCACAGACAGGCCGGGAATCGCTTCGAGCTTGTCCAAAGTGCCCCCGGTATGCCCCAACCCGCGGCCAGAGATCATCGGCACATAAACGCCACAGGCGGCCAACGCGGGCGCAAGGATAAGCGATACACAATCGCCGACGCCGCCAGTGGAATGTTTGTCCAGCACCGGCCCCGGCAAGTTCCAAGTCAACACATCGCCGCTGTCACGCATCCCCGTGGTCAGTGCAATGCGGCCCTCATCGGACAGCCCCTTCAGGCAGATTGCCATCGCAAAGGCCCCCGCCTGCGCGTCGCTTACCTCGCCCGTGGCCAGACCATGCGCAAACCAGGCAAGTTCCTCCGGGCTTGGGGTTTCACGCCCGCGCAGCTTGGCAATGATGGCACGGGCGTCCAATTCAGACCTTGCTCATGTAGTCGGCATCAAAACTGCCGGGCAAAAGAGCGGCAACCGTTGTTTGCAGCGTGGTTCCATCGGTTGTGGCAAGCGTAACAATGACGTCACCCTTGGCAAATTCGGCAATCTTCTGGCGGCATCCGCCACAGGGGCTCACGGGTTTGGGGCTGTCCGCTATCACAAACAATTCCGCAATTTCCGTATCCCCGCCAGCCACCATGGCAGCAATGGCCCCCGCTTCGGCACAGGTCCCTTCGGGATAGGCCACATTTTCCACGTTGCACCCGGCATAGACTTTGCCAGATGCGGCTTTCAAGGCCGCGCCAACTTTGAAGTTCGAGTAGGGCGCATAGGCATTTTCACGCACCGTGCGGGCTGTATCAAGAAGCGTCATGTCATTTCCGGTTTTGTTAACGGGACCAGAGTGCGGTGCCGCGCGCCTGTTTGCAATAGCAAGCACTGTTTACATCGCCTCTTAAATCATGGTCTACAGTCATCGAAACTTGACAGGTTGAGATTTAGTTTAACACTAAACAATACGCGGGAAAATCCATGCCAGATAACGAAAACGACAGCCTTCGCGAAGCGGCCCTGCATTATCACAAGTATCCGCGCCCAGGAAAACTTGAAATACGGGCCACCAAACCGCTGGCCAATGGCCGCGATCTGGCCCGCGCCTATTCCCCCGGCGTGGCCGAAGCCTGTCTTGAAATCAAAGCCGAACCCGACACCGCCCGCGATTACACATCACGCGGCAATCTGGTCGGCGTGGTGACAAATGGCACCGCCGTTCTGGGGCTTGGCAACATCGGTGGGCTGGCCTCCAAACCCGTGATGGAAGGCAAGGCCGTCCTGTTCAAGAAGTTTGCCAACATCGACTGTTTTGATATCGAATTGAACGAACCGGACCCCGAAAAGCTTGCCAATATCGTTTGCGCACTTGAACCGACCTTTGGCGCGATCAATCTGGAAGACATCAAGGCGCCAGACTGCTTTATCATTGAAAAAATCTGCCGCGAGCGGATGAACATACCCGTGTTCCATGATGACCAGCACGGCACGGCGATTGTTGTGGGTGCAGCTGCCACCAATGCCCTGCATGTGGCGGGAAAGAAATTCGCAGATATCAAGATCGTCAGCACGGGCGGGGGGGCGGCTGGCATCGCCTGTCTGAACATGCTGCTCAAACTTGGAGTGAAGCGTGAAAACGTGTGGCTGTGCGACATCGAGGGGCTTGTTTACAACGGCCGCGAAAAGGACATGACCCCGCAAAAGGCGGCCTATGCCCAAGGGACCACGCCCGCGACATTGGATGAGGTGATAGCGGGGGCCGATCTGTTTCTGGGGCTGTCAGGTCCGGGCGTTCTGAAGCCACAGATGGTGGCCAAAATGGCAGATCGCCCGATCATTTTTGCGCTTGCCAACCCAAATCCGGAAATCGATCCGGACGCTGCGCGCGCCGTGACTGCTGATGCAATCATTGCCACAGGCCGCAGCGACTTTCCAAATCAGGTCAACAATGTCCTGTGCTTTCCATTCATCTTTCGCGGGGCGCTCGACGTCGGTGCCACAGACATAAATGATGAAATGAAAATCGCCTGCATCGAAGGGATCGCAGCACTTGCCCGCGCCACAACCAGTGCAGAGGCCGCCGCCGCCTATACCGGTGAAAAGCTGACGTTCGGGGCGGACTATCTGATTCCCAAACCATTTGACCCCCGCCTGATGGGCGTTGTTGCCAGCGCCGTTGCCAACGCAGCGATGGAAACAGGCGTGGCGACCCGCCCGATTGCCGATATGGAGGCCTACAAGGCCAACCTTGATGCCTCTGTATTCAAGTCGTCACTCATCATGCGCCCTGTTTTTGACGCTGCCCGTACCGCCGAACGCAGCATCGTGTTTGCCGAAGGCGAGGACGAACGCGTCTTGCGCGCAGCACAGGCAATGATGGAGGAAACGACCGACAAGCCGATCTTGATCGGCCGTCCGGAGGTGCTGGAACTCCGCTGCGAGCGTGCCGGCCTCAAGATCAGGCCCGGCAAGGATTTCAACGTCGTGAACCCCGAAAACGACCCGCGCTACCGCGACTATTGGGGCACCTACCATGACCTGATGGCGCGGCGCGGTGTCACGCCTGATCTGGCCAAGGCCATCATGCGCACCAACACCACGGCCATCGGGGCTGTCATGGTTCACCGTGGCGAGGCAGACAGCCTGATCTGCGGCACCTTTGGCCAGTTCCGCTGGCACCTGAACTATGTGACCCAGATTCTTGGCACCGACAAATTGCATCCTGTTGCTGCACTGTCGCTTATGATCCTCGAGGACGGGCCGCTTTTTATCGCCGATACGCAGGTGCATACCGAACCCACACCCGAACAGATCGCAGAGACAGTGATTGGCGCCGCGCGCCATGTCCGCCGCTTTGGGATCACGCCGACAATCGCGCTTTGCACCCATAGCCAGTTTGGCAATCTGGCCTGCGACACGGGCGACCGGATGCGCGCGGCGATGGCCATTCTTGACAGCGCACCACGCGACTTCGCTTACGAGGGCGAGATGAACGTGGATACTGCCCTTGATGTCGAATTGCGTGCAAGGGTGTTCCCCGGCGCGCACCTGAAGGGGGCGGCCAATACGCTTGTGTTTGCCAACACAGATGCCGCATCGGGCGTCCGCAATATCCTGAAGATGAAGGGCGGCGGGCTTGAGGTCGGGCCGATCCTGATGGGCATGGGCAACCGTTGCCATATCGTGACCCCGTCGATCACCGCGCGCGGTTTGCTGAACATGTCCGCGCTCGCCGGAACCCCGGTCGCACATTACGGCTAGGGCCGCCGCACCCCGTCAGTCAGTCAATAAATTGACAGCTTCCTATGTCTTGCCGCTACGCTCTCTTGCGGTGCCAAATCTGGATGGCTAACACTGCGTTAATTGCATTGGGAGGATCACCATGGCTTACGCAGATGTCTACGCATCTTGGCAGAACGACCCGGAAGGGTTTTGGATGGAACAAGCAAAAGCGATTGACTGGTTCTCCCCGCCGACGCGCGCTTTGGACGACAGCAAAGCCCCGCTGTATCACTGGTTCGCCGACGCGCAGGTCAACACTTGCTACAACGCTGTTGACCGCCATGTTGCGGCCGGGCGCGGCGATCAGGTGGCGATCATCTATGACAGCCCGATCACCGGCACGAAATCCAAGACAACCTATGCCGAATTGCAGGATCAGGTGGCCAGCCTTGCAGGCGCGCTGCGTGACAAGGGGATCACCAAAGGCGACCGCGTCATCATCTATATGCCCATGGTGACAGAGGCGCTGGTCGCGATGCTGGCCTGTGCGCGGCTGGGGGCGATCCATTCAGTCGTATTCGGCGGCTTTGCAGCAAACGAACTGGCCGTGCGCATCGACGATGCGACGCCAAAGGCGATCATTGCCGCCTCCTGCGGGTTAGAGCCGGGGCGCATTGTCGCCTACAAACCATTGATTGATGGTGCAATCGAACAGGCCAGCCACAAACCCGACTTCACCATCATTCTGCAACGTGAACAGCACCCTTGTGATCTGATCGACGGGCGCGACCATGACTGGCACGCAGCGCAGGAGGGGGTCACACCTGCGGATTGCGTCCCCGTTGCGGGGGACCATCCGGCCTATATCCTGTATACATCCGGCACGACCGGCGCGCCCAAAGGCGTGGTGCGCCCAACCGCAGGCCATTTGGTGGCTCTCAACTGGACGATGAAGGCGATCTACAACGTGGACCCCGGCGATGTTTTCTGGGCCGCATCCGATGTGGGCTGGGTCGTGGGCCACAGCTATATCTGCTACGCGCCTCTGATCCACGGCAACACAACGGTCGTGTTCGAAGGCAAACCCATCGGCACACCCGACGCAGGGACCTTCTGGCGGGTGATTGAGGAATATCAGGTGCGTTCGTTCTTTACCGCGCCCACCGCCTTTCGTGCGATCAAACGCGAAGACCCGACCGGTGCCATGATCAAGGACTATGACATTTCCTGCCTGCGCGCGCTATTTCTTGCGGGCGAACGGGCGGACCCCGACACAATCGAATGGGCGCAACGGGTGATGAACGTGCCGGTCTATGACCACTGGTGGCAGACCGAAACCGGCTACACCATCGCAGGCAACCCCGCCGGAATCGAGGCATTGCCCGTCAAGATCGGATCACCCACCGTAGCGATGCCCGGCTATGACGTCCAAATCCTTGATGAAGGGGGCAACCAGATGCAACCGGGCGAATTGGGGGCAATCGCCGTCAAGCTCCCCCTGCCCCCCGGCACACTGCCCACCCTGTGGAATGCAGAGGACCGCTTTGTGAAAAGTTATCTGACGACTTATCCCGGCTACTATGAAACCGGAGACGCGGGGATGATCGACGAGGACGGCTATCTGTACATCATGGCGCGCACCGACGATGTGATCAACGTGGCCGGGCACCGTCTGTCAACCGGCGCCATGGAAGAGGTACTTGCCGGGCATCCGGACGTTGGCGAATGTGCGGTCATCGGCGTGACCGACGCACTGAAAGGCCAGTTGCCCATGGGGTTTATCTGCCTGAACAAGGGCTGCGACCGACCGCACGAAGAGATCGTGGCAGAAGTCATCAAATCCGTGCGGGATACAATCGGGCCTGTTGCCGCCTTTAAGTTGGTCGCCGTCGTGGACCGCCTGCCCAAGACACGGTCAGGCAAGATCTTGCGTGCGACGATGGTAAAAATCGCGGATGGGGCGGACTTCAAGATGCCAGCAACGATTGATGACCCCGCCATTCTGGACGAGATCAGGCAAGCACTCAAACCATTGGGGTATGCGGCGGGATAGACATCGCCACAGGCGGATCATCTGGATTCAAACCGTCTCTCTCGACCGCCTTCCTCCGCAGGAATATCGCTCAAGCCGTTTGAGCAACCGAAAAGGTAGCCCTGTCCGCTCTGGCGGCCGGCGCGCTTGAGAATCTCCAGCCGCCCGGTCACCATGCCGTAGCGCGTCAATAAAGCGGCCAAATCGCCTTGGATCAATTGCTCGACAGAAATGTTTGGCGACATGCGAGCTATAGTCAGGTGCTCAGACGAACTGTTCTCTGATCAGTCGTTCTTCAAGCCCATGGCCGGGGTCAAACAGAATGCGGTGCGCGATGCTTGGTTCAGAGCGGATTTCAACGCTGACGACGTTGCGGACCGATTTTGCGTCCGCATCTGCCATGACTGGCCGTTTGGCAGGGTCAATGACGTCAAAACGCACCACTGCGCGCTGGGGCAACAACGCCCCCCGCCAACGGCGCGGACGAAAGGCGGACATCGCCGTGAGCGCGAGAACTCCCGACCCGATCGGCAATATCGGGCCGTGCGCAGAATAGTTGTAGGCAGTAGAGCCCGCAGGCGTCGCCACCAGCGCCCCGTCACAAACAAGTTCGGGCATCCGCAACTTGCCATCCACGGTGATCCGCAGCTTGGCGGCCTGTGGCCCTGCGCGCAGCAGGCTGACTTCGTTGATGGCAAGGGCTTCGTGCATCTGGCCATCTACCGTCAGCGCCGTCATCATCAGCGGATTGATGACTTCTTCTTCGGCCGCATCCAGACGTTCACGCAGGTCTTCAACCCCATATTCGTTCATCAGAAATCCGACTGTGCCCCGGTTCATCCCATAGACGGGCACATCAAGCGCTTGTGTCGCATGCAGGGTCTGCAACATGAAGCCATCGCCACCCAGCGCCACGATCACGTCAGCCTCGGCGGCGGGCACATTGCCATAGGTCTTTGTCAGCTGTTCCAGTGCAGACTGTGCACTTGGCACGGGACTTGCGGCAAAAGCGATCTTTTGTCGGGGCATTTCGCTAATTATCCTTATGTTCCGATAGGTTGTGGGCGGAACAGACGCGAAAAGCAAGATGCCGATCACAAACCCGCATGTCGCGTTCGTCACGAACGAGGACTGTTTGCCACTTTTGAAGCGGCCTACACTGGGGTAAGAGGACGCAAGACAACAGCTTTTGGCACCACGAAGGGGAACATGCCCATGAATGTTACAGTCCGCGACGACGGCTTTTTCACTGAAACTCTCGCGACCCGCGATCCTGAAATCCACAGCGCCGTACAGGCCGAACTGGGCCGCCAGCGAAAAGAAATTGAACTGATTGCATCGGAAAACATTGTCTCGGCTGCTGTCATGGAAGCCCAAGGCAGCGTAATGACCAACAAATATGCCGAAGGCTATCCCGGACGCCGCTATTACGGTGGTTGCCAATATGTTGATATCGCAGAAAATCTAGCGATTGATCGCGCCAAGGAACTGTTCGGCTGTGAATTTGCCAACGTGCAGCCCAATTCCGGCTCGCAGGCCAATCAGGGGGTGTTTCAGGCGCTTCTGCAGCCCGGTGACACCATCCTTGGCATGTCGCTTGATGCGGGCGGCCACCTGACCCACGGGGCCAAACCCAACCAGTCGGGCAAATGGTTCAATGCTGTGCAATATGGCGTGCGCCGTCAGGACAGCCTGCTGGATTACGACGAAGTGGCCCGCCTGACCGCTGAACATAAGCCCAAGATGATCATCGCGGGCGGCTCCGCCATTCCCCGCATTATTGATTTCGCCAAGATGCGCGAAATTGCGGACACGGTTGGGGCCTACCTTCTGGTGGATATGGCCCATTTCGCGGGGCTGGTGGCGACGGGTATATACCCCTCACCCTTCCCTCATGCCCACGCGGCCACCACGACGACGCACAAGACATTGCGCGGCCCACGCGGCGGCATGATCCTGACCAATGACGAAGCGATGGCCAAGAAGTTCAACTCTGCCATCTTCCCCGGCATACAGGGCGGGCCATTGATGCATGTGATTGCGGGCAAGGCCGTGGCATTTGGCGAGGCGCTGCGCCCGGAATTCAAGGGTTATCAAGAGCAGGTCGTCAAAAACGCGCAAGCACTGGCCGATCAGTTAATGAAGGGTGGGCTTGATATCGTGTCCGGTGGCACAGACACCCACCTGATGCTGGTTGATTTGCGCCCCAAGGGTGTGAAGGGCAACGCGACCGAAGTATCTCTGGGCCGCGCTCATATCACATGCAACAAGAACGGCATTCCGTTCGATCCTGAAAAGCCGATGGTCACGTCCGGTGTCCGGCTGGGGTCGCCCGCAGGCACGACACGCGGTTTCACAGAGGCCGAATTCCGCCAGATCGGCGACTGGATCGTAGAAGTAACCGAAGGGCTTGCGGCAAACGGGGCCGATGGAAACGATGCGGTCGAGGCCAAAGTAAGGGCCGAAGTCGAAGCCATGTGCGACCAATTCCCGATCTATCCGGGACTCTAGGCCTGTCGCGGGCTGGCTTCGGCTGGCCCGCACCTCTGACGCCAAAGGTTTCAACCCGCTTGAGACCTTGAACTAACGTCTGCCATGAGCCCTGAATGCTGCACTTTGAACGAAGGTCTGCTTAGGCTCTTGCGGAACAACTTCTGATCCCCATTTGTGCACTGCAACTTGGTAGAAAAACCGTTCCCAAAATGAATTCGATAATTTTAGTCATTTTCGGCCTCATTGGTCTGATCCTCGGCGGTGAACTTCTGGTACGTGGCGCGGTTTCGGCAGCCAAGTCATTTGGCATCTCTCCAATGGTCATCGGTCTAACACTGGTGGGTTTTGGCACCTCGTCGCCGGAATTGGTAACAAGCTTGCAAGCCGCGCTCTCTGGGTCTTCTGGAATCGCAGTTGGAAACGTCGTCGGCAGCAATATTGGCAACGTGCTGCTGATCCTTGGCATTGCCGCTCTTATTGCACCTATTGCAATTGACCCGAAAGCGTTTCGGCGGGACGGAACCGTCGTTGTATTTACAACGCTGCTTTGTCTGGGTGCTGTTCTTCTTGGCGAAGTTGGTCGGTTGGTCGGCGCGGGCTTTGTGTTCGCCTTAGCAGCCTATCTAGGCTTCACACTCTGGTCTGAGAAGCGGTCAGGAGGAACGCCAGCAGCGACTGTCTACGAGAGTGAAGCTGAGGCCGTACCTGGCCCGGAAACAACTTTCGGTGTTTCCTTATTAATGGCAATTGGGGGCTTGGTGATTACCATCTTAGGCGCGCGGTTCTTGGTGTCCGGCGCAGTCTCCATTGCGCAAGCGGCGGGACTTTCGGAAGCTGTGATCGGTCTAACAATCGTAGCAATCGGAACATCGATGCCTGAACTAGTGACCTCCATTATTGCGGTGCGCAAGGGCGAAGGCTCCGTCGCAATAGGCAACGTCCTGGGCAGCAACATTTTCAATATTCTGGGCATCCTCGGCATTACCGTCATTGTCCAACCCTTGGTAATCCCAAGCGAGATTGCCCAATTCGATATTTGGGTTTTGTGTGTGACCACACTCTTGCTCGTCGCCTTCGCCCGAAGTGGCTGGACAATCTCTCGGCGTGAAGGCGGCCTATTCGTTCTTGCTTATGCCGCCTACCTCGCTGCGCTACTGCTTTGAAAAGAGGTAGGACAGACGGCGCAGGGCAAAAGCGGACCTTGGCAAGGTGATGCCGAACGTCTGCTACGTCCCGCACGGCAGACCGTCGCCAACTGCGCGAAATCTGCATAAGCAATCCTCAAAAGAGCTGGGCCGCTGCTTCTATTCCTACCCACATGGAAAAGACACGCGACACTGAAAAACACCTCGGCGCATGGATGCGGGGCAAATTGCATCCTGCCATTGCCGAAATTGTCATGTTCACGCTCAAACAAGGCTGGGCCTGTCTGTTCGGCGGGAGCCTGTTGCTGGCCATCATCGGCACCCGTTTCATATGGCAAAGCGACTGGCCACTCGCGCGCTATGATGCGCTGGTCATGTTTGCGGTGGGTTTGCAGATTGTTTTTCTGCGCTTTGGTCTGGAAACGTGGGCGGAGGCGCGCGTCATCCTGCTGTTCCACCTGACAGGCACCGCGATGGAACTTTTCAAAGTCAGCGCGGGGTCATGGTCCTACCCTGAAGCGGGCCTCCTGAAAATCTATGAGGTGCCGCTTTTCTCTGGCTTCATGTATGCAGCTGTCGGCAGCTACATGGCGCGGGTGATCCGGATATTTAACATGCAATTCGCGCCTTTTCCGCCGCTTTGGTTGCATTTTGGACTGGCCATCGCGGTTTATGTGAATTTCTTTGCGCATCACTTCATCTGGGATACGCGCTATGTTCTGTTTGCAATGACAATCGCATTCTACATCCGCACACGCATCTGGTTTCAGATCGGTGCACGCTGGTACTGGATGCCACTGCCGCTTGCAGCTTTGCTGTGCAGTCTGTTTTTGTGGATCGCCGAAAATATCGGGACGCTGACGGGCACTTGGGTCTATAACGGGCAAAACCCTTTGGAACTGGTCAGCTTTGCCAAGATGGGGTCATGGTACCTGTTGCTTTTTGTGGCTTTCGCCACGGTGACGCTTGTGGTGCGTGCCCCCCTCAGATCAGGCCGCGCTGCACCAGCAAATAGAGCACCACAACGAACACCACGATCAGCGCCAGTGCAATCGATGCCGTGATGTTCAGGATCAGGTTCCACATCGCCTCGCGCGGGTTGATCGCTTCGAGGTAGCCGACCACGCTGGCATGCGCTTTGGCGACTTTTGCGTCATTGACCATCCGGCCCAGCTTCGGGTTTGCCGCGATCTTCTCGGTTTCGATCAGAAACTTCAGGTCGCGCCGCACCTTGCGCGGCAGACGTCGGCCCGCACGGCGCACCTGCGTGCGCAGGTCACGCCCTTTCACCCGCAGCTTGACTTCAAGCAGCGTGCGGATTTCGGCAACAACAGTGGTGAGGGTCCGGGCCATGGGCGCTCGCCTAGTCGGCTTTTTCGCGCGGCTCAATCCCTCTGGCATTGGCCCGGTGGAAAGGGTTAGAACAGATGCATGTTGAACACGGTTTCTTATGACGGCGCTGCCGGAACACCACTGTTGATCGCGCATGGGCTGTTTGGGTCGGCGCGCAATTGGGGGGTGATTGCCCAGCGGTTGTCGCAAACCCGCCCGGTTGTGGCGGTCGATATGCGCAACCACGGTGCCAGCCCTTGGTACGACACGCACTCCTACCAAGACATGGCAGATGATCTGGCACAGGTGATCGATGCGCCGATGGATGTGCTGGGCCATTCGATGGGCGGGAAGGCGGCGATGGTGCTGGCGCTGACCCACCCTGAAAAGGTGAACAGGCTGATCATCGCGGATATTGCACCCGTTGCCTATGCCCATAGCCAAATGGGGCCGATTGCGGCGATGCGTCAGGTCGACCTTGCAACGGTGGGCAATCGGACAGATGCCCGTGCCCAGCTTGGCCCGCTTGACCCCGGCGTGCCTGACTTTTTGCTGCAAAGCCTTGACATGAAGGAAAAGCGCTGGCGGCTGAACCTTGATGTACTGGCCGCCGAGATGGACAAGATCATCGGCTTTCCCGACATGGGTGGTGCATTCACAGGGCCGACCCTGTTCCTGTCCGGCGGCAATTCCGACTATGTCAAAACAGAGGACAGGGAGCAGATCAAATCGCTGTTTCCTGCCGCCAAATTCGCCAAGATCCCCGGCGCGGGCCATTGGATACATGCCGAAAAGCCGCGCGAATTCGAAGCAGCGGTCGCCGCATTTCTGCGCTAGGTTTCAAGCGCTTGCGGCGTGAGCAGGCACGCGGTAATCTTGGGCAACCGTATTACAAACCAGAGGTCTACCATGCTCCGCGTCTTACTTATTCTGTCCGTCCTTGGGCTTAGTGCTTGCGAAACTGTCAAAGGTGTCGGGCGCGATATCACCAGCGCGGGCGAGACGATCGACCGCTCGCTCTAAACCCTGCTTTTTCTTTACAAATACGGTCAGAGTGACGATCCGCTGGCATTCGACCCTGCTCTCGATATGGGCGGGGTTGCGAGGCTCTAGCGTGATTCCCCGCAGGGCGGTACCGCGCTTGGCGGTAAAGCCCCCGACAAGATGCGCAGCTTTGGTAAAACCTTTCCTTCCTGTGTTTGGGCACTAACTGGCTTCCTATGCGTCATTTCATTCTTGCCCTTTTTCTCGCATCGCCCCTTGCCGCCCAAGAGGTTGATACTGATCTGGAACTTGTCCTGCTGGCCGATGCGTCGGGGTCCATTGATGCCGATGAACTGGCGTTTCAGCGCCAGTCCTACGCCATAGCAATCACCGACCCGGCGGTTGTGGCCGCGATTGAGAACACGCTTTACGGGTCTATCGCTGTGACTTACGTGGAATGGGCCAGCAATCAGGCCACGGTTGTCGGCTGGACGCGCATTGCCAATCAGGAAACCGCGAATGGCTTTGCCGACGCGCTGATCGGCCCACCCCGCGTCGCCTACGGGCGCAATGCGATTGGGTCAGCCTTGCTGGAAGGCAAACGGTTGATTGAGGAAAATGATATCACCGGTCTGCGCCGGGTCATCGACTTTTCCGGCGACAGTATGGGCAACAGCTATGGGCCGCCAATCACGGCGGCCCGCGATGAAGTTGTCGCGGCCAATATCACCATCAATGCGCTGCCGATCCTGCGCGACGGGCGGTTTATCGGGCAGGACCTTGAACAGGCCTATGCCGATAACATCATCGGTGGACCCAATTCATTTGTGTTGCCCGCCCGCGAAGGTCCCGCATTTGTCGAAGCAGTTCGTCGCAAGCTGATTCTAGAAATTGCAGGCCAAATACCCACCCGCGATATCGCAGCACTTAGCGCAGAGTGAGGTTGCCAATCGCCGCGCGGATTATGCTGCTGGTGTCGTCGCTGTCGCCAGAGACCGCAAGCCCCACAAGTGCCCCCGGCGCGCTGCCGAATGCGCGGGCATAGTCTGCTGCCAGATCGACGTTTTCATTGTGCGACCCGGTGCCGGCCTGACGCAGCGCAATGGTGACCCCCTGCCCTCTTGGGCCATAGGGCGACGGGATGACCTGCCCGCGGCTGTGGTTGCCGCCCCATGCATACTGAATGATCCGCACATCCTTGTTGCCCAGCAGGCTGCGGATGTTAGCCCCCTGCAGGCTTGGCGCGATGGCGTCAGGCACAAAGACGAAATAAAGTGACAGATTGCGGTCGTCACCGCCCTTGCGGCCAAGGTTTGTTGGCGGCACAGATTGGTCAACCGTCCAATTCCAGGTTGCGCCACGCGTGCCCCAGTCGGCCTGACCAACCCGCGTCCAGGCAATGGACACCGACCCGTCGGATACCATGCTCAGGTTGTTGCCAAAGCTGTAGTCGTTCGAACTGAAGAGCGACAGGCGTTGTTCCTGCCAGCCATTGGAAAAACTGACAGGGCCCGCAAGCGCAGGCACGGCAGTTGACAGGATGAGGGCAGAAGCGAGCAATAAGCGCATGGTTTGATCCTTTGGTCGGGGTGCCAAAGTCCTACCGCAGAATTCCCGGCACCCAATCAACAAACCATCCAAATCACACGATTGTCAGCCCGATGTTATTGCTGGATGCTTTCCAGATAATCCGTCAGGACCAGCAAGCGCATCGGCACCGGAGTGCCAAGCCCATCCTCCTCGACAACAATTGTATCCCCCATGTCGCCTGCGCCGAACTCGGGCATCGCTGTGCTGAAGTGGGCACCACGGTCGAGCCCGTCAATCGTGCTCATCACCTGCGTCCTTGGGAATATGCCGCCGTTGCGCGCCGCGATTTGCGTCAGATCAGGCGGCTCTTTGTCCAGCGACCGCGCCGCAGGGCCATCTCCCTTGCCACTGTCGCCATGGCAAACCGCGCAATCGGCCTCATAAGCGGTGCGCCCATCAACGGGCTCCTGCACACAGGCTGTCACCGCTAGGGCTGCCAATAGGAAATAACTGCGCATCATCTGCCTCCTTCTTTTTTTGTTGTTGTCACGATCAGCACGCGACCGGCTATGATCTGGATCATGTCCGCACTATTGTCCGCGCACAGGAACAAAGGACCCATCATGCCCTCACACGCTTTTATCATGCTTTGCGCCGGAATAGGTATACCCGTTTTGGCGGCATTGAACGCTGGATTGGGGCGCACCATCGGGTCGCCCGCCGTGGCGGCATCAGTTCTGTTCGTGGTGGCCTTTGCAGCAGCAGTCGTGGTGGCCTTGCTGACCAATCCACAGGCGGTGATGAAACTGGCGGCGGCACCAAAATACCAGTTCCTTGCCGGTTTGCTGGTCGCATTCTATTTGCTATCGATCACATGGATCGCGCCAACAATGGGCGTGGGCAACGCGGTCTTTTTTGTGCTGTTGGGCCAGTTGATTTCTGCCGCAGCGATTGATCACTTTGGTCTGTTCGGCGCGCAGACATCATCGCTGACACTGACGCGGGCCGCAGGCATTGCCCTTATGGCTGCGGGTGTGTTTGTGACCCAGAAAGCCTGAGCACCTGTTCCCAAAGCGCATCGGGCACATCCACCACATCCATCGCTTGCCTGTCGGCACCGGGAATACGCGCGCCCTCTTGTGCCGCTACGGCGTCGGCCACACGCGCGAACCGATCTGCAAAGCCGTCATGATAGGTGCCTGGGTCCATCAGGATATAGAATTGCCCCAACCCATGCGGTGCGCCATCGGGCAGTTTCAGGCCAGATACATCCAATGAATTGACCGATCCGGTCATTCCAGCAGCCAGCAGTTCAGCCATCAGGCCAAAGCCCCAGCCTTTGTACCCACCCGCGCTGACCAGCGCGCCTTTCAGAGCCTTTTCGGGGTCTGTTGTCGGCTCCCCCTCTGCATCAACGGCCCAGCCCAACGGGATCGGCTCACCTGCTGCTTTGGCCATGGTGATCTTACCCAAGGCGACAGCGGAAGTCGAAAAATCAAAATGCATTGCCAACTCTGCACCTGCGGCACCGGGGACGCTCATCGCGATGGGGTTGGTGCCCAGCACCGCCTTGTTGCCGCCCGGCGGGGCCACAACGGGTGACGCGTTGGTAAAGCCGATACCGATCAGCCCGGCGGCGGCGATCTGTTCGGTAAAATAGCCCAGCGATGTGCAGGTATGCGCATGGGCCACAGACAAAGTGGCAACGCCCTGCGCACGGGCCGTGGTCAAAGCCAAAGGTAGCGCCATTTCAAAGGCATATTGAGCAAAGCCGAATTTTGCGTCCGAAAACACTGCGCCGGGCCGCGGCTGGCTGACAACGGGCTTCACGCTGCCCTTGACACGGCCAGAGCGCAACTGCGTGCAATAGCTTTCCAGATAATAGAGCCCGCAGATCACATTTCCCAACGCCTCTGCCCGCGCAACGGCCCTGGCAACCGCACGGGCCTGCGGCACAGCCGCGCCATGGGCTGTCAGCGCATCAAAGGCATGTTGTTCAATGTGGGTCGTTGCGACTTTCATAGCGGCTCCAATACGCCGGCAGACAAACGCACCTGACGGTCCATGCGGGCGGCTAATTCAAGATTATGGGTGGCAATGACAGCCGCCAACCCGGTTTCACGCACCAAATCAAGCAGCGCTTCAAAGACTCTGTCTGATGTCTCGGGATCAAGATTGCCTGTGGGTTCATCCGCCAGAAGCAAGCTGGGTTCGTTGGCAAGCGCACGGCAAAAGGCCACGCGCTGCTGTTCGCCCCCGGACAAGGCGGCCGGACGATGCGATCCACGCGCGGCGATGCCAACCTTGTCCAGCAAGGCCATGGCGCGCGCTTGTGCGTCCTTGTCCGAGACCCCGTTCGCTAACTGCGGCAGCACGATATTCTCGAGCGCGGTAAATTCAGGCAAAAGATGATGGAACTGATAGATAAAGCCCACGGTTTCGCGGCGCACAGCGGTGCGCTTGCGGTCAGACAGTTGGGTCATGTCTGTGCCAGCAATGCTGACATGGCCACTGTCAGGGGTGTCCAACAGACCCGCAATATGCAGCAGGGTGGATTTTCCGGCGCCCGACGGGGCGACAAGGGCAACGACTTCGCCCGGCTCCACAGACAGCGTGACCCCTTGCAGGACATTTACTTCATTTGGCAGGCCGTGATTGTAGCCCTTGGTCAGGTCCGACACTGCAAGAGTTGGATTACTCATAGCGCAACGCCTCTACCGGGTTCATGCGCGCAGCGCGGCGCGCGGGAAAGATAGTGATGATCCACGACAGACCCAGCGAAAGAGACATCGCCTTGATCACGTCAGACAGGTGCAATTGCGCAGGAACATTGTAAATACCCCTGATCGACGGGTCCCAGACACCGCCGCCCGCGACATAATTCACGAGGCTGAAAATCTGATCGATATAAATCGCAAACAAGCAGCCCAGAACGACTCCGAAAAACGTACCAATCGTGCCGATCCCGGCGCCACAAATAAAGAATATCCGCAGGATCGACCCTTCGGTCAGGCCCATGGTGCGCAATATGCCCACATCCCGGCCCTTGTTCTTGACCAGCATGATCAGCCCGCTGATGATATTCATGGATGCGACCAGCACAAGGATCGACAGGATGATGAACATCACATTGTCCTCGATCGTGAGGGCGCGCAGGAAGCGCCCCACACGATCTTGCCAGCTATAGGCCCAGACACCGTTGCCTGCTGCATTCGCGATCGGCTGCTTCAACTCTTCAGAACGGTTGATGTCGTCCAGCCTGACCTCGAGTTCGTCGACCACGCCGTCACGGTTGAAGATCGACTGGGCCTCTGCAAAAGGCAGATAGGCGCGCACCTGATCAATCTGGTAACGTCCCGTCGAAAAGATGAAAACAACATCATATGCATTGCGCCTGACCGATCGGCCAAGCGGACTGGCAGTGCCGGACCGTGTTGTGATGATCAGTTTATCGCCAATCGAAAGCCCCAAACTTTGCGCAAGGGCGGACCCAAGGGCGATCCCGTTCGGCAATTCCTCAATATCGCCAATCGTCCGCTCACTTTGTACGATTGCGTCAGACTGCTTGAGGTCGTCAAGACGGATGCCATAGATGTCGGCAAGCGCGATCTGGCCTGTCCCTTCCGCCATTGATTGCCCGCGGATGAGTGGCGACACACTTTGCACCCCTTCGACAGTCATGATCCGGTCAGCCATAGCAGCATAATCGGTGATCACACTGCCAGGCTGCACAACCGAGACATGCGCATTGGCCCCGACAATGGTATCAATGAACTCAGCGCGAAAACCCGACCTGACGGCCAATGTGGCGATCAGGGCAAAAACGGCGAGGGTCACGCCGATCAGGCTGATCCAGGTCATGACGCTAACGCCCCCATCGGCGCGTTTGGCGCGAATGTATCGCCACGCGATCATCCACTCGAATTTGGCAAAAGGTGCAGTACTCTTCATAGGGCCTTCTTAGCGGGGCGCCTGTTGGGACGCCAGCGCATCTTGATGTTGGGTGTTTGGGGGCCAGCCCCCGGCCCTCTCGGGCCTCCCCCGGGATATTTCGGGCCAAAAGAAGCCTGTGGAATTCCACAATTTCTTATGGCCCGAAACATCCCAGGGAGTTTGAGGGACAGCGTCCCTCATCTTTTAGATAGAAACGCGCCGCGGGCGCACAATCTTACTGGGCTTTGAATGTCATTGGTCATCTTTGCACCCCAGCCAATCTGGGTCTGCGATCATGAGGTTGTGCAATCGGCGACGGCCTTTCCAAGACAGGATCACGCCTTTCGCCGGGATCAACCCGTTTTACGCGTTGCCCGGACTGACGTCGCAACCGGCGGAAAGGCGCCTTGATGAGCGCGAGAACCGCGGCCAGAGCGGCCCATGCACCCGCCCAGCCGGTCAGGAATCCGACCCCCCCGGACATCGCGCCAGCCTGGCTGAGCGGAAACGCGGGCGTAAAGTCGGCCCAGACGGATTGCAGCAGCGCCGTATCCGCAAACCGCTGTGGCATCGTCAACCGTGCCATCGGCGTTGCTGAGCGCAAGCTGTCCAGATGCGCACCCAAACGGGCATGGCGGGCGATCTTTTCGCGCCAAAAGGCGGCATCTGCCGCAAATGTCGGCGTGTTCTCCATCTGCTCAAGCCGTTCTTCGCGCCCCATCCGCAGGTCAAGCGCCATAGCGTCCAGCTGTTTGAGGTCGCGTGACAGTTCATCAACCTGCCCGGCCAACCGTTGCATATACTGTTGCGAAAATTCAGGAAACTGCGACAGGCCCGCAGCCCCCGCTAGCGCTGTCATCAAACATAATATGCGGATCATTGGACCCGTCCCACGCTGTTTGGTTTGTTCATCTGCTGCCTCGGTCTTTTTATTTTGACAACAGCCTAGCAGATGTCCCCTTGCAAGAACAAAACACTTTTGCGTTGCAGTGGTTTGCGGCGCACAGAAACCGGGGCTATCAGCCTTTCTGAGCCGTCGTTAGCCAAGCCATGACATTTGCCGCATCCTGATCCGGCGGAAAGACCGGATAAAAGACCTTCGCAATGACCCCGTCCTTGATGATCATGGTGAGACGTTTCAGTAACCTTTCCCCATGGACGACCATGTCCGGCAAATCCATCACATCACTAAATGCCCCTTGCGCATCAGACAAAAGGCCAAATGGCAGGTTCAGCCGCGCTGCTGCCTCTGCCTGATACGCGGTTGTCTGCGTCGACATACCAAACAGGTGATCAGCACCGAGTTCGCGCAACTCGGCCGCGTGGTCGCGAAACGCACAGCTTTGCGGCGTGCATCCCCGCGCTCCGGGGATGTCATCCCACCCGTCCGGCAGGTCTTTGTCGGGCCGCCCTGTCATTGGATAGATATAGACAACGGTCAAACCGGGCAAAGACCGCAAGTTCACCGTCCCGCCATCGGTCACAGGCAAGCTCAGGTCCGCGACATCCATCCCTTCCAGATGTGCGGCTTTGCCATCATCGGCAGGTTCCGGGATCAGCGACCAGTCAACATCGGCGAGGCTCATTGGATATCCCTGTAAATCTGCGCGATCTTTTCGACCGCCTGCTGAGGTGGCAGTTCTTCGCTTTCACCGGTGCGCCTGCATGTCAGTTCCACAACACCGTTTTTCAGCCCGCGCGGGCCCACAGTAATGCGCCACGGCAGCCCGATCATATCCATCGTGCCAAACTTGGCACCCGCCCTTTCATCCCGGTCATCATAAAGCGGCTCCAGTCCCAGCGCCGTGAGGCTGTCGTAGATCGCGTCGCAGGCCGCATCTGCCGCTTCATCACCAGACCGCATGTTGAGAATACCGCAATGAAACGGAGTCACGCCTTCAGGCCAGATGATCCCCTTGTCGTCATGGTTGGCCTCAATGATTGCCCCCAGCAGGCGTGACACGCCGATGCCGTGAGAGCCCATATGTACTGGCACCTTGTTGCCCTGACCATCATCAACCGTCGCATTCATGCTTTCGGAATATTTGGTGCCAAAATAGAATATTTGTCCGACTTCAATGCCCCGCGCCTTGCGGCGGCGTTCTTCTGGCACCTCGACAAAGACACCCTCATCGTGGGTTTCGTCCGTGCGCGCATAGGGCGTCGTCCATTCGTCAAAGATCGCCTGACACTGTGCGACACTGTCATAGTCAACCACACGACTGCCCAAGTGCAGATCCGTCACTGCACTGTCATAAAATACCTCTGACTCTCCGGTTTCGGCCAGCACAAGGAACTCATGTGTGTCCTCGCCGCCAATCGGGCCACTGTCGGCGCGCATCGGGATCGCCTTGAGACCCATCCGCTCGTAGGTACGCAAATAGCTGACCAAATGGCGGTTGTAAGCGTGCAGCGCATCCTCTTTGGTCAGGTCAAAGTTATAACCGTCCTTCATAAAGAATTCCCGGCCCCGCATAACCCCAAACCGCGGGCGCACTTCGTCACGGAATTTCCATTGGATATGATAAAGCGTCAGCGGCAATTCCTTGTAACTGCCCACATGACTGCGGAAAATATCTGTGATCAACTCTTCGTTTGTTGGGCCATAGACCATTTCGCGCCCATGCCTGTCCTCGACCCGCAGCATTTCCTTGCCGTAGCCATTGTAGCGCCCGCTCTCCTGCCAGAGTTCAGCAGGTTGCAGCGTGGGCATCAGCATTGGCAAGTGGCCTGCCCGCTGCTGTTCTTCATGCACGATGTTTTCCAGCTTCCGCAGGACTTTGAAGCCCAGCGGCAACCATGAATAAATGCCGGCGCTGGCTTGTTTGATCATACCCGCCTGTAGCATGTAGCGATGGCTGACGATCTGCGCTTCACGCGGTGTTTCTTTCAGGACAGGCAGAAAATAGCGGCTTAGGCGCATCGGTGGGACCCCAGATAAAGTTGCTAGAGATGGTTTAGGGTGCGCCACCAGCGCACGCAAGCGAGAGAGTGCAAAAACACGCCCCCTGTGCGACTCACGCGGCGCATTGCTTTCGAAAAACCAAACACCTTGCGCTAGAATGCACTGCGCATCGATTCTCCCCTAACGCGAAATACTTCAATTGTGGCAAGATCGTGTTATCCGGCGCCCGTGCTTTGCGGGTCAGCCTGCTGTGCGCTGTTGGCGTACTGCTATGGTTTTCAGGTTTTGTTGAACTTTGGGGTGCGCAAATCGGTCGTTTTAGCGAAACTGTCACGCTGCCTTACATCCGCCACACTGGATACGGAGTACGAACGATGCGATCAAAAAATCGACTTTTCGCCACATAATGCTCACAATCCGCGCATCTTTTACGACCCGTATCAAGGCGCTAAGAATTGCAGTTGTTTCCAGCGCGTGTTCCATGAACATTGAAGAAGGTTACGGCTATGCTCGACCATAAGAAACGAACGAATTCCCTTTTTGCTATAATGCTGGCGAGCGTCGCCATTATACCATGTGCCGCCAATGCCCAGAGCATCACGCTGACGTCGAACGACGGATCCATTAACATTGTTGGCGATTTCATAGATCTCGTTGACGACTATTACATCATTAATTCAGCCCTCGGCGAACTTCGCGTCGAAGCAGGACGGGTCCAGTGTAACGGCGATGCCTGTCCACGTGTTGCGGTCGCGGCATCCGACGTTGTGATGGTCGGCTCGGGCACGGTTGGCGTCGGCCTCGTCCCATTCCTGATTGATGGATTTGCGACCAGTCAGAACGGCGTGATCGAAGATCAGTCGCAAAGCGGCGCGATCACGACATCCAGCCTCGTCGGCGAAGGCGGATTTGGTGAACCAATCGGCACATTCAGTGTTTCAGCCACGGCGTCTGCTGATGCATTTTCCGGGTTGCGCGACCCTGCCGTCAAAATCGGAATGTCATCACGCCGGATTCAACCGGCAGAGGCACGCCAATTGCGCAACTTTGGCGCAGGTAACCTGATTGACGTCAATCAAGAGCATGTTGTCGCCGTTGACAGCATCTCCGTCATCGTGCACCCCAACAACCCGATCGGCGCGATTTCCCTTGCTGATCTTGACCTTATCTACAGTGGTGCAGTCACAAACTGGTCAGAAATCGGCGGCCAGAATGCCCCTATCAAGGTCTACACAAGTGGCCGTGACACCGGGGCTGCAACGGTCTTTGCCAGCCGCGTCTTTGAACAGTCCGGTCGCACAGTTTCACCAGAGGCCACGGAAATCACGTCAAGTGAGGAAATGGCATCCTTGGTACGCAATGACCCCACGGCTATCGGATATGTCGCAACGGCATTTGAACGGGGCACAAAGGCACTTGCGCTGGAAGGGACCTGTGGCATCAGTTCGGCACCGACACAGTTTGACGCTAAAACCGAAGAATATCCGCTCCAGCGTCGTTTGTACCTGTACAACCGCGCCGACAATGTTGACGCGACCACACAGGCATTTATCGACTATTCCATGTCGGGCGCTGCGGATGAAATGATTGCAAAGTCCGGTTTCGTGAACCTTGCCATCACAAAGGTGCCGCAGGATTTGCAGAACGGCCGTATGCGTGCGGTGTTGCAGGATGCGGTCGATCCGTTTGAATTTCGTCTGGCACGTGAAATGCTGCTTGAAATGTTCGAATGGGAACGTCTTTCCACCACATTCCGCTTTGCGTCAGGGTCTGCACGTCTGGACGGCAAAGGCCAGGCCGACCTCCAGCGCCTGATCGCCTATCTCAGGGAACAGCCAGCCGGAACCAACATCTCTGTCGTTGGTTTCACCGATGGTGACGGCGCGTTTGGGCCAAACCAGGAACTGTCTTTTGGCCGCGCGCAGCGGGTTGCAGATGAAATCCTTGCAGCAGGTGGTGCTGACCTTGAAGGGATCAACATTCAGGTCAAGGGGTTTGGTGAACTCTCTCCATCCGCCTGCAACGATTCACTCGAAGGCAAGCGCATCAACCGTCGTGTGGAGGTGTGGATCCAGTAAGCCTCACTCTGGACCCAATGGTCAGGGGGATACGTCATCGTCCTGACACCCACCAAACCTAAAAAAGAGCCTTGCCGAGGTCATTGTAATGACGCTCAGCGAAGGTTCTGGAGAAAAGAAATGAGATTGAAAGCGCTTTTGTTGTCGGCGATCACCGCCTTGACAGTCCCTCAATGGTCGCTGGCCGAATCCGGGATTGACGACAGCACCGTTTATTTCGGGCAGATTGCAGCCCTGGACGGCCCCGCAGCACAATTGGGGCTCGGCATGCGAACGGGCCTGCTGGCTGCATTCGAAGAAGCCAACCGCAACGGCGGTGTAAACGGACGCCAACTGAGCCTTGAAAGCTGGGATGACGGCTACGAACCCGACAGATCGGCGGACCACCTGAATCGCATGATCCGGGAAGGAAAACATTTCGCGTTGATCGGCAGCGTGGGCACGCCAACCAACTCAGTCCTGCAACCGATCGCAACCGAAGCCCAGTTTCCACTGATTGGCCCTTTCACCGGTGCCGGATTCCTGCGCAATACGTCGTTGGGCAATGTTTTTAACGTGCGCGGCAGCTATGATGCCGAAACCGAACAGTGGATCGCGCATCTGGCCGACAACCTGAACCTGACCCGGATTGCCATCCTGTATCAGGATGACAGTTTCGGGCTGGCCGGCCTGAGCGGTGTGAACAAGGCGCTGGGTGCCCGCGGCATGTCGTTGGTGGCAGAAGGGACCTACACCAGAAACACCACCGATGTGAAGGACGCGCTGCTGTCCATTCGTGACGCAAACCCCGAAGCTGTGGTCATGGTCGGAGCCTACAAGCCAATCGGCGAATTCATCAAGCTGTCCCGTTCCTACGAATTCACACCCGAGTTTGTGACCATCTCCTTTGTGGGGTCTCAGGCACTGGCCGACGAACTATGGCCAGAGGGTGCTGGCGTTGTGATCAGTCAGGTTGTGCCATTCCCTTGGGACAATTCTGTGCCAATCGTGTCCGACTATCATGAGGCGATGCAGGCGAACGATGTGAATGCTCTTTACGGCTTTGTGTCACTCGAAGGTTACATGGTTGGCCGGATCGCGATTGAAGCGCTTGGCAATGCCGGTGATAACCCCACGCGCGAAAGCTTTCTGGATGCCTTTGCAAGCATGGGCACCTTTGATCTGGGCGGGATCGAGATTACGCTTGGCGCTGACGACAATCAGGGAATCGACGAGATTTTCATGACACGTCTGCTGCCCGACGGTTTCTTCGAACCCATGTAGACCCCTGAAAAAATTTAGTCCGGTGCGACGGCAACATTGAGCCGGGCAACCAATGAAAAAGAAGCGCGGGCCGTAAAAGAGCGGGCCGCGCTTCTTTTTTGCCCATACCACACATGACCAGAGCCGGTAATTTGCGCCCTACCCTTGCGTCCCGACACGCCTTCACGCATCTATTTAGAAAGCAAACCCGGATGATACATGGCCTTACCTGTCGGACAGCAAGCAAAATACTGGGGGATCGCTGTTGGCGTTTTCCTTGTGGTGATGTGGTTCCTCGGCGACGTCATCCTGCCTTTTGTCCTGGGCGGGGCGATTGCCTATTGTCTGGACCCGATCGCCGACCGGCTTGAAAAAGCCGGGCTTAGCCGGGTGTCATCGGTTGCCGTGATCACGCTGGTTGCGGCTTTGCTGTTTATCCTGTTATTCCTTTTGGTCATTCCGACCTTGGTGCAGCAGACAGCGGCCCTGATCGACACTGCCCCTGAGCTGTTCAATCGGCTGCAGGCGGGCCTGACCGAGCGTTTCCCGTCATTGGTCGATGAACAAAGCACAATCCGGCAACAGCTTATCAAGATTGGCGAAACGATTCAGTCCAAAGGTGGCGAGTTGATAAACGGATTGCTCAGCTCGGCCTTTGGGCTGCTGAATGTCCTGATCCTGCTGATCGTTGTGCCGGTCGTCGCCTTTTACATGCTGCTTGACTGGGACAACATGACTGCAAAGATCGATAGTATGCTGCCCCGCGACCATGTGGATACGATCCGCCAGCTTGCCCGCGACATCGATAAAACATTGGCCTCATTCATTCGGGGGCAAGGCACGGTGTGCCTGATCCTCGGCACATATTATGCAGCCGGACTGATGCTTGCGGGCCTCAAGTTCGGGCTGATCGTGGGCTTTATCGCCGGTCTCATCACATTCATCCCCTATGTGGGTGCGCTGGTCGGTGGTGTACTGGCAGTTGGGCTGGCCCTGTTTCAGTTCTGGGGCGCTGTTGAAATCACCGATGGCGATGTCGTGACAAACACCACCAACTGGGTACGCATCGGTATTGTTGCTGGCATTTTCGGCTTCGGCCAGTTTCTTGAAGGCAATATCCTGACTCCGAAACTTGTTGGCGGGTCTGTCGGGTTGCACCCCGTCTGGCTGCTGTTTGCCCTGTCCGTCTTTGGGTCGTTGTTTGGTTTTGTCGGCATGCTGGTGGCCGTCCCCTTGGCCGCGATGCTGGGCGTACTGGCCCGCTACGGGCTCGACCGCTACAAGGACAGCCTGCTGTATCGTGGGCGATCAGGGTCGGAATAGATGTCGGATCAGTTGACATTTGACTGGCCAACCGGGGTTGCGCTGGGGCCGGATGATTTCTTTGTCTCGGACACCAACGCCCGCGCCTTTACAATGCTGTGCACGCCCGAAGCATGGCCTGATCGCAAATTGGCGCTGGTCGGCCCACCGGGCAGCGGCAAAAGCCACCTTGCACGTATTTTTCTGGCCCAGTCCGAAGGTCAGATGCTGCAAGCCAAAGACCTCGCCGCCGACTTTCAGCCCGAAGCCACATCGGTGGTTGTCGAAGATATGGAGCATCTCCCCCGTGGTTCGGAAGAGGCAATGTTTCATCTGCATAACCATCTGCGCAATACGGGCGGGACGTTGCTGATGACATCATCCGAGCCGCCGGCACGTTGGCAGATTGCCCTGCCCGATCTGGCAAGTCGTATGTCCGCCACCAACGTCACCCAAATTGGCAATCCTGATGATGCGATGTTGCAAGCCCTGATCATGAAACTGTTTGCTGACCGTCAGATCGCGCCAAAGCCTGCGTTGGTGCAATATCTGACCCTGCGCATCGAACGGTCCTTTGCCGCCGCCGCCGATATTGTCGATCAACTGGATCGCGCCGCCTTGGCGCAGGGGCGCAAGATCAACAAAAGCCTTGCCCGGGAGCTGCTGGACAAGCAACCTTAACCCCGCGATACTTGTTATATATCTGCGACAGACGCAGTGGATAAATCGCTATGAACACAGCAAATTTTCTTGAAGCCGCCTATCCGCCGCCGACTGCGCTGGATATGGATCTGACCTCACCCGAACGGTTCGTCAATCGCGAGCTGAGTTGGTTGCGCTTTAACTGGCGCGTGTTGGAAGAAGCGGAAAATCCCCGCGTGCCGTTGCTGGAACGGCTGCGTTTTCTGTCGATATCAGCGACCAATCTGGATGAATTCTATACAGTGCGGGTGGCGGGCCTGCGCGAGTTGGCCAATGCGGGTAACACAACCCCCGGTCTGGACGGGCGTACCCCCGCGGAACAATTGGTCCTGATCGACAAGAACGCCCGCGAATTGATGACGCGCCAACAGACCGTCTTTACCATGCTGCAAAGTGAGATGGCCGCGCAGGACATACATATTCTGACCCGCGACCAACTGTCCGACGCTGACGTCGCCTATCTTGAGGATGTGTTTCTGGATCAGGTGTTTCCGGTGCTGTCGCCACTGGCAATCGACCCCGCCCACCCCTTTCCGTTCCTGCCAAATGAAGGCTTTGCACTGGCTCTGCAACTGGAACGCAAATCCGACAAACGCCAACTGCGCGCCTTGCTGCCGGTTCCGGCGCAGATTGACCGATTTGTGGCGCTTCCCACCGAGGAAGGTGATCGCTTTCTGCCGTTGGAAGAGCTCTTGTTGCTGCAAATCCGCCATCTGTTTCCGGGCTATCAGGTCAAGGGCAACTGCGCCTTCAAGGTGCTGCGCGACAGTGATCTTGAACTTGAGGACGAAGCCGAGGATCTGGTCCGCGAATTCGAGGTGGCCCTGAAACGTCGCCGTCGCGGCGAAGTTGTCCGGTTGAAGATATCGCAAGGCGCGCCCAATGCGTTGAAATCGCTGATCATGCAGGAATTGCATGTCACCGAAGAAACAGTTGTTGAAGTCGATGGGCTGATTGGCATTTCCGACCTTGGCGAATTGGTGCTGGACAGTCGCCCCGAACTGCTTTGGCCACCGTTCACACCACGGGTGCCTGAACGTGTTCAGGACCATGACGGCGATATGTTCGCAGCAATCCGCCAGAAGGATATGCTGCTGCATCACCCCTATGAGACATTTGACATGGTGGTCCGTTTTCTGGCTCAGGCCGCCCGCGACCCCAATGTGGTCGCCATCAAGCAGACCCTTTACCGCACATCGAAAAAATCCCCTATCGTCAGCGCCCTGTGCGAAGCCGCAGAGGACGGTAAATCTGTCACAGCACTTGTCGAACTCAAAGCCCGCTTTGATGAGGCCGCGAATATCCGCCAATCCAGACGGCTGGAGCGTGCTGGCGCGCATGTTGTCTATGGCTTCATGAACTACAAAACCCACGCCAAGATAAGCACCGTCGTGCGCCGCGAAGGTGACAAGCTAGTCACATACACCCATTTCGGGACCGGGAATTATCACCCCATTACGGCGCGCGTTTATACCGACCTCAGCCTGTTCACCTGCGATGCCAAGCTTGGCCGGGACGCAACCAAAGTGTTCAACTACCTGTCCGGCTATGCCCAGCCGGAACGCTTGGAAAACCTCGCTATCTCGCCACTGACGCTGAAACAGACGCTGTTGGACAGGATCGCGACCGAGGCCGAAAATGCCTGTGCGGGCAAGCCGGCAATGATCTGGGCCAAGATGAATTCGCTGATCGAAAGCGATGTGATTGACGCTCTTTATGCCGCATCGCAGGCGGGGGTCAAAATCAGCCTTGTCATCCGTGGCATCTGCGGATTGCGTCCCGGTGTGGCTGGTCTGTCGGAAAATATTCGTGTCAAATCGGTCATCGGCCGCTTTCTGGAACACTCGCGCATCGTGTGTTTTGCCAATGGTGCGGCACTGCCATCAAAGAAAGCCAAGGTCTACATCAGTTCCGCCGACTGGATGGGCCGCAATCTGAACCGACGGGTGGAAACATTGGTCGAGATCAAAAATGCGACCGTCAAGGCCCAGATCGTCAGCCAGGTCATGGCCGCCAACATGGCCGATGTTGCGCAAAGCTGGATCATGGCCGCTGACGGCAGTTTCACGCGGGCCACCATCCCCGAAGGCGAATTTGCATTCAACTGCCACCGGTTCTTTATGGAAAACCCATCGCTTTCCGGGCGTGGTTCCGCAGGGGCAAGCGATGTTCCGCAATTGACCCACACCGACGATTAACGGATACCTAGCTCTGGGGCCAGCCGCGGGGACAGCATGAATCAACAACCCGAAACGATCGACTGGGGGCCCTTTGGCCGCCCGCTGTTTGAAGAAGCGGCAGCCAAGGGGCTGACACGGGTTGGCGTGATCGACGTCGGCTCAAACTCGGTCCGGATGGTTGTGTTTGATGGCGCAGCGCGATCCCCTGCCTATTTTTACAACGAAAAGATTATGTGCGCACTCGGCGCGGGCCTGTCCGAGACCGGGCATCTGAGCCCCGAAGGGCGCGTGCGTGCGCTTTCTGCGATCCGTCGCTTTGCCGCGCTGGCCGAAGGTATGGGGATCACGCCTCTGACGGCTGTTGCCACTGCCGCCGTGCGCGAGGCCAGCGATGGCGAGGACTTCCGCGAGGAGGTCTTGCGCGAAACCGGCATCAAGATTTGGATCATCGACGGCAATGAAGAGGCGCGCCTGTCCGCGCAAGGCGTCCTGCTTGGCTGGCCGGGCAGTTACGGGCTCGTCTGCGATATCGGCGGGTCGTCGTTGGAACTTGCCGATCTGGCCGATGGGCGTGTCGGGCGCCGCCTGACATCGGCTCTGGGTCCGCTGAAACTGCGCGAAATCAAGGGTGGCCGCAAAGCCGTCAAGGCATATGTCCGCGAAACCATGGAAAAGCTGCATGCAGAGATGGGCCACGAGACCGGGATGCGCCTGTTTCTGGTCGGCGGATCGTGGCGCGCGATTGCCCGCGTCGATATGGAGCGGCGCAACTACCCGCTGACTGTGCTGCACGAATACCGCATGACCGCCCACAAGATCGCCAAAACGGCGGAATATATCCGCAAGTCCGATCTGGAAGAGTTGCGCGGCCGCTGCAACATTTCGCATAGCCGGATGTCGCTGGTGCCGCTGGCTGTGATCGTGCTGAAAGAATTGATCCGGGTGTTCAAACCCAAAGACGTCGCCGTGTCCTCTTATGGTATTCGCGAAGGCATGTTGTTTGAACAGATGCCCCGCGAATTGCGTGACCGTGACCCGCTGGTCGAAGCGTGCCGCTTTGCCGAAGCCAAGGACGCGCGGCTGCCGGGTTTCGGCCGGATCATGTATGATTTCGTCAAGCCATTGTTTCCGCGGGCGAATTGGCAGCGCAAGAGGATCATAAAGGCTGCATGCCTTTTGCATGACGTCAGTTGGCGCGCCCATCCCGACTACCGCGCAGAAGTGACATTCGACAACGCAACCCGCGCCAACCTAGGCGGGCTGAAACATTACGAACGTGTCTTTCTGGGCCTTGCCCTGATGAATCGCTATAGCGGCAAAGCCACCAGCGGGCGCTTTGAAGCCCTGATCGGTATGCTGAACGAAGATCAGATCAAGGAAGCTGCCGTACTGGGCAAGGCGATGCGCCTTGGTGCCATGCTTTGGACCAATATTGACGAACCGCCCGGCACCCTTCAGTGGAGCCCGAAATCAGCCCAGCTCACACTGAAACTCACCCAGCAAGCCCGCCCGTTGTTTGGCGAGGTGGCAGAGGCCCGTTTCAAGGCGCTCGCATCTGCGATGGACGCAGAGGGCCATGTGAAATTCACCCGCGCACCAAACGGAAAATCATCCTAAAGTTCTATGTCACCGGGCGTTTCATCTGGCGTCCAGTCCGGAGCCGCAGGTTTGCGGCGCATGATGATATCGCCGTTTGGCAGGATTTCAGGGGCCTCGTAATAACGGAAATCATCGACCCGGCTCAGGAACTCTGAAAAGGCCGGACCCATCTGTTGCACAAATTCAGTGATCTCGGGGCCGATTTCTTCAAGTTGGCCACGCAATTCTGACATGGCCGGTTCCATTTCGGATATCAGGCCACGCATCAGCATCTTGGCCCCTTCCTCGATCAGGCTGAACCCTTCTTCAACGTCCGCATCTTGTGCATGTGCGGCAGGGGCAGACAGGTACAACAGTGACATTGCGACGTATAACGGCTTCATGTTCAGTCCTCGCACAGTTGATGTCTTTTGGATGTAGGCACCAAAAGGACCGATTTCCAGTCTCGCAATAGCCGGGCTACGCGCTGGCGGCAGGCGGCCCGTCCAGATCAAGCACGACCGGAAAGTGATCGGAGGCCAACAACAAGGCTTCGCGCAGGGGCACATCGGCATAGCAGGCGGGATGATCGAACGGGTGCCAGATTTGCCAGTCCGGTCCCTGCTCTCGCAGTCCCGGTGACACCATGATGTAATCAAGGAGGGCTTGTAGATAGGGGCCATCAGGCTGCCGGAACCGCGCGGTCGCAGGTTGCGCCCCGATCCTGCGACCCAGTGCCATATGGGCGTGCGGATCAAAAAGCGGTGTCTCGCTGCCCTCGCCCAAGACGATTTCGATGCCGGACCGCCCGAACAGTTTTTCATATTCGTCCAGCCCCGGACCGTCGTTGAAATCGCCAAGGACGATCAGGTCATCACCGGCTGCCAAGTGGGCTTCGACCCGGCCACGCAGCCAGATACACTGGGACAACTGCTTGCGCCGGTTCTCGATTGCGATCCGGTTCGCCTCTGCAACGTCACGGCTGCCATGAGAAGCCTTTGACTTGGCATGAACCCCGATCAGGCGGATGGTCCTTTCCCCTGATCTCAGCGCGACCTCTAGCGGGGGTTTTGACCATTTGATTATGTCAGGGGTTGCGTCTAAATCGACATCGATCCGGAATTTTGCATCGAAGGCAGGAAAGTCCGGTTGCTCTTGCGGATCATGCTCTGCCTGCAACTTGCGGGAATCGTAGAGCAGGGTGATTTCCTGCTGCGTGTCATTGCGAAAACCCGCCAAGGCCGTGTTGGCCCGCAACCCGAAGTCCTCTGCAAAGGTTTGCAGTGCCAGAATTCCGTCGCGCCTGCGGCTTGTGTCAGGCGCTTCGATGACCATCACTGCATCAGCATCAACCGCCTGAAACACAGCACCAAGAGCTTGTGTTTGCTGTGCTTTGGTCACGTCCCACCGTCCGGACCAACTGCTGTCGCTGATCAACCGTCCCTCATCATCGAAAAGATTATCGAACCATTCCACGTTGTAGGTGGCGATCCTCATCCGTGTGCTTCCTTGATCTGCTCCCACGCGCGGTTGATGGCGACCATCCGTTTTTCTGCCAGCTTGATCGCTTCTTCGGGTACGCCGCGTGCGATCATCCGGTCGGGGTGGGTTTCGCGGACCAGTTTGCGCCAAGCCGCGCGGACTTCGTCCATCGGCGCGTCCGGTTCAACCTGCAAGACTGCATAGGGGTCCCTTTTCGCATCGGGCACAAATTGCGCACGCACCCCGTCAAAACGGCGCGCGCTAAAGCCCCAGATTTGCGCAACTTCCCACAGGAACCGGTCCTCGCTCGGGTGGTAGTTGCCATCGGCGACGGCAATATGAAAAAGCCCCTCAAGCAGGTCACAAAGCGGGCCCTCGTTTTCGCCGTACATTGCCTTGATCCGCCGTGCATAAGTGTCAAACCCCGCGACGTCTTGCCGGGCCAGATTAAAGACGCGGGCGGCGTTCGCCTCTTCAGCCTGAGAAATCAGGAACACTTCGCGAAAGGCGATCACCTCATCCTTGGTCACGATCCCGTCCGCCTTGGCCATCTTGGCGCCCAAGGCAATGACAGCAATCGTAAAACCCACGCTCAGATCCGGCGTTGCGCGCAGCTTGTCAAAGACCGCAGACAACCCCTCGCCCGCCGCAAGAGCGGCGATAGCGTCGGCAATACGGGACCAAATAGACATTATGACAGCTTTCGGACGGTTTCATCCACCAAACCGATAATCGGTCAGAACTGCAACCGGTCTATGACAGGATGCGTACCCCTTTTGGGGTCTGGATGCGCGCGCTCAAGCCCAGTGGCCCGACCGTCTGTTCAAGGCGCGGATCATCAGTTTCCACCAATCCGGCCAACCCCCTGTCAGGGTGGCTGACGGTCAGGCCTATCAGGCTACAGCCACTATCGGACAGACGGCTTGCGGGATGGTGCGTGCCCGGTGCCCATTTGATTTGCGTCGGAAAAGCGCCGCCGTAAGGCAAGCTGCCATCAGCGGGAACAGTTATCCGCCAAGACAGATTACCGCGTGTCAACGCAACAGGCGGGCCTGCAATCGGCTCAAAAAAATCGGTCTTGCAAATCCAGTTTGCCAGACGCGGAGGACCCGAAAACCGATCCAGACCAAACCAGCGCGGCCCGTCAAACGGGGCGGCATCCGGATCAGGGGCAATGACCTCCAGATAGATATCCCCCAAGCCCAACAGCATGTTATGCGTCCCATAGCGTGGGTGTTTGCCGCCCGGTTGCATGGAAACGCCCAGCGCATCCTCAACGTACTGCACCCCCTCGTCCAGTGTTTCCGCCGCGACGGCAAGATGGTCGAGTATCATCATGCGCGTGCGGCACCGATCAGTTCAAGGATATCCTGCGCAGCCTTGGGAATGTTGGTGCCGGGGCCAAAGATCGCCTTGACGCCCGCGTCATAGAGGAACTGATAGTCCTGCTGCGGAATGACACCGCCGCAGATGACGATGATATCTTCGGCATTTGCATCCTTGAGCGCCTGCACAAGCTTGGGCGCAAGGGTCTTGTGCCCCGCCGCCTGACTGCTGATGCCGATCACATGGACATCGTTATCAATAGCATCCTGCGCGGCCTCTGCGGGTGTCTGGAACAGAGGGCCCACATCAACGTCAAAGCCGATATCAGCAAAGGCGGTGGCGATCACCTTGGCGCCGCGGTCGTGCCCATCCTGCCCCATCTTGACAACCAGCATACGGGGGCGCCGCCCCTCCTCCTCTGCAAACTCTTCAACGCTTTTCTGAATAGCGGCGAACCCTTCGTCGCCCTCGTAGGCCGCGCCGTAAACACCTGCCAAAGTCTTGACCTCTGCCCGGTGCCGTCCGAATGCTTTTTCCATCGCCATGCTGATTTCTCCGACTGTGGCCCGTGCGCGGGCGGCTTCAACGGCGGCTTCCAGCAGGTTGCCGCCCTCGTTGGCGCGGCGGGTCAATTCTGCCAGTGCGGCGTCACAGGCGCTTTGATCGCGGGCCGCTTTTGTGGCTTCGATCCGCGCGACCTGCGCTTTGCGCACCGCTTCGTTGTCGATATCGAGGATATCGATAGGGTCTTCGTTGTCCTTGCGGTATTTGTTGACCCCGACAATCACTTCGGTGCCCCGGTCAATCCCTGCCTGACGCTTGGCGGCGGTTTCCTCGATCCGCATTTTGGGCATGCCAGAGGCGACGGCTTTGGTCATGCCGCCCATTTCCTCGACCTCTTCGATCAGTTCCCATGCTTTTTCGGCCAACTCATGCGTCAGGTTTTCAACGTAGTAGGATCCCGCCAGCGGATCGACGACATTGGTTACGCCGGTTTCTTCCTGCAGGATCAATTGTGTATTGCGCGCAATCCGGGCGCTGAATTCGGTTGGCAGCGCAATCGCTTCGTCCAGCGCGTTGGTGTGCAGCGACTGGGTTCCGCCCAGAACGGCACTCATCGCTTCATAGGCGGTGCGGATCACGTTGTTGTAGGGGTCCTGTTCCTGCAATGACACACCAGAGGTCTGACAATGGGTGCGCAGCATGGATGATTTGGGGTTTTTCGGTTCAAATTCCTCCATGATGCGTGACCACAAGAGACGGGCCGCGCGCAGCTTGGCTGCCTCCATGAAGAAGTTCATGCCGATGGCAAAAAAGAAACTTAGCCGTCCGGCAAACTGATCAACATCCATGCCCCGTGCGATGGCCGTGCGCACATATTCGCGGCCATCCGCCAGCGTATAGGCCAGTTCCTGCACCAGATTGGCCCCGGCTTCCTGCATGTGGTAGCCGCTGATGCTGATCGAGTTGAACTTTGGCATCTCGGCTGTCGTATATTCGATGATATCGGCAATGATGCGCATCGATGGTTCGGGCGGGTACACATAGGTATTGCGCACCATGAATTCCTTCAGGATGTCATTCTGGATTGTACCGGACAGCACATTGCGCGGATGGCCCTGCTCTTCTCCGGCGACGATAAAATTCGCCAGAATTGGAATGACGGCCCCGTTCATCGTCATCGAAACAGACACTTTGTCCAACGGAATCTCGTCGAACAGGATTTTCATATCCTCGACGCTGTCGATGGAAACACCTGCCTTGCCCACGTCACCCTCTACCCTTGGGTGGTCGCTGTCATAGCCCCGGTGGGTCGCCAGATCGAACGCGACAGACACGCCCTGCTGCCCGGCGGCCAGTGCCTTGCGGTAGAAGGCGTTGGATTCTTCAGCCGTCGAAAACCCGGCATATTGGCGAATGGTCCACGGGCGGCCCGCATACATCGTTGCCTTGACGCCACGGGTAAAAGGGGCAGCACCCGGCACGCCGCCCAGATGCGGCAGGCTTTGGGTATCTTCTGCCGTATAAAGTGGCTGCACCTGAATACCTTCAAGCGTGTCCCACGTCAGCGCATCCAGCGGCTTGCCGCGCAGTTCTTTTGCGGCGATGTCTTCCCATGTTTTCTTGTCGGTCATCATCGGTCTCCGATCATCACTCACGCATTGCACGCGAAATTGTTTGTGTTCATTTGCGGATGGGCCTTAGCTTTTCGCAAACGGGCCTCTATATCTAAAATTATGAAGTTATTGATGAACCTCGGGCTTGCTGCCCTGATCACCCTCTCTGCTGTCCCCGCTTCTGCACAGGACGAAACCGTGCTGGAGCAATGGCAGCAAAACCATATGCAAATTTTTGATGCCGCCGACGTGACATTGGCGGAATTGCAGTGGCTTGCCCGCCCCCTTGTGGTGTTCGCGGACACGCCCAATGACCCGCGCTTCACACAACAGATCGACCTGCTGGCAGATCGGCCAGAGGATCTGGGCGAGCGTGATGTGATCATCATCGTCGATACCGACCCCGCCGCCATGACGGACCTGCGCACCAAGTTGCGCCCGCGCGGTTTCATGCTGGCGCTGTTGGGCAAAGACGGTCGTGTCGCCCTGCGCAAACCTGCCCCGTACAGCATACGCGAACTGTCCCGATCTATCGACAAGATGCCCCTGCGCCAGCAAGAGATCGAAGATCGCCGCCGGGTGACGCCGTAGGCCGATATCCCGACGGCAAAGCCCATCTATTCGAACTCCATAATCACATCATCCACCGCCAGACTATCGCCAGCGGATGCTTTCACGACTTTGACGATGCCCTTGCGCTCGGCACGCAGGATGTTTTCCATCTTCATCGCCTCGACCGTACACAGCGCCTGACCCTCTTGGACTTCGTCGCCCTCGGCCACGTCGACTTTGACGATCAGCCCCGGCATCGGGCACAGCAGCAGTTTGGACGTATCCGCCGCCAGTTTTTCCGGCATCATTGCCGCCAGCTCTGCCTGCCGCGGGGTGCGCACATGTACCTTGAGGTCGGCGCCGCGATAGCGCACGCGGAACCCGCCCGAGATTTTGCCAACCTTCAACACCAAGGGCGCACCGTCCACACTCAGGCGCGCCAGTTGGTCCCCTGGTGTCCAGTCGCTTTCCACTCGCAACGTGTCATCACCAATCCGCACATCCGCGCCGCCTTTGTCAGCGGTAATGACCACATCGTGCGAAACGCCCTGCAAAGTCACGACCCAATCCTCACCGACGTGGCGTTCGTGGTTGTCCATCCGTCCCGAAATGCGCGCGCGCCGAATTTCGGCGACGCGGTGCATGGCGGCAGCGGCAGCGGCAATCCGGGTGCACGCGGCATCAGGCAAGGTCACGCCATCAAATCCGTCGGGGTACTCTTCCTCAATGAAGGCCGTCGTCATATTGCCGGACGTGAACTTGGGATGGTCATAGACGGCAGCAAGGAAGGGCAGGTTGTGGCCGATCCCCTCAAGCTCGAACCCGTCAAGGGCAAGGCGCATTTCTTCGATCGCGGTGGCACGGTCAGGGGCCCATGTGCACAGTTTGGCAATCATCGGGTCGTAGTACATGCTGATTTCGCCGCCCTCATACACACCTGTATCATTGCGGACAGCACGCAGTTTCGTCGCCTCTTCTGCGGGCGGACGGTAGCGGGACAGGCGGCCAATTGAGGGCAGGAACCCCCGATAGGGGTCCTCGGCATAGAGCCGGCTTTCCATCGCCCAGCCATTAATTTTCAGGTCTTTCTGTTCAAAGGGGAGTTTTTCGCCCGCCGCGACACGGATCATCTGTTCGACCAGATCGACACCCGTGATCAATTCGGTGACAGGGTGTTCCACCTGCAAGCGGGTGTTCATCTCAAGGAAATAGAAATTCCGGTCGCCATCGACAATGAATTCCACCGTGCCCGCACTGGTATAACCCACAGCCTGCGCCAGCGCGACGGACTGTTCGCCCATTGCCTTGCGCGTCGCCTCATCCAGGAACGGGCTTGGGGCTTCCTCGATCACCTTCTGGTTCCGGCGCTGAATTGAACATTCGCGCTCGTGCAGGTAGACCGCGTTGCCGTGACCATCGCACAGAACCTGAATTTCGATGTGACGCGGTTGGGTGACGAATTTTTCGATGAAGATGCGGTCATCGCCAAAGCTGTTGGCCGCCTCGTTCTTGGATGACTGAAACCCCACGCGGGCTTCATCATCGTTCCAGGCGATTCGCATCCCCTTGCCGCCACCACCTGCAGAGGCTTTGATCATCACCGGATAGCCAATCTCGTTCGAGATTGTAACAGCCTCTTCGGCGTCCTCGATCAGCCCCATATAGCCGGGTACGGTGGACACATCCGCCTCTTGGGCCAGTTTTTTGGAGGTAATCTTGTCGCCCATCGCCTCGATCGCGCCCTTGGGCGGACCAATAAAGGCCACGCCTTCGGCCTCGAGCGCTTCGGCGAATTTGGCGTTCTCGGACAGGAACCCATAGCCGGGATGCACCGCTTCGGCGCCGGTTTGCCGGATCGCATCCATCACCCTGTCGATGACGATGTAGGACTGGTTGGCCGGGGGCGGCCCTATATGTACGGCTTCATCCGCCATCTTCA
Organism: Yoonia sediminilitoris; assembly: GCF_003058085.1. Classification (GTDB taxonomy): domain Bacteria; phylum Pseudomonadota; class Alphaproteobacteria; order Rhodobacterales; family Rhodobacteraceae; genus Yoonia; species Yoonia sediminilitoris. The sequence continues at coordinate 248,020 of NZ_QBUD01000001.1, read as the reverse complement.
CGTGCAGCGCATTGCGGTCCGCATCGGAATAGATCGCAACCGTTTTGATCCCCATTTTGCGTGCGGACTTGATGACCCGGCAGGCGATTTCACCACGGTTGGCGATGAGTATTTTCTTGAACATTATCCGTCCCCCAAACAGAAAACCGCCGCCGGGGACGCACCCCGACGACGGTTCAATTGATTTTGTCGCCCGTTTTGGGCGGTTATTTTAGCGTGCTGGGCGGCAGACGCCTGCGTCGTCGCACAATACGCCCACGGCAGCACCGGCAAGGGCCGTGCCAGCAGGATCAGTGCCCAGAACATTTGCTGCCACAACACCCGCGCCTGCGCCTGCGACGCCGCGCTCAAGGTCTGTATCCAGACAGCCGGCCAAGCCGAAAACTGCAACTGCCGCGATGATGATTGATTTCTTTTGCATTTTGTTTTGCCCATTATGATGTGTGAGAGAGCCCCGGAGATGGCGCTTCGTGTGATGTACTCAATAGTAAACCTTACCTGATATCCAATATCAAACCTACATTTCCTGCAGAATGAGCGGAAAAGGGAAACCGGCCCGCCTTGAGCAAAGGCAGACCGGTTGGGGGAAGGGTAACGGTAGTGACAAGTAACAACGGTTTGTTTTTTGGAACGCTGCGTTGTTGGTAAGACTTTGCCGGAAAAAAGGCGAAGGGCAAACCCGCAAATTCCACCCCCCCATAAATAGCCAAGTTCCTGCTTAAGTTGTATTTTGACTGATTCTATCTCGAGAGACATGTGCCACTAGCCCCCAAAGATGTCAGGAAAGCTGACACGTGCGACGGCCACGTCAATCCGCAGCAGCGCGTCATAGCTGGCCGGATCAAAAGGGTCTTCAGCCGCGATGACCTCGCGCCCCAGCAGCCATCCAAGCCGTCCCGCATCCAGATTGCCCCGCACAAAGGGTTCTTCACCGAAATGTTCCCACAGCGCCTGCATGAAACCAGCGTCGGCGCGTTTGTCCGGTGGTCGCCGGTCAGGGTAGCGTTCACGCGCAACCAGCGGTGTTGCCCCGGCCTTGTGTGCCCGTCTGATAACGAACTGAAAATCGGTGCCGGGCAAACGTCCGGGAAATCCGCGGTGCTTTTCCATGGTCAGCACCCTCCCCACGCAAATCCGAAGTGAGCAAGGGGCCGCAGGTCGGGTTTAGCGCAGGTTGTCGCCCTGGATTGCCCTGTCAGACGTATAGCGCATGGCGTTGGCATCCTGACTGCCGGAAATGGCGACAAGTGCAACAAGGGCCAGGAGCGCAAAAATGAATTTTTTCTCCATGATTTTTCTAAGCCTCGGATGGTGATGGGCAGATTGTTCTGCCTCTGGTTATGAGCATGGCTTGCGCCCTGCCAGGTCACCATACCCAAAAAGCTAATGATTTTATAGGGATGTAAATCAAACTTAGCGAAAATTTGCCGCTGGTTTCCGCGCATTGCACGGTCCAACCCCATATCTTGTAGCAAACCATCGCCACGCGCCCCATAAAATGGCTGTATGCGGCCTTGCAACAACGGCACAAACTGGCCGACCCTGCTGGCAAGTAACAAAAATTTAGGAAAAACCTTCATACTTCTGCGCATTCCTTTTGCCGACGCCCGCCAGATCACAGGGGGATATTGTCGTGCTTTTTCCATGGTATTTGCTGCTGTTTGGTGCGCAAGGATGCAAAGGCCCGACAAACGCGTTTGCGGGTGGAATGTGGCATGATCACTTCGTCAATGAAGCCTTTTTCAGCGGCGACAAATGGATTGGCAAAACGATCCTCATATTCCTTGGTATGAGCCGCGATTTTTTCGGCATCAGCCAGATCGGCGCGATGGATAATCTCGGTCGCGCCCTTGGCGCCCATCACCGCCACTTCCGCCGTCGGCCATGCATAGTTGTAGTCGGCCCGCAGGTGTTTTGACGCCATCACGTCATAGGCACCACCATAGGCCTTGCGGGTGATGACCGTCACCTTGGGCACGGTCGCTTCTCCGTAGGCGAACAGCAGCTTGGCCCCATGTTTGATCACGCCACCATATTCCTGACTGGTGCCGGGCAGAAAGCCGGGCACATCGACCAGTGTCAGGATCGGTATTTCGAAGGCGTCGCAGAAACGGACAAACCGCGCGGCCTTGCGGCTGCTGTCGATATCCAGACATCCGGCAAGCACCATTGGCTGGTTGGCCACGATACCGACGGTTGTCCCCTCCAAACGGGCGAAACCTGTCAGGATGTTCTTGGCAAAATCCTCCTGAATCTCGTAAAAATCGCCTTCATCAGCGATTTTCGTGATCAGTTCCTTCATGTCGTAGGGCGTATTTGGATTATCGGGAATCAGCGTATCAAGGCTGCCCTCGATCCGGTTCACATCATCAAAGAACGGGCGTACCGGGGGCTTGTCGCGGTTGTTCAGAGGCAGAAAATCAACCAGACGACGGACTTCGGCCAGCGCCTCAACGTCGTTTTCAAAGGCCGCGTCTGCGACCGAAGATTTCTTGGTATGCGTGGACGCGCCGCCAAGTTCTTCAGCCGTAACGACCTCGTTGGTGACGGTTTTCACGACGTCAGGGCCGGTGACAAACATGTAGCTGCTGTCTTTGACCATAAAAATAAAGTCGGTCATCGCCGGGCTGTAAACCGCACCGCCCGCACAGGGGCCCATGATAACACTGATCTGCGGCACGACCCCCGAGGCCATGATATTGCGCTGGAAAACTTCGGCATAGCCTGCCAGCGAAGCCACGCCTTCCTGAATACGCGCACCACCGGAATCGTTGATCCCGATTACGGGTGCGCCGTTCTGCACCGCCATATCCATGATCTTGCAGATTTTCTGGGCATGGGTTTCGGACAGTGACCCGCCAAAGACGGTGAAATCCTGACTGAACACATAGACCATGCGGCCATTGATGGTGCCCCACCCTGTCACGACCCCATCACCAGCGGGGCGGTCTTTTTCCATACCGAAGTCGGTGCAACGGTGCGTCACGAACATATCGAACTCTTCGAACGACCCTTCATCCAGCAAAAGATCAATCCTTTCGCGGGCGGTCAGTTTGCCCTTGGCGTGCTGCGCGGCAATCCGTCTTGCCCCTCCGCCCAATCGAGCTGTGGCGCGCCGCGCTTCGAGTTCCTGCAAAACGTCCATGAAGATGTCCCCCCGCTGCTTGTTTGCACCTGACTAACGCCAAAAAACGCCAAGCAGAAGCCCGAATGAGAAAATTTGCAAACCATTGGGTTAGCAAATTCAAATTACTGCAAATATGCAAACTGACTGAAATACCGTCCGCTGTGCAGCCGCAGGCAATGGACAGCGCGCATCCTCTGGCCTAAGTCCTTTCTATGACAGCCATGCCCAACATCCGGTTTCTGGACCGTGCAACGCCCCCGCACATCATTACGCTGATCCTGATCACAGGGATGTCGGCAATGAACATGTCGATTTTCCTGCCCTCTCTGGCAGCCATGACGACATATTTCCAGACCGACTATGCCATCATGCAAATTGCATTGTCAGGGTATCTGGCCGCGACGGCCCTGTTGCAGCTTTTCATCGGACCGTTTTCGGACCGCTACGGGCGGCGCAATATGATCATGGGGTCACTGGTTATCTTTGTGTTTGCGACGATGGGCGCATATTTTGCCACCTCGATCGAAGCGTTTCTGTTCTTCCGCATCCTGCAAGCGGCGGTCGCCACATGCATGGCGCTTAGCAGGGCGGTAGTCCGCGATATGGTCCCGCAGGAAGAGGCCGCGTCAATGATCGGCTATGTCACCATGGGCATGGCGATTGTTCCAATGATTGGCCCAATGATCGGCGGGGCGCTGGACCAGTGGTTTGGCTGGCATGCGACCTTCATTTTTTTGGCAATCTGCGGGCTTATGGTCTTCGTAATGGTCTATCTTGATCTTGGTGAAACCGTCAAAAGCGGGGGCGTCAGCTTTGCTGACCAACTCAAAGGCTATCCCGAACTACTGCGATCACCACGGTTCTGGGGCTACGTTCTCGCCACCGCATTCAGTTCAGGGGCCTTTTTCGCGCTGCTCGGCGGCGCATCTTTTGTCGCAACCAGCCTGTTTGGCCTCTCGCCCTTATGGAGCGGGGTCGCCCTTGGCGCGCCCGCATGCGGATATGCCGCCGGGAATTACATCTCTGGCAGGTTCTCGACGAGGGTCGGGGTTAACCGGATGGCACTTCTGGGAACGGTAGTCACTATCATCGGGCTGTCTATCTCGCTGATTATCACCTTGTCAGGTGTCGCGCACCCGCTGAATTTCTTCGGCTTTTGTGTCTTTCTGGGGCTCGGAAATGGGTTGACCATGCCCAATGCGATGGCCGGTTCGATCTCTGTGCGGCCGCACCTTGCAGGTACAGCCAGCGGATTGGGCGGTGCCTTCATGATCGGGGGCGGAGCCGCCTTGTCGCAATTGGCAGGTGGGCTGCTGACGGTTGAGTCAGGCACATTGCCGCTCCAGCTGGTCATGCTTGGCACATCAGTGCTGGCATTCCTTGCGATTTCATTTGTCATCTGGCGGGCAAAGCAGGTCGCTTGACGCGCGCTTTGCAGTTGCTAAACAGATTTGGCAAAACTGCAAAGGTATCCGATGGCAAACCAGAAACTCTATGCAGGTGCCAAGCTGCGCGAATTGCGCGGCAGGCTGTCACTAACGCAGAAAGAATTCGCAGAAAAGCTGGGCGTGTCCCTGCCCTATCTTAACCAGATGGAAAACAACAACCGGCCGGTGTCCACGTCGGTCGTATTGGGACTGGCACAGGAATTCGGGTTTGATGTGACAGAATTGCAGTCCGGGGACGAAGCCCGACTGGTCGGCGACATGCGCGAGGCGCTCGCCGATCCTGTCTTTACCGGCCCTGCGCCGGCGCTGGCCGACTTGCGGCTTGCGGCCTCGAACGCACCCAGCCTTGTGCGCGCCTTTCTTGATCTGCACACAGCCTACCGGCAAAGCCACGAACGGCTGGCTTCACTGGACGAGGCATTGGGCCGCGAAGATGCCCGCCTGCAACCCAGCCCGTGGGAAGAGGTCCGCGATTTCTTTCACTACTGCGATAATTACATCGACGCCGTGGACCGCAGCGCCGAGCGTTTCGCAAGTCAGCGCAAACCAGGCGAGACGATGGCAAAAGCTGCAATCCGCGTGCTTGAATCACATCAGGTGACGACGGTCCTTGCCGACACAAATGTTGTTCGCCAGTTCAATCCGGCGACCGGACAACTCACCATTTCAAAGCAGACAAACCCTGCGTCCCAGACCTTTCAACTGCTGATCCAATTGGCGTTGACGACACAGGCCCCTTTGCTGAACGCCACCCTTGATCTGGCCCGCTTCCAATCAGTCGAAGCACGCAGCATCGCCAAGGTCGGGCTGGCCAACTATTTTGCTGGGGCCGCGCTGATGCCCTACGCGACTTTCCTTGCAGCCGCCCAAGACACCCGGCATGATCTGGAAGTTCTGGCTGCCCGGTTTGGCGCATCGCTCGAGCAGGTGGCGCACAGGCTGTCCACGATGCAGCGCCCCGCGGCAAAGGGCATTCCATTCTTCTTTGTGCGTGTCGATCAGGCAGGCACGATTACCAAGCGCCACTCGGCCACCACCCTGCAATTTGCGCGCTATGGTGGGGCCTGTCCTTTGTGGAACGTGCATCAAGCCTTTGAAACACCCGGTCAATTTTTGCGTCAGCTGGCTGAAACGCCGGACGGAGAACGCTATTTCTGTCTTGCGCGCGACGTCAGCAAATCCGGTGGGGCCTATCATCTGCCCACCCGCCGCTATGCCATCGGGTTGGGCTGCGAGGTGCGCCATGCCCGTGCGTTGGTCTATGCCGATCACATGGAAATCGACGCCGCCGACGCCTATGCGCCGATCGGCATTTCCTGCCGGATTTGTGAGCGGCGCAATTGCCATCAGCGGTCAGTCCCCCCGCTGGAAAGAAAGTTGCGGGTCGATCCCGACACGCGCGGTGTCCTGCCTTATCAATTGGATTAAAGCGTTTCGCCATTCGCTGATGTCGCAGACCAAATGCGAAACGCGCTAGCCCCGCGCCAAGGTCGCGCGGTAGTCTTCTGGCCTCTGCACCTCGAATTGCCACAGTCCCAGACCATCCAGCGCCGCCGACTTTTCTTCAAGCGCATAGGCATCGGAATACCGCATATATGCCCATGCCCAACCAGATCTGACGATGACCGCGCTCATGTCTTCGTCACCGACCTGACAGGTCGCAACGATCCGGCCAAAACGATCAACATCAACCTGTATGCAAATCGCCTGCGCCCCGGCGAAACGGTCAACCACACGATCCCGCGCCCAGCGACCACAATCTGCGGAACGCCCTGACATCACGCATGGTTGACCAACTTCCGGCGCGTCGATCCCAAATAGCCGCACGCGCTGTCCGTCTACTTCGATCGTGTCCGCGTCGATCACATGCACGACCCCCTGAGGAGAGGCATAGGCCATGCTGCCTGCGAGCAACGCAAAACTTAACAAGAACTTTATCATGTCTGCGGCTTACGCGCCGCCGCTTCTGCAAGCAAATACAATCCGAGGTAGTGGTTAATCAAATCCTATCGCTGGCTGCCCTGCCAATCAGGGTGAACCCAAGGCGCGTCATTTGCAGGCGGCAACGGATGCCGCTGCAATATATGATCAGACACTTTTTCACCCACCATGATGGATGGCGCGTTCAGGTTGCCGTTGGTGATGCGCGGAAAGATCGAGCTGTCAGCAAGCCGCAGACCCTCAACCCCGATCACCCGCGCTTGCGGATCGACGACAGCCATCGGGTCATCTGCCGCACCCATCTTGCAGGTGCCGCAGGGATGATAGGCGCTTTCGGCATGATCGCGGATAAACTCATCCAGTTCTGCGTCGGATTGCGCCCCCTCGCCCGGTTGAATTTCGCGGCCGCGGAATTCGTCAAAGGCGGGTTGCGCAAAAATTTCGCGGGTCAGCCGGATGCATTTGCGGAAATCTTCCCAATCCTGCGGGTCAGACATATAGTTGAACATGATCCGGGGCGCATCGTTGGGGTCTGCGGATTTCAGCGTCACGCTGCCCCGCGACACCGACCGCATCGGCCCCACATGGGCCTGAAACCCGTGCCCGTCCGGTGCGACCTTGCCATCATAACTGACTGCTATGGGTAGAAAATGAAACTGAATGTCGGGGTATGCGATGCCCGCGTCAGAGCGGATGAAGCCCGCACTTTCGAACTGGTTCGATGACCCGAGGCCCGTCTTCCAAAGCAGCCACTCAAGCCCGATCTTGGCTTTGCCCCGGATGTTCCAGTAGGAAAACAAGGACACCGGCTTGGTGGCCGCTTGCTGGATGTAAAGCTCAAGGTGGTCTTGCAGGTTCTGGCCCACGCCGGGACGGTCGGCCACCAGATCAATCCCATGTTCGGCCAGATGCGCGGCGGGCCCGATACCTGACAGCATCAGCAGCTTGGGCGAATTCAATGCAGACGCCGCAATGATTACTTCCTTGTTGGCCTTGATGACATCTACCTTGTTGCCGCGGCTGACTTCGACCCCGACGGCGCGCCCGTCCTCGATGATGATCCGGCGCGCAAGGGCGCGGGTGATTGTGCAATTGGGCCGCTTCAATGCAGGCCGGATATAGGCGTTGGCCGCAGACCAGCGCCGCCCCTTGTAGATCGTCGCATCAAAGGGGCCGAAACCCTCTTGCTGTTCACCGTTATAGTCGCCGGTCACCGGGTAGCCCGCTTGCTTGCCTGCTTCGACGAAAGCGCGGGTCAGCGGGTTCTTGCGCGGACCACGGGTGACATGCAACGGGCCATCGTTGCCACGCCATGCCGCATCGCCCCCATGACCGCCATCGTGCCAGTTTTCCATCCGTTTGAAATACGGCAGCACGTCGGCATAAGACCAACCCTGCGCACCACTTTCCGCCCAATGATCAAAGTCGTGCGCATGGCCACGCACATAGATCATTCCGTTGATCGAAGACGACCCACCAATCACCTTGCCACGCGGGGTAACAAGCTGTCGCCCGCCCAAGTGGGGCTCCGGCTCAGTCTTTAGCCCCCAATCATAGCGTTTCATATTCATTGGATAAGACAGGGCAGCAGGCATTTGGATGAACGGTCCGGCGTCGCTCCCGCCATATTCAATCACCAGCACCTGCTTGCCCGCTTCGGCCAAACGGTAGGCCATGGCGCAGCCCGCAGAGCCTGCGCCGACAATCACATAATCAGCCTGCATTTAGAAAGGAGCCTCGACATCGCCCATGGCCACATAGACACCTTTGAGCTGGGTGTAATGTTCGATTGCCGCCTTGGAGTTTTCGCGGCCGACGCCGGACTGTTTTGACCCACCAAACGGGGCCTCGACCGGCGCAAGGTTATAGGTGTTGATATAGCAGGTTCCGGCCTCGAACCCCGCGACCATACGGTGTGCGCGGGTCAGATCAGACGTGAAAACCCCTGCCGCAAGGCCAAATTCAGTGGCGTTGGCGCGGGTCAGCGCCTCTGCTTCCGTTTCGAAATCAAGCACGGACATCACAGGCCCGAAAATCTCATCTCGGGCGATGGTCATATCGTCGGTGACATCGGCAAAGACGGTGGGTTCAAGAAAATACCCCTTGTCACCCGCGCGTTTACCGCCTGTGATAAGCGTGGCCCCTTCCGCGATGCCCTTGGCGATGAACCCTTCGACAATATCACGCTGCCGGGCTGATACCATCGGGCCGAAATTCACGCTCTCGTCCAGCGGATCACCCATTTTGACGTCGGCAAGACGTTCGGTCATGCGTGCGAGGAATGCGTCCTTGATCCCCTTTTGGACAAAGACCCGTGTCCCGTTGGAACAGACCTGCCCGGAGGAATAGAAATTCCCCAAGATCGCGCCGGAGACGGCATTTTCCAGATCTGCATCATCAAAGATCACCAAGGGTGACTTGCCCCCCAGTTCCATTGTCACGTGGCGCATCCCTGCTGCGGCGGCAGCATAGACCTTGCGCCCGGTTGGCACCGATCCGGTGAGTGAAACCTTGGCAACGCGCGGGTCCGTGATCAGCGCCTGGCCAACATCGCCCATGCCCTGCACAACATTGTAAATGCCTGCCGGCGCGCCCGCCTCATGCAGGATTTCCGCGATTTTCAAGGCGCAAAGCGGTGTCGTCTCTGACGGTTTGAAAATCATCGCATTGCCGCAGGCCAGTGCTGGCGCGCCTTTCCAGCAGGCGATTTGTGTGGGGTAGTTCCATGCGCCGATACCGACGCAAACCCCCAAGGGTTCGCGGCGGGTATAGACGAAATCATCGCCCAACTGGATATGTTCGCCAGTCAGACTGCCTGCCAGACCGCCGAAATACTCCAAAGCGTCCGCACCCGATGTTGCGTCGGCCACACGGGTTTCCTGCAATGGCTTGCCAGTGTCATTGGTTTCCAGAATGCTGAGTTCTTCATTGCGCGCGCGCATGATATCCGCGGCCCGGCGCAGGACGCGGCCACGCTCGGTCCCGCTCATGGCAGCCCATGCTGTCTGGGCGCGTTTGGCAGATGCAAGGGCCTGTTCGATGATCGCAGGGGTGGCCGCGTGGACTGTCGCGATGACCTCTTCGGACATCTGGCAGATCACGGGGATCGGAGCGCCTGTGGTGTCTTCGACATATTGGCCATCAATGAAATGGCTGGCGGTGGGTTGGATATTCATGGTGCGGATGCCTCCGGCGGAAGTTTGATTGGACGAAGAAAGAGGTTACGCGCCTCTTGGGAAGCGTTGGCTTTCTTCGAGGACGTTGAGATCCATATGGTTGCGCATGTAGCGTTCGGATGCTTTTTGCAGTGGTTGGTAGTCCCAAGGGTAATAGTTACCATTGCGCAAGGCTTCGTAGACCACCCAGCGGCAGGCTTGCGACTGCCGCACATCTGCGTCGAATTTGGCAAGGTCCCAGCGGGCTTCCGATTTGGCGCGCAATTGGTCCAGCGTGCCCTGATGTGCGGCTACGTCGGCAAGGTTGGTCAGTTCCAGCGGGTCGGTTTCGAGGTCGAAAAGCTGATCCGGGTCCAGCGCGCAGCGGGTATATTTCCACTTGCCGTAGCGCAGGCAGACCAGAGGGGCGTTGCTGGCTTCGGCCGCATATTCCATTGCAACGGGTGTATCGCGCGTGCCCCCCTGCCCTAAGGGCACAAGGCTTTCGCCGGTTGTCCATGGTGTGACCTCGGACATATCAATGCCCGCCAAATCACACAGGGTTGGCGTCACGTCTATATTGCTGACCGGCACAGATTGCAGCCCCGGTGTCATGTCAGGCGATGCGATCATCAGCGGCACCCGGGCTGAGCCTTCAAAGAAAGACATTTTGAACCAGAGCCCGCGTTCACCCAGCATATCCCCATGGTCGGAGACAAAGACAATTGTCGCCTCTTGCCGGGTGTCCTCAAGCGTTTGCAGCACCTCACCGATCTTGTCGTCAAGATATGAGATATTGGCGAAATAGGCCCGGCGCGCGCGCTGGATGTGGTCGGCGGTGATGTTGAAATTATCGCGGTCGTTGGCGTCAAGGATGCGTTTGGAGTGCGCATCCTGCTGGTCATAGGGGATCGGCCCGACCTGCGGCATCAGATGTTCGCAATCGGCGTAAAGATCCCAGTATTTCTTGCGCGCCACGTAAGGGTCATGCGGGTGCGTGAAGCTGACGGTCAGGCACCATGGACGCGCATCATGACCGCGCGACAGGTCATAGAGCTTGCGGACAGCATTATAGGCCACCTCATCATCATACTCCATCTGGTTGCTGATTTCAGCGACCCCGGCCCCGGTGACAGACCCCATGTTGTGATACCACCAGTCGATCCGTTCGCCCGGTTTGCGATAATCGGGCGTCCAGCCGAAGTCAGCGGGGTAGATGTCCGTTGTCAGCCGTTCTTCAAACCCGTGCATCTGGTCAGGGCCGACGAAATGCATCTTGCCGGAAAGGCAGGTCTGGTAGCCAGCTCGGCGCAGGTGGTGCGCGTAGGTGGGTATCGAGGAGGTGAACTCAGCCGCATTGTCATAGACGCCCGTGCGTGACGGCAGCAGGCCCGACATGAAAGACGCCCGACCCGGCGCGCACAATGGTGATGCTGTGTAGGCATTGGCAAAGCGTGTAGAGCTTGCGGCCAGATTTTTCAGGTTTGGCGCGTGCAGCCAGTCCGCTGGCCCATCCGGAAAGAGGGTCCCGTTCAGCTGGTCAACCATGATGATCAGGACATTGGGTTGCGTCATTGTGCATTTCCTTTCAATTCCGCGGTCAGCACCGCCAGGACATGCCGCGTGGCGCCGTCGCTTGGGTCTGGATCACGCGCCAGCCCCTGACGCAAATAAAGCCCGTCAATCAGCCCTGCTATCCGCTGCGCCGCAGGACCTGCCCGTGCCCCGATGAGGGGCCGCAGATCATGGACAAGGTTGCTGTGCAGCCGTCGCTGATAGATTGACAGCAATCGCTGTGCCGGCGGCGACGATTGCGCGAGGACGTAGAAATTCAGCCATGCCGCGATGACGTCGCGCCGAAAGTTCGAACTGGTAAAACTGGCTCTGATGATCGCCTCAAGCCGCGCCTTCGGTCCATCCGCCTTGGCCAGACCGGCCCGGACTTCACGTCCGTAGACTGTCAAGGTGTGGCGCATGGCGGCCAGAAAAATCTGATCTTTGCCGCCGAAATAGTGGTGTGCCAAAGCCGACGACATGCCCGCGCGCTTTGCAATCTTGCTGACGGTGATGTCTAGCGTGCCTGTTGCCCCGATTTCATCGATCGTTGCCCTGACCAATGCGGCGCGACGGACAGGTTCCATTCCGAGTTTGGGCATTGGGTCCTCTGTTTTGGTGCATTTGCGGTGTAACAGCATGTTTATTGACTGGTCAATCAATAAAAATTGAATGTGGCTGCGCATTACTTTTGCAGAACCTGCTGGATTCAAACACATCACAACCCACACTCGGGCCCCGATGAGACCGGTGTGAACCTTTTTTATCCGACGTTATTGTAAATGACAGGCAAAGCCATCCATCGGATTTGGGCAAAGACGGCATTGTTGGATGACTCCGTTTTGAGCCGTCAGGTGATGCGTAGATCAGCGCTCTGTTGCGTGGACCGGCGGCGTGATGCTGCGGCGCGCAACGGCCTCTCGCCAGGTGATAAAGCTGACTGACGCCATAATCACGGCGCCGCCCAGCATCACCCAGATATCAATGGCCTCTCCGAACGCGACATAGCCAAGGATCGCGGCCCACACCAATTGCAGGAAGGTGATCGGTTGCGTCACGGTCAGCGGGGCGGCGGCAAAAGCAAGCGTCATCGTGTAGTGACCCGCCGTGGCAAAGCAGGCGACAAGAAAAAGCCAGCCCAACTGGGGCAATGTCGGGGTGACCCAAACCGCAAGCGCCACAGGGGCCAGACCGATTGTCACCGTGATCGACAGCATCCCGACCACCACAACAGGCGCGACCTCACCGGACAGTTGTTTGGCAAGCAAATAACCGACTGCAAAGGCCAGCGCGGTCCCCAGCATCGCAATATGTCCCAGTTCAACCGCCCGCACCCCGGGTCGCAGGATGATCAGTGCACCAATCAGGGCGATCAGGACAGCTGCAAGTCGCCGTGGTGGCAGTTTTTCACCCAGAAACAGGGCAGCCCCGATCGAGATATAAATCGGCGAGAGGTAGTTCATTGCGGTCACTTCAGCGATAGGAATCCGCGCCATCGCAAAGAACCACAAGACCACGCCGATCGTATGCACCACCCCGCGCAGGCCAAATAGCCTGAGTTGCCGCGCGGTCAGCCGTGAGGCGATGATCGGCTTGATCATCGGGATCAGAAACACCAGGCCAAGAACATACCGCAAAAAGGCCGCTTGCGCCGCCGGAAGGTCACTGCCCACATATTTGACAATGGCCGTCACCGCGACAAAGCAAAGCCCGGTGACAATCATCCAGAATATGCCCGCTAGGGCATTTTGCGAAGTGGCGTCAGCTTTCGGCAAATGCGGCCATGACCTCGTCCGAGGCTTCGAAGTTGGCTGTCACCCGCTGGATGTCATCATCTTCTTCGAGCGTATCCAGCAGCTTCATCAACTTGGTCAGCCCCTCAAGGTCCAATTCAGTTGTGATGTTGGGCTGCCAGATCAGTTTGGTCGACTCAGATTCGCCCAAATCAGCCTCAAGCGCATTGGCGACTTCGTTCAGGTCTGTGTCGGCGCAAATGATCACGTGGTTTTCATCGTCGCTTTGCACATCCTCTGCGCCTGCTTCAATCGCCGCCATCATCACAGTGTCGGCGTCGCCTACGGATGCGGGATAAATCACCTGCCCCTTGCGGTCGAACATAAAGCCGACCGATCCGGTTTCACCCAGATTGCCGCCGTTCTTGGAAAAGGTTGACCGTACAGTCGACGCTGTCCTGTTGCGGTTGTCGGTCATCGCCTCGACAATGACAGCAACCCCATTGGGGCCGTAACCTTCATAGCGGATTTCGTCGTAATTTTCCGCGTCGCCGCCTTGGGATTTCTTGATCGCACGGTCGATCACATCCTTGGGCACAGAGCTGGATTTTGCTTCCTTCACGGCCAGACGCAAGCGCGGGTTCTTGTCGGGGTCGGGGTCTCCCATTTTTGCGGCGACAGTGATTTCCTTGGCCAGCTTGGAAAACAGCTTGGACCGCAGCTTGTCCTGACGCCCTTTACGGTGCTGAATATTTGCCCATTTCGAGTGGCCAGCCATAAGAAACCTCGTCTTGTCGTGGATTAATCTGCGCCTCTATACGGCATCGTTGGTCACTCTCGCAACCCCGCCAAACGCGGCGCCTGCGATCATGGTATTCCTGCGGAATTCACACGCGCGAGGTTGCCGGTCATCCGGTTCGGCAGCGGGGCCCTAGAGCGGCCAAACCAATGGAATCACAAAAGAGGCAATGGGCGCCAATGTCAGATTGAGCGGAATGCCGAACTTGAGAAAATCGCCAAACTTGTAGCCGCCGGGACCGTAGACGAGTGTGTTGGTCTGGTAACCGATCGGCGTTGCAAAGCTTGCGCTTGCCGCAATCATGACGGCCACCACCAGCGGGCGCGGATCAACGCCCAGCGCCGTGGCAAGACCAATCGCGATGGGGGTCATGACAACAGCGACCGCGTTGTTCGACACCAGTTCCGTCAGAATACTGGACAAAAGGTAGACCGACAGCACGACAAAAAACGGCGGCAAAACCAGCATGACGGGTGAAAGCGCCTCGGCTATCAGGCCAACCGCACCCGAAGATTGCAGCGCTGACCCGACGCCCAGCATCGCAAAAATAAGTGCAAGCAGGCGGCCATCCACAAAGGAAAACGCCTCTTCTGCGTCGATACATCCGGTGATCATCACAACAGTGACCCCAACGATTGCCAGCAGCAGGATCGGGGCAACCCCAAAGGCGGCGAGCGTGACCACAGCCAACAGGACCGCAATTGCGACGGGCGCGCGGTTGCGCCGATACGCCCGCTGCGAGGGAACCGACACATCGCCCAGATTCATATCTTCGGCGAGACGTTGGATATCCTCGGGCGCACCTTCCAGCAGAAGTGTATCGCCGACCCGGACAACCACATCATCCATCTGACGGGCGATATTCTGATCGCGACGATGAACCGCCAATGTGTAGACGGCATAGCGACGGCGCAGGCGCAGACTACCCAGCCTGCGGCCGACCATTTTGCAATTCGGGGTAATCAAGACTTCGACAGTCGTGGTTTCCACAGCCGAGACCTGGTCAACCCGGCGCAGTTCCTTGTTGGCCTGTAGCGACAAAAGCTCTGCCATCTTGGTGCGCAGAACCACCCTATCGCCCACCTGCAAAGTCACGCCCTCCAGGTTGCGCCGCAACGACAGATCGCCACGAACCACATCCACCAGCCTGACGCCATCGCGTTTGAAGAGTTGCACGCCGGTGACTTCACGACCGATCAGGTTACTGTCGGGGGGGATCACTGCCTCGGAAAAGAACTTCTTTTTAGACCGGTCAGACAGCATCATGCCCATGGTTTGCCGGGTCGGCAAAAGTCGTGGCCCCATGAAATAGAGGTATGTAAATGTCCATGCCACCACGACAATCCCGACGGGCATGATTTCCAGAATGCCGAAAGGCGCCATTCCCGATGCGCGCGCGACACCATCGACAAGCAGGTTCGTCGAAGTCCCCAGCAATGTCATGGTGCCGCCAACAATGGCTGCATAGCTGAGCGGGATCAGCAGTTTTGACGCCGAAGTGCCCAGCGTGCGGGCAAGCTGGATAAAAACCGGGATCATGACCACGACCAGAGGCGTGTTATTCATGATCGCACTTGCGACGGCGACAAAGACCAATCCGCCGCCAATCGCGCGCCGGGGGCTGATCCGGGCTTGTCTTTCCGCAAGTTGCGTCATCGCGTCCAGCGCGCCGGTCCGCACCAAAGCGCCAACGATGATGAACATCGCCGCAATCGTCCAGGGGGCCGGGTTCGACAGAACGCTGACGGCCGCCTCGTAGGGCAGGACACCTGTGACCAGCAGCAGGGTCATGCCTGTCAGTGCCACCACTTCGGTTGGAAACACCTCTCGCAGGAACATGACGAACATACCTGCGACAACAGCTATCGTCAGGTAGGCAGCCTGCATGTCGGTGAGATTGATCCAGTCTGTCATACCGGTATTCTTTCTGACCCCACCCCGTTGGGCAAGGGTCAGGGTCCGGCCTGTGCAAGCCGTCCACCTTGGCGCACCATGACTACTCTGTTGGCCTTGCCTGTACGGTCATCGGTTTCCACATAAAGGCCCGAGAGCGTTGCCTCTTCCGTGGCAGGAGTGAACCGCGCCTTGGGCATCCCCGTGATGAAACGTTGCATTGGCTCGGTCTTGTCCATTCCGATGACGGAATTGTAATCCCCACACATGCCGGCGTCAGACAGATATGCCGTCCCTTTTGGCAGGATCATCGCATCCGCCGTGGGCACATGGGTATGGGTGCCGACGACGACACTGGCACGCCCATCGCAAAAGTGGCCTGTGGCCATCTTTTCCGAGGTCGCCTCACAATGCACATCGACAAGGCTGGCTTGGATTTGGCCGCCCATAGGATATTGCCGCAAAACCCCATCAAGCGCAGAGAATGGATCGTCAAAGGGCCGCTTCATGAACACCTGCCCCAAGACTTGCGCGACCAGAACCTTGCGGCCCTGCGTCGCCTGAAAAACCCGCGCACCAACGCCAGGGGCGTTCTTGGCAAAATTGATCGGCCGGATGATGCGTTGTTCATTTTCAATGAACTTGAGCATGTCTTTTTGGTCAAACGCATGATCGCCAAGCGTCAAAACATCCGCCCCCGCAGCAAGCAAGAGTTTGGCGTGATCACCGGATAGCCCCATGCCGGACGTTGCGTTTTCACCATTCACAACGACAAAATCCAATTGCCACTCGTTGCGCAGACGCGGCAAGTTTTCCGCAATGGCGGCCCGGCCCGCGCGCCCCATAACATCACCTAGAAACAGAATTTTCATATGCTACCCTTAGGTGCCGGAACAAAAATCTTCTAGAAGATTTTTCACCGCACGATTTTTATCTAAAAATCGTTTCCATCAATCGATTTCAATTACGCCAGTTTCGGTCACGATCAAATCCAATGGCTGATCAGTCGGTTCGAGCGGCAAACCCGGATCTTCCTGAACCGCAAAAGCAAAACCGATTGCGAGCGTCGGACGCCGTTTGCGAAGCTGCTCCAATGTACGATCATAAAAGCCGCCGCCATACCCAAGTCTACCACCGGCACGGTTGAACGCCAAAAGCGGGACGATCACAATTTGTGGCTGCTGCCATCCGCCCGCTTCGGGAATGCTGACACCGAATTCCCCCTTCACCATGGCACACCCGGGCTCCCACGCCCTGAAACGCAAGGGTCTGCCCTTGCCCATAATAACCGGCACGCAAACCGGACCGTGTGCTGCCGCCTCTTCCATGGCGGGAATGGGGTCAATCTCTGTCCGGATCGGGCAGTATCCAGCCAGCGGTACGCCGCGATATCCAGCCAGAACCTCACTCAGATATCCCGCTGTCCCTGCACCCGTTGCGTGGGCCTGCTTGCGGCGCCCCAGTGCGGCCGCGCGTGCAACCGACTTGTCCATCACAGTAACCACACAGCCGCGAGGCCCAGAAAGGCAAAAAAGCCAACGACATCTGTGACCGTCGTGACAAACGCACCAGAGGCCAGCGCAGGGTCTATGCCCAACCTCTCGAGCAGGACAGGCACGACGGTACCGGCCAGCCCCGCAACAACCAGATTAATCACCATTGCAGCGGCAATGACGGCACCCAGCATGGGTGAGCCGAACCAGATGATGCCGATCACACCCATGACCACCGCAAAAGCGAGACCATTGATCAATCCAACGAGCACTTCGCGCCGGATGACCCGCCAGACGTTTGCCCCGGTCAGGTCACGGGTGGCAATGGCACGCACAGCCACCGTCAGCGACTGCGTGCCCGCATTTCCCCCCATCGAAGCCACGATCGGCATCAACACCGCCAGTGCCACCAGCCCGGCAATCGTATCTTCGAACAAGGAAATGACCATTGACGCAAAAATGGCCGTCACCAGATTGACCGCAAGCCATGGAAACCGCTGCCGCGTCGTATCAATCACCCGGTCGGACAAGCTGCCCTCGCCCACACCGGCAAGGCGCAAAATGTCCTCTTCGGCCTCTTCCTCAAGAAAGGCCATGGCGTCATCAATGGTAATCACACCAACAATACGGTCATCATCATCCACGACGGGGGCCGTGATCATATGATAGTGGTTGATGGCTTGCGCCACCTCTTCGACATCCTGCGTGACATGAAAGGTCCGAAACGTGTCCTCGACCAGATCACGCAACGGCATCGCCCGCGGATGGCTCAGGATGCGCCCCAACGTTACATAGCCTGTGGCCTTCAGGCGGGGATCGACCAGTATGATGTGGTAGAATTGGTCAGGCAGCACGACATCCGAGCGTAAAAAATCGATCGCATCGCCGACGGTCCAATGTTCAGGCGCACGGACCAATTCGGACTGCATGTGGCGGCCGGCTGATTCCTCTGGGTAGGACAGGGCCTGCTCGACGACCACCCGGTCGCCGGCGTCAAGTGCCTCAAGTACCGCTTCCTGCTGCTGGTCCCCCAGATATTCAACCAGATCAACAACATCATCGCTTTCCAGATCACGGACCGCATCCGCCAGTTCGGTCGGGTTGAGTTGGGCGATGATCTCTTCGCGGATGTTCTCGTCAAGCTCTGACAGGATGTCGCCATCCAGCGGCCCGGACTGCACCAACAGGAACCTGCGCCTGTCGCGCGCATCAATCTGTTCCAGAAGATGCGCGATATCCGCCGGGTGAAGCGGTTCCAGCAAGTCCGATAGCGCTGCCGCATCTTCGGCCTCCACAGCCGCGAGCACTTCGGCGACCAGCCGGTCGGTGATGCCGAAAGCTTCGTCTTCATTATCTTCGGCCGGATCTGCCATGTGATGCCCCTTTGACACCGCAACATAGACATCTGTGAGTGCCAGACAACGCGAATTTCGACGATTTACCCTTTGGCGCGGCACCCATATGGTGCGACCATGATACAGCAGTTACTTCTTGGCCAAACCCTTGCATTTTCGGGCGATCCATTGGATCGCGATTGGTCGGACGTTACCCGGCATAACAGCAACGGCGGCGTTCTGGTGCAAGACGACCGCATTATCGCGGTCGGCAACGGGGACGTTCTGCAACGCGACTACCCGCAAGCAACGGTGACGCATTACGGCGACGCGCTGATTTCTGCGGGGTTTGTTGATGCGCATATGCATTATCCGCAGACCGGCATCATTGCCAGTTGGGGCAAGCAGTTGATCGACTGGCTCAACACATACACATTTCCCGAAGAAGCCCGTTTCGGCGACAAAGCCTATGCCGACGGCGCCGCCGGGCGCACGCTTGATCTTGCCCTGGCGCATGGCACAACAACGCTGACAAGCTTTTGCACGATCCATCCACAAAGTGTGGATGCGTTTTTTGAAGCCGCTGCATTGCGGAATATGGCCGTGGTTGCGGGCAAGACCTGCATGGACCGCAATGCGCCCGATGCTCTGCGGGATACGGCACAATCATCCTACGACGATAGTAAATCCCTGCTTGCCAGATGGCACGGCAAAGGGCGGGCAAATTATGCGATCACGCCGCGTTTTTCGCCAACGTCCACACCGGAACAGTTGCACGCGCTTGGGGCGCTCTGGGCGGAATATCCCGATTGCCTGATGCAAACCCACCTGAGTGAACAATTGCCGGAAATCGCGTGGGTCCGCGGCCTGTTCCCCGATGCACGTGATTACCTTGATACCTATGAAGAATGCGGACTGCTTGGCGCAAAGGGGCTTTATGGCCACGCGATCCATCTGGAACCGCGCGAAATAGAAAGGCTGCAAGAGGTCGGCGCTGCGGTCATCCATTGTCCGACGTCCAACACTTTTATTGGCTCTGGCCTGTTTGATCTTATGCGACTGGCGCAGGCAGGGCTGCGGATCGGGCTGGCCACGGATACCGGCGGCGGATCATCCTTTTCGATGCTGCGTACAATGGCCGCTGCCTACGAAATCGGGCAGTTGCGTGGTGTCGCGCTGCATCCGGCACAACTGATGTGGTTGGCCACCGAAGGGTCCGCGCGTGCGTTACATATGGAGGGGCAGATCGGGCATTTAGGGGCTGGGGCCATGGCCGATATCACCATTCTGGACCTGGAATCGACCCCCGCCATTGCGCAGCGCGTCAACAATGCGAATGACGTATGGGATGCGGTTTTTCCAACGATCATGATGGGTGACGATCGTGCCATCAAAGATGTCTGGGTCGCTGGCCGGCGCGTTCAGCGGGCCAATTGACGGGCCAGCAGATTCTGTCGCGCGATTTGCTTTGGCAGATCAAATGTCTGTATCTGACCAGCTGACACAATCTGGCGCCCCTCGACAAACAAATCCCGCACTTTGGCCGGACCTGCAAGGACAAGGGCTGCAGGGTCCCATGATCCTGCGTTTTCAATGGCTTGTGCATCCCACAAGGCCAAATCAGCGCGCATTCCCACGGCAATCTGCCCGCAATCGTCGCGACCAAGAACCTGCGCACCACCGCGCGTGGCAATTTCAAGCGCCTCATAGGCGGACATTGCATCTGCCCCTTCCTTCACCCGTTGCAAAAGCATCGCCTGCCGGGCCTCGCCCACCAGATTGCCGATGTCGTTGCTGGCCGACCCGTCTACGCCCAGTCCAACCGGCACGCCCGCATCGCGCATCTGCCTGATCGGTGCGATACCGGACCCCAACCGGCAATTCGAACAGGGGCAATGTGCGACGCCCGTGCGCGAGCGGGCGAAAAGGTCAATTTCCTGCCCGTCCAGCTTAACACAATGGGCGTGCCAGACATCATCGCCAGTCCAGCCCAGATCTTCGGCATATTGCCCCGGGCGGCAGCCAAATTTCTCAAGTGAATAGGCGATGTCTTCGTCGTTTTCCGCCAGATGGGTGTGCATCATCACGCCCTTGTCGCGGGCCAGCAGGGCGGCATCGCGCATCAGGTCGCGGCTGACAGAAAACGGGCTGCAAGGGGCGACACAGACGCGCACCATCGCGCCGGGGGTCGGGTCGTGAAACGCATCGATGACACGGATGCAGTCCTCGAGAATGGTGCGTTCATCTTCAACCAGACTGTCCGGCGGCAGGCCACCGTCGCTTTCCCCGATGCTCATCGCGCCGCGCGTTGCATGAAACCGCAAACCCACTTGTGTCGATGCGGCAATAGTATCATCCAGCCGGGCACCATTGGGAAACAGATACAGATGATCCGATGTCAGGGTACAGCCCGACAGCGCCAGTTCGGCCAGTCCGATCTGGGCGGAAACAAACATTTCTTCTGGACCAAAGCGCGCCCAGATCGGATAGAGCCGTTGCAACCAGCCAAACAGCAGCGCGTCTTGGGCACCCGGAACAGCGCGGGTCAGCGTCTGGTACAAATGGTGGTGTGTATTGATCAGACCGGGGGTCATAACCGTGCCTGTGGCATCAAATTGCGACGCCCCATCTGGGGACAGATCATGATCCACGGCGCTGATGACCCCATTTCGGATCAGCACATCGGCACCGTTCAATTTGCGCCGGTCATCATCCATGGTCAGTATGATGTCTGCATTCTTGATCAACAGATCAGGCATTTATCACCGATTGGACGAGGGCGAGAGCCTCTGCATGGATTTGCGGATTTGCAGCCGCAATCGCGCGGCCTCCCCGATGGGCTGGCCCGCCTGTCCAGTCGGTCACGATCCCGCCAGCGGCCTGCACGACAGCTATCGGGGCGTGAATGTCGTAAGGGTTCAGGCCAGCCTCGATCACCAGATCAACCTGCCCCGTCGCGACAAGCGCATATCCATAGCAGTCCATGCCGTAACGGGTCAGGCGAGCCTTGCCCGAGACTGCCTGAAAGGCATGCATTTCGGCGGCGGTGCCGACCTCTGGAAAGGTTGTCAGCACTGTGGCCTCTGCCAGCGTACGGGGAGCGGCCGTCCGCAAATGCGCCGTGCCCTGCGGCCCCACAACCTCGGCCAAATCAAACCCACCGACAAAGCGTTCTCCGATGTAGGGCTGGTCGATCAAACCAAAAAGTGGGCCGTTTTCGTCCGACACGGCGATAAGAACGCCCCACGTTGGCGTGCCGCTGATAAACCCGCGGGTGCCGTCAATCGGATCAAGCACCCATGTCAGGCCAGAGGTGCCCGTAATATCGTCAAACTCTTCGCCCAATATACCATCGCTCGGGCGTTCTGCCGCAAGTATGTCGCGCATGACCCGTTCGGCATCGCGGTCAGCGATGGTGACAGGATCAAAACCGGTGCTGTGCTTGTTTTCGGCAGTCAGTCCCGATTGGCGGAAGTGCTGCAATGTGATCGGGCGCACCGCATCCGCGAGCATGTGTGCAACGCGAATGAGTGCGGACGGGTTTTCGGGCGCTATGGCCATCGTCTTTTCCATACTACGCAGGATTCCTGCCCCCGCGGTAGCCCGCGTAGCACGGGAAGGTCAAGAGCCGCCGCTAGGCCGCTTCACTCAGGACACGTGCCAGATCGAACAACCGCCGACGCTGGTTTTCGGGAATTGCATAGTAGGACCGCAGCAATTCAAGGGCTTCTTTGTCCGTCAGGATGTCACCGGGAATATCGCTTCCCTGACCTTCAGCCGGAGGTTGTACGTCCAGACCTTCAAAGAAGAATGAGACAGGCACGCCAAGAACACTTGCAATATCCCAAAGACGGGACGCGCTGACGCGATTCATGCCGGTTTCATACTTCTGGATCTGTTGAAATTTGATTCCAACCTGCTCTGCCAACTGCTGTTGCGTCGTGCCGTTCATCCAACGGCGGTGGCGGATTCGCTTCCCAACGTGCACATCTACAGGGTGTTTCATACTTTTTCTTCCTTCGTTTCAGACGCAATCACGGGGCGACCTGCGATTCATGGTGCGGTTAATTAATGGTTAATATTCCAAAAATTAGCAGCCTAGATGGTCCATGACACCAATACGACACAACACGCAACGGTTGCAGCGGAAGTCCTGACCTTAAGGATAGGTAAGACGGGTCACTTTCCGCGAACGTTGCCAATACAGGCTCCTTTCGACCCCACGCCATTGAGGTGCTAAGACGTATCCAAAATGCACTAGAAAGGATTCGGCCCCAGATGCGCGCATTTCAGGTTTCTTCATTCGATAACGCCCCGGCATTGACGAATGTTCCCACTCCCGTTGTAAAAAAAAATGAGATACTCCTAAAAGTAGATGCCTGCGGATTGAATTTCGCCGATCTGCTGATGGCAACCGGCACCTATCAGGAAACCCCCACACCGCCGTTTACACTTGGAATGGAGGTTTGCGGGACTGTGATCGGGCAAGGCGCGGATGTTACCGAACCAGCCTTGGGAAGCCGTGTTGCGGTCTTTGGTGGCAGCGGCGGTTTGGCTGAACAGGGCGTCTTTCCCGCAGCCATGTGTCGCCCTGTGCCAGACCAGATGCCATCGCATGTGGCGGCTGGTTTTATGGTGGCCTACGGTACATCACATCTGGCCCTGACGCGGCGGGCCAACCTCGCGGCGGGTGAAACACTTCTGGTCCTTGGTGCCGCTGGAGGTGTTGGCCTGACAGCGGTTGAAATCGGCAAGGCCTTGGGGGCTACAGTCATTGCCGTGGCGCGTGGGGCCGACAAGCTGGCCGTTGCCAAGGCCGCCGGTGCGGATCATCTGATTGACAGCACGACAGACGACATCAAGGCCGCCGTCAAGGCGCTGGGTGGTGCAGATGTCGTTTATGACCCTGTTGGTGGCGATGCGTTCAAGGCGGCAATTGGTGCCTGCAAGCCCGAAGCGCGCGTTCTTGTCATCGGCTTTGCCAGCGGTGCGGTTCCCCCGATTGCGGCCAACATCCTGCTGGTCAAGAACATCACCGTCATGGGGTTCTATTGGGGGGGATATCTGAAATTCAATCCGACGGCCCTGACCGACAGCCTGAGTGAATTGATGGCGCTCTATACCGACGGAAAGCTTTCACCGCACATCAGCCATATTCTGCCGCTTGATCAGGCTGCCGACGCTATGGAGCTTTTGCGCAGTCGCAAATCGACCGGAAAGGTCGTCGTCACCCCGCAGCCAGCATAGGTTGGGCCGGCGCTGCCGCATAGCTTTGCTGCACGATCTCAGCCATCGCGATACTCACCGGATCGTCGGGTTTAAGCACATAAAGGTTGATTTTCTGCGGACTGAGAGGCGGCAGCGCTCCCCCATGGTTGATCGCAACCGTATGGGGCGTCAGGTTTCCCGCCAAGGCCACATGCACGGCCAGATCGGCACTGACCGCCACATCAACCGCATTGTCTGACTCTGAATCCACGACCAACTGCCAATCGACCCCGTGATTGTTGAGTGCCTGCAAAGTCCCGCTGCGAAAAATGCAATTGCTGCAAAAGGCGACGGGCAGCGGGGTCTTGCGCCATGCATCCCCGTCCTTGGCCCCGATCCACAACAACGGAACCTCGACCAGTTCGCGCCCGCCCGCACCGCAGGTTTCCTCTGTTGTGAGAATCAAATCAACCTCGCCCCGCCCGAACATCGCCAACAGCTGCCGCGTCGGCGCCGAGATCAGCCGGACCTGCATCTGCGGGAAATCGGCGGCAAAGCGGCGCAAAATCTCGGGCACCGTCGGATAGATGATGTCATGCGGCACACCAAGTTTCAGTTCGCCTTTGTAGTCTGTCGCAGTCAGCCGGTGGCAGATTTCATCATTCAGTGACAACATCCGGCGCGCATACCCCAAAAGCTGTTCACCCGCAGGCGTCAACCCGATGGTGCGCGATGATCGGTCGAGCAGGCTGACATTCAGCGATTCCTCCAACCGTTTGAGCTGCATCGACACCGCAGACTGGGTCAGGTTCAGCATCCCCGCCGCACGGGTCACACCGCCAGTATCCGCCACAGTCATAAAGGAACGCAGAGCAGTCAGGTCGAGGTTACGCATATGATATCACCAAATTTGATGTGAGAAACAACAATCATTCGTTTTCATTATGCACAACTGGGATGTATTCATCAAGTATCAGAATACAACGCCGCGAATACATCACGAAAGGAAATGCAAAATGACCTCCCTCACCGCGCAAACCACATGCCCCCACTTTGAAATGGCAAAGCCACGGGGCCTGTCGCAAACCCTGACGTCCTGGATTGCATTGGCACGCCAACGCCGTGCTCTCGCCATGCTTGACGACCACCTTTTGCGGGACATCGGCGTGACGCGTGCAGATGCGCTGCAAGAAGCCCGCAAACCCGTCTGGGAACACCCCGCAAACGCGGGGAAATAGCCAATAAATCAGGCGGGGTGCGACAATCCCGCCCGAAACAATCAGATTTAACGTTTTTGCATGCAATCCGCCTTGAAATCACCCGCTTTGCTGCCAATATCACACCCAAGGTAGCCGCACGCGCGGCACCACTGAGTTATCTGGAGGTATTAATGGCTCAATATCAGACAACGGGTGCGGTTGGCGGAGTCCGGGCGGCCGCAATTGATGAGGGCCTGCGCGCCCACATGAACAAAGTTTACGGCACAATGTCCATCGGCATGCTGATCACAGCTGCGGCGGCTTGGGCCATTTCCGGCTTGGCAACAACGACTGATCCCGCAATGGCGGTTGCACAGATGGGCAACGGCAAGATGGTGACAAGCTTCGGCGCCCTGATTTACGGATCACCGCTGAAATGGTTAATCATGTTTGCACCGTTGATCATGGTCTTTGGTCTGAGTGCAATGATCAACCGGATGTCGGCTGCGACTGCCCAGTTGGTATTCTACGCCTTCGCTGCCCTTATGGGGCTTTCGCTTAGCTCGATCTTCCTCATCTACACCGGCTTCTCGATTGTGCAGATCTTCCTGATCACGGCAATTGCCTTCGCGAGCCTGTCACTTTGGGGTTACACCACAAAGAAGGACATCTCGGCTTGGGGATCTTTCCTGATCATGGGCGTTGTCGGTATCTTTGTCGCGATGCTGGTCAATATCTTCCTGCAATCACCGGCGCTGATGTTCGCAATCTCGGCGATTGGTGTGCTGATCTTTGCCGGTCTGACCGCTTATGACACACAACAGATCAAGAACGAATATATTGCACATGCAGCCCACGGCGATCAGGAATGGTTGGGTAAGTCGGCAATCATGGGTGCGCTGAAGCTGTACCTCGACTTCATCAACATGTTCATCTTCCTGTTGCAGCTGTTCGGCAACCGCGAGTAATCTGAACAACATAACCGCAACAAAGGGCTGGTGGTAACACCGGCCCTTTTTCGTATCGGAGCAATCCACATGATTTCCCTGCCTGTCACCTCTCTGACAGCCGTCGCTTGTGCCGTCATCCTCATTATCCTGACCTATCGGGTCATCCTGCTGCGACGAAAGGATGGCGTTGTCCTGGGTGACAATGATGATCGTATTCTCACAAAGGCGATCCGCGGGCATGGCAATGCCTCTGAACAAATGCCGCTCGCGCTGATCTTGCTTGGGTTGATCGAAGTGCAGGGAGGGAATCCCGTTCTGACGGGGACGCTGGCGGCCATTTTTGTTGCGGGGCGCGCCCTCCATGGCGTCTATTTTGGGCGGCATGGCACGCCGTGGCAATTCCGTTTCTACGGGATGATGCTGACAATGCTGGCGCAAGCCGGACTGGTTCTGGCGCTGCTATTCGTTCTGCTCTGACGGAGGAAGACATGCCCGTGATCCGCGCAGGTCAAGCACGCATTGACCACCCGTAAACCGGCCACCCCGTGCTGGACCAGCGATACCGGCGGCCTGAGCCAGTTTGGTGCATTCACGGAAACCCTGCCCCCCCGGGTGCCGGTCATCCCTGCGGCATTGGCATGCGCAAGAGGACGAGTTCATCCTCGCACTTGAGGGCGAAGTCACGCTGTTCGAAGGCAGCACTGAAAGCATCCTGCATCCCGGTGACGCCGCCTGTTTTCCGGCAAGCGGCCCCGTCGGTCATTATCTGGAAAACCAAAGCGATACAGACCTGACCTATCTGGTCGTTGGCACCCGCGCACCCAGCGATTGAATCACATACCCTGACCATGGCCGTGTGACCCATTACGACCGGGCGACAGACACCCGCAGGCACGCCGCATCGGACGGCGCGCCTGCATCATCCCCTTACGACGACACGGCATAAGGGAATGGTGCAATTGCATAGGGCAAATATTCACCAGAAATAGGCTGTTGCGTCGCGTTCCGATGCCACGCCGGAAAACATCGACGACACCCCAACTTTCTGGCTGGACCCGCTAGGCAGACTCCTGTTCATCAGCCAGTCCCAGTTCCCGCAATCCGGCATTCTCCACCTCCGCAAGCCAAGCCATGTCCTGAGCCGCCTCGCATCGGGAGAGCCAATTCCGAATCGGCTCACTGTCGGGAACCATGTCCGGAATCCAGGTGAATGGTGACGCCACCAGAATGTCTGCTGCCGAAATTTGATCGTCGACCAGAAAATCATGCCCGGACAATGCAACCTCAAGCGCTGCATACATCGCAGCATTGTCGCGACACCATTCGTTGACCATCGGGTTGTCTGTTACTTCGAGAAAGCTCAGGTACATCAATGGCTCCATCACGTTGCCATAGTAAAAGAGCCACGACAGATAGTCGCCGCGAACAGGTGAGGATATGCCACGCCCCAAGGCGCTATCGAAATGATCGGTGAGCCAAAGCATGATCGCAGCGCGTTCTCTGATCATCCGGCCATCAACTTCAAGAACCGGAACTTTGCCTTCGGGGTGCGGATTTCGCGGATCAGAGTCTCCAAGACCACCCCGGCGCTTGACTTGGATGGTTTGGACCTTCACTTCGGTCTCTTTTCCCATCAAGCGCAGCAGGCTGAGCACACTGGTCGAACGGGATCGTGGCGAATGATAGAGTGTAATCATTGTTCTTTCCTATTGATTATCGCTAAAATCACTCTGCCACAGAACTGCTGCCATTTTTTGTCAGCAACTATGTTGTAGTCTGAGACATGGCCAAATCAGACCGAATCCTTCGCCTTATTCAGCTTCTTCGAAGTTTGCCCAAACCGGTCACGGCGGCCGTTCTGGCAGAAAAGCTCGAGGTGTCAAAACGCACGGTCTATCGTGATATCGACGCACTGCGGATTGTTGGTGCCCGGGTGGATGGCGAAGCAGGCGTGGGCTACGCCCTGATTGAAGATATCGCATTGCCACCACAAACCTTGACCCGGCTGGAGACGGAGGCGCTCTCGATCGGGCTGTCTGAGGTGCAGTTCAGAGGCGATGCAAAACTGGCTGACGCGGCCCGCGATGCATTTTCCAAAATCACCGCCACGCTCAAGGAAAGTCAGCAACGGGATGTGTTGCATGCGGTCAGCCAAGTCTATCGTTTCACAAAGCATGACGCCTCAGAAGTCGAAATGACGACCATCCGCGAAGCCTGTTGGTCCGAGCATGCAATGCTGCTGACTTATCGCGATCGCGCCGGATCAGAGACAACGCGGCGCATCTATCCGCTTGCGGTTCTGTACTTTGAGCGCGCTGTCATGCTGCTTGGTTTTTGCCATTTGCGAAATGATTACCGCAAGTTCCATGTGACCCAGATTATCAGCGCAACACCACTGAAGGAAAGCTTTCGGCCGCGACGTGTCCAACTTCTTAATGACTATGTCACGGACCTGCGAAAAAGGGTCGAAGAGTGGAATGGAAATCTGTCAGATTTCTAGACAGGCCTAACAGTCTGCCGACACGGCATAAAAAAAGCCGCGCAAATAGCGCGGCTTGTTCACTGTCCAAAAAGCAGATCGCTTACTTGATCTTGCCTTCCTTATACTCGACGTGCTTGCGCACGACGGGATCGTACTTTTTCACGACCATCTTTTCGGTCATGGTGCGCGCGTTCTTTTTGGTGACGTAGAAATGCCCGGTCCCCGCAGAGGAGTTCAGGCGGATTTTGATGGTGGTAGGCTTCGCCATGTCTCATCTCTCCGAATTGCGGGCGCAAGCGGCGCTTCGCTGAAAACTTGTTGAAGCTGCCTTTTACGCGGCGCTACGTGCGAGTCAACCATAAAGGCGCGAAATTGTATGAACTCAGCCCAACTCTCGCGATATGGCCAGCACTGATGTGATGTAACCTGATGCATTAGGCACTGGTGACATCGTGACTTCCCACTGTTTGATGTCGTCATTGATCGTTGCCCGCACCGTCCGGAACGTCTGCATTTCCCCGGCAAGCGCCCTTTCAAACCGTTTCTGAATCGCGGGACGATCACGCGCCGGCCAGAAATCCAGCCAAATTCGCCCCACCAGATCTGACAT
The DNA here is from genome assembly GCF_003058085.1 of Yoonia sediminilitoris. Taxonomy (GTDB): domain Bacteria; phylum Pseudomonadota; class Alphaproteobacteria; order Rhodobacterales; family Rhodobacteraceae; genus Yoonia; species Yoonia sediminilitoris. The sequence goes on along the minus strand of NZ_QBUD01000001.1, from coordinate 219,094 downwards.
ATCATCGACCGGCAGAAGCTGCATACCCTGCCCACCAACAAAGCTGATCCGCCCTTCGCTGTTAAGCAATTCCACACCGTCAGGGCTTTCGCGCAGCTCTGAAAGCCGCGGAATGCACGACGCATTATTGACTGGATTTGATGCAGACAACACCAGAGCCTTATTATTCACAGTTAAACCATAAGGCGAGCATATTATCAAAAAACAATCGTTTGTAAGTAAATAATGCGCGCGGACGGCCTATAAGCCGGATTTTGTTCGGGCCGAGGCCCTTGATGACCATTCATCTAGAATATCTGTTACCAGACATCCTCTAGCTGCCAACCCGGACCGTCTTGGGTTCAAGCATCCCAGCCTTGCGGCGCGAGGTCCCTATTTGGCATTGCTCCCGGTGGGGCTTGCCGTGCCGCTTGCGTTGCCGCGCGCGCGGTGGGCTCTTACCCCACCGTTTCACCATGGCCCCCATATAGAGGGTCGTTTGTTTTCTGTGGCGCTTTCCCTGAGGTTTCCCCCGCCGGGTGTTACCCGGCACCGTGCTTTGTGGAGTCCGGACTTTCCTCTGAGATCATCTGCAAGCAAATCACCCCAGCAGCCATCCAGCCATCCGCGCAATCTATCAGTTAGGCCCAAGCCGCATTCACGTCAACGGGGAAACGCCGCGCAAGATCGGTGATCATACCTGCGTCAACCGCATCCAGTGGTCCCGCGTGATGCGGCCGAAACCGCCGCCGAAAGCTGTCAAGCAAGAGCGCAGGGTCGGGCGTTGCAGTATAGCCAAAGGCCTGCATCATGGGGGCAAAAACGTTTGTTGCGGTCTTTGTTGCACTCTCGGGCCAGACCGATAGACCGTCTTTGACAAGCCGGCGCCAATCGAACCGCTTGCCCGGGTCAATCTTGCGCCCCGGCGCCATGTCCGAATGGCCAATAATCCGTTCCGGTCGGATCGCCCAGCGCGACTGAATACCTTGCAGCAGTTCCGTCAGCGCATCCATTTGCGCCGCGGCAAAGGGGCTGAACCCGTCGTTGGACAGCTCAATCCCGATCGAATGGCTATTTACGTCCTTCACCTTGCCCCACTGGCCTGCGCCCGCGTGCCACGCGCGCATGGCTTCAGGCACCAGTGACAGAACCTCGCCATCCGGCGCGATCAGGTAATGGGCCGATACTGCGTTGTCAGGATTGCACAGGGTCCGCAGTGCAGCCTGCGTATCCGCCATCGCGGTATAATGAATGACGACCATATCAGGGCGCGCGCAACCCTTGCGCGGCCCAAAGTTCGGTGAATTATGCGCGCTCTGCCTCAGCGTCCAGCGGCCTGCTTGAAGGGCGCAGGATCCCAGCCGCAGGCAAATCCATCGCCATCCGGGTCGATCCCGCGCCTGTCACGCTCTGGCCCGCCACGGGCCAGAAAATCGCGTTGCGCTTCGTCGTCGTTTGCGTAGGTCGCGCAGTTGCGCTGGAACCGCCCCTGCCCAGACAACAACGACCGGCTGTACCATTCCTGCCCGCGCGCGTTGGGCGCGTTGATCGCATATTCCACGATATTCGGCCCTGTGCTGCTTGGTCGTTCGGGCACCGCTGTCGGCGCGATCTGCTGCCGTGCGGCAGCCTGAGCAGCGCGTCGCTGCGCATCGCTTTCAATGGATTCGCGGCCTGCGACGGCATCAAAGCTTTGCTCGTCCGAAATGCCGGAATTGTTTGGCACGACAGGGGCAGCGGGCTGCGCCGGAACAGGTTGCACGGCGACGGGTTGCGTCGCGTCAAGCGGCGGCTGCGCTGGCTGCGGCGGCAGGGTTTGCGGCAGCGTTGATGCGCCAATCCCAGCGGCCGCCAGATCACTGCTGGGTATCCCGCCGGGCGGCAAGGTCTGCGGCTGATCCGGTACAGTATTCACGCGGGGCGGAGGCACAATCGCAGTGCGTGGGGCTGCCAGCGCCGCTTCGCGCCGTGCCCGTTCAATTTCAAACTGCTCGTAATCACCAAAGCCCACACCGCGCGTGTCATCGGGCGCACTCCCACCACATGCTGAAAGCGCCACCAAGGCGATAAGAAGTCCCGTGCCCGTTTTCATGGGTGTCACCTGTCAAACCACTGTTATTTTGCTGCAGGCTACCACCACTTTGCAGGTTTGGCTACAAATCCTGCCGACTGCTCAAGGCTGTAGGCGACGTTGAGCAGATCACCTTCTTCCCAAGGCCGCCCGATCAGTTGCAGCCCGAGCGGCAACCCCTGACTGTCAACACCCGTGGGCACGGCAATTCCGGGCAAACCGGCAAGGTTGACCGTCACCGTGAACACGTCATTGAGATACATCTGAATAGGGTCCGCATCCGTCATTTCGCCCAACCCAAAGGCGGCCGAAGGCGTGGCGGGCGTCAGAATCGCATCAACGCCACCTGCAAAAACCTGATCAAAGTCCTGTTTGATCAAGGCCCGCACCCGGCGCGCCCGGTTATAGTAGGCGTCATAGAAACCGGCGGACAGCACATAGGTACCAATCATCACGCGGCGCTGCACCTCGGGGCCGAAGCCTTCGGCACGGGTTTTTTCGTACATCTCGGTGATGCCGTCGCCCTGTGCCAGCTTGGCGCGGTGCCCGAAACGAACCCCATCATAACGGGCAAGGTTGGAAGAGGCTTCCGCAGGTGCGATCACATAATAAGCTGGCAGCGCATATTTGGTGTGCGGCAGACTGATGTCCTTGATGATCGCACCTGCATCTTTTAGCATCACGGTGCCATCTTCCCACAGTTTTTCAATCTCGGCTGGCATCCCGTCCATGCGGTATTCCTTTGGAATACCAATCACTTTGCCTTTGATGTCGCCTGTCAAAGCGGCCTCAAAATCCGGGACCGCCAGATCGGCACTCGTGCTGTCCAATGGGTCATGACCTGACATCGCGCGCAGCATGATCGCCGCGTCGCGCACATCTTTGGTCATCGGTCCGGCCTGATCAAGCGAAGACGCAAATGCGACAATGCCCCAACGCGATACACGACCATAGGTCGGTTTCAGGCCTGTGATGCCCGTAAAGGCCGCAGGCTGGCGGATTGATCCGCCCGTATCTGTCCCTGTCGCTGCAAGGCACAGATCAGCGGCAACCGCACTGGCAGACCCACCCGACGACCCACCCGGTGTCAGCGCCGCATCGTCATTGCCCCGTCGCCAGGGGTTAACCGCATTGCCATAGACAGAGGTTTCGTTGGACGACCCCATCGCAAATTCGTCCATGTTCAGCTTGCCCAGCATCACAGCACCGGCGTCAAACAACTGGGTGGTGATGGTGGATTCATATTCGGGCTTGAACCCTTCCAGAATGCGCGACGCTGCTTGCGACGCAACACCTTTTGTGCAGAATAGATCCTTGATCCCCAAGGGGATCCCGCACATATCCGGCGCGTCGCCCGCCTTGATCCGTACGTCAGCGGCGGCAGCCTGTGCAGTCGCAATTTCGGGTGTTTTGTGCACAAATGCCCCCAGCGCATCGGCCCCTTCGATGGCCGTCAGACATGCGGCGGTAATCTCTGCGCTGGTTGTTTCGCCTTTGCGCAGCGCATCACGCGCGCCAGCGATGGTCAGTTTGGTCAGATCAGTCATTATTCCACCACCTTCGGCACAGCAAAGAACCCTTCACGCGCATCGGGCGCATTCTTCAGCACGGCCTCCTGCTGGTTGCCATCTGTCACCACATCCGCACGGCGCTTGAGCCGCTGCGGCGTGACCGATGTCATCGGCTCGACCCCTTCGACATCAACTTCGTTGAGCTGCTCGATAAACCCAAGAATTGCGCTGAATTCAGACGCTAGTGCAGGCAGCGCGTCATCTTCGACCTTGATCCGGGCGAGTTTGGCAACGCGGCGGGCGGTTTCGGTGTCAATGGACATAGAGAACTCCGGCTGTTTGTTGGGGCCGCGTTTACCGCTCAACGGCTGCGCCCGCAAGCATATGCCTGCGGTAAACTTCAATCATCCAACCCGGTTTGATTGCGGTTCAGTCAAAACATCTTTCCGGTTTGCTCCGCGACGCTATAATCTTGGGTTAACAAGGGGAGAAACCACATGAAAATTATCTGGCTCGGGCACGCAAGTTTCAGGATCGAAATTGCGGGGCAAATCCTCCTGATTGATCCATGGTTGGATGGCAATCCCAGCTTTCCAAATGACCAAAGGGCCGCAGCCCTGACAGGTGCCACGCATATTTTGCTGACCCATGGGCATTTCGACCACACGTCCGAAGCGGATGCGATTGCCAAGGAAACCGGTGCGACAATCGTGGGCATTCCGGAACTTTGCGGCATGTTCGAAGGACATGAACTGATAGAGTTCAACAAGGGCGGCACGGTTGACCTCGGCGGGCCACTGGTGTCGATGGTCCATGCCACACATTCATCCTCGCTTGGCAGCGCCTATGCGGGAACTGAGTCAGGATTCATGATCAAAGGCGAAGACCACATGATCTACGTCTCGGGCGATACAGACATTATGGCCGACATGGACTGGATGGCGGATTTCTACAAACCCGACATCGGTATCCTGTGTGCAGGCGGGCACTATACGATGGGGATGGAGGGGGCGGCCTACGCAGCCAAACGCTATTTCAACTTCGACACGGTAATCCCGTGCCATTACAAAACATTCCCCCTGCTGGCGCAATCTGCCCAGCCTTTGGTTGACGCGCTGCCAGACGTTGATGTGCGCACCCCGGAATTGATGGAGGTCGTGGAGATCTAGCGACGCTGCGCAAAAAAGTCGCGCAGCAGTGCCTCTGACGCGGCCGCCCCGATCCCGTCATAGACATCTGGTACATGGTGGCATTGGGGATGGCTAAAGATGCGCGGCCCCTGCGCGATACCGCCAGACTTTGGGTCCGCAGCCCCATAATAAAGCCGCGCGATCCGCGCGTTGCTGATTGCGGCGGCACACATCGGACAGGGCTCAAGCGTCACGTAAAGGTCGCAACCGGCCAGGCGCTCTTGACCCATTTCAGCACAGGCCTGCCGGATCACGAGCATTTCGGCATGGGCGGTGGGGTCGTTCAACTCGCGGGTCCGGTTGCCCGCAAGCGCGATCACCTGCCCGTTTTGCACAAGTACGGCCCCAACCGGCACCTCGCCACGCGCGGCGGCCTGACTTGCCTGATTCAGGGCGGCATCCATGTGACTGCGGAACTCCATGACGTCTGATGCCCCGTTGTGGATGGGCGTTCAACCATGTTCGTCAATTTCGGGACCGACGGGGCCCGTTTGACAGAGGGTGAACGCGCTGCCCGACATGACCGCCTGCGGTTTGCTGCAACAGCCAGAAATCGCGCTCACCCGCAAGCCGCTTCCAACAACTCCCGCTGTTTGTTCGCGACGAAACGCACGATCCATACATCACTCTGCAATTGCGCAGTGCCGTCCTTGTCTCTAAACGCGGGGTCATGACTGATACACCCCCAAGCGGCGATCGCATCGCCAAAGTCCTGTCCCGCGCAGGGATTGCCAGCAGACGCGAGGCCGAGCGGATGATCGAGGCTGGCCGCGTGAGCGTGAATGGCAAGGTGATCACCAGCCCTGCCCTGAATGTCTCGGGCGCAGACAAGATTGTCGTGGATGGCAAACAGGTCGGCGAACCTGACCCGCCGCGCATCTGGCTATATCACAAGCCCGCAGGCCTTGTGACAACAGAGCGTGACGAACAGGGGCGGCCAACGGTCTTTGCATCGCTGCCCGACACAATGCCGCGCGTGATGTCGGTAGGGCGTCTTGACCTGAATTCCGAAGGGTTGCTGCTGCTAACAAATGATGGCGGGGTCAAACGCACGCTAGAACTGCCCAGCACCGGCTGGCTGCGTCGGTACCGCGTGCGGATCAAGGGATCGGTCAGCGAGGCCAAGCTGGACCAATTACGCGCCGGGATCACCGTTGACGGCCTGACATACCAGCCGATGACCGTCACCTTTGATCGCCAGCAAGGGGCCAACGCATGGCTGACAATTTCCTTGCGCGAAGGCAAAAACCGCGAAATTCGCCGCGCCATGGAAGAGATCGGCGTGATCGTGAACCGCCTGATCCGCGTCAGCTACGGACCGTTCCAGCTGGGCGCATTGGCCCAAGGCGAGGTTGAAGAGCTCAAACAGCGGGTGGTGCGTGACCAACTGGGCCTGTCGGGCAAACCAACGCCCGTGCGCCAGCGCAAACCGGTGAATCGTCCGGCCAAACGCCCCGAAAGTGGCAAAAAGCGCTCAACTTGAACCCTTGTTCCGGGCAACGCGTTGTGCATTGTAGTTGCAAACGAAAACAAAAGGGATTTCGCTTTGGCCGACCTGCTGACGCTTGAAAACGCAACAAACCTGATCATGCTGTGCTTTTTGCAGGCGGTGCTGGGTTTTGACAACCTCTTGTACATCTCGATTGAAAGCCAGCGCGCGCCGGTTGCCCAGCAAAAACAGGTGCGCATGTGGGGCATCCTGATTGCGGTTGGCCTGCGCGTGGTGCTGCTGTTCACAATGATCCAACTTCTTGGCTGGCTGTCAGAGCCGTTTTTCATCATGGAATGGGAAGGCGTTCTGGAAGGCGGCGTGAATTTCGCCACGATTATCTTTGTGCTGGGCGGTATTTTCATCATGTATACGGCCGTCAAGGAAATCGGACATATGCTGTCGATGGATAAACTTGACCATGACGTGGATGGGAAATCCTCAAAATCCGCCACGCAGGTGGTTTTACTGATTGTCGTCATGAACCTGATCTTTTCGTTCGATTCCGTTCTGTCGGCGCTGGCGATCACCGATGTGTTCCCGATACTGGCCACGGCGATCATTCTTTCGGGCATCGCAATGCTGGTGCTCGCCGATGGGGTGACGCGGTTTCTTGAAAAGAACCGGATGTACGAAGTGCTCGGCCTGTTTATCCTGCTGATTGTTGGCGTCGTGCTGCTGGGCGAAGCGGGCCCTGCTGCGGCCCACGCGATGCATGACGATACGCTGCAAATCAAAGTCTGGGGACAGGATATCATCCCAATGTCGAAATCCACATTCTACTTCTCTGTAGTGGTCCTCGTCGCCGTCGAAATCATCCAGTCAGGCTATAGCCGCAAACTGAACGCAGAGCGGGCCGCGTTACAGAAACACTCGTAATGTCAGCATTGCATACCTACATGGGAAAGGGATGAAAATGAATCGAGGGGCCTATGATCCGTCTTATTTTCTTTGCGGTCCTGATCGCAGTTTTGGTTGTGGCTGGCATTCTGGTCGTCACTATTCTGCTGTCCGTCTTTACGGCCAAGACCGTGATGGGGGCCGATAATATGCCAAGCCCGATCCAGAAAATATCCTATATCGCCCTTGTGATCCTTTTGATTGGCCTCAGCGTCGGCTGGATCGGAGGCGTCTGACATGGCCAAACGGTATGGCGGCCGGTTCAGCCCCGATGGGCAGGACACAGCGCAAGAACAGCCAAAGGCGGCAGAGATCAGGGCACCGGGCATGAAGTCCAATCTGCTGTTTGTGCCTGCCGTTATTCTGGTGTTCACATCGCTCAACGAAACCCCGCAAGACCTTGTGCTGGGTCTAGTCGCGGCAGGTGCGCTGACCTTTGCCGCTTGGCTGCTGCGCGAAGGGCTGAAGGCAGAGGCCGCTTATAACGCCCGCAAGGTCGCGCGCCGCCCTGCCCTGCCCCGCAAGATGCTGGCGACAGCCCTGACAGGAGCGGGTGCCGCACTTGCCGCCTACAGCAATGATACAGGCGTGGTCGGGTCCGCGCTTTATGCCGTGGCGGCGGCTGGCCTGCATGTGACAGCCTTTGGCATTGACCCGTTGAAAGACAAACGGATGGAAGGGATCGACGCCCGCCAGCAGGACCGTGTGGCCAAGGTTGTGGATGAGGCGCAGAATTACCTTGATGCGATGAAAGACCAGATCGACAGTCTTGGCGACAGCAAGCTGACGGCCCGCGTGGCCAGCTTTCAGGTCGTTGCCCACAAGATGATCCGCACCGTCGAAGAGGACCCGCGCGATCTGACCGGTGCGCGCAAGTTTCTGGGCGTCTATCTGATGGGCGCACGTGACGCGACGGTGAAGTTTGTGGACCTTTACAAGCGAAACAAGGATGCAGACGCACGTGACAAATACGATGCTCTGCTGGATGATCTGGAACATAATTTCGACGCACGAACGCAAAAGATGCTGCTGGATGATCGCAGCGACATGGATATCGAAATCAATGTGCTGCGCGACCGATTGCAGCGCGAAGGCGTGAGCCTGAACTTGAAAGGGAATAGGTAATGTCCGAAGAAATCCGCCAGAAGGCCGAAGCCGTTGTCGCAGAACTGGAAAAGGTGACAGCCGTTGCCTTGCCCGAGCCAAAAGGCGAGCTTGTCACGCTTGACGCCGCTGACGCCCCGACAAGCGAGGAAATCACCCGGCGGATGGCGGAAGTTGATATCACGGACACCAATTCGATCGTCTCATTTGGGTCTGCCGCGCAATCGGAATTGCAGGAGATTTCGCAATCCATGCTGGCAGGTGTACGCAACAAGGATGTTGGTCCGGCGGGCGACAGTCTGCGCAATATGGTGACGACAATTCGCGGCTTTTCGATCTCTGAACTGGATGTGCGCCGCGAACGTAGCTGGTGGGAAAAACTGCTGGGCCGCGCAGCCCCCATTGCCAAATTCGCCGCCAAATTCGAAGAGGTGCAGGGCCAGATCGACCATATCACAGGTGATCTCCTCAAGCATGAGCATGTGCTTTTGAAGGATATCGAAAGCCTTGATATGCTGTACGACAAGACCCTGCAGTTCTACGATGAACTGGGCCTGTATATCGCGGCGGGTGAAGCAAAGGTCGCCGATCTCGACACCAACACAATCCCCGCCAAAGAGACAGAGGTGCAAGGAGCCCCCGAAGATCAGGCCGTGATGAAAGCGCAGGAATTGCGCGACATCCGTTCGGCGCGCGATGATCTGGAAAGGCGGGTGCATGACCTGAAACTGACCCGTCAGGTGACGATGCAGTCGCTGCCGTCTATCCGGCTGGTGCAGGAAAATGACAAATCGCTGGTCACGAAAATCAACTCGACCCTCGTGAACACCGTGCCATTGTGGGAAACCCAACTGGCACAGGCCGTCACGATCCAGCGCTCATCCGAGGCCGCGACCGCCGTGCGCGATGCCAACGATCTGACCAACGAGTTGCTGACCGCCAATGCAGCCAACCTGCGTGACGCCAACAAGGTGATCCGCACCGAAATGGAGCGCGGGGTGTTTGACATCAACGCCGTCAAGGAAGCGAACGCCAACCTGATTGCCACGATCAATGAAAGTCTTGAGATTGCGGACGAAGGCAAGCGCAAGCGCGCCGAAGCCGAAGCCGAAATGATCAAGATGGAGGCAGAACTGAAACAAACGCTGGCCGCAGCGCGCGCCAAGGCCAGCCCCAGTGCCGCGCCCGGCGACACGGACCTCTAGAGCCACATGCGCGGTTGGACGGGGATATCGCGCGGCCTGATCCTTGCCTCTTTGGCGGGGCTGGTTGGCTGTGGCGATATTCTGGTCGAACCGCCCGCGCAAACGGCCGCGCCGCCAGTTGCCCCCCCACCCGCTGAACCGCTGGTCAAAGCCCCCAGTCAGGCCAGCCGCGACTTGGCACGCTACTACAGCGGTTTGCAAAACAGCCTGCTGACCCAAGGGCTTTTGCGCGGTGATGGCGGCGGGCCTGATACGCCCTTCACCGACACGCAACTGGCCCGGAATTTCGTGCAGATCGCCCTGTTCAACGAATATCGCGATGATTCCGATTTCAGCCGCCCGCAGGCCACCGTGTCCAAGCTGCGGCGCTGGGATCAGCCCATCCGGATGCATGTGCAATTCGGCGATACGGTGCCGCTGGCCCAACGTGATCAGGATCAGGCCAGTGTCAGTGCCTATGCCGCCCGGTTGTCACGGTTAACCGGTGTGCCCGTCACCCAGACCGATCGCAGGCCGAATTTCCACGTGCTGTTCCTGGGCGAAGACGACAGGCGTGCCTATGCGGATGAATTGCGCAATCTGATACCGGGGATTTCTGATGCGACGGTCCGGGCTTTCACCGACCTGCCGCGCAACCAGCTTTGCGTGGTTATCGGCAGCTTCAAGCCCGGGCAATCCAGCTATCGCACTGCGATCGCGCTGATCCGCGCTGAACATCCCAACCTGATGCGCAGCGCCTGCATTCACGAAGAACTGGCCCAAGGCATGGGGCTGGCAAATGACAGCCCTGCCGCGCGCCCGTCGATCTTTAACGACGACGAAGAATTCGCGCTGCTGACAACCCATGACGAACTGCTTTTGCAAATGCTTTATGATCCACGTTTTGAAACCGGCATGCCAATCACAGCCGCCGCACCGATTGCACGGCAAGTTGCCACCGAAATAGTGACGCCCGGCCAAAGCTGAGGCGCTGACACGACTGATAGGAGACCTGAAATTATGGGCATTTTCGATTTTTTGACGGGCGAATTCATCGACGTCATCCATTGGACAGACGACACCCGCGATACGATGGTCTGGCGGTTTGAACGCGAGGACCACGAAATCAAATATGGCGCCAAGCTGACCGTCCGCGAAGGCCAAGCCGCCGTGTTTGTGCACGAGGGCCAGTTGGCCGACGTCTTTACTCCCGGTCTTTATATGCTTGAAACCAACAACATGCCGATCATGACGACCCTGCAACATTGGGATCACGGCTTTCAAAGCCCCTTCAAGTCAGAGATTTACTTCGTCAATACGACCCGTTTCAGCAACCTCAAGTGGGGCACGAAAAACCCCATCATGCTGCGCGACCCCGAATTCGGACCAACACGCATCCGCGCCTATGGCACCTATACGGTCAAGGTCGCGGACCCGGCGATATTCCTCCGCGAAATTGTCGGCACAGACGGCGAATTCACCATGGATGAAATCAGTTTCCAGATTCGCAATATCATCGTGCAGGAATTCAGCCGCGCGATTGCCGCCTCTGGTATTCCGGTGCTGGATATGGCCGCAAACACCGCCGATCTGGGCAAGCTGGTCGCAGAGGCCATCGACAGCACAATCCGGCAATATGGCCTCAGCATTCCCGAGCTTTATATCGAAAACATCAGCCTGCCCGAAGCCGTAGAAAGGGCATTGGATGACCGCACATCGCGCGGTGTGGCGGGCAATCTGGACGATCACATGAAATGGAAGGCCGCAGAGGCGATGGCCACCGAAGGCTCTGCCGCAGGTCAGGCGATGGGCATGGGCATGGGGGCCGGTCTGGGGATGCAGATGGGCAATATGGTGAACGCGGGGCCTTGGGGGCAAGCGCCTGCTGCACCCGCCGCTGCGGCACCACCGCCGCCGCCACCACCACCGGTTGAGCATGTCTGGCACATCGCCGAAGCCGGCGAAGTCAGTGGCCCGTTTTCAAAGGCCGCGATGGGGCGCAAAGTTACCGATGGCGCGCTGACCCGCGACACGATGGTCTGGACCCAAGGGCAGGATGGCTGGATGAAGGCCGAAGATGTGACCGAACTGGCGCATCTCTTTACCGTCATGCCACCGCCACCACCGGGTGCGTAAAGACCCTGCCTACGGCGCCAGACCGAAACTGCTTTCTGGGCGTCGCAGATAAACTTGCGGCACGATATCAAGCCGAAGCACATGCATCAAAGCGCATCACCCGGCGCTTTGCCTGCAAAGTAGGCGTCAAGATTATCAAGCGCCCGGAAACCCATTGCATCGCGGGTTTGCACCGTAGCGCTGCCGATATGGGGCAGCATGAAGATGTTATCATATTGCGCAAAGGCAGGGTTGCCACCCGGCTCGGTCTTGAAGCAATCCAGCCCCGCCGCAGCGACCTGCCCGCTATCCAACGCGCCCATCAATGCGTCTTCGTCAACCAGCGCACCACGGGCTGTGTTTACAAGAACAGCGCCCTGCGGCAGCAGCGCCAGTCGGTCCGCATTCATCAAATCAGCGGTCTGAGGTGTCGCGGGGCAGTGCAGCGACAGGAAATCGGCAACCCCAAGCAGGCTTTCGATGCTGTCATGATAGGTCGCGCCATGGGCCTGTGCATCCGGCAGGCGCGAACGGTTGAAATAGTGGATCTCCATATCGAAACCGCGGGCCTTGGCGGCGAACGCACGCCCGACACGGCCCATTCCGATAATGCCAAGCCGTGCGCCTGTGACCTGCTTTCCGACCATAAAGGCAGGCGACCAGCTGTCCCATGCCCCCGAACGCACAATACGGTCGCCCGCAACAGCATGACGGGCCGCCCCCAGCATCAGCAGCATGGCCAGTTCCGCCGTGGCGTCGGACAGGACATCGGGCGTGTTGGTGATGGTGATGCCGCGCGCCTTGAGCGCTTGCAGATCGCAATGATCCACCCCGACGGAATGGTTGGCCACGATTTGCAGACGGTCCCCGAACTGCGCGACCACATCGGCGCTGAAATGTTCGGAATGGCATGGGATGATCGCATCGAACGCATGACTGGCCGCGATGAGGTCCTGTGCACTGCCCGGCGTGTCATCATGGTTGATGACAACATCATAATCGCGGGCTGCACGTTCAAGCGTTGCATCACTCAGGCGGCGGGTGATCCAAAGGCGCGGTTTGGTCATTTCTTGCGCACGCATTCATCCCAGAAGTCATACAGGGCGGCTCCACAGACCACGATGGCAATAACCATGAAAGGCAGCCCACCGGTGAAGCCTGCAAATCCGGTCGAGATACTGTAGGACAGGCCGCCAATAAAGATAAGCAGGATCGCGGTGCCGATAAATCCCATGAGAAGTTTGATACCATATGACATAGTCTGTCCTTTTGTTCAGGCGGCTTGCGCAAGGTGGTTTTGCAACCAGCTTGCGGTTCGCAACAAGCGGTCGTCTTTTTCGGCGGGGCCAATCAGTTGCACGCCGATGGGCAGATCGTTGGCCCCGACCAACAAGGGTAAGGTGACGCAGGGCAGCCCCGCAAGTGTCCATAGCGTGCAAAAGATCGGATCACCGGTGCCATCGCCAAAGCGTGGCGCCTCTCCGGCGGCAGAAGGTGCGATGATCGCGTCAAATTCGGTGAACAGATCGGCAAAAAACGCTTCCGCAGATACCTTGACGGCCAAGGCGTCCTCATACTCGATCTTGCTGATCTGGCGACCGCGCGTAATGATGGGTTTGAGCGTATCGCTCAGCATATCCCAGTGCGCGTCAAACGTCTCTGCCAGATGCTGGCAAATTTCGTATTCGTGGATACGCGCCTGTACAGCCACCAGATTTGACAATGTGTCAGCTGCGCTCATCCTTGTGACCTGCGGGCCCAGAATTTCCAGTACCGCCTCAAGCCCGTCACGGGCGTCATCAGTCAGGCGGTCATAGAATGGCAAATCGAACCACGCGAGGTCGGGGGTGACGGGTGCCTCTGCCTGCGCGCCCGCCAACATATCAGGGCGCGGGCGTGCGAAACTGCATGGGTCGCGCTGGTCGTATCCGCCAATAGCGTCCGTCAAAAGGGCCACGTCAGCCAGCGTACGGCCAAAGCAACCGACCTGATCCAGTGAAACCGACGTCTGCAAAAGCCCCGACCGGCTGATCACGCCGCGTGTAGGTTTGAAACCAAAAGTCCCGCAAAAGGACGCCGGGCGAATAACCGACCCGTTTGTTTGGGTCCCGATAGCGAGCGGGACATGCTGTGCCGCCACCGCAGCCGCAGACCCGCTGGACGACCCACCCGGGCTGTAGTCAGGGTTATGGGGGTTGCGCGTTTCATTGGCGTGCACAAAGGCCAGTTCGGTTGTGACGGTCTTGCCCATGATCACGGCGCCCGCCTCGCGCAGGTGTTCAACGATCCGTGCGTCATCGTCCGTTTGGCGCCCTGCGAATATCTGCGTGCCGCGTTGGGTCGGCATATCGCGTGTATCAATGATATCCTTCAATCCCACAGGCACACCATGCAGCGGACCGGTGGCCAGACCGGCCTTGCGGATGCGATCCGCCTCTGCCGCCTGGGCCAATGCGCTGTCAGGGTCCAGATAGGCCCAGGCATGAATGGCACCATCGGTCTCGTCGATCCGTGCCAGACATGACTTGACCAGATCGACAGAACTGAGGCGGCCAGAGGCGATGGCCCCAACAGCCTCAGTTGCTGTCAGACTGTGGGGGGCCTGCTTCATGGGACGTATTCACCAAACAGATAGTCAGGGAACCACAGTGCGATGCCCGGGAAGGTATACATCAGCACCATCGTCAGAATGACAATCCCCAGATAGGGAATGATCCCCTTGAAGATTTCGATCAGTTCGATCTGCTTTTTCAGCACGCCCTTGAGGTAGTAGGCAGACATCGCCATCGGCGGGGTCAGGAACGATGTTTGCAGGTTCAGGGCCACCAGCATGGCAAAGAAGTAAGGGTTCACGCCAAACGGCTCTAGCAGCGGCAGGAAGATCGGCACAAAGATGATCAGGATCTCGGACCATTCCAGCGGCCAACCCAGCACAAAGATGATCAACTGCGCCATGATCAGGAATTGGATCGTCGTCAGATCCATGCCGATGACCCATTCGCTGATCAGATCATGCCCACCGAGGTACGAAAAGACCGACGCAAAGGTCCATGAGCCGACGAACAGCCAGCAGACCATCGCTGTGGCTTTGGCTGTCAGGAACACCGATTCCTTGAGTTTTTGCCACGTCATCGACCGGTAAAGCACGGCCAGAACCATGCCACCCAATGCACCCATGGCCGCGGCTTCGGCTGGCGTCGCAAGCCCACCCAGGATCGACCCCAGAACCAGCGCAATCAGTACGGTCAGCGGCAGGAATGACACCAGCAAATCCATATAGATTTTGCTGGGTGGAGGAACGTCTTCCAGCTTTGGCTTGGGCGCCAAAGACGGGTTCACCCAAACGCGCAAGATCACATAGACGATGTAAAGACCGGCCAAAAGCAAACCGGGGAACACCGCAGCCGCATAAAGGCGCAGCGGCGACAGGTTTCCGATGGCGGCATAGACGATAAGCATAATCGACGGCGGGATCAAAATACCCAACGTCCCACCCGCGCAGATCACACCGGATGCGAATGATTTGTTGTAGTTAGCATTGGCCATCGCGGGATAAGCGAGCAAGCCCATCAAGGTCACAACCGCGCCGACAATCCCCGATGCGGTCGAAAAGACAGCGCATGTCAAAAGCGCCGCAATCGCCAATGACCCCGGCAGATTGCGGGCGGCCATGTAAAGCGAGAAGAACAGGCGATCAACGATATTGGCCCGCTCGACCACGTAGCCCATGAACAAGAACAACGGAATGGCGACAAGCGTGTCATTTTCCATCACCGAATAGGTGTTCTGGTTCAAAAGGTAGAAGATGTTGTTGTTGAAGATGTCCGAAAACACTTCGGGCGGGCCTTGGTAATAGGCGTAGTATCCAAAACCGACGCCCATGGCGATCAGGGTAAAGGCAATCGGAAATCCAAGCAAAACCAGCATGATAAACATGCAAAGCATAAGGATGGCAACTTCGGGGTTACTCATATCTATCTCTTTCGATTGAAGCGAAGTCGCTTATTTGTCGCTGGGGGTGATGCCGGGGATAGACACGTCATCCATGTGCATCAGCATGTCTTCTGTTTCACGCACATCATCCAGACGTTCCATCCAGACACCTGTCCGCATTGCATTCCAGCAGCGGACAAGTTCTGCCAGGCCCTGCAACAGCAACAGCCCTCCCGCCAGCGGGATGAGTGTCTTGAAGAAATAAATCTGGATACGGGCGGGGCTGTTCCAGCTGACTTCCTTGTAGCGCCAGCTGTCCGATGCGATTTCCCAGCCGTACCAGAACAGGGCCAGAATACCCGGAAAGAAGAAAAGCAGATACAGCAGGAAATCCACGCGTGCTTGCCATTTCACGGAAAAGAGACGGTAGACGACATCGCCGCGCACGTGGCTGTCCTGTGCCAGTGCATAGGGACCTGCCATCAGGAACAAGGCACCATACATCTGGACCATCATGTCGAAAGCCCAGACCGTAGGCGCGTTCAGCACATAGCGGACAAAGACCTCGTAGGACACTGACAGCGTCAAAATCAGGATGCACCACCCAAAGGCGCGGCCAACCCAAAGGCTAAGCCCTTCAACTGCATGAACGAATTTGGTCACCTGCGGTGCCTCCCCAATATGCATAAAAACCGGGGGCCTTCTGTGGGCCCCCGGCGTTTTCATTTCCTGATGATCAGGCGAAGTAGTGGTTGTATGCCAGCTTATAGTCAGGCTGGTTCAGGTTGAGATAGCCCATGACGTTCTTGGCGTAGGCCTTTTGGCTCTCAATCACGCGGGCAAAGAATTCATCCTCGCCAGAGATCCGGTCAACAACCACATCCCATGCCTCCAACTGGGCCGCCATAACGTCATCAGGTGTGCGGTGGACCTTGACGCCCTGCTCTTCTTGCAGCGTGACAAGATCGTCCGCATAACGCTTGGTGTTGTGCCAGTAGAAGTTGGAGTTTTCCGCTTCCGATGCGTACTTCAGAATCGCTTGCAGTTCAGCAGGCAGGCTTTCGAACTTGCGCTTGTTGAAGGTAACCTCAAAGAATTCCTGCGACTGGTGGAACGACGCAAGGTGATAGTCTTTCGACACATCCTGCATACCAAAGTCACGGTCAGACGTCGGGTTGTTAAATTCGGCCGCGTCAATCAAGCCTGACTTCATTGCAGGCTGGATTTCACCACCGGGCAACTGCACAACGGACATGCCCATTTCCAGCAGAACGTCAGCAGCCAGACCCACGGTGCGGTACTTGAGGCCGTTCATCTGCGACACATTTGTGATCTGCTCTTTGAACCAGCCAAGCGGCTGGGCGGGCATTGGCGAATTGAAGAATGACACAACATTCAGGCCAAGGCTGCCCATCAGTTCGTCAAACAGCTCTTGTCCGCCGCCATAGTTGACCCAACCCAGCACTTCCTGCGACGACCAGCCAAAGCAGGGGCCGGTGCCGAACAGGGATGCTGTCTTGGATTTTGAATACCAGTAAGCAGGCACATAATGTGCAGCATCCAGAACGCCGCGGTGAACCGCGTCTTGCATCTGGCTTGTTTTGACAACCGAGTCGACGGCGAGCAGGTCAATCTTCAGCGCATCACCAGCCATGGCGTGCACGCGATCGACATAAGACTGCGCGTTTTCAAGGAAAATACCGCCGCCCCAAGCGGCCTGCATTTTCAAGGTTGTGGTGTGCCCTTCGGCAATCGCCGGGGTCGCCAAGGCTGCGGCACCAGCAACAGCTGATCCGCGCAGAAACTTTCTGCGGTTTACGGTATCGGTCATGTTTCCTCCCAAGGAACTATCGTGCTCCCGCCCCCTCCCGAGGCAGAAGTCGACTTCGGTTTTTTAGATGCAAACAGGCGATTGAGCGTCGCGCCGATGACCGGTGAGCCAGTTTCGGCACAGCCAATCGCCTGTGATCCTCTGCGATTGTGTGACAAGTGAAACCCGCTGACAAGCGTTTCTGTTCAAAAACTGTGCTCTTCGCTGCATCTGCCCTGCAGCGTTCACCGCTGATGAAAGGTGTCTCAAGCCAATGTTCCCGCATGAGGGCGCGTTGGGTGATGGCCCCAATTAAAATAGATAACATATTGATATTGTGTTGTAATTACTGAATCCACCCAATTCCCATGTTCCGAATCCTGTTTGTGTCGCCTGGCGTTGCTTTTGTAAAAAGACCGTGCCTGACCAGCCGTTCTGTCGGACAGAAAAACTTTCCCCTGCGTCAGACCTGAGCCGCCCGATACAGCCATAGGTGGTTCTGTGCGACAGAGTTGCAATTCGCCATCTTCTTCAACGAATCGCCATGTTCCATAGGGCGCCTTGCACCGCTTTTTGACCGCCGCGACCGATTCGTCGCGAATCACTGATCAGGCACGGTGGCGCAGCAAAACAGGTGCGTCGGTTCGATCTCTCGTGGGCAGGGCCCCCGTCTGACTGTTCCCGATCCAAAGATTCTCTTGGTCCTGGCAGCCAATCCTCACGGTGCCGGTTCCAGATGGCGGGCAAGCAGTGACAACACATCCACCTTTGCTTTCAGGCGGGCCGCCAACAGGAACAGGCCACCCAGTTTCCGCTGAAGCAAGAGCACATCTATCGGCAATGGCGGTGGCACAAAACCATCTTCAGCCAGCGCCATCCCTTCGGCCTGCATCTGCTGCGACAATGTCGAATCTGCAAAATCAAACAACGCCTTGTCTCGCAACGCATCAAAGATCCCACGCATCATACGCTCGATGCGACTTCGCTGCCTGTCGGTTGTGCCCGAACCGATGAAACCGATTTCTGCCGCGGTCTGCATCATGGCCACTGTGTCATTTGAAAGCCCTGCCCGCATGAGTTTGCGGTAGCGTTCGGCAATCACCGGATCAATATCGCGGGTTGCGCCGAAATCGAGCAATACAATGCGATCCGTTTGAGGTTGGTACAAATAGTTGGCGAAGTTGGGATCGGTCTGCATGACGCCAAAGACAAAAAGCTCTTTCAATGCAAGATCGATCAAACGGGTGGCGATCCTGTCGCGCGTCTCCTGCGTTTCGTTTGCCGCCTGCTCGATTGGCAGGCCCGGCACAAAACCCATGGCCAGAATTTCAGGCGTGCTCCAATCATGATGGACATCTGGCACGACAAATGCGGGTTCCTTGGACAAAAGCGCCCCAAACCGGGCAAGTTGCGCCGCCTCGCGGGTATAGTCGGTTTCCTCGTGGAGTTGCTTGCGACCTTCCTCAAGATAGGGGGACAACGCAAACCCTTTTGGAAGCAGACCGGACATCCGTATCAACGCGCCCACATTGGCGACATCGCTGTCGATGCTTTTGGCGACCCCCGGATATTGCACTTTGATCGCCAGTTCGCGCCCGTCTTTCAGACGTGCCTTGTGGACCTGCCCGATAGAGGCCGCTGCAATGGGCCGCACATCGAAGTTTTTGAACGCCCCCAGCCAGCGGTCCGGCCATTGCTTGTTGAGCACCTGTTTCAATTGCGCAGGCGGCATGAAGTGCGCATCGTCCCGCAGACGGGCCATGATCTGCGCCAGCTCGGGCGGAAGGAATTCACCCGTGTCCATCGACATCAGTTGACCGACTTTCATGGCGGCCCCGCGCATCTTGGCCAACTGATCTGCAACCCGGCGGACATTGGAAGGGTTCAGCAACAATCCTTGCATTGACGGGCGCTGCCCCCGGCCCAGCTGTGCAACACCGTTCAACGCCATGTTGCCAGCTATGCTAGCCGTCATGGTCCCCAATTGGCCAAGCCGTGAAAGGCGGCGGGACGGTACGGGAATAGCCCGTGCATCAGGTTGTTTTTGCGACATCGACGGAAGGTAGCGGTGATGCGGGTATTTTCAACGCCCGTCACACAACAGGCCGCTAATTCAAAAGCGCTTCGATCAGGTCGACGATCTGTGCGGAATCCGGTGTAACCCGAGAGCCGAACGTTTCAACAACTGCGCCGTTGCCGTCGATCAAAACCTTGTTGAAATTCCAGCGCGGGATAAAGCCAAGCTCTTGCCGCAGCGATGCATAAAGCGGGTGCGCCTCTTCGCCTTTGACATGGGTGATTGTCGTCATTGGCATGTCGATACCATACTGTAGTTCGCAGAATTCCTTGACCTCTGTTTCGGTCGCAAGCTCTTGATTGAAATCGTCGGAGGGCACGGCAAGCACCACCAGCCCCTGCGCGCGGTAGCGGTCATAAAGGTCCTGTAGCCCCCGATATTGCCGCGTAAACGCGCATTGCGAGGCAGTGTTCACCACAAGCACGGGTTGTCCCTGCCATTGCGCAATCGACAAGGTGCCGCCGTCGATTGAATCGAAGGGCGCGTCAGTGTCAATGGCTGCCGCCTGCGTACTGAAAAGGAATGAAACGGCAATCAGAAGGATACGGAACATAGCGTGCCTCTTGGTTTGGTGTCGGCGGAGCCTTATCGGAGAGGTAGACCCAGCCGACCGACTGTCAAACCACAAACAGGGTCATAGACTATCCACCAAGCTCGAAACAGCCGTTCTTATCTTGTTGCGGTAAAACGGCAGCCCAAGACATTCGTGCCACTAATTCTGCGCCGATCGCTGCTGAGGACAGCACGGTAGTTGTCGCGCACGCCATTCTGCCAAACAATACGCACCTGCAGGGTGCCATCGCCGACATCTGTTGTCGTCCCCCGCCCGACATTGCCAAGGTCGTCGCGCGTCACCACAGAATAATTATTGCCGCCCTGCGACCGGTAGGTCGTGCTGCCGACAGACGAGACAAAAAGCGGGCATTTCGACACAAACGACCATGTTCCGGTCAAAGAGCGCGCGCGAGGGGCCGACGGTGCCGGTCGGGTCTGCACCGCAGCTTGTGTGCAAACCGTTCCGTCTGCCGCGTTCAACAGGTCCAGTGCTTCCTGGGTTCCGAGTGCTGAAAGGGCAATTTTTGCGCCACTTTCATTGACAAAGGCGCGAAACGCACGCCGCGTGCGTGGCCCCACCACCCCATCTGCCTGGCCTGCCGCGCAACCCAGCGCGTTCAGCCGCTGCTGGCTTTGCCGGATGATTTCCTTTTGCGGGACCGCCGGAATTTCAGGAGGGGTTGCAACCTCCTCTGCTTCGGTCTCCACTGGGTTGTCATCGTCGCGCAGACGATCAAGTTCTCTTATGGCGATGACGATCAGAAGGTCGCTTTTGTCTTTGTGCTTTTCCAAAAACGCCTCGTAGGCCACGACAGACCCCAAGGAGCGCGCACGCGCGAAATCGGCCCGCAACGCTTCACCGGCGGGGTCTGCGGTCGGCACTTGTTCGACAACCGGGGTTGCTGGTAACGCTTCACCCCCATCCGAGTTGAAATAGAATTTCCCTAGCAATTCATCATAATAGGCGGGGAATTGTTGGTGGTTTTGCTTCAAGGCAAGGTCGCGGACTTCAAGCCGCACCTCCGAGATCAGTTCGCGCAATTCCAGATTGGGTTGCGTTAATCTTGGCAACAATGTCCGGGTAAAAACCGAATTGGGGTCAGAGTCCGGCCCGTTAAGCCGGTCCAGCGCCTGCTGCTGCGCGCCTGCGGAAAAGACGACAAATGTGCCTTCGGGCGCCGTAACGCGCGCCAGTCCGCGCGAGCCACCGATATTCCGCCCTGCTGTCGCGGCAAACGGATTGTCGCGGCAGGCGTCAATAAACATCAGCGTGGTGCGCGCGCCTGTATTTTGCACGCGCAACAGCACGTCGGACAGGCCGATGCTTTCAAACTTGATAAAGTCCTCATTCGCCGTATCCGGAGCCTCGATGTCCACCGGAAGCAGATAGTTTTCGCCGTCAATCTCGACCCCGTGACCGGCGAAAAATACCAGTGCCGTGTCACCGGGCTGCAATTGGCCGGTAAAGGTGGCGATGGCGCGGTTCATTTCGCGGCGGTCGGCGTCAAGAATGACAGTCACATCAAACCCCAGCCCCGAAAGCGTATCTGACACGGCCCGCGCATCATTGCGCGCCTTTTCCAGCATTGGAACGTGCGCGTAATTGTCATTGCCGATGATCAGCCCCGCACGTTTTGCCGCAACGGCAAGATCTGGCAGGAAAACAGCCAATGAAATTATCAAAAACAGAGTTCTTATCATCTAGCCATCCTCGCCTTTAGGCCGATTATGCAGCGCGTGGCAACTCACGCAAGAAAAAGAGGCGCTGTTGTGGCCTGCCATTTCGGGAACTGCTGTCGTTGGTCCTTTGCCTTGCCAAAACTCTGTTCCGCGCAGCCTGTTGTGCTGCGCGGGCCATGTTTGCGTTCAATTTGCGACAAAAACACCTGTCTCGCGATAGATATTGCCGTCGCTTTTTTCATGATCCATCGAGAAGGCACCAGCAACCGATGTGTCTGACCCACCAAAGTTTCTGCCGATAAATCCTTCGTATTCCCCTGCACTGCCTTCAAACGTCGCACCGATTTGTGTAAATTCTCCGCCCGAGGCGCTGCCACTAAAGCGCCCGTCCGCACCCAAATCCGTGATTTCCAGGACGACATCCTCTGCCCCAACCGCATTGGCGAAGGGCACCCCATTGGGTGCGACAACAGTACGTCCGGTAATTTCACCGTCCATCGTCATACCGCTGAAGTCTGCGGTGAAAACTGCCACACCCGTCACACCCGCAGAGATGGCAGGGGTTGCACTGTCAGGGGCTCTGACGCTGAGGCCTGCGTAATTGCCGGTGTAGGTCGCTTCACCCGACGAAGGCAGATCCGCTTCGCCCCGGCGACCATATATGGTGCCCTTCGCCTGATCGTCGGGGTCGAAATTTTGAAAGGTCGCAGCAAAAACATCCGAGTTTTGCGCGACGGCCGCAAAGATTGGCGTATTGACCCGGTTTGTGATTTTCGCATCCCCAAGCGCGGCAATGGCCCGGTCGGTTCTGTCGCCAATCTCTTCCCCATCCAGAGTCAGGACGCCGGTATTGGGATCAAATGCCAGATCATCATTGCCGATTTTGATGTCAAAGACCTGTTGCCGGTCAACGAGCGAGTCGCCCGATCCACCGCCACAGGCGGAAAGTCCGCAAATGATGACTGTTGCCGTTGCGAATTTGATCTTCTTGGTCATGTGATTACCCTCTTTATAAATTTCACTTGCTGTGGGCCGACCGCCGAAAGATTGGCGGTTGCAGCCAGATCGGTTATTTTCAAACATTTTCGGCGACTGCCGCTGTTCTGGACCCAACTTACGACCGGGGTGGGCACGGGTCTGTGGGGTCGATCCCCCAATTGGCTCTCGCACCCGATTAACGCCATGAGGCATGACGCAAAAAAGGGGCGGTTGCTGCACATGCACCCCCCCCCCTTTTGGGTTCGCTCAACCGACCTTAGACAAAGTCGAAGGCGTCAACCGGCAGCGTCACGTCAAGGTCAAGCAGCGTATCGACACTGTCCACCGCGCGGGTCAGATGATCGCCGACGACAGGGATATTGCCTGTGACATCTGCAATCGTTTCCAACCAGCCTTCAAAGGCTGCGGCGAATTGATCGTCGGTTGCAAAACGCGTCACAGTGCCCGTCGCATAGTCTGAAAGATCAACTGCGCCAGCATTAACCGCCCCCAGGGCAGAGCCTGCGGTGAAGGCACCATCAAGGAAGGCCGCAGCCAGGTCGAATGACTGGCCTGTGTCCCCGTCGCGCACGATCAGAGTCTCGATCATGGTGTCGGCTTGCGACATGTTCTTGATCCGCAGTTCGGCGCCGCTGTTCAGGATCACCAGATCGGATCCGCCATCAACCCAAAACCGCAGGTCTGCGCCATCAGCAGAGCCCGCATTGCGCAACTCAATCGTATCGTCACCACCGGCGGCACCGGTCACGGCGTCGATCTTCCCTTCGGCCAGATCAAGCAGGCGTGCGGCGTCCCGCAAGGCATCCAGCCCGGCTTCGTCCACCGTGGCGTCTGCACCAAAGGTGAACAGATATGTATCCGCGCCCAAACCGCCGACCATGTCACCATCGGCTGACAGAATGTCATCGCCCGTGCCGCCAAACATCTGAACCGCGTCATAGTCCAGCATTGAACGAAGCTCAGAGGTCGCCTCTGTCACCGCGTCAGCGATGGGTTCCACGGCCTGCATGGCTGCGTCAACAATATCATCCAGCGGGTTCAGCGCGCCCAATGTATCTTTCACCGTGTCGGTGAACTCGGCAATGGCACGCAGAGGCGCAAACAATGCGGAGTCAAAGGTCGCTGACAGGTCATAATCAAGCACATCGGGCAAAATCGCCGATGTGAAAAGATCAACAAACGCACTTGCGTCAATCATCCAGTCGGTGCCGTCCTGACCAAAGGCGAAATTCACCGCATCACCCATTGACAACATCAGGTCGCTGCCCGTCCCGCCAAGGGCCAAGTTCAGGCTGCCGCCACCCAAAAAGATATCATCGCCGCCTTCGCCCATCTGAAAGCCCAGATCGCCGCCCACATGGAACAGATCGTTGCCATCGCCCGCGAATTGCAGGTTCAGCGACGTGGGCAGCGCTTCAATGATTGCGTCTTTGGCAGCCTGGGCCAATTCAGCTTGTTCCTGCGCGCTTTGCTCCTCTTCAGTTTGGTCGGTGTCGATTGTATCCTCAGCCGTATCTTTCAGGGCCTGTGCCAGATCGGACCACGCATCCCTGGCGTCCGCAATCAACTCACCCTGAGACACCATCAGGTCGCCGCCGGTGCCGCCAAACTGGGACTGAATGCCCAAACTATCGGACAATTTGACGCCAACCATCACGTCACCGTCTGCCCCGCCGGACTGCACGGCAAGTTGGCCCAATCCCAGCATCACATCGGTTCCCGCGCCGCCCGATTGCATGATGCCCTGACCGCCACCAATCAGAAAATCGTTTCCTGCGCCACCGGTCTGGATATTGCCACGCCCGCCGCCAATCATGATGTCCTGCGCTGCACCGCCGACCTGCAAATTACCGTAGCCACCCGCCAGAAGGACGTTATCGCCATCGTCGTTAGCCGAAACGTCAAGGAATTCTTCCACCCGGTCGCGCATTGCGTCGATATCAATATCCCCGATTGCGAAATCGTCCGGGATGGCCGACCAGATATGCGCGCCAAACTGAATATTGCCGCTGCCTGCGCCGATCAGCCAATCATCACCTTCAGCGCCAATTTGCACATTCATGCTACCGGCACCGACAAGCACGTCTCCGGCCTTGCCCCCGTGCTGGATGTTCTGCGACCCGATGGCCACCAGCAGGTCGCTATCATCACCGCCGAATTGCAGGTTGGTCATGCCCAGCGCGAACAGATCATCATCGCCCTCGTCGCCGAACTGCACATTGGTGTTGCCACCCGCAGCCAGCACATCATCGCCTGTACCACCCCACTGCAAATTGGTGCCGCCGATCCCGAGCAGGATATCCGCACCCGCGCCGCCCCACTGGCTGTTGCCGGTCGAGATGGCAATCATCGTGTCGTTGCCTGCTTCGCCCGATTGCGCCGTCACCAGAACGGATGCGGCTGTCATCATATCGTTCCCCGCGCCACCAAACATGACGTTGGCACCGCCTGCGGACTCCATCACATCATCACCGTCACCACCCATGAAAGTGTTCACGCCACCAATGCCACGCAACACGTCATTGCCCGTGCCGCCCGACACTGTATTGACGCCACCTGTCGCTGCGATGTGGTCATTGCCGCTGTCACCCAGCACGGTATTGATGCCACCGCTGGCCATGATCGTGTCATGGCCAGCGCCACCGCGCACCGTATTCGTGCCGCCCTTGGCGATCAGCGTATCATTACCATCCTGACCAAACAGGGTGTTGACGCCGCCGGTTGCTTCAATGCGGTCGTTGCCGTCCTCGCCAGAAAAGGTATTCACCCCACCCTTGGCAATCATCGTGTCGTCGCCGGTGCCGCCCTTGGCCGTGTTGATGCCGCCGATCCCTTCGATGCGGTCATTGCCGCTGTCACCATAAAGGGTGTTGGTGCCGCCAATGCCCAGAATGGTATCATTCCCGGTGCCGCCATAGGCGATGTTGGTGATGCCGTGCGCCTCGATCCGGTCATGGCCGGAGTCGCCACGCATGTGGTTGTAGGCACCCTTGCCGATCATCGTGTCGTCCCCGGTGCCACCCTGCATCCGGTTGCTGGCGCCGCTGGCGTACAAATAGTCATTGCCACTGTCGCCGGACATGTCGTTGTCAGCGCCGTAACCATACAGCTTGTCGTGGCCGCTTCCGCCATTCAGGTCATTGCTGGCCCCATAGCCGTACAGGCGGTCCTGATCGTTGCCGCCGTAAAGGACATTGCGCGCGCCATACCCTTTGAGCGTGTCATTGTGATCGCCCCCGCTGAGATAGTTGTAGGCGCCGTAGCCATAAAGACTGTCATAGCCGCTTTCACCGTACAGTTTGTTGGTGGTGCCATAGCCATAAATCTTGTCGCTGCCGGTGCCGCCCTTGAGGTAGTTGTAAACACCCTTGCCCTTGATTGTGTCCGACCCGGACCCGCCATAGAGGTAGTTTCGCGCGCCCCAGCCTTCGATGTAGTCACTGCCGGACCCGCCATAAAGCGTGTTCTTGTCGACGCTGTAGCCGTAAATCTTGTCGTTGCCGGACCCGCCGTCAGCGGTGCTGCTCCAGCCATATTTCTTGATTGTTTCGTGAATGCTATCCGATGAAAACCAGCCCATGATCGTCGTCCTTTTCGTGTTTGTTGCAGTCCGGCAGTGTGCCGGTGTTCTGTCATCAAACTACGAAAGCAGCGGGTCTGTTGTTATGGGGCCGATCCCCCAATTGGCCCGGCGTCAGGCCTCAAGCGCCAGCATGAATGCAGTGCCATGGCCGGGCTGCGCAGTCATGGACAGGCTGATGCCATTTTCCTGCGCCAAACTAAAACAGACAGCCAACCCCAAACCGTGCCCGTCTGATGTCGGGCCCTTTTCGCCCTCTTGCTGAAACCGCCCGAATTCCTCCTCTGACAGGCCCGGCCCGGTATCGACAACGCAAAGGGTCGCCATGCCGCCCCTGCGGCACAGGCCCATCAGGACGCCGCCCGCATCGGTGTATTTGATCGCGTTGGACACCAGATTGCTGGTGATCCGCATCAGAGCCATGGGTGGAATCCGTGTCTGATAGGTACTTGTCACCATCCGCAGGCGCAGACCCTTTTTTGCCGCCTCTTGCTGAAACATCTGCTGCACCGTTTGCAGGATCAGTCCGACCTCATAGCGTTCGTTTTCCTGCTCTGGCGGTGCGTCAGTCGCATTATCAAGATAGCTTTCGGACAGGGACGTAATGTAGCTGAACGCCTCGCGCAGTTGCCCGCGCGTTTCGGGGTCGACGCGGGCGGCAAGGCTATCGACGGTCATGCCCAGCGACATCAGGGGCTGGCGCAGATCATGGCTGGCATTGGCCAGTTGCCGCGTGCGTTCCTGCGCCTTGGCACGGGCCGTTGCATAGTTTTGTTCTGACGTGAACAACGCCTTGTTCAGTTCTGCCTCGCGGGCCAGGGCTGCAAGTTCGGCGGCGGTGGCCGCCTCTTGGGTCCGCCGGGTGATTAGCACTTTGGCGACAAAATTGGCCAGCGCGCCCAACACCAGGATCAGGTAGACGCCTTTGAGCGCGGACAAGCTACCCACGATCTGCGGCAGTGCGGGCACAAGAAGCGGGACAAGCAAAAGCATCAGCCCCGTCAGAGCCAGAAAACTAAAGAGACGCCCGACCGCAAAATTTGAGGCATGGGTTGCGTTGGTAATACGGGTCGCCACCAGCACGGCCACGCACATCAGCGCAAGCAACAGATAGGCAGCCGCAGCAACATACGTGCCGGGCGACACCAATGAAATCGCAAACCCAAAGCCACAGAGCCCCGCAAGTACGGCACACCATCGCGCCCAAATGACGCGGTTGCCGGCACGAAACCCCTGCCCGGCCAGCAAAAAACCGGACCCCGCCAGCGTGAATAGCAGGAAAAACCCAACAGCCGACTGGATGCCGGGCGTATTTGGGTACAGGAACCGAAAAAGCAGCCCGTCAAGAAAGGCCAGCAAGCCCAGCCCGACAAAGAACATCAACGCGTAAAGCAGACTCATCCAGTCGCGCAGGGCCGCGAAAAGCGCAACAAAGACAAGGATACTGGCCAAGGCAAAGGCATAGAAAGCCGCAGTCAGGGCCACGCTTTGGACGGCCTTTTGGGCTGTCGCATCGGCCTGCTCGAACCTGACGTCCAACTGCTGCAAGGGGCCAAACTTGACATGGGCCAGCACAAGCACGCGCTCACCGGGCAAAAGCGCCAGCGGCTGCGATTGCAGACGCCCTGCTGTGTGCTGGACGGCCAGAAACGGTCGAAAGACCGAATAGCTCAGCACATTTTCAAGCGGGCCGTCACCTGCAAGATAAAGATCAACCTCACTGACCAGCGGCGCGTTCAGAACCAGTCGCCCGGCGACAATTTCCGTGGCGTTAAGTTCTACCGCCGCCCATGCCTCTGGCGCATGATTGGCAGCGTAGGGTGACACCTCCAGCACTTCGGAAAAAGCCCCCTGACCGTAACGGGCAACCATATCGACAGGATCTGCGGCGGTGCCGGAGGCATAGCGTAGCGCAGGTGTCAGATCATGTTCGGACTTGGCTGGCGAGACGGCAAAACTGTCGGCAAACGCCGGGGCCGCGAAGGCGGCAAGCGCAAGCAAACAAGTCAGTGCGGCTCTCAACCGGCGGACTACGTCAAACAAGGGACCACTCCTCAAAACGTCGATCCTGCCATCAGGCGATGTTCTGCCCGATCTGACAAGAGGTCAGCGGCAAAATGGGGGATTGACCTCAGTTCCGGTCGCGGTGGTTGTCGTCTGCCGCCCGCAGTTCCCCGGGGGAGACGAAGCCATCATTGTCCTTGTCGGCAATGCCAAAGGCAAAGCCGAACGCGCCAAACATCCTGATCTGGCGCGCCGTGGTTTGACCGGTCTCTGCCATGGCGCGCACGAACACTTCGAACTCTGTGCGGTCAAGACGTGCGTCGGTATTTCCATCTGCCGCCACCCATGCGTCCACTTCCACAGAGGTCGCGGCAATCGGCCCCTGCTGCGCGCTCAAGGGTTGCGGCAGGATCGCGCAAGGCAGGGCAAGATACAAAAATTGCTTCATCATTCACCTGTTCCTTGTTGCAGCCATGGGCACAAAAGCTGGCATCCGGGGTTTTTCGCAAGGCGCTTTGCTGTCAGGTTATGCAAAAGACAGAAAATTTGGCAACACTGCGTTCAATGATGCGGCAGCCCTTTGCAAGCGAGTGACCCACGTGCGGACCTTTACCTGTGTTATTGCTGATGACCATGCAATTGTACGCGCGGGCTTGCGCGCAGCCCTGACCACACCGGGCCTCATCGAACCGGGCGGCATTGACGTTGTCGCAGAAGCCGCAAACGGGTTGGAGGCCATCGCCTGCCTGCGCCAGCATCGCCCGCATTTGTTGCTGCTTGATGTGCAAATGCCCTTTGCGGGGGGAACAGAAGTCTTGCTGGAGGCCCGGCGCTGGTCGGTCGACACAAAGATCGTCGTGCTGACGGGCATTTCTTCGGTGGGTAAACTGTCAGAATTGATTGACGCCGGAGTCGATGGCATCTTTTCGAAGGCGACCGAAAACGATGAGCTTTACGCGACCCTGCCCCTGATCCTGCGCGGCGGGCGGCATGTGTCGCAGCATGTTGTTGACAGTCTTGACAGCAGCCCGCCTGCGGTCAGCCTGACCGACCGCGAACGTCAGACCCTGAACCTTGTGGTCGCCGGGCGCAGCAACAAGGAGATCGCCGAAACCCTTGGCATCAGTGCAAAAACCGTTGATCGACACCGCACCAACATGATGCAGAAAATCGGCGTGCATTCGGTGGCGCAACTTATTGCCTTTGCACTGCGCGAAGGGCTGATCGACGGAACAGATGCACTGTAGCCGCCTCGACGTCCCGATATACTGCGATCTGGCCTGTCAAATCTGAGGTGCCGCGAGGGCGTCGCCAATCAGGTCTTCGACAAACAGGCTTAGCAATTGCGTCCGACCCGAGACCCCCGCCTTACGATAGATGGCATTTGTCTGGGCTTTCACTGTTCCCTCGCTCACATCCCGCAGGCAGGCAATTTCGGTTGTTGACATGCCTTTGATCGCAAAAAGCGCCACATCCCGTTCGGCGGGGGTGAGAGCCCATTCCGTAAATCTCTCTTCCACCACGTCCATGAAAGCCCCTGATGCAAGGCGCAACTGATCTTCAACGCGGCTATTGCGTGCTATGGTTTTGCGCAAGGCCATCATGCCCAGCACCGCCCCCAGAACCAGCCCAAGTGCCGCACCAATTTCGATAAGCTCGTAAACTTGCCACTGAAAGGGCGCGAACCCAAGGATCGAGGACAAAATGCGCGACAGGAAGAAGATGGCGCAGACAAGCTGCACCAGAACAATCGCAAGAATGTACCAGCGACCGATCAAAAACGACTACTCATAGATTTGGCGAAAACGATTAGTCATCGTCATCATCATCATCGTCGTCATCGTCATCATCGTCGTCGTCATCATCGTCATCGTCGTCATCATCTTCATCATCGTCATCGTCGTCATCATCATCCCGTTCGTCGTCCCTATCGTCATCGCGACCTGAACTCTCGGAGGACGACCGTCCACTGTCGCGACGTGATGGCCTGTCATAATCCGACCTTCGCGGTGCAAGAATGCGTGGACGACGATCGTCGTCATCTTTATTGCGCATATAGTCACGTAGAATTTCGCCGGTCTGCGGTGCAATCACCAACTCCCGGTAAAGGTCGGACCGTTCTGCGGTAAATCTTAGCCGCCCCAAAAATGTCCGGTTCACCTTGATGTCACGAAAGCCCTGGTCCTCTAGCTGCCGGACCACCTGATCTTCGACGGATTGGGCCACCGCAAGATGCGGTGCCCCAATAAGTAAAAGTATTATGAACAATCGTTTCAGCATGAATTCCCCGCTGCCTGCGATACTACAAGCACAGGATGGATGAACGATTAGTCGTCGTCTTCGTCGTCTTCGTCATCATCATCTTCGTCGTCGTCATCATCTTCGTCATCATCCTCGTCATCGTCGTCATCGTCATCCTCGTCGTCATCTTCGTCGTCTTCGTCGTCATCTTCATCGTCACGATCACGATCCCGGTCACGATCCCGATCACGCCCCTTACGATCGTCATCTTCGTCATCTTCGTCATCTTCGTCGTCGTCGTCTTCATCATCTTCGTCGTCGTCGTCAGACTCGTCATCATCATCGTTTGAATTGCGGACAAAGACCCCTGGTGATGTGTCATCGTCACCGCTGGCACGTTCGACTTCGCTCTCGAGTATTTCACCGGTGGCAGCATCATAGGTCACTTCGAGTTTCTGGCCTCTCAGAAAGGCCTCCACCTTCACGCGGCGCGGGCCGTTGACCACCTCAATGCGTTCGAATCCGCGCGACTGCAATTCGCTCACGACCTGGTCCGCAATAGATTGCGCATAGCCGGCGGACGCGGTCACCCCCAAGACTGCGGTAGTGGAAAGGAGCAATTTTTTCATGGTCTATCCTCTTGATGTTCAGGACGCACAACGCGGCCTGTGAAGACTAGCATTGCCGCGCAATGGATTATCAAACCATTGGCTCCGGGTTTATTCAGCGCCGCCTAAACCAAAGTTTATGCGCTTCTCGGCACCTGATTCAGGCACCAGACATGTCAAAACCCAGATGCTTGGCCACAGTGAAGATATCCTTGTCACCGCGACCACACATGTTCATGACCAGCAGGTGGTCCTTGGGCAGATCGGGTGCGATCTTCATGACGTGCGCAAGCGCGTGTGACGGCTCAAGAGCCGGAATAATACCCTCCAGCGCACAACTGAGCTGAAACGCCTCCAGTGCCTCCTTGTCGGTGATGGCCACATATTGGGCCCTGCCGATTTCATGCAACCATGCGTGTTCCGGTCCGATGCCAGGGTAGTCAAGGCCAGCCGAGATCGAAAACCCTTCCAGGATCTGGCCATCATCATCCTGCAAAAGGTAGGTGCGATTGCCATGCAGGACACCGGGTCTGCCGCCAGTCAGGGATGCGCAATGTTCCATCTTCTGGTTGACGCCCTTGCCTCCGGCCTCGACCCCGATGATATTCACATCCTTGTCGTCCAGAAAGGGATAGAACAGCCCCATGGCATTCGAGCCGCCACCAATGGCCGCGATCAACGTGTCGGGCAGGCGCCCTTCCGCAGACATCATCTGTTCTTTCGTTTCCTTGCCTATGATGGATTGAAAATCACGGACCATCGCAGGATAAGGGTGCGGACCTGCAACCGTTCCGATGCAATAAAACGTGTCGCGCACATTGGTAACCCAATCACGCAGCGCATCGTTCATTGCATCCTTCAGGGTGCCGCGGCCTGATGTGACAGGGACGACCTCGGCGCCTAGCAGGCGCATCCGAAACACATTGGGTGCCTGACGCTCAACGTCATGTGCGCCCATATAGACAACGCATTTCAGGCCAAATTTTGCGCAGACGGTTGCAGTCGCCACGCCATGCTGGCCTGCACCGGTTTCGGCAATAATGCGCGTCTTGCCCATGCGGCGGGCAAGAATGATCTGTCCCAGCACATTATTGATCTTGTGGGCGCCGGTATGGTTCAACTCATCCCGCTTGAGATAGATTTTTGCGCCGCCAAGATGATCGGTGAGGCGTTCGGCAAAATATAGCGGGCTTGGGCGGCCAACATAGTGGGTCCACAAATCGTGCATCTCGGCCCAGAAGCTGTCGTCGGTTTTTGCATTTTCATACTGTTCCTCAAGCTCAAGGATCAGTGGCATAAGTGTTTCCGACACGAACCGGCCACCAAAGTCGCCAAAGCGGCCCTTTTCATCG
Organism: Yoonia sediminilitoris; assembly: GCF_003058085.1. Classification (GTDB taxonomy): domain Bacteria; phylum Pseudomonadota; class Alphaproteobacteria; order Rhodobacterales; family Rhodobacteraceae; genus Yoonia; species Yoonia sediminilitoris. The sequence continues at coordinate 186,712 of NZ_QBUD01000001.1, read as the reverse complement.
GGTCCTGTCATGAAACTATTGAAAAGATCGTTTGCCATCTTTGGTCATCCTCGTCCGTCGGGTCTGTTCGGGTGTTAAGCCTTTGGGGAAAAATCTTCTAGAAGATTTTTTTCGAAAGAACCTTATCTAAGGTTCTTGGGCGCGCGCGGACGCAACAAAGTCCGCCATGCGCTGCGGGTCTTTCACACCGGGTGCGCTTTCCACTCCGGATGATACGTCAACCTGTCGTGCTCCGGTGCGTTCAATCGCCTCTGCAACGTTGCCCACATTTAGTCCACCAGCCAGCATCCATGGCACGCTCCACTTGCGACCCGCGATGAGACGCCAGTCAAACGCCAACCCATTGCCACCCGGCAGGGCGGCATTTCTTGGGGGCTTTGCATCCATCAAAAGCTGATCGGCCACATCGGCATAGATATCAAGCTGCGCCATGTCCTCGGATCCGGCAACACCTACCGCCTTCATCACCGGCAGCCCATAGCGCGCCTTGATCTCAGCGACACGCTCCGGTGTTTCCGCACCATGTAATTGCAGCATATCCAAAGGCACACCGCCGACGATCGCGTCAAGCGATGTATCATCCGCATCGACGACCAGCGCGACCTTTGCAATGCCCGGCGGCACATCAACGACCGCCGATCTCGCCTCTTCTATCGACACATGGCGCGGTGATTTGGGAAAGAAAACGAGACCAACGTAAGCGGCGCCAGCCTGCACGGCACTGGCCACCATTGCGGCGTCACGCAATCCGCAAATCTTCACACGGATGTCAGAGTGCATCAGCCCGTTTTTTCAAGCAGGGCCAGCACGTCGTCATCGCTTTGCGCTCTAGCGGCAGCGCCCCGCAACTGCTCCACTTCGCGGCGCAAAGTCTCTACTTCGCGGGCCTTGCGACGCGCATCGGCACGGATGCGGTGCTCGCGGATCCACTCCCAGAAAAAGCCAATTAACAGACCGGCACCGACACCCAGAAGAATCACGACAAACATGGGCAGGCTGATATCCGGCGATACGCCCAGCAAGTCGCTCACCGGTTCGGGCATTGCACGCAGCGTGACGAAATCACGGTTGGCCAGCCCGATTAGAATGAGGATCAGCCCAACAATGGCCCAAAAAGCATAGCGTATCGTCTTCATCATCAGCACCAATTCGTTAAATCTGCATCGACCATCAGACGTATGCCAACGACGTCTGGCCCTTTCCTAATCAACGGCTGAACTGTGTCAACCGATCGCTGTATCAGTTCAATTTCCGTTTAACCTGTCGCGAAGCAGTTTGCCCGTCTTGAAAAAGGGAACATGCTTTTCTTCGACCTGCACGGATTCACCTGTCCGCGGATTTCGGCCAATGCGTTGATCGCGCTTTTTCACTGAAAAAGCACCAAACCCGCGCAACTCCACCCGATCACCGCGGGACATCGCACCTGTAATCTCTTCAAAGACAGTATTCACGATCTTCTCTACGTCTCGCTGATAAAGGTGCGGGTTCTCGTCGGCAATTTTCTGGATCAGTTCTGAACGGATCATGGCGAAGTTCTCCCTAGCGATTGTTGCCCAGCGGGTTTCTGTCCGCTTTTCAAGTAACTATAGGCGCATTCATGCGCTCACGAAATAGCATGACGCGGTCAATTCGTCACAAAATCCGATGAATCAGGTCCGATCCGGGGCGGTTTTGCGTGCAATCGTGCCAAGGGTGCGGGACGTGCCTAAAAGCATCCGGGGGGCATCGTATCGATTCGCGCTACGCTTTTGCTGAACAGGCCGCCTGCAAACGCCGCGGCTCGTTCTCAAATCTGTCTCAATGGCGCTGACGTCAGGCACGGATACGCATGCGCCAACCAGCAACCTGTTTTCTTGCAGAAAGGATGGAGTTGGCCGACACTTGAAAAAAGGCCCACCATTACTGGCAGGCCCCAAAAGAAATATGCGCCGGCGCTTACTGCTTGTTCATCCGATTTTCGATCAGATCCTCGACCACAGAAGGATCAGCCAGCGTCGATGTATCGCCCAGCGCGCCGAAATCATCTTCGGCGATCTTGCGCAGGATGCGGCGCATGATCTTGCCAGAGCGTGTCTTGGGCAGTCCAGGTGCCCATTGCAGCAGATCAGGCTTTGCAATCGGCCCGATCTCTGAGCGCACCCATGTTTCCAGCTCCTTGCGCAATTCATCGCTTGGCTCTTCGCCTGACATCAGCGTGACATAGGCATAAATCCCCTGCCCTTTGATATCATGCGGGTAGCCCACAACGGCAGCTTCGGCAACTTTCGCGTGCGCAACCAGTGCGCTTTCGACTTCTGCCGTTCCCATCCGGTGCCCAGAGACGTTGATCACATCGTCGACCCGCCCCGTGATCCAGTAATAGCCATCGGCGTCGCGGCGGCAGCCGTCACCGGTGAAGTAGTAGTTCTTGTAGTCGCTGAAATAGGTCTTTTCAAACCGCTCGTGATCGCCCCAGACAGTGCGCATCTGCGCGGGCCAGCTGTCTTTGATGCACAGCACGCCCTCGGCCACCGTTTCGTGGATTTCCTCACCGGTTGTGGGTTCAAGAATAACCGGCTGGATACCAAAGAACGGCACCGTGGCCGACCCGGGCTTGGTCGCAACTGCGCCGGGCAACGGGGTCAACAGATGGCCGCCGGTTTCAGTCTGCCACCATGTATCAACGATCGGGATTTTTCCTTTGCCGATGGTCGTGTTGTACCAGTTCCACGCTTCGGGGTTGATAGGCTCGCCCACGGTTCCCAGCAGTTTCAGATCGGACAGGTCGTATTTTTCGACAAAGCTGTCACCTTGGCCCATCAGCGCCCGAATGGCAGTCGGTGCTGTGTAGAACTGATTGACCTTGTGCTTTTCACAAACCTGCCAGAACCGGCCCGCGTCCGGATAGGTCGGCACCCCTTCGAACATCAGGGTCGTAGCCCCGTTGGCAAGCGGTCCATACACAATATAGCTGTGGCCCGTGACCCAACCTACATCGGCCGTGCACCAGAAAACATCGCCATCATGGTAATCGAAAACATACTGATGCGTCATCGAGGCATAGACGATATAGCCACCCGTCGAGTGGACCACGCCCTTTGGCATGCCCGTGGATCCTGATGTGTAAAGGATGAACAGCGGATCTTCGGCGTTCATCTCTTCTGGGGGGCAGTCTGCTGAAACGGTTTCTTCGATCTCGTGTAGCCAATAGTCGCCATCTGAGCGCCAGGCGATCTGCTGGCCGGTCCGCTTAACGCATAGGCACTTGCAATCGTGCATGACGTTGATCAACGCTTGGTTCACACTGTCCTTGAGATTTGTCACCCGCCCGCCCCGCGGCGCGCCATCAGCGGTAATCACGACCTTTGCATTCGACCCGCTGATCCGCGCAGCCAGCGCATCGGCAGAGAACCCGGCAAAGACAATCGAATGAATCGCGCCAATCCGCGCGCAGGCCAGCATTGCATAGGCCGCTTCGGGGATCATGGGCAGGTACAGAACAACACGGTCGCCTTTCTTGACGCCCAGTTCCTTGAGACTGTTAGCCATCAGACAGGTTTTTTCGTGCAACTGCGCATAGGTGATATGCTGCGCCTCTTCATCGGGGCTGTCGGGTTCCCAGATGATGGCAGTTTGGTCAGCACGGGTTTCAAGATGGCGGTCAATGCAGTTAGCGCTGATATTCAGCGTGCCGTCTTCGTACCATTTGATGTCCACATTGCCGGGGGCAAAGCTGGTATTCTTGACCTTGGTATAGGGCTTGATCCAGTCGATGCGCTTGCCATGTTCGCCCCAGAATGCTTCGGGGTCATTGATCGACGCCGCATACATTTCGTCGTATTTTGCCTTGTCCGCATGCGCGCCAGCGGCCATCGCCGCAGACGGTGGATAGAGTCCTGCTGGTTGATCGGTCATGACTTCCCCCCTTCGAATTGATATTCACTTTGGATCGCATCATGGGCAGAATGACGCGGAATCCAAGTCCGTCGTCGAACCGGCAGCAGGATTTGTCAAGTTTTGGCGGCCAAAATGACAGCATTTGTAAAAAATTTTACCCCCTTTTCTTCTCCGTACCAAACGGCATAGCTGAAATCATGGATGCAATTCTTGTTCTTGGCGCGGCTGTCTGGTCCGATGGGCCGTCGCCCACATTGCGCAGACGCACGGCCCATGCCGCAGAGTTGTGGCATGCCGGGGCTGCTCCGAGCATTATTCCATGCGGGGGTTTGGGCAAACACCCCCCCTCCGAGGCGGCCGCGATGCGAACCCTTTTGCTGAATGCAGGGGTCTCTGCTGATGCCATCATCCTGGAGGATCAATCCACGACCACGCTTGAGAACATCCGGAACGCGCGGCCACTGCTGCCCGGACCCAATGTCATTATCGTGACAGATCACTACCACGGGCGGCGGGCGCTGATGGTGGCACGGCATTTGCGACTGAATGCACGGGTATCGGCACCAAAGCACCCTCATCCGCCAATAAAACACCAGATTAGAGAAACCTTAGCCCGCCTTGCCTATGCATATAAATTGCGCGGTTTGGGGCGGAACGGTTAAGATGGCCTTGCCGCCTTAACGTTTGGTTAACTCTTGCCCCCACAGGATGCGAAGGGTGCGGCAAGGGGACAGAATGCGCCACATTTTGACAGGGTTTTTCTTGCTGGGGCTCGCGACGTCCGCAGACGCGGGCGCTTGGAACCGCGAGAAGGGGCAATTGTTTGTCTCTTCAGGGCTGAACCTGTGGGCCAGCGACTGGGGGTATGTGCCAAATTACTATGACACCACAATCTATGGTGAGTACGGGCTGACAGACCGTGTCACGCTTGGCTTTGACTATTTCACCGCAGATCGGGATAATAGTCACACCGCCGTGGGTTTTGCCCAGTTTCCGCTGGGCGATGTGACTGGCGCAAACCGTTATGCGGCCAGTCTGGGTTTCGGTCTGGAACGCGATCAGGACGATGACATTGATTATCTGATGCGCGGCGGCCTGTCATGGGGACGCGGGCTGCAAAGTGGATGGCTGGGTATTGATGCCAGTGCGACCACCCGCACCTCTGACCGGACCTATCGGCCCAAGGTCGATTTCACATGGGGCCACAACCTGTCAGACGCATGGACCACCATGGTCCAACTGCAAACCGGCGAAGGCAAAGACGGTACCCGCTTTGCCAAACTCAACCCGACCGTCATTTACAGCCTGACAGACAATGCCCGGGTCAACCTTGGCCTTGTGGAGCCAATCACAGGACCAGAAGAAAGCAGCCTGCGCATCGGGGTATGGTTCACCCTCTAAGGTGGCACGCCACATCGCCCTTAAAGCCCCCCGATGTGTCGCAGATTGTTGATGATTTCATCCAGCCCCTGCCCGTTGCGCAGACTGGCAAAGACGCATGGCAGATCACCGCGCATCCGGGCGGCATCATGTTTCATCACGTCCAGTGACGCGCCGACATGGGGCGCAAGATCTGTTTTGTTAATGACCAGAATGTCGGACCGTGTAATCGCCGGGCCACCCTTGCGGGGGATTTCCTCGCCTGCCGCGACATCAATCACATAGATCGTCACATCGGCCAGTTCAGGGCTGAATGTGGCCGACAGATTGTCGCCGCCACTTTCGATCAATACCAGTTCCAGATCGTCGTGGCGCTGGCGCATCTCGGCAATGGCTGCCAGATTGATCGACGCGTCCTCGCGGATCGCCGTATGCGGACAGCCCCCCGTTTCGACCCCCATGACACGATCAGCCGGCAGGATTTGCATCCGCATCAGGGCTTCTGCATCTTCCTGCGTGTAGATATCATTAGTGATGACGCCAAGGCTGATCTGGTCCTTCAGGGCGCGCGCCAATCCCGCCGTCAGCGTGGTTTTGCCTGCGCCGACGGGGCCACCAATCCCTACCCGCAATGGGCCGTTTACCGACATTTGTCTTGTCCTCTTTTCATGACCGGAAAATCCGCGTGTGCTGGGTCGCATGCTGCATTGATGCGATATCAACGGCAAAGGTCGCGCTGCCGATATCATCAAGCGTGGCGTTTGCCGTCTCTTGCCCGATCTGCACGCACAAAGGCTGCAGGTCATGCACGATCTTCTGCGCCGCAGTCTGCCCCAAGGGCATCAAACGGGTAGCTGCCTGCACCAGATTACTGGCAAAGGCTTGTAGCCAGACCTGCGCAACAGGGACGGCGTCCATATCCATCAGGCCAGCGGCCCTTCCCACCGCGACAGGATACGCCATATCAGGCAAATCCAACCCCCAAACGGCGCGTGTCGTAGCTGCAAAGGCGGCCCCTTGCTGCAAAGTCTCTGCCCGGCGCTCCCTGGACGGGGCCAGCGCGGCGGCAAGATCAGCCAGCGCATCCAGATCATCCCCCAGATGCGCCTGATGCAAAAGGATGGCATCGGTGCGCCCGGCACCGCGCGCCAAAACGTCAGTAAGCCAATCGGCTAAGTGATGGATCTGTGTGATGTGGCCGGCACTTACGGCGCGTTCCAACCCATGCGACCAGGCGAAGGCCCCTACCGGAAAAGCCGGTGACAGCCACTGCGTGAGGGTCAATAGGCGATCAGCCTGCATGGGAATGGCTGTGATCGTGACCCATTGTGCGCCCGTGGCCGTATGCCCCGCCTTCGGGCGTGAAGGGACCATCGAAATCCACGACCTGCGCGCCAAGCTGTTCCAGCATCGCCCGCATGACCTTTTCGCGTTGCACAACCAGCGCACCGTCTTCGATGGCACAGGGCGCATGGCGATTGCCAACATGCCATGCCAACCGAACAAGGTCACCGGTGACGCGCATCAAGGGCTCGTCTGCGGCAGCGACCGCGATTGTGCGCCCGTCGGACAGGACAAAGCCGTCGCCAGCATTGATGGATGTCGTGTGCGGCAAATCGACGAGGAAGGACACCGCCGCCTCTGACTGCAATCGCTTGCGGCGCAGGAGCCGTGCATCATAGGTCAGTTTGACACAATCATCGCTGTGCGCATGATGGACAATATGGTTGGCCACTAGGGTCATGACCCAACCCTTCCCCAGATCAAGGCGTTTACATGAGATGCGGGACGGCGTTTCGCAACGCTTCTTCGCGGGTCATTCCTTTTTCCGCCAGTTCCGCGTCGGTCATGGCCGAGACTGCATTCAGCGCCTGAACGCGCGGGTTGTTTTCGGCGAGATAGACCAAACCATTGCCAATGGCACGAACCGGTGCGAGAAGCATGTGACCCAGTTCGGCCAGAACTTCGGAGTTTGAAATCAGTGAGTTGTCGGATTGGAAAGCCATGATGTGCCTCTTGCAAGCGTGTTTCTTTCCTCCCTTCCAACGAATTAGGTCCCACACTCACCACAAACAAGCTTTCATCCTGCAAAGCGACTATGCGCCCAGTGCATTGGTTTGTTAACGTCAAAATAAGAAATACCTCTGCGCCATGGGCAGGCTTTCCGCCGGTTCGCAGGTCAGCAATTCACCATCGGCGCGGACCTCGTAGGTTTCGGGGTTCACTTCGACATGCGGCATCGCGTCGTTCAACTTCAGGTCCTTCTTTCCAATCCCGCGCGTATTGACCACGGGCAGTGTCTGTTTGGCCAGACCAAGGCTGTTGCCGATGCCTGCATCCTGTGCGGCGGCGCTCACAAAGGTCACCGCAGAATTTTCCACCGACCGCCCGTAGGCCCCGAACATCGGGCGGGTATAGACAGGCTGCGGCGTCGGGATAGATGCGTTAGGATCACCCATCTGCGCGCAAACGATCGTGCCCGCCATAAGGACCATCTCTGGCTTGACGCCAAAGAACGCAGGGTCCCACAACACCAGATCGGCGCGTTTGCCTTCCTCGATCGACCCCACATGCCGTGACAGGCCATGCGCAATGGCGGGATTGATGGTGTATTTGGCGATATAACGCCGGACGCGCATGTTATCGTTGTCGCCGGTTTCCTCATTCAGGGACCCCCGCTGCACCTTCATCTTGTGCGCGGTTTGCCATGTGCGGATGATCACTTCGCCCACGCGGCCCATCGCCTGACTGTCAGAGGCGATGATCGAAAAAGCGCCCATGTCGTGCAGAATATCCTCAGCGGCGATGGTTTCACGCCTGATCCGGCTTTCGGCAAAGGCCACGTCTTCGGGGATGGATTTGTCCAAGTGGTGGCAGACCATCAGCATGTCCAGATGCTCGTCGACCGTATTCACCGTAAAGGGCCGGGTTGGATTGGTCGAAGATGGCAGCACATGTGCTTCACCACAAATCTTGATGATGTCGGGCGCGTGTCCACCCCCTGCCCCTTCGGTGTGGAAAGCATGGATCGTGCGGCCTTTCATGGCGGCAACGGTGTTTTCCACAAACCCGCTTTCGTTCAGCGTATCAGTGTGAATCATCACCTGCACGTCCCAGGCGTCCGCCACCGACAGGCAGCAATCAATCGCTGCCGGGGTTGTGCCCCAGTCCTCGTGCAGCTTCAGGCAGGACGCGCCCGCAAGCACCTGTTCTTCCAATGCGGCAGGCAGCGATGCGTTCCCTTTGCCTGCAAAGGCAAGGTTCATCGGAAAGGCGTCAGCCGCCTGCAACATCCGGCCAATATGCCAAGGGCCCGGCGTGCAGGTTGTCGCGAGCGTGCCATGCGCAGGCCCGGTCCCGCCGCCGATCATTGTGGTCAGACCAGAATGCAGTGCATCCTCTATCTGCTGGGGACAAATAAAGTGGATATGGCTGTCGATCCCGCCAGCGGTCAGGATACGCCCCTCACCGGCAATTGCTTCTGTACCCGGGCCGACGATGATATCCACGCCGGGTTGCGTGTCTGGATTACCCGCTTTGCCGATCTTGACGATCTTGCCGTCCTTGAGGCCAACATCGGCCTTGATGATACCTGTCCAGTCAACGATCAGCGCGTTGGTGATAACCGTGTCAACCGCGCCAGCGGCGCGGGTCACCTGACTTTGGCCCATACCATCACGGATCACCTTGCCGCCGCCGAACTTCACCTCTTCGCCATACAGCATGGCATTGCTGCCCGTGCCGCCCGTCGCGGCAGCCCCGGCAAGTTCGGCGGTCAGGTCACGCTCCACCTCGATAATCAACTCGGTATCCGCCAACCTTACGCGATCCCCAACCGTGGGACCGAACATTGCGGCATAATCAGCGCGGGATATCGAGGCAGGCATGGGCGTCTCCGGTCAGGTTTTGGCTTTGGCCCCGGCATCACCCAAAGGCACATCTGCGAGGGTCACAGGCTTCTTGGTTGATCCGGATGTCGTTTTGGGCGCGGCTTTATTGGCCGCTTTTGCAGGTTCAGCAGGTTTCGAAACCTGCGTTGGCGCTGGCTTTTTCGCCGCAGCGGGCTTTGCGCTCTGCCGGGGCTTGGCAGTTTTCGCAGCAACCGCAGGTTTCGCAGCAGAGGCTTTGTCAGTTGCTTTTGTTTCGGGGGTCTTTTCTTGAGAGGCGGGTGCTGATGTCACCTTGGTAGCAGCAGCAGATTTCGGCCCGGGCTGGCTCGTGACGGGCTGTGCCACAGGCGCGGCTTTGCTCTTTTCGGCAGCAACGGGTGCGGCAGGTTTGGCAATTGCCTTTTTGGGGGCTTGCTTTTTGAGGGTCGGCTTTGCCTTGGCAGGTGTCGCTGTCTTTTTCGCCAGTGCCTTTGCAGGCTTTGCTTTCGGGGCGGGCTTCTTGACGGATGCATCGCCAAGGAAAGGCGCATAAAGCGCCTTTTGCGCCGCGTACGTCTGGTCAAGCATGGTCTGTGTCATGCGCATCTGTTGGCCGATTACGGCCGCTGACGCGCGCGCCATGTCGGCAGAAAGTGAAAGTGCGATAGCTGGGGTCATATTTCATTCCTCAGGGTTGAAGGGCAATTTTGCCCGTCCACCATAACGCAATGCGGCTGCAAGTGCAGCATCTTTCTGCAATGCAGCATCCCACATCACAACGCCCCCATGACCTGCCCGTTGAAACCAAAGACATGGCGGGAACCCGCAAGAGGGATCAACGCAACCTCACGCCGCTGGCCCGGCTCAAAACGTACAGCAGTCCCGGCAGCAATATCCAGACGCATGCCGCGCGCCGCTTCACGGTCAAAATCAAGCGCCGGATTGGTTTCGGAAAAGTGAAAGTGGGACCCGACTTGCACTGGCCGATCACCGGTATTCGCCACCATCATGGTCAGGGACTGTGCCCTTGCATTCAAGGAAATTTCGCCCTCTGCTGTCATCACTTCACCTGGTATCATCGCATCACCCTAACCTTCTTATGGCCAAAAATATCCCCGCCGGAGGCATCACCGGATCGGATCATGCACTGTCACCAGTTTTGTGCCGTCCGGAAAAGTCGCCTCGACCTGCACTTCGTGGATCATCTCGGCGATGCCATCCATCACCTGGTCGCGGGCAATGACCTGCGCGCCTGCCTGCATCATATCCGCCACCGACCGACCGTCGCGCGCGCCTTCAACGACCGCATCAGTGATCAGCGCAATTGCTTCGGGGTAATTCAGCTTGACCCCACGTGCCAGCCGCTTGCGCGCCACTTCAGCCGCCATGGCAACCAGTAATTTATCCTTTTCGCGCGGGGTCAGCTGCATCTTTCTAAAGTCTCCAAACCTTGGGAAGCGGCACCTCAGAGAGTGCCTCGATCACCGGAATAATATCATGGCGCAGATCAAAGCCGTCTTTTGCCAAAAACCGCAAAAGCAGCAGGTCATCCGCGATCAGGCTCGCACCGGCTGTTTCAGGCAACGGCAAGTCTGCATGCAACGCCGCCTTGGGGCCCGCCAAAAGCACGGTCGCCATCGCACGTGCACCGCCTGCAACCGCGCGATGCGTCAGCATCCGGTGCGCATCGCCCATCAGACGCACGGCATCCGCAAAGACAAGCTTCTTGTCACGAAAGATCCGCCACTGATCCGTAAACGACAAATCATGCAGGTCCTCGCCCATGGCTTCGCGGCCAAAGATGAGCGGCTCGACAATCAGCGCTGAGGCGTCACTCTCCAGATCAACCCGCAAGCGCCGGGCCAGCGCGGCACCCTCGAACAGAATCGTCTCCTGCGGCAGCCAGTGGATGCAGCCACCGGCGGCAACTGTCATTGTCACGTCGCTGCGCGCGACCTGCCCCGGCTGCGCCCGGTATGCCCGTTCCGCCGCTTGCGACGATAGCGACAAAAACGCGTCAGGCCCCGCAGCCAGCGCATATTGCATCCGGTCGCCCCCGGTCAGCCCACCTGCTGTATTCAGGAACACCGCATCAAGCGCCTTGCCCGCGACACGCGGAAACAGGGCCTTGAGAGACCCGCTTTGGCGCAAATCATCAATGACAGACTGGTCGCCCCGCCGTTTCGCCGCAAGTTGCAGGCCACCCTGCGCACGCGGGGACGCAACGGTCTTTATGGGGGCAGCGTAGGTAATCTTGCGGTCTCTTTGGCTTGTTCACCCTATCCATCCCAAAAAACGGGCCCTTGACCAGTGGCCACGCGCATTTTCAACGCAATTGGCCCAATGGCCACCACGTTTTGCACAATTTGCAGGCATTCGGCAAAGAATGGCGACCCGGTGGCGTCAATGAAAACGCACGCCAGTCTTAAAACGAGTGAAGCTCCCGAAAAAATCCGGGAGCTTGATTGCATACGCGTTTGCGCCCTGCTGCTTGGGCTAAGCGCATCATCATTAAAGATCAGGCTGCATGATACCCAAACTCAGGATACAAGGGATCAGTCCTCTGGCTGATCCATCCGCACCTGATAGCGGACCTTACCCTTGACCGCGCGCGACCATCGCAGATTGATGCTGCGCCCGCCCGTCCCCTGTTCCGGCTCCGCGTAGGGCATCTCGTAGACGCGCGCCCCGGATGAGGTGGTCACTGCCCCTTCGGGCATCACGCTATCGACAAACTGCGCGGGGCCGTCAAATGGCAGGTAATTCTTGGTGCTCATCACCCACGTCGCGGCCTCTGACGCCTGGCTGTGGGACAATGACATCGGGTTATGCGCCGGTTCATTCACATTGTGATAGACGTTGCCTGCAAATGTCAGACGCCGGGTGCGGCTGTAGTCAAGATCGGCAAAACTTGTGTCGACATGTTCCACCCTGTCGATCCGCCCATTGAGCGACCGGAAAACATTGCTTACGACTGAAAACCCGTTGATGTAGTGGCCCGGGCCATAGGGTTTGATCACGATGAAATTGAACCAGCCCGCGACGTCATTGGTGGTGAAGATATTGCCGGTGATCGTCATCCCACCAAAGGAGAACTGTGCGCCCAATGCGGGTTCGCTCAGGTGTTCATTGGTCCATTCGATAAAGTTGTTGTCGCAGTAGTTCCCTGTGAATACCGACTTGGGGTTCAGCGATGTGATCACAATGCCACCCTTGCGGATGCCATTGACCTCATCATCGCCGTGAAACCAGTGGTTGCCGGAGATCAGGCTGCCTGACCCCGCCAATACACAAAAATGCTTGAACTTGCTGGTCCGGTTGTCGCGGATTTTGACATCATTGGCGTTGGTGTTGAGGCCTATGCTCTTGCGGTTCGACACCGGGATCGCCTGCTCGTCCGAAATGAACTGGCAGCGGTCAATCATCATCCCCTGACAGCCCCGCCCCGGTGACGTGATCCCACGGTCCCTGGGCTTGTTGATGAAACAATCGCGCACATGAAATGTGAACCCTTCAGGGGCCATCATGATCGCGCTTGCCTCGCCCAGCCCCTGAAATTCGATATCGTCCAGAACAAACTGGCTGAGCTTCTCGAAACCGGAAAAATCAAGCATGTATTTGAACCGCTTGAAGGTAAACACCTGCGTGCCTTCCGCATCATAAAGCGGCTGACTCAGCGTGATCCGGCTGCCCGCGACATTGACCTCGCGGACATAGACTTCGCGGCCCACGCCGTTACCTTCGACCACAGCCCCAACCGGAATGCTGGCGATATTGGCCACGTTCGTCAGTTCGCGGTCGTTTGACGCCGAATAGGTGGCTTGCGCTTCGACTTCGATGGTGTCCCAAGCCGCGCCTGCAATGGGTTGGAAATGCCCGTTGCGGATCACCCGCCGCGTTTCAAACCGGTCGCGTGTGGGGTCGGCCGCCTGCATGTCCACAGGTTCCGACAGCGCAATGCGTCGCCCGCCCAGATCAAGCGATTCATGGTCTGCGAAATTGATCAGCGCCTGAAACGCCTTCTTGAACGCCAGTTCTTCGTTCTCGAACGCCTCAAGATAGCTTTGGTAATTGAAACCCCGTTGCAGAATAAAGCGATGTTCTGGGGCTTGACTGATTGTCCCTTCAAAACTGACCGGATTGGCCAGTGTCACACTATCACCCAGCAGATAAACGCCCTCTGGCACAATAATGGTGCGCCCACCAGATGCGTTGTCAGCCGCCTCGAAGGCGGCAGTGTCATCCGTCGTGCCGTCGCCTTTCGCGCCAAAGTCCCGCACATCGACAAAGGCCAGCAAATCACGCAGGAAAACGCTTGTGACATCCTCGATCTGGATATCATCGACCCGGACAAGGCCGCCGCTCGGGCCCGTCAAGTCAATCCCGAAGTGCCCGTAATTGGCCCCCGTCCAAACCAGATCAACGCCCGTGCGATCGCCCGTGCCAACGATGGCGCTGATCTCAACCACCCCACCGTAGCTATCCAACTGTACGGAAGGCCCCGCGCCCGGCAATCCGGTTGCCTCTGCGCCGCCCGCAAGCCCGGCCCATCCTGAAATGCGCACCGCTGGCATCGGCCCTGCGACAGCCTTGACCCGCGCAGTGATCCGCAAATAACACCCCGGCAAAATCGGCGTTTCGCCCATATAGCGCACGCGCGCCATTGGGTCGGTTTTCAGCACCTCAAGACAGCCTGCAAAATCCTGATCGGCAGCGACGAACACGCCCGATCCGCTGACGGCATAGGTGTCAGACCCCGGCGTGCCATCGCCGCTGGACCAGACACCAAGACCGGCTGCGAAGGGCAGCGGGTTGAACACGATACCGTCGGTGATTGCTTTATTCATGAAGAAAGACCCTTGTGGCAGCAAAAATGCAAAAAGCCCGGCGCAAACCGGGCCACTCGCAAGTCAGGCTACATCTGAGGTCTAAAACATGGCTGACAGCACCGTGACGGTGCCCCTACGCCCCAACGTCAGGGGCGGGGACCAGTTGCACGCCATTGATTTCCCAGCCGCGTTCAGTCTGGATCATGTCATAAAGCAATACATGCAAATTCCCGTTCTGGTCCCGCAAAAGCACCTTCTGTCGCTGTGCATCACCGATCTGCTCTTGATCTAGAAATTCGACCCGGCTGTTGTCCCACACCATCGGATAGCCGCGCTGCACCATCGTCCCGAAATTCTCGGGATTGCCAAAAAGGCGCTGGATCATAGGGCTGGCATATTGCCAGGCCATATCAATATCGCGGTCATTGAAGGCCTGAAGCTGGTCGCCGATCACGCCTTCGATTGTCTCCTTTGACTGCGCAAAGGCGGTCGTTCCCGCAAGCCAGAATGCCAATATGCAAGTGAATAACCGTCCCATCGCCGCTCTCCTGATTATCTTTCCACTTATAGATACGGGCAGGGATGGGGATTAGTTTCAAAATTCTTGGGTTGTCTATGCGCGAAGCCAGGTCACACCTTCAACGCATGTCCGGTCCTGCGCCATTGTGACCACAGGTGCAGAGCGGGAATTGCCCGACCTGGGGGGGGCGGTCGGAGCGGGTGTTTGGCACGGGCCCGCGCATCACGCGACCGCTCTGGCGCCTGGCAGGCCGTTGCAAATCGCCCTCCAGGGGGAGGTCGGGCGATGTCCGAACTGCGCCGGGCAGTTGATCCAGTTGGGAAGGTTTCTACGAACGCGAACGGCCGCCCCGGGCCGCACATCAGACCAGCTCATTTAGCGTAAACCACCAAGCCTGCGCATTATGCCGCCAGCTTTTCTTCGATCAACGCGACCGTTTCGTCCACACCGTAAAGCGCGATAAAGCCACCGAAGCGGGGACCCTGCGATGCACCCAGCAGCACTTCGTACAGGGCGGTGAACCAGTCGCGCAGATTCTCGAACCCGTGGTCCTTGCCGACAGAAAAGACCAGCGATTGCAGGGCTTCTGCATCCAATCCGCCGTCCCAGTCCTTCAACCGCGCGGCCAGATCGGCCATGGCGGCGCGTTCAGGGTCGGTTGGGGCGCGGTAGGTCTTGGTGGGCTTCACGAAGTCGTTGTAATAGGCGACGGCAAAGCCGGCAGCCTGATCCATCTGCGGGTTCTTTTCGGCTGATGCGTCCGGCGCGTAACGCTGGATAAAGCCCCAGAGGGTTTCCTTGTCCTCGGCGCCCGACACGGACGCAAGGTTTAGCAACATCGCAAAGGGAACCACCATATCGGAGGCGGGCACATTATGGCCGTGGATATGGAACACCGGGTTGTTCAGGCGCGCCTTGTCATCCTGTGTGGCATAGGCGCGCAACTGCTGGTGATATTCATCGACCGCTTTGGGGATCACATCAAAATGCATCCGCTTGGCCGTCTTAGGCTTTTGATACATGAAATATGACAGGGACTCTGTCGCTGCATAGGTCAGCCATTCGTCAATCGACAAACCATTTCCCGACGTCTTCGAAATTTTGCGCCCCTCCGCGTCCAGGAACAACTCATAGGTGAAATGTTCCGGCGCGCGGCCGCCCAAGGCCCGACAGATGCCGTCGTAAATGGGCGTGTTGGTGGCGTGGTCCTTGCCGTACATCTCGAAGTCGACGCCAAGTGCGGCCCAGCGGGCACCAAAGTCCGGCTTCCACTGCAATTTGCAGTTCCCGCCGGTCACCGGGATCGTCACGTCGGTCCCGTCCACGTCTTCAAATGTAATCTGGCCGTCCTTTGTGACCTCTTTCATCGGCACATAAAGCACCTGCCCGGTCGTGGGGCTAATCGGCAGGAAAATCGAATAGGTCTGGCGCCGTTCTTCGCGCAAGGATTTGAGCATGATCGCCATCAGCGTTTCATACTCTTCCGCCGCCTTCAGTAGGATCGCATCCATCTTGCCAGACCTGTAATAGTCCGTGGCCGAAGCGAATTCATACTCGAAACCGAATGTATCAAGGAAATTGTTCAGACGCGCATTCATATGTTCGCCAAAGCTGCCGTGGGTACCAAAAGGGTCGGGAACCGACGTCAGCGGCTTTTGCATGAAGGGCTCCAGCGCTGCGGGGTCGGGAACATTGCCGGGGATTTTGCGCATCCCGTCCATGTCGTCCGAAAAGCAAAGCAGTTTGGTGGGGATGTCCGATATCACCTCGAACGCGCGGCGCACCATCGTGGTGCGGCTGACTTCGCCGAACGTCCCGATATGGGGCAGGCCAGAGGGACCATAACCCGTCTCGAACAGCACATACCCCTTTTCAGGGTCCTTCTTTGCGTAACGTTTGAGCACACGGCGGGCTTCCTCAAAGGGCCAGGCCTTGGATGTCATCGCTAGGTCACGCAGATTGCTCATGGTATCTCTCAGAATCTCGGTATTATGACCCCAACGGCCACAACTGGCGCACTCCCTATTGCGAGACGGGCACAGCGTCAATAAATGGGTGCAGCAACCAGAGGGAAAAGCCATGCTCGAAGAAGGACCAATGACTGCTCAAGACGCACTTGTGGCACTCATGATTGCCGTGTCGGCATCCGATGAAAACATTCGCACGTCTGAACTGGTCAAGATGAGCAACGCGATAAACAACCTGCCGGTCTTTGCAGGCTTTGACCCCGAACGGTTGCCACGCATGTCCAAGGTTGTGTTTGACCTGCTCGAACCAGAGGACGGGCTGGAGGCCTTGTTTGGCCTGATCCGCGATGCGCTGCCCGAACGCCTGTATGAAACAGCCTATGCCCTGTCATGTGATGTGGCCGCAGCCGATGGCAGAATCGACGGCCCCGAAGCACGGATGCTACAGGAAGTCCGCGACGAGCTGGAGATCGACCGTCTGCACGCCGCCGCCATCGAACGGGGCGCAAGGGCACGTCATATCACCCTTTAGGCGCCGCGCTTGATCCAATGCTGCAAGAGCCTTTGCTGCAATGCCTTGGCTTGCCGGTTCCATTGTCTGGCCCCGGCGGGCGATTCGTCACCTGCCCGTTTGCCCTGCTCCCGCTTTTCCAGATCAGCCCCGAAAAAGGCAAACGCAAGGTCTTGCCCCCCGGAGGTGCGGACATAGCCCGCAAGGCTGGACACGAAATTCAACGTACCTGTCTTTGCCTGTACGTGTCCCAGATGATTGCGGACCACCTTGCGATTAGCATCGACCATCTGAATCCGCTTCATCAGCGGGCGCAGTGTTGCGGCTGCGCCATCGGCGCTCAGGAACGACACCATGTCAGCCGCCGAGACGCGCGATTCATCACCGAGGCCGGAGTGATCCACGAAGTGCGGCTGAATACCCGCGCGATCCCCCGCCCAACGCGCCATCCCGAGGGCAGAGGTGCGCAAGCCGCGCTGCGTGCCGGTCAGGGCCGCAGTGGCAGAAAGCCCAGCGGCCTCTGCCGTGATATTGGTCGAAAAGCGCAACATCGACCGCATCATCTGGTCAAGCGGCGCACTGCGCCAGACTGCCAACGCGCGGCCCTGCGGCAACTCTGCCAGCTCTTGCGGTCGCTTCAGGACGATTCCGTGCGACCGGGCAAAGGTCGCAAAAACCTCTCCTGCATAAAGCGCGGGACGACGGACCGGCAGCCAACGTGATCCGCCATTGTTCAATGCGCGGCGGGCGACGGTCCAGTCATCGACGCCGTCGCGCTCTTGATAGGTGAAAACCGGGCTCTGGCGATCGACAACACTGACGCGGGCGGTGGTGACGGCCGGGCGATATTTTTCGCTGCGCGCATCAAGGGCAGTGGTGTATTTTGCGCCTTCGCGCTTCCATTCGAAATGCACCCTGTTGAAGTTCAGGTTCAGGCCGGTCACAGCTGGGTTGTACCCGACATGGTCCAGTTGGGTGTTGTCGATTTCATCAAGGTTGACCAGCGCGTTGTCCCAGACAAAAAAGTCGCCTTTCACCTCACGCAGACCGGCCGCTTTGATCTGTTCTGCCAGATCGGCAAGTTGATCGGTCACCAGATTGGGATCACCGCCACCGACCAGAATCAAATCACCATCCAAAACGCCATCCAGAATGGGACCTGCAGCAATTACCCGTGTCTCAAACTGATGGGCAGCGCCCAGCGCTTCGATTGCATAAAGCGCGGTGACAGCCTTGGTCACACTCGCAGGCGGCAAAGCGGCATCGGGTTTAATCGCCTCGCGCACTTCTCCGGTCGCCAGATCAGCAACGACGCACCCGACCGACCCCGACAGATTGGCGCGCGCGATCAGGCGGGCAGCAGGGTCATTGACAGAAAGGCGGGCGCGTGGCCGGATCGACGTCAACGGCGCCTCCGCCCTTGCCTGCGTGGCCAGCAGGGATGCGGCTCCTGCAAGCAGATGTCTCCTGTTGACAAGCATTACCATTCTCCTCGGGCGCGGATTGCCGATGATGACTGGTCTGACATGGGCAGATTAACAAAAGACCACACCGGCGCTTTCCTGCGCCCCAAACCATGCGAGGCCTGCTTGGGCAGTTTGGCCTGTGCATAAATCCGCGCGGCCTTTGACGTTCGCGCGGCAAGCCTGTCGCCGGGGCGGGCAAGGACGCCGACCGGCACGTTGTCCATAATCCAGCGCCAGTCATGCCAGCGGTGCAACCCGGTCAGGTTATCAGCGCCCATCAACCAAACGAACCGGACCCCCGGATAGCGGCGGTGCAGCGCCGCAATGGTCTGGGCGGTATAACGGGTGCCCAGATGAGTTTCGATGTCTGTGACCAGCACACGGGGATGCGTCATCACCGCCCGTGCGGCCTGCAATCGGTCGTCAATCGGAGCGGGCCCAGCCGTTTTCAAAGGGTTTCCCGGACTTACCAGCCACCAGACGCGATCCAGATCAAACCGTTTCAGGGCCGCCTTGGTGATATGCACATGCCCTTCATGCGGCGGATCGAATGAACCGCCCAAAAGGCCAATGACTTGTCCTGCTCTTGCTGTCGGCATGCCGTGCAAACTGTTCCACCTTTGATTTTACAGGGGCAAAAAGCCGGGACCGCCCCCAAAAGTAAAGCCTTTTCAGGCAAGATAGCGCATGAAAGCAAAGCGCGCGCTGTCCGGAGCCCAACAGGGAACATTGATCGTGCCCTGCCCGCCATGCAGCCGGGTCAACAACCTTGACGACCCGCCAACTGCGGGCATCAGCCGCAAGGCAACGTCCAGTCCGCCCGGGTGCCCGCGGGTCCCCGCCTGATAGGCAAGATACACAACATGCTGCCCGTCAGGCGATGGATGCGGGAACCAGTTGACAGCATTATCGTCAGTCATCTGCTGCAGGCCAGTCCCGTCAGGATGAATACGCCACAGGTTCACCGCACCTTCGCGCTCTGCGTTAAACCAGATCCACTGGCCGTCGGGCGTATAATCAGGGCCATCAATGTGGTCAAAGGCATCAGTTACGCAAACCTCATCATCGCCTGCCACCGTACACGTCAACAGCGCAAACGGCCCGCCGCGCCGCCCGACATAGGCCAGCCTTTGACCATCGGGCGCCCAGCCGTGCCAATAGGAAGGCACAGTGTCGGTTACCCGCACAGGCACGCCACCCGTTACAGGCAGACTGTAAATGCAGCTCGATTCCGTCCGACTTTTGTCACTGATAACAAGCATGCTGCCATCGGGTGAAATTCCGTGATCATTGTTGCAAGCGGTCGCATGACCGGTGTCGATCAAATGCAATGCCGGTGCGGCCAGCGGCACACGAAACAGCCGCCCGTCACCATTGACAATCAGATAGCCATCAGGGTGCCAATTCGGGGCTTCAATATGCCCGTCGTGGCGCAACAGCACTGTGGCTTCACCCCGGGCCATATCGAACAAGCACAGCTCACTTTGCATTGCTGACCCCAGCTTGAATGACAGATGTCAAACTGTCCCCTCCGGCAGGTAGTCAAACTTGGTAAACCGCGCCTCTTTCCCCCCGCCCGAAGTATCAAATGCAACCACCCCTACAAAGGCCCCGGTAAAGGACGCATGTTCGCCGCGCCCGCCTTCGTCCGAAATGACCGAGGCGTCGAGGGCCGGACCAAAAGCAATCCAGTCGCCGCTCTGACGATAGAAAAACTGTTGGGTGGGGCCATTCACATCGACGCGCAGCTCCACTGGACCATCGGTCAGAGGGACATCAGCAGCAGGAAAGGATAGTGCCCCATCCGGCCAATCACCGGGACAAGACATCAAGGTCAGCACGCGCCCGCCATCCGCGCCAAGGCCAACCATGGCCGCATGAAATTTGTGCCTGTTGTAGTATGTCGTAAGCCCGGCCGCTTGCTGATAGGTCTCGGGCGCAAAATCCCACAACATCGTTTCCACGCGGTACGCATGATGTTCCTGCCTGCGGGCCACCAATGCCTGCTCAAACCAGCTGCCAATGCTCTCACGACCGATCAGGACCAGTGCGTCAGGGTCTTCACGAAAAATACGGTCACGTTCCGGAGTGCGCAGCCACTGGAACTCTGGTGGCAAATTGCCACCAAGTGTGCGACGCACAGCGGTAGGGGGGCGTTGTGCCACATCAACTGGTGCAGGCACCGTGGCGCGCGGGACCATGCCTCCGGCCTTCAGGTACAGCCAATCATCAAGCCAGACGACCTCTTCTATCCCTGTCTCGCGCCCCAATGCACAAAACGGACCATGTGGCCCCGGCAGAGGACGGCCCATCAGGAACGTGTGGTAGTGAGCGCCCCAATGGGTTTCGACATATTGGCCATGACCAGTGCGCTGGATCGGACCATCAGATCCTGCCGCGCACATCACGTGCAGATCGGGGTGATTTTCATAAGGCCCCCAAATATCGCGGGACCGGGCCAGCGTGACCGCATGATCATAGCCTGTTCCACCCTCTGCGGTGGTCAGGTAATAATATCCGTTGCGTTTGAAGATATGGGGCGCTTCTGTCAGGCCACGGGCCGTGCCCTGATAAATATTGCGAACCGGACCAAACAGACCTTTGTCAGGCGACCACTCCTGCAACAGAATACCATCAAAAGATGCATGGGCCGGATTGCCGCCCGTGCCGGGGCCACGGTGGTTCCATTGCATATTCATGAAATACTTGCGGCCATCGTCCTCATGAAACAGAGACGGATCAAAGCCGGATGAATTGACGTACCAAGGATCGGTCCATGTTCCGTCAATCCTGTCGCATGTGGTGATATAGTTCGGCGCATCCTTAAAGGCACCGTCCAGCCGCTTTACATCCGTATAAACCAGCCAGAACTTGCCATCCGCATAGGACAGGCATGGCGCCCATATCCCGCAGCTATCCCCATTGCCCCGCATATCCAGCAGGGCGGCACGGTTCAGCGGCCGAGCCACAAGGTCCCAATTGACCAGATCACGCGAGTGGTAAATCTGCACCCCCGGATACCATTCAAAGGTGGATACGGCGATGTAATAGTCCTCTCCTACCCGGCAGAATGAAGGGTCCGCATTGAAACCGGGCAGAATGGGATTGGTGATCATGCTCATCGTTGTGCGGCGCCTTTCACCTGCTCGGCGGATTGGGCCCAAAGGTTGATCTGCTCTTCATCTGCATATTGGTCAATCAGGGCCAGCTCATCAGCAGTGAATTCAAGGTTATCCACGGCACCGGCACAATCCACCACCTGACTGGGCTTGGACGCACCAATCAGGGCGGTCGTAATACCGCCATCGCGCAACACCCATGCAATTGCCATCTGGGCAAGGGTCTGACCACGACCCTCGGCGATCTCGTTGAGCTTGCGGATATTGCCGATCGCCTTTTCGGTAATCATCGCGGGGGCAAGGGACTTCCCCTGTGAGGCGCGGCTGTTGTCGGGCACCCCACCAAGGTATTTCTTGGTCAGCATACCCTGTGCAAGGGGGGTAAAGGCAATGGAACCAACACCCAGCTCCTGCAACGTCTCCTTCAGGCCGTCCCGCTCAACCCAGCGGTTCAGCATGTTGTAGGATGGCTGGTGGATCACACAGGGTGTGCCCAGATCATTCAGAATGGCGACCGCCTGCCGCGTGCGCTCTGAGTTATAAGATGAAATACCGGCATAAAGCGCACGACCGGAGCGGACAATGTAATCCAGCGCGCCCATGGTTTCCTCCAACGGGGTGTTGGGGTCAAAGCGGTGCGAGTAAAAGATATCGACATAGTCCAAACCCATCCGCTTGAGCGATTGATCACAAGACGACACCAGATACTTGCGGCTGCCCCATTCGCCATAGGGGCCGGGCCACATCAGATAGCCCGCTTTGGAGCTGATAATCAGCTCGTCGCGATAGCCGGCAAAATCCTCGGCCAGAATGGAACCGAACGCATGTTCCGCCGACCCGGGCGGCGGGCCATAATTGTTTGCCAGATCAAAATGGGTGATGCCATGATCAAATGCTGTACGGCAAATATCGCGTTTGGTGTCATGCGGGGTGTCATGGCCAAAGTTGTGCCAAAGGCCCAGACTAATGGCTGGCAGCTGCAATCCCGACGCGCCGCAGCGACGATAGGTCATCCGGTCATAGCGGTTTTCTGCTGGTACGTAAGTCATCCCACATCCCCCTTTGTTGTTTGCACCTGATAGGCACCACGGGGCATGTAAGATGTCAACTACAGGGTTGCCCACAACGGGCTGGCGGCAACAGACACCAAACCGTAAGATGGGTTTTAACCCATCCCCGCACGCAGCCTAAGCTCGCCATATGAAAACAAGACGCGCAACAGCCTATCTTCAACCAGCCCTGTTGCTGCTTGCCATGCTTTTTGCCTTCCCCTTTGTTCTTTATGCGGTGCAGTTCGGGCAAGGCGGGCTGCGCAATGCGTTGCCTGAGCCACACTACATCTTTTCCGACAATGCGACAGCCAACATCGGGATTTTCACCCATATGATCACCGGCGCATTGGTCACGCTTCTGGTACCGTTGCAATTGTTTCCAAGCTTGCGCGCCAAAGCACCGCGCTGGCATCGGTGGTCGGGCCGGATAATCATTATGTCTGCACTTATCACCGCTGTGGGCGGGCTGATATATATTGGCCTGCGCGGCACCATTGGTGGGACCGCAATGAATATCGGGTTTGCTCTGTACGGCGTTTTGATCCTGATAGCGGCGACCCAAACGGTGCGCCATGCGCGCAGTGGTCGGATCAGCGCCCATCACGATTGGGCGCTGCGCCTGTTTTGGCTGGCGCTGGGGTCCTGGCTTTACAGGGTGCACTATGGGCTGTGGTATCTTGCTACCGGCGGGCTCTGGTCAAATCCACAATTCACCGGCGGCTTTGATCTGGCACAGAATATCGGCTTTTATGTCCCCTACCTGATCGGGGTTGAACTCTATCTTGCCCGCAAGCGGCGACCGGTCCATCGGCACCCATGACGGCTTTCCATTGGCCGAGGTCCGTGCAAGATTGTGAGCATGAGAATTTTGACAATACGTAACGGCACGCCCGTCTCCCGCATCTCCTTTGGAACCATGCAATTTGGGGGCAAAGCTGATGCTGCCGCCAGCCGTGCGATGTTTGACAGCGCGCGCGCCGCCGGGATTACCCACTTCGATACAGCTGTCGGATATTGCGAAGGCGCGTCCGAAACCTTGCTGGGCCAGATGATCAAACAAGATCGCGACGACCTGTATATCGCGACCAAAGTCGGCTATGCGGGCGGGGCCAGCAAAGCCAACATCACCCGCCATTTCGATACATGCCGCAAACAACTGGATCAGGACGCAGTCGATCTGCTCTATATGCACCGGTTCGACGATGACACCCCGCTTGAGGAAACCTATGAAACATTGGCTGACTTGCAATCGTCCGGGGCCATCCGGCATATCGGCGTGTCCAACTATGCGGCATGGCAGGTGATGAAGGCACAGGCTGTTGCGCGGTCACTTGGCACGAAAATCGATGTCATTCAGCCAATGTACAATCTGGTGAAACGGCAGGCCGAGGTCGAGATTTTTCCCATGGCCCAAGACCAGAAAATCGCCATTGTGCCCTATTCACCGTTGGGTGGTGGACTTCTGACGGGCAAATATGGGCAAGGCAGCGGCGGCCGCCTGACCGAAGATCCACGGTATCAGGCACGATACGACCAACCATGGATGCATCAAACTGCCCGTGATCTGCACGCCCTTGCCGACGCACAAGGTGTTCATCCGGCCACGCTCGCCGTGGCGTGGGTGGCGGCACACCCAGCGTCAGTTTCGCCGATTATTTCGGCAAAGTCGGTTGAACAGCTTGGCCCGTCGCTGGCTGCGGCAGATTTCGATATGGATTCCGATCTTTACGAAAAAACCACCCAACTCAGCATATCCCCGGCACCAGCCACAGACAGGTTGGAAGAAATATGATCGACTTCTTGATTATTGGCGGCGGGATTGCCGGCGTTTCGGCAGCGGCAAGGCTGGTAGAGCTTGGCAGCGTTGTCGTGCTGGAGACAGAGGATCAGCTGGCCTATCATGCCTCCGGTCGCTCTGCCGCAATGTTCGAGGAAAGCTACGGCAAGCCGTCGACCATTGCGTTGAATGCCGCCAGCAAGTGTTTTCATGTTGATGCAGACGTCCTCAGCCCGCGTGGGTTGATGATGGTCGGGAACAAGGACAATGCCGCAACCTTCGAGAACGACCGGACCGTCATGCAACTTGACCTCATCACAATGGATGAGGCGGTAGATTTTGTGCCAATCACATGTCGCAAGGCGGTTGACAGGGCAGCCTATCACAGTGAGGCATGGGACATCGACACCGACAAGCTGCTGCAAACATTCGCCAAAATGGTCCGCGCGAAGGGCGGCCAGATCAATACCAAGGCGGGTGTCAGCAGCATTTCGCGGATCACGACCGGTTGGGAGGTCAACACCCGCACCACCAGCTATTTCGCACGCAATCTGGTCAATGCCGCAGGTGCATGGGTCGACAATATCGCGATGATGGCCGGAATTACGCCGCTGGGTTTTAGCCCCAAGCGCCGGTCCATGGCGCGGATGCCCGCACCGGGTGGACATGATGTGCGCCAATGGCCCATGCTCTTTGGCCCTGGCGAAACATGGTACGCAAAACCGGACGCCGGTGCGCTGATCGTGTCACCCGCCGATGAGGACAAGGTCGAACCGCATGACGCCTACCCCGATGAAATGACACTTGCCGAGGGGTTGATGCGTTATGAAAACAACGTGACGGAACCCATCGTCCGTTTGCTGGCCTCTTGGGCCGGATTACGCACGTTCGCCCCTGACGGCACGCTTGTTCTGGGGCGCGATCCTGTTGATGACCGGTTCATATGGTGCGCAGGCCAAGGCGGATATGGTATGCAATCCAGCCCGGCAGCCAGCCAGTTGCTGGCTGACATCATCGCCGAACGGCAGCCTGAACTGGACGCACAGACCGTCGCCGCACTGTCACCGGCCCGCTTTTCTGCATGACCCGATACAATCGGCAGGGGCAGCCAATTGGCCCGGCGGTTGCAAATTGGTCAGGTTGCGAAACGATCCCCCGCACGCCGATGCGGGGCGCCATTTGCGATGTGGTCCCGCTGGAGCCAAGCCATAGCGACGATCTGTTTGCAGCCTACGCACTTGATACGTCCAGTCAGCTTTGGACCTACATGACCAAGGGGCCGTTTGCCTCTCAACAGCAGCTTTGCGACTGGGTCTCTGACTGTGCCGACGCGCAAGATACGCTGTTTTTTGCCGTCATCGACAAGGCGACGGACAAGGCAATTGGTGTTGTGAGCTATCTTAGGCTTCAGCCCGAAAATGGCGTCGTGTAAGTCGGGAACATCGCCTTTTCGCCAATGCTGCAGCGCACGCCGCTAGCGACAGAGGCGATGTATCTGATGATGCGCCGCGTCTTTGCAGACATGGGCTACCGCCGATATGAATGGAAATGTGATGCACTGAATGCCCCGTCACGTGCGGCCGCCACGCGCTTGGGGTTTCAGTTTGAAGGCATTTTCAGGCAAGCGCTCGTCTACAAAGGGCGCAACCGCGACACGGCATGGTTCTCGATCATTGATGCCGAATGGCCGGCCCTGCAAACTGCGTTCGAAAAATGGCTGGCACCTGAAAACTTTGACAAAGACGGTCAACAAATCCGGCGGCTTGCCGATTTCAGATAGGGCCTGTCAGACCTGATGAAACCGGAGCGGCTTTGAATTCTCTCTGACGATCACGCCCTTGGCCTCCAGATCAAGCTGGACGCATTTCTGCCACCAGCCCGACGTCGCCCCACCGGGAAACAGGGCCTCGGGCAAATGTGCCTTTGCGGCGTCTTTGCTTTCCTTGGCGGTCATACCCGGTGCGGATTTCGGCAAGGTTGCCAGCATTGCCGATTTCATCGCCTCATATTTCGCACGGTCAACCCGTGTGATCTTTCCGGGCGTGTTGATGTTCTCAACCTCGATCTTTTCCGTCATCTTTGCCCCCTCCGGGATGGATCAAGATCCATCTTACGGCATGGCTTCTGTCATCCATCGACGCGAATGCGCGCGTTTTGCGGATCGTAGGGGCTATCCTCCACAATCTCGGCGGGCCAAAGCTGGTCCTGCATCTTGACCTGGAGCTTCGCACCCACCGTGGCCACGTCAGGGCGGACATAGCCCAGCCCGATAGATTTCTCAAATGCGACGGAATAACCACCCGACGTCAAACGCCCCACTCTGCTGCCGTCCTGTGCGTACAGTGCCTCGCGGCCCCATGGGTCCGCATCGGATGGGCCGTCAATCAACAGGGTTACGCATTTCGAGCGTATGCCTTTTGCTTCCATCGCCTCTTTGCCATGGAAGTCCTTTGACAAATCCACAAAGCGTGGCAAATCCGCCTCCAGCGGGGTCGCGTCTCGGCCCAGTTCATTACCGAAGGCGCGGTATGATTTCTCCTGCCGTAGCCAGTTTTGTGCCCTTGCACCGACCAGCTTTAGCCCGTGTTTTTCACCAGCCTTTTCGAGCAGGTCAAAAAGATAGTTCTGCATCTCCATCGGGTGGTGCAATTCCCAGCCCAACTCACCCGTATAGGCGACACGGATGGCGTTGACCGGGCACATCCCCAATTCGATCCGCCGGGCAGACAGCCACGGGAACCGCTTGTTGGACAAGGCGGTCGCCGGATCAGCATCAACGATCACATCATTCAGCAAATCGCGTGATTTCGGCCCGGCAAGCGCAAAAACACCCGTCTGTGATGTCACATCACTGAGGCACATCGGCCCAAATTCACCCATCTTGTCCTGCACGGCCTTGGCCAGATAGTCACCATCATAGGCTTGCCATGCGCCTGCAGAGATCAACGTAAATGCATCCTCTGCATGCCGGACGATGGTATATTCGGTCCGGGTCGTGCCATGGGCAGTCAGCGCATAGGTCAGGTTGATCCGGCCCACGCGCGGCAGTTTGTTTGTTGTGAACCAGTCCAGAAAAGCCGCAGCCCCCGGCCCTTCGAGCCTGTGTTTGGCAAAGGCCGAGGCGTCGATCATCCCGACACCATTGCGAATGGCTTTGGCCTCTTCCACCGCATATTGCCACCAGCCACCACGCCGGAACGAGCGGGCGTCATGGTCAAAGCTTTCG
Source organism: Yoonia sediminilitoris (assembly GCF_003058085.1). Taxonomy (GTDB): domain Bacteria; phylum Pseudomonadota; class Alphaproteobacteria; order Rhodobacterales; family Rhodobacteraceae; genus Yoonia; species Yoonia sediminilitoris. Next base: position 159,120 of record NZ_QBUD01000001.1, on the reverse strand, counting down.
GGCGCGTCCAGCGGCCCAAAGTAGTTTGGCCGTTCCCAACCGTTGACGCAGCCGAACTGCGCACCCCTGGCTTTCATCCTGTCGTAGGACGGGGCGGTTTTCAGGGGACGGCAGGCCGGGCGTTCTTCATCGGGGTGATGCAGGATATAGACGTGATCGTAGCATTCCTCATTCTTGCGTGCCGCATACTCTGTGGTGATCCAACTGCCAAACCGCTTGGGGTCAAGCGACGCCATGTCGATCTCGGCCTCGCCCTCGACCATCATCTGGGCAAGGTAGTAGCCGGTGCCGCCTGCGGCTGTGATGCCGAAGGAAAACCCTTCCGCCAGCCACATATTGCGCAACCCTTGGGCAGGACCGACCAGCGGATTGCCGTCAGGCGTATAGCAAATCGGGCCGTTGAAATCATCCTTCAGGCCGCTTTCCTCGCAAGACGGAATGCGGTGGATCATCGCCATATACTGGTCTTCGATCCGCTCCAGATCGAGCGGGAACAGATCCGCGCGGAAACTGTCAGGCACGCCATGTTCAAAGACAGCAGGCGCACCCTTTTCATAAACACCCAGAATCCAGCCACCGCGTTCCTCTCGCACATAGGACTGGGCATCGGCATCACGAATGACGGGGTGCTCTGCATGCCCTAGCGCGCGGAAGTCCACCAGCGCCGGGTCCTTGTCCATTACGATGAACTGATGTTCGACAGGAATGGCAGGGATCTTGATGCCCAGCTTGCGCGCCGTCGTCTGGGCGTGGTTGCCAGAGGCTGTGACCACATGTTCGGCGGTGATGACGATCTGCTCGTCGGAAGGAACAAGGTTGCCGCCCTTCTCAACCATCTTGGTGCAGGTGACTTCCCATGCCTGCCCTGTCCAGTGAAATGCATCGGCCTGCCACTTTCGCTCGATCACGACACCGCGCTGGCGGGCACCCTTCGCCATCGCCTGTGTGACATCAGCAGGGTTTATATAACCATCTGTATGGTGATAAAGCGCACCCTTCAGGTCGGACGTTTCAATCAGTGGCCACTTCGCCTTGATCTCCTCAGGGGTCATCCAGACATACGGCACATCGCAGGTCTCAGCCGTCGATGCATACAGCATATATTCGTCCATACGCTCTTGCGTCTGGGCCATGCGCAGATTGCCAACAACGGCAAAACCTGCGTTCAGGCCGGTCTCCGCTTCCAGCGTCTTATAGAAATCGACGGAGTATTTGTGGATGTGGGTCGTGGCGTAGTTCATGTTGAACAGCGGCAACAGACCCGCAGCGTGCCATGTGGACCCAGAGGTCAATTCGTCGCGTTCCAGCAACATGACATCGTCCCAACCGGCCTTCGCCAAATGATAAGCGATAGAGGTGCCCACAGCGCCACCGCCAACGACGAGTGCTTTGACTTGGGTTTTCATTTGAGGCGACTCCTTGCTCGTGATCTGGCCATAATCTGAGGCATTCAGAAAATTGGCGACAGAACCAGCCGACTCCTTGAGGGCTGATTGCGACCTTGCAGCACCGTAAGATGGGTTTTAACCCATCGCCGCTGTAAATTGGGCAAGTCGCGTGGGGCGGCTCGGCTCTTTGCATGGCCAGGCTTTTGCTACTCGCCTGATCAAACCATTTGTGTATCCACAGCGTTTCGGCTTTGACTTGAGACAGCAGCGAAAGGCGAAACGTCATAGTTGGATATGGGAGGGTCTGACACATGAGATTTTCAATCGAAGATGCCGCGAAACTGGCCGAAGCCAGTTACGACAGTGGGCGGATTACCAGCCCACGTGTTCTGCATTCTTGCCCGCACAAAGATGTGCAAGCCCATGTCCTTGAGGGTGATATCCTCCTGCTTCCCGGTTCGAACTCGGTTGATGATTACCTCAAATTCAATCTCAGACCGTTACGCATCGGACATAAGAAATTGATCATGAACGACAATAAGGCCAGCAAAGGTGCATCAGGCACCGTGTGGCATCAAGGTTTCCTTGCCTATTCCGCCGAGATTTTCCATTGGCTGATCAAGCAAAACGTGGCGCCTAAATTCATCATCGGGCATTCACTTGGGGCTGCTGCGGCACAGATTCTCTCCAAGAGCTACAATGTGCCCACCATCGGTTTCGCAGCACCGCGGCCCAAATATTCACGCGGAAGGGTCAAATATGATCGTCAATGCCTGCTGATTAACCGCGGCGACGATCCCGTGACCCGACTGCCGCACCGCTTTCATCACATGGGTGTCATCAAGAAAATATCGCCTGCAAAGCGCAAGGACCTCTTCGCCCATTCGATGGTTCAATACCGCGAAATCGTTGATCAGGGACTGCAACATGGTCTTTTGCCATCAAGTTGGGGCGGCATGTGATACGCGCCCTCACAACATTGCAGGCACAACCTGATCAGGCGGGCGATGGCCATCGGCAAAGGTCTGAATATTCAAGATCACTTTCTCGCCCATCTCGATACGCCCTTCCAACGTCGCAGAGCCCATGTGCGGCAGCAAGATCGCGTTTGGCAGTTCCTTGAGGCGGGGATTAATCTGTGCACCCCGCTCGAACACGTCCAGACCGGCACCGGCGATTTCGCCAGCCCGCAGCATCCGGGTCAGCGCGTTTTCATCGATGACTTCGCCCCGCGAGGTATTTACGATCACGGCAGAGGGCTTCATCAGTTTCAGTCTGCGGGCATTCAGGAGATGGAAAGTCGATGGTGTATGCGGGCAATTGATTGACAGGACATCGACACGCGCAACCATCTGATCCAGACTTTCCCAATAGGTCGCGTCGAGTTCTTCCTCGATTTCAGGGCGCAGACGCCTGCGGTTATGGTAATGGACCTGCATCCCAAAGACAGCGGCACGGCGTGCAACGGCCTGCCCGATCCGGCCCATACCAAGAATACCAAGGCGGCGGCCCTTGATACGCCCCCCCATCATCGCCGTGGGTGACCAGCCCGCCCAATGATCGGACTGCGCAACGCGCAACCCTTCAGCCATGCGGCGCGTTACAGCCAGGATCAACGCCATCACCATATCAGCGGTATCTTCGGTCACGACACCCGGTGTGTTGGACACAAGAATGCCCCGCTGCCGCGCGGTTTCGACATCGATATTATCAACACCGGCCCCGTAATTGGCGATCAACTTCAACCTTTCGCCAGCCCGGCCCAACAGCTTTGCGTCGATTTGGTCTGTAATCGTGGACACAAGCACGTCGGCCTTGCCCATGGCATCAACCAGTTCATCAGCTGTCATTTGCGTGTCATCCTCGCGCAAGGTGACGTTGAAAAGCTCTTTCATCCGCGTCTCGACCGCCTCGGGCAACCGTCGCGTGACAACAACACTTAATTGGCGACCTGGCATGGAAACCCTCCCTTGGCTTTTCAAACGTCCTGCACCGTGTCAGGTTGCGCCAAAGGGACGCGCAGCACAAGAACTGCGCGCCGAAAAATGAGTGTGCAGTTATGAGGCAAATGATGCGGGCATCAATGCAGTGGTTGCGGTGTGGGTTTATGGCAATGCTACTATGTGTGTTTTGTGCTGGCGCCCAGGGCCAGCAGACAAGTCGCACAGGCCTGGGACCGGAAACAAATTTGCCATTACCGCGTTTTGTGTCACTCAAGGCATCGCAAGCAAACGTGCGTCGGGGGCCGTCCCTATCGCACCGGATTGACTGGGTGTTTCAGCGACGCAACATGCCTTTGCAGGTGATCGCCGAATATGGCCACTGGCGGCGGGTGATCGACCGGGAGGGACAGGGCGGTTGGGTCCATTACACCATGCTTTCCGGGTCCCGCACCGTGCTGATCAATGGACAAGCCACGCCTCTGCGCGCAAAGCCCGACGACACCTCACTTGAAAATGCGATCCTAGAACCCGACGTCATTGCCCGCTTGGGTGAATGTGAAGTGCGGTGGTGCAAACTGAATGCCGGGGGCTATCGTGGCTGGGCACCAAAGTCGGACCTATGGGGCGTCGCTGACAGTGAAATCAGGGATTGATCGGGACACGGTCGGCAAGCAACAGGATCACTGCTAAGCTTGCTAAAATAACCCGAGTCGCCATGTCTAATCGCCACGATACCACGCTGAACCTATCCGCAGGATTGCTTTCTGTTGCGGTTGCATTCGTGCTTGTCGGGCTCAAGCTGTGGGCGCTGGGGCAGACCGGATCGCTGGCTGTTGCGGCAACTTTGGCTGATAGTGCGATGGATTTGATGATCTCACTGGGCGGGCTGATTGCCATTGCCTATGCAGCAAAGCCCGCAGACGAGGACCACAATTTCGGCCATACATCGGCCGAGGATCTCGCGGCACTGGGGCAATCCATTTTCATCGTGATCTCTGCCGGAGTGATTGCGGTGGCTGCGGTCTTGCGATTGCTGGATGATAATGTTGCCCTGCCCGAGCAAGAGGGGCTGGGGATTACGATCATACTGTTTTCGGTCGGGATCACGCTGGGGCTCGTCGCGTGGCAACGACGCGTCGCGCGCAAGACCGGAAACAAGGTCGTCGCGGCAGACAGTCTGCACTACATTGGCGATCTGATCCCCAATGTGGGCGCGATCATCGCACTTTGGGCATCGGGCGCGTTGGGGCTGCACCAAATCGACAGCGTCGTGGCCCTTGTGGCCGCAGCACTGCTGGTGGTGGGGGCACTGCGGATTGGCAAATCAGCCTGGGACGCGTTGATGGACCGGCAGGCTGACCCAAAGATGATCAGTGGCATTTGTGAAATTGTGGAAGATTTCGAGGGTGTGCAGGGTTACCATGACCTGAAAACGCGGGTCGCTGGCAGCCGGGTGTTCGTCAATTTGCATATAGAACTGGATGGGGCGCAGACGCTCTATGAAGCCCACAATATCGGCGCAGCCCTGCGGCGCGCGATTGTTGCACACTATCCGCAGACTGACGTTCTGATCCATAAAGACCCTGTCGGGGTGCAAAAGCACCCCGACGATGAAAGGTAGATGGGTCAAGACCCATCTTACGCTACATTATCTGATTGGCCTTGAAGAACCGTAAGATGGATTTCAATCCATCTAAGCTGCAAGCCCGCGCCCTTTCAACAATGCTTCCACCCCAGGCAAACGCCCCCGAAACGCCGTATAAAGCGCTGCGGCATCAACAGAACCGCCCGATGATAAAACTGTCTTTTCAAGACGTTTTGCCATCTCCGCGTCAAACGGGTTACCAGCCTCTTCAAAGGCCGCAAAAGCATCAGCATCCATCACTTCCGACCACATGTAGCTGTAATATCCGCTGGAATAACCATCCCCCGCAAAGACATGTGCGAAGTGCGGTGTTGCATGCCGCATGCGAATGGCCCGCGGCATCCCGATCTGCTCCAATAATTCGGCTTGTTTCTGCATCGGGTCCGCTGGGGCTGGACCGTCGTGGAACCCTAGATCAACAAGCGCTGATGCAACATATTCGACCGTCTGGAACCCCATATCATAGGTCGCGGCCCCCAACATACGTTGCAGCAGATCCTCTGGCATAGGAGCGCCCGTCTCTGCGTGAGTCGCGAACTCTGCCAACACCTGCGGCACTTCAAGCCAATGTTCAAACAGCTGGCTGGGCAATTCCACGAAATCCCGCGCAACAGACGTCCCGCTGATGCTTTCATAAGTCACATCCGACAGCATCTGGTGCAATGCATGTCCAAATTCATGGAAAAGCGTGCGCGCATCGTCATACGACAAGAGCGCGGGCTTGCCCTCTTCGGGCTTCGCAAAATTGCAGACATTCACCACAATGGGGCGAATATCGCCCGACAAGCGCTGTTGCGCGCGCATCGCCGAGCACCACGCACCGGACCGCTTGGCGCCACGGGCAAAATAGTCACCCATGAAGACGGCGACATGGGCACCATCGCGCGTCACTTCCCACAAGCGCACATCCGGATGATAGGTCGACCCCTCGCACGCCCTGAACTCAAGTCCGAACAGACGATTGGCACAGGCAAATGCGGCTTCAATCATCCGGTCCAGTTGCAGGTACGGCTTCAATTCGGCCTCGTCCAGATCGTGCAGCAGCCTGCGCCGCTTTTCCGCATAAAAACGCCAGTCCCATGGCTCCAGCGGTCCGGCAAACCCGTCAGCTAGCAGCATCTGCTCCAGATGCGCCGCGTCCGCCAGCGCTGCGGCCTTGGCGGGTTCCCAGACCCGCATCAACAGATCACGCACAGCCCCCGGGTTTCCCGCCATCTCGGTTTCAAGCTTGAAGTCGGCAAAGGTATCGTAGCCCAACAGGCGCGCCCGCTCTTCGCGTAGCTTGAGCGTTTCCGCAGCAATCGCCCGATTGTCGGTTGCGCCGCCACCCGCCCCGCGCGCCGTCCATGCTTCATAGGCTTTCCGGCGCAAATCGCGGCGTTCAGAAAATTGCAGGAACGGTACGATCAGCGACCGCGACAAGGTAACAACCGGGCCGCCTGCCTGCTTTTCTTTTCCTGCTGCCTTCGCCGTGGCGACAACGAAATCCGGCAATCCCGCCAAATCACCAGGCCCAAGCGACATGAACCATTCCCGTTCATCGGCGAGCAGATTTTGCGTGAACTGCGTGCCCAGCACAGACAAGCGCGACTTCACAGCGCGCAGCGCTTCGGCTGCCTGCCCTTCCAACTGCGCACCGGACCGCACAAAGCTGCGCCGTGTCAGCATCAGCACCCGCTGCTGTTCGTCGGACAGATCAAGGTTATCACGGTCCTGCCAAATGGCCTCAACCCGCGCAAAAAGCGCCTTATTTTCGGAAATTTCGGAACCGTAGGCGCTGAGTTTCGGCGCAAATTCGCGCTGCAAGGCTTCGCGGGCCGGATTACTATCCGCGCCCGCCACATTGTAAAAAGTGCCCAAAACGCGGTTCAACAGGGCATCCGCCAACTCCAGCGCCTCAATGGTGTTGGCAAAGGTGGGGGCGTCATCCTGCTGTACAATAGCGGCAATGTTGCTCCGTGCCGCGTCCAGTGCCGCGTCCACGGCTGGCGCAAAATCTGCATCAGAGATTTGATCGAACGGCGGGATTTCAAACGGGGTATCCCAGTCAGCAAGCAACGGGTTTGTCATTTTCAGTTCTCCTTTGCGCAGAACGTAGGGGCCACACCTGCCAGTTGCCACACCCAGCGGGATAACGACGCAAAAAAATGTGGGCCGACGGCACAATCAAAGGCGTTCATGACCGCGTGACCCGCGTTATCTTTGCCGCATCCGTTTCTCAAACCGGCGCAGTAACAGTGACAGCGAAATCGTCATGGTCAAATAGACCAGCGCGACAACATTATAGGTCTCGAAATAGCGAAAATTGCCCGCCGCGGTCACTTTGCCCAGTTGGGTCACGTCAGTCACACCAAGTACGGACACCAGCGACGAATCCTTGACCATCGCCACGAAATCATTGCCTAACGGCGGCAGGATCGTGCGCAGGGCCTGCGGGAATATGATCAGCCGGAACCGCTGCCACTTGCTCAGGCCCAGCGCCTCGGCGGCTTCGATCTGGCCTTCATCGACTGATTGCAGACCGGCGCGAAACACCTCGGCTAGAAATGACGAATAGGCAATCGTCAGCGCAATGACAGCCCGCCAAAGCAAGGAAAAATCGCGGGTGCGGATTGGGTCCAGCCCCACTGACTCCAATACCACGTTCCAGGCTGAAACCAGTGCGGGTGCAAAGACAAAGGCCACGTAAAGCAGCAGGACGATAATCGGGATGCCGCGAAAGACCTCGATGTAGAAGCGTGCAAACTGGCGCAGAACCAGCCAGCGCGACAGGCCCGCCAGCGCCAGCAAAAGCCCCAGAACACAGGCCATCGCGTAGGATACCACGGCGACATAGATCGTGACCCAAATGCCTTTGCGCAGCGTGGCCAGCACCTTGGCATATTCCGGCACGGTCAGGACCTGCCAGAACAGATAGGTGCCAATCGCAATGACAGCGACCAGCCACCAAGGAAAATCCTTGTCGTCGGGGGATGTGGGAATCAACCGGGCACAGTCCCGGACAACATCCGGGACCTCCTGTTCAGGGCTTATTCACCAAGCTTATATTCAAGGAACCACTTGGTATTGAGCGCATCAATCGTGCCATCGGCAGTCATATCCGCGATGGCGGCATTGATCGGGGCGACCAGATCAGAGCCTTTGGGAAAGATGAAGCCGAAGTCTTCGGTGCCCAACTTATTGCCGATAATCTTGAGACCACCGTCAGAGGCTTCGACATAGCCGTTCCCGGCTGTGCCATCGGTCAGCACCAGATCAACGTCGCCCGCGCGCAGCGCTTGCACCGTGGCCCCGAATGTTTCCATCAGCTTGATGCGGGGGTTGGCCTCGTCGCCGTCGAGTACATCATAGACACCGACGTAAAACGGGGTTGTGCCCGGTTGGGCCGCCATCAGCAGATCATCATTGGCGGCAAATCCGGCGGCGTCGTCAAAGCGGTCCTCGTCGCCGCGCACCATCATTACCATTTCCGAGGTCATGTATTTATCCGAAAAATCGACAATTTCCGCGCGGTCCTCGCGGATAGTAATGCCGGTCATGCCCAGATCGAACTGCCCTTCAGACACGGCAGGAATCATCGCGTCCCAGCTGATGTTTTCATAGACGACCGTGGCGTTCAGACGCTCCGCGATCTCGGCCATCGCGTCGTATTCCCAGCCCACGGCATTGCCTTCGCCATCAATGAATTGCAGCGGCGGATAGGCGTTTTCGGTCACGACGACAATCTCGCGCCCGTCCAAATCGGGCAGGTGCCCATCCGCACTGGCGACGGTGGCGATCATCATGGCAGCAACTGTGGCGATTATTTTCATGTCTGGGACTCCCATCGGACAATTTCAATGCCGCAGTATGGGCTTCACTCAGACGGGCGCAAGCCCTGTCCGCCACAGACGGCGCAATCGGCGCGTGGCTTGATATTGATCGTGCGCGTTTGCGCGTAAAGCGCATCATAAATCAGCATCCGGCCACCCAGACCATCGCCCGCGCCGGTAATGAGTTTCACCGCCTCAACCGCCATCATCGCACCGATGACACCGGGCAGCGGACCAATGACCCCCGCCTCGGCGCAACTGGGCACCAACGCACTGTCGGGGGCGGTTGGAAAGACGCATTCGTAACACGGCGTGCCTTGGGCCGGAGCGTAAAGGCTGATCTGCCCCTCCCATTGGGTCAAGGCGCCCGCAATCAGCGGTTTGCCCAGCGCCACGGCGGTACGGTTCACCAGATAGCGCGTATCGAAATTGTCAGTCCCATCAAGGATCAGGTCGTAGTCCGCAAACAGGTCCGCCGCGATCTCCTCCTCCAGCCGCCGCTGATAGGGGCGCACGACAACAAAAGGGTTTTGAGCTTTCATCGCCTCGGCAGCGGAATGCACCTTTGGCATCCCGATATTGCGGTCCAGATGAATAACCTGCCGTTGCAGGTTTGTGTTTTCAACCGTGTCATCGTCAATGACACCAATCGTGCCAACGCCTGCCGCCGCCAGATATTGCAGCGCGGGCGCGCCCAGCCCCCCTGCCCCGACGACCAGCACCTTGGCGTCGCGCATGGCCTTCTGTCCCGGTCCGCCCACCTCGCGCAGCATGATATGGCGTGCGTAGCGGTCGAGTTCCGTCGTGGAAAAGCGGTCCGACGAGGCTGGCGCAGGTGCCGCCTTGGCAGCCACCTGTCGACGCAGGCCACCCAAAAATTTGCGATATCCCCAGACCATGAAACCAAAGGCAATCAACAGCCCCCACAAGCGCGCATCACCGCCAGTGGCCATCCGCAACGGGTGCCCGTCCGGCAGGGCAACATGGATGATCATGACCGCCACAAGCAGAATGCCCATCATAGTCCAGCGCGCGTGATATGGCGCCTTCATCGCAATGCCGATCCCCCAGAGGACGGCAGCCATCGCACCGACCATAATCATAGGCCAGTTGACCCAAATCCGCCTGTGCCCCGCGCGGTCACGTCCAACGCTTGCACCATCTGAAACGTGGCTTGCGACACCGGAGCGACCACCATTTGCGCGATACGCATCCCATGCGTGACGTCGAAATATTCGGTGCCCAGATTGATCAGGATCACACCGACCGGCCCGCGATAGTCACCGTCGATCGTGCCCGGACTGTTCACCATCGTGATCCCATGCTTAAGCGCAAGGCCAGAGCGTGGCCTGATCTGCACCTCAAACCCGTCAGGAATGGCCATCCGCAGGCCTGTCGGAATCAGCTTGCGTGCGCCGGGCATCAGGGTGATCTTGTCACGCTCCGGCAAATTGGCCCGCAGATCTGCACCTGCCGCGCCTTGTGTCTCATAGGACGGCAGGCCCACGTCAGGGTCCGCGCCTGCATCCCATTGCAACTGGATTGTCGGCGTCATGCCAAGGCCTCTGCAATCCGCTTGGCAAGTGCGGTTGCCACTGCCTCTTTGCCCATGCGCGGCCAGTTTTCGGCACCGGCGTCACTGATCAGTGTGACCGCGTTCTCTTTGCCACCCATGATCCCCGTATTAGGTGACACATCGTTGGCCACGATCCAGTCGCACCCCTTGCGCAACCGCTTGGCCGTTGCGTTGGCAATCACATCATCGGTTTCAGCGGCAAAGCCCACGACCAGTTTTGGCCGTCCTACGGTCATCTGCGACACGGTTGCCAGAATGTCCGGATTTTCGGCAAATTCCAGCGTCGGCAGGCCGCTGCCATCTTTCTTGATCTTGCTGTCGCCCGCGTTCGCCACCCGCCAGTCCGCAACGGCCGCCGCAAAGACCGCCGCATCAGCGGCAGGAGCGGATTGAACGGCGTCAAGCATCTGTGCTGCTGTCTGCACCTTGATCACATCTACACCCTGCGGCGGAAGCACATCAGCAGGCCCCGTTACAAAGGTCACATCGGCGCCAAGTGCGGCCAATGCCGCCCCAATCGCCGTGCCCTGCGCACCCGAGGAGCGGTTCGCGATATAGCGCACCGGATCAATCGGTTCGTGTGTCGGGCCGGACGTCACAAGGATATGTTTGCCCTTCAGCGGGCCATCGGACAATGCGGCGTCAATCGCGGCGATAATCTCTGGCACCTCGGCCATGCGACCGGGTCCATATTCACCGCAGGCCATATCGCCTTCATTCGGGCCAACGACCAGCACCCCATCGCCTTGCAGAGTGGTCAGATTGCGTTGTGTCGCGGGGTGGTCCCACATGCGCACATTCATCGACGGGGCGATCAAGACGCGCTTGTCCGTCGCCAAAAGGAGTGTTGAGGCCAGATCATTGGCCAAGCCACTCGCCATCTTGGCCATCAGGTCCGCCGTGGCAGGGGCGACAACGATCAGATCAGCGGCGCGTGACAATTCGATATGGCCCATCTCGGCTTCGTCCGTAAGGTCGAACAGGTCTTGATAGATTTTGCTTGCGGAAAGCGCCGACAGGCTGAGAGGCGTCACAAACTCGGCACCCGACTTGGTCAGGACAGGTGTCACGCGACAGCCGCGCTCGCGCAACCGGCGCACAAGGTCCAACGATTTAAAGGCGGCGATGCCGCCGCCTACAATCAACAGGATATGTTTATTCGCCAACATGGTCTGCTCCGGTATCACCCATGCCAGACACTAGGTCAGATGATACCGGAATGACAATGTCATGCGGCTATGCAAAAAACGAATGGACCTCGGTGCTTTGCGACTCAAGGCTCTTGCGCATTTTGCCAAAGGCTGCTGCTTCCAACTGACGCACGCGCTCTTTGGACAGCCCCAGTTCGGTACCAAGACTTTCCAGCGTGCGCGGGTCCTCACGCAGTTTGCGTTCACGGACGATGAACTGCTCGCGATCGTTCAGCGATGACAAGGCCGTAACAAGCCACTGGCGCAACGTGTCATTGTCATGCGAATTCTCGACGGTCTCTGCGGCCTGCGGGCCATCGTCCTCGAGCGCGTCAATCCATTCGCGACCTTCATCGTCAACCGACTGGGTGGCGTTGAGCGAAAAGTCAGAACCGGACAAGCGCCCTTCCATCATTTCGACATCATGCAGCGGCACACCAACTTCAATGGCGATCAACTCGCGCATCTCCTGACGGTCGATCTCGCGGCCCTCGGCGGAAGCTTCACGTTCCAACCTTGCCTGAACCCGGCGCATGTTGAAAAACAGTGATTTCTGCGATGAGGTGGAACCGGTGCGCACCATCGACCAGTTGCGCATCACATAGTCCTGAATGGATGCCTTGATCCACCAGACAGCATAGGTTGAAAAGCGCACGCCACGATCAGGATCAAATTTGTCTGCAGCTTTCATCAGGCCAACAGACGCTTCCTGAATAAGATCATTCATCGGCGCACCGTAGCGTTTGAATTTAGACGCCATTGAGATGGCAAGACGCATATAGGCCGTGATAAGGCGGTGCAGCGCCTGTTCGTCCCGCTGGTCGCGCCATGCATACGCAAGAGCGAGTTCAGTTTCAGCGTCCAACAATTCAGCCTTCATAGCTGTACGTGACAATGTTTGATCAGAAAAACCGGTGACACCCATGATATTTCTCCCAGTGATCTTGCGATGCATTAACTTTGCTTCTTGAATTTGTTACGATGGGACAAACGCATTGGATCAGAAAAAGTTCACATGACTCAGTCTGGAAAACTCACGCTCGTGCTTGGTGGTGCCGCGTCTGGCAAGTCTGCCTTTGCGGAAAACCTTGTCCTGGAAAGCAATCTGGCCCCGCTTTATGTTGCGACCGCCCAGATTTCTGATGATGAAATGGCGGAAAAAAAATTGCGCCATCAGGAACGCCGGGGGACCGAATGGACAACGGTGGAGGAACCTGTCGCCGTCGCGGATATATTGGCAGAGGCGGACCATTCACAGGTGATCCTGATTGATTGCGCCACGCTTTGGCTGACCAATATCATCTTGGGTGACTACGATCTTGCTGTGGAAAGTGCACATCTGGTCGCCGCCTTGTGCATGTGCCGCGCAGAAGTAGTCGTCGTTTCCAACGAAGTCGGGCAAGGGATTGTACCAGACAACAAACTGTCGCGCACGTTTCGTGACGCCCAAGGCACGCTGAACCAGTCCATCGCCACCGAGGCAGACTTGGTCGTCGCTGTTATGGCGGGTCTGCCCCTTGCGCTGAAAGGGTCTTTGTGACCCGGTTCTGGCTGGTAAGGCACGGGCCAACACACCAGAAAACCTTTGTCGGATGGCGCGATGTCCCCGCAGATCTTTCCGATCAGGCGCTGATCGACAGGGTTGATGCCTATTTGCCGTCAGACGCGCTGGTCATCGCGTCCGACTTGCGCCGCGCCTCTGCCACAGCTGACGCGATTGGCGGCACGCGGCAGCGTCTTCCAGACAATGCAGGATTGCGCGAATTCGACTTTGGCGTCTGGGACGGGATGACCTTTGATCAGGTCGCCGCCCGCGACCCCGACCTAAGCCGCCGTTTCTGGGAGCAACCTGGCGAACTGACAGCGCCAGAAGGCGAAAGCTGGAACGGTGTCGCGGCAAGGGTCAGCCGCGTGGTTGACCAACTCTGCCGCGACCACGCAGACGCAGATATCGTATTGGTTGCCCATATCGGCGTTATCATGACCCAGATACAACGCGCCAGCAGCAGCACCGCCTATCAGGCGATGGGCCACAATATCGACAACCTGTCCGTGACTGACATCACCATGGCAAGCGGACGCTGGCAGGTTGGGAACATCAATCACATTCCGTGATATGGAACGTCAAAATTCCTTGTTTGGCAACGGGTTGAACCGTCTCTAACGTCATGCGCATGACATATGATCTTTATATCGGTGATCGCACCTTCAGCAGCTGGTCGCTCCGTGGTTGGCTGATGCTTGAAAAGTCCGGTCTGCCTTTCAAAACCCATATGGTTGGGCTTTATGCTGGCACCTACCGCGCAGAGCTGGCACATCTTGCCCCAGCGCGCACGGTACCCGCACTGCGAACACCGCAAGGGCACGTGCTATCCGACAGCATGGCAATGGCTGAAACATTGTACGAGGCCCATCCCGATGCCGGAATTTACCCGAAAGACCCGGCGGCACGCGCACTCGCCCGGAACCTGGCTTCAGAAATGCATGGCGGATTTGGCGCGTTGCGCAATGATTGCCCGATGATGATTTCACGCGTCTGGGAGGGGTTTACCCCGTCAGACGCCGTATCGGCGGATCTTGCCCGAATTGAATTTCTGTGGGCATTGGCCCGCGAAAGGCATGGTGCAGACGGGCCTTGGCTGTTTGGAAAATACAGCGTTGCCGATGCCTTCTTTGCCCCGGTGGCCATGCGCATCACAGCTTATGATCTGCCTGTTGGTGAGGCCGCAAATGCCTATGTGCAGGCGCATCTGATTGACCCTGCTTTTCTGGAATGGCATGTGGCATCGCAGTCAAAAACCCACGACCCTTGGCCCTACCCGATGGATCTTGCCCATCGTCCATGGCCGTCCGTTAACCATTCCTAAACCACGTCCCACTACCCGTTAACCATTAACGGGGAGTGGTCAAATGGTCGCCAAGACCTACACAGTTGCGTTTGAGGGGATCGAAGCCCGTGTGGTCGAGGTGCAATGCGCCGTTTCCCCCGGTATTCCGTCATTCTCCGTGGTCGGCCTGCCCGACAAAGCGGTGTCAGAGGCCAAGGAACGTGTGCGCGCGGCGTTGACCAACATGGCCATCGCGCTGCCCTCGAAACGAATCACGATCAACATGTCGCCTGCGGACATGCCCAAGGAAGGGTCGCACTTTGACCTGCCGATTGCGGTGGCGCTGCTTTCGGCCCTTGAAATCATCCCGCAAGACAATGCGGAACAGATCGTTGCCTTGGGTGAATTGTCGCTCGACGGTAAATTGGTGCCCGTCGTGGGTGCCCTACCCGCAGCAATGGCCGCAGCAGAGGATGAAAGGACCTTGCTGTGCCCTGCTGCCTGCGGGGCAGAGGCCGCGTGGGTCGGTGCTGCAAATGTCATCGCCCCGCGTGATCTGGCCGAAGTTGTGCGCCATTTTACAGGGCAATCGGTCCTTGCCGCATCCGAACCCGGTGAAGTGGTCCAGCCCCACGGCGCGCGCGACATGGCAGAGGTCAAAGGACAGGAACGTGCCAAACGTGCGCTGGAGATCGCAGCAGCAGGCCGCCATCACTTGATGTTTGTTGGCGCACCGGGGTCTGGCAAATCCATGCTTGCCGCGCGTATTCCCGGTTTGTTGCCGCCGTTAACCCCCGCCGAAGCACTGGAAACCTCGATGATACACTCCCTTTCCGGCCTGCTGGACGAAGGCGGGATCAGCCGTGAACGGCCCTTTCGCGAACCGCACCACACGGCGTCAATGGCGGCGATTGTTGGTGGCGGGCGGGGCGCGAAGCCCGGCGAAATCAGCCTTGCCCACAACGGCGTGCTCTTCATGGACGAGTTTCCCGAATTCGCGCGGCCTGTATTGGAAACGCTACGCCAACCGATTGAAACGGGCGAAGTCGTGGTCGCGCGCGCCAATGCGCATGTGCGCTACCCCTGCAAATTCATGCTGGTCGCGGCAGCCAACCCATGCCGATGCGGCCACTTTGCCGATCCAACCCGGGCCTGCGCGCGCGTGCCGATCTGCGGAGAGGAATATCTGGGTCGCATCTCTGGCCCCTTGATGGACCGGTTCGATTTACGGGTTGAAGTGCCGCCCGTTGCATTCACCGATCTGGACCTGCCCGAGGATGGGGAAAGCACAGCCAGCATTGCCGCCCGGGTCGCGATAGCACGCGACAAGCAGACTGCACGCTTTGCAGATCAAGACAAAATCCGGGTGAACGCAGATGCCGAAGGGCACCTGCTGGAAGAAATCGCCACTCCCGACAGCGAAGGACGTGACCTCTTGATCAAAGTGGCAGAGCGTTTCGGCCTGTCCGCACGCGGCTATCACCGCGTCCTCAGGGTAGCGCGAACGGTGGCGGATCTGGACGGGGCCGAAACAGTGCGCAAACCCCATGTGGCAGAGGCCGTCAGCTACCGGTTGGCCATGGCCAAGGAAGTCTAGACGCGTTTGAGCCGGTGATAAGTCAGCCAAATATCGACGGCTCAACGGGCTGCGGGTGCGCGCTTGCCAAAGCGCCAGCCACGCAAGCCCACCGCAATTTTCGGCTGGACCGGACGCAAAGCCTCACCATTTCACAACAAAGCTTTCGACCACGCAGGGTTCCGATGCTGCGCGACACGATCGAGACACGCGCTGTCTGCTGGCCCGCGGAGCCCGGAAACTTGTCATTTGGCGACACCATGAATCGCAACAATGAGAGCCCATGGTGCAAATTGTTCATATTGCTTGGGGTAACGGTCAAAGATTCGTCTTATTTGGCGGCGGATTCGTCATTCTGAGACCGCATTTAGCGGCGAAATTCCGCTTACGTACTGCGAAAGGACCGACCTCCATGAATGCCTTTGTCAACATACTCGTGCCAGAACACGCCAGTATTCGTAAGATGGTTGTTGGACAACTGGTCCGGCAAGAGAGCGCCCAAAACTGGCTGGATATGGTAGGCGGTTGCGACGACGAAGACATTGTCCCCAATTATAATACAAGCAAGGCTGCAACACCCCGCACTGACGCGCGCAACAGTATGCGTGACATCGGTGAAGGGTCGCTTCTGGAAGCAAACACCTAGAGGCTGACTGCGCTCACGACCGGGCTTTGGCGGCAAAAATCAGCGCGTGCTTTCCTGACACAGTTTCTTCGATCCCTCATTGCGTTATACCTGCGGCGTATGAGCAAGAGGATCACGACGTGAAACGCAGAACGTTCTTGGCGGGTTTGGTCAGCGGTGTAGCGGGAGCAGGGCCAATATCCGCACAGGCAAACGGCTTTTCAAACTGGATTGCCGGTTTTCAAAGGCGCGCAAAGGCCGCCGGGATCAGGAACAGCACATTGCGGGCTGCCTTTGCCGGTGTGCAATATCTGCCAGACAGTATTCGGCGGGACCGAAACCAGTCAGAGTTCGTAAAGCCATTGTCGGAGTATATGGCAACGGCAGCATCTGACACTCGGGTCCGGAACGGGCGCTCGCTGATCCGGCAATATGGCAATCTGCTTGGCCGTATTGAAGCGACCTACGGGGTGCCACCGCATATCGTGACCTCAATCTGGGGCATGGAAAGCAATTACGGCCAGCGGCGCGGTGATGTGCCACTGGTGTCGACCCTTGCCACGCTGGCCCATGACGGGCGGCGCGGGCGGTTCTTTGAACAGCAGTTGATCGCCGCATTGCGGATTTTGCAGCGTGGCGATGTTGCGCCGCAGAATATGACCGGGTCCTGGGCCGGGGCGATGGGACACACGCAGTTTATCCCCACCTCTTATCAGGCCTATGCGGTTGATTTCACCGGTGATGGAAGACGCGATATCTGGGCGGATGATCCCAGCGATGCGCTTGCCTCGACCGCGGCCTATCTGCGCCAATTCCGCTGGCAACAGGGGCAGCCTTGGGGGGTCGAGGTGCTGTTGCCCAACGGATTCGACTACGGCTTGTCAGACCGCCAATCGCGCAGATCGCCCGCAGGCTGGGGCCGACTTGGCGTGCGCGGCGTGGACGGAAATGCCGTGCCCAATTATGGCGAGGCATCATTGATTACACCGACAGGTGCGCGTGGGCCAGCCTTTCTGGTGTTTCGCAATTACGACGTGATTTCACGGTACAACAATGCCCAAGCCTATATCATCGGGGTCGGCCATCTTGGTGACCGAATTGCGGGTGCTGGTCCGCTTCGGCAACCATGGCCTAGCGGTGAACGCAGCCTGCGGCGCGCTGAACGGGTCGAGCTCCAGCAGCGCCTGACGGCGGCGGGCTTTTCGACCGGCGGTGTAGATGGCAAGATAGGTCCCAACAGCCGTGCCGCAATCCGGCGTTATCAACGCAGTATCGGTCTGCCAACGGACGGCTATGCGTCGCTGTCGCTATTGCAGCGGCTGCGGTAGGCAGGCGCCGCCCTGCATGCAGACAGTCAGCGCGTCCAGAACTTCGGGCGACGGGTTTGCAAAGATCATGCCGCCACATGGCTCCGCAATCGCCATCACCGGCACCTTGTCCGCCCGGACAAAATAGATCGCATCAACATCGGTGCGCGCACTGCCGCACCATGGACCCGCACAGACGGGCAGCAGTTCAACGGGACTTTCATAGGGCCGCACGAACCCTGCGCTGGTCAGTGTCATCCCGACAAACTCCGCCGCAATAGCGGCAGGGTCTGGCGATTGTGGATCTTTCAGGCCCTGAGGCAGCGCAGATTCGTCAAAATGCAATCGCCCGTACAGCACAAAGTAAGGTTCAGGTGCTGCGGCCACCTGATTGAAGGTCGCGATCGGATCAGGGCGCATACAACTCAGAGCGGCGGCTTGTCCCGCAAAAACTATCAAGCCCAATATGGTCATCATGAATTTCATGGCTGTGGTCCTTTCATCGTCAGTCCAGATCAGACGGAACCGCGGGCCTGTTCCTTGGGGCGCATCACAATCTTGTCGTGAATTCGGCCAGGACCTGTTCATAGACCTTGCGCTTGAAAGGGACGATTGCATCGACAAGCTGGTCTTTGGGCAGCCATTTCCAGCGTGAGAATTCAGGGTGCGCCGTGACAATATCAATCTGGTTATCCTCGCCATGAAACCGCATCAGATACCATTTCTGTTCCTGCCCCCGATAGCGCCCTTTCCAGATTTTTGGCACAAGCGCATGCGGCAACTCATAGCGGATAAGACCTGTTGTTTCCGCTTCGATGGCAACAAGGTTCGGGGTGACGCCAGTTTCTTCTTGTAGCTCACGTAGGGCCGCTTGTTTGGTTCCTTCACCGGGATCGACACCGCCCTGCGGCATTTGCCAAGCGTCAGTATCACGGTCGATCCGCTGACCGACAAAAATATGGCCGCGCGTGTTGGCCAACATGATGCCCACGCAGGGCCGGTAGGGAAGTGCTGCGATTTGTTCGGGGCTCATTTGGGTGGCGATCCTTTGTTTTGGTAAGTCTGTTGACTGGCGCAGTCACATACGACTGTTGGTTGCTATACGATTACGAGCCGGGTTTGATGTCGGATCCGCGGCGCAATCCAGAGCAGATCTTGTCTTTTGACTCCGACGCAGCCTGCGGTCGGTCGGCCCGGTCCGCGCCACTGGTGCATGAAAATAGCCGATCCGCGCCCTTTGACAGCATAGGGCCAGTTCCAGTCAGTCAGAATGACCAGATCATACATCGGATCAGCCCGGCGCAGCAGTTCGTGACCGTATCCGTGGGGCTTGCGGACCATCAGATTATAATCCGGGTCGGTCACGTCGTCAGACCACACATCAACTGGCCGGATCGGCAGCGCCCAGTCAGCAGGGCGCGCCATCCGGTCGGGCCGGTAAAGCATACCGACAATCCGGTGCACGCCACGGGGCGTGGCACCGTCCCCTTCCGCCTTGTGGTCCGTCACACCACCCCGCCCGATGGTCCGCGCAAACCGCCGCCCCAGAAAACGCAGGTGTGTCGGCGTGACAATAAGGTCGGTCACCTTCATGTGCGAAGCCAGAGGCGGGATGGATCAAGATCCATCTTACGGTTTGGTGTCTGTCGGGTCATAAAAGATGCCCTGACTTGCTTGCCTTGGTTGCCAGATAGTCCGTGTTATGCCGGTTTTCCCCCACCATCAGCGGCACACGTTCCGTCACTGTGATGCCTGCGTCCTCCATCCGCGCGACCTTGGCGGGGTTGTTCGTCATCAGCCTGACCGCAGAAAACCCCATCCGTTTGAGGATTTCAGCCCCGATCCGGAAATCACGTTCATCATCCTCAAAGCCCAACCTATGGTTTGCCTCGACCGTGTCGAATCCCTGATCCTGCAACGAATAGGCGCGCATCTTGTTGGCCAGCCCGATGCCCCGCCCCTCTTGGTTGAGGTAGAGCAACACACCTGCCCCTTCGGCCCCCATTTGCGCCAGCGCACCGCGCAGTTGCGGCCCGCAATCGCATTTCAGCGACCCCAGCAGATCACCGGTAAAACAGGCCGAATGCAGCCGCGACAGCACAGGTGCCGCCCGATCCGGCTGACCAATTTCGACGGCATAATGTTCCTCTGCCCCGTCATCGGGCCGAAAAACATGCAGCCGCCCCGCCTCGGACACCGCAAGCGGAAGACGGGCGCTGATCACAGGGTGCAGCGGACTGAGTCGCTGTTGCAGGACCTCCGCACCCGGCACGATCGTCAGATTATGGGCAGCGGCAAAGCCCGCAGGGTCTTGCGTTGTCAGCGTAAGGGCTGCAGGCAAAAGTCTGGCGGCCTTGACCAAGGCAATCGCGGCCCGGTGCAGATGTGCCGTGCCATCACGCGCACTGTGCAGGGGACCTTTCATCGGGCTGCGCAAATCATCAGCAGGGTCCGCCACGGCACGCACCCATGCGGCGGTTGCATCGGGGGGCAGAAGGATGCGGGCGATATCCCCATCGTAGGCGCGCGCCTTGAGTGTCTGTGCCCGCCTGCTGGTGATGGACAACGTCAACTCGCCGTCCAGCGTGCGAAGATGCGCGAAGCGGTCCGGATCAAGCGACTCGACCGCAAGAACGATCAGCCCCTCTTCAAGCACAACCGGCACGCCCATCCGCAAATCGGCCCGCGCACGGGCGATCCGTTCTGTAATATCGGGGGACAGGTTTGTGGGCATATGTTTCTCTTTCCTGCTCTCAACTATCGGTTTCCGGACAAAAGTGAAACAATTCGCAGCCAATTCACACGTCCGTGTGAAATTTTCTGCTCTGACTTGTCGAAAGCACTTCAAGAACACATTTCTATTACCAGAACGAAGGAGATTGTCATGGGACAAGCAAAAAGAATTCTGCTCGTGGATGATGACGACGATCTGCGCGAAGCACTCGGCGAACAGCTGATAATGACAGACGAATTTGACGTGTTCGAAGCTGACGATGGGGCAAGCGCGCTCGTCAAATCGAAGGAAGGTCTTTATGATCTGATGATCCTCGATGTGGGCCTGCCCGACACAGACGGCCGCGAACTTTGCAGGCTGCTGCGCAAGCAAGGGGTCAAATGCCCCATTGTGATGCTGACAGCGCAAGACAGCGACGCTGACACGATTCTGGGATTGGACGCTGGCGCCAACGACTACGTCAGCAAGCCGTTCAAATTCCCGGTGCTGCTGGCAAGAATCAGAAGCCAGTTGCGCACGCACGAGCAATCCGAGGACGCTGTTTTCCAGATGGGGCCCTACACCTTCAAGCCTGCGCAGAAACTGTTAGTGCGCGAAGATGACAGCAAAATTCGACTGACCGAGAAAGAAACGAATATTCTCAAGTTTCTTTACCGCGCAACCGAAGGGGTAGTGGCCCGCGACGTGCTGCTGCATGAAGTTTGGGGCTACAACGCAGGTGTGACAACACACACGCTTGAGACCCATATTTATCGTCTTCGCCAAAAAATAGAACCAGATCCGTCCAATGTTCGCCTTCTTGTGACCGAATCCGGGGGCTATAGATTAGTGGCGTAGTAACATCGGCGGCCGGGTTCTTGTCCCAGATTCTGGCCGCCAGCGCAACAGAACCCCGCCGGTGATCGGGTTATATCACCACCTCCCTGTTGGACTTGCCCGGGCCTTGTGCCCGGGTCTTTTTTCCTGAACGGGCTTGCGAGATTGGCGCAAGACTATGGCCAATGGCTATCTGCGGTCTACTTCCTCCACAGGTTAAAGCATGAATTCAGGCGCCGCCCTGAAATACTTCGTGCACCCCGCACGCAAAACCAAAGGAGTTACCAAATGAAAAATTCAAGCGACTTTATGACCGAAGCAAACGCGATCGTACCGCGCATCTCGGCCGAGGAAGCAATTGCCAAACACGCGGCAAGCGAAGCGATCTTTGTGGATGTCCGCGACAGTTCTGCAATCGCAAAATCCGGCACAATTGCCGGGGCGCTGACAATTCCCCGTGGCATGATCGAGTTTGTCGCAGATCCCGAAACCCAATTCCACAATGCCGCGCTGCAAAAAGATGCGGACATCAACCTGATTTGCGGCGCCGGTGGGCAAGCGGCATTGGCGGGCAAGACGCTCAAAGATATGGGGTTTACAAACATCACCAATGTTGGCGGCTTTGGCGATTGGAAAGCCGCTGGCGGTCCTGTCGCAGAATAGGGTTGACCAAAGGCTGGCAAAGATCACCTTTGAGCCATGACCAGCCTTCCACCAATTTTTTCCGACTGGTTCAGCCACCGTGGCTGGACCATTCATCCCCACCAGCACGATATGCTGGAGCGTGCAGAAGCCCCGGCGCTCTTGCTGATCGCGCCGACGGGCGGGGGCAAGACGTTGGCGGGCTTCCTGCCCACTTTGGCCGAACTGGCGGATGGCACGCACGAAGGGCTGCATACACTTTATGTCTCGCCGCTCAAGGCACTGGCCGCGGACATCAAACGCAACCTGCGCACGCCTGTCGCAGAAATGTCCCTGCCGATCCGGATTGAGGATCGCACGGGCGATACCTCCTACACGCAAAAACGCAAACAACGCGCCGACCCGCCGCATATCTTGCTGACCACGCCCGAATCGCTGGCCCTGCTGACAAGTTACGAAGACGCGCCGCGTATGTTCAAAGGTCTGCAACGGATTATCGTCGATGAGATCCATGCGCTCGCTGAAAGCAAGCGCGGCGATCAACTGATGCTGGCGCTCAGCCGGTTGCAGGCGATAGCGCCCGACCTGCGCCGCGTGGGGCTGTCGGCGACCGTCGAAGACCCTACCGCCATCGCGCGCGCATTGGCCTGCCATCCGGACCCCTGCCCCATTCTGCAAGCAGACCCCGGCCCGGACCCTGACATTCAAATGATGATCACCGCCGAAAAACCACCCTGGGCTGGCGGCGGTGCAAAATATGCCATCCCCGAAGTGCTTGAGCAGGTCAGGCAGCACAAAACGACGCTGATCTTTCACAATACGCGCGCGCAGGCCGAAATCTACTTTCACAACCTGTGGCTTGCCAACACCGATGACCTGCCGATTGGTATCCACCATGGCAGCCTGTCGCGTGAACAGCGCGAAAAGGTCGAAACGGCCATGGTCAATGGTGATCTGCGTGCCATCGTCTGCACCGGTTCACTTGATCTGGGGATCGACTGGGGCGACGTGGACCTTGTTATTCAGGTGGGCGCGCCAAAAAACGTCAAGCGGCTGGTCCAGCGGATCGGACGGGCCAATCACCGCTATAACGCGCCTTCAAAGGCACTTTTGGTGCCCGCCAACAGATTTGAAGTGGTCGAATGTGTCGCGGCATTGGAAGCCGTCAAAGCACATGATCTGGATGGAGACCCCAAAGGCGCGGGACCGCGTGACGTCCTGTGCCAGCATATCCTAATCAGGGCCTGCGCTGGCCCGTTTCAAGCGGATACGCTGTTTGACGAGGTCAAAACCGTCGGAGCCTATGCAGGGCTGAGCCGCGCAGCCTTTGACGATTGTCTGGAATTTTGTGCCACAGGGGGCTACGCGCTACGGGCCTATGATAAATGGAAACGGCTGCTACAAACGGATGACGGCGCGTGGCAATTGCGCGACCCGCGCGCCGCACAGCGCATTCGCATGAACATCGGTACGATTCAGGATACCGACACCCTCAAAGTGCGGTTGCGCGGCAACTTCAAGCCCTTGGGCGAGGTAGAGGAAGCGTTTGCCGCAACCCTGACTCCGGGGGACACATTCCTGATTGGCGGGCAGATCGTACGTTACGAAGGACTGCGCGAAATGACGGTCGAGGTCTCGCGCAGGGCCGACAAGACACCCAAGATCGCCACCTTCATGGGCACGAAATTCGCAAATTCGACACAGCTGTCCCAACGTATCCTGCGCATGTTGCAACAGGATAAGTGGCCAGACCTGCCCGACCATACGGCCGAATGGCTGGGGCTTCAGCGGCAATATTCCAAAATGCCCGAGGCAGACCGGATTTTGGTTGAAAGCTTCGGCTTTGATGAGCGCGAATATACCTGCGCCTACGGGTTTGCCGGACGTAATGCGATGCAGACACTTGGCATGTTACTGACCCAACGGATGGAAGAACTGCACCTGCACCCGATGGGATTTGTGGCCACGGATTACGCAACACTGATCTGGGGACTGGACCGGGTCGATGACCCTGCCCCTTTGTTTCGCGCACCTGACCTACGCGATGGTTTTGAAAACTGGCTGTCGGGAAATGCCGTGATGAAAAAGACCTTTCGGGGCAGTGCCACAATCGCCGGTCTGATCGAAAGAAACCTGCCGCAGGCGCGCAAATCCGGGCGGCAGGCCACCTTTTCGTCAGATATCCTGTATGACACGTTGGCCAAATACGACCCGAACCACCTGATGCTGCAAATCACCCGCGAAGAAGCAATGCGCGGCCTTGTCGATTTTGGCCGGATCGAGGAAATGCTGGCCCGGACGGCTGGGCGCGTTGATCACGTCAAGACCAAACGGATCACACCATTCGCTGCCCCACTGTTTCTGGAAATGGGCCGTGTGCCGGTGAAAGGGGCAGCGCAGGAAAGGTTGATTGAAGAAACCGCAGCACAGATGATGGATAGCGCCGGTCTGTCCGGCCTGTGACCCAAGACGAAACGGACCCGCCCCATGACGGATTACGCATTTGATTTCAATGGTACGGCTTGTCGGGCACTGCCGTCGGGCGGGCTCTTTCTGCCCACGCATAAGGTGCTGTGTGTGTCTGACTTGCATCTGGGAAAATCTGACCGGATCGCCAGGCGCAGCGGCATGATGCTGCCCCCCTATGAAGTGCACGAAACGCTGACCAAGCTTGAGACGGATATCGAGGCAACCCAGCCGCAGACCATTATCTGCCTTGGTGACAGCTTTGATGATCTGGACGCGGCATTGGATCTGCCCGATGACATGCGGATGTGGCTGGCCCGCCTGCAAGCCGGGCGCGCTTGGGTCTGGATCGAGGGCAACCATGACCCCGGGCCAGTCGCACTTGGTGGCACCCACCTGCGCGATATCAGCATCGGTACACTGATTTTTCAACATATTGCCAGCCAGGCCGTGGCCGAAGTGTCAGGCCATTATCACCCCAAACATCGCGTCGCCGGGCGCAGCAGGCCTGCGTTCCTTTATGACGGCAAACGGCTCATCATGCCTGCCTACGGGGCCTACACAGGCGGACTGTCAAGCAACACGGATGTTCTGCGCAACCTGTTTTCGGAACAAACCATCGCGATCTTGACCGGCCCAAAAGCTATCCCCGTGCCGGTTGCAAAAAACCGGCGGCCTGTTCGGTCTGGTGGTAGATTTTACTGAACGGCACTTTCGCGCCTGTTTCCATCAACAGATATTCGCGGTTTCCTCGCGCAGGCTATCTGCAACCGACGTAGCAGCGACCCAATGGGAACGATAAGCAAAGAACCCAGAACACCATCCGTTTCGAAAGGCGCGCAGCGGCGCCATCTGGCAATCAGGCCAACAACCGTGGCAACGGAGCAGTGTCGGCAGGCTCCACAGCTTCGCGGGCATGAAATGAACCAGCAAGTCAACCGTGACAGCAACCCCGAAGAAACGAATCGCAATCGTAAGAAATAGCTTCAATTTTTGAATGTAATCAGGTCTTTACATCGTTTCGGTAAACGCCGCGCAACGTTCATATGTTGTGGGCGTTTCACCTTTATCTGATGCCTCAGGTTAAAGGCGAAACGCTTTAGGCCGAACACACCCACAGGGGGATCATCGTCCCGCCATCAGCAAGTGGTTATTCAGACGGTGAGTCCCTCCGGCTCCGGCAGGCCGTTTGCACGACAGCACGCGGTCACTGTATTGGCCAGCAAGCAAGCAATTGTCATCGGTCCCACACCACCCGGCACCGGGGTGATCGCACCGGCTACGGCAGCGCAGCTTTCATAATCCACATCCCCGACCAATCGGGTGCCACCATCGGGTTTCTCAATGCGGTTGATGCCAACGTCAATGACGGTGGCACCCGGTTTGATCCAGTCACCCGGTACCATCTGCGGGCGCCCCACTGCTGCAACAACGATATCGGCCTGGCGAACAACGCCAGGCAAATCCGCCGTCCGCGAATGTGCGATCGTCACCGTGCAGCTTTCGCCCAACAACAGCTGCGCCATTGGTTTGCCAACAATATTGGACCGGCCAATCACTACCGCATTCAGCCCCGACAACGATCCATGATAATCGCGCAGCATCATCAAACAGCCCAAAGGGGTGCAGGGCACCATGCTTTTCTGTCCCGTGCCCAAAAGGCCTACGTTTGAAATATGAAACCCATCAACATCCTTGGACGGATCAATACTGTTGATGACCAGATCGCTATCCAGATGCTCCGGCAATGGCAGCTGAACCAAAATGCCATGGACTGCAGGGTCCGCGTTCAACTGATCAATCAGCGCCAGCAAATCCGCCTCGGAGGTATCCGCGTCAAGCCGATGCTCGAAAGAGGCCATGCCAACCTCCACAGTCATCTTGCCCTTTGAGCGGACATAGACGTGACTTGCGGGGTCTTCCCCTACCAGTACAACAGCCAACCCCGGGGTAATTCCATGTTCAGCTTCAAGACGTGCGACATGCGCACCAACTTGCTCGCGTATCTTGGCCGCGAACGCTTTTCCATCCAACACAGTTGCCGTCATATCATCTCTTTCCAACATTACGGGAGGGTGGGTGGGCGTCGTCCCGGACATGGTCCGGGTCCAGCGTCGCCCTGCCCGATCTTCAGAACAAACCTTCGATCTGCCCATCTGCATTCAACATGATCTGCTCCGCCGAAGGTACACGCGGCAGACCGGGCATCGTCATGATTTCACCACAGATCACCACAATGAAACCCGCGCCCGCCGCCAGACGCACTTCGCGCACAGGCACCGAATGGCCAGTCGGGGCGCCGCGCCGGCTTGGATCGGTGGTAAAGCTATATTGGGTCTTGGCCATGCAAATCGGCAAATGACCATAACCCTGCTCTTCCCACTGCTTCAACTGGTCCCTGATCTTGCCGTCCGCAATCACCTCGTTGGCGCGATAAATCTTCTTTGCAATTATATCGACCTTGTCAAACAAGCTCATTTCATCGGGGTAGATCGGCGCAAAATCAGCTTCATCTGCATCGGCAATTTCAGCAACACGGGTTGCAAGCTCTCTTGTCCCTTCAGACCCCAAAGCCCAATGTTTGCACAAGATCGCCTCTGAACCTTCAGCCTCGACATAGGCTTGCACTGCCGCAACTTCGGCGTCGGTATCGGTCACGAAATGATTGATGGCGACAACCACCGGCACCCCAAAACTTTTGACATTCTCGATATGACGGCCAAGGTTGGCGCACCCCGCCTCGACGGCCTCGACATTTTCCGCGCCCAAATCAGCCTTGGCCACGCCGCCATTCATCTTCATGGCGCGCACGGTTGCGACAACAACGACACAAGAGGGGGCAAGCCCGGCTTTGCGGCATTTGATGTTCATGAACTTCTCGGCACCCAGATCAGCACCAAAGCCCGCCTCTGTGACGACATAATCGGCAAGTTTCAGCGCCGTTGTGGTCGCCGTCACCGAATTACACCCATGCGCAATGTTAGCGAACGGGCCACCATGAACAAAGGCAGGGTTGTTCTCAAGCGTCTGGACAAGGTTCGGCTGCATCGCGTCTTTCAACAGAACCGTCATTGCGCCATCTGCCTTGAGATCGCGGCAATAGACAGGGCTGCGGTCACGGCGATATGCGACAATGATATCCCCCAGCCGCTTCTGCAAATCTTCAAGGTTCCGGGCCAGACACAGAATCGCCATCACCTCTGACGCGACCGTGATATCGAAACCGGTTTCACGTGGAAAACCATTGGCCACACCGCCCAGCGATGTGGTGATCTGCCGCAGCGCGCGGTCATTCATGTCAAGAACACGCCGCCAGACAACACGACGAATATCAATCTCGAGCGCATTACCCCAATAAATATGATTGTCGATCATGGCCGACAGCAAATTATGTGCCGATGTGATCGCGTGAAAATCGCCCGTGAAATGCAGGTTCATGTCCTCCATTGGCACAACTTGCGCATAGCCGCCCCCCGCAGCCCCGCCTTTCATGCCAAAACAGGGTCCAAGCGATGCCTCGCGAATACAAACCGCCGCTTTCTTGCCAATCGCATTCAACCCGTCGCCCAACCCTACGGTGGTGGTGGTTTTTCCTTCGCCAGCGGGGGTCGGATTAATCGCCGTCACAAGAATCAACTTTCCATTTTCGCGGCCCTGCACCGAATCAATCAGACTTTGGCTGACCTTCGCCTTGTCATGGCCATAGGGAAGCAGATCATCGCTTTCGATGCCCAGCTTTGCGCCGATTTCCTGAATAGGGCGCTTGGACGCTGCGCGCGCAATCTCGATGTCAGACTTGTATTCCATGACCAGTTTCCCTGTATCCGGCACATCATGCCATTTAAGTTATAGGACGTTTCTAGTCATAGCCCAGCAAGACGTTGGCTTAGTTTGCGACACCTTGGGCTGCGGAATCGTCCCTCACAACCAAATCCATGTCGGATCGGAAACTTAGGGTCGCCACGCGCGCTGATCAGGCACATGAAGCCGAACGCCGTCACCCACCGTAATACGGCCCTCGCGTTCGATCCAGGCCGTCACGCCGCGCTTGCCCTGTGCTGCCGCCTTGAAGTGATCGCCAGCACCCGGCACATCCTGGTTGATCACCTTGGCGGGCAAATGACAGGGGCGGTTCTCCATATCCACGACAATGGCGGAACCGTCCGCAAATTGCAGGCGCGAGGATGGGGGCAAATGGGTGAAATCCGGGATACCGCTGATTACCAGTGACGCACCGATATGTGCCGGGTCAAAAGCATCCAAACCACAATCTGCCGCAATCTCTGCCAACTCTTCAGCAGACATGACCGAAAGCTGGCGCACGTTGCGAATTTCTGTGCCTTTAGGGTACTGGCTGCGCACACGCACACAGGCAGGTCTTGTCAAACCACCGTGGGATTCACCGGGGATGCCAGCAAAGGTCAACTGCGCCTGCGTCTGCGGGGAAGATCGCAAATTCGCCGTGCGGTCAGGCACGTGACCGATCCACACTACTTCACCGTAGATATCCGTTGGCTTCAGCGCAGGCATTGGATCAACTCCGTTTGGTGTTCCAACGCGGGATACTCAACGCAACCGCAATCAACAACCGCAAATCCCTGCTTCTTATGGCCACAAATATCCCCGCCGGAGGCCCTAACAAAAAAATGCCGCCCCGAAGGGCGGCACTATTGGATCAGGTCGAAGGTTCCGGTTCCATCCCGCCGTCGGGCGCGCGGGGTTTCTTTGGCTTCGTCTTTGGTACAGCCGTCACAGACGGTGTCCCGCCCGAAGGAGGCGTATCATCGGCATCATCGCCCAGATTCGGCGGATCACCGGCCATCACGCGCTTGATCTCTTCCCCGGTCAATGTCTCGTATTCCAAAAGACCCTGTGCGAGACGCTCAAACTCGTCATGCTTTTCAAGAATAATTGAGCGCGCGCGCTCGTACCCGGTCTGGATAAACCCACGCACTTCTTCTTCTATCAGTTCCTTCGTGCTTGCCGAAACAGACAGGCCGGCAGTATTGCCCTGATAGCCTTCGTGGGCTTCGGCATAGTCGATATTGCCAACCTTGTCTGACATGCCCCAGCGCAACACCATCGCACGGGCCAACTGGCTGGCCTGCTGGATATCGCCAGCAGGTCCGTTGCTCACCTGCTCTTCACCATATTTGATGATTTCCGCCGCCTTTCCCGCCATTGTCATGGCCAGACGCTGATGACACTCGTCCTTGAACATGTTCAGACGGTCCATTTCCGGCAGGCTCATCACCATACCCAGGGCGCCGCCCCGCGGAATGATCGTCGCTTTGTAGACCGGGTCGCATTTGGGCAGGCTGATGCCAACAATCGCGTGGCCCGCCTCGTGATAGGCCGTCATTTCCTTCTGTTCCGCGGTCATGACCATCGATCGGCGTTCAGCACCCATCATGACCTTGTCTTTGGCGCTTTCAAAATCGACCATCGTGACAAAACGGCGCCCGACGCGCGCCGCCATCAATGCGGCCTCGTTCACAAGGTTGGCCAGATCAGCACCAGAGAAACCGGGCGATCCGCGCGCGATGATCCGCAGATCAACGTCCGGACCCAATGGAATTTTCCGGGCATGCACGCCAAGGATTTTCTCGCGCCCTTTGATGTCCGGATTTGGCACCGTCACCTGACGGTCAAAACGACCGGGGCGCAGCAAGGCCGGGTCAAGCACATCCCGACGGTTGGTGGCCGCAACGATGATCACGCCCTCGTTCGCTTCGAAACCATCCATTTCGACCAAAAGCTGGTTCAGCGTCTGTTCACGTTCGTCGTTCCCGCCGCCGTAGCCTGCACCACGCGAGCGACCAACCGCATCGATTTCGTCGATGAACACGATACATGGGGCGTTTTTCTTGGCCTGCTCGAACATGTCACGAACGCGCGACGCGCCCACACCAACGAACATTTCAACAAAATCCGAACCCGAAATAGTGAAAAAAGGTACGCCCGCTTCACCGGCAATCGCCCGTGCAAGCAGCGTCTTACCCGTACCCGGAGGGCCCACAAGCAGTGCGCCTTTGGGAATTTTACCACCCAGACGGCTAAACTTCTGCGGGTTGCGCAGGAATTCGACGATTTCTTCCAGCTCTTCTTTGGCTTCATCAATACCGGCAACATCATCAAAGGTTACACGCCCGTGCTTTTCGGTCAGCAGCTTGGCGCGCGACTTGCCAAAGCCCATGGCACCGCCTTTGCCACCGCCTTGCATACGGTTCATGAAATAGATCCAGACGCCGATCAAAAGCAGGAATGGCAGCAGGCTCACGATGAACGACTGAAACACCGAGGTTTCCTGACTGCGCGCTTCAACCGGGACATTTGCATCCAGCAAAAGTGTTGTGATTTCAGCATCTTGTGGCTTGATTGTCGTATAGACACTGCTGCCTTGCGAGTAGCGCACATTTTCGCCGTCAATGACGACACGTGACACCTGACCGCTATCAACAGCCTGCACAAATTCAGAATAGCTTCGCTGGTCACCTGTCGCAGAGCCTGACTGGCTGCTGAAAAGGTTGAACAGGGCCAGAACCATAAGGAACAGGACGACCCAAAACACCATGTTACGCGCGTTGCCCAAGGGGAACTCCTTCAAAATCGGGGGATGCAGCGACAGAGTCGCGGCAAAAGCGTTTCTTCTAAAATAGAGGCAAAACCTTAATCTTCAATGCGCAAACGGCAGTATGTGAAAATCCGCGACAATCTGCGCTGTCCAGCCATTTGACCGGCCGACAACAGGGGCCGCGATCAGCCTGTCGTTTGACCATACTGCAGGCGTGCAAAGCACCGACGCCCGCGGCAGCCCCGATTGACGCCAATCCGGGCAAGCGCGCAGACCCGCTAGGCCAAGCGCCCTGATTTCCAGTGCCTTGTCGTGGGGGCCCGCCAGTTGCCAACGCCCGTCCCAAATCTCGCGCGTTCCACTGGTCTCGTCGCGCACTGCCTTGAACTCGCGGCTGACCCTTGCCCCATTGTCCTTGACCGTGATCCGACAACCACCAAGCGTTGTGGATTTGCCCTCTGTGATGGCCGCATCGACCCGCGCGATCGATCGTGCCCGCGGGGCATAGCGCGCGGATGAAACCCACATGATCGAACGCACCAACAGACGCCGACGCAGCGCTGGCAGCAAGGCGGCAAATCTGGCGCAGTCAAGAACGACGTCACCCCGATCAAGCGACACAATCTGTGTCGCGGCATCCTGCGCCGCTGCCAGAATAACATCCAACTCTGCGTGCAGGTTCTGCGACACCCGGTTCAGGTCAGCGACAGAAATACCTAATGGCGCCAAGGCTATCAACGCCTGCCGCGCCTTGACCCGGTCAAAACGGATGTCCTCGTTAGACGGATCGTCGATCCAAACGACTTCGTGACGTGTTAGATAATCCCTCAGGGTGGCGCGTTCGTGCGACAGAAACGGGCGCAGGAACGTGACGCCCCTCTCGGTCCAGCGGGGCCGCATTCCCGACAAGCCGTCAATGCCACTGGCCCGCCCCAAGCGCAGCAGAAATGTCTCGGCCTGATCTGTCGCCGTATGGCCTAGCAAAACGTGACTGATCTGGTTATCGGCAGCCCAACGCGACATCAGATCATACCGCGCGACACGCGCCTGGTCCTGCAAATTACCGGTCGTTGCCGTGCGTTCCCATCGCAGGGTTTCGTGAACGACCCCCAGCTTTGCGCATTGATCACAAACGAAAGCTGCTTCGTCAGCGGATGCCGCCCGCAATCCGTGGTCAACCGTTACGGCATGCAACTGCTGCCCTGTTTGCCGGACAAGCCCTGCAAGCACATGCAGCAAAGCCATTGAATCCCCGCCACCGGACACGGCAACGGCGATCCTTTGCGGCGCGTCGCTTTCGAAAGGACTGTAGACACTGGCGAAGATGGATGCGTCTTCACCCTGTTGCTGAAACCAGGCAGGGTCTACTGACATCCCAAATTCTGCATCACCTGCCGTGCGTCAGCGACGGCTGCGTTGCCGGGAAAGCGGACATCGACCTCGGCCAAAGTCAGGCAGGCATCTTGCGTCTGCCCAATCGCCCCAAGGGTGGCGCCCAGTTTGAATAGCGCGTCCGGTGCAATAGTTCCGCTTGGTGCGCCCGAGAATGCCGCGAGATAGGCGCGCGCGGCGTCGGTCATCTGGCCCAGCCCTTCCAGCGCCTCACCACGCATGTATTCTGCCTCTGACGTCAGCGGACTGCCCGGATAGGTCGTGCCAAAGGTCGATAGCTGGTCAGCGGCGCCGCGAAAGTCACCCGAGGCAAGCGCTTCGCGCGCGCGCTCAAAATCGCCCTTTTCACCGACGGCCAATGCCGGTCCGTCATTCGAAGGCTGGGCTGGGTTTGCTGTGGGTCCGGTTGGTATTTCCCCGCCACCCAGCAAGGGGGTATCGCCCAAGTCGCCAATGCTGCAATCGGCTTCCAGTTCACACAAGCGAAATTCCAGATCGCCGACGCGGTTAGTGCCGTCAACAGCAATGCTGTTCACCCGGAATTCCAGCTGTTCGGTCTTGGAGGTCAGGCGCTGTAATTCGGCCTCGATCGCGTTTAGCCGATCAAGGGGCGTATTGCCTGCCACCCCTTGGTTCATCCCGCCTGTGGTAGACAGTTCGCGCTTCAAAGTTGTGATATCTCGGTAGAGGACCGTCAATTGCTGGCGGATGTCAGCCAGTGTTTCTTCTTGCTGCGCCACGCTGGCAATCGGGGCCAGCGCAAGTGCTGCGATAACAACAATACGGTGCAACATAACAGTCCCCCTGCCTGTGGTCAGCTTGTCATAGCCGAGAATGACAATACCGTCACTGCACGTCGGTTGCGTGCATAGCAACTCTCTTGTGAACAAACTTCAATCGGGCGTTCCTTGCCATAGCTGGTGGTCTGCAAGCGGCCCGCAGGTACGCCGCGTGACACCAGATATTCCCGCACGGCATTGGCGCGGCGATTGCCAAGGGCAAGGTTGTATTCGCGCGTCCCCTGTTCGTCAGCGTGGCCTTCGATGATGGCACGGTAATCACTGTTGGTCAGCAGCCACTGTGCCTGCCCATCGAGAATTGTCTGGCCTTCAGGTGTCAGCGTTGATGTATCGACGGCAAAAAGCACCCGGTCCCCGATGGTCTGGTTAAAGAACAAGGGGCTGGTGGGATCACTGGCCGACCCGGCCGGACCGCCGTTCAGACCGTCCTGACCATTCAGCCCGCCCGCACCATCCGCACCAGCGCCGCCGCCGAAACGATCCGGATTAGTACAGGCTGCGGCGGCTAGCGCCAACAGAAGCACTGTCGCGCGTGTCATCATTTTCATGGATACCATCCTGTTTTTTCTGCTCTTGTTTTTTTTCAGCATAGCACGGCTTTGCGGCCATGGAAATCCTATGGTTGCAAGGGCCCCCAAGAGGGGTCGGATGACCCGCCCTGCACCGGCACCGGTTTCAGATTGCGGCCTGACACATCCACCGAATAGACCGACGACACCCCGCCTGCACCTTGGGTTTCGCGGCTAAACATCACGACGCGGCCATTGGGCGACCATGTGGGCCCTTCATCAAGGAAAGAAGAGGTCAGCAGGCGTTCTTCTGACCCGTCGGTGCGCATCACACCGATATGGAAACGGCCAGCGTTTTGCTTGGTAAAGGCAATCAGGTCCCCACGTGGCGACCAGACAGGCGTGCCGTAACGGCCAACCCCAAAGGAGATGCGGCGAGCTTCCCCGCCATTCGCGTTCATCACATAAAGTTGCTGCGTGCCCGACCGGTCGCTTTCAAACACGATCTGACTGCCATCTGGCGAAAAGCTCGGCGCTGTTTCGATCGACGGGGCAGAGGTCAGTTGAGTGAACTGCCCCGTGGCCAGATCAGAGCGGTAAATATCCGTGTTGCCGCCATTGGACAGACTATAAATCACTTGCCGACCGTCACGGGAAAAACGCGGGCTAAAGGCCATTTCGCCCGGGGCTGTCTGCAACTGCTGGCGACCGACGTTGGCCACATTCAGCACATTGATGCGCGGAAAGCCGGATTCAAAGCTTGTATAAAGCACCCTGTCGCCACTGGGCGAAAAGCGGGGGGCCAGCACAATTGCGCTGCTATCCGTCAGATATTGCAGGTTGGCCCCGTCATAATCCATGATTGCAAGGCGCTTCTGGCGATTGTCCTTTGGTCCGGATTCAGACACGAACACAACGCGACTGTCGAAATAGCCCCCTTCACCTGTCACCCGGCTA
This sequence comes from Yoonia sediminilitoris, assembly GCF_003058085.1. Classification (GTDB taxonomy): domain Bacteria; phylum Pseudomonadota; class Alphaproteobacteria; order Rhodobacterales; family Rhodobacteraceae; genus Yoonia; species Yoonia sediminilitoris. Next base: position 124,340 of record NZ_QBUD01000001.1, on the reverse strand, counting down.
TAGGCGGCATCGGCAACCTTATGCGCAATCCGCCGCCATCCTTCGACGGTGCCAACCAACTGCTGCCCCTGCCCCAGTTCTGACCCCGAAAAGATGTCGAAGAGTCGGAACTTGACGACTAACTGATTGCCACTGACCGACACGGCCCCGGTTATGAGCGCCTGCGAATTGATTGCCCGCCAGTCCGCAAAGGCAATCGGCTGCGCGAATGAGGAAACCTGGGAGATAAACGCAGTCGCGGGAACTTCTCTGAACAGGCCCGTGCCTGACAAATCCTGTGCAACAAGGCGCGAAATGTCATTGGCTAGCTGCCCTGCATTGCCGGTTTCGGCCTGAAAGGTCGGCACGGCAAAGGTGATCGGTTCGATTACCCCATCGGTAATGGTCAGCCGGAGCGGCCCGTTCTGGGCGGCCAGCGGACCGGCCAGCATCAAGGCCAGAACCAGTGTCAGAAGTCGTTTCATCATATCGCCTCACTCCGCATGTCCGGGTTGTTCCCGAAACGTCGCTCATTTGTGCTTCTTAGCAGGCATGTGCAAGCTTTTCACCTCACCTGCGCGTGTCTTTGCTTATCCTATTGGCCTGTCTGCCGGATCACACATCAAATTCATCGTTCTTATCTCCATATCGTGATCCGCATCACCGCAAACGCATCGTGCTGGGGTCAAAAACAATCACAACATCTTTCCATGATTCGTATTTTTCAGCGGGCAGTTGATACCCGTCGCCGCGCGTTGCACAGCGCAAAATGGCGCGGCGGGCAGCCTCGAATGCCGCGCGGGTGGCGGCATCGTTGCCGCTGGGCGAGATAAGTTCGACCCTGTCACCGACGACACGCCGATCACGATCAAGGCTAAATCTGACCTCGACCGCGACATCTGCAGCAGCAGAACCAGTGTTGACGTTCCAGCACGCGCTGACGGCCAGACGGAATGCGGATTCCTCTTGCCCGGTTAGTGGCGGCCCGGCCTGCACATTCGGTGCCTCTGCGGCAGGCGTTGTCGTGGGCGCATCAACATCAATCCCGGCGAGCACGTCCGCGACCAGCGCATCCGTGTCCTCTGGCGGCACGATCTCGGGTTCAGCCTCTGCAACATCCGCGACCGGCGGGGTTGGCCTGCTAGGGCGGGCCTGAGGGCGCACAGAAGTCTGCGGCGCTCCGGACGGCTGTTCATCCGCAGACACGATGCGATCAGACGATTCCGCCAAGGCGGTTTCCGGTTCAGGGGCATCAACAACCACCTCTGCAGGTTCCGGCGATTGCGCGGGAGGGTCATTGGCCACATCATCAACAGCCACATCGGGGGGCGGCGGGGCATTTGGTGCTGGCGTGACAACGTCAGAAGGGCGCGGCGTCGGGCGGTCGCGCACAGCAAGGTCCGGCGCACCTGACGGGGTTGGGGGCGGCGCGGGAATGACAGGGGCATTATCGTCGACAGTCGTCGGCGGTGTAATCTGCGGCGGCGCAGGCGGCGGGGTCTCTTGCGGCGGTTCAGGGACAGGATCAGGGGGCGTAACCGGCTCCGGTGTTGCCTCCTCGATAGGGGCGGCTGGTGGGCTCTGGTCAATGACAGGCTGCACAGGCGCATCAGGCTCGCGCGTGCCAGGGTCAGGCATACTTGACGCGCTTGCAAGCTGTTCGAATTCCTCGCCACTGATGGTGGTCACAACCATCGTATCAAAATCGAGCGGATCGGAATCCAGTCCCCAGCCCAGCAAGAGCCAGCCAATCAGCCCGACATGGCCAATCGCAGAGATATAGGTGCCCGGCGTGCGCATCGCTTACCCGTCAGATCCATCCAGTGTGGGGCCACCGGTTTCGGTCACAAGGCCAATGTCGGTAAAACCACCGGCATTCAGGGCCCCCATGATCCGGGCCACCTTGTTCCAGTCATTGGCCCCGTCGGCACGCAGATAAATCCGCTGGCTGGTGCGCTCTGACGCGATGGCAGTCAGCTTTTGCACCAATTCATCCTCGGGTGTCTCGGTCTCCTGGATCATCACGGCACCGTCAGCAGTGATGGTCACGGTCAAAGGTTCCTCATCATCAGATGCCAGCGCATCAGCCGCCGTTTCGGGCAAATCCACTTCGACCCCAACCGTCAAAAGTGGTGCCGCCACCATGAAAATGATCAACAGGACCAGCATCACATCCACAAAGGGGGTGACGTTGATTTCAGCCATCGGTTGGGTGCGGGTCGCGCGGCGGCGGCGCCGCCTGCCGCCATCGCCCCCCGATTTCATGACACCGGCACCCATATCAGTTATCGTCCAGTTGGCGGCTCAGGATCGTGGCAAACTCGTCGGCAAAGGCTTCATAGCCGCCGATGATGCGATCACTGTCAGCCGACAGCTTGTTATAGAATATCACCGCGGGAATGGCAGCCAGCAGGCCCAGTCCCGTGGCCAGCAAGGCCTCTGCAATGCCGGGGGCGACAACGGCCAGGTTGGTGTTCTGTGCCTCTGCGATTTCGATAAAGGCGTTCATGATACCCCACACAGTGCCGAAAAGGCCCACAAAGGGGGCGGTAGACCCCACAGTGGCCAGCACCGGCAAGCCCTTTTGCATGGTCGCGGCTTCCTTGGCGATGGCCACATCCATGGAACGGTCAATGCGGGCAGTGGCGCCTGCAATCAGTTCACCATCCTGTTTGTGCGACCGGCGCCACTCCAGCATACCAGCCACAAATATCTTTTCCGATGGGCCATCAGGGTCGGTGCCGATCTTTTCAAACAGTCCGTCTAGCGGCTCGCCGGACCAGAACGCGCGGTCGAACACGTCCGCCTCGGCCCGGGCCTTGCGGTATTGGAGGAGCTTGTCGACAATCACAGCCCAGCACCACACAGAGGCGGCGATGAGCAGGATCATCACAAGTTTCACGGTAATCGTCGCGCGCGCGAAAAGCGCCCACATGGTGTAGTCGGTTGCTGCTTCCATTGTGCCTGCTCTGCCTGTTGGCCCCTTCGGAGCTCTGAGTTGGCTCAAGACTAGACCAAGCGGAAATAGAAATCCAATCAAACCGATGTTTCAGACGCCGATGGGCCGGTTTTCAGTGAACAGAGCGGCGGAGCACCGCTGGCAAACGGGCCACTGCGCCCTCCGTGGTCAGACAAACCACAGTGACAAGGGCCGAAAAGAGCGTCAGGTCATCACGTTTGACATCCTGCTGAAACACCAGACGCACACCGGTGTTTTCAACCATTGTACTCTCGACCACCAACGCATCGTCATAACGGGCGGCTGCAATATAATCGGCCTCGACGCGGCGGACGGCAAAGACAAAACCCTGCGCCTTCATTTCCACCTGATCAACCCCAAGCGCACGGACCCACTCGCTACGGGCACGCTCGATGAACTTCAGGTAATTGGCATAATAGACCAGCCCGGCCAGATCGGTATCCTCATAATAAACGCGCAGTGGGAATTGATGGTTCACGGCAATGTCCTCGAATTGGCTCAGTTCAGCCGTCCAACCCTTGCGGCAAGGCGCAGGGCATGGCTGGCATCCTGTGCGGCCAAAGGCATGACCGGATCATAGGCGGCGCGAACGACATCGGCAATATGCGGGCGCAAGACCGCCTTGCCATCAATCATCGCAAGCGGCGGCATCTGGTCAAACGCACTGTCTGACCACAGCACAATCATCTGTACGGCCTGACTCAGGGCCAGCACATCAGCAGACACGCGGGAAAGATGGTCATCCATGCGCAGGAAAACAAAACAGGCACGAATGGCTCCCGCCTCGTCAAATCGGAAAATCCGGTACTGGTTGGCATCCGCTTGTTGGAGCCTGCCGACCAACGGACCAAGGTCCGGCACCAACTGGTCAAGATGCGGCACCTCTGTCAGTTCGGCCCAGTCGCGGCAGAAAAACACCATCAGATTGGCACCCAACTCGGTATCAACCTCGTCCATCTTGTGATTGGCCAGCGTGACAACAGCCTCAACAGCACCTTTGAACACAGCCAGCGTGGCATCATCGACGCCAAAGATCACTGGCGCGATCGGACGGCCCCACCGGGCAAAGACATAAGACCCGTCCGTGCGAGTGAACAACTTTGCAATATCCTGATTTTCTTCGTCCATTCAAACTTCCGCCGGAGGCATCCTCATTCTCAACCAAACAAATCCGTCTGCGACTTGGGCGCTGTCAGTCCCAAATGCGCCCAAGCGGCCTGCGCCAGCATCCGGCCGCGCGGTGTGCGCTGGATCAACCCCTTTTGCAGCAAATAAGGCTCAATCACATCTTCAAGCGAGTCGCGGCTCTCTGATAAGGCGGCCGACATCGTTTCAATCCCCACCGGGCCGCCGCCATAGCTTTCCGCGATCAGACGCAAGTACCGGCGGTCAGCATTATCGAGCCCCAGATGATCGACGCCCAGGCGGGTCAGCGCCATATCGGCGATCTCTTGCGTCACGGTCCCATCGCCATCAACAATGGCAAAATCCACGACACGGCGCAGCAGGCGGCCCGCGATGCGCGGCGTCCCTCGCGCACGGCGGGCAATCTCGCGCGCACCAAGGTCGGCCGCAGGCGCGCCCATCAGACGGGCACCACGGGTGACGATCTGGTGCAATTCGTCCTCGGTGTAAAACTCCAGCCGGGTCGGAATCCCGAAACGGTCGCGCAATGGCGTCGTCAACAGCCCCATGCGGGTCGTGGCACCGACCAGCGTAAAGGGCTGCAATTCAATCCGCACCGTGCGGGCGGCAGGCCCTTCACCAATCACCAGATCCAGCTCGAAATCCTCAAGGGCGGGATACAATACCTCTTCCACAGCCGGGTTCAGGCGGTGGATTTCGTCGATGAACAGCACATCACGCGCTTCCAGATTGGTCAGGATCGCGGCCAGATCACCGGCCTTGGCCAGCACAGGGCCAGAGGTCATGCGAAAATTGACCCCCAACTCGCGGGCCATGATCTGCGCCAGTGTCGTCTTGCCCAGACCGGGGGGACCATGAAACAGGGCATGATCCATCGCCTCGCCCCGCCTGCGCGCACTTTCGATAAAGACCTTGAGGTTCGCGCGCGCCGCACGCTGGCCAATAAATTCATCCAGCGTCTGCGGGCGCAGGGCGCGGTCTTCGTCCTCGGGTTGGCGGTCGGGGCGCAATGTGGGGTCGGGTTCTGACATATTCGCCCTCTATCCCTTCGGGGCCAGCAGCTTCAAGGCCGCACGGATAAGATCCGGGGTATCGGCATCCGGGTTTGCGCCGACAGCTTCGGCCACCGCACTGGCCGCGTCACCGGGGGCATAGCCAAGATTGCCCAAGGCGGAAAGCGCTTCGGCCTGTGCCGGATTTGCCTGTCGAACGGGCGCGCGGCGGGTTGGCGCAGGCGTGTCCGGCTCAATCACCGCATCACCTGTGGCCTCTGCCACGGTGCCGCCCATGGCCATGATGGAGGGCGCTTTATCCTTGAGCTCGATGGCAACCCGTTGGGCCGTTTTGGGACCGACACCCTTTGCTTTCGCGATCGCACTCCAATCACCCAGCGCAATGGCGCGACTGACACCTTCGGCACCAATTGTCCCCAAGATAGCCATGGACGCCTTTGCGCCAATCCCCTGCACCGACATCAACAGGCGGTGCCATTCCTTTTCAACCAGGGTCGTGAACCCGAAAAGCTGCAAGTTATCTTCACGCACCAGCAAATCGGTGAACAGGGCAACCTGTTCGCCGTTTGCCGGCAGGCCAACCATGATGCGCTCTGACACATAGACAATATAGCCGACGCCGCGCACATCAATCAGCACATGATCCGTGCTGCGGTACTCCAGACGGCCTGCGATCTTGCCAATCATGTTGTTGCCTTTGCCAAAGCTCTGCTCAGGGTATTCGCAGACCGGGCGTGATAGGAATGGCAGATTGCAATGGCCAATGCATCGGTGGCGTCTGCCCCGGCCAATTTGACCCCGGGCAATTGCAGTTTCACCATATGTTCCACCTGATGCTTTTCAGCATGACCGACGCCCACGACAGCCTTTTTCACGGCATTCGGAGCGTATTCACCTACGGGAATGCCCGCCTGCGCCGGAACCAGCATCGCGATCCCGCGGGCCTGCCCCAATTTCAAAGTGCCCGCGCCGTCTTTATTGACAAAAGTCTGCTCAACAGCCGCCGTGTCGGGTTGATACAGATGAATCACGTCCGTCAACTGCTCAAACAACGACAGAAGACGCGCCCCCAGATCATCACCGACCGAATGGCAGACCCCGTTTGCGACATGGGAAACACGAGAGCCGGCGACATCGATGACGCCCCACCCCATATTGCGCAAACCCGGATCGATTCCCAAAACGCGCATCTGCTGCCCCTTTTTTCTTATTGTCTTGAAATTGCTAGCACAAAGCGCGAACAAAGACCAAGTGCCTTACTTACCACAGTTCAGCCAGCCCTTTTCTTCAGATGGTCAGAATACGTCACTCCCGGATCTAGACAACACTGCGTTAACCCTTTGTAAAAAAACAGTTAATGGCAAATTTCGCACAAAATTAAGGCATGTTAAGAACGCATATGACCCTTGCGAAAATGGCACTGGTGAAGTCCCCACTTCCACCATAAATGCAACTCATCAATGAAACACGCTGCATCGCAGCATCTTGTAAAAGGAACCCGGCCATGGCCGCTATTGACACATCCCGTCCCGTTGCTGGCAGCACTGCCGGCCGTATCTTCTCTGTCTTTTTCAACATAGCTGACACTTTCAGCGCCTGGAAAGACGCGCGCGCGACCCGCAATGCACTTTCAAAGCTGACAACACGTGAATTGGATGACATCGGGCTTTGCACGAGCGACATCGAAGCTGTTGCAACGCGCAGCCACCGCTAACTCAAGCTTTTTGTCTTTAACCTAAGGCATCAGATAAAGGCGAAACGCTGTCGGCAACGGCAGCCCTGCTGATACAAAAAAGCCGCCTCCTAACAGGGGCGGCGTTTCTTATTCAGACTGTGAAAGTCCCTTATGGCTTATGGGATAACGACTTCCAAGCCCTCGGCGATCATCACGGTTGCAGGATCGGCATGCATGATCCAGCCGCCCGCCTGTTCCATGATTGATCCTGCGTGCAGGGCTGCGACACGCTCATTATAGGCGTCAGCGCCCATATAGGCGAACAAAAAGCCCTTGAACAAAAAGCCCATGACGATCAGGACAGCCAGCCCTTTGAGCGGAAAGCGTGGTGTGTAAACGCGCGGGCTCGCTACGATCAGACCATCAGCATTCACAGTTTTCACGACGCCGCGCGCCATGCGGTCATGCCGACGAACAATGCGCTTCAATCGCTTATCAAATGGGACATTAGCCTGAGCCATGTTTCTCTCCACAAATTACCAGTCACTGGTGTAACGAAAATCACTAACAAATTCGTATATAACAAGCATTTTCTACGGCAACATTGCCAAAAGTCATTAAACCGGTGTGTTTTTGCTCATCATCAGCGTCGCCCAGTCAACAATCTGATCAGTTTTGACCAGATTGAAGCCGTTCTGGCGATAAACCTCTATCACTTGCTCTGCCTGTTCATTCAGAATTCCGGAAAGAATCACATGCCCGCCCGGGGCAACATTGCGCGACATGTCAGGAGCCAGACCAACCAACGGCCCCTTGAGAATATTCGCAAAGACAAGGTCAAATGGCGCCTTTTCTGCAAGTCCAGACGCCGCAAACCCCGCCGCAACGAGACAGCCTACGCGACCGCTCAAGTTGTTTGCGACAACATTGGCATTCGCAACCTCGACGGCCACCGGGTCAATATCACTGGCCAGAACAGATGCCTTTGGCAACACTTTTGCCGCCGCCATGGCCAATACGGCAGTACCACAGCCGACGTCTGCGACATTGCCCGGCGCAACACCGCTGGTCAGAAGGTCATCGAAAGCGCGCAAACAGCCAAGAGTAGTGCCATGGTGCCCGGTCCCGAATGCCATCTGCGCGTCGATCAACAACCCGATTGCATCCGCAGGCAGTTTGTCCGCGTCATGCGAGCCATATACAAAGAAACGGCCCGCAGGCACTGGTGCGAGTTCGCGCTGAACTTTTGACACCCAATCCTGATCCGGCACTTCGGATACGATGAACGGTTTGGCACCATGTATTGCAGCCAGAACGGCAAGCGCCGCATGGTCCGGCGCTTCGGTGAAATATGCACCGACTTCCCACAGCCCGGACCCGTCCTCGACCTCGAAGACGCCGATGCCTGTTGGCTCGGGCGTGACGGCCTCCAGATCGTCTGCAAGGCGGTAAGCAGCGTCTTCGCCAGAAAGCGTCGTAAGTGCCGTATAAGTCGTCATTGCCGGGACCTTGTGAATTGCTAGCCCCCGTTAGGCTGTCGCTGCGCAAGCGTCAAGCCAGCCTGTTGCCCGACACCCATGCAGGTAATCAGGCACCGACACCAATGGGACATGTCACGCCAGTCCCGCCAATGCCACAATAACCCGCCGGGTTCTTGGCCAGATACTGTTGATGATAGTCTTCGGCAAAATAGAATGTTGGCGCGTCGATGATCTCTGTTGTGATGGGACCGTAGCCTGCCTGCGACAAGCGCGGTGCAAATGCCGCCTGCGACTGCTTGGCCGCCTGCATTTGCGCATCGGAATAGGTGTAAATGCCAGAGCGATATTGCGTGCCTGCATCATTGCCCTGCCGCATGCCTTGCGTCGGGTCGTGGCCTTCCCAGAACACCTGCAATAATTGTTCATACGAGATGACAGCAGGGTCAAAGATCACACGCACCACTTCATTATGTCCGGTCTTGCCGGTGCAGACCTCTTCGTAAGTGGCGTTCGGGGTGTAGCCGCCTGCATAGCCAACCATAGTGGATTTCACGCCATCCAGTTTCCAGAACATCCGCTCCACCCCCCAGAAACAGCCCATGCCAAACATGGCCTGTTCCATCCCGGCAGGTACTTCGCTGGTCAGCGGTGTCCCGAAGACAAAATGCGTATCCGCAGTCGCTAGCGGATCGGGGCGTCCGGGCAGCGCGTCAGTCTTTGCCACCATTTCGGATTTATTGCGGTTCACAAAAAACATCAAAAAACTCCTTATTTGGGACATAAATAAATCACCCGCCACCGATATCCAATAGAGACCATCACGTTCGAGTGAAACGAACAGTCAAACAGGACCACATCATGGCGCGCGCTATTTTTACCATCACTTTTGGATCGTATCTTTTTAGCACGGCCTTTACTGTCGTCCTGACATATCTTTCACTGGCACCGTCCAATCTGACGGGGCTTGCCGGGCTGTTTTGCGCAAGCATGTTTGCCAGTTTCGATTACGCAAGGAAAACGGGGCGGAGTATGCACGGCAATGAACGGATCACATGTGCGTTGGGTACCATCGCTCTCATGCTGGTGATTGCGGTGCCTGCCTTGTTCATGGTTTTCGCAGTCGGTGGGCTTTTGACCAATCCAAAACAGTGGACCGAGATGCTCGGCGTCGGTATGGGTGATTTCGCCATGTTTGCGGCTGCTGGCTTGGCACTCTACGCGATTGCCTGCCCAATCCTCATTTATCTGGGCTTGGGGGCCAGCAAGTGGACCGGCTTCAAACCAGCCAAGCCAATGATGAGCGACGCATAAAGTTATTCCGCGGGGGCAAGCAGTCGGCCTTGCAGCGTTGTTTCATGTCCCGGTGCAGGGTGACGGGGGATCAACATTGACAGCAACAGCGAAACCACCGCCATGCCTGCTGCCAACATGAACACCAAACCGGGCGATTTGAGCCAGATATAGCCGAGCAGTGCAGGCAAGAACACCGCCGCAATGTGGTTGATCGTAAACGCCACCGCTGCCGTCGGTGCAATATCCTGCGGATCGGCGATCTTCTGGAAATAGGTCTTGATCGCCAGCGCGAGGCTGAAAAAGATATGGTTCACCACATAGAGCGCAGTCGCCAACGCCACGCCCCAGCCAAAATAGTAGATCCCGCCATAGGCAAAGAACACCAGACACAGGCCGACATACTCAAATATCAGGGCCCGGCGTTCGCCAAAGACGGCGACCAACCGACCCAACATGGGGGCCGCGATCATATTGATGACAAGCGTGAGCAGGAAAAGCTGCGTAATCTCGTCAACCTGATAGCCGAACCGTTCAACCATCATAAAACCGGCGAAAACGACAAAAACCTGACGTCGCGCGCCCGACATGAATTGCAGGGCGTAATAAAGCCAATAGCGGCGGCGCAGAACCATGGTCTTGTTCTGCGGATGCGGGCTTTCGAATTGTGGATAGGCAAACAGGCAGATCAGGGCGACGACAGCAGTGAACCCGCCCGACAGCCAGTAAACAATCGTATAGGTCAGGCCCAAGGCTTCCCACGTCAGAACGATCAGCAGATAGACGACAATCGTGGCCCCTGCCCCGGCGGCGATAATCCAGCCCAGCATTTGCGGCGCGCGGGCCTTGTCGATCCACTGCAATTGCAGGGATTGATTCACTGTCTCGTAATAGTGAAAGCCGATTGACGACAGCATCGTGACAGTCAGAATGCCGCCCATCTGCGGGAATTGCGCCGTGACCGCAGTCGCGGCACCCAGCATAATCAGCGAAACGAGACCCAAGACCTGTTCACGGACAAATATGATCAGGGCGATCACGCCAATCGCAAAAAAGCCCGGGATTTCGCGCACCGTATGCAGCCAGCCAATATCGGACCCGTCAAACCCGGCAACTTCGATTACGAAATTGTTCAGCAAGGCCGACCATGTGGCAAATGCAACTGGCATCGCCATCGCCATGATAAACAACAGGGCTTGTGGTCTGCGCCAGAACGGCAGCGACTGGCTATCTTGAAGGCGGACAAATTTCATGCTGCCGCAATACGCCCAATCCATCCGCAAGGCGAGTAGAATTCGCGGCCATGCTGACCCGGATCAGGCCTCCATTGCCAGACGTTCTTCCAATACGTCAAACGGCACGCCCGGTTCATCCTTTGCGCCCCGGATCACAAGGGACGTCTTGACGCTGGCAACATTTTCCGCGCTGGTCAGTTGCTCGGTCAGGAACCGCTGGAAACTGCGCAAGTCAGGAGCCACGCATTTCAAGATAAAATCCACCTCGCCATTCAGCATATGGCATTCCCGAACAAGAGGCCAAGAGAGACAACGGTTTTCAAAAGCGCTCAGGTCCGCTTCGGCCTGACTGACAAGTCCAACCATGGCAAAGACCTGCACCTCGAACCCCAGTTCCCGCGCATCAACATCGGCGTGATAGCCTTGAATAAAGCCCTGTTCCTCAAGCGTGCGCACGCGGCGCAGGCAAGGCGGGGCAGAGATACCCACCCGTTTGGCCAATTCAACATTGGTCATCCGGCCGTCTGCCTGAAGCTCGGCCAGAATCATCCGGTCAATATCGTCAAGTTTGGTACCTGGCATTGCATTCCCTGTTTTTTGCAATTTGTACGCGTTGATCGACGATCGCGCAATATTATTTCGCATTTAGGTAACATTATATCGCACCACAAGCGGGCAAGACGGGTTTTATCATAGCCATCGCGCAGCTATATGAATGCGACAATCGTCCATGAAAGGCCACCCAATGTCCGAGACCCGCCACACCAAAGTTCTGATTATCGGCTCTGGCCCCGCTGGCTATACCGCTGGCGTCTATGCAGCGCGTGCGATGCTGGAACCTGTGTTGGTGCAAGGGATTGAACCGGGCGGGCAATTGACCACAACCACCGAAGTCGAAAACTGGCCCGGCGATACCGAAGTGCAGGGCCCTGACCTGATGATCCGGATGGAAGCCCATGCTCGCGCGATGGGCTGCGATATCGTCGGCGACATCATCACCGAGCTGGATCTGCAAAACCGTCCCTTCACGGCGAAATCGGACAGCGGCACCGTCTATACGGCTGACGCCGTGATCCTGTGTACCGGCGCGCGCGCCAAATGGCTGGGCCTGCCCACCGAAGAAAAATTCAAGGGCTTTGGCGTGAGCGCCTGTGCCACATGTGACGGGTTTTTCTATCGCGGACAGGAAATTGTGGTCGTTGGTGGCGGCAACACCGCCGTGGAAGAAGCGCTGTTCCTGACCAACTTCGCCTCCAAAGTGACCCTGATCCACAGACGCGACGAATTGCGCGCCGAAAAGATCCTGCAAAACCGGCTGGAGAAGAACCCGAAAATAGAAACACTCTGGTTTCATGAAATCGACGAGGTCTATGGCTCCGACAGCCCGCTCGGTGTCGAGGGGATCAAAGTCAAACACACCAAAACCGGCGAAATCACCGACATTCCGGCCAAAGGCGTCTTTATCGCCATTGGGCATGCGCCTGCGTCCGAACTGGTCAAAGACCAGCTTGAAACGCACAGCGGCGGCTATGTAAAGGTCGAAGCGGGCAGCACCAGAACGGCGATTCCCGGTGTGTTTGCGGCGGGCGACCTGACCGACCACACCTATCGACAGGCGGTGACATCTGCCGGGATGGGATGCATGGCGGCACTTGATGCCGAAAAATTTCTGGCGGAGCAGGAATAAACCGGTGCGCAACAGCCTGTCTTGCGGGTGATCCGTTCTGTGACGGGCGGATGCGGGGACCGGACGTGCCAATCATCAACGATTGCTACGAATATCCATCCTTTTTCAATGGTTTGTGTGGACAAATAACGCGATTGAAGGCTATCGAGCCGTCATAATTCGCAGAAGGTCATTGTTGAACATGTCGCAACCGCTCGCCCCCATTCCTGAACTCTATGTCTCGTATGACAGCGCGCAGAAGCTGAAGCTTGAGGCGGCTGATCTGGTCAGCCATGACCTGACCCCGCGCCAGATTTGCGATCTGGAGCTTTTGATGAACGGGGGGTTCAACCCGCTCAAAGGGTTTCTGTCAGAAGCCGACTACAACAGCGTCGTCGATAACATGCGTCTGGCCGATGGCACGCTCTGGCCGATGCCTATCACCCTTGATGTGTCCGAAAGTTTTGCCGAAACGGTCGCCGTCGGACAGGATATCGCCCTGCGCGATCAGGAAGGTGTGATCCTTGGCACCATGACGGTCACTGACAAATGGACGCCGGACAAATCCCGCGAGGCGGAAATGGTCTTTGGCGCCGACGATACAGCGCATCCGGCGGTCAATTACCTGCACAATACTGCCGGTGCGGTATATCTGGGCGGGCCTGTGACGGGCATCCAGCAGCCGGTGCATTATGATTTCCGCGGCAGCCGCGACACGCCCAACGAATTGCGCGCCTACTTCCGCAAGCTGGGCTGGCACAAGGTTGTGGCGTTTCAGACCCGCAACCCGCTGCACCGCGCCCATCAGGAACTGACGTTCCGCGCCGCGAAGGAAGCGCAGGCCAATCTGCTCATCCATCCCGTTGTCGGCATGACCAAACCGGGCGATATTGACCATTTCACCCGCGTGCGCTGCTACGAGGCGGTGCTGGACCAATATCCTTCATCCACGACAACCATGTCCCTGCTCAACCTTGCCATGCGCATGGCTGGCCCGCGCGAGGCGGTCTGGCACGGGCTGATCCGCAAGAACCACGGCTGCACGCACTTCATCGTCGGCCGTGACCATGCCGGACCGGGCAGAAATTCCGCAGGAGATGATTTCTATGGCCCCTACGATGCGCAGGACCTGTTCCGCCAGCATCAGGACGAAATGGGCATCACTATGGTTGACTTCAAACATATGGTCTATGTGCAGGATCGCGCCCAATATGAACCAGCCGATGAAATCAACGACAAGGATGATGTCACCATCCTGAATATCTCTGGCACCGAACTGCGGCGGCGGCTGTCAGAGGGGCTGGAAATTCCCGAATGGTTTTCCTTTCCCGCAGTCGTTGAAGAGCTGCGCAAGACCCGCCCACCCCGCGCCGAACAGGGTTTCACCGTGTTCTTTACCGGCTTCTCCGGATCGGGGAAGTCCACGATTGCAAACGCACTGATGGTCAAACTGATGGAAATGGGCGGGCGCCCCGTGACCTTGTTGGACGGCGATATTGTACGCAAGAACCTCAGTTCAGAGCTGGGCTTTAGCAAGGAACACCGCGACCTGAACATCCGGCGGATCGGTTATGTGGCATCTGAGATTACCAAGAACGGCGGGATCGCGATCTGCGCGCCAATCGCGCCCTATGCCACCACACGACGCGCCGTGCGCGAAGAGATTGAACAGTTCGGCGCCTTTCTTGAGGTCCATGTGGCGACGTCTATCGAGGAATGCGAGCGGCGCGACCGCAAGGGCCTGTATAAGCTGGCCCGCGAAGGCAAGATCAAGGAATTCACAGGTATTTCAGACCCCTACGACGTACCGGAAAACCCCGAACTCAGCTTGGAAACCGAAAGTATCGCGGTCGACAGCTGCGCCCATCAGGTGATCCTGAAACTCGAAAGCATGGGGCTGATCAAGGGATAGATTTTTCCGCCGGCATATGCATCGGCTCTGGGCATGGCGTCAACTGGCCTTTGCCGCTATGACGTCGAAATCCGGGTCATCTTCACGGTCGTCGGGAAACAGACTGACGCCGATTGGCGCGTCGGCCTTGACGTTCCCGGTGACCGGAGAGGCAAAGACCGTAACTATAGCTTTTCGCTCATACCTCAGGTCAAAGCCGAAGAGCTATCGACGGAAAACACAACGCGAACCAATGCGCTGCAAGGCCTTCCCAAGCTTGGGAAAACAAGCCACCGCCCCTCATAACGAAACGAATGCGGCATACCTAACGAGCAGCGCTGATGGATCTACCGAGACTCAAGCAATTCAGTGAAGATTAGTGCACCGTGACCGGTTGCATGTCATTTTCCCGCGCGAGGTCAAATGCCAGCCGCTTGTTCGCAACAAGCGCCAACTGCTCTCCCTGCGTGTTGTGAACTGCAAAAATGGTTTCCAGACCGCCAGCATGGACTCGCATGTCCTTGGGCAGATCAGTCACGGGAACCGGCTTCACATAAACGATATCCCGACCCATTGTAGCCAGATCAAACTTGGTATTCATTGGCTTACCCCTTTCTAATGTTGATCGTGTGCACGATCCGCTCAGGCACGGCACGGGACAGATCAACGTGCAGCAACCCATTTTCAATCACCGCCTCGCCCACATCGACCCCATCGGCCAATACGAATGACCGTTGGAACTGTCGTGCGGCAATGCCACGATGCAAGAAAATGCGCCCGTCATCCTCATCAGTCTGACGCCCACGTATGACCAAAGAGTTATCTTCGACCGTTATTGCCAGATCATTTTCTGCAAATCCGGCAACCGCAAGCGTAATGCGGTAAGAATGATCAGAGGTCTGTTCGATATTGTAGGGCGGATAGCCGTCATTCCCGCTTTTCGCGGTGCGCTCTACCAGCCTTTCAAGCTGCTCAAACCCCAATAGGAACGGATGCGTTCCCAAAGCAAATTTCGTCATTTGGACATGCCCTTCATGCAAGCGACTGTCGATTTGGTCCCATTTCGGCGACCTTGCCCAAGATATGGGGCCTGTTTTGGTCTTGATCAAGAGGAAGCGTTAGGAAGAATCAGCATATGGTATTATCCTAGGGACCTGTCATCATGGATAGAATTGGGCAAACCACCGATGAACACGAACGCAAAAATGGAACAACGCGAAGTTCTGCGCGTCGAATTGGCAGTGCTCAAGCGTGAGCACCGTGACCTCGATGAGGCGATTGAAGCGCTCCAGGATCGGGGCAGCGCCGATATGCTGACCGTCAAACGGCTCAAGAAGCAAAAGCTCGCCCTGAAGGACCGGATCGTCGCACTCGAGGACCGTATTACACCCGACATTATCGCCTGATCCGCATTGCAGCCCGCCCGCCCGTCGCTATAGTGCCGGTTCCTTTTGCAACGCAGGGCAAATGCTATGGATCAACCTTTGGTGGGCATCATTATGGGCAGTCAATCGGACTGGCCGACGATGCGCGAAGCAGCTGACATTCTGGATGCTGTCGGCGTTCCTTACGAGAAAAAGATCGTATCGGCCCACCGCACCCCCGACCGGCTGTGGGACTATGGGAAAACGGCAATTGACCGTGGCCTGCAGGTCATCATCGCAGGCGCTGGCGGGGCCGCGCATTTGCCCGGTATGATGGCTTCCAAGACACGGGTGCCCGTGGTCGGCGTGCCGGTACAAACCAAAGCCCTGTCCGGCGTTGATAGCCTTTATTCAATCCTGCAAATGCCGCGCGGCTTTCCTGTTGCGACCATGGCCATCGGCGCTGCGGGGGCGGCAAATGCAGGGCTGATGGCGGCAGGTATCCTTGCATTGCAAGACCCTGCACTGGCGGCACGTCTGGACAGATGGCGCAGCGACCTGTCGGCGTCTATCCCGCAGGAGCCTACCGATGACTAGCCCGCTGCCGATTGGCGCCACGATTGGCATTCTGGGCGGAGGCCAGCTTGGGCGCATGCTGTCTGTTGCCGCGGCACGCCTGGGGCTGCGGACCCATATTTTCGAACCGGGCGCGATGCCTCCGGCAGGCGACGTCGCACATAAGGTCACAACCGCCAGCTATGACGACAGTGTCGCCCTGACCGCCTTTGGACAATCGGTCGATGTCATCACTTACGAGTTTGAGAACATCCCCACAAGCGCGCTTGATTTGCTTGAAACACTTCGTCCGATCCATCCGGGGCGGACAGCACTTGCCACAAGCCAGGACCGGCTGACCGAAAAGACATTTCTGCAAGGCTTGGGTCTGCAAACAGCCCCTTTCGCGGATGTCAGCGATATGGACACGCTCACTGCGGCGCTGTCGGAAATCGGGGCACCTGCGATACTGAAAACCCGGCGCATGGGGTATGACGGCAAGGGGCAGGCCCGGATCATGGCGGCTGACGACGCCGCATCTGCGCTGACAGACATCGCGCGCGCGCCCGCCATTCTGGAGGGGTTCATCAACTTCAGTCACGAAGTTTCGGTGATCGGCGCGCGGGGCCCCGACGGGTCGGTTGCCTGCTACGACCCCGGCGAAAACGTGCACGAGGCCGGTATTCTGCGCACAACAACCGTGCCCGCACGGCTCAACCCAACACAGCGGACAGATGCAGTGCTGATCGCGGCGCGCATCCTGAACGCGCTTGATTATGTCGGGGTCATGGGGGTCGAGCTTTTCGTCACGCCCCAGGGGCTGATCGTGAATGAAATCGCCCCGCGCGTGCATAATTCCGGACACTGGACCCAGAACGGCTGCGCCATTGACCAGTTCGAACAACACATCAGAGCGGTGGCTGGCTGGCCGCTGGGCGATGGGTCACGCCATGCAGATGTGGTCATGGAAAACCTGATCGGCGATGATATGGACCGGCTGCCAGCGCTTGCGAAAACCGATGTGAGCCTGCATCTCTATGGCAAGGCCGAAGTCAAACCCGGGCGCAAGATGGGGCACGTCAACAGGATCGTCAAAAGCTGACTTCTTGTGGCCCCCAATATCCCCGCCGGAGGCAGACCATCATTCAAACTGCAAAATAACGTCTGCCAGACTCAAATCGGGATCAAAATGACCTTGGGCAAGAAACGTCAGCACTTCCTCGATCACCAGCGGGTTGTTCATCATGAATGTATGGGTCACAGGCAGCACGATATGGTCGGTCATGCCCGGCAGACGGGTTGAGGCCACAGATACTTTCCCGTCGTCATCCCCTTCGATCAATGCTGAGTAGATCGGGTTCATCGTGCGGTTTCCCGCGATGATGCCGACCTCGTAAGCGGGCAGGCCAAGCTGGTTGGGAAAGCTCTCGTCCTCCGTGCCCAATTGAAGCCCCGCCGGACCATTCACCCACTGGAAAGGTTCGAAATCACCAAAGATATCAACCAATTCAGAGCCCGCATTTGGTGGCCCCAGCATGACAACACGGCCCATATTGGGGGGACGGTTGTTGGTCAGCCACGCACGCACCAAGATACCGCCCATTGAATGGGTAACAAAATGGGTCCGCGCATCACCACACGCAGCAACATCTTCAGCCAGATTCTCCTCAACCAATGTCTGGATCGTTGCTTCGGTTGACGGGTAGCCACGGTTCACAACCCGGTACCCTGCCTCCTCCAGCACCAGTTGCATCGGGGTGAATGAATTCTCGGTCCGGGCAAGGCCGTGCAGCATCACCACGCATTCCTGCGCCGCAGCCTGCGCGCCTGGGGTTGTCGTGAACCCGAGCACGGAAAGAAGTGAGGCAATCAGTTTCTTCATTCTTCGCAGATAACACCTTAACGTCGCGCGACAAGGGACAATGCAATCCCGCCCAGCACAAGCAGGCCCGCAACCACAAGTCGCAGTGTGACCGGTTCCTGTAAAAAAAGCGTTCCCCCCATGACCGCGATCACAGGCACGCTCAATTGTGCAATTCCGGCCTCGGTCGCCTGCAAGGACGGCAACAGGCGATACCACAACGCATAACCCAAACCTGACGTGACCGCACCTGCGACAATTGCCGTCAGCACCCCCAAGACCGGCAGCGGACCGCCACCCGTCAGCAGCATCGCCAGCCCCGTCAGTGGCACGCAGAGCAAGAAGTTGCCTGCCGTTGCACCCAGCGCATCACGCTCGGACTGGCCAAGCAGCGTATAGACCGCCCAACTGGCACCCGCAGCTGCCATCGCGAGCGATCCACCAAGAGGCACCGCCGCTTGCCCGGCAGGCCACAGCAAAACGCAAAGCCCGGCAAAGGCAATCCCCGCCCCCGCCCAGCGCAGTGCGGGGATCGTCTGACCAGTCCAGACCGCCCAGCCAAAAACAACCACCTGCAAAACGCCGAACAGGATCAACGCACCAAGACCCGCGCCAAGACTGATATAAGCCCATGAAAAGCCTATCATATAGACCGCAAGTGCCGCAGCGCCCCAGACCCTCCGGAGTGTCCGCAACGGCGGGTGCCCAGTCTGGCGAGGTGAAACCAACAGCCATAACATCGCAGCACCCGCGACAACTCTGAGGGCCGCAAAGTCCATTGGGTTCATGCCAAAGCGGGCCACCCCGACCCGGTTCAGGATCGAATTGGCCGCAAAGGCCGTCATGGTCAGCGCAACGAGAGCAAAGAGCTTCACAGGTGACCGCCGTCAAACGCGGCGGGATAGACAAGCCTCTGCGCCGGGGCAGGCTTGTCCATGCCCGCCAGCATTGTGTTTGCGATGGGATAAGGGCTCGTCAGATTGGCCGCCTTCGCCTGCGAAAAACCAGCCTTCTCGTAAAAACCCACAGAGCCCAGGACCACCACCGGCGTCCGTGATAGGCGCGCCCATTCACTCAGCAACCCCATCATACGCTTGCCATAACCACGCCCCTGCAAATCCGGTTTGATGGCAACAGGAGCCAGACAAATCCAGCCCTTTGGCCTGCGCATGTGTGACAAGGCGAAATAGCCTACAATTTCATCCTCCCAGGGCAGTACAGTCTCACCAGCGATGCTGCGCTCCTTGCGCAATCTGCGCACCAGTTCGGCCTCGGCAGGGCCATCAAAGGCCGCACACAGCAAATCATTAACCTGACGCTCTTCACCACGGCGCAATTCCCGTGCAAAATCGGGTCCACTCGCCACGCTATCCACGCCCCAAACCTGCGGTCGGACGCGCAAAATCGACACCTGCGGTGGTGCCTGTCCAACTGTCTGCCGCTAACCTGATATACTGCAAGCGTGGCTCGTCCTTCCGCTTCTTATGGCCGAAAATATTCTGGGGGTCCGGGGGCAAAGCCCCCGGCCTGTCGGCTTGCGCAGCAAGTCGAAACAGGGTCCGGAAAAAATACCGTTCCGCCCACCATAAGGACCGTCCAGCAGCAGCAATGCAAGCCATTAAACCGTGCCGCGACAGGTTTGTAGAAAAACAAAGGGCGGCCCGATAAAGGACCGCCCTTCGCGTTTCATCCAGATGGATGGCTGATTACATCATGCCGCCCATGCCGCCCATGTCGGGCATGCCGCCGCCAGCAGCGCCTGCGCCTTCTTTCGAAGGCTTGTCAGCCACCATAGCTTCCGTTGTGATCAACAGACCAGCCACAGATGCGGCGTCCTGCAATGCAGTGCGCACAACTTTCGCAGGGTCGATCACGCCAAACTTGAACATGTCGCCATATTCTTCAGTCTGGGCGTTGAAACCAAACGACTTGTCGTTGCTTTCGCGGATCTTGCCAGCCACAACAGAGCCGTCAACACCGGAGTTCTCAGCAATCTGACGCAGTGGCGCTTCAAGAGCCTTGCGGATGATTGCGATACCGACGTTCTGGTCAGAGTTCGCGCCTTCCAGACCTTCAAGTGTCTTGCCAGCCTGCACAAGTGCAACACCACCACCAACGACGATACCTTCCTGAACAGCGGCACGTGTCGCGTTCAATGCATCGTCAACGCGGTCTTTGCGCTCTTTCACTTCGATTTCGGACATGCCACCGACGCGGATCACGGCAACACCGCCAGCCAGTTTGGCAACGCGCTCTTGCAGCTTTTCACGGTCGTAGTCGGATGTTGTTTCTTCAACTTGCGTGCGGATTTGTGAAACACGGGCTTCGATTTCAGCCTTGTCACCTGCACCGTCGACGATTGTTGTTTCGTCCTTGGTGATTGCGACGCGCTTGGCAGAACCCAGCATGTCGATGGTGACATTCTCAAGCTTCATGCCAAGGTCTTCGGAAATCACCTGACCACCGGTCAGAATGGCGATATCCTGCAACATAGCTTTGCGGCGGTCGCCGAAACCCGGTGCCTTGACAGCAGCAATTTTCAGGCCGCCGCGCAGTTTGTTCACAACAAGAGTTGCCAGCGCTTCGCCTTCAACGTCTTCTGCGATGATCAAAAGTGGCTTGCCCGACTGGATCACTGATTCCAGCAGCGGCACCATTGGCTGCAAGGATGACAGCTTCTTTTCGTGCAGCAGGATGATCGCATCTTCCAGCTCTGTGGTCATCTTGTCGGGGTTGGTGACAAAATAAGGTGACAGGTAGCCGCGGTCGAACTGCATGCCTTCGACAACATCGGTTTCTGTTTCCAGACCTTTGTTTTCTTCGACAGTAATCACACCTTCATTGCCGACTTTCTGCATCGCATCAGCAATTTGCTGACCGATTTCAGCTTCGCCGTTGGCAGAGATCGTGCCGACCTGCGCAACTTCGTCACTGTCGGACACGGGGCGCGATGCCGCCTTGATGGCTTCAACGACTTTGGTCGTCGCCATGTCGATACCGCGCTTGAGGTCCATTGGGTTCATACCAGCGGCAACAGACTTCATGCCTTCCTTGACGATGGCCTGAGCCAGCACAGTCGCGGTCGTTGTACCGTCACCCGCTTCGTCGTTGGTGCGCGATGCGACTTCCTTGACCATCTGCGCGCCCATGTTTTCGAACTTGTCTTCCAGTTCGATTTCCTTGGCAACAGATACACCGTCTTTGGTGATGCGGGGGGCGCCGAACGATTTGTCCAGAACCACGTTGCGGCCCTTCGGGCCCAGAGTAACCTTCACCGCGTTGGCGAGGGTGTTGACACCTTTCAGCATGCGATTGCGTGCATCTGTGTCGAATTTGACGTCCTTAGCAGCCATTTTCATGTGCTCCCTAAATTTCGATTGGTTGAAGAAAGACAGTCGGGCTTCTTCCCGACACGTGTCCCGGGCTTACATTGTGCCGAGGATGTCGCTTTCTTTCATGATCAACAGGTCTTCGCCGTCGATTTTCACTTCCGTGCCAGACCATTTGCCAAACAGGACCTTGTCGCCTGCCTTGACGGCCATCGGGATCAGCTCGCCGCTGTCCTTGCGTGCACCTTCGCCGCAAGCTACGATTTCGCCCTCGGCTGGCTTTTCCTTGGCGCTGTCAGGAATGATCAGACCGCCGGATGTCTTTTCGTCGCTTTCAATGCGACGGACCAGTACACGGTCGTGAAGTGGTGTAAATGCCATTTCAGAACTTCTCCAGTTCAGTTTCCCTTAATGTTGTCACTCGCTACGCCCGAGTGCTAACGGCTTGTAGGTAGGGACCAAACTTCGGCCTGTCAACAGGGCGGCGCGGCGAAGATTGCAAAAATTCTTCCAATCACAGTCTAGGCGACGAGGCGGCGACGAGCGCCGTGCGAAGCTTGGCCCCACGCGATGGATTTGCTGCATGACCCAACCGATCCGACGCGCAAAGCGGATGAGGCCAAGCGTATTTATTCGCCTGAAATCGCTGCCAGCTCTGCGGCAGCTTCGCGCAAGGTATGAAGGTAGGAAATTAGCTGTTCAATTGATTGGCGCTGCCGAGGAGCATGGATCGAGAGTGTGGAAACCAACCGTCCCTGTCCATCAAGTATGGGCACTGCAATCGCCGTCATGCCCGCCATGAATTCTTCGTCATCGGTGCCATAACCCTGCGCGCGGGTCTTGTTAATCTCTTCGCGCAACTGGTCGGGTTGCGTCAGGGTCTTGTCCGTCATCTTTTCCAGCGCGTAGTTTCCCAGATAACGATCAAGGTAACTTGGGCGCAAGCTGGACAGGTACATCTTGCCGCTTGCCGTACAGTGAAACGGCACTTCAGTCCCGATGGGCAATTGAATGCGCAGCGGCCAGTGGGTTTCGACGCGATCCAGATAGTACATGCCCTCGCGTTCCGGGATGGCAATGTTGCAGGTTTCGCCGACCTTTTTGGCCACCGCGCGCAACACCACCAGTCGAACAGCACGCACGCGCTCTGCCGAAAGGGTCTCGATCGCCAGACGCCGCATCCGCCGCCCGGGGCTATACGACCGACCGTCGATATCGCGTTGCAGAAAACCTTCGGCCTCGGCTGTGCTGAACAGTCGGTGGATTGTTGGCTTGGGTAGCCCCATCTGCTCGTTGACAGCAGACGGGGTCACGGGGACACCGGCGCGGGCGACATGCTCCAACAGCAGTAAAAGCCGTAGGTTTGTCGGAATTTGACCCGCCGTTTCGCCGATGTCCCCGTCTGATTTTGTCACATTTTCCCTATCGGACTGGTACCAGATACAGCGCGAGACTTGGTGTCAGCGCCACAAGGAGCCAAACGGCGATCAGCGCGGCAAGGTACATCGTCGAATAGCGCAACAATCTGAAATACGGAACCCCCGTGACGCCCGACGCCACATAGAGGTTCAACCCGTAGGGCGGGGTGATAAATCCGATTGACGCACCGACAAGGAAAACAACGGCAAAGTGGATCGGATCAACCCCGACCGACACTGCAATCGGCGCCAGAATCGGCGCAAGGATGATGGTGACGGGCAGCGATTCCAGGATCATGCCTGTGACAAACACAATCGCCATCGCGGTGAACAGTACGGCATAGTAGCCACCCATCCCGATCACGAAATCACCGATGTATTCCTTGGCACCCAATGATGACAGCACCTGTTGCATCGCCACTGACACCGCGATCAACGGCACCAGAATCCCGGTGATCTGCGCAGACCGCGACACGATGGAGGGAATGCTTGGCAAGGTGAACCCTTCGACCACAAACATCGACATGAAGCTCTTTTCAGAAACAGGCTCGTCTGGATCGCTTCCCATGATCTTGTTCAGCGGATAGCACAGCAATCCCACAAAGACGCAGAACCCGACAGTAACCCCTGCCGCTTCAGTCGGAGAGAACTTGCCGGTGTAAATGCCCCAAAGCACCAGACCAATGGCAAAGAACCCCAGCCACGCGCCAAAAGCTGTTTTGACAACCCGCTGGAACGACAGGCCGATCAGGATGCCCCAACCGTTGATCGTGCAAACAATGAAGGCAACCGCCATCATCGCAACCACCATCAAGGTCCCCGGAAGAATCCCTGCGATGAACAATTCCGAAATCGGCAGGTTCATCAGGAAGCCGTAGACGATGAAAATGATCGATGGCGGAATAATGATCCCGACCGTACCGCCCGCAGCAGCCGTGGCCGCGGAGAACCGTTCGTCATATTTGCCTTTGACCATCTCGGGGTGCAGCATTGAACCGATCGTCGCAGTGGTGGCCGAGTTGGATCCCGAGATCGCCGCGAAGAGCCCACAGGCCGCAATCGACGCCATCGCCAGACCGCCACGCAACCATCCCAGACAGGAATAGGCAAAATCCGACAATCGTCGGGCAATGCCCGACTGGTTGATCAAGTCACCGGTCAGGATGAACAGCGGCATCGCAAGCAGTGCAAAGCCCTTGCTGAAAACGTTGATCAGTTCGTTGCCGGTGTTCGCCAACGGCAGATCAATGACAAAGCTACAGCCGATCACCCAGTAGAAAATGACCAGCAACACAGGAGTCCCAAGCATGAAAAGGATCGTCACGCCCAATGATATCAGTGTAATCCATGTTCCGTCTGTCATCACACATCTCCGCCGATAACTGCTTGTTTGATGATCGGCTCGCCCGAACGGTAGTTGCCCCAATCTTCCAGCCAATTGCCAATGACGCGACCGGACATTAGCGAAAAGGCGATTGGCACGGTGATATAGAACCACCACTTCATGACATCATCGACGCCATCGACAAGTTGGAAGTTGTCGGCCGACAACACCGTAAAGCGCAATGAGGTCGTGATCGCGATCCAGCAAAATCCCAACCACAGGGCGGCGTCGATCGTCAGCGTGGCCATCTGGCCCGCCGGGGGCATTTTTGAGCGGAATTCGCTAAAGCTAAGGTGTGTGCGCAGTTTGACGTTATACGAACATGCAAACCATGCCATGACCATGAACAGGAAGGGCGGCACCGTCGTTGACCCGGACCATTGGTTCGAAAATACAAACCTGTCTATGACACCCCAGCAGATAATCGCTGCAATGATCAGATACATGGTCACAGATATTCCGCGCTCAAGATGCCGCTCAAGGAATGGTACAAACCTGTAAAACAGGTGCGCCAGATAACCGACGACGAAGGTTGCGACGAAACAGAACAGCCACATGCCGTCTGTGTCAAATGCCTGGCGCATATCCCATGAGCTGCCAGAGAAAATAGCGGGAACAATAGCCACCGCCTCGGCCAAAATCGACATTCAGGTCTCCCCCCCTTTTGTTTTCTCGGACCGCGCCTGTCCAGCGGCCCTTATCGCGCAAACAGGCCGGCAGAGGTTCCTCTCCCCCGCCGGCCCGCCTTATTTTTCAAGCCTTGGCAATTATGCCTTCCACCAACGGCGTGGCTCAACATTTTCCGGCAAGGTGTTCGCATCAATTGTGCGCACTTCGTCATAGATTTCCTGATAGGTATCCAGACCGCCGGACCAGCCGTTCAGACGCTCGCGCCACTGCTCCCACAATTGTGGCTGATACTCAGGCGAGCACATTTCTTCGGCTTTCTTGATTTCAGCGTCCGACAGGAACGCATTGCGCACGTTGTTCTGTGCGAAAATTGTACCCGGCAGTTGCGGATCAGACTGGCCGACTGTGTTGATCAAAGCAACTTCGTTTGCCGCCTGCACGTGGACCTGTGCCAGATAGGATGATTCCATAACCGCATCCTGCAATTCACCTTCAAGCCCATCAAACACGGACGCTGACATTGCTGTATGCTCGGTGCCGCAGAAGAAGTTCAGGTGAACTGACTGGGACACAACCGGCGCCATGTTGGCATATGCAACCGCAGACGCCCATGTTTCCGCACCGTCGATCAGACCCTGCTTGAGACCATCAAGTGTTTCTTCCCATGCAACCGGAACCGGGTTTAGGTTCAGCGCTTCCATGGCGATCCGGCCAAGTTGCGTACCGGTCACGCGGTTCTTTGTGCCTGCGAGTTCATCGACCGAGGTCACTGTTGGCTTGTCTTCAAAGTTCAGACCCAACTGGATGCCCCGCAGTTCGGCGTGGCTGAACAGGAACTTCAGACCATGGCGCTTTTCATAAGGCTCACGCAGCAGACGCATGGATGCGGGTGAATAAAGGAAGTGGTACTGGTCCGCACGGTTGCGGAACATATAGGCATAGTCCAACACGTTCAGGTAAGGTGCGCCACCGGCAGAGTTCTGGGTGGAGGCCGCATAAATATCAACGATCCCCTGCTGCGTTTTCTCAACGCAGGACGTCTGGCCGCAAATCTGGTTGTCACCAATGAATTCGATGCGAATCTCACCGTCGGTGCGGCTTTCCAGATCGCGTGCAAATTCCAGCGCGCCCGCACGCTCGATCAGCAGGTTGCGCGCGTTAAAGCCCGAAGCACCGAACTTCAGCGTATATTTTGCTGGCTTTGCAAAGCGTTTTTCGTAGGTTGATTCCGCCGCAGATGCCAAATTCGCAAGGCTCATTGCGCCCCCGAATGTCCCCGCTGCCATCAGCGTGGAACTCATCCCGTAGGTGCCCGCCACCTTGAACAGGTCCCTCCGCGAAATGTTCTTCAGGTTATCTCCAACTCCCATGACACTCTCTCCCTTTTGTCAATTAATGAGACTTTTAGTTTCAAAAAACACTAGTATAGTAATTTACATCTGGCTAGATTTTTTTTCGCAAGCGGGGGAATATAACGTGGACGCAGATTTTATCGTTGTCGGAGCAGGGTCAGCGGGCTGTGTTCTTGCCAACCGCCTGAGTGCGGATCCGTCGAACAAGGTCGTACTGCTCGAGGCTGGTGGACGGGACCTGAACCCATGGATCCACATTCCGGTTGGTTATTTCAAGACAATTCATAATCCCGCCGTTGACTGGTGCTACAAGACCGAGCCTGATCCCGGTCTCAACGGCCGCTCGATCGAGTGGCCACGGGGCAAAGTGCTTGGTGGCTCATCGTCGTTGAACGGGTTGCTTTATGTCCGGGGCCAGCCGCAGGATTATGACCGCTGGCGCCAAATGGGCAACAAGGGATGGGGCTGGGACGATGTGCTGCCCCTGTTCAAGCGCGCCGAGAATAATGAACGCGGGGCGGATGAATATCACGGCAATCAGGGTCCGCTTTCAGTGTCAAACATGCGCATCCAGCGCCCTATTACCGATGCATGGGTCGCGTCGGCGCAGGCGGCTGGATACAAGTTCAACCCCGACTACAACGGCGCCGAACAGGAAGGCGTCGGTTTCTTTCAGCTGACCTCGCGCAACGGCAGGCGGTGCAGCGCGGCGGTTGCCTATCTGAACCCAGTGAAATCACGTCAGAACCTGCAAATCATCACCCATGCGCAGGTCGAAAAAGTGGTGATCGAGGGCAAGCGTGCCACAGCAGTCACCTACCGTGACCGCAGTGGGAGCACACAAACAATCACGGCCCGCAAGGAAATCATCCTGTCCGGCGGGGCCATTAACTCACCCCAGATTCTGATGCTATCCGGTATCGGTGAAGCGGATCAGCTATCCGAAAACGGGATCGACGTCATTCAAGACCTACCCGGTGTCGGCAAGAACATGCAGGACCACCTGCAAGCCCGTCTGGTCTACAAATGCAATGAACCGACCCTGAATGACGAGGTCAGTTCGCTGTTCGGTCAGGCCAAAATCGGGCTGAAATACCTGATGTTCCGTGCAGGCCCGATGACCATGGCCGCCAGTCTGGCCACGGGCTTCATGAAAACTAGCGACGACTTGGAAACTCCCGACATTCAGTTCCACGTGCAGCCCCTGTCTGCGGAAAATCCCGGCAAGGGTGCCGACAAGTTTTCCGCGTTTACAATGTCGGTGTGTCAGTTGCGCCCTGAAAGCAGGGGCGAAATCCGGCTGCAAGGCAATGACCCGCTAAAATACCCAAAGATCATTCCGAATTATCTGTCCACGGAAACTGACTGCCGGACCATCGTAGCGGGCGTGAACATTGCGCGCACGATTGCCCGGCACGCCCCCCTGACCTCAAAGATATCAGAAGAGTTCCGCCCACATAAGGATCTCGACATGAATGACTATGACGCCACGCTGGATTGGGCGCGCAACAACACGGCGTCCATCTATCATCCTACCGGCACTTGCAAGATGGGGCAGGACAAGGGGGCCGTTGTTGACGACCAGTTGCGTGTGCACGGTATCGCCGGGCTGCGGGTGGCGGACTGTTCGATCATGCCTGAAATCGTATCCGGCAATACCAATGCCCCCGCGATCATGATTGGTGAAAAAGCATCGGATTTGATCCTTGGCAAAACCTAGGGCCAGACAAGCGCAAGCCGCTTGTGCGCCCCGCAGTCCGTTGCAATAGTCGGCGCAAGCGATTTTTACAGCACCGGTGGGGGGACGAGATGTCAGCGCAGCCAATCAGCACTGTGGCAATCATTGGCGCGGGCATGGTGGCAAAGACACATGTGCTGGCCTTAGCCGATCTCCAAGAGAAAGTCCGGCTCGGTGGCGTCTTTAGCCGGACCGCTGAAAACGCCGCTACCCTTGCCGCCAAGGCCACGGCCGACTGTGGCTACCCCGTTGCGACATACCCGTCGATTGACGCAATTTGTGCTGATAACACGATTGACTGGGTCATCGTGCTGACACCGCCCAACGCCCGAACCGAGATCGTGTCGCGCCTTGCGGCCGCAGGCAAGGCCATCTTGCTGGAAAAACCAATTGAACGCGATCTGGAGGCGGCCACGCATATTGTCGAGACTTGTGAAAATGCAGGCGTACCTTTGGGGGTCGTCTTTCAACATCGGATGCGACAGGCCAGCCGCGACATGGCGGCTCTGGTTGCGGGCGGTGATCTGGGGGCGTTGGCCATTGCTGAAGTCATCGTGCCGTGGTGGCGCGAACAGTCCTATTATGATGAGCCGGGGCGCGGCACCTACGCGCGCGATGGTGGCGGGGTCCTGATCAGTCAGGCGATCCATTCATTGGATCTGATGCTGTCCCTCACCGGGCCAGTCGCCGAGGTCCAGACGATGGCCCACACCACAATACTGCACGAGATGGAGGCCGAGGATTACGTCACAGCGGGCCTGCGGTTTGCGAATGGAGCCGCCGGATCGCTGATCGCCTCAACCGCGCTCTTTCCGGGCGCCGCCGAAAGCATCACGCTGCATTTCGAACAGTGCGTGGCCACCCTGCAATCAGGCGAATTACGGCTGAAATGGCGCGATGGCCGCACCGAGTTGCGCGGTGAAAGCACCGCCACCGGGGGTGGAGCGGATCCGATGGCCTTTACCCATGCGTGGCATCGCGACGTGATCGCGGATTTCGCAGATAGCCTGCGCACCAGGACAGCGCCCGCTGTAACCGGCCGTGACGCCCTGCACGTGCATGGGCTGATCACCGCCCTGCTCCAATCCTCTGACCTCAAACGCGCCATATCGGTGCCTGACTTGAAAGATTGACCATGCCCATTCGATTTGCCGCTCTTGGCCTTGACCATCGCCATATCTACGGAATGGCGGGTCACATGATGGAAGTGGGCGCCGAATTCGCAGGCTATTGGACCGAAGGCGACCCCGGCAAATTGGACGGGTTTGACAAACGCTTTCCCGGTGTGCCGCGCGTGGCCGACCATGCGGCACTGCTTGAAGATGAAAGCATCGATTTGATCCTGATCGCCGCCGTCCCGTCGGCGCGGGCTGATCTGGCGATCGCGGCGATGACCCATGGCAAGGACGTCATGACCGACAAACCGGGCTGCACCACATTGGCCCAACTTGACGCAATCAAGGCTTGCGTCGCAGAAACCGGGCGCATTTGGTCGGTCAATTTTTCCGAACGGTTCGAAGTTGCCTGCGTCACCAAGGCTGCCGAACTGGTACAGGAAGGTGCCATTGGCAAGGTCGTTCAGACCATCGGTATGGGACCGCACAGGCTGAACCGGCCGACACGCCCTGACTGGTTCTTTGACAGGCAAAGTTATGGCGGCATCCTGACCGATATTGCGTCGCACCAGATTGACCAGTTCCTGTTTTTCACCGGGTCCAGCGATGCGCAGGTTACAATGGCGAATGTGGCCAATTACGCCAACCCGAACGATCCCGGCCTTCAGGACTTCGGAGAGTTGTCGCTCAAAAGCGATCAGGGCCACGGTTATATCCGCGTGGACTGGTACACGCCAGACGGGCTCCCGACATGGGGCGACGGGCGGCTGACGATATTGGGGACGGATGGCTATATCGAGTTGCGCAAATATGTGGATGTCGCCCGCGATACTGGCACCGACCATCTGTATCTGGTGACGGGTGAGCGATGCGAACATATGGATGCATCGGATGCAGGCTATCCCTATTTTGCCCGCCTTCTGGCGGATATCCAGAACCGGACCGAAACGGCCATGCCGCAGGCCCATTGCTTCAAGGTGATGGAGTTGGCATTGCAGGCGCAGGCCAAAGCCGAGGGTGAAACATGATCCATGTCGCCCTGATCGGGGCCGGGATCGGGCGCGAACATCTGCGCGCCTACCTCAAGCTTCCGGCGGATTACACAGTCAAGATCATTTGCGATCTGGATCAGGCGCGGGCACAGGAGATCATCATCACCGAAGGTGCCGACCCCCGAACCACGCAGGTCACGTCCGATTTCGAGGCCATTCTGGGCCGCGATGATATCGACCTGATCGACATATGCCTGCCCCCCCATCTGCATTTCGATATGTCCATGCGGGCGCTTGCGGCGGGCAAACATGTGGTATGTGAAAAGCCGCTGGTCAGTTCCTTGCAGGATGCAGACGCGTTGATCGTTGCGGCAAAGACGCATGGCCGCGTGCTGACCCCGGTCTTTCAATATCGCTATGGCCCAGAAATCGCCAAACTGCGGGCGCTGATCGACGCAGGGTTCGCGGGTAAACCGCTTGTCGCTACGATTGAAACGCACTGGCGGCGGGATACGGATTATTACAACAACCCTTGGCGGGGGACATGGAAAGGCGAACAAGGCGGCGCCGTTCTGGGGCACGCGATCCACAACCACGATCTGCTGTGCGCCATTCTTGGGCCGGTCAGGCGGCTGTCTGCATTCACCGCCACGCGGGTCAACAACATCGAGGTCGAGGACTGCGCCGCAATCAGCTTTGAGATGGAATCAGGCGCACTGGCCACAAGTTCAATCACGCTTGGAGCGGCCACCGACACCAGCCGCTTTCGGTTCTGTTTTGAAAATCTGACCGCAGAAAGTGACTTGCTTCCCTATGCCCCGGCAGATGGCAACTGGACCTTTACAGCCCGCAACAGCGATCAGGCCACCATGGACGCATTTCTGGCACAGCAACCGCAAAGTCCGGTTGGATTCACAGGCTTTTTCAAGGCGCTAAGCCTATCGCTGCAAACCGGCAGCGGCGATGCGGTTGTGGCGATGGATGGACGGCGTTCACTGGAATTGGTTTCAGCAATCTATCAGGCAAGCCGCAACGGCGCGGTGGTGAATTTGCCGCTGGACGCAACATGCGATCTTTATGCAGGCTGGCAGCCATAGGGACTCGCTTTTTTGATATAGATCAATCATGGTACAATTTACCAAAAACGCACAAAGACAACTGGGAGGAACAAAATGTCTTTCACCACAACAAAGCTGACAACGGCGATGGCGACAGCAGGGTTTGCCCTGCTTGGCAGCGGCCTTGCTGCGCAGGAAATCACCTATATGTGCTCGTCCGACGGGACCGAATGCGCCACCGCCCGCGAGATTTTCGACAGGTTCGAGGCGGAAAACCCCGGCGTGACCGTCGTTGTGGATGAAGTGCCATACAAGGCCATTCTGGAAAGCCTGCCTGTGCAGCTTGCCGCAGGCACTGGCCCCGATATGGCCAAGGTGACTGACCTTGGCGGGCTCAGCCAATATTACCTTGATCTGTCGCCCTATGTGGATGCGCAATATTGGGAAGACAGCTTTGGCGGCACCCTTGACTGGTATCGCAAGGGTGCGGACGACAATGGCATCTACGGCCTGCACTCGCAGTTGACCATCACTGGTGGCTACGCCAACAAGACCCTGTTTGATCAGGCGGGTATCGAGATGCCCGGCGGGGACGCCACATGGGATGACTGGGCCGCAGCCACCCGCGCTGTTGCCGAAGCAACCGGCACCGATTTCCCGATGGCGATGGACCGTTCCGGCCACCGCATCGCCGGCCCTGCAATTTCCTATGGTGCCAAACTGTTTGATGCAAATGGCGAAGGCAAACTGGTTGACGAAGGCTTCACCGCCTACGTGCAGAAATTCGTGGACTGGCACAATGACGGCACCATGGCGCGCGACGTCTGGGCGGGCTCTGGAGGGTCAAGCTATCAGGATGCCGCGCAGGAATTCATCAATGGTGAACTGGTCTACTACTACTCGGGCAGCTGGAACGTGGCCAAGATGGATGACAACATCGGTGACGCATTCGACTGGGTTGTCGTCGGCTCGCCTTGCGGCTCCGGTGGTTGTTCAGGCATGCCGGGCGGCGCAGGGATCGTCGGTTTCGAAGGGACCGAGCATCCGGAGCTTGTGGCAAAGGCCATCGATTATCTCGCACAGGAAGAAAACTATGCAGAGATGACCGCAAAGACCAAGAACATCCCTGCCCACTTGGGCGTAGCGTCCAAGGGTGTTGAATACCCCGGCGCGTCCGAGGGTGCTGCAAATGCGCTGAATGCATGGGCGGCACAGGTGGCCAAGGTCTCTCCGGTTGCGTTCCAGTATCAGGGCTACAAAAACAACCGCGCGATGTTCAACATCACGGTCGAGCGTGTGACCCAAGCCATCGTCGGCGAACTCTCCGTGGAAGACGCCATGGCGCGTGCCGCGGCTGATCTGGAAACTGCACTGGCAGAAGCCAACTAAGTCACAAGGCCTGCCGGGCAACCGGCAGGCCTGTTTTCACCGGGGGGGGAATTGCCGATGCTGATGATCCTTGAGCCGATCATGCGCGTGATCGAAGTGCCTATGAAATTCCTTCAGACTGCGCTGCGTCTGAAAAACCCCGCTTGGCTGTTTCTATTCCCCAACCTTGTCCTGTTCGGGCTGTTTGCATTCCTGCCCATTCTGGTGAATGTCGCCTATGCGCTGACCGGGTCAGACGGCATTTTGCTGTCCGACCGCCCCTATGTCGGCATGCAGAACTTCACCGATCTGATGGCCTGCGAAAGCTACCTTGACCCCAATTCGTGCAAGGATGATTTATTTTGGCGGGCGGTGTGGAACACTGTCTGGTTTACCACTTTGCAGGTTGGGCTGATGGTCGGCTTTGCGCTGATCACTGCCTTGATCCTGAATCGCGACATCCGCGCACGCGGGTTCTTTCGGGCCGTGTTCTTTTTCCCCGTCCTTTTGTCACCAGTTGTTGTGGCCCTGATCTGGAAATGGATTTTGCAACGCGAAGGCATCCTGAACGCATGGCTTGATGGTCTGGGACTGGAAACCTTCAACTGGCTACTAGACCGCGACTGGGCATTCGGGTGGAGCGTGTTTTTGTCGATCTGGGCGCATATGGGGTTCTATACCCTGATCCTGCTGGCCGGATTACAGGCGATCCCGCGGGATGTCTACGAGGCCGCGATGATGGACCGTGCATCCCCTTGGCGGGCGTTCCGCCGGATCACACTGCCCCTGCTGATGCCAACCATGCTGGTGGTGCTGGTGCTGGCGACCATCAAGGGCGTGCAGACCTTCGAAGAGGTCTACGCCTTTACCGGTGGTGGACCCGGCTCTGCCACAACCCTGATTATCCAATATGTGTACGAGACAGGCTTTGCCGGTGCCCCGCGCCTGTTCGGGCCTGCGGCGGCGGCGTCCTTGCTTCTGGCCTTTGTGCTGGTGGTGCTGACGGTAATTCAACTCTGGCTGAACAGGAAAAACGTCGATGGCTAAAGTGATGTCGTTTCTGACCCGGACCCGCGGCAATGGAAAGCTACACTGGACCGACTGGCTAACCTATGGCTATCTGCTGCTGGGTGTCTTGCTTATGTTCCTGCCGGTCATCTGGCTGGGCCTGTCATCGTTCAAAACCGACGCAGAGCTTGAGCGTTTCCCACCGCGTATCCTGCCGATGGCGCAGGAGACGGTTGAAGTCGAAGGCTATGACGACCCGCTTCCACTTTATCAGATCACCGGCGGCGACTATGCGGGCCGCACGCTTGCCCAGATCAGGCGGATCGGGCTGAACGCACAGATGGTTGACCCTACCAACCCGACCGAGCGTTTGAACGTCAATATCGATGATCGCCAAGCGGTCGAGCATTTCGCGCTGGCAACCGAGAATTACAGCGAGTTATTCGCGCGCTTCAATTTTCTCAAATTCTTCTGGAATTCGGTGTTTATCACCTCTGTTGCCACGATCATAATGTTGACGGTCAATGCCATGGCCGCCTTTGCGCTGTCGAAATATCAGTTCAAAGGGCGCATGGTCGTGTTGGGGCTGGTGATCGGCACGCTGATGATACCGCAGACGGTTGTGCTGGTACCGCTGTTCCTGATTACCAAGGAACTCAACATGGCGGACAGCCTGTGGGGGGTGATTATTCCCGGTGCGGCCACGCCCACGGGCGTATTCCTGCTGCGCCAATATATGCTGACGATCCCCGATGAAATTCTGGACGCCGCCCGCATGGACAAGGCCAGCGAATGGAAGATCTTCTGGCGCATCATCGTGCCCCTGTCGGCGCCCGCCATCGCGGTGCTTGCGATCCTTGCGATCATGTGGCGCTGGAATGACTTCCTGTGGCCGCTGATCGTGCTGACCAGCACCGATAATTTCACGCTGCAACTGGCGCTGAATTCGTTCCAAGGCGAACTCAATACGCAATGGTCCAACCTTTTGGCTATGACCATGCTGGTGCTTTTGCCCATCGCCTGCGTCTTTGTGTTCTTGCAGAAATATATTGCCACCGGCATCGCCTCGACCGGCGGGAAATAAGGGGTCGTCATGTCGCATCTTGTTCTGAAAAACGTCAAAAAAGCCTATGGTGAGCTTGAGGTCATCAAAGGCGTCAATATGGAGATCGAACAGGGGGATTTCTGCGTGTTCGTCGGCCCGTCCGGCTGCGGCAAATCCACCCTTTTGCGGATGATATCAGGGCTTGAAAGCATCACCGATGGCACGATTTCCATCGGTGGGGCGGTCGTGAATGATGTGCCTGCGGCAGATCGCGGACTGGCCATGGTCTTTCAGTCCTACGCGCTTTACCCGCATATGTCGGTGCGCCAGAACCTGACATTCGGTCTGGAAAACATGCGCACATCAAAGGCCGAGATCAAAACCAAGGTCGCCAAAGTGTCCAAGATGCTGCAAATCGAGGAACTGCTTGATCGCAAACCCAAGGCCCTGTCAGGCGGGCAGCGGCAACGGGTGGCGATTGGCCGCGCCGTCGTGCGCGAACCAGCCGTTTTCTTGTTTGACGAACCGCTGTCAAATCTTGATGCGGAACTGCGCGTCGAAATGCGCCGCGAGATTGCCAAACTGCACCACGACCTGCAAAACACCATGATCTACGTAACCCACGATCAGGTCGAGGCGATGACAATGGCGGACAAGATCGCGGTCTTGCGTCTGGGGCAGGTCGAACAATTCGGTCGTCCGCTCGACATCTACAACCATCCCAACAACATCTTTGTGGCTGGCTTTATTGGCTCCCCGCGGATGAATTTTGTGGCGGGGCGTGCCGGTGAAGTGTCGGCCAGCGACATCGAATTCATCACCGACAACGGTGAGCGGATCGCCTTTCACACCTCCGATTTTGACGTACCCGCCAACGCCAAGGTCACCATCGGGTTTCGCCCCAACCACCTGAGCGTGTCGCAGGACAAACCTGATTTCAAAGTCAAGGTACACGGGACAGAGCAGCTTGGCGGTGAAAGTTTTATCTACGCCAAGACCCTCAAAGACGAAGCGATCACCGTGCATCTGGGCGGACAGACCGACATCACGTTAGGCACCGAAGTCGGGGTTACCATTCACCGCACGCATCTACAGATTTTCGACACCGAAACCGGCAAAAGCCTGCGGAGAAGGGCATAATGCGGCAAACTTGGCGCTGGTTCGGGCCGCACGATACTGTGCAGATCAGTGACCTGCGCCAGATCGGCGTCGAAGGCGTCGTCTCTGCGCTGCACCATGTTCCCACGGGTGATATCTGGACCTCTGACGAAATCGCAAAGCGCCAACAACAGGTCGCCACCCTGCCCGATGGCCGCCCAAGTGGTATCGCTTGGGAAGTCGTGGAAAGCCTGCCAGTCTCGGAAACGCTGAAAACCAAAGGTCCCGACTGGGATCTGCATATCGCCAACTACATCACCAGCCTGCAAAATCTGGCCGCTGCGGGCTTGCAGGTGATCTGCTACAACTTCATGCCAGTGCTGGATTGGACGCGCACCGAATTGCGCGCCCCGCTGCCAAGCGGCGGTACTGCGATGCGGTTTGATCTGGTCGATTTCGCGGTTTTTGACATGCATATTCTGGCACGGGCGGGTGCGGCAGGTGACTATCCACCGGATTTTCTGACACAGGTCACAGCGCGCTACAGCGGCATGACCCAAGCAGACTGTGACGAACTTCAGCATAATATCGTGGCCGGGCTTCCCGGCGCTAATGACGGCTGGTCACTGGATGATATCAAGCGGCTCTTGCAGACCTATGCGGACATAGATACCACACAGTTGCGCGCCAACCTGATTGCGTTTCTGCGCGCTGTGGTGCCGACAGCCGAACAAATGGGCCTGCGGTTATGCTGCCACCCCGATGATCCGCCTTTTTCGCTGATGGGGTTGCCACGGATCATGTCCAGCCCGGATGATTTCGCACAGATCATGCGGGCTGTAGACAGTCCTGCAAACGGGATTACCCTGTGCACCGGATCAATGGGCGTGGCAAAAGATGTCGATTTTGTCCGCTTCATAGAAAATTGGGGGCATCGCATTCATTTTGCCCATTTACGTAACACCTCCCGCACAGGCCCCCCAGTTGCCGAGAAATACAGCTTTTTTGAAGATGCGCATCTGGAAGGCGACACAGACATGGTCGCCGTGGTGCGCGCGCTGCTGGAGCAGGAAGCGGAACGCCGCACGCGAGGGCGTCCCGATGCGATTATCCCGATGCGCCCCGACCATGGCCATGAATTGCTGGATGATCTGCCTCGCAAATCCATGCCGGGCTACCCGCTCATCGGGCGGATGCGCGGCCTTGCCGAATTGCGCGGGATCATGGCCGCACTCGGCTGACCCCAGACCAAAGTTAACGCCGCGTTAAGCAACATCTTGAAAACATGCCATGGTTGTATATCGTGGACGAAACTGATTGGATTCTGTTTTGTCGAATACACTCTCTTCGACAGCGTCCGCCCCTGAAGACAAAAGTTTCAAAGAGTTCGCCGCTTGGACTCTGGTCGTCGCTTTGCCGTGGGGTTTTTATGCGCAGTTGGGCGACGGGTTGTCCGCTGAGCAAGGGCTGTTTGTCACGCTAGCACTGGCCGCGATCCTGATGTGGATATTTCGGCTGATGCCAGACTTTGTGCCCGGCCTTGCGTTGATCCTGTTTGCCACACTGCTTGATCTGGTGCCACAGCAAGTGGCGTTCAGCGGGTTTTATTCGAACATCTTTTTTCTGGTTTTCGGGATTTTCATTCTGGCCGCGTTGCTATCAGAAACATCGTGGCTGGCGCGGCTTGAACAGCTGTTGCTGCGCAAGCAGGCGTCTTTGCTGACGCGACTTTTCGCTGTTATCGCCGCAGGCGTGTTACTGACGCTGGTGGTGCCCTCTCCGTTGGGGCGGGCGAGCATGGTGCAGCCGCTTGTGCAACGGTTTTTCAAGCCACAGCGCGTACAGTCAAACAGCTTTATCGCGCTGATCCATGTGCATGCGACAACGCTGGTATCGACAGTGATCCTGACGGGCAATCCGCTGAATTTCATCCTGATTGGTATGCTGAGCGAACAAATCCGCGACAGGTTTGGCTGGCTGGGCTGGTTACAGGCGGCCAGCATGGCGGGGCTTGTCTTTTCACTGGGGCTCGTCGTGGCTGTCGTGTTCATTGCCAAAAGATCCAAAGACAGCGCCATACCAGCCCAAACCGTCGCAAGCCCGGTCGAGACGAACCCGCTTTTTGACTGGATGACACTCGGGCTTTACGCCTTCATGATGCTGGCAATCCTCACGCGCAGCATCCACCAGATCCAGCTGCAATGGATCATCCTTGCCTTGGCCATGCTTGTCTTTTTTGCGGGCGGCCTGTCGCTTGCGACCCTGCGGCAGAAACTGGATTGGCCGACGCTGATCTTTATCGCGACGGTCGTGGCCTGGGGGCCGATGCTGGACCATCTGGGGTTGAGCGGCCTTCTAGAAAACCAGCTAAAAGCGCTGCCGGACCTCATCAAAGGCAGCCTCTATCTGGGCATGGCATATCTGATTGGCATCGTCTTTCTGGTACGTCTGGCGGTGCCAGGTGCGCCTGCCTTTATCATCATGACAAGTGCAATTCTGCCATTTGCGGACACATTGGGTATCTCGCCCTGGGTGCTCGGGTTTGTGATCCTGACCGTGTCTGAAGGATTTATCTGGCCGTACCAGCATGGCGTCTTTTCGCAAACCGTCACCATGCTGGACGGGGATGGCACCGACTACAGGATACGCACGATCATCCTGTGCAATATCCTTTTTCTTTTGCTGCGCTGTGGGGCTGTCTTTGCCAGCATCCCGCTGTGGCAAGCACTCAACCTGATGTAGAGGCTTTGCGATGAACCGGTTTTTTGTATTTGCCAAATACCTTGTCATCGCCATCGGGGTTGGCGCGGTCCTGTACCTTGTGCTGGACCACAAAAGCAGCCGGATCAAGATTTTGGTCGTGCATTCGTACGGGGCGGATATGCCGTGGGTAAACAGCATTGATGCCGGGATCGACCGTGCGGTCAATGACTGGAGCGGCGGGAAAAGCAAGCTTGAGGTGCGCAGGCATTATATGAACCTTCTGGGTCAGAATAACTGCAATTTCTACCGCAACGCCGCCTCTGACGTCAGGATCGCCATTTCATTCTTTGCGCCTTCTTATGTGATTATCGTCGATGATCTGGGGCAGACGCTTGTCGGATTTAACCAGTTGCGGCTTACCGACGAAACAGAGCGCCGCGCCTTGGCAGAGACACTGACAAGAAACGTCGCCAAAGGGCGCTGCGATTTGCCCGAAGAAAACGTGACCGCGTACTTTGGACTGGACACGCCGCAACGTGAACACCCTGTCGAAATCGTCTTTGCAGGGATCAACGGGGACGAAACGGTTTACGGCTACGGCCGCGCCGAAAATGTGCAGGGCATCCGCGAAAACAAAAACTATGATGCCCTGTTCGAAACCATTGGCATTCTCGCTGAGTCCTACCTGGCTGTGTCCGACGACGGCGAGGTTGCGGGCATCCAAATGCTGAATGACGGGTCCGTCACTGGCCAGTCCGAAAACACCCAGATGCGCAGATACCGGGAGAACAACCCAGACGCCATCTATCCAATTTCCGACCCGCTCGCTGCGGGAAATCTGGCTGCGTGGCAAGAATCCGTGCGTGCCGCAAACGCCGCAAACCAGATGCTACTCATTGCCAACTACAAACAGGTCCGCGGGGTGGACGGCAATCCGGTGCCAGCAGAGGAACTGATTGCATGGACCGAACAGATGGCCAAGCTGCCGGTGCTTGGGGCGAACACCGATTTTGTGGCTGACGGTGGTCTGATGACGGTGGCCACATCAGGGATCGAACAGGGTGTCGTCGCAATGAACAAGGTGCTGGCCCTGATCAGTGGCGATGACGGCCCCGAGGAATGCAGGACCCGCGAAGTTTGTACGGCACGACAATATCTGCTGGGCATGAACCAGACACTGGTGCGCAAGCGCAATTTGTCAATTCCTTCCATTTACGAAGCCTTCAGCCGCGAGATTGGCACCTTTATTGGCGTGCAAAGCAAGGTGCAGATTGCCGATGAGGGGATTGAATGATGCACCAAAAAAAGGCCCTGCTATTCGATTTTGACGGTGTGTTGATCAACAGCCTGCCGGTCATGCAACTGGCCTTTTCCGCTGCCCTGGACGAAATCTATGACGGGCAGCGTCACGACCATGACGCGTTATTCAAACGCTACCAGACGTTTCTGGGCATGGGCTTTCCGCAGATCATGAACGAGCTGGGATTGCGTCACGAAATGTTCGGACCATTCCGGCATCACAGCCGCCAGTTGGCCCCCTATGTGCGCTTGTACCAAGGGGCCACAGCCCTGCTGAAATGGGCGGACTCCGCTGGCATCGCGATGGGCATCGCCACCGGCAAGGATGAGGAACGCACACTGGAATTACTGGAAAGGTTGGGGATACGGCACAGGTTCGGCGCAGTCTTGTGCAGCGACAATGTCCCAAAACCCAAGCCTGCCCCTGACATGGCCATTTTGTTCGCTGATGGCCTTGGGATACCTGCATCGGACGTGATTTTCGTCGGCGACGCCACAGCAGATATCTCATGCGGCAAGGCCGCAGGCTGCCTTACCGCCGCAGCAACATGGGGCTACACGCCCCGCGCTGCATTGCTCGCGCTTGAACCTGACTATGTTTTTGAAACGCCCCAAGATGCACAGCAGCAGCTTGCCGATTTGACCACCCGGGCGCAGGATATCGCATGAGGTGGGTTTTCGCCCTGCTATTGTGGCTTGGCCACGCATCGCTGGCCACTGCGCAGGACTACTGCCCTGATGTCGACCCGCCTCCGGTCAATGGCACGCTCAAGGTTGGTGTGGGCTTTGTCCCCCCATTTGTCATGGGCAGTCAACGCAACCATGAAGGGTTGAACATCGATCTTTGGAAGATGATCGCAGCCTGCCTTGACCTTGACCTGATGCCCTACCCGTTTGAGGAAATCGGCGACAAGGAAACGCTGATCAAGGCCCTGATCAAGGAAGAAATCGACGTGGCCATTGCCAACATTCCGATCAGTCTGGCCCATGAAAAGGATGTCGACTTCACGGTGCCCTATTTTCAGGCGAAATTCGGTGTCGTCGTACCCGACGACAATTTAACCACAAACATTCTGCAACTGCTCAAACGGATATTCCAATCCAACATTCTACTAATCATCGGGGGCCTGTTCGGCTTCATGCTTGTTGTCGCCACGTCCTATTGGTGGATCGAGCGGCGCAATGGCAATGAATTCTTCACCGAAGGCCCCCTTGGCGGGCTTTACCGGTCGGTCATCTGGGCCACGCTCCTTATCTTTCAGGGCGAGGGCGACCCGTTTGAGCTCAAATCGCGTTACGGACAGATATTCGTGCTGTTTTTGATGTTTATCGGTGTGACGATCATCTCAAGCTTTACTGCGATCATCACATCGAGCCTTACCTTACAGGGGCTGCAACCCAGTATTTCGTCAATAGACGACTTGAAGACCCACAGGGTCGCGGTCGTCGCCGACCAAGAGGCACAGCGGTGGGTGCAAGAGCAAGACATTCCGCTTATTACCTATGAGTCCTTTCCGCGTGCACAGGCCGCACTTAACGCAGGCGAGCTTGAAGGGTTGCTGCATGACAAAGAAGCGCTTCAGTATATGGTGAACAAGAAATACCTGACGAACCTCAAGTTTGCGCCGCTAACGATTGACACACAGAACTACGCAATTGCGCTTCCGCAGGGCAGCGCGCTGCGCGAACCTATCAATCTGGTGCTGCTGTCCATTCTGGATAGCGCCGCGTGGCAAGACCTGCTCAAAAAGTTCTTTGGGGCCCTCGATTAACGGCTAGAGTTGTGGCGTTGGCGCACTGCGGGTTTCCCAGATTTCGCGTTGCCACGCCAGCCACCCCTGCACTTCGACCAGCGGGCCGGTTTCGATCTGGCAAGTGCGCACGCGCCCGCGTTTGACCGACCGCACGATCCCAGCGTTTTCCAGCACCGCCAGATGCCGCATGAATGTCGGCAAGGCCATTGCGTGCGGGGCGTGCAAGTCGCTGACGGTCGCGGGCCCGCTGGCCAGCCTTTCAATCACCGCGCGGCGCGTCGGGTCGGCCATGGCCCCAAAGATGGAATCAAGTTGCTTAGTCATTGCGCTAACTGTGCGAAATCACCCCTGATCGTCAATCGTGATCTTGTGCCTGCCCGCCCATAGGCTAGCCTGAGCGCATGTCAGACACCCCCCGATTCATTCACCTGCGCGTCCACACCGAATATTCGCTGTTGGAAGGTGCGATCCCCGTCAAAAAGCTGCCGGGCCTTGCCGCCGGCATGGACATGCCC
Source organism: Yoonia sediminilitoris (assembly GCF_003058085.1). GTDB lineage: Bacteria > Pseudomonadota > Alphaproteobacteria > Rhodobacterales > Rhodobacteraceae > Yoonia > Yoonia sediminilitoris. The sequence goes on along the minus strand of NZ_QBUD01000001.1, from coordinate 82,398 downwards.
GCCGTCGCAGTGACCGACACGAACAATATGTTCTGCGCGCTGGAATTTTCCGAAGGGGCATCCAAAGCAGGCATCCAGCCCATCGTCGGCTGTCAGGTCGATGTGGCCTATACCACGCCCGAACCCGGCAAGCGCCCCGATGATCCTGCGCCCATTGTCCTGCTCGCCCAGAATGAAGCGGGCTATATGAACCTGATGAAACTGAACTCCTGCGCCTATCTGGATGCGGGCGGGCAGTTGCCGCAAGTCACGCTGGATGATCTGCAAAAGCATCACGACGGTTTGATCTGCCTTAGCGGTGGCCCTGATGGCCCGGTCGGGCGGCTTTTGCGCCAAGGGCAGCGGCCCAAGGCCGACGCTGTCATGGATCGGTTGGCCGTCATTTACCCCGACCGGCTGTATGTCGAATTGCAGCGCCACCCTGGTGATGGCCTGCCAGAGGCGGAAAGACTGTCGGAGCGTGGTCATGTCGAAATGGCCTATGCCAAGGGCCTGCCGCTGGTGGCCACAAATGATGCCTATTTCCCCAAGCCCGAAATCTACGAAGCGCATGACGCGCTGATTTGCATTTCGGCCGGTGCCTATGTTGACCAGCAGGAACCCCGCCGCAGACTGACACCGCAGCATTATTTCAAGTCGCCACAAGAGATGGTGACGCTGTTTGCTGACTTGCCCGAAGCGATTGAAAACACGGTCGAGATCGCGAAACGCTGCGCCTTCAAGACCTACAAGCGCGATCCGATCCTGCCAAAATTTGCCGATGACGAGGTCGCCGAACTGCGCCGTCAGGCGCAAGAGGGCCTGAAAGCCCGCCTTGCCGTCATCCCCCACGCCGCCAGCGTGGAAGAATACGAAAAACGCCTCGAATTTGAACTTGGCATTATCGAGGGGATGGGATTCCCCGGTTATTTCCTGATCGTGGCCGACTTTATCAAGTGGTCCAAGGATAACGCCATTCCGGTTGGTCCGGGCCGCGGGTCCGGGGCCGGGTCATTGGTCGCTTATGCCTTGCTGATCACCGACCTTGATCCGCTGCGCTATTCGCTGCTGTTTGAACGGTTTCTGAACCCCGAACGTGTGTCGATGCCCGACTTTGATATCGACTTTTGCATGGACCGCCGCGAAGAGGTGATCCGCTATGTGCAGGAAAAATACGGGCGCGACAAAGTCGGCCAGATCATCACCTTCGGTGCGCTTTTGTCCAAGGCCGCCGTGCGTGACGTGGGCCGCGTGCTGCAAATGCCCTATGGGCAGGTGGACCGTCTGTCCAAGATGATCCCGGTCGAAGGGGTCAAGCCCGTTTCAATCGAAAAGGCGCTGTCAGATGAACCCCGCCTGCGCGAAGAGGCCAAGAACGAAGAGGTCGTGGACCGCCTGCTGACCTATGCCCAACAGGTCGAAGGGCTGCTGCGCAACGCCTCGACCCACGCGGCAGGTGTGGTGATCGGCGACAGGCCGCTGGACGAGTTGGTGCCCCTGTATCAGGACCCGAGGTCCGACATGCCAGCCACGCAATTCAACATGAAATGGGTGGAACAGGCGGGATTGGTCAAGTTCGACTTTCTGGGCCTCAAAACCCTGACGGTGATCCAGAACGCGGTCGAATTGATCCGCAAGGCAGGACGCCCCTTGAATGTGGCGGCGGACGGGACCGAACTGTACCAGCCGCCAGAAGGGTTTGAATATGACATCGGGGCAATCCCGCTCGACGATGAAAAATCCTATGCGCTTTATTCATCGGCCAAGACCGTCGCCGTGTTTCAGGTGGAATCCAGCGGCATGATGGATGCGCTCAAGCGCATGAAGCCGACCTGTATCGAAGATATCGTGGCCCTTGTGGCCCTGTACCGCCCTGGCCCGATGGAGAATATCCCCACCTATTGCGAGGTGAAGAACGGCCAGAAAGAACTGGAATCCATTCACCCGTCGATTGACTACATCCTCGCCGAGACGCAGGGCATCATCGTTTATCAGGAACAGGTGATGCAGATTGCACAGGTCATGGCCGGCTACAGCCTTGGCGGCGCCGACCTGCTGCGCCGCGCCATGGGTAAGAAGATTGCCGAGGAAATGGCCAAGGAACGCCCCAAATTCGAAAAGGGGGCGATGGAAAACGGGGTCGACAAGAAAAAGGCCGCCGAGGTTTTCGACCTCTTGGAGAAATTCGCCAACTACGGATTTAACAAATCGCACGCCGCGGCCTATGCCGTGGTCAGTTACCAGACCGCGTGGCTGAAAGCGAACCACCCAGTCGAATTCATGGCTGGCGTCATGAACTGCGATATCCACCTGACCGACAAGCTGGGCGTCTATTTCCAAGAGGTCAAAAAGGGGCTGGGGCTGGAATATACGCCCCCTTGCGTGAACCGGTCACGAGCGACATTTGACGTGGCTGACGGCAAGCTGGTCTATGCACTTGGCGCGCTCAAGAACGTCGGTGTCGAGGCGATGAAACTGATCGTCGCGGGGCGAGGCGACAAACCTTTTGTGAACCTGTTCGATTTTGCACGGCGTTGTGACCTGAAACGGATCAGCAAGCGCCCGCTGGAAATGCTCGCCCGTGCAGGCGCTTTTGATGTGCTTGACCCCAACCGGCGCCGCGTGATGCATAGCCTTGATGCGCTGACCGGGTATTCGGCGGCCATCCATGACCAGAAATCATCAAATCAGGTGTCGCTTTTCGGGGACGCGGGTGAAGATTTGCCCGAACCGCGCCTTGCGGGCGGGGATGACTGGCTGCCAGCCGAACGGTTGGCCGAAGAATTCAAGGCCATTGGATTTTATCTGTCCGGCCATCCGCTTGATGATTATATGGGCGCTCTCAAACGCAAGCAGGTGCTGACGCTGGACGAAGTGACAGCCAAGGCCGAACGAGGGGCCGCCATTGTCAAGATGGCGGGCACCGTGTCTGGGCGACAGGAACGCAAGTCAGCACGCGGCAACCGCTTTGCCTTTGTGCAGCTTTCTGATCCGACCGGCCAATATGAAGTCACCATGTTCTCTGACACGCTGGAAGCGTCACGCGATTTTCTGGAGACCGGCGCGCAGGTTGTGCTGCAATGCGAAGCGACGATGGAATCCGATCAGCTCAAGCTGCTGGGGCGGTCGGTGTCGCCCATCGACAATGCCGTTGCCGATGCGGGCGGCGCAGGCTTGCGGGTCTTTATCGACGGTCCTGATGCAATCGGGTCGGTCGCAAGCATTCTGGAAAATGCCAAACGTGACGGGGTTCGGGCTGGCAATGGACCGGTCTATTTTTGCCTGATGGGCGACGGGCTGCCCGGTGAGGTGGAGTTGGACCTGGGCGATGATTTTCCTGTGAATCCGCAGATCAAGGGGGCCTTGCGCAGCCTTGGCGGCGTGATTGAAGTCGAGGACGCCTGAGACCTGCCGGGTGGCTGGCACAGTAGACGCCGCGTTGAAAATTCGTTATGAAAACGGGGATTTTAATGAAGGGTGTGTCGCTTGGTGCGCGCGATCTTGTCTGTTTTCTGCCTGACCGCCCTTGTCGGCTGTGCGGGGCCGATGTCAGGAGGCTTGGCCTTCATGAGCACCGGTGCACCGATGGGCGACTCAGATGTAACCAAGGATGACATTGTCCCCTATGGGACCTTTGCCCGCAATTGCACGGTTGCAAAGGCGGACATGGGCGCAGAGGTCAAATCCGCAGCAGGCTTTCGCTTCTTTGACCCTCGGCCGGACAGCACCAGGAAGCGCACGATGTTTCTGACCGGGTTTCGCGATGGATGCGCGCGGCAATTCACTGGTGCGCTGGTCATGTTCGGAGACGTCGGCACGCATGAAATTGTTCGCTATTCCGACGTGGGGCTGAAGCGGCCCTACTCAGCGACGGACGAGGCGTACGAGGTGATCAAGACCACCTTTTGTGGTGCACGCCCGACCAAACCATGTGGTCGCCGCATTGACCGCCTGGCAAAATCAACAAGCTTCGTCACTGTCTATGATGGTTTTGGTGATAAGGCCGATTGGGTAGATCTCTTGCTTCATAAAGGCGAGATTGTCGCCATCGAGGTGAACGATGGTTAAGGAGGCGGATGGATCAAGATCCATCTTACGACCTTGTACCGTTTGATTAATTTCGCGGCATTTTGTGCCTTTTTTCCCCGTGGGGCTTGCAAATCCCCGGCCTGACCGCTTTGTTTTGACAGATCTTTCCTGTCTACGCCGCATCGACAGGAAAGACGGGATGTGACCATCTGGTAAGGCGGCAGGTAAATACCATGCAAGTGACGTTTCTTCTCAATGGGGAAACCGTAACGCTGGATGCGCCGCCCACGCGCAGCCTGCTTGATTGGCTACGCGAAGATCGCGGGCTTTGCGGTACAAAGGAAGGATGCAACGAGGGCGACTGTGGCGCCTGCACCGTTGTTGTGACGGACCCCCACGGTGACACAGGCGCGCGCGCTCTGAACGCCTGTATTCTGTTTTTGCCCCAGCTGCATGGCAAGTCTGTGCGGACCGTGGAGGGGGTTAGCGGGCCTGACGGCGAACTACATCCGGTACAGGCGGCCATGGTCACCCATCATGGGTCACAATGCGGATTTTGCACGCCGGGGTTTGTTGCCTCGATGGTGGCCGGGCATCTGAAAGGACGCACTGATCATGATGATGTCCTGGCAGGGAACCTCTGTCGCTGCACAGGATATGCGCCTATCATCAGGGCCGCAAAAACAGCGCAGGACGCCCCGCCCCCTGCATGGCTTGACGATCCAGCCCTGCCGGTCGCGCCAGTCCCTTATGCCCCTGAAACGCTTGATGCGCTTGCCACATGGTATGCCGCAAACCCGGATGCCACGCTGATTGCCGGCGCCACGGATGCGGGCCTTTGGGTCACCAAGCAGTTGCGCGACCTGACGAAGGTCGCGTTCCTGAACCGCTGTCGTGATTTGCAACACTTTGAATTTGCAGAAGGTGCGATCACCATCGGTGCAGGTGTCACGATGACCGATCTGATGGAAACGATGCGGGTGCATCACCCGTCTTATGCGGAACTGATCCGCCGCTACGGGTCAGAGCAGGTGCGCAATGCTGCCACGATCGGCGGAAATATCGCCAATGGATCGCCAATCGGGGACAATCCGCCCGCGCTTATTGCTTTGGGCGCCACGCTGCATCTGCGGCACGGTCCCAAGCTTCGCAAAATGCCGATCGAGGAATTCTTTGTTGAGTATGGCAAGCAAGACCGCGCCCCCGGGGAGTTGGTCACGGGTGTCACAATTCCACAGACCGCGCCGAATTTGCGCTGCTATAAAATATCGAAACGGTTCGATCAGGATATTTCGGCTGTTTGCGGGTGCTTTAACGTGACTGTGCAAGACGGACATGTGCAGCGGGCGCGTATTGCCTTTGGCGGCATGGCGGGCACCCCGCACCGGGCCAACGCAGTCGAGGCGGCTTTGATTGGTCAACCGTGGACCGCTTTGACCATCTCGGAAGCGGCCGAAAAGTTCGAAACCGACTACACCCCGATGAGCGACATGCGTGCATCAGCCAGTTACCGCATGCGCGTCGCCCGCAATCTGCTGCATCGCTATTTTGCCGAAATGTCAGGCCATGCAACCAATGTGCTGGAGGTCGCGCCATGACCGTCGCCAAGCCACTTCCCCATGACGCAGCCAAGCTGCATGTCACGGGTGCCGCACGCTATATCGACGATATCCCAACCCCAGAGGGCACATTGCATCTGGCGTTCGGTACCGCCACGATCGCCTGCGGTCAGATCACGGCAATGGACCTGAGCGGCGTGCGCGCGGCTGATGGTGTGGTCGCTGTCCTGACGGCCGATGACCTGCCATTCGCCAATGATGTGTCCCCGTCAGCGCATGATGAGCCCTTGCTTGCAACGGGCGAGGTGCACTATCTGGGCCAGCCCGTCTTTCTTGTTGTTGCAGACAGTCACCTGAACGCGCGCAAGGCCGCCCGTCTGGGCCAGATCGCATATACCGAACGCCAACCGATCCTCACAATTGAGGAAGCGCTGGCCGCCGACAGCCTATTTGAAGACGGCCCGCGCATATGGACAAAAGGCGATGTGGATCCCGCCCTTGCTGCCGCACCCCACAGGATTGCCGGTCAGATCGATATGGGCGGGCAAGAACATTTCTATCTGGAGGGACAGGCCGCACTTTGCCTGCCGCAGGAAGGTGGGGACATGGTGGTGCAAAGTTCGACCCAGCATCCTACCGAAATTCAGCATAAGGTTGCGGATGCTCTTGGGGTGCCGATGCACGCAGTGCGCTGCGAAGTGCGGCGCATGGGTGGCGGATTTGGCGGCAAGGAGAGTCAGGGCAACGCCTTGGCCGTCGCCTGTGCGGTTGCCGCGCGCCGGACGGGCTATGCCTGCAAGATGCGCTATGACCGTGATGACGACATGATGATCACGGGCAAGCGACATGATTTCCGCATCGCCTATGACGCAGGTTATGACGCGGACGGCAAGCTGCTGGCTGTTGATTTTACGCAGATGACCCGCTGCGGCTGGGCGATGGATCTATCGCTTCCGGTGGCGGACAGGGCGATGTTGCATGCCGACAATGCCTATCACCTGCCCCATGTACGGATCACGTCGCACCGGTTGCGCACGAACATGCAATCCGCCACCGCCTTCCGCGGCTTTGGTGGCCCGCAGGGCGTACTGGGCATCGAACGCGTGATGGACCATATCGCAGCGGAATTGGGGATTGACCCGGTCATTGTGCGGCAACGGAACTATTATGCGAGGATGGGTATAGGGGGGCTGTCTGCCCCCCGCGCTACGCGCCCCCCCGAGGATATTTCAGGCCATAAGAAGCAGAGCGGAACCGAGCTGGACCGTAAGATGGATCTTGATCCATCGCCCCCACAGCAGACACCATACAATATGCCGGTAACGGATTTTATTCTGGATGAATTGACCGTCAGTTTGCTGACCCGTTCGGACTATCACGCTAGACGGGCCAGAATTGCGGGTTGGAATGCGAAAGAACCTATCCTCAAGAAGGGCATTGCTTTCAGTCCAGTCAAATTCGGGATTTCCTTTACCCTGACCCATCTTAATCAGGCTGGCGCGCTTGTGCATGTCTATCAGGATGGATCTGTCCATATGAACCACGGCGGCACTGAAATGGGGCAAGGTTTGTTCCAGAAAGTCGCACAGGTCGCAGCCCACCGCTTTGGCATTGATACCGCCCAAGTGAAGATCACGGCGACTGATACCGCCAAGGTCCCAAATACATCTGCAACCGCCGCGTCATCCGGGTCAGATCTGAACGGGATGGCTGTTGCCAATGCCTGTGACATCATCCGGGACCGTATCGCGGTTTGTCTTGCCCAATTGCATCAGACAAAACCCGACGACATCCGCTTTGAAAACGGTGACGTACACATAGGCACCCGGACCATCAGCTTTGCCCAAGCTGCTCAAACCGCATATCAGAACCGGATCAGCCTTTCGGCCACCGGGTTTTACAAGACCCCGGACCTTGCGTGGGATCGGATCAAGGGCGAGGGCACGCCATTTTTCTATTTTGCCCAGGGCGCAGCCGTCACCGAGGTTGTGATCGACACGCTGACCGGCGAAAATCGTATTCTGCGCACCGATATCGTGCACGATGCAGGCGCGTCACTGAACCCAGCACTGGATATTGGTCAGATCGAAGGCGGCTATGTGCAAGGCGCGGGCTGGCTCACCACTGAAGAGTTGGTTTGGGACGATAGCGGCCGGTTGCGCACCCATGCGCCGTCGACCTACAAAATTCCGGCCTGTTCCGACCGACCCGATATTTTCAATGTGGCCCTTTGGGATGCACCGAACCCTGCCCAGACAATCTATCGGTCCAAGGCTGTGGGCGAGCCCCCTTTTATGCTGGGCATATCGGCCTTTCTGGCCCTGTCGGACGCGGTCAGCGCCTGTGGCCCGCATTATCCCGATTTGCAGGCCCCGGCCACAGCAGAGGAAATCCTGAACGCCATTGACAGGGCACGCGGATGACCGATTGCGTCCGCATCACTGTCGCCAGGACGGCAGGCTCTGCCCCCCGCGACACCGGCACGCAAATGTTGGTCTGGGCGGACCGCACCGAAGGCACGATTGGCGGTGGCGCGCTGGAGTGGCAGGCGATTGCCGACGCAAGGTGCATGCTGTCCGACGGGCGCAGCAGTGACCAGCGCACCATCCCGCTTGGCCCTTCATTAGGCCAATGTTGCGGTGGCTCTGTCACGCTTGTCTGGGAACGGGCCGATGTGCTTGATCCCGCGCCTCGGTCCTCCTTGTGGATCTATGGCGCAGGGCACGTTGGACGCGCCATCGTACATGTCATGGCCCCGCTGCCCGATTTCGACATCACATGGATCGACACATCAGCTGACCGCTTTCCGCGGACTGATGTGACAACCCTTGTGGCCGCCGACCCCAGTCTGGTTGCGAAACATGCACCCGCACAAGCGGACCATCTGATCCTCACGTATAGTCACGATATGGACCTTGCCCTGTGTCACGCGCTGTTGCGCCATGAATTTGCAAGCGTGGGATTGATAGGGTCGGCGACCAAATGGGCGCGGTTTCGTGCGCGGCTGGCTGCATTGGGCCATAGCCCCGCCCAAATCGCGCGCATTGCCTGCCCGATTGGTGACCCTTTGTTAGGCAAACACCCCGCAGCCCTTGCGCTTGGTGTCGCAACCTCCATGATCGACAGGCAGAATCGAAAGACCAAGGACCGCACCGCATGACCGACCCGCTGTTGCGCCTGTCTGGCCTGACCAAAGCCTATCCCGGCGTTGTCGCCAACAAGGACGTGTCCTTTGATATCATGGGCGGTGAAATCCACGCGCTGCTGGGCGAGAACGGCGCTGGCAAATCCACCCTCGTGAAAACGATCTATGGTTTGGTCAAGCCTGACAGTGGCCAGATGTCCCTGCATGGGATCCCTTTCCAGCCTGCCGAACCGCGCGCCGCCCGCGCTGCCGGTGTGGCGATGGTGTTTCAGCATTTTTCCCTGTTTGACGCGATGACCGTGGCCGAAAATATCGCGCTTGGCATGGAAAAGCCGCCACCGTTGCGTGATATCGCGGCCCGCGTGCGCAATGTGTCGGAACAATACGGCCTGCCGCTTGATCCTGATCGCACCGTGGGCGGTCTATCCGCAGGTGAGCGTCAGCGCGTCGAGATAATTCGCTGTCTGCTACAAGATCCCAAGCTTCTGATTATGGATGAACCCACATCTGTACTGACCCCGCAAGAAGTTGCCATCTTGTTCGAGACATTGCGCAAGTTGCGCGCAGAGGGGACAGCGATCCTTTATATCTCGCACAAGCTGGAGGAAATCCGCGCGCTTTGTGACAACGCTACCGTTTTGCGGCTGGGTGAAGTTGTCGGCACTTGCGACCCGCGCAACACTTCGGCCCGTGATATGGCCGAATTGATGGTGGGCAGCGTACTGCATGTCCCACAAAAAGCGGCCCGGCCCGTAGGTGAAATCATTGTCCGTCTTGATGCCCTGAACGCCCCTGCCCCGCATCAGTTCGGCACGGCGTTGCGCGACATCTCGCTGGAGGTCCGCAAGGGCGAAGTGCTGGGGATCGGCGGTGTCGCCGGTAACGGGCAAGACGAACTTGTCGCGGCTTTGTCCGGCGAAATGCGGGTAGGTGCTGCGATGATCCAATATCAGGGCACGCCAATCGGCAAACTGGGCCCCAATGCCCGGCGCAAACTGGGCCTGCTCGCGGCGCCTGAGGAACGGATGGGCCATGCGGCCGCCCCCGATATGACCCTGACCGAGAATGCCGTCATGACCGCCACGACCCGTCAGCACCTTGCCCGCAAGGGATTCGTGCACTGGGGCCGTGCGCGCAGCTTTGCCGAAGCTGTCATTCGTGCGTTTGATGTGCGCACCCCCGGGCCCCAAAATACCGCCCGGTCCCTGTCAGGCGGCAACTTGCAGAAGTTTGTGATTGGCCGCGAGATCATGCAGGACCCCGATGTGCTGGTTGTGAACCAACCCACGTGGGGTGTTGATGCGTCAGCCGCCGCCGCGATCAGGCAAGCGCTGCTTGATTTGGCCGTAAATGGCGCTGCTGTCATCTGCATCAGTCAGGATCTGGATGAATTGATGGAAATCTCGGATCGTTTTGCTGCCCTGAATGAGGGCCGTTTGTCCGCGCCCCGTCCAGCCGCAGGCCTGACGGTTGAACAGATCGGCCTGATGCTGGGTGGCGCGCATGATATGGAAGTGGCCCATGTTGACGCTTGATGACACACCTCTTTCGGGGCGCTGCCCCGGACCCCGGGATATTTTTGGCCATAAGAAGCTGGGGGTCTTGTTATGATCATGCTGGAAAAACGTCCGCAACCATCCCGTTTTTGGGTTCTTGCCACACCCGCGCTGGCCGTTGTGCTGACCATGTTTTTTGGCGGGCTTCTCTTTCTGGCTCTGGGCAAAAACCCCTTCGAGACGATCCGCACGATTTTTCTGGACCCGTTGTTTTCCGAGTTCGCCTGGTATTACCGCCCGCAACTGTTGATCAAGGGCGCGCCTTTGGTGTTGATCGCCATTGGCCTGTCTTTTGGCTTTCGGGCCGGGATTTGGAATATCGGAGCCGAAGGGCAATATATCGTTGGCGCCATTTGCGGGGCTGCTGTCGGGTTGGCGTTCTATCCATTGGAGTCCTTCATCATTTTTCCGCTGATGATTTTGGCCGGCGCGCTGGGCGGAATGCTTTGGGCGATGATACCGGGTATATTGCGCGTTAAATTCGGCACCAATGAAATCCTTGTGTCGCTGATGCTGGTTTATGTTGCAGAACAGCTGCTGGCCTCGATGGCGCTGGGCGCGCTGCGCAATCCTGACGGCATGGGCTTTCCCGGCAGCCGGAACCTTGCGCAGTACCCGTCCGCCGCCAACCTTGAACTGATCAGCGGAAGCGGCATGCATTGGGGTGTTGTCACGGCCCTGATCGTCGTCATCTTTGCCTATGTCACCCTGTCGCGCCATATATTTGGCTTTCATGTCCGCCTGTCGGGGCAAAGCCCCCGGGCTGCGCGCTTTGCGGGGGTGAACCCCGGTCGGCTAATCCTGATTTGCATGGGATTGTCCGGCGCATTGGCTGGGCTGGCGGGACTGTTTGAAGTGGCCGGTCCTGCGGGTCAGGTCAGTATTGACTTTAACGTGGGTTACGGCTTCACGGCGATTATTGTGGCCTTTCTGGGCCGGTTGCATCCAGTGGGCATTCTGCTGGCGGGCGCGTTAATGGCCCTGACTTACATCGGCGGTGAAATCGCCCAATCCAACCTTGGCCTGCCGCTTGCCGCGATCCAATTGATGCAGGGAATGCTGTTGTTTTTCCTGCTCGCAGTGGATGTTCTGACAAATTACCGCGTGCGGTTTGCAACGGGGGCGGCTGCCTGATGGATTTTTCTGCAATTAATCCAATCCTTCTGCTTGCGTCGCTCATGGTTGCCGCGACCCCTATTTTGCTGGCCGCCGTGGGTGAATTGGTGGTGGAACGGGCGGGCGTGTTGAACCTTGGCGTTGAGGGGATGATGATCACCGGCGCCGTGTGCGGGTTTATTGTGGCTGTTGGCACCAATTCCCCTTGGCTTGGCTTTATCGGGGCCGCCGTTGGGGGGGCACTGCTGTCGCTTTTGTTCGGGTTCCTGACGCAGTTCTTGCTGTCCAATCAGGTTGCCACAGGGCTGGCGCTGACCCTGTTTGGCCTCGGCCTGTCGGCGCTGATGGGTCAGGGCTATATCGGGATCAAGGCACCAAGCTTTCCCGATTGGAATATCCCCCTGCTGGGCGACATTCCGGTCATTGGGCCAATCGTTTTTCAGCATGATCCGATGGTCTATGTCGGCCTGTTGATCGTGGCTGGCACATGGGCGTTTCTGAAGTACGCCCGCGCCGGCCTGATTTTGCGTGCTGTGGGTGAAAACCACGAGGCCGCGCATGCGCTGGGATATCACGTGGTCCGCGTGCGGATGTTGGCGATCATGTTTGGCGGGGCCTGTGCAGGCCTTGGTGGGGCCTACCTAAGCCTTGTGCGGGTGCCGCAATGGACCGAAGGTATGACCGCCGGGGCTGGCTGGATCGCACTGGCCATCGTCGTCTTTGCCAGCTGGCGGCCGTGGCGGCTTTTGCTGGGTGCTTATTTGTTTGGCGGGGTGACTGTTTTGCAGCTGAACCTGCAAGCGGCTGGCTTTGCCATTCCGGTGGAGTATCTTTCCATGTCGCCCTATCTGGCCACCATCGCAGTTCTGGTTATTATGCGGACCGGACGGGCGCCCGGGTCACTGGGCCAATCTTTCCATGCCTCACGCTGAGGCTTACGACCACCATCAAGGGGATAATGATGACGATGAATAGAATTTTGGCCGGTGCAGCAGTTGCACTGGGCCTTGCAACAGGCGCGTTTGCGGACGGGCATGAAAAGACAAAGGTAGGCTTTGTCTATGTAGGCCCCGTTGGTGATGGCGGCTGGACCTACGAGCATGACCAAGGGCGGCTTGCCGTTGAAGAACATTTCGGCGATGCGGTTGAAACCGTCTATGTGGAAAGCGTTCCTGAAGGGCCCGATGCAGAACGCGTCATGACCCAAATGGCACTTGGCGGTGCTGATCTGATCTTTACGACATCGTTTGGCTATATGGATCAGACGATCAATGTGGCGGGCAAGTTTCCGGACGTGAAGTTCGAGCATGCAACCGGGTTCAAACAGGCTGACAATGTGTCCGTCTATTCTGCCCGCTTCTATGAAGGTCGCGCCGTGCAGGGCCATATCGCGGGCCAGATGACCGAAAGCAACATCATCGGCTACATCGCCTCGTTCCCGATTCCCGAAGTGATCCGCGGTATCAACTCTGCCTATCTGCACGCCAAGGAAGTGAACCCTGACGTCGAATTCAAGATCGTCTGGGCCTACACTTGGTTTGATCCCGCCAAGGAAGCCGAAGCCGCGACTGTTCTGATCGAACAGGGCGCAGATGTGATTTTGCAGCACACCGATTCTACAGCTCCGCAAGCCGCCGCACAGGCTGCTGGCAATGTCGTGACATTCGGTCAGGCCTCTGACATGGCGGAATTCGCTCCCTTCCCACGGGTATCATCGATCATTGATAACTGGGCGCCCTACTACATAGCCCGTACCCAAGCTGTCATTGATGGTACTTGGGAAAGCACGAGCACGTGGGACGGTATCGCCCCTGGTATGGTTGGCATCGGTGAAATCACAGACGCAGTGCCTGCCGAGGTCAAAGCAAGCGCCGAAGCGATGGTCGAAAGCATGCGTTCGGGTGAATATCATCCCTTTACCGGCCCCATCAACAAACAGGACGGGTCCGTTTGGCTTTCAGATGGCGAAGTCGCGGATGACGGCACGCTGGCTGGCATGAACTTCTACGTTGAAGGGCTGACAGGCGATATCCCGCAGTAAGTGGAACTACGCTGTTAACTGAGCGGAACTGTCGCAGTTCAATTGCGAAACTGTCTGAACGTCGAAAGCCTCGCCATTGGCGGGGCTTTTTCATTGCGCGAGGCGACCGCAATGGAAAAAGAAAAAGACCTTCTTGACGCATTCGGCGAGATCGCCCCATCGGTCTGTAACAACTCCCAAGATGAGCACCGGATCAATCGCCGTGTCGAGGTTTGGATTCAGAACGGCACATAGTGCCGCAATCAAACTACGCTGCCGGTTTTAAATGCCTACCGCGTTTCGCGAAAAACCTTTCTTACAACTCTTCGGGAAATGCATTGCAAAGATAGTATGTCGAGGGCGTTTTGCCCTTGCCCGATGCCTCAGGACAAAGGCAAAACGCTTCAATGCCTATTGAGACCGGCAGACAGTGTCGTTAGATAGGCGCAACACCTTCCTTTCCCCCGGAGTATTCGCCATGGCTGCCAATCAATTCGTCTATTTCATGGACGGCGTATCCAAAACCTATCCCGGCGGAAAAAAGGTTTTTGAAAACATCCGCCTGAACTTTCTACCCGGTGTGAAAATCGGCGTTGTCGGCGTCAACGGCACGGGTAAATCCACCCTGATGCGCATCATGGCCGGCCAAGACAAGGAATTTCAGGGCGAAGCATGGGCCGCCGAAGGGGCCCGCGTCGGGTATCTGCCGCAAGAGCCTGAACTGGACCCCAATTTGACTGTGCGTGAAAATGTCATGCTGGGCGTTGCAGACAAAAAGGCGATCCTTGATCGCTATAACGAAGTCGCGATGAACTATTCCGAAGAAACCGCCGACGAAATGGCGCAGCTTCAGGATGAGATCGACAGCCAGAACCTTTGGGACCTCGACGCCCAGATCGACATCAGCATGGAGGCACTGCGCTGCCCTCCTGATGATGCCGATGTGACCACTCTGTCAGGCGGTGAAAAGCGCCGCGTGGCCTTGTGCCAGTTGTTGCTTGACGCGCCGGATATGCTGCTCTTGGACGAACCGACCAACCACCTTGATGCGGAAACGATTGCTTGGCTGCAACAGCACCTGATCGACTACAAGGGAACGATCCTGATCGTCACCCACGACCGCTATTTTCTTGATGCCATCACCGGCTGGATTTTGGAACTGGATCGCGGGTCGGGTATCCCGCACGAAGGGAACTATTCAAGCTGGCTGGAAGCCAAGGCCAAGCGGCTCGAACGCGAAGCCAAGGAAGACAAATCCAAACAGCGCACGCTGCAACGCGAACTGGAATGGATGCGGCAGGGCGCAAAGGCCCGACAGGCCAAATCCAAGGCGCGGATCAGCGCCTACAACGATATGGCCAACCAGTCGGAGCGTGAAAAGATGGGCCGTGCGCAAATCATCATTCCCAACGGGCCACGTCTGGGGTCCAAGGTGATCGAGGTTGACGGGCTCAAGAAAGCGATGGGTGACAAGCTGCTGGTCGAAGGGCTGGAGTTTGATCTTCCTCCAGGCGGCATTGTCGGCGTTATCGGCCCGAACGGTGCCGGGAAATCGACCCTGTTTTCCATGCTGACAGGTCAGCTTGACCCCGATGAAGGCACCGTAACCTATGGCGACACGGTGAAATTGTCCTATGTGGACCAAAGCCGCGATGCGCTGTCGTCCGACGCAACCGTCTGGGAAGAAATCAGTGGCGGTGCCGAGATCATCGAACTTGGCGATGCTTCTATGAACAGCCGCGCCTATTGTTCAGCCTTCAACTTCAAAGGCGGCGACCAGCAAAAGAAGGTTGGCCTGTTGTCCGGTGGTGAACGCAACCGCGTCCACATGGCAAAGCTGCTGAAATCCGGCGGCAATGTCCTGTTGCTTGACGAACCAACCAACGATCTGGATGTTGAAACGCTGCGGGCCCTCGAAGACGCGCTGGTTGATTTCGCAGGCTGCGCTGTCGTCATCAGCCACGATCGCTTCTTTCTCGACCGGATTTGCACCCACATCCTCGCCTTTGAAGGGGACGCCCATGTCGAATGGTTTCAGGGCGGTTTCACCGACTATGAAGAAGATAAGAAGGCGCGACTGGGCGCAGATGCGCTTGAGCCAAAGCGGATGAAGCATAAGAAATTCGTCCGCTAGGGTCAGGACCCGAGCAACTGGCGTGAAAAAGCGTTTCGCGAAATTTCATGGCCGTTTTTCTGCAAAAATTGATTCTCTTTGCGGGAACCGCGGAATCAAAGGGGCTCTGGTCTGCGCATTTTAAGGTAAAATTCGACACAGGAATTGACCGCACAACCAAAAATTGCCCGCCTTTTCTGCCCAATACCGGCAAAATTCCGCCATAATTTCTCTTTTTGCAACAACCACACTATCTAGATGCTCAAAATCTGCGCAATCTCTCCTTATTGATGACAAATTTGCAGGCGCAAACTCATCGTGACACGGAGGAACCACTGAACATGGTAGTAGTATCGCTGATGGTCGGTAGTGTGTTTGCACTTATGGCATCCCTTGGTTTCTACGCATTGACAAATATCAATGCGGCTCAGGCCGTTTTCGTGTATTTGGCCACGGGGTCCATGACGACGCTGCTGATATTGGCACGCGCGGCGGCCATGGACTTTTCCGACCCGACAGGCGACGACGTCGACTAACTCTCTTTTTTCCATTCCCGGTCGGTGCTGACCTGGGTCGCTTGCAGATGTAGCGGCTCAGATAAGAAGATTGGGACACACGAGATGCGCAAGTATCTGCGCGCTGCGGCGGCGGTTTCTACCCTTTTTTGCCGGCCTACACCTTGGTTGTCCCATCGGGTCAGATCCTCACTCGTGGCCGGGCTTCGGCACAACGATTTCACCTGAATTGTCCTGATCAAGGTGCAAATTTGGCCTGTCCACGCGGCAAAAATTCTGTGATTGTCGGCAAAGCAGGAGGAATAGATGCCCAAACTCAAAACCACGGCCGCCGAAATGGTGGCAAACGCGCGGGCGCGCATCGAAGAGATTGAAACAGACGACGCAAAAGCAATGCTGAATGACCCTGACGTGGTTTTCGTTGATTTGCGTGATGTGCGTGAACGCCAGCGTAGTGGCGCGATCCCCGGCAGTTTCCACTGCCCCCGCGGGATGGTCGAATTCTGGATTGACCCCGACAGCCCTTATTTCAAAGACATCTTTGCCCAAGATGACAAACGCTTCATCTTCCACTGCGCCTCTGGCTGGCGATCCGCACTCACCGTCGCCACGTTGAATGACATGGGATTTCCTGCGGCGCATCTAAAAGACGGCTTTGGAGGCTGGACCAAAGCAGGCGGCCCGGTCGACACACTCGAGCGGCCCTGATGACACACCATAGAGTGCGGCCAATAGCTGAAACCCCCTGTACGGACATGGGCAAACTGCCCTAGACAGGGCTCTGTAATGACCGCACACATTGCCTGATCACGGCAAAGCGTGAAAATACGGAGACAAGCATGCAAAGACGCGGCGCGGGCGGTTCGGATGGCGGAACGGGGAGTTTCCTTATTGGATTGATCATGATGATCGGCGGCGGCTATCTGCTGTTGGATGGTATCGTGGTACGCCCTAATTTTGGGCTGGGCGCGCGGGCATTCGGGATCGGCGGCGTGTCGATTACCAGCGGCATGATCCTGATCCCCTTCATGTTCGGGGTTGGTCTTGTCTTTTATAATGCGCGCAACTGGATCGGCTGGCTATTGGCGGGCGGGTCACTTGTGGCGCTGGTCTTTGGGGTTATTGCCAACATGACCCTGCAACTTGACCGCATGAGCGCCTTTGACCTGATCGTGATTCTGGTCCTGACGGTTGGCGGTATCGGCTTATTTCTGCGATCTCTCAGGGCTGGCTGACCACCCCACATCCAGTATGTAAAAATCCGTGTTTTGCGGTGTGTTTTCATCAAGCCGCCTGAACCCTGCTTTTTTCAAGACCCGTGCAGAGGCGGGGTTGTTGGATGAAACGCCGCCGCAAAGCCGTATTGATGCGCCTTTTGCCAATGCCGCTGTCAGACCCAAAACAAGCTCGCTGGCATAACCATGGCCCCAGACATCCTCGGCCAAAAGATAGCCCAGATGTATGGTTTTGTCATCGCGCTCGGGGGATTGGGCGAGGATCAGCAGCCCGATAATACGATCCGCTCCCGCAAGCTGTACAACATAGGTCGTGCCCTCTTGCGATTGCCTGATGATCCAATTCTCGATCGCCGCATCATTGTTTTCGGTCGCCATGGATGGCGGCAGATCAATGAGCACCCTTTCAGTCAGAAGCTCACCCAGATCCGAAATCAACCGCGCTTTCCACTTCGGATCTTCAAGCCACGATGACCATTCCTGCACGCTCAACCTTTGTGTGGCAAAAGCGTGCAGTGGCGGAACCATGTCAGTACCCGATTGCACAGCCGTCCTTTCGTGGGTCGCTGCCGGCTTCCAGCACACCATCGTCATGGATCATGATCGCCTGTGCGCCCCCGATGGCTGTTTCAGGCCGCTGCACATTGTGCCCCAGCGCGCTGAGCTGGGCCTTGACGCTGTCGCTGTAGCCATCTTCGACATTCAGCACGTCCCCTTCGGCAAAACAGCGGGGGGCGTCGATCGCCCCTTGCGGGGAAAGCCCGAAGTCGGTCACGTTGGTCACAAAGCGCGCGTGGCCGGTTGACTGGTACTGTCCACCCATGACGCCAAAGGGCATGTAGGGTTTGCCATCTTTCGTGAGCAGTCCGGGAATGATCGTGTGCATCGGGCGCTTGCCCGGTCCAACCTCGTTCGGGTGGCCCTCTTCCAGCGTGAAGCCCGCGCCGCGGTTCTGGAACAGCACGCCGAATTTGTCTGATGCAATCCCCGACCCGAAAGAATGGAACACCGAATAGATTAGCGAAACGCACATCCGGTCCTTGTCCACCACAGTGATGTAAATCGTATCCTTGTGCACAGCCTCGGCCCCCGGCACATGGCCGGGCATGGCTTTGGCAGGATCGATCAGAGCGGCGAGTTTTGCCGCCGTTTCCGGGGCGGTCATATAGTCAAGCCGGGTCATATACGCGGGGTCGGCGACAAAGCGGTTGCGGGTATCATAGGCCAGCTTGGTTGCCTCGGCTTCGATATGGGCGCGTTCGGCACCCCACGGGTCCATACCTGCGATGTTGAAATGCTTGAGGATATTCAGCAACAGGATCGCCGTCGCCCCCTGCCCGTTTGGCGGATGCTCAAACAGGTCCAGCCCGCCGTAGCCGCCCGTCACCGGCTCAGTATAGTCGCAGGCGGTGTCGGCAAAATCATCCAGCGTATGGGTCCCGCCCAATGCGTTCAGGCTCGCAACCATATCTTCGGCGACGTCACCTTCGTAGAAACCTTCGCGCCCATCCATGGCAACGCGGCGCAACACCTCGGCCTGCTTGGGCGCGCGGAACATCTGCCCCGGCTTTGGCGCCGCACCATCCAGTAAAAACATATCGCGGGCCTGCCCCGACAGGTTGTCAACCGACTGCGCCCAGTCAAAGGCCACCCGCGGTGCCACAGGAATGCCCGCCTCTGCATAGTGAATGGCGGGGGCCAAAACCGCCTTCAGGCCAAGCGCGCCCCAATCCTTGGACAAACGACAGAATGCATCGATCGCGCCGGGCACGCTGACGGCATCAGCCGAATAGGGTGCAATCACCGGTCCCTTTGCACGTAGGGCGGCGGCATCAATACCAGCGGGTGCGCGTCCCGACCCGTTGAGCGCGATAACCCGATCTTCGCCCGGCGGTGTCATCAGCACAAAACAATCGCCACCAATCCCGGTCATTTGCGGCTCACAAAACCCAAGCAGAACGGCGCCCGCGATGGCCGCGTCCATGGCGTTGCCCCCCGCCTCCAGCATTTGCACGGCAACTTTTGAGGCCAGCGGGTGCGATGTCGCGCAGATACCATTTGTGGCAAAGACCGCAGAGCGGCCGGGTTTATGAAAATCGCGCATTATTTTTCTCCCGCATTTCGGGACAAATTAGGGCACTCGTAGTCAAGTGCAACGCAATTCTGGAACGAGGAGGAAGTTCCCGACGCCACCTGCAAGGGTGGGGGCTAATAGCAAGCAGCGCCGGGGAAAGCCTATTGGCTATGACACGATGATTGCCCCGTGATCACGGCCCAAGAATGATCGAATTGGGGCGCTTTGAAGGCTTTTCGTTTTCCGGCGCGCGGCGTACTCTGCGCGAAAGCGGAGGACGATATGAGACAGGTTTACATCACTGGCGCGGCACGCACGCCAATGGGCGGATTTCAGGGCGTTTTTGCGGGTACTAACGCGCCGACACTGGGCGGTGCCGCGATCAAGGCAGCCATGGAACATGCAAATATCGGCACAGTCGACGAATTGCTGATGGGCTGCGTTCTGCCTGCGGGCATCGGTCAGGCCCCCGCTCGGCAGGCGGGATTTGCCGCAGGGCTGGGCGATGACGTGCCCGCAACCACGGTCAACAAGATGTGCGGGTCGGGGATGAAAACCACAATGATGGCCTTTGACCAGATCGCGCTTGGCAGCGCCGACGTGATGGTGGCAGGCGGCATGGAAAGCATGACCAACGCCCCCTACCTGCTGCCCAAGCTGCGCGGCGGTGCCCGCATCGGCCACCAGACCGTGCAGGACAGCATGTTTCTTGACGGGCTTGAGGATGCCTATGACAAAGGTCGCCTGATGGGCACCTTCGCCGAGGATTGCGCGCAAAAGTTTCAGTTTACGCGTGCGGCGCAAGACGACTATGCGCTCGGGTCGCTGTCCAACGCATTGGCTGCACAGGAAAGCGGCGGGTTTGACGCAGAGATCACACCGGTCACCCTGCACCACCGTCGCGGCGATGAACAGGTGTCCGCCGACGAACAGCCAGCCAAGGCACGGCCCGACAAGATACCAACGCTCAAGCCCGCCTTTCGCGAGGGCGGCACCGTGACCGCCGCGAATGCCTCCAGCATTTCAGACGGGGCGGCGGCACTTGTACTGGGCACCGATCAGGCTGCCAACATCCGTGCCCGTATCATGGGGCACGCCAGCCACGCGCAGGCCCCCGGCTGGTTTACCACGGCACCGGTGCCTGCGGCCCAAAAGCTGCTTCCGAAAATCGGCTGGACCGTGGCGGATGTGGACCTGTGGGAAGTGAATGAGGCCTTCGCCGTGGTCCCCATGGCCTTCATGCGCGAAATGGGTATCCCCCGCGACAGGATGAACGTAAACGGCGGCGCCTGTGCACTTGGCCATCCGATTGGCGCATCAGGAACGCGGATCATCGTGACCCTGCTACACGCGCTGGAAGCGCGGGGGCTGAAACGCGGGGTCGCCGCGATCTGCATCGGTGGCGGCGAAGGCACGGCCATAGCGATTGAACGCCCCTAACCCGCAAAGACACGCAAAAAAAGAGAACTAAATGCCGCAATCCGTCGACTACCCGACACTCGCCAAGACCATCACCGCACTGACGGAAGGCGAAGACGATATCGTGTCGCTGATGGCCACCGTTGCCTGCGAAGTGCACCACAGCGATGACCGCTTTGACTGGACAGGGTTTTACCGCGTCGTTGGGCCTGAACTGCTGAAGATCGGCCCATATCAGGGCGGACACGGCTGTCTGGTCATTCCATTCTCACGCGGGGTCTGCGGGGCAGCGGCGCGCACCGGACAGGTCCAGCTTGTCGCTGACGTGGATGCCTTTCCCGGCCATATCGCCTGCGCAAGCAGCACACGGTCAGAACTGGTTTTACCGGTATGGGGCAATGACGGTACCCTGATCGGCGTCTTCGATATCGACAGCGACCAGCCCGACGCCTTTACCCAAGACGACGCCGACGAGATGGCAGCGATCCTGCGGTCTGCATTCGGCTAAAGCTGTTTGGCCAGGTCCGCAGATAAAGCCGACTCGACAACTTCGTCCTGTTTCCGCGCCAAGTTGCGCTATGAATAAATGGCTGTTTTGAGTCCGATCCAGACGTTCGCGCAAACTTCAATCATCTCTATGGGCACTAGCGTATCTCGTGCTAGGCTAGCCAACAGGTTGGGTTTTTAGGGAACAGAAACATGGAAAGTACGCGTCACGATTGGATTGTTTTTCATCGCGTTCGCCTGCGCGCCCCGATTGACGGGACCAACAATCCCTTGCCTGGTCCGAAAAAGGCTGAAGCATGGAGGTTTTACCCCGCATCGCCTCAAGGTCCGAACGGAATGCGGACGAATGTTTCCGAAGAATGGGGAGGCTTCGGAATCTATCCCTCCCGCGATTTGGCTGAAGAAGTCTTTGAAAATCCAGATGAACATCTGCCATTTCTAGATGACACTTTGGAGGCGTTTCATGCCTTGGTTGTGCCCTACTCGCACCGAGGCAAGGTGGACTGGCGTGGTTCCCTGATGGAAAATGAGACCTTCAAAACCTGCCCGTCTGACCCTGGCGGTCCGCTGATCGTCATTACTTCTGCCGGATACGAGAATCCGGGGCCAGATGACCTGCCTCGGATCAGCAATTTTATCCGCGAGGTCGACCGCGTACAAGATTTTTACGCAACATTGACCGACAATATCCGCAGAGCGGTATTCAGCGGCGCTGGCGTCGACGGGCACGACGGAATGACTGTGTCACTTTGGCGGACCGACGCAGCCATGATGGCTGCTGCGTATAAGCCCGGGCATCACCGCGCGCAAATGGACTATCAGCGGGAGGTCGGGCATTTCGACCACAGTTCGTTCAGCAGAGCCCGCATCTTGGCAAGCAAGGGTACTTGGGACGGGAGCAATCCAGTTCTTGAGATGAGTTAGCGAGAGCGCGCCTCTTGCTGCGTCCCTTTTTTCCGCAAGACCGCTCCTCGCGGTCTGCCGTCATTTTCAGTGTTTTTCCCGAAAAAACTTCTTCCCATATCCAAAAATTCCTGTAGCGTGAAATTATTGACACTTTTTTCACGGCACTCTCATGTCAAAGTTACAGCCTATCCAAAGCAATACGCTTGGCGCTGACTTGCGCGCGCTGCGCAAGGCCCGTGGGCTGACGCTTTCTGACCTTGCCGCAAAAATGGGCCGTTCTGTCGGGTGGATCAGTCAGGTGGAGCGCGACATTTCCGTGCCCACATTTGCGGACCAACAGGCACTGGCGGCGCTCTTGGATGTCTCGGTCTCAAGCCTTGCCCACACCGGGGCTGCGCAAAGCGAAGACGGGGTCATTGTGCGACGAGACGCCCGCCGCCCGATCGGGTCGCGCATGCCCGGACTTGTCGAGTCGCTGCTGTCCCCCGACTTGACCGATGATTTTGAGGTTGTGCATTCAGCCTTTGCGCCGGGCGCAACATCACCCGGCCCCACCCAGCGGGACACGACGGAAATCGGCTATCTGGTCACAGGCCGCATAACACTCTGGGTCGAAGAGAAGCAGTTTCACCTTGGCCCCGGTGACAGCTTTCGATTGCGCGGAGAGTGTTTCCGCTGGGCCAACCCTTACGATGACCCCTGCGAGATGATCTGGATCATCTCACCCCCTGTCTATTGAAGGAGGACGCAATGGCAACCGGACGATGTGAATGCGGCGAGGTGGCTTTTGAGGTGACAGGTCTGCGCGAAACGGTGACTTTCTGCCATTGTAGCCAGTGCCGCCGCACCAGCGGGCACCTGTGGGCGTCAACCCACGCGGCCTTTGACCAGCTTACCTTTACCCAAGACGAGGGCCTGCGCTGGTACGTCTCTTCTGACTGGGCCAAGCGGGGGTTTTGTGGGACCTGCGGGTCCAGCCTGTTCTACAGGATGAATGATGAGGATGGCATCGGCATCGCTGCCGGTTGCTTCGACACGCCCAATGATCTGAAACCGGGCAAGCACATCTTTTGCGCGCACAAGGGCACATATTACGAAATCGCGGACGATGCGCCGCATATTGCACAATATTAAGGGGGAACCATGTCTGACTTTCCAACTTCGGCGCGTGTCGTCATCATCGGTGGCGGGGTTGTCGGCGTATCGATCCTTTATCATCTGGCCAAGGAAGGCTGGACCGATTGTGTTCTGCTGGAAAAGAACGAACTGACTGCGGGGTCCACATGGCACGCGGCTGGCAATTGTCCGAACTTCGCCCCCAACTGGGCTGTGATGAACATGCAGCGCTATTCGCTAGATATGTACCGCAGTCTGGCCGAGGACGTAGATTATCCGATGAACTACCACGTTACCGGCTCTATCCGGCTTGGTCATAGCAAGGAACGCGCGCAGGAATTCGCGCGTGTCGCGGGGCAAGCCAAAGCGATGGGACTGCCGATTGAAATGATCGACATGGCAGAGGCGAAAAAGCTGCACCCGTTTCTGGAAACGCATGATCTGTCAGGCGTGCTTTGGGACCCGCTGGATGGTGATATCGACCCCGCACAACTGACGCAGGCCATGGCAAAGGGCGCGCGCGATCTGGGCGCAAGGGTTGAACGGTTTTGTCCGGCCACCGGTGTTGAACAGACAAGCGATGGCTGGACCGTCAAAACCGACAAAGGTGACATCCGCTGCGAAAAGGTGGTGAATGCCGCCGGTTACTATGCCGCCCGCGTCGGTGAATGGTTCAAACCCTTCGGCGCTCGCGACGTGCCACTGGCCGTGATGTCACATCAATATTTCCTGACCGAAGAAATCCCCGAACTTAAAGCATGGTCCGAAGAACAGGGCAAAAAGACGCCGCTGATCCGCGATGTCGATAGTTCTTACTATCTGCGGCAGGACAAGAATGGTCTGAACCTTGGCCCTTACGAGCGGAACTGCAAGGCACATTGGACTACTGCGAATGACCCGATGCCCGACGATTTCAGCTTTCAGCTTTACCCTGACGATCTGGAGCGGCTTGAATGGTATATCGAGGACGCGATGGCCCGTGTGCCGCTGCTTGGAACGGCGGGCGTTGGCCGCAACATCAATGGCCCGATTCCCTATGCGCCCGATGGTCTGCCGATGCTCGGGCCCATGCCCGGTGTGCGCAATGCGTTTGATGCTCATTCCTTTACCTTTGGCATCGTCCAGGGCGGCGGCGCGGGCAAGGTCATGGCTGAATGGCTGATCCATGGCGAGACAGAGCGCGACATGTGGTCGGTCGATCCGCGCCGTTATACCGACTACACCGACGCCGACTATTGTCTGGCCAAGGCGCTGGAAACCTATGGCCATGAATATGGGATGCATTTCCCCCACAAGATGTGGCCCGCCGGGCGCGACAAGAAACTGTCACCCAATGATGCCAAAGTGCGGGCATTGGGCGGCCAGATGGGGGCCTTCAACGGATGGGAGCGGGCGAATTGGTTCGCCAAAGAGGGCGACGATACATCGCTTGCCGCGACCGAAACATGGGAACGTGACGGCCCATGGGCGATCCGTGTCAAAGAGGAATGCGAGGCCGTGCGCGACGGGGTCGGCGTTCTTGATCTGCCCGGGTTTTCACGGTTCAACCTGTCGGGCGACGGTGTTGCCGCATATCTGGACGGTCTGATCGCAGGCGCACTGCCATCGGTCGGGCGCATGAACCTTGCCTATTTCCCCGACAGTCGTGGGCGTATCCTGACCGAAATGTCGGTGATGCGACATAGCGATGACCATTTCACCCTGATCACCGCCGCCACCGCGCAATGGCATGACTACGAGGTTCTGGCGCGCAATCTGCCCGACGGGATTTCCCTGACAGATCACACAACGGACTATTCAACCCTCATAGTGACCGGCCCGAAATCGCGCGACTTGTTCACAGCACTGGGGACAGATGCGGACCTGAGCTTGCCATGGCTGTCACACCAACCTGCCAAGGTGGCGGGGATTGATTGCGCCCTGGCGCGGGTAAGCTTTGCCGGTGAACTGGGCTGGGAAATTCACGCGGCCAACGCCAACTTACCCGCACTCTATAATGCCGTTTTGGGCGCGGGTGCCGTGCCTTTTGGCATGTTTGCCCTGAACGCGCTGCGCATCGAAAAGGGCTACCGCGCGTGGAAAGGCGATCTGTCCACCGACTACACATTGCTGGAAGGCGGACTGGAGCGTTTCATCCGTTTCGACAAGGCCAGCGACTTCCCCGGCAAGCAGGCCCTGATGGCTGAAAAGCAGCAAGGCCGCAAGAAAGGCTTTGCCACCATGACGCTGGATAGCCCCGGCGCTGCCGATGCACCTTACATGTCGCCGATCTGGGTGAACGGAGATGTCGTTGGTGAAACGACGTCAGCCGATTGGGGCTACCGGGTCAATAAATCCATCGCTCTGGGCATGATCCGGTCCGACGCGAATGTCTCTGGCGCCAAAGTGGAGATTGAGATTTATGGCGAAAAATACACAGCCACGATTCAGGAGGACCAACCGCTTTGGGATCCTGAAAACACAAGGATCAAAGCGTGACGGACATTACTCTTCTTGACGGCGGAATGGGACAGGAACTGGTGCATCGCGCGGGCGATGCACCGACCCCGCTGTGGTCTACGCAAATCATGCGCGACCATCCGGGTCTGGTCGCGCAGGTCCATGCGGACTACCGCGCGGCGGGGGCGACCGTGCATACAGCCAATACCTACGCCATTCACCGTGACCGGCTGGCAGGGACCCCGCTGGAAGGGCAATTCGAGACCCTGCACACAATGGCTTTGAAAGAGGTCGCAGGCCCCGGCAGGATTGCAGGCGCCATCGGACCTTTGGGCGCATCCTACCGCCCTGACTTGCACCCCGCGCATGATCTGGCGGTAGCGAAATATGCTGAAGTGGCGCTGATCCTGTCACCCTCCGTTGATTTGATCATCGCAGAAACGGTTGCATCAGTGGCCCACGCGCGCGCCGTGCTTGAGGCCGCGCTGACAGTTGGCAAACCGGTCTGGCTGGCGATGACCGTGGATGACCGTGACGGGACCAAGCTGCGCTCCGGCGAGCCTGTGGCCGATGTGCTGACCCAAATCGACGGGGCCGATGCCATTCTGGCGAACTGCTCTGCCCCCGAGGCGATCGGCGCCGCGATGGCTGTTCTGGCGTCAGGCCCGCTGCCCTTTGGCGGTTATGCGAACGGGTTTCAGCAGATCACGTCGGATTTTCTCAAGGACAAGCCAACGGTCGATGCGCTCAGCCCGCGCCGTGACCTTGGCCCCGAAGCCTACGCCGCTTATGCGATGGACTGGATCGCGCAAGGGGCCACAATCGTTGGCGGCTGTTGCGAGGTCGGCCCCGGGCATATCGCGACCCTAGCAGAGGCCATTCGTGCCGCTGGCCACACAATCGTCTAGAAACAGGTTTTCATCATGGCTCTGCCCCCCTCATCCGCACGCGTCGTCATTATCGGTGGCGGCGTCATCGGCTGTTCTGTCGCCTACCACCTTGCCAAACTGGGCTGGAAAGATGTTTTGCTGCTGGAACGCAAGCAGCTGACCTCCGGCACGACATGGCACGCGGCGGGGTTGATCGCGCAATTGCGCGCAACCGCGAACATGACCAAGCTGGCGAAATACAGTCAGGAACTCTATGGCAACCTTGAGGCCGAAACAGGCGTTGCCACCGGCTTCAAACGCTGCGGTTCCATCACCGTGGCCCTGTCCGACGCCCGCAAGGAAGAGATTTACCGCCAAGCCGGCATGGCCCGCGCCTTTGGCGTAGAGGTCGAGGAGATTTCACCATCCGAAGTCAAGAACTGCTATGCGCATTTGAATATCGAGGGTGTCACCGCCGGTGTCTATCTGCCACTTGATGGTCAGGGCGATCCGGCCAACATCGCCTTGGCGCTGGCCAAAGGGGCCCGACAGAACGGCGCGCAAGTCATCGAACACACCTTGGTCACAGGCGTCAGCCGCGATGGTCGCCGCATCACCGGTGTTGATTGGGAACAAGGCGGCGAACGAGGGCACACAACCTGTGATATGGTCGTCAACTGTGGCGGCATGTGGGGGCATCAGGTGGGACGGATGCTGGGCACCAACGTACCGCTTCATGCCTGCGAACATTTCTATATCGTCACCGAGGCGATCCCCGATCTGACCCAAATGCCTGTTCTCCGGGTGCCCGACGAGTGCGCCTACTACAAGGAAGACGCAGGCAAAATGCTACTGGGTGCTTTTGAACCAAACGCCAAACCATGGGCAATGGACGGCATTCCCGCCGATTTCGAGTTTGACCAGCTTCCAGAAGACTTCGACCACTTTGAGCCGATACTGGAGCAGGCGATCAACCGGATGCCGATGCTGGCCGAAGCAGGCATCCACACCTTCTTTAACGGCCCGGAATCCTTCACACCCGATGACGCCTATCATTTGGGACAGGCACCCGAGATGGATAACGTATGGGTCGCTGCCGGTTTCAATTCGATCGGGATCCAGTCGGCAGGCGGCGCTGGCATGGCCCTGTCGCAATGGATGGACACGGGCGAAAAACCGTTTGATCTGGGCGATGTGGATATCTCACGGATGCAGCCGTTTCAGGGCAACAAGACCTACCTTTTTGAACGGTCCAAGGAAACGCTTGGCCTGCTTTATGCAGACCACTTCCCTTTCCGCCAAAAGGCCACAGCGCGCGGCATCCGGCGCACTCCGTTTCACGCGCAACTGCTGGAACGGGATGCTGTGATGGGTGAGTTGGCGGGCTGGGAACGCGCCAACTGGTTCGCCCGCGAGGGGCAAAAACCGGAATATCAATACAGTTGGTCGCGCCAGAACTTCTTTGACAACGTCCGCGACGAGCATCTGGCCATCCGCCAGAATGTCGGCGTGTATGATATGTCGTCCTTCGGCAAATTCCGTGTCGAAGGACCTGATGCGACGGCATTCATGAACCATATCGGCGGCGGCCAATATGACGTGCCGGTGGGCAAGATCGTCTATACCCAGTTTCTGAACGTATCCGCAGGGATCGAGGCTGATGTAACCGTCACCCGGCTTGCAGAGGATCTCTATCTTGTGGTCGGACCAGCGGCCACGCGGGTTGCGGATTTCACGTGGATGCAGCGCAACAAAGGCGCATTCAACGTGGTCATCACAGATGTGACGACGGGCGAAGGCGTGCTGGCCATCATGGGACCGCGCGCACGTGACCTGTTGCAGGCTGTGTCGCCCAACGATTTCAGCAACACGGCCAATCCCTTCGGGACCGCGCAAGAGATTGAAATCGGCATGGCGCTCGCCCGCGCGCACCGCGTCACTTACGTCGGCGAACTTGGCTGGGAAATTTACGTGAGCACCGATATGTGCGCCCATGTCTTTGAAACCGTCGCAAAGTCAGGGGCAGATTTCGGGCTGACATTTTGCGGTATGCATATGATGGACACCTGCCGGATGGAAAAGGGCTTTCGCCATTTCGGGCATGACATCACCTGCGAAGACCATGTGCTGGAAGCCGGGCTTGGTTTCGCGGTCAAGACGGACAAGCCTGCCTTTATCGGCCGCGACGCTGTTCTGCGCAAACGCGACGCCGGGTTGGCGCGGCGTCTGGTGCAATTCCAACTGACCGATGCAGAGCCGCTGCTTTTTCACAACGAACCCGTCCTGCGCGACGGCAAGGTCGTGGGCCATCTGACATCAGGCGGCTATGGCCACTACGTCGGGTCGGCCATTGGCATGGGCTATGTGCCTTGCGCGCAGCCGGGGGAAACAGCTGCGGACATGCTGGCCAGCAACTACGAAATCGATGTGATGGGGACGCGCATCAAGGCGGTGGCGCAGCTTAAACCCTTCTATGACCCTACTGGTGAGCGGGCCAAAGCTTAGGGGTCAGGTCCGCGGCCGCAGTTAGGAAAAAATTGCAGCAACCAGATCATCTGCGGTCACGGGCTTGGTCAGGGCCACTGCGTTGGGATAGCGATCGACAGCCAGATTAACGTCACCGAAGCCCGACAGAAAGACAATCTTTGTCCCGGTCCCCGCAAAACGATCTGCAATAGGGTAGACCTCGCCATCTGGCAGGCAGACGTCGAGCAAGGCGGCATGAAAGCTTTCGTTCACCAGCTTCAGCCCCGCTTGCAAAGATTGCGCTGTCGTCACCTTGGCGCGAGCTTCCTCGAAGATATTCTTGAAGACATCCAACAGCAAAAAATTGTCCTCTACGATAAGGACTTTCAGGCCCGATAATTTCTGGGTCATAGGATTACCGTTCCGACTGATTTTGACACGATGTCATTTAGCGCCAAACAGGCAAGGTCGCAACTATAAGTTGCAACCTTGAATCTTGCTTGCCGAAACTGCTGCCAGTCTAAACTAGCGGCTTATCGGTCCAAGAGCGTTGAGCCCCTTGAGGATGTCGATGGCATAGGCCAACTGGTAGTCATCTTCGCGCAACTGCGCTGCGGCTTCTGCACGCGCGCGATCCTCTTCTATCTGGCGAATTTGATCTTCTGTCAGGCTGTCGTTATCCAGTGAGCCACGCAAATCCGCTTCGGACCGCAAGGTTGGCTGATCCTCTTCCCCTTCTTCGGATGCAGGGCGCGGGCGTGGCTGCTCGACAATGATGTCGGGCGAAATACCCAAGGCCTGAATCGAGCGCCCGGACGGCGTGTAGTAACGCGCGGTTGTCAAACGCATGGCCCCGTCGCCGCGCAGCGGTACGACTGTTTGGACCGACCCCTTACCAAAGGACTTCGTGCCGACCACGATGGCGCGGCGATGATCCTGCAACGCGCCAGCCACGATTTCGGACGCCGAAGCCGAGCCACCATTGATCAAAACGACGATCGGTTTACCCTGGGCCAGATCGCCGGGTTCGGCATTGAACCGTTCGCCATCCGCCGGGTCACGGCCGCGCGTTGACACGATTTCACCTGCGTCAAGGAACGCATCAGACACGTAGATCGCCTGATTCAGCAAACCACCCGGATTGTTGCGCAAATCAAGCACAATACCATCGACATTCTCGATGCCGCCCGCCTCTTCAACCTGGGCTTGGATACCCTCACGCAAGTTCGGATAGGTCTGGTCGTTGAAGGTTGTGACACGCAGAACAACGGCATTTCCTTCGGTCCGACTGCGCACCGCAGTCAGCTTGATTGTATCGCGAATGATCGAAATCTCGAATGGCTCCGGCTCGCCCTCTCGCACTACGGTGATGATGATTTCCGAACCGACAGGGCCGCGCATCATGTTGACCGCATCGTCTAGGGTCAGACCCAACACACTTTCGCCGTCCACGCCAGTGATGAAGTCACCTGCCAGCACGCCCGCAGCATCGGCAGGGGTGCCATCCATCGGTGAGACGACCTTGACCCAGCCTTCTTCCTGAGTGACTTCGATGCCAAGTCCGCCAAATTCGCCAGATGTCTGCACCCGCATCTTGGCTGCATCATCGGCAGACAGATAGCTGGAGTGCGGATCAAGCGACGTCAGCATCCCGTTGATGGCCGCTTCTATCAATTCCTTATCGTTGACTTCCTCGACATAGCCGCTTCTGATCCGCTCGAAGATGTCACCGAAAAGATCAAGCTGCTCGTAGACGCTTGCGTTGTTCTTTGATTCTTGCGCCAGCAATGGACCGGCAAGTTGGCTCGTGGCAAAAAGGCCCAATGCGGCACCGCCTACGGCGGCAATGATCAACTTTCTCATATCGTCGTTATCCTACTCTACTTCCAACGCAAACCATGCAGCGGGATTAACCGGAGCTTGCCCGTCTCTGACTTCAAGATAAAGCGTTTGCCGGGTTGCGGTACCGTCAAGTTGCGAATTTTGACTCAATTCTGCGTCACTTTGCTGTTGCTGCCCACCCATCAATCCAACAGGTGCACCTTGCGGAAGGATTTCGCCAACCGTCGCGAAACTTGTTTCCATTCCCGCAATGACAAACAATATCCCGGCGCTCGGCTCAAGGATGGCGACATGACTATAGTCAAGAAGCTCTCCCTCAAACAAGACTGTCACCTGGACCGGTGTCGTGACCAGCGCCCTTGGCTGTGTCGCAATGCGCACGCCCGGCCTGCCCGTGCCATCATCGGCCAGCACTTTTCCTGCGACCGGCAACGCAAGGTTTCCATCCGCCGACAGTGTGATGTCTGATGCGGGGACGGCCCCCAACAGGCCGTTGGCAAATGCATCCAACGTCTGCGAAGTGGCCAAAAGCAGCGTTGTCTGCACCGGGTCTTCTGAAAACCTTTGAGGCACCTCTGTGCGGTCCGAAATCGCTTGCCCCAATGCGCTGCGCGCGTCCTGTGCACCCGCAAGGCCGTCCCGCAATGTCTGCAAAGCCTCTGCGCGCAAGGACCGCACTCCGGCCAACCGGTCCAGTCTTTGCCGGAGCGTCGCAGCACGCCGCCTTACCGCCGGGGTCAGGTCTGCCAAGACGCCGCCCGCGCGCGCCGCCGCAAGTGCCCCGTCAGGATGGGCTTGCAGCACAG
This sequence comes from Yoonia sediminilitoris, assembly GCF_003058085.1. Classification (GTDB taxonomy): domain Bacteria; phylum Pseudomonadota; class Alphaproteobacteria; order Rhodobacterales; family Rhodobacteraceae; genus Yoonia; species Yoonia sediminilitoris. The sequence goes on along the minus strand of NZ_QBUD01000001.1, from coordinate 50,687 downwards.
GAATGGGCGTGCGTCCGATTGACTGTAGCGCAGCAATGAGAGCCGACAGCTCTGCCGTTTCGGCTTCTAACGCTGTCTCAAGCTCTGTCTGTTCCGCAGCCACCTGTCGCAACCCTTCGTTGAGGGCGATGATCCCCGACTCATAGGCGCGCACGGTGTCGGTCAGGGCCTTGACCCTTTCGCCCTTACTTTGCGCTGCGACCAGACTGGCCTGCGCCTGATCAAGTTGCGCCATCGCATCCTGTGCGATCACCTCGGGGCTTTGCGCCCCTGCGGGCAAGGCCAGACAGAAAAGCAACGTGGCCAGCCTCATTTGATCAGACTGCGCCCGGTCATTTCGGCAGGCAATTCCAGCCCCATCAGGTCAATAACAGTCGGTGCAAGATCGGCAAGCCGCCCGTCACGCAACTGCGCCCCCTGCGGGCCACCAACCAGCGCCACGGGCACCGGGTTTGTCGTGTGGGCGGTATGCGGGCCTCCTGTTTCGGGGTCGATCATCATTTCGCAGTTGCCGTGATCGGCGGTCACAATCATCGCTCCGCCAGCGGCATCAAGCGCAGTCAGCACCTTGCCCAACCCCTGATCGACGGCTTCGCAGGCTTTGATGGCCGCATCCAGATCACCGGTATGGCCCACCATATCAGGGTTGGCATAGTTGGTGACGATCAGGTCATAGCCGGCTTCAATCGCCTTGACGAAATGCTCCGTCACTTCGCCCGCCGACATTTCCGGCTGCAAGTCATAGGTTGCAACCTTGGGCGACGGGGCCATGTAGCGGTCTTCGCCATTTTCAGGTGTCTCGATCCCGCCATTCAGGAAAAAGGTCACATGGGGGTATTTCTCGGTCTCGGCCAGCCGGAACTGGCGCAACCCGTGTTTTGCCACCCAGGCACCCAGCGTGTTCTGGATGTCGCGTTTGGGAAAGACTGTTTCGAATAATTCATCATGCCGGTCGGAATAGCTGACCATGCCCAACAGGGCAGTCATATCAGGTAGTTCACGCGCAAAACCGTCAAATGCAGGATCAGCAATCGCAGACAGGATTTCGCGCGCCCGGTCAGAGCGGAAGTTCAGGCAGAAAAACCCGTCGCCCTTGGCAACACCGGCATAATCACCGATGACGGTTGCGGGGATGAATTCATCTGTTTTGCCGTCTGCATAAGCCGCCTTGATCGCCTCTGCCGGGGTCGCGGCTTTGTGCCCCTCGGCATTGACCATCGCCTCATAGGCGGCTTGCACGCGGTCCCAGCGATTGTCACGGTCCATCGCGTAATAGCGGCCAATGACGGTGCAAATGCGCGCATTCTCCGGCAGGCCCGCCTCGAGCGTTTTCATAAAGGACGCAGCCGATGAGGGTGCCACGTCACGCCCGTCGGTGATGGCATGAATGACCACGGGCACCCCTGCATCGGCAATGATGTTGGCCGCCGCAATCATATGGTCGACATGACCGTGTACACCGCCATCGGACACAACGCCCATCAAATGCGCCCGCCCGCCGCTTGCCTGCATTTTTGCGATGAAGGCCTGCAGTGGGTCCGCCTTGGCAAATGACCCATCTTCGATCGCCAGTTCAATCTGACCAAGGTCCATCGCAACAATGCGACCGGCCCCGATATTGGTATGGCCTACTTCGGAATTGCCCATCTGGCCTGCGGGCAGGCCAGCATCACGCCCGTGGGTCACAAGCTGCGCATGTGGTCCCTGCATGATCTTGTCAAAATTGGGTGTCTCAGCCTGCCTGGGAGCGTTGCCTTCCACGGCATCGCGCAACCCCCAGCCATCAAGAATGCACAAGACAACAGGTTTCCGGGCAGACATCGCAAACTCCTTCGTTGTGAATTGTGCAAGGCTTAGCGCACCTGCAGCAAAAGATGAACATATCGTTTACTGTTCTCGCGACAACCCTGCGGACTGCCCGTATCAGCTGCGATGATAAGGTCCACCTGCCAGAATAGAGGCGGCGCGGTAAAGCTGTTCGGCCAGCATCACCCGGACCAGCATGTGCGGCCAGACCATTTTGCCAAAACTCAACGATGCATCTGCGCGGGCACGCAAGGCCGGATCAATGCCATCAGCGCCGCCAATGATAAATGATACATCCTGCCGACCCTGATCACGCCAGCGCCCCAATGTCTGCGCAAAGTCCGGCGACGCCATGAGCTTGCCACGTTCGTCCAGCGTGCAGATCAGGGCACCATCGGGGACCGCGCGTTCCAACAATGCGGCCTCTGCCGCCATGCCCCCGCCCTTTTTGTCTTCGACCTCGATCAGTTGCGCCGGGCCCAGCGCCAATGCCCGCCCGGTCCGGTCAAAGCGGGTCAGGTAATCATCATAGAGGTCACGCTCGGGGCCCTTGCGCAGTCGCCCGACCGCGCAAATCTGGACCCGCATCAGACTGTTGTCGCCGTACCTGGCTGCCACATCTTTTCAAGCTGGTAGAACTCGCGCACTTCGGGACGGAAAATATGGACAATGATATCGCCCGTATCAATCAGCACCCAATCGCCGGTGTCTTTGCCTTCGATCTTCGACAGAATACCAAATTCCTGCTTCAGACGGTCAGCCAGCTTTTCCGACATGGCCGTCACCTGACGTGTCGAGCGGCCGGAAGCGATCACCATATAGTCGCCCATTTCGGATTTCCCGCGCAGATTGATCTGCACGATATCCTCGCCTTTGTCATCATCTAGTGACTTCAGTACAGCCGCCAAAAGGCTTTCGCTGTCTGCGGTTTTGGGCGCGTTCACTGCGTGCGCCCCTGCGTTGGCCGGATCGTCGGCCGAGGTGATAAGAGACAGTGCATTGTCCTCCTTATAGCGCGCCGTCATGGCCCCGACGCAAGGCTTGTTCATAAAATAGCAACGCAGTTGGCGATTTTCAACAAATCTGACACCCTGCGCAGGCTGCCTTGGCGCAATTCAGCCGTTTGTGCAAGCCGCAGCAGGCGCTTGGAGGCATCCTCGATTGAATCGTTACCTCAAAACAATGACAATTTTTTAGGCTTTGAATAAAATGCAAAGGAATAAGGCACATCGGTAGACCTGTTGCGAAGCCCGCCCTAGCTGCGCGGATCTATGAAAGCTTTTCCGTCAGGTTTGGCCAAGACCCCCGGCAGTTCCGCCATCGCCTGCGACAAAGGCACGACCCCTGCCACATCCGTCGTCCACTTGCCTGTGACGAAACGCTCCTGAATCTCCATGAAGGCCTGTGTCACACGGTCGCGGTCGGTTTGCTTGAGCCAACGGGTCAGCCAGAACCCTTCGATCTGCTTGTTGCGAAAGATCATTTGCCCAAGGTTGGTCAGCTTTGGGGCCTGAGTCGACAATTTCCCGTAGTTGACCCAGCGCGCATGGTTTGGCATGGCAAAGAACAAATCCGCCGTGAACTGATCGCCAACCGCATCCAGCAGGATACGCGGCTTGTACCTGTCAAAGGCCGCCTGCGCTTGGGTCAGCGCATCATCATCGCTGCTGACAATCACTTCTGCTGCGCCAAGTGCGCGCAACATGTCGGCCTGTGCGGCGCGGCGCACAACGGCAATCGGCTTGATCCCATGATCGCGCCCCAACGCGATCAGCAACTTGCATAATTGCGAGCCTGCCGCGTTCAAAACAAAAGAGTCCGCCCCCGCAGCTTTGACAATATCGAACATGGCAATCGCGGTCAGCGGATTGACCACCTGACCAGCCGCATCGGTTTCGGCCAGATCAGGACGGCAGGGAACAAGCCCTTGCAGATCGGTCATCGCATATTCCGCCCATGTGCCGGACCCGGTTGCATAAAAGCTGACCCGCTGCCCCAAAAGCGGGGTTTCACCTGCCACGACCTCGCCCACGGCTTCAAATCCGGCGGGCATCCCGTGCACGCGCGGCTGACCATATTCACCCTTGATGAAATGGATGTCCGACGGGTTCACGGCTGCCAGATGCACCTTGATCAATGCCTGTCCCGCGGCGGGGACGGGCAAAGCAATGTCGCGCAGTGCCAGATAAGGGGAAAGGTCTGACAGGTTTGGCCCGGTGTGGCTGTCGGCGTAACCGCTGTGCAACTGCACCATGGCTTTCATCGTCGTGGGCAGGGTCATAGGCGTATCCTTCCTTTAATTTATCGGGCCTTTTTTATGGCGTCAGGCACGGGGGCCCTAAAGATCAAACGTGGCAAATACGGGGGCATGATCGCTTGGCTTGTCCCATCCGCGCACATCCCGCAGAACGCGACTTGAATGGGCTGCATTCTTGATGTCGGGAGTGGCCCAGATGTGATCCAGGCGGCGGCCCTTATCGGCGGCGTCCCAATCCTTGGCACGGTAGGACCACCAACTGTAAAGCCGCCCGTCGGGGATATCCTTGCGGGTCACATCGGTCCACGCGCCAGCCTCCATCACCTCATTGAAATGGTCCACTTCAATCGGGGTATGGCTCACGACTTTCAGCAGTTTCTTGTGATCCCAAACGTCGTCTTCGCGCGGTGCGATGTTCAGATCTCCCACAAGGATGGATTTCTGCGGCTTGTCCCTCGAAAAGGTGTCGCGCATTTCGGTCAGGTAGTCGAGTTTCTGACCAAACTTTTCGTTGACGGTGCGATCAGCCACATCGCCGCCTGCGGGGACATAATGGTTATGGATCGTCACCCCGTTGTCCAGCCGTGCGGCTATATGGCGGGCATGGCCAAGGCTTGCGAAATCCTCGGCCCCTGCCTCAACCATCGGAATCTTGGAAAAGATTGCGACCCCGTTATAGGACTTCTGCCCCCGCGCAACCTTGTGGGAGTAACCCAGTTGCGCAAACTGCTCTGTCGGGATTTTGTCCACCACGCTTTTGCATTCTTGCAAACACAAGACATCAGGCGCCTCTTCACGCAGCAGGCGGGCCACGATATCTTCGCGCAGCCTGACAGAGTTGATGTTCCAAGTGGCAAGGGTAAAGGTCATGAGGGGGCGTTCCTTGTTGCGGCGTGTGCTCGATGCCGGTCTATGTGCCCGTACGGGGGTGAATGTTCAACCAAGCGCGGCGCAACCGGGTCATCGCAACGCTGCCGCTGGCCTAATGTGGCCCGTGACTGTGCCACGCCGATTGGCAATCGGCGGGTTCATCCGTGCAATAGCTGCCGGATGCAACGCATCCAGCACCCCCAACTTGACTAGAATCGCCGCAATCACACATTCCGCCGCACGGGTTGATCCGTCGGCCGCCTTGACCGCGACACCCAATCGTTTTTCGGGGATTATGGCGGTAAACACGCCCTCGGCCCCTGTCTTGATTGTGACCTTGCCTTGCATGGCGCGCATCAGTTCGGTGCAGGCGCGTCCTTCGCCCGCGACCAGCGCAGGGTGTGCCGCCATCGCCTGCACAAGCCGCGATGCCGCAGTGCTGCGCGCGTCAGAGCGGTCATGTGCACTCGCGAAGAACGCCATCGACCGGGCCAGCCCATGCAGGGTGCAGGCATGGTTGGGGGCCGAACAGCCATCGATCCCGTAGAGCGGGCTGGTTTCCTGCACGGTTTCCTCGAACGCGGATTTGCACAATTGCTGAATCGGATGGTCGATCAGTTCATAATCCGGCCCGGCGCCGATATGCTGGGTCAGATGCAAAAAACCCGCATGTTTGCCGGAACAGTTATTGTGAATTTGGCAGGGCGTTTGATCGGATTTGATCAAGGCCGTCTTGATCGCCGGATCGCGGGGCATCTGCGGACCGCAGCGAAAATCATCATCTGTCAAACCAAGGTCACGCAACCACGCGCCGACGCGGTCGATATGGATCGCGGCACCACTATGCGAAGCGCAAGCCAGCGCCAACTGTTCATCGCTGAGCGCAATGCCGCTTTCCACCAGCGGCAGGGCCTGCACCATCTTGCACGATGAGCGGGGAAAGATCAGCTTGTCCGGATCACCCCAGCACTGCACGATTTGCCCCAAATCATCGCAGACCACGGCGTGCCCCTGATGCACAGACTCAAGCAAATCGCCACGCCAGACCTCTACCATGTCAACCGGTTTACCCATGCTGTCTTCACTTTCCACTTTGATTTCGTTTCAGATTGACCGGCCCGTCGTGTTTGGGGCTTTCCCAGCGGGTCGATTTCTTGTTAGGCTATGGGCTATCGAGTTAAGTCAGGTCCTGCCAGTAGAAAAGCTGCGCAAAGATGCATCAAGGTATCAATGGGACGGCAGAGGCAAGGACAGCTTGGAGGCTGTAAGATGATTTCTATGATTTCGCGCATGATAGGCGTATCCGCCACGGTTTTTTGGGTCGGGTCAGCAGTGGCCCAAGAGGAAAGTAGCAGTCGGGTGGCTGCCAACACCGACTGGAGCGTTTTCGTCGAGAGCAACCCGAATGAATGTTGGGCTGTGTCCGCCCCGAAGGAAACGGTCAATACGCGTGATGGCAATGTCGTCACGGTCCGCCGTGGCGATATCCGGCTGATCGTATTCTATCGCCCCGGCAAAGGCGTAAACGGGCAGGTGATGTTTGCTGGCGGCTACCCTTTTGCTGATGGCTCGACCGTCGATTTGAAAATTGACGATACGACGTTCCAGATGTTCACCGAAGGCGAGTTTGCATGGCCTGCGACTCCCGAAGATGACGCCAAATTCGTGGCGGCCATGAAGCGCGGCGCCACGGCGATTGCCACCGGGCGGTCGGGCCGGGGCACTGTGACGCAGGACACTTTTAGCCTGCTGGGCTTTACCGCAGCGGTCGAAGAAGCGGAAACCCGCTGCACCGGTTGAGAGGTGCGCCTCCGGCGGGGATATTTTTGGCCATAAGAAGTTGGGCACGCTTTCCTTGTGAAGGCGGCCCTTTTTTCTTATATGAACGGCTTGACCCCTGACCAGCGAGACGCTCCATGGACCCCAAGGCCCCGATCACCCAAGATGTGCTGACGATTCCGCGCAAGCAGCCTGACGGCCCCCAAAACCTGATCGGGCTCACGCGTACGCAGATGCGCGATGCCCTGATCGCGGCAGGCACCCCAGAAAAACAGGCCAAGATGCGCGTCGGTCAGATCTGGCAGTGGATCTACCATTGGGGCGTCCGCGATTTTGCGGCGATGACCAATCTGGCCAAGGATTACCGCGCAATGCTGGCCGAAAAGTTTGTGATCGCAGTCCCCAAAGTTGTGACCCGGCAGGTGTCGGACGACGGCACCCGCAAGTATCTGTGCCGCATCGCTGGCGGTCACGAGGTCGAAGTTGTCTATATCCCCGAAACCGATCGCGGAACCTTGTGCATTTCCAGTCAGGTTGGTTGTACTCTGACCTGCTCTTTCTGCCATACCGGCACCCAAAAGCTTGTCCGCAATCTGACGCCCGCGGAAATCATCGGTCAGGTGATGTTGGCCCGTGATGATCTGGGCGAATGGCCGGAGCAGGGAACCCGGTCCGATAGCCCGCGCTTGTTGTCCAATATAGTCCTGATGGGGATGGGCGAGCCGCTTTATAATTTTGAGAACGTGCGCGACGCGATGAAAATTGCGATGGACCCAGACGGGATTCAGCTGTCCCGTCGCCGGATTACCCTTTCGACCTCGGGCGTCGTGCCCGAAATTGCCCGTACCGCTCAGGAAATCGGCTGTCAGCTGGCCGTGTCCTTTCACGCCACAACAGACGCGGTGCGCGATGGGTTGGTTCCGATTAACAAACGCTGGAATATCGCTGAACTGCTGGATGCCCTGCGGGTCTATCCCAAAGTGTCGAATTCCGAGCGGATCACCTTTGAATATGTGATGCTGGACGGGGTGAACGACAGTGATGAAGACGCCCACCGTCTGGTTAAGCTGATTGAGGGTATCCCTGCCAAGATCAACCTGATCCCTTTCAACGAATGGCCCGGCGCGCCTTATCGTCGGTCATCCAACAACCGCATCCGCGCCTTTGCCGATATTGTTCACAATGCGGGATATGCATCGCCAGTGCGCAAGCCACGCGGCGAGGATATCATGGCCGCTTGCGGTCAATTGAAATCCGCGACAGAGCGCGCCCGGAAGTCGCGTGCCCAGATCGCGCAGGAAACCGGGCTTTAACCGTATCTTCACCATGTCCGAGCGATATGGTGCGTATGAAACAAATTTTACTCAACCTCCCGCCCGAACTTGCCGACGCCCTTGAACATCTTGGAGGGCGCGACGATCAGGCGATAGGTGTTTTGGTGTGCGCTGCCCTGTCGCGCGATTTTCAGCGCAGTAAGACAGCGCGCGCAGCAAGGGTTGAAAAGCAGCTTGCGCCGTTACGCGCCGAATTGGAGCATGATCTGCGATCGGCCACCAGTTGGGCAGACCTGCAAAACAGATTGCATCGCCGCGGGTACTATTTCGCGAAATCCGGCGGCGGCCTTTGTCTTGAGGATCTGGCCGGGCGCAGGCTGTGCAGCCTGAGCGATCTTGGCTATAGCCACGCAAGGATGCGGCGCCGGTTTGGCGGCCCGATGAAACCATCGGACGCGCCACCTGTCATGGTCGGCTAGCCGGTCAGGCCAGCAGGGCGCGCGCCTCTTGCGGCGACAATGCTGCGGGACGTGCGCAAGTGGTTGTCAGATCGATGAACCTGCGTTCTTCGCCAGCCCTCAGGATGCTTGTCATGACATCAACGGCATGCACGGCCAGATCGACGCTACAGCGATGCGCGCGCCCTTCGGCAATCGCCGTCGCCATATCGGCAAGTCCTGCACAGCGATAGTTCGCCCGCGTGCCGTCATCCTGATTAGGCACACCGAATGGATGATCCCAAGTGGGAAGCGCCCTGATTTCCTTATCCGGCCCGCCGATTTCGACTGTCCCACCAAAGAAATTCGGGTCCGGCACAAACAGCGATGCATCTTCGCCGTAAAGCTCCATCGGGCTGTGTCGGTTGGCCCAGACATCCCAGCTGGCCCCAAGGGTCACAGTGGCACCATTTGCGAATTCAAGCAGTGCGTGAATGTTCGTGGGTGTTGAAACCGGGATCTGTTCACCGGTGCGGGGCCCGCTGCCGATGGTCCGCTCTGCAAAGGTGGTTGTCGCCAGCGACGCCACCGATTTCACAGGCCCGATCAGTTGCAGCAGGTTCACCACGTAATATGGGCCGATATCCAACACGGGGCCCGCGCCCGGCTGAAAAAAGAAATCCGGATTCGGGTGCCAGCTTTCCATGCCGTGCCCCATCACATGGCATGTGCCCCCGATGATGCGGCCCACATCGCCGGCGTCAATCGCAGCACGCGCCTGCTGATGCGCGCCCCCAAGAAACGTATCAGGGGCCGACCCGACCCGCAGGTTCTTGGCAGCGGCAAGTTCACGCAGCTTTTCCGCCTCTTCCAAGGTCAACACCAGTGGCTTTTCGGAATAGGCATGTTTGCCCGCTTCAAGAATCTGGCGGGTCACGTCAAAATGCACCGCGGGGATCGTCAGGTTGACAACCACATCAATATCCGGCGCCTTGAGCAGGTCAGCGACAGTTTCGGCGCGCAGGTCGAACTCTGCGGCCTTTGCCCGTGCTGCGTCCATGTTGATATCAGCCACAGCCTTGACCGAAAGCGATTTGAACATGGGCGCAAGACGGCAGTAGGCGGTTGAAATATTGCCGCATCCAATGATGCCAACGCCAAGTTGTGTCATGTGTTTTCCTTAGAAGTTCTGGATCGCGGCCAGCGACCGGGTCGCAAAGCGTTGGTGGTCCTTGGGGTTGTCATGTTCAACGACGTAATGATCGCACCCCGCCGCCTGCAATGCGGTATGAATGGCGGGCCAGTCCATTGTACCGTGGCCCACATCGGCCCAGCCGTCCTCGTCCGTGCATTCGCCTGCGGCGGCCACATCCTTGATATGGGCGGCGGCAATCCGTCCGCTGTATTTATTGATCCAGGCGACGGGGTCCTCTCCGGCGCGTGTGACCCAGCCCAGATCAAGCTCCATCATCAAATCGTCAGATGCTCCCATCATCAGATCAAGGGGGAATTCCCCGCTGGCAAGCTTGGTCAGTTCAAAATCATGATTGTGCCAGCCCCAGACAAGGCCCGCATCCTGCACTGGCTTGCCAATCTCGGCCAACCGTTGGCCGAACGCGGCCCAGCCGGCGGCATCCGTGGGGCGCTGATCTGGTGCGATATGAGGGGCGAATACTTTTTTGACTCCCAGATCCTTGATGATTTGCAGCATACCCGCCGGATCGTCAGCCAGCAACTGATGCCCGACATGGCTGCTCGTCATTTGCAGGCCTGTCTCTGCAAGTCCGGCTTTCAACCCTTCCAGATCATTGAACAGGCCATTATAGCCCTCGACTTGGGTAAAGCCTGCGTCCGACAGCATTTTCAGCGTGGCCCCAATCGGCGGAAAGTTGCGGGAACAATAGAGCTGGTAGGATATGTTAAGCATTGTACTTCCTTGATGGCGTTATCGGTAAGTTGCGCTGTGCAAATCACGAAACGTGAATGTCGCAGCCGCATCGGGATCGGCTGGCGTGAAGCACATGGTCGTTTCAGTCTCTGGCAACAGGGTCAGGACGTTCTGATCAAACCGACCTGCAATGTCTGCTTCGACCGCAAAGAAATGCGCCAGCCCTTCCGAACGAACGTGAATCACATTGCCTTCCACACGAAGCAGGAGCTGGGGCGATTGCAGGTCATAGGATTTATAGGGGCGCGGGGCAAAGGTATCATGGGTTTGCTGCCCGTCGGCGGTGCGCCAGACATAATGCAGCATTTCTTGCGGCCCGATTTGGTCGGCCGCGACATGCAATGCGTCAATTGAGGCAGCGTCAGTCATGACCTCGGCCTGCCCGATCTGACGCGTGCGCCCGTCCATAGCCAGCGCATAAGCGCTGATCGCAACGGTTTCCGGCTGTGGCGCATCATTGACGACCCGCAACATGTAGCCGCTGTCATCCGGGACCGCCGTGACCAGCAAAGGTGCAAAAAAATCCTGCGCCATATGGTGCATCAGCTTCCAGTCACCCTGATGGTTCAGGGAAGCCCACGAACAAACCGGCCAGGTGTCATTCAATTGCCAGATCAGCGTGCCCATGCAGTGCGGTTTCAGGCTGCGCCAATGGGTGACGGCAGTTTTGATCGCCAGCCCCTGCTGGATTTGGGACAGATAGACAAAATCATCGAACTTTTCCGGCCAGCGGAAATAGCGAAACATCGTCTCGGCGATCCGGGCATTGCCGCCTGCGTTCTTCTGGTGACTTTCCAGAACAGGGGCGGCGATATTCTGATCCTCTGGCCCGGCGAAGCGTTCAATTTCGATCATCGACGGATAGCTTTGAAAACCGAATTCCGAGCAAAAGCGCGGGCTGACATCGCGGTAGTGGTCAAAGTCGCGGCCTTCGTGCCAGACTGACCAGAAATGCATGTCGCCGGATCCGTCATCGTGCCACGCATCGCCGAAATTCATCGGGCCGGGCGATGGTGATGACGGCCACCAATTCGCGGTGGGGTCGATGTCTTTCAATGCCACCTCAAGCGTGCGGTTCAGACGGTCGTAATTCACGAGATAGCGGTCACGGTCCTTGATCGAACAGGCGTACCAACCCAATGCCCCGATCAGTTCATTATCACCGCACCAGACAGCAAGGCAGGCGTGATGATGGATGCGGGCCACATTATCAGCGACCTCGGCCCTGACGTTGGCCAGGTAGCTTTCGTCAGAGGGATACAGGTTGCAGGCAAACATGAAATCCTGCCAGACCATCAAGCCCAGTTCATCGCATGCATCATAGAAACTGTCCGGCTCATAGCGCCCGCCGCCCCAGACGCGAACCATGTTCATGTTCGCATCCACGGCAGATTGCAGCAACGCGCGGGTCTTGGCGTCTGTAATACGGCCTGGCAAAGCATCTGCGGGAATCCAGTTGGCACCTTTGCAAAACACATCGCGGCCATTGACCCGAAATTTGAACCCAAGCCCCGCGCTATCTGTCTCAGCCACCAGTTCCATAGTGCGCAAACCGACCAAGCGCGTGGCCGTTGCTTTAGCGACGGTAACGGCAAGCCGATAAAGATGCGGGTCGCCCTGCCCTACGGGCCACCAAAGCACGGGGTCAGCAATGCGGATGGAAAAGTCACAAACCCCATCCACACAATCGGCCATGACCGTCTGCCCGGCCAGTGTTGCAGTCACCGCACCCTGCCAATTGTTGACATAAGCGGTGATCTCCACATCCACAAAGCCGTCGCCATGTTCCTGCACGATCGCCATCCGGTCGATGCGCGGGGCTGCTGATGGCTCAATTGCCATCTTTCCATAAATGCCGAACGGAGCCAGCGCGATGTTCCAATCCCAGCCAAAATCAAAAGCTGGTTTGCGCAGCATATTCCCGTTTGGAATCGGGCAGTTATCACTTTGCGGCAAATCAAACGGGTGGGCTTCCTGCCTGGCGGAACCTGCCGCGACAACATTGTGAAATGTCACGCTGATGGTATTGCTGCCCACACGTCCAACGCCGTTTAGTGAGACGCGGTAGGTGCGAAAGGCATTCTCGGCCTCCAACACGATGATATCGTTCACCCGAACCGTCACGACCGTATCGACTTCGGACAGGACCAGATCGACATCTGTCTCCGTCAGGTCAAACCCGCGCGTTGCTGTCCAGTCGCGTTCACAAATCCAGCGCAAGTCATATTCGTTCCGCCCCCAATAGGGGTCAGGGATCAACCCTGCGGCATGCAATGCGCTGATACCGTCAGTGGGCATCGCCATGGTACAGGCATAGGCCCCACTGTCGTCAGACAGCGCCCAGTCTCCTGAGAGGTCATTCAAATTCGGTTCTCGCTGGCCTTGTCAAACAGTGACGCCCGCGCAGGATCAATCCCGATCGCAAGTGCCTCGCCTGCCTTGACAATCGCCTGCCCGTCCATCCGGATGCGGAACCCGTGCTGGCCCAGTTTGGCATAGATCAGGGTGTCAGAACCCATAGGTTCGACCAGATCAACGTCAACAGTATATTGCAGCGGCGCATTACCGACCAATTCGCCCGTGACCACATGCTCTGGCCGGATTCCGATTACTGCAGCACGGTTACTTGGTTGGCCCTCGACGTATTCGTAGCCGGTCATCGGCATGGCCATGTCGTCAATCCTGAAACTGCCGTCTGCGAACTGCCCCTCAAGAAAGTTCATCGACGGCGAGCCGATGAAATCCGCGACATATAGATTGCGCGGCCTGTTATAGATTTCATCCGGGCTGCCCAATTGCATAATGGCGCCGCCTTTCATGACGGCAATCCGGTCCGCCAGCGTCATCGCCTCGACCTGATCATGGGTCACGTAGATCATCGTATTTTGCAACTGGTTGTGCAGGCGCTTCAATTCCACCCGCAGGTCAACGCGCAGCTTGGCATCAAGGTTCGACAGCGGTTCATCGAACAAGAAAACATCCACATCCCGCACCAGTGCACGCCCAATGGCCACCCGCTGCCGCTGCCCACCTGACAGGGCACCGGGTTTGCGGTCCAGCAAGGCTTCGATCTGTAGAATACCGGCGGCACGTGCCACGCGTTCTTCAATCTCGGCCTTGGGCAACTTTGCATTCTTGAGCCCGAACGACAGGTTCCCCCGCACCGTCATCTGCGGATATAGCGCGTAGGATTGGAACACCATGCCGATGCCCCGCTCTGACGGTTCGGCCCATGTGACGTTCTGGCCCTTGATATGGATTTGCCCGTCCGTCACTTCCAAAAGGCCCGCGATACAGTTCAGCAGGGTTGATTTGCCACAGCCCGATGACCCCAGCAGGACAAGGAATTCGCCCTCGTGAATGTTCAGGTCCAGCTCTTGCAGCACTTTGACAGCGCCAAAAGCCAGATCGAGTTTCTTGATTTCAACAGAATAGGACATAGTCAGCCTTTCACAGCACCGGCTGCAATGCCGCGTACGAAGAGTTTGCCAGAGGCGAAGTAAATGACGAGTGGCACCAGACCGGTCAGCAGAGTTGCCGCCATATTGACGTTATATTCCTTAACGCCCTGTACCGAATTCACGATGTTATTCAGCTGCACAGTCATCGGATAAATATTGGGTTTGGTGTAGATCACGCCGAACAGGAAGTCGTTCCAGATGCCCGTTACCTGCAAAATGATCGCGACGACGAAAATCGGCAGCGCCATAGGCAGCATGATCTTGAAATAGATCGTCCAGAACCCCGCCCCATCCACGCGGGCGGCCTTGAACAACTCTTCGGGCACCGAGGCAAAGTAATTGCGGAACAGCAACGTCAGAATCGGCATCCCGAATATCGAATGCACGATCACCAGCCCTGACAGCGACCCCATCAGGCGAATGCGGCCAAACGGTTCCATTCCCAGCGCCTCAAGTATCGGGTTCATCCATGACACCAGCCAGGTGATTCCGTCACCGCTTTCGCGCAGCATGATCACCAGCGGGTACAGCATCGTCTGATAAGGGATAAAGGCGCCGATGATCAGAACGGTAAAGAACGTCTCGGACCCTTTGAACTTCCAGTTGGCCAGCGCGTAACCATTGACCGACGCAATCGAAATCGACAGCACCAGCGACGGGACCAAAATCCACACCGAATTCCAGAAACCCCGCGACAGCCCATCGCAATTGATGCCGGTGCAGGCTTCCGACCATGCCTTGACCCATGGCTGATAGGTGATCTCAAGCGGTGGGCCAAAGACGTTGCCCATCCGAATTTCGGGCATACCCTTGAGAGACGTGACCATCATCACATAAAGCGGCAGCAAGTAGTACAAGCTGACCACAATCAATGTGCCATAGAGGAAAATATTCCCCCGGCTCAGCCGTTTTTTGGGCTTCGGCCCTTGCGGGACAACCCCGGCATTTGCGTTCAGATCAGCCATTTTTCTTCCCCCCGAATTCAAGATAGGCCCAAGGGATCAGAATGATCACAACCGAAACCAGCATCATCGTGGATGCCGCAAACCCCTGCCCAAGGTTCTGCGCCTGAAACATGTAGTTGATGACGTATTTTGCGGGCACTTCGGAACTGATCCCCGGCCCCCCGTTGGTCTGGGCCACGACCAGATCGTAAAGTTTGATGATACCGGACGCGATCAGCACAAGTGACGTGATAAAGACAGGGCGCATCATCGGAATGATGACCTGCACATAGGTTTTGACGGTACCAATCCCGTCGACCCGTGCGGCTTTCCAGATGTCCTCATCAATGCCACGCAGACCCGCCAGCATGATGCACATGATCAGGCCGGTCCCTTGCCACAAGCCCGCAATCAGCAGGCCAAACATGACCGTTTCGGGGTTGTTGAGCGGATCAAAGTTAAAGCTCTCCCAGCCCCAACCACGCACGACTGACTGAAATCCGAATTGCGGGTTCAAAATCCATTGCCATGCCAGCCCGGTCACAACGAACGAAAGTGCAAATGGATAAAGAAAAATGGTGCGGAATGTATTTTCAAAGCGGATCTTGCGGTCAAGGCACGCGGCCAGACAGAAAGCCACAACCAACGTGAAGGTCAGTGAAAAGAACCCGTAGAGAGCAAGGTTCTTGACCGAAATGATCCAACGGTCGCTGTCCCACAGGCGTTCATATTGCGCCAGTCCGACCCAGTCGCGCTTGGGCAACATCCGCGAACCGGTGAAGGAATGCAGGACGGTCCACAATGTACCGCCAACGAAAACGCAAAGCGCCGTCAGGATCATCGGGATCGAAGCAATCTTTGCCATCTTGTTCTTGAACATCCGGTTCGGCTTGCGAACCGTCTGAACCGGGGGGTCCGAGGCCACGGTCATCGTGTCGGCTCCATCATCAGGAAATAGGGGAATGTTGTTGCGGGCACGGCGATGCGTTCGCCCCGTGCCCGCATGATCAGAGCAAAGCGTCAGTCAGCGCGTGCGATGATGTCGGCATATTTCGCCTGCGCTTCGCTGGCTGGCATGTCCGACGACCAGAATTGCGCCATCAGGTCCTCGATCTGGGTTTGCGTATCAGCAGACAATGACTGGTCGCCCGATGGCAGAACACCACCGTCCGCCAGAATACCCAGACCCTTTTGCATACAGCCGTTTGCTGCCGCCATGTCAATGTCGCCGCGCACGGGCAATGATCCTTTGGCAAGGTTGAACGACACCTGCACTTCGGGCGAAATTAGAAGTGCGGCCAGCTCTTTTTGCGCAGCAGTGATTTCAGGGTCATCATTGACCGGGAAATAGAAAGCGTCACCGCCGGTATCCAGAATGGGGTTCAATCCCAGACCGGGCAGGCAGGAGTAATCCTCGCCTTCGACCTGTTGTGCGACAGAAAACTCGCCCTGCGCCCAGTCACCCATCAGCTGCGCACCAGCGGTGCCTGTGATGACCATATTGGTTGCCTGGTTCCAGTCCTGCACGTTGGATTCGCGCGCCAACTCGCGCGCAGATGCGACAGCTTCGAACACAGCCGTATACTCGGGCCCGCGGGCCACATCAGCGTTCTTGTTCACGGTTACTTCACGCCATGCATCCAGACCGGCCACGGCGATGGTGATCGCACCAAAGGCAAGGTTCTGCTGCCAGCCCTGCTGCCCCATCGCCAGCGGCGTCACACCTGCTTTTTCCAGTGCAGGCGCAGAGGCTACAAATTCATTCCAATCCGATGGCACGGCAACACCGGCCTTTTCATAGGCGTCATGCGAAAGCCACAGCCACTGGGCCGAGTGGATATTGACCGGCACGCAGTAAATCCGGCCGTCCAAAGTGCAGGAATCCAACAGGCTGGAGGGGTTCACGATGTCGCGCCATCCGCCAGCTTCAGCCACATCGGTCAGGTCCAGCAACAAACCTGCTTCGATCAGTTCTTCTGCCTGCCGTCCGTGGTTCAACTGTGTCGCGGCCATCGGATCGCCACCCAGAATCCGCGAAATGATGATCGGACGTGCAGTGCCCCCTGAACCCGCAATCGCGCCGTCCACCCATGTGTTGCCCGTGGCATTCCATGCGTCGGCGAATTTGGAAACGGCTGCGGCTTCACCACCCGAAGTCCACCAGTGGGTGACTTCAAGTTCTACCGCCGATGCAGCTGACGCACTGACGATCGCCGTTGCGGCAAGCAGTTTTGTTCTGAAATTCATTTTGGTTTTCCTCCCTGTTACTAAATCGTTGTAGTAGAGCCTATATCGATTTAGATTGACCTAGCAAGAGTTTTTAAGCAACATTAACTGAAACATCCTGCAAAAAGTAAGCGACTGAAGTCGTTGGCCTTTTGTGGGACGGCGCATATATATCGCCGCAAGAACCAGCGAAATGCTGTGAAAATAGGACCTTGGACAAGATGCCGGGAAGTAAACTGTCAGCCGAGCAGAGAAGTGCGCTTCTACCGGCTGGTACCAAGCCAACGCTGAAAACCATCTCAAAAATCAGCGGGTTGGCCGTGCCCACGGTGTCACGCGCGCTGAATGACGCGCCCGATATCGGGCGCGACACCAAAAAGCTGATTCGCCAGATCGCGGACGAGATTGGATATGTGCCCAACAGGGCCGGTGTGCGTTTGCGAACCGGCCGGACAAATGTGATCAGCCTGATCATGTCCACCGAACATGACAATCACACCGCCCGTCTGATTTCATCAGTGGCAGAAGGATTGCAGGGCACAAACTTTCATCTCAATGTCACCCCTTACGCACCCGGCGACGATATCATGAAACCCATCCGCTATATTGTCGAAACCGGGTCCGCTGATGGTGTGATATTCAACCAGATCGAACCCAATGATCCGCGCATCGCCTATCTGATGGAGCGTGATTTTCCATTTGCCACCCACGGGCGCAGCAATTGGTCGGACCAGCACGCCTATTATGATTTTGACAATGAAGCCTACGGGCGACGCGCAATCAACATGTTACATGCGCGCAACCGCAAACATGTAGCTGTCGTGGCCCCGCCCCAAAAACAAAGCTATGCCTTGCATCTTGTTGCCGGATTACGCGAGCGGGCAGAGGCCAACCAGCAAAGCCTGTTTATCCTTGATACGGTCACAAGCGACAGCCCCAGCCCCGATGTGGCCGACGCACTGATCGCACATCTGAAGGCACACCCGCAAACGGATACAGTTGTGACAGCATCCGCCGGTGCCGCAATGGGTGCCGTCGCCGCCGCCGAAGCCTGCGGCCGCACGATTGGCAAAGACTTTGATATCTTTGCCAAAGAGGCGGCGCCGTTTCTCAAACTTGTCCGGTCGGATATCCTGACGATGGCAGAATCAGTTGGCTCTGCCGGGGAATTTCTGGCCAAGGCCGCCATTCAGGCGATCCGCCATCCCGAACTTGCGCCGATGCAACATCTTGAGGTCCCGGAAAAACCGGAACAGTGATCTGCGTCAGGGTCCTAACGCCCCGGTATAGCCCCGCGTTTTTCGCCCTTGCCTTCCCAACTGTCCAATGCGGCGACCGCCTCTTCTGCGGTCTCGACAAAGCGGAACAGCGACAGGTCATCTTCGGAAATCGTGCCTGCATCGGCAAGCGCCTCCCAATTGATGATCTTTTCCCAAAAAGACCGCCCGAACAGCAGGAACGGCACCCGCGCCATGCGTCCCGTCTGGATTAGCGTAAGCGCTTCAAACATCTCGTCCAAGGTGCCAAAACCACCGGGAAAAACGCAAACAGCCCCGGCACGCATCAGAAAATGCATCTTGCGGACCGCGAAATAGTGGAAATTGAAACACAACTCTGGCGAGACATACGTATTGGGCGCCTGTTCGTGCGGCAAAACGATGTTGAGCCCGATTGACTTGCCCCCCGCATCCTCTGCGCCGCGGTTGCCCGCCTCCATCACACCCGGCCCGCCGCCAGTGGCGATCACATCGTCGGTACCGCCATTTTCCACAGATCGTTTTGTCATCATCTGCGAAAACCGGCGCGCTTCGGTGTAATATTGCGAAAGGTCGGCCAGTGTTTGCGTGCGCGCCGTGTCCTTTTGCGATGGTTCAGGGATGCGGGCCCCACCGAACAGAACAATAGTCGAATTGATACCGGCCTCGTTCATCAGCATCTCGGGCTTGAGCAGTTCGAGCTGCAACCGCACTGGCCGCAGTTCTTCGCGACACAGGAACTCCTCGTCCGCAAAGGCCAGCGCGTAAGACGGCGCACGGGTTTGCGGCGTGTCGGGGATATGAGTCGCTGCCTCGCGATCCTCATGACTATCACGCAACGGGTGATTTCGGTGATCTTTCATAGAACTGTCCCTTGGGTCGTTTGCGCCAAGGTTGCCGCTTGCGCCTTAAGATGCAATCAATCTTGTCGCGCGCGCGGGCTGTTTTTCAGGAATGTTCCATTGAACCACCCCATCATCATCATGCGGCGTTGATTGATCCTGCCGGTCGGGCTACTTACCCGCTTAAATACAATGATCGGAGACTGACATGTCCAACGCTGCCCTTGAGACCGCCATCGAATCCGCATGGGAGGCCCGTGATACCATCACCCCAGCCACCACAGGTGAAACCCGCGAAGCGATCGAGGATACGCTGCATGCGCTCGACAGCGGCTCATTGCGCGTCGCCGAAAAGCAGGAAGATGGCAGTTGGCATGTGAACCAATGGGCCAAAAAGGCGGTTTTGCTGGGCTTTCGCATCAAGGACATGGAACAGCAGGATGGCGGTCCGCAAGGCTCCGGTTGGTGGGACAAGGTCGACAGCAAGTTCAAAGGCTGGGGCGACAACCAGTGGAAGGCCGCAGGTTTCCGCGCCGTTCCCAACTGCGTTGTGCGCAAGTCGGCCTTTATCGCCCCCGGCGTGGTACTGATGCCGTCATTCGTGAACCTTGGCGCCTATGTTGACGAGGGCACCATGGTCGATACCTGGGCCACCGTCGGATCATGCGCGCAGATCGGCAAGAACGTGCATCTGTCAGGCGGCGTTGGCATCGGTGGCGTGCTGGAACCCATGCAGGCGGGCCCCACGATCATCGAAGACAATTGCTTTATCGGGGCACGGTCCGAAGTCGTCGAAGGCTGCATTGTGCGTGAAGGGTCCGTGCTGGGCATGGGTGTTTTCATCGGCCAATCCACCAAGATCGTCGACCGTGAAACCGGCGAGGTCATGTATGGCGAAGTACCGCCTTATTCGGTGGTCGTTGCAGGCTCCATGCCGTCAAAGAACAACGTGAACCTTTATTGCGCTGTAATTGTCAAGCGCGTGGACGAGCGGACCCGTTCAAAAACGGGCATCAATGAGCTACTGAGGGACTAGGCCCTCTTGCCCCTTCCTCGGGGCACCATCCCTTTTGGAGTGATCGTATGTTGATCAGCCGCACGCTTGCCCGCAGACGCATCAATGCGGGCAGGCCGACATCGCGGAAACAGGCGTGGATTCCGGTGGCCCTTGATACGGCCCTGATTGTCATTGTGCTTGCACTTGCTTTGCAGCCCGCACTTTTCTTTGTTTACTATATGCAACTGTCGCTGTTCTGGCTCGCACTCTTCTTTTTTATCCTGTTCTTCCTGCCCGCCCAAATTGTGATCGTCATCTCGACGATATGGGCGGTCCGGTCGCGTTGGATTGATCAGGATGAGCGCACGAACCCTAATCGCGGCGGATAACACCGGTCACGGCAGCCGCGCCAATCGCCGTGACGATCCAGCCAAATGCCGTCAGCAGCCACCTGATCCACCAGAGCCACCAGCCCCAGGGTCCGCGCGTTGTTGATGGTGCCCAAGATGCCTCTTGCCCCAGTGAAATGATCGGAACGACCACATCGACGGCGTAGGCCAACGGGTGAAACGTCTCGTAATCGCGGCCTTCGGTCAGGACGGTGGCACCATCGGGGGCCAGCATGTATTTGTCCGACCAGACCTGCGCAGGGTTCTGAACGCGTACGTCAGTTGCCAGTGCCTGCCAACCCGGCGACATCAGCACAGGGCCAATTGTCGGGGCGAAGTCACCCTCTTTCCATGCGCGGTCGGCCAGAAACCAGCCAATCGCAATGAGGGTAATCAGCACGTAGAAGCTGCGCTCTGGCCTATGCCCATAGCCGACGACCAGGCCAAATATCCGGTCTGCAATCACACTGCCGATGCTGCGGAGTTTCTTGCGCAGAATATAGCTGTTCTGCTCGGCCCGGAATTGCTGCCGGGCCAGTTGCAGTGTCAGGGCGTCGGTAAAAGAGGGCGCGCCATCAGGGGGGAACAGCATCACAAGCCGTGCAAGTTCTTCGTCAACTGGCCTGCGTGCGGAAAGTTTTGCGAAGGCGTCAGCCCTGTCTGAGTCCGGCAGTTGCCCGGCGGCAACCAGATCACGCCGCCATTGCCGTTCACGCCGCCAGCGGGTGCGCGATGCGCGTCGCTGTTCTTTTTCCTTGGCGACCATGATGTCACGCGCGTCCGACTTGTGCCCGGTGTCGCGCAGAAGCTTTGCAAGCTGTTCGTACGGCTGCGGATAGAATTCGCGGCGCGATATGGCCCCTTTCTTGAGCCATGCGAGCCGTTCACCTACATCAATCCCGCCATGCAGAATGTCATAAATGAACCCACTGAGGAACAGGCCATCTGTCTTGACCCAACTTTCGTGATCATCCCAAAGGTCTCCCACATGCGCCGATGTCAGATCGACGGTGCCGGTCAGCCCCTTGATCCTACGCCAGACGAACCCTTCGCGGACAACAAGCCGTTGCGCATTCAGCGCCAGCCCGTCAGGATTGCGCAAGGTCCCGTGTGAACAATCCAGCACACCACCGATTTCGGCCCCCAGAAAGCTGACCTCGCCGGTACTGTTGGCATAACAGCAAAGCACATCGCCCTGAATGCGCGCGCTTTGGGCTTGCAGCGCATGCCCCGCCGGATTGCTCAGGTCGGACCCAATGCAAACCAACTGCCCGTCGATGCGCGCCCCCAGCAGGCTGACCATCCCTTCGGCCACGGTTCCTTCCAGCAGCACGCTACTGGACACGGACATGCCCTGCGCCTTGATCGCAGACCTGCCCGGATTACGCAGTGTCGCATGGACACAAGACAGATGCCCGCCGATTTCGGACCCCGACAGAGAGATTTTTCCGTCCGAACGCGACCCGTTCAGGGTGACGTTACCACTGACCTGCACCCGCGATGCATTGATGCCATCGACCAATATGCAATTGACGATGGCCAGCCCGTCCGCCCGCAGTTGTACCAGTTCCGCCCGCTGCGCCAGATGACAGTTGAAGAAATCAATCGGTCCGTGTGCCCGGGTAAAGCGCAGGTCCAACAGCCCGCCGATCCATGCCCCATTGACTGTGATGCCCGATGGTTGCGTCTGAAAATCCTTGCACCCCCCCAAAATCAGATAGCGCAACAAGGCCGCCCTGATCAGAACGTGCGGTGCCTTGTGGTTTGGCACTCTCTGGCTGATATTTGCCGTTTCCCCCCGGCTCGCCGCGTTGATCAGAACAAGCTCGGCCGGGGTCAGCAAGTCATCATCGCGCAATTGGACGACTTGCGCCCAATGGGTGATCATATGCAGGTCGTCATAAGTCATCAGGTGCAGGCTAGTGCAGATCACGCAGGATTAGAATCCTATTTTCATCTGCCCATGGACCCACTTCCTTTGCCCGGATGTCTGGGTTAGATGCGGGCACATGCCAGTGACCTTTGACAGCCTTGATGCGATCCTGAACCACGGTTTTGACACTGTGATTGATGTGCGTTCGCCCGCCGAATTCGCACAGGATCATATTCCGGGTGCGATCAATCTCCCCGCGCTGGACAACGGTCAAAGGGCCAAGGTTGGCACAATCTACAAGCAGATTAGCCCGTTTGACGGGCGCAAGGTCGGTGCCAGCATGGTCATTCGCAACTTGGCTGACCACATCAGCGGGCCATTGGCAGACAAGGACGGTGCGTGGCGGCCGCTGGTCTATTGCTGGCGCGGCGGGCAGCGGTCGGGGGTTTTTGCGACGCTCCTGTCGGAAATTGGCTGGCGCGCCCAGACCATCAATGGCGGCTACACCAGTTTCCGCCGTCTCGTGAACAAGACCCTTTACGACGTGCCACTGCCGCATCGGCTGGTTTTGCTGGATGGCAATACCGGCACAGCCAAAACGGACCTGTTGCACAGGCTGGCTGCACGCGGCGTACAGACATTGGACCTTGAAGGGCTGGCCGCGCATCGCGGGTCGCTGCTGGGGGCCATGCCCAGCGGCCAACCGGCACAAAAGGGGTTTGAAACCGCCCTCGCCGTGGCCTTGAATGGCTGTGATCCCGACCGCGTAGTGGTGGTCGAGGCCGAAAGCAGCAAGATTGGCAAGCTTATCCTGCCGCCGATGCTATGGACTGCCATGCTGGCCGCCCCGCGCGTCGCGATGGACGTGCCTTTGGGCGCGCGCGCACAGTACCTGTCGCGGGCCTATCATGATGTGATTGCCGATACAGAAAAGTTAGCCCAACGGCTTGCCCCGCTGCGCTGGGTGCGCGGCCATGCGATTGTTGATCAATGGATTGCCTTGTCTCAGGCGGGCGACTTGGTGGGGCTGTCAAAGGCATTGGCCCAAGACCACTATGACCCGGCCTATGCAAAATCACGGCGCATCAACGAACGCGAGGTGATTGCGACAGTGTCAGCAGCAACACTGGATGATCAGGGTCAGGAAGCCGCGGCCGACGCCATCATTGCAGCCATCGCAAGGCTTTAGTGCAAAAGGATCTGCCCCGATGCGTCTGTGATTTCACCGATTACCACTGCGGGATAGCCTGCGGCTAGCAAGTCGCCGATGATTGTCTCTGCCTCCCCCGACGCGACTGCCGCCAGCAATCCACCTGCCGTTTGGGGATCATAGACCAGATCAAAGGTTTCTCCGTCAATCAGCCCGGCGCCAGCAACGTTATCATCAAAAATGCTGGACTGTATGCCTTTCGCGGAAAGCTCCGCGGCCCCGTCCATCAACGGAATGGCGTCAGTTTGCAGGGCGGCCCCGACACCGGATGCATCACAGATTCCGCGCAAGTGCCCCGCCAGTCCAAAGCCGGTAACATCGGTCATCGCATGGGCACCGCGTAAAATCTGCGACGCGGCAGCTTGCCCCTTTATCATGTGCGCAAAACAGGCCATCACATCGGCACCACGGGCCTTGCCCGCCATTTCAGCCGCCATGATGGTACCGCTGCCAATCGGCTTTGTCAGAATCAGCGCATCACCCGGCCGCGCGCCCGCCAGCGTGATCGGTTTGTCGCAAAGCCCCGTCAGCGTGAATCCAATCGTCAGTTCCTCGCCCAGTGACGTATGCCCCCCCACGATCCTTGCGCCCGCCTGTGCCATGACGTCCGTGGCAGTTTGCATGATTTCGGCCATCGTGCGCGCCTGCAAGTCGCCCGACAGCGGCGGCAGGATAATGCTAGCCGTCACAGCCTGCGGCGTGGCGCCCATTGCCCAGATATCGCCCAGCGCATGGACCGCCGCGATCCGCGTCATCAGGACCGGATCAAGCGTCAGCGCGCGCAGATGATCGGTGCTGATCACCTGACCAGGCTGCACCATCGCCGCGTCATCGCCGAATTGATCGACAAGCATGGTTTCCAGCGTCGCACGTCCAACTTTCGCGCCGCACCCCCCGCACATCGGCTTATCGCCAAGTGCTTCTTTCAGGCCCTTGGCATGTCGTTTTGGCAAGTGCGGCGCTGCCATCTGCGGCAGATCATCGAACTGGTCCATGAATTTGCGGTCAATATGATCCTTCAGCTTCCACAACACCGGTCCTTCGCGCGCGGTCCCGAATTTTTCGGCCAAGGCGGATTTGCCTCCCATCGACACCAACTTGAGGTAATCCTTTTGCGGCCTGTAGCGGCGCAGCGCACCGCCTGACAGGGCAGCGCGCAGATTGTCAAACAGCACCGGCGCTTCGCGCACGGCATAGACACCCGCCTTGGGGCGCGGATCGAATGCAAGATGGGCACAATCGCCAACGGCAAAGATATTGGGATCGTTGGATTGCAGATGCGCATCAACGGTGATGAAACCCTCGTGCAGGTCCAATCCGGTCGTTGCGATCCAGTCATGCGGTTTCGCGCCCGCCGCGCCGGTGGTGAAATCGCTGCGGATGGTGCGGCCGTCTGTCAGAGTTACACCTTCAGGAAAGACCTCGGACACGTCCGCATCTTCGATGATCTCGACCTTTTGCGCGGTCAAGGCGGCCATCATTCTTGAGCGGGCCTTATATCCCAAGGCACTCAACACCCGGCTGCGGTCGATCAGGCGGACTGTCGGGTTGCGATCCCTGAGCGCATGATGCATCGCCATCGCCAATTCCGCCCCGGCGACGCCGCCGCCGATAATCGCGATCTGCGGGTCTTGGGCGGTGGCCCGAAATTCATCCCAACGCGATGCAAAGGTGCCCAGCGGTTTAGCCGGAATGGCATGGGCACTGAAACCCGGCATTTGCGGCATCGCAGAGGTGATCCCAACATCTATCGCCAACACATCATAGGCAATCGGCGGGTGCCCATCCACACTGACCGTTTGCGCATCACGGTTGATGCCCGTTGCATAGTCATTGATCAGGCGCGCACCCGCGAAACGCGCCAACCTGACCAGATCGATATCCAGCTCATCGCGACTATAGTGCCCTGCCACAAACCCCGGCAGCATCCCTGAATAGGGCGCGGTCGGGCCGGGGTTGATGACGGTCAGCCGCACACCAGGTAGCGGGTTCATCCCCCATTGGCGCAGTACAAGCGCATGGGTATGGCCGCCCCCCACCAATACAAGGTCGCGTGTCAAAGGAAATGTTTTCATAACCGATCCTTAGCGGGCTTGGACCTAAGGCGAAAGCCATTGCCCGACCCAGTCATCGGAACGTGAATAGATTGCGCGCTGATGGTCGCGCCCAAGGTAAACCGCATCAATTGTCAGCACTTCGCAGTCAAGCACGGCAAAGGCGTCTGGGTCAGGGCGTTTCTGATAGGCCAGCCGCTCCTCAATCGGGTGCCCGGGCACAGGTGCAACCCCATAGCTCAGCTGGCTGTGGTCCGGGACCTTTTCCCACAGATCGCGCACTGATGCACCTGACCGCACAGTCACCTGCAGGCTCAGCCGGACCTGAAGCGATTTCCGGTGATCCCAGATCACCAAGGCAGCACGCGGATTTGCTTTCAGACTGCGCACCTTGTCCGAGTAGATATCTGTATAGACGGAAACAGTTCCTGCCTCGGGGTCGGCGCCGCGTATCACAACGGTCCGCGCCTCTGGCCAGCCGTGCGGGGACACTGTGGCAAACGTCGGGGTCTTGGCGGGGTGATCAGGATCAATCAACCCCTGCACAATCGTATCCCAGACCTCATCGCGCATGCCCTTGCGGGACTCGAACCATTCACTCATAGCCTGTCATCTCCAGATAGCCTGTGCCCGTATGACTGCCGGATACACGCACCGGCCCTTCCCAATAGGGCACCGATGTTGTCATCCACGCATCGGGATTTATAGCATCTACAGTGACGTTGACACCCTTTGCAGGCAAGCTGACCGCCCACGATACCGGGACTTCGCCACCCTTGGTTTGGTATGTTTCACCCGGATCGGCAGTGAAAGCCCCGTCGGGAAAAGCCGTCGTCGCCCCGTCCGGCGCGATCCATGTGGCCGAGGTGTAGCTGTTGCCATCGGTCTGCTGCAAGCGAAAGCCCATCAGCTTGGCACCATCATCAAACGACAATGAAAACCAGTCCCAGCCGGTTTGATTGTCCGCCAAGGGCTGCGATGACCATTCCCTGTCGAGCCAAGCGTTACCAGTGACCGCAACCGTCCCTTCAGGCAGGTCCAGTGTGCCCGCAATTTCAAAGAAGGGCTGCGAATAATAGTAAGACGCCTGCCCTTGCGCGGATTTCACCGAAAATCCCTTGTCCCCGTGAAACACCAGCGGCCCCCGCGCGGTCAGCGCCATGTCATAGCCGAAAGTCGGTCCACTGGCGGTCATGTCCAAGGTCTGCCAATCCCCTGACAATGTCCAATCGTCAATCCATGCTTCAAACGGGTCAGCCACAACACCTGCTTGCCCGATGCCGCCACGTGCCAGCCGTTCGCTGACGTGATGTGCCGTCGGGGTGGTCACCGCTGCATGGCCCATCCAGATCTGTGGCGCGCGCCAGCCATCGCCTTTTTCCGGGGCCAAGGCAGATCGGAACAATGTCCATTGCAGGCCGTAAGGCGTGCCATCTGCTGCCTGAAGGTTTGCGGTCAGATACCACCATTCGATCCGGTAATCATTGTGCGGGCCATGGTCGGCAGGGAAGTCGAACGCAGGGTCCGGGGTCGGTATGCTGAAGCCTTCGGCGTCGCTGCCCAGCCCCGCAAAGCCCTGTGCGAATGCTGCAAAAGGAAACAGACAAAAAATCCAAACTCTAACGTTCATTGGAAAACACCTTGAGCAAATCCGCAGGCGGCGTGCGGGCCAGTTTACGTGCGGGCCAAAGGGCGGCCAAGGCTGCGGCCAGCAAAGCAAAGAGCCCCAGTCGTGCATAGTCCCAAGGGAAGATATACATCGGCAGTTGCCAACCAAAGGCAGCTACATTGACAACTGCCAGCAGCGCCCACGCCAGCGCCAGCCCCAAAGGCAAGGCCACAATCGCCGTGAGCATAGCCAGCAGAACCGCGCGCATCAGTTCCAACCTGCCCAGCCGCGCCCTTGTCATCCCCATCGCCCATGCCGGGGCCAGTTGCGGGACGCGCATCGTGGCAAGCGTCAGCAGGCTCATCAAAATGGCAAAGCCTGCAACGGCGAGTGTGAGGATATTCAGCGCCGTCGTCACCGTAAAAGTGCGTTCAAATATCGCCAGCGAAATTGCCTTGATCCCCGCCTGATTGATCGTCTGGCTGGGTGGAATTCCCGTTTGCGCCTCTAATCCCGCCACGAACTCCGGCACTTTTTCGGCTGGCATCCGCACACCGAACCGGTCAGGCATCACATCGGGGTAAAGCCGAAAAAACTGCGCTTCATTGATCAAGGCTTGCCCAATCGGGTTGCCGTAGTCGCCGTAAACACCCGCCACAGTGAAGGTCTGATCCTGCAAGCGTATCTCATCGCCCAGATCAAGCCCTGCCCGTCTGGAAAGCTGTTCGTTGATCAGGATCGTCTGCCCCGCAAAAGTCGTATCCCACGGGTCGGGCGTGGCCTGCAAAAAGGCCCAGTTGTCACGGTAGGTCGCATGGTCACGCGCGCCGAATACCTGCGTGGGCTGACCTTCAATGTCTGTCTCGGCGCTTTGGATAGGCAAAAGCGCATCGGCAGTTTCGGCGGCATAGGCGATCAGGGCTGCAGTCTGGCGCGCATCTTCGGTGCTGACATAAAGCTCGGACGCGAGCCGTTGGTCCAGAAACGCCGTAAATGTCAGCCGAAAACTGGAAACCATGGTCGACACGCCCACATTGGCCGCCATCGCCAACAGCAGCGCCATCAGCGCCAGTGACAAGCCCGGCAATTGCTGGCGCGTATCCGCCCAGAACCACTGGGCCGTGACCGACTTGGCCAACCCGCCAGCCACACGCAATATCTGGTCAAGGATCAGCGGCAGAGCAAGCGCCGCCCCGATCAGCAAGGCCCCAAGCAAAGTGAATCCACCGATCAGACCGTCGGCTGTGACCATCAGAACCGCTGACATGATCAACAGGCAGACCGCGATTGCCCCTTGTGCCAGTGCGCGCTTTCCCGCAGCCATGGCAAGGGCGCGGTGCTGGGCGGCGGCCAGCAAAGGCATGCGTGACAGCTTGTAAAGCGCACCGCTTGCCGCAAGTGCGGTGCCGCCAAGTGCGATGGCAAGACCCGACAGCCACCATGACGGGCGCAACTGCAAGGTCCCTGATACATCCGCCCCATAAAGCCCGCGCAGGGTCGCAGCCACATCAGGCAGCAGCAGGGCCGCAATCACATACCCCAAAGCCACGCCAACGATGCCTGCGACCAGCGCGAAAATCATCAGCTCCGCCGCCATCAGAATGATCAGCCGGCGCAACGGCAGGCCAAGCGCACGCAGCGTGCGCACAACGGGCCTGCGCTGTTCAAAGGCCAGCCCGATGGCGCCGTTCACAATGAAAATCCCCACCGCAAAGGACAACAGTCCAAAGGCCGTCAGATTGAGGTGAAAACTGTCAGTCAGCCGCCCTACATCAGACCCACCCTGCGCCTGTTGTCGCGTCAACTCCGGCGCAATATCAGCCAGCGCCGGTCGCCCTTGGGGCTGTGCCGGCAAGACAATCAGACTGTCGATCCGGCCAGACTTTCCCAGCAGGTCTTGTGCCACGCCGATATCGGTCACGGCGGTGCCCGGCGCTGTCTGGGGGCTGATGATTACGTCAAGATCAGGCAGCCGTGCTGCGGTTTCGGCATTGCCAAACAACTGACCCGCGCCGGTTAGAAAACTGCCGATATCCGCATCCTGGGACAGGTTGACCGGGCCAATCCCGCCGGGCGCTGTCAGCGGCTCGACCCCGACAATGCGCACCCCGTCCAATCGGCCCTGTACCACAGGGCTGACCAGCCAGCCCGCACGCCGCAAGCGCACATATATGGTCTGATCCATCGGCTGGCCGTCGCGGCGCGTCAGCCTGTCATATTGCCCTTCGCCCAATGTGGCGGCGGCGGCATCATAGCTGGCGCGGGCTTCGGCATTGACCGCCTGCACGCCGGACCACAGGGCCGTCGCCAAGGCAAGACCCGCCAAAAGTGTGAATAGTTGCAGCGGGTTACGCCACCAGTGTGACAGCAGCGCATGCAACGTCGCCCTTGTCATGCGACCTGACCTGCGCGCAGATGCAGACGTCTTTGCATCCTGCCCGCCAGAGCGTCGGAATGTGTCACCATCAACAGTCCGGCGCCGGTTACCGTCACAAGCTCAAGCATCAGGTCCATGACCACTGACGCCGTGGCCTCGTCCAGATTACCGGTGGGTTCATCGGCCAGCACAAGGCGGGGTTTGGGGGCCAGCGTGCGGGCAATCGCAACGCGTTGCTGTTGGCCGCCGGACAATTGTTCGGGGTATTTGCCCATTTGCGGGGTCAATCCCATACGATCCGCAAGCACCGTCAACCAGTCAGGATCATATCGACCAGCAAGACGCGCCTGAAACGCAATATTGTCTGACACTTTCAAACTGGGGATCAGGTTGAATTGCTGAAACACCACGCCTACCGTACCGCGACGCAAATCGGCACGGCCATTGTCATCAAGTGCCGCAATATCGACGCCATCCAGCATGATCTGCCCCCGGTCAGGCGTATCAAGCCCGCCGATCAGATGAAGTAACGTACTTTTGCCACTGCCGGATTCACCCGTCAGCGCCAGCGTTTCACCCGCGTCGAGCGTCAGGCCGATACCGCGCAGCACTTCAAAGGGGCCATCGGCGGTGGCGTATGTTTTGTGAATATCTTTGACGTCTAGCAGCATGACCCCTCGCTTATCCGTGACCTATCACGTCCGATTGCGAAGGAAACGCCCTTGCGACAATTTACACCGTCGAAAACGGGTCAGACTGGCGCGGCTATGAACTCCATCCGGTTGCCCACGGGATCGTTGCAGAAGAAGCGGCGCACATCAGGCAGTGCCGTATCCCACGTCACCGGATAGCCCTTGTCCGCCAGATCGCGGGCCAAAGCGTCAATATCCGCGACTGCAAACGCCAAATGGGCCTTTGTTGCCGGGTGAAAATCGAGGTCCACTCCGAAATGCACCTGCAATTCCCCCGCATTGGCCCAAAATCCGCCCCTGCCGCGCAATGGCGCAGGTTTGGGTATCTCAACCATGCCCAGAGCATCGCAATAAAAGGCTCGCAAGTCATCCTCTGAACCCGCAGGGAGCGCCAGTTGAATATGGTCAAGTGCTTTGATCATAGCGCCCCGGATAGCATACATTAGCATACATCAAAACAGGCCAGAAACGAACGTCCGTTTTCATATGACCTCACGTTTTGCTGTTCACCCCGAGCAGACAGGATACAGTTGCGCAAACAGCAAGGGAGGCCACATTGACAGATATCGTAATTCTTGGCGGCGCACGGACCGCAATCGGCACATTTGGCGGGTCGCTGGCCGGAACCAGCCCGATTGAACTGGGCACGACAGCGGCCAAAGCGGCGCTGGAACGTGCACAGGTCGCGGGTGATAAGATTGGCCATGTGGCCTTTGGGCAGGTGATCAATACCGAACCAAAGGACATGTACCTGAGCCGTGTCGCCGCGATGCAGGCCGGTGTGCCTGACAGTGTGCCCGCGATGAACGTCAACCGGCTTTGCGGGTCGGGGGTTCAGGCCATCGTGTCCGTGGCCCAGTCGCTGATGCTGGGCGATGCCGACTTTGGACTGGCGGGCGGTGCTGAATGTATGAGCCGGTCTCCCTTCATCATTGCCGATCAACGGTGGGGCGCCAAAATGGGCGATATCGTCACGCAGGACATGATGCTGGGCACCCTGAATTGCCCATTCGGAACTGGCCATATGGGGGTGACTGCTGAAAACGTGTCGGGTGAATTTGGGATCAGCCGCGCAGAGCAGGACGCTTTCGCCCTGCAAAGCCAGCAGCGCGCGGCTGCGGCGATGGCGGCCGGGCATTTTGACAGCCAGATCACCCCGGTCAAGGTCAAACGAAAACGCGAGATGGTGGATTTCGTCACTGACGAACATGCCAAAGCGACAACAGCAGAGGCCCTTGCAGGCCTGCGCCCGGTCTTTCAGAAGGACGGAACCGTCACGGCTGGCAACGCCTCTGGCCTGAACGACGGCGCGGCCGCCATCGTGCTTGCCACCGCGGATGCCGCTGAGAAAGCAGGCCTGACGCCCAAATTCCGCATCCTCGGCTACGCCCACGCCGGTGTGCGGCCAGAGGTCATGGGGATCGGCCCCATCCCTGCGGTGCAGAACCTGCTGGCCAAAACCGGGCTTTCGGTTGGCGATTTTGATGTGATCGAATCCAACGAAGCTTTTGCAGCACAGGCGCTTGCAGTGTCAAAAGAGCTTGGATTTGACCCGGCCAAGGTCAATCCCAACGGTGGGGCCATCGCGTTGGGCCATCCGGTCGGTGCGACGGGGGCCATCATCACGATCAAAGCCATGTACGAGTTGGAACGTACCAGCGGAAAACGCGCATTGATCACCATGTGCATCGGCGGCGGACAAGGTATCGCTATGGCGATTGAACGAATCTAGGTCCAAAAAGAAGCCGTCATCCCGCCGCGCGCCAGACCAGATTCATGCAGCGGCGGGATAGTCCCGCAGGAACACCCAATTGTTGCCCTCTGACAGGTCCGCGTCATAGGCGTAACCACCCGTGACGAAATCCTTGATTCCTTCAGGGTCAGTTAACCTGTTCTCAACGACAAAGCGCGCCATTGCCCCGCGTGCGCGCTTTGCGAAAAAGCTGACGATGCGCGGTTTGTCGTCTTTGATCTCCATGAACACAGGCGTAATGACCCGCAGTTTCAGGGCCTTGCGGTCGGCGGCACCGAAATATTCCTGACTGGCGCAATTGATCAGCGTATCTGCACCCTGCGCCGCGGCTTGCGCGTTCAGGGCCTTGGCGATGGTGTCGCCCCAGTAGTCATAGAGCGACTTGCCCCGCCGCGTTTTCAGTCGGCTGCCCATTTCCAGACGATATGGCTGGATCGCGTCCAGTGGACGCAAGACACCGTAAAGGCCCGACAGAATGCACAAGTGATCCTGCGCCCACATCAGGTCATCTTCGGTCAGGGTTTTTGCCTCCAGCCCCTGATAGGTGTCACCATTGAAGGCCAGCGCGGCAGGTTTCACCACATCCGAGGTCGGCTCTGGCTGGAAGGCCGCAAACCTGTCGCGGTTCAACCGGGCCAGATCGTCAGAAATACTCATCAGGGCCTTGAGATCTTTCAGCGTCAGGTTCTTGGCGGTTTTCGCAAGGCTGATCGCTTCTTTTTGAAAGGCAGGCTGGGTCGGCGCAATGTCCACAGGGGCCATATCAAGGGATTTTGCGGGGGAGACGGTGACGAGCATTCTACATTCCTTTCAGACTTGAGCGGAGATGTAACATTCACACGGACAAAGACCAGCCCCCGCACGCATTTGCACGCTTTCGCGGCAAGCTTACGGCCAGCAAGGCAAAAAACCGGAGTTAATGGGGGCCGTATTGAACGGGCTTAGTTCAGTTGCACCTGAAGCGGATACTGGCCATCCTCGAACGGGCCAAACAGGTCGTCAACATCGGGGTGATCGACAGGCTCACCAGAATAATCCGCGACAAGGTTCTGTTCGGATACATAAGCCACATAAAAACTTTGGTCATTCTCGGCCAGCAGGTGATAGAACGGCTGGTCCTTTTTGGGCCGGCTGTCTTCGGGGATGGCGTTGTACCATGCATCGGTATTAGAAAAGATCGCATCCACATCAAATACCACGCCGCGAAACGGATGTTTGCGGTGACGGACCACTTGGCCCAAATGATATTTCGCGCGCGTCTTAAACATAATTCACAATACCCCGAAATCGATATAAGCGGTGAAACGGTGAAAAGTCCACCATATCGGCTAAATTTTTGGGAAACAGTTTGTGAACATTGCACTGACAGTTTTGAATATCACCGCACCTGTTTTCATTCTCGCAGCCATCGGCTTTGTCTGGGTCAAGCTCGGGTTCGAGTATCGGGTCCAGTTTGTGACGCGGCTGGCAATGACCTTGTCGGTGCCGTGTTTGGTGTTTGTGGCCCTGATGCAATCCAAGGTGGAGCCGACTGCTTTGGCAACTCTGTCCTTTGCGGCCCTAGCCGCTTACGCAGTCATCATGATCGCCAGCTTTGCCGTCGTGCGTCTGATGCGGCTGGATGTGGCAACCTTTGTCGCCCCGCTCGCCTTTGGCAATACAGGTAACTTAGGTCTGCCGCTGGCGCTGTTCGCCTTTGGACAGGAAGGGCTTGGGTTGGCCGTGGTCGTCTTTGCTGTGATGGCAATCTTTCCTTCACGATTGGCATCTGGATCGTGTCAGGCGGCGGGTCGCTGCGCCGCGTGGTGCAGGAACCACTGGTCGGAGCAACGGTGCTTGGTGGCATCTTTCTGTGGCAGGGCTGGCAGACGCCAGTTTTCCTGACGAATACGCTGGATCTGATCGGGCAGATCGCGATTCCGATCATGCTGATAACGTTGGGGGTCGCCGTAGCGCGGCTGGAGACCAAAGCATTGGGTCAGGCGTTTGTATTGTCCGTGATCAAATTGGCGATCTGTTTTGCAATCGGCTGGGGTACGGCGATGTGGTTCGATCTGGATAAGGTGGCGAGCGCCGTCCTGATCCTGCAGGTGACCACGCCGGTGGCTGTGACCTCTTATCTGCTGGCCGAAAAATACGGCAGCGATGCCCGCCCGGTAGCCGGGTTGGTCGTGGCCTCGACCCTGCTGTCGATTGTGGCAATTCCGGTTATTCTTGCCTTCGTGATGTAGCCGGGACGTCTTTATCGTTCACAGGCGCAAATTCCTTCGCTATAGTTTGAAAAAAACATATAAAAGCGAGCGGCAAATGAGCAGTTTCCTTCGCGCGATGATATTGATGCTGGTTTTGGGCAGCTGTGGTGGTGGGTCAGGCTATGGCAGCGCCCCGCGGGACCTTGATAACGCCTGTAGTATCGTGTCGCAGCGCCCCGAATATCTTCGCGCCTTCAAAACGGTTGAACGCCGCTACGGTGTGCCGGTGCCTTCCCTGATGGCGATCATCTATCAGGAAAGCAAATTCATTTCCGACAACCGGACACCGCACCGGTATGCATTGGGTGTGATCCCGGTCGGGCGGCAGTCGTCGGCATTTGGCTATTCGCAGGCGCTTGACGGGACATGGAAAGAATACCAGCAGGCCAAAGGCGGGCGCCGCGCCCGCCGTGATGATATCTATGCAGCGACCGACTTCATGGGCTGGTACATGGAACAGACCGTGGCAGAGACCGGCGTGCCGATCTATGACACCCGCAACCAGTATCTGGCCTATCATGACGGGCGTACGGGGTTCAAAAGAGGCACATGGAAATCCAAAAGCTGGCTAGTCCGCATCGCCGGAGAAGTTGAAACCCGCGCTGTGCTGTACGACACCCAGCTAAGGTCCTGCGGGCGGCGGTAAATCAATATAAAAACCGCTGCGCCAGTCGGCGCGGCGCGTCGTACGTGCACGTGATCCTCCACTGAAGGAGCCCCGGCGACCATCAAAATCATTTTCGCCATCGGCTAAAAGGAAATGGAGCAAGTCGCCTCCTGCCGCTGCGACTAAGGCGCTTCCCGAAAAGCTGTGGATCAGGTATTTCGCGAAACGCTGTCGGTGGTGCGCATTTTTCCATCTATCTTCCGGGATTTCGATCATGTTGCGAAACACCGGTGCTGCGCGCACGGAATGAACGTGCGCTGCTGCTGTATAATCTATTCGATTTCCACTTCACCTTCGATTTCCATCGCAAACCCAAGCGGCAGCGCGCTCACGCCAATCGCCGACCGCGCGTGGCGACCAACGTCCCTTCCGAATATACCTATTATCAGATCACTAAACCCATTGAGCACAAGGTGCTGCTCTGTATAGCCCGGAGCGGATGTCACCATTCCGAATACCCGTGACCAGCCAGTAATTCTGGATAGGTCGCCAATCTCGGCCTTGATATTTGCGAGGACAGAAAGTGCAACCTGCTGCGCTTCGTTATAGGCCTCATCGGTTGTGAAGTCGCTTCCCACAACGCCAAAAGGGCCGGCAATGCCACCATCCATTGAATTCTTGGGGTGACCTGAAAAAATAAGGCGGTTGCCGCGCAGGTTCACAAAGGAGAACGGCAAATGCAGACCATTGGGAACCCTTGTTGGTGCGGGTAAGTTGAACCCAAGCTCACTCAGTTTTTCTTCGATTGGTCCCATGAAGAATCTCCTGTAAAGATCGTTTACCTGTCAGCTTAAAGAGTATCTATTGCCGTGTCAGCTTTGGACCCTCGGACAAAAACGTTCTCGCGGTATTGCGCTTTTGGCGAGTGTTGCGTGCTGATGTGAGCGGCGCGGGTTTTGCGGGCGATGCGACTTCACGCGGTTCCTGGGGGCATGCGCCGGATAGCCCGATCTGCTGGTGCGACGGGAGTGCGGGGCCGGGTCACCCCGACGCCGTTAAACACCCACGCATTGAGCAGATTGACCGCATAATCTGCCAAAGGCAGGATCACTCGCCCGCGGATATCGGGCGCACCAAGTGTACGCGCAGGGTTTGCCACCGAGATCTGGCCTTCATATTCGTCACCATGAACGCCAGCCAAAATCATCAGGGCCGGGCATTGACGAAGCATGAAAGAGGAAACCGCCATCAAGACCCTTGCCGCCGTGGCCCATCCGACACGATTGGCCGCATTTCGGCTATTGGTGAAATCCGCGCCAACGGCGTTCCAGCGCTGACGATAGCAGAGCGATTGGTGGCAAAGCCATAAACGTCGTCTGGCCATCTCGCCATCCTGAAGCGCGCCGGCCTGCTGACAATCACGCGCAAACGGCGCGAAATCAGAACCGGGTCGAATTCACACACTGCGGGAAAAAGCTGCCGTTGCCTTAAGTGTAATGAACGCCCTCGTGCATATGAATATCGCCTTGACCAGTTCTTATTGGACCTTCTGGAGAGGCACGTCTGAATATTTCGCCCGAAAAATAGGCAGGTTCAAGGTGAGTAAGGGAATTGGTGAACGTCACAGTTGAGCGACGACTGGGTCTCATCGTTAGGTTAGAGTGCAGGATAACTAGGGTTCCGCCCACGTGCTGGGGTCAGGTCCAAGAGTTATCGCCGTCTGCCCTCAGGTGGTTCGGTACACGGCGGGGCAAAATCCCGGGAGGCTACTGTGCAGGTTTGACCAGCGCTTCATGTTGCCACCCACGCGGTCATTCCACTTTGAGCAATTGAACGTGACCTTCCGGTTTGACACGACCTACATGCAAATGGCGGCCGATGGTGATCTCTAAGGAATATGCCCGCTGCGATGCAACTTGCGGCGGGCGCTTCATATGCGCCTGATCAACATAAAGCCTGGACGTCCTTTCGCGGTGTTCTTGATGTTGCTGCCCTTCTTATTCGTCTTTTTGACCTATGCAATCGGCTCTGACATCCGGCTGTCAGCGAACCCGCAGGACAAGCTGCTACCCGCACCTGACAAGATATGGGACACGATGGTACGTCTGGTCAGCGAAGGTGACAGGCGCACCGGGCGTATCCTGTTTTGGCACGACACCTGGGCCAGCCTGCAACGGCTTGGCCTTGGCATCGGAATCTCGGCGTCCGTCGGGTTGTTATTTGGTCTGCTGATCGGGCTATTTCCACTCGTGCGAAGCTTTCTGGCGCAATTCGTGGCGGTCTTGTCCATGATCCCGCCACTGGCATTGTTGCCGATACTTTTTATTGTCTTTGGACTGGGCGAGTTATCCAAAGTCGTCTTGATCGTCGTTGGCACATTG
This sequence comes from Yoonia sediminilitoris, assembly GCF_003058085.1. Classification (GTDB taxonomy): domain Bacteria; phylum Pseudomonadota; class Alphaproteobacteria; order Rhodobacterales; family Rhodobacteraceae; genus Yoonia; species Yoonia sediminilitoris. Next base: position 13,393 of record NZ_QBUD01000001.1, on the reverse strand, counting down.
CCATTCCTGATCCGTGATCTGAGCCAACGCGTGATCGAGATACCGGAAGAACTGCTGGTCAAAGCCCAGACTCTGGGCGCTTCGAGCTGGGTCATCGCCATCCGGGTGGCATTACCGCAAGTCATGCCGCGATTGATCCAGTCGGTGCGCCTGTCCCTTGGACCTGCATGGCTCTTTTTGATCGCAGCCGAGGCGATCGCATCTGACGGGGGCCTTGGCTATCGTATTTTCCTGGTGCGCCGTTACCTCGCAATGGATGTCATTTTTACCTACGTCATCTGGATCACGATCTTGGCATTCTTGATTGACTGGGGGCTGCGCTGGATATCGCGGCGTTTCTTCCATTGGGTGCAGGAGGGACTATGAGCTTTGTCACCGTCAAGAACGTATTCCAAACCTACGGCAGGCGCCCAATCATAGAGCGCGTCAATGTCGAGATAGAAGAAGGCGAATTTATCTCGATTGTTGGTGCGTCGGGCTGTGGCAAGTCCACTTTTCTGCGGTTGCTGCTGGCACAAGAGACCCCCACGTTTGGCAGCGTCAGCATTGCAGGCGCAGCCCCCGCCACCGAACCCGGGCTTGATCGTGGCGTCGTGTTTCAACGCTATTCGGTATTCCCTCATCTGACAGTGCGCGACAATATCGTGGCTGGCGGAAGCTTCCGCCGCCCGTGGGGGCGGTTCTTTGGGGCTGAACGAAAGGCGGCCATGGCGCGCGCTGATGAAACGCTGGCACGCTGCGGTTTGGACCATGTGGCCGATCAATATCCAGCGACGTTATCAGGCGGCATGCAGCAAAGGTTGGCCATCGGGCAGGCCTTGGCGGCGCGCCCACGGGTTTTGTTGCTTGATGAACCCTTTGGCGCGCTTGACCCGGGCACGCGGCTTTCCATGCATGAGTTCCTGACCGAGTTGCGGGCCGAGACCCTGATGACGGTCTTTATGGTCACCCATGATCTGCATGAGGCCTTCAAACTTGGCGACCGCGTCTTGGTTTTCGACAAACCGCGCTGGGACCCTCACGACCCGAACGCCTATGGCGCGACGATTACTTTCGACTTTGATGCCCGCGATGGCGGCATCCCATTCCAAGCACTTGAGGAGAAGACACATGTTTTGCAGGCCCATTGATCGGACGCGCTCACATCATCCGCGCGATCAGATCGGTGATAGCCGCCGCTATCACCACCCCGACCTGACGAAGCTGCGAGGCTGGAAAGCCATGCAGGCCGAAGAAGGGCTGCCTGAAACCGGCTGGGATGAAGAAAAGAAATGGGCGCTGCGCATGGGGCTGACCGGTGCTGACAGCATCGAGGATAAGTCTATTCCGACTTTTGCGCGCGGCGAGCTGCCACACTACGCGGGCATCAATACCTTCCTCAAGGCACCCTATGCGGAAGACGCGACCGAGGTCGGCGATTATGACGCCACTGTTCTGGGTATCCCGTTTGACGGTGGCACGACGTATCGTGCGGGCACACGGTTCGGTCCGCAGGGATTGCGCAAGATCTCGGCGCTTTACACGCCCTACAACTATGAAACGGGCGTAGATCTACGCGAACAGATGACGCTGTGTGACGCGGGCGATGTTTTTACAATTCCCGCGAATATCGAAAAGACCTTTGACCAGATAACACGCGGTGTCAGCCATGTGTCGTCATCGGGATCATTGCCGATCATGATTGGTGGAGACCATTCCATCGGTTTTCCCTGTGTGCGGGGGATCGCGGAATGCACTTCCAAGAAGATCGGGATCATCCACTTTGATCGCCATGCGGATATTCAGGAAAAAGACCTTGATGAACGCATGCATACGACACCCTGGTTCCATGCTACCAATATGCCCAACGTACCGGCAAAGAACCTTGTGCAAATCGGCATCGGTGGCTGGCAGGTCCCGCGCGAGGCCGTGAAGGTCGCGCGCGAACGCGAAACCAACATCATCACCATGGGCGATATGGAAAAGATGGGGATCGACAAGACCGTCGAGATGGCACTCGAGATGGCGTGGGACGGGGTCGATATGGTTTACCTGTCATTTGATATCGACAGCATCGATTGTGGCTTTGTCCCCGGCACCGGTTGGCCAGAGCCGGGCGGTTTCCTGCCGCGCGAAGCATTGGCTCTCGTCAGCAAAGTTGCCGCCGAGGGGATTTGCAGCATGGAGTTGGTGGAAGTCGCTCCGCCCTATGATCAGTCTGAAATCACGGCCTTGATGGGCACACGGGTTATCGTTGATGTCCTTGGTTCGCTTGTATCATCCGGTAAATTGGGCGCACATAAGCGGCATATGGACAAACCGGTCACCATTCCGCACGGCGAATTCGAAGGAAAGAGGTGGTCCAATGCCACATGATATCGTGAACGGCCATATCGGTCACATCGGGCACAACCACGCGCATGACGGCGAGCACTTGCACAGCCACATGCCAGATGCGGACCGCGCCGAAGAACTGAAGGTTTTGACAACACAATTCATCGAAGGGTTCATCGATGCCAAAGACAAAATGTCCTATCTGCGCATCGCCGGCGTGCCTTTGGAAATGGCCGACCCCGAAGGCGGACCGACAATGAAGCTGGTGGACGTCACGCTGACTACCGAATGGCAAGTAGGTACAGCGTCGCCATCCTTCGGATCACGCGAACTCAGCTATCTGCCCTATCCGGGACCGATGGTGACAGAGCGGACTAATATGGGACTGATCTATGTGTCTTTGCGGACAAAACACGTCGAGGATTTGCGCAGCTTCATGAAAAGCCACCAGGCCGCAGGGGCAATAGGCAAATGAAGACCGGAATATTTTTTATGGTTCTCGTCGCAGCCACACCTGCGGCCGCGCATCAAGAGGTTGTCATCGTCGCGTCGGCGCTTCCATTGGCGGCAGGCCTTGTTGCGATTACTCTGGCTGGCTTGGTTGCTTGGCGAGACCGCTTTTGAACAGACATCGGGCAGGTGTCTAACAAGCACAAATAAGGTTTCAACTGATGAAACTGCTGCATTTTCCGTAATGGAAGAGGCCAGACGATCCGTCGAAACCGCCGTCGCACCGACCGTCAGCACGCTTTCCCATAGTCGCAACACGACCCTCGCGGCTGCGTTCCTGGGCCCTTCATGATGAACTCATCAAGCCTATCCGTCGCAAGAGAAGGGACCAAAAAGGATGGATGAGCGCGTGTCAGCGCCGGACGAATGCCCGGCGCTGCGGTGTTCTAGTGACCCAGAATCTGGCTCAGGAACAGTTGCGTCCGCTCTGACTGCGGGTTGAGGAAGAATTCCTCTGGCTCGTTCTGTTCAACAATCTGGCCTTGATCCATAAAGATCACGCGGTTGGCCACCTGCCGTGCAAAGCCCATCTCGTGGGTCACACACAGCATGGTCATGCCTTCCTCGGCCAGTTCGATCATCGTATCTAGCACTTCCTTGATCATCTCAGGGTCAAGCGCCGATGTGGGTTCGTCAAACAGCATGATACGCGGCTTCATGCAAAGCGAGCGGGCGATGGCCACACGCTGCTGCTGCCCACCTGACAATTGGCCCGGATACTTGTTTGCCTGATCAGGAATTTTCACCTTTTCAAGGAAATGCATCGCCGTTTCTTCGGCTTCCTTCTTGGGTGTCTTGCGCACCCAGATCGGAGCCAGCGTGCAGTTTTCCAGAATCGTCAGATGCGGGAAAAGGTTGAAGTGCTGGAAACACATGCCAACCTCTGACCGGATCTTGTCGATGTTTTTCAGATCAGACGACAGCACCGTCCCATCCACTACGATCTTGCCCTGCTGGTGTTCTTCCAGCGCGTTGATGCAGCGGATCAGCGTCGATTTGCCAGACCCGGACGGGCCGCAGATGACAATGCGTTCACCCCGATAGACGGTCAGATCGATGTCGCGCAGAACGTGGAACGTGCCGTACCACTTGTTCATATTCTCGATCGTGATCGCAAGCTCGTCCGAGACTTTCATTTGTGTTGCTTCGGCCATGATAAAAGCCTCCTCCTAGCGATGGTCGGTTGCGAGCCTGCGCTCCAACCATTGTGAGTATTGTGAGATGCCGTAGCAGACGACGAAGAATAGCAGTGCTGCAAACCCGAAGAGTTCCCAGTAAATCCCCTGCCAGTCAGTTGATGCCAGAATTGGCCCGCGGATCATGCCGACCAGATCGAACATCGAAATGACGGAAACCAGCGTTGTATCCTTGAACAGGCCAACGGCCACATTCACGATGCCGGGGATGGAAATCTTCAGCGCCTGCGGCAGGATGATCAGCCGCATGGACTGCGCGTAATCCAGCCCCAGACTGTCGCCTGCCTCATACTGGCCCTTTGGCAACGCCGCCAGACCGCCCCTGATGACCTCGGCGATGTAGGCCGCTGAGAACATCGTGATCATGATCACAACACGCAGGAACAGATCGACCGTCGCTTCGGGCGGAAAGAAGTATGACAGCATGACGCTGGCCACGAACAGCAGGGTGATCAAAGGCACGCCGCGAATGAACTCAATGAAGATCACGCAGATGTATTTGATCAGCGGCATGCTGGACTGACGCCCGAGTGCAAGCGCGATCCCAAGCGGTACCGACAGCGACACACAGGTCACACCCAGCATCATGTTTAGCATGAAACCACCCAAATCACGACTTGCAACCGAGCGCATCGCCCCTTCGGTGATTTCCTCATCGGGGATGATCAGGCCGCCCAGGTTCCACACAATCAGCGCCGCAACGATGCCTGCGAAAAAGCCCAATGCAAAGCTGCCCTTGACGTATCTCTGGTACACTGCCGCGCCAGCGACGACGCCCACAAGTGCCACAATCGGTGTCAGGATCGAGCCACCCCAGATCAGATAGAAGGCGATGAAAGGATAGAGTGCCGTGAAGATCAACAGCTTGCGCGGCAGATCAAAGAACAGGACAGGCGCCGCTGCAAAGAACAACAGGATGAACGCCAGTCCCGGCCGCCAGTACAGATCGGCAGGATACTGGAAACCGAACAAAAGCTGGTTCCAGCGTTCCGTCAGCACCGCAAAACAGGCTCCCGTCGCCCCGTCTAGAATATCGCGGCAAACCGACAGGCTGGGCGACACCCAAACCCCGTTCAGCAGCCATGGCAGCGTGCCCTGCAGGATCAGATAGATGACCAGAAGAGCAACGATTGTCAGGATGCTGTTAGGGATCGTGGCAAACAGATTGTCCTTGAGCCATTTTGTGGGCCCGGCCGCATTGGGCGGCGGCGGGGCTGCCGGCACGTCTTCGGTGCGGACAAAGGCGATGGAGCGGTCATGATTATTGGTCATCGCTTAGCGCTCCTTCAGCTTGATTGCGTTGTTGTAGACATTGATCACCGCAGAAATGAGCAACGAGATCAGCAGATAGAACAGCATCAACAGCAACACACATTCGATTGCGCGACCGGTCTGGTTCAGTGTGATCCCGCCAAGCGTAGCCGTGACATCGGCATAACCCACCAAAATCGCCAGCGACGAGTTCTTGGTGATGTTAAGGTAGTTGGAAATCAGCGGTGGAATAATGACCCGCAAGGCCTGTGGCAGGATCACAAGGCTCATGATCCGGCCGGGGCGGATGCCCAACGCGGCGGCCGCCTCTGTCTGGCCTTTGGATACGGCCTGAATACCGGCGCGGACATTTTCAGCGATGAAGGCCCCGGTATAGATCGAGAGCGCAAACCAGATTGCGATCAGCGGCGCACCGATCTTGATGCCCCCTGCAAAGTTGAACCCGCGCAAGGCAGGAATCTCGAAAGTAAGACCGAGGATCAGAAAGGTCAGGATGAGCGGCGCAAACCAGATCGCCAGATTTGTCATCAGTGTCTTGGGGCGTATACCCGTCGCTTCCTGAATCCGGGTTGCGCGCGCTGTGACAAAACGGGTCGCAATCAGTGATCCGATCAGCAGCGCAATGACGAGAAGCCAATCCCAAATGGCGCCAAGTTCAGCAGCGCCAAAGCCACGTGTGAATTGCGGGAGCGGAATATAGACACCCCGGTTTGTAAAGGCCGCAAGGCCTAGAAACATGGACGCCGCAGGGTCATCGCCGCGGAAATCCCGGGGTGCGGCTAGAACGATCGTCATGATTCCGTAGATGATCAGGATCCAGATCAGTACGGGGATATTTCGAAAAATCTCGACATAGATCGCCATCAGTTTGGCGACCAGCCAGTTGTTTGACAGGCGCAGCACACCGGCCAGCACACCGAAAACCGTCGCGGTTACACAAGCCAGAACGGCCACCAGAAGGGTGTTGAGAATACCAACAACAGCAGCGCGCAAGTTACTTGATTGGCTGGTATATTCGATCAGTGTCTGGTTGATATCATAGCCTGCCGGAGCGGCCAGAAAACCAAAGCTGATCTCAAGCCCCTGCGCCGCCAGATTTTCGAACAGATTATCAAGAAGATATCCAATCGAGGCAGCTAGAACGATAAATGCAATCGCCTGAAATGTGTAAGATCGATACCGCGTGTCATTGATAAGCATAGACGGGCGGAATGACCCCTGTGGCGGGTCGGTAATCGATGTCATTATGTTTCCCCGTGGTTCCGGCATCATTTTGTGCGGTCAATTGTTTCGACCTGCGCGTGCCGTTTGTCGTTTAAGTGAAAAGGCGCAGATTTCTCTGCGCCTTTTGTTCTTGTCAGCCGACCCTAGCGGAACGGTGGAGAGTAGATCAGACCACCGTCGGTCCACTGAGCGTTCAGACCACGCGCAAGGCCGATTGGTGTGTTCTCACCAATGTTCTTTTCGAACAGCTCACCGTAGTTGCCGCCAGCCGCAATAGCGTTCTTGGCCCAGTCGGCTTCCAGCCCCAGCATCGCGCCCAGTTCACCTTCGGTGCCCAGCAGACGGTTGATTTCAGGGTTGTTGCCTGCTGCTGCGCCCAGCTCTTCGACGTTGGCAGATGTCACACCCAGCTCTTCGGCTGTGATCAGCGCGTTCAATGTCCAGCGTGCGATATCACCAAAGTCGTTGTCGCCGTGGCGAACAAGTGGGCCAAGCGGCTCTTTGGAGATGATTTCAGGCAACAGAACATGATCGGCCGGGTTTTCAAACGATGCGCGTGTCGCGGCAAGGCCCGATGCGTCAGTTGTGTAGACGTCGCATGCACCTGCGAGATACTGCTGCTGCGCTTCCGCGTTGGTTTCAATCGGCACCGGCTCGTAAGAGATGTTGTTGGTGCGGAAGAAATCAGCAAGGTTCAGCTCTGTTGTCGTACCTGTCTGGATACAGACAGTCGCGCCGTCCAGATCCTTGGCCGAGCTGACGCCCAGCTCCTTTGGAACCATGAAGCCCTGGCCGTCATAGTAGTTCACGCCAACGAAATCGAACTTCAGGTCAACGTCACGGCTGAATGTCCATGTTGTGTTCCGTGCCAGCAGGTCGATCTCGCCGGACGCCAGTGAAGTGAAGCGGGTCTTACCGGTGGTTGGTACAAACTCGACAGCAGTCGGGTCGCCAAAGATGGCGGCGGCAACAGCGCGGCATACACCAACGTCAAAGCCAGTCCAAACGCCGTTTGCGTCGGGTGACGCAAAACCAACCAGACCAGTTGTCACGCCGCAGTTCAGCGAGCCGCGCTCCTTGATATCATCAAGCGTTGCAGCTGAGCCCATGCTGGCAGCAAGGCCAGCGACAGCCACGGCGCCGAAAAATACGGTTTTATTCATTTTTACCTCTTCCTGAGTTCCAGCCCCCAACATGGGGGCCGTCAGTTATTATGCTGCCTGAATTGGCAGTTCATGTGGATGAGATCAGTCCCCTGTCTCGGTGATCCAGAGTGTGCGGTTTCTCGGCCTGAGGTCAAGTGCTAGGATTCTAAAACTGATAAGTAATGCCTAAAAATCGGGCAGTTTTATCGAAGTAGTTCAAGCACCGCGCGCTTTCAAACTTGCTGTGAGAGCCCATAGAATCGGGCTGCATGCAGAAAGTCATCCTGCTTCAACCTAGCGTTGGATTCTGCTTCCTCGTCATTGCCCCACTGTTCAAGCTGCCATTGTTCGTCAATCCGCGACAATTCCCACGCGACCTCTGGATTGAGATGCTCGCGGACAACCGCAACCGCCAGCACGAACGAGCCGGACAAGCTGATTAAATCATGTGCAGCGGTCAGGGCGAACGCATCAAGGTCCTTGATTTCCGCCTGCAAACGGGAAAGATCATCTGCGTTCTGCGGCTGGTACATCACCCCGACGCCAACGGCCAAACGGGCATTCAACTGTGTCGCGGCCCAGTCCAGCACCGGGTCCCAGCCCGCGTTTTGGCGGGCGACCAGACCTTGCGGTTCGCTGGCACGGTAGCAAAGAAGGTCACTGTCCGCATATTCAGCCAAATGCGCGATGACCTCATCGCGCTGCGTGCTGACCTTGTCGATGGCAGAGTTCGCGCTGCGCGTAACCGGCATTGTGCGCGGATCAACCTTGTCCTGTTGTGCGTCCCACTCCATCGCGACGGCCTCGGCCATGGCCATGGTCGGCATTGTCAGCGGCGCCTTGCCGGGCGTTTTGACGTGCCGCCCATCCAGCAGGACTGTATAGCCGCCGTCAGTGGGCGTTGCTGTCGTCTGTTTCCAAAATCTCTTGGGTTGCCAATCGCTCATTCTAGTTGCCTGTCAGTTGGTCAACGGCCTCCGGAAGGGCCGCGAAATCCTCTATCAGGACGTCGGGCCGCAGGCTGTCGGCAGGATGATACCCCCAACTGACGCCAATCGTGCGCACGCCGGCAGCACGGCCCATGTCCATGTCAAATGTCGTGTCCCCAATCATCACCGTCCGTGCGGCATCCACCCCCGTGTCATTCAACGCGGTGAGGATCATCGACGGATTCGGCTTTGACGGGTGGTGATCGGACACCTGTTCACTGTGAAAGAAACCGGTCAATTCGTAATATTCCAGCAACTTATCAAGCCCACGCCGGGATTTGCCCGTCGCGACGGCCAGAAAGGTCTCTTCCTGTGCGGCCAGCGATTGCAGCACATCCATCGCACCCGGAAACATCGGCCCGAATTTGCGCTGGCTGTCGCGCAGGTCCATGTAACTGTTCTTGTATCCCGCAACCAATCGGGCACGCCGCGCTGCATCACTGTCGGGGCAAAGCTGGATAAACGCTTCGTCCAGTGAAAGGCCCACGATGGAAAGCAGGCGTTGCCGGTCGGGCAAATCAAGCCCCTCGCCTGCAAACGCAGAGGTCATGGCAGCAACGATTTCAGCCTGACTGTCAACGAGTGTTCCGTCGACGTCGAATATCACAAGGCGTAAATCACTCATCGGGCATATTGAACGGATCAACAGGGGCGTGGCCGACGACCCAGCCCACAAAGTCCCACGTGTTTTGCATATGCTCTGGCAAGGGGGCCGTCAGATGCAGGGTGGCACCTGTCACCGGATGCTCGATCGTCAGGCTGCGCGCATGCAGATGTAGCTTGCGCCCGATTTCGCTGCCCATGCCCGCGCCCCAGCCATCGCCAAGGTTTTCCTGACCTGACCCGCCATATTTGCCGTCACCAATAATCGGATGACCGATTTCCGCCATATGTGCGCGCAATTGGTGGGTGCGGCCTGTAATCGGGACCAGCGCACACCATGACGCGCGGCTGGCGAGCGTATCCATGACCGCATAATCGCTGGTCGCACGCTTGGCCCCTTCGGTGCTGTCGATATCGCGGGGATGCACGCAGCGCATCTTTTCATTCTCGCCGCCGCGACCATGACCGGGGGCCTTGACCAGCCCATATTTGATTGTGCCCGCGCGCGGATGCGGAACACCGGCAACGGCGGCCCAATAAATCTTGCGGGTCTCACGATGCTTGAGGTTTTCAGTCAGTTGCTTTGCCATCATCCGGGTGCGGGCCAGCAACAGGACACCGGAAGTATCCTTGTCCAGACGGTGTACAAGACGGGGCTTTTCATCATAGCCGAACGTCAGTGCCTCTGACATGCCATCAACGTGACGGGTTGTCTTTGATCCGCCTTGCGTGGCCAGACCTGCAGGTTTGTTGATCGCAATGATATGGTCGTCTTTATAGATGACACAGGACTGGATCAGCTTGGCATCTGCCTTGGTCACACCATGCTTGGCCAGTGACCGCAGCGCATCTGCCTCTTCCTCGGTCGGAAGAGGCGGGATGCGGACCTTTTGGCCCACTTCGAGGCGTGAATTAGACTTCACGCGGCCGCCATCGACGCGCAATTCGCCCTTGCGGCACATCTTTTCAATGCGGCCCTGGGTCAGATGCGGGAACAGCCGACGCATATAGCGGTCCACCCGTTGATCGCCGTCATCAGGTCCAACGACCCGTGTTTGTACGCCACTCATGTTGTCATTTCCTTTGCCAACCACAGCCCTGCCCCGCACGCCGCAAGAGAAAGCAGCACAGAGGCAAGCACATATGTCCCCGCTGCTGTCAAGCGACCTGCCTCAACCAGACGCAGCGTATCCAGAGAGAATGCAGAAAAGGTTGTGAACCCGCCCAAAATGCCCGTCATGACGAAAGGCAGCCAATGCTGCAAGCCCCGCGCCGTCAGGATCACCCAGACAAGCCCGATCACAAATGACCCCAGCACATTGATCGCCAATGTTCCATACGGGAACGGCAGCGAGACACCGACAAGAAACCGGCCCACAGCACCCAAAGCGCCCCCAAGTGCGACAGAGATCAAAGGTGAAATCATGCCCGTCCTGTGGCGGTTCAATGCATGGATGTCAATTCCTAGGGCCGCATACCATGCCGCGCAGTCTTAGACGGACCTCGGCCCGGGTTCGGGCGCGACCTTCCTTTGGCACGGGGACAGTAACGGCCCATATCGCTCTTGAAATATGTGGCTGAGCGGGACCAAGCGGACAAGCACAGATCACTTGGTCATTCGGCCCGCACCAAACGCATCCGGATCAATCGCAAGCAAATCCACAGTGTTCGTTCGTGATAAGGCGAGCTTCGAACAAAGCGCCTCGGAAGGCAGGTTGCCCGCACGAATTCCGGTGAAACATTCGGAAAACCCCAGCTCTTCTCGAACATCGTGCAAGACCATCGCACCCAATGTCAGGGCGATACCTTCGCCACGCCGCGTTGCATGTGTCGAAAGCATTCCCCACCAAACCATCCCTTTCTTTGGATGGGCGTCGTGGAACTGTGCGACGGCCGCCGCAGCCCCGACGACACGCCCATCAGGGTCTTTCGCATAAAGGAATACGCTCGGCAGTTCGAAACCCCGCAGGAATGACCCCATGGGAAGCAGGACATCGCAGCTCTGCGTGAGACTATCGAGATTTTTCAAATCTTGTATAGACGTGTCCGCAGCTACCGCACAGACTTCAAGGTCAGCGGGCAACCCACGTTTGGCAAGAATTTCATCGGCGGCTTCAAACGTCGCTGCCGAACCTTCCCAGTGGTCGTAGACATCCGTTACCAAGCCGACATCCTCCAATCCGGCGCGGCGCGCGGCAAGATGCTCCTGCGGCATCCCGTCGACTGGCGCGACCCCTTGCAAACGTGCGAGCGCAATTTGCTGTTCGAGGTTATGTTCGGAAAGATTTGCCAGCCCCACAACGCGACCATGGCAAGCATAATCCGGGTTGTCCCGCAACAGTTTCCAAAGACTGTCAGCGCGCATCTGAAGGCGTTGTTGATCGGAGTTGCCGAAATACTCGGGATCGAATTTATCCATGGCAGGATGGTTTAATTAAACGTCGGCAGTGTCAAGGAACCCTTGGAGCTGCATGATCTACGTCGAACAGTAAGCCATACATGCCTCAGTTCGTCTTTCGTTTGTCCCGAAGGCGCGCAAAGTAATCCACGCGCTTTTTCATTTCGCGTTCATACCCCCGTTCAGGTGGGTCATAGAAGGGCATGCGTTCCATATCATCGGGAAAGTAATGCTGGCCGGAAAATCCATCCTCGGCGTCATGGTCATAGGCAAATCCGTCGCCATAGCCCTGATCTTTCATCAGTGACGTCGGCGCGTTCAGAATATGTTTCGGCGGCGATTTGGACCCGGTCTGTTTCGCCACCCGCATTGCATCCTTGAAGGCCCTGTAGGCGGCATTGGATTTCGGTGCGAGCGCAAGGTAGATCACCGCCTGCCCCAATGCCAGTTCACCTTCTGGAGAACCCAATCTTTCATAGGTCGCCCAGGCATCCAGACACAAGCGCGTGGCCTGCGGGTCGGCAAGGCCGATGTCCTCGACAGCCATTCGGGTGATCCGGCGCGCCAGAAAACGGGGGTCCTCGCCTGCGGTCAGCATCCGCGCCAGCCAGTACATCGCCGCATCGGGGTCGGACCCGCGCACGGATTTATGCAGCGCAGAGATCAGGTTATAATGACCATCGCCGGACTTGTCATATTGTGCCGCACGGCGTTGCAGTCTGGTCGCCAGTTCCTTGGCGCCCAGTGGCGTGTCGGATTTGATCGTCGTGGCCTGTTCGATCAGGTTCAACAGGGCCCGCCCGTCCCCATCGGCCATCTCTAACAGGGCCGCGCGCGCATCTGCGGCAAGTGGCAATTGCCGGTCGAGCATTTGCTCTGCCCGGGCCATCAGTTCCGCCAATGCATCATTCTCGAGCCGCCGCAGGACAAGGACCTGAGACCGCGATAGCAGCGCTGAATTCAGCTCAAACGAAGGATTTTCCGTCGTGGCCCCAACCAGAACGATGGTGCCATCCTCCATATGCGGCAGAAACCCGTCCTGCTGGGCTTTGTTGAAACGGTGGATTTCGTCCACGAACAACAGCGTGCCCTGCCCGATGCGTGCGCGGGTCTTTGCGGCCTCGAATACTTTGCGCAACTCGGCCACGCCGGAGAAGATCGCGCTGATCTGGACAAACTCACGATCTGACGCATCAGCCAGCAAGCGCGCTATCGTGGTCTTGCCCACCCCCGGTGGCCCCCAAAAGATCAGCGATGACAAGGCGTTAGCGGCCAACATCGCACCCAACGGAGCATCGGGCGCCAGAATATGATCCTGGCCGATCACCTCGTCCAGACCCGTTGGCCGCAGCCGGTCAGCCAGCGGCCGGTCGCGGGACTGGCTTGCAGGATCGGTTTGCTGCTGTGGCGGTGCGCCGAAAAGATCAGACATATGTACGGTGTACCTGACAGAGCATCGCTTGGGAATTGTCGCGACACTGTTTTACGGCAAAAGCCGCAGCGGTTGCTGCGGCTTTGGGGGGATGGATCGGGATCCATCTTACGGTTGGGTGTCTGTGGTGCCCCGGTTGTGAGGGGCACCTAGAGGATCGTTGTTGCGGGACACTTTCGGTGATTGGTCTAATCACCTGTCGCGTCCCACCGGTGTCGTTCGCTAATCGTCGATTATTCGACGATTTTCGAGACGACACCTGCACCCACAGTCCGGCCGCCTTCGCGGATCGCGAAGCGCAGGCCGTCTTC